>CAVSKL010000001.1:0-2067058 GCA_963728475.1 Candidatus Eiseniibacteriota bacterium
AGCAATGTCACCATCGAGAACAACATCATCGCCTACTCGCGGTCCGGTGGCGGCATCGGATGCCTGAACGGGGCGACCCCGGTGATCCGCAATAATCTGCTCTGGCAGAACGGGGACGGCGACGCCACCGGTGACTGCACCTCCTGGCCCGGCACCGACGGCAACCTCTCCGCCGATCCCGCCTTCTGCGACACCACGTCCGGCGACTGGTCGGTGGCGGAGAACTCGCCCGCGCTGACCGACCCCAACGGACCGATGGGGGCCATTTCCGAACCCGGTTGCCAGGCTGCTTCAGTCAAGCCGACCACCTGGGGCCGCCTCAAGGCGCTCTACCGATGAGCCGATCGAACGGAGGCCGGACGGTGGGGGGCGCGGCCCGCGGGCCTGCGCCCGGCCGCCTGATTGCACGTCCCTCGCCGCCCGGCACCGCGGCCGCGTTGGCGCTGGCGCTCCTCGGATCCGCCTTCGTCCCGCGCCTCGCCGCCGCGCGGACGTGGAACATCTCAGCTGACGGTACAGGCGACGCCCCGACCATTCAGGCCGGGATCGACAGCGCTGCGGTCGGGGACACCGTGCTGGTGGGTCCGGGGACGTATTACGAGAACATCCTGTTTCGGGGGCGGGACATCGTCTTGAAGGGCTTGGCCGGGCCCGAGGCCACGATCATTCACGGTTCCCCCTCGGTTCTTCCCACCGGGCTTCGGGCAGCCCCGATACAACTGGGCGTAAAAAACGCGTGAATTTACTGTACGGCTTGATGAGACCCGACCCTTGAGAGGGGGGGTACTCCGGTGACTCCCCAGGTCGAGATCGTTGATCCTGGGACTTCCCTGTGCTTGATCTCGCGTCGCGATCCGACGATTCCCTCAGTGGAGCGTTCGACCTCGATCTTCGGCTTGTTGATCCAAACCTCCCGGGGAAGCGCGGCGGCTGAGGATTGCCGTTCGTGAACCGTTCCGGATGGGCGGCGTGCGCCTGCGCCAGCACGGCGGCGCGCCGGGCGAGCTTCTCCTGCGCGAGTCCGTAGTGCACGTCGTGCGGCGTCAGCAGCCCAGTCCGCTGTGGCGGCGCCGGTGTTGTACCACGGGAAGAAGTCACCGCCGTGAGCTCGGGCGTCTTGGATGAGCCGAAGCGTTCCGGAAGTCCGGCCGGTACTTGAGCGCTTGAACGGCTCTCGGAGTACGGGTTGTCGTTCGAGACATGCGGTCGGGAGTGCGTTTTTGTGACTCCAGGTCGGCCAACAGGAACGCCACGGGTTTGGACTTCATCGACGAACCTCGGTCGGCGTGGATCGTGAGCTGGCCCGGCACGATCCCCTGCCTCGCGCACGACTCCTCGAGAGCCGCCGGGCCAGCACCGCCGACTCCCGGTACGCTACCATCCAGCCGACGACGTAGCGGCTGAAGACGTCCAGGATCACGTAGAGGTAGTAGTACGTCCACTTCGCCGGCCCCAGGAGCTTGGTGATGTCCCAACTCCAAGCTCACGCGGGCGCGTGGCCAGAAGCTCGGGAGCCGCGTAGGACGGGTGCCTCAGCTGGTCTCGCCGCTCCCGCACTTCGCGATTCGCGGCCAGGATGCGAACATGGTCTTCTGAGCACAGGTAGTTTTCCTCGTCGAGGAGCGTCGCATAGACTTCGGCCGGGGCAAGGTCCGCGAATCGAGGCTCGTGAAGGACCTCAAGCACCGCATCCCGCTCCTCGGGAGTCAATGCCCGGGGATCGTGCGAGGCTGGGGATCCGGCCTACTCAGGCTCCGGTAGTACGTCGCCGGGAGAGCGCCAGAGCGGCGCAGGTGGGAGCAACGCCCAGCCCGGGACCGACGGCCTGACCGTCTGCATCAGCGCCTCCCGTTGCTCTCGGAGAGCTCGATCCCCAAAAGCTGCGAGAGTTTTTTTTGGACCTCGACCAGGCCTTCCGCACGCTCGGCACGCGCCCGGGACCGCCCAGCTCGCGCTCCAGTTCTGAGATCCGCTTGTCCCGCGGATCGGGTGGCTGCACCTTGGGGCCGCGCTTCCTGGGCCGGAGCCGGCCAGCCACCCCGGGAACGGGCAGCTCGCCAAGCGGACAGATGCGAGGAGTACAACCCCTCGCGTCGGAGCAGCGCTCCATCTCCCCGGGCTTGCTCAGCTCGGCCTCCTGCAAGACCCGCCGCTTGTACTCCGCCGTGAACCGCCGCCGCTGTGCCTTGGCCAAAACCTCAACCTCTCGATCGTTCGTCCTGATTCCGTCTCGCTCCATCGGAGACCTTACTCGCTCTACATAAACTCCGGGGGGTCGTGTCTCATCCATATTGGCGAGAGAATCCCGACGGCACCCCGCACTACCTATCACCTGAAGCTTTCAGGGGTATCGTGGTGAGCATCGAGAACGGGGAGACGCGGAGCACCGTCCTGGAGGGCTTCACCATCACCGGTGGGTACATGGGCATATTGGTTAACGACGCAAGCCCGACCGTTCGCGGGAACACTGTCACCGCAAACTCCGCAACACAGCGTGGACACGTTGGTGCCGGCATCGCTGCCGCTAGCAACCCTCAAAACCCTCTAAGTCCAGTCATCGAGGACAACATCGTTTCCGATAACTACGTCAACGGCACAGGTTCCGGCATCGTGTGCTCCGATATCGTAGCCACGGTGAGACACAACACAGTGATCGGCAACTGGGCCGAAGCTGGCGACGGCGGCGGCATCTATTGCGCCTATTGCCGGGTTGGGAGCGTGATCTCTGACAACCTCGTTCAAGGGAATGTTGCCGGTGATAAGGGCGGCGGCATTTATGTGGGTGGGTTGGGAAGAATCGATGAGTTTGTAACAGTTGAAAGGAACATCGTCGTCGACAACGCTTCGGGCGGCAACAAGTACGTTCTGGTCGCGGGCGCCGGGATCGCACTGGAGACCGGGAACGCCCTGATCGCCCACAACACAATCGTGGGCTCGCTGGTTACCGGGTCCCTCGGTTCAGTGGGAGGGGACATCGGCATCACCGACCCAAGCAACGTGACGGTTGAGAACAACATCATCGCCTACACGCAATCCGGCGGCGGCATCGGATGCCTGAACGGGGCGACCCCGGTGATCCGCAATAATCTGCTCTGGCAGAACGGGGACGGCGACGCCACCGGCGACTGCACCTCCTGGCCCGGCACCAACGGCAACCTCTCCGCCGATCCCGCCTTCTGCGACACCACGTCCGGCGACTGGTCGGTGGCGGAGAACTCGCCCGCGCTGACCGACCCCAACGGGCCGATGGGGGCCATTTCCGAACCCGGTTGCCAGGCTGCTTCAGTCAAGCCGACCACCTGGGGCCGCCTCAAGGCGCTCTACCGTTGAGCCGATCGAACGGAGGCCGGGCGGTGGGGGGCGCGGCCCGCGGGCCTGCGCCCGGCCGCCTGATTGCACCTGACCTGTTGCGCTACCACGAAGGACCCGGGTACGGGGAAGCCAAGCGGTCGCGGGTGGGCGGTCTCCCATCGCCCGGCACCGCGGCCGCGTTGGCGCTGGCGCTCCTCGGATCCGCCTTCCTCCCGCGCCTCGCCGCCGCGCGGACGTGGAACGTCACCGCCGATGGGTCCGGCGACGCCCCGACCATTCAGGCCGGGATCGACAGCGCTGCGGTCGGGGACACCGTGCTGGTGGGTCCGGGGACGTATTACGAGAACATCCTCTTCCGGGGGCGGGACATCGTCTTGAAGGGCTTGGCCGGGCCCGAGGCCACGATCATTCACGGCTCCCCCACAGTCACTCCCACCGGGCTTGCGAGTAGCCGAGTGCAACTAGGCCTGAACCCT
Source organism: Candidatus Eiseniibacteriota bacterium (assembly GCA_963728475.1). Taxonomy (GTDB): domain Bacteria; phylum Eisenbacteria; class RBG-16-71-46; order JABDJR01; family JABDJR01; genus CAVSKL01. The sequence continues at coordinate 3,789 of CAVSKL010000001.1, forward strand.
GACGACTCGCCACACTATCTAACACCCGAGGCCTTCCGAGGCACCGTGGTAAGTATCGAGAACGGGGAAACACGGAGTACGGTCTTGGAAGGTTTCACCATCACCGGCGGATATAGGGGCATATTGGTCAACGAAGCAAGCCCAATTGTTAGGGCCAACATTGTCACAGCGAATTCTGCGACAGCCTTTGGTGAAGTCGGCGCCGGGATCAGTGCCGCTAGCAATCCTCAAAACCCTCTAAGTCCAGTCATCGAGGACAACATCGTTTCGGACAACTACGTTAATGGCACAGGGTGCGGAATCGTCTGCTCCGATATCATAGCCACAGTGAAGCATAACGTCGTGGTTGGCAATCGAGCAGACTTCGGCGACGGCGGCGGCATCTACTGCATCGACTGCCGTGTCGGTAGCGTGGTCTCCGACAACCTCGTTCAAGGGAATGTTGCCGGGGACAAGGGGGGCGGGATCTACGTCGGCGGGTATGGCAGAAGCGACGAGTTCGTTACGGTCGAGCGGAACCTCGTCATCGACAACTCCTCGGGCGGCAACAAGTACGTTCTGGTCGCGGGCGCCGGGATCGCACTGGAGACCGGGAACGCCCTGATCGCCCACAACACAATCGTGGGCTCGCTGGTTACCGGGTCCCTCGGTTCAGTGGGAGGGGACATCGGCATCACCGACCCAAGCAACGTGACGGTTGAGAACAACATCATCGCCTACACGCAATCCGGCGGCGGCATCGGATGCCTGAACGGGGCGACCCCGGTGATCCGCAATAATCTGCTCTGGCAGAACGGGGACGGCGACGCCACCGGCGACTGCACCTCATGGCCCGGAACCGACGGCAACCTCTCCGCCGATCCCGCCTTCTGCGACACCACCTCGGGCGACTGGTCGGTGGCGGAGAACTCGCCCGCGCTGACCGACCCCAACGGACCGATGGGGGCCATCACCGATCCGGGGTGCCAGGCTGCTTCAGTCAAGCCGACCACCTGGGGCCGCCTCAAGGCGCTCTACCGGTGAGCCGATCGAACGGAGGTCGCGCGGTGGGCGGCGCGGCCCGCGGGTCTGCGCCCGGCCGCCTGATTGCACGTCCCTCGCCGCTCGGCACCGCGGCCGCGTTGACGCTGGCGCTCCTCGGATCCGCCTTCGTCCCGCGCCCCGCCGCCGCGCGAACTTGGCAGGTGGCCGTCGACGCGAGCGGCGACGCTCCGACCATCCAGGCGGGGATCGACAGCGCCGCGGTCGGGGACACGGTCTTGGTGGGTCCAGGCACCTACTGGAGCACCGTACTGGAGGGTTTCACCAGCTCGTCGGAGGAGTAGACGATCTGCGAGCCGTCGGGCGACCACGCCGGCCAGCCCTCCGCGGCCGGGGTGCGGGTGAGATTCCGCGGGTTGCCGCCGCCGGCATCCGCGACATAGACCTCGTCGTCGGCGCCGCCGTGGAGGTACACGATCCGGGTCCCGTCGGGAGAGAGCCGGGCGCAGGTCTCCTCGGCGGGAGTGGCGATGACCGGCCGGAGTCCGGCGCCGTCGGCGCCGATCTCATACACGTCCAGGTCGCCCCTCCCGGCGCGGTCCGAGTTGAAGAGAAGGCTCGCGCCGCCGGGGGTCCAGTAGGGATGGATGTCCCGGGCGGGATCGGTGGTGAGCGCGCGGAGTCCGCTCCCGTCCAGGTTCATGACGTAGACGTTCTCGTTCCCGTCCCGGTCCGACACCAACGCAACGCGCGCGTTGTCGGGGGACCAATCCGGGTAGTCGTCGTTGAACTCGTCGTGGGTGACCCGGGTCTCGCCGCTCCCGTCGGCGTTCATGACGTAGATCTGCCACCTTCCGGTGCGGTCGGACTGGAAGAGGATCCGCTTCCCGTCGTTCGACCACCGGGGGTACGCGTTCTTCATTCCCTCGGTCCAGAGCACCCGATGGGCGGGGACCACCGCCGCCCCGGCGGCGCCTTCTTCCCGGGTGGCGGTGATCCGGAGGGTCGCTCCGTCCTGCTCCGGGTTCTGCCGGGGCGCGCCGCACGCGCTCACTCCGGCGGCCAGCAGCACTCCGAGGCTCCATCGCAGTTTCATGAGGGCATCTCCGGAAGCCACGTGAACCTGATCACCAGGAGCGCGGCCACGGTGACGACGGCGAGAGCCACGGTGACGCGATACCGGCCGGCCAGGGCGAACCCTACCGAGGCCCCGAGGAGCGCCGCGTCCAGGAGCGCGCCGCCGATGAAGGGGTCCACCATCCGGAAGGTGAGGGCGGGGCCGAGCCCATGGCGGAGCCGGAAGTACTCGGCCAGGATCCGGACCAGGGCCAGGAACTGCGCTCCAAGCCCGAGATAGGCCCACCGGCGGCGGGTCACGGGGCGCGCCTCCCCGGCGCCCGGGGGATCACTCCAGGCCCTCGAGCATCCACACGTCTCCCCCCTTGGGACGGAAGCGGTCGAACAGCACCCACCGGCCGTCGTGGGACCAGACCGGGTAGTCGATCCGGCTATCCGGATCGGCGAACTCGTAGACCTGCTCCGGATCGCCGCCCCCGGCCTTCGAGGACCAGAGAACTTTGTGGGCCATGACGTCCATGATCCGGGTGCCGGCGGGGTTGAGCGAGAGGTGCGAGCCGCCGCGGACGTGGGGGAGCGCGGCCGGTTCCCCGCCCCCGGCGGGGACCGTGTGCACGGCCTGGCCGCCGGTGGAGCGTCGGAAGACGATGCGCGAGCCGTCGGAGGTCCAGCGCAGGAAGTGCCCCATCACCCCCACCCGCGTCACCTGCCGGGGGTTGCCGCCGTCCGCATCCATGACCCACACCTCCAGACGGCCGTCTCGGTCCGAGTGGTAAGCGATGGAGCGCCCATCGGGGGAATGGAACGGGTTCACCTCCACCTGGTCGGCGGGGGAGAGGCAGCGGATCTCGCGGGTGGCCAGGTCCAGGGTCCAGATCCCGGGGTTGCCGTTCCGCGCGGAGAAGAAGGCCAGGGACCGGCCGTCCGGGCGCCAGCTGGGCTGAAAGTCGCCGCCGGGCCCCCGGGTGAGCTGCTCCATGGAACGGTCGTCCAGGCGGTAGAGCCAGAGGTTCATGGCCCCGGCGCGGTCGGAGTTGAACGCCACCGCGCGGTCGTCGGGCGACCACGCCCCCCGGCTCGACTCGCGGGTGCCCGCGATGACCGCCTCCGGTTCGCCGGCCGCGCGCCCGGTCTCCGGGTCGACCGGAAGGCGCCACACGTCGGCGTTCTGGCGGAGAGTGCAGAAGGCCAGGCGCCTGCCGTCGGGGGAGAACGCCGCCTCCACGTCCTGCCCCGCGCCGGTCGTGACCTGCCGGAGGGCGCCGGCGGGAGCGCCCTGGGGGTCGACCGGCACCCGCCACAGGTTCATCCCGCCGCTTCGGTAGGAGGTGAAGTAGACCTGCCCGCCGGGGGCGAACACCGGGTGCACGTCCAGGACCGGATCGCGGGTGATCCAGTGGAGGTCGCCTGAGCCCAGGTGGACGGTGCGGATGTCGAGCTGGGTGCGCTCCACGTTCTGGAAGACGAGCACCCGCCCGTCCGGGGACCAGCGGGGGCGGACGTGGGCGACCGCCTCGGAGGTGTCGGTGGTGAGCTGGCGGGGATTGCGGCCGTGCCCGTCCACCGTCCAGATCCGGCGCGGTCCGGCCCAGTCCGCGTCCACCGCGATCTTGGTCCCGTCGGGCGAGACCGCCGGGTTCCAGGCGTCCTCCACCAGCGTCCGCTCCGCCCCGGTCTCCAGGTCCTGCTCCCAGACGTCGCCCGCGTTCTCGGGGGTGCCCCCGAACACGCCGAACACGTCGCCGGGCTGGAGCTGCCGCCCGCGGGCGCGGCTCCGCACGAAGAGGATGGCGTCGCCGCCGGGGCGCCAGACCGGATGGATGTCGTCGCGGTCGCCTCGGGTCACCGGGAACGACTCGCCGCTGGCCAGCTTGAGCCGGAAGATCTTACGCACCGGGCCGACCTGCCGGGTGAACAGGAGGTCTTCGCCGTCGGGCGAGAAGGCGGGAGCAGCCTCGACCCCTTCCGACCAGGTGAGCTGGGCGAGCCGCGGCATGGCGCCCGGCACCGGTCCGGTGCCGGCCTCCACGTGCGCCCGGGCGCGGAGGAGTTCGTCCCGGACGTCGCGGGCGCTCCGTACCCGCTCGGCGGCCGGTTTGGCCAGGCAGGACAGGAGAAGTCGCCGTACCCCTTCCGGGAGGCCGCCGGGCAGCGCCGACCACGACGGCTCGCGCGCCAGCACCGAGGCCACGGTCTCGGCATAGCTCTTGCCCGGGAAGGCGCGGGCGCCGGTGAGCATCTCGAACAAGACGCAGCCGAAGGCCCAGAGGTCGGCGCGCTCGCCGGCGGGCTCCCCCCGGACCTGCTCCGGGCTCATGTAGGAGGGGGTGCCGAGCACGGTGCCGGCCAGGGTGAGAGGGGCGGCGCCGAGGGCCTGGGTCTGGTCTCCCGGGGCGGGCTCATCGGACAGGACCCGGGCCAGGCCGAAGTCGAGCACCTTCACGCGGTCTTCGGCGTCCAGGTGGATGTTGCCCGGCTTGAGGTCGCGATGGACGACGCCCTTGGCGTGGGCGGCGTCCACCGCCTCGATGATCTGGGCGGCCACGTTGAGGGAAAGCTCGAATGGAAGCGGCCCCCGGCTCAGGCGTTCCGCGAGCGAGGTCCCGCCCACCAGCTCCATGACCAGGAAAGGACCGAGGTCGGAATCCTCCACCCCGTGGATGGTGGCGATATTGGGGTGGTTGAGCGAGGCCAGGACCCGCCCCTCGCGCCGGAAACGTTCCGCGCGCTCGGGATCGCCGGCCAGCTCAACGGGGAGGAGCTTGAGCGCGACCTCGCGATCCAGCCGGGTGTCGCGGGCGCGGATCACCACGCCCATCCCGCCCTGGCCGAGGTCGCCGAGAACCTCGAAGTGGCTCAGCCGGTCGCCCTGCTTCATTGGCGGAAGTGTATCGCACGCGCGCGGGTGGACGGAGCGGTAGCCGGTGGGCCCTGGACATCGGAGGGGCCAGCGGGCGCGTGTGCCGCGGGGCGCGCGGCCCCGGCTCTATGGTGCATGACGTTCGGGCGGCGGCGGCCGGGCTTGCCCTCGAGCGGGGTTGGGCGAAAATTTCCCCGGGGAAACTTCAGGGTTTCCGGCCGGCATAGGAGCCTGACCGGCCGGCTCCTCCGTCGAAAAATACCCGGGTATTATGTTGTGCCGCATACACTTATAGCTCCTTAGCCCCCACCTTTCACCCGGACCAAACTTCCATCGCCGGCCGGCTCAGAACCCCGGCTCCTGGGTCTTGCTGAGGTTCTCGAACCGGGTGTACTCGGATATGAACGCGACCTTGAAGAAGCCGACGGGGCCGTTGCGCTGCTTGCCGATGATGATCTCGCCCAGGCCCTCGTTCTCGTCGGTGCGCTTGTAGTGCTCCTCGCGGTAGACGAACGCCACCACGTCCGCGTCCTGCTCGATCGCGCCCGACTCGCGCAGGTCGCTCAGCATGGGCCGGTGGTCGGAGCGCGCCTCCACCGCGCGGGAGAGCTGGGAGATCGCCACCACCGGCACCCGGAGTTCCTTGGCCAGCGCCTTCAGCCCGCGCGAGATCTCGCTGATCTCCTGCTGGCGGCTCTCGGTCCGCGCCGCGCCCTGCATGAGCTGCAGATAGTCGACCACGATGAGCCCCAGGTCGCACTCGGAGCGCAGCCGCCGCGCCTTGGCCCGCATTTCCAGCACCGTCATCGAGGCGGTGTCGTCGATGTAGATCGGGGCCTCGGACAGCTCCCCGGCCGCGGTGATCAGGAGCGGCCACTCCTTGTCCCGCAGATATCCCGTCCGCAGCCGCTGGGAACTCACCCGCGCCTCGCTGCAGAGCATGCGCAGCAGCAGCTGCTCCATGCTCATTTCCAGGCTGAAGATGCCCACTCCCCGTCCCTCGCGAACCGCCACGTGCGAGGCGATGTTCAGGGCCAGCGCGGTCTTCCCCATGGAAGGACGTCCCGCGACCACGATCAGATCGCCCGCCTGGAAACCGCTGGTCATGGTGTCCAGGTCCAGGAAGCCGGTGGCGAGGCCGCTCACCGCCTGCTTCTCCTCGTAAAGCTTCTCGATGCTCTTGATCGCGGGGTTGATGAGCTCCCGCACCCGCACGAATCCCTTTCGGATGCTGGAGTCGGAGATCGCGAACATGGCGCGCTCGGCCTCGTCGAGGAGGTCGGCGGGGTTCTCCCGGGCCTCGAAGGCGCGGCCGGCGATCTCGGTGGAGATGTCGATGAGCTGGCGCAGGATCGCCTTCTCCTTGACGATCTGCGCGTGGTACTCGACGTTGGCGGCGGTCGCGACCTGGTCCAGGAGCCCGGCGATGTAGGTGCCGCCGCCCACGGTGTCGAAGTCGCCGTTCCGGCGCAGCTCGTCCGCCACCGTCACCGCGTCGATGGCGTCTTCCTTTCGCTGCCAGAGGGCGACCAGGGCGTTGAAGATGCGCCGGTGGGCGGGACGGTAGAACGCGCGTTCGTCGATGACTTCCAGCACCCGGGCGATGGCGCGGACGTCGAGGAGCATGGCTCCCAATACCGACCGCTCCGCTTCCAGCGCCTGGGGCGGCACCCGGACCCCGTCGCCCACCATCTCACGAATCTGGTGTTCCGCGCTCGCCAACCGTCATTCCCCCGGCGCCCGGATCGGGGCCTCGCCCGCCCCGCCCTCCGAGGGCGGGCGAAGCCGTGGCCCGACCGGCGCATGACATGAAACAGACCGCTCGCGCCCACCGCCGTGGTGGACCGATCTGCCCTCACCAGTCTGTTCCTGCCGGTGGTGATTGAAGCTCTCACCGCCCGGCCGCGAACGCGCGTGCGCGCGCTCGACGATCAACGCACCGGGGCGAGAGTATTCGAAGGGGTCGAGTCGATCAACGAACTCGACGAAAACGGGGTGCATTCATTCTAGCGCGGGGACAATGGTGTGGAAAGGAAACCCCTTGAAAAGCGCCCGCCCGCCCGGGGCTCCCGGGAACCGCCCGCAATCGGCGGTTTCCTCATCGAAACGACACTTTCCACTTATCCCCCGGCGGCTGGGGAAAACGGGCGGCCGCCGGCGGCACGGATCCTGAAATTTCGATCCATCCGGTAACCGGCAATCTCCCAGCGGATTACGATACTCAAGTCCCCGAACGAAGCCCCGGCCGGCGCTGCGGCTCTGGAAAACTCAGTGGATAAGGCATTTAAGACGGGGGGGGCGCGCCCGGTTCCGGCCCGCGCCGGGGGTGACGAAACCGGGGCGTCAGCGAAGGTATTCCTGCCGCAGGAGTTGGACGTCCTCCCACACCACCCGCTTGAGATTCGGGTTCCGCAACAGCGCGGCGGGGTGGTAGGTCGGCAGCACCATGATCCGCTCGCGGTAGTAGTGGATCTTCCCGCGCAGGGCGCCCATAGGCGCGCCGGGGTTTCCGGTCAGGAACCCGGCGGCGAACCGTCCCAGAGCGCAGATGATCTTGGGCTGGATGAGATCGATCTGCTCTTCCAGGTACGGCGTGCAGGCGGCGATCTCCTCGGGCTTGGGATCGCGATTCCGGGGCGGGCGGCACTTGAGAATGTTGGCCACGTAGATCTCGTCCCGCTCGAAGCCGATCGCGTCCACGATCTGGTCCAGGAGCTTCCCGGCCCGGCCCACGAACGGGAGCCCCTGCTCGTCCTCGTTCTGACCCGGCGCCTCGCCCACGAACATGACGCGGTTCCCCGCCCTTCCGCGCGAGAACACGACCTTGGTGCGCGTCGAGCACAACCCGCACTTCCGGCAGGTGGAGGCGGTCCTGTCCAGGGCGGCGAGCTTCGCCATCCGCGCATCGCGATCGGGGGTGGCGGGCTCCGGCGCGATCCTGGAGAGCTTCTTCCCCCGGCCCGAGGCCCCCTCGCCCGATCCCGCCGCCGGCGCCGCCAGCCGGGGCGCCGAAGCGGGAACCGGAGCCGGGGGCGATGAGCCGGCCGCGGGCCGCGCCCCGGACGGGGCCGGACGCGCCGCCGGACGTGCCGCAAGAGGCGCCGGACGCATCGCCGGGGTGATCGGGCGAGCCGCCGAAGCAGCCGGACGTGCCGCCGGCGTGGGCCGGCTCACGCTCTCCCGGAGCCCGGGCGCGGACAGGTGGGTCCGGCCGCCGGCCCCGGCGCGATCCAGGTGGCCTCGGAGGTGGGCGCTAAGGCGTGCGAGTTCGTCGCGTGGATCGGCCAACCGTCGTCCTCCTCGGGGCGGCGCTCCGTCGCGCCACCACCCAGTCCAGAATCCGCTGGGCCACCTCCCGCTTGGGGAGGACGGGAAGCTTGCGCCCCGCCTTCCCGCGCTCGAGCAGGGTGACCACGTTGGTGTCGCCGCCGATCGCCGCGCCCTTGACCTTGGGGTTGTTGACCACCAGGAGGTCCACCCCTTTTCCCTCCAGCTTCCTCCGCCCGGAACGCTCGGCGTCGGCGGTCTCGAGGGCGAAGCCGACCAGTATCTGCCCGTCGCGGCGCTTGCCGGCCAGGCCGGCCAGGATGTCGGGGTTGGCGACCAGGCTCACCTCGACCCCGTTCTCGCTCCGGCGGATCTTCTGGGTGGCCGCGGTGGCGGAACGGAAGTCGCCCACCGCCGCCGCCATCACCAGGACGTCGCACTCGCCGAAGTGGCGCCCCGCCGCCCGCGACAGCTCATCGGCGGTCTGGATGCGCTCCACCAGAACCCCCTCGGGGGGGGGCACGTCCATGGGGCCGGCCACCAGCGTCACCTCGGCCCCGCGGGCCAGCGCCTCCTCGGCCAACGCCACCCCCATCTTCCCGCTCGACCGGTTGCTGATGATGCGCACCGGATCCAGGGGCTCCTCGGTCCGGCCGGCGGTGACCAGCACCCGCACCCCGGAGAGATCCTGGGGATGGCCGATCAGTTCCGCCACCCGCTGGAGAACGGCCACCGGCTCCGCCATCCGCCCCTTGCCGTATTCGCGACAGGCCATCCAGCCGTCTTCGGGCTCCACGAACTGGTGCCCGAGGCGCCGGAGCCGGTTCACGTTGTCCTGGGTCACCGGGTTCTTCCACATGCGATGGTTCATGGCCGGGGCCCACAGGACCTCGGTCCCCGACGCCACCAGCACGGTGGAAAAGGCGTCGTCGGCCAGCCCCCACGCCCCCTTGGCCAGGGAGTTGGCGGTGGCGGGAGCGACCACGAACAGGTCGGCGTCCTTCACCAGCTCGATGTGCTCGACTCCGCTCTCGTCGGCGTGACCGGAGGCGTCGTCGGTGTCGCCGGCGTAGAGCGAGGTGAGGACCGGATGCCCGGAGAGGGCGCGGAAGGTGAGCGGGGTCACGAAGCGGGCGGCGGCGCGGGTCATCACCACGTGCACGTCGGCCCCCTCCTGCATGAACAGGCGGAGGAGTTCGGCCGCCTTGTAGGCGGCGATCCCGCCGGTCACCCCCAGCACGATCTTCTTCCCTTTGAGCTTCATGGGCGGGTCTTTCCTGCGGGACGCGCGGTCCGGCGCTCCACGTCCGTCTGAATCCCCGGGCGCGGTGCGGGATCGCAACCAGGGCGGCGTCCCGGCGGTAACCATAACAAAAGGCCGGAGGCTTTGGACCTCCGGCCGTTCCAAGTCGAGGATCGCGCGGACCGGCGGCTAGGCCTCGATCCCGGTCCCTTCCTGCTCCACCGCCTGATCCAGGGTCTCGGGCTCGTAGGTGTACTTGACCTTCCCCTGTCCGAGGCGCTCCCAGGCGAGCTTGGTGGGACGCCGCTTGAGTTCGCGCCCGTGCATCCGGGCGATATCGTTCAGGCGGCGCGCCTCGCGGGAGGCAATCACGACCAATTCGTACTTGTTCATCACCTTCATCGCGCTCCTCGCCGCCGCGTGCGCGGCGATCGTGGGATGACCGAACGGGGGCGAAGCTCCCCCGGGAACCGGCCGAGAAGCATACCACGGCGCCCGAACCCGCTCCAGCGCATGGTCTAATCGCAGGATCGGCTTGACGTTGCGGAGGGCGCCGGCGCCGGCCCCCCTGGGCCCGGCCGCCCCCCCGAGGCCTCGGGGTCAGCCCCGGCGGGGTCCCCGGGCCAGGCGATCGACCCGCGACCGCTCCGCCGTGATCACCGCGCGGACCCGGGCCACCGCGTCCTCCAGCACGTCGTTGACCACCGCGTAGTCGTAGCGGCGCCACTCGGCCAGCTCCCCGGCGGCGTTCACGAGCCGGGTGCGGATCTCCTCCTCGGGGTCCGAGCCGCGGCCCCGGAGGCGCTTCTCCAGGGCGTCCATGGCGGGCGGCGCGACCAGGATCAGCACCGCGTCGTGCCCCAGGAGGCCCTTGACCGAGTGGCCCCCCTGGACGTCCACGTTCAGGACCGGGTAGCGGCCGGCGGCCAGATGCTCCTCCACCGGGGCGCGCGGGGTGCCGTAGTGGTGGCCGTGGACCTCGGCCCACTCCAGGAAGAGGTCCCGTTCCGCCTCGCGCCGGAACCGGTCCTCGCTCCAGAAGTGGTAGGCCACGCCGTCGGTCTCGTCCGGACGGCGCGGGCGGGTGGTGGCCGAAACCGAGCGCACCAGGAGCGAATCGTCCCGGATGAGGTGGTTGCAGATCACCGTTTTCCCCACCCCGCTCGGACCCGAGATCACGAGCACGAAAGGTTGAGGGGACGGGAGGCCGGTGAAGGTGGAGTCGGCGGGCATGCGGCGCGGTTCCCTACTCGATGTTCTGGATCTGCTCGCGGATGATCTCGATCTCTTCCTTGAGCTGGATCACCTGCCGGGCGATGGCCACGTCGTTGGCCTTGGAGCCGATGGTGTTGGCCTCGCGGTTCATTTCCTGGGTGAGGAAGTTGAGCTTGCGGCCGATGGGACCGCCTTCGGTGACGAGCTGCTCGAATTGATCGATGTGGGACCGCAACCGGACCACCTCTTCGGTGCAGTCCATGCGTTCGGCCTGGAACGCCGCCTCGACCAGGAGCCGGTCCTGGTCCATGCCGGCCTCGCCGTTCAGGAGTTCGGCGATCCGGGAGCGAAGACGCTCCTTGGCCTCCTTCACCCGCTCGGGGGCGCGGCTCTCCACCGCGGCCAGGGACTCCTTGAGGGTGGCGGAGCGGGCGGTGAGGTCGCGGACGAGCGCGGCGCCCTCGGACTCCCGCATGGCGACCAGGTCCTCCACCGCTCCCGCGCAGGCATCCTTGAGGAAGTTCCAGGCGGCCTCGGAATCGAGCTCGGGCTCGCTCCAGGTCAACAGGTCCGGGAGCCCCATGATCTGGCCCAGGGTGACCGGATCGCGAAAACCGAACCGGCCGCGGACCTCGTTCAGAATCTCCACGTACCGCTCGGCCAGATCCATGTTGACGCTCAGGATCCCCCCCTCCTCGCCGGAGCCGGCCTGGCCGCCGCCCGCGCCTTTCCAGGAAACGGAGAGGTTCACCTTGCCGCGGTCCAGGCGCTCCTGGAGGAACGAACGGAGTTTGTCCTCAAGGGGCTGGAAGGAGCGGGGAAGACGGGCGGAAAGCTCCAGGAAGCGGTGGTTGACCGAGCGCGCCTCGACCACCAGGGTCCGGCCGTGGCGTTCGAGTTCCGCGCGGCCGAAGCCGGTCATGCTGCGTGTCACGGGGCCTCCTCGGCGGGAGGGTCGCGGGCCGTTCCCGGCCATCCCCCGCCCGCCCGGGAATCGGATCCAGAGGACGGCTCGTCGATGCGGCTCGTCCGGCTCGCCGGGGGTGCGCAGAAGCTAATCGGCGGCGCGGAATCTGTCAAACCGGGGCTTTCACGGGGCCCGGCCGGAACCGCCGGCGGCCGCGCCGCCGCCGCGGAGACCGGCCGTTCCCGCGCCTGCTAGACTCCCGCCATGAACAGTCTCGCCCTCCGCGCGGTGATCGCGGAACTTCATCCCTACCGGGGGCTCCGGCTGGAGTCGGTGGGCGCCGCCGACCCCTGGGAGATCCATCTCCGGATGGAGAAAGGGGTGACCCTCGTCGCCTGCGCCCACCCCGAGCACAACGCCTTCTTCCCCGCCCCCGCGGAGGCGGTCGCGGGGGAGGCCTCGGTGCCGTTTGCGCGGGCGCTGGAGAAGGCGCTGGCCGGCTCCCGCCTGGCCGGAGCCCGGCAGGCCGGGCTCGACCGGGCGCTGGCGCTCCGGTTCGAGCGGCGCGACCGGCTGGGGGACGTGACCGGGTCACAGATCATCGTGGAACTCACCGGGAAAGGGGCGAACCTGGTGCTGGTGGACGGGCTCGAGCCCTTCGCCGGGCGGGTGCTGGACCGGCTCCGGGAGGACCGCTCGCGTCGAGAGCCGCGGGACCTTTCCGGCGGCGCCTCCTACCGGCTCACCGGGCCGGACAAGGCCGACGCCGCCGCCGGGGACGAAGCCGCCCTGGCCCGGGCGGCCAACGCCGTCCTCGGCGAGCGCGATGGGGCCTCGGCGCTGGTCGCGGCGTGGACGGGAATGGATCCGGCCGCCGCCGCCCTCCTCTGGTCCGGGACCCCCGACCACGCGCCGGAATCGCTCGCCCGCGCCTGGCTCGCGTTCCTGGACTCGGTGCGTCCCGCGGGTCCGGAGGGGACGGCGGGAGCGCGGTTTCAGCCCACCCTGCTGATTCACGGCGACGGCAAGCCCGAGGCCCTGGTCTTCGCCCCGCCGGCCGGGGCCGGGCCGCGCCTGAGCGGCGAGACGCGCGCCTTCCCCACCGCCTCGGCGGCGACCGCCGCCGCCCACCGGGCGTTCCGGGAGCGGCACGGGGTCTCCGAACAGCCGCACCTCGTCCGCCCGCTCCGCCAGGCCCAGGAGCGCACCGAGCATGCCCTGGAGGCGCTCGAACGCGACGTGGAGGAGGCGGCCCGGGCGGACGAGTTCCGCCGTGCCGGCGAGGCGGTCCTGGCCGCCGCCCACGACGTTCCGCGCGGCGCCTCCACCGCCGAGGTCCGGGACCACCGGAGCGGGGAGACCTTGACCGTGGAACTCGACCCCGCGCTCAACGCCGCCGCCAACGCCGAGCGCTACTTCAAGCGGGCGAGGAAGGCGGAGCGCTCCGGAGACAAGGTGGACCGCCGCCGGCGCGAACTGGAGAAGCGCCGCGACGCCCTGGCCGGGCTCCGCCGCGAACTGGACGATGCGGGCGTCGACCCGCCTCCGGCGGCGTGGTTCGACCGGGCGCTCCGGCTGGGGGTGAAGCTCCCCCGGGATGAGATCCCGGCCGAGAGCGGCTCCGGGCCCGACGATGGACTCTCGGCGGCGCTCCGCCCCCGGCGTTACGATCTGGGGGACGGCTGGGAGGCGCTGGTGGGTAAGAGCAACCGGGGGAACGAGGTCCTGACCCTGGAGATCGCCCGCCCCGGGGACACCTGGATGCACGCCGACCAGGTGCCCGGCTCCCACGTGGTGCTCCGCCATCACGAGAAGGGCAAGGAGCCGCCCAAGGAGAAGGTGCTGGCGGCGGCGGCGATCGCGGCCTGGTTCTCCAAGGCGCGGAACGCGGGCAAGGTGCCGATCCTGATCACCGAAAAGCGCCAGGTGCGCAAGCCCCGGAAGGCCCCGGTGGGAACGGTCACCGTCGGCGTCCACAAGACGATCCTGGTCGGACCGCGCAACCCCGACGCCCGGTCCGGCGACTGAGCCATACTCACTCCGGCCGTCCCCTCAGGCCCGAGCACGGAGGTTCCATGCACGCGAACGTGAGGCGGGCGGGAGCCCGTGGCACCGCCCGGCGCGGGGCGCATCGGGCCCGAGGCCCCGCCCGATTCCTCCCCGTCGCGGCCCTGGCCGGCCTCCTGGCCGCCGGCTGCGGGGGCAACGGCCCCACCGGGAGCGGGAACCGCCCGCCCCAGATCGCCGGGATCGTGGCGCTTCCCACCTCGGTGGTGCTGGGCGGCACCACCCGGATGACCCTGCTGGTGAGCGATCCGGACAACGATGTGCTCCACATCGACTGGACCGCGGCCTCGGGCCGGTTCTCCAGCCCCGGCGCCGAAGGCACCGACTGGACCGCTCCCGACACCGCCGGCGTCTACACCCTCTTCGTTTCGGTCTCCGACGGCACCGAGTCCCGCGCCGACTCGGCCCGGGTGCGGGTGGGCCAGGGATCGGTCACCGTGATCAGCGATCCCCCCGGGGCGTACATCGCCCTCGACGGATTCGAGACCGCCCAGCGGGCCCCCCACACCTTCGATCCGCTGGCGGTGGGCGACCGGACCTTCACCATCACCAGCGTCGACTGGAGGTACGACCACGCGAGCGAGATGGTCACCCTGGAGCACGGCGATGCCGACACCGTCCGGTTCCGGCTCGCCCCGGTTTCCAGCGAATTCCTCACCCTGGGGCGGAACGACCTCGCCGCGATCGGCGGGGTGGCCTACCTCCACGGCGGGACCGGCGTGGTCTACGCGGCGCGGCTCACCGACGGGACCACCGGGATCTTCAACTCCACCCTGAGCCCCCGCACCGGAACCCCCAACGGGATTCTGCTCGCATCACCGGCCAAGGTGGACGAGCCGGTCACGGTGAGCGGCGACGGAAGCCGCGTGGTCTACGTGGGGGAAAACGGCGGGCTCTTCCTGATCACCGTCACCGATCCCCAGGGGGATGGCCTGGTGGACGAGGTCACCGACCTCCGCCGCCTCGGCTCCGAGACCAGGTTCAGCCCTTCGCTCGACGGGAGCGGCCGGCTGGCCTTCTCCATCACCGCGGCCGGCGATCCGGAGGCGGTGCCGGTCCTGTGGGGCGACTTGCAGGACTCGGTCCTGGCGGACGCCCATCTCGCCGCCTTCAGCATCGGGAAGCTCCCCTCCTTCCAGCCCGGCGGGGAGATGCTCGCCTTCATCCGGAACGGGGTGCTGCTCGCGGTGCCGATCGCCGACACCGGTCCGCGGAGCGCGGATACCCTGTCGGCCGAGGGATACAACACCGCCCCCACCTGGGGTCCGTGGGGTCCCATGCCCATCGCCGTCCTCACCGGGGAAGACGCCGGCCACGTGGACGCCGTGCGGCTGGCGGTGCCCGGCGCCGGGGCCACCGCGGTGGTGTTCCGCGGCCTGGACTCCCCCGCCTTTCCGGCCTGGAGCCCGTCCCAGGAAGTGGTCGCGGTGAGCGAGAACGCGGCCTCGGGACCGAGAATCAGGATCCTCTTCAACCTGCCGATCCCGTAACCCCGGCCCGGCGCCCCCGGGGGCGGCTTTCGACCCGGGCCGGCCCGAGCGCGGGCGGCCGGTCAGTTCCCGTTCCGGATGGCGGCGGAGGCCGGGGTCCGCACGTACCCCAGGTATTCCTTCACGTCCTCTTCGCTCCCGATGATGAGCGGGGTGCGCTGGTGGATCTCGGTGGGCTCGATCTCCATGATCCGCCGCTGGCCGTCCACCGCCATCCCGCCCGCCTGCTCCACGATGAACGCGGTGGGCGAGGCCTCGTAAAGGAGGCGGAGCTTGCCCTCGGGATGCTTGGCGTCGCGCGGATAGAGGAAGATCCCGCCGTAGAGAAGCGTGCGGTGGACGTCGGCGACCAGGCTCCCGATGTAGCGCGCCTTGTAGGGGCGGCGGCCCCCGTCGCATCCCTTCAGGTGCTCGATGTAGTCGCGGGTCCCCTCGTCCCAGTGGATCGAGTTCCCCTCGTTCACGCTGTAGATGTTCCCGCGCTTGGGGATCCGGATGTTCTCGTGGCTCATCAGGAACTCGCCCACACTGGGGTCGTAGGTGAAGCCGTGCACCCCCTGGCCGGTGGTGTAGACGAGCATGGTGCTGGAGCCGTAGACGAGATAGCCGGCGCAGACCTGCCGGTCTCCCTTCTGCATGCAGTCCGAGGGGCCGCCGGGTCCGTCGCCGGGGGTCACCCGCCGGTGGATGGAGAAAATGGTGCCGATCGAGACGTTGGCATCGATGTTCGAGGACCCGTCCAGCGGATCGAAGTTGAGCACGTACTTTCCGCAGGGGTACTCCTTGGGGATCTGCAGGACGTCGTCCTCCTCCTCCGAGGCCATGACGCAGAGGTGCCCGGTATGGTCGAGCGCCTGATAGATCACGCGGTTGGCGAAGGCGTCGAGCTTCTGCACCTCCTCCCCCTGAACGTTGGTCTCGCCGGTCTTGCCGAGGACGTCCATCAGCCCGGCCTTGGACACCTCGCGATGAATGATCTTGGCCGCGAGCATGATCTCGGACAGGAGATCGGAAAACTCGCCGGTCGCTTCGGGAAAGTGGCGTTCCTGCTCCATGATGTAGCGGGAAACGGTGACGATTTTTCCCTGCAATTGCTTGGAGACGGGCATCGGGGTCCTCCCGAAGATGAGGGTGTGGCGGCCGGAAGCGTCGGTCCGGCGCGGACCAAATGTGGGAGCGATCTCGAGAGCCCAATTATAGATGAAAGGGGAACCCGGCTCGCGGCAAAATCCGGCGCGCTCCGCGGGGCGCGGGATGAAACCGTTTCCAAATTCCGTTGGACCGGTTGAACCGGAGCGGCGAGGCCGGAGGGAGCGCGGTCCGGCGCTGGACCGGGCGCGAAAACCGGGCATGAGCAAGGGGGGAGGGCTCCCGGAGCATCCTCCCCCCCGGTTCAGTCACCGCCGGAGCGGCCCCGGTTACGGACCGCCCGCGAAGGGCGGCCTCGCCCGCGGCCGTCGGCCTCAGAGCACGCCGGCGATCGCGCGGTCCAGGATCTCGATCCCGCGCAGGATCTCGGCGTCGGTCACGTTGAGCGCGGGCCGGAAGCGGATGCTCCGGGGCCCGCAGGGGAGGCTCAGCACCCCCAATTCACGCCCCTTGGCCAGAACCTTGTTCCGCGAATCGGTGTCGGGGAGATCGAACGCGGCCATGAGCCCGCGACCCCGGGCCTGGGTCACGACGGAGTGGCGCGCCTCCAGGCCGCGGAGCCCTTCCAGCAGGGTCTCGCCCCGGAGCCGCGCGTTCTCGACCAGGTTCTCCTCCTCGATGATCTCCAGATAGCGCTGGCCGCGCACCATGTCCACCAGGTTCCCGCCCCAGGTGGAGTTGATGCGGCTGGACTCCACGAACACGTTCCGCTCCACCTGGTCGAAGCGGCGTCCACCCAGGAAGCCGCAGACCTGCATCTTCTTCCCGAAGGCGACCGCGTCCGGTTCGACCCCCTGCCAGTGCTCGTAGGCCCAGAACTTCCCGGTCAGACCGACCCCGGTCTGCACCTCGTCGAAGATGAGGATGAACTCCAGCTCGTCGGCCAGCCGTCGCAGCTCCCGCAGGAACTCGCCCCGAAAGTGGTTGTCCCCCCCTCGCCCTGGATGGGCTCGATGATGATGGCGGCGATGTCGTCGCCGTAGGCGCCGGCCGCCTCGCGGATCTCGTGCACCGCGCGCGCCTCGGATTCGATCACCCTCTCCAGGTTCATCCCCTCCAGCGGAAAGACGCATTTGGGGTTTTCCACCCGCGGCCACGTGAATTTCGGATAGAACATGGTTTTTCGAGGGTCGGCGGTGTTGGTCATGCTCATGGTGTAGCCGGTCCGGCCGTGGAAGCACTGCCGGAAGTGAATCACCTTGGAGCCGTATTCGCCCCGCACTCCCTTGGCGTGGTTCTTCCGCACCTTCCAGTCGAACGCCGCCTTCAGCGCGTTCTCCACCCCCAGGGCGCCTCCGGCCACAAAGAAGGCGTGGGGCAGGTAGGGGCGCGAGGCCGTGCGGCGGAAGATCTCCACGAACTCCGCGTACTCGACGGTGTAGACGTCGCTGTTGGCGGGGTTGGAGAGCGCGGCCCGGAGGAGCTTCTGCTGGAACTCGGGCTCCTTCATCCGCGGGTGGTTGTGCCCCACGGGGAGGCTCGCGAAGTAGGTATAGAAGTCCAGGTACTCCTTGCCGTCGCGGGCGTCGACCAGGACGGAGCCGTGGCTCCGGTCCAGGTCCACCACCACGTGGAACCCGTCCACCAGGATGGACTTCTTGAGCGTGTCGAAGACGGCTTCCGGGGCGACGCGGAATTTCACATCGGTCGGTGTCGTCATGTTCGTGATCTCCTAGACGGAACTCCGGTCGGTTCCGCGAAAGCGACGAGTGCCCCGCCCGCGACCGGCGGCCGGGGATGCCGCGAAATCAGGTTCCGAGACGCGGTGATCGGGAGAGAGGGGGCGCGAACTAGCCCCAGCCCCGGAACGGGCAGTACCGGAAGGAGATCTTCGGCTTGAGGATGGAAAAAGTCGGATGGAATGCCATGGCCTCGGTACCGCGAAAAGAAGCCCGGGAGCGGGACCCGGCGTTCCCGCCGAACCCCCCCGACACCGGGCTTGGACCGCAATGATTGTACCAGGGGAAAGGCTGCCGGGTCCACCCGGGCGGGCCCGGCGCGGCCTCGCCGAGGCCTCGGCGAGCGGCCCCGGAAGTCGTTTGGGGCAGAGCGGTTCCGCGCAGGACCGGGCGGCACCGGGTGCGCGGACCGGCCATCGGGACCCGGGTCCCTAACCGGCCACGACAGGGTGCGCGGAGTATCGGCGCCCTCGCGCCGGGAGCGATGCCGACCGCGGCCGGGTCCGGCGGACTGGGTGGCGCGAGAGGGCTAGGTGGAGCGATAGTTTCCGAACTTGAGCTCGACCCCGAAGTCCTTCTCCTTGAGGAGGTGGATGACCTCCTGGAGGTCGTCCCGCTTGGGGCCGGTCACCCGGACCTGGTCCTCCATGATGGTAGCCTGGACCCGCTTGAGCTTGGCCTCCTTCAGCGTCTTGACCACCTCGCGGGCGATCTCGCTGGAGAGCCCCTGGACCAGTTCCACGTTCTGGCGCACGGTGCCCATGGCCGCGTCCTCGACCTTGCCCCGGTGGAGGTTCTTGAGCGCGACGTCCCGCCGGATGAACTTCGACTGGAGCACGTCCCAGATCGCCTCCAGCTTGTAGGCGTCGGGGGCGTGGATCGCCACCTTTCCCTCCTTGCGGTCGAACTCGATGGTGAACTTGACCCCCTTGAAGTCGTAGCGGTTGGCCAGTTCCTTCTGGGCCTGGTTCACCGCGTTGTCCACCTCCTGGAGATCCACCCCGGTGGTGATGTCGAACGATTCCTTGGATGCCATGGCGCTTCCTTTCGATGTGCGGACGGGGCAACTCTACGACGCCCCGCCCGGGACGGAAAGGCCGCGCCGGCGCTTGTTTCCCGGCCGCGCCCGGGGTAGGCTCTTCAGGCCATGAAACGCTTGTTCGACAAGGTTTTGGTCGCCAACCGGGGGGAAATCGCGGTCCGGGTGATCCGGGCGCTCCGGGAGGAGGGAATCGGCTCGGTGGCGGTCTACAGCGAGGCCGACCGCGACGCCCTCCACGTCCGGTTCGCCGACGAGGCCTACCCGATCGGCCCGCCCCCCTCGGCCGAGTCGTACCTGAACCGGTCCGCCATCCTCGAAGTCGCCCGCCGCTCCGGCGCCCGGGCGGTTCACCCCGGCTACGGGTTCCTCTCCGAGAACGCGGCGTTCGCCCGCGCGACGGCGGAGGCGGGCCTCACCTTCATCGGTCCCTCGCCCGAGGCCATCGCCGCCATGGGCGACAAGCTTCGGGCCCGCGAGCTGGCCGCGCGGGCGGGGGTGCCGGTAGTCCCCGGGAGCCCGGGGGCGGTGGCGACCCTGGCCGAGGCCCGCGACCAGGCCGCCCGCATCGGCTACCCGGTCATGCTCAAGGCCTCGGCCGGAGGCGGCGGCAAGGGCATGCGGGTGGTCCGGGACCCCGGCGAGATGGAGAGCGCCTTCGACCTTACCCGCGGAGAGGCCCGGAGCGCCTTCGGCGACGGCACCCTGTACCTCGAGAAGTTCGTGAACAAGCCGCGCCACATCGAGATCCAGGTGTTCGGCGACGGCCGTGGGAACGTGGTCCACCTGGGCGAGCGCGAGTGCTCCCTCCAGCGGCGGCACCAGAAGGTGGTGGAGGAAGCGCCGTCGGTCGTGATCACCCCGGAGGTACGCGCGGCCATGGGCGAGGCCGCGGTGAAGCTGGCCCGCGCGGTGGACTACACCAACGCGGGGACGGTGGAGTTCATCTACGGCGCCGGGGGGGAGTTCTACTTCCTGGAGATGAACACCCGGCTCCAGGTGGAGCATCCGGTGACCGAGCTGGTGTACGGAGTGGACCTGGTGCGGGAGCAGATCCGGGTCGCCGCCGGAGAGTCGATCTCCTGGCGGCAGGAGGATCTCACCCCCAAGGGGTGGGCCATCGAGTGCCGCATCTACGCCGAGGACCCGTTCAACAATTTCCTCCCCTCCCTGGGCCGCATCTCCCGGCTCCGCCCCGCCGCCGGACCGGGGATCCGCAACGACATCGGCATCCTCTCGGGCTCCGAGGTCACCCGCTGGTACGACCCCATGCTGGGGAAGCTCATCGTGCACGGCGCGGACCGCGAGGAAGCCCGGCGGCGCATGTTGCGGTCTCTGGGCGAGGCGCTGGTGGAAGGGGTGCGCACCAACATTCCGTTTCATCGCTGGGTGCTGGCCCGGGAGGAGTTCATCCGCGGCGACTTCGACACCGGATTCATCGAGGCCGCCTTCGACGGCAAACAGGCGGACTCCGATCCCGAGCGCGAGCGGGCGGCGGTGATCGCGGCGGTGCTGGCCGCCCACGAGGAGAACCTGAGGGTGCGCCCTCCCGCCGACCGGAACGACGGCCCCGGCCATGCCTGGCGGCTCCTGGGCCGCCCGGGCGCGCTGGAACGGGGGCGCTGACGTGTCCGCGCGCTACGTGGTGCACAAGGGGGACGAGACCCTCACCGTCGCCGTGACCGAGGAGGGCACCGGCTACCGGGTGGAGATCGACGGCGACGTCCTCTACGTGGACTCCCGCTCCACCCCCGGAAGCCCCACCCGGTCGATCATCATCGACGGCCGCTCCTACGAGGCGGCCTGCGTGAGCGGCCGCGACGGAATGGAGGTCTATCTCTCCGGCGACGTCTTCCACGTCCGGGTCACCGACGAGCTGTGGGCCCGGGCGGAAGAGGCCGCCCACGGGACCGCCGGGGGCGAGACCGTCGCCTCCCCGATGCCGGGTTCGGTGGTGAAGGTCCTGGTGAAGGAAGGCGAGGTGGTGGCCCGCGGGAGGAGCGTGGCGGTGGTCGAGGCGATGAAGATGCAGAACGATCTTGCCTGCGTTTCCGGTGGGCGGGTGGCGGAGGTCCGGGTGAAGGCGGGAGACGTGGTGGACCAGGGTACGGTGCTGGTGGTACTGGTCCCGGAGGACGCGGAAGGAACCGCGGAGGAGGCGTGATGGGCGGGGACAGAACGCGGACCGAAGCGAAGGGGATGGCCTCGGAGAAGGCGGGAAAGCGGCCGGGAGAGCGGAAGGAGCGCTTCGAAACCACCTCCGGGATCCCGGTGAAGGCGGTGTACGGCCCGGAAGATCTCCCGGAGTTCGACCCCGGGCGCGATCTGGGCGAGCCGGGGAAACCCCCTTTCACCCGCGGGATCCACCCCACCATGTACCGGGGCCGGCTCTGGACCATGCGCCAGTATGCGGGCTTCGGCGACGCCGCCGACACCAACCGGCGGTTCAAGTACCTGCTCGACGCCGGGCAGACCGGGCTTTCCACCGCCTTCGACCTCCCCACCCAGATGGGCTACGACTCCGACCACCCCATGGCCGCGGGCGAGGTGGGCAAGGTCGGGGTGGCCATCGACAGCCTGGACGACATGCGCTCGCTCCTCGACGGCCTCCCCCTCGACCGGGTCTCCACCTCCATGACCATCAACGCCACCGCGGCGATCCTCCTCGCCATGTACCTGGTGGTGGCCGAGGAGCAGGGCACGCCCTGGGAGAAGGTCTCGGGGACGGTGCAGAACGATCTCTTGAAGGAGTACATCGCCCGCGGCACCTACATTTACCCGGTGCGGCCCTCGCTCCGCCTCACCACCGACATCTTCGCCTTCTGCCGGGATCACGTGCCGGGCTGGAACACGATCTCGATCAGCGGCTACCACATCCGCGAGGCGGGCTCGACCGCGGCGCAGGAGATCGCGTTTACCCTGGCCAACGGCCGGGTCTACGTGCGGGAGGCGGTGGCGCGCGGGCTGGCGGTCGACGAGATCGCCCCCCGGCTCTCGTTCTTCTTCAACGCGCACTCGAACCTGCTGGAGGAGGTGGCCAAGTTCCGGGCGGCGCGGCGGCTCTGGTACCGGATCATGACCGGAGAGTTCGGGGCGCGCGATCCCCGGAGCACGCTCCTCCGCTTCCACGCCCAGACCGCGGGGTCCACGCTCACCGCGCAGCAGCCGATGAACAACGTGGTGCGCACCGCGATCGAGGCCCTGGCCGCGGTCCTGGGAGGCGCGCAGTCGCTCCACACCAACAGCATGGATGAGGCGCTGGGGCTCCCCACCGAGGAGGCGGTCCGGGTGGCGCTCCGCACGCAGCAGATCCTGGCCGAGGAATCCGGAGTGGCGGACACGGTGGATCCCCTGGGGGGGAGCTACTACCTGGAGCGCCTCACCGACGACCTGGAGACCGCCGCCCGCGCCTACTTCGACGAGATCGAGGCGCGGGGGGGAATGGTGGCGTGCATCGAGGCGGGGTGGGTGCAGCGCGAGATCCACGAGGCGGCCTACCGCTTCCAGCGCGAGGTGGAGCGGGGCGAGCGCGCCGTGGTGGGGGTGAACCGCTACCGGGTGCCCGAGCCCGAGCCGGCGATCTTCCACATGGACCCGGCCCTGGAAGCCGCGCAGCGCAAGCGCCTGGCCACAGTCAAGGCGGCTCGCGGCGCCCGGGCGGTGGAGGCGGCACTCGCGGAACTGGATCGCGCCGCCCGCGGCGACGCCAACCTGGTGCCGCCGATCGTGGATGCGGTGCGCGCGCGCGCGACCCTGGGCGAGATCTCGGACGTGCTGCGCAAGCGGTTCGGGACCTACGACCAGGCCTAGCCGCCAGTCGATAAACTGGTAGGGAGCCCAGGCCGCTGATCTGGAGTCGTTCCAAGCCCGCGGGACCCCGGATCTCCCTGGCCCCAGGCGCTCCCCCGCCGGTCATCCAAAAATGATTGAGGACAATGAATCAAGTATATGCTAATTTATTTGGCATCTAACCCCGGTTCCGGCAACCGTGCCGGGGGCCTCGAGACCGCCCTGCATCCCAGAAGGAGACTCCCATGCGGCTTGTCCTGCTCCCCTTAAGACTTTCCCTGGTGGTGGCGGTGATCGGGGCCGCGCTGGCCGGCGCGCCTCCGGCTCGAGCCCAATCCGGCACTTGCTGCGTGGTGCCGGACAACGGGAGCGGGACCGCCGATCTTCCCCCCAGCTGCTCGGAGGGATACGACGGAAGCCAAATGGAGGTGAGTTCCGGTCTTCCTTCCGGGAGCACCCTCGAAGGTCCGGCCCGGATGTACGGCTTCTTCGACATCACGTACCTCGCCGGCGGACCGCTGGGCGACCAGACCCAGCAGTACCAGTGCTTCCTGGACTTCGAGATGACGGGCACCGGAGCCATGACCGGTTACCACCGCCTGGTCACGATTCCCCTCCAGTGCCAGTCGGCCTCAGCGCCCCGGGGCCCGGCGGCGGCGCCCGTCCAGGATTTCGATACCGAAATGATGACCCTGCAGGGCCAGCTCCCCCCGGGTGACCCCGATTTCGACCTACTGCGCATTTCGGCGGGCACGGATTTGGGACTCCCGAGCCCCGGCCACACCACGCTGACCCAGGAGTCCGGGCCCGCCTGGGCGGTGGACAGCTTCTTCGACATCACCTACCGGATCGATTTCATCGGCTCGTCGGGGGGACCGTTCGGCGGCATGTCCGGATCCACCACGGCGGCGATCCGCATGCAGACCTGCGAGTCCCCGGTGCCGACCAGGTCCTCGACCTGGGGAGCCATCAAGCGGCTCTATCAGTAGGCGCTCGCACGAGGGGGCGCCGCCTCGAGGTTGGCGATCACCGCGCCGGGTTCGGCGGGGGGGCGGAGGCCGCGGAGGCCGAAGCGTCCCCGCCGCTCCCGGACTCCCCGGAGAGGAGGCCGCAAACCCGGGAAGGCCGGGAGCGGGGAGACAGTGCCCCCGGTGTGCGGCGCGGGCGGCCCGGGCCCGAAGGAGGGCGGAAGAGGCGCCGGGGCGGCCGAGTCGCACCGCGGGACCAAAGGCCGGCGCCAACGTCGTGGCTCTCTCGATCCAGGCCTACCGTCCCGCGTGGCAGCCATACGAATTGCAAGGGCGGGGCCAGGTATTTCGCGCACCCCGCGCGCCGCAACGCGTTGAACGCCCACGTTCGGACGGTCGCGCGCCGGTGCCCGCCGACGCGCGTCCAGCATCCCCCGCCGAGGCCTCGTCAGGTGCTCATCGCAGCCGCACGAATCGCGCGGTGGCGCTTCTCCCCTCCCCCCGGACCCGGGCGAAGTAGACCCCGGCGGGGGCGGCGGCGCCGCCGGCGAGCCGGCCGTTCCACTCCCACGTGAACGGAGCCTCACCGTGGATGCCTTCGCTCCGGGCCACCCGGCGGCCGCGCACGTCGAAGAGCTCCACGGTGTAGGGGCCGGTCGGCGCGCCCACCCAGTACAGGGTGGCGGCGCCGCGGACGGGATTCGGGGCGACACTGAGCCCCCGCCGCCGCGCTTCCGGCGCCGCCGGGTCCTGGGCGGAGAAGGGATGGTCCCCGGAACCCGCGGGATCGGCGGCCAGAATCGTGAGCCCGCCCCAGCTGATCAGCCCCACCAGGGGCGCCGGCCCGCCGGGTTCGACCCGCACCGTGTAGCCTCCGGGCGCCCAGTCGCGCACCGACATCCACTGCACCCGCGCCTCGAGCGACGGCACGTAGGCATCGCCGGTCCGGAGCACGCCGTCGAACCCGCTGTCCCCGCCCGAGGGGTAGGACGCCTCCGGTCCCTCCAGCGACCAAGCCGGGGGGGCGAAGTCCGCCTCGACTCCCGTCCACGCCACGATCACGAAGAGCGCGGGGTGGGGCAGGATCCACTCCGGCCGGATCCGCGGTCCGCGGAGCAGCTCCGGGGATGGGGCCTCGGAGAGAGCCGTGAGAACGTGGGAGAGCGCGGCGGGGCCCTCCCTCACGGCCGGACCCGGTCCCGGGAAGCCGTGGTGCGTCTCCGGGGAGCCGCGGGGCGCCCCCGGGCGGTCCCGGCGCGGCCGCCCCAGCGCCGGGCCGGACGCGCGCGCCGGGTTTCCCCAGCCGCCGGAGAAGTCGAGCCAGCCGGCGTGGGCGCCGGACGCTCCGGGTTTGCCCGGGGCGAGGGGGGGCAGGTTCCCCCGGGGGAGCCCGGCCAGGGTATAGCCGCCGTCTTCGCCGGGGCGAAGCTCGCGGCCGTCGCCCGGATGCTCATCGGTCCCGACGTAGGCGTAGGTGGAACCGGAGTCCGGGTAGCTCGCGTGCGAGCCCAGGGCGACGTAGACCACGGGGTGGGTCGCCTCCCACTTCACCTCCCCCACGGCGAGCGGCACCGCCCACTCGTGCTGGGCGAAGGCCACCCCGCGCGGGAACCCATCGGGATCCAGGATCACCGTCACCCGTTCCCAGTCCCCCTCGTGCACGTTCACCCAGTCGTCGTAGACGTAGAGCAACCAGTACTGGAGGTAGATCCACCCCGGCCGGGCGGGGTCGGAGGCGGAGGCGGCGTAGACGGTCGGGGGGTAACTCCGGCCCCGGAACTCCGGTCCCCGGATGGCGCGGTAGCCGGCCAGGCCGCCCGAGGGATTGTCCAGGGCCAGGAAGGCGCGGGTGTCGTTCCGGCGATAGAGCACCGAGTCGGCGGCGTCCAGGGAGAGCGTGTCCCCCCGCCGGGTCACCAGCCGCGAGGCGTCCAGGAAGAGATCGGCGCCGTAGGGGAGAAACTCCTCGCGGAGGTCGTACCGGAGCACCGGCGCGTAGCGGGCGAGAAGATCCCCGCCCGTCTCGACCGGGTCGCCGCCGTCGTGAACCGAGTAGGCGGTGAGCAGGGTTTCGGGCTCCCCCCCGCCGTCCGGAGCCAGGGTCAGGGTGAAGGGGACGAGCGAGCGGGCGGCCGGGGTGAGCATCGCGATCTGGTCCAGCGACTCCGGGAAGCAGGGGGCCAGGGAGATCGTGGCGGGTTCGTAGAAGGTGTTCCCCGGGGTCCGCGCCACCTCGAACCGGTAGACCCCGGCCGGAAGGGGCGTGCTCACCCCCACCGAGAGCCCCTGCCGGAGCCCTCTCGGGAGGCCGCTGGGCGGCCGCACCCACGACACGTCCCAGGAGCAATCCGAGGCTCCGCCCGGCGCGGCGCCGGAGATCGACGCCGCCGCGGGCACCTTCGCGTCCCCCGGCGCCGTCGCGGAAGCCTTCGCGGTCCCGGAAACCAAAGCGTCCCCGGAAAGCAACGCGGCCGCGCTCAACAGGAGCGACCCGATCGCTCCCCGGCGCACCCGTCGAAGAAAGCGAAACGTACCTATCGCCGGCATCGGAACTCCCCCTACCCCGGCGCGCGGGCGCAGGAAGGCCCCATGCTACACTCGAAGAAACGGGATGTCACGGCGCCCCGCGGAGGACGCGAGCGGGCGCCGCGGGCCGGGAACGCGTCCGGAGAGGGGTGCTCGGATGATTCGGCGGCTCGATCACATCGGCATCGCGGTGAGGGATCTCCAGGAGGCGCTCGGCCGTTACTCGGAAGGGCTGGGCCTTCGTTCCGACCACGAGGAGATCGTGGAGGAGCAGCAGGTCCGGGCCGCGTTCCTGCCGGTGGGCGGGACCCATCTGGAACTCCTCGAATCCCTCTCCCCGGACGGGCCCATCGGACGGTTCCTCGAGAAGCGGGGCGAGGGCATCCATCACCTCTGCTTCGAGGTGTCCGACATCCGCAAGGCCCTGGCCGCGTGCGAAGCGGCTGGGCTCGCCCTGATCGACCGCGAACCCCGGGCCGGCGCCCACGACAAGTGGGTGGCGTTCGTCCACCCCAGGAGCACCGGCGGCGTGCTGATCGAACTCAGCCAGGATCGAAGCCCGGCTTAGCCACATCGAGGGGACGGCATGAGAGGCCAGGCGGCGGACATCAAGAGCGTTCCGATCCTGGTGGATCGGCGCGCCAGCACCTTCGGGTCCCTCGGCGCCGCCCTGCGACTCCGTCCCGGCTTCCGCGAGACCGGCGTCCTGACCCTCTACGAGGACCGCCTGGTCTACGAGCCGGCCGCCGGCGAGCGGGTCGCCATCGCCATGGAAGAGGTCGAGCGGTTGGGGGTGGGCCTCTGGCAGGGCATCCGCACCCGGGGGGTGCCGGTGCTCAAGATCACCTACCGGAAGAACCTCATGTTCGGCGTGGTGGTGGCCCGGCCCGACCGCTGGATCAACGCGGTGGACACCCTCACCGCCGGCCGCCCCCGGCCGCCCTCCATCGACCAGCGCGCGGTTCCCCGTAACGAGGTGCGCACCTTCCGGGTGGCGGTGGCCTCGATCCTGCTCCTGGTGATCCTCCTGGGGGTGGTGCTGCCGATTCTCTTCACCCGGTTCCACGACCGCACCGTGCGGGAGATTCAGCGCGAGCGCACCCCCGCCGCCGGGCCCACCGGGACCGGCGGTTGACCGCCGATCCCCG
This sequence comes from Candidatus Eiseniibacteriota bacterium, assembly GCA_963728475.1. GTDB lineage: Bacteria > Eisenbacteria > RBG-16-71-46 > JABDJR01 > JABDJR01 > CAVSKL01. Next base: position 31,194 of record CAVSKL010000001.1, read on the forward strand.
TTTTCCCCTTCGCGACCGTACGGTGGTGGTGACCGGCGGCGGCACCGGGATCGGCCTCGCCACCGCCCGCGCCTTCGTGGCCCGGGGCGCCCAGGTCCTGATCTGCGGCCGGCGCAAGGAAGTGCTGGAACGGAGCGCGGCGGAGATCGCCGCCGAGGCCATCCTGGCCGGGGCGGGGGTCATCGCGACCATGACCGCCGACGTGGTCCGCCCCGAGGACATGGAGGCGGTGGGCGACGAGGCCGTCCGCCGCTGGAGACGGCTGGACGTATGGATCAACAACGCCGGCCGATCCGAGCGGGCGACCTTCCCCGACGCCGGCCCCGAACACGTGGCCCGGATCCTGGCGGTGAACGTGACCGGCACCGTGAACGGTTGCCGCGCCGCCGTCCGCCGCATGCGCGGGCACGGGGGCGCGGTGGTGAACGTGGCCTCGTACCTGGCGCACCACGCCGGGGCGAGCGCCTCGCTTCCGGTCTACGCGGCGTCGAAGGGGGCGGTGACCGCCCTCACCCGGTCGCTCGCGGTCAAGCACGGCCCCGAGGGCATCCGGGTGAACGCGGTGCTGCCCGCCCTGGTCCTCACCGGCTTCAACCGGGAACTCTGGGAAGGGCACGACGACCTTCTGGCCCGGGCCCGGGAACTGGGAGAGCGCTATCCTCTCGGCCGGTGCGGGCTTCCCGAGGACGTCGCCAACGCCATCCTGTTCCTGGCCGGGGACGAGGCCGGTTGGATCACCGGTCAGGAGCTGGTGGTGGACGGCGGGGTGAGCGCACTGTAGGTGGAATTCGGGACCCCGGCGCGCTAGGCTGTGAGGCCTCGGGCTCGCGGCGCCGGCTCCGGCCGATCCCCTTACCGTTTGCGGACCCGCGAGGCGCGCCCGCGCCGGGAGGTAGGACATGTCGGTGACCGCGGTCTGGACCGAGGGCATGAACTTCGAGATGACGTTCCCCGGCGGGGAGCGCTTGGTGCTCGACAGCGTGCCCCAGGCCGAACGCCCCGGCCCCGGACCCGGCCCCATGGAGACCGTACAGGCGGCGCTGGCCGGCTGCACCGGCATGGACGTGGTCTCGATCCTCACCAAGATGCGGAAGAACCTGAAGTCGCTCGAGATCCGGACCCAGGCCGAGCGGCGGGAGGAGGAGCCCCGCATCTACACCCGCATCGTTCTCACCTACGAGCTGACCGGTCACGAACTGGACGAGGCGGCGGTGAAGCGCGCGGTGGAGCTTTCCCAGGAGAAGTACTGCTCGGTGGCGGCCATGCTCCGCCCCACCGTGGAACTGGACTACCGGATCGTCCTGAACGGGGTGACGGTCCAGGGAGAGCAGCGGTGAGGCGCCGCTTTGCGGCCGCCCCCCTCCTGATCCTGGCGCTGGCCGCCGCCGGCTGCGGCGGCGGCGGCGGCACCACCGCTCCCAAGCCCGAACCCCAGCGCCCCCTCGCCTTCCGGGGCGAATGGGGCTCGGAAGGGACCGCCCCCGGCCAGTTCACCCATCCCTCCGGGATCGCGGTGGACGACTCCGGCCGGGTCTACGTCGCCGACAGCGGGAACGACCGGATCCAGAAGTTCAGCGCCGAGGGAGACTGGCTGGGGGCGTGGGGCGGGTCCGGGAGCGCGCCCGGACAGTTCCATTACCCGTGGGGGCTCGACGTGGACGACGCGGGGCGGGTGTACGTGGCCGACTACGGCAACGCCCGCGTCCAGGTCTTCGACGGCGCCGGGAGCCTTCTATCGGTCTGGACGAACCAGAGCATCGGGTTCGAGATTCTCCGGAGCCCCAAGGACGTGGCCTCGCTCGGCGACAGCGTGCTCTTCGTGGCCGACGCCGCCGGGAACCGGATCCTCTCCTTCAATGCCGACGGCGCTTTCCGCGAGGGTTTCTTCTCGGTGGCCTTCGCCCTGGACGTGGACGGCCGGGGCGACGTCTACGCCGCCAGCTCGCTGGACTACCACCTGAACCGGTTCGCCAAGGACGGCCGGCCGCTGGGCTTCTGGGTGCTTCCGACCGATTCCACCGGCAACAACGGGCTGGGGGGATATCACGGGGTGGCGGTGGACGGGGCCGGCGACGTGTTCGTGGCCGACGCGGTTCTGGGCGCGATCTACAAGTACGCTTCCGACGGAGCCATGCTCACCGAATGGCCGACGCGGACGGACGCCGCCGGCGAGGTGGGCAACCCCGCCGCCATCGCGGTCGGCCCCGACGGCTCGGTCTACGTGGCCGAGTTCAACTACGGCCGGATCCAGCGCTACGGACCGGAGACGGTCGGACCCTGACCCTCAGGGCCTTCCGCCCGGCACGTCCCGCGCCACCAGCCCCTTCTCGTAGTCGCGGAAGAGGCGCCCCCAGTCGGTGTTGTCGAGGGTGTCCTGGACGCGCTTCTTCCCGTGGGCCGGGTACCAGTAGACGTCGTGGTAGAGCTTGGACGCCGCGTAGGACCACGGCACGATCGGGCTCTGGAGGAGGATCTTCTCGAACGGCTTGAGCGGCCCGTGGTAGATCGCCTTCTGGCCCTTGGACGCGAAGGTGTCTTCGTCGCCGTGAAAGCCGAAGTTCACCTTCGAGATGTCCGCCCCCTTGACCTCGATCTCCCGCACGTCCCCCACCCCCAGGCCCGCCTCGTGGGCGAGGCGGATGAACTTGATCGAGAGCGGATCGAAGCCCATGAGCTTGGCGCTCACCGCGTCGATCGCCACCTGGTCGGAGGACGCCAGCATATAGCCCTTGATGTGGGGACGGATCGCCCGAGGCCCCGGGCCGTCGCCGCAGAAGATGCCGTCGGTAACCGCGAACACCCCGGGGTGGATGTCCTTCTGGATCCGCAGCAGGTCCACCAGGGTCTCGTGGATGACGGCGTGGGTCCAGTGGCGGCGGAAGTGCAGGAGCCCTCCGAACGCGTTCTTCATGGCCCCGGTGATGGTGGTGAAGACGTGGGTCTTGACCGTGGGCAGGTGGATGATGTTTTTCCCCACCAGGAACTTCGGGATCCGGATGCCGTCCTTCCGGTAGACGTCTTCCAGGACCAGCATCTTCCCCTTGGGCTTGTACTCGATCCACTCCTGGTCGGGATCGTTCAGGAACGTCCGCTTCACTCCGTACTTGTCGCAGACCGGCTTCTGCTTGTTGTTGACCTCACCCACCCGCGAATCCACCACCACGGTGTCGTTGTGGACGCCCCACAGGGACTCCGCCCGGAACCCGTCCTCGAGCAGGGTGCGGATCACGCCCTCGAGTTGCCAGGGGGTGGTGGAGGTTCCCGGCATGTAGAGATGCCAGGTCACGTTGATCTTGAGGCAGGTGTCGACGTCGGGTTTCAGCCCGTCGCGGTAGCCCGCCTCCCGCATGGCCCGCGAAACGTCCTCGAGGACGGTGGCGGGGTCGGACTTGATGACGCTGACGATGCTCTTGGCCATGATTTTCGGATCCTTCTCGAAGACGAGGGGAAGCGCGGCGAACCGCGTCGCCGCGCCGGACCGGAGAGTATATCGTCCGGAGGCCGGGCTACCCCGGCTCCGGACCGGCCTACCACTTAACGGATTGAATTCATGGACGTTACGAAGTCCGGCCGGGGCCGGAGGGTCAGCCCTTGAAGCCGTGTTCCCGGAGCCAGGTCCGGGCGATCACCAGCCGCTGGATCTCGCTCGTCCCCTCGTAGATCTCGGTGACCCGGGCGTCGCGGTAGAAGCGCTCCACCTGGTAGTCCTCGGTGTAGCCGTAGCCCCCGTGGATCTGGATGGCCTTGTGAGTGATCCAGGTGGCGGCCTCCGACGCGAACAGCTTCGCCTCCGAGGCCTCGCGGGTGAATTTCATGCCCTGCGAGCGCATCCAGGCCGCGCGATAGATCAGAAGCCGCGCCGCCTCCAGGCGGGTCGCCATGTCGGCGAGCATCCACTGCACCGCCTGGAACTCGGCGATGGGCTGCCCGAACGCCTCGCGCTCCCGGGCGTAGCGCACCGACTTGTCGAGCGCGGCCTGGGCGATTCCCAGGGCCTGCGCCGCCACCCCCACCCGGCCTCCGTCAAGCTCGGTCATGGCGATCCGGAACCCCTGCCCGGGCTTTCCCAGGAGGTTCGCCGCCGGCACCCGGCAGTCCTGGAGGCTGAGCGCCACGGTGTCGCTGGACTTGATCCCCATCTTCTTCTCGGGCTTTCCCACCACCAGTCCCGGGGTCCCCTTCTCCACCAGGAACGCGCTGATCCCGCGGTTCCCGGCCCCGGGGTCGGTCTTTACGAAGATCACGTAGAGGTCGGCGTGACGGCCGTTGCTGACCCAGTTCTTCTCCCCGTTCAGGAGGTAGTGGTCGCCGTCGACGACCGCGGTCGCCCGCATCCCCCCCACGTCGCTCCCCGCCCCCGGTTCGGACAGGCTGAACGCGGCCAGCCATTCCGTCACGAGTCTCGGCAGGTACTTCCGCTTCTGCTCCTCGGAGCCGTGCTCCGCGATAAGCTGCACCCCCACCGAATTGTGCACGGCCACGATGATGGAGAGCGCGGGCCAGACCTCGGCCAGCGACTCGATGACCAGGGTGTAGGAGACGGGATCGAGGGCGATCCCTCCGTACTTCTCAGGGCAGAGCATGCCGCCCAGCCCCAGCTCCTCCCACATGCGGGTCACGAGCTCCCGCGGGAAGCGGGCCTCGTTCTCGAACTCCAGGACGACCGGAGCGAGTTCGCTCCGGGCGAACTCGCGGATGGTGTCCTGGAGCATCTTCTGCTCTTCGTTGATGCTGAAATCCATGTGCGGCCGGCGCTTCCCTTCTACTTGAGCAGGTTCCGGGCGATCACCAGCCGCTGGATCTCGCTGGTCCCCTCGTAGAGTTCGGTGATCTTGGCGTCGCGGTAGTACCGCTCCACCGGGTATTCCTTGATGTAGCCGTAGCCGCCGTGGATCTGGACCGCGCGGTCGGCGGTGTTCACCGCCGCCCGGGAGGCGAAGAGCTTGGCCATGGAGGCTTCCATGCTGTAGCGCTCGCCGGTGTCCTTCTTGACCGCGGCGCGATAGGTGAGGAGGCGGGCCGCCTCCATCTCGGTGGCGGAGTCGGCCAGCATCCACTGGACCGCCTGCAGTTCGGCGATCGGCTTTCCGAACGTCTTCCGCTCCTGGGAGTAGGCGGTGGCGGCGTCGAGGGCGGCCTGGCCGATTCCCAGGGCCTGGGCGGCGATGCCGATCCGGCCCCCGTCCAGGGTGGCCAGGGCGACCTTGAATCCCTGCCCCTCGGAGGCGACCAGGTTCTCCGCCGGCACCCGTACGTTGGTGAAGAAGAGGGAACACGTCGAGGACGCCCGGATCCCCATGGTGTTCTCCTTGTTGCCCCGGGTGAGGCCCTCGCTGGTCCCGTCCACGATGAAGGCGCTGATTCCGCGGTGGCCGGCTTCGGGATCGGTCTTGGCGTAGACCACGTAGACGTCGGCGATCTGCCCGTTGGTGATGAAGTTCTTGGTGCCGTTCAGGACGTAGTGGCCGCCTTCCTTCACCGCGGTGGTGCGGAGGTTCTGGGCGTCGGAGCCGGCCTCGGGCTCGGTCAGGCAGTAGGCGCCGAGCTTCTGCCCCTGGGCCAGGGGCTTCAGGTACTTCTCCTTCTGGAAATCGTTCCCGAACGCCTTGATCGGGTCGCAGACCAGCGAGTTGTTGACCGACATGATCACCCCGGTGGAGGCGCACGCCTTGGAGATCTCCTCCATGGCCAGCACGTAGGCGAGCGTGCTCATCCCCGCCCCGCCCCATTCCTCGGGCACGCCCATCCCCAGGAAGCCCAGCTCGGCCAGCTTGGCCACGTTCTCCTTGGGGAACTTCATGCTCTCGTCGTATTCCGCCGCCTTGGGGGCGAACTCCTTCTCCGCCAGTTCCCGGGCCGCGTCCCGGATCATCCGTTCTTCTTCACTCAGCAGGAACTCCATGGCGTCCTCCCTTCAACCCTCAGGACTCGTAGACGTAGAAACCGTGTCCGGACTTCCGGCCCAGGCGGCCGGCCCCGACCATCTTCCGGAGCAACGGGCAGGGACGATACTTGTCGTCGCCCAGCCCCTCGTGGAGCACCTGCATGATCGCCAAGCAGGTATCGAGGCCGATGAGATCGGCGAGCGCCAGGGGCCCCATGGGGTGGTTCATCCCCAGCTTCATCACGGTGTCGATTGCCTCGGGTTCGGCCACCCCTTCCATCACGCAGAACACCGCCTCGTTGATCATCGGCATGAGCACCCGGTTGGAGACGAAGCCGGGATAGTCGTTGACCTCCACCGGGATCTTCCCCACCCGCCGGGCCGTCTCCACCGCGAAGTCCCGGGTGGCGTCCGAGGTGGCCAGGCCCCGGATGATCTCCACCAGCTGCATGACCGGGACCGGATTCATGAAATGGATCCCCGCCACCAGCTCCGGCCGCCTGGTCCGGGCCGCGATCTCGGTGATGGAGATGGACGAGGTATTGCTTCCGAACGGCACCTCCGGGGGGCAGATCCGGTCGAGCTTCCGGAACAGGTCGAACTTCACGTCCGGGTCCTCGGTGATCGCCTCGATCACCAGGTGCGCCTCCGCCGCCGTCTCCAGCTCCGACGAGGTGGCGATCCGGTTCAGGGTCGAACGCATCTCGTCCTCGGACACCTTCCCCTTCGTCACCTGCCGGCCCAGGTTCTTCTCGATGGTGGTCACCGCCCGGTTCAGGAGCGACGGCTCCAGGTCCACCAGGTTCACCTCGTACCCGCTCTGGGCGAACACGTGGGCGATGCCGTTGCCCATGGTCCCCGCCCCGATTACCGTAACCCGCTTCACGTCTTCCGCACGCATGGCCGGCCCCCTTGATCCCGCTGTGATCGTCTCTCGCCGCGTCCCCCGGACCCGCGACGCCCGCCCCGCGGAGGCGGAGCGGGCGAAGGGCCTCCCGTTCGGGCGAACGGGCTCCCGGGCGGACTCCGGAGCGGCGGTGCCGCCGCCCCGAGGCCTCGGAATTACATCTCCACCGCCAGAGCGACCGCATTCCCGCCCCCCAGACAGAGGGTGGCCAGGCCGGTTCTGGCCTTCCGGTCCTTCATGGCGTAGAGGAGGGTGGTGAGGACGCGGGCCCCGCTGGCGCCGATGGGGTGGCCCAGCGCGACCGCGCCGCCGTGGACGTTGACCCGGTCCCAGTCCCATTCCAGCTCGCGGCCGTCCACCAGGGCCTGAGCGCTGAACGCCTCGTTGGCCTCGATGAGGTCCCAGTGGTTGATGTCCACGTGCATCTTGTCCATGAGCTTGCGGACCGCGATCACCGGGGCGTAGAAGAGCATCTCGGGGGCGGTGCCGCCGGTGGAGTAGTCGACGATGCGGGCGAGGGGGGACTTGCCCAGCTCCTTCGCCCGCTTCTCGCTCATCACCACCAGGGCGCTGGCGCCGTCGTTCACGCTGGGGGCGTTCCCGGCGGTGACGCTGCCGTCCTTCTTGAACGCAGGCTTGAGCGCGGCCAGCTTCTCCAGGGTGGTGTCGGCGCGGGGCCCCTCGTCGGTGTCCACCACCAGGGCCGGCCCCTTGCGCTGCGCGATCTCGACCGGCAGGATCTCGTTCTTGAACTTGCCTTCCCGGATCGCCTTCACCGCCTTCATCTGGCTGCCGAGGGCGAACTCGTCCTGATCCTCGCGGCTCACGTTGAACTTGTCCGCGATCAGCTCCGCCGCCATCCCCATGTGGAAGTCGTTGTACACGTCCCAGAGCCCGTCGTGGACCATGGCGTCGACCAGGGTGCCGTCGCCCAGCCGGTAACCGGTCCGGGCCTGCGGCAGCAGGTACGGCGCGTTGGACATGCTCTCCATCCCCCCCGCCACCAGCACGTCGTGATCCCCGGCCCGGATGGCCTGGGCCGCGAGCATGACCGCCTTGAGCCCCGACCCGCAGACCTTGTTCACGGTGAACGAGCCCACCTCGTCGGGGATTCCGCCCCAGTGGGCGGCCTGCCGCGCCGGGTTCTGCCCCACGCCGGCCTGCAACACGTTCCCCATGATGCACTCTTCCACCAGGCCGGGGTCGATGCCGGCCCGCTTGACCGCCTCCGCCACCACCAGGGCCCCCAACCGCCCCGCCGGGAGCGGGGCGAGCCCGCCCAGAAACCGCCCCACCGGGAGGCGGCACGCGCTCACGATGACCGCTTGATTCATGATTCCACCACTCCTTCCGTCCTGCTTCCTGCGTCCGTTCGGGTGCCCGCGGCGTCCGCCGGGCGGGTCTCCCGCCCCTCCCCCGAGGCCCGGGAGGCCGGACCCGGTACTTCGACGGCTATCGGCGCCCCGCCGCCCCCTTGAGAACCTCGCGGGCGATCACCATGCGCTGGATCTCGCTCGTGCCCTCGCCGATCTCGGTGAGCTTGGCGTCCCGCCAGTAGCGTTCCACCGGATACTCGCGGCTGTAGCCGTTGCCGCCGAAAATCTGGATGGCGTTGTTGGTGACGCGCATGGAGACCTCGGACGCATACAGCTTGGCCATGGCCGAGAACCGGGTGGTCTTCTCCCCCCCGTCCTTGAGCCGGGCCGCCGCGTAGATGAGGTGCCGGGCCGCCTCGATCTCGGTGGCCATGTCCGCCAGCTTGAACTGGATTCCCTGGAACTCGGCGATCGCCCTCCCGAACTGCTCCCGCTGCCGGGCGTAGTCGGTGGCGGCCTCGAAGGCGGCCTGGGCCAGCCCCAGCGCCATGGCGCCGATCGAGATCCGCCCCCCGTCCAGGGTCTTCATGAACTGCCGGAACCCGTTTCCTTCCGGTCCCAGCAGGTTCTCCCTGGGAATCCTCATGTCCTCGAAGAAAAGAGGGTTGGTGGTGGAGCCGCGAAGCCCCACCTTGTCTTCCTTCTTGGCGATCTTGAGCCCGGGGGTATCGCTTTCCACGATAAAGGCGCTGATCCCGTCCGCGCCCTTGCCCGGCGCGGTGCGCGCGGTCACCACCAGGGTACCCGCCACCGCCGCGTTGGTGATCCAGTGCTTGCTCCCGTTCACCACCCAGTGATCGCCCTGGAGTTCGGCCCGGGTCTTGGTCCCGGCGGCGTCGGAGCCGGCTCCGGGCTCGGTGAGCCCGAACGCGCCGAGCTTGCGGCCCGAGACCAGGTCCGGCAGGTACTTCTTCTTCTGGGCGTCGGTGCCGAAGGCGAAGATGGGATAGGTCCCGAGCGAGACGTGCGCGGCCATGATCAGGGCGACGCTGCCCGAGGCCCGCGCGATCTCCTCCATCGCCACCGAGTACATGAGGGTGTCGCCCCCGGCCCCTCCGTACTCCTCGGGGAAGGGGATGCCCAGGAGCCCCAGTTCGGCCATCTTCCCGATCGCCCAGTGGGGAAACTCGTCGCTCCGGTCGATTTCGGCCGCCCTCGGCGCGATCTCGGCGTCGGCGAACTCGCGCACCATCTTCTGAAACATCAGATGGTCTTCGGAAAGCTCGGCGTACCGGTTCACGATGCCTCCTCCCCCACGTCCATGATCGCGACCTCACCCTCGACGAGCAACTCGGGTTCGGTGAGCTTGCGGATCTCCTCCACCGAGACCTCGGGGGCGCGTTCGCGGAGCACCAGGCCCTTGCCGGTGACGTCGATCACCGCCAGATCGGTGATGATCCGGTCCACCACCCCCACCCCGGTGAGCGGCAGCTCGCAGGAGTTCAGGATCTTGGGCTCACCGTCCTTGGAGGTGTGGGTCATGGTCACCACCACCCGCTTGGCGCCGGCCACCAGGTCCATGGCGCCGCCCATTCCCTTCACCATCTTGCCCGGGATCATCCAGTTGGCCAGGTTCCCTTCCCGGTCCACCTGGAGGGCGCCCAGGATGCTGAGATCCACGTGCCCACCCCGGATCATGGCGAAGGAATCGCTGGAATTGAAGAACGACGCTCCCGGCATCTCGGTCACGGTCTGCTTGCCGGCGTTGATGAGGTCGGCGTCCTCCTTCCCCTCGTAGGGGAAGGGGCCGATCCCCAGGAGCCCGTTCTCCGAATGCAGGGTGATGGTCATTCCCCGCGGAATGTGGTTGGCGACCTGGGTGGGCATTCCGATTCCCAGGTTCACGTAGAACCCGTCCCGCAGCTCCCTAGCGGCCCTGAGAACGAGTCGTTCTTTGCTCGATACGCTTTTCATAGTTCGTTCCCTGGAAGATGAAGTCCACGAAGATACCGGGAGTGGCCACCTGGTCCGGGTCGATCCCGCCGACCTCGACCAGCTCCTCCACCTCCGCGATGGTGACGCGCGCGGCCATGGCCATCATGGGATTGAAGTTGCGCGCCGTCTTCCGGTAGACGAGATTTCCCGCCTTGTCCCCTCGGTACGCCTTCACGAATGCGAAGTCGGCGGTGATGCTCTCCTCGAGCACGTAGGCCCGCCCTCCGAACTCCCGGGTCTCCTTCCCGGCCGACGCCTTCTTCACGCTTCCGTCCGCGGCGTAGAGCATGGGAAGGCCGCCCTCGGAAACCTGGGTGCCGTACCCGGTGGGGGTGTAGAAGGCGGGGATGCCCGCGCCTCCGGCCCGGATCTTCTCCGCGAAGGTGCCCTGGGGGATGAGTTCCACCTCCAGGTCCCCCTCCAGGAACTGCCGCTCGAAGGTCTTGTTCTCCCCCACGTAGGTGGAGATCATCTTGCGGATCTGCCGGGTCTGGAGCAGCAGCCCCAGGCCGAAATCGTCCACCCCGGCGTTGTTGCTGATCGCGGTGAGGTTGGTGGCCCCCCGCTCCCGGGTGGCGGCGATCAGGTTCTCGGGAATCCCGCAGAGCCCGAACCCGCCCAGGAGAATCCTGGCCCCGTCGCCGAGGCCCGCCTTTTCCAGCGCCTCACGGGCGCTGCCGACTACTTTGTCCATCTCGCTCCCGTCCTCGTCGGTTTAGGGCGCGGGGGCCTCGGGCACCCGCACCTCGGTGTACTTCCCGTCCACGAGGGTGACCGTCGTCTCGAACACGTCCCGACCCGGAATCCTCACCGCCACCGTGTACCGGTCGCGGAAGAACACGTCCACCGGGACCCCCGCCGGGGGGAGCAGGGCCAGGGTCGAGAAGAGGGTGGGGAAGGGGCCCGCCTCGAGCTTCCTCCCGCTCCCCGCGGGACGCACCTCGCTCCACAGGATCCAGCGGCAAGAGCCCTCCGCCCGCGAACCGGCCACGTAGTAGTGGCCGTCGAAGGAGAAGGTCCCGCCGCCGTCCAGACACTGCCAGTGCACCGGGTAGAGCCCCGCCGGCACCGGCGTCCCGTCGTCCGCCACCTCGTCCCAGCCCGGCACCCGGTTGGTCCACGGGACCTCGGGAACCCGGTGGACCGTCCTCCCGGTCAGGTCGCGCACGGTGAGGCTGCCCACCGAACAGGAGTCCGGACCGGACCGCAGCTTCGACGCCGCCGCGGGACCGGTGGGGCAGGTGGGCGGCGGCACCGCGTTCTCCTGCCACAGGTCGACCTCCACCCGCGCCGAGTCCGGCACCCCCGCCGGCAACAGCACCCGGAGCCCGGCGCCTCCTTCCACCGCGGGACCGGTGGGCCCGTCGCTGCAGCCCGCGGCCATCCCCGCCAGCGCCAGGAGCGCCAGCCCCGAGCGCGCGGTCACGCGCCCGCTTCCTGGCCCGTCTCCCGCGCCTTGAACCAGCCCCGGATGTACTCCACGATGTCGCCGGTGGGGGTGCCGGGGCCGAACAGGCGCCCCACCCCGATCGCAGCGAGCTTCTGCATGTCCTCCACCGGGATGATCCCTCCGCCGGTGACCAGGATGTCGTCGGTCCCTTTGTCCCGCAACAACTCCATCAACCGGGTGAACAGGGTCATGTGGGCGCCGGAAAGCACGCTCAGCGCCACCACGTCCACGTCCTCCTGGATGGCCATGTTGACCAGGGCCTCGGGGGTCTGATGCAGGCCCGAGTAGATGACCTCCATCCCCGCGTCGCGCAGGGCCGCGGCCACCACCTTGGCTCCCCGGTCATGGCCGTCCAGTCCCGGCTTCCCCACCAGTACCCGAATCTTGCGTTCCATGAATGTCCTTCCCCGCGGACGGCCCGCCGCCCGCCCGGAGCCCGGCCCGGCCCGCGCTAGAAGCTGTAGGCCGGTTCCCGGTACTCGCCGAAGACCCCCTTCAAGATCCCCACGATCTCGCCCTCGGTGCAGAGCGCATGCGCGCAGCCCACGATGAGGGGGATGAGGTTCTCGGTCCCCTCCGCGCCGCGCTTCAGGGCGGCCAGCGCGGCCTCGGCCGAGGCCGCGTCGCGTTCGGCGCGCAACCGGGACAGCCCTTCGACCTGGTTGCGCTCGCTCGATTCGTCGATGACGAGAATGGGGATCTCGAGCTTCTCCCCTTCCTCCACGAACTCGTTCACCCCCACGATGACCCGGCGCTTCTTCTCCAGGTCGTCCTGGTAGCGGCGGCTGGCCCGGGCGATCTCGTTCTGGAACCAGCCCTTCTCGATCCCCGGCACCACCCCGCCCACCTCCTTGATCCGGTCGAAGTAGGCGTAGGCCTCCCGTTCCAGCCGGTTGGTGAGCGCCTCCACGTAGTAGGAACCGCCGAGGGGATCGATGGTGCTGGTCACCCCCAGCTCGTGGGCAATGATCTGCTGGGTGCGGAGCGCGATCTTGGCCGCCTTCTCGGTGGGCAGCGCCAGCGTCTCGTCCATGGCGTTGGTGTGGAGCGACTGGGTGCCGCCCAGGACCGCGGCCAGCGCCTCGAACGCGGTGCGCACGATATTGTTCTCGGGCTGCTGCGCGGTGAGCGAGACCCCCGCGGTCTGGGTGTGGAAGCGCACCAGCCACGACTTCGGGTCCTTGGCGCCGTAACGGTCCCGCATCTCGCGGGCCCAGATCCGGCGCGCCGCGCGCATCTTGGCGATCTCCTCGAAGAAGTCCTGGTGGCAGTCCCAGAAGAAGGAGAGCCGGGGGGCGAAAGCGTCCACGCCCATCCCCGCCGCCGTCCCCCGCTCCACGTACTCGAAACCGTCGGCGAGGGTGAAGGCCAGCTCCTGGGCGGCGGTGGAGCCCGCCTCACGGATGTGGTAGCCGGAGATGGAGATGCTGTTCCACTCCGGAACCTCGTCCGCGCAGTAGGCCATGAGGTCGGTGATGAGCCGCAACGCCGGCTCCGGCGGGAAGCACCAGGCGTGCTGGGCGATGTACTCCTTGAGGATGTCGTTCTGGAGGGTGCCGCGCAGAACCGCCGGCTTCACCCCCTGGCGCTCGGCGGCGGCCACGTAGAACGCGAACAGCACCGCGGCCGGACCGTTGATGGTCATCGAGGTCGAGATCCTGTCCAGCGGGATACCCCGGAAGAGCCGCTCCATGTCGAGCACGCTGTCGATGGCCACCCCGCACTTCCCCACCTCCCCGCGGGAGCGGGAGCTGTCGGAGTCGTAGCCCATGAGGGTGGGGAAATCGAAGGCGACCGAGAGCCCGGTCTGGCCGTGGTTCAGGAGGTAGTGGTAGCGCGCGTTGGTCTCGGCGGCGGTGCCGTAGCCCGAGAACTGGCGCATGGTCCAGCGGCGGCCGCGGTACATGTTGTAGCGGACGCCGCGGGTGAACGGGAACTCGCCGGGAAAGCCGAGGTCCCGCCCGTAGTCCAGGTCGGGCACGTCGAGGGGGGTGTAGAGCGCCTCCACCGGGTCGCCGGAGATGGTCTCGAACGGGACGTTTCCGTTCCGGTCCTTGCTGTGCTCCGCGGCGCGCGCCTTCCAGCGCTCGAAGTCCTGGCGAAGATGTCCGAGATCCATGCGACCTCCCGTCGATGTTCGAAGTGGGTGAGGGTCAGTCTCCGGGGGAGGCGTTTCCCAGCCCGCCCACCAGCTCCCGCGCCGCGTCGCCCGGGGTGATTTCGCGCCGGACCACCCGGTCCAGCAGCTCCTCAAGCCCTTCGCCGTCCTCAGCCCGTACCCGCTCCAGGAGCGCCAGTCGCGCCTCGCCGAGGAGCCGGTGCTCCAGGGTGCGGCGGCGATGCTCCTCCAGAATACCCGTTTCCACCAGCCAATGGCGGTGTGTTTCCAGCCAGTCCGCCAGCTCCGGCACCCCCTCGCCGCGGAGGGCGACGGCCCGCAGCACCTCCGGGCGCCGGCCCCGGCGGGGCCTGAGATCCAGCATCGATTCGAGGTCGTTGGCGAGCCGGTGGGCGCCATCCCGGTCGGCCTTGTTGACCACGAAGGCGTCGCCGATTTCCATCAACCCCGCCTTCATGGTCTGGATCGCGTCCCCGCTCTCCGGAACCAGGATCACCGCCACCGAATCGGTGGCGTCGGCGATGTCCAGCTCGACCTGGCCCACCCCCACCGTCTCCACGAGAATCCGCGTGAAGCCGGCGGCGTCGAGAAGATCGAGGGCCTCCTCGGTGGCCGCGGCCAGCCCCCCCATGCTTCCCCGGGTGGCCATGCTCCGCATGAAGATCCCCGGGTCCTCGGAAAGTTCGGTCATGCGGAACCGGTCTCCCAGAAGGGCCCCGCCGGTGAAGGTCGAGGTCGGATCCACCGCCACCACCGCCACCCGCTCTCCGCGATCCCGCAGGAGGAGCGCCAGCCGGGCGATGACCGTGCTCTTGCCCGCCCCCGGCGGACCGGTGATGCCCACCCGGTGCGCCCGGCCCGTCGCCGGGTAGACCCGGCGCAGGACCTCGGCGATTCGTGGATCGCGATCCTCCGCCCAGCTGATGAGGCGCGCCACCGCGCGGGAATCGCGCGCGCTCAGCCCCTCGACGAGGGATTCGATCCTGTTTCTGTCCACGAGACCTCACGGTGGGTGCGATGCGCGACGGGTCCGAATGACGACGGTCCGCGCCGGACCTCCGCCGGATGCGAGGCGGCCACGCGCGGGCGCCGGGCGGGCGAAGGGTCCGCGGATGGCCGGCGCGGAGGCGCTGGCGGGCGCGGGTTCAAGCCGGTGAAATCCTGATGTAAACGCTAGCAGGACTTGGGCTTGAGGTCAACGCACAGGGGGTGCCCGGGAGCGTGCGGATATTCCGATTCCAAAATCTGGAAAGCGGCCTGGAGGAGTGCGAAATGCACGGTGGCGCCGCCGTCCCGCCCCCCGCCGGAGCCGTTTCCGGGGAAAAAATATGGGCGGACTCGGCGGTGTCCGTGCGCCGAGCCCGCCCACAGAGGCGAGCGGTGGATGGCTCTGGGCTTCCCTATCGATGGAGGTGCATGAGAGATCAGGAAAGCGCGCTTTGGTCCGCTCGCCTCTGTTTGCCTTGCATCGTCTCGCAACGACCTTGCACTTGTAATTACAGCAAGAAGAAGGCCATTATTCCCGGGGTGCGCGGCCGGCGTTCGCTGTACCATAACTCATTGCCAATAAATCAATTAGAGATGGAGTCGGCCGGACGCGGGCGCCGACCTGGAAAGGCGGGGCCGGCCGGTGATGGCGACCCGCCGGCCGGAGGTGGGCAGGAGCCGGCCGGATAGCCCCAACCCGCTGCGGGACTGCCGGATAGTTCGATGGCTAGCGGGGTTCCGGCGGTGGGGCTTTGGTTCCCGCATCAACCCGCCCGCTCTCCCCGGCGGAGGTCCCGGATTCGGACTTCCGCGCTCCCGGCGTCCGGGACGGGGTGTGCGGGTTCCACTCGGGCTTGAAGTCACCGCCCCGGCGGCGCCGGCGCTTGGGGGCCCCGGCCAGGGAGCGGCTCCAGTCCGGCTGAAACCGGCGCGGGCCCCGCATCCGGGCCACCTTGGACCGTTCCCGGTTCAGGAGGTAGATGAGTCCCAGATAGACCACGAGCAGGATGAACAGGAAGGCGGTGGCGGGGTGTTTGAAGAAGTGGTCGAGCATTGTGCAGGGTCCGGTTGCAAAGTGGCCGCCCGGAGAGCGAGGGGGCGGGATTTCGGGCCGGCCCGGCGCCGGGGGGCGGTGGCCTCCGCCGGTTTATGTGAGGATGCCACAACGGGCTGCGGCCCGCCAGCCAAACCGGCACGGGTCTTGGCATCGCCCCTGCATAGACCGGTTATTGGATGCGGCCGGCGGCAGTCTCCCTGCCCGGCCCGTGAGGTTTCGCGTCGTTCGAGTCAACAAGCCGATTTTGGGATCAGGCTGCCTCTCCCGCGCGTCGGGAAGTTTCGCCGAGCCCACTTCTGAATCGGATTCGTAACGGCCTGGGGCCCACGGCCAGAGTGGGGAGACTGGCGCCGGTCGCTTCTTTTCGGCGCCGGCCGCCTCTTCCCGGAATCCGCCTCTTCCCGGAATCCGCCGCTTCTGTTCGCTCAGAGCCGGTAGCGGCCGCTGGCGGGGAAGGCGTTGGGGAGGTGGCGGACCAGAAGCGCTCCGCTTCGCCCCGGCGCCGGCTCGATCACCACCACGTCGAACCGCACCTTCACCGCGCGTAGCTCCCGGACCCGCAGGTACCCCACCGCCGCCGTCTCGATGTCGAGTTGCTTTTGCCGGTTCACCGCGCCGACCGCGCCTCCCAACCGCGGGCGCTCCCGGAACTTCACCTCCACGAACACCACGGTGCGGTCGCGACGGGCGACCAGGTCCACCTCCAGCCGGCTGTAGCGGAAGTTCCGCTCCAGGATCGCGTACCCGCGCAACGCCAGGAACGCGGCGGCCAGGCTCTCGGCGTGGCGGCCGCGCTCCACGTGGGATCCATCCTTCATGGCGATGGTTCGCCTTCCCGGAGGGGGGAGTAGGGGGCGGGGGCCTTGGCCGGACCCCGGGCGTCGCCGCATCCGCCCGAGGCCTCGGAAAGGACGGGATTAGCCTGTCACGGAAGCGGGGTGGATCGCAACCCGGACCGGGGCGGCAACCGGGGCCCTGCGCTACACTCGATCGCGTCCGCGACCCGACGGAAGGAGGGCTCCATGACCGTGCCGCCCGGCGATCCCACCGTTTTCACCCCCGGTTCCGCCGGCGCCGCCCGCGCGCTCGACCTGGAGTGGCTCGAGACCGACGGCCGGGGCGGGTACTCGTCCTCCACGGTGTCGCTGGCCAACAGCCGCCGCTACCACGCCATCCTGAACCCGGCGGTGCGCCCGCCGCTCGGGCGGATGGTGCTCTGGGCCTCGCTCGACGAGCGGCTGGCCCTGGACTCGGGAGAGGTGTGGCTCTCCTCCCATCGCTACCCGGGGGCGGTGGAGCCCTCGGGCTACCGGCGGCTCACCCGTTTCGAGGCCCGCCCCTTCCCCCGCTGGACCTACGACGTCGGCGGGTCGCGGTTCGTGCGCGAGCTTTTCCTGGTCCATGGGCACGGCGACGTATACCTGGCCTACACCTGGGACGGGCCCGCCCCGCTCGAATTCGGACTGCGCCCGCTCCTCGCCTTCCGGGATCATCACGCCACCGCCCGCCGCGACGCGGACGGCGACTCGGTGCCGTGCGCGCCCCCGACCGTCGCCTTCCGCTTCCGAGGCCCCGAGCCGACGATGTACGTGACCGCGCCCGGCGCGGAGTTCAACCCCGGGCCGGCCTGGGTGATGAACGAGGAGCTTCCGCTCGAGACCTACCGCGGGCTCCCCGACCGCGAGGACCTCTGGGTGCCGGGCGAGTTCCTGTTCCACCTGCGCCCCGGCGGCACCGCCTGGGTCCGGGCCGGCCTCACCGAGGCTCCTCCCGGAGAGTACGCCGAGCTTCGCGCCCGGGAGCTTCGCCGCCGGGAGAGGCTGGCCCTGGAGTTCCTGGACGGATTCGACGGCCTGGGGCCCCTGGCCGCGGCCGCCGACCAGTTCCTGGTGCGCCGGGGGGGAAGGAACACGGTGATCGCGGGCTATCCCTGGTTCACCGACTGGGGGCGCGACACCATGATCTCGCTTCCCGGGCTCACCCTGGATGCCGGGCGCCCGGAAATCGCGCGCGAGCTGATCCTGACCTTCGCCGGCGAAATGCGGGAGGGGCTCATCCCCAATCGCTTCCCCGACGACGGCGAGCCCCCCGAATACAACACCGTGGACGCCACCCTGTGGCTGGCGGTGGCGCTCTGGAGGACCTGGAAGGCGACCGGCGACCTGGATCTGGTCGAGGAGGTGCTGCCGGCCCTCCGGGAGGCGCACCGCCGTCACCGGGCCGGCACCCGGCACGGAATCCACGTGGACGCCGACGGACTGCTCGCGGCGGGCGAACCGGGCGTGCAGCTCACCTGGATGGACGCGAAGGTGGACGACTGGGTGGTGACCCCGCGAATGGGCAAGCCGGTGGAGATCCAGGCCCTCTGGTACAACTTCCTCCGGATCGGCGCGGACCTGGAAGACGCCGTGGGCGGGGACGGCGCGGTCTGGCGGGCCGGCGCGGAGCAGGTGCGCGGCGCGTTCGGCGTGTTCTGGGATCCCGGGCGCGCGTACTTTGCCGACGTGATCGCCCCGTCCGGCGCGCCCGACTGGACGGTTCGTCCGAACCAGCTCTTCGCCCTCTCGCTCCCTCATGCGCTGGCCACCGTCCCCCAGGCGCGCTCGGTGATCCGGCTGGTGCGGAACAAGCTCCTCACGCCGCGGGGTCTCCGGTCGCTCGATCCCGCCGATCCCGGCTACCACCCCCGCTACGGCGGCGACCGCCGCTCGCGGGACGGCGCCTACCACCAGGGAACGGTGTGGGGCTGGCTCCACGGCGCGTATCTGGACGCCCTCCTCCGCTACGAAGGGGCGGCGGGCAGGAAGGAAGCGCGCTCGTTGCTGCTGGGCTGGCGCGAGCACTTGGCCGAGGGTTGCCTGGGCCAGGGCGCAGAGATCTTCGACGCCGAGCCACCGTTCGCGCCACGCGGCTGTCCGGCTCAGGCGTGGACGGTGGCCGAGCTCATCCGGACCGCCCGGGCGCTGCGCGAGGTCGAGGCGGGCGATTGACGGACAGCGGCGGCCGCCCGACGCCCGCGCGAGGGACCGCAGCTTCAGTTGAGCGGGACCACCCGGCCCCGGTAGTCGGTGCGGCGCACGCCGCCCTTCGACTCGTGCACCACCACGATGCCCTCGGCGAGTTGCGCCAGCACCCGGGCCGCGCTCTCCGCCGCGTCGATCGTGTTGTAGAACGCGAGGGGGCGCTCGGCGTTCTCCCGTTGAACGTGCCAGGTGCCGTCGGGCTCGTGACCGACGTGGTATTCCTTCATCCCATCCTCCTCCTCTTCCATCCCGGCGCCGGAGAGGCCCGGGGCGGGCCCGCGGCGTGTTGCCGCCGTCGCTCCCGCCGGGCGGCGGGAGGCCGGAGGAGTATAGACGAGGGGCGGCCCGCGAGCAGCCCGTCGAAAGACCGGCCCCGGTCGCGCCGGGTAGGTGGATCCACCCAATCCAAGGGCGCAAAAAGGCAGGCCGGACAATAGGTTCCAGCCGTATTCTCCACTCCGCGATTGACAGCGGGCACCCGGCCTGCCAGGGTGGAGAAAAGGACGTCGGAGCTTCTTGGCATCGGCGTTCGCATTGGGTCCGCCGGTTCTCGCGGCGGCATCAGCAAATCATCGTCGTCGTCCCGGTGAACGGACCCGGCCGGGCCGGGTCCTCGGAAAGGAATCAGCCACATGAAGCCGTTGGTTCTCGTGGGCGTGATCCTGATCGCACTTGGCGTCATCGGTATCGTCTGGGGAGGGATTACCTACACCCAGCACCACGATACCGCCGATTTGGGCCCGTACCACATCAACGTCAGCCAGAAGAAAACCGTGCCCATCCCGCCGGTCATCGGCGCGGTGGTGCTGGTGGCCGGCGTGGTGGTGGCGGTAGCGGGGGCCCGACGGCGAGCGGGCTAGAGACCCCGCTCGCCTCGCCAGGATTCACCGGAGCGGCACGCAGAAAGGAGACGATCATGCTCTACTGGGCGTTCGTATTCTTCATCATCGCCCTGATCGCGGCCCTGTTCGGATTCGGCGGGATCGCGGTAGGGGCTGCGGCCGTCGCCAAGATCCTGTTCTTCGTGTTCTTGGTGGTGTTCATCATCAGCCTGATCGCGGGCGTTTCCCGTCGTCACCCGCACGTGTAAACGGCGACGCCGTTTACCCACGGCGAGGATCGGACCCGGCCGGGGCCAGCCCGGTCAGGGCGCGTCCGGGTCCCGGATCACCCGGGGCAGGACACGAGCCGGGAGTTCCCGGACGCGCCGGTCCGGTCCGTTTCAAGAGACGCCTTCCGCCGCCCTCCCGGGGGGACGGGCGGGGGATAGCCGCGGGCGAAAACGTGGAACCGCCCGGGGCCGTGAAGGCCCCGGGCGGTTTCCTGATCGTGGAAGTCCTGATCGGGGAGGTTCGCGCCCACCGAAGGGGGGGCGGAACGCCCGGCCCGGGAGGCCGGCCGGAGGCTACTTCTTCTTGGCCTTGGTCTTGGAGACGGCCTTCTTGTCCGCCTTCTTCGGAGGCTTGGCGGCCGCTTCCTCGTTACCGGGCTCCACCGCCACCGCCGCGGCCATGACCTCGCTCGCCGAGGCCAGGTCGGTGGCGATCCGGCGGCCGGCGATGCGGGCCCGCTTGCCCTTGCGATCCTTCATATAGGTGAGTTGGGCCCGGCGCACCCGGCCCGCCCGTACCCGCTCGATCAGCACGATGTTGGGGGAGTGCAGCGGGAAAATGCGCTCCACCGCGATGTTGCTCGAGATCTTCCGGACGATGAAGGTCTCGCGGATCCCGCCTCCCCGGCGGCCGGTCACCGTCCCTTGGAAGACCTGGGTCCGGATCTTGTCGCCTTCGACCACCCTCACGTGGACGCGCACGGTGTCGCCCACCTGGAACTCGGGGATCTCGGTCTTGGTGTTGTCCCGTTCGACTCTCAGAATCGCCTTCATGTTCGTATCCTCTGCGCTACGGGACCCCGGTCACCGAGATCCGTTGTCTGGGTCGATTTCCACCGAAAATCACCGGTGGCCCCACGGTCAGGCCTCTTCCCGGCGTATCCGATCCAAAAACCGTCGGTCCGCCTCGGTCAGGTCCGCCTCGGCGAGCAGATCCGGCCGGCGGCGCCAGGTCGTCTCCAGGCGGCGTTCCCGCCGCCAGCGGGCGATGTTCGCGTGGTGCCCGGAGAGCAGCACCTCGGGCACCCGCCGCCCCTCGAACTCCTCCGGCCGGGTGTAGTCGGGGAAACCCAGGAGCCCTTGCTCGTGGCTGTCCTCCGCCCCCGACTGCGCGTCGCCCAGGACCCCCGGCAGGAGCCGGGCGGCGGCCTCGATCATGACCGCGGCCGCGAGTTCGCCGCCCGCCAGCACGAAGTCGCCGATCGAAACCTCTTCCGCTCCCAGGATCTCGAGCGCCCGCTCGTCGATTCCCTTGTACCGTCCGCAGAGCAGCGTCACCGCGCCCGCTCCACTCCACGCCCGCGCCGTCTCCTGGTCGAAGAGCCGGCCCTTGGCGCTCATCACCACCGGCGTTCCGCGCGACTCCGGCGGAATGCTCCGCCAGGCCGCCGCCACCGGCTCCACCTTCATCACCATTCCCGCTCCGCCTCCGAAGGGCGCGTCGTCGGTGGTGCGGTGCACGTCGTTGGTGAAATCCCGTATGTCGAGGACCGCCAGCTCCAGGACCCCCCTTTCCCGGGCGATCCGGACCATGCCCTCGGAGAGGGCCGCTTCCACCAGCCGGGGGAAGACGGTGAGCACGTTCACCCGAAGGGTCACGCCGCGCCGTCCCCGCCGCCGGCCCCGGGGAGCAGACCCGGAGGCGGATCGATCACGACCCGGCCCGCCTCGATGTCGATCCCGGTCACGATCGGCTCCACCGCGGGGATCAGCACCTCCCCACGCGGGCCGCGAACCACGAACACGTCGTTGGCTCCGGTGCTCAGCACCTCGGCCACCTTTCCCACCGTCTCTCCTTCGGTGGTCGCCACCTCGAGCCCGATCAGCCGGTACTGGTAGTAGGTTCCCTCTTCCAGAGGCGGGAGGGTGGACTCGTCCACTTCCAGCTCCAGCCCCGCCAGCATCTCGGCCTCGCTCCGCCCGCCGATCCCCCCGAAGCTCACGATCCAGCCCCCCTTGTGGGGGCGGGCCGCGTCCACGGTGAGGACCATGTCTCTTCCCGCCCGCTGCGCAGTGAACGACGCACCCGGCACGAGGAGGCCGGGAGCGTCGCCGAAACGGCTCACCACCACCTCGCCACGGATCCCATGCGCACCGAGCACGCGGCCGACGGCTATCCGGCCCATCCCGCTAGTCGACCACCTCCACCACGGCCCGCTTCCCCTCGCGGTTGGCGGCGGCGCTCACCAGGGCCCGCACCGAGCGTATGGTCCGCCCGTGCTTGCCGATCACCTTGCCCCGGTCCTCGGTCTTGACCTTGACCTCGAAGAGCTGGGCCTTGTCGCCCGCCACCTCGTGCACCTCCACGTAGTCGGGATGGTCCACCAGGTTCCGGACGATGTAATCGATGAGCTCCTTCATGGGAGGCTATGCCTCGTCCTTCTCCTGCCCGGCCGCGGGAGCGGCGCCCTCCGAGGGGGCCTCCGGCTCGCCCGGGTCCTGGGCCCGGCCCTTGACCTCGGCGGCGGTCTCCGCGTCGCCCTCGTGGACGGCGGCTTCGGGAGTCTCGGTCACCTGCACCCCCGCCGCTTCCTCGGCCCCGGCGACCGCCACCGCGCCCTCGGACGCCGCGGCCTCCGCCACCGCCTTGTCCCGCTTGGCGGGGCGGCGCTTGGGCTCCTCGGCGACGGCCACCTCGAACGTCTCCGCCGCGCGGCGGGTGGGATGAGTGGTGTTCTCGCGCTTCAGGAGCGAGCGCACCGTATCCGACACCTGCGCACCCTTTGAAGTCCACTGGGCGACCTTGTCGCGGTCGATGTGGACCACGATCGGGTCCTCGAGCGGGTTGTAGTAACCGATCTCCTCGACCGCGCGACTGTCGCGGGCGCGGCGCGAATCGATCACGACGACACGGTAGAAGGGACGGTTCCTTCCTCCCGCGCGCTTCAAACGAATTGCCAGCACGTTGTGGTTCTCCTCCTCGGACTCCGACGGGCGGCCTGGGGAGCGGATCGCTTCCCGGCACGGTGACTTCGCGGAATGACGTCGATGGCGATCCGGAGGTGCGAGGCGGCCGCCCGCACCCGGCCGGTAGGGAAAACGGCGATGGAGAATAACACAGGGGCCGCGGAGGCCGGAAGTCCGATCCGGCTCCGGGCGGTTCTAGCCGCCGACGGCAGACGAGGGGGCGAGTATAGGGAGCCCGCCCCCGTAATTCAACTCATTTCGGGACAGGGGGTTGAGGGTGCCGGAGAAGCCTCCCGGGGTTCCTCTCCCCCGCCGAGGCCCGGGTGGGGACTTCGGGCGGCTCAGGCGGCGTCGCGCCCCTCCTCCCCCAGATCCGGAACCCTCCCCAGCGCCCGGCAGAGCACCACGTAGACCTGTTGCCAGGGAACGGGTTGCCGGAGCACCCCGGCCGCGCCCAGGCGGCGGGCGGTCTCGGGGATGGCGGGGTCGTCGTGGGCGGCGACCACCACCACCGGCAGGGCGGCGGTGGCGGGATTGGATTTGAGCTTCCACAGGGTCTCGTGGCCCCACGCGCCGGAGCGGCTCACGTCCAGGATGACCGCGTCGGGAGCGGCCCGGGTGACCGTCTCCCAGGCGATGCGGGTGCCGTGAACCATGCCCACGACGGCGCCGCGTTCACGAAGTCGGTCGGCGAGGAGATCCGCCCAGCGGGCGTCCTCGGCCACCAGGAGGATCCGGGTATCGTTCACGGCACCGCTCCTTGGTACAAGGCGGTAAACGCGTGCCGGGCAGGGCACTCCGGTTATCGGCAGCGGAACCGGGAGGCTGAGGGGGACCCGCTTCCGGAGACGGGACGGGCGGGCGGGGCGCCCCACCGGGGGGAGCGGGTTCGAGTTGGAACACCGGGGCCCCGGAGAGTTCGCCTCCGAGGCCCCGCCGCGGCTCGCGGCGCCGGTCAGTTCTCCTCGATCCGGGCCCGGGCCCGGACCTGCTCCTCGCTCAGCTGGTGGCCGGCGTAGGCGCGGATGTCGCCCGCCTTGAGCTTCACGGTGAGCCGGTGGAGGCTCTTGTCCCGGAAGTAGTCGGCGCGAACGAGCTGGGCGTCCACCTCCACCCAGTCGTCGCCGGAGAGGCTCGAGAGGGCGTCGCCGTAGTCGAGAAGGGCGTCCACGAGTTCGGTCTTGCCGTGGTCGTACCGGCGCCCGGCGCGGTCGCTCTCCCGCTGGATCCTCTCGTCGCGGTCCTTGTCCCGGTCCTTTCCGGAACCGCGGTCGTCGTCCTCGTCGTCCCCCCACACCACGATCCGGTGGCTCCCCACCCAGATCGAGTGCCGGCCGTGGTCGGTGCTCCACCACCCGTCGTCCACCAACGACACCTCGATGGTGAAGAGCGCGCCGTAGCCCTCGAGGTAGGTCCCGCGCGCGTTGTCGCGGTCGTAGACCAGCCAGTTGGGGCTGTCGATGAGGGTCTCGTTCAGGATGTCCTCCATCACCCGGATCTGGCGGTCTAAGCGGTCGGAGGTCGGAGCCGCCTCGGTGGGAACCGCCCCGGGGAAGACGGTGGCGGTTCCAAGGCCGGCGAAGAGGGCCAGGGACAAGAGGCGTCTGGAAATGCGAAGAGTCATGATCCACCCCCACGTTGCCGGCCGGCGACCGGGCGGTTCCCGGGCGTCCGGTTTTCGGCGGGCTCCGGTCTGGACCGGGTTCACCGGTTGAGACGCGGGAGGGGGGCGGAGCGTTCAAGCGTCGGGACGCCGGGCCATGGCGGCGGCTATTCGCGGCCCGGGCCGGGATTTTCCTCGCGGCTCGCGGGCCGCTAGAAGGGGAGCGGGATCCGGGGCATGCCCTTCCGGGCGCCCTTCATCATCCGCATCATCTTCTGCATGTCGCGGAACTGCTTCAGGAGATGGTTCACCTCCTGGACCGAAGTTCCGCTTCCCAGGGCGATGCGCTTCCGCCGGCTTCCGTTGATCACGCCGGGGTTCCGGCGCTCCTCGGGGGTCATGGACTGGATCATGGCCTGGATCGAGACCAGGGCGTTGTCGTCCACGGTCACGTTCCGGAGCTGCTTCCCCACCCCCGGGATCATCTTGAGCAGGTCCTCGAGTGGGCCCATCTTCTTCAGCTGCTCGAGCTGGTTGAGGAAGTCGCCCAGGGTGAACTCCTCCTTGCGGATCTTCTCGGCCATCTCCCGGGCGGACTTCTCGTCCACCACCCCCTGGGCGCGCTCGACCAGGGTGAGCACATCGCCCATGCCCAGGATGCGGGAGGCCATGCGGTCGGGATGGAAGTCCTCCAGGGCCTCGGGCTTCTCCCCCACCCCCACGAACTTGATGGGGACGCCCGTCACGTGAGTGACCGAGAGCGCGGCCCCGCCGCGGGCGTCGCCGTCCATCTTCGTCAGCACCACCCCGGTGAACTCGATCCGCTTCGAGAAGGTCTCGGCCAGGTTCACCGCGTCCTGGCCGGTGAGGCCGTCCAGGACCAGCAGGGTCTCGTCGGGGTGGACGGCGCCACGGATCCGCTCCAGCTCTTCCATGAGCGGCTCGTCCACGTGGAGCCGGCCGGCGGTGTCGAGCACCACCAGGTCGAAGTCGCGCCGGCGAGCCTCGGCCACGCCGTCCCGGCAGATCGAGACCGGATCCTGGTCCCGGCGGACGAAGGTCTCGGCGCCGACCGACGCCCCCACCACCTCGAGCTGCTCCATGGCGGCGGGGCGCCGGGTGTCGGCGGCGACCAGGAGCACCCGCTTCTGCCTCTTGAGGAACCGGTAAGCGAGCTTCCCGCAGAAGGTGGTCTTCCCGGAACCCTGGAGTCCACACACCATGACCACGGTGGGACCCTGCTGGGCCTGGGCCAGGGGACGGTGGTTGGAGCCCAGGAGATGGACCATCTCGTCGTGGACCACCTTCACCACCTGCTGGGCGGGATGGATTCCCTTGAGCGTCTCCCGCCCGGCGGCCTTGGCCTCGACCTCTTTCACGAAGTCCTTGGCCACCTTGTAGTTGACGTCGGCCTCCAGCAGTGCCCGGCGTACCTCGCGGAGCCCCTCCCTCACGTTCTCGGGGGTGAGCGCGCCCTGTCCGCGAAGCTTGCGGAAGACGTCGTCGAATTTGGAGGAGAGTTCTTCGAACATGGGAAAACCAGTCTAGCACGGTCCGCCGGGGGTCCCGGAACCGGTCCCGGAGGCGCCCCCGGGGGAAAATGCGCGGCGCCCGAGCGTTGTTGGGAGCGGTCCAGTCCGAAAAGGTGAAGGAGCCCCACGCCGTCGAGAACGTGGTCGGGGTGATCCCGATGAGAACGTTGTCGCCGGCGGGAGGATAGGCGACCGGAATGTTGTTGGTTGCACTCAACCGGAAGCGGACGTACTGGGGAAGGACCGGGTTCGCATTATCGAGCCATCGGTAGCCCACCGTCACCCGGTAGGTCTTGCCGGCCTGGATGCCGGAACCGGGCAGGAACGGTGTTTCGTACCGCATCCGGCCCGCCCGCGGGTCCCTTGCCCCCCGCCGGGCTTGCCGGTTTCCGGCGTCCCTCCGGCGGTCGAGACGGGGGCCGCGGGCGAGGGGGAACGGGTTTGAGGCGGCGCCGGCGCTCCGCGCCCGAATTCAAGATTCCAGACAAGGACCACCGGAAAAGGTGGGCCGGACGCGCCTTCCGGGGGTAGAATCCTTGGCACGCAAATGACGTCCCCTGCGGCCTTCGGGGGGAGGGCGGCCGGGGCGAGTCCGCCGATCACGTGCTTCGAGGACGAGTTGCCGCGACCGGAACCGGTTCCGGGGGCGGCGGGAACAACGGGTGGAGTGGTGAACGTGTTGTATTCGAAGACCTTGGCGGCCCTGGTCACGGCGTGCTCGGGAGCGGTCGGAACTCCGTCGCCCTTGCAGAGCAACGGAGGAAGCTTCTCATGAAAGTCCGGCAGGCGCAGGCCCGGCTCCTGCGGCAACTTCCGCTTCTGGCTCTGGCCGCGGCCGTGGCCTGGATGGCCGGGTGCTCCTCCCCCACTCCCCTCGACCCCGGCGGCGACCCCGGCTTCCCCGAGAACCCCGACTCTTCCTGTAGCGGCGTCCTCCCGGTATTCAACCCCTTCCCCAACGGGTTCGCGTCGGTGGGAACCGATACCACCCTGGACATCGCCACCTGGAACATGGAGTTCTTCCCGCTGGACCTCCCCGGCGATTACGACTGCGGGCACGCGGTGGATCTGAGCCGGGAGCAGGAAGCGGCGGACATCATCAACACCCTGAAACTCGACGTGATCGCGGTGGAGGAAATCTCGGACTCGACGGGCTTCTACGACATGCTCGACCTCTGCCCCAACTACGAGGGGATCGTCTCCCCCGAGCCGCATTCATCGCGGGACTGCAACTTCCAGCGGCCCGGGATCATCTTCCGGAGCGACCAGGTGACGGTGCACTCCACCGAGCTGCTCTTCACCGACGACAACAACGCCTTTCCCCGCGCCGCGTTCCAGGTGGATTTGACCGTCGCCGCGCGGGGGCGGTCGATCGATCTGCACGTGATCGTGATCCACCTCAAGGCCTCGGGCGGGGACGAGAACATCGCCCGGCGCCGGGCCGCCGCGATCAAGCTCGAACAGTACCTGGCCGACCAGTCCGCCGCCGATCCCCACGCCAACTACATGATCGCCGGCGACTGGAACGACGTGCTGGAGACGCCGCTCAGCACCAACCCGTTCGCCGCGTTCCTGGGCGACTCGGACAATTACAAGTTCCTGGACCAGTCCATGGCCGGAGACCGGAGCATGGCGTCGGAGGGCGGCTCTCTCATCGACCATCTGCTGATCAACCAGGCGGCCTGCGCGGACTTCGCGGCGGCCCGGGTCGCCACCCTCCGCCTGGACATCCTGCTGCCGGTGTACAAGAACGTCTCCGACCACCGGCCGGTCATGGTGCAGGCGCCGATCTTCCGTTAGCATTCCGCGTCCCCGCCCGAGGCCCCGGCGCGGGGACCCCGGGGCCGCCGCCGGCCACCCTCCGGCGGCCGGCGGCTCCGAACCCGGTCGACCCGCCGATCAGCGGGGCCGGTGGTTGCGGATCCAGTCGAGCATGCCGCTCCACGCGAGCGGCTCCGCGTTGCCGGCGATGAACAGATCCACGTGGCCGAAGTCGAGCTCGGCCTCGCTCGCGGGATGGGTGCTGGCGGTGAGCAGGGTGATGTCGTGGCTTCCGAGAGCGTCCAGCGTGGCCAGCCCGATGTGACCGGCTCCCCCCCCGTCTCCACGTACAGCACGGGCACCTTGACACTGGACAGCCGGTCGTCCCAGGGGGACTGGTCCGGGTTGGCGACGACCTGCTCGTAGTCGCGGGTGAACGCGTAGGGTTCGTAGGGCGGACCCGAGACCATGAAGTCCACCCACAGGTTCACCGCGGAGTACTGGAGGCCGGTGGGGATCCCGTCGGCGTCGAAGATGCCGGCCACGAAGTGGTAGGGATCGCCGGCGTAGGCCGGCCACGCGCCCGCCCCGATGGCGGCCTGCAGATTGGTGAGGCCGGGGATGAGGGCGGAGGCCCCGTTGGGATCGTCACGGGCGGGGGGGCCGAAGAGCGGGAACGGGCTCTCCAGAGCGTAACGGCCCGCGGCCAGCTCCGAGTTGAAGAAGTTCACCTCGTCCCGGTAGGCGGCCTTGATGGTTTCGATGTCGCTGACGATGCCGTAGTCCGCGGCCAGGATTCCGCCCACGTTGCGGAAGGGCGGCGGAGTCCGGGTTTCCACTCCCGCCAGGGCGAAGGCGGTGACGGCGCCGCTGCTGAATCCCAGCAGGTTCATCTGCGTATCGCCGAACCCGGTGATCCGGCGGACGGCGCGGGCGACCTCGATGCCGGTCTGGAGATCGGCCACGTTTCGCCCCAACCCCCAGTCCGCCATGAAGGCGAGGTTGGTCTCGGAGGCCGGCACCAAGGTCCAGGACTGGTCGATGCCCCAGACGTCCACGCCGTTGGCGGCCAGGTAGACCGCGAACCCGAAGTCGTCCGGAGTCCCGGGCGAGGTCACCCCGGGGAGGAACATCCCGGTGAAGTCCTTGACGTCCCCGTGCTGCAGGAACACCGCGTCGCCGGTCCGGACCGGGACGTAGGGCGCGCTTTCCCGGACCACCCGGTGGACGCCGATCACGTCGTAGGGGCCGCTTCCCACCCGCACCCGGAAGCTGTAGTGGGCGATGCCCCCGGGGAGCGCCTGCCGGTCGAGACCTTCCAGCACGTTGGCCACGTCCTGGCGGGCGATGGTGGGATCCGAGGGCACCGCGTCCTGGTCCGCGGGCCAGTGGGCGATGCTCACCAGATGGAAGGCCACCTGATCGGCGTCCACCGCGGCGGACTCCGGGGCGGTGTCGCCCGGAGACAGCGGCGCGCGGTCCCGGCCGCAGCCGGCGGCGAACACCGCGGCGAAGAACAAGACGAGTGCCGAGAGACTGAGCTTCATGGCTACCTCCTGCGCATGTCGGGCACAAGGGACGGGCTCGCCGCGGAACGGAACGGGCGGGAGGTCGAAGGGTGCCGACCCCGGGCCCCCGATCCGGTGCGATCCCGGAAACCGGCCGCCGGGGGTGGGCGGATCTCTTCCTGTGTACCAAGAACGAATTTCCTGGGCGGTTTGAACATATATGACTTGAAATATCTCATGACGGAAACGGTCGGGCCGGGGGCCGAGGCCCCGCGGGCGCCGGCCTCCGCCGTTGCGCGCGGCGGGGAGGGCGCGTAAAATTCCGGGGCGCCACGCGGCGCCATCCCGTTCCGGTGAGCGGGGTTCACGCCGCCGGAAATCTGACATGCCCACCGAACCCCGGCCCCGACGCATTCTCATCCTGGCCAGCGTCCGCTGGTACAACGCCTCCGCCGCCTACGCGGTGGAACTGGCCCAGGCGCTGTCCGCCCGCGGGCACGTGGTGCGCGCGGTGGTGAAGCCGGGAAGCCCGGTGGAGTTCGAGGCCCGTCGCCGCGGCCTGGAGGTGGCCGCCGGCTTCGACCTCACCGCCACCGGACCGGGGGCGGTGTTCGGAGCGGTGCGCGGACTGCGGGCCCTCATCCGGGAGTTCCGGCCCCACGTGCTGAACCCGCACCGGAGCGAGGATCACCTTCTCGCCGGCGCGGCCTCGCGGGGATCGGGCGTTCCCATCGTCCGCACCCGGGGCGACGTGCGCCCGCCCCGCGCCCACCTCGCCAACCGGGTGGTCTACCGCCGCTACACCGCCGCCCACGTGGCCTGCGCCGACTTCATGCCGGCGCGCTTCTATGCGCCGCTGGGCATCGATCCCGGCGAGGTCACGGTGATCCGGCCGGGAGTGGATCTCGAGGCCTGGCGGCGCGGGGCCCCGGAGCCGGAAGCGGCGCGGAGGATGCTGGGGATGGAGGGCGCCCCGCCCTGGATCGGACTCATCGGCCGCTTCACCGAGGCCAAGGGCCACCGGACGCTCCTCGCCGCCCTGGCCCGCATGCGCCGGCCGGCCCGCCTCCTGGTGTCGGGGGACGAGAACGAGATCACCGCCGCCGCTCTCCGGGCCGAGGCCTCCGCGCTCGGCGTCGGGGACCGGGTGCGCGTGGCCGGCCGGATCGGCGACGTGCGGACGGCGTTGCGGTCGCTGGGGGTCCTGGCGGTGCCTTCGGTGGCGTCGGAGGCGATCTCGCGGATCGCGATCGAGGGGCTGGCCCTGGGGGTCCCCACCGTGGCCTCGAGGATGAATTCGCTCCCCGAGGTGGTGGGCACGGCCGGGCTCCTGGTCCCTTCCGCCGATCCCGGCGCGCTCGCCGAAGCGCTGGACCGGATGATCGGGGAACCGGAGCGGGCGGAAGCGGCGCGCAAAGCGGGGCCGGAGAGGATCGCCCGGCGCTACGACCGCACCACCCAGATCGCGCTCACCGAGGACGTGTTCGAGCGGGCGATCTCGGGAAGCGGCGGGTGATCGCCGGGTAACGGCAGGCGATCGCGGGAAGGAAGATGGGGGGCCGGGAGCCGCCCTCCTCCGACACTCCCGGTCCCCGCGAAACACCCCTCTGCGCAGGCGTGCTCGGCTGCCGATTCTATTAATCCATTGCCGCCGATACAATTAAAAATCCATCGTCGGCTCACCTTACATGGGAATCGTCAAATATTCCGACATGGCTCCGACGGCCGGGAGGCGGGGTTTCTTGGTTGACAGTTCAGTCAATCACGCCGACCCTCCGGGGGTCGGCGGCTCCCCACCGCCGCGGGAGACGAGGAGCATGAGCACGAAACCAGCCGAGTACAAGGCCGCCAGGACCCGGGACGCGGAACGGACCCAGGCGCAGATCCTGCTCGCCGCGCGAGACGAGTTCGCCGAGCATGGCTTCGCGGGAGCTCGCACCGGGCGCATCGCCAAGGCGGCCCGGGTGCCGCAGGGCCTTCTCTACCACTACTTCGCGAGCAAGGAAGCCCTCTTCCAGGCGGTCAAGCTTGACACCCTCCGGCCCTATTTCCAGGCCACGGTGGATCTCCTACGGAGCCATCCGGAGGACGGGAGTCCCGAGGGCATTCTCGAGAACGCGATCCGGACCTATTTCGACTTCCTCCGCCGGAACCCCCCCGTGGTGCGGCTCATGGCCTGGTGGGTGGCGGAGCGGGGCCGGGAACAGGGTGCGGTCATGGCCCAGGACCAGAGCTACGATCCGCCCATGCAGCTGGGCGCACAGCGGATCGCCGAGGCGCAGAGGGCCGGGTACATCAATCCGACCCTCGATCCGGAGGCGGTGATCCGGAGCTTCCTCGCCCTCTGCGACCACTGGCACATGACCTTCGGCCGGTGCTGTGGCGGGACCTCGATCGACTTCAGGGACCCCCGGGCGGTGGCGGCGGCGCACGACGCCGCCCTCGACCACATCGTGAACCTGGTGCTCGAAGGCTCCCTCACCGAGGCGGGGGCCCGGCTCCGCCGGGAACGCCTCCAGAACGAAGCCGAGGAGGGCTGAGTCCCGCCCCCCGAGGAGAAGGGCGGAACCTCGATGCCATCGCAGGCGGATCTACCTGTGTTCATCGAACTACTGACTGAGTTTTCAGTAAACAAATCTCGATCCTTATCCCCGTCCCGGGACGCCGCCGAGCACGGTCGCCGGCGCCGCCGGTGGGTCCTGGCCGGGGGGGCCCTCGCCCCGGCGCGGGCGCGGCCCACCATCACCCTGGCCGAGGTGCCGGAGCACACCGCCGCCGGGAACCCCCCCGTGGCCGCCGAGGAGCACGACCTGGACGCGAGCGAGGCCGGGCTGGCCGCAAGGCCGGCGCGGCTTCCCGCGCTCGCCCTGGAAGGCGGGTCCGCCAGCACCGACGACCCATTAGCGACCCTCGGACTGGACATGCCCGACGCCGGCGGCCTCGCCGCGCTCGCTGGCGCCGGCGGGCAACGCGGGCCGTAAACAGATGTCGGCGGCTTCGGCCGCCCGGCCGTCGCAGCCGGTGGCCGAGACGGCCGAAGCGGGGGTGGATCGGGCGGGAGGCGCACCGACCCGGGCTCGACGATGAACGCCGGGGGCGGCCGCTCCCCGCGCAAGAAGAATCCCGTTACCAGGCGGTACCCAGCGGGCCGACGTGAGTTCGCGCCCGGTGAGGGCGTGAAAGCCGGCGGAGCCGTCGAACCGTCTCAGCTCTTCTTCCCGGTGTGGACCTGGATCCCCCCCCAGTACCGCTCCACGTTCCGACTCGAGCACTTGGGGCAGCGAACCTTGGCGGGGACGTATTGGGCAACGGAGCGGTCGATCTCGAAGCGCTTCCGGCAATCCTTGCACTTGAACTCGTAGATGGGCATGGCCTCGTCCTCCCTCTCCCGGTCCGAGGATACACCCGCCCTTCGCCGGCAGGAACTCCGTTCCGGCCCCCCGGCGGGACCCGGCCCAAGAGGCGCAACATCTTGAGTCCCGCCCTTCGAGCGGCTAATCTCCACCCGCTTCAACGCCGACTTCGGAAGGAGGCCGCTTCGTGCACCGCTGGCTCCGCCTGTCCCGCGCCATCGACGTCATGAACGACCGGATCGGGCGGGCCATCGCCTGGCTCGCCCTGGCCATGGTCCTGATCGGCGCCTTCAACGCGGTGGCCCGGTACGGCGGCCGCTTCCTGGGGGTGAACCTGAGCTCCAACGCCTACCTGGAGCTCCAGTGGTACCTCTTCAGCCTCCTCTTCCTGCTCGGCGCCGCCTACGCGCTCCTTCACAACGCCCACGTGCGGGTGGACGTGGTCTACGCCCGCCGCTCCCGCCGGGTCCGCGCCTGGATCAACATCCTGGGCACGCTTCTCTTCCTCTTCCCCTTCAGCACGGTGATGCTGATCGTGGCCTGGCCCTCGGTCCGGAACTCGTGGGCGATCCACGAGATGTCGCCCGACCCGGGGGGCTCCCCCGCTACCCGATCAAGTCCGTGCTCCTGGCCGCGTTCGTGCTGGTGATCGTCCAGGGGATTTCCGAGCTGATCAAGCAGGTGGCGATCCTGCGCGGGGTCCTGGCCGACCCGCTCGAGTCCGAGACCCTGGAGGGCGTGTGAGCCCCGATCTCCTCGCCCCCTTGATGTTCCTGGTGGTGCTGGTCTTCATCTTCACCGGCTTCCCGGTGGCGTTCGCCCTGGGCGGAACCGCCATGCTCTTCGCCTGGATCGGGGTCCAGGGGGGCTTCTTCCACTGGGGGCTCCTCTACGCCCTTCCCGAGCGAACCTACGGAGTGATGCAGAACCTGGTGCTGCTGGCGGTGCCGTTCTTCATCTTCATGGGCACCATGCTCCAGAAATCCCGCCTGGCCGAGGACCTCCTGAAGACCATCGGCATGCTGTTCGGGCCGCTCCGGGGCGGGTTGGCCATGGCGGTGGTGTTCGTGGGGGCGCTCCTGGCCGCGGCCACCGGCGTGGTGGGGGCGTCGGTGGTGGCGATGGGCCTCATCTCGCTCCCGGTCATGCTCCACTACCGCTATTCTCACGAGCTCTCGGCCGGGATCATCGCCGCCAGCGGGACCCTCGGTCAGATCATCCCTCCCAGCGTGGTGCTGGTGGTGCTCGCCGACCAGATGGGGGTATCGGTGGGCGATCTCTTCGTGGGGGCGCTGGTGCCGGGGGTGATGCTGGCGGTCTTCTACGCGGTGTACGTGGGGGGAGTGGCCTTCTTCCGCCCCGGGCTCGCGCCGGCGCTACCCGCCGCCGAGCGCGACCTCTCCGGGGCCGCGCTCCTCCGCCGGGTGGGGCTGGTGATGGTGCCGCCTCTGGTGCTGATCGTGCTCGTGCTCGGGAGCATCTTCGCCGGCATCGCCACCCCCACCGAGGCGGGCGCGCTGGGCTCGGTGGGAGCGATGGCGCTCGCGCTCGCCAACCGGCGCCTCAGCGCGCGCGCGATCCGCGAGACCTGCGTGGAGACCACCAAGCTCACCTCGATGGTGGTGTTCCTGCTGATCGGCTCCACCGCGTTCACGCTGGTCTTCCGGGGGCTGAACGGCGACCTCTGGATCGAATCGCTCCTCACCGGCCTCCCCGGCGGCCGGATCGGATTCCTGATCCTGGGAAACCTCGCGATCTTCCTCCTCGGCTTCTTCATCGACTTCTTCGAGATCGCCTTCATCATCCTGCCGCTCCTGGTCCCGGCGGCGCGGAAGCTGGGGATCGACCTGGTCTGGTTCGGGGTGGTGATCGGGATGAATCTCCAGACCTCGTTCCTCACCCCGCCCTTCGGCTTCGCCCTCTTCTACCTGCGCGGGGTGGCGCCGCCGAAGGTGACCACGCCCGAGATCTACCGCGGGGTGGTGCCCTTCATCGGGATCCAGCTCCTGGCCCTGATCCTGGTGTGCGCGTTCCCGGGGCTGGTGAACGGCCTTCTGCACTAGCCGCCCCTCGAAGAACCGGTTTCGGCCGCGCCCGGTCAGATGTGCTTGAAGGCGTAGTCCGCGTAGGCCAGCTCCGCGGTCGCGAACCACTTGAACGAGGTCTCGCGGAAGGCGCGCCACTGGTCGTAGACCTTGGCGTAGCGCGGATCCCGGCCGGCGGCGTCCTCCAGGATCCCCTTGGTGGCCTCGAGCGCCGCGTCCATGATGTCGCCGGAGAACGGGACCAGCTCCACCCCTTCGTTCCGGAGCCGGAGCAGCGCGGGAGGGTTTTTGGCGTCGTAGCGGGCCTGCATGGCGGTCTCCGCCGTGCTGGCGGCGGCGGTGAACATCTCCTGGTAGTGGATGGGCAGCCGCTTCCAGGCATCCT
The DNA here is from genome assembly GCA_963728475.1 of Candidatus Eiseniibacteriota bacterium. Taxonomy (GTDB): domain Bacteria; phylum Eisenbacteria; class RBG-16-71-46; order JABDJR01; family JABDJR01; genus CAVSKL01. Next base: position 66,137 of record CAVSKL010000001.1, read on the forward strand.
TGTTCACGAAGAACGAGAGGGAAGGGCCGGGTTCCCACCACCCCGGGTAGTAGTAGAACTTGGCGATCTTGTAGAAGCCGAGCTTCTCGTCGTCGTAGGGGCCCACCCACTCGGTGGCGTCGATGGCGCCGCGTTCCAGCGCGGGGTAGATGTCGCCCCCGGCCAGGACCTGCACCGTCACCCCCAGCTTGTCCATGACCTCGCCCCCCATCCCGGGGATGCGCATCTTGAGCCCCTTGAGGTCGGCGAGGCCCGAGAGCTTGCGCTTGAACCATCCCCCCATCTGGGCGCCGGTGTTGCCGGCGGGGAAGTTGACGATGTTGAAGTCGTCGAAGAGTTCCCGCATGAGCTCCAGCCCGCCCCCTTCGTGGAGCCACGCCCCCTGCTGGCGGGCGGTGAGGCCGAAGGGAACACAGGAGTCGAAGGCGAGGGCGGGGTTCTTGCCGATGAAGTAGTAGCTGGCGGTCTGGCCCACCTCGGCCGTCCCCTGCTGGATCGCATCCATGACCTGGAGGCCCGGAACCAGCTCCCCCGCTTCGTAGGTGCGGACGGTGAAGCGCCCGTCCGACATCTTCTCCAGCTCCCGGGAGAGCACCTCGGCCGAGCCGAAGATGGTGTCCAGGGCGCGGGGAAAGCTCGAGGCCAGCCGCCATTCCACCCGGGGGTTGGCCTGCACCGACGGGCCCTCGGCGCCCTTGGCGCAACCCCAGAGCGCGCCTCCCGCCGCCGCCACCGCCGCCTTCTTGATGAACTCACGACGTTCCATGACCACCTCCAGGTGAACGGGATGCGCCCAACCATGCCACGGGCCCGGGGATTCTTCAATCGCCCCCGCGCGAAGGCCGGTATAAGATCGTGCCGCCCGGCCGGGGCCCCGCCGGGCGGCACGGCGCTTCCGGGGGAGCCAGGCGCACGATGGGCATACCGCTTCGGGACATCCAGGAACGGCGGACCTTTCCCTACGTCAACGTCGCGTTGATCGTGGCGAACTTCCTCGCCTTCTTCTACGAGCTCTCGCTCGGTCCCCACCTCCAGGGCTTCCTGGTGCAGTCGGCGTTCGTCCCGTCGGAGTACCTGGGCGCGGGCCGCCCCTTCGCGGGAACGGGCTCGATCCTGATTTCCATGTTCCTCCACGGGGGCTGGGCCCACATCGGCGGGAACATGCTCTACCTCTGGATCTTCGGCGACAACGTGGAGGACCGGCTGGGGCATTTCCGGTACCTGGTCGCCTACCTGGCCATGGGCTGGATCGCCTCCATGAGCCATGCCCTGGCCAACCCCGGGTCCGCCGTCCCCTCGATCGGGGCCAGCGGGGCGATCGCCGGGGTGCTGGGAGCGTACCTGGTCCTCTTCCCCCGGGCCCGGGTGCTGACCCTCGTCCCCATCGGCTTCTTCATCCGCCTGGCCGAGCTTCCCGCCATTCTCGTCCTGGGCTTCTGGTTCGTGCTCCAGATCTTCAACGGGGCGATGTCCCTGGGAGCGGCCAGCGCCCAGACCACCGGCGTGGCCTGGTGGGCGCACATCGGCGGGTTCGCGGCCGGGCTGGTGCTGGGGGCGATCCTCCGGGTGGCCGGGGACCGCCGCGCTCCGGCCTGAACCGCCTCCGCCATCCCCGGGTCCCGCCGGCGGCGCCCGGGTTGGCCAGGCCCCCGCCTCGCCCCGGGTATTCCCCCGGGGCCGGTTTCCGTCTATCCTTTCATGATCGCATCCTGGCCCGTAGCGGCGCTCATCCCTCCGTCGCTCATTCCCTGAATCCGGCAGACAAGGAGACCCTCGGCATGAACCGCTCGATGTCCGCTGCGGCGGCCTTCGCCGCGATCCTCGGCGCTTCTCTCCTCTTTCCCGCCCGCGGAGCCGCTCCGCAGGAGAAACCGGCGCCCCCCCGGGGAGAGCAGGAAGAGGGGTTCAAGAACCTGAAGGTCTTCCCCAAGGACATCCCCCACGACGACCTCATCGCGGCCATGCGCGGGTTCGCGGGGGCGCTCGGGGTCCGCTGCGACTTCTGCCACATGGACGACGCCGCCCATCCTCATCACCTGGACTTCGCCTCCGACGGCAAGGACACCAAGAAGATCGCCCGGGTGATGATGAAGATGAACGGGGACATCAACGCCCAGTACATCTCCACGCTCGACCTGAAGAAGGCCGACGCCATGCAGGTCAAGTGCGTGACCTGCCACCGGGGGCTCCCGATCCCGCGGGACATCGGAGACGTGGTCGCCGACACCCTCGAGGCCAACGGTCCCGACGCCGCCGCCGCCACCTACAAGACCCTGCGCGATCAGTACTACGGAAGCGCCAGCTACGACTTCAGCGAGGGGGCGCTCAACGACCTCGCCGAGCAGCTCGCGGCCAAGGAGAAGCTGGACGAGGCGGTCCAGGTGCTGAAGCTCAACCAGCAGTATTACCCCGACTCGTCCCGGATCTACTCCATGCTCGGCCAGATCTACGCCGGGCAGGGAAAGAAGGATGAGGCGGTGACGGCCATGCAGAAGGCGATCTCGCTCGATCCGCAGAACCCGCGGCTCAAGCAGATGCTGGACCGGATCCAGAACGGCGGGGGGAACCGCTAGCCCGACTTTGGTGGCGGTGGCCCGGCCGTGCGGCCGGCGGGAAGGGGGCGGCGGTTCGCACTCCGTCCGGCCGTCGCCGCTGATCCCGCGCGTGCTACCGGTCAGCGCGATGTGGTACCCGAGGCGTGTGCGTCCCGACGCAAGGCGATTGTCCGCGCCGCCCGCCGGGTGGAGTCAATCGAAAACAGTGTGGCAGATTGTTGTCGCTTGTACCCCGGGCTCCCGCACAGGCATACGGAAACAATACATAAATGGGATCCATTCACGTTCCCGTATCGACGTGTTCGCCCCCCCCGAGCGCCGCGCATACCCGCCGGTAGGCCTCGCGGAAGGGGATCCCCTCGTCGCGCACCATCCGGTAGGCGCGCTCCGCGGCCAGGAGCGAGGGATCCATGGCCCCCCGGAGCCGCTCCTCGCGGAACCGCACCCCGGGCACCGCGTGGGCCAGCAGCGCCGCAGTGTCCCGCGCCGAGTCCATCCCCCGGAAGAGAGGCTTCTTGATGAGCTGCAGGTCGCGGTGGTAACCCGACGGCATCTTGGCGGTGATCGCCAGGACCTCGGCCAGGGCCGCGGCCGCCTCGCCGCTCCGGCCGCGCGCCAGCTCGAACAGATCCGGGTTCCGCTTCTGCGGCATCATCGAGGACCCGGTGGTGACGGCGGCGGGAAGGGCCACGAACCCGAACTCCGCGGTGGCGAATAGGCAGAGGTCGGCGGCCAGCCGGCCCAGGTCCTGGGCCAGGAGCGACGCTTCGAAGAGCGCGGCCGCCTCGGCCTTGCCGCGGGAGAGCTGGACCGAGGTCACCGGCTCCTGCGTCTCCGCGAATCCCAGTAACGCGGTGGTGCGGTCACGGTCGAGTTCCAGCGCCGGGACCCCGTAGCCCGCGGCCGAACCCAGGGGGTTGCGGTCGGCCCGCCGGCGCGCCGCCCGGAGGCCGGTGGCGTCGTCCCGGAGTTCGGCGGCGTAGGCCCCGGCCCAGAGGCCGACGGTGGAGGGCATCGCCCGCTGGAGGTGGGTATAGCCGGGCATGGGGAGCGTGCCCTGGTCCGCGGCGAGCGCGTCCAGCGCCGCCGCCACCGACTCCGCCTCGGCGGCGAGACCGTCCAGCGCGTCGAGCAGCCACAGGCGGAGCGCCGCCATCACCTGGTCGTTGCGGGAGCGCCCCAGGTGGATGCGCCGTCCCGCTTCGCCCACCCGCTCCACCAGCCGGTTTTCGAGCGCGGTGTGGGCGTCCTCCTCCTCCAGCGCCACCCGCCACTCGCCGCGGGCGTGGCTCCCGGCCAGATCCCGGAGCGCACCCTGGAGAGCGTCCAGATCGGCGGCGCTCAGGTAGCCTGCCTGGTGGAGCATGATCGCGTGCGCGATCGAGGCGCGGACGTCGTGGGTTACCAGCCGGTTGTCCAGCTCGTGGTCCTCCCCCGCGGTGTAGCGGAGGACGATCCGGTCCAGGGGTTCCCCCCGGTCCCACAGACGCGGGGCGCCGGCGGCGGTTTCGGATTTCATGCGAGGACTCCGATCGGGACGGCGGTCGCGGCCGGCGCCGGTCAGGCGCGGGCCCCGGCCCCCAGGAAAGCGCCGTAGCCGAGAACGGCCGCTTCGTAGAAGCGGGCGCCCTCCAGGATTTCCGACTCCAGCACGAACTCGTCCGGGGTGTGGGACCGCTCACTCCGCCCCGGCCCCGCCTTGATCCCGGGGATGCCGGGAAAGGCGATGAGGTCCGACACCCCGCGCGAGCCAAAGAGCTTCGCCTCCGGGCGCGCGGCCGCCGCCGCCCGCACCAGGGGATGCCCCGGGTCCACCGCGCAGGGGCGGATGCGGTCGCTCCGCACCCGGACGTCGGAGCGGAGCGCGCGGCGGAGGCGCTCCACGATCTCGCCCGGGGCGGGCGCGGGATTGGTGCGCACGTCCACCACCGCGACCGCCTCGACCGGCACCATGTTCCGGGCGCCGCCCCCCGCGATCACCGTGGGCACCGCGGTCACCGGTCCCAGGAAGAGATCGTCGGGCCCCAGGGTCATCGACTCCAGCCCGGCCAGGTCGCGGGCCAGGATCTCGATCGGGTTCCCGGTGCCGAGGGCGCGGGCGTGGGCGGCGTGCCCCCCTCGCCCCGCGCGACGAACTCCAGCACCAGGAGCCCCTTCTGCGCCACCGCCACGTCGAGCCCGGTGGGCTCCCCCACGACCACCGCCTCGGGATGGATCCCCCGGGCGCGGAGAAAGTCCACTGCGGCCGCGCTCCCCGCGTTGGTGGTCTCCTCCTCCGCGGCCAGGACGAGCGCCACCGTGATCCCCAGGTCGCCGCGAGCGGCCAGTCGCAGGAAGGCGGCGGCCATGGCCGCCGCCGACGCCTTGGCGTCGTTGCTGCCCAGGCCGAACACCCGGCCCTCCACCGTCTCCACCACCCACGGGTCCCGGGTCCAGGCCGCGGTGGGAGGAACGGTGTCGAGGTGGGTGTCCAGCACCACCGCCGGACCGGAACCGGCCAGCGCCACCACCGTCGAGCCCACCCGGTTCACCGCGATGCCGGCCCGGCGAAGCGCCTCCGCCGCGAATTCCGCGGCGCGATCCTCCCCGCCCGAAACCGACGGGATCGCGGTCAGCCCGCGGTGGAAGGCGAGCAGCCCGGGATCGGTCACGCGCCGGCTCCGGTCCGGAGCGGCGTCTCGGCGTCCTGCTCGGAGGGGGCCAGCTCGGCCAGGCTCCGCACCACCAGCGTTCCCGCCCCCTCGTTGGTGAATACTTCCACCAGCAGGCTCCCCTGCTCACGCCCCCCCACCATGTGCACCCGCCGCACCCCGGCCAGAAGCGCCTGCCGCGCCGCGTGCACCTTGGGAAGCATCCCGCCGTCCACCGCTCCGCTCACCTCCATCCCCACCAGGCAATCCAGGTCGAGATAGCTCAGGAGCGAGCCGGGGTCGGCTTTGTCCTCCAGGATCCCCGCGGTCTCGGTGAGAAAGACGAGCTTCTCCGCGCCCAGCGCCGCCGCGACCTCGGCCGCCACCGTGTCGGCGTTGATGTTGAGCACCCGCCCCGCGTCGTCCGCGGCCACCGGGCTCAGGATCGGCACGAAGCCGGCGTCGAGGAGCTTGCCCAGGGCGGCGGCGTCCACCGAGGCCACCTCGCCCACCTCGCCGAAGTCCACCGGCTCGGCATGCCCCTCCATGGCGAGCGGCGCCCGCACCCGCGCCTTCACGATCCCCGCATCGACCCCCGAAACCCCCACCGCGGGGAGCCCGGCGGCCCGGCACGCGGCCAGGACCGCGGTGTTGACCGCGCCGTTGAGCGACATCACCACCGCTTCCAGGGTGGCGGGGTCGGTGACCCGCCGCCCGTTCACCAGCCGCGGCGCGAGCCCCAGCCGCTCCGAGAGCCGGGTGGTCTGGGGGCCGCCTCCGTGCACCACCACCACCCGCATCCCGAACTCGACCAGGATCGCGATCTCGTGGGCGAGCTGTTTCAGCACGATGGGCTCGGAGGTCATCGCTCCGCCGAGCTTGATCACGAACACCTTCCCCTTGTAGAGACGCACGTAGGGCATGGCCCGGGTGAGAGCGGCGAGCACGGCGTCCCGGTCTCCGATTCCGGTCATGCCGCGTCCTCCCCCAGCATCTCCACCAGGAGCGCCTTCTGCACGTGGAGCCGGTTCCCCGCCTGCTTCACCACCACGCTCCGCGGCCCGTCCAGCACCTCGTCGGTGACCTTCACGTTCCGCCGCACCGGGAGGCAATGCATGAACCGCGCGTCGGGGCGGGCGCCGGCGAACCAGGAGGCGGCCACGCACCAGTCGCGATGCGCCTCGCGCCCCGGCTTCTCTTCGTCCGGGCGGCCGTAGAACCCGGGCGCCGCCCAGGACTTGGCGTAGAGCACGTGCGCTCCCTCCATCGCCGCCTTGCGGTCCGAGGTCTCGGAGACCGACCCGCCGGAGGCCGAGGCGAGCGCACGCGCGCGCTCCATGACCGGAGCGGGAAGGGAATAACCCTCGGGCCGGAGCACGGTCACCTCCATCCCCCGCCGGGCGGCCATGGCGAGCGCCGAGGCCGGCACCGCGTAGGGGAGCGGCTTGGGGTGATAGGCCCAGGACAGGACGAACTTCCCGCCGGAACGGGGGACGTTGTAGTCCTCCAGGGTCTTCCAGTCGGCCAGCGCCTGGCAGGGGTGCGAGATCGCCGACTCCAGGTTCACGAAGGGAACCGGCGAGAGCGCGGCCATCTTCCGGATCACCGGGTCGGCCAGGTCCTCTTCCAGGTTCTCCCCCTTGGCGAAGCAGCGTACCCCGAGTGCGGTGGCGTACTGCGCGAGGACCGGGATCGCCTCGCGGACGTGCTCCACCGCGGCGCCGTCCATCACCGCTCCGTCCAGGGTCTCGAGCTGCCACGAACTCTGGCCGGGGGTGATCACGAAGCTCCGCCCGCCGAGCTGGGCCACCCCCGCCTCCATGGAAGCCAGGGTGCGGAGCGAGGGGTTCATGAACACGAGCCCCACGGTGTGGCCGCGCAGGGCGTGGCTCAGGGGTCGCGATTCCAGATCGCGGGCGCGCTCCAGCACCGCCTCCAGGCGGTGGTCGGGAAGATCGCCGAGGTCGAGAAACGTGCGCATGTCAGATCTCCCCGAGGGCGCGCACGAGGGTGTCCACGTGCTCGTCCTCGATGACAAGAGGAGGAAGAAGCCGGACCACGTGCGGGTCGGCGCTTCCTCCGGCCAGAATGCCCCGGTCGCGGAGGGCGGCCAGGACGTCGGGGGCCGGCACCCGGGTGCGGAGTCCCAGGAGGTAGCCCAGGCCTTGAACGGCGGTGACCGGACCGGTGAGGCACTCCCGCTTGAGGCGCGCCGAAAGCCGTCGGACGCGCGGGAGGAGGGCGTCGTGCTCGATGGTCGCGATCACCGCCAGGATGAGGGCGGCGGCCATGGGGCCGCCGCCGAAAGTGCTCCCGAGGTCGCCGCGGCCGATCCCCGAGGCGAGGGCGCCGGAAACCAGGACCGCCCCCGCCGGGAATCCGCCGGCCAGCCCCTTGGCTGCGGTCAGGACGTCGGGAACGATCCCGAAGGCCTGGGCGGCGAAGGGCCGGCCGGTGCGGCCCATGCCGCACTGGACCTCGTCGAAGATGAGGATCGCGCCGCGCTCTTGGGTGGCCTTGCGGGCGCGGGCGAGAAAAGCGGGGGACATCCCGCGCGCCCCCGCCACCCCCTGCACCGGCTCCACCAGGACCGCGGCGGTCTCGCCGGTCACCGCGGCCTCCAGGGCCTCGGGGTCGTCGAACGGCACGTGGGTGACCGTGAAGGGCGCACCGGGAAATCCGTACCACCGCCCGCTTCCCCAGGTCGCCGCCCCCGCCCCCGCGGTGCGCCCGTGGAAGGCCCCTTCCACCGCCACCACCTGCGCGCGGCCGGTGGCGCGGAAAGCGATCCGGAGGGCGTTCTCGTTGGCCTCGGCCCCGGAGTTCACGAAGAAGACCTTGTCGAGCCCGGCGGGACCGAAGCGCAGGAGCGCCTCCGCCGCCCGCTCGCGGACCGCCATCGGCACCGCGTTGCTCTGGAAGTGGAGCGCCCGCGCCTGCGCGTCGAGGGCCTGGGTGAGCGCGGGATGGCCGTAGCCCAAAAGCGCCACCGCGTGGCCGCCGTAGAAGTCCAGGTAGCGGTCGCCGGCGGCGGTGTAGAGATACGGCCCCTCCCCCCGGACCGGCTCCAGATCGAGCTGCGCGTAGACGTCGAGGAGCGCGGAAGGCCGCGCGGTGGCGAGATCGCTCACGTTCAGTACACCCCCAGCCCGGAAAACCGGAGTCCGGCGTCCTCGGGCAGATCCAGCAGGCGGTTCATCCATTGCACCGCGCCCCCCGCCGCCCCCTTCACCAGGTTGTCGATCACCGAGGTCACCACCGCCGTCCGGCCGCGGGAGGCGATTCCGAGCCGGCACCGGTTGGTCCCGACGACCTCGGTGAGGCGCGGCGGGGCCGCGGTCGCGGCCACGAACGGGCTCCCGGCATAGAACCCGTTCACCGCCTCCACCAGCGCCGCCGCCGGGATCGGATCCCGGAGCTCCAACCGGACGGTGGCATGGATTCCCCGGACGAAGGGGCCGGAGTGGGGCACGAACTCGACTTCGGGTTCGGCCCCACCCCGGGCTGCCCCCAGGAGCATCCGCATCTCGGCCTCGTGCCGGTGCGCGAGCGGCGAGTAGGCGTAAAGGTCGCTCCGCCGGTCCGGATGATGGGTCCCCGGGCCGGGCGCGCGCCCGCTTCCCGAGCTGCCGGTCACCGCGGAGACGAACACCGTCCCCCCGGCGAGGCCGAGGGCGAAGAAGGGATAGGCGGCCAGGGTCGCCGCGGTGGTGAAGCAGCCCGGCTGGGCGGCGTGCGGCGTGGTCGCGCCCCGGGCGTGCTCCGGAACCGCACAGATGAACTCCGCCGCCCGGGCCGGCGCCCGGTGGGGCCGGCCGTAGACCGACTCGAACCGCGCCGGGTCGGCGAAGCGGAAGTCGGCGGAGAGGTCCACCGCGTGCGTCCCGGCGCCGGCGCGGGCGAGGAGCGCGTCCAGCATCCCCGCGGTCTCGCCGTGGGGGGTGGCCGCAAAGATCGCCGCCGGCGCGCCGCCGGCGAGAGCGTCGGCGGCCGCTTCGGGCGGCTCGAACCGGAGCGCCTCGAGCCCGACCCCCGCCAGGTGCGGGAACGCCGCCACCACCGGTTCCCCCGCGCGGCTCCTCGAGACCACCGTTCGCGGCGCCAGCACCGGGTGTCCGGCCAGGATCCGCAGGAGTTCCCCGGCCACGTAACCGGTTCCCCCCAGAATCACCGCGGGGACGGTCTCCGCCCGGGGCGGAACCAGGATGGCGCCGGCCGGCCGCGGCTCAGACACCGGTCGCCTCCCGGGCCGGGGCGTCGATCCCCAGCTGCGCGAGCACCGCCTCCGCCAGCTCCCGGGGCTCGGTGCGGGCGTTCATGCCGGGAACCCCGGTCTCGCGCAGGATGAGCTTGGTGCCGGCGGAGTTGTCGGTGGCGGGTCCGGTGACGGCATGGGCCCGGAGTCCGTGCCGCTCCCGCAGCACCCGGACGCCGCCCCACGCCCCCACCGGGTCGTTGGCGGCCAGCACCACCGCCCCGAACGACTCCCGGAGGCCCGGATCGTCCAGGATCGCGTCCACCCCGTAGAGCCCCATGAGCCCGTCGCCGAGTTCCAGCACGATCACGTCCGGGGCGGAAGCGGCGAGCTGGGTCAGGAGCGCCCGGGCCACCCCCGGCGCGACCTCGGGGGTGGTGGTCACGACCCCCATGTCGGTGAAGACGTGCGTCTTCCGCGCCCCCGCGTCCTCCATGGCCAGCACGTCGCGCCGGAGCGAGACCCCGGTCGCCTTCCCCGCGGCCACGGTGAGCCCGCGATGGGTGAAGGCCTGGATGAGCGCGCACGCGGCCTGGGTCTTGCCCGCGTTCATGCAGGTGCCGACCACCGCCACCACCGGGATGCCGCGGGTGTCGAGCACCCCGTCCACCGGGAGCGCCCCCTGGCCGATGTGCGCGGGGCGGCCGACCCGTTCCCCCAGGAACGGGAACGCCAGCACCTGCCCCAGCACCTCGCACTCGAAGGGACGGCCGAGGTCGGGGTTGACCGCGTCGCAGATCCCGATCACCCCGCCGGTGTTGAGGATGTGCACGCGGTCCCCGGGCTTCACCGACTCCGGGAGATGCCCGGAGTAGCCGAAAAGCGCCTTGCGGTGCCCGAGCGCCCCCGCCACCACGTCGCCGGGTTTCACCTTGGAGAACCGCCCGGAGGGAAGCTCGATCAGGTCGTAGGTGCTCTTGGAGGTCAGCACCCGCACCGCGACCACCCCGCCTTCCACCGCGGGGATCTCGGAGGAGAGCCGCACCTCGCGCGAGAGCCGGCAGTTGAGGGTCACCGAGCCGATCTTGTCGAGGAGGGCGCGCTTCACTTCGCCCCCCCGTCCGCCGCCTCCGCCGCCTTCGCCGCGCCCGCCGCGTCCCGGACCGAGGCCCCGCCGCCCGCGGCCGCCGCCTCGCGGGCGCCGTTCCCCGGCGCGCCCGCCCGCGCGTGGAGCATGCCGGGGAGGGCGGAGAGCCGGGCGAACCCGCGGGCGTCGGCCGCGCTCCATTCACCGGCCGCCTCGCCGTAGACCCCGCGCGAGGCGCGCTTCAGCGAGAAAGGAGAGGAGACCCCGTCCACGAACACGCTCCCGGGGCGGAGGGTGAGGTGGACGGCCCCGGTCACCCGCTCCTGGGACCGGATGAAGAGGGCCTCGATGTCGCGGCACGCCGGTTCCAGGGCCTGCCCCTCGTGGACCAGGTCGCCGTAGACGACGGCGAGCCCGTCCTTCACCCGCTGCTGCCGGCCGGTGAGGGTGAGCTTCTCCAGCTCCCGGTGCGCCGCGATGAGGATCGCCGCCGCGGGAGCCTCGAAGGCCACCCGTCCCTTGAGCCCGAAGATGGTGTCGCCGAGGTGGATTCCCCGGCCGATCCCGAAGCCGCCGCCGAGCGCGTTCAGCCGTTCGATCAGCGCCACCGGTTCCAGCGCCTCGCCGTCCAGCGCGACCGGGACGCCGCGCTCGAACGCCACCGTGCGCCGCTCCGCCGGCCGGGGCGGGTCGAAGGCGCCGCGGGTCAGCACCCAGGCGCCCTCGGGAAGCGACTCCACGGTGTCGTGGGTCTCGCGACCGCCGATGGTGGTGCCCCAGAGCCCGGCGTTGACCGAGTAGGCGGCCCGGTCCGCGGGCCAGTCGATGCCGCGACCGGCCAGGAACGCGGTCTCGTCCGCGCGGCTGAAGCCGTGGTCGCGGACCGGAGCCAGGATCTCCAGCTCCGGGGCCAGGGTCCGGAGCGCGACCTCGAACCGCACCTGGTCGTTGCCGGCGGCGGTGGAGCCGTGGGCGACCGCGGTCGCGCCGAGATCCCGCGCGGCCTCGGCCACCATCCGGGCCTGGAGCCCGCGCTCGGCCCCCACGCAGAGCGGATAGAGGTGCCCGCGCAGCACGTTCCCCATGATGAGGTACCGGATCGTCTCGTGGAAAAACGCGGCCCGGGCGTCCACCGAACGGTGGCCCGCCGCCCCCAGGGCCCGGGCGCGCGCCGCCAGCGCCTCGCGGGAGGCGGGGTCCAGGCCGCCGGTATCCACGGTGACCGCGATCACCTCGGCCCCGTGATGCTCCCGGAGCCACGGCACCAGGAAAGACGTATCGAGCCCGCCGCTATAGGCGAGCACGATCCGGGGCCGGTCCGAGGCGGCGCCGGGTCCGGTCCCGGGCGCGGAAAGAAGCTCAGCCATTGCGCGTTTCCTTTCTCAGCCGCTCCAGCCGGGCGGCCACCCGGGCTTGCTGCGGTCGCCCCGCGACCGCGACGAAGATCGTGTCGTCCCCGGCGATGGTCCCGACCACCTCCGGCCACCCCGCGCGGTCCAGGGCCAGGGCCACCGAGGAGGCCGCCCCGGTGGTGGTCCTGATCACCAGGAGGTTCGCCCCCGAGGGGGCCGAGCCCAGCAGGAACCCCCCCAGCTCGGCCAGCCCCGGCGGCACGGCGCCGTCGGCGGACAGGGCTTCGGCGGGGAGATAGCGCCCCTCCGCCTTGACCACCCCCATCTCGGTCAGGTCGCGGGAGACGCTGGATTGCGTCACCTTGAACCCTTTTGTTTTCAAAAGCTTGACCAGCTGGACCTGGCTCCGGACCGCCTCCCCGTGGAGGAGGTCCGTGATCGCCTCCCAGCGCTCTTCCCAGCTTTCGCGGCGTTCGGGCACGATGGGTCTCCCCGTGGCCTGGGGCTTGGGGCCGGGCCGGGCGGCGGCCGGCCTCCCCCAGAAAGAATGCGCAAGATCATCATGTTATGCGCATGAATATGCAAGCAGAAAGTGACCGGGGGAGTGATGAATTTCCCCGGAGCGCGCCGGGCGGCGGTGGCTGCGAGGATCTACGGGAGGCGGTTGAAAGCGCCCGGATCGGGGACTATTCTTGTCGGGTTCGATTCCCACCGTTCACCGACAACATGGAATTGCAACAGGGCCGGAGGCGCATCCGCTCCGGCCGAGGAGAGATCATGAAGTTCCTCACCCTCTGCGCGGTCCTGGGCATGGCGGCGCTGTCCGCCTGTTCCAGCTCCGATACCCCCACTCAGCCCGCGTCCGGCGCCCCCGCCCTGGGCGCCACCCTCCAGCCCCAGGCCAAGCCCGGCTATGAGGAAGCCTATGCCGACGGCAATACCTACCTGATCAACGCCATCGAGGTGCCGAATCATGCTCCCCGGGGGGCCCAGGCCGACCTCTACGAGATCGTGTACCCGATCGGCTGGGAGAACATGGGCGTCAATCCGCCTCAGTGCAATCCCTGCGACCACGAGGGCAACGGCATCGACTTCACCGACTATCACGACCACGTCCTGGACTCGGTCCCCTCGAGCCCGGGCCACGGCGAGTACTCGCCGCTCTGGCACGTGTACGCGATCATTCCGGCCTACGGCAGCGACCCGGCCGCCAACGCGGCGGTGAGCGCGGCCTACGCGAGCCACCTTCCCATCAAGTCCGAGGCCGACGCCCTCGCGCTCCTCGACATGACGATGCCGGGAGGCGCGCCGCTGGCGGCGAAGATCGACACCGGCATCTACTTCCTGTGCGCGGTGGTCAACCCCAACGCCAACAAGTAGACCCGGCCGGATTTCCGTTCACGAACACGAGGGGGGGCCGCCGCCGGCCCCCCTTCGCGATTCCGGCCCCTCCCCGACGCCCCTTCCCCGGTGCGCGCCGGGCGCATAGACTCCTTGCCATGGCCACCGAACGCGATCCCGGAGAGGTCCCCGACCCGGCTGCCGAGGCCTCGGGAGGGAACGGAAGCGCCGTCGACCTCTCCGCGGCGCTCCTCGACGAAGCGGCGTCCCAATCCCCCCTCATCGACCCGAGGCTGGACAACCAGCAGCGGGTGGCGGCGGATCCCACCCGCGACATCGAGGAGCGGATCGAGGCCTACGAGGACATCTTCGAGTCGGAGGTGGGCGACACCGTGCTCACCCGCGCCCGCAACATCGAGCGCGAGGTGGGACTCCGGCAGATCTTCCTCAAGTTCGAGGGGGGTAACCCGAGCGGGAGCCAGAAGGACCGGATCGCCTTCGCCCAGGTCATGGACGCGCTCCGCCGGGGGTTCGACACCATCACCGTCGCCACCTGCGGGAACTTCGGAGCGGCGCTGGCGGTGGCGGCCCGTTTCGCCGGGCTGCGTTGCGTGATCTACATCCCGACCGGTTACCACTCCAAGCGGCTGCAGGAGATCGGAGGCCAGGGAGCGGAGGTCGAGCGGGTGGAGGGAGACTACGAAGCGGCGGTGGCGGAGTCGCAGGCGCGCGCCGAGCGGGAGGAGTTCTACGACGCGAACCCCGGCGGGCCCAACACCCCGCTCCAGCTTCGCGCCTACGGCGAGATCGCCTACGAGATCTACGACGAGCTTCGCGACGCCCCCGCCGCGGTGGCGGTTCCGGTCTCGAACGGCACCACCCTGGCCGGGATCTACAAGGGCTTCCTGAGCCTCCACCGCCGCGGCAAGACCTCGCGCATCCCGCGCATGATCGCGGGGTCCTCGTTCGGCAAGAACCCCATCGTCCAGGCCTTCGTGAAGAACCTCACCTACTGCGAGGACCTGCGCCCGGCGGTGGTGAAGGAGACCCCGGTCAACGAGCCGCTCATCAACTGGCACTCCATCGACGGCGACTACGCCCTGGACGCGATCCGGGACACCGGGGGCTGGGCGTCCTACGGCAGCGACAAGGCCATGCTGGGCTGGGCGCGCAAGGTGAGCGCCACCGAAGGGCTGAACGCGCTTCCCGCCTCCACCGCCGGCCTCATCGCCCTTCTCGACCGCCACGCGCGGGAACCCCTGGCCCCCGACCGCTACGTGGTGGTCCTCACCGGCAGGAAGATATGAACGGAACCACCGGGGCCGCGCCCCGCGCGTTTCCCGAGGGGAACGCGATCGTCTGGTGCGGGGGCGCCTTCGGCACCCCCAACGGGAAGACCGCCCATGGGCTCGTCCGCCGCACTGCCCGTTACCGGGTGCTCTCGGTGGTGGACCCGTCCCGGGCCGGGGAGGACGCGGGGCGGATCCTCGACGGGCGCCCCGCCGGCATCCCGGTCCTGGGATCGCTCTCCGAGGCCCTGGCCGCGGCGCCGGAGCCCGCCACCCACCTGGTGATCGGGCTCGCCCCCGACGGGGGCCGCCTTCCCCCCGAGGGGCGGAAGGCGGTGCTGGAGGCGATCGACGCGGGGCTGAACGTGGACTCCGGCCTCCACGACTTCCTCTCCGAAGACCCGGAGATCGCGGCCAGGGCCTCGGCCCGGGGAGTGGCCCTGCGGGACGTACGGAAGCCCCCTCCCCGGAAGGACCTCCACTTCTTCAGCGGAAAGATCGAGGAGGTGACCGCGTTCACGGTGGCGGTTCTCGGCACCGACTCGGCGGTGGGCAAGCGCACCACCGCCTGGGTGCTGGCCGACGCCTACGCCGCCCTCGGCGTCCACGCCGAGGTGATCGGCACCGGCCAGACCGCCTGGATGCAGGGGGTGCGGTTCGGGATCATCCTCGACTCCCTGGTGAACGACTTCCTCTCCGGCGAGATCGAGCACGCGGTCCACTCCGCCTGGCGCGAGACCGGGGCCGCGGTGCTCATCATCGAGGGCCAGGGCAGCCTCATGAACCCCGCCTATCCGGGAGGGTACGAGATCCTGGCCGCGGCCCGCCCCGACGCCATCGTGCTCCAGCACGCCCCGGCGCGGCTCGAGTACGACGGCTTCCCCGGCTACGCCATGGACCCGGTGGAGGTCCAGATCCGCGCGCTCGAGATCCTCTCGAAACGAAAGGTGGCGGCGATCACGGTGAACCACGAAGGGCTGCGCCCGGAGGAGATTCCCGCCGTTTGCGCCGAGCTGACCCGCGCCACCGGGCTCCCGGCGGTGGACGTGCTCCGCGACGGGGCGGGCCGGGTGGTGGAGGCGCTGGCCCCGCTCCGGGCCCGGGGGAAGGCGGGACGCCCATGACCGAGAACCGCCGGCGCGGTCCCGACCGCCGCGGCGAATCCCGGAACGCTTCCCCCGGCCGCCGCGCCGCCGACCGCGGGAAGGGCCCGGCCGGCGGCAACGCCCTGGCCCGGGTCCTGGTGTGGGACCGCGTCGTGGTGGGCCCGCCCCGGCTGGAGAAGCGGCGGGTGATCACCCCCTACACGGTGGAGCGGGGCAAGGAGAGCGAGACCCTGGACCTCATCTACCGGTACGAGGAGGACGTCTTCGACCCCGCCGACCCCGAATCGGCGAACCTGGCCGCCATGGTCACCGCACAGCTCGCGCTCAACTACGGGCTGTTCGCGCGGGAGATCGTCTTCCACGGGCCTTTCGACCGCGCCGACCGGCGGTTCCTGGCCGACATGGCCCAGAACACCGCCCGCGAGATCTACGTGAAGAAGCTCCTGGAGCCGAACCCGCTCCTGGTGGAGGGGGCGTCGGGGTTCCGGGCGGAGGAGCGTGAGAGCTACCTCCAGGCCGCGCTCACCTTCCCCGAGGCCTCGGACGGGGCCGCCAAGGCCCCACGGCCCCGCCCGTGGTCCGCCGACCCCAACCGGTACGCGGTGCTCTCCAGCGGCGGCAAGGACAGCCTGTTGAGTTACGGGCTCCTGGGGGAGCTGGGCAAGGACGCGCACGCGGTGTTCGTGAACGAGTCGGGCAAGCACTGGTTCACCGCGCTCAACGCCCACCGGAGCCTGGCCGCGGCCACGCCGCGGACCACCTCGCGGGTGTGGACCAACTCCGACCGCCTCTTCGCCTGGATGGCCCGGCGCCTCCCGTTCGTGCGGCCGGATTTCCAGAAGGTGCGCGCCGACGAGTACCCGGTCCGGCTCTGGACGGTGGCGGTGTTCCTGTTCGGGGCGCTTCCGGTGATGAGGAAGCGCGGCCTGGGGCGGCTGGTGATCGGGGACGAGTACGACACCACCCGCCGCATGACCCGGGACGGCGTCCCCCACTACGACGGGCTCTACGACCAGAGCGTGTACTTCGACACCGCGCTCAGCCGCTACTTCGGCCGCAAGGGCTGGCGGGTGGCGCAGTTCTCCATCCTTCGCCACCTGTCGGAACTCCTGATCCAGAAGATCCTCACCGAGCGGTATCCCGAACTCCAGAAGGACCAGGTGTCGTGCCACGCCGCCCACATGGAGGGGGAACGGGTGCGGCCGTGCGGGTCGTGCGAAAAGTGCCGGCGGATCGTGTCCATGCTCGCGGTGCTGGGGGCCGACCCCGCCCGCTGCGGCTACGGCCCCGAGCAGGTGAAGAGCAGCCTGGCCTCGATCGCGGCCAAGGGGGTGGCCCAGGACGCGGAGGACGCCCAGGAGCTGGCGTTCCTGCTCAAGGAGAAGGGGCTGGTCGGGACCACCGGCGCCGCCTTCACCGCCAAGGAGCATCCCGAGGTGCTCATGCTCCGGTTCGACCGGGACCGGGCGCCGGCCAACGCGATGCCGGTGGAGCTCCGCGAGCCCCTCTACCGGATCTACCTGGAACACGCCCGGGGGGCCGCGCGCAAGAGCGGCCGCATGTGGATCGAGTTCGACCCGCTCAACGACCCCGACCGGGAGCGTCCCTATCCCTTCGCCGCCCCCGCCCTTCCCGGGGGGGGCGCCGGCGCGGGCGCCGGGGACCGGGACTTCGTGCTCGGGATGATGAACTGGCCCCAGGCCGAAGCCCGGTTGAAGCAGGTGGACGTGGCGCTCCTCCCGGTGGGCTCCATCGAGCAGCACGGCCCGCACCTGCCGCTGGACACCGACGCCTTCGACGCCGACTACCTCGCGCGCGAGGTGGCGCGAGGCTGCAGCGAGCCCCGGCCGCTGGTGCTCCCCCTCATCCCCTACGGGGTCTCGTACCATCACGACGACTTCAAGGGGACCCTGAGCATCAGCCCCGAGGCGCTCTCCCGGCTGGTTTTCGAGGTGGGAATGAGCGCGGCCCGAAACGGCGTCACCAAGCTCGTGATCGTCAACGGCCACGGCGGCAACTCCCCCGCGCTCCAATTCGCGGCCCAGATGATCAACCGCGACGCCCAGATCTTCACCTGCGTGGACACCGGGGAGTCGAGCGATTCCGAGATCAACGCCCTCACCGAGACCCCCAACGACGTGCACGCGGGGGAAATCGAGACCAGCACCACCCTCGCGGTGCGGCCGGACCTGGTCGATCTGGCCAAGGCCAAGCGCATGGTGCCCCGGTTCTCCAACCGCTACCTGGAGTTCACCTCCAGCCACAGCGTGAGCTGGTACGCGCGCACCTCGCGGCTCTCGGCCAGCGGGATCATGGGCGATCCGACCAAGGCCAGCCGGGAGAAGGGCGAGCGGATGTGGGCGATCATGGTGAAGAACCTGGTGGAGCTGGTCGAGGACATCAAGGGGATGAGCCTGGACGAGATCCACTACACCCGCCGCTGACGATTCCCCCATGAAGATCACCCGGGTGGAGGCATGGCCGGTCGAGATGGAACTCACCGAGCCCTATGCCATCGCCTACGAGGCGGTGGAGCGCACGGTGAACGTGTTCCTGCGGGTGGAGACCGACGCCGGGCCGACCGGGTTCGGGTGTTCCGCCCCCGACTTCGCGGTGACCGGAGAGACCCCCGAGTCGGTGCTGGAGGCCGCGGCCTCGGTGTTCGCCCCCGGCCTGGCCGGCGAGGATCCCCTCCGCTGGACGTTTCTCCTGGAGAGGGTGCGGAGCGGCATGGAGTTCCGCCCCGCCGCCCTGGCCGGCCTGGACATGGCGCTCTTCGACATCCTGGGGAAGGCGGCGGGAGTGCCGGTTTGGAAGCTCCTGGGGGGGTATCGCACCTCCATCGAGACCTCGGTCACCGTCGGCATCCTCCCCGAGGCGGAGACGGTGGCCCGCGCCCGCGGCCGCGTGGCCGAGGGGTTCCGGCGGATCAAGCTCAAGGGGGGCCTCGACGTGGACCTGGACATCGCCCGGGTGCGGCGGGTGCGCGAGGCGGTGGGAGACGCGGTGGAGCTGCGCTTCGACGCCAACCAGGGCTACACCGTGGACCAGGCCTTGCGGTTCGTGGCCGGGGTGCGCGAGGCGCGGATCGAGATCCTGGAGCAGCCTACCCCGCGGGGCGAGCCGGATCTCATGGGCCGGGTCACCAGCCAGGTGCCGATCCCGGTCATGGCCGACGAGAGCCTGATGACGCTCCGCGACGTCTACAACCTGGCCCGGCGCGAGCTGGCGGACATGGTGAACGTGAAGCTCATGAAGGTGGGGGGGATCTCCGAGGCGCTCCAGATCAACGCGGTCGCGCGTTCCGCCGGCCTCGAGGTCATGGTGGGCTGCATGGACGAGGCCGCGCTCGCCATCTCCGCCGGCCTCCACTTCGCGCTCGCCCGTCCCAACGTGGTCTACGCGGACCTGGACGGGCACCTGGGGCTGATCGGCGATCCTTCGGCGGGGGCGGTGGAATTGCGCGGCGGCGTGCTCCACCCCTCCGGCCGGCCCGGGTTCGGGTTCGAGCCGGCGGGGTGAGGAAGGGAGGAGATCGATGGGCGATCGCGCGCCGCGGGAGCGGTTCGGGCCGGGGTTGATCCAGGTCTACACCGGGGACGGCAAGGGCAAGACCACCGCCGCGGTGGGCCTGGGGCTTCGCGCCGCCGGCCACGGGTTCCGGGTGTTCCTCCTCCAGTTCATGAAGGGGGACCCGGAGTACGGCGAGCTTCTCGCGCTGCGCCGCGTGCCCGGCTTCGAGTTCGAGCAGTACGGTCGGCGGAGCTTCGTGAAGTGGCGGGAACCCGATCCCGAGGACCTCGGCCCGGCCGCCGCGGGCATGGAGCGAGCGGGCGCGCTCCTGCGCGCCGCCCGCCACGACCTGGTGATCCTGGACGAGATCCTGTGCGCGGTGGATTACGGCCTGGTGCCGGAGGTGGAGGTGCTGGCGCTCCTTGATCTCAAACCGGCGGGGATGGAGCTGGTGCTCACCGGTCGCGACGCCGGCCCCTCGATCCTGGCCCGGGCCGATCTCGTGACCGAGATGCGCGAGGTCCGCCATCCCTTCACCCGCGGGATACCGGCGCGAAAAGGAATCGAGTTCTAGCGGTCCCTCAAAGAGCCGGACCCGGCCGGGTTCGGAGCGCCGCCGGCCGGCCGGTCGCGCCGGGAAGCGATCGGTCTTCCCCGGGCCCCGCGTCCTCGAGGATCAGTCGCCGCTTCCATCTTCTGGGTCTGGATGAGCTGACCCTGCAGCCGGCGTTCCTCGGTCACGTCGCGACCGATGGCCGAGGCCCCGGCCACCTCCCCGCCGGGACCGTAGACCGGGGAGACGGTCAACGAGATGTGGACCCGGGTCCCGTCCTTGCGCGATCGGACCGCGTGGTACTGCTCAACCCGTTCGCCGCCGGCCAGGCGAGCCAGGATGCGGGGGAGTTCGCCGCACATCTCGGGGGGAACGATGATCGAGATCGGGCGGCCGGGGGAAGCGGAAACGGCGCCCCCCGGCAGGCTCACTCGTTCTCCCCATCCAGCGCCAGAAGCCCCCGCCGCACCGCGAAGCGGACGAGATCGCTCTGGCCCTTCAGGTTCAACTTGCGGAACATGCTCGCCCGATGGCTCTCGACGGTCCGCGGGCTGATGAAGAGCCGCTTGGCGATCTCGACGCTGGTATGCCCCTCGGCCACCAGGTGGAAGACCTCCCGCTCCCGCTCGGTCAGGGAATCGTACGGGTCCTCGGCAGGATGGCGCGCCATCTCCAGGAAGACCGAAAGTCCCCGATCCGAGTAAGGCCGGCTCAGGTAGTGCTGTCCCCGCGACGCCTGCCGCACCGCCTCCAGGAGCTCCCCGGCATGGGACTTCTTGAGCACGTAGCCCAACGCCCCCGCGCGCAGGGCCTCGGCCACGTGCCGCTCCTGGGTGAGGGTGGAGAGGATCACCACCCGGGTGTCCGGGCGACGGCGGGTCACCTTGCGGGTGATCTCGAGCCCGTCCAGCCCCGGCATCGCGTAGTCCACCACCAGCACGTCCGGGGCGAGCCCGGAGACCATGCCCGGAACCTCCAGCCCGTCGGCGGCCGTCCCCACCACTTCCAGATCGGGTTCCGTGTCGAGGAGAAGCTCCAGGGCCTGGAGCACCACCCGCTGGTCGTCGGCGACCACCAGCCGGACCGGTTCGGGACGGGTGACCGGCTCCCGGGGCTCCTCCTCGGGGACGGCCGAGGACGTGGGGGGATGCGAGGCGAGGGCAACGCGGCCGGTCAGGGACTTGACGACCTGGGTATCCATGTTTTCACCTCCGTGTCGGCGCCGACGGAAAAATGCATCCTACAAAGCTGACTAGTACCGGCGCGACAAGGCGATAGCAGGCTAAATGCGTGCCGACCCCTACTCCCAGCCTACTCGTTTTGTCCGAAATGTTTCACCAGGAATTTCGAACTTGCCCCTGGTCGCCCTGGTGTATATAGTCACTAATACACTACGGACCCGGGAGCCTCAATGCTCATCGTGCTCGATCCCCATAGCGGCGTGCCCATGTACCGCCAGCTCATGGACCAGATCAAGTTCCACGTCACCAGCGGGTTGCTGCGCCCGGGAGAGGAGCTGCCGTCCACCCGGGCCCTCTCCGCGGACCTGGGTCTGAACCCCATGACCGTGAGCAAGGCCTATGGACTCCTGGAACGGGAAGGGGTGGTGGCCCGGCGGCCGGGACTTCCCCTGGTGGTCCCGGAACGGGCCGCTCGAACCCAGGAGGCGGAGCGGATGGAACAGCTGAAGCAAAGCCTGGCCTCCACCGTGGTGGTGGTGCGCCAGCTCGGTATCCCTCCCGAGGAGGCGCTGCGCGCCTTCCGGGATCTGCTGGAGGAGCCCGAAGGCAACGGCTTCCCCGGCGGGACCCCGGACGAATCCGGCGACGGCCGGGATGTGGAGGCATCCTCATGAACATCGAACCCCTCGGCCCGGCCCCCGGTCCCGGCGCGCACCCCGCGTTCGAGACCGTCGATCTCACCAAGAAGTTCGGGAGCGTGGTCGCTCTGGACCGGATCACCCTCTCCGCCCCCGCCGGAAGCGTGGTGGGCCTGGTGGGCCGGAACGGCTGCGGCAAGACCACGCTGCTCCGGCACCTCATCGGGCTCCAGCTCCCCACCTCGGGAAGTTGCCGGACCCTGGGACGGGACGCGGCCGCGCTCGGCCCCGCCGAACTGGAGCGGATCGGGGTGGTGCACCAGGAGAACCGGTTTCTGGGATGGATGTCGGTGGAGCAGCACCTGCGTTTCGTGGGTTCGTTCTACCTCCGGTGGGACCTGCCGCTGGAAGCGAGGCTCCTGCGTGAGCTCGACCTGGACAAGCGGGCGCGGGTGGGCGCCCTTTCCCCCGGCAACGCCCAGAAGCTCGGCATCATCCTCGCGGTCTGCCATCACCCCGAACTCCTCATCCTGGACGAACCGGTGAGCGCGCTCGATCCCATCGCCCGCGAGCAGCTCCTCCAGATCCTCCTCGGCTTCCTGGACGGCTCCGCCCTCACCGTGGTGATCTCCTCCCACGTGCTCCGCGACGTGGAGCGGGTGGTGGACCGCGTGATCTGCCTGCACGAGGGCCGGCTCCGGGTCGACGAGCCCCTGGACGCGCTCCAGGAACGGTTCTCGGAATGGCTGGTCACCTCCCGCGAGGGGAAGCTACCCGTCTACTTCGACGAACCCTACGTCCTCCGCCACGAGGGGACGAGCTTCGAGGCGCGGGTCTACGTTCGGGACGCCGACGGGGGCCTCGCCGGCTTCCGCGAGCGCTACCGGGCCGAGGTGGTGGAGCGTCCGCTCAACCTGGAGCGCATGTTTCCCCTCTTCCTGGAGGAGAAGGTGTGATGCGCTCCCCCTTCCAGTGGCGCCTCTACCGGAGATGGTCGGTTCTCTACTGGTTCGTGATGGCGCCCTTTCTCCTCCTCTGGTTCTTCGTGCTGCACGAGGCGGTGTTCGGCCGCGCCCATCCCATGGACGGGATCACCCTGCCGCTCAAGCACGTGCCGGTGGCGGTGATTCACTTCCGGGCGCTCTCGGTGAACGGACAGCCGGTGGAGGCGTGGGGCCGGTTCCTGCACCTGGCGCTCCTCACCGTTTCCGGTTTCGCGGGATACCTTCTGGGCCGCGTGGTGCTGGGCGAGGTGCAGCACGCCTGGTTCAGCTTCACCCTCCCCCGCGCCCGCCGCCGGCTGGCGGAGTCGTTGGTCTCGGTGGGAGGGCTGTTCCTGCTGGTGGAGGCCGCCGGCTATGCCTTCCTGGGCGGGCCGCTCTCCCCTCCCGAGGCCCTGGCGCTCGCCGCCCTCGCCTTCTCGTGCGGCGTTCTTCTCGCCCGCACCCTGGACCGGGGCCCGGGAGGGCTACTCCCCCTGGCGGCGGGGACCGCGTTGTGGCTCTGGGTGGATCCGGTCGCCGGATTCCTCGGCCGGGACCCCTGGGCGGCGGTCCCGGCCTGCCTGGGAGCGGCGGCGGCGATCATCGCGTGGTGCTTCACCCGGACCGCCGCCCGGGACCAACCGTCGCGGCACCTGGCCCGGGCGGGGGGGGCGGTCCTCCCCGCGCTCGGCATCCTCAAACCGAAGTCGCTGGACGAGCCGCTGGGCGAGGCGCGCGGGGTCTGGACGGGCGGCCGCCCCGGAACGAGCCCCTATCGCTGGATCCGGGCGATCAGCTACCAGAACAGCCGGGGTCTCCGGGGCGGCGAAGTGGCCCGGACGGTGATCCTGGCCTTCGCCACCCTGGGCTTCGTGGCGCTCCTGGCCCTGGTGGGGGCGTCCCAAGACGCCGGCACCGTCCGGGAAGCGGTGCGGACGTTCGCGCTCGGGATACTCCTGGTTCCTTCCCGGGTGGAAGAGAGCCACGTCTCGGCCTGGATGGTGTACTGGTGCATCTCCTACGGCTTCCTCATCTACTCGGTGAACAGCGCGTTCACCCTGCGGCCGGGCTGGGCGTACCCGCTCTCCCGCGACGACCGGGCGCGGATCACCTGGTTGGGAAGCCTGGCCCAGGCCCTCGGGCTGGTGGTGGCGGTGGCCGCAATCTTCCTGGGCACCGCGATCGCCCTCACCGCCTTCACCGGGGCCGCGGTAGCGCCCCAACCGGGAGGGGGGCTGGTCCGGGCCCTGGCGGGGAGCCTGATCTTCCTCCCGCTCCTCCAGTGGATCTCCGTCCGCTACCCCCGGTTCGACTCCCGCGGCTGCCGCCGGTTCCATCCGTTCTCGATCACCGTGATGGCGGTGTTCCCGATCCTCGCGGGCTACTGGGCCTGGCTCTGGCCCACCGGACGGTTGAGGCTCCCCGGTCCGGTTTCGGCGGCGGTGATCCTCGGTCTCCTCGTGATCTCGCAGGACATCTTCCACCGCGTGCTCCGGAGGCACTTCCGCCATGCCGACCTCACCTGACCCCGGGCGGAGCCCGGGGGACCACCTTGACCACGGCCGCGGCCTCGCCGACACTCGGGCGCGCGATCCCGCATCCCGGCCCCCCTCGCCCGTCGCCCCGGATCGCCTGCGATCCCGGAATCTCATGTCCTCACGGAAGGGCCCGAACATGGAAATCACCCTCGAACTGGAGAACATCCGGAAGTCCTACGGGGACTTCACCGCGGTGGACGGAGTCTCGCTCCGGGTGCCCGGAGGCACCGTCTTCGGGCTTCTCGGCCCCAACGGAGCGGGCAAGACCACCACCATCCGAATGATCATGGACATCATCGCTCCCGACTCCGGGAAGATCCTCTTCTTCGGACGGCCCCGGACCGCCGACGACCTCCACCGGATCGGCTACCTTCCGGAGGAGCGCGGGCTCTACCGGAAGATGACGGTGACCGACCACCTCGTCTTCTTCGCCGAACTCCACGGGCTCAAGAAGCGCGACGCCCTGCCCCGGATCGGGACATGGCTGGAGAAGCTGGATCTCTCGGGCTGGGCGGCCAAGAAGGTGGAGGAGCTGTCGAAGGGGATGCAGCAGAAGATCCAGCTCGTGGGCACCCTTCTCCACGAGCCGGAAGTGGTGATCCTGGACGAGCCGTTTTCGGGGCTCGACCCCATCAACCAGCAGCTTTTCAAGGAGGTGCTGGACGACTACAAGCGCGAGGGCCGCACCCTCCTCTTCTCCACCCACATCATGGAGCAGGCGGAGAAGCTCTGCGACCACGTCTGCCTCATCTCCCACGGCCGCATGGTGCTGGACGGGGAACTCAAGGCGATCAAGCAGGAGCAGGGGGGGAACAGCTACCGGGTGGTGGCCACCGGCGAGATGGACCGGCTGCAGTCGGTGCCCGGGGTGGAACAGGTGGTGCAACGGAACGGCGACGTGAGACTCCTGCTCCGGCCCGGCGTCGCCGGCTCCGACGTCCTTCGCGAGATGGTGCAATTCCTGCAGGTCCAGGAGTTCCGGTCCGAGGAACCGACGCTCGAGGAAATCTTCATCAAGGCGGTGCGCAATGAGGGCTGACAAGGTTCTGGTGATCCTGAAGCGGGAATACGTGAGCCGGGTCAAGACCAAGGGGTTCTGGCTCGCCACCTTCGTGCTCCCGGTGTTCATCCTCGCCATGACCGTGGTTCCGGCCCTGGTCATGTCCAAGGCCAAGTCCGCGCAACGGCTGGCGGTGGTGGACGAGACGGGAACGGTGGCCGGCCCGCTCGCCGACGACCTGGCCAAGCGCACGGCGTCGGGAAAGAAGGCGGTCACCATCCAGGTGGAGGTGGTGGAGCCGGCCGCCGACGCCGAGGCCCAGCGGAAGGAGCTGGACCGGGAGGTGCTCTCCGGGAAGATCGACGCCTGGCTCTGGGTGGACAGGAAGGGGCTGGAAGCCGACCGGGTCGAGTACCACGCCCAGAACATCTCGAATTTCGCCACCCAGGCGGTGCTCGGCAACGCGGTCTCGGACGTGGTGCGCCGCGCCCGGCTGATCGCGGCCGGCTTCGACCCCGAACGGATCCAGGGGCTGGAGAAATCGATCGACATCTCCACCGTGCGGCTCACCGAGAGGGGAAGCCGGGCGGAGAAGAGCGAGGCCGGATTCATCTTCGCCTACGTGCTCTTCCTCCTCCTCTACATGGTGCTCATCATCTACGGGCAACAGGTGATGCAGGGGGTGCTGGAGGAGAAGTCCTCGCGGGTGGTGGAGCTGGTGGTCTCGTCCGCCTCTCCCTTCGAGCTGATGATGGGAAAGCTCATCGGGATCTGTTGCACCGGGCTCACCCAGCTCGCGGTGTGGATGGCCACCCTGGCGGTGGTGACCGCCCCCGCGGTGGCGGCGAGCATCGCGTGGCTGCCCGCGGACTTCAGCCTCCCGGTCCTCCCGCCGGCCCTGATCGTGCACTTCTTCGTGCTGTTCCTCCTCGGCTTCTTCATGTTCGCCAGCTTCTACGCCGGCATCGGGGCCTCGTTCAACTCGGCCCAGGAGGCGCAGCAGCTGGCCAGCGTGGCCATCGTCTTCCTGGTGGCCCCGTTCATGTTCATGATGCCGGTGATCAACGACCCCGACTCCACCCTGGCGGTGGTGCTGTCGCTGGTCCCGGTCTTCACCCCGCTCCTCATGATGCTCCGGATCGCGGTCAAGACGCCCCCCTTGTGGCAGATCCTCCTCGCCTACGGGATCACCGGCGCCTTCTCGGTGCTCATGGTGTGGGTGGCGGCCCGGATCTACCGGGTGGGGATCCTCATGTACGGGAAGAAGCCCACGGTGCAGGAGATCCTGCGCTGGACCCGCTACGCATGACCGGCTGAACCGGCCGGCCGGCGCCGGCGTGTTTCCGGAAGCGGGAGGGTCGCCACCCTCCCGCTTCGCATTCCTCCCCCGGGGCCCGGCCGCCCGTCCGGTTTCTGGTATGATGCGCGGCTCCATTCTCCCCTTCCATCCGGTGCCGAATCATGTCCAGAACCCGAGTCGAAGCGCGCAGACTGGTCTCGCTGGCTACCCCGGTGGTGATCACCCAGGTCACGAGCATGCTCATGGGAGTGGTGGACGTGCTCATGGTCGGCCACGTGGGGGTGAACGCCCTCGGAGCGGCGTCCCTGGGGAGGCTCTGGGTGTTCGGGACCATCCTCTTCGGGATGGGGACGGTGTTCGGGATCGACCCCCTGGTCACCCAGGCCCACGGGAACCGCGATCCGCGCCGCCTGGCGGTCGCGGTGCAGCGGGGCGCGGTGCTGGCGCTCCTGGTCGGGATCCCCCTCGGCGTGCTCTGGCTCTTCACCGGCAAGGTGCTCCGGGCTCTGGGCCAGGATCCGGGGTTGGCGCAGATGGCGCAGCGCTACGTGGTGGTCCAGATCCCCAGCATCCCCGCCATCCTGCTCTTCACCGTGCTCCGGCAGTACCTCCAGGGACGGGGAATCATGCGGCCGGCCATGTGGACCGCCATCGCCGCCAACCTGGTGAACGTGGCCCTCAACTGGGCGCTCATCTACGGGCACCTGGGCGCGCCGGCCATGGGCGTGGTGGGGGCGGGGATCGCCACCGCCGTCACCCGCTGGGTCATGTTCACGGTGCTGTTCGCGATCGTGATGGGGGCCCGGCTTCACGAGGGGGCGTGGGTGCCGTGGAGCCGGGCGGCGGTGAGCCCGGCCGGCCTGCGCGAGGTCCTCCACATGGGGCTCCCGGTGGGTCTCCAGATGAGCCTGGAGGTATGGGCGTTCGAGCTGGCCACCCTGATGGCGGGGCGGCTGGGCGCGATCCCGCTGGCCGCGCATACCATCGCGCTCAACGTGGCCTCGCTGTCGTTCATGGTGCCGCTGGGGGTGTCGCAGGCCGCCGTCACCCGGGTGGGAAACCTGATCGGGGCGGGCGAGCCGCGGCGGGCCCAGCTGGCGGCGTGGGTGGCGGTGGCGATGGGCGCGGGGGTGATGACGGTGTCGGCGGTGGCGTTCGTGGTGTTCCGCAACCTCATCCCGAGGATCTACACCCGGGATCTCTCGGTGATCGCGGCCACCGCCTCCGTCCTCCCGATCGCGGCCGCGTTCCAGCTCTTCGACGGCACCCAGGTGGTGGGCTCAGGGATCCTGCGCGGCATGGGGCGGACCCGGCCCGCCGCCGCGTTCAACCTGATCGGCTACTACGGCCTGGCCCTCCCGCTGGCGGCGTGGCTGGGGTTCGGCCGCGGCCTGGGGCTGACCGGGATCTGGTGGGGCCTGGCCCTCGGGTTGGCCTCGGTGGCGCTGATGCTGGTAGCCTGGATATGGCGACGCGGGCCGGCTCGGAATGCCGTGCCGGCCAGCGTCGCCGGCTCCCGCTGAGCCCTTGCCGGCGGGGACCGGAAGAACTCCGTGGACCCGCCCCCGACCCCTCAACCGTGTTTCACGTCGCGCCGTTTGGCGAGCAGCCGGCGACGGGCCACGGAGAAAGAACCGCGTCCCGGGGGTCGAGCGCCCGCGGCACCCGGCCCCCGGGGGTCTCTCACATGTCCACGTGCAACACGCCGACCCGGACTTCCCGGTAGGTGGTACCCACCGGCCCCGGATCGGATTCGAAGTGGAGGACGGGGGGGGCGAGGTTCAACGACTCGTCGTCTCCACCCACCGAGGAAGCGGTGCCCTTGGGCTCCGGGCGGAGCAGCACGTAGATCACGCCGATCACCGCGCCCGCGGCCGCGCCGCCGGCCACACCCCACTTGAGGGCGTCGCCGGTGCTGACGTCGCTGTTGTCGCTCTTGACCAGGGCGTAGGCTCCGCCGAGGACGAGGCCGGTACCGGCCCCGTAGAGGGTGGTCTTGAAGATGATGGTTCCGGGATTGGACTGGCCCTTGCGTTGCTCGATGACCTGGGCCTGTGCGGTCGCGGCCCAGACGGTCAGGCAAAGCAGGGCGGTTCCGATTCCGCGAATCCAATTGCTTCGACTCATGACGACCTCCTGATTCCATTCGAAACCCGTCCCCCGAAAGGGGACTCGCGATTTCATGTAACGACAATGAACTTCAGGCGCCGAGCTGAAACGATAATGTGCGCCCCTGTGTTCTTCACTGTAGCCGGGGAGGGGGACGGCGGCTATCGGGGGATCCCCGGCAAAACCGCTAGTCCCGGTTCGCGCCCGCACCCGGGGAGAATCCCCCGGGCCGCCGGCGAGGGTCCTCGTGCACCGTAATCACTCGCAGATCCATCACGTTGGTGCGGGTGGAGCCGGTGCGGACGAGGCCGCCGGTCCGGTCGAAGAAGGTGTAGGCGTCGTGGCGATCCAGGTAGGCGCGGGGGTCGAGCCCGGAGCGCCGGGCCCGCGCCGCGACGGCGGCGTCGGCCACCGCGCCCGCGGCGTCGGTGGGGCCGTCCTCACCGTCGGTGCCCCCGGAGAAGAAGGCGGCCCCCTTCAGGCCCGCCTCGCCCAGATGCGCGAGCGCGGCCAGGGCCAGCTCCTGGTTCCGGCCCCCCTTTCCGGGATCGGGACCCAAACGCACCGTGGTCTCGCCGCCGGACAGGATGCACACCGGGGGCCGCGCCGGCCGCGCGTCCCGGCGGGCCGAGGCCACCAGCCCGGCCAGCGCCGTCCCCACCTCGCGCGACTCCCCCTCCACGAACGAACCCAGATCCACCACCCGGTATCCACGCAGCCGCGCCTCCCGCGCCGCCGCGTCGATCGCGACGCGGCCGTTTCCGATCACCGCGTTCACCACCCGCGGCCCCAGGCGCTTGGGGGTTTCGGGGAGGCCGCCGTCGCGGCCTCGGGCGAGATGCGCGGCCACCCCCGAGGGTACGCGCCCCGTCAACCGGTACTTCTCGAGCACCCCCCAGGCGTCGGCGAAGGTGGTGGGGTCGGGCGCGGTCGGCCCCGAGGCGATCACGTCCACCGGATCGCCGACCACGTCGGAAAGGATGAGGCTCACCACCGGCGCCCGGGTAGCCGCGGCCAGGCCTCCCCCCTTCAACCGCGAGAGATGCTTCCGGACCGCGTTCATCTCGTTGATGGTGGCGCCGCAGGCGTGGAGGAGCCCGGTGGCCCGCTGCTTGTCCTCGAGGGTGACGGCGCCGGCGGGGAGCGGGAGAAGCGCCGAGCCTCCGCCCGAGAGGAGCACCACCACCAGGTCGCGCGCGCCGGCGGAGGCGGCCAGTTCCAGGATCCGGGCCGCGCCTTCCACCCCGGCGGCGGTGGGCCGGTTCTCGGAGCCGGAGCGGGCGGGATGAAGCACGATGTGCTCCAGGCGCTTCGCGTCGCGGTCCGGCACGTTCACGAGCCCGGTGAGCGCCAGGCCGCGGTCGAGAGCGGGGCGGAGCGCGGCCTCGAGCCCCTCCGCCATGGCCGCCGAGGCCTTGCCCGCGCCTACCGCCACCAGCCGGCGCAGGCGGTCCAGAGGCACCCGGGTGCCGGCGACCCGGAGTTCCCCCCGACCCGTCCGGACCGCGCCGCGGACGAGCCGGCCGCCGTCCACCGCCTGCACTCCCGCCCTCCAGATACCGATCGCGTCCGCCCTCGGTGTCGCGCGTTCTCCCATGTCGATCTCCCCGCCGGCCGCGCCGGCCTCATCGACCCGCTTCCGGGCGCCCCCGCCGGCCCGTCGATAACTTGAAGCCCGGCCAACCGGCCGATCTCGTCCCTCCGCTCCGCGGCATGAATGTAGCGCCGTCGGCAACTCGACCCTCCCGGTCCGAATCAGCACCACCTCACCGCGCTGATGAAAGGCACCCTAGCGCGCCGCAGGTCCGGGGTCCATCCAGCCTCATCGAGCGGTCCCCGGTCACCTGACGCCTGAGAGCCGCCGGGACCGCCGGTTAGTGCCCGGTCCATTCCCAAGTCCAAGTTCCTTCTCGATCTTCCGTTCCGGCCGGTGACCGAGGCGGCGCAGCCCGCCGAGCACGGCCCATACCGGCCGTCCTACCCTCCACTGTCGTAACGCATTGTCCTTGTTCGCGATCGTTAGCTCCGGCCCCTCCCGGCTCCGCAATCCACGCCCGCACGCCACCCTCGGATCCCGCTTCGAGTCGTGGAATCTCACCCAGGTGATACCCTCCGTCATGACCGGCCTCCTATCATCCGCATGCCGTCTTCGGACGTCCACCGCCCGATAGCCCGCGAGTTCACCGATGGCGAGACCGGTCACTTCATATGGTTTAGAATCGCCGGAAGCATTCCGGCCTTCAACCGAGGACACGCCCCCATGCCCAAACCCAAGGTATTCGTCACCCGGATCATCCCCGAGGCCGGCCTGGCCAAGGTGCGCCGGGCTTGCGACGCGGAGATCTGGGAGGGACCGCTTCCCCCCTCCCGGGAGGTGCTCCTGGCCAAGGCGGCCGGGGCGGAGGGGCTCCTCTCGCTCCTCACCGACCGGGTGGACGCCGAACTCCTCGACCGCGCCCCCCGGCTCCGGGTGGTGAGCAACTACGCGGTAGGCTACAACAACATCGACGTCCCCGCCGCCACCGCCCGCGGGATCGCGGTGGGC
The DNA here is from genome assembly GCA_963728475.1 of Candidatus Eiseniibacteriota bacterium. GTDB lineage: Bacteria > Eisenbacteria > RBG-16-71-46 > JABDJR01 > JABDJR01 > CAVSKL01. The sequence goes on from CAVSKL010000001.1 coordinate 97,052, forward strand.
AACACCCCGGAGGTCCTCACCGACGCCACCGCCGACATGGCGTTCACGCTCCTCCTCGCCGCGGCGCGGCGGCTGCTCGACGCCAATCGCTATCTGCGCGAAGGGCACTGGAAGACCTGGGAACCGATGGGCCACATCGGCCAGGATCTGAAGGGAAAGACCCTGGGGGTGGTCGGCATGGGGCGGATCGGCTACGCGGTGGCCGAGCGCTGCCGCGGCGCGTTCGGCATGCGCATCCTCTACTTCGACGTCTATCAGAGCGGGATCGCCGAAGAGAAGCTGGGGGCCAAGCGGGTGAGCTTCGACCAGCTCCTGGCCGAGAGCGACCTCGTCAGCGTGCACACGGTGCTCTCGGACGACACCCGCGGGCTCTTCGACGCCGCCGCCTTCCGGAAGATGAAGGCGACCGCGGTGTTCGTGAACACCGCCCGAGGCCCCATCCACGTGACCCAGGATCTTTACGAGGCGCTCCGGGACGGCGAGATCTTCGCTGCCGGCCTCGACGTCACCGATCCCGAGCCTTTGCCCGGCGACCACCCTCTCCTCGGTCTGCCCAACGCCATCATCACCCCCCACATCGCCAGCGCCACCGTTTCCAGCCGGGACGCCATGGCCGAGATCGCCGCCGAGAACCTGATTGCCGGGGTCCGGGGCGAGCCCCTGCGCGCGTGGGTCAACCCCGAGGTCGAGCAGCGCCCGCCGGTCCAGCCCTAGCCACACGTTGACGCCCCGGCCGCGGCGAGAGGCGTATGATGGTGGGGATTGCGAGGACGTGCCAACCCCATGATCGATCGCCTGGAAATCCTCTTGAGCCGCCTCCGGCGGCTGTTCAGCCGCACCCGGTGGAGTACGCGGATCCTGGGCCTGGCTCCACGCCTGCGTTTCTCCGACGAGCCCGGGCTCGTGCTCATCCAGGTCGACGGGCTGGGGGAGGCGGCCCTCCGCCGCGCGATGGAGGAGGGGACCGTCCCCTTCCTCGCCCATCTGACCGGGCATGAGCGACACGAACTCCGCACCGTCTACTCCGGACTCCCCAGCAACACCCCCGGGTTCCAGGCCGAGCTCTTCTACGGGGTGCGGGCCTCGGTGCCGTCGTTCAGCTTCCGGGATCCCGAGCTGGGGAGGATGGTGCGCCTCTCCGAACCGGAGACGGTGGCGGCGCTGGAAGCGAGGCTCCGCCGGAGCGGGCCCGGGCTCCTGGAGGAGGGGTCGGTGTGGTCGGGCATCTACGACGGCGGCGCCGCCGAGACCCACCTGGGCGTGGTTCCCACCGGGGGGGGGCGCCTCCGGAACCTGTGGGGCCGGCTCCGGATCGCCGGGATCGTGCTCGTGCACGCCTGGAGCGTGCTCCGGGTCGGCGCCAACCTGGTCTTCATCACCGCGCTGGCCTTCCGCGACTGGCTGCGGGGGCGGATCGACCGCCGCGAGCTGGCCTTCGAGCTTCGCTACGTGCCCTTCCGGGTGATCGTGGGCGCGGCCTTCCGGGAGCTGATCGCCGCCGGCGCCTCCATCGACGCCGAGCGCGGGCTCCCGGTGATCCACCTCAACTTCGCCGGCTTCGACGAGTTCGCCCACCGGCGGGGGCCCACCTCCCGCTCCGCCCGGTGGACGCTGAAGGGAATCGACCGTGCGGTGGAGCGGGTGTGGTCGGCGGCCCACCGCTCCAAGGGGCGCGATTACCAGGTCTGGATCTATTCCGACCACGGCCACGAGACGGTGACCCCGTACGAGCGCCGCACCGGCCGCGCCCTGGGCGAGACCGTGACCCGGGTCTACGCCATGGTCCGTGAGATCGTGGGGGCGCGGGGGGCGGCGCCCCCGTCGGTGGCGTTCTCCCCCACCCTGGGCGAGGCCCGCTCCCGCACCCTGGCCGCGGGCCTCCCGGGCTGGCTCGCCGCCGGCAACCGTCCCGGCGGAAACGGCGCCGGCCGGACGGCCTCTCCGCCGGTGGAGGGAGCGGTGGAGGTGGTGCACCGGGGACCGGTCGGATTCGTGTACCTCCCCAAGGGGCACGACCGCGCGTTCGTGGCCTGGTTCGCCGAGGTCCTGGCCGCGGAGGGGGCCATCCCCTGGGTGCTCCTCCCCGAAGGACGGGATCGCGCGCTCGCCTTCTCCGCCGACGGCCGTTTCTACCGGCTACCCGAGGAGGGAGCGGCCGTCCTCGGACCGGGACACCCGCACCTGGATGCCGCGGTGGCCGACCTCATCGTGCAGGCCCACCATCCCGGAGCCGGCGATCTCATGCTCCTGGGCTGGGATCCCGCCGGACCGCTCTCGTTCGAGTGGGAGCGGGGGAGCCACGGCGGGCCGGGACCCGCCGAGACCTCGGCGTTCGTGCTGCTGCCGCCCGAGACCCGCACCTTCTTCCCCATCCCCGAACGTCTCCGCCCCGCCGACCTCCGGCGGATGGCGCTCCGGGTGTTGGACCGCGAACGCCCGGAGGCGGAGCCGGCCGGCGCCCCCGCGTTGCTCCTCCGCGGCGCCGCCGAACCCCGCCCCGAGGCCTCGGTGGCGTTCCGCCTCATGACCTACAACGTCCACGGGTGCCGGGGCATGGACGGGAAGTTCGCCCCCCAGCGGGTGGCCCGGGTGATCGCGCGGGAGCGTCCGGACGTGGTCTGCCTCCAGGAGGTGGACCAGGATCGCGCCCGCTCCGGGGGGGTGGACCAGGTGGCGGTCATCGCCCGGCGCCTGCGCACCGACTACCGGTTCCACGCGGTGGCCGAGGTGGACGACGGCGCCTTCGGGAATGCGGTGCTCTCGTCGCATCCCATCCGGGTGGTGGAGGCGGGCCCGCTCCCCGCCGCCGAGCGGGTCAAGGACATGTTCAACCTGGAGGCCCGCGGGGCGCTGTGGGTCACGGTGGAGATCGCGGGGGCGCGGCTGAACGTGGTCAACACCCACCTCAGCATCCTCGAACGCGAGCGGCGGATCCAGGTCGATGCGCTTCTGGGCCCGAGGTGGTTGAAGAACCCGGAGTGCGGCGATCCGGTGGTGCTGACCGGCGACTTCAACGCGTCGCCCGACTCCTGGTCGGTGCGCCGCCTGGAGACCCGGCTCCGGAGCGCGGTCGATCCCGACCGCAAGGACCGCAACCTGCGTACCTGGAGCGGCCGCATGCCGCTTCGCCGGATCGATCACGTGATGCTGAGCGGCGGGCTCGACGTGCTCGGCGTGCACGTGCCGCGGAACCGCCTTACCCGGGTCGCCTCGGACCACCTTCCCCTGGTGGTGGATCTTTCCTGCCGGGTTTGCGCGGAACTCTCCGGGGCCGTCCCCGTCGAATCACGTTGACAGGCTGAAATCCCCCCCCTATAACCGTCTCACTCGCCCGGAACCCCCGGAAACCCGGACTTGAAGCCATAGGAGGAAGGGTCGATGTTCAAGGAATTCAAGGAGTTCGCGGTCAAGGGCAACGTGGTGGACATGGCGGTGGGCATCATCATCGGCGGGGCCTTCGGGACCATCGTCAAGTCCCTGGTCAACGACGTCATCATGCCGCCGATCGGGCTCCTGCTCGGCAACGTCGATTTCAGCAACCTGTTCCTGGTGCTGAAGCACGGCACCACCCCCGGACCCTACCTGACCCAGGCCGCCGCCTCGGAGGCGGGAGCGGTGACCCTCAACTACGGCCTCTTCATCAACACCGTGATCAGCTTCCTCATCGTGGCGTTCGCGGTCTTCCTCCTGGTGAAGCAGGTGAACCGGCTGAAGCGCAAGGACGAGTCCGCGCCGCCGCCCCCCACCACCCGGCAGTGCCCCTATTGCGTGTCGATCATCGACAAGAGCGCGACCCGCTGCCCGAACTGCACCTCGGCCCTCGACGCGGCCTGACCGCCCCCCCTTCCCGGCGGCGTGGACGGAGGCCCCTCCGGACGGAGGGGCCTCGGTCCGATTCGCGGGCTCCGGAAGCGGGCGGGGCGGCGCTACCGCATCACCACCGCCTTCACCGTCCTCGACTCCCGGGGAGTCTGCACCCGGATGAAGTAGAGGCCGTCCCCTACCCGCGCCCCGCGGTCGTCGCGGCGGTCCCAGACCACGTGGTGGGGTCCGGCGGCGAGGGACGCGCCGTCGTAGAAGGTGCGGACCCGCCTTCCGGCGGCGTCGAACACCGACGCCCACACCGGGCCTCCGGCCGGGAGCGAGAAGGCGATCTCGCCGGCGGCGGTGAGCGGATTGGGGTGGACCGCGCCCAGGATGAGGGCGGCCGCCGGCTCCTCCGCGGGAACCGCGGTGGCCGGGCAGTCGCTGCAACCCACCGTCAGCCCGTGGACCTGGATGTCGTCGATGTAGGTTCCCACGGTGGCGGTGTTGCCGTCGCACCCCTCCTCGAAGGCCAGCCGCACCGAGTGCCCGGCCAGTCCCGGATACCGGATCCGGATCGACTCGAAGTCCGGCAGCGCGTCCCCGGACCAGGCGGAGAGGTCCTGCAGCGGGTTGGCCTGGGAACCGTCCGAACGGACGATCTGGGTCCGGTACTGGCCGTCGAAGGTGGTGGAGAAGGCGCCGGCCAGGACGTCGTGACCGTCCACCTCGATCTTCAGCAACGCTCCGTCGAAGCCCTGCCGCCCGTCACCCACCGCCTCGTTGTCGTAGGTGACCTCGAAGGTGACCTCGAGCAGGTCCACGTCCCCGGGCACGGTGAAGGGATCGGAGTAGAGCCGGCTGAGGTTGGTGTCGGGATAGTCCGCGCAGAACACCGAGTTCGGTCCGGACACCGCGAGATCGGTGGTGACGTGCCAGGGATTGCTCACCCCCTTGCGCTGGGTGGTGCCCCAGCCGGAGGGGAGGCCCGAGGAGACCCCGTCGAAGTCCTGGCTCACCAGCACCGTGTCCTTGACCACGACTCCGGTGGGAAGCTCGAAGTCCAGGTTGAACGGACCCTGGTCGGTGGAGCCGGAGAGATGGAGCATGACCGACTGGCCGCAGGGATAGGCGGCGTCCAGCTGGACCCGGAAGGGGGCCCCGTTCCCCGCGCTCGCCCCCGCGGCGAGATCGGGATAGAGGGCGTGGGCCTGGCTGACGCTCACCCCGGCGGTGGAGGTGGAGAGGTCGGCGCTCACCCCGGTCAGCCCCACGGTACAGGCGTTGGCCAGGGTGAGGGTGAGGTCCCCGGCCTCTCCCGCCACCAGCACGCTGTCGGGGGTGCAGCCGATGTCGGAGATCGAGGTGCCGGTCAACCGCATCGACGCCGAGGCCCCGGCGTCGTTCACCGCCACGAACGCGTCGGGGAACGCGGTCTGGTAGTCGGCGCCGTCGGTGCGCGCGTAGGAGGCGTAGAGCCGGCGGATCCCGCCGACCACCTGGGAGGCGCACTGACTGTAGTCCCCGAGGTTGGGTTGCCCGGTGTCCTGCCCGTACTCGGCGTGGAAGGGCCCGGAGAGGAGCGAGGTGGGGCAGGACCAGGTGGCTCCGCCGTCCTCGCTATGGGAGTGAAGGATCTCGGTGAGGTCGCTCCCCGCCGTGCCCGACCGCTGATCGTACCAGGTGGCGTCCACCCCTCCGTCGGCGGCCGCGGTCACCCACGGGAAGAACTGGCAGCGGTCGCTTCCGGGGGCGGCGTTCAGGATCACCGGCGCGGTCCAGGTGGACCCGCTGTCCGCGGAGGCGAGGTAGTAGACGTCGCCGAAGTCCGCGGTCTGCATGCTGGCGTAGACCACGTGTAGCGACCCGTCGGCGGGGCTTACCGAGAGGGCGGGGAACCCGTTGATGCGATCGCTGCCGTAGGGGGGAAGCGGGGACTGCACCCCGGTCACGATGTCCGCGGGCGCGGTCCAGGTGGCCCCGTTGTCGGAGGAGCGAACGAAGGAAACCGCATTGGGATTCCCGAACGCGCGCCACACGATGTAGGCCCGGTCGGAGTTCGGGTCGAACCGCGGGCAGCTCCCCTGCCCGTCCACCGGGCGCGAGGCGAAGGCCTGGGCCGGGGTCCAGGCCAGCCCGAAGTCGTCGCTCCGGCTCAAGGTCATGATCGAGCTGTTGGATCCGAAGCTGGTCCAGCTGAGCAGCAGGCGCCCGGTCTCGGGATCGATGTCCATGAATTCCTTGTCGGCGAAGAGGGTCGAGCTGGTGGCGGCGCTCACTTCCCGCGGCCCGCTCCAGGTCATCCCCCCGTCCACCGAGACGTGCACGCAAAGGCTGTTCTGGCCGCTCGGGGTCTGGTAGATCGAGCTGCAGACGAAGGTCTTGTCCCCGGTGGCCGGATCCACCCACACCTTCACGTCGGGGTCGCCGAACACCGCGTCGTTTCCCGCGGGGGGCAGCTGGCCGCCGTAGGTGAAGGACTGCCCGCCGTCGTGGGACCACGCGAAGCCGGTCACGCTGACCCCGTTGGGATTGGAGAAGCCGGTGGCGTCGTTGAACGCCACCACCACCGTGTCCCCGGAGACCGCGATGGTGGTCTCGCTCTGGAAGCGGGGGGCGCCGGGGGTGAGATCGAGGTCCGTGCCCCCCACCGTGAGCGGCGAGTAGGAGGGCTGCCCCGCGGTGAGGACCGAGAGCGGGGTGGGGCGGGTCAGGCTCAGGAGCCAGTCCGGCTTGGGGGTGAGCCCCATGAGGAGCGACCCCATGGTGGAGGGGCGCGGCCGGTCCTGGACCCAGGCCTCCTTCTCCGGGGCCGAGGCCACCGCGGGCCAGGCCAGGGGTGCGAGGGCGGCGAGGGAGACGAGGGCGAAGAGAACCGGACGGCGGCCGGCGGCCGTCGAACGCCCGGCGCGGACACGATGGGGGATGCGGGTCATGGCTGCGGTGCTCCTTCCTGAGGGGTGGCGGCGCCCGCTTCGGGCGGTCTCATGATTCTATGGGGTCAGTGATCGGCTCCGGCGTAGGCCTTCTCCCCCGCCCGGACCGGCGCCGGAAGCACGTTTCCGGCCGGGGGGAGAGGGCAGGTCGTATAAGGATTGAATGCGCAAGGCGGGTTGTAGGCGTAATTGAAGTCGAGAAGAACGCTCCCGTCCGGCTCCACCCCGGCATCCAGGAAACGCCCGGCGCCGTAGGTCTCATCGCCGCTGGTGGCATCCTGGAACACGAAGAAGAGAGCGGTGGTGTCGGAATCGTCCTCGTAGATCGGGGTGAGCGAGAACGCCCGGCCGCCGAGGGTGAAAGCGACCCGGCCGGGACTCAGGACGGTGTCGGCGATCCCCACCATGTCCATCATCGGGACCGCCAGCGGCGGGTCGGCGCGCCGGAGCCGCCCCACCACCCGGTAGGCCGGGTCGGGAGGGTAGAACTCGACCCCGGTGAAGTTGCGGAGGATCGGGGACTCGGGATCGCGCATGCGGAGGGCGGTGCGCGGCCCGCGACGGATCACCCACAGCTCGAGCCGGCCCACCCGGAGGCGGTCGGGGGAACCGGTGTCGTCGGCCCGCAGCTTCCGTTCCGTCACCGGCTTCCCGTCGAGAGTCGCGCCGGCTCCGGGGTTCGCGCGCACCGTGACCTCGGGGCCGGAGGCGCCGTCCCGCAGGATGAACACGCCGGCGCGGCCCGGCGCGGTACCCGGCGGCAACACCACCGCCTCCGAGGAATCGGTGCCGAAGCCGTTCTCTCCCGGCATCAGCCAGTAGAGGCCGGCCACCGCCAGCCACCCCTGGGGCGAGCGCAGGCGCGCGATCCGGGCCTCGCGATGGGCGCGCAGGGAGTCGGCGTACCCGGGAGGCGGGGCCGCCGAAGGCCGCGGGAACGCGGCCGGCGGGAGCGCGAGGGAGCACGCCGGGGCCAGGAGGGCGAAAAGAAACCGCAACGCGGTGCGCCGGCCGTGGGTGGGGGCGGAACGGCTTCGCATGCCGCCATTATAACCGATGAGGGCCTGACCCCGGTCCGGGCACCGTGCTAGATTGGAAGTGTCCGTCACGGCGCGATTCGTGCGGGCGGCCGGCCTGCCCCCCGCCGCCCGGATGGCCGGATGGCCGGAGGTGCGATCATGGGTTGTATTCTACTCATCCTGGGGCTGGCCTTTCCCCGCATTGCGATCGTCTTCTTGTGGTTCCTCACCTCGTGGTTCCGGGGGATGTTCCAGGGCTGGCTCATTCCCATCCTCGCGTTCCTGCTCCTTCCCTATTCGCTCCTCTGGTACAGCGTGGTCCACAACGTGTTTCACGGGCAGTGGGGGTTGTGGCAGATGCTGATCATGGCGGTGGCGGTGGTGGTGGACGTGAGTTCCTACGGAGCCGCCCGGAGGCGCTAGGAGACCGCGGTGCCCCGGCCGCCCCGGCGGGGCGCGGCCGCCGTCACTTGCCCGGACCGGAGGCGGTTGGTACCGTGGAACCAGGCGGTTCCTTTGCCGTCGTTCCACCACCGTCATCCAAAGGAGGCGACCCCATGGAAGACGCCCCCACCGTTCGCCTGGGCCGGCCGGTTCCCGACTTCGTGCTCGACGCCTACGACCCCGTCCGCGGCGATTTCGGGAAGATCTCCCTGGCCGAGCTCAAGGCCCAGGATCGCTGGACCATCCTCTTCTTCTACCCGGCGGACTTCACCTTCGTCTGAGCGACCGAATTCGCTGCTCTGGCAGAGCAGTACGACCGGTTCAAGAAGATGGGCGCGGAGATCGTGACCGTGAGCACCGACACCGTGTTCGTGCACCTGGCCTGGCAGCGCCACGAGACCGGCCTCGCCCGGGTACGGTATCCCATGGCCTCGGACCGCACCGGAGCGCTGGCGCGGATGTTCGGGGTCTACGACGAGGAGTCCGGTAACGCGCTACGCGGCACCTTCATCATCAACCCGCAGGGGGTGCTGCTGAACTCCGAGGTGCTCTACTTCAACCTGGGGCGCAACATCGACGAGCTGATGAGGAAGTTCAAGGCGAGCCTCCATCTCTCCCGCAAGGAGACCGAGGCCTGCCCTTCGAAGTGGCGCGAGGAAGGGGACGCCACCCTGACCCCCGGCGCCGGCCTGGTGGGCCGGGTGGGCGAGACCCTCTCCGGCACGCCCACCGGCAAGAAGATCTGACCGGCTCTCCCGGCGCCGGAGGAACCGGCGCCGGGGGGACCGGAGCCTTCCGGAAGCCCGCCCCGCGTCCCCTTCGGACCCGGAGCCGTCTCACCGGGGCCCGGATCCGGCCCGCGAAACGGGAAACCGGGCCGCCGCGCTTCGTCCCCGGGCGCGCGGGGCCTGTGCTAGCCTTGTTGCGGTATGAGTCACGAATCCGACGCCGCCGAACTCCTCCGTCAGCGCGCCAAGGCCCAGGCGGTGGGCGTGCCCGCCATCCGCCGCCACATCTTCCTCTGCTGCGACCAGACCGAGCCCAAGTGCTGCGAGCGGGAACGGTCGCTGGAGGCCTGGGCCTACCTAAAGAAGCGCCTGAAGGAACTCGGGCTGTCCGAGCAGGGCGGCGTCTACCGCACCAAGGCGAACTGCCTGCGGATCTGCGAGGGCGGACCGGTGGCCCTGGTCTACCCCGAGGGCACCTGGTACCGGCATTGCGACCCGCCGGTCCTGGAACGCATCATCCAGGAGCATCTGATCGGCGGCCGGCCGGTCGCCGATCACCTGATCGAGACCCACCCCCTGCCCGCGCCGCCCCCCTAGGCCCGCGGCCAACCGACCAGGAGTTCCCATGGAGTCCAGGAGCCTTCCCGCGACCACGGCCGAACCCGCGCGCCTGAAGCCGGGCGTTCGACTCGAGGACATCCCGGTCCCCGACGCGGGCGGCGCCGGCGCGGACGACGGCGTCATCCGGGGCAAGGCGCTCATCTTCTGGGATCCCAAGCGCCCGGGACGGAAGCTCGACGCCATCGACACCGACCAGATCACCCCGGCCAAGGACTGCGTCTCGGAAAGCCTGGACGATCTCGACCGGAACTGGAAGGAGGGGGCGTTCCGCTACCTCATGCCCGGCTTCCGGGAACGGGTGCACCAGGGAGAGACCTTCCTGGTGGCCGGCGACCGCTTCGCCATCGGCTCCTCGCGGGAGATGAGCCCGGCGGGCCTGAAGGCGGTGGCGGAGGAGGCCGGCCTCCACCTGGTCATCGTCTGCGGCAACAACATGGGGGACATCTTCCGGCGGAACGCGTTCAACCTGGGCCTGGAGGTGGTGCAGTCGCCCGAGGCGGTGGCCGACGCCCGGGACGGCGACCGGTTCCGCTTCGATCCCAGGACCCGGTGCCTGGTGAACGAGACCCGGGGCAAGGAGTACGATCCGCTTCCTCTCACCGCCAAGGAGGACGAGATCCGCCGCACCGGCGGCATCTTCGAGATCGGCCGGCGCGAGTTCCGCCGGTCGGTGGCCGAGGCCCCGCGGGTGGAGTGGCCGGACCCGGAGACCGCCCGCCGGCTCACCACCACCGAGCAGATCGTGTGGGCGCACCGGGTGGACAAGTCGGGGGGGGTGAAGCCGGGGGCGACCCTGCGCGTCTACGCCGACCTCCTTCCCGCCTCCGACGGCACCGCCCCCTTCGCCATCCACACCTTCAACCGGATCACCGGGGGCGACACCATCCAACCCCGCCGGGCGGCGGTGGCCAACGACCACTTCGTGTTCACCGGGAAGGACGGGGACCGGAAACAGACCTCGATCGGGAAGGCGTTCGCGGAGCTGCACGGGATCGGGAAACCCTATTACGCCACCCCCGGAGACGGGATCTTCCACTTCTACTTCCCGGAGCAGGGGCTGGTGGTGCCGGGACAGCTCATCCCCGGGGCCGATTCCCACAGCCGCGCCTACGGCGCCTACGGCGCTCTGGGGTTCGGGGTCGGCTCCACCACCCTGGGCTTCGGCTGGTCCACCGGATACGTGTACCTGACCCTGGCCCCGGCCCGCCGGGTGACCTTCACCGGCCGGCTCCAGCCCTGGGTGAGCGGCAAGGACATCGTGCTGGCCCTCCTGGAGCGCTGGGGCACCCGGCAGGCCCAGGGCATGTCGGTGGAGTTCGTGGACGCCAACCGCGAGCTTCCGATCGCCTTCCGCAACACCGTGGCCAACATGATGGCCGAGGCCGAGGCTCAGAACGGTATCTTCGCCCCCGACGCGGTCACCCTGGCCTGGTACGGGGACAAGGGGATGACCGCGCTACCGTACCCGGCGATCGCTCCCGGAGCCGATGCCCACTACGAGATCGACGAGTCCCTCGACCTTTCCGAGGTCCGCCCCATGATCGCCAAGCCGTTCAGCCCCGCCAACGCGTTTCCCGCCGAGGAGGTGGCCCGCGAGCGCATCACCTTCGACAAGGCCTACATCGGCTCCTGCACCAACGGAAGCTACGACGACCTCCTCGCCGCCGCCCTGGTGGTGCGCGCGGCGCGGGGGACGGGCCGGAATCGGGCCGCCCGCGGCTTCGTGATCTTCCCCGGCTCCGGCGGGGTGAAGCGGCTGATCGAGAACCCCGATCCCCGGCTGGGAGGCGAGTCGGTGGCCGGGGTGTTCCGCTCGGTGGGGGGCGAGATCCGCGACTCGTGGTGCGGCCCGTGCTTCGGCCAGGGTCCGGACGCGCTGGGGCGCGGACAGCGGGCCATCACATCGTTCAACCGGAACTGGCAGAACCGCATGGGGGTGGGGGGCGAGGGTTATCTCGCCAGCCCCTCGGTGGTGGCCGCCTCCGCGCTCGCCGGCTACATGGCCCCGCCGTCCGAGCTGGGCCTGGAGTGGGAGCCCGAGCACTTCGAGCCCTAGCCGCCCGCCCAAGGACCGGATCCGGCCGCGTTCGGACCGCCACCGCGCCGGAACCGGCCCCGGAACACCATTCCGGCCAAGATCACCCGCTGGATCCGGATCCGCGCGGGAGCCCGGCCGGGGGGCTGTGTTACGATCCCGGATACCCCGGTCCTGAATCCACGGGATCTCCACGAACAGGAAGGAAGACCCATGCGACGATTGAATCTGGCGATCCTCGCGGTGGGCGCGGCGGCGATGCTGGCCTCGGCGCCGGCGGCCCGCGCCGAGGATCCGATCGGCACCTACGACGGAAGCATCACCGAGAGCGCGGCCAGCGGCAAACCGGTACTCCTGGAGTTCTACGCCGATTGGTGAGGCGCGTGCAAGCAGTTCGCCCGTGAGGCGAGCTCCGACCAGGCGTTGAAGAGCGAACTCGGCAAGTTCGTGTTCTGCCGGCTCAACGGAGAGAAGGGGGAGGGCCCCCAGCGGATGAAGCAATTCCAGGTGGTGGCCTATCCCACCTTCATCGTCCTCGACCAGGACGGCGCGACCATCGATCGCTGGAGCGGATACGACCACGGGTCGTTCCTGGCGTCGACCGGGGCCTCGCTCCAGGATCCGACCACCATCGAGCAGAAGCTGGCGCGCTTCGACGCCGCGCCCACCGCCCCCGACGCGGCCAAGCTGGCCGGGTATCACGACTCCCGGGGCGAGTACGCGGACGCGGTCAAGTTCTACCGCCGGGCCCAGGAACTCAACCAGGATCCCGGCGCCGACTACCTGGTCCCGATCTTCGATTCCACCTTCTACGGGATGCGGAAGAAGGCGTTCACTCCCGCCGACCTGGCCGCCGCCGCCGATGCGGTGTTCTCGGCCGAGGACGCGGAGCCGGAGAACCTGATCGACGTGGCCGGAATGGTGGCGAGCGCCGCCGGCAACTCCGACGGAAAGCCCGATCCGGTGCCCTACATCAAGCAGGCGGTGGAGCGGACCGAGGCGAGCCCGGATTCCTCGGTACAGAAGGCGCGGTGGTCGCTCATGCCCGCCTACGCCCTGCGCGTCCTCAACGATCCGCAGAAAGCGGTCGACTACAAGAAGAAGGGGATGCCCGGGGGCTGGATGACCGACGCCGGCCAGCTCAACAGCTTCGCCTGGTGGTGCTTCGAGAACAAGGTGAACCTGGACGAGGCTCAGGCCCTGGCCGAGAAGGGCGTGGACCTTGCCGACCCGGGCCGTTCCCGGGCCATGATCCTGGACACCGTGGCCGAGATCGCCAACGCCCGCGGCGACGCCGCCAAGGCGGCGGAGCTGGAGAAACGGGCGCTCGCGGACGATCCCGGCAACAAGACCTATCAGCAGCAGGTGGACCGCTTCCGGTCCCTGGCCGGGGGCAAGGCCCTGGAGAAGGCCGCCGCCGGAAAGTAAGCGCGGCGCCGGCGTGCCATTCGGGGCGGGAATCTTCGGGTTCCCGCCCCCCTTGTTCGGGCTTCTTGCCGAATCCGCCCCGGTGGTCGATGATCGCGGGAACGCGCGCGCAACTTCCCGGCCCCGCCATCATCCCAGGAGCCGCCTCGAGCCATGATCGTCGGATTCGTTCTCACCGGAGCCCTGCTCCTGGCCATGATCGTCTGGTGCCTGTTCCAGATCCGGCGGGTGGACCGGACCATTGCCCGCGTCGACGCCTCCGCCGGGCCCGCCGAACCCTCCGAGTCCTCCGAGTCCCCGGAGGAGAACGCGTGAAGGACCGCCCCAACCTGGTGGTGGGCGAAACCCATCTCAGCCGGGATCTCCGCGAGTTTGACGTCACCATGATCGGGGTGGGGGCGATGATCGGGGCCGGGATCTTCGTCCTCACCGGCGAGGCGGCGGGTACCGCCGGGCCCGCGCTCCTCCTCGCCTTCGCGCTCAACGCGGTGGTGACGCTGTTCACCGCCATGGTCTACGCGGAGCTGGGATCGGCCATCCCCGAGGCCGGCGGCGGCTACCTGTGGGTCAAGGACTCGATGGGGCGCTCCCAGGGATTCCTCGCGGGCTGGATGGCGTGGTTCTCGCACGCGGTGGCCGGCGCCCTCTACGCCCTGGGGTTCGGTTCCTACTTCGCCCTCCTGCTCAAGACGCTGGGGTTCGCGTCGGCCCTCCCCATCCCCGCTTTCTTCGTGGAGCGGGCGCTGGCCATCGCGGTGGTGCTGGTGTTCCTGGCCATCAACTTCCGGGGCACCTCGGAGACCGGGATGGCCGGAAACGTGATCACCCTGGCCAAGCTGGTCATCATCCTGGTGTTCATCGGAGCCGGCCTCTGGAGCGCCCTCCACCGCCCCCACCCGGCCGCCGGGTTCCGGCCCTTCTTCCCCAACGGGATGGGCTCGGTGTTCATGGCCATGGGGTTCACCTACATCGCGTTCGAAGGCTACGAGATCATCGTGCAGGCGGGAGAAGAGGTGCAGAACCCCCGCCGCGCCATCCCCCGCGCGGTGTTCTGGTCGCTCATCATCGTGGCTCCGATCTACGTCCTGGTGGGGCTGGCCGCCCTCGGCGGAATCCAGGCCGACGTCCCCAGCTGGCAGTACCTGGGGAAGTTCAAGGAACTGGGGCTGGTGGAGGCGGCCCGCCAGCTCATGCCCTACGGGACCTACGTCCTTCTCGCCGGCGGGCTCCTGTCCACCCTTTCCGCGCTCAACGCCACCACCTTTTCCTCGACGAGGGTCGCTTTCGCCATGGGGCGGGACAAGGTGTTGCCGACCGCCTTCGCCCGGGTCCATCGCCGGAACAAGACCCCCTACGTGGCGCTCTTCTTCACCGGCGCCATCATGCTGGCGATGGTGGCGTTCATTCCCCTCAGCGACGTGGCCACCGCCGCCGACGTCATGTTCCTCCTCCTTTTCGTGCAGGTGAACTACGCGGTGCTCAAGATCCGCCGGGAGTTCGGGGACCGGCTGGAATACGGCTACCTCATGCCGTTCTACCCGTGGGTGCCGATCATCGGGATGACGTTCCAGGCGGTGCTCGCGGTCTATCTCTTCCGCTTCAGCCCCAAGGCGTGGGCGCTGGCCGCGGCGTGGATCGTGGTCGGGCTGGGCATCTTCTTCGCCTACGTCCGCACCCGCATGGAGGAGGAGGAGCGCCCCCGGATCAGCCGGAGCCGCACCCGCGGGGCCGGACGGATGATCCTGGAGTCGCCGGTCCTGGTCGCGGTCTCGACCCCGGAGCACACCCGGACCCAGCTCGAGATCGCCGCCGCCCTGGCCCGGGCCCGGAATGCGGCGCTCCTGGCGGTGCACGTGGTGCAGGTGCCCCGGCAGACCCCCCTCCGCGCCGGGGGCCGGCTTCCGCCCACCTCCGAAGCCATGCTGGACGAGCTGGAGAACCTGGGGAAGCGGGAGGACGTGACCGTCCATTCCATGGCCGCGGTCGGCCACCGGGTGAGCCACGTGTTGCGGGAGGTGGCGCGCGTGAACGAGGCCTCGCGGGTGGTCCTGGGCTGGCATGGACAGGTCTACGAGCGGCGGATCAAGGGGAGCATCGCCGACGCGGTGCTTCGCGACTCCCCCGCCGACGTGCTGGTGGTCAAGGATCGCGGGCTTCCGGAGAAGGTGAAGACGGTGGGAGTCGCCATCTCGCCCGGAGTCGGAGAGAAGCTCTCGCTCGACACCGCGGTTTCCCTGACCAAGGGGTTCGGGGCGCGGCTCCGGCTGTTCTCGTTCCGGTGCGGCGACGCCGGGGCCGGAGACACCGATCGCTGGTTCGAGGAGGTCAAGGGGCGGGTCCACGAGGCGGGGCTGGCCAACGACCGGATGGAGGCGCGGGTGGAGGAGGTCGAGAACATCCCCGAGGCGCTGGTCCGGGCCGCCGACGAGGTGGACCTGTTCGTAATGGGGGCGGCCCGGGACTGGGTGAGCCCGCGCCACCTCCTCGGCCGGGTGCCCGACACCGTGGCCAACCGGTCGCGCTCCACGCTGGTGGTGGCCAAGCACGACGAAGCACGGGTGGTCTCGCTGCTGCGGCGGGCCGGGCACATGCTGCACCTCGGGAACTGAAGGGGTCCCGGGAGCGGCCCTCCCGCCGCGCGGACGGGCGGATTCCTGTTGCCGGCGGCATCGGCTGGGAGTACAACTGACCGTATGAGCTGTAGTTTCGACGCTGGCGGCTCCGTCCGGTCCAGCCGCGCATACACCCCCGCCTGACCCCACCGAGAGCCGGCCTTCGCCGTCCCGACCGGTGGGGCGGAGGACGGTCGATGTCCCTCTCCAACGGCCACCCGCGCTCCGCTTTCCGCCGCCCGGCGGCGCCGGCTTCCCGTCCCGTCCCCTGTCTCCTCTCCACCGGCGCCGGAGCCTGCGCCCGGGGCTCCAAGCCGTGACCGGCGCCGCCGCGGGGGCGGACCGCCTCCCGCCCGAGGACCTACGCTCGGCATGGCCGGTTCTCTCTCCGGAAGAGCGCGTGGAGGGGATCCAGCTCCTCGCCCGGCAGGACGCCGAGGACTTCTTCCTGAGCCTTCCGGCGCGGGAGGCGGCGGAGCTCATCCTGGCCCTGCCCGCGGAGGAACGCCGGATGTGGTTGCGCCTCGCCGCCCCCGACGACGTCGCCGACATGCTCCAGGAGACCCCGGCGGACCGGCGGGATTCCCTGCTCGGCCTTCTCGACGAACCGACGCGCAACGACGTACGCGGCCTTCTCGCCTATGCCGAGGACGAAGCGGGGGGGCTCATGAACCCGCGGTACGCGCGGGTCCGGCCGACCATGACCGTGGACGAAGCCATCAGCTACCTACGCAAGCAGGCCCGCGGCCGCCTGGAGACCATCTACTACGTCTACGCCATCGACGAGGCCCAGCGGCTGGTGGGGGTCGTCTCGCTGAAGCAGCTCTTCGCGGCCCGCCCCGAAGCCACGGTGCGGGACGTCATGCGGATCGACTTCGTGAGCGTGCCCGAGCACATGGACCAGGAGGTGGTGAGCCACCTCTTCGCACGTTACGACCTTCTGGCCATCCCCGTGGTCGACGAAGGACGAATGAAGGGGATCATCACCATCGACGACGTCGTGGACGTGGTGCAGGAGGAGGGAACCGAGGACATCCAGAAGTTCGGCGGCATGGGCGCCCTGGACGCGCCCTACCTGAGGACCTCGTTCGGCCGGATCGTCCGGAAGCGGGCGGGCTGGCTTTCGGCGCTCTTCCTGGGGGAGATGCTCACCGCCACCGCCATGGCCCACTTCCAGACCGAGATTGCCAAGGCGGTGGTTCTGGCCCTCTTCGTTCCACTCATCATCTCGAGCGGGGGCAACTCGGGGTCCCAGGCCTCGACACTGGTCATCCGGGCCATGGCGCTCGGCGAGGTCAAGCTACGCGACTGGTGGCGGGTCATCCGCCGCGAGCTCGCGGCGGGCGTCGTCCTCGGGACGGTGCTCGGCGCGATCGGCTTCCTGCGCATCCTGGTCTGGCAGGCGGTGACCCCCATCTACGGTAGCCATGCCCTCCTCATCGCGGTCACGATATTGCTCAGCCTGATCGGCGTGGTGACCTTCGGGACCATCACCGGGTCCATGCTTCCCTTTCTTCTCCGAAGGCTCCGCCTGGACCCGGCGACGGCCTCGGCCCCGTTCGTCGCCACCCTGGTCGACGTCTCCGGGCTCCTCATCTACTTCAGCGTCGCCGCCCTCGTGCTGCGAGGCACGTTGCTGTGAACCGAAGGGGGCCGGCGCTTCCGCGCCGCCCGCGGCGGGTCAGAGCAGGAGCTTCACCCCGATCCCGCTCAGGGTGGCGATGAGGACGCTGGCCAGAGTGCCGATCAGGTAGTACTCGGCGAACGACCGGCGCTCCAGATCGCGGAAGCGGGCGATGGACTTGGCCGCCATCACCAGGCCGAGGGCACCCCACTGCCCGGCCAGGACGAGGGTGAGGACGAGCACCCGCTCCAAGATCCCAATGGTACGGCCCATGGCGCGGTAGCGGGCGCTCTCGCGCCGGGTCGCGTCTCCCGCCGCTTCCCGGGCCAGGTGGAAACGGCGGAGGAGCGCCTCCACCAGCCCGGCGGCGCCGTTCACGTTGAAGGCGTAGGCGGCGACCACCGCTCCCGCGGTGGTGAGCGGCGGAACCCAGGCGGGGGGAAGGTAGAGGAAGGGCGCGGCCGGCGGCGCGCCGCTCCAGACCGCGGCCAGCCAGAGCCGCCACGCCCCCGCCAGCACCGCCAGGTGGAGCGCCTGGTCCAGCACGAAGTATCCCAGGGGGCGGTGCCGGCGCCGGTCGAGCACGATCTTGAGGGTGTCGATGAGCCCGTGGGTGAGCGCCACCCCGATCACGATCGCGATCCCCGCCTCGGAGAGGAGAGGCAGGAGAACCACGAGCTGCACCGCGGCCAGAACCGCGGTGTGCACCCACACCCAGGCCAGGTGCTCGCGTTTGCGCCGCACCATGGCTCCGGTCTGGAACACGAAGTCGCCGAGCACGTGGCCGGCCACCAGGAGCACCAGGAGGAGCCCCCCTTCCCCCATCGCGTGCAACAAACCCCCGTTCATTCACTTCCCTCCGGGTAAACGACCGAATCTCGACCAGGTTCGGCTTCAGGACCGAACGCGGAGAGAAGCGCACCGAGGGCCGCCTCCCCCTCGCGAGCCGCATCGAAGGCGGCGGCCTTGAGGCTCTCGCTCACCACCGAGGGGCTTACTCCGAACCGCGCCGCCACGTCCTTCTGCAGCTCGACCCGGGCGGCGCGCACGTAGGCCATTTGCTTGCCGGTCCAGCGGGACCGGAGCGCGTGGAGGAGGCCGAAGAGGGCGCCGGCCGCCCGGTCGGAGACCTCGCCCAGGCCTTCCACCGCGGCCCAGCCGTCGCCCTTGCGAACCCGTTCGAGGGCGGCCCGCGCGCGGTGGAAGACCGGCCCGTCCATCTCCGCCACCTGGACCGAGGCCCCGGTGGAGAGTCCGCCCACTCCCAACCCGAACGCCAGGCGGACCGGGGCGAGTTCCTCGGAGAGCCGGATCAAGGCGTCCAAGGCGGGCGCTCCCCGCCGGAAGAGCCCCTGGAACTCGTCCCCGGCCGTGAGGGCCAGCGGGGCGGCCAGGCTCGGGTCCCCCACCTCGCGATTGGCCGCGGCCAGGGCCCGCTTGAGCCGGTCCTGGAACCCCAGCCGGTCCTCGATGGCCCGGGAAGCCACCACATCCCCGATCAGGGCGAGAAAGAGACCATTTGATTCGTGTTTATGGCCGATCTCATGCATGATTCGGCTATATTACCGATCCCAGGCTCGCCGTCAACCCGGAAAACCGGCGGGAGAAGGAAGGCGTCCCCCCCGCGGTTTGCGCGATCGGGGACGGCGAGACACAATGAGAGGGTCGTTCGCCGGTACCCCTCATCGAGTTCGGGATCCGTCATGCCGTCCTTCCTCTCCGCCTGGAAAGACCCTCTCGTCGCCCTCGGCATCCTGGCCGCCGCCGCCGCGGCGGGGGTGATCGCCAACTTCGTCCTCTGGCAGATCCTCACCCGCGTCTCCCGCCGGAGCCGGAACCGGTTCGACGACTCCCTGGTCCGCCACGGCCGGCGGCCGGTGGGGTACATCATCCCCTTCTTCACCATGCGCATGGCCTATCCCCTGGCCGGCGAGCGGCTCCCCGCCGGAGCGAACGCGGTGATCGAGAGCCTCCTCACCCTGGGGATGATCGCGGCGGTGGCGTGGGCGCTCCTGGCGCTGTTGGCGGTGATCTCGGACGTGGTCACCGACGAGGAGCGGATCGACGTCACCGACAACCTCCAGGCACGCAAGATCCGCACCCAGATGCAGATCCTCCAGCGCATCCTGGGAGTGCTCATCGTGATCCTGGCGCTGGGCGCGATGCTCATGAGCTACGACAAGTTCCGCCAGCTCGGACAGGGCATCCTCGCCTCGGCCGGGATCGCCGGAATCGTGCTGGGGCTGGCCGCCCAGAAAACCCTGGCCAACCTGCTCGCCGGTTTCCAGATCGCCATCAGCCAGCCGATCCGGATCGACGACGTGGTGATCGTGGAGGGCGAGTGGGGGCGGATCGAGGAAATCACCCTCACTTACGTGGTGGTTCGGATCTGGGACCTGCGCCGCCTGGTGGTGCCGATCAGCTACTTCATCGAGAAGCCGTTCCAGAACTGGACCCGGGTCTCCGCCGACCTCCTCGGCACCGTCTACCTCTACCTGGACTATCTGATGCCGGTGGAGGAGATCCGGGGGGAACTCCACCGGCTCCTGAAGGCCTCCGACGACTGGGACGGAAAAGTGGAGGGGGTGCAGGTGACCGGCGCCGACGCCCGCACCATGGAGGTGCGCACGCTCATGAGCGCTTCGGACTCGGGCAAGCTCTGGAACCTGCGCTGCTCGGTCCGGGAGGCGCTCATCGCCTTCGTGAGGGAGCGCCATCCCGGCCGGCTCCCCCGCTTCCGTGCGGAGCTCGACCGGCTGCCCGAGGAGGACCGTCCCGGCTCCGACGGCGCCCGGGTCCGGCGGGAAGATTCGGAAGTGCCCGCGGGCGGGCCCGCCGCCGGGCCCGCCGCCGGGGAACAAGTCTGAGCACCCGCCCGGGCCGGCCTCCCCGTGATAGTCTCTCGCGCGGATCTTCCGGCCCCGCCGGGTCCGCCGGCCACGATCGCGCGCCGGGGCCCTGGGTGGGGACGCGCGAACCGACATGAACCAAGCCCGAACTCCTCCCCGAAACGAGCTTCCGTCAAGACGGCGCCGGCGCTGGAGAGTCCGCGTATTGGCGGTACTCGCGGGGCTGGCGGTGCTGTTCGGGGCACTCTTCCTCTTCGAGGCGCGCACCTCTTCCATCGAGGCGCGGATATTCGCCCACGCCGCCCAGGGCCTGACCTACCGGCTGGAACCGGGGCCGAGCGACTCGGTGCGATTTCCCGAGGCCGGCCCCTTCGATCTCCGTCGCGGATATACCTTCATTCCGGAGGTGACGGCCACCCTCAGAAACGGGGGCTATCACATCACCGCCCAGGCCCGGTCCTCACCCAAGCTCCTGGAGCTCACCGATCGCGGCCTATTCACCATCTACCCACAGCCGCCGCGGGCGGGCCTCTTCCTGCTGGACCGGGCCGGGGATCCTCTCTACTCCGCCGCCTTCCCGCAGCGGGTCTACGCATCGTTCGACTCCATTCCTCCCATCGTGGTAAAGACGCTGCTCTACATCGAGAACCGGGAGCTTCTGGACCCGCGCTATCCCGACAAGAACCCCGCGGTGGAATGGGACCGGCTGGCCAAGGCCCTCTTCGACCAGGTGCTGGGGGTCCTCCGGCCGGGGCAGGCTCAGCCGGGAGGGAGCACCCTCGCCACCCAGATCGAGAAGTTCCAGCACTCGCCCGAAGGACGCACCTCGTCCTTCCACGAGAAGCTCCGCCAGATGCTCACCGCCAGCATCCGCGCTTACCGCCGCGGACGGAATACCGAACAGGCCCGGCGGGAGATCGTGACCGAGTACCTGAACTCGGTGCCGCTCGCCGCCATCGCCGGCTACGGCGAGGTGAACGGCCTGGGGGACGGTCTCTGGGCCTGGTACGACCTGGACTTCGCCGCGGCCAACCGTCTCCTGCGGGAAGCCGGTCAGCCGGAATCTACCGCCGGTTCCCCGGCCGAAGCGGCCGCGACCTACAAGAAGGTGCTGAGCCTGTTCATCGCCCATCGCCGGCCTACCGTCTACCTGGTGATCGACCGGCAGAAGCTCGGGGCCGACACCGACCGCTACCTCGGGCTCCTGGCCGCGGCGGGGGTCATCTCCCCCCGTCTCCGGGACGCGGCGCTGGCGGTGCCTCTCGACTTCCGCCACACCGCCCCCGTGGTCAAGCGGCCGTCCTACATCGAGCGCAAGGCGGCGAACGCGGTACGGACGCGCCTCCTCTCGCTCCTGGGACTGGACCAGCTCTACCGCCTGGACCGGATCGACCTCCGGGCCGAGACCACCCTCGACGGCCCGCTGGAGCGAAGGGTGACCGGCGTGCTGGACCGGCTGCGACGGCCTGCGGTCGCGGACAGCATGGGCCTTCGCGGGTACCGGCTGCTGGAGAAGGGCGATCCCTCCGGGGTGATCTACAGCTTCACCCTCTACGAGAGCACTCCCCGCGGCAACCTCCTCCGGATCCAGGCCGACAACTACGATCAGCCGCTCGACATCAACGAGGGGGCGCGCCTCGACCTGGGTTCCACCGCCAAGTTCCGCACCCTGGTGACCTACCTGGAAGCGGTGGAGGAGGTGCACGAGACCGAGGCGGGCAAGAGCCGGGCCGACCTTGCCGGGGACCGCCGGGAGGTCTCCGACCCCATCCGGCTCTGGGGGCTGGACTACCTGGCCTCGGGCGGGGACACCACGCTCCCGGCGATGCTGAACGCCGCCCTCGACCGGACCTATTCCGCCAACCCCCAGGAGAAGTTCTTCACCGGAGGCGGCGTTCACACCTTCGTCAACTTCAATAGCGAGGACAACGGGAAGGTGTTGGCGGTGCGGGAGGGGCTCCGCAACTCGGTGAACCTGGTGTTCATCCGTCTCATGCGGGACATCGTCCGCTACCAGATGCCCAAGGTTCCCGGTTACGATCCCGCGCTGCTCGCGGACATGGACTTTCCCGGGCGCCGCGACTACCTGGCCCGGTTCGCGGACAAGGAGGGGCGCGACTACCTCCATCAGTTCTGGAAGCGGTACCTGGGAACGGGTGCCGACGGGAGCCTGGAACTCCTGGCGACCCACGTCTATCCCGGCGCCAAGCGGCTGGCCGAGGTCTACCGCTACGTCCGGCCCGGCGCGGGAGTGGATTCGCTGCGCGCGTTCCTGGACCGGCACGTGGCGGGAGCGCCGGTGAGCGCCAAGCAGGCGGCGGCGCTCTTCGTCGACTTCGCGCCCGGCAAGAACGACCTCCAGGACACCGGGTACCTCGCCGGCGTCCATCCCCTCGAACTCTGGATGGTGCGTTACCTCCAGACCGAGCGGAACCCCACCTGGGACCGGACCGCGGAGGCGGCGGCCGCCGCCCGCCAGGAGTCCTACAAGTGGCTCTTCAGCACCAAGAGCCTGGAGAAGCAGAACAAGCGGATCCGGATCCTGCTCGAGGAGGACGCCTTCCGGCTCATCCAGGAGGACTGGAAGCGGCTGGGGTATCCCTTCGACTCGCTCACCCCGTCCTATGCCGCGGCCATCGGGGCGTCGGGCGACCGGCCGGCGGCCCTGGCCGAGCTCATGGGGATCATCGTGAACGACGGGGTGCGGATGCCGTCCCAGCGCATGACCCGGCTCCACTTCGGCGAGGGGACGCCCTACGAGACGATCTTCGACTACGAGAATCCGTCGGGGACCCGGGTGCTCTCGCCGGCGGTGGCGGAGGCGGTCCGGGGAGCGCTCATCGACGTGGTCCAGAACGGCACCGCCCGGCGCGCCTACGGTGCGTTCAAGCTTCCCGATGGGACCGAGATCACGGTGGGGGGCAAGACCGGCACCGGCGACCACCGGTTCGACACCTACGGCCGGGGGGGCCAGCTGATCGAGTCGCGGGTGGTGAACCGCACCGCGACCTTCGTCTTCTTCATAGGGGACCGGTTCTTCGGCTCCCTCACCGCCTACGTTCCCGGCCCCGAGGCCGCCGGTTACGCGTTCACCAGCGCGCTTCCGGTCCAGCTTCTGGCCCGGCTCGCCCCCGACCTCATGCCGATGGTGGGGGCGGCCCCCGCGTCGCCGGCGCCCCCGCGCACCGAACCCGCGCAGGACGGCCCGGACGGGGACTGACCGCCGGTTGAAGGACCGGGTCCGGCTTCGTCCGGAACGCGGCTCTCCGGGCGGCCGCGCGGAGGACTCCGGGAGAGCCGGGCTCCGCTACTTCAGGAGCAGGAGCTTCCGGGTCGCGGACACCCCCGGGGCCCGGAGACGGTAGAAGTACACTCCGCCCGGCACCCGGGGACCGGGGCGCCAGACCGCGTCGTACTCCCCCGGACCCGCGATCGTGTCCACCACCCGGGCCACCTCGCGTCCCGCCACGTCGAATATCGAAAGCGTGACCCGGCCGGTTCCGGTGGTCCGGTACCGGATCGCGGTGGTTGCGCGGACGGGATTCGGCACGTTCTGGGCCAGGAAGGGCGCACCGGCCCCGTCCCCCGGCCCACCTCCGACCCCGGTGATGGCCGACGCGGGAAGCAGGATCTCCGGATTCTCCTGCGCGTCAACGGTGTCGGTGAAGGTGCTGTCGAACGCGCCGTACGATACGTGGACCTGGTACGGATTGAACGAGGCAACCGCGCCTCCCGAGTTCACCCAGCCGGTGAGAACGATCCCGGAGGTGAAGCCCACCGAATCGGTGGCTCCCGCCGAAACCGTATCCCCCATCGCGTCGAGGAGAAACACCGACGCTCCCTCCATCGCGCTACTGTCGGAGGAGACCACCACGTAGGACCGGGTCCAGCTCCGGGTGACCTGCGAACCCGCCTCCACCGACACCTTCGAGTCGTCGAAGGCGGCGTCGCGGAGCTCCACCGTGGAGCCGTTCCGGGCCACCACGTCCTGGAGCCCGGAATTCTCCACGGTCAGGTTCCGGATGAGAGCGCCGGAGGCGCCGTCGAACACCGCGCCGTTCCCGACGCTCCCGTCCACCAGGAGGAAGCTCACCTCCAGCGAACTCAGGTCGCCGGCGGCCCGGAGTCCGTCCCCGGGGCTCTCCAGGGACGCCCCCCGGGAGATGCTCCCGGAAGCGCCCGCCAGTTCCAGGCCGTTCTCGGCCCCGATCACGTGGGTGCCGTCCCAATCCATCGTGCCTCCGACCGAGAACGGACACACCGCGCCGCTGTCCGCCAGCATCGCCGCGTCCCGGGTGAGCAACGTCCCCCCCGGACCTACCGAGCACGCCGCGTCGCCCAGGAGTTCGAGCACCGAGTCGTTGAGCCGGGCGGTCCCGGAAGCGAGCCCGATCCCGTACGCGCTCTCCAGGTAGCGGTCCTGGAATGCGTCCCCGCCGGCCACGGGCGCGGCCAGGCTGTCGTGGAGGAGCGCGTGGAAATCGGCGTAAAGGGTGTCGGCCCCGGACTCATCCGCGATCCGGGAGTGGATCACCCCCCCCACGGTGGCGGTATCGGGCACGGCTCCCCGGACCACCACGGTCTCGGTGTCGATCTCCGCGGACAGGGTGAGGGTATCGGGCTGGATGGAGAGCCCCCAGCCCGGGATCGCATCCACCGAGGCGGTGAAGGTCTGCCCGGGAATCCCCGCCGCCTGGTTCTCCTCGTAGATGAACTCCCCCGGGTCGTACACCGTGGCCCGCGGTCCCACCACGCTTCCCGAGGGAAGCTCGGCGGCCAGGGACGCCAGCCCCGGCTTGTGCCCGTGCCGGACCACGGCGATTCTCCGGCAGGCGGGATCGGTCTGGGTAAGGCACCGGCGTTCCCCGGGCCGGAGCATGGGGGTCCGGGTGATCCGTCCGAGCTCCCGTCCTCGGGCGTCGTAACAGACGATGTCCACCGCCTGGTGAGCGCGGTGATTCGCCCCCGAGTTGTTGAAGACGTAGATCCGCGGGCGGGTCACCACCGAGTCCCGCCCGTTGGCGGCTCCCCTCCGGATTCCGTAGCTCACGCATTCCAGCTGGTAGTCGATGCTCCCCCCGCCGTCGTCCGAGGAAACCTGGTGCCCGGTGATCTCCGGCGGCGGGAACGTCACCTTCCGTCCGTCCCCCAGGGTCCCCACCTGCGGGTCCCGGTTGCGGACGGTGTCGCTCTTGGCCCGGGCCCACGCGACGGCCTCCACCAGGGTGACGGGCTTGTGGCCGTCCAGATCCGCGCCGGGGTCCGTCCAACACTCCAGCAGGTGCTTCATGAACGGGGAGCCGTCGGGCTGGCGGTCGGTGGGCTGGCCGCCGGAGGAAGACGTCGCCACCACCCCCTTCAGCCCCACGCGCTTTTGCATTTCTCCCACCGCGGAGCCGCTGTAGCAGGCCATGATGAGGATGCAGGCCTCGTCGGGATAAGCCATCCCAAGCTTCTCGCTGAGCTTCTCGTAGGAGAGGCGGTCGTGCCCTCCTCCGTCCTTGGCGACGGTAATCCCTCCCTGGTATCCGTGCCCCACGTAGACCACGTAAAGCTTGGCGCAGGACTTGGGCAGGGCGTTGACGGAGTCGCAGATCGCCTGCGCGGTGGCTCCGGTTCCGGAGGCGTCGTCCATCCCCACCACGGTGATGTCCTGGCTGGGGATCCTGGGGCCCTGGGGGATTCTGTTCAGAAGCTGTTTCACCCGCTCCACGTCTCCAGCGATCGCGCTCGAGTCCGCCGGCCCCTCCAGATTCTTCCCCGCAATGATGAGCCCCCAGGTACCGGTCGGGGTGAGCGGGATGGGAGGCATCCCCACGAAGTTGCCGATCGGGAGGTAGCCGCCGAACAGCTTCTCGGGAGACGCGTTCCCGTCGGCCAGGAACCGCTGCACCTCCTGCCCGTCCACCACCGGCCAGCTCTGGGCGGGGACGAGCTGCAGGTTCCCGCTGGCGGCGTCCATGAACCCGAAGAGCGCCGGGTGGTCCCAATAGAGGCCGGTGTCGAGGTCGACCCAGAAGAGATAGGTCGGGGCGAAGATGGGATACACGAAGCTCGAGTCCCAAGGGGCGACCACCTGCCCGGGAAAGAGGAGGCTGTCGGCGGGCGCATCGCGTTGGTAGAGAAACGCGGCCGCGTTCTGGTAAGCGGGATTCGAGGGACTCACCACCGACAGGAACTGGTTGATGGCCTGGTCCCGGGTGAGGAGGGGGCCGGTCTGGGCCTCGGATCGGGCGGGAGGGAACGCGAGAAGGCAAAGCACCGCGACCCCCGCCGCGAGTCCGGCGGGCCGGACCCGCGCCACCCTACCCGGGAGCGACCGCAACCGGAAGCGCATGGCGAACTCCTTGGCCTGGGAATAGGAGGTTCATACCACGCCGAAACCAAATAAACAAAGTCATAAATTCCGGGCGGGGCGGCGGGCGCCGCAAGCGCTTGGGGTCAGCGGGATTCGGAAACCGAGGGGCCGGTGAGCGCGCCTCCCGGGAGGCCCTCCAGCGCCTGCCGGGCCAGCGCGCCGGAGTCGGAGCGGCGAAGCCGCTCGAGCACCCCCGCCCAGCGGGTCCCGATGCCGGAGGCCTCGACGGGGCGGTCGGCGAAGAGTCCCTCCAGGCCGTAGGCGGGGTCGGCGAGGAGCGCCTGCATGCGGCGGATCTCGGCGGCGAGGGCCTCGGAGAAGGAAGCCGGGGCGGCCAGGACATCCTCCGGTTCCGCGCCCGCCGCTCGCGCGCGCTCCAGGTGCGCCGCCACCTTGGCCAGGCACTGCGGCAGCTTCTCCGCGATCGGCGTGGTCCAGTCCACGAAGGAGCCGGTCGTCTCCACGATCACCAGCCGCCCGGGGAGCCCGTCGTCGTCGAGCTGCACCACCTCGTCGCCGTCGTCGAAGTAGACCCGCCCGTCCCGGGGCGAGGCCCGGCCGATCACCAGGCTCGCCCCCGCCGCCGTCCCCAGAAGCCGGGCCAGCCGCGGCGTGAAACCGGGAAGGCCGTAGCTGGCGGGAGCGAACTTGTCGGTGGCGGTTCCCGACACGTACTCGCGGTGGAAGAAGAACACCGGCGCCGCCGGGCAGTCCTTCATTTCCTCCACCAACCGGATCTCGGCGAAGGAGGGAATGGCGATCTGAAGGGCGTGGATCGCCCTCAGCCGGTCGAAGATGTAGTTGCGGTACTCGATGGTCTCGCGCACCGCGTCCTCGCGCGAGGCCCCGCAGTCCATCCGGTGGCGCACGTCCCACTTGATCATGCGGACCACCCGCACCGACGGGCGGGGGTCGGCGTCGTCGAGCACCACCAGATCCACCTCGCGCTGTTCGCCGGAGCGGTCGCGCTTGGTCTGGGCCGAGGTCACCTGCCCCACGTTCACCGCCTCCACCTCGGGGCGGGTGTCGAGGAAGTGCTCGATCAGGTGCCGGGTGCGCGGCGCCACCGTGGGCTCGAACCGGGGCTCGCCGTTGAACCGGGCGCCGGGAAGCCAGCGCACGTTGAGCCGGAATTCGGGGCTCAGCCCCAGGGCGTACTCCTGGAGAGCGCTCTCGTCGATGTCGAAGAGGCGGCAGAACATGGTGCTGCGCCAGGCCTGGCAGGACTCGTCGTCCACCGCCAGCTCCGGCCCCGCCGTGCGGCGAAAGTCCAGGGCGAAGGCATCGAACATCGCCCGCGCGCGCGCCGGCTCGGCGGTGCGCCCGGGCCCGGCCCCCGCCGGCCCCGCCAGCACCCCCAGCAGGTCCCGGAGGGGCGCCGGCGAGAGCTTCTTCCGGGCGGGAAGGAAGAACTCGAGCTCGTGCACCCCATTCCGGTTCACCAGCTCGGTCAGCTCCACGATCTCCCACACCCGGCGGAGCGCCTCGGGGGGGTCGGCATCGATGAGGGGGCGGATGCGCAGGAACTCCTGGTAGGTCAGGAACCGGCCTCCCGAGGGCGCGTTCTGGTAGTAAACGGCCCCGGTCCCCACCTGGACCCGGCTCTGCCGGATCTCGCCCACGATCTCTTCCACCGATCGCGGCGGCGGGGCGATCCGCCAGCTCTCCCCCCGGCGGCGCACCCGGTCCCGCACCTCGGGAATCTGCACTCCGATGAACCGGATGCGGTCCTTGGGAAGAAGCCGGTGGAGGATCTCGTCCGCCTCGAAACAACGGTCCATGGCCCCGGGATCGAGCCGGATGAGGACGTAGGGCTCCCGGACCACCAATGCGACCGCGTCCTCGTAGACCGAGGCCTCGAGGTCGTCCCCATCCCCGCCCGGCGCGAGCCCCCGCAGATGCTCCAGGAGCCGGAGGGTCTGGCCGGCGTGGATTCCCCGGCCGGTGACCATGGCCTGGTGGCGGGGGAACACGCAGGCGATGGGGCTGAGCGGCTTCCCCTCGGCGTCCCGGTCGAAAAGATCCGGGCCGAGCAGGGTCAACCCTTCACGTTCCCGGGAGGTGTCCCCGGGGGACGCGCTCGTGGAAGCGGTGCCGTGATCAGGGTCGTTCATGCGTTCCTGCGTTCAGCGGTAGCCATGGGTCATTTCCATAATGATACTCCTTCCGCGCCCGCCGGCATCCCCTCCGATCGGGGCGCCGGCCTCCCTCCCGCACCGGTATTTCGCGGCCGGTTCTCGACTTCCGCCGCCCGCCGGGCCGGTCCGCGACCAGGCACTCCAGCCCCCCGCCGAAAGGCCGGTCCCGGTCGCGCCGGCCCCGGGCCGGCCCGCGTCCACGGGGGGTGAAGCCTCCTCGCGCCGGCCCCGGATTCCCGGCGGGATTTCCCGGAACCGATGCCTGTCATCACGGGTATTGAGATCGGACCAACCAGGGCGCGGTCGACGACCGCATGGAGGCCGACGAAGCCGTGGATAGACGACGGAAGGTTCGCGGGAGCACCCCCGGCCGCTTCTCATTCCGTTTGCCGGCGCGGAACGCTTCGTGGGCGTTCGCGCTCACCCTGATCTGCATGGCGGGGCCGGCGGCGGCCAAGCCGGCCTCCGGGCCCGCACCGCCGCCCGAGGCTCCCGGCTTCACCCTTCCCACCGATCGGGGGACCGTGTGCGCGGATTCGCTCCGCGGCAGCGTGGTGCTGGTGGACTTCTGGGCCTCGTGGTGCGGCCCATGCGCGGCCTCGTTCCCGTGGCTGAAGTCGATCCAGGAGAAATACGGGAACGACGGGCTCCGGGTGGTGGCCATCGATCTCGACAAGGACCGCGAGGCCGCCTACCGGTTCCTGAGGCTCCACCCCGCCCCCTTCACCGTGGCCTTCGATCCCAAGGGGGACGTGGCCGAGAAGTACAAGGTCCCGTCCATGCCGACCAGCTTCCTGATCGGGCCCGACGGCACCCTCCTCTACGAGCACCGCGGGTTCGACCCCGGCAAGACCGCCGACTTCGAGGCGGCCATCGGCAAGGCGTGCGCCCGATGAGGCGGCGGGTCGCGCTGGCGGCGGCCGCGCTCGTCCTCGCCTCCTCCGCCCTCACCGGATGCGCGGCGATGAAGGTCCACCCCTGGGACCGGGACCTGCTGGCCGAGCCCAAGATGAGCTTCGAACCCTCGCCCATGCTGAGCGCGGTGGATCAGCACGTCTACTTCAGCACCGAGGGCTCGACCGGCGGATCCGAGGTGACCGGGGGCGGCTGCGGATGCAACTGAACTCCGGAAACCGGCCCCCCTCGCTGCGGGGCCGTCTGAGCGCGGCCGCCTGCCTGCTCCTGGCCTCGGGCGCCCCCGCGGCGGCCCGCGCCGCCGCCCCGAAGTGGCAGTTCGAGGGAACGGGGCTGCTCTACCGCGAACAGAACCGGGTGAGCGTGGTGGAACCGACCGCGCGGATCACCCGCCTCTTTCCCGACGGGCAGACCCTGTCCGCGACCCTGGGCATCGACGCGGTGACCGGCGCCTCGCCCACCGGCGCGATTCCCAGCAACACCGTCCAGACCACCACCACCCCCTCGGGGCGCGTCCATACCTCCGAGGTCGGGCTGGTGCCCACCAACCGCTTCTCCGACGCCCGCCTGGTGCTGGACCTGGGCTGGACCAAGCCGTTCGGGAACCGGATCACCACCTCCCTCGGGACCCACGTGTCGCAGGAGAAGGACTACCGGTCCTTCGGCGCCGACGGCAGGGCGTCGGTCGCGTTCATGGACCGGCTCAGCACCTTGACCGTGGGCGGCTCCTACGACCGCGACTCGGTCTTTCCCCGGGGCGGCACCCGGGAGCCGTTTACCGACGGTACCGTGATCATGAGCACCTCGGCGAACCCCAAGCGGGTCGCCACCGGGCTGGTGGGGCTCTCCCGGGTGCTCACCCGCCGATGGATGCTGGGGCTCGACGTCTCCCGCACCCACGAGAGCGGCTACCTCACCGAGCCCTACAAGGTGCTGAGCGTGGTCGACTCGCTCTCCGGCGATCCGGTGGGACAGCTCACCGAGCGGCGGCCGGAAACCCGGAACCGCGGGGACGTGATGTTGAGCTCGGTCTATCACTTCCGGACCGACGTCCTCTACGCTTCCGATCGCTGGTACTGGGACGACTGGGGCATCCGCTCCAATACCGTGGACATCAAGTACCGTCACGAGCTGGAAATGCACCGCTCGGTGGAACCCCACGTCCGCTACTACATCCAGACCCGGGCCAACTTCTTCCGTTACTCCCTGCTCAACGACGAGCCCGTCCCCGCCTTCGCCAGTGCGGACTACCGGTTGGGAAAGCTCCAAAGCCTGACCCTGGGCGGAACCTACCGGTTCACCGTCCCCGGCCGGCCCGGCCGGTGGAGCGTCCGCGCCGAGTACATCCGCCGGTGGGGCGACGGCTTTCCCCCCGCCGCGGTGGGGAACGAGCGAAGCCTGAACCTGGCCCCGCCGGTCAACGTCGGATCGGTGGTGGTCGGCTACACCCTCGAGTTCTGAGCCGCCGGCATGAGTAGGGTCCCCGCTACCCCCGACCCGGCTCCTGCCGGCGGCCCCCCCCTCGTCCGGCTGGACGACTGCTTCGTGGGCCGCTTCACCGCCATGGCCGGGCCCTGCGAGATCCTGGTCGACACCGACCGCGAGGACGAGGCCCGGGCCGCGGTCAGCGTCGCCCGGGACGAGGCGGCGCGGATCGAGCGCAAGTTCAGCCGTTACCGCACCGACAACCTGGTCCATCGGATCAACCACGCCGAAGGGGCGCCGGTCCCGGTCGACGTGGAGACCGCCCTCCTCCTGGAGTACGGCGCGACCTGCCACGAGGTCTCGCACGGGCTCTTCGACCTGACCTCGGGCGTGTTGCGACGGGCGTGGACCTTCGACGGCGGCGACCGCGTGCCTTCCCCGGAGACGATCCGGGAAGCCCTCCGCCACGTGGGCTGGGACCGGGTCTCGTGGGAGGGCGGGGCCATCACCATGCCGGCGGGGATGGAGATCGACTTCGGGGGGATCGGGAAGGAGTACGCGGTGGATCGCGCGGCGGCGCTGGCCGCGGCCCGGACCGAGGCCCCGCTGTTGGTGAATTTCGGCGGGGATCTGTTCGCCGGCAAGCCCCGCCGCCGCGGCCACCCCTGGACGGTGGGGATCGACGATCCGGAACGTACCGGAGAGGCGATCCTCTACCGGGTCGACCTGGAGCGGGGCGGCCTCGCCACCACCGGCGACGCCCGCCGCTTCGTGATCCACCGGGGCCGGCGGCTGGGCCACGTGCTCGATCCCCGGACCGGCTGGCCGGTGGCCGACCCCCCGCGCGCGGTCACCGTGCTCGCGCCCACCTGCCTGGAAGCGGGGACGCTCTCCACCCTGGCCTACCTCCACGGCCCGGGAGCCCGCGAGTTCCTCGCCGGGCAGGGGGTTCAGTTCCGGATCACGTGACCGCGCCGGCCGGTTGAAGGCGCCGCAGGGCGAACCCGGCCTGGATCATACGGCGGCCCCGGGGCCCGAGGCCCTTCCGTCCGCGGCGGGGGGGCTACTCGATGACTCCGGTCCGGACTTCCATCCCCGCCCCCCGGGCGGCCGGCCGTGCCGGCATCGCCCGCCACACCCGGGTCATGATGAGGGCACCGATCAGCGAGAACGGGACGATCGCGAACACCCACACCGGGGCGTTCACCGCCACGTGTCCGGCGGTGCCGGCGTGGCCGTCCCAACCCCAGTGGTCGAGGATCGCGCCCAGGCCGAACCCGGTGAACCCGGCGGCCACGTACTGGACCCCGTCCAGCATGCCGGCGGCGGTGGCGGCGGCCTTGGTCCCCCCGAAGTCCATGGAGGCGGTCCCCGAGAGCATGCCGTGGACCCCGAAGATCCACATGCAACAGAAGCCGATGAGGAAGGAGGCGGCCACCCCGGAGTGGACGAAGCCCAGGGCGAGGAGCGAGACGACCTGGCCGATGTAGAAGATGAACGCCACCGGAGGCCGGCGCGACTCGAACAGCTTGTCCGACATCCAACCGCACAGGAGCCCGCCCACGATCCCGCCCACCGTCACCCCGGTTCCCGCCAGGGAGAACCAGAAGGAGCCGACCGAGATCTGGTGGACCTGCTTCAAGAACTCGGCGAAATAGAGAAGAAGCCCCTGGCGGACGAATCCGGTGCAGAACTCGGCCGCGGCCAGGGTGAGGAGGATCGGGTTTCCGAACACCCGGCGGGCGATGTAGCTCAGGTCCGCCGGCGCGGCGTCGCCCGAGGACGCGTCGCCGGTGTCGAAGTCGGGGTGCCCGGCATCCGACGGCCGGTCGCGCACCACGAAGAGGTCGACCACGAACATGACGAAGATGGCGGCCGAGGGGACGATGAACACCATCTTCCAGCCCAGGTGGGCCATCACCCATCCCCCGATGGTGAGGGCCAGGAAGTAGCCGCTGGAGATCATGATCCCGAAGATGCCGCCGAACACCCCCCGCTCCCGGACGTGGAACCAGGCCGAGTTCACCTTCACGATGGATAGCGCCCCGAAACTCTGGAAGAACATGTTGAGCGAGTAGAGGAGCGACATGGAGACGATCAGCTTCGTCATGAAGCCGCCCAGGAACATCAGCCCGATGGCGAGGTTCAGCGCCGCCGCCCCCACCGCGCCGATCAGGATGGCCTTGCGGCCCCCGATCCGGTCGGCCAGCGGTCCGATGAAGATCACGCTGAGGGCGTAGGTCCAGAATCCGGCGGTGGCGATCGCCCCCATCTGGGCCTTGTCCAGGTGAAACTCGTTCCCCATGGTCCCCTTGACCACGTTGAAGTTGTAGCGGCCCATGTAGAAAGTGGCATAGGTGATGCCGAGGGGGAACCAGTTGGCGACGCGGCGAAGGCGGAATGCTCCGGTGTGGCTGGGGATCCCGGACTCCAAATCGACCTCCTCTTGGATGGTGCGGGCGCAGTATACGCAACCGGCAGGTCGAGGGCGAGACGGGATCGACCGGCGCCGGGGGGCGCGCCGCCGGCCCCGGCGCCCCCCCCGGAAACGGAATCGATTGCGAGGGCGTTCGTTAGGGGAGCAACCGATCGCCGGGGGAAGGGATCGCCATGGTGACGTTTCGGTGACGGGGCCTCGGGCGGGGACGCCGCGGCCGGGCGGGGCCGAAGCAACACGACCGAAACGATCCGATAACGGAGCGGTCTCAAGCGCGGCCGGAACGCGATTCGACCCTGGACCGCCGCCCCCTTCCGGGTCATAGTGGCCGGGTAACCTTCGTTGGTCGGCATACAGACGGTTCGCGAGCCTCGCTGAAGCCCGCCGCCTTCCCGCGCCCCCCATCGACTTGCGCAGTCCCTTTCAAGAAGTCGAGGTGCTCGTGATGCGGTCCGGCCCCAGCAACGTTCTCCTGGTTTATCCCCGCTTCGCTCCCCACTCCTTCTGGAACTACCAGGCCACCTGCGAGGCGGTGGGAGCCCGGTACTCGGCCGCGCCTCTCGGTCTCATCACCGTGGCCGCGCTCCTTCCTCCCGAGTGGCCGGTCCGTCTTCTCAATCGCAACACCGAGCTGGTGACCGATGCCGACCTGGAATGGGCGGACGTGGTCCTGACCGGAGGGATGCTTCCCCAGCAGCGGGACACCGAGCGCGTGATCGCGCTGGCCCACACCCATGGGAAGCCGGTGGTGGTGGGCGGACCCGACGTCACCTCGAGCCCCCACATGTACGAAACCGCCGACTTCAAGGTCATCGGCGAGGCCGAGGAGGTGCTCGCGGAGTTCGTGGCCGCCTGGCGGGAAGGGGCCTTGGAGGGGATCTTCCGGGCCGACGGGTATCCCGACATCACCCGCTCCCCCATCCCCCGCTTCGACCTCCTGAAGTTCCACCACTACATGCACGTGGGGATCCAGGTCTCCCGCGGCTGCCCCTTCAGTTGCGAATTCTGCAACGTGATCGAGCTCAACGGGCGGGCGCCGCGGACCAAGCAGCCGGAAC
This sequence comes from Candidatus Eiseniibacteriota bacterium, assembly GCA_963728475.1. GTDB lineage: Bacteria > Eisenbacteria > RBG-16-71-46 > JABDJR01 > JABDJR01 > CAVSKL01. The sequence continues at coordinate 131,483 of CAVSKL010000001.1, forward strand.
AGGTGCTCCGGGAGCTGGACGCCCTCCACGCCCTGGGCTACCGGGGCCACGTGGACTTCGTGGACGATAACCTGATCGGCAACCGGAAGGCGGTGAAGCCGTTCCTCCGCGCCCTCGCCGGCTGGCTCCAGGAGCGCGGCCATCCCTTCGAGTTCTCGACCGAAGCCAGCATCAACGTATCCGACGACGAGGAGCTGCTCGGGCTTCTCAAACGCGCCAACTTCTTCGCGATGTTCGTGGGGATCGAGACCCCGGACACCGCCTCGCTGGTCGGCGCGGGCAAGCTCCAGAACACCCACCGCGACATTCCCGCCAGCATCCGGCGGATCTACGGGGCGGGCATATTCGTGAACGCGGGCTTCATCATCGGGTTCGACGCCGAACGGGAGAGCATGGCCGAGGCCATGATCGCCTGCATCGAGGAAGCGGCCATTCCGGTGTGCATGGTGGGGCTCCTCTACGCGCTACCCAACACCCGCCTTTACCGGCGGCTGGCGGAGGAGGGACGGCTTCACGCCCACTCCGACCGTCTTCGCACCGAGCTGGACGCCGACCAGTGCACCTCGGGTCTCAACTTCGACACCGTCCGGTCCCGCGACGACATGATCGCCGACTACCGGACGGTGCTCCGGCGGATCTACGAGCCCAAGAGCTACTTCGCCCGCGTCGCCCGCCTCGCCCGCGCGCTCGACGTGCGGGGGCACCGGGTGCGGCGGCCGCTCTCCGTCCTCCGGCGGGATCTGCGCTCGCTCGGCCGGATCACCGCGGCGGTCGGTTTCCGGGACCGGGCTTCCCGCGGTCCGTTCCTTCGGGCCGTCCTCGACTGCCTGCTCCACAACCCGGGGGCGATGCGCGCGGTCCTCTCCCACGCCGCCCTTTATCTCCACCTGGGGCCCTACGCCGATTTCCTCGATACCCGGATGGCGGAACGGTTGACCCCGGCCGAGAGCGCGGCGAAGCCGGTCGCCGGGCTCGCCGGCCTCGCCCCTTCGAGCGGGAGGCCCTGAGGCCGCCGGCGGCGAACCCGTCCGCCCCGATTGGGGGTTGGGTCCGGCCCGCCCCGGCGTGTACACTCCGTGGCCTCATGACACGCGTATTCAGCGGCATCCAACCCACCGGCTCGCTCCATCTGGGCAACTACCTGGGCGCCATCCGGAACTGGGTCGCCCTCCAGGACCATCCCGGCTACGAATGCATCTACTGCGTAGTGGACTACCACGCCATTACCGTGGACTACGAGCCGGAGCAGCTCCGCGAGCGAACGGTGGAGATGGCGCGGGACCTCCTGGCCTGCGGGCTCGACCCGGAGCGGAGCGCGATCTTCGCCCAGTCCCAGGTCCGGGAGCACACCGAGCTGGCGTGGGTGTTCCAGGCCACCGCCACCTCCTACGGCGAACTCCAGCGGATGACCCAGTTCAAGTCCAAGGCCGACGCGCAGTCGTTCGTGACCGCGGGGCTCTTCACCTACCCGGTGCTCCAGGCCGCCGACATCCTCCTCTACGACGCCGCCCGGGTGCCGGTCGGCGAGGACCAGGTGCAGCACCTGGAGCTGAGCCGCGAGATCGGGCGGCGGTTCAACCTCCGGTTCGGCGAGACCTTCCCCGAGGTCCTGCCGCTCTTGACCTCCGCCCCCAAGATTCTCAGCTTCCGCGATCCCGGGCAGAAGATGTCGAAGAGCGCCGGCGAAGGGCACTACCTTCCGCTGGATGCCCCCGAGGCCGAGGTGCGCGGCATGATCAAGCGCGCGGTGACGGACGTGGGGCCCCAGGAGGAGGGGAAGATGAGCCCGGGGGTGGCGAACCTGTTCACGGTGCTGAAGGAACTCGGCGACCCCGATACCCACGCCGGGCTCATGGAGGCCTACACCGGGGGCCGGCTCAAGTACGTGGAGCTCAAGGGAGCGGTCCAGGACGCGGTGTGGGTGGCCGCCGCCGCCATCCAGGCCCGCAAACGCGACTACCCCCGGGAGCGGGTGGTGGAAGTCCTGCGGAACGGCGCGGCGAAGGTGCAGCCGGTGGCCTCGGCCAAGATGGCGGAGGTCCGCAAGCGGATCGGCCTCCTCGACCTCTGAGCCGCTCCGACCCGCCGGATTCCGGTCCGGCGTCGCGTTGGGGCTCAGCCCGCCGCCAGACCCCGGTCCTCATCCCCCGAGGCTCCAATCCACGCCGCGATCCGCGCCTCGACCCCGGCCCCCGGGACCATCTCCGCGGGAAAGGCCGGCTCCAGGCCCAGTGAGGCCAGGCTCCGGGCGATCCGTTCCGGCCTCCCCCAGTCGCTCCAACGGATTCCCCGCAGGCCGAACATCGCCAGCCGGGAAGCGCGCGGTTGGAGCAGGTCGGCGCCGAGATCGCAACGGGGGACCCGCTCGTAGATCCGGAACAGGGCCTCCGCCTCCCGCTGCGTCCCCACCGAAAGGATGAGGGCGTCGAACAGGGGCATCGAGGACATCAGCCGCTTCCGGGCCAGGTTCCAGAAGGCGCTCGCCCGCCCCACCAGGATCATGGTGTTCCAGACCGCTCCGGAGCCGTAGAGAGCGCGCGCCTCCGGTTCCCCGGGCTTTTCCCGAAAGCGCTCCACCTGTCTCATCCGCAGCAGGCCGGGGACGGCCAGCTCGCCGCCGGGGACGATCCAGCCGTACTCGGTCTCCGGCGCGTCCGGATGCGCGCCGGCCAGGAAGATCCGGTTCGGGTGGACCCGCGCCGCCCGGACGGCCCCCTCCAGGAGGCCGCTCAGGAGGTTCTCGGGCTGGATGAAGTGATCGGAGGGCAGGATCGCCACCACCGCCCCCGGGTCCTCGGCGGTGACGTAGGAAAGCGCGGTGAGCACCGCGATGCCGTTCCCCCGGTCCTCGGGCTGGATGACCAGGCCCCCCAGCCTCCGGCCGTCGAGCTGGCGGAGGACTTCCTGGAACTGGGTCCGCATGATCACGGTCAACCGGCGGTCCGGCCCCACGAACGAATCCGCGCGGTCCACGGTGTGCTGGAACATGGAGCGCTTCCCGGTGAACCGGCAGAACTGCTTGGGAAGGTCCCGGCCGAGCCATTGCCGCACGAAGGGGCTCATGCGGTGCCCCCGCCCCCCCGCGAGGATGATGGACCAGGTTCCCGGACGGGACTCGTTCTGGAGCGGCACGTTGCCTCCTCTCCGCCTCAGAAGTGACGGACGCGGGCCGGCGCCGGGAGCCGGAGCCCATCCGGATGGGGGCGCGCCCCGTCCTCGCCCCCACGCGCCCCCCGGGTGCCGGCATCGAGAATGGCGCGGAGCGCGGCCGGACTGAGCGGCCGGTGGAGCACTCCCGCTCCGTCCCGCATACAGAGGAGCCCGAGGGGCTCCCGGCCCTCATCGACGATGGCGCAGACCGGGGCCCCGGGATGGCTCCGGCGCAGGAGCCGGATGACGTTCAGCTTCTCGACCACCGGGATCCGTAATTCCACCAAGAAGAAGTCGGGGTCGACCCCCGCCATCGCCTCCGGCAGGTCCGAAGCCGAGGAAACGTAGACCGGCTGGAACCGTCCGGCGATCTCCTCGCCGCTGAACAGGCTCATCGTTTCCGGAGCCGCGTCGAGGATCATGACCCGGAGGGGCGGGCCGGCCCGGCGGGGTCCGGGCTGATCGGCCGGCGAAAGTCGCAGGGGGGACCCTGTGGTCCCCCCCTTGGATCCACCGCTGATTCGGGCTTCCATCATTGCTTGCCTCACGATTGTCCAAGCTTATCGACCAAACAAGGCGGCCCTGAAGGGATGCCGGGCCGGGGCCGCCGGCCGGCTTTCGCGCGCGGATCCCGGGGATGGAGCCGCCGGTATCGGGCCGCTCCACCGGATCCGCCGCGCCGACCCGCATAACTTAGCGCGCGGGGGGGGGGAAAATGGAATTGGAGCCCCGCCGAATCTATGCTCGGAGCTTTACCTAGGGGGGTAGGGGATTCCCGCCGGTCCGGTCAATGCTCCTCCAGAACCCATTGCACCGCCCGGTAGACCAGCTCGGTATTGTTCTTGAGGTTGAGCTTGCTCCGGATCTTCTGGCGATGCGCATCCACCGTCTTGATGCTGAGATGCAGGCCGGCGGCGATCTCCTGGCTGGTCTGTCCGCGTCCGATCATCTCGAATACTTCCAGCTCCCGGTTGCTGAGCTGCTTCACCCGCGGGCCCGCGTCCGAGATCATGGACCCGGAGAGCGAGGAAAGCATCCGCTCCGAGACCTCGTGGCTGAGATAGATCTCGCCGGCCAGCACCGCGCGAACCGCGGCCACCAGCTCCGTCCCCCCGTCGGACTTCCGGACATAGCCGGCCGCGCCCGCCCGGAGAGCCCGCTCCGCGTAGAGGTTCTCGGCGTGCATGGAGCACACGAGGATCCGGCAGGTGGGGCACTCCTGACGCATCATCCGGATAAGATCGAGACCCGACATGTCTTCCAGCGAGATATCCACCAGGGCGAGGTCGGGTTTGATGTCCGCGAGCATCTGGATGGCCCGGGAGGCCTTTCCCGTCTCGCCGCATACCTCGAGATCCGGCTCCCGGGCGAGGATCTGGGAGATTCCCAGACGCACCATGGGATGGTCGTCGATGATCAGGATCCGATGGGTCCGGCCCGCACGTGCGGTGCCCGATTTGCTGTCGCTCATTCGTCTTCCTCCTGAACTTCGCATCGTACCACCGTTCCGCCCTGGGGCGCCCGTTCCACGGAAAGAACGCCCCCGATCAATCCGCACCGGTACCGCATGATCCGGATTCCCATGCCCTGATCCGATTCCCCGTCGAAGCCGATCCCGTCATCCTGGACGTCCAGGGACAACCGCTTCTCCCGCGCTGCGATCGTGACCACCACCTCCTGCGCCTGCGCGTGCTTGAAGGCGTTGAAGAGGGCCTCCTGGGCGACATAGTAGAGATGGGTCGCGGTGAAGTTGTCCTCGACGCGCACCGGGGCCTGTCGCTCGAGCCGGCAGTTGATCCCGTAGGTCGCGCGCATCCTCTCCACCAGGTCCCCCAGAGCGGCGTCCAGGCCGCAGGCATCCACCTCCACCGGCATGAGCCCGCGGGCCAGGTCGCGGACCTGCTGCCGGGTCTCGTTGAGCGCCGCCACCAGGCGGTCGGCCAGCTCCGATTCCTCGGGAAGGGCCTCGCGAATCCTGCCGCTCAGGCTCTCGGCCAGGAAGCCGGCGCCGGCCACCTGCTGGGCCACGCCGTCGTGAATCTCCTGTCCCACCCGCCGGTGCTCTTCCACCACCACGTTGGCCAGCGTCCGCTCCAGCTCCTTCCGCTCCACCACCCGGCCCATCTGGGTGCCGCAGTGGACGGCGGTGTCGAGGAGGAACGGGGCGGGCTCGCCGCCCTCGCGGGTCAGGAACTTCAGCACCCCGGCCGCGCGCTTGCCGACCACGACGGGGATGGTGAAGGCGCCGCGGATCCCCAGCCTCCGGAGCATTTCGGTGGGATACGCCTGGACCGTGTCCAGGTCGTCGGTCCAGGCCGGCCGCGCGCTCTCCGCGGCCTGGCCCAGCAACCCCGAACCCATCCGGACCCGGTGGGCGGTTCCGAATTCCCTCAACGGCTCGAACTCCGGGCCCTCGAACCACCACTCGCCCGAGTCCACGTAGGTCGCGGGGTCCCCCTTGGAATGGACGTAGGCGTGCCCCACCGGCCACCCGAACTCCGTACACATCGTCTCCAGGGTCTGACGGAAGGCGGCGGCAATGGAGTCGGCCTCGTTTCCGATGGCCGCCACCCGGCCGAGCACTTCCAGGTACCGGGTCCGCTCCTTCACCCGGATCTCCAGCCGTTCGGTGAGCGCCCGCAGCGCCTCCTCGGCGTGCTTGAGCCGGGTGGTGTCGACGAAGGCCACCACCACCCCGTCGATCCGATCCTCGCCGACGCGGTAGGGCACCACCCGGCGGAGGAACCAGCGGCCGTCCCCGGAGGCGACCTGGGCTTCCTCCGGGGATCCGGACTCCAGGACCCGGGCCGCGACCTCCGCGACGCCGTCCGCGATCTGCGGGAGGGACAGGCCCTCGAGGGGCCGGCGTAGATCGGCGGATCGAAGCCCCAGCAGCGTTCCCGCCAGGTCGGTGAACCACTTGACGCCGAGCGCGGAGTCCAGGAACAAGGTCGGAATGCCGTTACTGCTCACCAGGTTGGCCAGGTCGTTGTTGGCGTGCTCCAGATCCTCCACCTTGGCCTGGAGCCGGCCGTTCACCCTCGCCAGCTCCTCGTTGAGCGATTGCAGTTCCTCGCTCGAGGTCTCCAGCTCCTCGTTGGAGGACTGGAGTTCCTCGTTCATGGAGAGGATCTCTTCGTTGGCGGTGCGCAGCTCCTCGTTCGACGTCTCCAGGCCTTCCAGGCTGATCTGGAGATCCTCCCGGACTTCGCGAAGCTGGTTCTCGAGCTGATCGACCAGGCCGGCCTCTTCGATCCCGAGGTCGCCGTTGGTAGCTTCCGGTCCGGCCCCATCCCCGCCGGCGAGAAAGGTCACCAGCAGGAGCTTCTCCTGGAACGGAACCCCGGACAGCGGGTCCACCTCCACGCGAATGGTCCTCCCCCCCCGGGGCCCCGGGGCGTGGAACGGACCGCGGGACTCATGTCCCCCGCTACGCCGCGCCTTGAGCAGGACTGCCCGGAGCTGGGAGTGGATCTGGGACGGAGTCCAGGCGAAGAGGTCGGCGGTCATCTCCCCCCGGGGCACTTCCAGGTACCCCTCCGGGATTCCGAACGAGTAGAGGATCTGGTTCCTGGCGTTCACGACCACGGAGGGAGGAGAAAGCCGGTCGAGCACCTGCTTGAGAATCGCCGACTTGAACCCGTCCTGATTCATCTCCGCGGAGAGGGAACCGCGCGCGGCGGGTCCCCCCGTCGCGCCGACCATGGACCAGAGACCCATCCGGGTGGTGGGAGTGGAGCCGATCTTCCTGAAGATCCGATGGGGCTTGGAGAGAGCCTCGAACAGGGCTTCGGTCCGGCCTGCGGTCTCGGCATGGCCGAGAAAGAGCACCCCGTTCCGATGCAGGGCATAGTGGAACAGGCTGAGCAGCCGTTTCTGGAGATCGGGCACCATATAGATCAACAGGTTCCGGCAGGAGACGAGATCGAGACGGGAGAACGGCGGGTCGGCGAGGAGGTTGTGCTCGGCGACGACCAGCCGGTCCCGAACGTCCTTGTTGACCCGGTACCCCTCCGGCGACTTCGTGAAGTACCGGGCCAGGCGCTCCGGCGACACCCGGCCCACCACCGCCTCCGAATAGACGCCGGTCCTGCACACGGCGAGAGCGGCGGTGTCGATGTCCGAGGCGAAGATCCTGATCTCCGGACTGAGTTCGAGTTCCTCCGCCGCCTCCAGGAGAAGTATGGCCAGGGTGTACGCCTCCTCTCCGGTGGCGCAGCCGGGAACCCAGGCCCGGATGCCCGCCTCCCGCCCCTGCTCGCGCAGAAGAGGTAGGAGCACCTCCGCCTTGAGGTGATCCCACGACTCGGGATCCCGGAAGAACTCGGTCACGCTGATCAGCAGGTCCCGGGCCAGCGCGTCCACTTCCGCGGAATCCTCGCGCAACAGGCGGGCGTAGTCGGACGGATGACCGATCCGGTGGATTCCCATCCGGCGGCGGATGCGACGGGTGAGGGTGGTCCGCTTGTAGGCGTGGAAGTCGTGGCCGCCGGACCGGCCGAGCGCCTCGAGAATCGATTCGAGGTCCGCCCCGGATTCCGAGCCGTCGTCCCCGCGCCCGGGCTTGGCGGAGGTGCCGGCCCCCCGCCCACGGTCCGTGTTCGCGCCGTCGCCGCGCGAGGTGAGTTTTCGGGAACTGCGCCCGGGAGAGGCGTCGCCTCCCGGCGCGGGCTTCTGCTTTGCCATGTCGCATCCGGGCGCTGGTCTCCGGGGAGAGCAGCGGGTAGGGCGCCGCACACGGAGCCGGAAATTCGGGAAGAACCGCCTGAGGGCTTGGGCCGGTGGGCGCGGGAAATCGCCGCAAGAAGAACGTTACCCCCGAAGACTTGCCCACGCAGTCCTAATTCGGATGGCACCGGTAAAGTCGGCTTCTTCCCTAGGCCGATTACCTAACCCCGTTCCTCCGCGCCTGTCCCGACGCCGTCGCCTTCACTCTCGACGGATCGCGGCTCACGACCCGGACGGCCCGGTTCAACCCGCCGCCTTGATCCCCATCCCCTCGGCGTCCTCGACCGAGGCCCCGGTGAGGGTGCGGGAAGGGTCGAGGAAGGCGGGGCGCTTCCCCAGCCGGGACAGGCTGGCCTGGATCCGCGCCGGGCGGCCCCAATCGCTCCAGTCCACCCCGTCCATGGCGAACATCGCCAGACGCTCCGGGACGCGCTCGAACATCTGGGCGCACACGTTGCGGGCGGGCGCCCGGGTATAGATGGCGTCCAGCGCCCCCGCCTCCCGGCTCGAACCCACCGACTGGGCGAGCGCGTCGAACAGCGGCATCGCCTCGGAGAAACAGATCCGGCCGAGTTCCCACAGCGCCTCCACCCGCGCGACCAGGATCAGGGTGTTCCAGAGCGCCCCCGCCCGCAGGAGCGACCGCGCCTCGTCGTGGCGTGGCTTCTCGCGGAAGGCGCGCACGCTCAAGAGCGGGCGGCCTTCCGCCACCGGCAATACCCCGCCGGAGGTGATCCAGCCGTAGTCGGTCTCGGGGCCGTCGGGCCGGGCCGCGCCCAGAAGCACCCGGTCGCCGAGGGCCTCGGCCGAGGCCGCCGCGCTTCGCATGAGCGCGGTGAACGCGGACTCCGGGTGGATGAAGTGGTCCGACGGATAGAGCGCCACCACCGCCTGGGGATCCTGGGCGCGGACGTAGCTCAGGGCCGCAAACGCCCCCACCGCGGTCCCGCGGTCGGCCGGCTGCGGTACCAGGAAGCCCAGCTCCCGCCCGTCCATCTGTTCGAGGACGTCCTGGAGATGATGGCGGGCAAATACCGTCACCCGGCGCCCGGATCCGCCGATCCGGTCCGCCCGGTCCACCGTGTGCTGGAACATGGACCGGCGTCCGGTGAAGGTGCAGTACTGCTTGGGGCGGTGGTATCCAAGCCAGCTGCTGACGGTGGGGCTCAGCCGGCGGCCTTCGCCGCCGGCGAGAACGATGGACCATGTCCGGGGGGCGCCGGGGACATTCATGATTCTTCTCTCCTCCCTACCGGAAAGTGCTTCTCAATCGCCGGACGCGCGAAACGCGGAGCCGGCTCGAACGGCAAGTCGATGGTTTCCAAATCGAGTCGTCAAAATCGAGTCGTGATGACCGGACCCCGCGAGATCCTCACTCAACCCGGCCCGGCCTGCGCCGCGCCCGGGAACGTCCGCAGCCTTGCCGCCGGCGCGCTCCCTTCCGCCTCTCCACAATACTGCGAACCGCCTCGCGAGTTCCGCGAAATCGACCGGCGACCCGAAATCGTGACGCCGCCGCCGCCGCGTTTTCACCGGGCACGCAAGGTTGTCCGGCCCGGGTCTCGCGAGCCGGCGGATTGGACCGGTCCAGGGACGGCGCGCGACCTGCGGATGTGCGGCCGCCCGGCCTCCGGAGGTGGTCGGCGAGCGGCCGGCGGAGCCTGGCGAAACGCGGGGGAAGACGCCGAGGCGGGGCGCTTGGGCGAACCGGGGGGAACGCCGCCCGCCGGCGGGGCGCGGGATCCGGTGACCCCGCCGCCCCACTGCCGGCGGCTTGGCGCTGGGTGATTTCAGATTGTTTAGAACCGACCAAATGACGAGAACGGTCCGGAGATGCACTTCGCGGAATGCGAATCCGACCGGAACCGGGCCCTTCGAGGCATGGCGGAAAGCCGGTCCCGGTTCGAGGGGGATCGAACCGAAGGGGGACCGTGGGCGACCCCGGGGCTTCCCGCCGCCCACTTGGAAAACCCTACTCTCCGGGCCGTGGCCGCCGCTATTGGCGGAAGGATCAATCTGTCCCACGCGGCGATCCGAACCGGGTCTAGGGAGATTCCCGTGGCGGGCGTCTCAGCTTCGCGCTCGAAGCACCCAGCGCACCGCCTGGTATACGAGATCGTTTCCCGACCTCAGTCCCAGCTTGCTCTTGAGCTTCTGGCGATGGGCGTCGATCGTCTTCACGCTCAGGCGGAGCCTCTCGGCCACTTCCTGGCTGGTGAGGCCCCGCCCCAGGAGTTCGAACACCTCCAGCTCGCGGTTGGTGAGGAGCGCGGTCGGCTCAGGGTTGGTATCGCTTCCGTTGTGCGCCACCCTCCGCACGATGCTCTGGGTGGCCTGGGGACTGACGAAGACGCTTCCCGCGATCACCTCCCGAACCGCCTGGAGGATGAGGGGGGTGGACTCGCGCTTGTCCACATAGCCCGAGGCGCCCGCGCGCAGCGCGCGCTCGGCGAACAATGGGTCGGGATCCATGGAGAAGATGAGGATCCGCGCCGACGGCCGGACCCGGTGGATCCGGTGGATGAGATCCAGCTCCGACCCTTGCTGGGTGGAGAGATCCATGATCACCACGTCCGGCCGGGTGCCCGCCACCAGATCGGGGACCTCGGACGGATTGCCGGTGTCGCCGCAGACCTCCAGGCCGTCCGCCTCGGCGAGAAGCACGGAAAGACCCAGGCGGGCAACCGGGTGATCGTCCACCAGCAAGACACGGACCGGAAGCTCGTCGCCCCGCTTTTCGTGGCCGGAAACGGGACGGGACGGGCTGGACTGGGGCATCATTCACGCCTCCTCGAACACGAGGTAATTCCCGGAGACAAGGTCCCCAGAGGACCACAACCGGGGAAGGATCAAGGAATGTCGGCGTGACGTGATTCGGACCTGAGTTATGACCCTACCGCTTCCCGGGAGGCTTTCCTACCATTTTTAACCGGAAAAGCCGGTAGCCCACCCGGGCCCATTCGCCCGGTTTCGCGTACCCTCTTGAACGGCGGGCCCCCGGCCGCCGTCCTATCCCATGGAACGCATTCGGTTCCCCTGAGTGGGAGGCAGGTTGGAATCCAGGAACGATGCCGAGCTGGTCGCCCTCACCCGTGAAGGCAACGTGCAGGCATACAACGACTTGGCCCAGAGATGGGACGGGAGCGTGTACCGGTTCGCACGCCGGATCCTCGGCAACGACGAGGACGCCCGGGACGTGTGCCAGGAGGCGCTGACCAAGGCCTACCTGAACATCGGGCGGCTCCGCGACCCGGCCAAGTTCAAGTCCTGGGTCCACCACATCGCGCTCAACCTGTGCCGGGACCGCCACCGGTCGCGAAAGGCCAAACCGGAGGCGCTGGGTTACGACGAGTCGGACGCGGAATCGATCCCGGTCCCGGTGCCGGCCGGCGCGGATGCGGTGGGAGATCACGCCGCCCGGCGGGTGGTGCTGGGGGGCCTGGTGGAGCGGGCCCTGGCCCGGCTTCCCGACGAGCAGCGGACCGCGATCCTCCTCCGGGAGTACCAGGGGTTCACCTCCGAGGAGGTGGGAGAGATCACCGGGGTGCCCGCGGCCACGGTGCGGACGCGGATCTTCTATGGGCTCCGCGCCGTGCGCAAGTCCATGCGGGAACAGGGCGTGAGCGGTCTCGACGTCTGAACAGGAGTGGAGAGGATGAGCGACGAAAACCTTGATCCCCGCATCCAGAAGCTGGTGGCCTCGCTCTACGGGGAACTGCCCGAGGACGAGGAGCGGGAATTCCAGGGGCAGCTGGCCGGCGACGCCGGGCTCCGGGAGGAGTACGAGACGCTGCGCTCCGCGCGCTCGCTCCTCGGCGCCTGGGAAACCGGAGAGTCCGCGCCCGGGTTCGTGTTCGTGGAGGAAAGGGAGCGGCCCCGCGCCGCCGGCGGCCGGTGGTCCCGGCTCCGGGGGGCGATGACGCCGCCCGCGTGGGGGTTCGCGGCGGCGGCCGCCCTCCTCGCGGTGCTGGTGGCCTCCGGCTTCAGGATGGACCGGCTTCCGGACGGGGTCGCCTTCCGGTTCGGCCCCCCCCGGACCTCGATCGGAGCCGCGCCGCCGTCGGTGGCGGGCGTGACCCTCTCCCCCGCCCCGATCGACGCCTCCCCCGCCGACGCCTACCCCGGCGTGCGCGGCGTCCAGGCCTCGGAAGAGGGGCCCTATCTCACCCACGACGCCATGGACGCCTACACCGCCCAGACCGCGAAGGTGATCGCCTCCATGCTGAGCGACTACGAGCAGCGGCGGAACAACGAGCTGGCCTACGTGCTCCAGACCTTCTACGCCGAGATGGCGGACCGGCAGGCCCGGAGCTTCGACGAACTGCGGAACCAGATCCAGGGCGTGGGCCTGGGGCTCATGGCCGAGCAGGACCGGGCGAACCGGCGGCTGGAGACCCTGGCCGGACCGGACGGAACGTTGGCGCCGCCACCGGTGGCGCCGGATACCCTGGGTGGGGAGGGACATCACGATGAGTAGCAGCACGATCCTGCGCCGCGGGGGCTTGGCCGCGGCCTTGGCGGCGACCGCTTCCATGGCCTTCGCGCCGGCCGCCCGCGCGGCCGACTCCCCCGTCCCCGACCGGCTGAAACGCCAGATCGGAGTGATGGAGAAGGTCCTGGACGAGGTCCTGGTGGACAGCCCCAACCTCTTCGTCTATTCGCACGAGGCCGCGCGCGGAGTGTACCTGGACGGTTTCGGGGTGGCGTTCACCTTGGAAGCGTCGCTGGTTACCAAGGACTCGAAGAACGACAACAGCTGGCCGTTCGGCGACCTCAAGATCGACGAGAAGGACGGGAAGATCGTCATCTACACCGACAAGAGCGACTCCGCCAACTACGAGGTCAAGGACCTCAAGAACTGGCGGGAGCAGCGCGTGCAGCGCGACAAGCAACTCTACGACGCGGGCAAGGCCGAACTCGTGAACGCCATCCTCGACTACGGCGAGACCCTCTCCGGACTGGGCGACGATGAGTGGGTGGCGGTGGCCGCGTTCCTCAAGGACAGCGACTACTTCATGAACAACCGGATCTCGCGGCTGGTGCTGAAGGCGAAGATGAAGGACCTGCGCGCCTACGGCGACAAGACGATCACTCGCGACCAGATGCGCGACCGGCTGGTGGAAGAGGAATACTGACCGGCGGGGAGGACGCCGCGGCACTCCGGCGGCGCCCACTCCCGGCCCGAGGCCCCCCCGCCCACCCCCTTCCTCCTGCAACTTTCTTCCCCGCTCCCGGGTCCATCCCCCCGCCCCCCGGATCCATGCAACCCGGCCCGGCCCGGCTTCGTATGGATCGGCGTGGGGGCCCCGCGGTCCCCGGCGCCGTCTCGTGGACCGGCGCGCGTTCGGCCCGCCTTCTTTCCTCCGGGGGGACATCGGTATGAAGCTCGCAAGACGTCGTCTCTGGATGATCCTCGCCCCGATCCTGGTGATCGCGACGGCGGCCTCCGGTTTCCTCCTGGTCCGGAGCCGGGGGGGGCACGGCCCCGCGGTGGCCTCCGCCGACACCACCGGGGCCTCGGGCGGGAAGGAAGGACAGGGAGACCGCGAAGAGAACTCCCCCGTCCCGGTGGAGACCGCGCTGGTGACCCCCCGCGACCTCCCCGCATACTTCAACGCCACCGGTTCGCTCGCCGCCCGCCGCCGGGTGGACATCGTCTCCAAGGCCGGCGGCCAGGTGATCCGGCTGGCGGTGGAGGAGGGGCAGCGGGTGGCGGCGGGCCAGGTGCTCCTGGAGCTGGACCATCGCGAGGAGGGGTTGCTCTTCGACGAGGCCGGGGTCAAGGCGGAGACGGCCCGGCGGGAGCTGGACCGGATCCAGGGCCTGCGCGAGCGGGGGCTGGGTTCGGAGCAGGACCTGGAGCGGACCAAGCAGGAGTCCGAGGTCGCGGCCTACCAGCGCGACCTCGCCCAGGTGCACCTGGACGACAAGATCGTGAAGGCGCCCTTCGCGGGGCTGGTGGCCGAGCGCATGGTGGAACTGGGGCAGACGGTGAACGTGGGCCAGCCGCTGGTGAGCGTGGCCGACGTGTCGCCGCTCGAGGTCAAGCTCTACCTTCCCGAGCAGGTGGCGCACGGGCTGCGCGACGGGCAACCGGTGGAGATCCGCCCCGACGTGAACCCGGGAACGGTGCTGGCTGGCAAGGTGGCGCTCATCGCCCCCACCGTGGATCCCTCCACCTCGACCATGAAGGTGACGCTCCGGGTGGTCGGCGCCGAAGCCGCCGCCCGGGTGGGAAGCTTCGTGCGCGCCCGCATCACCACCGACGTCCACCGCGCCGCCCCCTCGGTGCCCAAGAAGGCACTGGTGCCGGAAGCCGGGGCGACCTATCTCTACGTGGCCGAGTCCGACACCGTGCGGAAGGTCCCCGTCACCACCGGCTACACCGACGACGACTACGCCGAGATCCTCTCCGGGGTCGCGCCCGGAGAGCGCATCGTGACCGTGGGCCAGGGAGGCCTTCGTACCGGGAGCCGGATCCGCGACCTGACCGGGGCCGAGCCCGGGGCGGGCGCGGTCGAGGGTGGACGGGAGGCCGATACCGCCGACGCCGGGAAGCGCTGACGTGCGGGCGCTCATCCGCTACGCGGTCGAGCACCGCGTGACCATGCTCATGGTTGCCCTGGCCGCGGTGGTGTTCGGGGTGGTCTCGCTGGGGCGGCTTCCGGTGCAGCTCCTCCCCCGGATCAGCTACCCCACCCTCACCGTGCAGACCGAACTCCCCGACTCCGCCCCCAACGAGGTGGAGAACCTGATCACCCGCCCGCTCGAAGAAGCCGTGGGGGTGATCCCGGGACTCCGGCGGCTCAGCTCCACCAGCGAGCCGGGGATGAGCGAGATCCGGCTGGAGTTCGGCTGGGGCACCGACATGGACTTCGCGGGGCTGGACGTACGGGAGAAGGTGGACCTGGTCACCCTTCCCGACGAGGCCAAGGCGCCGGTGCTCCTGCGCTACGACCCCGACCAGGACCCGGTGGTGCGGCTGGGGATCTCGGGCGCCGCCAATCCGATCGCGCTCCGCTACCTGGCCGATCAGGTGGTGAAGAAGGAGCTGGAGGCGGTGGACGGAATCGCCGCGGCCAAGGTGGTGGGCGGGCTCACCGAGGAGGTCCACGTGGACGTGGACGAGCAGCGGCTGGCCGCGCTGGGGCTCCCGATCAACGACGTGGCGCGGATCGTGGGGCAGGAGAACGTGAACGCGGCCGGGGGGCGGCTTCACGACCGGGACGCCGAGTACCTGGTGCGGACGCTGAACCAGTTCAGCGGGGTCCCCGACGTCGCGGGGACGGTGGTGGAGCGCGACCGCGACCGGGTGGTGAAGCTCTCCGACCTGGCCCTGGTGAGCCGCGCGTACAAGGAGCGGGACATCGTGAGCCGGATCGACGGCAAGCCCGCGGTCGAGGTGGCGGTCTACAAGGAGGGCGACGCCAACGTGGTGGACGTGGCCCGGCGGGTCACCGGCCGGGTCCCCTCCCTGGAGCGGATGCTCCCCGAAGGCGTCAAGATCCAGGTCCTCTCCGACCAGTCCACCTTCATTCGCGCCGCCATCGGCCAGGTGCGCTCCAACGCGCTGGTGGGCGGGCTCCTCGCGGTCCTGATCCTCCTCGCCTTCCTCCGCGACGTCCGCAGCACCGCCATCATCGCCCTGGCCATCCCCACCTCCATCGTCACCACCTTCGTCCTCATGTACCGCCAGGGGATCACCCTCAACGTGATGAGCCTGGGCGGGCTGGCGCTCGGGGTGGGAATGCTGGTGGACAACTCGATCGTGGTGCTGGAGAGCATCGTCCGCCACCGGCGCCTGCCCGGCAAACCGGCGGCGGACGCGGTGGTCGACGGGGCGGAGGAGGTCGGCCAGGCCATCACCGCCTCCACGTTGACCTCGATCGCGGTGTTCCTCCCCATCCTCTTCGTCCAGGGGGTGGCGCGGCAGATCTTCAAGGACCAGGCGCTCACCGTGACCTACTCGCTCCTGGTGTCGCTGGTGGTGGCCTTGACCCTCACTCCCATGCTCGCGGCGCTGGGCGGCCGGGCCCGGGCGTGGCGGAAGACGAGCACTCGGCGGAGGCGGCCGTCCTCGGAGAGCGGCGCGAACCGAGGGGCCGGGGGCGACCGGCCCGCCGTCCTGCCCGCCGGGCGGCCCCTGGGCGCCTTCGGCCGGGCCTATTCCGGACTGGTGGCGCGGGCGCTCGACCACCGGGAGCCGGTGGTGGCCGCCACCGCGGCGCTCTTCGCGCTCTCCCTCTTCGGCTTGCGCGGGCTGGGGAGCGACCTGGTGCCGCCCCTCACCCAGGGCGAACTCCGCTTCGATCTGGAGCTGCCCGAGGGCACCCCCATCGAACACACCGACCGGGTGGTGGCCTCGATCGAGGACGCGGTGGCGGGGGCGCCCCACGTGGAAACCGTCTACAGCAACGTGGGGGTGGACGTCTCGGAGAACGAGGGGCTCCGGACCCGGAAGGAAAACCACGCCGAACTCAGCGTGAAGCTCGAGGAGGGCGCGGGGAAGGCGGGCGAGGCCTCGGCGCTGGACGCGATCCGGCGGACGTTCGCCGGCACCCCGAACCTCACCGCCACCCTGAGGAGCGGCGCCGACTTCACCTTCAAGACCCCGGTGGAGGTGGAGATCTTCGGCTACGACCTCGCGGAGCTGGGGAAGGTCTCGGATCGGATCGAGGACCGGTTGCGGGGCATACCCGGGCTCCGCGACGTGGCCGCCAGCATGGAGCCGGGAAGTCCCGAGGTGCAGGTCCGCTTCGACCGGGACAAGCTCAAGCTGGCCGGGCTGGGGCTCCGCGACGTGAGCGAGGCCCTCCGGACCAAGATCCTGGGCAAGGTGGCCACCGACTTCAAGGACCGCGACCGGCAGATCGACGTGCTGGTCCGGAGCGCCGGGGCCCAGGACGTCTCCTTCGCCGATCTCAACACCATGGTGGTGGGCTACCGCGGCAAGGTGCCGGTGCGGCTGGCCTCGGTGGCCGACGTGGCGGTGGAGCGCGGCCCCGCCAGGATCCAGCGGATCGCCCAGTCGCGGGCGGCGGTGGTGAGCGCGAACCTGGAGGGGCGCGACCTGGGCGGGGTGACCCGCGACATCCAGGCCGCGATCTCGACGATTCCGCTACCCACCGACGTCACCGTGAACGTGGCCGGGCAGAACGAGGAAATGCAGCGGAGCATCCGGAGCATGATCTTCGCCGCGGTGCTGGCGATCTTCCTGGTGTATTTGGTGATGGCGAGCCAGTTCGAGTCGCTCTTGAACCCGTTCCTCATCCTGTTCACCATGCCCATGGCCCTGATCGGGGTGGTGGGGGCGCTGGTCGTCACCCGCACCCCGGTGAGCGTGGTGGTGATGATCGGCGGGATCATGCTGGCCGGGATCGTGGTCAACAACGCCATCGTGCTGGTGGATCTCATCGGCCAGCTGCGCAAGCGCGGGCACGGCGTGCGCGAGGCGATTCTGGAGGCGGGCGAGGTGCGGCTCCGGCCGATCCTCATGACCACCACCACCACCGTGCTCGGCCTCCTGCCCCTGGCGCTGGGCCACGGCGAGGGGAACGAGATCATGGCGCCCCTGGCGGTGACGGTGATCGGGGGGCTCCTGGTCTCCACGCTGCTCACCCTGGTGGTGATCCCGGTCCTCTACAGCCTCACCCACCGCGACCGCGCTCCCATGCGCGCGGAGATCTGAGCGGTGTGGCTTACCCGTCTCGCCGTCCGCCGGCCGGTGACGGTGGTGATGGTGCTGGTGTCGCTGCTGGTGCTGGGGGCGATCAGCGTGACCCACCTGCCGCTCAACTTCCTTCCCAACGCCGAACTCCCGTTCATCGGGGTGGTGATCCCCTACCCCAACGGCGTCCCCTCGCAGGTCGAGCGCGAGATCGCCCGCCCGGTCGAGGAGATCCTGGCCACCCTGGGGGGGGTGAAGGAGATCCAGAGCCAGAGCGACGGCGACATGTGCTTTGTCGGGGTCGAGTTCAACTGGGGCCGGGACGTCAACGTGCTCCGGCTGGAGGTGAAGGAGAAGCTGGACCAGATCCGGCCGGAGCTGCCCGCCGACGTGCGGGACATCCAGCTTTTCACCTTCAACACCACCGACATCCCGATCGTGGAGGGGCGGATCAGCGCCAAGGACCGGGACCTCTCCGGCAGCTACGGCCTGATCGAGCACCGGATCGTGGACCGCCTGCAGCGGGTTCCGGGGGTGGGCCGGGTCCAGGTGGACGGGGTGGAGCCGGCCGACGTCTCCGTGTATCTCGAGATGGACCGGATCAAGGAACACCACGTGGACGTGGGGCGGCTCTTCGACCAGCTCTCCACCTCCAACTTCAACCTGACCGTGGGCCACGTGACCAAGGACGGGCTCCGCTACGACCTGCGCACGGTGGGTTCGCTCTCCACCGTGGACGACCTGAAGAACCTCCCCCTGGACGACCACGGCCTGCGCCTGTCCGACGTGGCCGACGTGGTCTACGCGGAGCCCGCGCTCACCTACGGCCGGTTCCTGAACCGCGAGCCCGCGGTGGCGTTCTGGGCCCAGAAAGCCTCCGGCGCCAACACCGTGCAGGTGGTCCGGGCGATCAAGAAGGAGCTGGACGGGATCCACCACGATCCCGCGCTCGAGGGCGTGGACGTGCTCCTCTTCTTCGACCAGGGGGAGCAGATCGTGAACAGCCTGCGGGGGCTCCTCTACTCCGGGCTGATCGGGGCGCTGTTGGCGGTGGGAGTGCTCTTCTTCTTCCTGCGGCGGCTGGGAACGACGCTGATCGTCTCGCTGGCCATCCCCATCTCCATCATCGGCACCGCCTGCACCATGTACCTCACCGGGGGGAGCCTGAACGTGCTCTCGATGATGGGGCTGATGCTCGGGGTGGGGATGCTGATCGACAACGCGGTGGTGGTGCTGGAGTCCATTTACCGCCGGATGGGCATGGGCGAGGACCCGGTGACCGCGACCCTGAAAGGGACCGAGGAGGTCGGAAGAGCGGTGGTGTCGGCCACGCTCACCTCCGTCATCGTGTTCGCTCCGGTGGTGTTCGGAGCCAAGAACGAACTCACCACCTGGCTCGGCGAGGTGGGGATCACCATCACGGTGACGCTCCTGCTCTCCCTCCTGGTGAGCCTGACCCTGATCCCGCTCCTCACCAGCCACATCCTCAAGGGCGGGGCGCAGTCGGTCGCGCCCAACCCGGTCGTGGAGCGATGGACCCGAGGCTACGAGCGGGTGCTCCGGTGGACGGCGGTCCGCCATCCCTGGATCACCGGGGTGCCCATCGTGCTGGGAGTGGTGGCGCTCACGGTGGGGGTGGTCGCGGTCACCCGGTTCAAGCCCGAGGCGATGGGCGAGAAGGGGCTCCGCCAGGAGTACCTCCAGGTGAGTTACGACTTCAGCGACAACCTGAACTACCACCGCACCAGGCAATGTGTGCAGACGGTGCAGGACAGCCTGTGGGCGAAGCGGGATTCGCTCGGCCTGAAATGCGTCTACTGCTTCTACCAGGACAACGAGGCCATGACCCGCCTCTACTTTCACCAGAAGGCGCTGGGCGACAAGGACATGGCACGGCTCCGGAAGGAGGTGCGGGCCGACCTTCCCGTCCTGGCCGGGGTCCGGTTCCGGCTGGGCGACGACGAGGGGAAAGGGACCGGGGCCAAGCAGTTCAGCGTGACCGTCTACGGCGAGGACAGCGAGGAGCTGGCGGACATGTCCCAGGAGGCCAAACGGCGGCTATCGCTCCTTCCCGGGATCACCGACGTGAGCACCAACCTGGAGCACGGGGCGGAGGAGGTGCGGGTGGTGGTGGACCCCGACCGGGCCGGCCGCCTGGGGGTGTCCCCCTCGGACGTGGCCCAGGTCATGGGGATCACCTTCCGCGGGGTGCGGTTGCCCCGGGTGCACACCGCCGACCGTGAAGTGGATCTCTGGGTGTCGCTCCGGCCGGAGGACCGGACCAACATCGAGAACCTGCAGGCCCTCATGGTGGGCGGCAAGGACGGGCGGGAGATCACCCTCGACCAGGTCGCGCACACCGTGATGGGGCGGAGCCCGGACCGGATCAGCCGGCTCAACCGGAAGACCTCGGTCCAGATCAACGGAAGTTACGAGGGCAAGGACTTCGACCAGGCGCTCAAGGACGTCAAGGCCACCATGGGCTCGATCCACTTCCCCCCCGGCTACGGCTGGAACTACGGGAGCCGGATCGTGGAGGCCCACCGGCAGCAGAGCCAGATGCTGATCAACGTGATCCTGGCCATCCTCTGCGTCTACATGGTGATGGCGAGCCTCTTCGAGTCGCTGGTCCACCCCGCGGTGGTGATGTTCTGCATCCCCTTCGCGTGCCTGGGGGTGATCTGGTTCATGATCGCCACCGGCACTCCGTTCAACCTGATGGCCATGATCGGCATGGTCATCCTGGTGGGGGTGGTGGTGAACAACGGCATCGTGCTGGTGGCGCACGTGAACCAGCTCCGCAAGGAGGGGCTGTCCCTGGACGAGGCACTGGTCCAGGGCGGGCGGGAGCGGTTCCGGCCCATCATGATGACCGCCACCACCACCATCCTCGGGTTGATCCCGCTGGCCCTGGGCAAGAGCCACGTGGGCGACGCCGAGATGTATCCCATGGCGCGGGCGCTGATCGGAGGGATGACGAGCGGCACCGTGCTCACGTTGATCCTGTTGCCCGTGTACTATCAGCTCCAGGAACGGATCCGGGCCCGGTTGTGCCTGGTGTTCCCGGCGCTGGGCCGGCCGGCGCTACGGTTCAGGGGGTGGGCGCGCGCCGCGGCGGCGGCCCGGGCGCCCCGGCGCCGTCCCTCCGAGGCCTCGGTCCAGGACTAGGGTTTCGCGGGCGAGCGCGACCGTCGCTTCGACCGGCGGCCGGCATTGGCGGGACCGGGCGGCGATCGAGGTCCGGGTGCGCCGTCCGGTTCGGTCTCGTACCAGGGAGAAAATCGCCATGAAAACGACGATCGTCTTGAGCCTGCTCCTCGCCCTCTGCGCTCTCGGAGCCCGCGCCGCCCGGGCCGGAGGTGAGATCCACGGCACCATCACCACCCGGGACGGGCACTCCTATACCGGTCCCATCCGGTGGGACAAGAACGAGAATTTCTGGGACGACCAGCTCGACGCCCGCAAGAACGACCACGTGAAGGTGGCCGAGGACGGCGGGCTGGACCTGCGCATCCTGGGGATCCAGATCGTGCACGAGTCGCACTCGGGCTCGAGCTGGACCCGGAGCCAGTTCAGCGTGCCGTTCGGGCAGGTGCGGGCGATTGAGCCCGACGGCTCCACCACTCGGGTGGCCTTGAAGGACGGCGATACGGTGGAGGTGCGCAGCGACGGCGACCTGGGGTCGAACATGCGCGGCGTGGTGGTCGAGACCATCGACTCGGGGCGGGTGAAGCTCGACTGGAAGGATCTGGCCCGGGTGGAGTTCTCCGGCGATCCGGCGCCGTCGGGGAACGATGCCGAGCGGCTGTACGGCACGGTGAAGAGCACCGCCGGCTCCTTCACCGGATACGTGGTGTGGGACCGGGACGAGTCCCTGGGCGAGGACGTCCTGGACGGGGAGGAGAACGGCGACGACCGCGACGTGCCGTTCAGCGTGATCCGACGGATCGAACGGGTCGGCTCCGGCCGGTCCAAGGTGGAGCTGCGCTCGGGCACCTCCATGCTCCTCTCCGGCACCAACGACGTCAACGACGGCAACCGCGGGATCGTGATCACGGTGGCGGGGCTGGGGAACGTGGAAGTGTCGTGGGACGACTTCGAGAGCGTGACCTTTACCGATCCGCCCGCCTCCCGCCCCTACCAGGACTTCGACGGCGGCGGGCCGATCACCGGGACGGTGACCACGCGGGACGGCGCCTCCAAGACCGGGGTGGTGGTCTGGGACGAGGACGAGGCGCGGACCTGGGAGGCCCTGGACGGCCAGTTCAAGGGGGCCCGGTTCCAGGTGCTGTTCGGGAACATCGCCCGCATCGAGCGGAACACCGCGCACTCGGCGCGCGTCCAGATGAAGGACGGCACCACCTTCGTCCTGGAGAAGTCCAACGACGTGGACGAGACCAACAAGGGGATCGAGGTCACCGCGCCGGACGGGTCCAAGCTCCGCACCGGCTGGAACGACTTCGTGTCGCTGGATCTGGGCGCGAGCTAGGAGCCCGCGACCGCGGACTTGATCCGTCCCCACGTGGTCGGCGCCACCGGCACCTCGGCCGGGGCCGCCCGCGACCGGCCGTCGGCCATGTCCAGCTCGAAGGTCACCTGCTGGTCGGCCCGGTTGGTGGTGACGGTGAAGTCGCCTCCACCCTCCATGTTGTAGTGGACCCCGAAGCCCCAATCCCAGCTGCCCACCGAGCGGAACTTGTACCCGTAGGTGCCGGGGGTGGCGATGGTGACCACGGCCGACCACACGTTGCCGTTCAAGGTGGCGGGGACGCCGGCGTTCCACTCCCCCAGCTCGGGGGCGGCTCCGATCAGCTCGATCTGCGTGCCGCTCGGCACCGCGTGATCGGTCATGACCGCGCCGGTCTCCGGTTGCCACCCGGGGCGCGGGTTGAGGTCCAGGCGGAAGTAGATCACCTCGTCCGCGAATTCGACCGCGGCCTTGGCGTTTGCGTCCACGATGTTGACCGGCGGCCAGTACTCGGACCAGTCCGCGTTGGCGACCTTGAACCCGTAGTAGCCCGCGGGCTGGTTCGAGGTCACATATGCCGCATAGACGCCGTCGTTGGCGGCACCGTCCCCGTGAAGGCCGTCGTCGAAGAGCTGGTTTCCGGAATCGTAATCCCAGGCGCCGGTGGGGCCCGCGTAGTACGCCCCGCGGGCGTAATACGGCTGGGCTCCGGCGGCGGCCGCGAAAACCAGGCACAGGGCGAGGGTGAGAATCCCGAGGCGCGTCGTTCACCTCCCACTTCCGGCGGGAGAGGGGGAGGCTCCCGGACAGGATCGTCTTGAAGTAACCCGGCATGCACCGTGGCCGCATGATAGCAGGCTTCGGGGAGGTCGAGCTACCGCCCAGACCGCCTGCCTCGCACCCGGAAAGGCCGGTGGGGCCCGGCCGGGGAGGGGCGGCCCATCGGGCCGGCACCGCCCGGGCCGGAGGTGGCCGGCCGGGCCGGTCCAGTTGCGGCCGGGGCGGCGCCGGTCAGTCGGTGTCCGCGACCAGCTCCCACCGGTCCAGGATCCGCGTGCGGACCCGCGCCTTCAACCCCGCCCGCGCGGCCAGCGCGGCGGCCTCGGACGGGGTCCATGCGCGTTCCACGCTCACCAGGCCGTCGTGACGCGCGACCCGGTTCCGGGTGAAGAGGTGGGTCAGGAGCCACACCATCACCCAGAGCCGGCGGCGCCGGGCGAGATCGACCACCACCACCCGGCGCGCCACCCGCGCCATCCCTTGGAGTACCGCCACCGCCTGGTCCTCGTCCAGGTGATGGAAGAACAGATGGCTCACCGCGGTGTCGAACGCCTGGTCGGCGAAGGGCAGCCGCAGCGCGTCCGCGCGCATCCGCACCACCTCGGGCGACATCTCCCCCGCCGCCCGCAACACCTGCGCCCCCCGGTCCACCCCCACCGCGAACCGCGCCACCCCGCGCGCCAGGAGATACGCGGGAACGTCGCCGGCTCCGGTGGCCAGGTCCAGCACCCGCCCCGGGCGCGCCGCCCCGGCCACCAGCCGCCGGCCCCCGAACGCGCGGTTCACCCAGGCCAGGAAGCGCAACGCGCCCCGCAGTTCGCCCGGGTCCTGGTCCGGGGCGTCCATGAGCTCCTCGGCCTGCCGGCGCCGGCTCAGATCCACGCGGAGACGCCCGTCATGGATTCCTCATCGCAATCCCGCGACCGAGGCCGCCAACGCCCCCATGCGAAGCGGCTCCCCCTCGGCGGCGGTGCGGATGAGCGGAGCCAGCCGTTCGCTTCGCCCGGCCAGCAACCCGGCCACCCGGGGCCTCCGCGCCGCGCCCAGGAGCAACCGCGTCAAGCGCTCCGCCGGGCGGCGCGCCGCCGTCTCCATCCGCGAGTAAGCGGCCAACGGCTCGCCGTGATCCAGGAACCGTCCGATCGCCGTCGCCGCGTACTCCGCGGTGACCAGGGCCATGCTCATCCCCTGACCGCTCGCCGGATCGATCCGCCCGGCGCTATCCCCCACCAGCAACCAGCCGGGGCCGGTGGAGCGCGCCACCCGGGTGGCCAGCGGCGCCGCCCCCAGGACCGGGGAGACCAGCCGGGCGCGCCGGAACCGCGCTCCGAGAACCGAACGGAGGAAGGCGGGCACCCCCTCGGCGCGGAGCCCCAGCCGCCGCTCGACCAGCAGGGCGGTCAGGACCACATCCTCCTCCACCGCGGCGACGTACAGCTCGCCCCCCGCGAACACCAGGATCTCGACGCGGTCGCGAAGCGCTTCCAGCCCGGCGAGGTGGGTGCTGAACCCGACCCTGGAGCCGTCGCGGCGGACCGGAACCGCGAAGTCGCGGTGGAAGACCGAGTGCACGCCGTCCGCGCCCACCAATGCCTTCGCGGTGAAGGCGCCGCGGTCGGTGGTGACCCGGCCCGGCCCCACCCCCCGGACCGCGGCCCGCAGCACCTCGGCTCCGGATGACGCGGCATGCCGGAGGAGCGCGGCATCGAGCGCCAGCCGCCGGACGGCGAGCCCCGCCCGCCCCGGAAACGGCAGCTCCAGGCGCGCATCGCCGGTCCGGAACACCAGGCCGCGGACCGGCATCCCCGCGGGCGGCTCGAATCCCAGGCGCTCCAGGGCGGCCATGCCGTAGGGCATGATCCCCTCGCCGCAGGCCTTCTCGCGGGGGAAGTGGGCCCGGTCCAGGACCAGCACCCGCCGGCCCTCGCGCGCCAGCCGGGCGGCGGTGGCGGCGCCGGCGATTCCCCCTCCCACGCAGATCACGTCGTGCATGTCCCGATGGTACTCCTTTGGGAGTGGACGTCCCCCCTCCCCGGCTCGATACCGCCCCGCGCCGGTTCCGTCCCCGTTCCGCGCCGCCGGGGCCGATACCCCCCCGCCGCCGCGGCCCCGCCCGGCTCCCCGTCGCGGTCCGCGCTTGCTAGACTGCCGCCACCGGGTACCCCCCCGACGTGGACCGGCCGGATCGCGGCCCGACCGCACCGGCCCCCAGCGAACGCGACCGAACGTTCGGTACCCCGCGCGCCGTCCGCCGCGGGTGGAGCCGTGCCCTCGGGCGCATCCGAGAAAGGAGACCCGTCATGGGCCTTCGCTTCCTGCTCCCGCACCGCCGGGGGGCGGTGGCCGGCCTCGTGCTGCTGGTGCTGCTCCTGGGAGCGGCCTCCGCCGCCGGCGCCGCCGCCCTCACCTACCAGGTCCCGCCCCAGCCCCTGGTGGACCTGGTGGACGCGCCGCCCACTCCGGCGGCAAGCCTCAGCCCCGACGGGGGGTGGCTCCTCGTCCTGGAGCGTCCGAGCCTTCCCTCGATCGCCGAACTCTCCGAACCCGAGTTCCGGCTGGCCGGCCTCCGGTTCAAACCGGCCACCAACGGCCCCAGCCGCGACTACTCGTTCAACGGGCTGGCCCTGGTGAAGGTGGCCGACGGCTCCCGCCGCCCGGTGACCGGCCTTCCCGCGAACCCGCGGATCGGCGACGTTTCCTGGTCGCCCGACGGCTCCCGCCTCGCCTTCACCGTGACCGGCGACGACGCGATCACGCTCTGGACCGCGGAGCCGGCCGCCGCCAAGGCCATCCCGGTCAAGACGCCCGGTCTGAACGCGGTCCTGGGGCGCCCCTATCGCTGGCTGGCCGACAGCCGATCCTTCGTCTGCGCCCTGGTCCCCGCCGGCCGAGGCCCGGAGCCGGCGGGCTCCCGCGTTCCCGCCGGTCCGGTGGTCCAGGAGAACCTGGGCAAGACCGCGCCCGCGCGCACCTACGAGGATCTGCTCCGGAACCCGCACGACGAGGACGTCTTCGCCTACTACGGGACCTCGGAGCTGGCGAGGGTGACCCTCGACGGGAAGACCACGCCGCTCCACGCCGAAGGGATCATCAGCGACTTCGACCCCTCGCCCGACGGGGCGTACCTGTACGTGGACACCATTCACCGGCCGTTCAGCTACCTGGTGCCCTACTATCGGTTCCCGGAGCGGGTGGACGTGCTGGCCGCCGGCGGCAAGCTCGTCCGCACCGTGGCCGACCTGCCGCTCCGCGAGGAGGTGCCGATCGGTTTCGGCGCCGTCCCCACCGGGCCGCGCTCCTTCGAGTGGCGGGCCGACGCGGGGGCGACGCTGGTCTGGGTGGAGGCCCGTGACGGCGGCGATCCGCGCGCCGAGGCCCCGGTGCGGGACGAGGTGCTCACCCTTGCCGCCCCCTTCGCCGGCGACCCCAGGCCCCTGGCCGCGCTCGCGCTCCGCTACGGGGGGACGGAGTGGGGCACCGACGACCTCGCCCTGGTGGGCGAGTACTGGTGGAAGACGAGGCAGTCCCGCACCTGGCGCGTGCGCCCGGGAGCCCCGGAGACCGATCCCGAGCTTCTCTTCGACCGGAACCTGGAGGACCGGTACGGCGATCCGGGCTCCCCGCTCACCCGGGCCGGCGCCTTCGGCCGGGATGTGCTCCGCACGAGCCCCGGCCACGCCGCGCTCTTTCTCGCCGGCGCGGGAGCCTCGGAGGAGGGGGACCGGCCCTTCCTGGATCGCTACGACCTCGCGTCGAAGACCGCGACCCGCCTCTGGCGCTCGGAAGCGCCGTACTACGAATCCGCGGTGGATCTCCTCGACGACGACGCGGCCGTCGTCCTCACCCGTCGTGAGTCGCCCGCGGAGCCTCCCAACTACTACGCCCACACCGTGACCGGGGGCGCGCTCCGCAAGCTCACCGACTTCCCCGATCCCACCCCGCAGCTCAAGGGCGTCACCAAGGAACTCATCCGCTATCCGCGCGCGGACGGGGTGATGCTTTCGGGCACGCTCTACCTTCCCGCCGGCTACGACAGCGCCCAGGGACCGCTTCCCATGGTGATGTGGGCGTATCCCCAGGAGTTCAAGAGCGCCGGCGCCGCCGCCCAGGTCACCGACTCGCCCTACCGGTTCAACCGGGTGAGCTGGGCATCCGCGCTCCTCTGGCTCACCCGGGGGTACGCGGTCCTGGACGACCCGAGCCTCCCGATCATCGGCGAGGGGGACGCCGAGCCCAACGACACCTACGTGGGGCAGCTGGTGGCGGGAGCCAGGGCGGCGGTGGACGAGGTGGTGCGCCGGGGCGTGGCGGATCGCGACCGGATCGCCATCGGCGGGCACAGCTACGGAGCGTTCATGACCGCCAACCTGCTCGCCCACTCCGACCTTTTCCGGGCGGGGATCGCCCGGAGCGGCGCCTACAACCGCACCCTCACCCCGTTCGGGTTCCAGGCCGAGGAACGCACGCTGTGGCAGGCGCCGGCGGTCTACATCGCCATGTCCCCGTTCATGAGCGCGGACCGGATCGACGAGCCGCTGCTCTTGATTCACGGCGAGGCCGACAACAACTCCGGAACCTTTCCCATGCAGAGCGAACGCCTGTACAATGCGGTGAAGGGACTGGGGGGCACGGTCCGGCTGGTCATGCTTCCCTACGAGGCCCACGGTTACCGGGCCCGGGAATCGGTCCTCCACATGCTCTGGGAGAGTGATCGGTGGCTCGACACCTACGTGAAGAACGCGGCGCCCCGGGAACGGGGTTCCGGCGGAGGCGGTTCGGAGCGCTGATTGCGGCCGCGCTGGCCGCGGCGTTTGCGCTGTCGTTCCGGTTTCAACCGGTGGTCGCGGCGCGCCCGCCCTCGGGGGCGGGCTCGCCGGCGTCCGAGGCCTCGGGGCTGAAGGCGGTGGCCGCCGAGCTGGACACCGCCGCCCTCCCCCTCACCCCCTACTCCGACCTCCACATGCTGCTGGAGAAGACTCTCTTGCGGGCGGACGTCCTCACCCTGGAGATCCGGGTGGGGCCGGGAACGGCGGACACCCTTCGCGCGCTGGCCCGCGCCGGGCACGACGCCCGCGGCGATTCCGCCGCCGCCGCCATCGTGCACGCGGGCCGGGCGTGGGCGAAGATCGTGTTCCAGCGCGGGGTGAGCCTGGGGCAGTTCGAGGGGGGGGTCCGGGACAATCTCGAACGGGTGGTGAGGGCGGGATGGGTCTCCCGGGCCCACGCCGACACCGTGATCGCAAGATTTCCCAGATGGTTCTCGTTCCTGGCCGACGGGGGGGCGCGGAAGGGCGACACCATTTTCTACCGGATGCGGGACGGCCACCTGCGGACGGTGTACGTGAGCCGCACCGGTCAAGTGCTCCTGGATACGGTCGATAACTCCTCCGAGGCCGCGGCGGGCGTCCTGGGGAGCTACCTCGCGCCGGGAAGCGATTTCCGCGGGAAGCTTCTCCGCTCGCTTCCGGGCCGCTGACCGTCTCCGCCGGACGGTCCTCCGCGAACCCACGGTTGCAGGATTCTCGAAGTTCGCTATAGTGGCCGTACCAGCCCGGACCCGAACCGATACGTAGCCCATGACTTTCTTACGTCCGAAACATCCGTCCGCCCGCCGCCCGCGGCCGGCCCCCCGGGGGCCTTTCGCGTCCCGAGCCGCGCTCGCCGCCCTGCTCGCCGGACTCATCACCCTTCCCGCCCTGGCCCACGGGGCCAGCCTCCGCGGCTCCCGTGCGTCCGTGTTCAAGCAGTACCACATCGCGCTCCGCCACCGGTTCACCATGCTTCGGACCGCGACCCAGGTGCGCAAGTTCGTCCGGCTGGGGCTCCTGGTCCCGCTCCCGGGAAACGCGGACTACTTCGTCAAACCGGGGGTCTCGTTCCCCTACGCCCGCCCCGAGGTGAAGCTGTTCGTGGAGCGGCTGGCCCGCCAGTACCACGCCTCCACCGGCGAGCGGCTCGAGGTCACCAGTCTCACCCGGCCGGTGCGGCGCCAACCCGACAACGCCTCCAGCTACTCGGTGCATCCCACCGGGATGGCGGTGGACCTGCATTGCAGCAGCCGGGCCGCCTCGCGCCGCTGGCTGGAGGGGGTTTTCCTTCAGCTGGAGCGGCGCGGCGTGATCGAGGCCACCCGGGAACACCATCCCCCTCACTACCACGTGGCGGTCTTCCCCGACCGCTATGCCTCGTACGTGGCCGCGCTCCAAAGCGCGCCGTCCTCGGTCACCCATCAGGTGCGTCGCGGGGACACGCTCTGGACCATCGCCCGCCGGTACGGGAGCACGGTGGACGACATCCAGAGCGCCAACGACCTGGCGAGCCCGATCATCCACCCCGGGCAGATGCTCACCATCCCCAGCGATTAGCGGCCGCTGGGAGACCGGACCTGCCGGTTTTTCAACGGGCGCCTGGGGGGACCCGGCCCGGGCAGATACTGTGGGGGCGCCGGGCGGCGAATCGCCCGGAATGGAAGCCACCGGGAGGAGCCATGAAGTTCCTGTGCCTGGCCTACGGAGCCGAAGAGGACTGGGTCGCGCTCACCGAGGGCGAACGTGAGGCGCTCCTCGCCCAGGACGACCTCCTGCGCGCGCGTGGCGACCTGGTGGCACCGGTGGCCGACCCGACCACGGTGCGGGTCATGGGGGGACGGGTCACCGTCGCCTCGGAGCCCTTCGCGCAGGGGCGGGCGCCTCTGGCGGGATTTTCCCTGATCGAGGCCCGCGACCTGGACGAGGCGATCGCGCTGGTGGCCGGCACCCCGTGCGCGGGGGCGCGGGGCGCGGTCGAGGTGTGGCCGGTCGTCGGATCCTGAGCTGGATCCAGGCCGGGGGATTGCCCGGTCCGGCCGGGCGCCTTGCCGCTCCGCGGTCGCTCGGACCGTCCCCCGGACGGTCCATCGCTCCCTCTTCCGGCACGGCGTTCGCCGCGCCGTCAGAGTCGCGGCGCGGCCCCCCGGCCGGACCGGACGTTCCCACCCCACCCGCCCTCGCCCGGATCCGCCGACCGCCGGCGTTCCCGACACGGGGACCGGATCCGCGCTTCCGGCACGGCGTTCGCCGCGCCGTCAGAGTCGCGGCGCGGCCCCCCGGCCGGACCGGACGTTCCCACCCCACCCGCCCTCGCCCGGATCCGCCGACCGCCGGCGTTCCCGACACGGGGACCGGATCCGCGCTTCCGGCACGGCGTTCGCCGCGCCGTCAGAGTCGCGGCGCGGCCTCCCGGCCGGACCGGACCTTCCCACCCCACCCGCGCGCCATTCCGGGCGAGGTGTGGACCGAGCGCTCCTCGGAAGCGGGACCCGGGTCCCCATCTTCCTCCTGCGGCGGACGGGTTCCGGCCGGGGCGCGCCCGCCTCCGATGCAACCGTGGCACCGCGGCCTCGGTGACGGTGGCGAATCTGCTTCGGGTTCCGATACCGCGACCGGCGGTGCGGTATACTCGCGGCCTGTTCACATTGCGGGCCGCGCGGCCCGTCCGGGAGGAGCGGCCATGGTGAGCGCCATCGTTCTCTTGAGTCTGAAGCGCGACCGGATCACCCCGACCGCCGAGCGGCTGGCCGAGATGGACGGGGTGACCGAGGTCTATTCGGTCGCCGGGCAGTACGACCTGGCCGTCCTCGTCCGCACCACCGACAACGAGAGCCTGGCCGCCCTCATCACCGACCACCTGCTGAAGGAAGAGGGGATCATCCGCTCCGAGACCCTGATCGCGTTCCGGGTCTACTCGCGCTACGACCTGGAGCGCATGTTCTCGATCGGGATGGAGCCCTGAACCGGCCGGCGAGGCCTCGGGCGGGGAGCACTGCGCCGGCCTTCGGTTCCGCGTTTCACCGCGGCGCCGCGCGTGGAATGGTCGCCGGCGGCCTCCTGGCCGCGCTGCTGACCCCGGCCGGTTGCTCCCGGATCGGCCCCGACGCCCGCACCGCCGCGCCGCCGGGGGAGGCCGGCCCCGCGGGCTCGCTCCACGCCCGGGCCGCGCTCCTAGCCGAGCCGGGGGTCATCGTTCCGGGCGCGATCGACACCCTGGGCATCGCCTTCAGCATCGACCCCGGGTGGCACCTCTACGGAAACGCCTGTAACGACACCGGATTTCCCGTCGCGGTGACCCCGGACCTCCCCTCGGGCTTCGAAGCGCTTCCCCTCCTCTGGCCGGCTCCCCGGCGCCTGATCTCACCCGGGGACATCCTGGACCACGTGTACGAGGACCGGGTCACCCTGCTCCTGCCGGTCCGCGTTCCCGCCGACGCCGCCCCGAACTCCCGGATCACCCTCCGGGCCCGGGTCGAGTGGCTGGTCTGCCGCCAGGCCTGCATTCCCGAAAGCAGCACCGTCTCGCTGGAACTCCCGGTGGCCGGGCGGACCGACGCGCCGGCGGCGGGCGCCCCCGGCGCCTCGCAGCGCTTCGCCGAGGCCCGCGCGCAACTCCCCCGCCCCCCCGAGACCGGCCGGTTCACCGCCCGCAGGCAAGGCGGCGTTTGGGAAATCGCCGTTCCCGGCGCCGCCCGGATCGCCTTCTACCCCGCCGCGGACTGTCCGCCTCTGGCCGACCCGCTTCACGACGCCGCCGCGACGGGGGGCCGGCTGACCCTTCATCTCGTGCCGGGGCGCGAAACCGCGCCGGTGGACGGCGTCCTCCAGGCCTGGAACGGAAGCGGGCAGGACCTGGCGCTGTATGATCTTCACCTGGGAGCCCGGTGAACGGCCGGCTCCGGTTCCCCGACCGGGCCCTTTCCGGGCCCCGTCACGATCAGGAGGCGGCACGATGAAACGGGTCCCCACCCTCGCCCTGGTCCTGGCCGCCGGGGCCTCGATCCTGGTCGCCGCCTGCGGAGGCGCCGCCGGGGATGCCTCCACCCCGGCCACGAAGTCCGCGGCCGGCGCCGGGCCGGCCGAAGCGGCGCCGGCCATCCGGGTCGGCGAGCCCGCCCCGGACTTCACCCTCACCGACCTCGACGGCAAGTCCTGGAGCCTCAACGAACTCATCTCCCGGAAGAAGCTCGTGGTGCTGGAGTGGTTCAACCCCGACTGCCCGTTCGTGCAGAAGGTGCACAAGCGCACCCACGAAATGCTCGACACCCGGGCCGAGGCGGCGAAGATGGGCGCAGTGTGGCTCGCCATCAACTCGAACGCTCCGGGGAAGCAGGGCTCGGGACGGGAGCGGAACGTGGAGGCGGTCAAGGAGTACGGGATGACCTATCCCCTCCTGCTGGATCCCGACGGCGCGGTGGGGCGGCTCTACGGGGCCAAGACCACGCCCCACATGTTCGTGATCGGCGCCGACGGCACGCTCCTCTACGACGGAGCCATCGACAACAAGCCCTCGCCGTTCGAGCTGGGGACGGTCAACTACGTGAAGCAGGCGCTGGAGGCGATCGCGGCGGAAAAGCCGGTGGAACCGAGCACCACCAAGCCCTACGGCTGCAGCGTCAAGTACGCGAGCTAGCTCCCGCCGGGAGACCGGAGCCGGGCGGCCGGGGCGGAGCGTTCACTTCGTCCCGGTTCCGACGTGGACCTGCATGTTCAGGAGAGCGGGGCCTTCCCCGGAGCGCCGGCGCACCAGGACGTCCAGCGCCTCCCGGGCCGCGCCTCTCTGCTCCTCGGTCAGCCCGGCCACCAGCGCTCCGAGGGGAGGAGTGGCGGACGTCAGCATGTCCCACAGGTGGGCTGCGGACCGGACCTCCAAACCGTGGTCGGCGGTTTCCACCCGGACCTCTTCCAGTCCGGCCGCGGCCATCTCCCGGCGGAGCTGCTCAGGATCCTGGAGGCTGAAGAGCGGGGAATCCCGGGGGGGAGCCCAGCCGGGAACGGCGGTCCGCAAGGCGCCGAAGAAGAAGGCGAAGGCTTCGACCTTGGAGGGCGCGCCGAACACCACCATCAACGCCCGGCCCCCCGGCCTGGTGACGCGGGCCAGCTCACGCAGCGCGCGCGGGCGGTCCGGGAAGAGCATGATTCCGAACTGCGAGCCGGAGACATCGAAGGTGTCGTCTTCCAGCTCGAGCCCATGGCCGTCCATGACCCGGCTCTCCAGGTTGGAGAGCCCTTCCTCCCGCGCACGCGCTGCGAGCCGCTCGACCATGGCGGGAGAGAAGTCCGTGGCCAGCACCTGCGCGCCGAGGCGCGCGGCCGGGAGGCTGAGCGCGCCGCCGCCCGCCGCCACGTCCAGGAATCGCATCCCCGGACGGACGTCGACTTGCCGAAGGGCGTCCACCGCGACCCGCATGCTGAACGGAGTCACCACCTCGTCGTAACCTGCTGCGAAGGCGTCCCACGCGTGCCGCATTTGCTCGGGTGGATTCATGGTTTTCCTCCTTTCTGAGTTCCGCGTTCCGGCCGGCGAACCGCCGGACGCCGGGCGGGGCGGGATCGGTCCGGGCGCCGCCCGCCCGGGCGGCCGGCGGCGGTCTAGACCACCGGCTCCCGGGCCAGCAGCGCCTCGGCCACCCCGCTCTCCAGGGGGCGGAAGAACAGGAACCCCTGCCCCTTCCCGCAACCCAGCTCCCGCAGCCGGCTGAGCTGCTCCTCGGTCTCGACCCCCTCCGCCACCACGTCCATGTTCAGGCTCCGGGCCAGGTTCACGATGCTCCGGACGATCTCCAGGTTGTCGCCGTTCCGCTGGAGCTTTTCCACGAACGAGCGATCCACCTTGAGCGTGTTGATGGGGAAACGGTGGAGATAGCTGAGGCTCGAGTAACCGGTGCCGAAATCGTCGATGTGGAGCCCCACCTTGAGGTCCCTGAGTTCCGAGGCCATGGCGTCCACCGACCCCATGGTATCCATGATCACGCTCTCGGTGATCTCCAGACTCAACCCCTCCGGGTCCAGGCCGTACTCGGCGCAACGGTCGCGGACCTCGGCCACCAGGTCGGGTTCGCGCCATTGCCGGCCGGAAAGGTTCAAGCTCATGGTGAGGCCGGGATGGCCGGGAAAGCGGTCACGCCAGATCTTGAGCTGGCGGCAGACCTGGTCCAGCACCCAGCGGCCGATGGGGACGATGAGGCCGGTTTCCTCGGCCAGGGGGATGAATTCCTTGGGAAGGAGGAGGCCGCGCCGGGGATGGTCCCAGCGGGCCAGCGCCTCGAATCCGAGGATGCGGCGGTCGTCCAGGGACACCACCGGCTGGTAGTGGAGCCGGAATTCCCCGCGCTCCAGCGCCCGGCGGAGGTCGGTCTCGAGCTGGAGCAACCGGAGCGCCTCCACGTGCATGTCGCGGTCGAAGACCTCCGAGCGCGAGCGTCCCTGGGACTTGGCCCGGTACATGGCGATGTCGGCGTCGCGGAGCATCTCCTCGGGCCGGGAGTAGCCGGTGTTGCTGAGCGCGATGCCGATGGAGGCCGAGGTGAAGATCTCCCGCCCCTGGACGTTGAAGGGCGCGGTGAGCTCCCGGTGGATTCGGTCGGCCACCCGCACCGCGTCGCTGCCGTCGCGGATGTCCTCCACCAGCACCGTGAACTCGTCTCCCCCCAGCCGGGCCACCGTGTCCTCGGGGCGGATGCAGAGATGGACCCGCCCGGCGATCATCCGGAGCAGCTCGTCGCCCAGCACGTGGCCCAGGCTGTCGTTGATCACCTTGAACCGGTCCACGTCCAGGAACAGGACCCCGAACGCGTAGGTCCGGTTCCGGTCGCTCCGGCCGAGGGCGCGATGGAGGAGATCGCTGAAGAACGCGCGATTGGGGAGCCCGGTGAGTTCGTCGTGGAGGGCGTCGTGACGGAGCCGTTCCTCCACCGCTTTCCGTTCCGAGATGTCGCTCTGCGACCCGGCCATCCGGGTCATCTTCCCCCGGGCGTCCCGGATGCCCGCGCCCCGGCTCAGCATCCAGAGGTAGCGTCCGCTGCGGTGCCGCATGCGGTGCTCATGCTCGAAGTGCGGGGTCAGTCCGTTCAAGTGGGCCTGGATCTGCGAGCGGAGGGCGGGTTCGTCGTCGGGGTGCACCCGCGAGAACCATTCCGCGGGATCGGTCCCCACCAGGGTCTCGTCGAATCCCAGCATGGCCTTCCACCGCTCCGAGAAGTAGATCTCGCCGGTGCGCAGGTCCCAGTCCCAGATCCCGTCGTTGGCCCCCCGCAGCGCAAGCGCGTAGCGCTCCTGGCTCTCGACCAGGGCGCCCAGGGTCTGCACCCGTTCCACCGCATACCGGATGGAGCGCAACAGCAGCCGGCCGCTCAGATCCCCCTTGGGAAGGTAGTCCTGGGCCCCGGCCTGGAGCGCGCGCACCGCCAGGTCCTCATCGTCGAGCCCGGTCAATACCACCACCGGAGTGCCGGGGGCGGCGGCGGCGATCCGCTCCACCGACTCCAGCCCCTCCGCGTCGGGCAGCGACAGGTCCACCAGCACCACGTCGGGAAGACCGCGCCCCAGCACCGCCAGCCCTTCGCCCAGGTTGGCGGTCCGGATCAACTCGAAGCGGTCGGGGGCGACTTCCCGGAGCGCCTCGGCCAACAGCCGGGCGTCCCCGGGATTGTCTTCGATCAGCAACAGCTTCAGTTCTTCGCTCTGCACCTGCGTGCTCCTGGATGAGGGTTTATCCGGCTCCGGCCGCCAACCGGGCGCGGCGGAGGGTGAATGGGCGCGGGCAACCGGGGGACGGGCAGGGACCGGGTCCCGGACCTCTGGACGCGAACCGTGCGAAGCGCGCAGTCGGACTCATGATCCTCATGATTCCATACCTATAAGCCGGGCCGGCGACTTCCGGGCAGCCGGATGCCGCAATCGCCGTCGAGGTCCGCGCGGCCCGGAACCAACTGTTTTGATGAGCCGACGTCTCCGTCGGTCCGGTCGGCGTGCAACGTCCCGGGCCGGGACCGGTACAAGTTCGTTCGATGATAGACCGGATTCGAACGGCAATACAAGCGAGCGGGGGAGATTCAGCGGCCCGGGCCGGCCGGACCCGCCGCCGATGGCCGAAATCAGCCGGGCAAGGTGGCGGTATTCAACCAGAAGCGACCCAGGAACTGCAGGACTTCGAAGAACCGGTCCAATTCGGCCGGCTTGATCACATAGCAATTGGCCTGGAGGTCGTAGGCCCGGTGCACGTCGTCCGGGGCCTCGGACGAGGTGAGCACCACCACCGGGATCCGCCGGAGCCCGGCGTCCCCCTTGATCTCCCCCAGCAGGTGCCGTCCATCCATGCCGGGCAGGTTGAGGTCGAGAAAGATGAGATCGGGGGCGGGGCCCTCCGTCGGCGGCCGCCGGAGGCGTTCCAGCGCCATCTCTCCGTCCCCTACGGAGACGACGCGGCTGGCATAGGGGGCGCCGGCGAACGCCTCCCGCACCAGCCGCACGTCGCCGGGATTGTCCTCGATCAGCAGGATGTCCAGGGGTTGGGACGGCAGCCAAGGCATCAGCACGCTCCTCCGTCGGGCAGGGTGAACCGGAAGGCGGTGCCCGCACCCGGTTCGGAGTCGAACCAGATCCGCCCTCCGTGCCGTTCCACGATCCGGCGGCAGATGGCGAGCCCCACCCCGGTTCCCGGATAATCGTCCCGCCCGTGGAGCCGCTGGAAGATCCGGAAGATGCGCTCGGCATGAGCGGGGTCGATCCCGATGCCGTTGTCCTCCACCGACACCAGCCAGGCCGCTTCCTCCCGCCGGACCGACACCTCGATTCGCATCGGCTTCTCGCCCCGGAACTTGATCGCGTTGCCGATCAGGTTCTGGAACACTTGGGTGACCAGGTTCCGGTCGCCGTGGACGCGGGGAAGCTCGTGGTAGCTGACCGAGGCTCCGGCATCCTCCACCGCCCGCTTCAGGTTCATGAGGGCGTCGTCGAGGGCGTCCTCCAGCGGAAATTCCTGGAAGCGGACCTCCTCCCCCACCCGGCTGAACTTCAG
This sequence comes from Candidatus Eiseniibacteriota bacterium, assembly GCA_963728475.1. Taxonomy (GTDB): domain Bacteria; phylum Eisenbacteria; class RBG-16-71-46; order JABDJR01; family JABDJR01; genus CAVSKL01. The sequence continues at coordinate 168,103 of CAVSKL010000001.1, forward strand.
GAGATCGGAGATGAGCCGGCGCATCCGCTCGGCGCCGTCCACCGCGTATCCGATGAACTCGTCGGCGTCGGCGTCGAGCTTCCCCCGGTAGCGCCGCTCCAGGAGTTCGACGTATCCCGACACCATCCGCAGCGGTTCCTGCAGATCGTGCGAGGCCACGTAGGCGAACTGCTGGAGGTCCTGGTTCGAGCGCTCCAGATCCGCGGTGCGACCCCGGACCCGCGCCTCCAGCTCCGCGTTCAGCCGGCGCACTTCCTCCTCGGCGCGCTTGCGGTCCTCCACCTCGTCCGCCAGCTCGCGGTTCACCGTTTCCAGCCGGGCCGGGTTGGGGAGCACCAGCATCCGCGGCACCACCGGCACCAGCATCCCGGCGGCGGCGGCCGAGACCCCGGCGGTGAGGAGCTTTACCACCCCCTGGAACCGGTAGATGGGCACCCACAGCACCAGCACGTCCAGGAGATGCGTGGTCCCGCACAGGAAGATGAAGGCGCTGAACATGAGGAAGATACGGTTGAAACCCAGGTCGCGCCGCTTGAACACGAAGTAGGCGAGGATGAAGGGGATGGCGAAATAGGAGAGCGCGATCACCGAATCCGAGACGACGTTGAGCCACAACACCCCCGGTTGCCAGAGCAGGCATTGGCCGTGGGGCATGAAATCGGTGGAAAAGAGCTTCTCCAGGAATCGGAGCATGGGGATGACCTCCGGGGTCCAAGGGCTCCGGCCGCAGTCACGGTGCGGCGTCCCGACATCTAAGGGCCTGGATGGCCGCTTGTCAACGCCCGTCAGGCCGGGAGCGCCGCCGCTTCCCGTTCCAGGAGTTCCCACGTCCGCTCCAGGTCCTCGGGCCGGGTGCGGATGTTCCCCACCGCGAGCCGGAGCGCGAACGCCCCCCGCACCACGGTATGGGAGAGGAAGGCGAAGCCGCCGGCGTTGACCGCGTCCATGAGCGCGCGGTTGTGCCGGTCCAGAGCCTCGTCCGGCATCCCCGCGCGGGGACGGTGGCGGAAGAGCACCGTGCTCATGGGGGCCGGGGCCATGCGCTCCCAGTCCGAGGCCCCGTCCACCCGGTCGGCGAACTCGTGGGCCATGGCCACCTGCTCGCGGATCCGGTCGGCGATCCCGCGGGTGCCGTAGGTGCGGATCACCATCCAGAGCTTGAGCGCCCGGAACCGCCGCCCCAGGGCGGGGCCGTAATCCATGAGATTCCGGGCGGTGCCGTCCTCGGGGGTCATGAGGTACGGAGGGACCAGGGAAAACGCCTCCCGCACCGTCTCCGGCCGCCGGGTGAAGAGCGCGCTCAGGTCCATGGGGGTGAAGAGCCACTTGTGCGGGTTCATGACCAGACTGTCGGCGCGCTCGCACCCGGCCAGGACCCAGCGGAACTCCGGCGCCACCGCCATCGCTCCTCCGTAGGCGGCGTCCACGTGGAGCCAGATTCCCTCGCGTTCGCACACGTCGGCGATCGCCGGCACCGGGTCCACGCTGGTGGTGGAGGTGGTCCCCACCGTGGCCGTGACCGCCATCGGGGTCCAGCCCATGGCCCGGTCCTCGGCCACCGCCCGCGCCAGCTCCCCGGCGTCCATGCGGAAGGCGGAGTCGGTGCCGATCTTGCGCACCCCCTCCTGCCCCAGACCGAGGACCAGCGCCGCCTTCTCCACCGAGCTGTGCGCCTCCTCGCTCGCGTACGTCCGGAGCCGGGGGCCGCCGGCCAGCCCCTTCCCGCGGACCGATCCCCCGGTCGCCGCCTGCCGCGCCGCGGCCAGGGCGACCAGGGTCGAGACCGAGGCGGTGTCGTTGATGTGCCCGTCGAACTGCCCGGGCAGGCCCAGCATCTGCCGGAGCCAGTCCAGGGCCAACCCTTCCAGCTCGGTGGCGGCGGGCGAGGCGCGCCACAGCATGGCGTTCACGTTGAGGGCGGCGGCCAGGGCCTCGCCCAGGATGCCGGGGGCGCTCCCAGTGTTGGCGAAGTAGGCGAAGAACCGGGGATGGTTCCAGTGGGTGATGCCGGGGACCAGGATCTCGCGGAAGTCGCGCAGGGTCGCCGACAGGGGCTCGGGCTCGACCGGAGGCGAGGCGGGAAGCGCCGAACGCACCTCTCCCGGGCGCGCCCGCGAGAGGACCGGGACCTCGGTCGATCCGGAGAGATAGTCCGCGATCCAGTCCACCACCTCCCGCCCGTAGCGGCGGAATTCGTCCGGCTCCAGGTCTCCCCGTTCCCGCATGGCCGCACCTCCCCCGCGGCGGGGAACGGGGCCCCGACGGTCCCGCCGGCCGCTCGCGCGGCTGAAACGGTACCACACCCGGCGCCAGGCCCCCCGGTCGGGGGACCGGGGGGCCCCGGCGCCGGTGGAATGCGCGCGACCCCGGAAACCGTCAGCGGATCAGAACCAGCTTGCGGGTCTCCACCCGCGGGCCGATCTCGATTCGGTAGAAGTAGATGCCCCGCGCCGCCCCCGCCGGGGGGGCGAGCGTGTACTCGCCGGCGGCCTGGACCGCACCCGCTGCCTCCTCCACCAGGCGGCCGTTCACGTCGAACACCGAGACGCGCACCGGCGCGGCTTCCGGCACCCGGTAGGTGAGGCGCTGGTAATGCCCACCCGGAGGATGCCCGGGCACCGTGGGCCCCGCGGCCCCGGAGAAGATGGTGAGGGCGCCCCAGAGCGGGGTGCCGTCCCGGCGAACCCCGGTGAGGGTGATCTCGGCGCCGGCCGCATTCCCGGGTCCACCCGCCGCCCCCCACACCTGGGCGCCGGTGAACTCAAACAACAGGTCGCAGCAGCCGTCCCGGGTATGAAGGGGCGAACCGGTCCCCATCGGGGGGCATCCCACGTCGCACAGCCGGATCGCCACCGGCGATCCCGATCCGGTCAGGGTCAGCCGCTCCGCGTCGATCGCCGGGGCGGGCAACGCCGCCGACCCCAGGATCCCGAACGGAATCCGGGCGTCGGACGCCACCCCGCAACGGTTGGCCGCGTCCCAGGGATACACTCCCCAGGTCACCCGGGTGGGGGGCGAGGGGTAGGCGAACCCGATCAGGTCCGCGCCGTCGGCCACCATGATTCGTCCCAGGGGATCCATCCCCGCCGCCGCCGGGGCGGCCAGGGTCCGTGCGGTCGGCGCCCCCGCGCCGTGGCGCTCGAAACGGCCCCAGGGAGGCGGGTCGCCCGGGGTGACCGCGGTCCCGGGGGGCGTGTACCCGCTCCAGCCGTCGAGCGCGCTGCCGGTGGCGGTGAGCATCCACACCCGGCCGGCGCCGTCGGTCACCACCATCGTTCCCGCCGCGTCCACCGCGATCGCGGAGGGTGCGGCCACGCCGAGCACGGCGAGGTCGACGGACCCCCGCGGGGACCCGGTGGCGTCGAACCGCTCGACCCGCTTCCCCGCCGCGTCCAGCGCATAGACCGCGCCTTGTGCGTCCACGGCCACGTCCACCGGGCCGGCCAGACCGGATAGCGCCGCACCGTAGTCCACCGAGGCCGGGATCACCGGGTCGTCGATCCCATACCGCTCGTAGCGGTCCCGCCCCCGGGAGCCGCCGTCCGGCTCGCCGGAAAGCGCGCCCCCCGCGCTCCACGCGGTCACGAACCCGCCGGCGGCGGTGAACTTCTGGATCCGGCGGTTCCCGGCGTCGGCGACGTACACGTTGCCGGCGGCGTCCACCGCCACCCCGGCCGCCACCCGGAACCGGCCGGGCTCGCTGCCCAACCCGCCCCACGCGGCCACGAACCCGCCGGCGGCGGTGAACTTCTGGATCCGGTGGTTGAAGGCGTCGGCCACGTACACGAAGCCGGCGGGGCCCACCGCCACCGCGGCCGGGCCTCGGAAGAAGCCGTCCGCGCCCCCGGGGCCGCCCCAGGACGCGCGCAGGCCGCCGTCGGGCCCCACCCGGAGGATGCGGTCGAAGGCGGCGTCGCTCAGGTAGAACCCATCGGGCCCGACCGAGGCCACGCCGGTCCACGTGGCCCCGGCGCCGCCCGGCATGGAGTCCAGGACGCAGGCGGGGGCGCCCGAGGCCGCCGGGGGAACGAGGAGCACCGACACCAACAGGAAGATCGCGAGAGCAGTGCGAGCGCTCATGGTCAGAATCTCCTTTGCCGAGTACCGCCCCATGGTGCCGGGGGCGGGTCGTAGGCGGCCCGGACCCCGAATGCGTTCGGGGGGGCCGACCCCGCGGTCGAGATGCTGCCGCTGGCGGGCGCGGGGGGACGCGCCGCGGAGAGGTGCCGGATACCGGACGAACGGGCGGGAATCGGCCCCGCTTCGGCGGAGGCCTTCCTCGTGGAATCGAGGGCCGGGACCGGGCTGGGGAGGCGCCCGGTTCCGGCCGGGTCCGACCCCGCCGGGAACCCGGGCGGGGCTGCCCCGGGTTCCGAGGGCGAGGGCGAGGGAAGACCCCGAATACCCTGAGGAGGGATCTACGAGCGCGAAGGTAGGTCCAGGATGCACACTTTGTCAAACTAATTTAGATTTGACAAAAACGATGAGAAATACGCGGTTGCCGTCCCGCCGGCTCCGGGGCCTCGGGCGCGGGAGGGGAAGGCCCGCCGGCTCCGGGGCCTCGGGCGTGGGGGGAGGCCCCCCCGGCTCCGCTTGCCGCCCGTCCCCGCCATCCGTAGACTCTGTGGGTTGAACCGATGAATCGGAAACATTTTGGGGTCCGCCCGGGCCCGAACCCTCTCCCCCGCCTCTTTCCGGAAGGACAACGCCATGGCCGTGCACGAGTTCGACCAGCCCCCGGGGCCCGATCCCGAGGAGATCGAGATCGACGAGTGGCTCGAATCGCTGGACTACGTGATCAAGAACGGGGGCTCGGAGCGGGTGCAGAAGCTCCTCCGCCGGCTCCAGCACCGGGCGGCGGAGTTCGGGATCGACATCCCCTTCACCGCCAACACCCCCTACATCAACACCATCCCCCGCGACCAGCAGCCCCGCTTTCCCGGGCAACCGCGAGATCGAGCGGCGGATCAAGAGCATCATCCGCTGGAACGCCATGGCCATGGTGGTCCGCGCCAACCGCGAGTCGAGCGGGATCGGCGGCCACATCTCCACCTACGCCTCGGCGGCGACGCTTACGAGGTCGGGTTCAACCACTTCTTCCGCGGGCAACGGACGATCCCAGCGGCGGCGACATGGTCTACTTCCAGGGCCACGCCTCGCCCGGCATCTACGCCCGGGCGTTCCTCGAGGGCCGGCTCACCGAGCGAGCAGCTGGAGAACTTCCGCCGCGAGCTGCAAGCCCGGCGGGGGTCTGTCGCTCCTATCCGCACCCGTGGCTGATGCCCGACTTCTGGGAGTTCCCCACCGTCTCCATGGGGCTCGGCCCGATCATGGCCATCTACCAGGCCCGGTTCAACCGCTACCTGGAGGACCGCGGGCTGCCAAGGACAGCGGACCGCAAGGTCTGGGCGTTCCTCGGCGACGGCGAGATGGACGAGCCGGAGACGCTGGGCGCCATCACCCTGGCCTCGCGCGAGAAGCTGGACAACCTGATCTTCGTGATCAACTGCAACCTGCAGCGGCTGGACGGCCCGGTGCGCGGCAACGGCAAGATCATCCAGGAGCTGGAGGCGGCCTTCCGCGGCGCCGGCTGGAACGTGATCAAGGTGATCTGGGGCGGCGACTGGGATCGCCTGCTCGCAGAACGATCCCGACGGGCTGCTGGTCAAGCGCATGGACGAGGTGGTGGACGGCGAGATACCAGAAGTACAGCGTCGAGTCCGGCGGCTACATCCGCGAGCACTTCTTCGGCAACGTACCCCGAGCTGCTGAAGCTGGTCGAGGCACCTCACCGACGAGCAGCTCCGCAAGCTGCGCCGCGGCGGCCACGATCCGGAGAAGGTCTACGCCGCCTACAAGGCGGCCGTGGAGCACAAGGGCCAGCCGACGGTGATCCTGGCCCAGACGATCAAGGGCTACGGCCTGGGCGAGGCCGGCGAAGGGCAAGAACATCACCCACCAGCAGAAGAAGCTGAACGAGGAGGAGCTGCGCGAATTCCGCTCCCGCTTCGGCATCCCCATCTCGCGACGAGGAGGTCGCCGAGGCGCCCTTCTACCGGCCCGCCGACGACAGCCCGGAGATGCAGTACCTGCACGAGCGGCGCAAGCAGCTCGGCGGCTATCTGCCCGAGCGACGGGTGACGGCGCCGAAGCCATGGAGCCTGCTCGCCGAGGACATCTTCAAGGAATTTCTACGAGGGCTCCGACGACCGCGAGGCGTCCACCACCATGGTCTTCGTGCGGCTGCTTGGCAAGCTGCTGCGCGACAAGGAGATCGGCAAGCTCATCGTGCCGATCGTCCCCGACGAGGCCCGCACCTTCGGCATGGAGGCGCTGTTCCGCCAGGTCGGCATCTACTCCCACGTCGGGCAGCTCTACGAGCCGGTGGACCGCGACACCCTGCTGTACTACAAGGAAGCCAACGACGGGCAGATCCTGGAGGAGGGGATCACCGAGGCCGGCTCGATGGCCTCGTTCATCGCCGCCGGCACCGCCTACGCCACCCACGGGGTGCAACACGATCCCGTTCTTCATCTTCTACTCGATGTTCGGCTTCCAGCGGATCGGCGACCTGATCTGGGCCGCCGGCGACATGCGATGCCGGGGCTTCCTGCTCGGCGCCACCGCCGGCCGCACCACCCTCGCCGGCGAGGGGCTCCAGCACCAGGACGGCCACAGCCATCTGCTCGCCTATCCGCATCCCAACCTCAGGGCCTACGATCCGGCCTTCGCCTACGAGCTGGCGGTGATCGTGCAGGACGGCATGCGCCGGATGTATCGTGGAGCAGGAGGAGGTCTTCTACTACCTCACCGTGATGAACGAGACCTACGCCATGCCCGCCATGCCCGAAGGGGTGCGAGGAGGGCATCCTGAACGGAATCTACCGGTTCAAGGCTTCGGCCAAGCGGGCGAAGAAGAAGCGGGTCCAGCTGTGGGGCAGCGGCGCCATCCTGCGCGAGGCGCTCGAGGCCCAGAGAGATCCTGGAAGAGGAGTTCGGGGTGGCCGCCGACGTGTGGAGCGTGACCAGCTACAAGGAGCTTTACCGCGACGCGGTGGACACCGAGCGCTGGAACCTGCTCCATCCCGCCGAGACCCCGCGCGTCCCCTACCTGCGCCGGGCCACGGGCGACGACGCCGGCCCGGTGGTGGCGGCCTCGGACTACACCAAGGCGCTGCCTCACTCGATCGCGCGCTGGCTCGCCGGGCCGCTCACCGCGCTCGGCACCGACGGTTTCGGGCGGAGCGAGAACCGCGCCTCGCTGCGGAACTTCTTCGAGGTGGACGCCCGGTACATCGCGGTGGCCGCGCTGGGAGCCCTGGCCGAGAAGGGCGAGCTGGAGCCGGCGGCGGTCGCCGGCGCCATCGTCAAGCTCGGACTCGACCCCGACAAGGCCAATCCCCTCGCGGTCTGAGGGAAGAGAAGGAATCGCATCATGTCCAAGGAAATGAAACTGCCCGAGCTGGGCGAGAACATCGAGGGGGCGCAGGTCCTGACCGTGCTCGTCTCCCCCGGCGACACCATCCGGAAGGACCAGCCGGTGATCGAACTCGAGACCGACAAGGCGACCGCCGAGGTCCCCTCCGACGTCTCGGGAAAGGTCACCGAGGTCAAGGTCAAGGAAGGCGACTCGATCAAGGTCGGCCAGGTGATCCTCACCGTGGAGGACTCGGGGAACGGGTCGGGGGCGGCGGCCTCCACCGCCCCGCCCTCCTCCGAGGCCCCAAAGCCCGCGCGGCAAGACAGCGAGCCGGAGGCCAAGGAGTCCGGGACCCGAAGACCGGAAGCCCCGGAGCCGGAGGCCGGGGAGCGGGAACGCGAGCCGGAACCGGCGCCGCGCCCCCGGCCCGAACTCCGCGAGGTGCGCCAGGCTCCGGCCGGGGAGGCGCCGGACGAGGGCGAAGGCCGGACCGGCGTCCGCGGAAGCTCGGACGTGTCCGAGATCGGCCCGGTGGTGCCCGCCGCTCCCTCGGTGCGGCGGCTGGCCCGGGAGCTGGGGATCGACATCGGCCAGGTGCCGGGGTCCGGTGCCGGCGGACGGATCTCCCAGAACGACGTCATGAGCTACACCCGCCGGCTGGTGGGAGGGATCCGCCGCGGCGAGGCCCAGCCCGGTGCCGCGGTTCCCGGCGCCGGGGGGCCCGCCACCCCCGAACTCCCCGACTTCAGCCCCTGGGGCGAGGTGGAGCGCGAGCCCGCGAGCAAGATCCGCCGGCTCACCGGAGAGGCCATGGCCCTCTCGTGGCGGACCATCCCCCACGTCACCCAGTTCGACCGGGCCGACGTCACCGATCTCGAGGCCTGGCGGAAGCGCTACAACGAGAAGCACCCCGACGCCAAGGTCACGGTGACCGCGGTGGCGGTGAAGGTGGCGGCGGCGGCGCTGGTGCGTTTCCCCCACTTCAACGCCAGCTTCGACGACCGCCGGCAGGAGATCGTGCTCAAGAAGTACGTGAACGTGGGGGTGGCGGTGGACACCGACCGCGGGCTCCTGGTGCCCACGATCAAGGACGCCGACCGGAAGGGCGTGCTGGCGATCGCCTCGGAGTTGAACGACCTGGCCGAACGGGCGCGCACCCGCAAGATCGCCGCCGAGGAACTCCAGGGCGCGAACTTCAACATCTCGAACCTGGGCGGGCTCGGCACCACCTACTTCTCCCCCATCGTCAACTGGCCGCAGGTGGCGGTGGTGGGGATCGGCCGGGCCGCCACCGAACCGGTGTGGCGGGAGGGCGCCTTCGCGCCGCGGTTCGTGCTTCCCCTGGCCGTATCCTACGACCACCGGGCGGTGGACGGCGCGGACGCCGCGCGTTTCCTGCGCTGGTTCGCCGAGGCCCTGGAGCAGCCGCTGGTGCTGGCCCTGGAAAGCTGAGCCGATGCCCGAGACCCTGACCCCGGACCTGGCCGTGATCGGCGGCGGCCCCGGGGGCTACGCCGCCGCCTTCCTCGCCGCCGACCTGGGGATGCAGGTGGTGCTGGTGGATCCCGAGGAGAACCCGGGCGGGGTCTGCCTCTACCGGGGCTGCATCCCCTCCAAAGCGCTCCTCCACGTGGCCAAGCTCGTCCACGAGTCGCGGGAGGCCGCGGAGTGGGGGGTCCGCTTCGGGGAGCCCGAGATCGACATCGACCGGCTCCGGGCCTGGAAGAACGAGGTGGTGGGGAAGCTCACCGGGGGCCTCGGGCAGATCGGCGGGAAGCGCAAGGTCAAGCACCTGCGCGGCTGGGCCCGGTTCGAGAACCCGCGCTCGGTGGCGGTGGAGACCGCCGGGGGCCTGGTCCGGGTGGGCTTCCGCCACGCCATCGTGGCCACCGGATCGCGCCCGGCCACCCTCCCCGGCCAGCCCGCCGGCTCCCGGCGGATTCTGGACTCCACCGGCGCCCTGGACCTTCCCGGCCGGCCGGGGACGATGCTGGTGGTGGGAGGCGGCTACATCGGGCTCGAGCTGGGCACGGTCTACGCCGCCCTTGGCGCCCGGGTGACGGTGGTGGAGACGACGCCCGGGCTCCTTCCCGGGGTGGACCCCGACCTGGTGCGCCCGCTGGCCCGGCGGGTGGAGGCCGATTTCGAAGCGGTGCACCTCTCCACCCGGGTCGCCTCCATGAACGAAGAGAAGGCCGGGGTCCGGGTGACCCTGGACGGGCCTTCGGTCCGGACCCCCGAACAGGTCTTCGACTACGTCCTGGTCTCGGTGGGCCGGCGCCCCAATTCGCAGAACCTCGGCCTGGAGGGGACCGCGGTCCGGATGGACGCCCAGGGCTTCATCGAGGTGAACGCGGAACGGCGGACCGGCGAGCCCACCATCTTCGCCATCGGCGACGTGGCCGGCCAGCCCATGCTCGCCCACAAGGCGGCGCACGAGGGGAGGACCGCGGCGCTGGCCGCGCTGGGACGGCGGGTGGCGTTCGCGCCCGCGGCGATCCCCGCGGTGGTGTTCACCGACCCCGAGATCGCCTGGTGCGGCCTCACCGAGACCGAGGCCAAGGCGGCGGGGCGCGCGGTCGAGGTCGCCCGCTTCCCCTGGGGCGCTTCCGGGCGGGCCGCCACCCTCGGCCGCTCCGACGGCGTGACCAAGATCCTGGCCGATCCCGACACCGAGCGGGTGCTCGGCGTGGGGATCTGCGGGCCGGGGGCGGGGGAGCTGATCGCCGAGGGGGTGCTCGCGATCGAGATGGGCGCCACCGTGGAGGACCTGGAACTCACCATCCACCCCCATCCCACGCTTTCCGAGACGGTGATGGAGGCGGCGGAGTCGTTCTTCGGCACCGCCACCGACATGTACAAGCCGAAGCGGAAGTAGTCCCGCCCCCCGGGACGGATCCGGCCGCCCGGCCGCTCCCCCGGCTACCGGCGTCCGCCGCTGCCGGGAAGGTAATGAAGCAGGACCGGGCGCCCGAGCACGGCCAGGAGCACCAGAAGGGCCAGGAAGAGGAGCGCGAGCGGGCCGGTCCGCGCCAGGCGAACGACCAGGGCGACGGTGGCGGCGGACCCGGCCACCGCCCCCGGGCCGGTGATGAGTCGCTTTCCCGCCCGCTGCCGGAAGGCGAGCACGCATACGGCGGAAAACGTGAACAGGAAGGCCAGGCTCGCCGCCTCGACCAGGATGGAGAACGAGCCCACCGCCGCCAGCGCCGCCGCCAGCACCCCCAACCCCATCACCGCCCGGTCCGGCACCCCGGCGCGGTTCCGGTGCTCCAGCGCCGATGGCAGCTCACCGTCCCCGGCCACCTCGCGGGCCAGTCGCGCGGTGGCAAAGAGCGTCGAGTTGATGGCCGATCCGGTGGAGAAGGCGGCGGCGACGGTGACCACCACCAGTCCGAAGATCCCCAGGGCCTGCCGTCCGGCGAGGGCCAGTGCGACCTCCTCGTGCCGCACCACCTGGTCCGCCCCGATCAGCATGGTGGTCCCGAGCGTCACCGCGACGTAGACGACGATTACCACCAGGATGGACGAGAGCACCGCCCGGGGAAGCGTCCTGCCCGGCGCCTCGATGTCGTCGTAATCGTAGGTGAGGAGCTGGAATCCCTCGTAGGCCATGAAGACGGAGGCGGCCCCGAAGAACGCGGCTCCGATCCCGGATGCGGGCAGGCCCCGCGACAGCATCGGCGGATTCCAACGGGCGATCCCCCACACCGCCAAGCCGGTGAGCACGACTAGCTTGAACCACACCAGGAACACCTCGACCCCGCCCGCTTCTCCCACCCCGCGCAGGTTCAGGCCGATGAACAGGGCGAGGATGGCGACGGCGGCCGCACGCGGAAACCACGGCCCCAACCCCACGACGTGGCCGAGGTACTCACCGAAAGTGAACGCGTACACAGAGTTGGTGAGCACGTAACCCACGATGAGCACCCACGAAAGGCTTCCGGCGAACCCCGTCGCGTTGATCTTGCGGAGAAAGGTGAAGGCGCCGCCGCCCTCGCCGTAGAAGGCGGCGAGCTTCACGTAGCTGTAGCCCGCGGCCAGCGCGACCAGGCCCGCGGCGACGAAGCTCAACCAGGCCCACCCTCCGGCGATGCGGATGACCACGCCCAGGGTGGAAAAGATGCCGCCTCCGACCATGCCGCCCACCGACATCGACCAGGTCGCGTTGAATCCGAGCTTTGCCGGATGCCGGCTCACGATGGCTACCCCTTCGGTTTCCCGCGCGGCGGAGTCCCGGGCTTTCCGCCGGGCCGGAACGGGACATGCTCTTGTCGGCGGGAACCCTTCGGCCGCACGGCCAATCAACCGTATCCGCCGGACCGCCAGGGCGCAAGCCTCGGCCCCGGTGCAAACCGCACCCGGGCGGACGAAGCAACCCCAAGGCGCCGCGCCGAAGGGAGCCGCGGCCGGCCGCGGGAGCGCCGGATCAGAGCCGCCGGATCACCACCAGCGTGCGGTCGTCGGAGGGGGGGGCGCCCCCGGCGTGGGTCTCCACTGCCTCCATGATGTGGTCCAGCATCTCGGCCGCGGTGGCCTCGGGGTGGGAGGCGATCACCTGGTAGAGCGGCTGCACCCCGAACTCCCGATCCTCCCCGTCCACCGCCTCGGTGATGCCGTCGGAGTACAGGAGGAGCAGATCACCGGATTGCAGCTCCACCGAGGCCTCGGGGAAGGCCACGCCGGGAAGCACGCCCAGCACCAGCCCCCCGGTGTCCAACGCGTCGATGGCGCCCCCCCGCGAGAACAGAAGAGGCCGTTCGTGCCCCGCGTTGGCGTAGCGGAGCCGGTGCTCGCGGGCGTCGAGGATCCCGTAGAAGCAGGTGGCGAACTTGTCGGGGTCGGTGCCCTGGACGAGCAGCGTGTTGGAGTGCCCGAGGCACTCGGCGGGGGCGGCGCCCATGAGCGTCTGGCCGCGGACGCTGGCCTGGAGGTTGGCCATCAAGAGCGCGGCGGGCATGCCCTTTCCGGCCACGTCGCCCAGGCACACCGCCAGCCGCCGGTCGTCGACGGCGATGAAGTCGAAGTAGTCGCCCCCCACCCCCAGCGCGGGGAGCGAGCGGCCGGCGATGTCGTAGCCGGCGAGCGCGGGCGCGGACTTGGGAAGGAGCCGGGTCTGGATCTCCAGCGCCAGCCGGATCTCCTCCTGCATGCGGATGAGCGCCTCTTCCTCCTCGATCCGCCGGCGGTTGAGCGAGCAGTTCTCGAGCGCGATCGCCGCCTGCGACGCCAGCACGTTGGCAAGCTTCTGGTCTCCGGCGGTGAACATGTTACCGCCGTCGTGGCGCCCCACGCAGAGCACGCCGTACACCGCCTGCTCCGTCTTGAGCACGGCGCACAGGAACGAGTCGGGCACCGCGTCCCCCGCCTCCAGCTCCCGGCGAAGGCCGTAGAACATGCGGGACTTCCCCGCCGCCACCAGGCCGCTCACCAGCCGGCGGTCGAGGAGTTCCATCACCTCGGGGTCGGCGCCGGCGGTCACCGGGCGGAACAGGCAGGTCTCGTCCCCCGCGGGCCGCATCCATCCCAGGTCGGCGCCGAAGATGTCCATGGCCTCGTGCAGGATGAGTTCCACGTTCTTCTGGACGTCGAGGGTGGCCATGAGGCGTCCCGACAGGCGGTAGATGAGGTCCAGCTCCTCGTAGCACTCGAGAAGATTCTTGGTGAGGCTCTCGATGGTCTTGGCGGAGCCCTCCGCCGTCCCCTCGTGCATCACGCGTCCCCCTTGCCGTAGCCGGATCGGCCGGCGAACGCGGACCCCGCCCGCGGGGTCCGCCGCGTCACGACGCTCCCAGGACTTCCTGCAGCTTGGCCCTCATCTTCCGGGGGCTGAACGGTTTGGTCATGAACTCGTCCGCCCCCATGTCCAGGGCCCGGCGCTCATCCTCCTCCTGCCCCCGCGCGGTGAGCATGACGATGTAGGCGCCCTGGGTGGCGGGATCCTCCTTCAGCCGGCGGCAGACCTCGTGGCCCGAGAGCCGCGGCATCATGATGTCGAGGAAGATCAGGTCCGGATGCTCCCGCTTGGCGGTGGCCAGAGCCTCCTCCCCGTCCTCGGCCACCAGCACCTCGAACCCCGCCTTGCGGACCACGTACGAGACCGATTCCACGATGTAGGGCTCGTCGTCACAGACCAGGACCCTTTTGGACACGATGTTCCTCCTCGCCGATCCGGGCTCGGCCCGCCCCCGGAACTCCGCCGGTCTCCCCGGCCGGTTTCTCTTCCACCACCACCGGAAGGGTGAAGTGGAAGGCGGCGCCCTTTCCGGGCTCGCTTTCCACCCAGATCCGTCCACCGTGATGCTCCACGATTTCCTTGCAGATGGCCAGCCCCAGGCCGGTGCCGCCCCGGGACCGGGTCTCCGAGTCCTCGGCCTGGGAGAACCGCTCGAAGATCCTCTCCAGGTGGGCGGCGGGCACCCCCATGCCCCGGTCGCGCACCGTCACCCGCACCCGCCGGCGGCCGTCCTCCCCGCGCTCACGCTCCAGAGCGCAGGCGATGCGGATGACCCCGCCGGGCTCGCTGAACTTGATCGCGTTCTCGATCAGGTTGGTGACCACCTCGTGCACCCGGTCGCGATCGGCGGCCACCCGCACGTCCTCGCAGAAGGTCTCGCGTTCGAGCCGGATATTCTTGGCCCCCAGGACCGGGAAGAGACCGTCGGCGGCCGCTTCCACCACGTCCTTGAGCGCGAACTCGCTCATCGTCCACACCATCCGCCCCGACTCCAGCCGCGACAGGCTCAACAGGTTCTTGATCAGCCGGCCCAGCCGGTCGCTCTCGGAGTTGATGATGGCCAGGAAACGCTTCATCTCCGCGGTGGCGGGCGCGGTCTCCGCCTCGTCGAGCAGGATCTCCGAGAACGCCTTGATCGAGGTGAGCGGGGTGCGGAACTCATGGGAGACGGTGGAGAGGAAGTTGGACTTCAGCCGGTCCAGCTCCTTTAGCTCCTGGTTGGCCTGGTTGAGGGCGGCGTTGAGCATCTCCAGCTCATGGGTGCGCTCCTGGACGCGGTCCTCCAGGGTGCGGTTGAGCGCCTCCAGCTCCCGCGCCGCCTTCTCCCGGAGCGAGATGTTCTCGCGGAGCGACCGGGTCATGACGTTGAAGGTCTCGCCCAGGGTCTCGATCTCGTCGTGGGTCTGGACGTGGATGGTGTGGCTCAGGTTCCCTTCCGCGATCTCGCGGGCCCCCTCGGTCACCACCTGGATGGAGCGCGAGATCCGGCGGCTGGAGTAGAGGAGCACGCTTCCCGCGAGCAGGAAGGCCAAGGTGGCGACCAATAGGTTCAGGAGCCCGGCCCGGCGGGCCTCGCTCTCGAACTCGCGGGGGACGGCGGTGGCCAGGACCGTCCACGGCACCGCTTCCAGGCCGATCGTCGAGGCCAGCCGGGCGCCGTCGGGCCCGCCCACCTTGACCCAGGGGCGGGGCGCGTCGCTGCTCCGGCGATCGGCTTCGAACGCGTCGGCCAGGGCATAGTCGGCCTGCCGGATGTTCCGCCCCACCAGGTCGGGGCGGGTGTGGAAGAGGATCTCGCCGTCCACCCCGTTGACCACCGCCAGCTCGCCGTGGGCTCCGAACCGCTCCGCGGTGAGGTCCTCGGGAAACAGGTAGTCCATGCGAAGGTCCGCGACCAGGGTGCCCAGCCGGGTCGCCTTGTCGTCCACCGAATAGACCGGCATCACCAGCCGCAACACCCGGGCCCCACCCGAGGTGAGCCGGTCGCTGAACACCAGCACCTCGCCGTCGGCGAGCCCGGCCGCGCGGCGCACCGCACGCCGGTCGTTCTCGGAGAACTCGGTGGGAGGCAGGTAGGCCCGGGTGGAGAAGATCGAGGACCCGGGTCCAGGGGCCGGGGAAGGCGCGGGCACGCCGGGGATGCGGAGGTTGAGATCGGCGGCGGAGAGCGCCTCCTGGATGACGCCGGCGATGGCGTCGGGCCCGGCGGGGGGCGCGGTCCGGGTCAGGCTGTCCACCGCGGCCAGCGCGCGCTGCCGGTTCCGGCCGGACTCCTCGAGCCGGCGGCCGATGTCCTCCAGCCGGCGGCTGAGCCGCTCCCCGATCACGATCCTCTGGCTCACCGCCAGGCTTCCCGGGGGGGCAGGAGGCGCGACCGGGCTCTCCTCGCCACGGCGCCGCCACTCCAGCGCGGGCACGGTCTGGGCGCCCTCGGAGCGGTGGAACCGGAACACCGGGTCCCCCGCGTCGTCGGCGAGGAACACGTCGTCGTAGTAGCCGCCGTACTCCTTGAACAGGTCGGTGAGGTAGATGCGGAGCTGATCGTAGGCGACGGCTGAGCGCTCGCTTTCGGGGCCCGCGCCGTCCACCGAGGCCAGGTAGCCCTGGACCGGCCGGTTCACCGCGAGAATGCGGTCATGGACCCGGCGCTGGAGCTTGTGGGAAAGCTCCTCGGCCACCGACTGGGCCAGCCGGTCGGTGCGGTTCCCCACCATCTCCTCCACCGCCTTGAGCGAGTTGAAGTAAGAGATCAGGCTGACCACGAGGATGGGGAGGACGCCGCAGACGAGGAACAGCGCCAGGAGCTTCGACCGGATGGAGGGGAGGCGTAACCAAGCCATGGGCGGATCCATTGGAGGGGGCCTGGGTCAGGATGACATACCCGCCCCTCCGGGGACAGCCTAAAGGCCGCCCGCGGCCAGAAAGAAGACGACCGCCACGACCACCAGGATCCGCCCCACGCGGTGAACCCAGCCCATCAGCGGGTTCCGCCGGCCCCGTCGGCCCGGAGATTCGAATGGAGGAGCTCGGCCACCCGGAGCGCGTAGAGGTCGGCGGTGTCCTCGCCGTCGGCGAAGGCGCTCTTTCCGCCCGGATAGACGTAGCTCCGGTATTTCTCACCGGCGGCGGTGAAGTTGAAAAAGCCCACCCGGCCCGAGTTCTTGGCGTAGTACTCGCCGAGCAGGGTCTCGCCGGAACCGTCGGCGTTGAGGGCCACGATCTGGAAATCCTTGTCCCCTTCGCGCATCACCAGCACCTGCCGCCCGTCGTGGGTCCAGTCGAAGGGTATGACCAGCTTGTGGCTCTCGTAGAGAAGGGCGGGCTTGCCCGGGCTGGCCGCCGACACCACCGAGATCTGGCGGGTGCCGTCCATGCGGGCGGTGAGAAAGGCCAGGCGCCTGGAGTCCGGAGCCCAGCTCGGGGTCTGGTTCACTCCGTCCTGGAAGGTGATCTGCTTGGGGATGCCCCCGGTGGCGGGGATGGTCCAGACCTGGGTCTCGCCCCCCGCGGGGCGGGTGTAGGCGATGGTCCGTCCGTCGGGCGACCACGCGGGGATCACGTCCACCCCGGGGCTCACCGTGACCCGGGTGGGCGCGCCTCCCTCGCGGGCCACGCGATAGATGTCGACGTTCCCGCTCCCGTCGTCGGCCGAGAAGGCGAGCTCCGAGGCGTCGGGCGACCAGCAGGCGCCGCCACGGTTGTTGAAGACCACTCCACCCAGATCCAGCTCCCGCACCTCGGAATTCGCGGCGGTGGAGGCGGTGCAAAGGATGGTGTTCGGGGTGGCGCGGCCGGGTCCGGTCTCGTCCCGCATGAACACCATCCAGGCGCCGTCGTTGGAGAGCATGGGATCGGAGTCGAGGGCGTCGCCGTGGGTGATCTGCCGGCGGGAGAAGTCGCCGGGGTCGCCCAGGAAGATGTGCGAGGTGTGGTTGCGGCGCACGAAGCCCAGGGTGGCCCCGTCCGGCGACCAGCGCGGAAGGACGTCCTGCTCGGGCCCGCCGGTGATCTGCACGCTCTTGCCCGCCACCGCGTCGAACACCCAGACGTTCATGTCGCCCGACTGGTCGGAGGAGTAGGCCAGATAGCGGCCGTCGGCGGACCAGTCGGGGTAGCCGTTGAAGGCGCGGGGCAGGGGGAGCGGCTGGTATTCCCGGGTGTCCGGGGACCAGACCGAGAACTCGGTGACGGTGGCGCCGTAAACCGGATTCACCACCGCGGTGACCTCGCCCGGCCCGGGACCGAAGCACCCGCCGATTTCCCACTGCTTGGTTTCGGCCAGGCGCTGGGGGGGAGTCCTGCCGTCCATTCGGGCCAGGCTGAGGTCGGTGTTGTCGCCGTTGAAGTCGGAGCAGAGGATCCGCTGGCCGTCGGGGGCGACGGCGAGAAAGCGATAGGTCTTGATCGGCGCGGACTTGGCGAGCTCGGTGCCGTCGATCCCCATCCGGCGCACCAGCAGGTCGCCGTGCTCCCAGAAGTAGAGGCTCTGGCTGTCGGCGGCCCAGCCGAGGACGGCGGCGTCGGTGGAATCGGAGAAGATGGTGCGGGGCTCCCCGCCCTGGGGCGGGACCAGGTCGATCTCGAACCTGGGGTTCGGTCCCTGGGGACGGGCCACGTAGGCGATCCAGCGGCCGTCGGGGGAGTAGGCGGGGGCCCACACGCCGGCCAGGTCCCGGGTCAGGCGGATCTCCCGGTTCTCGGCCTGGACCGCGCTCTTTTCCGCGCAACCGGCGGCCAGGACGAGGACTCCGGAGGCGGCCAGGAGGCTCGCCGCGAGACCCGCTCCGGCCCGGACCAACCCCCGGCGGGAAAGACTATGAGCTGAAAATCGGTGGACCGGACCCATTCGACTTCTCCCTGGGGTACCGGCCAATGGGGGCGGGGGGAACCGGCTGAAAACGCGACCCCCCTGGCCTCGGAGGATACCCCTCAGTCCATTTTCCATTTATCACACCGAGGCCAGGGAGGGTCTGGGCCGCCGGGATGTTCCTCAGATCGTCACCCGGCGTCCCGACGAGGAGACTGCGTCCCTCCGTCGCCTGTATGGTAGAGCAACCCGCGTGCCGAAAACGTACATTACAGGTAACCATTTGTCGTTCTTTGTGTTGCGTTACCCCGACCCGGACCGGGAAGCCTTCGCGCGAACCCCTCAAAGCGTCATCAATCATGACTAAACACCGTTTATAGGGGCTAATCCATTGTTGAATTGGGAGTTATAGGCGGTACCCGCCATGGGAATTTCGTCACTTATCATGACTATCGTCACGCCAGGATGCGGATCGGGCCAGGCCGTGCTTCCGGAGCTTGTTGTGAAGATTGGTCCGCGAGATGCCGAGCCGGGCGGCGGCCCGGGCCACCACCCCGTCGCTTTCGGCCAGCGCCCCCAGGATGACGCCCTTCTCGTACACCTCCACCGCGTCGGGGAGGGGGAGGCCGGGGTCCGGAGCCTCGGAGCGGGGACGCGAGGGCGCGGGGCTCACCGCGAGGTCCTCGACCTCGATCCGTTCGCCGCTCCGCTTGAGCAACAAGCTCCGCTCGATCACGTTCCGGAGTTCCCGCACGTTCCCCGGCCAGTCGTAGGCGGCCAGCGCCGCCTCGGCCGCCGGCGAGAATCCGGCCACCCGGCGGTTGGTCTCGCGCGCCAGCTCCTCCAGGAAGCGCGTGGCCAGGGGGAGGACGTCCTCGCGGCGGCGGCGCAGCGGCGGCACGGTGAGGCTGATCACGTTCAGCCGGTAGTAGAGGTCCTCGCGGAAGCGGCCGGTGGAGACGCTGGCGGTGAGGTCGGCGTTGGTGGCCGCGATCACCCGCACGTTCACCGGGCGGTCCCGGTTCTCTCCCACCCGGCGCACCCGTCGCCGCTCGAGCACGGTGAGGAGCTTGACCTGGAGTTCCGGCGGAAGCTCGGCGATCTCGTCGAGGAGGATGGTGCCGCGGTCGGCTTCCTCGAAGAGCCCCGACCGCTCGCGGTCGGCCCCGGTGAAGGCGCCGCGGGCGTGGCCGAAGAGTTCGCTCTCGATCAGGCTCGGCGCCACCGCCCCGCAGTTGATCTCCACGAACGGACCCTGCCCGCGGGCGCTCAGACTGTGGAGGATGCGCGCGGCCAGGCTCTTCCCGGTGCCGCTCTCCCCCAGCAGCAGGACGGTGGCGTCGGTGGCGGCGGCGGCCTCGACCTGCTGGGCCAGCCGCCGCATGGAGGGGCTCGGGCCCCGGATCCAGGCGATGTCGGGGCGGCTCCGCCCGCCCGACTCGAGCTGCTTCACCCGCCGGCCGAGGGTCCGCGCTTCGTCCTGGAGCTTCTTCAGCAAGTCCGCGTTCCGGATGAAGAGCCCGGCCTGGATGGCCAGGGTCGAGAGGAGCTTGAGATCGCCGGCGGTGAAGAGATCCCCGAGCTCCCGCTTGCCCAGGCAGATCGCCCCCAGCACCTCGGTGTTGGCCACCAGCGGCGCCGCGATGAAGGCGCGCGGAAAATCGCCGCTGGCGGCGCGCGCGGTGAGCCGCCCCTTGCGGTCGGTGGGCTCGAGCCGCCCCACCAGGGCCCGCGGGAGGTCGTCCATCACGGTGGGAAGCCCCCCCTCGGCGATCAGGGGCTCGAGAAGGTGCACGGTCAAGAACTCGGCCACCGAGGGCTTCATCCCGTCGAGGGCGGTGGTGGCGAGCCGGCCGAACCCGTCCCGCCGCGCCACCCAGCCGCCGTCGGCTCGGAAGATGGTGCGGGTCTCCTGCAACAGGTAGGGGTCGAGATCGGCCCCCTCACCGGGGCGCGCCAGGACCTCGGCCAGGCTGTGGACGAAGTCCAGCTCCTCGAACGCGCCGAGGAGCTTCTCGGTCAGGTTCTCCAGCCGCCGTTCCAGGTCGGCGGCGGTGCGAGCGGCCACGCAATCTGCTCCGGTCGAAGGGCGCGGGGCGCCGCACGGGACCGTGCCGGCCGCCTCGAGTGCGCCGCGGGGAGTGACACGGATTATGACACATGCCCCTACGTCCCGTGCGGTGGATTCCGAGGCCCCGCCGGGGTCCCTTCCGGCGGCAATCCCAGGTCCCGGAGGGAGATCCTGGGCAAGTAAAGGCCTCGCGGCTCGCGGGTCCACCAGGCGCCGGTCCGCCGGTGGAGGCCGAGGCCGGCGAACCGGTAGTTCCAGAGAGTGGCGCGCACGTAGCGGGGCGGCCGGTCCGGGAAGGGGTTCCCGGCCAGGAGATCCAGGACCGGCGGCGATCCGGTGAGAAGCCGGGCCATCAAGTTCACGAACCACGGGTTCTGCCGCCAGGTGCCGAGCGCGGCGAACCACATCTGCCAGTCGAGCCGGGGCATGTAGGGGGCCACCAGGCCGGGGCGCTGGTCCGGGTCGCCGGGCTTGTACCGGAACCGGTAGGGCTTCCAGTCGGCGCCGTCATCGCTCCCCTCCACCTGGATCTCGAGCCGGCTCGTGGTCATGACCCGGAAGAGGCCGTAGCCGTTCACCGAGCGGAAAGGCTGGACCGCCTCCAGCACCGCCATCGACGGGCCGGGAAGCCCGCGGTATCCACCCACCTCGGCCGCGAAGGACAGGGCGCTCAGGGCCAGGAGCGCCGTCCCCAGGACCGCGGTCACCGCGCGGGGCCCGAAGCCGTCGCCGGGCCGCCGGCCGGCGGGCGCCCGATTCCGGGCCCGGGGGAGGAGACTCCGCCAGTGGCCGTCGTCGAGGAGCGACAGGCAGAGCACGATCGCCAGCAGGTTGAAGAAGCCGTAGTTCCCGGTGGCGGCGATGAGAAGCTGAAGCAGGACCAGGAGCCCGAAGCTCGCCAGCCGCCCGCGCCGGCCCAGGAACATGAGGAACGGCGCCCCCAGCTCCACCGCGAACAGGAACGCCACCGAGAGCCGGCCGAACCAGGCGGGAAGGTGCGCCGCCCACCAGCCGATCCAGGTGGGAAGGGGCTGGGTCCAGTAGTGGTACGCCAGCGCATCCAGGTGGAGCCAGTTGGGGTCGCCGCTCGTGATCTTCACCAGTCCCGAGAGGACCATGAGCTTGAACAGGAGGAGCCGCGGAAGCCACACCGTGAAGCGCGCCGGCTCCCGCAGCCGGCCGGGGGCGGACCACCAGGTCCAGGGCGCGACCAGGATCGCGGTGAGCCCGGCCTCGAGCAGCAGGGTGTCCCACTGGAAGGAGAGAAAAGGCCCCCCCACCACGGTCAGCGACAGATAGAGGGCCCACAGGAGGACGAGGACGGGAGCCGAGGCCAGGCCGGCCAGGAGCAGGGCGGAGAGCGCCGCCCCCGCCAGGCACGCCGCCCGCAGCATCCCGTCCGAGGCCCCGAACCAGAACAAGGTGGGGACCCGGCGCCAGGCGGGGTGCCCGAGCTGGTCGCGGACCTGGGAGAGGAAGTCGGCGGCGGGCCGGATGCCGTGGGAGCCGGAGAGCCCCAGGATCTGCGACCACAGGGAGAGGAAGGCGATCAGGTAGACCGCGGCCAGGGCCCGGAGGAAGATCCAGCGCGCGAGCGCGTGCTCCGGCTCGCCCCCCCGCGCCGCGTTCACACCGGCGGGCCCGGCCGTCCGCTCCGCCCCGCGCGCCGGAGGGTCTCGACCATGGCCTCGGGGTCGGAAGCCTTGAAGATGGCGCTACCCGCCACCAGCACCTCCACCCCCGCCGCCACCGCCCGGGGCGCGGTGCCGGGATCGATCCCCCCGTCGATGTGGATGGCGAACTCCAGGCCGCGCTCGCGCTTCAGCCGTGCCGCCCGCTCCGCCTTGGGCAGCACCTCGGGCATGAACGACTGCCCTCCCCAACCCGGACGCACGCTCATCACCAGGAACACGTCCACCGCGTCCAGGTAGGGCTCCACCGCCTCGAACGGAGTATCCGGATCGCAGGTGATCCCGGCCCGGGCTCCCAGCTCGCGGATCCGGCCCATGGTCTTCCGGGGATCGTCCAACACCTCCACGTGGGCGATCACCGCGTCGGAGCCCGCCTTCACGAACGCCTCCAGGTACTGCCCGGGGTCGGTGATCATGAGATGGGTGCTCAGGGGAAGGTCGGTGAGCCGGTCGACGGCACCCACGATCATGGGGCCGAAGGTGATGTTGTTCACGTAGTGGCCGTCCATCACGTCCAGGTGGAGGAGATCGGCGCCCCCCCGCTCCACCCGCGCGATCTCCTCCCCCAGCCGGCTGAAGTCGGCGGAAAGGACCGAGGGCGCGACCAGGATGTTGCCGGCGTCGGTCATGACGGGCTCAGCCTCCCACCAGGCGAACGGTGTCGGTACGGTCCACCGCCGCCCCCGCCGGCGGATCGGTGCGCACGATGCGCCGCGACGAGAAGCTGTAGGGATCGGCCCCTTCCACCACCACCGTGAACCCGGCGAAGCGAAGGCGGTCGGCGGTGAGCTGCACCTCCAGCCCGCGGAGATCCGGCATCACCCAGCGCCGGGACGGGGGCCCGTCGCTCACCAGGAGGTCCACCCGCTCGCCGGGGCCGGCCTGCTCGCCGGGGGCGGGGTCGCTGGCGATCACGAAGTTGCGGGCCACTCCGGAGGAGGGAACCCGGAGCACGTCCCCCAGCCGGTATCCATCCTGGCTCAAGCCCATCCGCGCGAACCGCAGGGTCTGCCCGGTGAGCGCCGGGAGCTTCTGGCTCCGCTTCCCCTCGCTCACCACCAGTTCCACCCCCCGCCCGGGCTTGATGTGGCTCCCCGCCCGCGGGTCCTGGTCCAGGACCGTGCCCCGGGGAACCGAGGGACTGGTGCGCGCCACCGTGTCCCGCACCGCGAGCCTCGCCTGGGCGAGGAGGTCGGTGGCCTGGGCCAGCGACCGGCCGCTCACGTCGGGAACCTTGAGTTCCTCGCCGTGGCGCACGAAACGGGGCATGACCACGTAGTTGAAGACCAGGAACGCGGCCAAGAACCCGGCCGCCAGCGGCAGCAGCTTTCGCGCCGCCGGCCCGGCGCGCCGCCGCGCCTCCGCGCCCCAACGGCGGAGGGTGTCGACAGGGGTTGTCTCAGGTCGTTCCACCGCGGTTTTCTCCGGGGGGTTCAGCCCTTCCGCCGCATCCTCGCGGCGAAGGCGCCGTCGGTCCCATGACGATGAGGGTAGAGGAGAAGGCACCCGTCCGTCACCACCTCGGCGGGCACGAAGGAGGCCGCGTCCTCCAACTCGAAGTCGGGATGGCTCTCCAGGAACGACTTCACCGGGCTCCGCCCTTCTTCGGGCTCGGTGCTGCACACGCTGTACACCAGCACCCCTCCGGGCCGGACGTGGGTCGAGGCGGCGGCCAGGAGGTCCTGCTCCAGCGGCATGAGCGCCCGCATCGAGGCCTCGGTCTTGCGCCACCGAGCGTCGGCGCGGCGACGGAGCACCCCCAACCCGCTGCACGGGGCGTCGATCAGCACCCGGTCCACCGGGCGGGCCAGGGCCAGGTCGCGCCCGTCGGCGCAGACGATGCCGACGTGCTCCACCCCGATCCGGACCACGTTTTCGCGGACCCGGGCCAGGCGGCTCTTCTGGACGTCGACGGCGAGGAGAAACCCCTTCGAGTCCCGGGTCTCCTGGATCTGGGTGGCCTTCCCGCCGGGGGCGGCGGCCAGGTCGAGCACGGTCTCGCCCGGTTCGGGGGCGAGGAGTTCGCCCACCAGGGTCTCGCTCTCGTCCTGCACGAAGAAGTGGCCGGCCGCGAACTCCGGGAGGGCGGCGAGGACGATGTTCCCGTTCACCCGGAGCGAGAGCCGGCTGTAGGGAGCGGTCTCGACCTCGACCCCGTGGGCGAGGAGGGCCTGGCGCAAGGTCTCACGGTCGGTGTGAAGCGGGTTCACCCGCAGGCTCACCGGCGCCGGCCGGTTGTCGGCGATGAGAAAGGCGCGGGTCTCCTCCGGCCCCAGCCGTCGCAGCCATCGCTCCACCAGCCACTGCGGATGGGAGAAGGCCGTCGAGAGCGCCTCGGCCGGTTCGGGAAGCACCGCCTCCGGATCGGGGACGGCGCCGCCCTCCCGCAGGAATTTCCGCAGCACCGCGTTCACCAGCCCCGCCGCTCCGGGATTGGTGTAGCGCTTGGCCAGCTCCACGCTCTCCGCCACCGCCGCGTGGGGGGGGACCTTGTCGAGAAACGCCAGCTGGTACACCCCGAGCCGGAGCACGTTCAGGGTCCAGGGGGTGAGGGTGTCGAGTCCGGCCCGCACGAACCGCCCGAGGATCCAGTCCAGCCGGGCCCGCCACCGGAGCGTCCCGTTCACCAGCTCGGTGGCGAAGGCGGTGTCGCGGGCGTCGAGCGACGCTTCGCGAAGTTCGCGGTTGAGCAGGAGGTCGGCGAACGCCTTCCGGGTGTCCACGTGGAAGAGCACGATGAGCGCGATCTCCCGGGCGGACTTGGGACGGGCGGGGCGGCGTGGTTTCCGCCCCTTGCGGGTGGCCGGGCTCATGACGCCGCCACCGCGTGCAGCGTCAGGTCCGGCGCCACCGGAGGCGGGGTGAGCCGGCCCCCCGCGGCCAGTCGCCGTCCGCGGGCGAAGGCCGCCCCTTCCATGTCGTTTCTTCCCGGCGGACGGACCTGGAGCAGATCCACCGCGCCCCGGGCGGCGGCCACTCGGAGGTGGCGGTGCGCCGCCTCCAGGATCCGGTAGGGCTCGCCCGAGGCCTCGGGCACCGGCCGCACCGCGGTCACCAGGACCGCATCGTCCCCCACGAACACCCGCGCTCCCGGCGCCGGGGTGGTGCCGCGGAACTGGTCCACCACCTCCCGCGCGGTCCGCGTGAAATCCAGGTAGCCGTGCTCGCGCTCCAGCCGCGGCGCGTAGCTCGCCCCTTCCACCGGTTGCGGCACCGGGGTCAGGGCCCCGCCCTCCATCCCGGCCAGGGTCTCCACCAGGAGCGCCGCCCCCTCCCGGGCCAGCCGGTCCAGGAGTTCGCCCGCGGTCTCGAGCGGCCGCACCTCCAGCACCCGGCGGGCGTAGATCGGGCCGGTGTCCACCCCCGCGTCCATGCGCATGATGGTGACTCCGGTGGTGCGGTTGCCGTGGATGAGGCTCCACTGGGCCGGCGCCACCCCGCGGTAGGCGGGCAGAAGCGACGCGTGCACGTTGATCGGTCCCCGGGGGGCCAGGTCCAGGAGCGGCTGCCGCAGGATCGCCCCGAACGCCGCCACCACCAGCACGTCGGGGGCGAGCGCCCGGAAGAGTTCCAGCGACTCCGCGGTGTTGACCTTGGCCGGCTGCAGCACGGGAAGGCCGTGGGTCTGGGCGCGGACCTTGACCGGGGGCGGGGCGAGCTTCCGGCCCCGTCCGGTGGGCTTGTCGGGCCGGGTGACCACGCCCACCACGCGATGGCCGGCGGCGACGAGGGCGTCCAGGCTGGGGCAGGAGAAGTCCGGCGTGCCCATGAAGAGCACGTTCATGCTCAAGTGGAGGCTTCTTCGCCGGCGGCGATCTTCTTCAGCCTCTTGGTCAGGAGACGGCGGCGGACGGGGCTCAGGCGATCCACGAACAGGATCCCGTCGAGATGATCGATCTCGTGCTGGACGGCGCGGGCGAGAAGATCCTCGCACTCGAACTCGAAGGGCTCGCCCTTCAGGTTCAGCGCCTGGACCTGGACCCACTGGTGGCGGGCCACCTCCTCGCGGAGCCCGGGGATGGACAGGCACCCCTCGGTCCCCTTCTGGACGCCGTCGTGGGCCAGGATGACCGGGTTGATGATCGTTCCGCGGAAGCCGCTCCCCTCCTCCATGGGGACGTCGAGCACCGCGATCC
The DNA here is from genome assembly GCA_963728475.1 of Candidatus Eiseniibacteriota bacterium. Classification (GTDB taxonomy): domain Bacteria; phylum Eisenbacteria; class RBG-16-71-46; order JABDJR01; family JABDJR01; genus CAVSKL01. The sequence continues at coordinate 193,965 of CAVSKL010000001.1, forward strand.
GCCGGCCCACGCCGACCTGCGGTCCGGCGAGCCCCACCCCCTCCTCCTCGTACATGACCTCGAACATGCGTTCGCTCAGGTCGGCGAGGTCGGGGGTGAACTCGGTGATCTCCTCCGCCCGGCGGCGGAGGACGTCGGCCCCGTAGATCTGAAGCGCGAGCTCGTTCAGGTTCATCAGGCCTCCCGACCTCGGGTGACCACGCTGGTGATGGCCGTCTTGGCGACCTCCACCTTGACCTGATCCGCGATCTTGAGCACCGCCACGTTCTCCTTGATCGACATCACGGTGCCGAAGAGGCCGCCCGAGGTCAACACCCGGTCCCCCTGCTTGAGCGATTCGATCATGTGCGCCAGGTCCTTCTGGCGCTTGCTCTGCGGGCGGATGACCAGGAAGTAGAAGATGCCGAAGATGAGGACGATGGGGAGCAACGTGACCACGATGCTTCCCGGCCCTCCCTGGCCGCCGTTTTGGGGCGGAGCCATCAACAGGATTGGACTCATGGGTCTCCTCGTGCCGCCCGTGGGCGGCGTCGAACACTCGGATCGCGCGGGCCGGCCTGCCCATGCGGGCGGGCCGGGGCGGGCCCCGTCTCCGGGGCATGAAACGGTGCAAGTCTATATGGGAAGCAGGATAACCGCAACCGGGCCGCTCAGCGGGCCTCGGCCGCGCTCTCGCTCCGGAATGCCTCCAGGAATTCCCGCGCCCAGCTCTCGAACCGCCCCACGACGACGGCGCGGCGCATGCGCCTCATGGTTTCGAGGTAGAAGTGAAGGCTGTGGATGCTGGCCAGTTCCAGGGCCAGGACCTCACGGACCTGGAACAGGTGCCGGACGTAGGCCCGCGAGTAGTTGCGGCAAGTATAGCAGGCGCAGCCGGGCTCCAGGGGGCGGGGGTCGGCGGCGAAGGCGGCGTTCTTGACCACCAGGCGCCCCCGTCCGGTGAACACCGTGCCCTTGCGGGCGTTACGGGTGGGCATCACGCAGTCGAAGAGGTCCACTCCCCGGCGCACCCCCTCCACCAGGTCCTCGGGGGTGCCCACCCCCATCAGGTACCGGGGCTTGTCCGCGGGCATGAGGGGCACCCCCGCCCCCACCATCTCCCACATCGCCTCCTTGGGCTCGCCCACCGAGAGCCCCCCGATCGCGTACCCGTCGAACCCGATCCCTCCCAGCTCCTCCAGGCATCGGGCCCGGAGATCCGGGTAGATCCCCCCCTGGACGATCCCGAACAGCGAGGGGTCGGCCCCGGCCACCGGGTCGCCGCGGTCGAACGCCGCCCGGCTCCGCCGGGCCCAGCCCAGGGTGAGGTCGACCGAGGCCTCGGCGACGGGACGCTCGACCGGAAATTCCAGGCACTGGTCCAGCGCCATCACGATGTCCGATCCCAGCGAGAGCTGGATCTCCATGGAGAGCTCGGGGGTGAACTCGTGGCTGGAGCCGTCCAGGTGCGACTTGAACCGCACCCCCTCGGGGCGGACCCGGTTGAGGTCGGCCAGGCTCCAGATCTGGAACCCCCCGGAGTCGGTGAGCAGTAGCCGGTCCCACCCCATGAAGCGGTGGAGCCCACCCTGCTCGCGGATCAGCCGGTGACCGGGGCGGAGGTAGAGATGGTAGGTGTTGCCGAGGATGATCTCCGCGCCGAGTTCCCGCAGGTCGGACTGGCGGAGCGTCTTCACCGTGCCCTGGGTGCCCACCGGCATGAACGCGGGGGTGCTGACGGCGCCGCGGGCGCTGCGGAGCACGCCGGCGCGGGCCCCGCCGGGGTCGCGCGCGACCACCTCGAAGGAGAGCGCCATGGATCAGAGGATGAGCATGGCGTCGCCGTAGGAGTAGAACCGGTAGCCCCGGTTCACCGCCTCCCGGTAGGCGCGCCGGACCAGCTCCAGGCCCCCGAATGCCGAGACCAGCATGAGGAGGGTGGAGCGCGGCAAGTGGAAGTTGGTGACGAGTGCGTCCACCAGGTGGAACTCGTAGGGCGGGTAGATGAACTTCTCGCTCCAGCCGTCCCCGGGCCGCACCGTCCACATATCCTCGTCGGGCAGGTGGAGTTCCGCGCTCTCCAGCGTCCGCACCACCGTGGTCCCCACCGCCACGATCCGCCCCCCGGCCCGGCGGGTGGCCGAGATCCCGTCCGCCGCCTCGGGGAGGACCCGGAAGTACTCCCGCTCCATGTGATGCATGCGCGGATCCTGCTCGGTGACCGGAGCGAAGGTGCCGAGTCCCACGTGGAGAGTGATGTGGGTGGCGCCCACCCCGTTCCGGGAGAGCCGGTCCAGGAGGTCCCGGGTGAAGTGGAGCCCCGCGGTGGGCGCGGCCACCGCGCCCGGGCGCTCCGCGAACACGGTCTGGTAGCGCTCCTTGTCCTCGGGGGTGTCCTCGTGCTGGATGTAAGGGGGAAGCGGGACGTGCCCTTCCCGGTTCAGGAAGTCCATGATCGAGAAGTGTTCGGGGAACTCCACCAGGCGCGTCTTGTCGTCCAGTTCCTGCAGGACCGACACCGGGATCTTGCTCGTCCCCAGGTGCACCACGGTTCCGGCGGTGATCTTCCGGGCGGGCCGGGCCAGGGCCTGGAAGGTGGGATGGTTTTCGCGGCCGCGAACCGGGCCGAGGAGCAGGATCTCGATCCCGGCGCTCCCGCCGGTGCGGGTGCCGAAGAGGCGCGCGGGGATCACCCGGGTGTCGTTCACCACCAGGCGGTCGCCCGATCGCAGAAGCTCGGGCAGCTCGGAGAAGTGCCGGTGGTCGAGGGTCCCCGAGGCGCGGTCCACCACCAGGAGCCGGCTCGCGTCGCGCTCGGAGAGCGGATGCTGGGCGATCAGCTCCTTGGGAAGCTCGTAGTCGAAATCGGAGATGTGCACGGGCGGATCACTTACGGAACAGGTTCAACAGGATCGTGAGCACGATGCTCAGGATCAACAGGGTGGCGAAGGGAAAATATACCGCCCATCCCTTCCCGGAAAAGTGGAAGTCGCCGGGGAGGCGGCCCAGGAAGGGTACCCTCCCGGCCAGGAGGAGGACCACCCCTGCCGCGACCAGGGCCAGCCCGGCCAGGATGAGGATGCGGCCCAGCGGGGCGAGCAGGGCTAGCGACCCTCGAAGATGTCGTTCTGGCCGGCGGGGGCCCTCCCCGGCGCGATCCCCAGATGCTGGTAGGCGCGGGCGGCGGCGATCCGGCCCCGGGGGGTGCGCTGGATGAAGCCCTGCTGGAGGAGAAAGGGCTCGTACACGTCCTCCAGGGTCTCGGGTTCCTCCCCCACCGCCATGGCCAGGGTGTTGAGCCCGACCGGCCCCCCGCCGTACCGGGTGATGAGCGCTTCCAGGTAACGGCGGTCCATGGGATCCAGTCCGAGGGTGTCCACCTCCAGGAGGTCGAGCGCCGCCTCGGCCACCTCGCGGGTGACCGTGCCGTCGGCGCGGACCTGGGCATAATCCCGGATCCGCCGGAGCAGACGGTTGGCGATCCTGGGGGTGCCGCGGGAACGGCGGGCCACCTCCGTGCGACCGCCGGGGTCGACCTCCAGGGAGAGGATGCGCGCGGTGCGCTCCACGATGATCTCGAGCTCGGCCGGCTCGTAGTAGTCCAGGCGGTGGATCATGCCGAACCGGGCGCGGAGCGGCGAGGTGAGGAGTCCCGCCCGGGTGGTCGCGCCGACCAGGGTGAAGGGCGCGAGGCTCAAGCGCACCGAGCGCGCTCCGGGACCGCGGTCGATCATGATGTCGAGGGAGTAGTCCTCCATCGCCGGGTAGAGGTACTCCTCGATCACGGGATGGAGGCGGTGCACCTCGTCGATGAAGAGGATCCCGCGATCGCCCAGGGTGGTGAGGATGCCGGCCAGATCCCCCGGCCGCTCCAGCACCGGTCCCGAGGTGTAGACGATGGGAACCTCGAGCTCCTGGGCCACGATCGCGGCCAGGGTGGTCTTCCCCAGCCCCGGCGGGCCGTAGAGGAGCAGATGGTCCAGCGATTCGCCGCGCTGCCGGGCCGCTTCCAGCGCGATCCGCAGGTTCTCCCGGAGCGCGCTCTGCCCCACGAAATCGGCCAGCCGCCGGGGGCGGAGCGAGGTGTCGAGACCGGACTCGTCCTCCTGGAGGATCGGATCGGTGATGCCGCGTGAGGTCATGGAATCCTCGGGGGGAAGGCCGGGCCGGCGAACGTCGAACAGGCTATCACGCCGGGGGGGCAGGCTCAACGGCGGGGGTTGGGTGGGGGGCGGGAGGGGTGACGGCGAGGGTTGGGTAGTCTTGGGGCTGAGGGCGGGCGGGGTGACGGCGGCGTCTGGGTGGGGGGACGGTGGGGTTTGGGTGGGGTGGGGGGGTTCGGGTGCGGGACGACGAGGAGGGCCTGGGACGAGGGTCGGCTAGGCCGAATGGCGGGTGGACCCGGGTCCATATCCGGGGGGGGACGGGCCGCCCGGCCGGCCTGGATCAACGGCGGATCGAGCGTCGGCGCCGCGACGGTCTCCGGCTTTGGCGCCGGAGCGGCAACCGGGCGAAATAGGGACCCGGGTCCACATCGGGGGGGACGGGCCGCGCGGCCGGCCTGGAAGATCGATTGGCGGGCGGATCGAGCGTCGGCGCCGCGACGGTCTCCGGCCTTGGCGCCGCGACGGTCTCCGGCTTTGGCGCCGGAGCGGCAACCGGGCGAAATAGGGACCCGGGTCCACATCGGGGGGGGACGGGCCGCGCGGCCGGCCTGGATCAACGGCGGATCGAGCGTCGGCGCCGCGACGGTCTCCGGCCTTGGCGCCGCAACGGTCTCCGGCTTCGGTGGCGCGAGAGCCTCCGGCCTCGGCGCCGCATCGGCAACCGGGCGAAATAGGGATCCGGGTCCACATCCGGGGGGAACGGGCCGCGCGGCCGGCCTGGATCAACGGCGGATCGAGCTTCGGCGCCGCGACGGTCTCCGGCTTCGGTGCCGCGAGAGCCTCCGGCCTCGGCGCCGCATCGGCAACCGGGCGAAATAGGGATCCGGGTCCACATCCGGGGGGAACGGGCCGCGCGGCCGGCCTGGATCAACGGCGGATCGAGCGTCGGCGCCGCGACGGTCTCCGGCTTCGGTGCCGCGAGAGCCTCCGGCCTCGGCGCCGCAACGGCTACCTGGCGAAATAGGGATCCGGGTCCACATCCGGGGGGGGACGGGCCGCGCGGCCGGCCTGGATCAACGGCGGATCGAGCGTCGGCGCCGCGACGGTCTCCGGCCTTGGCGCCGCAACGGCTTCCGGGCGAAATAAGGACCCGGGTCCACATCGGGGGGGACGGGCCGCCCGGCCGGCCTGGATCAGACGCCCTCACCGAAAAGGTCCACCCACCCCCCGGCCCGCTCAAGACGCGACCGCTGGTACCATGAAGGCGCGGTGCCAGGAGGCGCGCGGCGACCCGGAGACCAGGACGGCGACGAGGCGATCCCCATGTCCGAAAAGCCTTCTCCCCAAGACCTGGCCCGCGAGGAGGCGCGGATCCGGCGGCTTCGGATCCTGGTGGATCTCACCGCGAGCCTCCTCCGCCAGAGCGACCTTCCCCTGGCCGAGGCGGTGCACCTGGTGCGGGCGGTGCGCACGCAGGCGCTCCGGCTCTTCCCGGACAAGGCCGCGACCTACAACCTCGTCTATGCGCCCCGGTTCGCGCGCATCCTGCGCGAGAAGTACGGGGTGCGGCTCGAGGGATGACCCCGCGCCCGGACGCGCGCGGCCCGCAGGAAGCGGTTCGCGGGGAGACGCTATCCCGGCTCCCCCAGCAACAACCGCCGGAGCGCCGCTACCGAGGCCACGGTGTAGATCTTGGGAAAGGCGTCGAACTCCTCGGGGGCATGCGTTCCCCAGAGCGCCCCCACCACCTCGACCCCCGCCCCCTCGGCCGCCTGGGCGTCGAGAGGGCTGTCCCCCACGTAGACCGCGTCGGCGGGCGTAAGCCCGGCCTGCGCCAGCACCTTCACCAGGCCGTCGGGCGAGGGCTTGGACGCCGCCACCTCGTCGCCGGTCACCGTATCCTCGAAGAGTTCCCGGATCCCCATCCCATCGAGGATGGCGTCGGTGCTCCTCCGGCCCCGCCCGGTGAAAAGCGCGGTCCGGCGTCCGGCGGTGCGCAGGTCGGCGATCAGCTCGCGCATCCCGGGAAACGGCCCGAGGCCGGCGAAGCGCCGCTCATAGGCCGCGTACAGGCGATCCACCGCGTCCTCGGCATGCTCCTCGCCCACCCAGTCGGCGATGATGTGCTGATCCGCCGGCCCCATCCGGCCCAGGATCTCCTCGCGGGTGGGCCGCCGTCCGAGCGCGGGCTCGAGCGCGTCCTGGAATGCGGAGAAGGTGGCGGGCATGGTGTCCACCACCGTCCCGTCCAGGTCGAAAATGACGAGCGGCTGAGCGAGTGCTGGCATGCAGGACTAGGAGACCGGATCGGGCGGCTCCGCGTCAAGCGACCAGGTGGGGATCGCCGGCGCGACGGGAGCGGACGGCCGGGCGGGCCGGAACCGGCGACCCAACGAAGTCCTTGTGCGTGTTCGGGTTAAGCGGTTGACAGCCCCGGTACCGGTCGCTAGAGTGCGGCCAGCGCACACCCACGGTGCCACGGGCCGCCACCAAGGAGTCATCCCCCTTGAGTTCCACGACACGCGGGCAGTGGGGGTCGAGGGTCGGTTTCATTCTCGCCGCATCGGGATCGGCCATCGGCCTCGGGAACATCGTCTTCTTCTCCGCCAACGCCTACAAGTTCGGCGGCGGCGCCTTCTACCTCCCCTACTTCATCGCCCTCTTCGTGATCGGGATTCCGGTCATGATCCTGGAGTTCGGGCTCGGCCACGTGACCCGGCGGGCGCTCCCCGAATCGCTCCATCGGGTGGCGGGCCGGGGCGGCGAGTTCGTGGGGTGGTGGGCGCTCATGAACGCCGGCTTCATCACCCTCTACTACTGCACCATCCTCGCCTGGGTGATCGGGATGTTCGTGGGGGCGTTCGGGGGTCTCTGGAAGGCCTCGTTCCCCACCCCGCACTTCGCGGTGGCGAGCCTTCCCAACCCCTACGGCTACTTCTTCCATATGCTCAGCACCTGGAGGCCGATTCTGTTCGTGGCGGTCGTGTGGATCCTGAACGGCTGGATCATCCGCCGGGGCGCCGCCACCATCGAGGCCGCGGTCAAGGTCTTCGTGCCGCTCATGTGGCTATTCATGGTGGCGCTCATCGTGCGCGGGGTGACCCTTCCCCACGGCGCCCAGGGGGTATGGTTCCTGTTCACCCCGGACTGGGGGGTGATGAAGAACCCGGCGGTCTGGCAGGGGGCGTTCAGCCAGATGTTCTTCACCCTGTCCCTGGGCTTCGGGATCATGACCGCCTATGCCAGCTACCTGCCCAAGAACAGCGACCAGACCAATAACGCGGTGCTTACCTCGCTCATGAACTGCGGGTTCGAGTACATCGCCGGGCTCGCGGTATTCTCCATCCTGTTCGCCTTCGCCATGGTGCCCAAGGCCAGTACCCTGGCCATGATGTTCTTCATCGTGCCCAGGGGGATCGCCCAGCTCCCCGGCGGAAGCCCCGCGGTGGTCGGATTCGGCCTGCTCTTCTTCGTCCTCCTTCTCCTGGCCGGCGTCTCGTCCTCGGTGTCCCTGGTGGAGGGGCTGGCCAGCGCGGTCATCGACAAGTACCGCATCCCGAGGGGCCGCGCGGTGTGGATCTTCATCGGGCTGGGGTTCCTGGGAAGCTCGCTCTTCGCGCTCCCCCACGTGGTGAACCCGGGGATCGAGAACGACGGCACCCTGGGGTTGACGCTCCTGGATCTCACCGACCACTGGGCCTTCAGCTACGGCCTTCTCATCGTGGGGCTCCTGGAATGCCTGCTGATCGGGTGGGCGTTCGGGGTGAAGAAGCTCCGCGCCGACGTCAACCTCTACTCCCGGTTCCACCTGGGCGGATGGTACGACGTGCTCATCCGCTGGGTGATCCCCGCCATCATCCTGTTCGTGCTGGTGTACGCGGTGATCGGCGAGTTCCGGAGCCACCTCTACGGGAGCGGTTTCGCCCCCAACTTCAGCCGGGGGTGGCGGGCGATGGCGGGCTCGCCCTGGGCGGTGCTCCTGGTCTGGCTCGCCGCCACCGTGGGCATGGCCGGTCTCTTCACCGCGCGCGGCGGCTACTCGGGCCACGAACCGGGGAGGGGCGGGGATGAGTAGGGCCGCGCTGGCAGCGGTGGCGGCCGGCCTCGGGCTGGTGGCGGCGGCGGCCGGGGCCGGCGCCGACATCACCGTCGACCCCGCCTTCCCCACCACCGGGAAACCCGCGGTGGTGAGGGTGGCCGGCGAGGCGGGGCCGGTGGCCGGAGCCCGGGTCTCGGTGCTCTACCGGCCGGGGAGCGAGGTCTCGCGGACCGATTCCCTAGGGGTGACCGGCTCCGACGGCGCACTCTCCTGGACCCCGGTCGAGGCCGGAGTGGCCACGATCTCCGCGGGCGTGCCCGACTCCACCGGCGCGATCGTCGCGCAGAGCCGAAACCTCTCGGTGCGCTTCCGGGGGCTCCCCGCGTCGGGCCTCTTCATCCTGATCGCGGCCGGGGTGATCCTCTACGGCGGGGTGATCCTGGGCTTCCGCATGCTGGGGAGCCCCCCGCCCGCGTTGCCGCCCGACACCTAGCCCCCAAGCGCCCCGGCTCGTCCCGATACCCCTCCCCCCCCGCACGGGGAGGTAGAACGCGTTCCGGTCACAGCTCAACGACTGTTCCCTGGCCGTGTCCGGCGGGGTCTGGCGGGTGCCTCTCCTGGTGCTGCTGGTCCAGCACCGGGGTGCTCCTCACCGTCGTGCTCCGGGGCGTGCAGTTCCGCAAGCTGGGGCACGCCTTCCGCGCCATCTCCGGCCGGTACGACCGGGCCGGGGACGCCGGAGACATCGACGGCTTCCAGGCGCTGTCCGCCGCGCTACCCGAAGATGGGACCGAAGGCCCCGGCCGGCGCCACGTGGGCAGCCCGGAACTCGGCGTCGTTCTTCACCAGGATGAGGATGCCGTCGATGAGGCCGAGGAGGCTCGGCACGCCGGTCCAGCAGAGGACCAGGAACACCAGGCCCCACCCCCACTGCCCCAGGTAGAACTTGTGGACCCCCAGACCCCCGACCAGAATCGCCAGCACCCCGGCGGCGATCCGGTCCTTGCCTCCGGCGACGGCGGGACCGGGCCCGGCGGAGGCGCCGGGGCCGGGGCCGAGCGGCGCGGAGCATGTGGGACAGAACCGGTCGGCGGGCTGGATGGGGGCGTTGCAGCGGGGGCAGCGGGTTTCGATCGTGCTCATGCCAGGTTCCTCCAGAGAATGAAGATCACAATGACCGCGGGCAGGAGCCAGGCCGACCGGCCCAGCCGGGGATCCAGCCGCCAGCTCCGGCGGCCGGCGAGGATCCGGACCTCGTTCACCCAGAGGAGCCCGATCACCGGGCTGAACAGAGTGCTGAGCGGGTTCAGCCGGAACGCGGCCTCGGGGTGTCCGTGCGCGAGCTGGTGGACGGCGCGAAGGGTGCCACACCCCGCGCACTGCCAGCCGGTGAGATCGAGAAAGGGGCACGACGGGTATCCGCCGCGCGCCGGATCGCGGAGCGCGAGCACCGCCACCGCGAGGGCGCCCCCCACGGCGAAGCCCAGGGCCAGCCGGCGCCGGAACCGGTCGGACGCCGCGGGAACGGTGGGGAGGGCGAGGAACGCGGCGAGTCCGGTCACCGGTCGGCCGCCACCCCGAGGAGGACGATGAGGCCGTAGAGGAGCATCCCCGCCAGGCCGCAACCGAACGCCACCCAGCTCCAGGTGCGCGCGGATGCCGAGGCGGACCGCGCCCCGCCGTAATCCCCCGCCGCCAACCTGCCGTTCACCTGGGCGGCGTAGACGATGGCCACGATACCGAACGGCATGCAGCAGAAAAGGGTGGCGAGGATCGCCTGGGCCAGGTACGAGGGGATGTGGACGGGGTGGACCCCGGAGCTTTCCGGCGGGGCAGAGGGCGGGGCGGTCACGGCGTCGTTCCCGGAGACCGGGGTTCCGCAGCCGGGACAGTAGGCGTCGGTGGCCGCCAACCGGGTCCCGCAATGGGTGCAATACATGCCGCCCCTCCCCGCCGCGGGCCCCGGACCCGGTTCTGCGGGCCCGCCCCGGCGCGCCGAAACCATAGCATCCCCCCGGGCCACCCGCACCCCACCGCTGAAACGTGCGTGAGGCCCGCGCCCGGACCGGCCTCACGCGGCGGCGGGGGTCGATGGGGGAGCCGGCCGGGGGCGGCTTCGGCACGCGAATCCCCACGAAGCAAGGGCCCGGAGCTTCCGCTCCGGGCCCTCGGGTGGGTGCCGCCCGCGATCAGGGAAGAAGGATCATGCGGCGGGTGGTGGTCGTGGAGTTCACCTCGAGCGTATAGAAGTACACGCCCGGGCGGACCGAGCGGCCGGCATCGTCGCGGCCGTCCCACTGCACCACGTGAAGCCCCTCGCCGGTCCGGCCGGAGACCAGGGACTTCACCTTGCGACCGGCCACATCGAACACGGTGAGGTCGGCCCGGCCGGGCGTGTCCAGCCGGAACTCGATGACGGTCGAGGATCCGAACGGGTTCGGGTAGTTCTGAGCCAGGTTCAGGGTCCGGCCGCCGCGACCGGGCAGGTCCGGGAGGCCGGTGGTGATGTCCGAGCAGTAGTCCCAGATCCCCACCGGCGGCACCTGCGGCACCGAGGTCGAGTAGGCGACGTCGTCCAGGGTCAGGACGCGGTCCGGATATCCCATGCACTCGTAGCCGTCGTTGATGAGGTACTTGTAGTTCACGATGAGGTTGGTGGAATCGGGGAAGATCACCGCCACCGTGAAGGTGTCGTCGCCGGCGGCGGCGTCCGGCGACACCCCGTTGTCGGCCATCGGGTTGAGCGAGGGGACGTCGAAGGTGAGCGGCAGCCGGTCGCCGTTCACCCCCACCGAGGTGATGGGCCCGCCGAACCAGTAGCCGGCGTCCACCCGGAAGACGACCTTGACCGCCTTGTCGGTCACCGTGCAACGATCGATACCGCGCGGGGGGAGCACCAGGGCCCCGTCGGTCCCGCCCACGGTATCGTAGGCGGCGTCGTTCAGGTAGACGTTCCGGTCCCCCTGGCCCAGGCACTCGTAGGAGCCGTTGAAGGTGTACTTGTAGTTGACGTACTTGTAGCTGCCGGTGGGGAATCGCACGTACCCGGCGTAGATCTTGTCCCCGGCGGTCTGGTCCCCGTTGGTGCCGGCGTCGTTGAGAAGGATCCCCGGGGTCGCGAAGTTCGGGAGCGGCGACTGGTCTCCGGTCACCCCCACCGTATCGCCGGGACCCGGATTGAACCGGGTCGCATCCACCTGGAAGAGCACGTCCACGGGGTGGCCGGTGACGGTGGAAGGCAGGTCGTCGTTCCAGTACGCGAAGACCGTATCCACCCCGCCGTTGTCGCTGGAGTAGGCGAACTGACGGTTCGACCGTGGCTCGTAGCCCTGTCCGTTGTGATAGAACTTCCAGTCCAGGCTCGCCTCGGCCTTGCCGGTCCCCTTGTCCCTGGACACGCTGATCGGGACGTCGGTCACGTAGACGCTGTCGTGGTCGGCGTCGGTGAGGAGCGCGTTGTCCTTGGGGGTGAAGGTGAGGGGCGAGAGGCTCCCCTCCACGAAGAAGCTGTCGGGGGGGCTGGAGTGGGTGAGAAGGAACACGCTCATGTTCCCCTCGAAGTGGACGTCCTTGAGGAAGAACCCGGCCACGTTCCCCGTCCCGTTGTTGACGATCGGGTTCCCGGCCAGATCCTGCACGTTGACCGCGGTCACGTTGTAGAAGCTGCCGGAGTTCATGACGGTGGAGGAGAGGGTGAGGTGCACGACGCTGGGATCGGAGCCGTCCACCGAGGCCGCGGTCACGGTGGCCGCGGTGTTGGAGATCGAGTAGTTGCCGGCGGTGGCGGCGCCGGTCCCCACCGGCTCGCTGAACTGCACGTCCACGGAACTGGTGGCGAGCGAGATCTGCTTCTGGGCGTTGACCGTGAATCCGACCGCCCTGGCGGCGTTCAGGGTGGGCGGAGTCGAGTCCGCCGCCCCCTGGACCACGTAGGTGAGCATGCAGGTCATCTCCACCGGGCTCGCCACGTCGAAGGTGGTTCCTCCGGGAGTGGAGAGCTGGATCCCGTCGCTGCAGGCCGCGTCCAGCGGACCCTTGGTGCTTCCCTCCTGGGTCACGAAGAACTCCACGTGGACGGTGTCCCCGGCGGCCACGCCGAGGGTGGCAAGGGAGAGCTTGCCCTCCTCGAACCCGGTGTTGTCCACGATTCCCAGGCCGTTGGGGCCGTCGGTCTGGACCGTCCAGGAACCGGTCCACTTGTACAGCACCTCGTAGTTGTAGGTATTGCACGAGGTCGGGGCCACGTCGTAGAGGTAAAAGTCCGGCTTGTCGACCAGGTTGTCCCAGGCGATCTTTCGCCCGAACGCGTCGGTGGCCCCGCCGGCGGCGGTGTTGACGTCGATGGCGATTCCCAGGTCGATGTCGCAGAAGCAGGCGTGGTCGTACTGGAAGCCGAAGTAGAGAAAGTTGGCGTCGTTGGTGACGTAGATGTCGCCCAGATCCAGGGGACTCTCGTTACCGGAGGTGCCGGTGCACCAGTCCTTGGTCTCGGTGTCGCCCCCGTCGGCGTCCAGGAGGTTTCCGGAGTCGAAATCGTTCACGCCGTCCACGGTGATGGTCTGGGGGGTGAACGCCCGCGCCGCCGGGGCGGCGAGGAGCATCACCATCCCGCCGGTGAGCCAGAGAGACAGCTTCTTCATCTTGGGACCTCCCGAGGCCCTGGGGCCCGCCCCGCCGCTCGGCCTTGGACCGGTCCAAAGCCGGGGAAGCTGAACGGGGAACCCGATGCGTGTTGCTCCGGGTCGCCGCCCAGCGGGGGGCGGCCCGGAAGGTGGATAGAGGAACCCTGTCGCGACGCAGTTTGACCGGTCCAACCGCTCCGCATCCCACGCGTACAGAGCAGATTTTATCGAATCCACCCACCTCTGGTCAATGCCGGGGCACCGGAATCGATCATATAAGCCACGGCAAAACAAATGGTTACACGATTTGTTAGGAAAACTTTACGTAGACAGGCCGGCCGAAGGGGGGCGGGCGCGCCTGGGGCGTCCCTCCTCCCATTCCAAGGCCTCGGATGGGGGCGCTCCGCGGCGCAAGAGAAAGGCGGGGCCTTGCGGCCCCGCCCTGATTCGATCAGCGCGACGAGCGTGCGATCAATAGAGGGTCTTGATCCTGCTCCAGGTGGTCTCCTTGGTGGGGACCGGAGCATTGTGGTACGCGTAGATCCGGCCGGTGTTGGTGTCGAGCTGGAAGACCCAGTCCTCGGTCGGGTCGTTGACGGTGACCGACCAGGTCCCGGCGTTGACCGAGGGCCCGTCGGTTCCGAACTGCTGGGACCAGTTGTCGTTCACCGCCACCTTCCACTGATAGGTGCCGGCGGGGAGGGTCCCTTCGAAAGTGTAGATCCCGTCGCCCGCCGCCGCGTCGCCGTTCAGACCGTCGTCGTGCATGTGGGTGGCCGCGCTGGCGGGATCCCAGTCGCCGGCGGCGCCGAGCTCGCTCTGAAGCTCGCCGACCAGGGTATAGCTTCCGCCCACGCTGAGGTCGGCGTCGGGCCAATAGGAATCGGGCGCCCACCCGTCCCCGGCGGAGTTGGTATCGAAGGTCAGAACCACGTCCTGGTTGTCGGCCGAGGTGATGAACCAGCAGTTGCCGGTGGAAGGCCAGGAGCTGCTCCAGTCGCCGACCGCGGCCTTCCACTCGTAGGCGCCGGCGGTGGCGACGTTGACCGTCGCGGTGTAGACGCCGTCGCCGGCGGTGACGTCGCCGTTGGTCCCGTCGTCGACGAGCTGGGCGGCGCTGCCGATATCCCACGGGACGGCCTGGTAGCTCCCCGGACCGTAGTAGGGCTGGGCCCACGCCGCCGCGGCCACCAGAAGGACGAGCGACGAGGCGAAGAGCGCGAGTAGCGACTTTCTCATGGTGCAGAGCCTCCAAACTTTGCGAGTCGGGGGTGCCGGACCGCCCGGGTGGACCGGTCCAACCCACGAAATACCGAAGCCTTGGACCCCATTATTATAGGACCTCTTAGCAGGCCGATTCCACCCTAATCGGCGGAGGGGGCTCTCGGTCTAACCCTTTACTCCTCCAAGGGTTAGGCCACTCACCAGAAACCGGTTCAGGAGCAGGAATAGGATCACCACCGGGACCGAGACCAGGACGCTTCCCGCCGCATAGTTGGCCCACTCGGTCTGGAAGGTCCCGGCCAGCGCCTCCAGCCCCAGCGGGAGGGTGAAGAGATCGCGGCTCTGGAGCACCACCCGCGCCACGATGAACTCGCTCCACGCCGCCATGAACGAGAAGAGCGCGGTGATGGTGAGCGCGGGAAGGGAAAGCGGGAGCACGATCCGCACGAACGCCCCCATGGGGGTGAGGCCGTCGATGAGGGCGGCCTCTTCCAGGTCGCGGGGGATCGAGTCGTAGTATCCCTTCATGGTCCAAACGCAGAAGGGAAGGGCGGTGGTCACGTAGACCACCATGAGACCGGCCAGGCTGTTGAGGAGATGGAGCTTCTGCAGGAGGAGGTAGAGGGGCAGGAGCAACATGGTGGCCGGGAACATCTGGGTGAGGAGAAACGACATCAGGCCGATCCGGTGTCCGGGGAACCGGTACCGGCTGAAGGCGTAACCCGAGGTCGCGGCCAGCGCCACCCCGATCAGGGTCACGCTCAGCGAGACGATGAGGCTGTTCTTGAGCCAGAGCAGGAACGGCTTCTCGAATAGGATGGCATGGTAGGAGTGCAGGCTGGCCCCGGCCGGGATCAGCCGGAGCGACGTCGAATAGAGTTGGTCCCCGGGGCGGAGCGAGATCCCGATCACCAGGAGGATCGGGTACAGGGTGACCAGGGTCACCGCGATGAGGGCGGCATGAGTAAGACCGCGTTGCCAGAGAGGAGTCTTTCCCGCGTTCATCAGTATACCGACTCCGTTCCCCGTGATAGCCGCATGTAGAGCAGCACGAATACGAGCAGAATGAGGAAGATCACCAGCGAGAACGCGGCCGCATAGCCGTAGCGGTAGAGGGTGAAGGCCGCCTTGTACACGTAGGTGACCAGGATGTGGCTCTTGTCCGCGGGCTTCCCCCCGTCGGTCACCAGCCAGATCACGTTCAGGTTGTTGAAGGTCCAGATCGTCCCCAGCACGATCGCCGGCACCAGCACCGGCTTCAGGAGCGGTAGGGTGACGTGGCGGAGCCGGTTCCACCAGTCGGCGCCGTCGATCGAGGCCACCTCGTAGAGCTCGTGGGGAATGGACTGGAGCCCGCCCAGGGCGATCACCATCATGAAGGGGAAGCCGAGCCAGATGTTGGTGATGATGGCGGCGGCGAAGGCGGCGTGGGCATTGCTGAGCCAGGCCACCTGGGGAAGCCCGAACTTGATCAGCCAGAGGTTCACCGCGCCGTACTCGTAGTTGAACATCCCCCGCCAGGTGAGGGCGGAGATGTACTGGGGCACCGCCCAGGGAATGATCAGGAGCGCCCGGTAGATCCACCGCCCTCGGAGGGGACGGTTCAGGACGACCGCCAGCCCCACCCCCAGGGTCACGTGGGCGGCCACGTTCACCCCGGTCCAGATCACCGTCTTGAGCAGCACCACGTAGAGGGTGGGGGTGCTGAAGAGCTCGACGAAGTTCCCCAGCCCGATGAACTCGGGGTTCCGGAAGTGCCGGAGGCTCATGTTGGAGAAGGCGATCCGGAAGTTGTAGAGGAAGGGGTAGGCGACCACCGCCAGCATCACCAAGAGCGACGGCAGGACGAGGGCGTAGGCCAGGGGGATGTTTCTCCGATTCATCCTCTTCGGCCCCTTCCGCCTTCGGTCACCGTCGCCTCCGCCCCGGTCACCGGCCTACCGGTTCATGGCCTCGATCTTGTCCAGGGCGTCCTTCTGCATGTCCCGGGCCGCGTCCCCGGGGCTCTTGCTCCCGTTCATCACCGACTGCATGTTCGGGCGCATCGCGTCCCAGATCGCCCGCATCTCCGGCACCACCGGCATCCGGCGCCCCACCTTCCACTGCTCCAGCGAGGCCTGGAGGATCGCGTCGTTCTTGATCTCGGGCAGGTCGTAGGCCTCTTTCACGCTGGGGAGGATACCCAATTCGGTGGCGAAGCGGGCGGTGACCTTTTCCGAGGAGAGGTAGGCCAGGAGATCCTTCACCGTCGCTTCCTTGCTCTTGTCCAGGTTCACGTTCACCGAGTATCCCTTGGTCCCGATCATGGGGGCGGCCCAGGGGCCGCCGGGGGTGGCCCGGGGAATGCGGGCAAGGGCGAACGGCACCCCCGCCTTGCCATAGTCGCCGAAGGACCAGGGGCCGTTGATGATCATGGCCGCCTTGCCGGTCTTGAACAGGGTGTCCATGAGCTGGTAGTTGCACTCGCGGGGCACCACCTTGTCCTTCTCCCGCAGGTCGCTCACGAAGGTGAGCGCCTTCACCATGGCCGGGGTGTCCAGGGTAGGACGGTTCTGGTCGTCCATCACCCATCCGCCGTAGGCGGTGAGGAACGGCACCAGCCAGAACGGCTCGTTGAACTCGAAGGCAAGGCCGTAGCGGTCGGTGCGGCCGTCGGCCTGGGTGGTCATGGCGCCCTTGGCGATCTCCACCCACTGGTCGAAGGTCTGGGGCGGGGACTTCACCGCCTCGGTGTTGTAGAGCAGGTTGAGATGGTTTCCCACCTGGTCCGGGAGCGACCATACGTGGCCGTCCAGGGTATCGAGCGCGGCGGGGAGGAACCGGTTCCAGTCCTCTCCGGGCAGGAAGTCGTCCATGGGCTGGATGATCTTCAGCACCGAGAACGGACCCACCTGGTCCGAGGGGCCGTAGACCAGGTCGGGCCCGCCGTTGGCCAGGGCCGCGGTCTGGTACTGGGTCCGGAGATTCTCGGTATCGTAGTGGACCAGGGAGACCTGCACGTTCGGGTGCGCGGCCTGGTAGTCCCGGAGCACCTCCTCCATGACCCCTTTCTCCTGGGGATCGCGCTGCTCCCAGATGGTGAGCTGGACCGCGCCGCTCGTGCTCCCCTTCCCCCCGCAGCCGGCCAGGAGCAGGCCCGCGAACCCCAGAATCCAACCGTTGCGCCCGATTCTCATGACCGCCGCCTCCCTTACTGGACCGTGACCACCGAGTTCTTGCCGCCGTACCCGTCGTCGGTGGTGTTGGGATTGGCGGGGTCGGCCTTCCACTCGGTGCCGTTGACCACGAACTTGTACTGGTAGGTCCCGGGGTCGAGCGGCTTGACCACGCTCCACACCCCGGTCGTCCCCTTGGTCAACGGGTCCGCCGAGGTGGACCAGTCGTTGAAGGTACCGGCCAGGGCCACCGCATTGGCCTGAGGCCCGAGATAGGTGAACCGCCAGCCCTGGTCGGTCCGGACCGGGGCCTCGGCCTGGGCCGCCGGCACCGAAGGTTGCGCCGGCGCCGCCGTCGCCGGAACCGTACCCTGGGTCGGCGACGGGGCCCCGGGCGGCACGTAGGGCCGGGTTCGGTCGCAGCCGGAGGCGGACAGGACGAGCAGGGCCGCCGCTCCCACCGCGATCCAGGCCGGGATCCGGGGGGCGCGCGTGGTTTGCGGCCGGGGCCGCCGGTGGTCTTTCATGGTGCTGACTCCTCTCCGCCGGGGCCTCGGAGCGGATCCGCTCCCGCCCGGCCGGTGCCCGAGGGGACCGCTTCCGGACCGTCGCCGGTCAAGGCGTCACCAGGGTCACGGTGAAGGTCTGGCGCCGCTCGTCGAGCGAGAACGCGTAGGCGCCGGGATTCGCGAACCGGATGTGGAGCGCGGTCCCCGTCCCCGATACCTGGCGCACCGGATAGCTCCCGGGCAGGTCCAGGGTCTGGCTTTCGTCCCCGCCGTAGTCCTTGGGGGTGTCGAAGGCGCCGTCGGTCACGAACTTCATGTTGAAGGTGCCGGCGGCGGCCACCGTCACCGTGTCCGTCCACACGCAGTTCGCCCCCTCGGTCATGGCCGGGGCCTGGCCCAGGTCGAACGAGGTGAAGTCCGCGGCGAGCTGGATGGTGGTGAAGCTCGAACTCCCCGCCGCGAGGCTCACCGTGCCTACGTCGGTCGGGGACCCGGAGACCGACACGTTGGTGCGGGTCTCGGTGATGTAGCAGGGGGCCGACACTTCCAGGTCGTAGACGCCGTTGGCCAGCGCCTGGAACTTGAACGCCCGGGTCGAGGCGTCGGTGGTGGTCTGGGTGAGGGCGGTGTCCGAACCCGCCCGGAACAGCCGCACCACCGCCCGCGGGAAGGGCGCCGAAGCGATGCCGGAGAAGGCGGCGGTCCCGGTGATGGATCCGGTGGGCCCTCCCTGGAGCTCGGCGGTGAAGGTGAGGTCCTGTTCGTTCAGCGTGATCAGGTACTTGCCGGCGGTGGCCACCGAGATCCTGAGCGCGGTGCCGGTTCCGGAGACCTGTTTCACCGGATAGACCCCGGGCACGTTCAGGGTCTGGCCCTCGTCCCCGCCGTAGTCCTTGGGCGTGTCGAAGGCGCCGTTGGTCACGAATTTCATGTTGTAGGTGCCGGCGGCCAGGGTGAGGGTGTCCGTCCACACGCAGTTCGGCCCCTGCACCAGGAAGGGCGCCTGGGTCAGGTTGAAGGCGTTGAAGTCGCCGGCGAGCTGGATGGTGGTGAACTGGCTGCGGCAGCCGGGCTGCAGGGTGAGGGTTCCCACGTCCACGGTCTGGCCGTTCACGTAGGAGATGCCCACCACGGTGGTGTCCAGGTAGCCGTCGGCGGCGGCGGTCACGTCGTAGGTGCCGGAGTCGAGCCCGGTGAACGCGAACGCGCTGTCGGTCTGGGCGGTCTGGACCACCGCCCCCCCGCCGCTCCGCATGACCTGGACCGTGGCCAGGGGCCGGGGATCGGGGTGGTCGGCGAAGTCCACGGAGCCGCCGAGCCTTCCGGAGGCGGTGGTCATGGCGATGACCCCGAGATCCGCGGCGCGGTTGGGGAGCACCTCCACCGAGCCGATCCGCTTGGGCAGGTAGTCGGGGACCTCGATGCTCACGTCGTAGGTGCCCACCGGCAGGCCGGTGACCTGGAACTGCCCGGTCTGGGCGTCGCTCTCGATCTGGAGGTTCCCCTGGACCAGCCGGTAGGTGGCCGGACTCACCGCTTCGTTGACCTCAAAGGTCCAGTCCCCCGCGGAGGGAACGGTCAGGGACACGTTGCCGTCGGGCCCGTTGGCCGGGTTGTCGAGGGTCCCCTCCAGGGGGTCGGTTCCGGCGTTGGTGGCGGTCACCCCGTAGTCGCCGGGGTTGTCGAAGGCCAGCGTGGCGGGGCTGTATCCGGTCACGAACTTGAATTCCAAAAGGCCCTTGTCGAGATGGGTCTCGAACACCCACAGGCAGGGCAGCACCTCGGACATCGAATACTGCGCGGCCTGCGCGAGGTCGAAGTTGTTGAGCGTGCCCATCACCGCGATCGCCCCGTACGGGCTCACGCAGTCGGGATTCTCGTTCTGGAACGCGAGGATCCTGGCCACCGGGAAGGGCGGCTGGGCGTCGTTCTCGAAGGTGAGGGTGCCGACGATGTCCCCCCGGCCGCCGGGAGGGATCAGGACCGAGGTCTTGGGATTGTCGGAGCACCCCCCTCCCGCGAGCAGGGCCAGAAGGAGGATCGCCGTCCCCGCCGTCCACCGGCGCCGGCTCCCCGTGTGCGCCGGGAAACCCGGCCTTGTCCGCTTCATGCCTCTTCCCCCTCCCGGCCCCGGAATTCGGGGCCGGTGAGCGCCCGGCGGGCGTTCGGGCCCGCCGTCAGTCCACGATCAGGAGTGAGTTGAATCCCCCGTAGCCGTCGTCCACGCGCTGGGGATTGTTGGGATCTTCCTTCCAGTTCTGCTCGTCGATGACGAACTTGTACTGGTACCGCCCCGGCGGCAGGACCTCCCTCCGCTCCCAGATGCCGTCCCCGTCCTTGTCCTCCATCTTGCCGACCAGGTAGCTTCCGGTCTGCGCCTGGCCCGCCAGCCAGTTGTTGGCCGGCCAGTTCCCCGCGACCTGGACCACCCGGGCCGACGGCGCCTGGAACCGGAACAGGATGCTGCCGTCCGCTTCCCGGGTGGGGGGGGAAGCCGCTTCTTGATGAAGTTCATGCCGCATCCGGAAAGTCCCACCGCCGTGGTGAGGATGAGGACCCCCAGAATCATACGACGCATTTCGGGTCACCTCGCGATCAGAACGTGATGATGGCTTCGAGCTGGATCCGCTTCTCGTCCTCCAGCTGCTGTTCCGCGCGGCGAACGGTGTCGGTCATGTCCAGGAACCGGGTCTTCGCCGCGTCTCCGGTGGCCCCCTGCTGGAACAGGAACAGATCCCGGCCGATGTGGGCGTACTGGTTGCTGAGGGGATCGATCACCCAGGGGTCCACCCCCCAGGACAGGCCCACGTTCATGTCGGGCGTGAACTTGTATTTTAGCTCCACGAAGTGGGAGGTGAAGGTGTCCTTCAGGTTCAATACCGGGTCGTCGTACCGGGCGATCCGCGAGTCGGTGTTGAGCCCCAGCCGGGAATTCAGGTCCACGTGCAGCGCGATCTGGTTTCCCCAGTACTTGGGCTTGCGGTCGGGCCGGGTGGTGTTGAGAACCCCCCGGTACTCGACCGAGGCGTGGCGAGGGGCATAGAACATCCATCGGAAGTGGGGCCGCCAGGTGGCCACGTTGTTCCCGCCCAGCAACACCAGCCGGTCCACCGAGACCAGGTGCTCCCCGTTCTCCAGCCAGAAGTTGCGGTCGTCGAACCAGAACTGGTCCGTCCACCGGGCCGAAGCGGCGTAGTTGAAGTCGAAGTACTCGAACTCCAGGCCCGCCTCCCACGGCCAGCGCTTCCACTCGTCCCCGCTGAAGCGAACCCCCGTCCGGTAAACCGTCATCCGGTTGTAGCGGCGGGCCGGGGGACCGTTCCGGTCGGTGATGTCCTCGTCCTGGAACTCCACCGATCCCGTCCAGTGCCAGCCGCGATAGGCGAAGTACTCGCCCCCCAGCTTGAACCGCTTGCTGGAGTTGAGTTCGGGACTCTCGGGGGAGGCCGCGGACAGCCTTTCCTGGCTGCGGTCCGCGGTTCCCGCCGCGGTATCGATGTTGGTGTAGGTGACCCGGAGGAGGTCGCCGGTCCCGGTGCTGATCCACTTCTTGCCGGCCAGGAACTCCCCGTAGAGATCGATCCCCTGGGGATCGCTGTGGTAGCGGAGATCCCCTCCCCCGCCTTGCCAGCTTTCCACCGTCCCCGGGAAGGAGCGCAGAGTGAGCACCCGGGTGCCGGGGTCGGGCGTGCTCTGATCGATCACCTCGCCCAGGGCTCCGGGGTCCAGGCCCCGGTCCAGGCGGTAGGAGAGCCCGGCGGTGAGGTTCCCCCGCACCGGGCCGGTGACGCGCGCGGCGAGGACGTTCTTGTTGTTCTCGGAGCGATTGAACGCGTACTGGAACGAGCCGGGGAGCGGATCGTCGGGATGCGCGACGAGCTGGCCCGCCAGCGCGTCCAGAAATGGGTCGATGGCGGGGCTGGTCTGGCCGCCGGACTGAAAGTTGTCCGAGTACAGGAGCCGCCCTTCGTAGTTCCCGAACTTCCTCCAGGCGGTGGCCCCCTGCTGGTTGAACCCCCAGGGGTGGTGGTAGATCCCGATGTCCCCCACGATGTGGAGGGGATCGTTCCAGGTTCCCACCGAATCGTTGTCGAAGGCGAGGAGGTTGATGTCCGCGTTCTGGAGCAGCAGGCTCCCACGATCGAAGGTGAGGTTCGTCTCCCAGAGCTGGACGTTCTGGTTGGCGTTGTTGATGTTGGTGAGGACGTGGGCGGTCAGGTCCTCGTTGACCCGGATGTCGAAGTCGAGGTCGATGTCGTAGTTGGGGCGGTCCAGGTTCCACTGGGGATTGCTCCCCTCCACCTTCCGGTCCTGCATGAGGACCACGTAGCGGGAGCCCAGGAAGATCTTGGGGGAGAGTTCGGTGTTGGAGGTGGCCTTCATCGCCACCACCTTCCCGTCCGGCCCCACCGTCACCACCGAGTTGCCGAAGTCGCCGCCGGTCACCGGATTGGTGGGGTCCGCGGTCCACTGTCCGTCCACCACGAACTTGTACTGGTGCTCGCCCGGAGGCAGGCTCACGGTGGCGGTCCAGATTCCGTCGTCGTTCTTCACCATGGGATTGGCACCCGCGCTCCACGCGTTGAAGTCTCCGGCCAGGAACACGTTGCCCGCATAGGGGTCCTTGTGGGTGAACAGCACGCCGCCCCCCGGGGCATTGTCCACCGCCGACCACGCCGGGCGCGGACCGGGCGCGGCCACTGCCGCCAGCAGGAGAAGGACCAGCGCCGCCCTCCCTCCCCGGGACCGGATCGCCTTTCCCGGCCAGTACTTTTCCATGGTTCGCATCAGAAGGTCCCCTTCACGATGAGCCGGACCAGGTCCTTGTTGTCGGCGCTCCCCTGCAGGTTCCCCTCGAACACCGGGTTGCTCCCGGCGCCGATCCAGAACGGGCCGTAGGACAGGAACATCTCCAGGTTCGGACGGGGCCGGTACTGGAGCTCGCTGAACAGCCCCTTGCGGACCTGCGCGGGGTCGTTGCCGAAGGTGAATCGGTTGTAGATCTTCACCGTCGAGGACACGTTCACCGAGGTCTCGAACGAGGCCAATTCCTTCTGGAACACGGTGTCGAGGTCCCGGATACGGAACTGGAGCCGGAGCCAGGCCAGCTTGTCCTCGACCTGCATTTCCGCGAACACGTCGTCGTTGTGGCTGATCTGCTCGATGGTGGTCTGTCCGTCGGAGAACCAGTCGCGGGTGGTGTGCTTGTGGTAGAAGAGTTTTCCGGTGAACCCGTTCACGAACTCGACGTAGGCCTCGGAGTAGAAGTCGGTGATGTGCTGGCTCTGGTTCACCCGCTTCACGTACGACGTGTAGTTGTTGGTGAGGGTGACGGCGCGCCCCGGCACCAGGTACCAGGTGTTGATGAAGTAGCCGGATTCGTCGTTGTTGCCGTCGCCGAGCTGGTTCCGGTACTGCGGCCCCAGCACCCAGAAGCTGGGAGCGAGGTTCAGGTAGCCGGTCCGGTAGTTCCCCAGCCGGATCGACCGGATCTCCCCCCGCACCACCCCGTGGTTGGACACAGAGCGGTAGGGCCAGGCGGAGGAGGACGCCTCGGTGGCGGCGCTGTCGGCCGCGGTGGCCCCGAGATCGTGCTGGTAGCCCTCGGCGTACTCCAGGGAGAAGTCGGTGCCGTGCCACGAGTAGCGGGTGTCGAATCCCAGGACCTGGGTGATGAACCGCTGGTCGTTTCCGGGGCGGCTCTTGGAGTCCTTCCGGTTCCAGGTGATCCCGGTCCGGAGCGCTCCGCCGAAGAACTCCCGGCGGAGGCGACCGACGTAGGCGTCGTCGGTCGGGGTCGCGGTGGGGGGCTGGTAGCCGGTGTCGGTGCTGCCCGAGGGGCCGGTGGCCCCGGTGGTGGGGTTGCTCTGCGAGGAGAAGTCGCTGGCGATGAGGGTCAGGTTGGTGGGGCCGCCCCCCCACAGATCCACCCGCGCCCCCTGCGCGTTGCCTCCGTCGTTGGCGGGGCCGCCCTGCACCACCTGGATGAGGTGGTTGTCCACCCAGAAGCGGTCCTGGCGGCTGAACAGGTAGGAGTCGATCCCCTTGTCCCCGAATTCCTTGCGGAAGCGGAGGTGGGCCTCGCGATACTGGAACAGCGGACGCCGGTTGCTGTTGTTGCCGGTGTTCCAGTCCGCCTCGAACCGGGTGAACGCCTCCACCCCTTGCACCGGCTGGCTGAACAGCCGGAACTGGACGTCGTTGAAGGTGTCGTCGCTGTTGCTGTCGAAATCCCACAGATAGCGCCGGTCCTGCTTGCGGACGTCCACCATGAAATCGTATTCGCCCTCCAGCCGGGTGAAGGCGGCGGCCGGCAACGCCGCCCCCAGGGCGGTTACGACCAGGGCGAGGACGAGCGGCCAGCGCTTCATCGTCCCTTCTCCCGGGACAGGGTGTACTGGAACGAGGCCCGGTAGGTGTTTCCCAGGTCCTTGTGGGTGAGGAAGGCGGTATCGACCTCCCAGCGCCCCCCCTTGATCCCGAACCCGCCCGAGAATTCCTCGTCGAACACCCCGGCCCGCACCGCGAACACGTTGTAGAACCAGATCTCCCCCGCGTAGTCGTATGTGGGGTGGTCTCCCACGTCGGAGCGGCTGAACATGATCGTGGATTCGGGGCGCCAGCGGTAGGAGGCGGAGAGTTCCAGGCCTCCCGGCATCCGGGTGCCCCCACCGGAGCCCACGAAGTTGAACTCGGGGCGGCCCAGGTGCCGGAGCACCGCGCCCATCCGCACCCGTCCGCGCTCCTGCCATAGGAGGCCCAGATCGCCGGTAACCTTGCTCTTGGACCCGAAGTCCCGGATCCCGGCCCCGGGGTCGAACGCCACCGAGGCGAAGAGCGCGGTCCCCCCCACCGCGATCGTGCGGTCGTCGTCCCGGTAAACCCAGCGGCCGTAGGAGAGGCCGATCAGATTCTCGGAGATCACGTTGTCGACCCCGGTCCGGTTCCAGCTCAAGGCGGCCCCGCCCGAGGCCAGGGGCATTCCCGCCACCACCGATCCGGCCGAGAGGCCGTTCACCACGTAA
The DNA here is from genome assembly GCA_963728475.1 of Candidatus Eiseniibacteriota bacterium. GTDB lineage: Bacteria > Eisenbacteria > RBG-16-71-46 > JABDJR01 > JABDJR01 > CAVSKL01. Next base: position 218,624 of record CAVSKL010000001.1, read on the forward strand.
GGCCGCGAGTAGGTGAAGAGCCCCTGCGGATCCGGCAGGAGCGACAGGGCCCCGGGATTCCAGTAGGCGGCGGAGACGTCGTCCACCATCGAGCCGTAGGCGCCGGCCAGGGCCAGGCCCCGGGCCCCGATCTCCACCCGTTCGAAGTAAGCGGACGCGGGTCCGGCGGACAGGGCCGGCCACGCCCCCACCGCCACCACCGCCGCGATCCGGATCAAGTTCGTTCGGGCCCCCCGGGTGATCATGATCCGCTCCGCCCCGGTCCCCGAGGCCCCGCTCTCATCGCGCCACCGCGAACGCCCGCCGGACCTGGTCCTGGCCGGGCTCGAGGATCACCTGGAGCACGTAGATCCCCCCCGCGAGCATCCGTCCCGAGTCGTCCTTGCCGTCGATCAGGTTCCGGACCGGAGGCTCGGTCTGGTCGAGCTCGTCCAGGGTGAAGGGCTCGTTCTCGTAGATGGTGCGCACCCGTTTCCCGGTCACGTCGAAGATCCGCGCCGAGAAGTTCACCCGCCTCGATTCCCGGAGCCGCGGGTCGTCGATGTGCGGGGTCACGGTGAACCGGAAGTGCGCCTGGTCGCCGAGCTCCGGGGCCACCGCCTTCGGATCCAGGGTCATGTCGCTCAGCTGGAGCGCCTGTCCGCGGATGGGCGGCGGCACGAAGAAGAACTTGCGCACGTAGGTCTCGTACCCGGCCCGGGTCTGCTCGGAGCTGGGGATCCGCACCGGCACGCCGAAGTCGGGGAAGCCGTCGGGAACGGCATTTCCGGAGGCGTCCACGCTGTCCACCACGATCCGGATGAAGTTGTCGAGAACCACCGGCACCGCGGAGTCCACCTGGTGTCCGCTCAAGTTGTCGGGGGCGGAGTCCGGCCCCCCCAGCCCGTCGGATCCGGTGGTGATCCACGCCGCCAGCTTGAAGTCGTGGACCCCCTCGGGGAGCTGGTAGACGGTGTCGCCGTAGGCGGCGTTGAACACCCGCTTCCCCTTTCCCAGGAAGAACGTGTCCCAGGGGATGGCCGCCTCCATCGCCCGGTTGGGCAGATCCCGGCTGAAGGTGGCCACGGTGGGGAAGGTCCCCTGGGCAACCTGGGCGTCGTTGTTGGGGCCGGTGTACTGCCAGAGCTGGGGGGTGGTGTTCCCATCCCAGGTGGAGAGGAAGAGATCGGGGGCGAGACCGTTGTCGAACGAGACCGCGCGCCGCCATCCCCCCACGATCGAGGACATGTCGCTCCAGCCCGGCGCCTGCCCGTCCGGGGAGGGCAGGGTATCGAAGAAGATCATGACGTTGTTGTCGAAGATGTATCCCTCGACCGCCACGTAGACGAAGTTGGCGTCCCAGGTCACGCGGATGTTGTTGAGGTCGTCGAAGCGTCCCCACCGCGAATCGATGGTGCTCTCCTCGGGCCCGCCCAGTTCCCCGATCGAGGTGACCACGCGCTGGAACAGGGTCTCGTCGGGGAGGTAATCGGAGGTGAAGCCGTCCACCTGGATGCGCCCGGACAGGTCGATCGCGGTCCCGGCGAGGAGCCGGGAGGAGGGGATGAACAGGGCGGCGAGCACGGCGAAGGCCGCGACGGCGAGGGTTCGAAACCGGGGGAGAGGGGCGGTTGGATTCAACGTTCCACGCAGGCCTTCATGGTTGCGGCGAGGACCGGGAATTTTCGGGTTCGAGGGCCGTTGGACCGCTCCAAAACCTAGTGGAGCGAATGGGGCATGTCAAGGAGCAGAAGGACGATAGGGAATTTTGTCCGGCGCCGCGGGAGGGCGGCGGGAAAGGGGGCCGGGAAGGCTCTCCCCGGCTACCGTCGGGGGGGCGGTCCGCTCGATTCCCGCAGCACCAGCTGGGTGGGCATGACCTCGGTCCGGGCGGGCAAGTCCTTGTTTTCCAACCCCTCCAGGAGCATGCGGGTGGCCCGGATCCCGATCTCGTAGATCGGCTGCGAGATCGTGGTCAGCCGCGGCCGGACGTAGGTGGTGAGGCGGATGTCGTCGGCCCCGACCACGGTGAGGTCCCCGGGAACTTCAAGCCCGAGTTCCTCCTGGGCGACCCGCATCGCACCGATGGCCATGGTGTCGTTCGCCACCACCAGGGCGGTGGGCCTCGGGCGGAGGGCAAGGAGTTCACGGGCGGCGGCGGCGCCGCTCTCCTCGGAGAAATTGCCCCACAGGCGCGGCACCGCATCGATGGAGATCCCGGCCTCGCGGAGGGCGTCGGCCATGCCGCGGCTTCGCTCCTCCCCCACCGTGGTGTTCTCCAGCCCGCCGATGAGGGCGAGGCGCCGGTGGCCCAGTCCAAGCACGTGGCGCACCATGTCGCGCGCCCCGGTCCGGTTGTCGGCGACCACCGCCGCCGCGCCCTCCCGCATGGAGTTCACCAGCACCAGCGGGGCGTGCATGTCGACGAGTTCCTGCACGAACGCGTCCTCGGCGATGGTGCCGAGAAGCAGCATGCCGTCCACCCCCCCCTTGCGGATGAGGCGGGTGTGGGTCCGGTCCTTGAGGAACCGGTCGTCGGCGATCTCGATGAGGAGCCGGAACCCGGCCTCGCTGAGGCCGCTCGAGATACCGCTGATCGCCTCCGCGAAGTAGAAGTCGGCGAAGACGTGGGAATCGGTCTTGGGGAGCACCACCACCACCGCGTCCGCGCGCCGCCGGGCCAGCCCCCGGGCCATGGTGTTGGGTTCGTAGCCCGCCTTGTCGATGACCTTGAGCACCCGGGCCTTGGTCTCGGCGGAGATGCGCGGATCGTCGTTGATGACCAGGGAAACGGTGGACCGCGAGACCCCGGCGAGCTTGGCGATGTCGCGAATGGTGGGTTTGGCCGCGTGCTCCACGGGCGTTCCTTTCGGGGGGCGAGGCCCGGAGGACAATCCGGGGCGGCGACGGTCCCCGGCGTTTTGAACCGGTCCAATTATACCCGGAGGGCGGCCGCCGGGGGGAGCAACCGCCGTCCCGGCCCGGAATTCCGACCGCATACGTCCTGAACTGCCGCGCGGGCGCTCTACGCGGGGGGGAGGGCGGCGGAGGGACCCTCCTCCGGGGGCCCTTCCTCCCCGTCCGAGGCCTCGGGCCGGGGGGCGGGAGCCCGGTTCACGCGGGCCAGGAGAAGCGCGGCGGCCAGGGCCGCCCCCGCCGCGACCAGCGCCGCCGGAAGCGGGATCGAGCCCCCCCAACGGCCCGGAAGGGCGCGCGCCGCCGGGGCCGGCATACTCCTTGGTCAGTCCCCGGACTTCGATCCCCTCCCCCTGGCCGGATGGAAGCGAGGTCACCGGGTCTTGTGGCTCTCCTTGGTGTCTTCGGGCCGTTCCGTGAACTTGACGTCGACGATGCGCCCCCCCCTCACGGGGTTATCGGCGGGCGGAGGCCGGTGATGTACCTCCGAGCGTGGACGCGAAGACCCGGAGAGCCCCCGCGCCAGCATCTTGAGGAAGCGGTAGAGGGCGTAGAAGAGGATGAGGTAAAGGAAGAGTCTCAACATCGGCGATGGTTTCCCGCCCGGCGGCGCGGCGGAGGTCAGTGGAGCCCGGGCCCAAGGCTCCGGAGATAACCCTCGATCGCGCGGCAGGCGGCCGCTTCCCGGTCCTCCAGGACCAGAACCCGCCCCCAGAACGGCCGGCCGAACCCGGCCCGGCCGTCGAATCCACCTCCCGGCGGGGAATCGAGCCAGGCCTCGATTCCTTCGGACTCCAGGAGCTTCTGCACGGTGCGGCCGGAAAGCTCGTCGAGGGCCTGATAGACCACCCGGGTCCGGAGTTCCCGGTCCTCGCGGGGGGCGTCGCCCTCCGCCGGCCGGGCCAGCTTCACCCCGCAATCCGGACAGAACTCCTCTCCCACCGCCTCCAGCCCGCAGTTCGGGCAGTTGTGCATCGGATCTTCCCCCTCGGCGGCTCCGGCTTCGCCGCCGGCCGCCAACCCGGCAATCCTAGCACAGCGATCCCAAGCGCCGCGGACTCCGGCGCATCAAATGACACGCCCCCCGTGCGCGCACGGGGGGCGTGTGGAGGTAAAAGGAACCCGCTTCGTCGGAGCGGAAGCCGTTTACTTCTGGATGACCACGAACTCGATGCGGCGATTGCGCGCCCGCCCCAGGTCGGTGTCGTTGGTGTCGATCGGGCGCGCCTCGCCGAACCCGCGGGTCTCGAGGCGGCTCGCCTCGATGCCGTGATTGACGAGATACGTCTTCACCGCGTCCGCGCGCCGTTCGGACAGTTTCATGTTCGAATCGTCGCTACCGATGTTGTCGGTGTGGCCCTGGATCTCGACGCGGATGTCGGGATGATCCTTCATGATCTTGATCACTTCGTCCAGCACCGGGATCGGATCCGCTCCGCTGATTTCCGCGGTCCCGAACTTGAAGTTGATGTGCGCCATCGGGAAGTAGATCGGCGCCTCATCCGGGCAACCGTCCGAATCCTCGTAGCCGTTGAAGGTCTCGGCCTCGTTCGGACACTTGTCGTCCTTGTCGAGGATGCCGTCGCCGTCGTTGTCCAGATCGGGGCAACCGTCGGTGTCCTGGTATCCGTCGAAGTCCTCGGGCTGGTTCGGGCACTGGTCGTTGACGTCGAGAATGCCGTCGCCGTCATTGTCCACGTCCGGGCACCCGTCGGTGTCCTGGTACCCGTCGAAGTCCTCGGGCTGGTTGGGGCACTGGTCCTCGGAATCGGCGATCCCGTCCCCGTCCGAATCCTTGATGCCCCCGGCGCCGCCCGCACGATACATGTCGCGCTGCTCGCCGAAGTCCAAGGTGACGGAGAACCGGTGGTTCTCGTTCAGGAACTCCTGGGGTTCGACCACGTAGGCGTAGTCGAAACGGAAGAACTTGATCCCCAGGCCGATGCCGCCCGCGAACTTGCCGTCGTCCACGCCCAGACGGAGCGCGCCGCGGAAGTCGTCGCTGAGCGGAACCCAGTATTCGGCGCCGCCGTGGAAACGATAGTTCTCGTCATCGCGAGTCTTCTCCACGTCGCCGCCCAGGGTCAGTCCGTCGACCGGAGCCACCGCCGCGCCGAAGCGCAGGTTGGTAGGCACGCTGTTGACGTGCCCCTGGCTCTGATCGCCCACCTTGGTTCCGAGGTCCTGGACCACCATGCCAAGGCGCACATACTGCGTGAGCGCAAACTGGGCGCCGAGGTCGATGCCCTGTCCGGTCACGTTATCCTCGCCGCTGCCGGGAGCCGCGGTGCCGACGTTCTGGGTATACAACTTGCCGTTGATGCCCAGGCTCACCGGCCCCGCCATGGTGGCGGCGGAGAGCATGATCAGGTTCTCGGAGAAGTTGAACGTCTTCCCGAAGGACCCGTCGAGATTGGTCTGGGTCAGGTTGTCGGTACTGGCATTGATCCAGGACAACCCCAGGGAGAACTTGTCCCAGCCGTAGGCCACCCCAACATAGTTGTGGTTACGGTCCAGGGTCATGCCTCCGGTGAACATACCGGTCGCACTGAATCCGCGCACCAGCGACAGTCCGGCCGGGTTCCAATACCCGGCTTCAACGTCGTTGGCGGTCGCGGCTCCGGTGCCGCCCATGCCGAAGTACCTGGCACCCACGCCCGCCCTGCTGAAGGCGACGGCGTGGTTGCTCTGCTGCTCTACGGCGTACGCCGCCCCGGGGACGGTTGCCGCGAGGAGCAGGCCAGTCAGCGCAAGGGCCCACGCGCCTCGGTTCCGACGAAACATCACCTTTACCTCCTTGCTCATCCCTGCGGCCCTACCTCTCTGTGCCGCTTCATCAAGAGTGCCGGGGGGCCGGCGTCCGGCCCCCCGACCCCTGACTATCGTTCGTTCCAGATGGCGACCTTGAGGACCTTCGGCTCCTGGCGCGAGCCGTCGCTCACCACGATCCGGACGATGTACACGCCGTTCGCGAGAGCCCGCCCGTCCTCGGTCTGGCCGCTCCACTCCAGGTTCACCGGGCCGATGCCCTTGGTTCCCTTGAAGATGGTGGCCACGTAGTCGCCGGCCCAGTCGTACGCCGTCACTTCAACGTCCGCGGGCCGGGTCACGTCGAAGTGAATCGTCGCATTGCCCACCAGCGGGTTGAAGGGGTTCGGAATCACTTCCGCCCCGCTCACCTTGATGACGTCGGCGCCCACCTGGAAGGTGCAGGTCGAGCTGAACTTGTTGCCCAGCTTGTCCTGGCCGGAGATCGTCACCGAGTAGGTGCCCGGAGCCAGCAGATTCCCACCGTTGGTGATGTTCACGCTGACGCCGTTCTCGGTGACTTCCGGCTCGGCCGCGATCGTGTTCCCGTTCGGGCCCATGACCTTGACCGTGACCGTGCTCGGATCCACCCCCACCCCCGCATCCTGGAAGGAGGCGGTGAAGGTGTAGTGATCCGTCTGCTCGACCGGGGTCGCGGTCCCGCCGTCGCAGGCCACGCCGGGCGAGGAGGGCACCACCACCGGCGGGGTCATGTCCACGATGAAGCGCTGCTCAACGAACCGGCTGCCGGCGTTGAACACGTTGTCCATCGGGCCCCGGGTGTACACGGTGTACTCCTGGCCGGCCGCGTCGTACTTGATCGGGCCGAACACCTTCATGGCGTCCAGCGCCGCCTGCAGGTCCGCGGACACCGTAGCCTGGCCGCCCACCGTCACCTTGTCGCTGTAGAGCGTGATCTCCAGCACGGCGCCGTCGTGGAGACGGTGCCCGCCGGTGAGGACCGCCAGCGGCACGTTCAGGGTGTCGCCGGGGGTGTACTCGCTCAGCGAGGGAGTGATGTAGGGCGCCAACGCATCCGCGGTTCCGGTGTACAGGAGAGTCCGCTGTTCCTGGTTGTCGATGTCCAGCTGGCTCCCCTGACCGCAGGAAACGCAGTCGTCGATGACCCAGACGTCGTACTTGAACCCACCGTCACCGGGCACCAGCTCGTCGCAGTCCATGCTGAGCGACCCGTAAAGTTCGCACAGCTCCTCTGCGTTCTCCTGCTCGCACTCGTTGTTGTCGTTCGAGGTCAGGTCGTCGATCCGGTCCTCCCGGAAGAGGAGGCCCGAACCGCCGTCGAACATGCGCACGGTGAGGATGTTCTGGTTGAGGTTCGTGTAACCCGCAGCAAACGTCAGCTTCGGACTGCCGACGAACCCGCCATGGAACTCGATGTAGGGCGCGGTCCGGTCAACCATGAAGTTGAACGTGTAGTCGCTCCCGTACACCTTTCCACTGTCGTCCTTGAAGACGATGCGGGCGGTGTGCGCGCCTTCCTTCAGCGCGTCGTTGTTGCTGCAGGTGTGCTGGTACTCCCAACCGTAGACCTGGCCGTCGCTCGTTGCCGGGGAGACGCTCAGGTTCGAGCCGGGATAGAGCACGTAGTCGCTGTACGTCGTCGCCGCGAGCTTACCGTCGAGGTAGAGCTCGATGCTGTTGTCGTCGATGTCCCCGCCCGCGCTCCGGATCACGCCGCGCAGGATCGGATCCTGATCGGTGTAGCCGGACCACTCGGGCGAAGCAACGATCTCGACGGGAGCGGTCTTGTCGGTGGTGACCACCGCCCAGACCTCGCTGGCGATGTCGTTGGTGTTGAACCGGATGACGTGGGCGGTGGTATCGACCACCACGTTTTGCACACCCGCGCCGGTCCAGCCCGTGGTCGAATTGCCCGACCAGCGCCGCACGGTCAGCTTGGACTGCGAGGCACCGTTCAGGTCGGCCGGGTCGTACCGGACCCACACCGTCGCGTCGTAACCGGCCGCGGTAAGCACATTGGCCGCGGTCCAGTTCGAATTGTGCAGCGAGGTACGGAAGGCCTGGCCCACGGTGTCGATGTAGCGGTCCTGCCACTCGGGCGTTACCGGCATGTCGGTCCGCTTGATCAGCAGGCCGTAGTTGCTGGAGAACGCACCCGCGGGGACGCTCACGTCGAACGCGTCGGTCGGGTAGCCGTCGGAGGCCAGCAGCCCGCGGCCGTCCACGCCCGCCACGCCGTTGCTGCCCTTGTTGGGCGTGACCTGATGGAAGATGAGGGAGCTCATCACCATCTGGGTCTTCGGCGCGGGAGCGTTGTTGTCCGTCCGCTTCTTGCTGGCGGTAGCGTACACCGACAGGATCGCACCCTGGGTCGGGTCCAGGCTGGTGAAGTGCTGTCCGATGTCGAACGCTTCACCCGCCCACACCTTGTTGTCGTCGGCCTTGCGGTCCATCTCGGGGATGGCCTCGGCGATCGCGCCGGTTCCGTCCTCGCCGACCACCACCACGAACGGGGCGATCGTCGCGTCTCCGGTGGAGACCTCGATCCGGCCCGTCTGCAGCGTGCTGCCGGTGACCCAGACCCCCAGGTTGGTGATGTAGCCCAGGCCGGTGTCCGTCGGGGTCAGCTTGGTGGAGCCGTCCTCGGCGCGGTCCACGCGCATGGTCAACACCGGTGTGTTGGCCAGGTCGTAGAGGCCGCTGAAGATCTGCGTGTCGCCGGCGAGCGGAACGATCCCACCCTGACCGGGAAGCGCACCCTTCAGGCTCAGGTCACCGTCGCCCGGCTTGGCCGGGAGCGCGTCGGTGGCCACCGCCCGGAACTCGAGCATCTGGCCCGAGGCGAAGTTCGAGGTCCGAAGCTGCGCGTACCACAGGTCCTGCGGGATCAGCCCCGCCTGACGGGTAACCAGGCTTACGCCGGTGTCCATCGCGGTACCGATGGTGGTCCAGTCGGTGGTGCCGACCGGGCGGTACTGGAAGAACACCGTCGCCGCTTCCTTCTCCCCGAAGGTGAGGCCGTACACCCGGTCGTTGGTCCCCTTGGTGATGTAGGAGAGCAGATCGGGATTGAAGGCCGACACCTGCGCGAGCGGAGTGGCCACGTTCCGCACCGAGACGGTGACGGTGGTGTGGCTGTCCCCGCAGTTGGCCGCCTCGTCGGTGGCCCGCGCCTTGACCTCGTAGTCACCCTCGGCAAGGCCGGTGGTGTTCCAGTTGATCTTCCACAGGCCGTGGACGGCGTCGTAGCCCGCCGTACCCAGAAGGCCCCAGTCGCCGCCCACCGGCCGCACGAAGAACTGGACCTCGGAGACGCCGGTCTCGTGATCGGCGGGGAGGTTCGGCTCGTCGTCGTCCACCGTCGCGTAGACGGTGACGGTGTTGCCGGCGGACACGTCGGTGATCTGGCCGTTGTTGATCGGTTCGATCGTGGTGTCGTCGGTGGTGGTGTCGTTGGTCGACACGTGGAAGTTGGTCACTTCCACGTCCGGCGCCACGTTGTCCACGATCGTCTTCGCAGCCACCGTCTTCTTGGTCGTGTTTCCGGCGACGTCGGTCGCCACCACCCGCCAGTCCACCAGACCGGCGGCATGGCCGAACTCGGCCAGGAGATCGACAGTGCTGCTGTACCGCGACAGGTTGGAGTCGAAGAGAGTCATGGCGTCGAAGTCATGCCAGTTCTCGTCGACATCCTCCTGCGCAGACCACTTCCACTGCCAGTTCACGCAGTTGTTCCAGGAGTCCTTGTAGGCCACATCCGCATCCGGGGTGGTCGCGATGAGGTCGGCGACCCGCTGGGCGGGATCGCAGACCTGGGTCGGCGTCACCGACCCGGCCAGACCCTGGATCCCGGCCTTGACCGCGTCCGTGTTGTTCGAGGCCACGTTCTCCGGAACGATGATCTGGTCGTTCTTCGGCGTGACCGCGGTGAACGCGGGTCCGGTCCGGTCGATGATGATCCGCGTCACCGCGGGGGCGGCGTCGGTGTTACCGGCGTCGTCGGTGGCGATGGCCGCGAGCTCGTAGGCACCCTCGGCGAGGGGAGAGGTGCTCCACTCGGACAAGGTCCACGTCTGGATGCTATCCAGGTCCTTCATCGTGATGTCGCCGTCGGCGAGGGTCCAGGCGCTGGTGCCGGCCGCGCGATAGTAGAACTTCACGTCCTGCGTATCGGTGCTGCCGTCCAGGATCCGGGCCAGGAGAACGTCCACGCCGTTCACCCGGGCGTTGTCCGGGTTCCAGACGAAGCTGTTCTCGTCGACGTAGCAGTCGGCCCCGTCGTAGTCGCGGCCGATGGCGACGATGCTCGCCTGCGGAGCCTTGGTGTCCACGACCTTCAGGGTCGCGTCCACGCTGTTGGCGTAGTTCTGGACCACGCTGGTCGTGTTGCAGACCAGGTCCTGCACCGCCACCGACACGTCGTAGGTCGCGTTGGCGACCAGCGGGTTCCCGTCGGGATCCCGGTGCCCGTTCGTATTCCAGGCGAACGAGTAGGGACGGGTCTCGTCCGGGTTGTCGTTGGTCGGCGCGAACCCGTTCTGCGGATCCAGCAGGACCCAGCTGTTCGCGTCGTTCAGGTCCGTCTTGAGCTTGTAGTAGAAGGTCACGGTCAGGTCGTTGTTGACGAAGTCGGTCGACCCGCCGGTGGCCTCGATCACCACGCCGGTCTTGTCGTTGCGCTCGACCTGGGTCACGGTCGCACCGTTCGCCGGGTTCTTGAGCGCCACCGCGACCGTGGGCGCGGTGTTGTCCACCACCAGGCGGTAGATGGCGTCGTCGACGTTGACCTCCGCGTTACCCCAGGCGTCCACGGAGCGGACCCGGACCTGGACCAGCGTCCCGTCGGTCGAGGGATCGAACCAGGTACGGCTGCCGTCCGGGTTCTGGGCCAGGGTGTTCCACTCGGTGGCCCAGATCGGCCCCATGTGGGAGGCCGCACCGGTCACGCCGGGCGCCGGCTCGTACACGAACTCGCCGCAGCGGTACACGCACTCGCCCTCGCCGATCGGAATCCACGGCCCGGCCGCGTTCGGCTTCGAGGCGTCCAGGCGGCGTCCCTCGAAGTACACGTGGCCGCCGTCCATGGACGCGTCGCCCTGGGGCGTGGCCGCGTAGAGGGTCACCCCGCGCGCCACCGTTCCCAGGGTCTTGGCGCCGGTGAGGTCCTGGGTCAGCACGGTCTCGTCGATCCCGATGCCGTCCTGGTGTTCCTCGCCGATGGTCAGCCCGAAGAGCGGGGTCCGCGGATAGGTGTTGCAGTCGTCGTCGGCCTGGACCGCGATGAGCTGGGTGTCCTGCGGGGGAGTCACGTCCTGGACGGTGACGATCCCGCTGGCGCTGTTGCTGCCGCAGTTGCCGGAGCTGTCGCGGACCGCCACCACGATGGTGTACGTGCTGTCCGTGCTTCCGGCCAGGTTCTCGGGAGTCACCCAGTCGATCTTCCAGAGGTCGTCGGCGCCGTCCGGGGTACCCATGTCGTCCAGGGTGCCGAGGCCGATGACGTTCTGGTGTCCCTGGCCGTCGATGTAGGAGAACTGGACGGCGTAAAGGCCCGCCGACTCGTCCTTGATGGTGTGGTCATCGGGCCACTCGCCGGACGGGTAGCTCCACCACAGGCCGTCGTTGATCCGGGCCGCCAGCGGCACCGTATCCCCACCGGCCACGTGGACGCTGTTTCCCTCGGCACCCGAACCCGCCTCGAACTGTTTGTTCCCGGCGTAGATGTAGGTGACGATCGGGTCCACGTCGTCCAGGCGGAGCCAGATCCCCTCGCTGTCGTCGTTGCTGTTGCAGGCGTAGTCGGTGGCAAGCACGCGGAACCGGTATTCCTTGGCGGGGAGATCGCTCCCCACCGCGTTCCGCATGGCCTCGCCGAGGGCCGAGACACTCGGCACCTCGAGCCGCCACTTGCCGTCCGGATTCTGGGAGTCGCCGGCCGCGTCCCGGTACTGGAACCCGCCCAGCTCACCACCCAGATCCACCCAGCGGGGATTCTCCGGATCGGTCACGTCGTCGTAGAACTGCAGGCTCATCCCGTTGATGGCCTCGACGTCGTTCGCCTGGTCCACCAGCGAGGCCACGAACGTGATCTGGCCCGCATCGGGGCAGAGATCCGTCATCTGGTCCAGCATGTCCGGCCGGATGTTGTCGTGGTCATCGAGAGTGGTTCCGTTCGCGCCTTCCGGCCCGACCTGGGTCAGGACGAAGTGCGGAGCGGTGTGGTCGATGGTGACCGGAATGACCGGAAGTTCGTCCGGGGTGCCGTCGTTGTTGGTATCACCCTGGACGTTGCCGTCCGCGTCGGTGGCGTAGCTCCGGAGGTACCAGGTCCCCTCGGTGGTGTACGGAGCCACGTCGGTGTTCCAATCGAACTGCCAGGCGGCCAGAAGCGGCCCGGGCAGTGCGTTGAACTCGTTGATCACGGCGAGGTCGGTCCAGGTGGTCTGGTCTTGCGAGACCTGCACCACCACCGTGGCCACGTCGTGAGCGTTCCATCCGGTCGCCCGCCCGAAGACCGTGACCGTATGGCTCAGAGCCAGGGTCGGGTCGAAGGGCTTCTTGTAGTTGCCGCCCAGAAGCGGGTCGTTCGGGAAGCACCCGGCATAGAAGCGGGTGATCGCCGAGACCGGCCCGGTCTGGTCGTTCAGGATCACGTTCACGTGGCAGTTCAGCTCGGGATCGTCGCCCTGGTCGTTGCCGGCCTTGTCCACGGCCCGGGCCCGGAGCGTGACGTAGAAGTCACCGGCCAGGTTCTCGGCCAGGAAGCCGGTGTTCCAGCTGCTGTGCCACTTCCCGTCCTCGCCCGCCGCCGAGACCCAGGGGTCGTCGTCGCTGTTGAGCGGGGTCGGGTCGATCACGTTCCAGTTCTGGCCGCCGTCCAGGCTGTACTCGAACTGAACGTGGTCGAGATCCGTGTCCGAGCTGGTGGCCACGAGGTCCACCGTGTCACCGATCTTGATCACGGTGCCGTCGGTGGGCGACTCCAGGCAGGCCTGAGGAATCCCCGAGTCCACGGTGATCTCGCCGCAGACCTGCGGATCCTGGGCCCGCGGGTGGCTGCAGGAGTAACCGGTGTTGAAGCAGTCGTCCACCGTCACTACCCGCAGCTTGTAGGTGTAGACCGCTTCGCTCGCGTCGTCGGTCACACCGTCCCGGTTGTTGTCGATGCCGTCGTGGAGCGGATCCATCCATCCCGGCAGGGTGACGGTGCCGCCCCACCCACCGTCGTCGGTGTGCAGGGTGTTCCAATCACCGTTGTTGGTGTCGGTGAGCAGGGTCCGCCAGCGGCCGTTGGTGTCGTCCACCGAGGCCTGGATGACGACCTTCTTCACCCGGATGATGTCGGCGCTGAGGTCGACCGGGTCGTGAACCTCGGCGTTGAACTGGACCGTAGCGCCCGGGGCCACCACGTCCTGGGAGGCCCAGAACTTGGTGACCTTCTCGGGCACGTTGTCGTAGACGTTCCAGATCTGGCCGAGGGCCCCGCCGTTCACCCCACCCGACATGAGGTTGGTGCTGGCGTTGCCCTGGTCGTCGGTGACCGTCACCACCGTCTGCCGGAGCTGGTTCAGCCCGAACAGAGCGCCCGGGTCCGTGGTCGAGTAGATCCAGACGACGTCCGGAAGGACGATGCTGGAACCCGCGTTCCGCGGATCCGCGATGTTGGTGACCTGGTCGTCGCCCACCAGGTCCACGCTGAAGCTGTAGGCGTAGGTCGCCCCCAGGGGCAGCGTGGCCATGTAGCTGAAGGTCCCGTCTCCATTGTCCGTCATCTCGGCGTTGGTGACGCTGATGCCGGGGATGGAGATGGTCACGTTCTCGACGGAGTCGGGGTTGATGGCTTGGAGCTTGCCGTTGGCCATCACGCTCGCCATGTCGTCGATGTAGAACGTGATCGGGAGGGTCACCACCGAGTCGGAGTCCGCGGTGAACTTGGTGAAGGTCACCGCCGGATTCCCGGCCACCGACATGGTGACCGAGGCCCAATCGGACCCGTCGTCGCCCAGCGGGATCTGAACCCCGTTGCCGGCCAGCTTGGCCTTGTCGAGCTGCTGGGCCGGGGTGACGAAGAACTGCTCCTCGATCCCGGAGAGCTTCGACTTGCTGGAACCGAAGTCACCGCTCACGTCGGTGCCGCCCACGGACTCGCAGAGCGGGTTGCCGGGGAAGTTCGGGTTCCGGTAGTCGAGGCCCCAGACCGTGAACATCGGAGCCGAGGTGTCGGCGATCGGAAGGACGAAGCCCTCCGAGAAGCACGACTCGGCGCAACCGTCGAACCCGGCGAAGTTCCGGGTGGCGGTGGCGATGATGTCGTAGGCCGTGGTGGCCGAGATGGAGGGAACCGGAACCAGCCCGCCGGGGCTGTCCGCATCCCACGCGACCGAGTACGGGGCCACCTCGTCGCCGGTGGCGATCATCTGGCAGGTGGTCACGTCGTAGTCGATGGTGACCGAGTCGGTGGCCGCCATGGCGCCGCCGAAGACCAGGGTGTTCGGACCGGTGATCGTGTAGTCCGTCTTGGTCTTGGTGGCCAGGGCCGCGAAGTCGGCCGTCGAGTACCACATGGCCTCGACGCCGTTCACGTTCACCGTCTCGTTGCCGTGCATCCCGGCGGTGTTGTCGGCGTAGATGGTGTGGCTGGTGGTCGCGGTGTAGGGATACGAGGTCGAGACGTCGAGGACCTCGCCCTGAATCCGCTCCGCGTACCAGAAGTTCACCGTCACCGACTGGGTGTCGGTCGGGTCGTCGAGCGTGCCCTTCACGACCACTTCCTCACCCGGGGTGAGGCTGGTCACCGGGACGCCGTTCTTCTCCACCGACGCCACCGTGGCGGTCCGGTGGTTCAGGCTGAACCGGAAGGGATTCCCGAAGACCGGCGTCATGTTCCCGTTGGCGTCGAAGCCGCGCGGGAAGAACTCGTACACCCCGTCGGCGAGACCGTTCAGGTCCCACGCGAAGGTATACGGGTAGCTGCTGTCGCTCAGGCCGGGAACCATGGCCCACGAGGTGGTGTCGGAAGCCGTGAGGCCCGCCACCTTGCGGTACCAGATCTCGACCCGGTCGATCGCCTGGGTGTCCTCGGCGGTCACCAGCATCGTGATGGTGGTCGGCTGGAGGCAGAACGCATCCGCCGAGCCGCGCAGCACCGTGTTGGCGTCGAGAGTGTCCCCCTCGGCGGTCACGATGTACACGATGTCGGTTTCCGGACCCTTGTTCTCGCTCAGGACCAGACAGGCCTTGCAGAGATTCGGATCGCTGTCGAAGTTGCCGGCGTGGTCGTAGGCGATGGCGCGGACGTTGGCCTCGGTGTCGGTCGGGAAGACCATGTCCCCGTAGTGGAAGACGGCGGTCCAATCCGGCCCGACGATGTCGGTGGCGAACCAGGTCCAGGTCACGCCGCCGTCGAGGCTATAGAAGAACCGCACCGAGTCGATGTCGGCCGCGGTGGTCCCCCCGGTCGTCTCCGCCACGAAGGTGAGGGAGTCCTGGGGAGAGACCTGCGGACACACCGGACCGGCAGGGAGCGCCACCGCGGCGCTTCCATCGGCCGGGATGTAGGAGGTCACGCAGACCGTCGGGGCCTGGCTGTCGATGGTGCACTGCTCGAACCAGATGTTGGTGTCGGTATCCGGCACGCCGTCGTGGTTCGCGTCGTCGTCCACGTTTCCGAACTCGTCGGTGGCCACCGCACGGGTGAGGTAGCTGCCGTTGAGACCGGCCACGGACCACGCCGTGCTCCAGAGGTCGACCTGGTTGTCGCCGGCGCCGTTGAGGCGGTTGTCCAGCATCAGCCAGTCGCTGGTGTCGAGCGTCCCGTTGGTGTTCACGTCGGCGAAGTACTCGCCGGTCGCGAACGCCGACAAGGTGGCGCCGTTGGCGGGAGTGGTCCCGGTGGAGAACACCGGGGTCTGACCGCTGTAGGTGCCGCTCACGGTGTTGTAGACCGGGTCGACGGGGTTGTAACCGTCCCCGTCCACGTCGTAGAAGCGGTAGTTGGCCAGGCTGGCGTGATTCGCCCCCGCCAGCGTCTCGACGTGGGCAAACCCGGCCCGGAGGACCACGTCGCCCTTGCGCTCGCCCGCGACGTCGCCCTGGGTGTCGATCGAAACCCAGCTCGAACCGTCGTTGGGCTGGCCGTCGCCGTTGGTGTCCGCGTAGTACTGGAACTCGACCTTCTTCACCGCGGTGTCGTGGATGTACACGTTGGCGAAGAGGCTGTCCGTACCGGGGTTGGCGGTCGGGACGCAGGGCTGCATGTAGGCGCGGAGGCCGATGTTGTCGAGGGTCGCCGTGGCCACGCAGGCCATGTTGGCGTTGTTGTTCCCCTCGATGTCGAAGGCGATCGCGCGCAGGTCGTAGCTCCCGGCGGCGAGCCCGTGGGTGTCCCAGGTCACGGTGGCCACGAGGGTGTCGGGGCCCGTGCTGATGATCGGATGCTTGATCCCGGTCACGTCCACCAGAACGTCCGGGATGCCGTCGCCGGTGGTGTCCACCGGCACGCCGGTCAGGGACGGCAGGCTCTGCCAGGTGGTGGTGCCCACCGGGCGGTACTGGAACTCGATCCGGACCACATCGTTGGTGGTCGAGTCACCGTCCCCGTCGGTGAAGCAGGCGGAGATGTCCACCGCGCTCTCGAGCGGGACGAACGCGCCGTCGGTCACGTCGTAGTCGCTGCCGATCTGGCAGAGGCAGGACATGGGCGGCGTGCAGTCGGTGATGATCGCCTGCAGTTCGAAGCACGGGGTGGTCGCGGTGGCGTCGGTGTACAGGCTGTCACACAGCGCTTGCGGCTCCACGTTGCCGAACTTGTCGGTGGCGATGGTCCGGAAGTAGACCGTGTCCTGGCGCGCGGGCGGCATGTTGCCGATCGGAGCGCCGGCGTAGGTCCACTGCAGGGTGAAGGGCGAGGAGGTGTCGGTCCCGATGGTGGTCCAGCTCTTGGTGCCGGCATCCCACATCTGGAAGTCCACCGAGGCCACGTCGTTGACGTCGCCGCTCACCAGGTCGGCCTGCAGCGTGTAGGTCTTCGGGGCCATGTTCCCGTCCACGTCGCAGATCTGAAGCCCGTCCATCGACGGGTTGGTGTCCACGAAGTCGTCGAAGGGAGGCGGAGGGATCGAGACCTCGGGGGCGGTGCTGTCCACCGAGAACTTCAGCGGAACCGCCCAATCCGGGTTGCCCTGGTAGCACTTGTCGTAAGCCACCGCGCGCAGCCGGTAGGTGTCGCCGTCGTTCAACCCGTAGAGGCTCTTGATCACCTTCATGTTCAGGTTCCGGCCGTTCTGGGCGCGGTAATCGAACGCGAAGGCGGTCCCGCCGTTGTTCACGGGAACGCCGCCGCCACCGGTGATGGAGGCGTAGGAGATGATGTTCCCGGCGCCGTAGGCCCAGGAGGCGGCGCCGAAGTTGTCGGCGCCGTGGGTCACCATCGAGTTCACGTCCCGCTTGCCGGGGGTGCCGTCGTTGGCGGTGAGGCCATCGGCGTAGGTGTTGAAGTCCGCCGGCTTGCTGGCGGCCGGAGTCCCGGCGTACTTGGCGATCATGCTGGGATCGCTGAAGCCGGCGACCCAGATCGGACCGCTGTAGGCCGGGTTCGGCAGGTACTGGCCGGCGGAGACGGTGATGGCGACGGCGGACCCGTCGTCGATCCCGTCCTCGTCGTCGTCGGTGGCCGGATTGTAGGTCTCGACCTCGGACGCGTCGTCGACTACGCCGTTTCCGTCGTCGTCCACGCCGTTGGAGTCCGACTCGTCGATGTTGAACCACACCCACTGGCCGGAGATGACGTTGTAACGGAAGAAGGCGTCGTTGTCGTTGTCGCGGAGGTCGGTGACGCGGCTGATGCCGTCGCCGCCGGACGCCTGGGCGTCGGCGTAAGCGTCGGCCTGCATGGCGTCCACCACCTGCGCATCGTGGAGGTCGGTGCCTTCCTCGAGGTTGTCGTTGACGCCGTCCTCGTCGTCGTCCAGACCGTTGGTCACGGTCGCGACCGAGTCGCCGTCGTCGTCGTAGCCCGCGATGCCGGGCATGCCGTCCGTGTTGGCGTCGCCGGCCGGATCGAAGCTCAGCCACTGGAAGTTGGCACTGCTGCTGCTTCCGGCGACCGGGTCGATCTGGAGCCCCACGAAGGCCACGTCGTCGTCGCTGAGGGTGGAATCCGCCAGGTTGAAGTACGGATTCACCACCCCCGCCGCGAGCTTGTAGACGTGGTCGCCCGGCTCGATGATGTTGTCGGCAGGGTTGCCGGTGGCGTTGGTGGCCGAGGTCTGCCGCTCCAAGAAGGAGATCTCCGACACCGTCGGAGCCTGGCTGTCCTCGGTCGCGGTCAGCACGCTGTCGTTCACCGACTCCTGGGTCAGGGAGAAGCTCGGCACCGACGCGCTCAGGTCGGCGGTGGTGGGAGCGTTCTCGGTGATGGCGTTCAGGATCGCCTGGCTGGAGACGGCGTTGTCCTTGGCGTGCAGGACCACGGGAACGTCCTCGAGCACGGCGAAATTGTTGAACCCCTGGGGATCGGCGACGAGGTCGGCCGTGGCGAAGGCGTACTTCACGAAGTAGCGGCCGTGCTCGGCGGGATCGCTGGAGTCCAGGTTCTGGTCGCCGTAGTCGTAGAGGTGCGGCCGGTAGTCCGTGCCGTTGACGTCGACGAAGGTCTCGCCGGGATCCCACTGCCCGTTACCGTTCTCGTCCACGTACGGCTCCGGGAAGTCCTTCTTGCCGTTGCCGGTGAAGGTGGGGTTCACGGCGCCGTTGACGGCCACGTCGATCCAGTTGTTGTTGTCGTCGATCTGGTTCGCGCCCAGCGAGATGAAGGTCACGCTGTCCGCGCCCGCGGTCTTCACGAACCCGGTGAGGTCCGCGTAGACCAGCAGCAGATCGTTGAGGGCCGGGTTGCCGCCGGTGGGATCGCTCAGCGAGGCGACCACCCGGAGGGTATCCCCACCGGAGTAGCACGCCGCCTCGTTCATGTTGTTGAGCGGATCCACCGCCGCCAGCACCTCCGGCGCCTCGGTGTCGTTCAGGATCGCGGTTCCGACGCCGCAGGGGGAGCCGAAGTCGTCGATCGAGACCAGGTAGATCGTGTCGCCGGTGTAGTTGCCGAAGTCGATCGGCCCGAAGGAGCCGTCCGAATTCACCTGGCCGCTGCCGAGCAGGGTGCCGGTCGGGTAACCCGGCGTGCCGTACACCCGGACCGAGTCCACGTTGGTGGAGAGCACGGCGTTGGGATCGCCGCCCACGAACCGGGTGATTCCGTTGCTCCAGACGTGGATGATGTCGTCATCCTCGCCGGCAATGAAGTCCACCGGGCAGGGGGTCGGGCCGGCCACCAGTCCGCCGAAGAAGAGGTTGGAAGGCGTCAGGAACGCCACGTTTCCTTCCAGGTCGGCGGCGAGGACACCGAAACGCACCACGTCGGTGGAGTCGATCGGTTGGCCGTTGCTGTAGATGCCGGTCCCCGGTGTGATGTCGTAGGTGGTGATGATGTTCTTGTCGAGGGATCCCGGGCCGGGGCTCGGATCCGTCACCCACGCCGCGTTGTTGAAGTGCGACTGGGCGTAGAGGATGTCCACCGGATCCGACTTCCGGGTGAAGAAGAGATAGTAGCCGGCATCGTCGGTGCCCAGCTCGTTCAACGCCACGAAGGCGGTGTCGGTGGGGCTGGCGATGGTCCGCGTGTCCCGCGTGTAGAAGATGTTCTGCTGGAACAGGAGGGTGCGAGGAGCAGAACCATCCCGCACGGGGTCGATCGCGCGACCGGCGTA
The DNA here is from genome assembly GCA_963728475.1 of Candidatus Eiseniibacteriota bacterium. Classification (GTDB taxonomy): domain Bacteria; phylum Eisenbacteria; class RBG-16-71-46; order JABDJR01; family JABDJR01; genus CAVSKL01. The sequence continues at coordinate 238,072 of CAVSKL010000001.1, forward strand.
GGCGTCACCGGGAACGAACACGCCCGCGCGCCATCCGGCGAGGGCGGCGCCCGGCCGGATCTGGACGCGGTCGCCCGGCGTCCAGGTGTTGCCTGCGGTGAAGCCGGTGAGGACCAGCAACGAATCGTTGTCGTTGTTGTCGGTCACCTGCAGCCCGGTATTGCTGAATCCGAAGAAGTTGAAGCTCGAGGTGTCCGCCGTCGACCCGGTCACCGGGGTGTCGAAGATCAGCTCGAGATTGTCGGTGCTGAGGGTCGCGTCGCCCCCGTCGTTGTAACGGGCGAGAACCAGGATCGGCGAAGGACGAACGGTCACCGCGTTGCCCACCGCCGGGTTGCCCTGGAAGTCGAGGACCGCCGGGGACACGCTGATGGTGGTGGTCCCGGGAGCGATGTTCGACCCCTTCATGTTCGTGAACCGGACCTCGTGGTCGCCGTCCATCGAAGACAGGGAGGGGGAGAAGTCGGCGCCGGGAGCCGTGCTGAGCCCCAGGTCGGTCATGTCCAGCAGGATGTTGCTGGGAATGTCCCGGTTGAAGACCAAGGTCAGGATGTCGTCGGAGGAGTCCGCGACCGTCCCCCGGTTGTTGTAACCGGCCTCCAGCAGCACCGGCCCCGCGGCCCGCACCGTGACCCAGCGGGTCGATGCGCTGAGCACGTCGGTGACGTCGCCCGCTCCGCCGTGCCCGCTGACCACGCCGGCCGCGACCATCCGGATCACGGACACGCCCGCCTTCACCCGGCCGAAGTGGTAGTCCTCGGTGGTGACGGCGGCCGCGTCGAAGGAGACGTCGACGTAGCGCTTGCCGGCGGCCGCGACCTCGACGGGATTCACCGAGTCGCTGCCGAACTCCGGCATGTCGAAGTCGAGCTTCGCGTTGGCGGTGCTCAGGGTGGCCGTGTTCAACACGTGGGTGTACCACACGCGGAGCACGTCGTCCGAGATCGCCTGGGTGTCGTAGCCCGCGATGAAGTCCACGCGGGTGATCACCGGCCCGGTGTTGATGTGGATGAGCGAGACGTCCTCGTTGATGTTGGACACCCCGCCCGAGGCCGCGATCACCCCCCGACCCGAAAGCTGCAGCGAGTCGGTGGTGGTGGGCTCGGCGGTGAAGCCGGCCAGCCTGACCACGTTCGGGTACATCGGGGAAACGTCGGCCACGAAGCCTCCGCTCTTGCCGACCCCGCCCGCGGACGAGTTGAACGCGAAGTCCGCGGCGCCGACCGTCGCGGGGTTCACGTCCTTGTTGAACACCACGTACAACGTGTCGTTCGCCAGGCTGTTGTCGTTACCTACGTCGCGATACGTCGCATCGACGATCGCGGGACCCAGATTGCCCGGCAACCCATCGCCCACCTTGAACGGGGCATAGGCTCCCAGTCGCTCCGGTTCCGGGCGAGGCGCCGCTCCGGAGAAGGTCGCGATGCTGAACGCAACGACGACCGCCGCCAGGGCCAACGCCACCGTGAACCTTCCTCTCCAGTCCATTCCAGCACCCTCCTTGTTGGACACCTTTCCCGCGTCCAGCCGTCCGCTCCTACCCGAACCGAGAAGCGAAGTCGGGAAACCCCGCTCCCGTGGTCTAGTCGGTTTCATGGAACCTCCCTGCCGCTGAACGCAGGACGTGACGCAAACATCCGTTCAAATCCTTCCGGGGGTCGCGCGAAAAGCCGTTCTCTTCCGTCAAAAACACAAATAGGAATCTGCGCATAGCTCTCAGTCCCATCGTTGGTGGCGCTGTCCGTCCAAGCAGGCCGTACGATGCCGAAAGTAACGCAGATTCCCGTTAAGCCGAGGTGAAGCTGCAGTTGTTGCTTCGGTCGTTCGCTAGAGTGCCGTTACCTTCCGCCCTCTAGTAGCCGGGTCACGTGCCCGAGAGCTCGTTCCCCGCTACAGGTCCGGCCTGTGGATTCACCTCCCGGTTGAAAGATGTCGCGTCCGTGTTTCGGTTTTTTTCTCTGCTGACTGATTCGAATGCGAGACTATCGCAAAGCCTCACATCGCTGTCAACAGCAGGCACCCGCGATCCGGCCGTCCACCGGCGCTTACGGCGAGGCAGGCGTCGGTGCGCGACAGGGGCGCGGTATATGTTTCAGGGGTGAGTCGATTCCATCGGCCGCAAACGGCGGCGAGGCCGAGATTGCCGCGGCCGGAGTCGAGCACAACCCTCCTTGTGCTGTTGATCAGACTTCCCCCCCAAGGGGAGTGGAGAATCAGTCCGTCTGGCGACGCCAACATCGTGAAGACGCTCTCGGCTTCGAGCAACCCCACGAGCCTACGTTGTCGGCACCTGCGCCCGTAACTTGACCCAACGCTTTGGCCCCGTCAACCCGAAAAATGCAAAGCGGGGCGAAACGCCCTCGATCTCATACGCTGAACCGGATGTTAAGGACGTCCCCGTCCTGGACGACGTAGTCCTTTCCTTCGACCTTTAGCAAATTCCGGGCCTTTGCCTCGGAAAGACCACCCGCATCCAAAAGATCTTGTGCCGCAACGACCTCCGACCGGATGAACCCGCGCTCCAGGTCGCTGTGGATCTTGCCGGCGGCGTTCACCGCCCGGGTCCCCCGCTCGATCGTCCAGGCGCGGACCTCGTCCGGTCCCACGGTAAAAAACGAGCACAGGCCCAGAAGTTGGTAGCTCGTACGGATGACCCGGGCCAGCCCGGATTCCTCGATTCCCAGGAGATCCATGAACTCGCGGGCTTCCGGATCGGGAAGCTCCGCGATCTCCATTTCCGCTTTCCCGCATATCTCCACCGCTGCCGTTCTCGGGCGGGGCTCCAGCCCCCCGGCCAGCCCCGCGCCGGCCACGCGGTCCTCGCCCACGTTGAACACGGCCAGGAGGGGCTTGGCGCTCAGGAGCTGGTAGCCGCGGAGCAGGCGTTCCTCCTCGGGCTTCAGATCCGACTCCCGGAGGGGCGTTCCCGACTCCAGGGCGGCCAGGCAGCGCTCCAGGAGCTCGAGCTCCTCGGCGCCCGACCCCTTGGCCCCCACCTGTTTGGCCTTCCGCACCCGCTCCAGGCGCCCCTCCAGCACCGTCATGTCTTTGAGCAGGAGTTCGTCCTGGAAGCGGGTGAGATCCCGGCGCGGGTCGACCGAGCCCGCGGGATGGGGGACCGCATCGTCCTCGAACGCCCGCACCACCACCAGGATCAAATCCGAAGTGGTGATCTGCTGGGGGAGGAGCGCGCCCGCGGCGTCCTTGCCGGCGGGGGCGGCTCCGGCCAGATCCACGTACTCGATGCGGGCGGGGGTGTACTTCTTGGGGGCGAACAGGTCCCGCAGGGTCTCGAGCCGGTGGTCGGGGACCTGCACCGTCCCCACGTTGATGCCGCCCGCCCCCGAGGCGAAGGCGCCGGTCGGGGCGTGGGCCCGGGCGAGGACGTTGAAGAGGGTGGTCTTTCCGCTCAGGGGAAAGCCGAGAATCCCGGTACGCACGCGACACCTCCCGTCCACCGGCCGCACGCGCGGCGGACCTCCGGCACGGCCGCCGGCCGCGGACCCGGCGGCAGCCGGCCGCCGGCGGTCGTGGCCGGTCGTGGCCGGTCGTAACCGGCCGCCGCCGGACGCCGCCGGTCGTGGCCGGTCGTAGCCGGTCGTGACCGGTCGCCGAAAACTGGTGAGCCGTGCTGGGATCGAACCAGCGACCCTCTGCTTAAAAGGCAGATGCTCTACCGACTGAGCTAACGGCTCGCCGAAACCCCCGGGGCCGTCGGCCCTCGCCTCGGTCCCGGACTCAACGCATCAAGACGGTCTGTTCCCTGGCCTGGCCCACCGAGACCAGGCCCACCGGCACTCCGGCGATCTCCGCCACCCGCTTCAGGAACGCGCGGACGGGCCCGGGGAGCGCGGCTTCGGTGCGGATGCCGCCGAGGGCGCCTTCCCATCCCGGCAACTCCTCGTAAACCGGTTCCGCCCGTTCCAAATCCCCGATCCGGCCGGGGAACTCGGTCACGAGCCGGTCCCCCACCCGGTAGGCGGTGGCGATACGAACGCTGTCCTTTCCGGAGAGCACGTCGAGCTTGGTCACCGCCAGCCAGTCGAGCCCGTTCATCCGGGCGGCGTGGCGGAGCGCCACCCCGTCCAGCCACCCGCAGCGGCGGGGCCGGCCGGTGGTGGCCCCGAACTCCGCTCCCTGGTCGCGGAGGGCGTCCCCCTCCTCGCCGTGAAGCTCGGTCGGGAACGGCCCCAGCCCCACCCGGGTTGAATAGGCCTTGGTGACCCCGATCACCTCGTCGATCCGCCGGGGACCGAGGCCGGAGCCGGTGGAGGCCCCGCCGGCCGCGGCGTTGGACGAGGTCACGTAAGGATAGGTGCCCAGATCCACGTCCAGGAGCGTCCCCTGGGCGCCTTCCATGAGGATCCGCTTCCCTTCCCGGACCGCGCGGTCGAGAAGGAGCCCGGTGTCCGCGGCCATCGGCTCGAGGCGGGCCCGGAAGGGCCCCAGCGCCGCCTCCACCGCGTCGGGGTCCATGGCCGCCTCCGGAAGCGACGACACCGTGCGCCGGCGCCACTCCCGCTGCCGGTCGAGGGCGGCCAGGAACCGCTCGCGGTTCAGGTACTCGCCCACGGTGATGCCGATCCGCGCCATCTTGTCGCGATAGGCGGGGCCGATCCCGCGGAGGGTGGTCCCCACCGCGCCCGGACCCTTTTCCTCGTGCTCCTCCATGGCCCGGTGAGCGGGAAGGATCACGTGCGCCCGCTCGCTCACCCACACCCGCCCTTCCCAGTCCACCCCGCGCGCGGCCAGGCCGTCGAGTTCCCGGAAGAGCCCCTCCAGGTTGATCACCACCCCGTTCCCGAGCACGCAGGTCCGGCCGGGATGGAGCACGCCGGAGGGGACGAGGTGAAGCACGGTGGTGTCGCCGTTCACCACCACGGTGTGGCCGGCGTTGGGACCGCCCTGGTAACGGACCACCACGTCCGCCTCGTCGCTCATGAGATCGACGATCTTGCCTTTTCCCTCGTCGCCCCACTGGGCGCCGACCACCACTCGCACCGGCATCGGATGTCCTCGCGCGGACCGGGAAAAACCACGCTCCGCCGGCGGCGGGCTCCGTGGAGACGCGCCGGGGAAGGGGAGGCACAAAAAAAGCCGAAGCCGTCCGGCTCGCGGCTCCCGCCGAAAAATGCGCGGCTCAGGTTATCAGCGGGGCGGATGGGGGTCAACTCCGGGGGCCGGCGGGCCGGGTCCGAGGCCTCGGAGCGGGCCGGATGGACGCCCGGAAAAGGGCGGGGCCGCGCTCCCGCCCGGCCGCTACGCCGGGTCCGGGGGAAGCGCCACCCGCGCCGCCCACTTCACCTTGGGATGGCGCCGGATGCGATCGAAGAGCGCGTCGTCCATGGGGCCGTCCAGGTTGATCAGGGTGAAGGCCTCCCCCGCCTCGGGGTCGCGGCCCCAGGCGATGTGGGCGATGTTGACCCCGGCTTCGCCCAGGAGCGTTCCGATCGAGCCGACCACGCCGGGAACGTCGGGATTGCGCAGCACCAGGATGTGCCCGCGGGGAGGCGCATCCAGGCCGAGCCCTTCCCAGCGCGCCAGGCGGAGGTTGCCGGCTGCGGTCACCGTTCCCGCCACCGAGGCCGCGCCGCCGGCCCCGGAAAGCCGGAGCTCGATCAGGCCGGCGTGGTCCCCCGCCTTCTCCATCGCCTTCTCTTCCACCTCGAGGCCGGTCTCCCCGGCCAGGAACCGGGCGTTGACGAAGTTGACCGAGGCCCCGCCCGGGGCCCGGCCGAGGATCCCCACCAGGGCGGCGGCGGTGACCGGGACGCGGGGGAGATCGGTGCACTCCCCGCGGAAGGTGATCTCGGCCCGCTCCGGACGCGGGCCGGCGATCTGAGCGGCCAGGCTCCCCAGCCGCTCCGCCAGCTCCAGGTAGGGCCGGACCTGGGCGTAACGTTCGGCGCTGAGGGCGGGGAGGTTCACCGCGTTCCGCACCTCGCCGCGGAGGAAGTAGTCGCGCACCTGCTCCACGATCTCGAGCGCGACGTTCCGCTGCGCCTCCTGGGTGGAGGCGCCCAGGTGCGGGGTGGCCACCACCCGGGGATGGGCGAGGAGCGGGCCGGGCGGCGGGGGCTCGGTCTCGAACACGTCGAGGGCGGCGCCGCCGAGGCGGCCGCTTTCCAGCGCGGCCAGGAGCGCGTCCTCGTCCACCAGCCCTCCCCGGGCGCAGTTGACGATCACCGCCCCCGGCTTCATCGCCGCCAGCGCGGAGGCGTCGATGAGGTGCCGGGTCTCGGGGGTGAGGGTGACGTGAAGGCTCACCACGTCGGCCGCGGCCAGAAGCCCGGGAAGCTCCACCAGGCGGGCGTCGTGCTCCCGCGCCACCGACGCGGTCACGAAGGGATCGGCGACCAGCACCCCCATGCCGAAGGCGCGGGCGCGGGCGGCCACCTCGCGGCCGATCCGGCCGAAACCTACCACCCCCAGCACCTTCCCCTGGAGCTCGCGCCCCATGTACTTCTTGCGGTTCCAGTTCCCCCCGGCCAGGTCGCGGGCGGCGGCGGGGACGTTGCGGAAGAGCGCGAGCATGAGCGCCCAGGTGTGCTCGGCGGCGGCGATCGAGTTCCCGCCCGGGGTGTTCATCACCGCCACCCCGCGCCGGGTGGCGGCGGCGACGTCGATGTTGTCCACCCCGGTGCCGGCGCGGCCCACCAGCTTGAGGCGCGGCGCCGCCGCCAGCACCTCCGCGGTCACCCGGGTTCCGCTCCGGACGAGGAGCGCGTGGGCCTCGGACATCTCGCGCAGGAGGTCGTCGCCCTTCGCTCCCGCCCGCACCCGCACCTCGAACCGGGGCTCGGCCGCGAGGACGCCGAGGCCCTCCTCGTCCAGGGGATCGGTGACCAGCACCACCCACCGTTCGTCGGGAGTCACGGCGTCGGGAGTCACGGCGTCGGGAGTCACGGCGATCGCCTCGTCCGGGGGGCCGGCGGCCTCACGCCGAGGCCTCGGACCGGTCCCCGGGTTCCACCCGGTCCAGCTCGCGCTCCGCGGCCCCCATCGCGTCGCCCCCCTCGGCCCACCCCAACTCGAGGAGAACGCCGGTCAGCGCCGCCACCAGGCCGCGGATGTCGCCGTCGGCGTAATGCCCCATGTGGCCCAGCCGGAAGAGCTTTCCCTTCATCGGCTCCTGTCCGCCGGCGATCCGGATGCCGTGCTTCTCACGAAGAAGCTTGACCACCTCCTGGCTGTCGCGGTCCTCGGGGGCGCGGACCGCGGTCACGCCGTTCGAGGGGCTCTCGGCGAAGAGCGGGAGGCCGAGCGCCCCCATCGCCGCCCGGCACGCCCCGGCATGGCGCGCGTGGCGCGCGTGGACCTCGGACAGCCCCTCCTTCTCGATCATCCGTATCGATTCCTCCAGGGCCAGCACCAGGGGCACCGCGGGGGTGAAGGGGGTCGCGTTCTTGTTGAGGGAGGCGCGGGCGCGGTTCAGGTCCAGGTAGAAGCGGGGCAGGGTCGCCTTCCGGGTGCGCTCCCACGCCGCCTCGCTCAGGACGGTGAAGGCGAGGCCGGGGGGAAGCATGAGCCCCTTCTGCGAGCCGGTCACCGCCGCCCCCAGGCCCCAGGTGTCGAAGCGGACCGGGTGCACGCCGAACGAGGTCACCACGTCGGCGACCAGGAGCCGCCCCCGCTCGCGAACGGCGGCCGCGATGCCCTCCAGATCGTGGAGCGCCCCGGTCGAGGTCTCGCTGTGGGTGGCCAGGACCAGGGTGGCGGCCGCGCCCTCCTTGTCCAGGAACCGGCCTACCTCCTCCGCGGTGAAGGACGCTCCCCAGGGGCGGGCCAGCTCCACCACCTTGAGGCCGTAGGCCCGGGCGAGGCCGAGCCAGCGCTCGCCGAACTTCCCCGCGTTCAGCACCGCCACCGTCTCGCCGGGGCTGGCGAGATTGACCACCAGCGCCTCCATCCCCGCGCTCCCGCTCCCGGTGAGGGTCAACACCGGCTGGCGGGTCTCGAAGAGCCGCATGAGCCCCGCGGTGACCCGCGCGAGCACGGTCTGGAACTCGGCGGTGCGGTGGTGGAGGATCGGCCGCCCCAGGATCTCCCGCACCGAATCGGGAAGCGGGGTCGGCCCCGGCGTGAACAAGCGTTCCTGTGTCGAGCCCAAAGTGCAACCTCCGGCGGGAACCGGCGGCCGGTGGGCCGCCCGCGGTGACGCGTGAGGACGACGCGGATCAAGAACAGCCGGTGATTATACATGGGGGCCGCGGAGGAGCCGAAGGGAGATTGCCGGGTGCGGCGCGCTTGGGGGGGCGGTCGGGGCGGCGCGGGGGAACGGGCTATCTGGGGGGCGGCGCGGCGCGGCGCGGCGCGGGCGTGGGGGGGCGGCCGGGCCGTGCGGCGCGCGCGTGGGAAGGGGCGGTTGGGCGGCGCGGAGGATCGGGTTTCCTGGGGGCGGCGCGGCGCGGGGCGCGCGTGGGGGGGGCGGCGCGGGGCGGAGGAGCCTTGATCCCGCTCGGGGCCGCGCGGCGGAGCGGTGACCGCCCGGGGCTCTCTTGGTCCCCCGCTCGCCGGAAAGAGGGGGCCCCGGCAGATCGGGGCCCCCGGTCGGAGTCGGATTGAAGGAGGACGGACGCGCCGGCTACCTGCGCCGGCGGCGGGAGGCCAGCCCGCCGCCGCTGAGAAGCCCCAGGCCCAACAGGAGCAGGGAACCCGGTTCCGGAACGGAGGAGGCGGCGCTGGCGTCCACCTCCGCGGGTCCGGCCGCGGTAAACCTGCTCATGAAGTTCCCGTCGGTCCCGTAGTCGGTGACGTTCGAGGTGACCGAGAACGTCACCGGCGTGCCGAGCTGGAGTCCGAACGGCAGGTTCTGGTTGGCGATGAGACCGGCGACCCCGTTGGCCTGGATCTTCATGGTCTGATTGTCGGTGTAGATCACCTCGACCGGCGAGGTGAACTGAAGCGCCAAACCCCACCCCGGATTGTTGCTCGAGGTCAGGAGGTCGAGGCCGAACCCGGTGTACGGGTTCATGCTGTATACCGTCCCGCCGGTCGTGGGGATGTTCTGCACCCCGGGGATGTAGAGATCGGCGTAGATGTCGCTGGTGAGCGTCCCCAGGGAGGTTCCGTCCTCGAGGAAGCTCATGGTGAGCAGCGGATCCGCATCGGCCGGGTCCCCGGTCGAGGCGGTGTTGTGGACGCCTGCGTCGTAGATGGCGGAGCCGTCATAGACGAGATTGAGTCCGGTGAATTGGATCTGAACCATGGACGCGGCGGCTGCCCCGGCCGAACCGATGGCCACGGCCGCGACAACGGTGCCAAGGAAAATTGCCTTCATTTCAAAATAATCTCCTTTCCAGGAGCGAAGGTAATGCGATGAGCGATTCCATTGCCGGCCTGAGTCCCCCTTCAAGTAGGGCTTCCGATTCCTTGATAAGTGCACAACGAACCCGGCGTGAGTGAACGATCCTTCTTTCATCCTACTCCCGCGGGGAGGGCCGGAACTCAAGAGAATCCGGTTTCATTTTCGGAGATTTCCCGGCCGTTGCGTATCGCGACTACGCAGGTTCACCTACCCGCGAACCGCTCGCGGCCTTAGGTCGTTTGCCGCACGTCGCGCCCGGAGGCGAAGCAGCTCCCCAAGCGGTGACGGGATTCACCGAACGGAAACGCAGGCGGCGGGGCGCGGGGGCGCGCGGCGCGTGGGGCGCGCGGCGCGTGGGGCGCCGGTCCCGGGATGCGGTGCAGGACCCGGGCGCGCGGGGCGCGGCGCCGGTCCCGGGGTGCGGTGCAGGGCGCGGGGGCGCGCGGCGCCGGTCCCGGGGTGCGGTGCAGGACCCGGGGGCGCGGGGCGCGGCGCTCGAGGTGCCCGGGTGGCCTCCGCGCTGGCCCGCTGGTGCGCTGATGCGCTGACCCGCTGGCGTTGAGCCGCTGGCGCGATGATGCGTTGAGCCGCTCGCGCGTTGAGCCGCCGGCGGGCTGAATGGCCCGAGGCCCCGGTTTCCCGGAGCCTCGGGTGGGAATCGGAATGGAGGTCAGCGCGCAGGCTCTACCGTCGCTTGCGGCGCCTGAGCACGCCGCCTCCCCCCAAAAGCCCCATCCCCAGAAGCAGAAGACTCCCGGGCTCGGGCACGGTGGAGGCTTCGACGGGAGCGTCAACCTCGCTCGGCCCGGCGGCGGTGAAATGGGTGAGGAAGCTCCCGTTGTCGCTCGAGGTCACGACGTTCGAGGTCAGGGAGAAGGTCACCGGCGTGCCGACGGCCAATCCGAACGGCAGGTGCTGGTTGGTGATGCTGGTGGTGATCCCGCTGGCCTGGATCTTCGTTCTTTCGCCGGCGGTGTAGATGATCTCGACCGGGGAGGTGAACTGAAGCGCCAACCCCCAGCCGGGGTTGTTGCTCGAGGTCAGGAGGTCGAGCCCGAACCCGGTGTACGGGTTCATGCTGTAGACCGTGCCGCCGCTTACCGGGATGTTCTGGACCCCGGGAATGTAGAGGTCGGCGAAGATGTCGCTGGTGAGGGTCCCGAGCGACGTGCCGTCCTCGAGGAAGCTCATGGTGAGCAACGGATCGGCGTCCGCGGGATTTCCGGTCGAGGTGGTGTTGTGAACGCCCGTGTCGTAGATGGCGGATCCATCGTAGACGATATCGAGCCCGGTGAATTGAATCTGGACCATGGACGCCGAGGCCAGGCCGGCCAGGCCGACGGCCAGGGACGCCGTAAGGACGCTGATGAAGGCAGTCTTCATGTGAAGGTTTCTCCTTTCGAGGAGCATAAGGATGCGATGGGAGTCGCCGTTCGGAGTCGAACCTCCCTCCAGATGGATTCCGATTCCCCGGTGAGAGCGGATCGATCGATTACACATGATCTCCGGCCCCGAAAGCATGAAGCGTGCCTTCGCTCGGGGAAGCGCCCGGAGCCGATTCCAACCCCCACGCCCGCGGCGTCTTGGAGCGACACCGCCCACGGCCGGCCGGCTCGGAGCCGGGGTGGCGCCGGATCAAAGAAGTTCGCGATTCCGACATCGGTAAAGCGCCGAAAGGAAACGGCTTATGGGTTCGGCAGAAGAACGCCGAAAGAATCGCAGGGATTCGGCCAGGGGTGGAACGCCCTCTCTGACCGAAGCCGGAGCCGCGGCGCCATCCCCCGCGGAGCTATCCCCCGCGGCGCCATCCCCCGCGGAGCTATCGCCCGCGGAGCTATCCCCCGCGGAGCTATCCCCCGCGGAGCGGTCCCCAGCGGAGCGGTCCCCAGCGGAGCGGTCCCCCGCGGCGCCGGGCACGAAAAACCGGGGCCCCGGATTACCGGGGCCCCGGCCACGAATCGGAACGGAGGATGGCGAAGCCGATTACTTACGCCGAAACGTCGTCTTACTTGCGGCGGCGCCGCGCAAGCAGCCCGCCCCCGCCGAGGAGCCCCATGCCCAGGAGCATAAGGGTTCCGGGCTCGGGCACGGTCGATGCCGGAGCATCCACTTCGCCGGGGCCGGCCGCAGTGAACCGCGTGACAAAGCCGCCGTCCTGCCCGAAGTCAATCACGTTCGCGGTCAGCGAGATGGTGACCGGCGTGCCGATGTTCAGCCCGTAAGGAAGAGCCTGGTGCGAAATGCTGGTCGTCGTCGCGTTGGCCTGGATCTTCATGGTCCCACCGGCGGTGTAGATCAGTTCGACCGGGCTCGTGAACTGCAGCGCCAACCCCCAACCGGGGTTGCTGTTCGAGGTCAGCAGGTCCAGGCCGAACCCGGTGTACGGGTTCATGCTGTAGACGGTTCCGCCGGCCACCGGGATGTTCTGCACGCCCGGGATGTAGAGGTCGGCGAAGATGTTGCTGCTGAGGGTTCCCAGAGGCACGGCGTCCTGCAGGAAGCTCATGGTGAGGAGCTGGTCCGCGTCGGTCGGATTCCCGGTGGAGGCCGAGTTGTGAACGCCCGCGTCGTAGATGGCGGAGCCGTCATAGACCAGGTCGAGCCCGCTGAATTGGATCTGGATCAAAGATGCCGAGGCCACCCCGGCCATGCCGAGGGCCAAGACCCCCGTAAGTCCAAACACAAGAAGCTTTTTCATAGCCAAATTCCCCCTTCGAGGATGGTTCCGATTCGTTTTGACAGCGCGAGACGACCGTAGAATGCGTACCCGTCCCGTACCTATCACAGAGCAGGAAGCATGCCTGGACCCGGCGGGGATTTTGCTCGAGGACGTAATCGATTCATTTACAAGGACTTGATACCAGGTTCGGGAAATTTCCGATCCCGGGGTTCGGGTCCCGGCTCCGGGAAGCCGTCAAGGATACCGACACCCCCTTGGGACCCTCCACCAAGACTTAGTCTGACAAGAGGTTAGGCCCCGTAACTCCGCCCCCGCCCGGGCGGTCATCACCCCGACGGAGCGCGATGCCTTTAAACCATTACCGCCCAATCGAATGGGGCGGAAGCTCGCAGCTCCCGCCCCGGAATCCGTCGGATAACCCTACGCTTTTCAAATGCCGGTGGCGACGCCGGTTCAGCCGGATCAGTGCCGGGTGTAGCTTCTCGGGCGCTCCGGGACCGGCCCGCTCCGGCGGCCGGGCTCGGTTTCGAGCGCGGTGGGGACCATTTCCAGAGCGTGGTGGAGCACCTCGTCCATGTGCTCGACCGGCACGAACTCAAGCCCCCGGCGCACCTCGGCGGGAATCTCGCTGAGATCCTTCACGTTCCCCTTCGGGATCACGATGACCTTCGCTCCCGCCTGCTTCGCCGCCACCACCTTCTCGGTGAGGCCGCCGATCGGCAGCACGGTGCCGCGAAGCGTGATCTCGCCGGTCATGGCCACGTCGGGTTTGGTGGGCACGCCGGTCAACGCCGACACCAGCGCGGTGGCCATGGTGATCCCGGCCGAGGGCCCGTCCTTGGGAATGGCCCCCTCCGGCACGTGGATGTGGATGTCGATGTCCTGGTAGAACCACTTGCCCAGACCCCACGCCTCCGCGTTCTTCCGGGCGTAGGTCATGGCCGCGACCCCCGATTCCCGCATCACCTCGCCCAGCTTGCCGGTGAGGTTGAGGGTCCCCTTGCCGGGAACGGTGGTGACCTCGATGGTCATCACGTCGCCGCCGGCCTCGGTCCAGGCAAGCCCGTTGGCCACTCCCACGCGGAAGCGCCGCTCCAGCGGACTCTCCAGGAAGCGGGGCGGCCCCAGGAGGCCGGGGATCTTCTTGAGCGTGACCTTCACCGGGAACCTTCCCGAGCCTTCGGCCTTCTTGCGGGCGACCTTGCGCGCGATCGCCCCGATCTCCCGCTCCAGGTTCCGGACCCCCGCCTCGCGGGTATAGCCGGAGATGATCTCCTTGATCGCGGGGTCCCCCAGCTCCAGGTCGCCCTTCTCCAGCCCGCTCCGCTCGATCTGCTTGGGCACCAGGAAGTCCTTGGCGATGGAGAGCTTCTCGGTGGCCAGGTAGCCGGGGAGTTCGATGATCTCCATCCGGTCCAGGAGCGGGGGCGGGATCGCCGGCCGGTAGTTGGCGGTGGTGATGAACAGGACCTGCGAGAGGTCGTAGTCCACCTCCATGTAATGGTCGTTGAAGGTGGAATTCTGCTCGGGATCGAGCACTTCCAGAAGCGCGGCGGCGGGGTCGCCCCGCCAGTCCGATCCCAGCTTGTCCACCTCGTCCAGCAGGATGAGCGGGTTGACCACTCCGGCCCGCTTCATGGCCTGGATGATGCGTCCGGGCATGGAGCCGATGTAGGTCCGGCGGTGGCCGCGGATCTCCGCCTCGTCGCGCACCCCGCCCAGGGACATGCGCACGAACCGGCGCCCCATGGAGCGCGCGATCGACTTTCCGAGCGAGGTCTTGCCCACTCCGGGCGGCCCCACGAAGCAGAGAATGGGGCCCTTGATCTGGCCGGACAGCTTGACCACGGCCAGGTACTCCAGGATCCGCTCCTTGACCTTCTTCAGGCCGAAGTGGTCCTCGTCCATGATCCGCTTCACCGCCACCAGGTCCATGTTGTCGTCGGTGCGCTTCTTCCACGGCACCGTCACCATCCAGTCCAGGTAGGTGCGGAGCACGGTCGCCTCCGGCGACATGAACGACATCTTGCCCAGGCGGTCGAGTTCCTTCTCCGCCTTCTCGCGGATTTCTTTGGGCATCTGGGATCGCTTGATGAGGCGCTCCACCTCCTCGATCTCGCCCGCGAACTCGTTCTGGTAACCCAGCTCCTTGCGGATCGCCTTGAGCTGCTCGTTGAGGTAGAACTCCTTCTGGTTCTTGTGGACCTGCGAGCGAACCTGCCCCTCGATCTTGCGCTCCAGCTTCACGATCTCCAGCTCGGACTGGAGGATCTGGCTCAGGTGGGCGAGCCGGCTGCTCACCGACTCCAGCTCCAGGATCTCCTGCTTGGCCGCTACCTTGATCTGCATGTGGTTGGCCACGGTGTAGGAGAAAACCACCGGGTCGGTGATGTTGTTGACGGTGAGCAGCACCTCGTCGGAGACGCGCCGGTTCAGGTGCACGTACTCGTTGAAGGCGGCGGAGGCCGCCCGCGTGAGGGCCTCGATCTCCGAACCCTCCTCGAACTCCTCCTCCAGCACCTCGACCCGGGCCAGGTAGTAGTCGTCGGCGCTCAGGAAGCGGCGGACCCGGGCGCGGGCGAGTCCCTCCACCAACACCCGCATGGTGCCGTCGGGGAGGCGGAAGAGCTGCAGCACCCGCACCACCGTGCCCAGGCGGTAGAGGTCGTCCTTCTGGGGGTCGACCACGTCCGGCCGCTTCTGGGCGGTGGCGAACAGGATCCGGTTGCCGGCCACCGCCTCCTCGATGGCGTTGACCGAAGGCATGCGCCCCACCAGGAGCGGCACCGTCATGTGCGGGAAGAGCACCACGTCCCGGAGCGGCAACAGCGGCAGCTTCTCCTCGATGTCGATGATCTCGCCGTCGCGTTCGATGTGCATGGAATCGTTCATCCGTTCCCCTGGAATCCGGGGCGCGGCGACCGCGCCCCCGAAAATACGTGCGGGCCGGAACTGGGTTCCGGCCCGGCGGTCCTCGCCGATCCGCCGGGAGCCCGGCCGGCGCCGGATCCGCGCGTCGCGTCCTCTCCCCGGCGGGACGGTGGGATCAGGCGCCCTTCTTCTTGCTCTCGCGGCTCCAAGTGACCACCGGGGGGGCCTTCTTGCGAATCACGTCCTCGGTGATCTCCACATGGGTCACCCCCTCCTGCGAGGGGACGTCGTACATGATGTCGAGCATGGCCTCTTCCAGCACCGCCCGCAGTCCGCGGGCCCCGGTGCCCCGGGCCATGGCCACCTGGGCGATCGCCTTGAGCGCGGCTTCGGAGAAATGCAGCTCCACGCCTTCCATCTCGAAGAACTTCTTGTACTGCTTGCTGATCGCATTCTTGGGCTTGGTAAGGATCTCCACCATGGCGACCTCGTCCAGGCTGTCCAGGCTCGCCATGACGGGAAGCCGTCCCACCAGCTCGGGGATGAGGCCGTACCGGAGCAGGTCCTCGGGCTCCACGTGCTTGAGGATCTCGCCGAGGTTCCGCTTCTTGTTGCTCTCGATGTGGGCCCCGAAGCCCATTTCCTTGCGGCCGATCCGCCGCTCCACGATCTTCTCCAGCCCCTCGAAGGCGCCGCCGCAGATGAACAGGATGTCCTTGGTGTTGACCTCGATGTACTTCTGCTGCGGGTGCTTGCGCCCGCCCTGGGGAGGCACGTTCACCACCGTGCCCTCGAGGATCTTCAGCAGCGCCTGCTGCACCCCCTCCCCGCTCACGTCGCGGGTGATGGAGGGGTTCTCGCTCTTGCGCGAGACCTTGTCGATCTCGTCGATGTAGGCGATCCCGTGCTCGGCGTTGACCAGGTTGAAGTCCGCCGCCTGGAGCAGCCGCACCAGGATGTTCTCCACGTCCTCGCCCACGTAGCCGGCCTCGGTGAGACAGGTGGCGTCGATGATGGCGAAGGGAACCTTGAGAATCCGGGAGAGGGTCTGGGCGAGCAGGGTCTTGCCGGTGCCGGTGGGGCCGACCAGCAGGATGTTGGACTTCTCCAGCTCCACGTCGTCCTTGATCGGCGGGCTGAAGATACGCTTGTAGTGGTTGTAGACCGCCACCGCCAGCGTCTTCTTGGCTCCCTCCTGGCCGATCACGTATTCATCGAGAATGCGCTTGATCTCGGACGGCTTGGGCAGGCCTTCACGGCCCACGGGGATGTCGCGGTCGGCCTCCCCGTCGAGGATGTCGTTGCAGAGCTTCACGCACTCCGAACAGATGTAGACCGAGGGCCCGGAGACGAGCCGGCTGACCTCATCCTGTCCGCGTCCGCAAAATGAACATTTGATCGGGTGTGGCGTGGACACGCGCTTCTTCATCCATTCCTCATCGGGTGGTCTCAGCAGCCAAACGACCGTCCCACCGGTATCGGCCTAATCGTTTGACCGCTTTAGGATTACCTCATCCACGATACCGTACTCCTTCGCCTGATCTCCGGACATGAAGAAGTTCCGGTCCGTATCCTTCTGGATCCGTTCCAGGTCCTGGCCGGTGTGCTTGACCAGGATCTGGTTCAGCCGGTCGCGGATGGTGAGGATCTCCCGAGTATAGATCTCCACGTCCGAGGCCTGGCCCTGGGTGCCGCCCAGGGGCTGATGGATCATCACCCGGGCGTTGGGCAGGATGGACCGCTTCCCCGCCGCTCCCGCGGTGAGGAGCAGGGCCCCCATGCTCGCCGCCTGGCCCATGCAGGTAGTGGCCACGTCCGGCCGGATGAACTGCATGGTGTCGTAGATGCCGAGCCCCGCGGTCACCGAGCCGCCGGGACTGTTGATGTAGAGGTGGATGTCCTTGTCCGGATCCTCGTGTTCCAGGAACAGGAGCTGGGCGATGATCAGGTTGGCGACCACGTCGTCCACCACCGTTCCCAGGAAGATGATCCGGTCCTTCAGCAGGCGGGAGTAGATGTCGTACGCCCGCTCCCCGCGCGCCGATTGCTCGACGACGATCGGTACCAGCGACATTAAGCGTGTTCCTCCGGGCCGTGCCCGTGGTCGCCCCTGACCACGGTGACCTCGGCCTTCTCCACGAGTCTATCGAGGATTCGCCGCCGGAACAAATCATCCCGGAGACGCTCCAGCTGGCCGTCGCGCTTGAGCCGGCCCCGGACCTGGGCCAGATTCTGGTTCTCGCGCTCCGCGAAGGACTTGAGTTCCTCGTCCAGGTCCTGGTCGGTGACCTCGATCCCCTCCTTGCGGCCGATGGCGTCCATGAGGAGTTCCACCCGGTAGTGGTTCTCCACGTGGCTCCGGTATCCCTCGCGGATCCGGGCCTCCTCGTCGGGGGGCATGTCCGGGCTCTCGCGCCGGGCCCGCTCCATCATCCGGTCCAGGGTGGATTCCACCACGCCCCGGGGAAGCTCCATCGGGTTCAGCTCCAGCAGACGGTTCACCAGGTTCTGTTCCAGGTGCTGCAGGGAGTGCATGCGCGCCTCGCCCTCGAGGTTCAGGCGGATGCGCGACTTGAGGTCGTCCAGGACGGCGTCCTCGGTGCCGAGCACTTTCTTCGCGAACGCGTCGTCGGGGGCGGGCCAGACTTTCTCCTGCACCTTGGCCACGGTGACGTGGAAGGTGCGGTGGGTGCCGGCCAGCTCCGGGTCCTCGTAGTCGGCGGGGTAGTCCAGGGGGATCTTCTTCATGTCCCCCACCACCGAGCCCTGGAGTTCGGCGTTGAAGCTGTCGGGGGTCCGCGCGCTGCCCAGTTCCAAGGAAACCTCCACCGGCTCCTCGTCGGGCCGGGCCGCCCCCTGCTCGTTCAGTTCGCGGTATCGGACGAGCACCACGTCCCCGCCGTGAGCGGGGCGCTCCACCTCTTCCAGCTCCGCGTTCCGGTCCCGGAGCTCGTCCAGGACCTTGTTCACATCTTCTTCCTGGATTTCGGGTTGGACGCGGGTGAGCTTGAGCCCTTCGTAGCCCGAGACCTCGATCTCCGGGGCGACTTCCACAGTGGCGGTGAACGCCAGGGGCTCGCCGGGGGTGAACCGGAGGTTGGTGATCCGGGGGTCGCCGATGGGCTTCAGGTCGTGGTCCTTGAAGGCCTGGTCGAGGGCGTCGGGCAGGACCCGCCGGAGCACCTCGCCCTCCAGGTCCTCGCCCATGTGCTTTCGGGCCAACTGGGCCGGCACCTTGCCCTTACGAAACCCGGGGAGGGCCAGCCGGCGGCGATACGCCTCCACCACCCGGTCCAGCTCCCGGTCCACCACCGCCGGATCGACCTCGATGTCGAGCACCCGTCTCCAGGCAGGCTCTTCCTTGACCGTGACCTTCATCGCGCTTGCCGTCTCCTCGTTCATTCAATAATCCGTTGTTAGACAATCAGTTACTGTGGAGGGGAGACCGGTCCCGCGGCGCCCCCTCCGCCCGCCCGGCGCTGGTGCGAGAGGGGGGACTCGAACCCCCACGGGTCGCCCCACTGGATCCTAAGTCCAGCGCGTCTGCCAGTTCCGCCACTCTCGCGGATCGGACACGACGAGGAACCGGCGAGTATAGCACGGTGTTCCAAGACCCGCCCGGGGGCCCCGGCCGCCCCGCGGGCTCCGCCCACCAGGGGGCCCCGGCCGCCCCGCCGGCTCCGCTCACCCGGGGGTCCGGCCACCCCGCGGGCCCGTTCATCCCCGGACGGAGGCGGCCAAGATGTCCCCGATCTGGTCGGTCCCGAGCCCGCAGTTGGCGGTCAGCGCGGGGATCTTCCGGCTGCGGAGGTTCCCGGCGATGGCCTGCTCCACCGCCGCGGAGGCCTCCTTCTCCCCCACGAAGGCCAGCAGTTCCTGGGCCGAGGCCACCGCCGCCACCGGGTTGGCCACGTTCTTCCCCGCGTACTTGGGGGCGGAGCCGTGGATCGGCTCGAACATGCCCGCCTTGCCGGGGTGGATGTTGGCGCTGGCGGCCGCCCCCATCCCGCCCTGGATCATGGCTCCCAGGTCGGTGATGATGTCTCCGAACATGTTGGGGACCACCACCACGTCGAACCAGTCCGGGTTCTTCACCAGCCACATGGTGGTCGCGTCCACGTAGGCGTGGTCCTGCTCGACGTCGGGGTACTCGGCGCCCACTTCGGCGAAGGTCCGGGTCCAGAGGTCGTACGCGCGCACCGCGTTGGCCTTGTCCACCATGGTGAGCTTCTTCCGGGGCCGGGTGCGGGCCAGCTCGAACCCGTAGCGGATGACCCGCTCGGTCCCCTTGCGGGTGAGCACCAGTTCCTGGATCGCCACCTCGTCCGGGGTCCCCTTCTTGAAGAAGCCGTGGATGCCCACGTAGAGGTCCTCGGTGTTCTCCCGGATGATCCGCATGTCGACCATCTCCGGGGTCACGTTCTTGAGCGGGCAGAGGTGCTCGGCGTAGAGCTTGATCGGGCGCAGGTTCACGAAGAGGTCCAGCTGGAACCGGCAGCCCGCCACCACCGCGCGCTCCAGGAGCCCGGTCTCGAGCCGGGGATCCCCGATCGCCCCCAGCAGGATCGCATCGTGCTGGCGGTACTCGTCGTAGGCGGAGTCGGGCATGAGCACGCCGGTCTTCAGGTAGTGGTCGCCGCTCCACGGGTAGTGGGTGGGCTTGATCGCGAACCCGAACCGCTCGCCGGCGGCGTCGAGCACCTTGAGGGCTTCGGCGGTGACCTCGGGACCGATCCCGTCACCGCCGATGACGGCGATGTTGTAGCTCTTCAATCGAGTCTCTCCAGGGGGCGGCTCGCCCCCGGTTCGGGAGGGCGGCGGTCCCGGGGCCGCCGAGCGTCAGGGCCGCTCGATCACCATGGCGATCCCCTGTCCGCCGCCGATGCAGGCACTGGCCACGCCGCGCTGGACGCCTCGGCGCTTCATCTCCAGGCCCAGGGTCAAGAGCAGCCGCGCGCCGGTCGCCCCCAGGGGGTGCCCGAGGGCGATGGCGCCGCCGTTCACGTTCACCTTTGCCCGGTCCAGGCCGAGCTCCTTCTCCACCGATAGATACTGCGCGGCGAAGGCCTCGTTGATCTCGAACAGGTCCACGTCGGCGATGTTCAGCCCGGCCTTCTGGAGCGCCTTGCGGATGGCCGGGGCGGGGCCGATTCCCATTTCGGAGGGCTCCACGCCCACGAACGCCCAGGAGACGATCCGCGCCAGGGGCTCGGCGCCCGCTTCCCGGACCGAGGCCTCGTCCGCCACCACCAGCGCCGCCGCGCCGTCCACGATTCCGCTGGCGTTGCCGGCGGTGACCGACCCCTCCTTGCTGAAGGCGGGGGGGAGCTTGGCCAGCTGCTCCATGGTGGTATGAGTGCGCATGTGGTCGTCGCGCTCCACCAGGACCGTGCGGCCGCGGCCGGCGGGCACCTCCACCGGGACGATCTCCTCGGCGAAGATGCCGTCCTTCTGGGCGCGGGTGGCCTCGGAGTGGCTGCGCAGGGCGTAGAGGTCCTGCTCCTCGCGCGACACCGCATACTTCCCGGCCAGCTTCTCCGCGGTCTGGGCCATGTAGAGCCCGCACTGGGTGTCGAGAAGCCCGACCATGAGCGAATCCTCGAGCGCGCCCTGGCCGAGCTTGAACCCGCGGCGGGCGCCCCGGACGACGTGGGGGGCCTGGCTCATGTTCTCGGTGCCGCCGGCAAGCACGATCCGCGCCTCGCCGAGGAGGATCTCCTCGGCGGCGTTGATCACCGACTGCACCCCCGAGCCGCAGAGCCGGTTCACGGTCAGCGCGGGGACCGGCACCGGCACCCCGGCCTTGAGCCCGATGTGCCGGGCGCCGTAGATGGCGTCGCCGGAGGTCTGCATGACGTTGCCGAACACGACTTGGTCCACGCGGTCGGGGGCGATCCCGGCGCGCTTCAGCGCCTCGCGCGAGGCCGCCGCGCCCAGGTCGAGCGCGCTCACCCGGCCCAGCGCGCCTCCGGGCTCGCCGTCCCCGGTCTTGGATCCCTCGTACTCGCACATCGGGGTGCGGGCGCCGTGGACGATGTAGACGGCCTTGGCCATGATCGCGTTCCTTTCTCGTTCGTCCGCGGGGCGACTCCGGGGACGTTCGCTCCGCCGGAGGTTCGCCCCGCCGGACGTTCGCACCCCCGGAGGTTCGCTCCGCCGGACGTTCGCTCCTCGGACGTCCGCACCCCCGGTTGTTCGCTCCCCGGACGTCCGCTCCGGGGTCAGCGTCCGTGGAAGACGGCCTTGCGTTTCTCCAGGAAGGCGCGGGTGCCCTCGGTCTTGTCCTCGGTGGCGGCGGAGAGGCCGAAGAGGTGCGCCTCCCAGTTGAGCGCATCCTCCAGCGCCATCTCCATCCCGCCGTGGACCGCCTGCATGGTGAGAGCGAGCGCCACCGGCCCCTTTTCCATGAGGGTTGCGGCCAGGGCCCGGGCCTCGGTCAAGAGGTCCCCGGCGGGCACCACCTTGTTCACCAGCCCCATGGCCAGCGCCTCGTCCGCATTCACCATGCGTCCGGTCAATACCAGGTCGAGCGCCCGCCCCTTCCCCACCAGCCGCGAGAGGCGCTGGGTGCCGCCGTAGCCGGGAATGATGCCCAGACTCACCTCGGGCTGGCCGAACCGGGCGCTCGCGGCGGCGATGCGAAGCGTGCAGGCCATGGCCAGCTCGCACCCGCCCCCCAGCGCGAACCCGTTCACCGCGGCGATCACCGGCTTCCCCAGCTCCTCCAGGTTCCGCGTGATGCGCTGGCCGCGGCGGGCGTACTCCACGGCCTGAAGCGGGCTCAGCACGGCCAGCTCACCGATGTCGGCGCCGGCGGCGAAGGCCTTCTCGCCGCTCCCGGTGAGGATGACTACGCGGACCGCCGGGTCCGTCTTGGCGGCGGCGGCAGCGCGGTCGAGTTCGCCCATGAGCGCGGTGTTCAGGGCGTTCAGCACCTTCGGGCGGTTTAGGGTGATCACGGCGACCCCGTCCGAGGCCTCGTAGAGCAGATGTTCGTAGCTCATCCCACCAGGCCCTCCGTGGGCCGGGGCGGGTCCTGGGAGTAGTCGTAGAATCCCTTCCCGCTCTTCCGCCCGTGATAGCCGGCGTACACCATGCGCTTGAGCAGCGTGGGCGCCGCGTACTGGGGGCTCTTGAACTCGTCGAACATGATGTTCGCGATGTAGTAAGTCGTGTCGAGCCCCACGAAGTCGAGAAGCGTGAACGGCCCCATGGGGTAGCCGGTCCCCAGCTTCATCCCCAGGTCGATGTCCTCCACCGAGGCCACCCCCTTCTCCAGCGCGCGCACCGCGTCCAGAAGATAGGGCACGAGCAGCAGGTTCACCACGAAGCCCGGGCTGTCCTTGGCGAGGATCGGCTGCTTGCCCAGGGCGCGGGCGAAGGCCATGGCCCTCTCCGCCGTCTCCGGCGACGTCCGCACCGTCTTCACCACCTCCACCAGTTTCATGAGCGGCACCGGATTGAAGAAGTGGAGGCCGACGAACCGGTCGGGGCGGGCAGTCATCGCGGCCATCTCGGTGATGGAGAGGCTGGAGGTGTTGCTGGCGAGGATGGTCCCGGCGGGGCAGACCCGGTCGAGGATGGAGAAGACCTCGCGCTTCACCTCGAGGTTCTCGGTCACCGCCTCGATCACCACGTCGCGGTCGGCGAGGTCCTCCAGGGAAACCGTGCCGCGGATGCGTCCCAGGACCGAGTCCGCGTCGGCCCGGGTCAACTTGCCCTTGGCCACCCCGCTCTCCAGGAACTTCCGGATCCGGCCCAGCCCCTTGTCGAGGAGGGCCTGGTCCACTTCCCGAATGACCACGTCGAGGCCGGCCTGCGCGGAAATCTGGGCGATGCCCGAGCCCATGAGGCCGCAGCCGACCACTCCGACCTTCTTCAAGTCCATGAGGTCGTTCTCCTTGCCCGCGAGGGGCCGGCCGCGCCGGCGCGAACCGGTCCGGCGGAATGGACGGGGAAACGGGGGTACCCGCTTGCGATGATTCCCGGAAATAAGAGCGGATGGCGGCGGTCCGAAGGCCGCCGGATCAAGCCCTGAAGGCTAGCATCCGGCCGACGCCGGGACAAGCCGCGGCCGGGCCGCCCGTTTCTCCGGTTCCGGGTTGCCACCGTTTCCCCGGTTCCGGGTTGCCGCCGTTTCCCCAGCTCCGCGCCGCGCTCCGGTTCCGGCCCCGGGCCTCCCCGCTCTCCGGCTCCGAGCCGCCGGCGTGTTTCTAGCTTCGATCCGCGTCACGCTCCGGCTCCGGGCCACCCCGCTCCCCGGCTCCGAGCCGCCGGCGTGTTTCCAGCTCCGATCCGCGTCACGCTCCAGTTCCGGGCCGCCCCGCTCTCCGGCTCCGAGCCGCCGGCGTGTTTCCAGCTCCGATCCGCGTCACGCTCCGGCTCCGGGCCACCCCGCTCTCCGGCTCCGAGCCGGCGGCGTGTTTCCAGCCCGCTCTCCGGCTCCGAGCCGGCGGCGTGTTTCCAGCTTCGTCCGCCGTGTCCGCGGGCAGGGGCGGCCCGCTCTCCGGCTCCGAGCCGCCGGCGTGTTTCCAGCTTCGATCCGCGTCACGCTCCGGCTCCAGGCCACCCCGCTCTCCGGCTCCGAGCCGCCGGCGTGTTTCCAGCTTCGATCCGCGTCACGCTCCGGCTCCAGGCCACCCCGCTCTCCGGCTCCGAGCCGCCGGCGTGTTTCCAGCTTCGTCCGCCGTGTCCGCGGGCAGGGGCGGCCAGGGGCGGCCCGGGTTCCCACCGCCACCGTGCGCGTGGGCGACGGCGGCCCGGCTCCGACTGCCGCCGCACGCGCAGGGAGGGGTGCGGCCCGGCTCCCCTGGCACGTGGGCGACCCACTCCTCCAGCCTCAAGTTGCCGCCGTGTCCGCGGGCAGGGGCGGCCCGGGTTCCCACCGCCACCGTGCGCGTGGGCGACGGCCAAGCCCGCGCGAGGGCGGCTCCCGGCAATCGCGACCGCGGCCGCGGCCGCGGAGCCCCACAGCTTCGGGATAGCGCGATCATCCCACCATGGTTGCCTTCTCCGGCGGTCGGGTTCTGCGCGCGCGTTCTGCCAGAAATACCTGCGTCAGTCGATTCTCTCCTGTCCGGTGGAGTGCCCGATGGCATCCGGAGCACAGGGTGACGAGATTGTCGGGCTGGTTCGACCCACCCGCTTCACGCGGCACCAGGTGGTGGACCTGGAGAAAGTGCGCGCTACCGCATCCGGGCATACGGCACCGATGCCGATCCCGGTCGAGCACGGCCCGCCGCACCGAGGGCGGGATGGTGGCCCGGTTCCTCGCGCCACGCCGATGTACGCGGGAATCGCAAAGGATGGCTCGAAGCGTGCTCTCGCCCAGCGCCCGGGCTCCGCGGCTGGTCACCACGCTTCCGGCACCGCACGATTCGCATAGTCCTACCACCACCTGGTAGAGCGGCGCGGCCCTTGATCGATCGGACCGGGTCCCTTCCGCTGGAGAAGCGTTTCCCGCCCTCCGGTAGCCATGCTCCCCTTGGACCCGGGTCCCGGTTTGCTTCTGGCCGCCGGCCTCGCCTCGGCTCGCGGAGCCCGGACCGCGCCGGTCGTCCGCCAACGCCTCCACCAGCCCGCTGAGGGCCTTCAGCAGAAGCTCCTCACGACTCGCCCGGGCGCCCCGCTTCCGAGCGGCTTCGAGAAGTGCTTCGTAGCGGGCGTACTGCTCGGGGGAGAAGCGCACGCTCACCTGGACGGGGACCTCCAGGTCGGGGGGCCGGTCGGTACCCGCCAGATGGTGTCGCCCGGTCTGGAGATCCTGGAGAACGTCCCTTTGAGCGTCCGGGCCTGAACCTCGGGTTGCGCCGTTCATGGTTGGCGTGCCACCGGACGGATCGCTTCCCACAAGGACGTCCCCTTGCCCACCCGTCCCGGGATGGGCAACGGCTTCCGGGTTCGTCGCGGGATGGGCAACGGCTTCCGGGATCGTCGCGGGGTGGGCAGCGCCTTCTGGGAACGTCGCGGCGCCGTTACATCCAGCCGTGGTTGCCGGCTCCCGGGCTCCGTCGGCGCCCGTGATCTTCCCCCGCCGGGCCGCCTCCGGCGAGGCGGAAAGGTTGCCAGCGGACGCGGCCCCGAGGGAAATGACCGCCTGACTCGACCGGGCACGGTTCATGTTCAACCGCGCCGCCTTCGCCCGTCGTTCCAGTTCCCGCCGGCCCCCCTGCTTCGCCAGGTCGATCCAGGTTCTTTCGGTGGCGGTGGTAGCGACTCGCGCGACCACGCGGGCCTTGGTCCAGCTCAGATCACCTTGGGAAAGAGCGCGCCGGAGTTCAGGAAGTCCGCCCAGGACGCGGCTCAGGCGAACGTACTGAGCGGTCTTGGCGCGCGAGAATCCAAGCCGGCGGCTCGCGTACACGTAGATCGAGCCGAAGCCGAGATCGCTGTACACCTGCCGCCGGAAGACGTCGGCGAACCAGAGAACCAGGTGGCCTTCAACGGCCCGGAACTCGCGGGCCGTCGCACATAGGGCGGCGTCTGCCCGGGAAGCGGGCAGGCCGGGTACGAACGCGGGCATGTGGCTTCTCCTGACTCCCGCGCCGCCGGCACAGGGTACGAGCGCGCGGGACACCCCCCCTGGCCGCCGGTGGCGCAGGGGACGGTCTGTTCCGGACGGGGAAGCCGATGGGAGGCAACAAACGAATAGTAGCGCACGGACAGCGGTAGGTCAAGAAAAAAATGAGACAAATTCTTCCAAAAGAAAAGTTCGCATATATTGCACCGTCACGCACTGTGACAGTGACTTCCGCGGCCCGCTCCCGCGTGTGGACCCGGGTCCAGAATGGTGCGTGTGATTGGGACGGCTTACCCGCGGCCCGCTCCCGCGTGTGGACCCGGGTCCAGAATGGTGCGTGTTTTGGGGTGGCCGGCGCCGGTGGTCGATGCCGGTGCTCCGCCGGGGTCCGGGGCGGCGTGGTCAATGCCGGTGCTCCGCCGGGGTCCGGGGAGCGGCGTGGTCAATGCCGGTGGTCGGCCGGGGTCCGGGGAGCGGCGTGGCGCGCTCGGAGCCGGCGGGCAAATTCGCGCGCGGGGGGGATTCGGGAGGACGCCTCCCCTGCCCGAGCGAGGCGGTCTGGACCCGGGTCCGCAAGACGCGCGTGTGATTGGGACGGCTTACCCGCGGCCCGCTCCCGCGTGTGGACCCGGGTCCAGAATGGTGCGTGTTATTGGGTGGTCGGCGCCGGTGGTCAATGCCGGTGCTCCGCCGGGGCCTGGGGCGGCGTGGTCAATGCCGGTGCTCCGCCGGGGCCTGGGGCGGCGTGGTCGATGCCGGTGCTCCGCCGGGGTCCGGGGCGGCGTGGTCAATGCCGGTGCTCCGCCGGGGTCCGGGGAGCGGCGTGGTCAATGCCGGTGGTCGGCCGGGGTCCGGGGAGCGGCGTGGCGCGCTCGGAGCCGGCGGGCAAATTCGCGCGCGGGGGGGATTCGGGAGGACGCCTCCCCTGCCCGAGCGAGGCGGTCTGGACCCGGGTCCGCAAGACGCGCGTGTGATTGGGACGGCTTACCCGCGGTCCGCTCCCGCGTGTGGACCCGGGTCCAGAATGGTGCGTGTTCTTGGGTGGCCGGCGCCGGTGGTCAATGCCGGTGCTCCGCCGGGGCCCGGGGCGGCATGCTCGACGTCGGTGATCAGCCTTGGCCCGGGGCGGCGGCGTCAATGCCTGTGCTCACCTCGCCCCAGAACCACCCCGCCTTAGAACATCCCCCCCCACGCCGCACGCCACCCTCCCGCGCCAAAAACCCTCCCGCCCGAAAAGCCACCCCGCGCCGAAAAGCACCACCCCGTTACCCGCTCAACGCATCCGCACAAAGATCCAGTACCCGACCGCGACCAGGAGGATGCCGAGCATGATCACGGTGGCCTCGGGGCCGTAGCGCTGGACGACGGGGTCGAAGATCCCGCCCAGCGTCGGCACGTGAGCGCCCGCGACGGCGCCGCGCCCGGTGTGCCACGCGTCGCGCATGAAGCCGCCTACCTGGTGCCCGCTCACCCCCGGGCTCCCGCCGGTGATCCGGTTCCACGGCACGACCACCACCACCAGCCACACCGCCACCACCAGGAAAGCCAGCCGGACCACGGTGCGCGCGAACCATCCCGCGAAGCCGCGGGCCCGGTACGAGGCCGCCGGCGCCGCGGTCACCGGTCTCAACCGGGGCTTGGCCAGGGAGGCGCCGGCGGGAGTCTTCACCCCCTTCAGGCGGTGCAGATAGAGGAAATGCCGGTGCCATTCCCGCTCGAAGTCCTCGCGGGCCCGTTCGGGCAGGGGGTCGCCCCCGGTGAGGGTGGTGAACCGGTTCAGGAGTTCCACCAGGCTCCGCTGGTGGCCCACCCCATCCCCGGCCACCTGGGCCGCGGTGGCGCGGTTGCCCAGACCGGTCAGGTCTTCCGCGATCTTCCCCTTCAGGTTCAGGAAGTCCTGATCCTCCTCGGGGGTGACGTCCGGATTACCGAGGCGGCCGGTGACCATGGAGCGGTACCGGATCCACTGGTCGATCAACCGGTTCAGTCGGTGCTTGTATCGCTGCTCTGAGAACATCGCTCTCACCTCGTTCGAGCGCGGAACCGGCCGGCGGACCTACCGCCATCCGGGCCCTGAGCCCGCCTCATCTGCCCCGTCGCGCGCATCCTACTTGCGCTTCAGACCCCTGAGCTTTTCCGGGTCCTGGATGCGCGTCACGACGTCCACATAATCCACGACACCCTGCTGGAACAGCTCCAGAAGGCTGTCGTCCAGGAGTTTCATGCCCTCTCGATAACTGGTGGCGATGGCATTGTTGACCTGATGGATCTTCCCCTCGCGGATGAGGTTCGAGATGGGAGAGGTCACGAACATGACCTCACGGGCGCAGACCCGCCCCGCCACGTCGATCCGCCGCAGCAGGGTCTGGGACACCACGAGCCGCAAGGTCAGGGCCAGGCGGGTTCGGATCTCCGCCTGGTGCTCGAGCGGGAAGACGTCGATGATCCGGTTGATGGTTTTCGCGGCCGACTGAGTGGAAAGGGTGGAGATCACCACGTTGCCGGTTTCGGCGGCGGTCAGGGCCACCTCCATGGTCTCACGGTCCCGCATTTCCCCCACGAAGATGATGTGGGGCATCTGCCGGAGCGCGCTCTTGAGTCCCCGGACGTAGGACTTGGTGTCGAAACCGATCTCGCGCTGGTCGATGAGGCAGGTCTTGTTCTGGAACAGGAACTCGATGGGGTCCTCGATGGTGATCACGTGCTTGGGGACCCCGTGGACCGCGTTCAGGTACTCGATGTAGCTGGCGATGGTGGTGGACTTGCCGGCGCCGGTGGGGCCGGTGATCAGCATGAGCCCCTGCGGGGTGTTCACCATCTGCATGAGCACCCGCTCGGCCAGCCCGATGGTCTGGTAATCGGGGATGTCGAGCGGCACCAAGCGGAGCACCGCGGCCAGCGAACCCTTCTGCTGGTAGACGCTCACGCGGAACCGGGCGAGGCCGGGGACGTGATACCCCACGTCCAGCTCCCGCTCGTTCTCGAAGATCTTCCGCTGCTCCATGGTCAGGAACTGATAGATGATGTCCTGGGTCTCGGAGGCGCTCAGCACCCAGTCGGGGTCGAAGGGCTCCAGCGCCCCGTGGACGTGGAAGGTGATGGGGGCCCCCGCCGAGATGATGACGTCGCTGGCCTGGCGATTGACCGATTCCCGAAGGATCTCCATCACATCCATGGCTCTACCCCTGTTCCTTGACCAGCGTCGGCGTGATCTCGATCACGAGGTCGGTCTGCTTCTTCTCCACCCGGTAGTGGCGGAAGAGGTACTTGATGAGCGGGATGTCGCCCAGGAGCGGCACCTTCTTGACGGTCTGGGTGTCTTCCTCCTGGAGCAACCCGCCCAGGTAGAACTTCTGCCCGTCCCGCACCCGCACCACCGAGCTGGCCCGGCGGGTGGAGGTCTCGGGAAGGTCGTTGTCCGGGCCCACGAAGGCGATGATCGTGCTCACCTCGGGCTTCACCTCGCTGGTGATGAAGCCGTCGTCGGAGATCCGGGGCGTGATGCCGAGCTTGACCCCGACGTCGATCTTCTCGAGCTGGACGGTCTGGAAGGCCCCCCCCTGGACCCCGGCCGAGGAAAGGCTGGTGATCACCACCGGCACCGTCTGGCCGATGAAGATCTCGGCGGGCTGGTTGTTCATGGTGGTGATCTTGGAGTTGGCCAGGAGCTTGGCCCGGCCCTGGGTGATGAGGGCGTCGATGGCCACCTCGAACGCCTCGTTCTGGCGGTACCAGTCGTTGGAGGTGTTGACCTTGGAATAGTTCATGTCCGTCGGCGCCGCGTCGTTCTGCGACGACACCGGGTTCCCCTCGGTGATCACCTCGGTCCACTTGGTGATCTTCTCCCAGTCGATCCCCAGCTCCTGGAGGTCGGTGGTGTTCACCTCCACCAGCCGCGCCTCGAACATCACCTGCTGCGGCCGCAGGTCCAGGTCCTTGATGATCCCCGCCACCTCCTCGATGACCGACTGGGGGGCCTTCACGATCAGGCGGTTCCCCGACACGTAGGCCCGGACCTCCTTGGACACCACCTCCAGCGACCGGACCACCTCGTCGGCGTTGGCGTACTGGAGATTGAAGACCCGGGTGGTGAGCCCGGTCTGGGTGGCCAGACGCTGGGGGTCGGCGACCAGGATGGAATTGCCCACCCGCTCGTAGCCCAGGCCCGCCGCGCGCACCACCAGGTTCAGCGCCTCGATGAACGGCGTGTTCTTGAGGTGAATGCTGATGGCGCGGCCCTGGACCTCGGGGCTGGTCACGATGTTGAGCCCGCTCTTGTCCGCGAGCACCTCCAGCACCGCCACCACCTGGGTGCTGTCGGCGTCGAGGGAGATGATCTGGTTCGCGACCGCGTCCACGCGGTTCTCCTGGTCCTGATCCTGGTCCTGGGCCCGGGCCGGCGCGATTCCCGCTCCGGCGCCGGACCCGGCCAACACCAGGCCGGCGACCAGGGCAACCCTCCAGAATCCTGGCTTCAAGGCATTCACGGCGTTCTCCTTGCGTTCTGGGGTCAGTTCCCCACGCTCAGCGTGCGGGTTTCCCCGTCCTTAGAAACCACCACGGACTTGGGCGTGATGGAAACCACCGTCCATCCTTCGAACGTTTCGCCGGCGTGGAGGCGATCGGAACTCCGTCCGTCCAGCGAGAGCAGCACCTCGGGGCGCTCCTTGTCGTACACCAGGAGCCGCACCACCGGGGACTTGAGCGGCTCCGGCTCCTGAGCCCTGGGGGGAGGCGGCGGCACGTACTTCCGGGGGGGAAGATGAAAGGGATCGCGCCCGGGCGCGCCGAGCGCATCCACCCGCGCGTCGCGGGCCTGGGCGGTGCGGACCATGGCCGCCTCTCCGTTCACCGCCGTGGCCCGGGTTCCCGCCGCCGGGGAGAGCACCGACTGGAGCGCGACCCAGGCGCGGAATACCAGGTAGATCCCGGCCACCGCCAGGAGCAGGGCCGGCACCGCGGCGGTGCCGGTCTGGCGCTTGCGGGTCCGGGTCATGACGAACCCTCGCCGGCCAGGGTGAGCACGGTGATGTTGAGCTTGAGGCTCACCTTGGGGTCCTGCATCCCGGTGTCCATGGTGAAGGCGTCCACCCGGACGAGCGGACGGGCCTCTTCCAGCGACTTCAGGAACCGGATCTGGTCGTCGAAGCTCCCGTAGAGAGCCATGAAGTAGGTGGTGCGGGTGAAGGGATTGCCGGACTCCTTCCCCTCCAGGTTGAGACCCATCCGGGCCAGCCCCGCCTGGGTGCGCAGGCGCTCGAGGAGCGAGAGGGGATCGGCGCTCCGGTAGGGCGCCTTCCAGTCCCCGGCCGGGCCGCCGGGCCCCTCGACGTAGCCGAGGATCTCCCCGGCCTGCTCCTCGTGGGCGCGGTCGCGGGCGGCCGCTTCCTCGAGCTGCTGCTTCTGGACGACGAGAGCCCGGAGACGGTTCTCCTGCGGCCGGAACCACAAGAGATCCACGCCCAGGGCGGCGAGAAGCAGCAGGACCGCCACCGCCACCTCTCCGGAACTCCCCAGGGAGCGCTTGCTCATGGGGCCCCCTCCTCCTTGGCCGCGGGCGGGCGGCAGATCACCTGGAAGCTCTCCTGGGCCTTGCTCTGGGCGGTCCCGAGGTCGATGAGCGGAAAACGGGACGCGACCACCTCGCTATCCCGGAGGGCCTTCATGAGACCGATCACCGGAGAGAGGTCGGAGCCGCCGCCCAGGAGCCGCCCGTCCAGGTCGAGGCCGCTGAGGGCTCCCCGCCCCGCGCCCGTCCCCCCCGGACCTGGTTCAGGATGAGGTCCCGGGGAAGGGAGTTGGAGACCGCCCCCAGCATCACCGACCAGTCCACCCGGTCCAGCCGGGCCTGGACGATCTGCCGGGCGAGCTGCAAGTCGGCGCTTTCATGGGCCGGGGCCGCCGCGGACCGGAGCCGGGCGATGTCCCCTTGCACCCCCGCCGCCCGCTCCCGGATCTGG
Source organism: Candidatus Eiseniibacteriota bacterium (assembly GCA_963728475.1). Classification (GTDB taxonomy): domain Bacteria; phylum Eisenbacteria; class RBG-16-71-46; order JABDJR01; family JABDJR01; genus CAVSKL01. The sequence goes on from CAVSKL010000001.1 coordinate 269,409, forward strand.
AAGCCGGACAGGGCCAGGAAACCGATCAAGAGCACCTCCACGCCGATGGCGACGCCGAACGCCGCCCCCCGGAGGAGGCCGCGGCGCAGGACGACGGACCGGTCCTGGCGCTCCCGGTACAGGTTGACGCGATACTTCACCCGGACCTCACCACCGTGCGAGCCCGACGGCTCCCGCCAGCCGGACCCGCTCTCCTGCGTCGGGAGCGGAGTCCCCGGAGATCCGGGCATCGCCCAGGGGGTCTCCGATCGCCACCTCGACCCGGAAGGCGTCCGCCAGCCGGTCCCGAAGCCCCGGCATGAGGGCGCCTCCCCCGCATAGAAAGATGTGCTCCACCTGCTGCGCCCTCCGGCGCACGCTCAGGAAACGAAGGGTCTCCTCGATCTCCGAGATGAGGCCGTCCACCAGGTCGGCCAGGACCGTCACCGCCTGCTTGCCTTCCGGACCTTTCAGGTCCCGGATCATGGCCTCGGCGGCGGCGAGGTCGAACCCCAGGCGCTCCTGGAGCCGGCCGGTCAGATGTTCGCAGGTGCACCCCAGGTTCCGGGTATAGAGCCCACCCTGGGGCTGCACCGCGGCCAGCATGCTGTTCTGCGCCCCCAGATCGAGGACGACCAGGATCCCCTTGCCGTTCTTCTCCAGCTCGCCGTCCAGGACCGCGTTCACGGTGGGAAGCGGCTCCACGGTTACCTCGTGCGGGTCCACCCCGACCGAGGCCAGGATGCGGAGCACCTCGTCCCGCCGCGCCCGGGGGGCGGCGACCAGGAGCACTTCCTGGGCCGGGTCCTTGCCCTCCTCCCCCTTCGACTCTCCCAGGAGCTGGAAGTCCAGGACCGGGTTCTTGATGCTGTCTAGAGGCAGATGCTTCCTGGCTTCGAACGGAAGGGCGTTCCGGAGTTCCTCGGGGGATAGGGGAGGCAGGCTCACCTGGCGGACCTGGACGTCCTTTCCTCCCACCGCAGCCGCCACCCGGCCCAGCTTGCGGGTCTTGAGATCCAGCTCGCGCAAGAGTTCCGCCAGCGCCCGGCTCCGGCCCTCCCCCCCCTTGTCGTCGGGCCCCTCGACCCGTCTCAGACCCCAGTGGGTGAGCACGGCTTCGCCCTCCGCGTTTTCTTCCATGCGGGCCAGCTTCACCGTGTGATGTCCAAGATCGATGCCGGTGGAGGCGACGGAACGCTGCAGCAAGAACCCTCCTTCTTGGCTGCGCCGGGTCTGGTTTCGTGCCGGTAGGATACCCGTTTGTCTAGTTCGCGGCTACCTCCCGCCATTCGAGGACGGTCATGATCCCGGTGGTCCCGCTCTGCTTGGTGATCTGCAGCTCCGGAGGGAGGCGGGCCAGGAACGACTCGTCGTAGGTCAGGGTGGGGCCGCCCGTGCTCGACCAGTCGTGAAGCACGATGACCGCCCCGGTCAGGCTCAGATCCCCGTTGATGCCGTAGGCGTCGTGGGTGACGTAGACCAGCCCCGGATAGGCCGGGGTGCCCAGGGTCACCTGCGCGTTCCCCTGGTCGAAATCGTGGCAGACCAGGGTGAGGCCGTTATCGGGTTCGAAGGTGGCGGCGGTCTTGAAGTCGACCACCCCCCCCGACCAGTACTTGGTGTCCAGGCGCTGATCGTCCGAGGCCCCGGTGAACCGGGTGTTGATGATGGTGGCGTGAATGGAAGGATCGCCCGGGTTCTGCTGGAAGTGCAGGTTCACCAGCTTGGCCGGATAGGGGGTGACCGGCTCGGCGAAGTTCACCACCACCGAGTGCTGTCCGGCCAGGGTGTCGGCCCGGAAGAAGGCGGCGGGGGCGCCGGTGTTGGTGAACCAGGTCTTGATCTCGGGGGGGCCGAAATCGAACTGGTAGCGGCCCGACTTGAAGGACAGCACGGAGCTCAGCGAGTCCCCCATGGATCCGGTCACGTTCACCCCGTTCTTGTAGATCCAGCAGTAGGCCTTTCCCCCGGGGCTCGACAGGAACGGGGACACGTACACCTGGTAATAGGTGGAGTTCGGGTACCGGGCCGGCTCGGTGTAGATCTTGGGCGGATTGAGCGGGAAGCCGTCGGTGTAGGTCCCGCCGCACTTCAAGTGCACGTCGTTGGGCCCGAAGTCGGCGTCGTTGTTGGCGTGGGCGTCGCCCTGGAGGCAGATGTTGCCGTTGGCGTCGATGTCGTGCATCACGATCATGAGCTTGGACTGGAGGATCGACGGCACCGTGGCCCAGGTGTCCACCGCCCGGTCCGCCCCCCGCACGTGCCCGGTGGAGTGAACCTTGACCACGTCCATCCCCTGGTACTGGGAGTTTCCGTTCCAGGTGGAGGGCGTCACGGTCACGTCGTAGGTGCCGTGCCCGCCGGAGGCTCCGCTCACCGGACCCGTCCAGCTCAGGTCCACCGCGAACTCCCCCCGGGCCCGCTCGATCCCGGCGTCGGCCAGATAGAACGCCTCCGAGGAGTTCTCGCGGTACACCGCCTGATGGGTCTCGTAGGCGGCCATGGCAAAGTACGCCGCACCGATCAACGTGACCAGGAAGGCGAAGATGGTCACCGTGAACAGGGCGAAGCCCCGCTCGTCCCCCCACTTTCCCCCCCGATGAACGTGTGCGCTGACGAGGTCCGGTTTCATACCGATTCCCCCCTCCGGGTGCGGTGTTCCCTCACGGCGTGGCCTGCGTGAAAGGGCGGTTGCGGATGGACGCCTTGCTGTCCACCCTGACCTTGTTCTGGGCGGGGTCCTGAAGCTGGAGCTGGATGACCACGGTGGTGGTGTCCGGGTTGATCTCGAAGTGAAGCAGGGTGCAAGTGTCGTCGACGAGCGGCTGGTTGTCCTGCATCACCCGGGCGTCGAGGCCCGATCCCGCAAGGTAATAGCGGTGGATGAGGTCCCCGGCCTGGTCGTAGAGCGTGATGTCGGAAACGGAGCCGTAGTCCACCCAGCGGGCGTGCCGCACGTCGCGCTCGATCTGCTCCACGGAGCGGCTGGCCTCGCCCTGCATGGCGAGCTTGTTCCCGCCCTGCTTGAAGGACCTCTGGTTGGTGAACACGACGGTCCCCGCAGCAATGACCACGAACAGCGAGATGAAGCTCGCGATCAGAAGCTCGATGGTGGTGTAGCCCGGGACGCCGCGCGGGATGCGCCCGGAGATGGGCCGAGCGTTCACAGGCGGCTCCTCCCGATGAGCGTGGTGGCGTCCAGGGTGCGGGTGGCCAGGTTGGACTGGTTATAGTCCACGGGGAAGGTCCACTTGACCGTGGCCCGGACCCGGGTCAAGAAGTCGTTGACGGGATTGCCGGCGGCGACGGTGTCGGCCTCGGTGACCCACAGCGACACGGTGTAGCTGCGTCCGTCCACCGCGTAGGTGGTGTCGTTGGCCGAGCTGCCGTTCCCGGCGGCGCGGGACTGGATGTAGTCGAAGCTCCACCGGCGGGCCTGTTCCAGGCGATCCTGGGCCACCGCGGTGGCCTTCCGGCGGTCCTCCTCGTAATCGACCTGGGTCCGCCCCCGGGTGAAGTACTGGGCCAGGCCGTACATGACCACGATGAGGAGGATCGAGGCCACCAGGACCTCGATCAAGGAAAATCCCTCCTGGCTGAGCCCCAGGGCCCGGCGGGGGGATCGGGTTCGGACGGACGTTCTTTTCATGGGCACCGTGATCCGCTGGTGGAGCTTGGGCCGCCCGGCAAGTTCCGCCGGGCGGCCTCCACTCCGGTTCGAATGGGTCTACAGGCCGGTCACGACCGGTGCATCCCCGTTCGAGTTGATGGTTTGAATCGTCTCTACCACCACTACCCCCGCCATCTTGGCGATGCCGGTGGCCGTGATCTCGAGCGCAGTCGTGGTGGCGTCGCCGCCGCCGCCCCCCGTGATGGCGTAGGTGAAGTTGGGCGTGGCCGAGAGGTCCACGATCCCCGTCGCCCCGGACGGCCAGAGCGGATTGCCGACGCCGTTCTGGTTCTCCTGCCCGTACGCCTTGGCCGCGGTGACGATCTCGCCGATCCGGCCGGTGGCCTCGGTGACGCGCGCGTTCTTGATGTACTTCCCGTAGATCGGAATCGCGATGGCGGCGAGGATCCCGACGATCACCACCACCACCATGAGTTCGATCATGGTGAAGCCCTTCTGTCCTTGCTTTTTGCGGAAGCGGTTCATACTGCGAAACCTCCTAGAGAGTCACGGGACTTGGAACGAACTGAGTTGCCACCACCCCACCACCCGGAGCCGGACCCCCTGGCCCGCGCCTTGGAAAATCACTTTCCGGTGTAGTTGTACCCTCCCTGGAACACCGCCTGCCCCAGGTAGAAGATCGGGAGGAACATGGTGACCACCACCACCCCCACGATCAGACCCACGAAGATGATCAGGATCGGCTCGATGAGGCTGGTGAGCCCCTGCACCGCGGCCTCGACCTGGCGGTCGTAGAACTCCGAGGATTTCAGGAGCATGCTGTCGAGCTGGCCGCTCTCCTCGCCGGTGGCCATGAGCTGCAGCACCATCTCCGGCATCCGCCGGGTGGCGCGGAAGGCGGGGGTGAGTTCCTCGCCCCGGGACACCCGGTCCTTCACCCCGTCCAGCGCCCGCGCGAGCACCGCGTTCCCGGTGGCCCCCTTGGTGAGTTCCAGGGCGTCGAGCACCGGGAGCCCGCTCTGGAGCAGGATCCCCAGGGTGCGGTTCATGCGGGAGATGGTGGCCTTGCGGATGATGGGGCCGAACACCGGCACCCCGATCAGGAACCCGTCCTTCACGTAGCGGCCGGAGGCGGTCTTGGTCCAGAGCCAGAACAGCACGATCACCCCGATCAACAGGGAGATCGAGATGACCGCGTTGTCGCGGATGAGATGGCTCACCCCGAGCACGACCAAGGTGGGTCCGGGGAGCTTGGCCCCGAAGCTGGCGTAGATCCCCTCGAAGGTGGGGACGATCTTGAGGAGCAGGAACAGGGTGATGGCGATGGCGAAGATGAAGACGAAGCTCGGATAGGACATGGCCGCCCGGACCTTGGTCTTGATCGCGTCGAGTTTTTCCAGGTAGACCGCCAGCTCCTGGAGGATCTTGTCCAGGGTCCCGGCCGACTCCCCCGCCCGCACCATGCTGATGTAGAGGTTGTTGAACACCCGGGGGTGCTCGGCCAGCGCGTCGGCCAGGCTGTTTCCCCCCTCCACCGTCTCCGCCACCCGGCCCACGGTGCGGGAGAGCACGCGGTTGGACTCGTCCTTGGCCAGGCCGCGGAGGCCTCGGACCAGGGGGATGCCCGCCTCGAAGAGCGTGGAGAGCTGCCGCGTGAAGAGCGCCAGATCGCGGGTGCCGACCCCGCCGCCCAGGACCGGGCGGTTCAGCCGCTCCTTCCAGCTCTTGGCGCGGTCGCCGAAGAGCGAGTCCTCGGCCACGTGCAGCACGATGTAGCCCCGGCGATGGAGGTCCTCCACCACCTGGTCCACGCTGGCGCCGGCGAGCACGCCGCTCATCTCTTCGCCGCTATGGGACTTGGCCACGTATGCGAAATTTGGCATGGCGTTCTGGGTGATTTCCCCCGAACCCGGACCGGATTCACGACCGGAACGGTTCGGTTTTCAATCCCGTATCGCTATTCCTCCGCGAGACATACGCGGAGGACTTCCTCGACGGTGGTCTGGCCGCGCATCGCCTTGGCCAGCCCGCTCTGTTTCAAGGTCTGCATACCCCGGGCCAACGCCGCCTGGCGGATCCGGTCCGCCGGGGCGGCCGAGGCCACCAGCTCCCGGAGCGCGGTGTCCATCTTCATGATCTCGAGGATGGCCATCCGGCCCCGGTATCCCCGGTCCTTGCATTCGCCGCAGCCGCGCCCGCGCAGGAAGGTGGCGTCGCTCACGTCCTCCCGCCGCACCCCGAAGGCGAGGAGCTGCTCGGCATCGGGCTCGTAGGGCTCGGCGCAGTAACTGCACACCCGCCGCACCAGGCGCTGGGCCGCGACCAGGGTCATGGCCCCCGCGGCCTGGAACGGCTCCACCCCCATCGACACCAGCCGCACCGCGGTGGTGGGGGCGTCGTTGGCGTGGATGGTGGAGAAGACCATGTGCCCGGTCATGGCCGCGCGGACCGCCATGTCGGCGGTCTCCTGGTCGCGGATCTCGCCGACCATGATCACGTCGGGATCCTGCCGCAGGAAGGTGCGGAGCGCCGAGGCGAAGTCCAGCCCCTTGCGGGCGTTGACCTGCACCTGGTTGATGCGCGCCATGTGATACTCGACCGGGTCCTCCACCGTCATGATGTTGATGGTGGAATTGCGAAGCTCCAGCAGCCCCGAGTACAGCGTGGTGGACTTCCCGGACCCGGTGGGGCCGGAGAGGAGGACCATGCCGTAGGGCTGGTGGATGGCGTCGTGGAACAGCTTGAGGTCCGGACCCTCGAACCCCAGGCTGGCCAGATCGAAGTTGAAGTCGGTCTTGTCCAGGAGCCGGAGCACCGCCTTCTCGCCGTGGATGGTGGGGAGGGTGGAGACGCGGACGTCCACCTCCTTGCCGCCCGCGCGAACGGTGAAGCGGCCCCCCTGGGGCGCCCGGCGCTCGGCGATGTCGATGTCGGAGAGGATCTTGATACGGGTCATGACGCCGGTGTAGACCCGCTTGGGCGGGGTCAGGGCGTCGTAGAGGAGTCCGTCCACGCGGTACCGGATGAGAAGCTCGCGCTCGTGGGGCTCCACGTGGATGTCGGTCGCCCCTTCCTTCATCGCCTGGCCCACGATCTGGTCGACCAGGTTGATGATGGGAGCGTCCTCGGACCGCTTCTTGGCCTCGTCGGCGGTGAGTTCCTCGTCCTCTTCCTCTTCCTCCCCCAGAACCACCGACGCCTGCTCGATCGCCTCCTGCACGTCGCGCGATCCCTCGAGCCGGCCGTAATGCCGCTCGCGCGCCTCGGACACCAGCGAGTCCGCGCCGATCAGGGCCTCCACCCGCCGGTGGGTGGTCACCCGCAAATCGTCCAGCGCGTCCAGATTCAGGGGATCGGAGAGGGCCACCCGGATGGTACCGTTCGCCACGGTGACCGGAAGCACGTTGTACTTGCGGGCGAGGTCGGCGGGAACCGCGGCCAGCGCTTCGGGGCTGACCTTGTCCCGGGCCGGATCGAACAGGGGAATACCCAGCTGCACGCTCAGGATCCGGGTGAGGTCCGCCTCTTCCACGATCTTGAGGCGCACGAGCACCGCGCCCAGCCGCTCCCGGGTGCGCGATTGCTCTTCGAGCGCCCGGAGGAGCTGCGCTTCCTGGATGAGACCTGCCTCCAGAAGGAGGCTCCCCAGGCCTCGAGGATTCGTGTTCACGAAGACCTCAAATGGATGGGCGGCCCATGCGGGTCGCGGGGACACCTGTCAGGGAAAGTAGACCCATGGTAGGGTTTGATCAATCCAAAATCAACGGCAATGCGCGTCCTGGCGGAATAAATTCGAGAAAAAGGGTAAAATTCGTCGGACTCCTTTACACTACCTACGCATGCGGCTGGAAACCGGCCCGAATTGGAAAGTTCATTCCATGAGACTCAACCGTTTTCTGGCGGCGAGCGGGGTCACCAGCCGCCGGCGGGCTGAGAAGCTGATCTCCGAGGGACGGGTGCGGGTGAACGGCGAGCCGGTGACCCAGCTCGCGGTGTTCGTGGAGCCGGGCCGGGACCGGGTGACGGTGGACGGTCGTACCGTGCGCCCCCCCAACACGTTCACCTACATTCTCCTCCACAAGCCGGCCGGTTTCGTGACCACCACCGACGACCCCCAGGGCCGCCCCAAGGTCATGACCCTGATCCCCCCCCGGCCCCGGGTGTTCCCGGTGGGCCGGCTGGACCAGGACACCACCGGCGGCCTGCTCTTCACCGACGACGGCAGCCTGGCCCACCGGCTGCTGCATCCCCGGTACAAGATCGAGAAGGAATACGAGGCGCGGGTGGAGGGGCCGATCGGCGAGGAGGCGCTCGAGGCCCTCCGGACCGGAGTGCTGCTCGAGGACGAAACCCGGCCGACCGCGCCGGCCTCGGTGGAGGTGATCGAGCACCGGTCCGGGCAGAGCCGGCTCCGCGTGATCGTCCGCGAGGGGAGAAAGCGCATGGTCCGGCGGATGATGGCCCAGGTGGGGCATCCCGTGCTTTCCTTGAAGCGGGTGCGGATCGGGCCGGTCGCGCTCGGCGACCTGGTCGAGGGGACCTCGCGCCCCCTCACCGAGGCCGAGGTAACCGCTCTCCGGCGCACGGTGGAGGAGACGTCCCGGGCCCCCCGGCGGGTCCGGGGAGCCCGCCCCCACCGGCCGGGCAAGCACGCCCGGGCCGCGCGGGGAACCGGGGCGGGGGCGGGGGGCGAACCGGAAGCGCGGGCCGGAGGGGAAGAGAGCGCCGCGGCTGAACCGGGAACGGTGGGGGCAGAAAGAGCGGCGGCCGAACCGGGGGCCGGGGCGGCGCGCATCGACCCGGAACCCGGGGCCGGACCCGCCCGCCGGCCGGCCGCCGGCAAAGGGCCGGCCCCCGGGAAAGGGACGGCCGCCAGCAAAGGAAACGAGGAAGCCCATGACTGAGCCGGCCCGCCCGCTCGTACCGGCCCGGGCGGCGGCGCTCGCGCTGGCCTTGACCCTGGCGCTCGCGCCGGCGCTGGCCGCGTGCGGCGGTTCCGCCAAGGAGCCTCCCGCGACCGGGGACACCTCCGGGGCGAGGCCTCCCGGCGGCGACTCCAATCCCGGCCTGTCCGGCCCCGAGGCCCATAGCCCGACCCCGCCCGACGTCCCCTCCGGGGTGAAGGTGCCCCTGGAGGAGGAGGCGCCGCCCCCCGACTTCGCGGTGCTGAGTTCGGAGAAGAGCGCGGGGGTGACCCGGATGGAGGTCGCCTACCCGAGCGGGGACCTCACCGTGCGGGCGTTCCTGTTTGTCCCCGACGACGGGGGGGTGCACGCGGGGGTGGTGTTCAACCACGGCGGAGTGAGCGGCGTGAGCGAGGACGTGAGGGAGCGTGGGCGCGCGCTGGCCGCCCTGGGCTACGTGGTGGTGGCGCCGGCCTATCGCGGCGAGGGGGGAAGCGAGGGCCGGGTCGAGGTCGCCGCCGGCGAGGTGGACGACGTGATCGCGGCCACCCGGATCCTGGCCGCCCGGGACGACGTGGACGCGACCCGCATCGCGATCGCGGGATCGAGCCACGGCGCCCTGATCGCGGTGCTGGCGGCGGCGCGCGAACCCGGGCTCTACGCCTGCGTGGTCGAGGCGTGCGGGGTGATGGACGTGGTGGCCTGGTACCGGTACCTGGTCGAGAACGGCTTCGACGTGAGCGATTCGCTCTCGGTGGCGGTCTACGGGACCGGCCCCGAGAACAAGCCCGAGGCTTTCCGGCGGCGGAACGCGGAGCTGGTGGTGGACCAGCTCACCATGCCGGTCCTCATCCAGCAGGGGCTGAAGGACAAGACCGTCCCCCCCGCCCAGGCCGAGGAGTTCGCCCAGGCCCTGCGCGCGGCGGGAAACCAGAACGTCACCGTCCACACCTACCCGCTCCTGGGGCACGCCTTCTGGTTCTGGACCGACCCCAGGTACCACTCCCCGGAAGCGCTGGCCCAGGCGCGCACCTCCTGGCAGGACTTCACCGGGTTCCTGGCCGGGTACCTGGGCCCGGGGGCGCCAGGATCGCGCTGAACCCGGGCGGGGCCGCGCCCCGATGATGGGTGACCGCTCTCAGGTACTTGCCCGGCAACGCGCCTACGGCAGGATCTGGATCTTCCGGGTCCAGGCCCGGTCCCCCGAGCGGACCCGCATGAAGTAGATCCCGCGGCCCACCCGGCGGCCGGCGTCGTCGGCGCCGTCCCAGCGGATCACGCCGCTTCCCCCCGGCACCGCGACCCGGGGAAGGTAGCGCACCCGCCGTCCGGCGATGTCGTACACCTCCACCGAGACCTCGGCGGCGGATCCGCTTTCCACCGAGAGGGCGACCGCGCCCGGCGACGGGTTGGGATAGACCTGCCCCACGTCCAGGAAGTCGCGCGGGCGGTCGCCGGCGGTGGCCTGCGGCACCTGCACCTCGATCATCGCCGAGCGCGCGCTCTCGTTCCCGGACGCGTCCACCGCGCTCACCGCGTAGCAGTACCGGCGGCCGGGCACGACCTGGTCGTCGTCCACCGACGGGCTCTGGACGCCGTCCCGGTAAAGGTCGAGCGGCGCCGCGGCCAACCGCCCGCGGTAGATGCGGTAGTGGCTGAAGTCGGGCTCGGCGGCCGCGCTCCAGAGGAGCGAGACCTTGCCGGGGCGGGGCGCCGCCGCCAGCCCGCCCGGGACCGAAGGCGGCTGGGTGTCCGGCGGCAAGGGGGTGACCAGGGTCACCGCAGCCACGTTCCCGAACGCGCCGCGGTTACCGGCGTCGTCGGCCGCGATCACCGCCAGGGCGAGCTTCCGGTCGGCGGGAAGCCCCGCCACCATCAGGGTCTCGGGCGTGCCGGCGGCCGCCGGGACGGGCAATCCGGCCAGCGCCGAGGCCTCGGTCCAGGTCGCGGCGGTCAGGGTGTCGGTGCGCCAGCGCAGGTCATAGCCCGCGGCCCGGCCGGTCATGCCGTCGTCGCCGGGGGCGGTCCAGGTGAGCCGGACCAGGAAGGTGTCCACCACGGTGGCGTGAAGATCGGTCACCGCCGCCGGCGGGGTAAGGTCGGGCACGGCCAGGGTGGCCCCGGTCGCCGGCGCGCCGAGCGCCGAGAGGTTCCCGGCCGGGTCGGTGGAGCGGATGCGGAAGGTGTACTGGGAGGCGGAGAGGAGCCCGCTCACCCGCACCGTCTGCGCGCTCCCGGGGGCCAGGGGGGCCGGCGCCGGCGCGACCGCCGCGCCGCTCCAGGCGGAGTCGGAGAAGGTGGTTCCCGGCCGGTAGCGCAGCTCGTAGCCGGCCACGCTTCCCCGGTCGTCGGCGGGCGCGGTGAAGGCGAGATCGACGGAGCCGGTGGAGGTGCCGGTCACCCGGAGGTCCGCGATCGCTGCGGGTCCGGTGGTGTCGGGCGGCACCAGGGTGGTCCCGGTGACCGCCGGACCCGGCACGCTCCAGTTCCCGGAGTTGTCGCGCGCGCGGATCCGCAGGCAGTACCCGGAGCCGGGCGCCAGGCCCGGCACCCGGAACGACTCCGGCTCCCCCCGGGTCCTGGGCGCGGTGGTCGGGACGGCCCCGGCCGCGTTCCAGGAGCTGTCGGGGAAGGCGTCGCCGGCCAGGTAGCGCAGGTCGTAGTTTGTCACCGTCCCCTCGCCGTCCGAGGGCGCGGTGAACCCCACCTGGAGCCAGTCGGTTCCGGCGCCGAGGAGGGTGAGGTCGTAGATCACGCCCGGCGGGGTGGTGTCGGACGGCGGCGGCGGCACCGCCTGGGTGGTTCCGGCCGCGGCCGGGCTGAGCGGGCTCCAGTTGGCGGCGTCGTCCTCGGAACGGATCCGGAAGCTGTAGACCTTGACCGCGCTCAGCCCCGTCACCGTCACCGACTGCGCGGTGCCGGGGGCGGCGGGAGCGGGGGCGGCCGCGGGCGTGGCCGAGGCCCAGCTCGCGTCGGGGAAGCTCGCCGACTGCAGGTAACGCAGCTCATAGCCGGACACCGGGCCCTGCTGGTCGGCGGGGGCGGTGAAGGCCAGGGTGAGCCGGTCGGCTCCGGCCGCCACCACCCGGAGGTCGGGGATCGCCGCCGGACCGGTGGTGTCGGGGACGACGGTCGAGACCGTGCTCCCGGTGGTCGCCGCGCTGAGTTCACTCCAGTTGGACGCGTCGTCCAGGGATCGGATGCGGAAGGCGTAGGCCCCGCCCGGGTCCAGCCCCCCCACCGTGACCGCCTCCGGGCTGCCGGGGCTCGACGGCGTGGGCGTGGGCACCGCGCTGGCGGCGCTCCAGCTCGCGTCCGGGAATGACGTGCCGGCCACGTACCGGAGCTGGTAGCGGACCACCGTGCCCTGGTCGTCGGGGGGCGCGGTGAAGGCGAGGTCGAGGGTGGTGTCGGCCACCGAGGCCACGCGGAGGTCGCCGACGGCCGCCGGCCCGGTGGTGTCGGGGCCGGCCGCCGTCCCGGTGGGCATGAAGTTGATGACGTTGCTGATCGCGCCGTAGTTGCCGGTTTCGTCGCGGGCGCGCAGGGCCACGTAGTACCGGGCCCCCGGCGGGAGCCCCGTCACCGAGGCCTGCTGCACGGTTCCCGCCGGCGCCGGAGCGGGCATGCCGGGGACCAGGGTCGCTCCCAGCCAGCTCCCGTCGGAGATCGGCCAGATGTCCCAGCGCGCCTCGTAAGCGGCGGCGGTGCCCACGGTGCCGTCGTCCCCGGGCGCGGTCCAGTGGAAGGAAGCGCCGTCGGAGGCGGCGGCGTCGAGGGTGAGGTCGGTCACCTGGGCCGGGGCGACCAGGTCGGTATCGGCGGCCAGGGTGTAGAGGCGGTAGTAGATCCCGTTCACCTTGCTCCAGTTGCCCGCCTCGTCCACCGCCTTCACCGCGAAGTAGAGGGTGGACGAGGGGGGAAGGTCGGCGGCGGTGGCCGATTCCCACGCCTTGGGCCAGCCGACCGGGCCCGGGTACGGAACGCGGGTGGCGTTGTCCCAGGTGGGCCCGTCGGTCAGGCGCTCGGTGGACCAGCGCACGTCGTAATCGGCCACCTGCCCGGAGAGGCTGTCGTCCCCCACCCCCACCCACTTCAGGGTGAAGGTGGTGGGGTCCAGCCGGACGGCGGTGTAGCCGGTGATGTTGGCGGGGGGGATGGTGTCGGGCGGAGGGGGAGCAGTGATCGGATCGCCGATGTAAGCGTCCCACGCCCCCACCGCGGGCAGGCCGCCCTGCGCCGCGAGCGCCGCGTTGTTGGCGTTGACCAGGATCGAGGCGCCGGTGTAGTCCCGGCGCCAGATCTCCTGCCCGTTCACCAGGTAGGAATAGGCGGGCCCGGTGGGGGTGCCGATGTACCGGTCGTAGTCCGGCTCCCACCAGATCGAGTTGTGCTCTCCGAAGTTGGCGTCGAAGCTGAAATACCCGTCCCCGAGGAGCGTGCTGGCCAGGCAGAACCTCAGGTGGCGGTGGAATCCGGCGGCGTCGGTGGTGTCGGGGGCGTAGGTGTCGCCGGGCCAGAAGGTGTTGACGATGTCGATCGCCATCGGGCTGGCGGAGTACTTCGAGATCGAGTTGAAGTAGGAGTAGGGGTTCGAGAACATCCAGGAGCGCCACGCGTACTGGTAGGGATTGTTCTGATCCACCGGCCCCAGGTAGGGGAAGCTCTCCTGGGTGGCGCCGTTCATGTCCTGGTAGTAGTGGTTGGGGCCGTTTCCGACCAGCGGCACGTCCGGCCCCAGGAGTTGCCGCAGGCGCGCGACCAGGGAGTCGCTCTCGGCGTCCCACTTGGCGTCGAGCACCGGGGGGTTGTCCGGGTTCCCGTCCCGGTCGGCGTCGATGGCGCTGACCAGGGTGGAGTTGAGCCAGCTGATCGAGCTCCACACGTTGTCCAGGTTGATGCCGTCCCAGACGCTGTTCCCCTGCTGCCACACCACGTCGTACACGAACTGCGGGAACCATTGCGCGAAGTTCTGCCCCTGGGCATTGCGCGGACAGTCGGCGGTGAGGTTGGTGTCCCACTTCCCGTCCCAGTCGCCGACGTGGTTGCCCACCGCGTCGTAGAGCCAGAAATTCCCGTCGTTCATCCCCTTCCACGACTGGTAGAGCACGGTGTCGTGCGGGCGGTCCTGGCCGACCACCTGGGCGCCGTTCATGGGGAGATAGGCCAGGATCACGATGTCGGGGTTGAGGGCCCGGATCTGCTCGATCACCCCCGGGTTCTCGTAGGGGAAATCGGCGTCCAGGGTGAGAACGTCCCACTTGGCGAGAACGGGAATGTCCGCCGGGCGGATGAGGTTCCCGATGAATCCGTTCTGGACCTTGGGATAGCCGGTGCGGGCCTCGGCCGGGCCCGCCCCCGCCGAAGCGAGCAAAAGGACGGCGGCGGCCGCGGTCAGGATTCGGAGAATGGCGTGGAACGCCGAGGTCCGCGCCGGAAGCCGACTATGCATCTTCTTGTCGATCCATGGTGCCGGCCGAGGGATTTGCCGCACCCAGGGTGAAAAGCGGCCGGAGTGAGCCCGCGGTGCGCGAGTCCACCCGGCCGGTACCAGAGAGCAAGGAGCGCGCCACCCACGTGCTCTGCCCGCACTCCGGAAGACGCCGCTCCGTTGCGGCTCACGATTGAACTGGGGCCCCCTGTGGCCCGCCGGCGGTTCGATTCGGGATCGGTAAAACCGCGCGCGAGGCGAAGCGCAAGCGGAGAGGGTGCGCTTTGCAACGGGACTAAACAAGCGGGAAGATCGCCGTTCCGGGCATTTCCGGCTGAAACTAGCGCGGTGCGCCGGCGGTCCGAATAGTCTCTTTCCCCCGGCGCGCGCGCATAGTGAACGATCCTTCCAGGACGAGGGCGGTCAGCAGGATCAGGAGCGACGCCCCCGCGGCGGCCCGGCGAAGCGGCGAGAGGGTCGCCGCCACCTCCACCCGCTGCGTCCCCGGCTCCACCCGCACCACCACCCCGCCGAGCGCGTCGAGGGTGGACGGGGCCTCGGAGCCGTCCACCGTGACCCGCCGGTGCGGCCATCCGTTCCGCGCCACCCGCACGAACCCGGGCCCGGGGACCACCAGCCGCAAGGCGAGGGTGCCGCCTTCGGACCGCGCCTCCAGCACGCGCAGGGCCCCGCCCCGAGCGTTCCCATCCTCCCCGGAATCGAGGAACGCGGGCGCCGGCGCGGGCTCGTCCATCGCCGCGTCGAGCGCCGGATCCAGGTAGAAACACGCGGCCCGGCGGGCGCCGGGATCGACCGCCATCGCCCGCACCACCTTCAACGCGCGCGAGCGCGAGTAGTCGGCGGCGGGATCGGTCCCGGTCCAGGGAAGCGCATCGTCCCGGAACGCGGCGGACTCGGGGACCGAGGCCACCCGCGGGGCGAACAGCACCGGGGTCGCGCCGGGGATCCGGAACCCCGGCCCCTCGAGAAGCGGCTCCGCGTACCGCCCGGAGCGGACGTCGGGGAAGCGGCCCGGCTCGCCGTGCCTCGGCACGATCACCGCCACGTCGAGCACGTTCAGGCAGAGGGCGGTGAGGCTGTCCACCGCGCCGCCGGAGAGGGTTCCGGCCGCGTAGCCCAGAAGCTCCCCCGAGGGGCGGAACGAGCGGGGGAGCCCCTGCACGAAGGGGCCGGCCAGGGTGGGGATTCGCGGGCTCCGGAACGTGGCCCAGGGATAGAAGCGGAACCCCGAGGCCTCGGTCCAGCCCTCCAGGACCCGGGAGTAGCCGCCGGAGTCCGTCCCCAGGAGCCGCTCCAGCGCGGGCTCGGAGACCGCCGGCGGCGGCTCGCGCTGGACGTAGGTGCTCATGAACAGGAACGGCGCCTGCTCCACCAGCGCCACCGCGAGAAGCGCGACCGTCCACCGGCCGGGGCTCCGCCGGCGGCCGGCCAGCGCCGCCGTCCCCATCCCCGCCGCCCCCGCCAGCGCGAAGCCCACCACGTACGGGGTCCAGGGCTCCGCCCACCACAGGACGAACGCCGCCCCCGCGCCGGCCCAGAGCGCGGCCGCGACCAGGCGGGCTCCCCGGCCCCGGGCCGCGAACGCCGCCCCCGCCACCAGGACGACGGCGATCCCCTGGTAGGCGGGGTTGAACACCGAGGGGGTGACCGGGTAGAGCGCCTGGCGCGGGCCGGGAAGCGCGAGCCGCGAGACCACCCGCGGGAACGCCACCAGGTGCCGCTCCAGGAGGAGCGGGGCCAGGAAGAAGGCGGCCAGGCCCAGGGCGAGTGCGTGCCCGCCCAGAAGCGCCGCCGCCCCGCGCCGGCGGCCGGCGGCGTCCTCCCCGCGCACCCAGACCAGCACCGCGAGCACGGCCAGCCAGAGCGGCGCCGCGGGACGGAGATAGGCCACGTGGCTCTCCGCCAGCGCGGCCAGGAGAAGCGCCAGCACCAGCGCGTCCCGGAACCGCCCCCGGGCGGCGGCCCGGTCCGCGGCCGCGAACGCGAAGGGCAGGAGGGCGAAGAAGAGCGCACCGGGAAGGTTCCCGTGAAACAGGATCATCAGCGCCCGGGGCCGCGCCGAGGCGTAGAGGATGCCGCTCACGATTCCCGCAGTTCGATTCCGGGCCGCCCGGCTCATGAAGAGGTACATGCCGAGCGCGCCGGCCACGTGGCAGAGATACACCACGATCTTGGCGCCCGCGTTCACCCCGCCCGCGACCGCCCCCACCGCCGCCACCGCGAGGTTGGTGAGCTGCGAGTAGAACTCCCCGAAGGGATAGCCTCCGTACCAGCGGTCGGTCCAGGTCGGGATCCGCCCCCGGGCCAGCTCCTGAGCCAGTTCCCCGGCCCGCAACAGGTGGGTGATGGAGTCGCCGCGCGACATCCGTCCGGGGGCGAGGAAGGCGAGGCCGAGGAGGGCGGCCACGCCGGCCACCATCATCCATGCGACCCGCTCCGAGGCCTCGGCCCGGGTGAAGAGGCGGGCGAGCCGGCCCCGGCGCGCCTCCGCCAGGATCAGGACCGTGAGCGCGACCGCTCCCAGCGCCGCCGGCAGCGCGAGCGGAGGCGCCACCCGTTCCAGCACCGGGCCCCAGGAGAAGGGGACGGCGTGGAGGAACCCGTACGGCACCGCCCGCTTGGCCGCGGGAAGAGCGCCGAGCTGGATCCAGGCGTAGTCGAGCGCGAGGACGGCCAGCGCCCCCGGCCCCGCCCACTTCGAGATCGTCCTCGCCATGTTCCGAGCGCATCCTCCGGTGTACGGGGTCTTGGCCCGGCTCCCCCCGCGCGCGGGAGCTTATCAGCCGGCCGCGGGCGAGGACAGCGCACCCCCCGGGAGAATGCGAAAGGGCCCCGCGCCGGATGGCGCGGGGCCCGGAAAGCGGCGGTCCGCGGCGAACGCGAGCCGGCCTCCCGTGGAAAGTCCGGATCCGGCCGCGGCCGGGGTCCGCCTTCCCACGGACGGCTACTTGTACTGGGACTTGATCGTGCCCCAGGTCGCGGGCTTGTTCGGGGTCGGACAGTCGATCTCCATCTGGATGTCCTGGATCACGCCCCAGGAGCCGTAGATCCGGGTGGAGAGGCAGGAGGTGTCGAGGAAGTCCGGGTAGTCGCTCCCCTTCACGTTTCCGAGGTCGGTCTCGCCGGCGCCGGTGCCGTTGCTCACCACGTAGCGCAGGGTGCAGGTGGAGCCGTCGAAGCTCCCGCTGGAGTCGATGTTGAGCCGGGAGCCGACGGGCGTCCCGCCCACGAACTGCACGGTGGTGATGGTGGTGGTGCCGCCGATGGTGCCGGTGAGGTCGTTGACGCCGTCGCCCCAAGGCCCGTTCTTCGACAGGAAGAAGGTCCCCCCGGAGTAGTTCACGGTGTAGACCACGGTCCCGGTGCCGCCCACCCGGTTGTCCTGAACGGTCTCGGGTCCGATGCTCACCCCGCACTCGTACCGCCACTGGGTACCGAGGGTGGCGCCGTCCCAGGAATCGCTGTTGAACACCGCATCGCTGTTCTGGTTGCCGTTGGGGGTGGACCAGGAGTTGGAGCCGTGGCCGGTCAGGACCTGCCCGGGGTTGATGGGATGATCGGTGGAATAGTAGGTGCCGGGAGTGGGCTGGGCGGCCAGCGCGATCGCGGCGGTTCCCGCAATCAGACAAGTGGTCATGAGCAACGTAGCCGTGCGCTTCATTTCTATCCCTCCTCAGGAGAGGCTGTGTAGATGGGAGCCGTGGTCTACCGGGGGGGCTTCCGGTACGGGGGGGGAAAACTCCAGGCCGCTAGTATGACGCAGATCGGGCGGCTTTGATACAGAAACCGACAACCGCGCTCCGGATGGATTCCCGAATTACTCAAGGCTTCGGGCGGATTTTCCGACCTCCCCCCCGAAGGCGGGCCGGGGGGCGGGCCTTGCTCCCCCCCGGACAAGCCGGCGTCCGGGAGTTAGACTGGATGGCCATGGCCGAATCAGCCTCCCTCAAGGGGCGCGTCATCGCCCACGTGGACATGGATGCCTTCTACGCTTCCGTGGAGTCCCACGATGATCCCTCGTTGCGGGGACTACCACTGGTAGTGGGGGGGCCGGCGGAGAAGCGAGGGGTGGTGGCGGCGGCCTCCTACGAGGCCCGGGAGTTCGGCGTCCACTCCGCCATGCCCATGGGCCGGGCGATGTCCCTCTGCCCCGGCCTGGTCCGCATCTCTCCCCGCATGGCCCGCTACCGGGAGGTGAGCGGGATCATCATGGGGTTGCTCCGGACGTTTTCCCCCTTGGTGGAGCCGCTTTCCCTCGACGAGGCGTTCGTGGACCTGACCGGGACCGAGCGCACTTTCGGCCCCCCCCTCGAGGCGGGGCGGCAGATCCGGGCCGCCGTCCTCGCCGAGACCGGCCTCACCGCGTCGGTGGGAATCGCTCCGAACAAGTTCCTGGCCAAACTCGCCTCCGACGCCGACAAGCCGGACGGGCTGACCCTGGTCACCGGCGAGACCGCGGTGGAGTTCGTGCAGTCGCTCCCGGTGGAGCGGATCTGGGGCGTGGGCGAGAAGACCGCGGCCAAACTCCATCGCCTGGGGCTCCATCGCGCCCGCGACGTGGCTCAGGCCGATCCCTCGTTCCTCAAGCGCCACTTCGGCCTCCTGGGGTTGCGGCTGTTCGAGCTGGCGTGGGGGCGCGACGACCGGCCGGTCGTCCCCCAGGTCGAGGCCAAGTCGGTGAGCCACGAGGTCACCTTCGCCAAGAACCAGCGGCAGGCCGACCTCCTCCTGGGCGTGCTCTCCGGCCTCTGCCAGCAGACCGCGCGGCGGCTGCGGCAGATCCACATGGTGGGGCGCACGGTGAACCTCAAGATCCGCTACGGCGACTTCACCACCGTGACCCGCCAGGAGTCGCTGGGACACCCCACCGACGACGCCGGCGAGATCCAGGCCGCCGCCGCGCATCTCCTGGAGATCGAGCGGGCGCTGGACGGGCGTTCGGTCCGGCTCCTGGGGGTCGGGGTGACCGCGCTCTTGCGCCGGGCGCAGATGAACCTGGACCTCTTCGGAGGGCCGGGGGGCGAGGGGGAAGCCTCGGGCGGGGACGCGGATCCCGGAGGCGGCGCCGGGGACCGCAAGGCCCTGAACGACGCGGTCGACCGGCTGGAGTCGCGGTTCGGGCCGGGAAAGGTGACGCGGGCGCGGGCGCTCCGGGGGCGCGAGGCGGGAGATCACGAGGACACCGGGGGGGAGGGGCCCTGACCCGGACGCTCCGGGGCGGCGGGACGGTAAAAACGGGGGCCGGCCCGTCCCTGGTCCGGCCCCCGCCGTTGGCTTCGCGTTGCACTGCGGGACCTTGCGGATCCCACCTCGGACGAATGCCCCTGTCGCATCCCTCCGATTGCCCTCAAGCGCAGGGCGACCACCCTCTGTGCAGGACCGGTGCCAATCCGGCGGCCGCGACGCATGGCGATGCGCCCGCCCCGCGCCGGTCGGCACGGCGGCGCAAGCCTCGCGCCGGCCGCGGCTTGCGCTCAGCGGGGTGACGCGCGGCCGGCGGCCTCCCCCACTCCCGGCAAACTGCAACCCGAGGCCCCGGTTTCCCGTCTCCTGACATCATGCGGCTTGCCAGACGCCCCTTGCGGGGTGCGATCGAGGAGGGCGGATGGACCCGAGACTGATCCTCCAGGACGTGGCCAAGACCTACCCCGACGGGACCCGGGCCCTGGACGGGGTGAGCTTCGCGGTGGGTAACGGCGTGTTCGGGCTCCTGGGACCCAACGGCGCCGGCAAGTCCACCCTCATGAACGTGGTGGCCACCGTGACCCGCGCCGGCTCGGGCCGGGTGAGCTGGGACGGCGCCGACGTGGCGCGGCGGCCGGAGGCGGTGCGGCGGGTCCTCGGGTACCTGCCGCAGGACTTCCAGGCGCCCCCCGAACTCTCCCCCCGCGAATACCTGCGCTACGTGGGAACGCTCAAGGGGCTCTCCGGGAAGGCGCTGGGCGGGCGGATCGAGTCGCTCCTGGACCTGGTGGGGCTGGGGGCCTCGGCGCGGGCGCGGATCGGCGGGTTCTCGGGAGGGATGGTGCAACGGGTGGGGATCGCCCAGGCGCTCCTCGGCAATCCCGCGCTCCTCATCGTGGACGAGCCCACCGTCGGCCTCGATCCCGCCGAGCGGGTGCGCTTCCGGAACCTGCTCGCCGACCTCGCGCCGGAGCGGGTGGTGCTCCTCTCCACCCACATCGTGCCCGACGTCGAGGCGGCGGCCACCCGGCTGGCGGTGATCGCGGGGGGGCGGGTGCGCGCGGAAGGCTCGCCCGAGGAGATCCTCTCCCGCGCCCGGGGCGCGGTGTGGAAGGTGACCCTCCCGTCCGCGGAGGCCTCGGCCCTCCGCGCGCGGGCGGCGGCGAGCCAGGTGGTGCAGCACGCCGAAGGGGTGGAGATGCGGCTGGTGGCGGGCGAGCGGCCGCATCCGGGGGCGGCGGTGGTGGAGCCGACCCTGGAGGACGCCTACCTCCACCTGGTGGGGCGCGAGAGCGCGCCGGCGGGCGCGGCATGAGCGGGGCGGCCGCGGTGGCCGCGCAGGAGCTTCGCCGGCGGTTGCGCCGCCGGAGCACCCTGGTGGCGCTGGCCCTGGTGGTGCTTGCCACCTACGCCTTCGTCCCCCCGATCGGCGCCGGCTACACCACCCTCGCCCTGGGCGGAGAGCGCGGATACCCCAACGCCGCCTACGTGGGAACCTCGGTGGCGGTGCTGGCCGCGGTCCTGCTCAGCCTGGCCGGCTTCTACCTTCTCCACGGCGGCGTCGCCCGCGATGCGGAAGAGGGGCTGGGGCCGATCCTGGCCGCCACCCCCATCCCGAGCGCCGTCTACCTGGCCGGAAAGTTCCTGGGCGGCGCCGGCTATCTCCTGGTCCTGGGAGCCGCGGCCGCGCTCGGCGCGCTGGCCCTCTTCCCCTTCCGCGGGGTGGGAGCGTTCGACCCGGTCCGGCTCCTGTGGCCGTTCGTGCTGGCGGTGCCGGCGGCGTGCGCGTGGGCGGCGGCGGCCGCCCTCCTCTTCGACGTGGCCGGGCCCCTGCGCGGCCGGGGCGGCGACGTCCTCTACTTCTTCCTGTGGTCGGCCATGTACACCGCGGCGGTGGCGCCGGTCACCTCCGGGCACTACACCCCCTGGACCGATCCCGCCGCCGGCGGGCTCCTGTTCGCGGAACTCAAGCGCCACGGCATCGACGACGTGGCCCTCGGAGTCCAGAAGGTCCACACCGCGCTCGCGCAGGCGGTGCGGTGGGACGGTTTCCCCCTCCGTCCGTCGGTCCTGGTGGGGCGGCTCCAGGCGCTGGCTCCGGCGGCGATCCTGGCCCTGGCGGCGGTGCCGCTCTTCTCCCGCTTCGACCCCGCGCGCCGGGGGGCGGTCCGGCTCGGGACCGGGCGGGGGGTGGTCGGGTTCGGGACCGGCCGGGGGGCCGGCCGGCGGCTCGGGCTCCGGCGGTCCCCGTCGCCTCCCGCGCGATTCTCCGAGGCCTCGGCGGCGGCTCCCCCGGCGGTGGGGCAATGGCGGCGCGGGCGCTCCGATCCCGGCCGCGCCCCCTCCCCGCTCCGCCGGGTCGGAGCGGAAGTGCGGCTGGCGGGCCTCGCCCACCGGTGGCCGGCGGCGCTGGCGCTGGTGGGAGGGGCGGCGGGCGCGGCGGTGGGAGGCGGATTCGGGCGGGCGACGATCCTGGGGGTGTTCCTGGTCGCGGTGGTCCTCATCGCGGACCTCCCCGTACCGGTGGAGCGCGGCCCCCGGCGGAGCCTGGCCGCTTCGCTGCCCGGCGGCGCCGCGGCGGGGTTCGCCGGTCGGGCGCTGGCGGTGCCGGCGATGCTCCTCGCGCTCACCTTCCTCCCCGCGCTCCGATGGCAGCTCGAGGGGGAAGCCTCCTCCGGGTATGGCTGGGGGCGGCGGCGGTGGCGGGGGCCTGCGTGGCCCTGGGGCGGTTGACTCGCACCGGCAAGACCTTCACGCTGCTCTTCGTCGTCTACTGGTACCTGGGGGTGAGCGGCGGCCCCGGCGCTCCCGCGTGGTTGGACTTCGCCGGCGTGATCGGCCGCTGATCCCCGGCGGCCGGGCGCCGGATCCGGTTTCCCGGCGGACCGCCGAAGGAGCTTCCGTGAACGAGCGCATGCCCTCCCGCGAGGAGGCCTGGGCCCTCCTCTGCGAGTACACCAAGAGCGATTCCCTGCGCAAGCACGCCCGGGCGGTGGAGGCGGTGATGCGGGCCTACGCCGCCGCCCACGGCGAGGATGCCGATTTCTGGGGGACGACCGGGTTGCTCCACGACTTCGACTACGAGGCCTATCCCGACCCGGCCGAGCACACCGTGGCCGGGGCCGCCATCCTCCGCGAGCGGGGATATCCCGAGCGCATGATCCACGCCATCCAGGCCCACAACGAGGCCAACGGGCTGGGGCTCGCCCGCGACACCCTCCTGGCCAAGGCGCTCTTCGCCATCGATGAGCTGACCGGGTTCGTGACCGCGGTGGCCCTGGTCCGGCCCACCAAGGCGGTACGCGAGGTCACGCCGCAGAGCGTGCAGAAGAAGCTCAAGGACAAGCGCTTCGCGGCCTCGGTCAACCGCGAGGAGGTCCGGCGCGGCATGGAGGAGCTGGGCGTGGATCCCGACGCCCACATCCGGTTCATCGTGGACGCGCTCACCGCGGTCGCCCCGGAGATCGGTCTGGCCGGGACCGAGGCCTCGGACTGACCCCCTGCGCCCGCGGGGCCGCGCCGGTCAGCGCGACGACGAGAGCACGAACTGGTTGCCGTCGGGATCCTTGAAGATCGCGTAGCTTCCCCAGTCGCTCTTCTGCGGCTCGCCCACGAACTCCACCCCCCGCGCCTTCAGCTCCCCGTAGGTCTTCTCCACGTCGTCGCAGGCCAGGGCGCCGTTGAAGAAGGTGCCGATGCGGTCCTCCTGCCCCTTGGGGGTGAACAGCACGAAGCGGGTTTCGGAGCCGCCGATTCCGAGCTCGATCCAGCGCTGGGACTCGTCGAAGGGCTGGTCCGTCAGGACGGTGAACCGCAGCTTTCCGGTGTAGAAGGCCAGCGCCCGTTCCTGGTCGCGGGTGGGGATGCTCACGAACTTGACGTGGGTGATCAAGGCTTGCTCCTTTCGAGTGGGCGCCGGGCCCGATACCGGGCAATTGTGGAGACTTCCGCGGGGCGCGTCCATCGTTCCCGCGGGCGGGCGACCCCCCGGTGCTACACTCAGGGCGACGGCGCCGGACTGGCGGCGATTTTCAGAGCCTCTGCCGCCGAGCCGCGCCGCTTCGCCTTCATCCAACCTCCGGACCGGAACGGAAACATCATGAAACGACCCGAATCCAAGACCCTGGGCGCGCTCCGCAAGTCGAAATACCCCGACCGCACGGTGAAGGAGGAGATGCGGCTGAACCTCCTGGCCGCCCTCGCCGCGCGCCGCTCCATCTTTCCCGGTATCGTGGGGTACGACGAAACGGTGGTGCCGGAGCTGGTGAACGCGGTGCTCGCCCGGCACGACTTCATCCTGCTGGGCCTGCGCGGCCAGGCCAAGACGCGGATCCTCCGCGGCCTGGTGGATTTTCTGGACGAGTGGATCCCGGTGGTGAAGGGCTCGGAGATCAACGACCACCCGTACCATCCGGTGAGCGCCCCGGCGCGGCGCGCGGTGGCCGAGGCCGCCGACGACACCGAGATCGAGTGGGTGCACCGCGACCTCCGCTACCAGGAGAAGCTGGCCACCCCCGACGTGACCATCGCCGACCTGATCGGCGACATCGACCCGGTGAAGGCGGCCAAGCTCAAGCTCTCCTTCTCCAGCGAGGACGCCATCCATTACGGGCTGGTGCCGCGGGCCAATCGCGGCATCTTCGCCGTCAACGAACTCCCCGACCTCCAGCCGAGGATCCAGGTGGGGCTTTTGAACATCATGCAGGAGAAGGACATTCAGATCCGGGGATTTCCGGTGCGATTGCCGCTCGACCTCTGCATCGTCTACAGCGCCAACCCCGAGGACTACACCAACCGCGGGAACATCATCACGCCCTTGAAGGACCGGATCGACTCCCAGATCCTCACCCACTATCCGCGGAACCTGGTGGAGGCGCGGACCATCACCGACCAGGAGTCGTGGACGGAGCGGGACGGGATCCGGTTCACCCTCCCCGACTATCTCCGGGACGCGGTGGAACGGATCGCGTTCGAGGCGCGGGAGAGCGAGTACGTGGACCAGACCTCGGGGGTGTCCGCACGGCTCCCCATCACCGCGCTGGAATGCGTGGTCTCGAACCTGGAGCGGAGGGCGCGGGCGGCCGGCGGCAAGCAGGCGGTGGCCCGGGTCTCCGACCTCCAGGCGGCCATCCCCGCCATCACCGGGAAGATCGAGCTGGTCTACGAGGGGGAGCAGGAAGGCCCCATGAAGGTCGCCAAGTACCTGATCGGGAAGGCGGTCAAGTGGTCGTTCGAGGCGCGCCTCCCCGAGGTGCACCCCCGGCGCAAGAAGACCAAGGGCGCGGAGGGGCGGCCGGCTCCCGAGCCCGCCAGCCCCTACCGGCCGGTGATCGAATGGTTCTCCCGCGGCACCCGGATCGAGATCGCGGACACCATGACCTCGGACGAGCATCTCGCCGCGCTGCGAAAGATCCCGGGGCTGGAGGAGCTGGCCCGGACCCATCTGCACGCCGGGGACGGCGACGAACTGGGCGCGGCCATGGAGTTCGTGCTGGAGGGGCTCCACCAGTCGAGCGTGCTGGCCAAGGAGGAGATCGAGGGGCGGAAGATCTTCCTCGACATGTTCCAGACCATGTTCAGCGGGCTGGAAGAGAGCTGACCATGCGCTTCGCCTATTCCGAGTGGGACGAGAGCTTCCGGAACTTCGTCCGGTCGTTGGAGAACCTGCGGAAGCTGTTCTACCAGCTGCTGCTCCGGACCGACGGCGACGTGGACGAGGCGCTCCGATGGATGGAGGAACTCCAGCGCCGCGGCCACCTCCCCGAGGACTGGGACCTGGACGAGTTCAAGCGGCGGCTGGAGGATGAGTCGCTGATCCTTCGCGGGGAGGGCGGGTTCCAGCTCACCCGGAAGGGCGAGCGGGCCATCCGCCACGAGTCGCTGGAGCTGGTGTTCGGCGGGCTCCGCAAGGGGCTGGGGGGGCAGCACCGCACCAGCCACACCGGGACCGGCGGCGAGCGGCTGGCGGAGACCCGCGCCTGGCGGTTCGGCGACAACCTGGCCGACCTGGACCACCCGGGGACGGTGAAGAACGCGCTCCAGCGCGGAATCGACGACATCTCGATCACCGAGGACGACTTCGAGGTGTTCGAGACCGAGCACAAGACCACGGTGGCCACGGTGCTGCTGCTGGACATCAGCCACAGCATGGTCCTCTACGGCGAGGACCGCATGACCCCGGCCAAGATGGTGGCGCTGGCCATGGCCGAGCTGATCATGACGAAGTACCCCAAGGACAGCCTGGACGTGGTGCTGTTCGGGGACGACGCCCGGCAGGTGCCCCTGGACGAGCTCCCCTACACCGGGGCCGGCCCCTTTCACACCAACACCAAGGCCGGGCTCCGGCTGGCCCAGCAGATCCTCCGCCGGAAGAAGCATGCCCAGAAGCAGGTGTTCATGATCACCGACGGGAAGCCTTCGTGCATCTGGGAGGAGGGACGGCTCTACAAGAACTCGTTCGGGCTGGACGAGAAGATCGTGAACCGCACCCTGGACGAGGCGGTGCTCTGCCGCCGGCGCGGCATCCCCATCACCACCTTCATGGTGGCGCAGGACTCGTGGCTGGTGGACTTCGTGGAGCGGCTGACCGAACTCAACCACGGCCGGGCGTACTTCACCGGGCTCGACGACCTGGGGGGCTACGTGTTCGAGGACTTCGTCCGGAACCGGAAGAAGCGGGTGCGCTGAAGGACGCGCGGGCGGCGCGGTCACCCCGCGAAGAAGAACCCCGCCTGCTCCCGCCGCACCCGCACCCGGATGACCGCGTCCAGACCCCAGGCCGCTCCCGCCAGCACCGCCGCCGCCAGCACGATCCGCCACGGCGAGCGGTAAACCCAGTAGCGCAGGAACGGAATCCCCAGCGCCACGAACGCCCCCCCGAAAATCATCATCGCGAACCACGTCGCCATGAGCCGGGCCGAGCGCTCCCCACGCCGGGGGGGCTTGCTGAACGGGAGCACCGGCTGCACCGCGATCATGGCCTCGAAGAAGAGGAGCGTCACCAGCCCCAGCACCAGCATGTGCACCGCGGCGTGGAGCACGTTGTGGAAGAGCCAGGAGAAGACCCCGGTCATGACCAGGAGGTACGGCACCACGAAGTACGCCATCACGTAGTTCCGCGCGGCCAGCACCAGACGCTCCGGGCGGGACGGGGTGGCGAAGTAGATCCAGGTCGCGGTATAGGCCTCGCTCGCGGCCAGGCCCTGCGAGAGGAGCATGGGGAAGAGCAGAACCGCGAAATAGAGCAGCACCCCTTCCCGGCCGCCCGCCCGAAGCACGAACGGGTCCAGGATCGGCCCCTCACGGAGCCCCATCACCAGGTAGAGCAGGGTGAGCGGGATGATCCCCAGCACCACCATCCGGAACCGCTGGTCGTACTTGAACTGGTTCCGGATGAGCAGCGCGATCGCGCGCCCCTCGTCCTTCCTGAAGAACAGCGAGGGCCGCCCCGAGGCCTCGGCGCGAGCCTTGCGACGGCTCTCCCCGGAACCGGTGAGGCTGGCCACCCGTTCCGAGTAGCCCATGGAGGCCTTGCCCAGCGCGATGCGGAAGAGGAGCGCGACCGCGGCCACCGAGGCCAGCGCGGCGAGCACGTAGCGGGCCTCGAACCTGCCCTGGGCCAGCTCCAGGTAGCTGGCGAACCAGGTGGCGGGATGGAGGAAGATCCACGGGGATTGCGGGAGCGACAGGTGCGCCACCTGCCCCTTCTTCATGAGGTCGGGAATGATCGCGTACCCGCCGTAGATCACGATGGAGAGGGCGATCTGGAGGTAGCTGAGGGCGGCGCGGAGCTTGCGCGGAGGGACCAGCCGGAGGACCTCGGAGTAGGCCAGGGCCATGGTGAGCGAGACCGCCATCCCGCAGGCGGCGAAGGCGGCCAGGCCGGCCAGCCCCACCAGCGGGGTGAACCCTCCGTGAACGAAGAACACCGCGATCGGCCCCAGCCCCAGCGCGCCGGTCATGATGAACACGTACGCGCTGAACGAGCTGAGCTTGGCCGCGAACCAGGTGCGGGCGGAGACCGGCCGGTAACCCAGCACCCCGTACTCGTCGGGGGAGAGGAGGATCACGTGAAGCTCCATCAGCACCACCGCCCCCAGCATGAACATGAGGTAGGTCAACAGCACCGTTCCGGTGAACAGGAGATCCGGATTCGGCGCGAGGAGGACGGCGAGAAAGAACCCGGTCAGGGCGTAGAAGAGAAGCGTGACCACCATCGCCCACGGACTCTGGCCGCGCCCCCCGGCGCGGTTGAAGGTGGTGTTCATCCCGCGGAAATCCAGGCGGAGAAAGAGCCGGGTGAGGGTCTTCCACTGGCCGACGTCCACGCCGAACCGTTCGCGGGTGGGGTTCCCGGGGGCGGGGCTCCCGGGGGCGGTGGCGCCGGCGGAGGCGGGGGCGGGCCGGTCCGGAGCGGGGGGAACCGCGCTCAAACCCGCTCCAGCGCGGCCAGGAACTCGGCGGTGGCCTGGCCCACGTCGTTCCCCCCGGTGGCCTTGCGGAACGCCTCCTCCAGGGTCGCGCTGCCGGTCAGGCGGGCGATCTCCTGGTAGGTGCCGTCCACCACCACCCGCCCCTCGCTGATGATGGCGATCCGGGTGCAGATCCGTTCCACCACCTCCAGGATGTGCGAGGAGAAGAAGATCGTCTTCCCCTGCCCGGCCAGCCGCTTCAGGAGTTCCTTGAACACCATGGCGGTGTTGGCGTCCACCCCGTTCAGGGGTTCGTCCATGAACAGGACCTCGGGGTTGTGGAGGAGCGCCGCCACCAGCAACACCTTCTGCTTCATCCCCTTGGAGAAGTCGAGCATGCGGACGTTGCGGTCCTCGGCGAGCCCGAACAGGCTCAGGAGTTCCTCGGCCCGGCGGGAGGCGCTGGCGGGGTCGAGGTGGTGCAGCGACGCCACCACCTCCAGGTACTCGACCGGACTCAGGCTCTCGAACAGCGCCCCCGACTCCGGCACGCAGCCGATCCGCCGCTTGACCTCGACCGGGTGCTCCAGCACGTCGTAGCCGGCCACCCGGGCGGTGCCCATGGTGGGCCGCAGCAGCCCGGTGAGGATCTTGACCGTGGTCGACTTCCCCGCCCCGTTCGGTCCCAGGAAACCGTAGATCTCGCCCGGCTCCACCCGGATGGTGAGGCGGTCGAGGGCGAGCTTGTCGCCGAAGGTCTTGGTCAGGTCCTCGGTTTCGATCATGGGGGTTCCTTCCGGGGAGGGCGGCCGGCCCGGCCCCGGCGCCGGGGGGCCGGAAGCGAGGCCTTACCTTACCGCTTTTCGTGCCGCGAGCGGGAGCGGAACGGGCGCCGG
This sequence comes from Candidatus Eiseniibacteriota bacterium, assembly GCA_963728475.1. GTDB lineage: Bacteria > Eisenbacteria > RBG-16-71-46 > JABDJR01 > JABDJR01 > CAVSKL01. The sequence goes on from CAVSKL010000001.1 coordinate 297,866, forward strand.
GGAGTCCTTGGCCCGCGGTGCGCCCGGCTCCGAGGCCTCGGACGGGTGCTCCACCGCCGCCCGGTTCGGGTGGTATCCTCCCCCTCCCCGGATCAGTCCAGGAGGTTTTTCGATGCGCGTATCCGTCCTCGCCCGCTTCCTTTCCGTCTGCCTGGTGCCGGCGGCGTTGGTGGCGCTCGCCCCCCGGTCCGCGACCGCGCTGGACCGCACCGACGTTCCCGCCAAGTACAAGTGGAACCTCACCGACGTCTTCGCGTCCCGGGCCGATTGGGAGAAGGCGCGGGCGGAGGTGGAGAGCCGGATCCCCGAGGTGGCGGGCTTCCAGGGCCATCTGGGGGATTCCGCCGCCGGGTTCTACCGGGCGGTCTCCACCATCGAGTCGGTCCGCCGGGAGATGGAGAAGGTCTACACGTACGCCAGCATGCTCCACGACCAGGACCTGAGGGTGAGCGAGAACCTCCAGATGGACCAGTCGGCTCAGAACCTCGCGGTCAAGCTGGGCACCGCGGCTTCCTACCTGCGGCCGGAGATCCTGGCCATGGGCAAGGAGAAGGTGGAGTCGTTCCTGGCCGCGGAGCCCAAGCTCGCCCCGTACAAGCCGTATCTGGAGGACCTCCTCCGCTGGGCTCCGCACACCCTGAACCCGCCCGAGGAGAAGATCGTGGCCCAGGCCGGGAACCTGACCGGGGCGGGGTCGTCGGTGTACTCGGTGTTCACCAATGCCGACATGCCCTTCCCCACCGTGGTCATGGCGGGCGGCGATTCGGTGCGGATGGACCCGCCCAACTACGGCCTCTACCGGGGCTCGGACAACCGCGCCGACCGCATGACCGCGTTCCACGCGTTCTTCAGCACCTATCAGGATTTCCGGCGGACCCTGGCCGCCACCCTCTACGCCCAGACCAAGGCCCACATCTTCGATCGCGACGTGCATCATTTCGACAGCTGCGTGCAGGAGGCTCTGTTCGGCGACAACATCCCGGTGAGCGTGTACGACCAGCTCACCGCCGACACCCATGCCAGCCTGCCGGTACTCTTCCGCTATCTGAATCTGCGAAAGCGCATGATGAACCTGGACACCCTGCGCTACGAGGACCTCTACGCGTCGATCGTGAAGGACGTGGATCTCAAGTACACGCCGGAAGAGGCCATGGACATGACCTTGGCCTCGTTCGCGCCGCTCGGGGCCAAGTACGTCGACACGCTGCGGAAGGGGTACCGGAGCGGCTGGGTGGACTTCATGCCGAACCGCGGGAAGCGCCAGGGGGCCTACAGCACCGACGTCTACGGCGTGCACCCATACGAGCTTCTGAATTTCACCGGGACCTTCGAGGAAGTCTCGACCCTGGCCCACGAGTCCGGGCACTCCATGCATACCTACCTCGCCGACCAGGCGCAACCCTACGTGACCCACGACTACGCCACCTTCGTGGCCGAGGTGGCGTCGACCCTGAACGAGAACCTGCTTTTCCATTACGCGCTCGACCACGCCAAGAGCGACGACGAGCGGCTCTTTCTGCTCGGGAACTACCTCGACAACGTGCGCACCACGATCTTCCGGCAGGTCATGTTCGGGGAGTTCGAGCGCAAGTTCCACGAGATGGCCGAGAAGGGGACGTCGCTCACCGGCGACAACCTGAACGACCTCTACCTGGGGATCGTGCGCACCTACTACGGGGCGGACAAGGGGGTGTGCGCGGTGGACAGCCTGTACGCGGCGGAATGGGCGTTTGTCCCCCACTTCTACTACGACTTCTACGTCTACCAGTATGCGACGAGCATGGTGGCGGCGATCTCCATCGCCAACGGGATCCGCTCCGAGGCCTCGGCGACTCCCCCATCGACCGCCGAGCGCGACGCCTACCTCGCGATGCTCGCGAAGGGATCGTCGGAGTACCCGGTCGACCTGTTGAAGGGGGCGGGGGTGGACATGACCACCTCGGCGCCGTTCCAGGCCGCCATGGCCGAGATGAATCACATCATGGATAAGATCGAGGCGATCCTGGACCGGCAGGAGGGGAAGAGGTAGGGACGCGGGGGAGGCGGCGGGGAGGTTGGGGGGCGGGCGGCGGGGGGTTCGGGGCGGGCGGTGTGGGGTTCGGGGCGGGCGGTGTGGGGTTCCGGGCGGGGGTGTGGGGTTCCGGGCGGGCGGTGTGGGGTTCCGGGGCGGGCGGTGTGGGGTTCCGGGGCGGGCGGTGTGGGGTTCGGGGCGGGCGGTGTGGGGTTCGGGGCGGGCGGTGTGGGGTTCGGGGCGGGCGGTGTGGGGTTCCGGGCGGGGGTGTGGGGTTCCGGGGCGGGCGGTGTGGGGTTCTGGGGCGGGCGGTGTGGGGTTCCGGGGCGGGCGGTGTGGGGTTCCGGGGCGGGCGGTGTGGGGTTCCGGGGCGGGGGTTTCCGGGGCAATGGCGGGGGCTCGCGGCGGGGCGGCCACCAAGACCTTCAGTCGCTCGCGTTCGGTCGCCTGGGCCCATGGTGGATTGGGCCCACCGCGGGTTCCGGCCGGCCGCGGCGTGAGCGGGTTCATCGCGAGTTTTCAAGCGCGGGCGTTCGATCGCGCGAACCTCGGGCTGCCTGTCGTCTTTCTGAACGCGCCCGGACCCGATCGTGCCGACCGCGGGTTCCGGCCGGCCGCGAGAGAACCCGATCGCCGCGGATTCGGTCCGGCCGCAGCGTGATCCAGGCTCCCGCGGATTCCGGGGCGCGGGTTGGGCCCATCGAGGATTCTCACCGACCGCAAGCGAATCGGATCCCCCGCGGATTCCGGCCGGGGCCCGATCAGGTCCCCCCAGCGGGCTCCGCCCGGCCGCGGCCGGCTGGGCGCACTACGGGAACCGGCCGACCGGTGCCCGGTTGGCTGCGCCGCAGGTTCCGGAGTACGCCGGGTCAAGTCCCGACGCGCCCGTAGCACGCACCCGCCGTGGGAGGCGGAACAGGCCTGGCCAAGTCCCGGCGCGCCCGTAACAGGCACCCTCACAAGGTAATTTGCTTGTATTCGGCGTACCCGGGTATCATATTGCTACACAATGTGTTAGAAGGCTAGCACGCGGCTGGTTGCGCCGCGCTGGCGGTTGGCTTCGCTGCGTCGCCGGCTGGTTGCGCCGCGTTGCCGGTTGATCGCTCCGCGCTTTGACTGCGCCACGCTACTGGTTGATCGTGCCGCGGGGGCGCCCACCGAGCCTCCCGGCGCTTGGGTTCGGTCGCGCGGGTCGAGAACCGAGCCGCCGGTCTCCGATCGACCGAACAGGCTCCCACCGCCCGGTCCAAGGTGCGTCGAATATCACGCAACCAGCTTATTTCGCAATGATTTGGGGTTGACGCCGCCGGCCCTTGTGCTACTATCCATGTGATGAGTCTAGCCGTTCGCCCCGCCCGTGGGAGGTGTATCGTCATGTCCGAGTTTCGCCCCGGTCTCCCCGCTCAGCAGGTCGATCTCGAACTCCGCGCCGCCGTCCGCGACTACCGCGGATCGGAGCGGCGCGTGGTGCTCTGGTTCTCCGATCTGCACCGGCGCCGCTTGTTCCGTAAGCTGGGATTTTCGTCCATCCAGCTCTATGCCGCCGGCCGGCTCGGGTTCTCCGAGGCGACCACCGCGCAGTTCCTGCGGCTCTGCCGGGCCCTGGAAGGGTTGCCGGAGCTGCAGCGGTCGGTGGCTTGCGGGGCGGTGCCCTGGACCAAGGCGCGGGCGGTGGCGACGGTGGCCACGCCGGAGACCGAGCGCCGGTGGGTGGAGAAGGCGCGCACGGTCTCGCGGCGCGAGCTGGAGCGGGAGGTCCGGGAGACGCGCGGCCGGGCCCGGGCGCGGCGGCGGCGCAATCCCGCGCAGGGGTCACTGTTGGCGGCGGCCGGCGGATCCCCCCGGGCCGGCGGCGGCGCGGGAGGCCGGACCGGCGAGGCGGCCAGGGGCGCGATCGGGAACGGTGCGTCCGGGAACCCGGCGTTCGACTCGGCGGTCTCGCCGCACGAGACGCTCGACGTCCCGGTTTCGATCTCGCTTCGGTTCCCACCGGAGCTCTACGCCCGATACGAGGCGCTCGTGGAGAAGCTTCGCAAGCGCGGCCGCCGCGCGAGCCGCGAGGAGATGATCGTGGCTGCCCTGGAAGTTCTGGCCGCCGAGGAGAGCCCCCGGCCGGCGCGCGCTTCTCGCGCTGAAGGCCCGAAGGCGGCCGCCGGCCGGCCCGGCGCCGGTCCGAGTGCGGAGTTGGATGCCGCTTCCGCCGCGGCATCCGAAGGGCCACGCGGGACGACCGGTCAGGCTGCCGGCGCCGGCGTGGGGCCGGAGCCGGACACCCGGGGAGCGTCCACCGCGGCAGCGCGAGACCCGGGTTCGGGGCCGGGGGAACGGACCTCCACGGACCGGACCTCCGGGCCAGAGCCGGATACCCGGGTAGCGTCCACCGCGGCAGCGCGAGACCCGGGTTCGCGATCGGCCGGGCGGCACCCCGTCTACCAGGTCGTGGTGCGGCAGTGTCCCGATTGCGGGCGCGGCCGCGTGGTGGCCGGGCGCGAGGACCGGCCCTTGAGCCCGGCCCGGATGGAGGCGGTGCTTTGCGATGCGCGGGTGCACCGCTCCGGCCAGCGGAACCGCGCGGTGATCCCGCCCGCGCTGCGCCGCCGGGTGCTGGAACGGGACGGCCATCGTTGCCGGGTGCCCGGTTGCGGGAGCGCGCGCTTCCTGGAAGTGCACCACCTCATCCCGCGCGAGTCGGGCGGGAAGAACGTTGCGGAGAACCTGGTCACGCTCTGCTCCGGTTGCCACGCCACCCTCCACGAGAAGGGCGCCCGACGGACGCGGGCGCTGCTGGGAGCGCCGCGCGAGCCTCGCGAGCTCACCCCGGCGTCGTAGAGGGACCGGGGCCGCCTATCCCCGGGCCGGGATGCGCCGGCACCGGCGGGCGCGCGAACCGGGGCGCCGCAAATGGGCTGCTGCGTGGGCAACGGAAGGGCGGACGGCGACCAAACCGAGCCGTCACCGGCCACGGGGGTACCGAGCCGCTCCCGAATTGGGCCGGCATCGGCCGTGGACGCCGAGCCGCGACCGGGACGGCGCGATCAGGTCCGGGAAGCCGACGCGGCTTCCCACCGAAGCCGCCGCTACCCAAACGCCGGATTTCTACCAAACCTCTACCACAACTTTCGGGTAGATTATGCGCCGAGAAGTAGAAGTGCCCTTCACTGCGGCCCGACGAGGCCTCGGCATCATGACGCCAACGATACTCGTCGTCGAAGACGACCGGCGCATCGCCACCCTTATCGAGAAGAACCTGGAGGCGGCGGGCTTCCGGTGCCTGCACGCCCCCGACGGGCGCGCCGCGCTGGACGCCTTCGACTCCGCGTCGCCGGCCATGCTGGTGCTGGACCTGATGCTTCCCGGCATCGACGGGCTGGAAGTGGCCCGGCGCATCCGCCGCCGGAGCGAGATCCCGATCCTCATGCTCACCGCCCGCTCGTCGGAGGGCGACAAGGTGTTGGGATTCGAAATCGGCGCCGACGACTACCTCACCAAGCCCTTCAGCACCCGCGAGTTGGTGGCGCGGGTGCGGGCGCTCCTCCGCCGCGCCACCCTGGCCGGCCGGCAGGAGCCGCTCGCCTTCGGCGACCTCTCCATCGATCCCGCCCGCCGCGAAGTGGTGCGGAGCGGCGACGCGATCCCCCTCACCGCGCTGGAATTCGATCTTCTCCACTTCCTCGCCTCCCGCCCCGGCCTCGTGTTCAGCCGCGAGGCGCTCATGAGCCAGGTGTGGGGCGAAGACCGCATCGTGGACGATCGCTCCATCGACAGCCTGGTCAGCCGCCTCCGCAAGAAGCTGGAGCGCGATCCCGCCCGCCCCGATTTCGTGCAGACGGTATGGGGCGCGGGCTACCGGTTTTCCGGGACCCCGGCGTGACGCGATTTCGTCCCCGAAGCCTGTTCTGGACGTTCGCGGGCGCGTTCCTGTTCGTGCTGCTCCTGGCCACCGTACTCCAGGGCCTGGTGGTGGTTGCGGTGGTCGGTCCTCTCGCCTCGCGCTGGGTGGACGACCGCGCCCGGCTCCTGGCCCGCGAGACCGCGAGCGCGCTGGCCGCCTTCGATCCCACCGACGACGAGGCCATCCACCGCGTTCTGGACGAGCGGCGCCGGGAATCCGCGGGCGTCATGCTTCTGGTCCGTGACCCCGACAGCATGCTGATCGGCGACCGCCGGCTGCGCTTCCTGGATCCCGCGCGGCTGCAGAAGCTCACCGGCGCGGTGAGCATCCGGCCGCCGGCCCGGCCCGAGGGGCCGCGCCCCTTCTTTCCGGACGAGCGGAGCGGCCGGCCCGACGAACCGGACCGGAACGGCGGAGGGTCACCGGGCGCCGGCGGCGGGAACCTCGGGCACCGCGGCGATGATGCGCCCCCCGCCGGCCCCGATCGCCCCGGCAGTCCGTCCGGCCTCGAAAGCCCGGGCCGCGAGAGCGGACGCGGGTTTCCGGGTCCGCCCGGCGAGCCGTTCCCGCCCGGCAAGACAAGTCCGTCCGGCAAGGCGGGGCCGTCCGGCGAGCCGTTCCCACCCGGCGGGCCGTTTCCGCCCCGCTTCGGCGGGGACCCGGGTCCAGAACCGGGCGAGCGCGCGCGCCCCGGCGGGCTCGGCAACGAACGGCTCCGGGTGGCCGCGCGCCAGCCTATCCACTACGACAACGGGGCCTCGGCCGAGGTGTTGGCGCTGGTGCCCCGCCCCCGTTTCGGCTTCTGGCCGGGCGGCCCGCTCCCGCTTCTCCTCTTCGCCCCCCTCGCGGTCATCCTGGCCGGCGGGGCGGGGCTGGTGATGGCCCGCTCCACCGTCCGTCGACTGCGCGCGCTCGAGACCCAGGCCGCCCGGGTGAGCCGCGGCGAGCTGGATGCGCGGGTGGCCGACACCGGCGCCGACGAGATCGGGAGGGTGGGCGAGCGCATGAACGCGATGACCTCGGCCCTGGGCGCGGCCCGGACCGAGGTCGAGGAGAGCGTCCGCCAGCGCCGGCGGCTCCTGGCCGACATCTCGCACGAGCTGGGCACACCGCTCACATCGATCGGCGGGTACGCGCAGACGCTCCTCGACCCCGACGTCCACGTGAGCGACGCCGAGCGCGCCGCCTTCCTCCGCGACATCCTCGACGAATCGGTCCGCATGGACGCGCTCATCCAGGACCTGTTCGAACTCACCCGGATCGAGGGGGGCCGGGCAGAACTCCATCGCGAGCGGCTCGACTGGGCCTCGCTGGCCCGGAACACGGTGGAGCGGTTCCGCAAGCGGTTCGGCGAGGCGGGCCTGAACCTCCGCTGGGACAGCGCCGGCATCGAGGCCTGGGTAGAGGCGGACGGCCGCCGCCTGGAACAGGCGCTCGACAACCTGCTGGTGAACGCGCTCCGGTACGTTCCCGCGGGGGGGACGGTGTCGGTGTCGCTCACCCGGCTGGAAGGCGACCCGGGCCCGAGGCTCCGCCTTACCGTGGCCGACGACGGCCCCGGAATTCCTCCCGGCGACCTCCCCCACGTGTTCAACCGCTTCTACCGCGCCGACCCGGCCCGGGGGACGCCGGGGACCGGTCTGGGCCTGGCCATCGCGCAGGAGATCGTGCTTCGGCACGGGGGCTCGGTGCGGGCGGCAAACCGCGAGCCGCGCGGGTTGGCCATCCATCTCGAACTGCCGGCCTGACCCGAGGCGGGGGTGGGGGTCGCGGTGCCCATCACGGGTGATTCCCGCCGGGACCGGCCATAGTGATTCCCGCCGGGGCCGCCCCGGGTGATTCCCGCTGGGACCGGCCTTAGTGATTCCCGCCGGGGCCGGCCAGGGTGATTCCCGCCGGGACCGGCCCGGGTGATTCCCGCCGGGGCTGCCCCGGGTGAATCCCGCCAGGACCTCCGCGCCACCATCCAAGCCCGGCGCGGCGCGCCTCATCCAATCTCCAACCGTTGCCACATCTCTGCCAAGACCGCCGGGTACCTTGCTGATGAGAGGTCCGAAGGCGGGCGCCGGCCGGACCGACCATCAGGGGCCGATTCCCCGACCCGGCCCCCCTGCGAAAGGAGAAGGAAGTGATTCAACGAAACCGGTTCTTCACCCGCGGACCGGCCCCGGCCGCCGCGCTGGCTCTGGGTGGAACGCTCGCGGTGGTCGCGCTCCTGGCCGGCTGCGGCTCCGGCCGCACCCCCGGGGCCTCGTCCCTGGTGGCACCGGCGGCCTCGGCGGCGTCCGGCACCACCGGCGGGTCGAGCTCGGATCTGGGCCTCACCCTCGACGACCTCACCACGCGACTCAACCTCACCGCCGAACAGGTGCCGCTCATGGAGGCGGCGCTAGCCCGGCTGGACAGCACCTTGGCCGCGCATCCGCGCCGCGAGGGCGGCGGACCCGGCGGGCCGGGAGCGGGCGGACCCGGCGGGCCCGGAGCGGGCCCGGGAGGACCCGGCGGGCCGGGAGCGGGATCGCGCGGCGACGGTGGACCGGGCGCGGGACCGGGAGGACCCGGCGGGCCGGGAGCGGGCGGACCCGGCCCGGACTCGTCGGGCCACGGCGGCCCCGGAAATGCCGGCGGCGGTCCGATCCTGGGCTTCGTGACGGAGTGCTCGGGTTTTCTCGACACCGACCGGTTCGTCACCCTGGTGGATTACCTGGTCCAGCTCCATGACGCCGCCATGCCGGCACGCCAAACGCAGTCCGGCGACCGTCCGCCGATGGGGCAGGACGGCCGACTGGTGCGCCGGCTCGCGCAGGAGGCGCAGCTCGACTCCGCCACCGTGAGTTCCCTCCTGGACGCGTTCGCCGCGGCCGGGGGGACGTTCCATCGCGTGGAGAGGGCCTATCACGACGGCAGCCTCACCGCCGAGGCGCTCCGGGACAGCACCGGCGCCGCCCGTCAGGCGCTCCTGAGCCGCGCGCAATCGATCCTGAGCGCGGACGCCTACCAGAAACTCCTCGAGCTGTCGGCGCAGGAGCGGCAGCAGGTCGCCGACCGCGCGCTGGCGCGCCTGGGCCAGGCGGACATCGACACCCGGCGGGTGGACGGCCTGGCCGCGATCCTGGGCCTGGACGGCGCCGCCAAGGCCTCGGTGGCCTCGGCCCTGGACTCGGGCCGTCCGCAGATGCAGGCGCTCTTCCAGTCCATCAAGGACGGCGGGGTGGCGTTCGAGAGCGCGGTGTACCAGGCCGCGCAGATCGACGCCTCGGTCCGGGCGGCGGTGCGCGCGCTCCTCACCTCGGACCAGGCCCAGCGCCTGGACGCCATCGAGAAGCTGGCCCCCCCCCGCGGCGCGCGGGTGCCGTTCTACCTCTAGCAAAGCGCCCCACGGCCGCGGACGCAGCGCGCGCCCCGCGGCCACCGGGTGCGGTTGGATTTCCAGACGCCGAGCCGGTCCCGGTCCCGCGACCGGGACCGGTGGCTTCCCCCCGGGCCGCTCTCCGGGGGGCGGCGCGGCGCCCGGCCGGACCCCCCACTCAGCCAGGCTCCCCCCCTCACCGGACCCCCCGCCAAGCCAAGCGCCCCGCCCGGCCGGGCTCCCCACTCAGCCAGGCTCCCCCCCTCACCGGATTCGCCGCCAGGCCAGGCGCGGCGCCCGGCCGGACCCCCCACTCAGCCAGGCTCCCCCCCTCACCGGACCCCCCGCCAGGCCAAGCGCCCCGCCCGGCCGGCCGCATGCGATACACTGGAGGCCGCACCATGATCGGGCCGCGCGGGTTCGCCCCGGACCGCGCGCCCCAAGGAGGCCGCCCCCATGCCGCGCATCCCCCTGTCCTGCATCGTGCTCGTCGCGTTTCTCGCCGCCCTCCCGCTCCCCGCGCCCCGCGCCGAGGCAGCGGACGGGGTTCCCGCCCTCGACCACGTGATCGTGGTCGTCATGGAAAACCACTCCTACGACGAGGTGAGGAGCCAGCCCTACACCTTGAGCCTCGTCCAGAACGGGACGTCGTTCTCGGACTCGCACGGCGTCACCCATCCCTCCCAGCCCAACTATCTCGCCATCTGGTCGGGGTCCACCCAGGGGATCACCGGCGACACCTGCCCGGCGCCGGGGCAGCCGTTCTCGGGAGAGAACCTCGGGCACGCCTGCGAGGCGGCCGGGCTCACCTGGAAGGCCTACTCCGAGGACCTTCCCGCGGTGGGTTCCACGGTTTGCACCGCGAACTCGAGCCTCTACACCCGGAAGCACGATCCGTGGACGGACTTCGACAACCTCACCCACACCAACGAGGTCCCGTTCTCGCAGCTCGCCTACGACGAGGCGGCCGGCACCCTGCCCAACCTGGCCTTCGTAATCCCCAACAACTGCGACAATTCCCACAACTCGGGCTGCACGGTGGGCGAGGCCGACACCTGGCTCTCCAACCACGTTCCGGCGATGCTGGAGGCGGTGGGGACCCGGGGGATGGTGGTCCTCACCTGGGACGAGGACGACTTCACCGTCGCCAACCACATTCTCACCGTGTTCCGGGGGCCTCTGGTGAGGGGAAACACCAACGTCTCCCCCCACCATCTCACCCACTACACGGTGCTGAGGACGCTCTGCGACGTGCTGGGGCTCCAGCCGTTCGGAGCCGCCGCCGCCGAGTCCTCGATGACGGACATCTGGCGCGACACGAGCGGCGTGCCGGTGCGGCCCACCAGCTGGGGCCGGATCAAGGCGCTCTACCACGAGTAGCTCCGCGCGTCCGGCCCGAGGCTCCGCCGCCGGCGCCCGCCGGGCCCGGGTCCGCTACTTCCCGCCGTCCACTCCGTCCAGGAAGCTCCGGAGCGCGGCCAGGTACTGCGCCGGATTCTCATCCATGCCGCAATGGGAAAGGCCGGGGAGAACCACCCGCTTCGACCCCGGCACCAGGCTCTGGTAGTAGGCGGCGGTGGCCGGACGGGCCTCGTCGTACTCGCCGACCAGGAAGAGAACCGGGAGGTGGAGCTTGCCCAGATCCGGGGTCCGGTCGTAGTTCCGGAGCGTCCCGGTGACGGTGAACTCGCTGGGGCCTTCCATGTAGCCGTAGACGAACTCGCCCATCCGGGCGAGGGTGCTGTCCATGTCCGCAGGCCAGGGGTCGGCCCGGCACACGTAGCGTCCGTAGTACTGCATCATCGCGCCCTGGTACTCGTGGGAGTCGTAGGTCCCGGCCGCGTCGTTCCTCCGGATGATCTCCTGGGTGCTGTCGGGGAGGGTGGCCAGCAGCGTCTCGGCGTCGGCCTCCCACCTCGGGATGCTGAGGGCAGGCCCGGCCAGGACCGCGCACCGTACCCCCTGGGCGCCGCCCAGGAGGTACTCGGCGGCGAGGATCGTTCCCCAGGAATGCCCGTAAAGGTCCACGTCGTCCAGCCCGAGGTCCTTCCGCACCTCCCCGAGCCGGTTCACGAAGGCCTGGACGGTGTAGAGCGAGGTGTCCCGGGGGGCGTCGGAGCGGCCGCATCCGAGCTGGTCGTAGAAGATGACCGGCCGGTCGTCGCCCAGCCCGGAAATCGCGTCCAGGTAGTAGCTGGGGTACCCCGGCCCCCCGTGGAGAACCAGGAGAGGGGTTCCCTTCCCCGTTCCCGTGATCTTGTACCAGACCTTACCGCCGGTAACCTGGAGATAGCCCTCTCCGGGTTGAAGCGGCTTGGCGGCGGCGTGGTCGGTCCCGGTGGCGCAGGCGGCACAGGCGGCGAGCAAGGCGAAGAGGGACATCGCGAACATCAGTCGGCGGAACGGAAGCATGGGTACTCCTTGTTCTCGGGATGAGACCCGGGTCCGAGGCGCCACCGCGAACGGGGAGGATCAGCCGCTGTAGAAGAGCACGATCACCCCGTCCGGGGCGCGGCAGCGGCAGTGGGACTCGCCTTCGGCGGTCTCGGTGCGTTGCAGGAGTTCGCCGCCCCGCGCTTCGAATCCCTTGACCGCGGCGTCCATGTCCTCGGCGGCCACCGCGAGGGCCCACGGCGCCCCGATGTCCCCCTCGACCAGGGTCATCCGCTGGCCGGTGTTGGGATCGCGCAGGGTGGACCACCCCTCCCCCGCGTCGGCATCGAGGAATCCGAACACGTCTTTCCAGAAGTTCACGCTCTCCGCCAGGGACGGGACCCGGACCATGAGATCGGTGAATCGGCTCTCGCCCGCTGGGGTGGGAAGGGTCATCGTGCAATCCCCCGCGACGTTTCGCTGTGTCGCCCGAAGTGATGTCTGCCGCCCATGATCGGGGCGGAGGGGCCGAGGCGCAACCGGAAAACCGGTTCCGGGGGGGCCGGCGCGGCAACCCGGCGCTATCGGGCGGTGGGGTCCGGCCCCACCCGAAAAGCTACCCGGCGCCATCGGGCAGTGGGGTCCGGCCCCCCCCGAAAAGCTACCCGGCGCTACCGGGCGGCGGGGTCCGGCGCCACCCGAAAAGCTACCCGGCGCTATCGGGCGGCGGGGTCCGGCGCCACCCGAAAAGCTACCCGGCGCTATCGGGCGGCGGGGTCCGGCGCCATGACCCCGAACAGGTTGCCCTCGGTGTCGGCGCAGCGGGCGACCCATCCCACGCCGGGGATGGCCCTTTTCGGGACCACCACCCGCCCCCCCTCCCGCAGCACGTGCGCGACGGTGTCGTCCACCGAGTCCACCCGGATGGTATTGGTCGCGCTTTCGTCCGGGCCGCGGCGGCGGATGAGGCCGCCGTCGATACCCGGCTCCTCCGCGGAACCGGTCCGGAGGAGGTAATACTCCTCGGGCCCATCCCACTTCTGCGCTTCCCAGCCGAAGATCCGGCTGTAGAAGTGGATGGCCCGCTTGGGGTCCTCGGCCTGGATCTCGAAGTGAACGACGCGGGGCATGGCGGGTCCTCCTGCCTGGGAAGACGGTTCCGACCGAAAGGTGACGTCATTCTAGTAAATTAAAATCTCACTCGCCAGATCCGGATTTGAACCCCTCACAGCGCACAACGGGAAGGCGGGGGTAGCGGGGAAAGCGGGGATCCACCGCCGAGAGGCCGCAAAGCACGAACCGGGAACCCTTTGCGGAGATCACCGACCGGGCGTGCCGGCAGCGGGCACAAAGGCCCGGGTCGGGCGGAGGGGTCGAACCCGAGGTCACCGCGACCCCGGCGCGGCGGACGAGTCCCCGCCGGCGTGGGACCGGAGCCAGTCGCGGAGCCGCCCCGCGTCCGGGTCCCGGGGGGCCAGGCGCAGGGCGGCCGCCGTCTCCGCCCGGGCCCGGTCGAACTGCCGCTCCCGCACGTAGACCAGGGCGAGCTGGTAGTGGAGATCGAACGAGCCGGGAACGTGGGCGGCGCCCTCGGTCAGGGCCCGCGCCGCCCCCTCCAGGTCCCCCGCGCCCCCGCGAAGGCCGGCCAGGCGCAGATAGCCCAGCGCCTCGCCCGGGGCCAGCGCGATCCCCTTCGTGTAGGCCTGGGCGGCGGCGGCGAACCGGTCGAGGTTCTCGTAGGCCACCCCCAGGTTGACCCACGCCGCGGCGTCGCCGGGGCGGAGCCGGGTCGCCACCTCCAGCTCGTGGGAGGCGTCGTCGTAGCGCTCGAGCCGGAGGAACGCCACCCCCAGGTTGAATCGCACGTCGGGGTCGTCGGGGCGGGCCGCCTCCACCTCGGCGTAAAGCCGCGCCGCGTCCCCGGTCCGTCCCGCCCGGTCGTAGGCCTCGGCGAGGAGATAGGTGGTGGTGACCGACCGAGGGTCGCGCCGGCGCGCCTCCTCCAGGGTCCGGACCGCCTCCGCCGGGTTCCCGCTCCGGGCCTGGATCTCCCCGATTCGCGCCAGCTCCTGAGCCGGGTTCTCCACCCGCGCGCCGGCGAGCCCGCTGTTGGCCGCGATCAGGGCCGCCGCCCCCGCCGCCAGCGGCCACCCGCGTAGCGCCGAGCGCCACCGCGCCGCCGCGATGCCGGCCAGGATGAAGAGCGGAAGAAGGAGCGGCAACCGGTAGCGCGCGGTGATGAAGAAGGGAAGGAGGGTGAGGGCGTACAGCGCCCACCACGAGCCCAGCAGCCAAGCGGCGGCCCGGAGCCTCCGGTCGGCCAGCGCCAGCGCGAAGCCCGCCACCGCCAGCGGCAAGAGGAGCCCCCACGGAAAGTCGAAGACCGGGGTAGTCCATAGGAGCGCCTTCAACAACCCCGGCCGCCGGAAATACAGATCTCGATTGTTTGGGATCTCGAACCCGTTGACCAGGTAGTAGAGCTTCCGGGCGTAAAGCGCCGCCGCCCGTCCGGGGTGCCCGGCCAACCAGGCCAACCCGCGCCGGGTCCACCACGCCGAGACCTCGGACGAGTCGAGAGGTCGCCCTACCGCCTTCTCCGCGATCGCCTCCTCCCGCGACACGAACTCCCGCCAGCTCACCAGGTCCCGGAGTTCGGGCACCGAGACGCTCCGCCCGTCCGCGGCGGGGTTGTTGCCGCCGTAGAAGTTCACCCCGCCCTGGCTCGACACGAAGACGAAGGTCCCCTCCGAGGCGGCGTTCATCCCGGTGAGGATCGCGGCGGGGAGCACGCCCAGCGCCAGCACTGCGGCGGCCGGCCGCCATCCGAGGCCCCGGCTCCCCACCCGGCCCCGCCACCCCGCCCACGCCGCCGCCGCCGGGAGGAGAACGATCGCGTTGGGCCGGGCGGCCGCGGCCAGCCCGAGGAGCGCGCCCGCCCCCAGCCACGCCTCCCACCGCGGGCGCGCGAGGAGCAGGAAGAGCGCCCAGGCCAGGAGCGACAGCAAGAGATTGGGGATGAGCAGCTCGGCGTCGAAGAAGATGAGCGGGCCGTAGAGCGCGGCGAACACTCCCGCAACCAGCCCTGCGGTCCGGCCAGCCAGGCGGTGCGCGCAGCCGGCCAGCGCCGCCGCGGTTCCCGCGCCCAGGACGGCCTGCACCGCCCGCACCGCGCCCGGGTCGTGGCCGAACCCGCGATAGAGGAGCGAGAGCCAGAAGGGATAGAGCGGCGCGCGGAAGAAGGCGTGGCCGTCCATGGACCACGCACCCCGCGCCAGCGCCCAGGCCCACTCGTCGTGCCACTGCCCGTCCACGATGAGGTGGCCGAAGAAGGGGGAGGAGCGGAAGGCGGCGAGATAGGCCAGCCGCACCGCGAGGGCCAGCGCGAACACCGCGGCCATCCAGGGCCAGGGCGAACCGGCGCGCAGATCGCGCGCCCGGGGGGAAGGAGCCTTTCCGGCCGGGGTCCGTTTCCCTTTCATGGGCCTCGCTCGGGGGGGCACGGCGACGCCCCGGCCCGGGGCGGGGGCTTCGTCCGCTATCGAATCCGCGGGGAGTCTAGCAGCCGCCCCTCGCCGGCGCTTCCCCCGCGGACGGCCAACCCCCGAGCGCTCCCTACCGGGGGCGGCCTCCCCCCGGCGGCGGCGCCGCCGGGGGGCACGCCACGTCGTTCAGCCCGGAGTCCCAGCAGGCCCGTTCCCCACCGTTGTAGTCCGGCACCATCAGGCTCCCGGAGTGGTCGGCGGCGTTCCAGGTCACGTCCCAGTCGGTCTCGGTGGAGGCGTCGTAGCCCAGGACGGAGCGGGCGTCGCCGGCCTTCACGGAGGTCAGGGTGTCCCGGTAGTTGTCGAAGGTCGGGTCCACCACTTCGAACGAGAGGGTGGCCTGGGTGTCCGAGGTCACCGCCCAGTCGAGCTGGATCACCTCCGGGGACCCGGCCCGGGTGAAGTCGTGGAAGAGCCAGACCCCGTCCTGGTTTCCCGGGCTCACCCGGCCGGTCAACCACAGGGCGGGCGCCTGGTCCGGAAGCACCGCGTTCATGGTCCAATCCACCGCGTCCCCGTCCCACTTGCCGTTCAGACGAATCTGGTAGTCCTGGTCGCCGTGCCGGAAGGTGTAGATCCAGGTGTAGGAGCCGTCGCTCTCCCGGCTCGGAGTCTGGTCGTGCGCCACGATGAACGCGAGCGCAGGCGGGGTGAGGTAGAAGGTGACCACGGTGTTGATCGCCGCCACCCGCGCCGCCGCCTGGACGAAGTTGGCGCCGGTCGCGAGACCGGGCGCCGGGAGGTGGGGCGAGAACAGGTCGAGGTCCATCTGCATGGAACTCTGGGGCGGGAGGGGCGGCGCATCCCGCCGGGGAGAATCGGAGTTGCAGCTCCATCCCGCCGCGGCCAGGCCCGCCAGGACCAGCCCGGCGACGGACAGCTTGAAAATCCGGTTCATGGGAACCTCCTTGGACTCCTGGTCGGGACCGGGGCGGCGGGCCGCTCGCCGGTCAGTGCCTCTCGATTCGCCGGTCAGTGCCTCTCGATCTTCTTGAGCTTTCGCCAGAGCGTGCTGCGGCTGATCCCCAGCCGGCGGGCGGCCGCGCTCGCGTTTCCCCCCGACTTCTCCAGGGTCCGCTGGATGTAGATCGACTCCACGTCCTCCAGGGTGAGCCCGTCGGGGATCTCCACCGCGTCCCGCGGGCCCTCGATCCGGGGGTTCTCCCGTTGCCGGAGCGGCGGGGGAAGATCCTCGGGGTGGATCACGTCGTCCTCGGCCAGGGCCACCGCCCTCTGGACCGCGTTCTCCAGTTCCCGCACGTTCCCCGGATAGGAGTAGCGCATGAGCAGGTACTGCGCCTCCTCGGAAAAGCCCGCCACCGACTTCCGCATTTTCCGGGCGTAGCGGTCGAGGAAATAGCTGGCCAGGAGCGGGATGTCCTCGCGGCGGTCGCGAAGCGGCGGGATCTCGATCTGGAACACGTTCAGGCGGTAATAGAGATCCTCGCGGAAGGCGCCCTCCTGCATGGCTTTCCGCAGGTCCCGGTTGGTGGCGGAGATGATGCGCACGTCCACCCGGACCGCCGAGTTCGAACCCACCCGGCGGATCTCCCCGTCCTGGAGCGCGCGCAGGAGCTTCACCTGGCTCGGCGACTGGAGTTCGCCCACCTCGTCCAGGAACAACGTCCCCCCGTCCGCCTGCTCGAACAGCCCCTTCTTGTCGGTGGTGGCGCCGGTGAAGGCGCCCCGCACGTGCCCGAAGAGCTCGCTCTCGAGAAGGTTCTCGGGGAGGGCGCCGCAGTTGATGGCGAGGATCGGCTGGTGGGCCCGGCGGCTCTGGAAGTGGATGGAGCGGGCCAGGAGTTCCTTCCCCGTCCCCGACTCTCCGGTCAGCAGGACCGCGCTCTCGGTGGGGGCGATCTTCGACACGAAGCGGAAGATCCTCTGGATGCGCGGGCTGCGCCCGATGATGTGGGCGGCTTCGGCGGGCGGGCCTTCCGCGGGAAGTCCCAGGGAGGCCGCGTCCACCCAGGCGTTGCGGGTCGAAACGGTCATGTCGGCGGTTCCGGTCGTCACGGGTTGAAGGCGCCCCCCCACGGGGTGCCCTCGACCACTCTACCCGCTTCCGTCGGGAGCCGGATAGAGCGATCGGACCGGATAAGGCAAAGGCCGGGAACCTCTTGGGCTCCCGGCCGATTCCGGCCCGGCGGCGGGGCTCAGTAGCCGGCGCGCACCCGGGGCTGTTGCCCCACCCGGCGGGGGCCCGGTAGCCGGCGCGCACCCGAGCCCGTTGCCCCACCCGGCGGAGGCCCGGTAGCCGGCGCGCACCCGGGCCCGTTGCCCCACCCGGCGGGGGCCCGGTAGCCGGCGCGCACCCGGGCCCGTTGCCCCACCCGGCGGGGCTCAGTAGCCGGCGCGCACCCGGGGCTGTTGCCCCACCCGGCGGGGCTCCAGGCGGGCGGACGCTTCCGAGGCCGGGTAGAACTCGTAGTGGCGATCGTAGAACCAGAACCTGGCATCCACGGTGTAGTGGCCGGCGATGCTGGCGGTCCCGTCGTCGGCGACGGTCACCACCAGCTGGTCCTCGTCGAGCGGGATGTTCTTCTCGTGGGCGAAGTTCATGGTGTCGCGGCGAAGCTCGACCTCCCCCTTGAGCCCCCTCTCGGTGGCCAGGTCGTGCATCTTCCCCTCCAGCATGGTGTTCTTGACCATGGGCGAACAGAAGATGTACGCGACGTTCACGGCAAGCAGCAGGATGATCAGTACCAGCAGTCCCTTGATCATGGGGTACGTCCTCGCAGGCTGGCCCGGGGGAACCGGGCACGGATCGGCAACCTCTCGGCCGGGTTATCGGCCGCCTTCGCCGGGGATTGAGGGGAGCCCCGCCGCGGCCCTTTCCGAGGCCGCGGAATCGCCCCCGGGCCGGAGATCGCGGGCCACCCGGGTCCACCAGAACCGGCTGAGAAGGCCTCGGATGGCGGCAGTGCCGCTGATCGTCCACCAGATCCCCGACGGCCCCATGCCCAGGGGCCCGGAGAGGAGCCACGCCGCCGGAACCCGCACCAGGGAGATGGGAACCGAGATCAGCATGGGGGGAAGCGTGTGGCCCGAGCCCGCGAATCCCCCCTCCAGCACCAGCTCCCATGCCTGGAACACCTGGCACAGGGCCACGATCCGCAGGAACTCCACCCCCTCCCGCACCGCTTCCGGGTCCCGGGTGAAGAGGCGCACCAGCGGGCGCGGGACGAGGAGATAGACCGCCAGGAAGACGAACCCCGCCGCGGTGCCCAGATGGGCCGCCCGACGGGCCAGGCGCTCCACCCGGTCCACCCGGCCCGCGCCCAGGTTCTGTCCCACCAGGGTCGCGGTGGCCACCCCCATGCCGTGGGTGGTGAGGTAGGAGATCGACTCGATCCGGTTCACGATGCCCAGCGCGGCCAGGGTCGAGGTACCGAAGACGGCGGCGGTCCGGCCCAGGAAGAGGTACACCGCCGAGAACACGATCCCGATGAAGGTCAGGGGAAAGCCGATGCCCACCAGGCGGCGCGCGGCGGTGAACCTCGGGCGGAATCCCCGGCGCCCGGGGCCGAGCGGAATGGGCCGCTCCCCCCCGCGCGCGATCCACAGGTACAACGAGAGCCCCACCACGTGGGCGACAAGGCTGGCCAGGGCGGCGCCGGCCACGCCGAGCCGCGGCGCGGGGCCGGGGCCGAAGATGAGCACCGGGTCCAGCAGGGCGTTCAGGACAAGGGCGACGGTGAGGACGCGGAACGGGGTACGGGTGTCGCCGGAGCCCCGGAAGAGATCCTGGAGGATGAGTTCCAGGAAGAGGACCGGCGCGCCGGCGAAGAGGATCGCCAGGTAGGCCGCGCCTTGCCGCCGCACCTCCGGGTCCTCGGAGACGGCGCGGAAGAGCGGCCCCGCCCCCACCACGCCCGCGACCAGGAGCGCCACCGCCAGCACCGCCCCCCAGAAGAGCCCCTGCCACGCGATCTCCGACGCTTCGCGGCGGCGGCCGGCGCCCAGGTGGCGCGCGGAGAGCGAGAGCACCCCCACCGAGATCATCTCCCCCAGCGAGAGGAGCGCCCACGACACGAAGACCGAGGTGCTCACCGCGGCCACCGCGCTCGCGCCCAGCCGTCCCACCCAGAAGAGGTCGGTGAGCACGAAGAGGCTCTGGAGCCCCATGCCGGCGATCACCGGCCAGGCCAGCCGAAGCACCAGCGCGGTGAGGCGCGGGTCCTCGACCAGCGCATTCGGCTCGGAGGGGCGGTTCACGGCGGCGGGATCTCCCGGGCGCGGTTCAGCGCGCCCGCGCGGGGAGGGGCCGCCGCCAGGCGAGCGCGGTCCACCCCCCTCGGGAGAGCCGGGGGCCGCCGTCCAGCCCCGCCTCGCGCCACCGCGCCCGCGCCGATTCCACCTGCTCGTCGCGAAGCCCGGAGAGGATGATCGTCCCTCCCGGCGCCACCGCGTTCCGGAGCGCGACCTCCACCCCCCGGTGCTCGCGCTCGGTGAGGTTTACCACCGCGGCGTCGAACGCGCCGGGCGCGAACGGCAATCCGCCGGTCCGGACCGCGGCCACCCGCTCGCCGGCCCGGTTCCGCTCCAGGTTCTCGCGGAGGGCGGGAAGGGCGCCGGGATCGGCCTCGGTCCCCACCGCGTGGAGCGAGGGGGCAAGCGCGGCCGCGCCCACCGACA
Organism: Candidatus Eiseniibacteriota bacterium; assembly: GCA_963728475.1. Taxonomy (GTDB): domain Bacteria; phylum Eisenbacteria; class RBG-16-71-46; order JABDJR01; family JABDJR01; genus CAVSKL01. Next base: position 317,671 of record CAVSKL010000001.1, read on the forward strand.
GGATCCCGCTCCCGGTCCCGAGGTCCAGGAGCCGCCGGGGCGGCGACTCCAGGACGAGCCCCTCCAGGATCTCCCAGGCCAGGGCGGTGGACAGATGCGTGCCGGTGCCGAACGCCCGCCCGGGCTCGATCCACACCGGGACTCGCCCGGCGGGGAGTTCCCCGTCCCACCACGCCGGCGCCACCACCAATCGCTCGCCGAGCGGCGTGGGCCGCCAGTCGCGCTTCCAGGCCCGGAGCCAGTCCTCCTCATCCACGGTGAACGCGCGCACCGAGAGGGTGAAGGCGCGCGCCCCCATCACCCGGCGAACCCACCCGAACGCCTCTTCCCGGGCGCGGTCGGGATCGAACGGCTCGGCGCTGAACGCGATGAGGCGCCCGGGATCCTCGGGATCCTCTTCGACGCCGGTCAGGGGGTAATCCCAGAGCCAGGCCGCGATCACCTCCGAGGCCTCGGCGGGGACGGTGAGTTCCAGGGCGTACCACCGCGCGGGCGTCACCGCTCCCCTTCCCGCCCGGCCTCGCCCCCCAGCCACCGGTAGACCACGTAGGAGGGGTTCCGGAAGGCCTCCTCGGAGTCCGGGGGAGGCGGCCGGCGCGCGGCTTCCGGGAGCCGGCAGACCACGTAGACCGGCGCGCGGAGGGCGGCGAGCGAGCGCTCCTCTTCCGGGAGCAGCGGCTGCCCCTGGAGCAGTCCGAGAAAGGTGAGCCGGCGGACGTCCATCTCGTGCCCAGCGTAGCCCAGGCGGCGCAGGTGGGCGCTTCCCGGAAAGTAGAGGACCCGGCCCGAGGCCAGGGCGAGCTGCGCGCTCCCGTCCACCAGCACCGCGTCCGGGGGGGTCCGGTCGCGGAGCCAGCTCTCGACCTCGACGGTCTCGGGGCGGAGGTCGCGGGGATCGTCGGCGTGGAGATAGGCCGCGATCCCGAGCCAGGTCCGCGGAACGAGGATGAGAAAGAGCAGCAGGGCGAGGAGGACCTTTCCGGCCGTCCCCCGGCGCTGCCAGAGGGTCGGCACCGAGGCCCCGGCGGTCATGGCCAGGGGGACGTGGGCGAGGAGGATCGGCCCCATGGCGGGGTGCTCGCCGGGAAAGCCCGCCACCAGCGCCACCGCCAGGAGCACGATCGTCCACACCGTCCAGGCTTGGCGGCGCACCTCCGGCGCGTCCAGGAACCGGACGAGGACCGCCGCGCCCAGGGCCAGGTCCGGCAGGAGCGCCGCCCCCATCACCGCGGTCCTGGAGAGGCTCAGGTCCAGGTAACGGCCGGGATCGAAGGGGCCGGCGCGGAGCACGTAGGCCAGGTAGGGCGCGGTGACCAGGGCCGCCAGCGCCGAGGGGACCAGGACCCCGCTCAGCTCGGCTCCGGCGCCGCGGAACGGGTTCAGCCGGGCGGTGAGCCACACCACCGGGATCGAGATCAGGGTCACCGCCAGCGCCACCACCCCCACCCCGCCGTGGAAGAGGAGCATTCCCATGGCGGCCAGGAACGCGAGCAGGTTCCAGCGCATGCGGTTCTCGCCCAGGGTGGCGACGGTGGAGGTGACGAAAAGCAGCATGTAGACCAGGGCCATCACGAACGGGCCGGCGATGAAGAAGCGCTCCAGGAAGAAGGTGGAGAGCGGAGGAAATCCCGCCCCGGGATCGGTCAGGGAGAGCCGCCGGCCGAGGGCGGCCCCGAAGGGGAGCGCCCCGTGGCCGGTCGCGGCCATCGCCGGCAGCACGATCCAGAACGCGCCCCCCAGGGAGAAGAAGAGGAACACCGCCCCCCAGATGGCGCGGGCGTGGGAGAGGCCGAGCAGGGTCAGGAGCCGGTAGGCGGTGAAGACGAGCACGAAGGCGGCGATGAGGCTCCCTCCCACCATCAGCAGCTCCGCGCTCAGGCGGGTGGCCCCCTGGAGCACGGCCAGATACACCGGGAACGCCCAGAACGCGCGGAGGGGCATTCCGGCCAGGAACGGGTCCTGGGGAGGGAGGCCTCGGAAGAGGACGTTGCGGGTGGAGGCGAGCTGAAGCGCGGCGTCGCCGGTGGTCCGGATCCAGTCGCGGGTGAGCAGGGGCGCCGCCAGCAGAACCAGCACCACCGCGGCCAGGAACAGCACCTGCTGGCGGTCGGAGCGCCGGCGGAGGAACCCCGGCATCTCCAGGCTCACCGTCCAGTCCTCGATCTCGCGCTTGGGCTGGGGGGCGGCGGCCACCGCCAGCACCGCCAGGAACACGATCCAGGGCGAGGTCGCATCGATGGGCACCCCGCTCAGCCCCAGGAGGAGCGCCGCCCCCACCGCCAGCACCGGGGAAAGGATGAGAGGGAGGATCCACGACGACCAGAGGCCGAACCGGTTCTCCACCCAGAGCGCGGCGGCCAACCCCGGGAGATAAGCTACCCCGATCAGGCCGAAGACGGCGGTGAAAAAGGGGGGAGAGCCGGGGGCGCGGCTCACCGCGAACAGCATGCCCAGGGTGAGGGCGAGACCGGGGAGGAACGCCCGCCCGAACGGCGAGGAGGGAGGAAGCGTCATGGGGGTCGAGGTCACGCTCGCACCCTGACCGACAACCCCCGCTCCTGGTACGATGCCGCGGGCGGCCGGGGGGGCGCCGTCCGCTTCGCATCATCCGGGAGAAGGTGGATCGCCGGCGTGAATTCACAACGCATCACCTGGTTCTGGCCCCTCTCCTTCCTGGCCGCCCTCGGCCAGCTCCTGCTGCTCCTCACCCACAACCAGGGCGGCCCCGCGGTGGGACGCTTCCTGCTCGCGATGTGGACGTTGTGGCTCCCCGGGGTGTGGCTCGGCAATCTTCTCACAAAGCCGCATACCGGTCTCCCCGCTCGGCTTCCGCTCCAGGCGACGGGCGCGGTGGCGCTGGCCTACCTGATGCTCATGGCCCGCGCGGCGGGGCTGGTGCCGATGCGATTCCTGCCGCCCGCCTTCACCGGCGCCGCGGTGCTGATCGGGCTGGTGTTCCTGCTGGTGCCCGGGAACCGCGGGGGCCTCCGCCGCGCCCCCCGCTGGGAAACGCGCGAGGTGCGCCGGGCCGACCCCCAGCTCATGGTGTTGTTCGCGGCGGTGCTGGTCGCGGTGGCGCTGCTCTCGCTCTGGGCGGGCTCGCCCCTCTCCCTGCGTCCCGACGGCGCGGACCACGTGGCCGCCGCGCGCGGGGCCGGCACCACCCTGCCGGGATTCGCGGCCGGCCCCTACCGCGAGGCGGCGGGGACGGCGCTGGTGGATCCCGCGCGCAGCCTCTTCCATCCGCTGGTGGACCTCATCGCCCGGCTCTCCAACCTCCCGCCGGCCCGGGTGTGGAACTTCCTTCCCGCCGCGGCGGCGCCCCTCCTCCTACTGGCGGTGTACGCGGCGGGACGCGCTCTCTTCCGGGACGAGAACCTGGGGGTGGCCTCGTCGGTGGCGTTTCTGGTTCTGGCCACGGCCGGCCTCGGGAACGATGCGTTGCGGCTCATGAGCTATCCCGACCGCTTCGCCCAGATCCCCTTCTGGATGGGGATCGCGCTCTTCGTGGAGGGGCTCGACCGCCCCCATGCGCCGGGGGGGATCGCGCTGGGCCTGGTCGCGCTGGCCGCGCTCGGCACCCACCTGGGGTTCGGCCTACTCCTGGCGGCGTCCATGTTCGCCATCGGCACCTGGACCTGGCTCTCGGTGGACCGCTTCCTGGAGGGGGTGCCGCTGTTGCTCGTACTGTGGGTGCCGGCGGCCGTCCTCGGCGGCCTCTACCTGGCCCTCCGGTGGCGGCTTCTGGGAAGCGTCGATCCGTTCGCGACCCCGGGCCAGGGTTTCCTGGTGCTCGCTCCCGGCCGGTGGATCCTGGACCCCGCCCCGTTCGCGTTCGGGGTGAAGGTGGCGGCGGCGGCGGCGGCGGTGATCTGGTTCACGCTTCTGCGCCGCGCGGTGGAACAGGTCACGGTGTACGCGCTGGTGGTGCCGGTGCCGCTGGTCGCGCTCCTCGCCTTCACCCCCTGGCTCACCCCGCACCTCACCCGCTCCCTGGGCTTCACCCTCCACCTCGTCCCGCTGGTGCTGCCGTTGCCGTTCCTGCTGGTGGCGGGGGGCGACTGGGCCGCCCGTGGGCTCGCGCGCTCCGCCGGGCTCACCTGGCTCCGGTTCGCGGTCCTGGGGGGGTCGGCCCTGGCGGTGCTGGCGCTGGCCTGGAACGGGGCCCGCCACTTCGCCTACCGGCCGGGAACGGTAGCCGCGGAGCGGGAGGCGCCCCCCGGAAGCTCGCGCCCCCTGGCCGAGGCCCTGTCCGCGGTGCTGCCGCCGGGCGCCCCGGTGCTCGCCGATCCGGCGACCGCGGCGGCGCTGGCCGCCTACACTCCGGTCCGGTCGGCGTATGCCCCCTCCGGGACCTCGGGAATGAACCGCGAGGCGCTGGTGCGGCTCCTGGCCGCGCGCCAAGCGCTCATGGTGCGCGCCCCCGAGACCGGAACCGGGGAGAGCCCCCCCGACTCGATCCTGACCGGCCCCGCCGCACCCGCCGGCCACGGCCACCGCGACGCGCTCCTCCGGTTCCTGCGCGCGTTCCCGGTGCGGGCGGTGGTGGTGAACCACCTGCCGGCCCGCCGGAGTTTCGACGACCTCTGGCGGACGGCCCCCGGCGACAACGTGCTTCTCGAGGGCTGGCTCCACGCCGACTCCACCCGATTCCACCCGGCGCCGCTCGACCCGTGGGGCACCGCGTTCATGGTGGCCGCCCCTCCGCCCGGCCCCGGGCCCGAGGCCTGGCTCGCCGCCCCTCCCGGCCCACCGCTTCCCCCGGCCAACCTCCGGGGACCGGCGCCGGCCCTGGATTCGGTGCTGGTGGACACGACCGCGGTGGCCTCGGGCGAGACCCTCGCCGTGACCGCCCGGTGGGCGCGGCCCGCCGCCGGCATCGACTACGACCCGCGCGGATACCGGTACCGGATGGAGCTTCACCCGGTCCCGGTGGGGCCGCCCTCGGTGCGCTCGTGGCTCCGGCTCCGGTGGCGAAGCGTGGCCGATCTCCTCTCGGGGCGCCGGCACGGCTGGGGAGGGGAATGGCCCCTGGCCGGCGGCGATCCGCCGGCATGGTGGGACGGCCCGGTCACGGCCCGGTCCGAGATCCGGATCCCCTCGTGGCTGGCGCCGGGAACCTACGAGGTGCGCGCTCGGGCGCTCCCCGGCCCCCACCCCTTCGACCGGGTGCGCCGGGGGCTGACCTACCTCCCCCCCCTTCCCCGGCCGGTGCTGGTGCGGGTGACGGCGGGGCGCTGACCGCGCGCGAGTCCGGGGGCACGCGCGAGTCCGGGGGCACGCGACGCTTCCCGCCGGCGCGGAGCCGGTCCGCGCGCGGGATCCGGCGATTCCGCGTGATATACTCGATGTTCGTGCTCGCTCCGCCGGCGCGTTTCCCCCACGGCAGCCCGGCATCAGGTCCCGCATCATCGGATTGGAAGCCGTGACCCTTACCCGTCCCCACGCGGCCCCCGGCCGCGCCGTCATCCTCCTCCTCGGGCTCCTGGCCGTCTCCGCGTCGATCGCGACCGCCCAGAACCTGAGCCTCCCCTACGGGTACTTCGACCGGCGGTTCGCGGTGACCGGCGCCCCGCCCACCGCGCTCACCTTCGGGGGGGACGGCTGGCTCTACGTCGCCGAGATCTCGGGAGACGTGCTGGCCTTCCGGGACACCGACCAGGACGGATTCGCCGACACCTCCAGCGTGTTCGCCACCGGGATCGAGGGGCCGCTGGGGATCGCCGGCCGCGCCGGCCGGATCTACGTCTCGTGCCGGGGCCGGGTGGTGCGCTACACCGACCTGGACGGCGACCACGTGGCCGACACCGCCGACACCCTGGTCACCAGCCTACCCACCGGCCGCCACCAGAACAGCGGGATCGCCTTCGGACCCGACGGCGACCTGTACGTGACCCTGGGCACCATCACCAGCCTGGGGGTCCAGAGCGATTCCCTGTCCGGCACCATTCTCCGCTACACCTCCGAGGGCGCCTTCGTGGAGATCTTCGCCCACGGTTTCCGCAATCCGTACGACCTGGCCTTCAACGGCGACGGCGAACTCTTCGCCACCGATAACTCCCCGAGCGCCGACAGCACCTTCGGGTGCGAGGAAGCCCCGGACGAGCTCAACTGGATCCGCCGCGGGCGCAACTACGGATTCCCCTACTGTTTCGGGACCGGCGACTGCTACGACGTGAGCGCGTACTGCGATCCTCCCCCCTGCGGCGCCGGGGCCTGCCAGTGGGGCACCGGGTGCAGCCCCAGCATGACCTCGCCGATCTGGCTGCTGGAGCCGCACTGCTCCTCGGACGGCCTCGTCTTCGGCACCGGCTTCGCCGGCTACGGCCCCGACGACCTCTTCATCGCCGAGTTCGGCCAGGAGGACCCCACCCCGGACTGTCCCTGGAGCGCCACCGGCCACAAGGTGGTCCACGTCCGGCTCGCCCGCCGCGGCCACTCCTGGTCGGCGGTGAGCGAGGAAGACTTCGCCACCGGGTTCTTCACCCCGCTCGATCTCGCGGTGGGGCCGGACAGCGCGCTCTACGTGTGCGACTACCTCGGCCAGCGCATCAACCGGATCGCGCGGGCGGTGGCGGGCGCGGTTCCCGAAGGGCGGCCCGGATCTCCCCTCCGCTTCAGCCTGAGCCCCAACCCCGCCCGCGGCCCGGTCGCCCTGCGGTGGGAAGCCATCCCTCCCGAGGGGGAGATCCGGGTGGACGTGCTGGACGTGGCCGGACGGCAGGTGGCGTCGCTGGGATCCTTCCGGCGGCCCGAGGCCTTCGCCACCGTCCGCTGGGGCCTGGCCGACGACGCCGGCCGCCGCGTGCCCGCCGGGCTCTACCTGGTGCGGGCGCGGACCGGGAGCGTCTCCGCGGTGCAAAAGCTGCTCGTCGTGAACTGATATGGAACGACCCTGTCAAGGGGGCAACTATCCTGTTTGGGGTGGTTGCCCCCTTTCCCTTTTCGTCGGGAACAAGGGCGACGGAGAAGGTCGGGCGCTTCGACGACGAGTCACGCTGATATTCGCGGGTTGAACCGGCGTCCCGGCCAGAGCCGCATGACTGTGATCCGTCGGGAGAGTGAGCTGTCTGAGAACGCGGGTTGGGGAGGCGGTGACTCCATACCGCACAGTGCAGTCGCGCTTTCTCCGGATCGTGCCGACCTTCATCCGTCGCCTCAATGTTCGTTTCGTCGGTGGTTCCTATCCATCACGCCTCCGTGAGGTGGGCGTCGGGGTGCAGCGCCGCCCACAGGTATCCGACAAGTTCCCGGGCCATGGCCACGACGGTCTTGTTGTGAAGTTTGCCTCGGGCGGACATGCGGAGGTAGCGTCGGTAGAGGCGCTCCTGGCCGCGATCGGCCAAGGCCAGGATCCGCGCGGGCTGTCCCTCGCGTCGTTTGGCGAGGGGGCCGGTGATCCGGGGCTTATAACGATGGTGCCAGGCCGCCTCGACCAGGAGTCGACGGACATGGCGGTTGCCGGTCTTGGTGATGGAACCGCGGCGTTCCGAGTCGCCGCTGGAGTGCTCCGAGGGCACCAGCCCAACGTAGGCGGCCAGTTGCCGTGGTGACCGGAACCGGCGGAAGTCGTGAAGTTCGGCCACCAGCCCCACCGCGGTCACGGTGTCGATGCCGCGGAAGCAGCGGAGCCAGGCCACGGGTTCCCGATAGGGTTGTTCCTGGGCGGCGGTGGCCAGCTCGAGATCGAGCTGGTGGAGCCGCTCGGTGAGCTGGTCCACGGTGAACAGATAGCTCTCGAAGACGGCCTGGCTGGGCCGGTCCTCGAACTTGAGGGCTCGCAGCCACGCCATGTGCCGGGTTCCCCAGTGGTGCTTGGTCTGGCGGTAGATGCAGTGGCGTCGGAGCAGGAACTTGCCCATCCGGTGCCGGGCCCGGGTCAGGTCCTGGCGCACGTCCTCCCGACACCGGAACAAGTCCCGCAACGCTTCATCGGACTCGCTGGGGGGATGGACCTCAGTGAGCAGCCGCGCCCGGAACAACTCGGCCAGCTTGCGGGCATCCCGCCGATCCGTCTTGATCCGGGTGCCGGGTCGGATCGGGGTCAGAGACGGAGCGATGACCGTGCAGCCCACCCCCAACTCCCGCAGCCGACGCTGGAGGACATAGCCGGTGGGACCGGCTTCGTAGCAGCACTCCACCGGCCCCGGGGCCTCTCGGCCCAACTTGCGGGCCAGCCGGCGAATGGCCTCCACCGTATGGGCTTCGCTCCACTCAATCGGCTCCTGCTGATCGGGGAGCAGCAGGGCCGCGTGGATCGAGTTCTTGTGGACGTCCAATCCCACGAAACTGGTATTCTCGTTCACGACCGGCTCCTTTCGTATGCGGCTCTGACGCCGCTGGCGCTAACCCGCGATCGTACGTGGTTCTAGCAACCACCTTGTCGGCGTCTCCTTGGAGACTGCACGACCTTACGATAGCGAGCCGGTCGTTCCATCTTGTCTGACCGGGGCCGCCGGCCCTCCGGGTGTGGGGACCGGAGCCGCCCCGCCGCCGCTCGTGGTGAACCGGCCGGGGCCGGGCCGTATACTGCCGGGGTCTCGGATCTCGCGCACCCCCTTCCCGAGGATGACGCCGTGCCTCACCCCCTTGGCTCCGTGAACGCCTTCGACCGCATCACCCCCGCGATCGCCCGGGATCTCGCCGGCCGGCTGGACGCGGCCGGCTTCGACGATGCGCTCCTCGGGCGCGCCGAGTCGGTGGCGCCGGGCGCGTTCGACGTCCTCCGCCTCCCCCTGGTGCTGGAAGCGCTCGAGCACGAGGCCACCGCCGCCGCCGACCTGGGGCGCCTGCTCCTCTACGGCGACGCGGTGCCCGCCGGCCGGATCCGGGCGGCGCTGGGGGAGCATCTCGTCGCCGCCCTCGCCGCGGCGGGAATCCTGACCGAGGCCCCCGCGGGCGCGCTCGCTTCCCCCTTCCGCCTCACCCCGTTCCAGGGGCTCCGCATCCTCGCCGACCCCCTCCGCGACGCCCCCCGGAGCGTGATGGGGGCGGGGATGGGCACCCAGGAGCTGGCCGCGCTCATCGCCCCCGGCCCGGGCTCACTCCTCGACGTGGGGGGCGGCGCCGGGGCCCTGGCCCTGGTGGGGGCGGCGCGCGGGGCGCGGTCGGCCACCACCGATCTCAACCCCCGGGCCGAGGCTTTCGCCCGGCTCAACGCGCGGCTGAACGGCCTTGAGCTGGAAGTGCTCACCGGGGACCTGTTCGAGCCGGCGGCGGGGCGGACGTTCGACGCGGTGGTGTCGCAACCTCCGTTCGTCTTCCAGCCGCCCGAGGCCCCCGCGGTCGCCTATCTTCACGGCGGCCCCACCGGAGACGCGGTGGTCCGGCGCCTGGTGGAAGGCCTCCCCGCGGTGCTGGCTCCCGGGGGGCGCGCCCTGGTGCTCTTCGACGCCCTCCTCGACGGCTCCGGGCAGGTGCACGAGCGGGTGGGGTCGTGGCTGGGGGACGCGCGGGTGGACATGGTGATCCTGGCGGCCAAGTCGCTCGGCCCGGATCTCCAGTCGATGGGCTATGCCGCGCTCCAGAGCCCGGAACTGGGCCCGGACTACGCCGCCGCCGCCCGGCGCTACCGCGCCCATCTCCGGACCCTGGGCGCGGTCGAGTTCGTCCGGGTGCTCCTGGTGCTCCGGGCGGGAACGGGCCGGTTCCGGGTGCAGATCCCGGTCCCCACCCATCGCGGGCGGACCGCGGCCGATCTGGACCGGCTTCTGGCCGCGCTGGACCTGGCCACCGGCCCCGCTCCGGCGTTCCTGGCCGCGTGCGTCCGCCCCAATCCGCGCGCTCGCTGGTCCCGGGAGTGGACGTCGTTCGCGCCCGAGGCGGAACCCGGCTATGCGGTGCGCTTCGACCGCGAGAGCCTGGCCTCCGGTGGCGCCCTCAACGCGGGGTCCATGGAGCTGATCGAGATCCTGGCCGGAGCCGCCTCGGTGGAGGAGGCGGTGCGGCTCCAGGCCGGGCGCGCGGGAGCCGGCCCCGCTCCGACCCGCGACGCGGTGCTCGGGTTCGTGCGCGACGCGCTGGCCCGGGGACTCCTGGTGCCGGGACACTAGCGGCCCGTCCGAGCCGGGGTCGAGCAAGCTCCCGGCCGCGCGCGGAGAGAGCGGGCCCGGCCGGATCCGGGTGGGGCCTCGGGCGGCCGCGAATGGCCCCCCAGGGCCGTCGCGGACGTGCTAGCCTCTTTCGCGACCGTCACCGGGCGCCGTCGCGCGCCCCCCGGCCTCCGACCACTTCCAAACGGCATGGATTCCAAGACCCTCTCCGTACGGCTCGCCGGCGCGGCCCTGCTCCTCCTCGTGGTCGCCGCCACCGCGTTCACCGCGCTCACCCCCCAGTCCTCCACCGACACCCTGATCGGGCTGGCGGCCGGACGCCAGATGGCCGCCCTCGGCCACGTCCCCCACGGCGACACCTTCAGCTTCACCTTCGCCGGGAAGACCTGGCTCAACCAGAACTGGCTCACCCACCGGCTCCAGTGGTGGGTGTACTCGCACGTCTCCCCGAACGCGGTGGTGTACGCGGCCTGGCTCCTGATCGCCGGCTCCCTCCTCTTGGTGGTGCTGGCCACCCGCTGGCGCGCCGGCACCTGGTTGGGGGGGCTGGCCGCGGCGGCGCTGGTGGCGTTCGGCTCGTGGCAGTACCTCCCGCCGCGCCCCGCCACCACCGGGTTCTTCTGCCTGGCCGCCCTGTGGGCGCTCCTCTGCGCGATCGAGGGCCAGGGGGCGCGCCGCCGGTGGTGGCCGGTGGCGCTGGTGCTCCCGCTTCTCTGGTTCTGGGGAAACGCGCACGGGAGCTTCGTGTTCGGCTTCGCCATGATCGCGGCCTACGGGGGACAGTGGGCGCTGCTGCGGCTGGCGCGGCCGGGGAGGCTCCGGGTGAGCGCGGCCCAGATCGCGGGAATCGCCGCGGGCGCGGCCGCGGCCCTGGCCCTGGTGATCTTCCTGGGGCCCTTCGGCCTCCACAACCTCACCCACGGCGAGAAGATCACCGGGAGCCAGTTCCGGCTGATCACCGAATGGCGGCCGCCGTGGGACCGGGCCTCGTTCCCGCCGGTGTGGCAGTTCTGGCTCATCCTGGGATCGGGGCTGGCGGCGCTGGCGGGAGCATGGTGGCTCCGCCGCCGCGCGGCGCGGCCGGGCAAGGCCCGCGCCCGTGCCTACGCCACCTCTTCCGAGGCCTCGGAGGAGGCGCGCCGAATCCACACCACCCCCTTCGACACGGTTCTCGTCCTGGGCACGCTGGCCATGACCCTCTGGGCCCGGCGGTTCCTCCCGGTCTTCCTCCTCTTCGCCATGCCGATGCTGGTGACGTGGCTCCGGAAGCTGACCCTCGGCGCGCCGGCGTTCTTCCACCGGCAGGTGCGCCTCTTCACCGCGGTGGTGGCCGCGTTCGGGGCGCTGGCCCTGGCCGGCGCCACCTGGCTCCGGGTGCACGACACCTTCGCCGGGCGGGGCGAGCGGTTCGCGGGGCTGGATTTCCTGGAGCGGTTCATCGGCTACAACAACGCCCCCCGGGACGCGGTGGAGTTCCTGGCCCGGAACTCGCTCCACGTGAACCTGCTCACCGAGTACGCCCAGGGGGGGGCGATCATGTTCAACGCCCCCCAGACCAAGCTCTACCTGGACGGCCGCGCCCAGCAGCTCTACGGCGACAAGATCTTCGCGAACTACCGGGGGCTCTTTCTCCAGGAGGACGCCCCCGACCGGGCGGTGGCCGCGATCCTCGACGGGTTCAACTACGACGGCACCCGGACGGTGGAAGGGCGCGTCGACGGGGTGCTGCTCCGGCGCACCGACCGCCTCCTGCACCTCTGGCGGAGCCTCTCCCGGCTTCCTGACTGGGAACTGGTGCTGCTGTCGTTCGACTCGGCGCTCTATCTCCGCAAGGACTCGCTCCCCCTGCGCGAGCTGACGGAGCGGGCGCGGGCGGGAAGAGCCTGGTGGCCCGGCACCCCCATCGCCGAGGCCTCCCGCGGAAACGTGCTGGCGGCGCTGAGCCCGCCCGACTCCACCGGGGCGCTGGCCGCCTACCGCGAGGCGGTGGCCCGGGACCCCTCCATGGGGCTTCTTTGCGACCGGAGCATCGTGATGTTGCTCCGGCACGAGGGGCGGGCCGCCGAGGCCGACGCATTCATCGATTCGGAGCTCCGGCGCCTGGCCCGGCCCACCGAGGGCCTGACCGAGGAACAGCGGCAGGCCACCCTGACGCTTCTCCGGTCCCTGGGGAGCGCGGGAGCCCCCGCCGGAGGCCGCTGAGGGGCCTCGGACCCCAAGCCGGGCCGCTAAGAGCTTGCAACGGGGCCCCGAAGCCCCGAGAATCTGGCCCGGCGGCGCGCCCACGCCGCCTTCTCATTACCCGGTGCCCCCATGCAGGAGCCGAGGAACATGGCCAATACCGTAACCGCCCCGCCGGTCAAGCCCGGCAAGCACGCCCCCCCCGGAGACGAAGAGACCTACGAACTTCCGATCGAGGGATTCAAGGGGACCCCGGAAGAGATCGAACGCCAGTGGTACAACCAGTGCTACGTCGGCCGGGGCGACACCATGAAGCAGCTGACCACCCGGGCCGTCGTGATGGGGTCGGTGCTCGGGGGGGTTCTTTCCCTCACCAACCTCTACATCGGGCTCAAGGCGGGCTGGGCGTTCGGGGTGGCCATCACCGCATGCATCCTCTCGTACGCGATCTGGACCACCATGCACAAGCTCCACCTCGTCGGGACCAAGATGACGGTCCTCGAGAACAACTGCATGCAGTCCACCGCCAGCTCCGCCGGCTACTCCACCGGCGGGACCCTGGTCTCGGCCTTCGCCGCCTACATCCTGATCAACCACCAGACGGTGCCCATCGGCATCCTGTTCGGGTGGGTGTTCTTCGTGGCGGTGCTGGGGGTGACCATGGCGGTGCCGATGAAGCGGCAGATGATCAACGTGGAGCAGCTCCGGTTCCCGTCGGGGATCGCCGCCGCCGAGACCCTGCGCGCCCTCCACGCCACCGGCGAGAAGGGGCTCCGGGCGGCCAAGGCGTTGGGCTGGGCCGCGCTGTTCGCGGTGGTGAACCAGTTCTGGATGGACGGGCTGAAGCTCCTGCCCAAGATCGGCGCCAAGCTCGAACCGTTCCAGGCGTCGAGCCTGGTGGCCAAGTTCGACAGCGCGGTGCTCGGCGACAAGTGGATCGGCCGCACGGTGATGTTCTCCTGGGATCCCATCTTCATCGCCGCCGGCTCCATCGTGGGGTTGCGGGTGAGCCTCAGCATCATGCTGGGGGCGGTCACCTGCTGGATGATCTTCATCCCGCTCGCCCAGAGCCACGTGGCCGCAATGGCGGGGATGAACGGCTATCGCGACCTGGTTCAGTGGTCGCTGTGGGGCGGGACCGCCTGCATGGTGACCTCGGGGCTCCTGGCCGTGGGCCTCCAGTGGCGGAGCGCCTTGAGCGCCTTCCGCAGCCTGGGCGAGATGTTCGGGAACAAGAAGAGCGGGAAGCGGGACGAGATGGACGCCATCGAGACCCCCGGCTCCTGGTTCGTGATCGGCCAGGTGGTGTCGCTGATCGCGCTGGCGTGGCTGGCGCAGCGGACCTTCGGGATGGCCTACTGGGAGAGCGCCCTGGCCGTGCTCCTCACCTTCGCCCTGGCCTTGGTGGCCTGCCGGGTGACCGGCGAGACCGACACCACCCCGGTGGGAGCCATGGGCAAGATCATGCAGCTCACCTTCGGATCGGTGTCCCCGGGCAACATGAACATCAACCTCATGGCCGCCGGCATCACCGCGGGAGCGGCCGGGTCCTCGGCCGACCTGTTGACCGACCTCAAGAGCGGCTACCTCCTGGGCGCCCATCCCCGGAAGCAGTTCCTGGCCCAGTTCGCGGGGATCTTCATCGGGACCGTGGTCACCGTGCTCGCCTTCAACGTGCTGGTGCCGAACGCCCAGGCCCTGGGATCGGACCAGTTCCCGGCGCCCGCCGCCCAGACCTGGCGGGGGGTGGCCGAGGCCATGAACCACGGGCTGTCCACCATGCACCCGCTCAAGGTGTGGTCGATCGCGGTCGGCGGGCTGGTCGGGATCATCCTGCCGCTCCTTTCGATCGCCTTCCCCAAGAAGCAGAACTACATTCCTTCGGCGGCGGGTATCGGGCTGGCCTGGACCTTCCACTTCTTCTACAGCCTGCTCTTCACGATCGGCGCGGTCCTGGGCTGGGCCTGGCACAAGCGGAACAAGGAACAGTCCGAGGAGTTCCTGTTCCCGGTCGCATCCGGGATCATCGCCGGCGGCGCGCTCATGGGAGTGGTGCTGATCTTCTGGGAGAACGGGCCGGACATGCTCCGGCAGCTGCTGGCGCACTGATCTGGTGGGCCGGGCCGGGGGATGGGTGGACGGGTGGGTCGGTGGGTCGGTCGGCTGGTGGGTTGGCGGACGGGTGGACGGGTGGGCTCTTGATCTCCTGATCGGGTGTCGCCCACCCGGCGCGGAAGTTCCATCGGCCGCGCTGTCTCCTGATCGCCGCCGCAAACGCGTGTTGCCCACCCGGCGCGGAAGGTCCATCGGCCGCGCTGTCCGGTCCGCTGCGGATTTCGAGCCGGGGCCCTACCAAGGGACCCCGGTTTTCTTTTGCAATGGAGCAGGCGTGGGGGGGGGCGCGAGAAGGGATGCGGGGGGGAGGAACACCTTTGCCGTCCAGGAGCCCGAGTTCGCGCCGGCGCTCCGGGAGCGGGGCCCAGGTCTCCACCCGCACCCGCCGGCTTCGGGGAGCGGGACCCGGGTCTAGACCCGCACTCGCCGGCTTCGCGGACCGGGACCCGGGTCTGCGTCACGGTGCGTGCCCGGGTGCGCTTCCCCCGACCGCCCCCGAAAGCCCGCACAGGTTGGGGCGACTCTCCGCCGAACCCACATGGGAACCCCCGCCGTCCGAAGTCGGGATGTGTGTCGGGACGTTCCGCCGAACCCGGGTGGCCGCCGGCCGCGGGGCGCCGCGGCGACGAGGCGCACAACCAAAATCGGTTGTATTTCGCGAACCCGGGTATCGTATTGTGGCCCAATAAATTAGATCAAAGAACCGGACTATGCCCCGCCACTCTTGGCCCGCGAACCCGACTTCGCGTATCGGCTCGGCCGTCATTGGGGCGCCCCCGAGCGGACCTCCCCGTGCGTACGGAACAGATTTTTCAGTGCGGTCGAAACATGATAAAATTAATAGCCTCAGGCTCACTCTCCCCTGTCCTCAGCACCCCAAAGGAGCCCCCCATGAGCCGTCTCCGGGTCCTCGCGTTCTGCGCCGTCGCCCTGTTCGTGACCGCGCTCCCCGCCGCCGCCGCCCCCTTCACCTTCGTCCACCCCTCCGGAGGTGAACTCATGGAAGGCGGTTGCCCCTACTACATCGAGTGGAACGGCGGACCGGCCGGCAACGTGAACCTGGCCCTGATCGACCTCAACACCTTCACCGTGGCCGCCACCCTCAACAACACCCCCAACGACGGGCTCGAACTCTGGACGCTCCCCGACTACCTGCCGACCGGGCCTTACGAGATCTACATCGAGGACACCGGCGTGACCACCTGGACCTACGGTCCCAACGTCACCTACGAGGCGCCCCCCGCCTGCGGCCCCGGCTGCATGCGGCTCTCCGCCCGCGGCACGACCAACTTCACCTGCTACGCGGACTCCGCCGTCGCCGACTCGGTGGCCACCGTGGACGCGGTGAACCAGCTCGTCGCCCAGTGCCCGCAGGGCTACCAGGTGGACTTCGGCACCCTCAGGGTGGACTACCGCCACTGGGATCCGGTCTTCGCCTGCCCTTACCCCGAACATCTCACCGACTGTCCAGCCACCATCTGCTGCTGCCCGACCGTCGTGCCCGCGCGACCCACGACCTGGGGAACGCTCAAAACCCGTTACAAGTAGTCGCCCGGCGGCATAATCCAACCGGAATCGAATCACGGGCGGTCCCCGGGGGGGCCGCCCGCTCTGTGTCCAGGGGCCTCGGCGGCGGCGCCGGCGTGTATTTCCCCGCCGGCGCTCTCCGTCCCCTTTCCATTGGATGCGCCGCCTTCGACCGGGCGGCCGCTCGCGCTTCGCCCGGACCGGGCGCCCGCCGGTCCGGACCCATCGGAAAGGGAGTCCGGACATGACCCTTCGCCCGTTCGCCCCCGTCATCCTCGCGCTGGCCCTGATCGCGACCACCGGATGCAACGACAAGAAGACCACCCGGCCCGGAAGCACCGCGGACAGCACCTACGTCGCGGTGCTGAACGCGGCCCAGGAGTCTCCGTCCCCGAGCGCGGACACGGGGTCGGGGACCGGCGTCTTCACCCTGAGCGCGGACCGGTCGCAGCTCGCTTTCCGCGTGACCTTCGGCGGGCTCTCCGGGCCCGCCGCCGCCGCCCACATCCATATGGGGGCGCCGGGGGTTCCGGGCGGAGTCGTGCGCGCATTCTCGGTCGCGGAGATCCAGGGGAATACGATCTCGGGCACCTGGACCGCTTCCGATTCCCAGCCGCTCACCGCGGACATGGTGGACTCGTTCCGGGCCGGAAACCTTTACGTGAACGTGCACACGCAGGACAATCCGGCCGGCGAGATCCGCGGGCAGATCGTCCCTCCCGGCGGCGGCGATCTCTTCGTGGCCAAGCTCGACGCCGGGCAGGAGACGTCCTCGCCCACCGTCGACACCGGCTCCGGCACCGCGTTCTTCACCTTCGACCAGGCCGGGAACGCGCTCCACTTCCAGGTCTCCTTCGGTGGTCTCTCCGGCCCCGCCGCCGCCGCTCACATCCACATGGGGGACGAGGGGGTGGCCGGTGGCGTGGTGCGGGCGTTCTCGGTCGCGGAGTTCCACGGGAATTCCATCACCGGGACCTGGTCCGGCGACGACGCCCAGCCGCTCACCGCGGATCTGGTCACCGCGCTCCGGGCCGGCAAGCTCTACGCGAACGTGCACACTCAGGACAACGCGGGGGGCGAGATCCGCGGGCAGATCCTGCCGGTGAACTGACCGGGAGTCGGGCGGACCGCTCGCCCGCGACAGACCCGCAGTGGACCGCTCGCCCGCGAGGCCCACGCTCCGCCTCCTCGGTACATCAACCGCCCGTACCGCCCTTGAGCCGCTTGCGGAGCCACTTCATCGGAACGAACATCGACACTTCCCGGCGATAGGCACGGTAGTCGTCCCCGAACTCGCCGATGAGCCGGCGCTCCTCCAGGAAGGCGCCCGCCATCAGGTACCCCCCCAGGATCAGCGCGGCCGTCGCCGAGGCCCCGGTCTTGGATCCCGCGGCCAGGAAGAGGATCCCCGCGGAGTACCAGGGGTGCCGGATGAACCCCAGGGCGCCGGCGCGGGACAACCGGCCGGACGCGGTGAGCCCGGTGCGGCGGCCACCCTCGCGCAGCTGGCGCAGACCGACGAAGGTGCGGAGGTCGTAGGAGCCGGCGCCGTACCAGAAGAGCGCGCCCGACGCGGCCAGCAAGACCAGTGAGACCGGGACCCACGCGCCCCACCAGTCGAACACCGTGGGTCCGCCCAGGGCACGGGTCCAGAGGAGCAGCGGCGCAAGGGTGAGCGCGGAGAGCAGGTTATACGCCAACCGGTAGGCGCGGTCGGCCCGGCCCAGCACGCGGCGGGCGGCGTGGCGCACCCCGGGAGCGATGAGCGCGCTGTGGAGGGCGCACCACGCAATCCAGGCCGCCGCGAGACCGACCAAGGGCGAGGTCATCGGCGCGGGGGGCCGGATCCCCCGCGCCCGACGGCGGTCGCGCCCCGGATCACCCGGAGTAGAAGCCTCCGGAACGGTTCCGGAGGGCCTCGGAGGGGGCGAACCGCGCGTCCACGGAACCGGCGAGCGCCTCCAGCCGTTCCACGACGTCGGCCACCCCGCGAGCGTCGGCGTAGCGGAGGAGCCCGCCCCGGAACGGCGGAAAGCCGGTCCCCATCACCATCCCCAGGTCCACGTCGAGCGGGCGGGAGACGATCCCCTCCTCCAGGCAACGAGCGGCCTCGTTCACCATGGGGAGCACCAGGCGGTCGAGCACGCGGTCGGGCTCGAACTCGCGGACGGGCGGGTTGCCGGCGGCGGCCGGCGCCTCCGGGGCCGGCCCCTGCGGTTTCCCCGCGGTGTAGATGTAGAACCCGCGGCCGGTCTTGCGGCCGAGGTGCCGGTCCTGCGCGAGCCGCGACAGGGTGGCGCTTGGGGGAAGCCGGTCACCGAAGGGCGCTTCCATGACGTGGGTGACCTTGTCCGCCACGTCGATCCCGATCCGGTCGAGGAGCGCGTACGGCCCCATGGGCATGCCGAAGTCGGTGAGGATCCGGTCCACGGTGCGGAGATCGGCGCCGGACTCGAGGCAGAGCCAGCGCTTCACCCAGATAGAAGGCCAGGAGCCGGTTCACCAGGAACCCCGGCCCGTCCCGTACCAGGATCGGGGTCTTGCCCAGGTCCAGGGCCAGCCGGTAGGCGGTGGCGACCGATTCGGGATCGCTCCCGGGCCCCGCCACCACCTCCACCAGCGGCATCCGGTCCACCGGGTTGAAGAAGTGAAGCCCCACCACCCGCTCGGGGCGGCGGGCGCCCTCGGCGATGTCGGCCACCCGGAGCGACGAGGTGTTGGTGGCGATCACGGTATGGTCGGGGACGGCCGCCTCGATCTCGGAGACCACCGCGCGTTTCACTCCGAGGTTTTCGACCACCGCCTCCACCACCAGATCGACCAGCCGGAAGCCGGTGTAGTCGAGGGTGAAGCTCAGCGCCTCCACCCGGCGCGTTCGCTCGGCCGGGGTGATCCGGCGGCGGCGGACGCTCCCGGCCCAGACGTCGCCCGCGGTCTTGAGCGCGCCGGCGAGCGGCCCGGGGGCGATGTCCTTGACCCGGATCGGGATGCCGTTCTCGCCGGCCAGCCAGGCGATCCCGCCCCCCATCACTCCGGCTCCGGCCACCGCCAGCCGCTTCACGGGGCGGGCGCGGCCGAGGTCGAGCCCCTCGGGCTCCTTGGCCCGGCCCGAGACCTGGAAGAGCCAGGTCAGGTTCTTGCTCGTCTCGGTGACGATCGCCTCGCCCAAGAGCTTCGACTCGGTGCCGTAGGCCGCAACCTCGCCCCGCGAGAACCCGGCCATCACCGCGTCCAGGGCCATGAAGGGCGCGGGATAGTGCGCGCGGCGGACGTTCTTGGCCAGGGCGCCGCGGGCCTTGCCGGCCACGAAGTTCCGGAGCGGCGGGAAGCCTCCGATCACGCGGTCGGTGCGGTCGGGCCGGTGAGGCTCCAGCCGGCGCTCGCCGGTCAGGATCTCCGCCGCGATCTTGCGCCCGCGGCCGGGGGGCACCAGCGCGTCCACCATCCCTCGCCGGAATGCGGGCTTGGCGGGAAGGGTCTTCCCGGCCAGGATGACGTCCAGAGCGGCGCGGAGACCCACCCGGCGTGGAAGGCGCTGGGTGCCGCCGAATCCGGGGAGGATCCCGAGGCGCACCTCGGGAAGACCGATCCGGACCGCGCCGGTGTCCTCGGCCACCCGCCAGGTGCAGGCCAGGGCCAGCTCGAACCCGCCCCCCAGACACGGCCCGGTGATCACCGCGGCGGTGGGCTTGGGGAAGCGGGCGATGGCCTCGAACACCGCTTGCCCGTAGGCGGACTTCTCCCGGCCGATCCGAGGATCAGTGACCCCGGCGATCTCCTCCACCGCGGCGCCGGCCACGAACATGTCCGGCTTGTCGCTGGCGAAGGCGAGGGCGTTCACCTTCTTCCGCGCCGCCTCGTCCAGCAGGTCTCGCAGACGCTCCATGACCGGCGTGGAGAGCTTGTTGACCTTCTCGCCGGGAAGATCGAAGACAATCCAGCCGATTCCCGCCGCGTCCACCTCCAGGCGCACGCCGGGCGAGTCGGCGGCGCCCTCCGCCGGCTTCGCCGGCGCGTTGAAGTCCAGGCTGGTCTGGGTCCGGCCGGGCTCGCCGGCCGTGGGTTCTCGCTCCACCGGTTGCGGGTTCTCCTTGCGCGCGTCGCGCGGGCCCAGCCGGTCGCGTGGGTCGCTGGGGTTCAGCGCATCGCGGGGGTTCAGCGGGTCGCGTGGATTCAGCGCATCGCGCGGGTCCAGCGCATCGCGGGGCTCCAGCGGGTCGCGCGGATTCAGCGCATCGCGGGGGTTCAGCGCATCGCGGGGCTCCAGCGGGTCGCGCGGGTCGCTCATGCCCGCTCCAGGACCAGGGCCGCGCCCTGGCCTCCCCCGATGCAGAGCGTCACCAGTCCCAGCTCCACGTCCCGCCGCCGCATTTCCAGGAGCAGGGTCAGCACCAGCCGCGCCCCGGTGGCACCCACCGGGTGGCCGAGGGCGATGGCGCCGCCGTTCACGTTGAGCTTCCCGCGGTCGATGGCGCCGATCGCGCGCGGGCGGGCGAGTTCCTCCCGCGCGAACCGGTCCGAGGCGAAGGCGATCTCGTTGGCGATCACCTGGGCGGCGAAAGCCTCGTTCATCTCGATCAGCCCGATGTCCCGCAGGACGACTCCCGCCCGGTCCAGGGCCGGCGGGGTGGCGTGCGCCGGCCCCAGCCCCATGCGGGCGGGCGAGAGCGCGGCGAACTCCGCCGAGCGCACCCAGCCCAGGACCGGGAGCCCGCGCTCGGCCACCGCCCGTTCGGAGGCCAGGATGAGCGCCCCCGCCCCGTCGGTGATCTGGCTCGAGTTCCCGGCGGTGACGGTGCCGTAGCGCCGGTCGAAGACCGGCTTCAGCTTGGCCAGCGCCTCGGGACTCTGTTCGTGGCGAATCCCCACGTCCTCCACCGCGAACCGATCGTACCTGGGAGGAAGCGGGGTGGGGGTGATCTCCTCGGCCAGCCGGCCGGCCTTCTGCGCCGCCGACGCCCGCCGGTGGCTCATGAGCGCGAACGCGTCCTGGGCCTCGCGGGTGATTCCGAACTCCCGGGCCAGGACCTCGGCGGTCTCACCCATGTTGAGCCCGCAGTAGTTGTCGGTGAGCCCGATCGCCAGCCCGAGCACCGGTTTGAAGTCGGCGGGACGGAACGACGCGAACGCCCCCAGCCGCGCGCCCGGGGTGCGCGCCCGCATGAGCGCTTCGAACTTGGCCCGGGCCCGGTCGGAGTAGAGGAGCGGAATCCGCGACATGGATTCGGTTCCCCCCGCCGCCACCAGGTTCGCGGCGCCGGCGCGGATCCGGAGCACGGCGTCGGCCACCGCCTGGAGCGCCGAGCCGCAGTTGCGGTTGACGGTGTAGGCGGAGGTCCCCAGCGGGCAGCCGGCGTGGAGCGCGACAACCCGGGCGACGTTGGTGGCCTCGGCGGGCTGGGCGATGTTGCCGAAGATGACCTCGTCCAGGTCCTCGGGAGGGATTCCGGCGCGCTCGTAGGCCTCGCGGAGCGCGACCCGCCCCAGCTCGTGGGCAGGCACGTCCTTCTGGTCGCTTCCCGCCTTGGTGAACGGGGTCCGCACCCCCGCGACGACGGCTACCCGTGGACTGGCCATGATGGGAGCGATTGTGCCGCCTCCCGGACGATTCCGCCAGGGGAGGGGGGCGGGTTAAGATCACCCGGTTCGCGGCGGCGCGCGCCGCGAGCGAAGCGGAAGGCCGCCTCTTTCCACCGATGGCGAACCTGTCTCCATGCTGATCGTGAACGTGCTCGAATGGGCGCTCCTGGCGGGGACGGCGGCCCTGGTCCTCCGGGCCGCCCGGCGGCCGGCGTGGCCCCTGGGCCGGGGCCTGGCCGTGGTGGGCGCGGCGCTGGCGGTGGAGGCGGCCCTGGTGGGGGGGCTATACCTCATCCTGCAGTGGGGCGCCGGCGCCTATCCCCAACGTCTCACCACCCTCGCCGGCCTCGTGCTCGCGATCCAGGCCGGGCGGGCCCTGGTTCTCGCCGCCGCCCTGGGAGGATGGCTCCGCATCGCCCGCCTCGACCTGGACCGGCGCTGGAAGTGGATCCTCCTGGCCGGCGGGCTCGCCTTCCTCCTCCTCCGCGGTTTCGCCTTCCCCGGGGTGGTCGCCCTGGTCGTGCTGTTCGCCAAGATGGACTGGCCCCGCCGGCTCCACGGCTGGCGCCGGTTCGCCGCGCTGGCCGGCACCGGCGTCCTCCTCGTCGCGGTCTCCGCCGCCGTCTCCGGCGCCGCCGGCGGGGACCGGCTGGAACTCACGCTCTACGCGCTCAGCGCCGGAGGGACCCTCCCCCCGCTGGGAGGCCAGCTTCCCGCCGGCGCCTCGAGCTGGGTCGCCCTGTCCCGGCCCTGGACGGCGGCCGCCGGCGTCCTGCTCGACTTCTTCCGCCTCCAGCTCCTGGTGGTCTTCGTCCGGTTGCTGGTACTGCCCATCCATCTTCGGAGCCTGAGCCTCAAGCGCCGCTTCGGCCTCACCCTCGCCCTCTACCGCGTCATCCCCGGCGTGATCGCCGTCATCACCGCCCTCTGCGGGATCTATTACGGGGTGGGGATCCACAAGACGAGCCTGGTGCGGGCCCACTTCGACGACATCCTTTCCCGCCAGGTCACCGCGGCGGCGCGGCTCCTGGACCGGGCGGCCGGCGCCCCCCTCACCCCCACCGACTTCCGCGAGGTACGGCCCTGGCTGGGGCCGGAGGGCGCCGACGCCATCCTCGCGGTCCGCCGCATGACCGCCGAGGCCTCGGCGGATACCGCGAAGACCTCCCGGATCACGACCGCAACGCTCACCGCCGATCCCGCGCTTCCCCCGGAGCTGGCCGTGGCGCCCCCCTTCCGGCTGGGAGCGGTGGACACGGTGGCCGGGCTCCTCGCCGCCGGCAACCGGTTCTTCCTGGCCGCCGGGTGCGCGCGCCCCTCCGGGGGCGGCGCGCTCGTGGCCGAGGTCTACGTGCCCCTGGACTCGCTCCGGCTGGCAGGAATCGCCCGCTCCGTGGGCGCGGGCATGACCCTGACCGTCTCTCCCGGATTTCACATCACCCCCTCCACCGTGCGCCTGGGTACCGGGGCCGTCTCCGCCGATTCGACCCGGAAACCGGGCAGATTCCGGGTGGAGGCGGCCGCGCCGGACAGCGCCGGGGCCGGCCTCTGGGACGGGCCCCACCGCATCGCCCAGCAGGCGATCGTGGCCGACGACTGGCGCCACCCACGCTACGACGTCCCCGCCCTGGCCGCGATCCTCACCCTGCGCGCCTCCCCGCGGAGCCTGGTCGCCGCCACCGTCCGCTCCCCCTACTTCCTGGCCTCGAACTTCTTCGCGCTGGCCGCCCTCTTCGGGATCGCCCTGCTCTCGTCGCTGGTGGAGTACTCGGCGGTGCGCACCGGGCGGAGCATCCTCAACGGCGTCCTGGACGACGTGGGCCGGCTCACCGAATCCGCGCGGCGGCTCGGCCGGGGCGACCTCGACCACCGGGTGGAAGTGGAGGGCCGGGACGAACTGAGCACCCTGGCCGCCACCTTCAACTCCATGGCCGAGAACCTCCAGGCGCACCAGGCCGAGCTCCTGGAGAAGGAACGCCTGGAGGCGGACCTGGACCTGGCCCGCCAGATCCAGGAGCGGCTCCTACCCCAGGCCCCTCCGCGGGTGCCGGGTCTCGACGTGGCCGGGGTCTCGGTCCCCAGCCGCGAGGTGGGGGGCGATCTCTTCTACTTCCTGCCCCTGGACGGAGGCCGCCTGGGGCTGGCCATCGGCGACGTGTCGGGCAAGAGCGTCTCCGCCGCGCTCCTCATGTCCAACACCCTGGCCGCGCTCAAGGCGGAGGCGCGGATCGCGGCCGGCCCCGACCGCATGCTCGCCGACATGAACGCGCTCCTCGCGGAGCAGGTGGAGCCGGGGCGGTTCGTGACTTTCTTCTACGGCGAGGTGGATCCGGCCGCCGGCCGCATCCGCTACGCCTGCGCCGGGCACAACCCGCCGCTGGTGATCCACCGCGACGGCAAGGCCTCGTGGCTCCAGGAATCGGGGCTGGCGCTGGGTATCCTTCCCGACTCCACCTACACCCTCTGCGAGGCCCCCCTGGCGGAGGGCGACGTGCTGGTCCTCTACTCCGACGGGATCACCGAGGCCCACCGGCCCGCCCACGTGCCGGGGCCCACCCCCGGCGACGACCTGGAGTTCTTCAACGAGGACCGGCTGGAGGAGACGGTGCGCGCCCATCGCTCCGAGCGCGCGGCCGAGGTGCTGAAGGCGGTGGTGGAGTCGGTCCGCGAGTTCGCCGGAGACGCCCCCCAATCCGACGACCTCACCCTGGTGGTGGCCCGGATCCAACCCCCCGTCCCGCGCCTGAGGTAGATCCCAGCGGTGGGACGGGCGCCTCCCCGCTCGTGGCTTGGGCGTGTCGGACCCCGCGCGAAGCGTGCCCGGTCCGGACGGGCGCCTCGCCGCTCCTGGCTTGGGCGTGTCGGACCCCGCGCGAAGCGTGCCCGGTCCGGACGGGCGCCTCGCCGCTCCTGGCTTGGGCGTGTCGGACCCCGCGCGAAGCGTGCCCGGTCCGGACGGGCGCCTCGCCGCTCCGCGGTCGCTCGGACCGACCCCCGGACGGTCCATCGCTCCCTCTTCCGGAACGGGGGGCTCCGCTCGTGCATCAGGGCCCGCTCGTCCACGCGAGTCCCGCGCCCGACGTCCCGTCAGAGTCGCCGTCCGGCTCCCGGACGCGCCGCCCCGCGACGCCCGGCGACGAACCCGGGTATTACATTGCGGCACTTAAAGATACCCGGGTATTCTTGGGCCGCCCCCACGGTCCCGGCCGGACCGCTCTGCGCGGGCCGCACCGCCAACCGGGCACCACGAATCCGCGCTAGGGCCCCGCTTCCACGGCGTCTTCAGCGGCGCGTGGCGTGCGCGCGGCGATCCGGCGAAGACCGGAACATGGCCGAGACCGGAACGCGCCCCGGCCTCGTGCGGCGAGGCCGTCGAGTCGCCGTCCGGCTCCCGGACGCCGTCCCACGACGACCGGCGGCGAACCCGGGTAATTCGTTGCGAAACTTACAGATACCCGGGTATTCCCCGGGCCGCTCCCGGCCGCCGCCCCCGGCGACGAACCCGGGTATTACATTGCGGCACTTAAAGATACCCGGGTATTCTTGGGCCGCCCCCACGGTCCCGGCCGGCCCGCTCGGCGCGGGCCGCACCGCCAACCGGCACCACGAATCCGCGCTAGGGCCCCGCTTCCACGGCGTCTTCAGCGGCGCGTGGCGTGCGCGCGGCGATCCGGCGAAGACCGGAACATGGCCGAGACCGGAACGCGCCCCGGCCTCGTGCGGCGAGGCCGTCGAGTCGCCGGCCGGCTCCCGGACGCCGTCCCACGACGACCGGCGGCGAACCCGGGTAATTCGTTGCGGAACTTACAGATACCCGGGTATTCTCCGGGCCGCTCCCGGCCGCGCCGTCCCACGACGACCGGCGGCGAACCCGGGTAATTCGTTGCGAAACTTACAGATACCCGGGTATTCCCCGGGCCAGACTCCCGGCAATGCCACACTCCACGACGGCCGGCGGCCGGGCCCGGTCAGCGGCCCCGGGATTGCAGCCGGTTTAGCAACGACCGGACCTCGGCCGCCCCCGGCTGGTCCGGCCGGAGTTCCAGCGATCGCCGCAGCAGCCTTACCGCCTCGACGTCGTCCCGCGGGCCGTCGTCGAGAAGCAGGAGCCGCGCCAGCCGGTTGAGCGCGTCCACCGACCGGGGCTCGAGCCGCAGGCTCTCGCGATAGGCCACCGCGGCGGAGTCTGCCGAGCCCAGCGCCTCCAGCTCGATTCCCAGGCGGTACCAGAGCGAGGGGTCCGGCGGGCCGAACCGGGAGGCGCGCAGGTAGAACCCGACCGAGCGGCGGTGGCGCCCCGCGCGCGCCTCGGCGGCGGCGGCGTTCCGGACCATGCGGTAGTTCGTGGAGTCGGCCTCGGCCGCCCGGACGTACCAGTCCGCGGCCTCGGGAAATCGGCCGGTGTCCCGGAGGTAACCGGCCAGCGTCTCCGCCGCCATCCCCCGCGTCCGCCCGGTCCATTCCGGCGCCTGCGAGAGCGCCGCGAATCGCTCGATCGCGGTGCCCGGACGCGCGTTCACCACCACGAACGACGCGGTTCCGAACACGCCGAGGGCGATCGCCGCCGCCAGCGCGCCGCGGACCGCCCGCGACCGCGCCGCCGGCCCCGACCAGAGGAGCCCGGCCAGGGCGAGGAGCGGCATTGCCGCCACCGCCACGTTGTCCCAGTCGAGCGACGCCCCCCGCGCCCGGCCGGTGTCGAGCACCAGCGCCGGCGCCATGAGCCCGGCCGCGGCCAGGCCCAGAGCCCAGGCCTTGGTCGCGAACGCCGACAAGCCGGCGAACCCGGCGGGAGGGGCCTCGGACGACGATGCCGGACCCAGGGACCCGGCCTCGCCCGGCCGCCGTCCCTCCGGCCCCGTCCCCCACCCGCGCGCGAACCGGAGCCCCAGACCACCCGCCACCAGCCACACTCCCGCCGGCGCGGCCAGGCTCCAGCGGTTCACCTGGTCCAGGAGCCACGCTCCGGGCCCCCCCGGGGAGGTGCCACCTCACCCAGGATCATCCCCACCCCCCGGGTGGCGGTTTCCACTCCGGCCGCGCCCCCGGATGCTTGCGGCATGAAGCGGGGGAGGACCAGGTAGGCGAAGAGAAGCGGCACCGCCGCGGCCAGGATCGCCGTCCCCGTCGCCAGCCACAACGGCCGGCGGGCCGCGAACACCGCGGCCAGGACCGGGAACAACAGGAGCCCCATTCCGTGCACCCCCGCGGCCAGACCGAA
Source organism: Candidatus Eiseniibacteriota bacterium (assembly GCA_963728475.1). GTDB lineage: Bacteria > Eisenbacteria > RBG-16-71-46 > JABDJR01 > JABDJR01 > CAVSKL01. The sequence goes on from CAVSKL010000001.1 coordinate 344,347, forward strand.
CAGGAACGCGGGCACCACCACGCTCACCGCGCCCTCGGACGCGCCCAGCGCCGCCACCAGGAACCCGAGCACCGCGAGCCATTCCCACGGATACGACTCCACGTAGCCGAACCCGAACTGGAGGCAGCCCGACGACGCCAGCAGCCCGAACGCGACCCAGCGACCGCGCGCCCCTGCCGCGACCCGCGCCGCCAGCGCGAACAGCAGCACCAGCGCCGCCCCCCCCGCCAGCACGCTCAGAATCTCGGCCCGGAAGGCCACCGCCTGGGCGGAGGCGCGCGCCAGATCGGCGGTGAAGAGCGACGTCCCCAGAAAAGCCAGGGGCTCGTGGGCATGGTAGGCGCGGGTCTCGTGAAGCACCGAGAGCCAGAGCCGCCCGTCGCCCAGGAGATGGGCCCGGTCCCGGAGGAGATAGAAGACGGGAAGCGCGAGGAGCGCGAAGGCGGCCCGCGAGCGGAAGCGGTCCGGGAAGGGGGGCGCCGCGTAGACCACCCCGGCCGCGGCCAAGGCGCCCGCCGCCGCCCCCAGCACCCCGCCCGGTCCCAGAAACGTCCAGGCGTTCAGGCCCCAGAGCGCGTTCCGCCATCCGGGAACCGCGGCGAAGGCCAGGAGCGCCGCCGGCAGCGCGGCCGCCGCCGCCGCGACCGGGCCGGGGCGCGGTCTCATGAACGGAAGGCGCCGTACCTCGCGGCCACGTATTCGTCCAGGATGCCGAGAAACTCGCCCACCAGCTCCGAGCCGCGGAGCGTGGTCAGGAGCCGCCCGTCCACGAACACCGGCGCTTTGGGATCCTCGCCGGTGCCGGGGAGAGAGATTCCGATGTCCGCGTGCTTGGATTCCCCGGGGCCGTTCACCACGCATCCCATCACCGCCACCTTGAGCTCGGCCACTCCCGGATAGACCGCGCGCCAGGTGGCCATGCGTGCGCGGAGGTGCCCCTGGATCTCCTCGGCCAGCTCCTGGAAGAAGGTGCTGGTGGTGCGGCCGCAGCCGGGGCACGCGCTCACCTGCGGGTTGAAGTGGCGGAGACCCAGGGACTGGAGGATCTGCTGGGCGATCAGCACCTCTTCGGTGCGGTCGCCGCCGGGGCGGGGGGTGAGGCTCACCCGGATGGTGTCGCCGATCCCCTCCTGGAGCAGCACCGCCAACCCCGCGGTCGAGGCCACCGTCCCCTTCATCCCCATCCCCGCCTCGGTCAGGCCGAGATGGAGCGGGTAATCCCCGCGCCGGGCCAGCTCCCGGTAGACGTCGATCAGATCCTGGACGTTGCTCACCTTGGCCGAGAGGATGATGCGGTCGTGGCCCAGGCCGTATTCCTCGGCCAGGGACGCCGATACCAGAGCGCTCTGCACCATGGCCTCGATCATGACCGCGCGCGCGTCCAGAGGTTTCGCCGAGGCCGCGTTCTCGTCCATCAGCCGGGTCAACAGCGCCTGGTCCAGCGACCCCCAGTTGACGCCGATCCGCACCGGCTTGCCGTTGGCGACCGCGATCTCGATGATGCGGCGGAAGTTGGCGTCGTGGTGGCGGCCCGCGCCGACGTTTCCGGGGTTGATGCGGTACTTGTCGAGGGCCCGCGCGCACGCGGGGAATTCGTCGAGGAGAAGGTGGCCGTTGTAGTGGAAGTCCCCGATCAGGGGGACGTCGAAGCCGGCCTCGGCAACGCGGCGGCGGATCTCGGGCACCGCCTCGGCGGCGCGCCGCGTGTTCACGGTGATCCGCACCAGCTCGCTCCCGGCCCGGGCGAGCTGCACCACCTGTTCGGCGGTGGAGTCGGGATCCCCGGTGTCGGTATTGGTCATGGACTGGACCACCACCGGGTGGTCGGAGCCCACGGGCACGTCCCCCACCAGGCACGTAGGGGTTCGTCGCCGGAGGATGTCAGCCATACACGCTCGACTCGAGGAATGAGGAGGAGGCCGGCCGCCCCCGCGGGCGGCCGCCTCCGGAGAATCGTCGATCTACGGGAAAACGCCCAGCTCCAGGTAGGCCCGCGCCACCTTCTCGATGGCGATGCAGTAGGCCGCGGTCCGGAGCAGGTTGATGCGATCGTCGGAGATCATCCGCTGGGAGATCTCCTCGAACGCGGTCACCATGGTGTCCTCGAGGCCGGAGTAAACGATGTCCTCCTCGCTCGCCCCGTGAATGATCTTGGATCGCGCCGCCGCCGGGAGCCCCTTCCCGGTGAGCCCCTCGAGAGCGTCCACCATGTGGGTGTGGGAGGCTTCCTGGAAGCGCCGGTCCATGCGACCGAAGCGCACGTGGGACAGGTTCTTGAGCCACTCGAAGTACGACACCGTGACCCCGCCCGCATTGAGATACAGATCCGGGATCACCAGCTTCCCACGTTCCAGCAGGATATCGGCGGCGTTGAAGGTCACCGGTCCGTTGGCCGCCTCCGCCACCACCTTGGCCTGGACTCTCTCGGCGTTGGCGGAACGGATCTGCCGCTCCAGCGCCGACGGCACCAGGATGTCGCACTCCTGCTCGAGCACCGCCGAGGGATCCTCGAAGGACTTGGCCCCGGGGAACTTGAGGATGGAACCGGTTTCCTTCCAGTGAGCCATGACGTCGGCCAGGTTGAGCCCGTCGGGGTTCGCGATGGTGCCGTCCCGCTCGGAGACCGAGACCAGCTTGCAGCCCGCCTCGGTTAGGAACTTGGCCGCGTAGTAGCCCACGTTGCCCAGCCCCTGGACCGCGGTGCTCTTGCCCTCGAGGCCGACCGGGAGCCCCACGCGTTCCATGAGCCCCTTGTGGTTCAAGCACTCGCGGATGCCGTAGAAGACGCCCAGGCCGGTGGCCTCGCGCCGCCCCCGGATGCCGCCCTGGGTGACCGGCTTCCCGGTCACGCAGGCGTCGGCATCGATGTCGCCGGGATGGAAGGTGGAGTAGGTGTCCACCATCCAGGCCATCTCGCGCTCGCCGGTCCCGTAGTCGGGGGCGGGCACGTCGATGCCGGGTCCGATGAAGTTCTTCTTGCAGAGCTCGGCGGTATACCGGCGGGTGATGTTCTCGAGTTGCTCCACGGAGTACTTGGGAACGCTGATCTTGATCCCGCCCTTGGCTCCTCCGAACGGAGCATCCACGATGGCGCACTTGTAGGTCATGAGCGCAGCCAAGGCCATGACCTCGTCCTGGTCCACGGCCTGGCTGTAGCGGATGCCCCCCTTGGTGGGCAGCCGGTGCTGACTGTGTTCGACCCGCCAGGCGGAGATGACCTCATAGCCCCCGCCGGGCTTCTTGATCGGGAACTGCATGAAGTACACGCTATTGCAGTGCCGGATCTGATCGAGAAGGCCCTTCGGATAGTTCAGAAGAGCCGCCGCGCGGTCGAAGTTACGGTTGACGTCGCCGAAGAAACTTGTCTTGCCGGACACGCCAAAACCTCCCCTTGTCCTAGCCCCAATTCCGGCCGGATCGCCTTCTGCAGGTTCCCGTTACCCTGGCCCGGGGGCGGTCGGGCCGGGCGCCGTTTTCGAACCGCTCCAGCCTATCACGGCCGCTATAGCCCATCCCTCTCCACAAAAAACGAAATCTGGTTTTGCAGCTGGTCCACGCAATCGCTGGTCACCTGCACGATTTCCGCCTTGTAGACATGGGCGGTCCACCCCCCGATCGCCCCCTGGTCTCCCTGCCAGAGCTTGGCGCGGGTGGAAGCCCCCAGGAGGAATTCCAGGCGGTAGTTTCGGATCTCATTGAAGCACTTGGTGTTCTCGACCCGGGCGCTGCACCCGGCGCTTCCGAAGAAGACCTGGAGCGTGCCCGCGGAGCCGCCGGCCGCCAGGTCCCCGTACCCGCCGGTAAAGACGCTGTAGTTGGGCTTCCAGTCGCTGACCCCCAGGAACCGCACCCCCTGGGAGTCCGAGACCTTGATGGCGCTGGTCGGGGGCACCCCGCCGATCATCTCCAGCTGAAAGTCGTAGGCGGAACCCGTCGCGACCGGGAGCGGATGCCCCAGGTCCTGGATGAGGAGCGTGATGACCTGGTTGTCGGAGTGCCGCTGGATCTTGTACTCCGAGCTGGGGGGCACCGAGGCGAAGGACCGGGCGGAGACCACGGTGGCGGTGAAGCTGAGGACCGAGCCGAATACCGGGGGATCCATCTGCTGGATCAGGTACTCCCCCTCGGCGCCCCGGGTGCACTCCTTGGGTTCGTTGTTGCACCCGGAAACCGCCGCCGAGAACGCGAGCCCGACCGCCACCGCCAGGGACGGGGCCCACCACGCCGCCGCAAGCCGGAACCGATTCCCCATGGGGTCTACCTCCAAGCCCTCGCGCGCCGATCCCGGCGCCCGGCCGCAGGCGGGCGGCCCGGCCCGCGAACCCATCCAAAAGGGGACCCGGGAGATCGGCTAACCGAGGATAGCACAGGAGGAAGGGGGAACGGCCGGCGGTTCCCCGGCCCTCGCGGAAGGTGTAGAATAGGGCGCTCGCCGGGGACCCCGCCGGGCGATCGACCCCGGGGCCGACGTCTCGGGAATCCCCGGCCCCCGGCTTCGGTATCAAACTGCGGTTGGACCGCACTACTGAACGGAAGGCGGCTTCGGCCGCCCCCGCGACAAGGTTGGCCGGCGGAGACCCCGATTTGCATCTGGCCGAGCTCCCCAGCGTCACACTCTGGCCGTCTGCAAACGCTCTCCGCCGGCCTTCTTTTTTTCCCTCCCCGTCCTCATCCCCTTCCCCGGAACGCCGATAACCGGGTCGTGAGCCAATCCAACCCTTTGAATTCCAGGCAGTTGCAGGTCCGAACCGGCCCCGGGGCGCTCCAGCGTCTGCGCCGGGGACTCCGGCGGTTCCTCGTGGTCGAGGTGCGCCGGCCCGAGGCCCGCGCCCTGGCCCTCCTGGCCGTGGACGAGATCGCCGCCAACGTGGTCGAGCACGGCTACCGGGGCGAGGCCGGCCGCCCCCTCGGAGTCACCTTCCGGCCCCTGGACGGGGAGCGGTTCGAGATCACCGTTCGCGACCGCGCGCCGGTGATCGACGTGACCGCCCGCCCGGTGGTGAGCCTCCGGACCCTGGCCCGGAAGCGCGCTCCCCGGGGGCGGGGCCTGGCCATGGTGCGCCGGCTCGCCGAATCCCTCCGCCACCGGTCGCGCCCGGGGGGCGGAAACGAACTCACCCTGATCTTCGACGCGGTCGCGCTCTCGCGGCTGGGCGAAGAGCCGTTCCGTGATGCGGCCTGACCCCGGCCGGCCGCGTTCCGGCGCCCGGGAGGATTCATGAAGCCGCGGGACGTGGACGCGCACCTCATTTCCATCTCCCGGCTGCGCGTCGTGGGCGCCACCGAGGTCTCGGTGCAACGGTTCCGGGGCGCGGTGCGCCCGGCCACCCTCGACGACTTCCGCAAGCGGCTCGCCGAGAGCGGCGCGCGCTCACCCTACCTGGTAGTGGACCTCTCCGAGCTGGGCAGCATCGATTCGGCGGGCCTGGAGTGCCTCATGAACCAGGCCGCGATCCAGGAACGCGGGGGGGGCTGGCTCCGGCTTGCCTCGCCGTCGCCGGCGGTGGCCGTGATCCTGGGTCTGAGCGGGGTGAACGAGACCCTGATCCCCTGGACCGACGAATCCGAGGCGGTCCGGGACCTGGCGCCCAAGGCGGCCTGAACCCGTTCCCGCCACGCCCGGCCGCCGGTGGAGAGACCCGGTTTCCCCACACCGGGAACCGTTTCTCGACGGGCTCCTACCGGTTCTTGAGCCGGGGGTCGAGCGCGTCGCGGAGCCCGTCCCCCAGGAAGTTCAACGAGAAGAGGGTGGTCCCCAGGGCCAGGCCGGGGAAGAGAATCAGCCACCACGCGGTGTGGATCGCGGTGATGGCGCTCGCCCCCTCCGCGGCCAGGAGCCCCCACGAGGAGTTGGGCGGTTGCACCCCCAGCCCCAGGAACGAGAGGAACGCCTCCTCCAGCATGACCGCGGGGACGGTGAGGGTGGCGTAGACGATGATGGGGCCGAGCAGGTTCGGGATGAGGTGGCGGAAGATGATGCGGCGGTGGCTCCCCCCCAGCGCGACCACCGCGTGGACGAACTCCTGGCTCCGGAGCTGGATCATCTGGCCGCGGACGATCCGGCTCATGGTGAGCCATTGCACCGCCCCCAGGGCCAGGAAGAGCAGGACCAGGTGCCTTCCGAAGTAGGCCACCAGCAGGATCACGAAGAACATGAAGGGCAGGCTGTAGAGCATGTCCACGAAACGCATCATCACGTTGTCGGTGGCGCCCCCCTTGTACCCGGCCACCGCGCCCCAGGTGACCCCGATCATGAGGCTCACCACTGTGGCCACCAGCCCCACCGCTAGCGAGAGCCGCCCGCCGTAGAGCACGCGCGTCAGCACGTCGCGTCCGGCGAGGTCGGTGCCGAAGAGATGATGGAGGTTCGGCGACTGGAGCTGGTTCGCCAGGTCCTGTTGCTCGAAGCGGTAGGGGGTGAGGACCGGCGCGGCCAGGGTGGCGGCCACGATGATCACCAGCAGCACCCCCCCGGTCACCGCCATGCGGCTCTTGAGGAGCCTCCGGAAGGCGTCGCGCCAGAAGCCCACCCCCGACACCGGCTCCACCGCATGCAGTCCCGGCTCCAGAACCAGCTCGCGGTCCACGGCCGGGGACGCGGCCTCGGCCGGCGAACGGACGAGCACGGGGCGGTCTTCGGTCATCGGAGCTCCACCCGGGGATCGATCACCGCGTACAGCACGTCCACGAGGAGGTTGAGCGCGATCAGCAGCCCGCTATAGAGGAGCACCGTCCCCATGGCCACGGTGTAGTCGCGGTTGAGCGCCGAGTTCACGAAGAAGCTCCCCAGGCCCGGGATGTCGAAGATACGCTCCACCACCACCGAGCCCACCAGGATGCTGGCGGCGGCCGGCCCCAGGTAGCTCAGCACCGGGAGGATGGCCACCCGGAGGGCATGCTTCCCCACCACCACCCGCTCACGAAGCCCCTTGGCGCGGGCGGTGCGGATGAAATCGTGTCCGATCACGTCGAGCATGCCCGCCCGCGAGAGCCGGGCCACGTAGGCGGCCCGGATCGCCCCCAGGGTGATGGCGGGAAGGATGAGCTGCTCCACCGATCCCCACCCCCCGGCGGGAAGCCACCCCAGGCCGAAACAGAACAGGATGATCAGGAGCGGTCCCAGGACGAAGTTGGGGATGCAGATCCCCAGGAGGCTCAGGCTCATGAGGGCGTAGTCGCGCGACTGGTTGTGGAAGAGCGCGCCCAGGATCCCCGCCGGGATCCCCAGCGCCATGGCCATGACCAGCGCGATCGCCCCCAGGGTGAGGCTCACCGGAAGCGCCTGGCCGATGATCTCGTTCACGCTTCGCGCCTGGTACTTGAAGGACGGCCCCAGGTCCCCGTGGGCGAGCCCGCCCAGGTAGCGCAGGAACTGGCGGGGCACCGACTCGTCCATGTGGTACTTGGCCCGCAGGTTCTGTTCGATCTGGGGCGGGAGGGAGCGCTCGGCGTCGAAGGGGCCGCCCGGCGCCGACCGCATGAAGGCGAAGCTGAAGAAGAGGATGACGAAGAGGAGCGGCACCGTGGAGAGCAGCCGGCGGAGGACGTAGGTGATCATCGGGTACCGGCGGCGCCTCCGGCCGCCGCCGAGGCCACCGGGGCCTCGGACCCGGCCGGATGGGGGTCACGGGGCCGGCCGCGGTGCCCGCGAAGCGGAACCACCTCCCGAAGATTCAGGAGGTTCAGGAGGTTCGGCTTGAGCCCGGTGAAGTCCCGGTCGTCGTAGAGGTTCTGCACCACGTAGTAGTAGACGGGAAGGACGATCATCTCCCGGTTGGTCACCCACTCCTCGGCCTGGTGGAGGAGATCCATCCGCTTCTCATTGTCCAGGGTGCGCGAGGCGCGATCGATCAGCGCGTCGTAGTCGGGGTTCTCGAACCCGGTGCGGTTGTTGCCGTTGTCGGAGAGCCAGAGGTCCAGGAAGGTGTTCGGATCCAGGTAGTCGCCGATCCAGCTCCCCCGCGAGATCCAGTAGTCCTCGGCGTTCTGGGTGGCCAGGAACACCTTCCACTCCTGGTTGACCAGGCTCACGTTCACCCCCAGCGCCTCTTTCCATTGCTGCTGGAGAACCTCGGCGATCTGCTTGTGCGACTCGGAGGTATTGAAGAGCACCTCCACGTGGGGGAAGCCCTTGCCGCCGGGATAGCCGGCCTCGGCCAGGAGCTTGCGGGCCTCGGCCACGTTCCGGTCCGGCAGGTGGACCTCATGGTAGCCCGGCACCCCCGGCGGGACCAGGCTGTGCGCGGGCACCTGCCCCGCCCGCAGCACGTAGTCGGTGATCGCCTTCCGGTCGGTGGCCAGGAAGAAGGCCTTGCGCACCCGCACGTCGTCGAAAGGCTTGCGCTTGATGTTGAAGCGGTAGAAGTACGAGCAGTAGTAGGGCGCCACGTGGAAATCGGAGCGCCTCTTGAGCTCGGGGATCACGAAAAGCGGGGTGGCGCCGGAGTCGGTCCAGTCCAGCACCCCGCTCATGTAGAGGTTGAAGCAGGCGTTGATGTTGTCCGAGGTGAGGCCGTCGGTCACCTGGAGCGCGATGTGGCCGGCGTTCCAGTAGGCGGGGTTCTTCTCGAGCCGTACCCGGCGGTCCAGGATCCACTGGGTGAGGAAAAAGGGTCCGTTGGTGACGATGTGCTCCGGCTTGATCCACTGGTCGCCGTACTTCTCGATCACCCACCGCGGCTCCGGCAGGTAGGTGTAGAAGGCGCAGAGGCCCAGGAAGTAGGCGCAGGGGGAATGGAGTTGCACCACCAGGGTGGAGTCGTCGGCCGCGTGCACCCCCACCGAGCCGGGGTCGGTGATCTTTCCCTCGTTGAAGGCCTGCGCGTTCAGGACCGGGTAGAGGATGTTGGCGTAGCGCGAGGCGGTGGCCGGTTCCAGGGTGCGGACCCACGAGTAGACGAAGTCGCCGGCGGTGACGGGCCGGCCGTCGCTCCACTTCGCGTCGCGGAGGTGGAAGGTATAGCTGCAGCCGTCGGCGCTCACGTCCCAGGAACGGGCCATGCCGGGGAGTGCCCGGAGGTCGTTGTCCTGGTAGGTGAGCCCCTCGAAGATGTTGCGTGCCACCCGCCCGCCCGGTTGGCCCGAGAGCAGGCTGGGATCGAGCGTCTCCGGTTCCGCGCCCAGCAGCCACACGAAGTCGACCTGCTCGTCGGCCACGCGGCAGCCGGCCAGGGATACGAGAAGCACGAGGGCGGCGGTCGCGGCGGCCCGCCCCCGGAAATTCCTGGGATGCATCGGCCAAGCCTAGCACAGGGCCTCGGGCGGGAAGCGCCGCCGCCGGAGCCGGCGGCGGAAGGCCCCCCCCTTTCGTCCAAGGCGCATCTTGCCCCCCGGGACCGCGGGGGTGTATCAAGGGTCCGCACGTTTCGCCCGAGCGCCCCCGGACCGTATCCTGGCCGCGGCCCCGCCCGGCGGGAGGTTTTCCATGCGCCGTCTTTTCCTGATCGTGTCGCTGGCCGCTCTCGCGGCCCTGGCCGGCTGCATCAACTACAGCGAGGACCTGAAGCTCAACCCGGACGGCTCCGGAACCGTGGCCATGCGCTTCGCCCTGAACCGGGCGTTCATGGACCAGATGGGGCAGATGGCGGCCGGCTCCGGCGACTCCGCCTCGGACCCGGTGGCCCGGATGCGGAGCAGCTTCGACCGCGGCCGGATCGAGAAGCAGCTCGACGCCGCCGGCGCCGGGGTGAAGCTCCTGGATTACGAGGAGGCGGTCTCCGACTCCGAGTACGCCTGGAACATGACCTTCTCGTTCGCGCACTACGGGGATCTCGAGCGCATGAACACGCTGTTCAACCTGGACGAGGACGCCGGGGACGAGGCGGCCCCGGCCGCGGGCGGCGACGACGACGCGCAGGCCGCGACCGGCGGCGAGGAGAGCCCCTCCCCCGAGCTGACTTACGAGAAGCAGGCCGACGGCACCTGGCTCTTCCGCCGGAGCCTGGAAGATGCGGGAGCGGACGAGGGCATGGGGGACGACGTGGGCGCGGCCGGGGAGGACTCCGAGGCCTGGTCCGAGGACGAGGAAGACGGCGAGGAAGGCGTCTCCGGCTCCGATTCCCCGCTCGAGGAAAGCGCCGGGGACACCGCCGCCGCGGACAGCGGGAGCGTGGAGGACATGCAGGACCTGGACACGGCCATGGAGGACGCCATGCAGCAGATGGCGTCGATGTGGAAGGACGCCGGCGCCACCTTCACCGTCCATTTCCCGGGAACGATCGTGGAGTCCAACGCCACCCGCACCGAGGGCAACACCGCGGTCTGGAGCTTTACCCTCCGGGACATGGCGCCCGGGGCCTCGATGAAGGCCATGACCGCCCGGGTCCGCCCATGACCGCCCCCGGCCCGAGATTCGTCCCGCTCCAGTTCGAGCGGCTCGCCCCGGAGGAGCAGGAGGCGAGGCTGGCCGAGCTGGCCGAGCGGCTGGCCCGCCGCCGCTCGGTCCGGGCGTTCTCTCCGGACCCGGTGCCGCGGCGCCTGGTGGAGGAGGCGGTCCGGGTGGCGGGGCGCGCGCCTTCGGGAGCGAACCTGCAACCCTGGCACTTCGTGCTGGTCGGCGACCCCGAGGTGAAGCGGCGCATTCGCGAAGCCGCCGAGGCCGAGGAGCGAGAGAACTACGTCCGCCGGTTTCCGCCGGAATGGCTGGAGCGGCTGGCGCCGCTCGGCACCGACCAGGACAAGCCTTATCTCGAGATCGCGCCGTGGCTGATCGTGGTGTTCAGGATCGACTACGGGATCGAGACCGGGCCCGGCGGGGTCGAGCGCAAGGTCAAGCACTACTACGTGAACGAATCGGTGGGGCTGGCTTCGGGGTTCCTGCTGGCGGCCCTGGCGGTCGCGGGGCTGGCCACTCTCACCCATACCCCGAGCCCCATGGGGTTTCTTTCCCGGATCCTGGACGCTCCCGCCAACCACCGGCCCCACCTCCTCGTCCCGGTCGGCTATCCCGCCGCGGGAGCGCGGGTTCCGGACATCGGAAAGAAACCTCTCGGCGAAATCCTCACCGTGCGTTGAGGCGGGCCGCCGGTTCCAGCTTCCGGGGATTTGACGCGCGCCCCGGGAAGGGTGGATAGTGGAGGAGGTCCGTGCGCTCTGGAGGACCATCATGCCGGATTTCAAAGCCATTGTCCCTCGTCGTCCCGCGCCTGCTCTTCTCGTCCTGCTCGCCGGCGCCATCGCCCTCGCTTCGACCCCCGGCTGTTCCGCCGGGAAGGACGACGGGGCGGCGACCCGGAAGGAGAAGACCATGACCGATACGCTGACCGTCGCCGCCGAAGCCTTCGATCCCGGAACCGCGATCCCCACCGAGTACACCTGCGAGGGGGAGAACGTGTCGCCGGCGATCCACTGGGAAGCGGGGCCGGGGAACGTCGAGACCTGGGCGCTGATCGTGGACGACCCCGACGCGCCGGGGAAGACCTGGGTGCACTGGGTGGTCTACAACCTTCCGGCCGGCACCCACGATCTGGCCCGGGCCGTCGCCCCCGATTCGACGCTCCCGGGGGACGGGGCCCAGGGCACTTCCGATTTCGGCAAGATCGGCTACGGCGGACCGTGCCCCCCCCCCGGGCACGGCCCGCATCACTATCACTTCAAGCTCTACGCCCTCGACACCAGGCTGGACCTGGAGCCGGGGGCCACCAAGGGCGAGCTCCTCAACGCCATGAAGGGGCACGTGCTCGCGCAGAGCGAGACGGTGGGGATCTACGAGCGAAAGTAGAGGTCCGTTCGCGGGACGGGAACCGGCGTTCCCCCCCGCGGGAAATCGATCGTGCTTGCAGGGGGCCGGCCTTCGCGGAGCCGCCGTATCACCGGCTCCCGGGGTCGTCGTCATGGAACTCAATTCTCGTCGCGCATCCTCGGAAGGAGGCATCGTCATGCAATCGTATCTCCGGTATCGCAACCAATCGATCAGGCTCGCCGCCGCGTTCGCGGCCCCGCTCCTCGCCGTCGCCCTGTTCGCCCCCGCCGCCCGGGCCGAGGGCGGCAACATCGGATTCCAGGCGGGCTGGGCCAAGGCGTCCGACGCCGACAAGGGGAACGGCCTGGTGGGAGGGCACCTCGAGATCATGGCCCTCCCCATCCTGGGCATCCAGGGGCAGGTGGACTACCGGCTGGTCAACACCTACGCGATCGACACTCCCGCCGGCAGCGGCGACCTCAAGATCCGGAGCGTTCCCGTCACCGTGAGCGCCCGCATCTACCTTCCCCCGATGGGGAGCATGAACCTGTTCGGCGTGGCCGGCGGGGGCTGGTATTACCTGATCTACGACTATTCGGAATCCCTGCACGAGGTGGGGCTCAAGGACAGCCACGAGACCACCTTCGGGTGGCACGTGGGGGCCGGGCTCGACATCGCGGTGGCGCCGAAGGTCTCGATCTACGGGGAGGGGCGGGCGGTCTTCGTCTCCCCCGACAAGGCCCTCAACCAGCAGATCCGGGACGAGATCAAGGACTTCAACTACGACTCGACCTATCTGGCCGGCGGCATCAGCTTCCACTTCTGAGCCCGACCGGGGTCCGGCCCCCACCTTGCCCCTCCCGGGATCACCCCCTAGGATCAGGGGCCCGGTGGGGAGCCGGACCGACCGGAACCCCGGCATCCGATAGGAGTCCGGACTCCGGAGAAGGGCGTGGCGGGAAGTGAATCGTTGGACCAAGCGGGTCATCTGGCTGGGGGTGGTGGCGGGGGGGGTGGTGGGGCTCCGATTCACCGTGTTCCGGTCGAAGCCGGTCCCGGTGACGGTCTATCAGGTCGCCAAGGGCCGGGTCGAGGACACCGTGGTCAATTCCCGGGCGGGGACGGTGGACTCGCGGCGCCGGGCGCAGATGAGCCCCGGGATCTCGGGGCTGGTCGCGTCCATCCCGGCCAAGAAGGGCGAAACCGTCACCAAGGGCCAGGTGCTGCTCCGCCTGGACGATTCCGAGTACCGGGCGCAGGTTACCCTGGCCTCGCGGTCCCGCGACGCCGCCCAGGCCGCCGCCGACCAGGCGTGCCTGGCCGCCGACCAGGCCGGCCGCGACTACCAGCGCGCCCGGAAGCTGGCCGACCGGAAGCTCATCTCCGACCAGGAGCTGGAGACCGCCCAGACCAAGAGCGCGTCCTCGGCCGCCGCCTGCAAGGCCGCCCAGGAGCAGGTGAAGCAGGCGCGGGCCCAGCTCGAGGTCGCCCAGGCCACCCTGGCCAAGACGGTGATGACCGCCCCCTTCGACGGCGTGGTGCTCGACGTCACCACCGAGGTCGGGGAGTGGATCAGCCCGTCACCCCCCGGCGTGCCCATCCCCCCGGTGATCGACGTCATCGATCCCGATTCGCTCTACGTGAGCGCGCCCCTGGACGAGGCCGACGTGGCCCGGGTCCGGATCGGGCTCCCGGTGCGGATCACCATGGACGCGTTCCGCGGCCGCTCCTTTCCCGGCACCCTGACCTACGTCTCGTCCTACGTGGAGACCAAGCAGGAGCAGAACCGCACCCTCAACGTGGAGGCGACCTTCACCGGCGGGGACCTTCCCGTCAACGTGCTCCCCGGCCTCTCCGCCGACATCGAGGTCATTCTCGACGCCCGCGACGAAGTGCTCCGCGTCCCCACCTACGCGCTTCTCGAGGGGAACCGGGTGCTGGTGGTGAAGGGAAACCAGCTCCGGAGCGTGGAGGTCGACACCGGCCTCCACAACTGGGAGTTCACCGAGGTGACTTCGGGGCTCGCGGCCGGCGATCTGGTGGTGGTTTCGCTCGACCGGCCCGAGGTCAAGGCGGGGGCCCACGTCAAGGTCACCGGCGAGAGCGGGAAGTGATCGCGCTCGAGGCGATCACCCGCACCTACGAGGTGGGCGGCCGCCCGGTGCGGGCGCTCAAGGGAATCGACCTCCAAGTGGACGCGGGCGAGTACGTGTCGATCATGGGGCCTTCCGGTTCCGGGAAATCCACCCTCCTCAACATTCTCGGGTGCCTGGACCGGCCCACCTCGGGAAGCTACCGGCTGGACGGCGAGGAGACCGCGCGGCTCTCCGAGACCGCACTCTCCCGCATCCGCCGCCACAAGATCGGTTTCGTGTTCCAGTTCTTCCACCTGGTCCCCCGGCTGACCGCGGCCGGTAACGTGGAGCTTCCCATGATCTTCGCCGGGATCGACCCCGGCGACCGGAAGGCGCGGATCCGGCGGGCGCTGGAATCGGTGGGGCTGGCCGAGCGGATGGACCACCGCCCCGACCAGCTCTCGGGAGGCGAGCGGCAGCGGGTGGCCATCGCGCGGGCGGTGGTCCTCGAGCCCTCCATCCTTCTCGCCGACGAGCCCACCGGGAACCTGGACAGCAAGTCGGGATCGGAGATCGTGGGGCTGATCGAGAAGATGAACGCGGGGGGGCTGACCCTGGTGGTGGTGACCCACGATCCGGCCATCGGCGGGCGGGCGCGGCGGCGGGTCCGGCTCGCCGACGGCGACCTGGTGGCCGACGAAAGAGAGGGAGGCCGTGCGGGGGATTGACCTCCTCCGGTTCTCGGCGGGCGCGCTCCGCGGGCACCGGCTCCGGACGGGGCTCTCGCTCCTGGGCGTGGCCATCGGAGTAGCCTCGGTCATCATGCTCACCAGCCTGGGGGAGGGCGCGCGCCTCTACGTGACCGGCGAATTCTCGTCGCTGGGCTCCAACCTCCTCATCGTCCTTCCCGGCAAGACCGAGACCCAGGGCGCCACCCCCTTCGTGACCAACGCCCCCCACGACCTCACCGTGGACGACGCGGAGGCGATGGGCCGCCAGATCCCGGAGATCCGCCGGGTCGCTCCGATCGCTCTCGGCACCGCGCCGGCGTCGTTCGGCGACCGGAGCCGGGACGTGACCGTGGTCGGGACCACCTACGAGGTGCTGGAGATCCGGAAGCTGGCGATGGGGGCGGGTCGATTTCTTCCCGAGAACACCCTCGACGCGCCGGTGTGCGTGCTCGGGGCCAAGGTGCAGCGCGAACTCTTCCCGGACCGGAATCCGCTGGGGGAACTCCTGCGCCTGGGCCCGTACCGCTTGAGGATCATCGGGGTGATCGCGCCGCGGGGCACCTCGATCGGCATGAACCTGGACGAGGTGGTGGAGCTTCCCGCCGAGACCGCGCTCCGGATGTTCAACCGGTCGAGCCTCTTCCGCATCATGGCCGAGGTGCGGAACCACGACGAGATCGAGACCGCCAAGACCAAGGCGGTGAAGCTCCTCAAGGAACGTCACGACGGGCAGGAGGACGTGACCGTTCTCACCCAGGACGCGGTGCTGGCCACCTTCAACCAGATTCTCAGGATCCTCACCGCGGCCCTGGCGGGGATCGCCGCGATCTCGCTGGGGGTGGCGGGGATCGGCATCATGAACGTGATGCTGGTCTCGGTGTCGGAGCGGACCCGCGAGATCGGGCTCCTCAAGGCGATCGGGGCCACCCGCGCCCAGATCGTGAACGCGTTCCTGCTGGAGGCGGCGCTGGTCTCGACCTCGGGAGGGCTCCTGGGGCTCGCGGTGGGGATCGGGGCGGGCCGGCTCCTCCAGCACCTCTACCCCGAGTTCCCGGTGCAGCCGCCGGGGTGGGCGGTGGCGGCGGCGCTGGTGGTCTCGATCTCGGTGGGGCTGGGGTTCGGAAGCCTTCCCGCCCGGCGGGCGGCCGGCCTGGACCCGGTGGAAGCGCTCATGCGGAGGCGGGGATGAGGGGGGCGCGCGGGCCCGCGGCGGGGCCTCGGACGGGGACGGAGGGGCGCGGATGACCCTCGAGGACGTGCTCCACCAGTCGAGCCGCGCCATCCTCGGCCACCGCCAGCGATCGGCGCTCACCATGCTCGGGATCCTGATCGGGATCGCGTCGGTGATCCTGCTGACCTCGATCGGCGAGGGAACGCGGCTCTACATCCTCCAGCAGTTCACCCAGTTCGGAACCAACCTGGTGGCGGTGAATCCCGGCCGGACCGAGACCACCGGGGTGCCGGGGGCTCTGGGGGGGACCATCCATCCCCTCACCCTGGGCGACGCCCAGGCGCTGGACCGGGTGCGGGGGGTGACCGACGCGGTGCCGGTGACCATGGGCTCGGCGCCGGTGGAGCGCGAGGGGAAGAGCCGGAGCGTGTTCGTGTACGGGGTGACCTCGGCGGTCCCCGGCGTGTGGAGGATGGGGGTGCGGGTCGGGCGCTTCCTCCCCGAGGGGGACATGCGGTACGGGTCGCCGCTGGCGGTGCTGGGGCCCAAGCTCAAGCGGGAGCTGTTCGGGGACGCCAACGCCCTGGGCGAGCACGTGCGGATCGGAGGGGAACGGTTCCTGGTGATCGGGGTCATGGAGTCCAAGGGCCAGTTCCTGGGGTTCGACCTCGACGACGCCGCCTACGTCCCGGTGGCCCAGGCCATGCCGCTCTTCAACCTGGACGGGCTCCAGGAGATCGACGCCCTGGTCGCCAACGCCACCGTGGTGGACTCGGTGGTGACGCGGATGGAGGCGATGCTGAAGGCGCGCCACGGCGGGGAGCTGGACTTCACCATCACCACCCAGACCGGGATGCTCGACACCCTGGACCGGATCATCTCCATCATCAGCCTGGCGGTGGGCGGGATCGGGGGGATCTCGCTCCTGGTCGGCGCGATCGGGATCCTCACCATGATGTGGATCTCGGTGAACGAGCGGACCGCCGAGATCGGACTGGCCAAGGCGGTGGGCGCCACCCCGCGCCAGATCCTCTGGCTCTACCTGAGCGAGGCGGCGATGCTCTCCACCGTGGGCGGGCTGGCCGGGCTCTTCGTGGGCTTCGGCCTGGCCCAGCTCATCCACGCGTTCGTCCCCGCCTTGCCCGTCCACACTCCCATGCTGTTCGTGATGCTGGCGGTGGCGGTGAGCCTGGCGGTGGGGCTCCTGAGCGGGATCCTCCCCGCGCGCCGGGCGGCGCGCCTGGATCCGGTGGAGGCGCTGGCGGCGGAGTAGGCGCGGGGGGTCAGCGGATCCCGGTGTCGTAGGAGAGGTCCGCCCGGACCCAGAGGCCGGGGGGAACGGTCACGGTGACCGGCGCCGGGGGCCGCGGGAAGAGCGCCCCCGCCTTCCCGGGCACCACGCGGTAGACGCCGGGGTCGACCGGGAGCCGGTAGATACCGTCGGATCCTGACCGGACCTCCTTCACCAACCGGCCGTTCACGTCCTGGATGTCGATGGTGGCGGAAATGGGCCGGTCGGGGCAGGAGCCGTCGGCGGGCTCGACCGGGCACATGGGCCCCTCGGTCACCAGCCCCGCGATCCCGGTCCCGACGTTCACGCCGGTGGGGACGACGGGCTCGGTCACGGCCGGAGTTCCCCGGCTGCAGCCGGCCAGCGCCAGCGCGGCGGCGGCGGCGAGAGCGACCCCCAGCAGATGCGGCTTCATGGCGTATCCCCCGGGGACCCGGCGGCGAGAGCGACCCCCAGCAGATGCGGCTTCATGGCGTATCCCCCGGGGACCCGGCGGCGAGAGCGAGCGGCGGGATGCCGAGTTTCATGGAGTTCCTCCCAAGCGCGCCGGAACCGCGCCCCCGGAACCCGGGCCGGAACCGCGCCCCCGGAACCCAGTATATACCCGGGTCCCTCATCGGAAAGCGCCCGCTACTCCTTCGCCCCCCGCGCCTGGAGGAGCTTGGCCGCCGCCTCGCAGCCGGCCACGATCTCGCGCCGGCGCTGGGGAAGCGCGGTGGGGGTGCCGGCGCTCCCAGTGCGGGCCTGGGCCAGCGCGATCTCGAGCGCGGTCTGTCCCTGGGGATTCTTGAGGTCGGGGTTGGCCCCCTTGTCCAGCAGCATCTCCACCACGGCGGCGTGCCCCCACAGCGAGGCCAGGTGGATGGGGGTCCCGAAACCAGTGGAGGTATTGATGAGCGAGCCGTCGTCGCGGAGCATCTGCTTCACCCGGTCGGCCAGCCCCAGGGCCGAGGCCAGGTGCAGGTTCAGCTTCGCCCCCGCGGCGTCCAGGTAGCGCACCATGCCCGCGTGGCCCTTCTCGTTGGCCCAGGCGATGGGCGCCATGTGATACACGTCGTCGAGCGCGTCCAGATCGGCGCCGTTGGCGATCAGGAGATCGACCATGGCCTCGTGATTGTTGAGCGCGGCGTAGTGGAGCGGCGTGGCCCCCTCCTCCTTCGCCTTCACCAGGCTCGGGTCCTCGGCCAGCAGGTCCCGGGCCCGTCCCAGGTCGCCGATCCGAACCGTATTGAAAAACTCATGGGCGTCGCTCATGCAGATCTCCCGCGGGTGACCGCCAGCACGTCTTCCGACAGCATGCCGTTGGTGGCGATCCCGTTCCCGCCATGAATGGTGGCGTTGCCGTTCCAGTCGGTAAAGGTTCCCCCCGCCTCCACCAGGACCGGCCGGAGCGCGGCCGCGTCCCAGACCTGGAGTCGGGGGTCGATCATGATCTCGGCCCGGCCGGTGGCGACCAGGGCGTAGCCGTAACAGTCTCCCCAGGTGCGGGTGAGGCGCGTCCGCGACCGGAGTTCCTCGAAGACCTCCCGCGCCGGCCCCTCCCCCGGAATCGAGGTCGTGCAGAGAAGGGCGTCGGCCAGCGTCCCCCGGGCGGAGACGCGGGCCGGGAGGGGGTCGCCGGAGCCTCGGACCCACCACGCCCCCACCCCGAGGCCGGCGTAGACCGTCTCCCCCACCGCGGGAAGGTGGATCACCCCGATCACCGGTTCCCCGTCGCGCTCTATCCCGATCAGGGTGCCGTAGAGCGGCACCCCGCGGATGAAGGTCCTGGTGCCGTCGATGGGATCCAGGATCCAGCGCCAGGGTCCGGAACCGGGGGTCTCGCCGAACTCCTCGCCCAGGATGCCGTCGGCGGGGAAGGCGGCGCGGATGCGGCGGCAGAGCAGCTCCTCCGCCGCACGATCCACCTCGGTGACCGGCGAGCGGTCCGCCTTGAATTCCACGTCCAGTCCGGGGCGGCCGAAATGCTCGAGGGTGAGCGCGCCTGCCTCGAAGGCGAACTCATACGCGGACAGGAGCCGGTCCTTGACCTCGGATGTGCCCATCTCCTCCCTCCGAAGGCCTCCGCCCGGTAAGGGTCGGAATCGCCGGAAAATAATAGCCGAAGTCGGGCCGGGGTTCGCCGGAAATCGTCGAAACCGCATGAAAAACCTTCAGATACGGCGGAGGAGAAAGACGGCCTTTTCCATGCGGGCCAGCAGTTTCTCCACCCGGCGGGCGTAGGCGCGGCTGTCGCTCCCGGGATGCCACCGCGAGGGCTTGGGAAGCCCGGCGGCCAGTTCCGCCGCCTGGCGGGCGGTGAGCGCGGAGGCGGACTCCCCGAAGTAGTGCTCCGCCCCCGCTTCCGCGCCGAACACCCCGGGTCCGAACTCCACCACGTTCAGGTAGAGCTCCAGGATCCGTCGCTTGCCCAGGTCGCGCTCGAGCTGGCGGGTGAGGATCGCCTCCTTGACCTTGCGGAACGGGTTCCGGGAGGGCGAGAGCCAGAGGTTCTTGGCGAGCTGCTGGGTCACCGTCGAGGCGCCGCGGGGAAACGACTTCTCGTCCCAGGCGTCGCGGAGAGCCACCCGGATCTGGTCGAGGTCGAACCCATCATGGGAGAAGAAGTCGATGTCCTCGCCGACCAGAACCGCCTGCTTGAGCTGGGGGGCGATGGCGCCGTACCCCACCCAGCGCCGCGAGACCGTCGACCCGGGATGGTCGCGCCGGAAGCGCTCGATGAACGCGGTGGTGGCCGGGTTCCGGGTCCGGAGCGCGGCCACGTCGGGCCAGGTCGCCGCCTCGTAGATGGTGAACGCGCCCGCCGTGACGGCCAGCGCGAGGAACGTCCACAGGCAACCCTTGCGCGAGGGGCGTAGGCGCCGCCTCCCGGGCGCGGCCGGGATTTCCTCCGAGGCCTCGGACGGGATTTCCTCCGAGGCCCCGGACGGGGTGACCGGTTCCGGCGAGGGCTCCGGGGGCGGCGGCTCCGTCAAGAACTCCGGCGCGCTCCCCCCTTCCGCGGCCGGCTCCGGGGCGGCGCCGGAAGCGGGATCCGGTCCGGAGGGCGCGGCCTTCTCCGGGCGGCCGGGATCGCTCACGTCCTGGGGAGGCGCACCTCGAACACGGTGCGCCCCGGCCGCGACTCCACCCCGATCTCACCGCGGTGGCGGTCCACCACGATCCGCCGCACGATGTCGAGCCCGAGCCCGGTTCCCTTCCCCACCTCCTTGGTGGTGAAGAAGGGCGCCCAGATGCGGCTCAGAATCGCGTCGGGAATGCCGGGTCCGTCATCCTCGATCTGCACCACCACCCGGTCGCCGTCCTCGCGGGCACGGAGGGTGAGGATGCCGCCGGGGGGGAGGGCGTCCAGCGCGTTCACGATGAGGTTGGTCCAGACCTGATTGAGCTCGCCCGGATACGCGGAAACCGGAGGGAACCCGGCGGGAATCTCGCGCCGCACCTGCACCTTCCGGGTCCGGATCTCGTGGGCGAGCACGGTCAGGGTGGACTCGATGCCGGCGGTGAGGTCCAGGGGCTTTCGTTCGGGCGCCTCGTCCATGTGGGAGTAGCTCTTCACCGCTCCCACCAGGTCGGAGATCCGGATCGAGGCCTCTTCCACCTCGTCGAGGAGCGCCCGGGCGGCGAGGTCGGCAGCCAGCCAGCGCAACGCCACCGGCCGCGCCGCCGGTTCGATCCCCTCCACCCCCGCCGCCAGCGCGGCCGCGTCGAGCCCGGCGCCGGCGAACGCCTCCGCCGCCACCCACGGTTGCTCCACCCCTTCGCGCTCCAGCCAGACGCGGACCGCCTCCTCCCGATCGCTCCGGGCAAGAGGATCCTCCGCGCTCCGGGCGCGGACGCCCGGTTCGTCCCGGAGCCCGCCCAGCGCGCGAAGCCGGGCCGGCTCCAGCCCTTCCGAGGCGGCGGCGGCGGCCAGGGTCTCCGCCTCCGCCAGCCGCCCGCGGAGCGCCCCGGCCGAGTGGCGGAGGGCGGCAGCGGGGTTGTTGAGCTCGTGGGCGAGACCGGCGGAAAGCTTGCCCAGCGCCATGAGCTTCTCGCGCTGCTCGTGGTTCCGGGCGTCCTCGCGCACCCGGTCCGACATCTCCGCGGCCAGCCGCGCCCCCAGGCGGGGGACGGCGGTGAGCATCTCCGGGAAGAGCGAGGCGGAGAAACAGACGAGGCGGGCCGGTCCCACCACCCGGGCGGTCACCGGGAAATGGGTGAGGCGGGAGTGCGGGAGCATGCCCGTGATCTGTCCGGTCCGGCGCACGTAGAGCCGGCCGTCGGAGGGGCCGCGTTCGACCCGGCCGCGCATTTCCCCCTCCAGCACCGCAACCATGACGTCGGCGGGATCGCCCTCGTGGAAGATCGCCTCCCCCGGCTCCAGGGTGCGGTAGTCGCCGTGGGCGTCGAGCCAGGCCAGCTCGTCCTCGGCCAGATCGCGGAAGACGTCGATGCCGCGCAGATCCTCGATCATTTCAGAGTTCCGCCAGGTAGCGGTGGACGAAGCTCACCACCGTGGATCCCTCGCCCACTCCCGCCGCCACCCGCTTCATGGACCCCAGCCGCACGTCGCCGGCGGCGAACACGCCGGGGACGTTGGTCTCCAGGAGGAACGGGTCGCGGTCCAGCGGCCACCCCCGGGGCCGGCCCCCTTCCGGGGAAAGGTCCGGACCGGTGAGGAGAAACCCCTGCGGATCCCGGGCGAAGTTGCTTTCAAGCCAGTCGGTGTTGGGCACGGCGCCGATGAACAGGAAGAGACCGCTGGCGGGCACGGTCTCGGTGCGGCCGTCCCCGAGACCCCGGAGGGTCACGCTCTTCAGGTACTCGGTCCCCTCCGCGTCCACGATCTCGGTTCGCGTCCGCAGCTCAATGTTGGGCGCGGCCTCGATCCGGTCCACCAGGTACCGGGACATCTTGGCCCGGAGGTCGTCGCCGCGAACCAGCACCGTGACCTTGGAGGCGTAGCGGGAGAAGTGCATGGCGGCCTGGCCGGCGGAGTTTCCCCCTCCCACCACGAACACCTCCTGGTCGCGGTAGGCGGCGGCCTCGGTCATGGACGCGCCGTAGTACACCCCGGCGCCGGTGAGCCGCTCCATCCCGGGGCCGGGATGACGGCGATAGTCCACCCCGGTGGCGATCAGAAGGGCGTGGCAGGAGACCTCGGACCCGTCCCCGAAGCGCAGCTTCCGGTAGGGGCCGTCGATCTCCATCTTCGCCACCTCCTGGGGGGCGAGGATCTCGGCCCCGAAGCGGCGGGCCTGGGCGGTGGCGCGGCGGGCCAGCTCCGCTCCGCTCAGCCCGGCGGGAAAGCCCAGGTAGTTCTCGATGCGGGAGCTCTGCCCGGCCTGGCCGCCGGGGGCCTCCTTCTCCACCATCATGGTGCGGAGCCCCTCGCAGGCCCCGTAGACCGCCGCCGCCAGACCCGCCGGCCCGCCGCCCACGATGATGAAATCGTAGAAGGGGCGCTCCGCCCGGGTGCGCAGGCCCACCCGCTCCGCGATCACGGGAATGGTGGCGCCGGAAACCGGTTCACCGTCGGGGAAGAGGACCACGGGGAGGGTGGCCCCGGCGAGCCCGGTCTCCTCCAGGAGCCGGGCCGCCTTCGGCTGGCTCTCGAGATCGAACCACTGATAGGGGACCAGGTTCCGGGCGAGGAAGTCCTTGAGACGATGGGTCTCCGGTGACCACCGGTGCCCCACGATGCGCATGCCGGCGAAGGGAGGGCGGTACCCGGCCTGCCATTCCTCGAGGAGATCGTCGAGGATGGGGTAGAGCTTCTCCTCGGGAGGGCTCCAGGGCTTGAGCAGGTAGAAGTCCACCTGGGCCCGGTTGATGGCGTCGATGGCGGCCTCGGTCTCGGCGTAGGCGGTCAACAGCACCCGCTTGGCGTCGGGAAAGAGGTCGCGCGCCTGCTGGAGGAACTCCACCCCGGACATCTCCGGCATGCGCTGGTCGACCAGGAACAGCGCCACCGGCTCGTCGCGGCGCTTGAGGGTCTGGAGCGCCTCCAGGCCCGAGGCCGCCGAGACCGACTCCACCACCCGGTAGCTTTCCCCGTATTGCACGCGGAGATCGCGTCCCACCGCCTTCAGCACTTCCGCATTGTCGTCGAGGGTGAAGAGCACGGGACGGTTCACCTGGATCTCCTTTTCGAATCCGGAAGCCGGAGTATACCCCGCCCCCGCGGCCCCGGGCCGGCCGCCTCCCGCCGGGTCAGGCCTCGTCCCGCACCAGGGGATGGGTGAGGCAGTGCGGCCCTCCCCGCGCCCGGGACATCTCATGGCTGGGCAGGAGGATGCACACCCGCCTGCCCTCCTCCAGGTCGACCTCCTCGCGGCCGAGGAGCAGGTCCTCGGCGTCGATCACCGAGAACCCGCGCCGGGCCAGCTCCTCGGCGGTGGCGGTGTTCCGGTCGTAGAGGGTGATGACCCCCGGCGCGAGCGCGAAGGCGTTGGCTCCGTCCGTCCACTGCTCGCGTTGCTGGCGAAGGGGGTCGCTTCCGCCGCAGGGGACGGGCTCGAGAAACACCCGGTGGCTCTCCAGCGTGCTCATGAGGTCGCCCACCGCGACCGGCTGCGGATCCTCGGCGTGGAGGTCGATCTCGTGCACCTTCGCGCGCTCCCGCCCCTCCGCCAGGATCACCGGCGGGTAGACGAGGGCGGCGTCGCGGTCGATGGGAGTGATGAGGGTGTCGAGATGCATGTAGGCGCGCCGCCGGGGGACCTCCACCACCACCATCCAGCGCGGCCCGTCCTCCATCCGGGCCAGGCTGCGGGCCAGGGCCGAGACCGCGGTGGCGTTGGTCCGCTCGCTCTGCCCCACCAGCACCACCTGGGGAGAGACGGCGAGGAAGTCGCCCCCCTCCAGGCACGGCCGCTCCACCTCCAGGAAGAACGGATCCCGGGGATTGAACTCGAGCGGATCGTGGAGGACCGCCGCCGAGGCCAGCTCGGGGTGGAACCGGAACACCGCCCGGGCCAGAAGAGCCTCCCGGTGCCGGGCCGGGGCCGCCATCGCTCCGAAGATCACCCCGTTCCCGAACACCACCTGGGGATCGCGCTGGAAGCACCAGTTGGGGATGGGAGGCACCACGAAGAGGTCGCTTACCTCCACCACCGCCTGCACCGCGTCGCTGCGGACCCCGGCCACCAGCATCCCGGCCAGATCCGCGCTCGCCGCCACCTCCATCCGCCGCCGCACCGGCGGGGGGAGATCCTTGAGGAGCACCCGGAAGATCCACGCCCGCGCCACCGGGTCGTCCAGGATCTCGACCAGGACGTCCTGCGCGTCCACCGACTCGATTCCCAGGAGCTGCAGCACCCGGCGGAAGAGCGCGTGCTCCTCGCGGGCCCGCTCCCCGAACAGGACGTCGTCGAAGAGGAGCTCGTCCATCATCGCCGGAACCATGTTGTCCACTTCCGGCCCGGGCTCGTGCACGAGCACCCGCCTCAGCCGGCCCACTTCCGAGGTCACGTTCAGCATGTACGGCGATTCCCGGGGCGGCGTGCCCCTCGGACGGGGTTCCATGGGGTTCGGGGTTCGGGGTCCGGCGCCGGCCGGCGCACGCGGAGCGCGTCCGGCCCGGGGGTCCGGCGCACCCCCCCCGAGGCCCCGGAGCGGACCATCTTAGCAGGCCCGGCGCAAGGGGGCGGGGGCGCCGGCCGGGGGGGAGGGCGCCGGCTTGGATCCTCTCCCAGGGAGATTTGCCATGTTAACTTATTGTTGCAAAACAAATTACGGGTCAGGACACCCCCGCCTGCGCCCGGCGGTTCCGGTCCCGAGCCACGACCACGGGTGCCCGGTTCCCGCATCGAATTCGGGGCGAATCCTCTCGCATCTCGCGCGGACTCAAATCCTGCCGGAACCGGCCGATATTGCCCACGGGAGGACGGATCCCGGTGAATAGCTCGAAGAATCCCAGGATAGCCTACGTGGACCGCAAGGGATGGTACCTGTGGCTGGCGGCGTTCTCGTTGATCATGGCCTTCGCGATCACCGTGCACGTGCTCCACATGCAGGTCCTCAACATCCTCATCGAGAACGGGGACGGGGACCTGTGGCTCCGGAACGGGTACTACACCGGGGTGGGCCTCTCCGGCCTGGTCATCGTCTTCATCCTCTATACCGCCTTCAAGCAGGTCCAGCTCCACTCCCTCCGCAACAGCCTGGCCGACGAGGAGTCGGAGCTGGGAGACGTGCAGGCCCGGCTCTCCGAGCTCTCGGACCTGTTTCAGCTGGCCACCAGCCTGAACCTGCAGATCTCCGTCGACACCATCATCGGGCTCATCGTCCGGCGGGTGGTGGCCACGCTCCGGGCCCAGCAGGCCTCGATCATGCTCTACAACCCCAAGACCGAACTCCTGGAGACCCGGGCCTATTACGGGGTGGAGGGCGAGTACGCCTCCGACGCGAAGATCCGGCTGGGCGAGGGAATCGCGGGCTGGGTGGCGGAACGGCTGCAGGGGGTGCTTCTGAACGACCGGCCCCCCCACCCGGAGATCAGCAAGTTCTACAAGCCGCACCGCCACATCACCTCCGCCCTCTCGGTGCCGCTCCGGGTCGAGGACAAGGTGGTGGGCGTCCTGAACGTCAACCGGATCAGCCACCCCGAGCCGTTCAGCGAACGGCAGCGGGACATTCTCTGCATCTTCGCCGAGCACGTGGGCTCGGTGATCGAGCGGGCGGGCGAGCTGGAGCGGCTGAACTCGCGGAACCGCGAGCTGGAGACCGCCAACGCGCGCCTGGGCGAGGTCAACCGGCTCAAGGACGTGTTCCTCTCCACCGCCAGCCATGAACTCAAGACCCCCCTCACCTCGGTCATCGCCTATGCCGAGCTTCTGACCGACCACGAAGCCGCCCTCGCCCCCGACCAGCGCAAGGAGTTCCTGGGGCGGCTCCGGGACGAGGCGGAGCGCCTGCTGGGATTGATCGAGGACATCCTCGACCTCACCCGGCTCGAGACCGGGAAGATCGAGCTCAAGCGGCGGCCGATGCTGCTCAGCCACCTGGTTCATTCGGCGGTGGAGACCGTGCGCCCGATGTCGGAGAAGTCGCGGATCGCTTTGGCCGAGGACTACGACGACGGCCAGGACATGGTGGAGGTGGACGAGGTCAAGCTCCGCCAGGCGGTGGTGAACCTGGTGGTGAACGCGGTCAAGTTCTCCCCCGAAGGCGGAAGCGTGCTGGTGCGCACGGTCCGGGACGAGGCCGGCCTCACCATCCAGGTCACCGACCAGGGACCCGGCGTGGCTCCCGAGGACCTCGCGCAGATCTTCACGCTGTTCGGCCAGGGCCTGCGCCGCGCCAGCCGAGGCACCGGAGGACTGGGAATCGGGCTCCACCTGGTGAAGCGGGTGGTGGAGATGCACGGGGGGGAGGTCGGCGTGACCAGCCAGATCGGCGAGGGAAGCACGTTCTGGATCCGGCTCCCCTCCGACGCGACCGCGTCCGGGGAGGTTTCCCACGCGGCCTGAGCGCCGCGGCTCCCGGCGGAGCGCGCTCCCGGGGGCGGATCGCCCGCGACCGCGAATATTGACAGCTTCCATCCCTTCTTGATATCTCTTGAGCTTCAGCACGCTTGATCCCGGGCGGGCACGGTCGGTGCTTGCCCGTTGCTTTGCGATCCACCGCCACCACGGACCCATCCCGCGGCCTCGCGGTTCATCCTTCATCCTGCATCGAAGTACAAGGGGGACTTTGTGAAACACCTCGCCGCCCTGCTCGCGGTTTCCGGTTGCCTGCTCCTTGCCGTTTCCCCGGCCTCGGCCCAGTCCAAGTCGACCGCGCTCCGGAAGGGACTGATCGAGGTCTCTCCCAACATCGGGCTCAGCATTCCGTTCGGCGACTTCTCGAACGGAGCCAATCTGGGGTTCGCCTTCGGGGCGCAGGGGGCGTACTACCTGTCCCCCAAGGAGGCGATCGGGGCCAACCTCACCTACAACACCTTCGGCTCCGACGCGAGCGGGGTCTCTCCCAGCATCTGGGAGATCACCGCCATGGGGAAATACCTCTTCCCGGGAAGCGGACGCACCATGACCCCCTACGTCAAGGCCGACCTGGGCTTCTATCACTCCAAGGTGAGCGTGGACACCGGATTCGGGACGTTTTCCGCCAGCAGCACCGACCTGGGGTTCGCGGGCGGCGGCGGAGTCCAGGCCCCCCTGTCCAACAGCATGGGCTGGTTCGGCGAGGGGATGCTGGTGTTCGATCTCACCAGCGGCAGCACCACCAATTACCTGGCGTTCCGGGGCGGGCTGAACTTCTACCTGGGCAGTAAGGGGGACTGAGCCGGGGGGGCTCCCGCCGGAGAGAGCGGTCCCGGTGAGCCGGCCGGCGCCGCCGGGACCGGAGCTTCGACGCGTCGCGGGCGTGGCGGGTTCCCGGCGAAGCGGGCCGGCGGCGTAGCGGGCCGGCCGCGTAGCGGGTCGCGGGCGTGGCGGGTTCCCGGCGAAGCGGGCCGGCCGCGGGCGCGGCGGGTTCCCGGCGAGACCACAGCGATCAAGAGAGGCCCGGCGGCTCACCACCGCCGGGCCTTCGTCTTTCCGAGGCGGCGAGGGGGGAAGTCCCCGCGCTTACCGTCAAATCTCGGGGATCAGCCGCCCGCCCCCACCGCGGCGGCGTGCCCCACCGCCTGCATGGCCCCCTGGACGGCGGAGTGGGCCACGCCGAAGAGCGGGCCCGGATAGACCCCCAGGACCAGGACCCCCAGCACCGCCACCACCAGCGCCGCCGCCATCGCCGGGTTGGCCCGGATGAGCACCGGTTCCCCGGAGCCGGCCGGCCGCATGTACATGATCACCACCACCCGCAGGTAGTAGTACACGGACACCAGGGATGCCATCACGCCGATCACCGCCAGCCAGACGTGCCCCTGCTGGATCGCGCCGGTGAAGATGTAGAACTTGCCCACGAAGCCGCCGGTGGGCGGGATCCCGGCCAGGGAGAACATGAACACCGCCATCGCCACCCCCAGCCAGGGCCGGGTGAAGCCGATGCCGGCGAAGTTGTCGATGGCGGTGCCGCCGTCGTCCTCGTTCTTCATGAGCGAGACCAATCCGAACGCGCCGAGGGTGGTGACCGCGTAGACCGCCAGATAGAACAGGAGTCCGGCGCTCCCCAGATCGGCCCCCGCCACCAGCGCCACCAGCACGTACCCGGCGTGGGCGATGGCGGAGTAGGCCAGGAGCCGCTTCATGTCCTTCTGCACCAGGGCCATGAGGTTCCCCACCACCATGGTGAGCACGGCCAGCCACCACACCAGCATCGTCCACTCGGGGCGGGCTCCATCGACGCCCATGCCCAGGATGCGAAGGAGCGCGGCGAACACCGCGACCTTGGGGCCGGCGGCCATGAAGCCGGTGACCACGGTGGGCGCCCCCTGGTAGACGTCCGGGGTCCACATGTGGAAGGGGACCGCCGAGACCTTGAACCCGAGCCCTACCACCATGAGCCCGATCCCGGCCAGCAGCAGCGGACTCCCGGTGAGCCCCCCCTCGGCAATCCGGGCCGAGATATCGGCCAGATGCACGCTTCCGGTGGCCCCGTAGGTGAGCGCGATCCCGTAGAGGAGGAACCCGCTGGCAAAGGCTCCCAGGAGCAGGTACTTCACGCTGGCCTCGTTGCTCCGCGCTTCGTGCCAGCGGAAGGAGGCCAGGATGTACTGGGAGATGGAGGCGACCTCCAGTCCGATGAAGATCGTGATGAGATCCAGCCCCGCCGCCATCGACATCATCCCCGCGGTGGCGAAGAGGAGGAGCGCGAAGTACTCGCCGCTCTCCACTTCCCACCGGCCGGCGTAGCCGGCGGTGATGAGCAGCGTCATGAGCGCGCTGAAGGCGAGAATCACGTAGGCAATCCGGGTGATCCCGTCCACCGCCACCGAACCCGAGAACGCGGGGCTCCCGGTCTTCATGAACACCGCGGCGACCAGCGCCGCCAGAGCCCCCAGGGCGCAGAAAGCGAGCGTGCCCCCCCCGGCCTTCCCCCGCCGCCCGGAGGCGACGAGGAGCGCCACGCTCCCCACCGCGGCCAGGATGACCTGGGGGAGAATCGCCATCCAGTTGACGGAAACGCCGGGCATCACTTCGTCCTCCCTGGGGCGGGCGCTCGCGCCCCCCGCTCGGCCGCCGCCGGCTCTCCCGCCGCCGCTCCCGCAGGCGCATCCGCCGCCGCGGGCACATCCTCCGCCGCGGGCGCATCCGCCGCCGCGGCAACCGTCCCGTTCGCACCGGTCACGCTGCCCCCGGAGGCCAGCAATATCTCCTCCGAGGCCTCGGAGCCGGCCGCGCGGTGATCCAGGGCGAGCCGGGCCAGCCCGATCGCCCCGCCGTCGCCGTCCCACCGCCCGGCGCGCTCCCCGCCCGGCTCCGCCGCCGGCGCCCCCGCCTGGTCCAGCACGTGCAGCACCGAGGCGTTCATGGTGTCGAGGAAGGGCTTGGGATAGATCCCGATCCAGAAGATGAGGATGATGAGCGGGATGAGGGTCGCGAACTCACGAACGTTCAGGTCCTTGAGCTTCTCGTTCTCGCCGTGGGTGATCTTGCCGAACATGACCCGCTGGAACATCCACAGCATGTAGACCGCGGCCAGGACCACTCCGCTGGCGGCCAGGATCCCGAAGACCCTGCTGTGGCCGAACGCCCCCAGCAGGATCAGGAACTCGCCCACGAACCCGTTGGTTCCGGGGAGCCCGACCGAGGCCAGGGTCACGATCATGAAGCAGGCGGCGAAGAGCGGCATCACCGCGGTGAGCCCGCCGAACTGCTCGATGAGCCGGGTGTGGCGGCGCTCGTAGATCATCCCCACGATGAGGAAGAGCGCCCCGGTGGAGAGCCCGTGGTTGACCATCTGCAGCATGCCGCCCTGGAGCCCCTGCACGTTCAGGGCGAAGATGCCCAGCATCACGAACCCAAGATGGCTGACCGAGCTGTAGGCCACCAGCTTCTTGAGGTCCGGCTGCACCATGGCCACCAGCGCCCCGTAGATGATGCCGATCACCGCCAGGGTCATGATCCAGGGGACGGCGGCGGCGGCGGCGTGGGGGAACAGGGGAAGGCAGAATCGCACGTAACCGTAGGTCCCCATCTTCAGGAGCACGCCGGCGAGGATGACCGAGCCCGCGGTGGGGGCCTCCACGTGGGCGTCGGGAAGCCAGGTATGGAACGGGAAGAGAGGCACCTTGATCGCGAACGCCAGCGCGTAGGCGGCGAAGATCAGGGTCTCCTGGCTCCGGGTGAGGTGGGTCCCGTACAGGGCCAGGAGGTCGAAGGTCATGGTTCCGGTCTGTTTGGCGTGGGCGAGGGCCAGGAACAGGATCGCCACCAGCATCAGGAGCGAGCCGAACATGGTGTAGAGGAAGAACTTCACCGCGGCGTAGATCCGCCGCTGGCCGCCCCAGACCCCGATCAGGAAGTACATCGGGATGAGCATCGCCTCCCAGAATACGTAGAAGAAGAAGAGGTCGAGGGCGAGAAACACCCCCAGCATCCCGGTCTCCAGCACCAGGAGGAAGGCGTAGTAGCTCCGGGTCTTCTCGTGCACCGCGCTGAACGAGGAGAGGATCGCGATGGCGCTGAGGAGGGTGGTCAGGAGCACCAGCAGCAGGCTGATGCCGTCCACGCCCAGGTGGTAGCTGATCCCGAACTGCTGGATCCAGGCCGCCTTCTCCACGAACTGGAAGTCGTGGGTTCCGCGGTCGAACCGGAACCAGAGGGGAACCGAGACCAGGAAGTCGGCCACCGCCACCCCCAGCGCGAACCAGCGTTGCGCCTTGGGCGGCATGGGCAGGAGCCAGAGCACGAGGGCGCCCACCAGCGGCAGGAAGATGATGGTGGTCAGGATCGGCATCAGCGCCCCCCCCCGAACAGCACGTAACCCATGATGAGGATCGCGCCCATCATGATCGCGGCGGCGTAGTTGCCGGTGAACCCGGACTGGAGGGGCCGGATGAGGGCTCCGACGCCCCGCATCAGGCGCCCGGCCCCATTCACCATGCCGTCGACGATCTCCACGTCGAAGACCTTCCACAGGAAGCGGCTGAAGCCCATGAGCGGGGTGACCACCGCCGCGTGGTAGATCTCATCGACGTAGTACTTGTGCCAGAGCACCTTGTACATCCCGGCGAAGCGCTCGCCGTACTCCCGGGCGCGGTCGGGCTTGGCCACGTAGTTCTGCCAGGCCCACCAGACCCCGATCACCGCGATCGCCACCGACACCGCCAACAGGGTCAGCTCCAGGCCCAGACCGTGCTCGCCGGCCCCGGCCGCGTGGGCGGCCCCCTCCGCGGCGGCATGGGACCCGACCACCGGCCCCAGCCAGTTGTGCATGGCGTTGAGCCGGATCAGGAACGGGAGCCCCAGGAACCCGCCCACGGTGGAGAGCACCGCCAGGATCATGAGCGGCACCGTCATCACCGCGGGGGACTCCTTGGCGTGCTCGAAGATGTGCCGGTCGCGGGGCTTGCCGTAGAAGGTCATGGCCACCGCGCGGGTGATGTAGAAGGCGGTCAGGAGCGCCGCCGCCGCCCCCACCACCCACAGCACCTTCCCGAGGCCCCCGAGGAGCGACGAGGTGAAGGTGTTGTAGAGGATCTCGTCCTTGGAGAAGAAGCCGGCGAAGATCGGCACCCCGGCCAGGGCCAGCGAGCCCACGATGAAGGTGTTCCGGGTGATGGGGAGCTTCTTCCCCAGCCCGCCCATCTTCCGCATGTCCTGTTCGTGGTGACAGGCCTCGATCACCGAGCCCGAGCCCAGGAAGAGCAGGGCTTTGAAGAAGGCGTGGGTCATGAGGTGGAAGATGGCGGCGACGTAGGCCCCCGCCCCCACCGCCAGGAACATGTAGCCGAGCTGGGAGACGGTGGAGTAGGCCAGGACCCGCTTGATGTCGGTCTGGACCAGGCCGATGGTCGCGGCGAAGATCGCGGTGAGCGCGCCCACCACCGCCACCACCGCCAGGGCGGCGGGAGCCAGCGCGAACAGGCTGGAAGCCCGCACGAAGAGGTAGACCCCCGCGGTGACCATGGTGGCGGCGTGGATGAGCGCCGAGACCGGGGTCGGGCCCTCCATGGCGTCGGGAAGCCAGACGTAGAGCGGGAGCTGGGCCGACTTGCCGGTGGCCCCCAGGAAGAACAGCAGCGCGATCGCGGTGGGGAGCGCCGCCCCCACCGCGAATACGGTGGGGGCCCGGTGGAAGACCTCGATGAAGTTGAGGCTCCCCAGGTTCCACCACACGAGGAACATCCCGATCAGCACCCCGAAGTCGCCGATCCGGTTCACGATGAACGCCTTCTTGCCGGCGTCGGCCGCGGAGTCCTTGGTGTACCAGAACCCGATCAGGAGGTAGGAGCAAAGCCCCACCCCTTCCCAGCCCACGAACAGCAGCAGGAAATTGTCCGCCAGCACCAGGGTGAGCATGGCGAAGGTGAAGAGGTTCAGGTAGGTGAAGTAGCGCTTGTAGCCCGGGTCGTGGGCCATGTAGCCCAGGCTGTAGACGTGGATGAGGAAGCCGACGCCGGTGACCACCATGGCCATGACCGCGGAGAGCGGATCCCACTGGAAGGCCACGTTCACGTGGAAGGCGCCGGCGGCGATCCAGGGGAAGAGCACGTGGACCAGCGTCCGCTCCTCCACCGGAAGCCCGCGGAGGGCCAGGAACCCGCCGGCGGCGATCACGAAGGCGATCCCCACGGTGGCGCAGGCCAGCCAGCCGGCGAGCTTGCGGGGCATCCACTTGAGCCCCAGGCCGTTGATCAGGAACCCCAGGAGGGGAAGGAGAGGAATGAGCCAGAATGCGTTCAACACCGCCCTACCCCTTGAGAAGGCTGACTTGATTCACGTCCATCGTCCCCTTCTTGCGGAAGAGATCGATGATGATGGCCAGGCCTACCGAGACCTCGGCCGCGGCCACCGCCAGCACGAAGAAGACCAGGACCTGCCCGTCCATGGATCCGCGGGCCTGGCCGAACGCCACCAGCGAGATGTTGGCGGCGTTGAGCATCAGCTCCACGCACATGAAGATCACCAGCAGGTTCCGCCGGAACAGGACCCCCATCACTCCGATGGAAAAGAGGACCCCGGCCAGGATCTGAAAGAGGCTCAAAGGCACCGGCATCACGAGCCCTCCCCCGTTCCCACGTGCCCTTCCAGCCCGCGGCCGTGCCGGCGGGTGATGGCCACCGCGCCCACGATGGCCACCAGGAGAAGGATCGACGCCACCTCGAACGGGAAGATGTAATTCCGGTAGAGGGTGATGCCCACGCTGCGGACGCTCCCCATGTCGGCGACCGATCCGCCGCCGCCGCCCAGAACCATGGTCCCGCCCAGGTAGGCGAGCTGGGCCAGGAGCGCCGCCCCCAGCACCACCGCCAGGACCCGCTTCCACCCGGCGGGGATCCCCCCCGACTCCCCGGACTCCTCGTAGTTCACGCTCAGAAGCATGATCACGAAGATGAACAGCACCATGATCGCCCCGGCGTAGACGATGATCTGGAGCATGGCCAGAAACGGCGCCGACAGCATGAGGTAGATCACCGCGGTGACGGCGAACACCCCCACCAGGCTGAGCGCGCTGTAGAGCGCGTTCCGCTGGAGGACCACCCCCAGCGCGCCCGCAATCGCCAGCAGGGCCAAGAGAATGAAAGCGGCTAGTGCCACGTCGTACTCCCCACCCGGCGGACGGTCGCGCACGCGCCCGCCGCCGTCTTCGCATCGCCGCCCGGGCCTCCGGGCCCGCGGCGACTACCCCTTCAGGGCCAGGAAAAGCGCCGTGGCGAACAGGTTCAGGAGCGCCAGCGGCAGCATCACTTTCCAGCCGAACCGCATGAGCTGGTCGAAGCGGAACCGGGGCAGGGTGCCTCGGGTCCACATCATGAAGAAGATCAGGATCATCACCTTGCCCGCGAACCACAGCGGTCCCAGCCAGGTGGGGCTGGGCCAGGGCACCAGCCATCCTCCCAGGAACAGCAGGGTGGTCACCGAGGTCACGGTGATCAGGTTGGCGTACTCGCCCAGGAAGTACATGGCGAACCGCATCCCGCTGTACTCGGTGTGATAGCCGGCGACCAGCTCGGGCTCGGCCTCGGGGAGGTCGAAGGGGATGCGGTTGATCTCGGCCATGGAGCCGATCACGAACAGGATGAAGCCCAGGGGCTGGTAGAGGAGGAAGGGAACGTGCGCCTGGGCGCGGACGATGTCCACCAGGCTGAACGAGCCCGCCAGCAAAACCACCGTCACCACCACCATGCCGAGGGTGAGCTCGTAGGAGATCATCTGGGCCGAGGAGCGGAGCCCCCCCATGAGCGCGTACTTGTTGTTGGAGGACCAGCCTCCCAGGAAGATCCCGTAGACCCCGACGCTGGACAGCGCCAGCACGAACAGCACCGCCACGTTGATGTCGGTGATGTGCAGGGGGACGGTCCGGCCGAAGAGATGGATCGCGTCGCCGAAAGGGATGACCGCGAAGGTGAGGAGCGCGGGCACCAGGGAGAAGATGGGCGCGAACAGGAACAGCATCCGGTCCGCCTCCGCCGGCACCACCGTCTCCTTGGTCATGAGCTTGAGCGCGTCGGCGGCGGGCTGGAACATCCCCTGCGGGCCTACCCGGTTCGGCCCGATCCGGGACTGCATGTGGGCCAGTACCCGGCGCTCGATCAGCACCATGTAGGCCACCGCGGTGAGCACCACCAGGAACACCACCACCGCCTTCACCACCAGCTCGATCCACCAGTCGAAGGTCACCACGCCACCTCACAGATCTCCCCCGACCGGGGGCACCCCGACGCCACGTGCGCCTCGTACTCGGAGCGGAACTTCTCCACGCTGCTCTTGATGGGCCCGATGGCGCCGTCGGCCAGGGCGCAGATCGTGCGGCCGCCGCCCATCTCGCTGCACAGGTCCAGGAGCAGGTCGATCTCCTCCCGCTTGGCGCCCCCGGCCTCGAACCGGTGAAGGATGCGCTCGGCCCAGTGCGTGCCCTCGCGGCAGGGGGTGCACTGGCCGCAGGACTCGTGGGCGAAGAACCGGGTCAACACCAGCGCCGCGTGCACCATGCAGGTGGTCTCGTCCATGACGATGACCGCGGTGGAACCCATGAACGACCCCGCCTTCTGGATGGAGTCGAAGTCCAGGGGGATATCGATCTCGTCGGCGGTGAGGATCGGGGTCGAGGCCCCGCCGGGGATGACCGCCTTGAGCTTGCGGCCGTCCGGGATCCCACCGCAGTAGTCGTAGATCAGCTCGCGGAGGGTGACCTTGCCCATCTCCAGCTCGAACAGCCCGGGCTTCACCACGTGGCCGCTCACCGCGAAGATGCGGGGACCGCTGGAGTTGGCCACTCCGGTCTTGGCGAACCACTCCCCTCCCCGGATGATGATGGGGGGAATGCTGGCCAGGGTCTCCACGTTGTTGATCACGGTGGGGCAGCCGTAAAGGCCGCTCACCGCCGGAAACGGGGGCTTGAGCCTCGGGTGGCCGCGCTTGCCCTCCAGCGAATCCAGGAGCCCCGTCTCCTCCCCGCAGATGTAGGCGCCGGCCCCGGCGTAGACCACCAGGTCGCAATCGTACCCGGTGCCCATGATGTTCCGGCCCAGGTAGCCGGCCTTGTACGCCTCCTGGACCGCCTCCGACACCCGCTGGATGGGCAGCCCGTACTCGCCGCGAATGTAGATGTAGGCCTGGTGGCCCTCGATGGCGTAGCAGGCGAGCACCACCCCCTCGATCAGCTGGTGCGGGTTCCGCTCCAGGAGGATCCGGTCCTTGAAGGTGCCGGGCTCGCTCTCGTCCGCGTTGCAGACCACGTAGCGGGGCTTGTCCAGGTTCTTGGGGACGAAGCTCCACTTCATCCCCGCCGGGAATCCGGCGCCGCCCCGGCCGCGGATGCCCGAGGCCTTGACGGCCTGGATGACCTCGTCCGGTTTCATCCCGGTGAGCGCCTTGCGGAGCCCCTGGTAGACCCCGTTCTTCTCGGCCACCTCCAGGGTGAACGGGCGGGGCTGGTCGGTGAACCCGGTGGTGATCCTCATCTCCGCGCTCACTGCCCCTCCTCCTGCTCCACCGCCTGGGGTTCCAGCGGGGGCGGGAGAGCCGGCGCCGAACCGTTCCCGTTCCGGGGAGGCCGCACCGCCAGGTGGCTTCCGATCGCCTCGCTGGCCGCGGGCAAGGCGGCGTGGGCCCCCCTCTCGGGCGCCGGGGGGTCGTCCAGATCCAGGAAGCCGGCGGGCCTGACCGGCGGCTCCTTCCCCGCAGCCAGCGCGTCGATGATCGCATCGGCGGTCTCGCGGGTCAGGTTCTCGTAGAAGTAGGGCCCGATCGCCATCATCGGCGCGTAGCCACAGGCGCCGAGGCACTCGGCCTCGGTCAGGGTGAACTTGCCGTCGGGGGTGGTCTCGCCGACCGCGACCCCCAGTTTCCCGGCAAGGTGCCGGGTGAGCCGGTTCGCGCCCTTGAGCGCGCAGGAGAGGTTCCGGCAGACCTCGATCTTGTACTGCCCGGTCTTCTCGCGCTCGAACATCGTGTAGAAGCCGACCACCTCGGCGGTCATGTTCCTGGGCACCTCGAGGATTCCGGCCACCTCCAGGAGGGTGGCGTCGTCGAGGTGCCCCAGCTCCGCCTGGGCGTAATGGAGCGCGGGCAACACCGCCGAGCGCCGCTGGGGGAAGTTGTCCTTCAGCGCCCGGATCTTCTCCGTGGTCTTTGCCGAGAGCTTCGCCATGGTTCCTCTTCTTCCGCCTCCCGGGGGCTCGTTCGCCGGGCGCCGCGACACGCCGGCGGCGGAGGGATCGGCCGAGGGCGCGCGATCAGTCCTTGAGCGCGTCGATGCCGGCCGGGAAACCGGTCAGCGGGAAGTCCTTGCGCAACGGGTGGTGGTCGTAGTCGTCGGGCATGAGGATCCGGCGGAGGTCGGGATGGCCCCGGAACCGGATTCCCATGAGATCGAACACCTCGCGCTCGGTGTACTCCGCCCCCGTCCATACCGGCACCACCGAATCGATCTCGGGGGCGGCCCCGGACAGGGGGCACTTCACCCGGAACCGGACCGCGTGATCCAGGTCCAAGAGGTGGTAGACCGCCATGAACCGCGGTTCCTCGGGGTAGAGATCCACCGAGGTCACGTCGTGGCACATGCGGTAGTTCCAGCGGTCGCGCAGGAACCTCATGTACTCCAGAATCCGCTCCGGCTTCATGACCGCGGTCCACTCCTCGCGGTAGTGGATGATCTGAAGCAGCTCGGAGGCGAACTCCTCGCGGAGCGCCAGCGAGGTCCGCTCGCCGTACTCCAGGTCCAGATCGTCGGAGCGGCGCGGGGCGGCGGAGGGTTCGGGCCCGCCTTCGGGCGGCCCGGGGTTGCGGAGGCCGTAGGGCTGGAATCCGGCCGGGGTGGCCTCGTCCCGCGCCCAGCGCTTCCCCTGGAGGTCCCGTGATTCAGGCTTCATGCCGCGTTCCCCACCTTCCGCCGGGCTTCATGTTGCATCTCCCACATCTTCTTGCTGCGCGCGCTGTTCCAGTCCAGCGCCCCCATCCGCCATACGTAGACGTAGCCCACGAGCAGGAGCCCCAGGAAGACCAGCATCTCCAGGAAGAAGAAGCGCGGCCGGCTCCGGAACACCACCGCCCAGGGGTAGAGGAACACCGTCTCCAGGTCGAAGACGATGAAGAGCATGGCCACCAGGTAGAAGCGCACGCTGTAGCGCTCGCGGGCGTCGCCCACCGGCGGGACCCCGCACTCGTACGGGCTGTCCTTGGAGGCGTCCGCCTTGGCCGGGGCCAGGAGCCAGGCGATCATGAGGGCGACGGCGGCAAAGCCCCCGGCGATCACCAGCATGATCAGGATCGGCACGTATTTGGCTGCCATGATTCACCTTAGAAGACGTGGGCCGGAGAGGCGGGAGGACCGGCAACTCGATGCCACAGGCTCACTTGTGAACTTTTGCACAAGCGGCGCCGAGTCTAGGCCCACCCCCCGGGAGTGTCAATCGGATTCTAGGCTCCGAGGTCCGGATTGGCGGCCCGCCGAGCCTCGCTTCGCCGCGGTCCGACCACCGGTATGGCCCCGGACGCACGAGCAGACAGGATCGCCTAAATCCCCGGCCCTGCCATGCCCCTAATTCGGTTTTCGAGAGAATGTGGGTCGGCCGCCGCGCCCGCCTCCACGGCCTCCTTTCCCACCCGAGGCCCCGCCGCGCCCCTATCCGGCCAGATCCTCCGGCCGGTTCACGTTCCGGAGGGCGGCGGCGAGATCCAGTCCCGGGACGTCCGCCGGCCCCAGGAGGACGGCCCCGGCCAGATCCAGGACCGCCTGGAGGGCGGCCCCGGGGAGGATCCGGTCCCAGTCGGCGAGCAGCGACGTCGCGTAGAGCCCGGGGAGGGGGTGGCGGCGCCCGAGGACGGCGCAGACGGCCCGGGGCCCGGGCTGGGGGAGGACGGCGGCGGCCCCGGCCAGGGCGCGAAGGAGCGCCGGGGTCACCCCCGGCATGTCCGCGGCCAGGACCAGAGCCCACCGGCGGGGACAGGCGGCGAGCGCGGCGCGGAGACCCTCGGTGGGGCCTCGGTCCGGCTCTTCCGAGGCCACAAAGCCCTGCGCCAAGCCCCGATACGCATCCGGCCGGGGCGCCACCACGCTCCCGGTGAGCCCCACCCCGGCCAGGGCGTCGAGGGCGTGGACGAGGAGCGGCCGGCCGTCGAGAGCGGCCAGCGCCTTGTCCGCGCCGAAGCGGGCGGAGCGGCCGCCGGCCAGCACGAAGCCGCAAATGTCCTGGAAGAACGCCGGTTCCGGCGCGGAGGGGTCGTTGGTCATGGCGTTGTACCGCGGGCCGGCCCGGGTCTCCGGGTCTCCGGCGGTCTGTTAGACTGCGTCCGATTTTGGGCCGTGTGCCAGGAGGGTAGTCCGTGCCCGACGAGGATCGCAAACCCGGCGAGCTCGGGTCCGCCCTGGGGCGGCTCCGCCGCTCGCTCCAGCTCACGCCGGGGCGGCTCCGGCGCGCCGACCGTGGGGCCGAGATCTTTTCCCTGGCCCTTCTCCTCGCCCTGGTCCTGCGCCAGGGGTACCAGCTCCATGTCCTGACCCACGTCCCGGTGGCGCTGGTGGCGGCCCTCGCGCTGGTGATCCTGGTGGTCACCCGGCTCGCCCTGGACGGGTTGGCCGCGGTCCGGCTCTCCACCTTCCTCCGGCCCCACTGGCCCGAGCTCCTGATCCTCTTCCTGTTCGCCCTCCCCCACGTGGGGCTCCGGCCAGTGGCGTTCCTGCTCGCCCTCCGGGTGCTTTTCCGGGCCGGCGCCCGGCACCTCACCTCCCCGGCCGGGCGCGCGTTCGTGGTGGGGGTGCAGCGGCACCCCGCCCGCACCATCGCCCTCACCTTTCTCATCCTGATCCTGGGGGGGACGCTCTTCCTGACCTTCCCCGGCTCCAGCGTCCAACCGGGCACGACCCCCTTCCTGACCGCGCTGTTCACCTCCACCAGCGCGGTCTGCGTGACCGGGCTCATCGTGGTGGACACCCCCACCTACTGGACCACCTTCGGCCAGTGGGTGCTGGTGGTGCTGATGCAGGTGGGGGGCCTGGGGATCATGACCCTGAGCGCGTCGGCGGCGCTGGTCCTGGGGCGCGCCCTGGGAGCGGGATCGCGCGGGTTCCTCACCGAGGTGGTGGAGGAGACGGCCAAGCGGGACGTGACGCGGCTCCTCCAGTTCATCGTGACCTTCACCTTCGGAACCGAGGCGGTGGGGGCGGTGATCCTCGGGATGTGGTGGTCGCGCTCCATGCCGCCGTCCGAGGCCTGGTTCCACGCCGTGTTCCACGCGGTGAGCGCCTTCTGCAACGCCGGTTTCTCCACCTTCTCCACCAGCCTGGAGCAGTTCGTGGGAGATCCGGTGGTGAACCTGGTGGTGGCGTTCCTGATCGTGATCGGGGGGATCGGGTTCACGGTGGCGGGAAGCGTGTGGCTCTTCCTGCGCCGCCCCTGGCATCCGGGTCTGTGGTGGCGCCACGAACAGACCCACACCAAGCTCGTCCTCGCCACCACCCTGGCCCTCATCGTGATCGGGACCCTGGGCTTCTTCTACTTCGAGTACGAGACCTCCCTCTCCGGCCTCTCCCTGAGCCGGAAGCTTCTGGCCTCCTTCTTCCAGTCGGTGACCACCCGCACCGCCGGCTTCGACACGCTGCCCATGGCCACGGTGGCGCCGGTGACCGCCACCTTCATGATGCTCTGGATGTTCATCGGCGGATCCCCCGGCGGTACCGCGGGCGGGATCAAGACCACGACCATGGCGATCCTGGTGCTGGCGCTCCGGAGCCTGGTGCGGGGCCGCCGGGACGTGGAGGTCTACGCGCGGCGCGTCCCCGACGAGACGCTGCTCAAGGCGATCGCGGTGACGCTGCTGGCGGGGACGCTCCTCCTGATCTGCTTCATGCTGCTCCTGGTGGTGCAGCACGGACAGAACTACCTCGACATCATGTTCGAGGCGGTATCGGCCTTCGGCACGGTGGGGCTCTCGCGAGGGCTGACCCCGGCGTTGACACCCTCCGGCCGGCTCATCATCATTTTGCTCATGTTCGTGGGGCGCACCGGGCCCCTGACCCTGGCCTTCGCGGTGGGCAAGTCCGCCGCGCGCTCCTACTACCGCTACCCCGAGTCGAGGATCCTGGTGGGGTAGGGGACGGCCGCGCGGCGGGGCCTCGGCCCGGCCGCGACGAGCCGTCCGGAACGGATTGCATCCTATGGAACGATACGTGGTGATCGGGCTGGGCGCGTTCGGCGGCCCGGTGGCGAGGCGGCTGGCCGAGCGCGGCCAGGACGTGCTGGCCATCGACCGGAACGGCCGGTTCGTGGATGAGATCAAGGACCAGGTGGCGCGGGCGGTGGTGGCGGACGCCACCGATCGCGAGACCCTGGAGGCGCTGGGGGTGACCGAGTTCACCACCGCGGTGGTGGCGATCGGCGAGCATCGCGAGGCCAACATCCTGGTGTCGGCGCTTCTGCGCGAGCTGGGGATCCCCCGCATCGTGGCCCGCGCCACCAGCCCGCTGCACGCCCGCATCCTCACCGCGGTCGGGGTCCACAAGGTGGTCTCGCCGGAAGAGGACTACGGGGCCCAGCTCGCGGACAATCTGGTCTCGTCCTTCGCCCTGGAGCGTTTCCCCCTCGCCGAGGGGATCCTGGTCGCCGAGGTCCCCAGCCACCCCAAC
Source organism: Candidatus Eiseniibacteriota bacterium (assembly GCA_963728475.1). Taxonomy (GTDB): domain Bacteria; phylum Eisenbacteria; class RBG-16-71-46; order JABDJR01; family JABDJR01; genus CAVSKL01. The sequence continues at coordinate 385,454 of CAVSKL010000001.1, forward strand.
ATGCACGGCAAGACCCTCCGCGAGCTCAACCTGCGCGAGCGTTACGGGGTGAACGTGGTGGCCATCCAGCACCGGCGCCAGTCGGTGGACGACGAGGGCCGGGTCCACGAGGTGGTGGACGTGGCCAGCTTCCCCGAACCCGACCAGGCGCTGGCCGACGGCGACGTGCTGGTGGTGATCGGGTCGGACCAGGCCCTGGACGCCATCGACCAGGCGTTCAACCGGTAACCGATGTCCCACCGCCCCGGAATCCTCTGGCAGGAGCGGGTCCTGCGGCGCCAGAAGGTGCTGACCGTGCGTGCCAAGCTGGTGTGGACGCTCACCGTCCTGGTACTGCTCTCGCTGGTGCCGGTGGCGGGGTCGCTGTTCACCATCGACCGCACCCGGAACGACATCTCGGGGATCCTGCGCACCGCTATCGATCCCTCGCTCCTGGTCGACGACGTGCAGCTGGCGCTGGCCCAGTCGCGGCTCGCGCGGGTCGACTTCCTGTTCACCGCCGACACCACCCGCGGCGAGGACGCCACCGAGGCCGCCGGTTTCGTGCGGATCCTCATCGAGAGCGGCAAGGGGCTCTGGCCCTACGCCCCCAACCAGATCGACCAGCTCAGCTCGCTCGCCCGCCGCTATGAGCAGTCGACGCGGGACCTGGTGGCGCGGCCGCCGGCTCGGAATCCGCGGTTGCGGGTGACCTCGCCGGAGCAGGCGGAAGAGGCGCGCACCCGCTTCCTGTCGCTGCGCACCGAGGCCCTGCGCACCCCCCCCGGACCCCAGCGCGAGCGCGTGCTCCGCCAGGCGCGGGAAGCGCTCCTGGACCTGGACGACGCGGTCACCTACTCCCTGGGCTCGGGCTGGGAAGCCGATTCGCTCCTCGGCGAGGTCAACGACACCGAGAACCGGCTCGAGGACCTCTCCCACGACATCTACAACCGGGCCACCACCAAGCTCACCAGCGAACGCATGCGGGTGGTGACCGACCTCTCGCTCTCGGTGCGCGATCTGCTGGTCATCATCGTGATCTCGCTCACCCTGGCCCTGGCCGCGGCGGTCACCGCGCCCCAGTGGATCCTCCGCCCCATCCGCCGGCTCACCATGCTCGTCCACTACGCCCGCACCGGCGCCCCCCAGGAGACCCGCATCCCGGTCAGCGACGACGAGGTCGGCCGCCTGGCCACCTTCCTCGAGGAACACCTGCGGCGGGACCGCGAGGTGGAGGAGGTGCGCCGCGGCCTGCACCGCGCGGCCGTGCAGCGGGTCGAGGCCCTGGTGGAGGCGACCGGCATGCACGCGGCGGGGGTGGGACCCGGGAACCTGGCCGCCTTCATCGGGCGCCGCCTGCGGGAGGCGCTCGGGCTCGGCGGCGCGACTTCCATGGCCATCCCGTTTGAACAGGTCTGGCCCGATCCCGCCCTTCTCTCCGCGATCCGCACCCTCCGCCGGAGCAAGGAATCCGAGGCCTCGGTGGAGCTCACCACCGCCCCCTTCGCCGGCCGGACCGCCTCGCTCATCCGGACCCGGACCGGCGACCCCGCCAATGCGGAGATCATCGTGCTGGTGCCGCGGGGGGAGCCCTCCGCTCCGGAAAACGGTGGAGAGAGCGGCGGGAAAAGGAGTTAGGGGTCGAGGGCGGCCGCTCCGGGTGGATTGAAAACAAATTCGATGGAATTAGTCCGATTTTTTTCCTAGAGTCCCTATCATTCGACCCTGCTCCGGCCGGTTCAGGCCACTCCGCCCTCGGGCACTGAGCGCCCGGTCCCCGTTCGGCGGGTGTGCCGCGATGTTCTGAAGCGACGCCGGGGCGGGTGTCGCCTTCGGCCGTCCACCTTGGCGCGGTACGTTCAGGAGGCTGCATGTCGCGCCGCACTCGCCTGTCGTTCGGGCTCTTCCTTCTTCTCCCCGCCGCGATGCTGGCCGCCGCCCCCACAACGGGGTGGGCACTCACCACGGAGCGGCTGATCGCTCCGGTGGGGGCCGCCAACAACGATCAGCTGGGCGCCTCCGTGGCCGCCGCGGACCTCAACGGGGACGGCTACACCGACCTCATCGCCGGGGCGAAGACCGCGGGCTCCGGTCTCGGTCACGTCCACGTCTACTTCGGAGGCCCGGGGGCAAGCGACGCCACCGGCATCCTTCTCACCGGCCAGGTCAGCGGGGACGACTTCGGTTATTCCGTCGACTCCGCGGGGGACATGAACGGGGACGGCTATCCCGAGGTGATCGTCGGCGCCCCCTTCGCCGGTACCGGACACGCCTACGTCTACTTCGGAGGCCCCACCATGGACGCGACGCCGGACCTGGTTCTCACCGGCGCCGCTGGCAGCGACGGTTTCGGGATCTCGGTGGCGTCCGCCGGCGACGTGAACGGGGACGGGTTCGGCGACGTGATCGTGGGGGCGCCCTTCAACGACGCGGGGGGGGGCAACGCCGGGCGGGTCTACGTCTTCTTCGGAGGGCCCGGGGCGGATTCCGTGCCGGATCTGATCGTGACCGGCAAGGCCGCGGGAGACGAATTCGGATATTCGGCCGGCGGGGCCGGCGACGTGAACGGCGACGGGGTCGGCGACCTGGTCGTGGGCGCCCTCGGAAACGACACCGCGGGGGCGGCGGCCGGTCAGGCCTACGTGTTCTTCGGAAGCGCGGCCGGCGACACCGTGGCCGACCTCATCTTCAACGGCGAGGCGGCGGGCGATGAGCTGGGCTACGCGGTAGGGGCGGCCGGAGACGTGAACGGGGATGGATACGACGACGTCCTGGTGGGCGCGCCCTTCAACGACGCCGGCGGCAACAGCGCCGGACGGGTCTACGTCTTCTACGGGGGACCGATCGCCGACAGCGTCCCCGACCTCGTCCTCACCGGTGCCGCGGCGGGGGACAATCTCGGATCCGCGCTGGCGCGGGCGGGCGATCTGAACGCCGACGGATACGGGGACATCGTGGCCGGAGCTCCGCTCCATCACGTGGGAATCGTCGCCGTGGGAGCTGCCTACGTCTATTTCGGCGGCCCCGCCCCCGACACCGTCCCCGATCTCATCCTGACCGGGGAGGAGGGAAGCGATCAATTCGGCTTCTCCGTGAAAGGAGCGGGGGACTTCGACGGGGATGGGTTCGAGGACCTGGCGGTGGGAGCGCTGTTCAACGACCTGGGTGGATCGAGCGCGGGCCGGGCCTACCTCTACTCCGTCTATCCGTACCGGATACTTTCCCCCAACGGTGGAGAGAGCTGGGTCGCCGGGGACCGGGCCACGGTGCGGTGGAAGGGCCATGATCCGGCGGACCTTTTCGTCTCCACCGACGGGGGGGCGACCTGGGAGACGGTGGCGGTGGGGGTCGGCGGCGGCGCCGAGAACGCCTTCACCCTCCCCGCCCCCGGCATTCCCTCCGACTTCGCGCGCGTCCGCGTCAGCTACACCGCCCAATCCCCCTCCCGGTCCACCTCGGACGAGAGCGACCGGTTGTTCCGGATCGTGGGCCCGGCGGCCCCGGTGGCCGCCCGGCTCCAGCTCAGCGGCGGCGGCGAGGCGGCCGGCGACCGGCTGGGGAGCGCGGTCGCGACCGCCGGCGACTTCAACGGCGACGGCTTCGCCGACGTGATCGCGGGCGCGATCCTGAACGACGCGGCGGGAACCAGCGCGGGCCGGGCCTACGTGCACTTCGGAGGACCCGGGGCCGATCCGGTACCGGATCTCATCCTCACCGGCGAGGCGGCCGGCGACGAGTTCGGCAAGACGGTGGGGCCGGCCGGGGACGTGAACGGAGACGGCTACGACGACCTCATCGTGGGGGCGCCCTTCAACGACGCGGCCGGAAGCTCCGCCGGGAGAGCCTACGTCTACCTGGGGGGGCCCGGCGCCGACGCGGTCCCGGACCTGGTGTTCACCGGCGCGGTGGCCGCCGATGAACTCGGCCTCTCGGCCGCCGGGGCCGGGGACTTCAACGGGGACGGCTACGACGACCTCATCATCGCCGCCCCGGGGAGCGACGTGGGCGGCGGCGGGGCGGGACAGGCGTATCTCTTCCTGGGCGGGCCCTCCCCCAACAACGTGGTCGACCTGACCTTCACCGGCGCCGCGGCGGGCGACGACCTCGGCTTCTCGGTGGCGGGCGCCGGAGACGTGAACGGCGACGGATACGACGACGTCATCGCGGGGGCGCCGCTGGCGGACACCGGCGGCTCCAACGCGGGTGCGGCCTACGTCTACTTCGGCGGCCCCGGGGCCGACTCCGTCCCGGACCTGGTTCTGGTCGGCCAGACCCCCGCGGACGAGTACGGCTACGTGGTGGCGGGGGCGGGGGACGTGAACGGCGACGGCTACGACGACGTCGTTGTGAGCACCCCGGTCAACGACGCGGGCGGGAACAACGCGGGCCGGGCCTACGTGTACTTCGGCGGCCCGGCGCCGGATGCCGACCCCGACCTCATCCTCACCGGCGAGGCGGCGGGGGACGAGTTCGGGGCGTCGGCGGGTCCGGCGGGAGACGTCAACGGCGACGGGTTCGACGACCTGATCATCGGGGCGCCGTTGAACGCCTCGGGGGGAAGCAGCGCGGGAAGGGCCTATGTCTTCTACGGCGGGCCCGTGCCCGACGCCGTCCCCGATTTCATCGTCACCGGCACGGCCATCGGCAGCCAGCTGGGAGCCGCGGTGGGCAGGGGGGAGACGTCAACGGCGACGGGTTCGGCGACGTGGTGATCGGGGCCCCTCTCGACAACACCTCGGGGAGCACCGCCGGCCGGTTCCTCGTCTACGACATGAACCGCTACCAGCTCCTGTCCCCGGGCGGGGGCGACACCTGGAACGTGGGCGCCGCGGAGAGCGTGCACTGGCGGGGGGGCGCGCCCGCCGACCTCCTCCTCTCGGTGGACGGCGGGAACAGCTACGGGCTTCTCGAGTCCAACGTGGGCGGCGCCGCGGACAACACGGTGAGCCTGGTCGTTCCGCACCAGCCCACCCGGTTCGCGCGGATCAAGGTGGCGCCCCATGACGCGACGGTGACCGGGAACGCCAGGAGCGACTCGCTCTTCACCATCCAGGCCTCGATCGCGCTCCTCATGCTCAAGGCCGAGCCGGCGGACGGCGGCGGGGTGCTCCTCTCCTGGAACACCGACCCGGGTCCGGCGGACCTCGCCGGGTACACCGTGGAGCGGGCTCCCGGCCGGAGCGCCACCTGGACGCTCCTCGCCGCCGGCCTCCGCGACACCGAGTACCGCGATCCCGACGGCGGCCCCGGCATGAGCTACCGCCTCACCGCGGTCAACGGCCTGGGCGAGTCCCTGGTCCTGGGCGAGACCGCGCTCACCGCCCGGGCGGCGCTCTCCGCCTGGCCGCTCCCCTACCGTGGAGGGAAGCTGAGCGTGGCCTTCGCCACCGCGAGCGGACTCGGGGGCGGTTCCGCCCCCGCCGAGGTCTCGGTCTACGACGTCAGCGGCCGCCGGGTGCGGCAGCTGGCGAGCGGCGCCTATGACGCCGGTCTTCACACCGCAAGCTGGGACGGACGGGACGCCGCGGGGCGGGCGGTTCCGAGCGGAATCTACTTCCTCCGCGCCGCCGGCGCGGGCGGCGACACCCGGATCAAGCTCGTGGTGGTTCGATAGGAGACGGCATGCGACGCTTTCGACGGCAAACGGCCGGGGCCGCGGCTTCGGTCCTGGCCGGAATAGTGCTCGGGATCGCGGCGCCCTCCGCCCGCGCCGCCACCCTGTTCGCCCTGGTGGACACCGGCGAGCTCTTCGCCTCTTCCGACCAGGGAGCGACCTGGACCCCCCGGGCCGCGCTCCCGGTCCACGACGCCGCCGCCCTCCTGGCCGGCGCCAGCTCCACGGACCTCTACCTGGTCTCGACCGGCGGCACCGTCTATCACTCCCCGGACGCGGGCGCGGCGTGGGACGCGGTGGGCGCGGTTCCCGCCGCCGACGTGGTGGACCTGGCCGGCCGGCCCGACGGCGGCCTCCTCGTTCTCACCGGGTCCGGGACGGTGGAACTCTCGACCGACGGCGGCGCTCACTTCACCGCGCTCGGGGTCCTCACCGCCCCGAACCTGGCCTCGATCGCCGTGGGGGCGGACGGGGACCTGTACGCGCTCTCCGCCACCGGCGAGGTGGCCCGGAGCGCCGACGGCGGCGCCGCGTGGTCCACGGTAGGCGCGATCCCGGTCCCGGATGCGGTCGCCCTCCGCCGGGCGGACGCCGACCTGGTGGTGCTGACCGGCTCCGGGATCACCTGGCGGAGCGCCGACCACGGAGCCACCTGGGTCCCGGTGGGCACGGTGTCCCAGACCGGGATGACCGGGCTGGCGCCGGTCACGGGGGCGCTCCTGGCGGTGAGCCGCGACGGCCTGGTGGCCCGGAGCGCCACCGGCGCGTCCTGGACCTGGGTGGGCGAGGTGAACCAGGTGCACGTGACCGCGCTCGCCACCGACGTCCCCCAGGCCACCGGAGTCCCCCCCGGACCGGTCTCCGGCGAGCGGTTCGCGATGGCGCCGCCGGCCCCGAACCCGTTGCCGCTCGGAGACGCGCTTGACGTGCGCGTGACCCTGCCCCATCCCGGCGCCGTGGTCCTCGAGCTCTTCGACGTGTCGGGGCGCCGGGTGGCCGCCCGCGCTCCGGAGCCCTTCTCCGAGGCCGGCGAACGGACGATCCGCTGGATCCCGGACGCCGGGGCCTCGGGGATCTACTTCCTGCGGGTCCGCGGGGACGGCGGCGCCGCCGCGACCCGGCGGATCGCGATCACCCGGTAGCCCCGGAACCCGGCCGATCCACCACCGGCCCCGTTACCGATGGCCCCGCCGCGCGAGACAGGCCCCGCTATGCGAGCCAGGCCCCGTTACACCACCGGCCCCGTTACCGATGGCCCCGCCACGCGAGACAGGCCCCGCTATGCGAGGCAGGCCCCGTTACACCACCGGCCCCGTTACCGATGGCCCCGCCGCCCACCCAGCGCGTCATTGCGCCCTCGACTCCCACGCGGCCATCGTCTGCTTCACCGTGTCCTCGACGGTGGCGGGGGCGGTGACCGGGCCGGAGCAGACCGCCTCCACGCAGACCCGGAGCGCGGGGGCCGGTTCGCCAGGCAGGTTCAACCGGGCCATTCGCTCGGTGTCGGCGGCGGGATCGACGCCGATCAGCACCTTCCGGGGCTCGAACAGGTAGAAGCAGGCGTCGCGCAGGCCGGCCAGGTCCGGATCGGCGGGGTCCCCCACCAGCGCCATCAGCACCGGCGGGTTCAGCATGTGGGCCGCGGCCAGCGCCGCCGCGGGGGCGGTCTCGGGATCGCGCAGGGCCTCGGTGAGAATCGAGCGCAGCGCCCGCTCCGCCCGCCCCTGCAGAAGGGGATCGCCGGCCACCCAGCCCGCTTCCCACAACGCCAGGGCGGCCCGGGCGTTGAGGAGCGGCACCACCGAGGGGGGCATGTCGGCCAGATCCACCGGGCTGGCGTCGAAGCGCGTCTCCTTCTCGTTCCAGAACCGCGAGATCATCTGCCGGGCGATCCGGTCCATGTCGCGGCGGAGCGGCACCGACCCCGACGCCTCCACCGCGGTGGTGGCCGCCCGCAGGGTCTCCACGTAGTCGGAGAACGAGGCCTCGGCCGCCTTCCCGCCGCCCGGGAGCACCACCACCCGGCTCCCGTCGGACCGGGTGCGCCGGTCGAAGAAGTCCCCCGCCGCGTAGAGCCCGTCGGCGACGGCCTCCGGATCGTGGAGCGCGGCAGCCCGGGCGAACAGGTTCCGCACGAAGCCGGCGAAGGTGTCGGTGGTCGCGCGGCCGGAGACGGTCATCAGCCGCTTCCGCTCCTCGAGCAGCTTCTCCGCCTGGGCCACGGTGGTTCCGCCGGCCTGGGCGACCTCGTAGAAGGTCTGCGGCGACGGGATCCCTCCCCCGGTCCGGTCCATGCGCCGGGCGAGGTCGCCGGCACGGTCGAGGTCGGCCCGGTCGTGGTCGCGCGCGTGGAGAAAGAGCAGGAACTCGACCGCCTCCTCGGTGGCCGGGTAGTCGTTGCGGTTGCGGAGCGCGGCGGCCACGCTCGCCACCGCGCTCCCCAGCGCCCCTTCCGAGGCCTCGGCGCGGGGAGGAGACGGCTTGGCGGCGGGCGCGCGAGCGCCCGCGGCCGAAGGCGCGGCGACCGCCGCCACCGGCGCCCCTACCAGCAGGATCGCGGCCGCCAGCACGGACCGGAGCGCCCCGGCGCGCGCGGGTGACGCCGCCGGGCCGGCCGGCGCCGGCGCCGGGGTCAAGAAAACGGCCGGGACGGAGCGACTCGTCCCGGCCGCGAACTCATGTTTCACCGCTCCCCCTCCGGGCCGCGATCCGCCCCCCGGCGGCCCTCGGGATCAGCTCAGACCCAGAAGCGTACGGACGTCGTTCTCCAGGGTCTCCTTGGGCTGGAGCCCCACGTACGCCTTGTAGATCCTGCCGTCCTGGGTGATCACGAACGAGGTGGGAATGGCCGACACCCCGCCGAACGCCTGCGCGATCTGGGCGTTGCCCATGACCACCGGATAATTGATCTGGACCTGCTGGGCGAACGGCTTCACCACCGCCGGGCCCTTCTGGTCGAGCGAGATCCCCACCACCTGGAGGCCGTTGTCCTGATAGCGGGCGTAGAGATCCTTCAGGTCGGGGATTCCGCGCCGGCAGGGCGGGCACCAGGTGGCCCAGAAGTCGAGGATCACCACCTTGCCGGTGAAGTCCGCGTTCGACATGGGGGCGCCGTCGAGGGTGGTGAGCTGCCAGGCCGGCGCGATCCGGAGCTGGCTCGTGTCCACCGCGGGGGTGGACGTGCCGGCGCTCTTCATCTGCTCCGCCCTGGCCATGTCGCGGTCGGTCTCCGAGGCCTCGGGCGACGGGGCGGCCCGCAAGGCCGGCTCCGAGCCCTGCCCGGACGGATCGTCCACGGCGGGGGCGGCGTTCTGCGACGGCATGGCGACCGTGGATCCCGCTTCCGCGGCCGAGGCCCCGCCGCCGGCCTCCGTGGTCCCGGTCGTGGTCCCGGCGTCGTTCTGTGCGGTCAGGGCTCCCCCAGCGGGGGCCTCGTCGCCCCCGTGGGAAGCGTTCTTCTGGGTCCCGCAACCCGCCGCCAGGGCGGCCACGGCGCCGATCAAGAAGAGCTTTCGAAACATGGTTCCTCCGTTTTTCAACCGGGCCTCGCGGCCGGCGGTTGAGAATACCCCATCCGGCCGCGGACCTTCCGCCGTCAAGTTCGGTCCCGGAGCCTGGCCGCCGGCGGTCGCGCGGGATGCCGGCGGCCCGGCCGACAGTCGGTCCCCCGGCCGGCACCGGCCCGCCGGAAGACCGGTTTCGGCCGCGCCGGCCGCTAGTCGGAGACCCGGGTGGTCTGGGCGGCCGGACCCCGGGCCCGCGTCACCGCCTCCAGGACCTCGTCGGCGGTGTAGAAATCGCTCTTGAACACCTCGTGCCCGTCGGGGGCGTAGATCACCAGGAGCGGAATGGTGAGGCGCCCCGCCTCCTTCAGCTTCGCCTTCCCTTCGGGGTTGTTGCCGGTGATGTCCACCTTGATCGGCACCACGTCGGGGGCGTCGAGGGCGCTCACCACCTTGTCCCCGTTCAGGACCCCGTGCTCCAGGCTCTTACAGTTCAAGCACCACTCGGCGGTGAAGTCCATCACCACCACCTTCCCGTCCTGGAGCGCGGCCTGGAACCGGTCGGGGGTGTAGTGGACCCAGCGGATGGGGCCGTCGCTGGTGAGCCGGGTGGCGCCCCACCCCGAACCCACGACCAGGACGAGCCCAAGCAAGGTGAACGCGACCCGGCGCACCGGCGCCCGGGAGATCCGGAGCGTGCGCCAGGCCAGCCACCCCCCGGCGGCGGCCACGAAGAACATCACCACCCACCAGTAGAGCCGGCTGGGGGGGTCGGGCGGCCGGTTCAGCGCCGCGGAGAGGCCGATCCCCACGAAATAGGCGGCGGCCGCGAGCATGAGGAGCCCCATCACCTGCTTGATCAACTCGCTGGCCGGGCCGGTCCGGGGCATCTTCTTCACCAGCCCCGGGGCGGAGGAGAGCACCAGATACGGGAGCGCCATCCCGGCGCCGATGGCGGCGAAGGTGCCCATCGTGGTGGTCGGGGACTGGGTGGCCGCCCACGCCGCCGCCGCACCCATGAAGGGGGCGGTGCAGGGGGTCGAGAGGACCGCGGTCATGATCCCGAAGCCGAACGAGCCGTGCAGGGTCTCCTGGCCGGGATTGAGCCGGTACACGGCCTGGGGCAGGTTGAACACGAACACGCCGGTCATGGCCACCGCCATGAAGGCGATGATGAGGCCCACTCCGACGGTGAACAGCGGGTACTGGAAGAGCTGATTGGTGGCGGTGAAGCTCGCCACCAGCACGATCAGCGCGGCCAGCCCCAGCCAGAACGCCACCACCCCCACCGCCATGGCGACTCCCAGCGAGAACATCCGCCCGCGGCTCCCGGCCACGTTGCAGAGGCTCATGATCTTGATCGGGATCACCGGCAGCACGCAGGGGGTGAAATTGAGGAGCGCGCCGCCCACCATGGCCACGAGCAGAAGGAGCGCCAGCCCTACCCGGGAGCGGGCGTCGACGGAGAACTTCCAGCCGAAGAGGTCGAAGCCCACCGCCCCCTCCGCGGGCCCTGCCCCCGCCGCCGGCGGCGGCCGGTCGAAGTCGGCGAACAGGTCCCCGCCGGTCCGGGCCGCCGCGGCTCCCGGCCCCACCACCGGAAGCGTCCCGGTGAGGTTCACGGTCTGGGGGAGCAGGCAGGTCACGGAGTCGCAGGCCTGGTAGTCCACGGCCAGGCTCACCGAGACCGAGCCCGGCGCGGCGGCCTCGGCCACCTTGACCGGAAGGTAGAAGATGGCGCGGCCCCGGTAGGCCAGGATCCTCCCGTCGGCGTACCCGGTGGTGACCTGGCCGGGGACCGGGAAGTGGACCGATTCCAGGGTGGCGTTGTCCGAGGCCTCGGAGATCTGCACGGTGGTGGGGTAAGGCACGAAGTCCCCCACCGTCTTCACCTGGCCCGGGTCGGGATTGATGTGGTATCCGGGAGCGATGTCGAGCACGATGGCCAGGATCGCCCGGTCGCCGGGATGGGCGGCCTCCACCGACCAGGCGGTGCGGACCTGCACCGGCTCGGCGGGGGGCTCGTCGGGAGGCGGCGCGTAGGCGCGGGCCGTTCCCGCCACCGCCAGGGCAAGCGCAAGCGCGGCGGTCCCGGTGCGGAGCGCGCGCTTGAGCGTCGAGGGCGTGATCATCGTACTGCGGCGAGCCTCCTCTGCCGGGTCCTGAGGCGGGATCCGGGCGGGCGCGGGCCGGACCTGCGCCCGCGGTTCACGAAGGGGGGACGCAAACCGGGCCGAATGGTGACGGGGCCGTGGGGGAACACCCCTCCAACTTCCAGTACCCCACCGGCTTGGCTTGATTCCCACAAATGCCTGAAGTACGCTCTCCAAATTGTCTGAACCGGGCAAGGAGATCAGTATACCCGATGCCGAAGCTCAGTCACCTGGATGATAAGGGCCGCGCCCGCATGGTGGATGTAGGGGAAAAACCGATCACCGCCCGGCGCGCGGTGGCCTCGGCCCTGGTCGCCATGACCCGGGAGACCCGGGATCTGGCCCTGGGCGGCGGCCTTCCCAAAGGCGACGCGCCGGCGGTGGCCCGGATCGCAGGCATCCTCGCCGCCAAGGAGACCCCCCGGCTCATCCCTCTCTGCCATCCCCTCCCCCTGGACCAGGTCCGGGTCGAGGTCCGATCCGAGCCGGGCGGGATCCGGCTCTTCGTGGAGACCCGGGTCCGGGCCGCCACCGGGGTGGAGATGGAGGCGCTCACCGCGGCTGCGGTGGCGGGTCTGGCGATGATCGACATGGTCAAGGGGGTCGAGCGCGGGGTGACGCTGAACGACGTCCGGCTCGAACTGAAGGAAGGCGGAAAGTCCGGGCGCTGGGTGCGGGAAGGGGGCGAGGATCCGTTCACCGCGGGGGGCTCCGTGCCGCCGGTCTCGTCGGGCGGGGCGGCCGGCCCCGAGGAGCGCCGCACCGACCGGGTGCCGCCGGTCTCCCAGACCTCGTCGGGCGGGGCGGCCGGCCCCGAGGAGCGCCGCACCGACCGGGTGCCGCCGGAGACCGAGGCGTGAGCGCCCTCCTGCCTGCGGGCGAGCCGCCGCTCCGGGCGGCGGTGCTCACGGTCTCGGACCGGGTGGCGGCGGGAACTCACGAGGACCGGAGCGGGCCCGAGGCGGAGCGGATCCTCCGGGAGTGGGGCGCGGAGGTGGTGCGCGCCGGCGCGGTGAGCGACGTCTCCGCCGAGGTCGCCGACCGGCTCCGGGCGTGGTCGGACTGGGATGCGGTGGACTTGATCGTGACCACCGGCGGCACCGGGCTGGCGCTTCGCGACGTCACGCCGGAGGCCACCCTCTCGGTGATCCACCGCGAGGCTCCCGGGATCGCCGAGCGTTTGCGGCGGAAGAGCGAGGAGTCCACGCCGTTCGCGGCCTTGAGCCGCGGGGTGGCCGGGATCCGCGGACGGACCCTGATCGTGAACCTGCCGGGCCGGCCGGCCGGGGTGATCGAGTACTTGGAAGCGCTCCGGCCGCTCCTTCCCCATGCGATGAAGCTCCTCCGCGACGTCGACCCCGGCCACCCGGGGTGGGATCCACGGTAGGCGGACCATTCCCGATCGCGGCGCGCCACGGCACACGGCGCTGCGTCGCGCTGCGCTACGTCGCCCTGCGCTGCGCTACGCCGCCTTTCGCTGCGCTACGTCGCCCTGCCCTGCGCTGCGTCGCGTTGCGCTGCGCTACGCCGCCTTTCGCTGCGCTGCGTCGCCCTGCCCTGCGCTGCGCCGGAGAAATTCGTCCGGAACCGGCGGGCGAACGCGATCTCGCCTTCCGGGATGCCGCTTCCGGCAGCCGGAAACTTGCCTGGCCGCGGGGAGGAGGCCGGGGGTACCCCCTGGCTTCGCTTGCGTCGCGTGCGTCGGCGGCGGGTGGCGGCGCGGTCGCTCGTCCCGATTCTCGCGCGGATCGGCGTTTCCGGGTATTTCTTGGCATTGCAATGCCTTGCGCCGGCGCCGGTGCTGCCGGCGGGTCCTCGTGGCGGGAAAGGGACGGCCCCAGGTCTGGCCGGGAGCCGGCTCCGGCGCCCCGCCGGAAATCCCATGTGATATTGGCCGGCCATTCCACGTGATATTGCGCGAAATATCACCGGTGCGGGGGGCGGCCGCGGGCAACGGAAGCGGGACCTTCGACCGTGCGGGTGTGCGCCGGTTCGATGCTCAACCGGCATATTTTCCAATAAATTGAGCTTGACCACGGCCACCGCTGTGATACTATCCATGTGTTGCGTTGCTTCCCCCGTCCATTTCCATGGGAGGAAGTGCGTCATGCGCGATTTTCACCCCGGGCTCCCCGCCGCGCGGGTCGATCTCGAGCTTCGTTCCGCCGTCCGCTCGTACCGTTCCGCCGAGCGGCTGGCAGTCCTCTGGTTCGCCGACCTGAACCGGCGCCGGCTCTTTCGCGAGCTCGGTTTCGGGTCGATCCAGCTGTACGCGGCGGAGCGGTTGGGCTTCTCCGAGTCCAAGACCGCGCAATTCCTCCGGCTCTGCCGGAACCTGGAGGCGCTCCCGGAATTGCAGCGATCGGTGGCCGAGGGCGAGGTGGAGTGGACCAAGGCCCGCGCGGTGGCCGGGGTGGCCACCCCGAAGACCGAACGGCAATGGGTGGAGAAGGCGCGGACCTCGTCGCGCCGGGAGTTGGAGCGCGAGGTGCGCCGAGCGCGCGATCGGGGGCGGTCGGCCCGCCGTCGGAATCCGGCGCAGGGGGCGTTGCTTCCGGCCGATGATTCCTCGCCGGCAGCCGGTCCGGCGGCTCCGGCCTCCAGTGAATGCCGCGGAACCGGCCCGGAACGGGGAACCGGGGCGGGACGCTCTTGCGGCAGCGGGCATGATGGGGCGGACGTGACAGAGGCGGCGGCGGCCGGCCCCGACGTTCCGGTCACGGTCTCGTTCCGCCTGAGCCCGGAACTCTACGCCCGCTACCAGGCGATCGTGGAAACGCTGCGGAAGCGCGGCCGTAGAGACTCCCGGGAAGCGCTCGTGGTCGGCGCGCTCGAGGCCCTGGTCACGGGGGGGGCGCAATCGATCGAAACACCGGGCGGGGCGGTAGATCCCGCGCCGACAGATCCGGGTGAGGAAGCCGGAGAGGCGAAACCGCGTTCCCGGGTATCTTCAAGTACCGCATGCGCCTACCCGGGTACACAACGGGCCGCCCGGCATCCCGTCTACCAGGTGGTGGTCCGGTACTGCCCCGGCTGCGAGCGCGGCGTGGTGGTGGCAGGCCGGGAAGACCGCGAGCTGACCCCCGACCGCATGCGGGCCATCCTCTGCGATGCAAGGACCCGCCGTCCCGGCGGACGAAACACGGCGGCGATCCCGCCGTCGGTCCGCGCCCGCGTGCTGGAGCGCGACGGCTATCGCTGCCGCACCGCCGGCTGCCGAAGCGCCCGGTTCCTGGAGGTGCACCACGTGGCGCCGCGCGAGCGAGGGGGCGGAAACGACCCCGAAAACCTCGTCACGCTCTGCTCGGGGTGCCACGCCGCCCTGCACGGAATGGGCGAGCATCGCGCTCACGATCCGCTCACCCGGACTCCTGCCGCGTGATGCTGCGGCTTTCGATCTCGCCCGAGGGCGCGCGCAGACGACCCGGGCCCTGCCGCTTAATGCGGCGCTGTCGATCTCGCCCGAGGGCGCGCGCGGTGTGAAGCGGCCCCCCCGGGCGCGCGTGTCTGCCCACACGGGTCCAGGCGCGCGAACCCCCCAGGGCGCGCAGCTGCCGGTCGGGTCCTACCGCGTGAAGCTCACGGCGCGAGCGCATCTGCCCCCGGGGCGCGCGCAGACGACCCGGGCCCTGCCGCTTAATGCGGCGCTGTCGATCTCGCCCGAGGGCGCGCGCGGTGTGAAGCGACCCCCCCGGGCGCGACCGCGTCTGCCCCCGGGGCGCGCCGCATGAAGCGGGCCGGGGGGGTACGCGTCCGCCGGGCCGGATTTCGCGGTATGAAGCCGTCCCGGAGGGGCACGCGAGCAGACTTCTCCGGGGCTCCCCGGAACCCGCGATCGGCGCCCGCTCATGACCCGCCCCACCGCGATCGAGCGAAGCGGCTTCGATCAGTGAGCCGCGTGGGGATCGACCACCGCGCACAGGAAGTAGAAGTGCGTGTCGGTCTCCACCGCGAGGGGCGATCCGTCGGGCAGGGTCTCATCCAGGAGATCGTCTACCCCGTCGTCCGAGGTCACCGGAAGGCGGGAAGCATAGAGAGCTCCCACCTCTGCATCATGGGCCGCGTCACCGTTGTAGGCGGGCAGCACCACGAACACGTGCCAGAGCGGGGTGAAGGCGCCGTGGCCGTCCTCGGACGGAACCGCGGTGAGGACATGGTCGTGGAAGTCGGTGAAATCCACGCCGTTTCCATCGTGGTCGCAGGGATCGCACTGCGGCGTCCCCGTCCCCAGGTCCTCGAAACCGCGTGGGTAGACGACCTCGTAGAACTCCCGATGGGCTTGCTGGGTGGGATTTTGCCGGACCTCGACGGCATTGATGGTGAAAGTCTCGCCGTCGTAGTAGGCCTTCTCGTACCCCGGGCCCGGATCGGCGGGCTTCCCCAAGCTTGGAGACAGGGCCGTCCGGTCCATGCCGTACCCCGGCCTGGTGGGGGAGTGCTTGGAAGAGCAGGCGGCCAGGCCGAACGCCGTGACGAGGGCGAACGTAGCGATCGTTGTCGAATGCTTCATGATCCAGGTACCTCCTCTCCCCGGTGGACGCGCCGGGGAGGGGTCCTGATACCGGCCGCCCCCCTCCGGATCTCCGGAACGGGAACGCCCGGGAGCGCTACCGCCTTCCGTGCCCGTGGCGGCGCCAGGGGAGGATCTTGGCGTAGTCCACCCGCTGCGCCGGGGTGAGAAGCTCGGCCTCCCGCAGAAGGCTCTCGCTCATGAGCGAGTCGGCCTCGGCCTGGACGCGATTCATCCGGGCGCGAAGCGCGCGCACCCGGCCCGCGTCCACCACGCTGTCCCCGTAGGCGGCGGCCAGCCGCGAGCGGACCTGCTCCACCGAGTCACCGTGGGCCATGACCTGGGGGACGTACTCCTCCAACACCGCGCGCACCCGGGCCTGCTGGTCCAGGTCGAGGGTGAGCCGGCCGGTCAGCTGCGCCAGCCGGCGCTCGATGATCCGGTCGGCGGTGGGCTTCTCGCGCTCGGGAGGCCGGCGACGGGATTCCGAGACCTCGCGGTAGATGAGCCCGGCGTTGAGGCCCACCGAGAGCGCCAGAACGAACATCCACTTGCGGTTCATCGCCCGCTGTCCTCCTCGGCCCCGGAGATCAGGTAGAGGTCGGTGAGGTTCCCCGCGCTTTCCCCCTGAAGGCTGGGGGAGGCCGAACTCCACGCGGTGGCGCCGTCCGAGGTCGCCGCCCCGCTCATCGCGCCGAGCTGGAGCCCGAGGAACAACCCCGCCGCGGCCAGGGCCGAGATCCCGGCCGCGTACGCCGCCCGCCGGCGCGAGGCCGCATGCCCCCGGGAGTCCGCCCGCCCCCGGGGGTCCGCCCCCCACCGGGGGTCCGTCCGCCACCGGGGGTCCCTCCGCCGGCGGAGCCGGGCATCGATCGCCGGCCACCAGGAGGACCGCGCGAACGCCGCCGGGTCCCCCTCCCGCAACGCCGTCCCCACCGCGCGAAACCCCTCGAGAGTCCGGGCGCAGTCGGAGCACCCGGCGCAGTGCGCCCGGACCGAGGACGCCTCGGCCGGGGACATCTCCCCGTCGAGAAACGCCCGGAGCCGCATCACCACGTGTCCATTCGAGTCCGGCATCACCGCACATCCTTCTCTCGGGACAGGTCCCGCCGCAGCGCCGTGGTCGCCCGGTGGAGCAGCGATTCCACCGCGGACACCGAGGTGTCCATGGTTCCGGCGATCTCTTCGTAACTCATCTCCTGGTACTCCCTCAGGACCACCGCCTGGCGCTGGCGGGCCGGCAACCGGGCCAGAGCGCCCCGCACCCGCGCCCGGGTCTCGCTCCGCTCCACCCCGCGGTCGGTGGGCTCGTCCCCGGCGGGGATCCCGCTCACCCCGGCATCGATCCCCACCCAGGTCAGGATCCTCCGCCGGCGAAGCCGGCTTCGCGCCAGGTTCCCCGCGATGCGGAAGAGCCAGCTCCGGAACCGCCCCGCGCCGCGATAGCGCCCGGCCTCGCGGTAGACCCGGAGAAAAGTCTCCTGGCCAAGGTCCTCCGCCTCCTCCCGGGAGCCCAGCATGCGATAGAGGAACGCGGCGACCGCGCTCTCCCACCGTTCCACCAGGACACGGAAGCAGCGCTCGTCCCCTTCCGCGATTCGCTCCATGAGGAGATCGTCGTCCCTCGGGTCCATGGACCTCCCCGGTCCTCGCGCGCGGGGGCCGGGCCGTCCAATCCCCCTAACGCGCGGCGCCGGTCCTGCTTGCGCTCGTTCTTCAAGACAAAGCCGCTCAATCGTTTGCAAGTTTCGGGGGGCGGACCCGCCGGGGCAAGGGATTTCCGGCGGAGCTCCTCCTCCGCTCTCCCCCCGATTCGGCGCGTCCCGTCCGAGGCCTCAGGCGGGGCGCAGGGCGCGACGGGAGCCCCCCGGAACCCTCCCCGAAAAAAGACCGCAAGATCCGGCGCGCTCCCGCGTTTTGGCTTTCGACGCGGGAAGGGACGCGGACCGAAGGGCGAGCCCGTTCCCCCGCACGGAATTCGAACGGCCAATGAGGCGATCGAACCATGAAGAGAATCGTAACCGTCGTCGTCGTCCTCGCCATCGCCGCGGTGGCGTTCTGGCTCTTGGGCGGGCGAGCCGGCAAGAACGAGACCAGCTACCGGTTCGTCACCGTGGAAAAGGGCGGCATCGAATCCACGATCTCGGCCACGGGGAACCTGCAGGCGGTGGAGACGGTGGAGGTGGGGACGCAGGTCTCCGGCATCATCGATCACATCTACACCGACTTCAACCGGACGGTGAAGAAGGGCGAGGTGATCGCGCAGCTCGACACCACCCTCCTCGCCACCTCGGTACGGGACGCCGAGACCGGGGTGGCCCGGTCCCAGGCCCAGCTCGATCAGGCCAGGCGCGACTACGTGCGCACCACCGCGCTGCGCGCCGACTCGCTGGTGAGCGTCAACGACCTCAACACCGCCCAGACCAACCTGGAAGTGGCGCAGGCGACCCTGGCCACCTCCAAGATCGCGCTGGAGCGGGCCAGGCAGAACCTGTCCTATGCCACGATCTACGCTCCCATCTCCGGCACCGTGATCGAGCGGGACGTGGACGTGGGACAGACGGTGGCAGCGAGCCTGTCCGCCCCCAAGCTCTTCCTGATCGCCAACGACCTCTCCAAGATGCAGATCCTGGCCTCGGTCGACGAAAGCGACATCGGGCAGATAGAAAACGGCCAGTCCGCCCGCTTCACCGTGCAGGCTTACCCGAACCAGACCTTCACCGGCACCGTGAACCAGGTGCGGCTCCAGAGCACCACCACCGACAACGTGGTGACCTACTCGGTGGTGGTGGACGTGGAGAACGCCGACCGGAAGCTGTTGCCGGGGATGACCGCGACGGTGGACTTCGTCACCGCCCATGCCGACAGCGTGTTCATGGTGTCGAACGCGGCGCTCCGCTTCCGCCCCACCGACGAGATGCGGGCGGAGCTGGCCAAGCGCTTCCAGGGAGAGCGGGGCGGGCGTGACAGCGCCGCCACCCACGGCGGGGCGCAAGCGGGCGGAGCCGGACGCCAGGGCGGCGGGCTCGCGGGCCGGGGCGCCGGGGGGGCGAACGCGGCCGGAGGCGCGAACGGCGCCCGCGCCGGGGGCGGCGCCCGGGGCGCCTCCGACCGGGGCGTGCTCTTCTACCTGGACGACCAGGGAAAGCTGGGGGTGATCCCGGTCAAGGTGGGGATCTCCAACGGCCAGTCCACCCAGGTGACCAGCCCGAGGCTCCAGGAAGGGATGCAGGTCATCGCCGGGGTGACCCAGGGCAAGGTCAGCGCCCAGGCGGCCACCCCGTTCCAGAGCGGCGGCGGGGCGACCCGGGGGCCGCGCCCGGGGGGGTTCTAGCATGAACGCTTCCCCGGCACCCGCGGTGAACGCGCCCGCCGGCGCCACCGTCTTCACCACCGGCATCACCAAGGTCTATCGCACGGTGGGGTCCGAGGTGCACGCGCTCCGCGGCATCGACCTCACCGTCCTGAAGGGCGAGATGGTGGCGATCATGGGGGCCTCGGGCTCCGGCAAGTCCACCTTCATGAACATTCTCGGGTGCCTCGACTACCCCACCACCGGGACGTATTTCCTGGACGGGGAGCGGGTGGACCGGCTGGGGCGGAACGCGCTCGCCGACATCCGGAACCGGAAGCTCGGGTTCGTGTTCCAGGGGTTCAACCTCCTCCCCCGCACCTCCGCCCTCGAGAACGTGGAGCTGCCGCTCCTCTATCGCCGGGAAGGAAACGGCATCGACCCCAGGCGGGCCGCGGCCGAGGCCCTGGAACGGGTCGGCCTGGGCGACCGGATGCGCCACGACCCCAACGAACTCTCGGGAGGACAGCAGCAGCGGGTGGCGATCGCGCGGGCCCTCGTCACCCGGCCGTCCCTGCTCTTCGCCGACGAGCCCACCGGCAACCTGGACACCCGGACCTCGGTGGAGGTGCTGGCGCTCTTCCAGGAGCTGAACGACCAGGGGATCACCATACTTCTCGTCACCCACGAGCACGACATCGCCGGCTACGCCCGGCGGGTGGTGGAACTCAGGGACGGACAGGTGATCCGCGACGAGCCGGTGCGCGAGCGGCGGCGGGCGGCGGCGGACCTCGCCGCCATGGGCGACCCGGTCGAGGAGGGGGTGGGCTGAGATGAAGACCTCGAACCTGATCCGGGTGGCGACCCGGAGCATCGGCAAGAACAAGATGCGGAGCCTCCTCACCACCCTCGGCATCATCATCGGCGTGAGCGCGGTGATCGTGATGATCGCCATCGGCTCCGGGGCCCAGGCTAAGATCCAGGAACAGATCAACAACCTCGGCACCAACATGCTGGTCATCACCCCCGGCTCCAGCAACGCGGGCAGCGTGCGGGGGGGCGCCGGCACCTTCAACCGGCTCACCGTGGACGACGCCGACAAGCTGGCGCAGGAGAGCACGCTCCTCTCGGCGGTGTCGCCGGTGATCATGACCTTCGGGCACCTGGTGGCGGGCGGCCAGAACTGGCGGGCCCCGGTCTACGGGGTGAACGTCGACTACCAGGCGATCCGCGACTGGGGCACCGACTCCGGCACCTTCTTCGACCGCAACGACCAGCGGACCATGCGCAAGGTGGCGGTGATCGGGCACACCGTGGCCGCGCAGATCTTCCCCGACCAGGACCCGGTGGGGCAGCAGATCCGGATCCGCAACGTCCCGGTCACCGTGGTGGGCGTGCTTGCCGCCAAGGGCCAATCCGCCACCGGGGTGGACCAGGACGACGTGGTCATCCTCCCCTACACCACGGTGCAGACCCGGCTCGCCGGCCACCAGTTCATCGCGCAGATCCTCGCCAGCACCTACAGCGCCGGGGACATCGCCCCCGCCCAGGCCGAGATCACCTCCATCATGCGCGAGTCGCACAAGCTGGCCGCGTACGAGGAGGACGACTTCACCGTGCGGAGCCAGTCCGAGCTGGCCAAGGCCCAGGAGAGCACCACCCGGGTGATGACGCTGCTCCTGGCCTCGATCGCGGGGATCTCGCTTTTGGTAGGCGGGATCGGGATCATGAACATGATGCTGGTGTCGGTGACGGAGCGCACGCGTGAGATCGGGATACGCATGGCGCTGGGCGCCCGAGGCTCCGACGTGCTGACCCAGTTCCTGGTCGAGAGCATCGTCATGAGCGTGCTCGGCGGGCTCATGGGAGTGGGGCTCGGCTTCCTGGCTTCAGCGATCGTGGCCAGGGTCACGGGTTGGATCACGGTGGTTTCGCCCACCACCGTTGCCGTGGCCCTGGCTTTTTCCGCCGGCGTGGGGATCTTCTTCGGATTCTACCCCGCGCGAAAAGCGGCGCAGCTCAACCCCATCGAGGCGCTGCGCTACGAGTAGGGCCCGCGCCCCGGAGGACGACTCCGCGCCCGCGGGCCCCCGGCGGGAAACCCCCGGCGGGAAACCCCCGGCGGGAAACCCCCGGCGGGAAACTCCGGAAATGAAGAGGACCGGCCCCGGGCAACGCCGTGAGCGGCGGCCGGTCCTCGTGGGGCGTCCGGGCCGGGCGGCTAACCGAAGAGCCCGAACACCCGGGTCGGCGAACGACGATCCGGTGAGGAGGGTGCTGGCGCCCATGGCCAGGACCGCGATCAGGGTCAGGGTCATGGGATTCGACCCGGTCAGGGCCAGGACCGCGACCAGGGTCAGGGTCATGGGATTCGACCCGGCTCCGGCCCCGCCCAGGGATTCCGCAACGGTGCCGGTTTCGCTCCCCTTGATGTCGATCTCCCGCGGATAGGTGGCGGTTCCGATCGGACGTTCCATGATCTCCTCCCTCCTTCGCTTCCCGGTCCGAAGGCGCGGCGGAGGGCGCGCCGGGAAGCGCGCGAGGAGGAGGCTTGCCCGCGTCGAACCAGGACTCCGGGGACCGGGGGCGAGGCAACGGCCTTCGGCAACGCAAGCGAAGAGCAGGCTCACGCTCCCACCCACCTCCACCGGTTACGATACAAACCCGCCCCCCCCGGGGCATCCGGGGCGGGTCCGGCATTTCGAGTTCGCGAACCGGCCCCATCCGCATCCAATCCCATGGCCTACCGTTCTCTACTCCCGGGTCCGATTCCCTCCGCGACCCTCGCGATCCGGTACACTCGGCGGCGGCGGGCCTCTCCGCCCGGCCGCCCGCGCGATTCGCACCCAGGAGCCCCCATGCCCGCATTGCTCGACTGGAAAGCCGCCCGCGACCGGGTCGTGGATGCGGTCACCCCGCTGGCCGCGGGGCTCGTCCGCACGGTGGAGGCCCGGGGCCTCGCCCTGGCCGCGGACGTGATCGCTCCCGAATCGCTCCCCGCCTTCGCCAATTCCGGCATGGACGGTTTCGCGGTGCGCGCCGCCGACACCGCCGGCGCCTCGGCCGCCGCTCCGGTGGAGCTGAAGGTGTTGGCCACCCTGGCCGCCGGAGCGGGAGAGGGTCCGGCGGTCGCCCCCGGCACCGCGGTTCGCATCATGACGGGAGCGCCGATCCCGGAAGGCGCCGACGCGGTGGTCCCGGTGGAATGGACCGAGTTCTGGGACGCGGACCGTGCCCGGTCCCGCCCGCCCCGCGGCCCCGCCGAGGCCTCGGCGGTGCATCTGCGACGCCCGATCACGGCGGGCGGGAACGTGCGACCGGCCGGAGAGAGCGTCCGGGAAGGCGCGACCTGCCTGGAACGGGGACAGGTGGTGGGGAGCGCCGCCGTCTCGCTCCTGCTCGCGCTGGGCCTGACCGAGGTGGGCGTCCACCCCCGGCCGCGGGTGGCGCTCCTGGCCACCGGCGACGAGCTGGTGGATCCCGAGGTGAGCCCGGGCCCGGGGCAGATCCGCGACTCGAGCCGGGGCGGGCTCCTGGCCCGGATCGCCGAGGCCGGGTTCACCCCGGTGGACGCGGGGCGGGCCGCCGACGACGAGGCGGAACTGGAGGCGCGGATCCGCGAGGGGGCCGCCCGCGCCGACTTTCTGCTGACCACCGGGGGGGTGAGCGTGGGGGACTTCGACCTCACCCGCCGGGTGCTGGACCGGCTGGGCCGGGTCGAGGCCTACCGGGTGGCGGTCAAGCCGGGCAAGCCCCAGCTCTTCGGAACGGTGGAGGGGATCCCGGTCTTCGGACTTCCGGGGAACCCGGTCTCCTCGTTCGTGGTGTTCGACGTGTTCGTCCAGCCGGCGCTGCGGAAGCTGGCCGGCCGCCGGGACCTGGAGCCCCCGCTCTTCCCGGCGATCCTGGGCGCCCCCCTCACGCGCCGGCCGGGCCGGACCGAGTTCCTGCGGGTGCGGCTCTCGGCGGGAGACACGGGCTGGATTGCGACTCCCACCGGGCCTCAGGGTTCGGGTATCCTCACGTCTTTGACCCGGGCCGACGGGTACGCGCTCATACCCGCCGAGGCGGAGCGCCTCCCGGCGGGAGCCGCCGTCCTCTGCCGTTTTCCGGCCTGAGCACGGCGGACCGCCGCCGGGTTCCGGCGCGCGGGTCGCCGGTCAGGGCTTCGAGAGGAACATCGTGAAACGCATCCGCCGACCGGCCTGGTGGGCCCTGGCCGCGCTCCTGGTTCTGGTCTCGACCGCCGCCGCCGCCCCCCCCTTCTCCCCCACCATGCAATGGCTCCTGGAGGCGGTCCAGGCCCGGGAGGCCGGGACGCCGGCCGGCGGCATGTTCCGGGGTGCGGTGCTCCCGGCGCGCGGCCCCCTCACCCGGGGCCTGGCCGCAGGGGCCTCGGCGGCGCCGGTGGTGCGCCTCCTGGTGACCACCGACGACCCGTCCGCCATCCGCGGGGCCGGCTTCGACCTGGGCACCGCCGCCGGCGGGATCGCCACCGTGTTCGCGCCGGTGGACCGGCTGGACGCGCTGGCCGCGCTTCCCGGGGTGCGGCGGGTGGCGCCGTCGTTCCCCCTCCACCCGCTCCTCGACGTGAGCGTGCCCGAGGTCCGGGGAGTGCTCGCCCACGGCGCGACCCAGCCCCCCTACCCCGCCGTCGGCGGCACCGGACGCGGGGTGGTGATCGGGATCGTGGACACCGGGATCGACCTCACCCATCCCGATTTCCGGAACACCGACGGGTCCACCCGGGTGATCGCGGTCTGGGACCAGACCGATTCCGGCGGCCCCGCCCCCTCCGGTTACAACTACGGCTCGGTGTGGATCGGCGCCCAGGTGACCCCCACCGGCACCCGGGAACGGGATCTGTTCGGGCACGGCACCCACGTGAGCGGGATCGCCGCCGGTAACGGCCTCTCAGGGACCGGCGCCGACCAGTACAAGTTCATCGGCATGGCCCCCGACGCCCAGATCGTGTTCGTGAAGACCGACTTCCAGGACGCCTCGGTGATCGACGCGGTGAACTGGATCGAGCAGATCGCCGGCGAACGCCCGTCGGTGGTGAACCTCTCCCTGGGGGGGCAGTTCGGCCCCCACGACGGCACCTCGGACGTGGATCGCGCGCTTTCCGGGCTCACCGGCCCGGGGCGTCTGATCGTGGCCGCGGCGGGTAACGAAGGCGGTTCCGGCATCCACGCCGACGCCACCATCCCCGCCGCCGGCAGCGTCCAGTTCAAGTTCTTCGTCACCAGCTACACGCCGAGTTCCGGCGCCGACCAGGTCTTCGCCGAAGGGTGGTATCCCGCCTCGGCCAACCTGTCGTTCAAGGTCACCAGCCCCTCGGGAGTGGTGGTGCCGGCCACCGGCTTCAACAAGCAGAACGAGTCGGCCAGCGCCGACGGGGACATCACCGTCACCAACACGGTGGAGAACGGGAGTCCCGACCGGGTGGGCTACGTCTACGTCTACGACAAGTCGGCGTTCTCCCCGCCCAAGGGCGGCACCTGGACCGTGGAGGTGGCCAATTCCGGCGGCGCCGCCGCGCACCTGGATTTCTGGCTCTCCTACGTGGTCCTGGGGGACGGCGCCGGGAGCGCATCCTGGACCACCCAGATGACCGACAGCCGGCTGGTGGGAACCCCGGCCTCGTCCGACTCGGTGATCGCGGTGGGCGCCTACGTGACCAAGACCACCTGGCTCTCGGAGGACGGCCATACCTACCAGTACACCGACCCCTCCACCCTGATCGGGAAGATCGCGTCGTTCTCGAGCCCCGGCCCCCGGCGGGACGGGCTCCTGAAGCCCGAGATCTCGGCTCCCGGAATGGGGATCGCCTCCGCGCGCTCCTCCACCGCGGCCTCGGCCGACTTCAACGCCACCTCCCGGACCACGCCGGACGGCTACCACCTGGTCAGTCAGGGGACGAGCCAGGCCTGCCCGCACGTGGCCGGCGCCCTGGCGCTGCTTCTGGAGAAGCACCCCAAGGACGCGGCCAAGGAAGCCCGGGCGCGCCTCACCAACTCCGCGCGGCGGGACGCGTTCACCGGGCCCTCGCCCAACCCCAGCTACGGCTACGGCAAGCTCGACGCCTTCGGGCTCCTCTCCGCCTCCACCCCCGTCGAGCTTCTGGGCCTGGCCGTGGACTGGGAGGACGGGGCGGCGGTCCTGCGATGGATCCTGGCCGCCGAGGAGACCGGGGCCACCTACACCGTGGAACGGGCGGCGGCGCGAGAGGGCCCCTACCACGCGGTGAGCGGGGCGCTCACCGGCGGTTCCGAGTTCGCCTGGACCGATCCCGGCCCCGCCGAGGCCGAATCCTGGTACCGGGTGCGGGCGGAGGACCGTTCCGCCCGGACGGAGTATTTTGGTCCGGTGAAGCTGGACCCCCTGGCGGTCCGGGTGAGCCTCTGGCAAAATGCGCCCAACCCTTTCCAGGGCAATACGAAGCTTGCCTTCAGCCTGGAGTCGGCGGGGGAGGTGGCGCTGCGGGTCTTCGACGTATCCGGGCGGCAGGTCACCACGCTGGCTTCGGGCCGCATGGAAGGGGGGCGTCACGAGGCGACGTGGGACGGAACGGACGCCCAGGGACGCCCGGTTGCGGCCGGCGTGTATTTCTACCGTCTGGCCACCCCCGGAACGATCCTGATGCGTCGGATGGTTCTGACCCGCTGACGGAACGGGCGGCTACCGCCGGCCGGCCCGGCGCGGGTGCGGGGGGGGCCGCCATCATGAGTGGAATCGCAGTGCACATCTCGACCCCGCCTTGGGTGATCGCGTTCCTGGTCTTCTATTTCGTCGTCTCTCTCCTCCTCTTCCTCTACGGCATGCACGCGTACCTGATGGCGGCCCTCTACCGCCGGTCGCTGCGCCGGGGGCGGGTGGCGCCGGAGGTGGTGGGCTGGCCCCGGGTCACCGTGCAGCTCCCCATCTACAACGAGCGCTACGTCTCGCGGCGGCTGATCGAGGCGGTGGCCGGGCTCGACTATCCCCGCGACCGGCTCCAGATCCAGGTGCTGGACGACTCCACCGACGACACCGTGGACCACGTGGCGGGGGTGGTGGAGGAGTTCCGGGCCCGCGGGTTCGACATCGTCCACCGGCATCGGGACCTGCGCACCGGCTTCAAGGGCGGGGCGCTCCGCGAGGGCCTGGCCGAGGCCTCGGGCGAATGCCTGGCGGTGTTCGACGCCGACTTCATCCCCCCTCCCGACTTCCTCCGCCGGACCGTCCCCCACTTCGGGAATCCCCGGGTAGGCATGGTCCAGACCCGGTGGACGCACCTGAACGAGAGCTACTCGATCCTCACCCGGGCCCAGGCCGCCGCGCTGGACGGGCACTTCCTGATCGAGCACACGGTGCGGAACCGGCACGGCGCGTTCATCAACTTCAACGGGACCGCCGGAATCTGGCGGCGCCAGGCCATCCTGGACGCCGGCAACTGGCAGGACGACACCCTGACCGAGGACCTGGACCTCTCCTACCGGGCGCAGCTGGCGGGATGGGAGTTCCTGTTCCTGCCCGAGGTGGAGTGCCCGGCCGAGCTTCCCGCCGAGGTGAACGGGCTCAAGGGGCAACAGTTCCGCTGGGCCAAGGGCTCGGTCCAGACCGCGCTCAAGGTGCTGCCGCAGGTGCTCCGGTCGCCGCTTCCCCGGTTCACCCGGTTCCAGGCCTTCATCCACCTCACCAGTCACGCGGTCTATCCGCTCCTGGTGCTCCTGGGCCTGAGCGCGCTCCCGGCGCTGATGGTGCTCGATCACCATCCGGCGACCGGGATCGCATTCAAGCTGGCCACGGTGCTGGTGATCGCCTCCTTCGGCCATCCCTGGCTCTACTTCGTGGCCCAGCGCGCGCGCGGGAAGAGCTGGGCCGAGTCCTTCGCGGTGCTGCCGCTGGTGGTGGCGGGGAACATGGGGATCGCCATCAACAACTCCCGCGCCCTGGTCGAGGCCCTGGCCGGCCGCCACGGCGAGTTCAACCGCACCCCCAAGTACGCGCTTCGCTCCCGCGGAGACCACTGGCGCGACAAGCAGTACCGCGTGCCCGCCACCGCGTGGCCGTGGGCCGAGGTCGGGCTCGCCGCCTACGCCGCGGCCTCGGTGGTGTACGCATCGTTCCACGGGCATCTGCTGGCGGTCCCCTTCCTCCTGCTCTACGTGGGCGGGTGCGGGTACATGGGCCTCCTGTCGCTCTGGAATGCGTGGGGGGCGCGGCGCGAGATCCGGAGCGCCCCGCCGTCCCCCCGAGGCCTCGCCGCCGTCGTTTCCCAGGGGAAGTAGCGGGTGCCGAATGCGCAGGTCCTGCACCTGCTGCTGAACCACGTCCCGGTGGTGGGCGCGGCGTGGACCCTGCTGCTCCTCCTGGCCGCGCTGTGGCGGCCCGTTCCGGCCCTGGTCCGGACCGCGCTCGCGTTCACGGTGCTGGTCGGGCTGACCGCGATCCCCACCTTCCTCTCCGGCGAGCAGGCCGAGAGCCTGGTGGAGCGGCTTCCCGGCGTTTCCGAGCACGCCATCGGGGTGCACGCGGAGATGGCGGAGAAGGCGCTGTGGCTGGCCCTGGCCGCGGCGGTGGCGGGCGCGGGCGGGTTCCTGTGGAGCCTTCGGCGGCGGACCGGGCGCCGGCCCCTGGTCCCGGCCCTGGTTCTCCTGACCGTGGCGGCGCTCCTCCTGGCCTGGGCCGCGCACCTGGGGGGGAAGATCCACCGCCCCGAACTCCGGTCCGGACCGGCGGCGGCCGCGCCCACCCCGGAGGGCGGCGGAGCGACCGGGCACTAGCCCCCGGGGGAAGGCCCGGTCCCGGCCGGCGGGCGGCCGGCGGCCCGCCCGCGCCCGGATATGCGACAATCCGCCGGAAACTCCGGAGCCGCCCGGAGGGGAGTCGTTATGGAACCAGGCGTGCGTCCCGTCATCATCTTCCACGGCCGGAACGAGTTCGAGGCCCAGATGGCCCGGGACATCCTCCAGTCGGCGATGATCCCCATCCTCCACATCCCGAGCCTCTCCACCGGGGTGTTCGGGGTCCAGCACGCCACCCGGGTGGCGGTGGCCGAGGACCACGTGCCCCAGGCCATGGAAGCCCTCCGCGACGCCGGGTTCAGCCCCGCGGTGGAGGAGCCGACCCGCGGCTGGGACGAGTTCCGCGAGACCGTGCGCGAGGGCCTCCCGGTGGACCGCGCCCCCGCGCCCCCCAACGAGAGCCGCCTCACCCGGACCATGCTGATCGTGCTGGCCCTGATCGTCGTGCTCGGGGTGTATTTTGTGATCCGCCGCCGGGGCTAGCCGCCGGAGGGCTTGCGTTTCTCTACAGGTGTAGTAGTATCTCCCCGAGGCCCCGCCGGGCCTCCCCCTCGGTCCCTCGACAACGTTTCCCAACGCCCCTCGGGAGGAGACCGCCATGCGTGCCACACGTCGATTCATGTTCTTTGCCGCCCTGCTCCTCGCCGGCGGGCTTGGCCTTGCCCCCGCTCCCGGCACCGCCGTCGCCGCCCCCTCCAACCTTGCCGGGGGCTGGATCGGGGTCCGGGTCCAGGATCTGACCCGCGATCTGCGCGACGCCCTGGACCTGGGCCGGGACGTGCGCGGGGCGCTGGTGGCCTCGGTGGTGCCGGAGAGCCCGGCGGAAAGCGCCGGCATCCACGAGGGGGACGTGATCGAGAAGGTGGACGGGAAGGCGGTGGACTCGGTGAGCGAGGTGGTGGACGCGGTGCGGGCGCTGGAGCCCGGGAAGGACGTGATGATCACCGTCCGCCGCGAGGGGCGCGACCGGGGGATCGCGGTGGTGCCGGAAAACGCCACGGACCGCGACGAGCCGCCCGGACCGGACGACGAGGTGCGGCGCTACTACGAGCGGGAGGGTGGCGGCGACGGCGACCGCTCCCCGGACCGGAAGCGCATCCAGATCTACGGCGACGACGGAAACCCACGGATCTACGTCCACCGCCACCGGGACGGTGACCGGGACGACGACGACGCCGCGCCCCCGCCCCCCCGCACTCCCCTGGCTCCGCGGGCGCCCCGCGCCCCCCGGATCTGGATCTCCCCGGGCGAGGACGGCCGCGCCCACGGGGGCTACCTGGGGGTGAGCACCCTGGAGCTGGGAGATCAGCTCGCCCGGTACTTCCAGGTCCCGGAGGACCGCGGGGTGCTGGTGACCGCGGTGGAGGACGGCAGCCCGGCGGAGAAGGCGGGGCTCCGGGCGGGCGACGTGATCCTCTCGGTGGCCGGCGACGCGGTCCGAGACTCCGGCGACCTGATGCAGCTGGTCCGCCGCCGGGATCCCGGAGACGAGGTGATGATCGAGGTGAGCCGGAAGGGTTCCACGCAAACCCTCGCCGCCACGCTCGGCGATGCGCGCGACTTCGGGATGCTGGGGCCGGACGGGCTGCCGGGCGACCTCCACGTCGTGCTTCCGGACTTGCGGGCGCTGCGGGAGTTGCGCCTTCCGGACCTCGACCTCCGCGGGGTGGCCCCCGGGGATCTCGACTCGGGGGACTGGGAGGAATTCCACCACCAGCTCCGCGATCATCTGCGCGACCTGCGGCAGGAGCTTCGCGACGCGCTCCGCGAATCCCAGCGGGGATCCGGTCGCGAGATCGGCCGCCGGGAAGTGCGGAGCGCCGGCCGTCCGGCGAACGGCGCGGAGACCTAGGGACCGGATTCGACCCCGTTGACCGGCGGGCCATCCGGCGCCCATCCCGGGACCCGCGGGTCCCGGCGCGTCCGGGTCACGGCGATGGGGCCCCGGGTTACGGTACGCTCGGCTTCTTCTTCTCCGCTTCCTTGCCGGCCTTCTCCTGGAGCTTCCGTTTCTTGGCCGAGTCCAGCGGGGCGAGATCCACCTTGCCCTCCAGCCCCGGGGTGAGGGCGCGGATGAAGGCGTTCTTCAGCAGTCCCCCGATGATCGCGAAGATGTTGGTTCCCGGGTGTTCGATCTTGCCTTCGATCGGGATCTCGGTGCCGATGCGATCCTTCTGGGGATTCGTGAACAGGGCGCCCACCGCGCCGACCGCCGTCTCCCACAACGCCTTCAGCGGCTTGACCGCGTCCTCTTTCCAGTCGACGATCTTCACGTCGTTGAGCAGCGGCTTGACGTAGCCCTTGATCCCGCCGCCGGCGGCGGCGAGTTCGGTGTCGAGCGACAAGGTGCCCTTCTCGAAGTCGAAGTCGCCGTAGGCCCGGATGAAGTCGTTCAGGCTCGGCAAGGCCAGCCGGCGCAGGGAGGCCTTGAGCTCGAACGTGGGTTGCTCGGCGAAGGGGTCGATTTCGAGGTGCATCGTCACCGGCGCCATCTTCATGGCGACGCCGCGCGCCTCGACCACGGCGAACAGGGTATCGGACACGTCCTTGCTGTTGGTCAGGTTCTTCGCCTCCACGTAGAGGCTGTCGACGAAGATGTCGACCTTGGGATCGCTGTGAAAGTCGCGGTAGTGGATCTGGCCGTCGGAGACCTCGAAGCTGTTGATGCGGAGCGGAAAGAGTGCCTGGACCTTGTCCTGCCACGAGGAGTCGACCGATTCCTGGCTCTGCTGAGGGGACGGTCCGGACACGAAGTTCAGCTTGGGACGGGTGAGAGAGATCTTGCCGACCAGCTTGCCGTCGAGGAGCGCCCCCCACTGGACCGAGAGATCGGCCCGTTCCGCGGAGAAGAACGGCACCTCGACCCGGCCGGCCACCTTGACCAGGTCGACGTTCTTGATCACGTACGCGCCGCGGAGCAGATGCAGATCGATGTCCCCGACGTGGCCGTCGTAGTCGGGGATCTCGTCGAGCTTGCCGTTGACGTAGCGCTGGACGAAGGAGGGCAGAGCCATGCGAACCGCGACCAGCAGGACGGCGAAGGAGGCCAGGGTGACCAGCAGCTTCCGTCTCGTCGTGAAGGTTCGCCGGCGTCCGGCCATCTGTGCTCCTTGCCGTGAGGTGCGCGAAGCCGTTCCTTCTTTTATACAACGCGCGGCCGGCGACGTCATCGGGCCCCCTCCGGATTCGATCCTCCCGCCGGCGACGTCGCGTAGGTTTCCCTAGTCCGGGGGCTCAGACGCCGCTCGGCGGATTGCCCGCAAATTTCGCCCGCGGGGAGCCGGACCGCCCGGTGGTCGACCGAGTCCACCTTGCTCCGGCTACATCGCCTCCTTGATCCCCGCGCGCAGTAGCCACCAGTTGACGGGATACGCGGTGGCGAAGCCGAAGAGCATCGCGATCTGCATCATGAACCAGAAGACCGGGTCGGTCTTGGGGATCTCGTGCCCGAAGATCGCGAACACCGCCACCGCCATCCAGCCGTACATGCCCACCTGCCAGGAGCTGAGCGAGAGGCTGTCCGCCTTGATCGCCGCCACCAGGCCGCGCCCGGGGCTCAGCCCGCGCATGGGCTGGATGCTGAAGTACTGGAAGGCGATCCCGAAGAGGTACGCGGCCGCGAAGTCCACCAACCAGGTGCCGAAGATCCGGTGGCCGAACAGCGCGACCGGCACCGCCACCACCAGCCACTCCGCGACCAGGTCGCCGCAGGAGCAGCCGGCGCCGCAGTGGGTGGCCCCCACCACCACCGTCTGCCAGAACGGTTTCCGCGTCCCGGGCGGATCCTCGCCGCGCTCCTTCGCCTCCCGCGCGGCCCGGCGGGTGGAGAGGCGCCCCAGCTTGAAGTACGCCAAGAGGCCGAGCGGCCCGGCGTAGAGCGCGGTCACCGGCCAGACCACGTTCATGACCCCCATGCGCTGCCGGTGACCGGCCAGGATGTCGATGGCGACCGCGAGCGCGCACAGAGCGGAGACGACGAGCGAGATCACGGCGAGCACGGTGAGCCAGTCCGGCATGGGTCCCCCCTCATGATTGCTTGCGCCGGGCCGGGGCATCGCGAAACCGCCCGGCGGCCCGGCCATGATGGCCCGCGGCACGGGCTTCTCACCCATCTTCCGGGGGAAGGCGCAAACCGGTCAACGCCGGCCGGCCCGGGGGGGATCTCTACCTGGTGGTTTCCGGAACCGCGGCGGCCGGGCTCTCGTCCTCCGCCCGATCCGCCACCGTCTCCCAGAATCGCAGGCTCTCCTGGAGGAACTTCACCCCGGAGAGGGTGGACTCGGCGGCGGCGCTTCCGGCCTTGGCCGCCAGCCCCACGATCCGGTCGAGGATGCTGCCGCCCAGGCCGGCCACACCCCTGGCCGCCCGGGTGGTGCCGCGAACCGCGCCGTCCATCATGAGCTTGCGCGTCATGTTGGCGATCCGCGCCGAGCCCCGGCCGACCACGCTCCCCAGGAGCATGGCGGCTTCCATAGAAGCGCTCCGGGCCACCGCCCGCCGGTCGCCCCCGATCCGGATTCCGCAGTAGCGGCGGGCCAGGATACCGATCCGGAGGGTCAGCAACGCGTTCGCCGAGCCGTCCAGGAGGCTGGTCACGAGCAAGGACACCAGCGGGCTGGCCCCCGCCACCGGAATGAACCCGGTGATCCCCGCGGTGACCGGAGCGCCCAGTACCGCCAGCACCTCGCTGTCCTGGATCTCGCCGGCGGCGAAGGCCGACGCGCCCACGTTCGCGTAGAGCGCCCAGAGTTCCCGCGGCCGGGGGCGCTGGTAGTAGATCACCGCCACTTCCTTGATCATCCGCACCTGGGCCGAGAGGACGATGGCGGTGTCCAGACGCCCGCTCTGCGAGACCGCGGTGGCGGTGAAGACCGCGGCCGCGTGGCGGGCGATCACTTCCTGGGCGCGGGCGTCCAGGTACTCGAGAGCGCCCTGGACCTCCGTCTCCAGGGAACCCGGGCCGGCCTCGGGCCGGCGCGCGGAGCCCCGGTCCCGCACCACCGCCTCCAGCCCGTCATAACCGGGGTAGCCGGTCCTCAAGAGCAGGTTTCCCCGGAGCCGGCGGGCGTAGCGGCGCACGAACCGCTCCCACTCGGGACCGCGGTCGCGGCCGGGGCGGACCAGCGCTCCGGGGAGACGGGCCACCTGGACGACGGGCACCACCACCACCAGGCCCACCCCCAGCGCCATCAACGCCAGGACGGCGATCCCGAGAACCGGGCTCACCGCGGCGGCCTGGCGATAGACCACCAGTCCGGAACCCGCCAGGCCGATCACCGCCAGGATGGCGAGGCCGGTCAATACCGGAAGCACGACGGTCCTGAGCGTCTTCAGCATGGGGGAATCATAGCGGATCGGGCCCCGGCCCCCGTGGACCGGGTTCGGGCCGCGAGCCGCGGCCGGTGCGCCGCTCCATCCATATCTGGACCGGGATCAGGATCAATACCGGAACGTACTCCACCGCCTTCAGGGCCATGCTCTCGGACCAGACCCCCTGCGCCTTGAACAGGGGGAGCGGCGCGTAGGCCGCGATCGCCGTCACCGTCCAGAGCCACCACGCCGGTTGCCCCAGGACCAGCGCCGCCGGGAGGAGCCAGAGCACGTACCATGGATGCACCACCGGCGAGACCAGAAGCAGCGCCCCCGCCGACCACGAGAACACCGACGGCCACGGCCGCCGGAGGGCCACGACCAGTAGCCAGACCAGGCCGGTCACCGCCGCGCCCCAGGTCTTGGCCATCTTGAGCCCATGCTCCACCGGCGTCGTCGGGTGGTAGAGGAGCCGGAAGAGGAAATCGTTGGAGCGCCACTTGGCCACGAAGAACCGCAGGCTTCCGAACGGGTCCACCCCGTGCAGATGAAACGGGGCGTAGAGCGCGACCACGACCGCGGGCAACAGGAGCCACTTCCAGCGGAGCCTCGGGAAGAGGACGGGCAACGCCGCGAAGGGAAGGAACTTCACGAGCCCGGCCAGGGTCAGGGCCAGG
The DNA here is from genome assembly GCA_963728475.1 of Candidatus Eiseniibacteriota bacterium. Classification (GTDB taxonomy): domain Bacteria; phylum Eisenbacteria; class RBG-16-71-46; order JABDJR01; family JABDJR01; genus CAVSKL01. Next base: position 419,281 of record CAVSKL010000001.1, read on the forward strand.
CCTCCACGCAGATACCGCCCGGTTCCCCACGCCGCCAGCGCCGCGCAGAAAAGCAACATCCCCACCGCATCGGAGTGGCCGTTGCCCGCGAACTCCACGATCACCAGCGGGTGCCACAGGTACGCCACCACCAGGGTCCGCGGCCGCCCCCACGCCCGCAACGCCCGCATGAGGAAGAAGCCCGCCCCCAGGTCGCAGGCCGCCGCGAAGACCTTCCAGGCCGCCACCGTGGACGAGACCCACGACACCGCCGCGAAGCAGAGCTGCAGGACGGGGGGGTAGATCGTGGGAAGCTGGACGTTGTTGATGAGCGGCCGGAGCCCGTCCTTGAGATACGCCAGCTCGGGGGCGGTGGGGGCGTAGCGGTAGGGGTTGACGCCGTGGAGGAGCACCCGCCCGTCCCACAGGTACCGGTACAGGTCGTCGCTCAGGGTGGGGAGGGCGGCCGAAGCGAGCACGCGGAAGACCACCGCGCCCGCCCAGATGAGGGCGAGGAGCCGCCTCTCCGAGGCCTCGGAGAAGGAGGCGGGAGCGCCGGGAAGAAAAAGCCGGCGCAGCCCTCCCCAAGCCGCCGCTCCATAGGCCACAATGAGGAGTCCGTAGACCGGGGCGAATCGCGCGAAATCGCGCCCCCAATCGGGAATGCCCAGGAGCACGGCATAGAGCCCCGCCGACACCAGCCCCGCGATCCACAACCGACGCATTCGGAGAACGATGCCAGAAACCCACCGCCGGGCCAAGATCGTCTGCACGCTGGGGCCGGCCAGCTCGTCGAAATCGGTCCTCCGGAACCTGATCCGGGCGGGAATGGACGTGGCCCGGCTCAACTTCTCGCACGGGGAGCCCGGCGAGCACGCCCGGACCCTGGAGCGGGTCCGCGCGCTGGCCGCCGAGGCCGGCCGCACGGTGGCGATCCTCCAGGACCTTCAGGGCCCCAAGATCCGGATCGGACGGCTGGAGGGCGACTCGGTGCGGCTGAAGCGCGGCGACACCTTCACCCTCACCACCCGCGCCGGGGTGGCCGGACCGGATACGGTTACCGTCTCCTACCGGGAGTTTCCCGGGGACGTGGAGAAGGGCGACCCGGTGCTCCTGGACGACGGAAACATCCAGCTCCAGGTGGAGCGGGTACGAGGAAAGGACGTGCGTTGCCGGGTGGAGGTGGGGGGCGAACTCCGCTCGCGGAAGGGGATCAATCTCCCCGGCCGCAAGGTGGGGCTTCCATCCCTCACCGCCAAGGATCGCCGGGACCTCCGGTGGGGCATCGAGAGCGGGGTGGATTATCTCGCGCTCTCGTTCGTGCGGGAGGCCGCCGACGTCCGCGCCCTCCGGCGCATCCTCATCCGCCACCGGGCGGACGTCCCGATCATCGCCAAGCTGGAGAAGCCCCAGGCGGTGGAGAACCTGGTCGAGATCCTGGACGCCGCCGACGGGATCATGGTGGCCAGGGGCGACCTGGGAGTGGAGCTTCCGCCCGAGCGGGTGCCGGTGCTCCAGAAGCGCATGATCCGGGCGGCGCGGATTGCGGGCAAACCGGTGATCACCGCCACCCAGATGCTGGAGTCCATGGTCGAGCACCGCCGCCCGACCCGCGCCGAGGCCTCGGACGTGGCCAACGCCATCTTCGACGGGACCGATGCGGTCATGCTCTCGGCCGAAACCGCGATCGGGAAGTACCCGGTGGAAGCGGTCCGGATGATGGCGCGGGTGATCGAGGCGGCGGAAGGGAGCCCGGCCTTCCGGCCCGGGCCGGTCCCCGTCTCCCATCCCGAGGGCCCGCCGCAGGTGCCGGACGCGGTGGCCGACGCGGCCTCGCGCGCGTCGCACGACCTTCAGGCCAGGGTGATCGCCGTCTTCACCCAATCCGGCGGGACCGCCCGGGTGGTGAGCAAGTACCGCCCCATGACCCCGATCTACGCGTTCACGCCGGTGGAGGCGGTGCGGCGGCGGCTGGCGCTGGTGTGGGGGGTGAACCCGCGCGACGTGCCCGAGCTTCCCACCACCGACGCCATGGTGGACGAGGTCGCCGGCCGGCTCCTGAAGGAGCGCGTGGTCCGCCGCGGCGACCGGATCGTGGTTACCGCCGGCACCCCGGTCCACGAGCCCGGCACCACCAACTTTCTCAAGATCCACCGGGTGGAACGGTGAGTGCGCGGGTCGCGTTCGGGCTCTTCGCCAAGCCGGCGGTGGCGGGGCAGGTCAAGACCCGCCTCTGCCCGCCCCTCACCCCGTCCCAGGCCGCCGAACTCTACCGGGCGTTCCTCATCGACACTGCGTGCGCGCTGGAGGCGACCGGCTTTCGCTGGGGCGTCTTCTCCCCCGACCCCGGCGCCCAGCGGGCGGGCTGGCCGGAGGCGGCGCCGGCCCCCGGGTTCTGGCGGAAGCAGAACGGTAACGATCTGGGAGAGCGCATGTTGGGAGCGATCCGGGACCTCGCCGTGGACGGCTCCGAGGGCTCGATCCTGGTGGGCAGCGACCATCCCAGCGTGCCGGTGGAGAAGTTGCGGCGGGGGGCGGAGCTGGTGACCGGGGCCGACCTGGTGCTGGGACCGGCGCTGGACGGCGGCTACTACCTGATCGGGATGCGCGCGCCGAGGCCTCGGGTGTTCCAGGAGGTGCCCTGGAGCACCCCGGCGGTGCTCCCCACCACCCTCGACCGCATCCGGGAGGAGCGGCTGAGCGCGCGGTTCCTGGACCCCTGGTACGATGTCGACGACGCGGGGGACCTGCGCTTCCTGCGCAACCACCTCGAGGCCCTGGCTCTGGAGCGGGGCGAGGCCGCCCCCTGCCCGCACACCCGGGCGGTGCTGGCCGCGCTTTCCCTGGAGAAGATTCGTTGACCGGTTTGGAGAACGCGCTCTTCCCCACCTTCGAGGTGCTGATGGGCATCGCGATGGTGACCTCCATCGTGGGCTGGTTCCTGCGCTCCCCCGAGCACCCGGGCTCGGGCGTTCCCGCCGGGGGAAGGCGGTTCTGGCTGGTGCGCCCCCCCCGGGGCCTCCGCGCCTGGTACCGGGGCCCGGGGTTCTGGTTCATGTGGGCGGGGAATGTGACCTGGAACCTGGGCGCGGCGGTGGGAATCGTGTGGCTGGTGCTGGCCGTCCTCAGGTGACCCGGACGCCACCGCCCCGGCGGGCCGATTTCGACCACTTTCCATTTAGTTGCGCCCCAAGCGATTGCGCCCCGCGTTCCCACTTCCGGTGTTGCCCGCAACCCTCCCGAACCGGTATCCTCCGGCGTCTCGATTGCCGGCCGCCCCCGCCGGCACGACGCCCAGCATCATGAAACCCATCATCGTCCCCCGCGCCAAACATCCCATCTCCCGGAAGCTCATCGATCCGGATGCGCTCAAGGTCATGTACCGGCTCCTGAAGGCCGACTACCGCGCGTACCTGGTCGGGGGGGGCGTGCGCGACCTGCTCCTGGGGCGGACCCCCAAGGACTTCGACATCGGCACCGACGCCCACCCCCACCAGATCAAGAAGCTCTTCCGGAACTGCCGGCTGGTGGGGCGCCGCTTCCGCCTCGCCCACGTGCACTTCGGCGACAAGATCATCGAGGTCTCGACCTTCCGCCGCCGGGCCGAGTTCGAGGAGGGGGAGAACGCCGACCCCCTCATCCGCTCCGACAACACCTTCGGCACCCCGGAAGAGGACGCGCTGCGCCGCGATTTCACCATCAACGGCCTCTTCTACGATCTGGAGACCTTCTCGGTCCTCGACTACATCGGCGGGATCGAGGATCTGCAGAAGCGGCTCATCCGGAGCATCGGCGACCCCGACGAGCGGATCCAGGAGGACCCGGTCCGGATCATCCGCGCCATCAAGTTCGCGGCCCGGCTGGGATTCGAGATCGACGCGCCGGTGTGGGAGGCCATGGCCCGGCACGTGGACGACATCCACAAGTGCGCCAAGGCGCGGGTGCTGGAGGAGATCTACCGGCTGCTCCGGGGAGGCGCCGCCGGGGCCTCGTTCCAGCTCATGCAGGAGTGCGGGCTGTTGCACGAGCTGCTCCCCGAAGTGGACGGGTACCTGGAGGAGAATCGGGCCCGGAACGAACACGGGGACGCGCTCCTCTGGCAGTACCTCTCCACCCTCGACGACCTGAAGGCGGACGGGGTGGAACCGGCGAATCCGCTCCTCCTGGGCGCGCTGGCCGTGCACCTGACCGGGGTGGCGGTGGGGCAGCCCCGCGACCACGAGCCCAACCCCGGCGAACTCGGCACGCAGGTGGACGAACTCACCCGCGAATGGATGGCCCGGCTGGGCGTGGCCCGCCGCGACCGCGAGCGCCTGGCCCACATGCTCCGTTCGCAGCCGCGCTTCACCCGGCCCCGGGGCCGCCGTTTCCGCCCCCGCAGCTTTGTGACCAAGCACTACTACCGGGACGCGGAAGCGCTGTTCGCCCTGGGAGTGCGAGCCTCCGGCGAGGAACTCGACACCCTCGCCCGCTGGCAGTCGCTCCATGAGCAGGCCGGAGGGATCGACGCAGTCGAGGAAACGCCCGCCTCGGAGAGCCCCGCGCGCGGCCGCCGGGGACGCCGCCGCCGCCGGCGCTCGCACGGCGGAGAAGCCCCCGCCACCGAAGCGCCCCCCGCCGAGGCCCCGGAAAAGGCCGCCGAAGCCGGTGAAGAGGGGACCGGCCGCCGCCCCCGCCGGCGCCGCCGCCGGCACCGCAAGCGCTAGCCCCCCCGCTCGACGGCCCCGCCCCCGCCCCAGGTGCTACCATTCCGGAATGAATACCGGTTCTGAAGGCGGGGCGCCGGGGCGGAGGCGGCGGGGATGAAGACGGGAAGGCCGGGCACTCGCCCGGTGGCCGCGAACCCCGGGATCTTCCGGCGGGTGGCGGAGCTGTTCGAGCGGCGGATCCCGTCGGTCCTGGTAACGGTCACCGAGGCCTCGGGGAGCGCCCCCGGTAAGGCCGGGTCCAAGCTGGTGGTCACCGCCGACACCATCTTCGGCACCGTGGGGGGCGGCCGCGTGGAGAATGCGGCCATCGCCCACGCCCGCGAACTCCTGGGCCGGTTCCTAGGGCCGGAACTCACGCGCATCGACGTGGTCCAGGACCTGGGCATGTCCTGCGGAGGGAGCATGAACCTCCTCTACGAACCCATGACCCCGCCGCCGAGGCTCGTGATCTTCGGGGCGGGCCACCTATCCAAACCGCTCTGCGCCATGGCCGCATTGGCCGGGTTCGACGTGACCGTCTGCGACGAGCGCGAGGAGTGGCTCACCGCCGAGCGCTTTCCCGACGCCAAGGAACGCATCCTCGCCTCCTGGGAGGTGGCGGTGGAGCAGGCCGGGATCGACGGGCAGACCTTCGTGGCCTCGGTCTCGCCCGGCCACGCCTTCGACAAGCGGGTGGTGAAGACGGTGGTGGAGAAGGGGCTCACCCCCCGCTACCTGGGGGTGATCGGGAGCCGCCGCAAGGGCGTCCTCTTCCGCCAGGAGCTGGTGGCCGAGGGCATGAACCCGAAGACCGTGGCCGCGCTCCACATCCCCATGGGGCTCAACATCGGCGCGGTGGACCCACGCGAGATCGCGGTGGCGGTGGTGGCGGAGCTGGTGGCGGAACTCCGGAGCGGCGGCGAGGTGGCCTCGTGGTGACGCCGCAACCGCGCCGCGGACGCTCCACCGGCGCCCGCCCGGCCGGAGCGGCACTGCGATGATCGCCGCCGTCGTCCTCGGGGCGGGCCTGGGCCGGCGGATGGGCGGCCTCCCCAAGGCGCTCCTGGAGCGGGACGGACTCACCTACCTGGAACGCGCCGCCCGCGCGTGCCGCGAGGGGGGTTGCGACCCGGTCTACGCGGTGACCAGCCCCGAGGCCCCCGGCCTGGAGGAGCTGGCCCTGGCCCTGGGGCTCCGTTCCCTTCCCAATCCCGATCCCGAGCGGGGCATGTTCTCGAGCGTGGTGGAGGGCCTCGGCGAAGCCCTCGCCGCCACTCCCCCGCCCGAGGCCTTCTTGCTCTTCCCGGTGGACCACCCTCTGGTCGCCTCCGCTACCGTGCGGGCGCTGGTGGCCGCCCGGGATCCGGCGGGGGCGGCGTGGGTCCGGCCGGTGTGCGCCGGCCGCGGCGGACACCCGATCGTGGTGGAGCGGGTCTGCGCGGAGCGGCTGGCGGCGCTCGATCCGCGCCTGACCCTGCGCGAGGCGCTCCGGGCGGCGGGAGGCCCCCCCGGGACCTGATCGTGGCCGATCCCGGGGTGCTCCGGAACGTGAACACCCCCGCCGACCTGGTCTGACTCCGCGGCGGGCCGGCGGCGAAAACCGACCGGAAGAATCGGGAATGCCGGCCCCGGGACGTCACGCGATTCCGAGGCGATCCCATCCGCGGCCACGAGCCCTTTCCCGGATTTCAGCTCGCTCTTACCCCGCGGTATTTGCGAGAATGGCCTGCTCATGGCAGAACTCGCACCGCATCCATTTCCGGCACTGGTGACCCGCATGTTCCGCGAGCTGGAGCGGAACCAGAGCATCTTCGACCTTCCCCGGGTCCGGTTCTTCACCGGCGACCCCGAGCGCGACTTCTCCGTCCGCTTTCACGGGAAGACCGCCTCCAGCCCCCTCGGCCCCGCCGCCGGCCCCCAGACCCAGATGGCCCAGAACATCGTGCTGTCGTGGCTGGGGGGCTCGCGGATCCTGGAGCTGAAGACGGTCCAGGTCCGGGACGACCTCGCGATTCCCCGCCCCTGCATCGACATGCAGACGGTGGGGCTGAACGCGGAATGGTCGCAGGAGCTGAAGCTGGAGGAGTCGCTCGAGGAGTACGTGAAGGGGGCCATGCTGGTGGAGATGCTCCGCGGGAGCGGCGCGATCCCGCTCGTTCCCGGTTTCGAGCACGTCCTCTACGACACGAGCGTGGGCTATGACCTGGCCGGGATCCGGAGCGAGCCCGTGGGGGCCTTCCTCGACGGCATGCGGGACGCGCGCCCGGCGGTCGAGCGCCTGCGGGCGGCGATCCCCGGGGAGTTCAAGGCGCTCCGCGACCTGGACTTCCCGGTCCGGCTCTCCGACACGGTGACGCTGAGCACCTTTCACGGCTGCCCGCCGGAGGAGATCGAGGGGATCATCACCTACCTCATGCGGGAGCGCGGGCTGAACTGCATCGTCAAGTTCAATCCCATGCTCCTGGGACCGGCCGAGACCCGGCATCTCCTCCACGATGTCCTCGGCTACACCGATATCCGCGTCCCCGAAAGCGCGTTCGAGCGCGACACCAAGTGGGAGCAGGCGGTGGAGATGGTGGAGCGCCTGGAGCGCACCGCCGGGGAACTCGGCCTGGGCTTCGGGGCCAAGTTCTCCAACACCCTCATCGTGGAGAACACCAAGGGGTTCCTTCCCGTTACCGAGCGGGAGGTCTACCTCTCGGGCGCCCCCCTCCACGTCCTGGCCGTGCATCTGGTGGCGAGGTTCCGGGAGCGGTTCGGCGACCGGATCCCGATCTCGTTCGCGGCGGGGATCGAGTGGCAGAATTTCGCGGACACGGTGGCGCTGGGGCTGGCCCCGGTCACCGTATGCAGCGATCTTCTCAACCCCCAGGGCTACGGACGGCTCGCCAGCTACCACCGGGACCTCACCCGCCGGATGAAGGAGACCGGGTCGGGCACGCTGGACGAGTTCGTGATCCGCGCCCAGGGCCACGCCGAGGCCGCGCTGGAGCGGGCCGGATTCGATCCCGGCCGGCGCGAGCGGTGCGCCCGGGCCCTGGCGGAGAACGGGGACCTCCGGGCCGCCGCCGGGGACGGGTTCGACCGCTGGGTGAGCGAGGCCAAGCTCCTCAACACCGCGAGCTACGCGGCCTCGGTGGACCGCAATCCGCGTTACGCCCGGGCACGGAACAGCAAACCCCCCAGGAAGATCGGGCGAACGCTCAAGCTCTTCGACTGCCTCACCTGCGACAAGTGCGTGCCGGTCTGCCCCAACGACGCCAACTTCACCCTCCGGCTTCCCGAGCGCGAGATCCCGGTGGTGCGGATCCGGCGGAACGGCGCGGGCTGGACCTGGAACGAGGAGGGGCGGACCGCGCTCGGCGAGGACCACCAGATCGCCAACTTCGCCGACTTCTGCAACGAGTGCGGCAACTGCGACGTGTTCTGCCCCGAGGACGGCGGCCCCTACGTCCTCAAGCCCCGGTTCTTCGGCTCCGAGGAAAGCTGGCGCGCCTTCGGCCGCGACGGGTTCTTCCTGGCCCGCACCGGCGCCGGACATCGCATGCGGGGGAGGTTCGGGGGCCGGGAGTTCACCCTGGAGGCCGCCGGCGGCTGGATCCGCTTTCAGGGGGCGGACTTCGACGTCCGCTTCCGCCCGGAATCCCCGGCGGGGACGATCGAGGGGTCGGGGCCCGAGGAGATCGATCTCACCTGCTGCCACATCATGGACGCGCTCCGGCGCGGGGTGCTGGATCCGGCCCGCGTGAACGCGGTCAACATCCTGGTCGAAACCATGTAATATCAGTAGCCTGTCCGCGCAGCGGACCGAGGACGGAATTGTCCGAAACGGCCGGCGCCGGTCACGGGGCCGGCCTCGACGTAGCCGGGCAGATGGGCCGTGACGGGGCCGGCGGCGACTCCAGAAGGGAGCGGGAGGCATGGCGCGAGCGACGGATCAGGCGGAGGCCCGCCTGGAGAAACTGGATGACGGGGCGCTCCGGGGTCTTTACGGGAAGAGCATGCTCCTCACCCGGGACTGGTCGAAGGACGAGGTCGCCACCCTGGCCGACCTCGCCGACACCCTCCACGCCCTGGACCGGGCAGGGGTGCGCGTCCCCTTCTTCGAGCACCAGCTCAACTGGGCGCTTTTCTTCGACAGCTCGACCCGGACCAAGTCGAGCTGGGCCGGGGCCTCGGCCCGGTTGGGGGCGCATCCGGTGATCGTGGACGGCTCCTCCACCCAGGTGGAGCACGGCGAGACCGCCGAGGAGACCGGGGCCATGCTGGGCATGAACTCCCACGCCCTGGGAGTGCGCCACGACCTCATCCTCGGCGAGGGGAACCGGTTCATGCGGGCGGTGAAGGCGGGAATCGACCGCTACCTGGAGGCGACCGGCGACGAGCGCAAGGTCCCGGTGGTCAACCTCCAGTGCGACATCGACCATCCCACCCAGACCATGGCCGACCTGTGCTGGCTGCGCGAGCGGTTCCCGGACGGCCTGGCCGGAAGGTCGATCGCGATGAGCTGGGCGTACTCGCCGAGCTACGCCAAGCCGCTCTCGGTGCCGCAGGGGCTCATCATGCTCCTCACCCGGTTCGGCATGAACGTCCGCCTGGCCCACCCCCCGGGTTACGAGCTCATGGGCGAGTGCCTAGAGTATGCGGCGGACTCCGCGTCCGCTTCGGGGGGGAGTTTCAGCGCCACCCACGACATGGACGAGGCGTTCCGCGGGGCCGACGTGGTCTATCCCAAGAGCTGGGGGCCCTACGACCTCATGCTGCAGCGGGTGGAGGCGAACCGTCGCAGGGACGCCGGGGCGCTCAAGCGCATCGAATCCGAGGCCCTGGAGCGCAACCGCCAGCACACCGACTGGATCTGCGACGAACGGCGGATGGAGCTCACTGCCGGGGGGAAAGCCCTCTACATGCATTGCCTCCCCGCCGACATCGGGGCCGAGGTGAGCCCCGGAGTCATGGAAAAGGCGCGGGTGGACGTGGCCCGCGAGGCCAACAAGAAGGTATACGTGATCATGGCGCTTCTGGCCGCAGCCAAGGAGCCCCGGCTCCGCGAGCGGCTGGCCGCGTTGGTGGATTGAGAGGAAGCAAGCGATGCTCGACCGGAAGATCTCGGAACTCGCCCGTAAGTACCGCCCGCTGGCCGCGGAAATCCTCCGCGAGGCCGTGCGCATCCCCGCCGACTACGTGGACCGTGATCCCGAGAACGGCGGCGATCCCCTCTGCGGCCTGTCCAACCACGAGGGTCCCCGGCTCGAGTACCTGTTGAAGCGGATCCTGGAGATCAAGGCCGCCGACGGGCCGGCCAACGCCGGCTTCGACGGCTTCGGGAACCTGGTATGGACGGTGGAGGACCCCGGCGACGGGATCCCCCGCGAGCGGAAGGCCGTCGTTTACTTCGACGGGCACACCGACACCGTGAAGGCGCTCCGCCACCGCTGGCACGAGGCGATCGGGGGCATGGACCCCTACCTGGGGATCACCGATCCCGCCGGGATCGACAAGGAATTCCTGAAGGGCGAGCTGGGCTACCTCCCGCCCGAGGACGAGTGGGAGTACCTGGTGTGGGGGCGCGGCGCCGCCGACCAGCTCTCCGGGGTGGTGAGCCAGATCATCGCCACCAAGATCCTGCTCGAGTGCAAGGCGGAGGGGGCGCTCCGCGGAGTGATCGTGCGGAGCTACGGCACGGTGGCCGAGGAGGACAACGACGGCGGCGCCCCCATGTACCTCCGGCGGAAGGTGTTCCCGGGGGCGGGGGCGGACGTCATCCCCGACGTGGTCATCCTCACCGAGGGCACCGGGCACTCCGCCGACGGCGCGGTGGGGATCTATCGCGGGCAGCGCGGGCGCATGCAGATCGAGGTCGAGGTGACCGGGAAGAGCTGCCACGGCTCCATGCCGTGGGAAGGGCGGAACCCGCTGGAGTTCGGGGCCGCGGTGATCGTCGAGGCCGCCGAGCGCTACGGGAAGGGCGAGGGCTTCGCCCGGGATCCGTTCCTGGGGCCGGGCACCCGCACCGCGAGCTGGGCCGATCTCCAGACCCCCAGCGACTGTGCGGTGCCGGAGCGGTTCACCTTCCGCTTCGACCGCCGGCTGACCGCGGGCGAGGATCCCCGGAAGGCCCTGGCCGACGTGGAGGAGATGGCCTCGGTGAAGAAGGCCCGGGACGCCGGGCTCAAGGTGGAGGTGCGCGCGCCCCGCTACACCGAACCCACCTGGAAGGGCGCGCTTCCCGAGAACGCGCAGATCTACCCGGGCTGGGTCACCCCCGAGGACCATCCCTGCGTGGCGGTGGCGGTGGACGCCTACCGGCGGGTGTCGTCGCCGCTCATTCCCGAGGGAGGCGTGGCGGGGCAGCTCCGGCACGAGCCGCGGGTGGAGCGCTGGATCTTCTCCACCGACGGGGTGGGGTTCCCCACTCCAGTCGACGACGACTCGTTCATCGTCCCCGAGGGGAAACGGTGGATCCACGACGGCCCGTTCAAGTATCCGGCCATGCTGGGGATCGGACCGGGCCTGGAACAGAACACCCACAAGATCGGGGAGTGCGTGGACTCGCGCGAGTTCGAGCCGGTAACCGCGTTCATGGCGCGCTTCCCCAGCCTGTACTACGAGCGGACGTCCCGGTAAGGGAGGGGCGGCGCGGCTCCGGGTCATGCCGGCCGGGGGCCGCGCCGGGCGTGCCGGGCCGCGCGCCACGCGCCGAGGCCCCACGCCGGAGGACGGGAGGTCGAACCGGGGAGTCCCCAACCGGGGGGAGTCCCGATGGCGGCCTACAGGATCCTGAGCATGGACGGGGGCGGCATCCGCGGCATCGTGACCGTGGTGCTGCTCCAGCGCCTGGCCGCCCATCCCGGGCTCTCGGGGTGGCTGGAGCGGGCGGACCTCTTCGCCGGGACCTCGACCGGGGGGCTCCTCGCCCTGGGGCTGGCGGCGGGCCTCGACCTCTCCGAAATCCGCTCTCTCTACGAGACCCGCGGCCGGGCCATCTTCGACGACTCGTGGCTCGACGACGTGGTGGACCTGGGGCGGCTTCGCGGTGCCGAGTACGAGGTGAAGAACCTCCGCCGCGAGGTGAAGCGGATCCTGGGCGACCGCACGCTGGGAGATCTCGGGAAGCGGGTGCTGGTCACCGCCTTCGACCTCGACAACGAGGACCCCGATCCGGCCCGGCGCCGCTGGAAGCCCAAGCTCTTCCACAACTTCCCCGGGCCGGACTCCGACGCCTCGGCGTCCGCCGCCGCGGTCGGGGTCTACACCAGCGCCGCGCCGACCTATTTCGCGTCCGAGGACGGATACGTGGACGGCGGGGTCTACGCCCCCAACCCCGCCATGTGCGCCCTGGCGCAGGCGATGGACCGGCGGTGGCCGCGGCGCCCGCCGCTGGACGAGGTGGCGCTCCTCTCGGTGGGGACCGGCACCCAGCTCGTCTACATCAAAGGGAAGCGGCACGACTGGGGCGAGGTGCAATGGGTGAAGCCGCTCATCAGCCTGATCCTGGACGGGGTGGCGGGAATCGCCGACTTCGAGTGCCGGCAGCTTCTGGGGGCGCGGTACCATCGTTTGGCCCCAGTCTTTCCGGCCGGGGAGTCCTTTCCCATGGACGCGGTGAAGAAGGTGCCGGAGATGATCGACTTCGCCATGGGCGTCGATCTGGAGCCGGCCGCGGACTTCCTGCGTGAACACTGGATGCCGGCGGCGGGAGCCCCGGTTTGAAATCGATCGTCGACTCATCGTCAGCAAGGAGATCACTCATGCGATTCGGCGTGTTCGGAACGGGAGCGGTGGGAGATACCCTGGCCTCGAAGCTGGTGGAGAACGGCCACGAGGTCCGCATGGGCTCGCGGGGGCCGAACAATCCCCGGGGAGCGGAATGGGCCAAGCGCCACGGCGAGCGCGCTTCGCACGGAACCTTCGCCGACGCCGCCGCCTTCGGCGAGATGCTCTTCAACTGCACCGCGGGAACGGCGTCCCTGGAGGCGCTCCGGGCGGCGGGGGCGGACCCGCTGGCGGGAAAGATCCTGATCGACGTGGCCAACCCGCTCGACTTCTCGCACGGCATGCCGCCGGTGCTCTCGGTCTGCAACACCGACTCCCTGGCCGAGCAGATCCAGCGCGAATTCCCCGGGACGAAGGTGGTGAAGGCGTTCAACACCATGAACTGCATGGTCATGGTGGACCCCGCGATGGTGGCGGGAGCGCACGACCTCTTCCTCTGCGGGAACGACGCCGGAGCCCGGCAGGCGGTGGCGGAGCTGGCTTCCCGCGAGTTCGGCTGGAAGTCGATCATCGACGTCGGCGACGTCACCGGCGCCCGCGGGATGGAAATGCTCCTTCCCTTCTGGCTCCGCCTCTACATGCAGTACGGCACCGGCGCCTTCAACTTCCGGATCGCGCGGTAACGGTCTCGCCCTGCTTCGCGGGGCGCGGCCGGCTTCCGGCGGATTCGGCGGCTCCGGCGGCGACCGCCGCCTCGTGCTCCAGGAGACGCCGCTTCCGCCAGAGCCCGCCGCCGTAGCCGGTGAGCTTGCCGTGGGCCCCCACCACCCGGTGGCAGGGGATGAGAATGCCGAGGCGGTTGTCCCCCACCGCCCGGCCCACCGCGCGCACCGCCGCCTTGCGGCCGATCCGGGCGGCGAGTTCCCCGTAGCTGACGGTCCCACCGGCGGGGATCCGGGTGAGCGCCTCCCATACCGTCTCCTGGAAGGCGGTCCCGGGGGCGGCGTAGGGCACGGTGAAGTCCAGGGACCGGCCCGAGAAGTAGTTCTCGAGGTCCCGGGCGGTGTGGGCGAGGACCGCGTTGTCGCCGGGGACCATGGCGCAGCCCAGCCGCGCCCGGAGCCGGCGGAACTGGGTCTCCAGCATTCGGCGATCCACGAACTCCAGCAGGACCAGGTCCCTTTCGGTGGCTCCGGCCAGCATGGGGCCGAGCGCGGTGGGGATACGGTTCAGCACCACCACCGGGCCGCCCCGGGCGCCGCGGGGCGAGGTGCCGAGGAGCTTGCGGAAGGCCTCGTTGAAGCCGCTCAGGGAGTCGTATCCCCCGTCCATGGCCGCCTCGATCACCGTTTCTCCCTGCCGGATGCGGCCCAGCGCCAACCCCAGGCGCCGGGAGCGGCTGTAGGCGTGGAAGCTCATGCCGTGATGGGTCTGGAACCAGCGCCGGACCCGTTCCGGGGAAAGCCCCCGGTCCCGCAGGTCCCGGTCGGTCCAGCGGCGGGCGGGGTCGGCGTCCACCCGGTCCACCAGGTCCCGGAGCCAATCCGGCGGCGCCCCCGCCGGTTCCAGCGGGCGGCAGCGTTTGCATGGGCGGTAACCGGCCAGGAGCGCGTCCCGGGCCGCGGGATAGAACTCGGTGTTCTCGGGGAGGGGCTTCCGGGCGGTGCAGGTGGGCCGGCAGAAGATGCCGGTGGTGCGGACCGCGACCACGAAGACCCCCTCGTAGCCGGCGTCGCCGGCGTGGAAGGCCCGGAGCATCTCGTCGCGCGAGGGCAGTGATGGTGCGTTCATGCCGATGAGGTTAGGATCTTCCCGGCGCCCGCTCCACCGAAATCCGGACGGGGAATTCGGGCTCCGGTCCGGGGGTCGGAGGGCGCCCCGGCAGGTTGGAGGAGGCTTCACATGGGTTCCCTGAGCCGGCTCATTCCCGATCTCCAGGCCGCCCTCGGCCCGGTGATCCTGATCTCGGGGGTGGGCCTCCTGCTCCTCACCATCACCAACCGGTTCGGCCGGATCATCGATCGCTCGCGCGCGCTCACCCGGGAGCTTCCGGCCGCGCCTGAGGCCGGCCGCGGCATGATTCTCCGCCAGCTCGCGATCCTGCGCAAGCGCTCCCGGCTCGTGCGCGGCTCGATCATCCTCGCCACCATGAACGTGCTCTGCGTGAGCCTCCTCATGATCGTGCTCTTCCTGTCGTCGGTGTTCGGCGGGTCGCCCACCGGCGTCCTGGTGGCGCTCTTCGTGATCGGGCTGGCCTGCCTCATCGGGTCCCTGATCGCGTTCCTTCAGGACATCCACCTCTCGCTCACCGCGGTCGACCTCGAGGTCGAGCAGGCGATGGAGACCGGGGGGTAGGCGGGCCCCGCTCCCGCCCGGAAAAGGAAGAGCCCGGGACGCCGTCCGGCTCCCAGGCTCTTGGTCGTCTCGATCAGGGACGCGGCGCCGCTCTTACCGCGTGAGCACCGCCCGCACCACCCGCTGCTCCCCGCCGGCCTGGAGCCGGATCAGATAGAGCCCGACGGAGGCGCGAGCGCCGGTCTCGGTGCGGCCGTTCCAGGACGTGGTGTGATCGCCGGCCTCCTGGTCCCCGTCCACCAGCCGCGCCACCCGGCGGCCCTGGACGTCGAACACGTCCAGGGTGACGGGCGCCGCGGCCGGGAGCGTGTACCGGACGGTGGCGGCGGCGGTGAACGGGTTGGGCGCCGCCCGGAGCGCCAACGTGAACCGCACCGGTTCCCGGGGGGCCAGCGCCACCGGGCCGTGCCAGGTGCGCCCGCCCGAACGGTCGCGCTCGGAGAGCCAGTAGCCGGCACCGGCGGCCGGCGCCTCCGGGTCCGTGAACGTGAACTCCGGGCCGCCGGTCAAAAGCGCGCCGTTCACCCGTACCCGTTCTTCGCCCGCCGCCTCGCGGTACACGTCGAACCCGGCCAGGCCGGCGGCATCCGAGATCCGCCACCGGATCTCGGCGCCGGTTCCGGTCCAGGTCGCGGTGAACGCGGCCAGCGTCACCGGCACCGGCGCGTCCAGGTTGAACCAGTCGATGGTGCGGTCAAAGACCTGCTGGGCCTGCGCCTTCTTCCAGTAGTACATGGGGAAGCCGAACCACTGGACGCGGCCGTGCCGGGGATCGGGGCCGTCGTCGTGCCAGCGGAGCCCGGTCAGCTTGTTGGTGTAGGCGGAGGACTGGCCCGAGATCTCGGCGCCGTAGGTCCGGTACACGTAGAGGGAGTCGAGGACGCCGCCCTCGGCGCCCCCCGCGGAGAGGTCGATGGGGTCGAACACCGCGTCGGCGCGGAGGATCGCCCCCTGGAACGGGTTGATCTTGGCCGGGTCCATCTCCATCCGGGGATAGACCTCCGGCTTCCCGGGGAAGGGGTTCACCGCCACCAGGCTGTTCCGCTGGGACGCCGCCTTGTCGTTGTTGACGTTCGGCGACGCGAGCTTCAGGAACCGGCTCGCGAACGGCCCGGGGAACTCCTTGGGGTAGGTGAAGTCGGCGCTCTGGTTGTTGGGGGTCGCGGTGGTTGCGGCCACGGTGAGGGTCCCGGTGAGCCACAGCCGGCCCCCCGCCCGCAGGTACCCGGCGAGCCAGGCGTGGCGCGCCGTCTCCTCGAAGAGTTCGGACACCCCGTTGTGGCCGGCGCCGTTGGTGTCCAGGATGATGAGGCGGTAGTGGCCGAGCTGCTCCAAGCTCAATTCCGGGGGCTCCAGGTAGACGTAGTCGCCCGCGCCGAAGGCGTCGTACCGCTCCACGTCCCCCGCCCCGAACCGGCCGGAATCGTGGATCAGAGCGTCCCAGAAGGCGTCGCTCTGGGCGTCGTTGGGGTAGGTGGCGTTCACCGCATCGTCGACGAGGAGCACCTTCCGGTCGAAGGCCATCGGCTTCACGTGCAGGATCACCTCTCCCCGCTGGGTCGACCCGAGGTCGTCCCGGACCTCCACGAAGAGGGTATGGTCGCCCGGTGCGGAGAACGAGATCGGGGGAATCTGCGGACTCACCGAGTAGGGCGACCAGCCGGCGGCGGAGTCGGGGTCGGCCAGGTCCAGCCCCCACCGGTGGTCCGCGCAGTGCCCGCCGTAGCTGCTGGCACCGCACCCGACCTCGAACCGGAGGGCGACGTCCTGGGGAATGTCACGATCGTACAGTTGGCCGGGTACGTCGTAGACCAGGGTCCCGACCGCGGACTCGATGAGAACCAGCGTCGGAAGGCCCCCGTTCACCAGGGACCGGAAGAGGAGGGCGTTCCGGCCGTAGTTCAGGGCCGTCTCCTCCACCCCGGTCGAATCCACCGCCCGGACTCCGAAGAGATAGGAGCCGGGCGTCGCCACGGGTAGGTTCACCGCCGTCGTGCCGGCGCTCTGGAAGATCCACGGGCCCCCCTGGGTGTCGAGAAGGCTCGGTTGCGCGATGAACACGCTGACCGGGGGGTTCAGGGTATCGAGCCGCAGCAGCTTGTAGTAGAAGCCGGCGACCGGCCCGCCGGTGTTGGGATCGTAGCCGGCCCACTCCGCGTACAGGTTCGAACCCAGGGTAAGGATCCCCAGGTCCGGATCGGGCCGCACGATCTGCGAAACCGGCACGGCGGCGGCCGGCGTCGCCCCCCATAGCAGCACTCCGAGGAACAAGAGAAGAACGGCCGGCCGAGGTCGAAGCCGGCCGGAGAAGAGACGATGTGACCAGTGCATCAGGGCACCCCTAACCCAAGTCCATGGGATCGACGGACGGAGGGCGGCCGCCAAGCCCGGGGCGAGCCCTCCGTCCGGGGGAGCGGGAACGCGGCCCGTTCCCACTGGGTCGGCTCGCGCCCGGCGGGGCCAGGGCGGCTGCCGCCGCTATCGAGGCGGCGTTGTTCGGAGCCGGAATGCCGGGTGGGGGAACGCCTTGGGCTCCGGGCGGAATATACACCCGGACCCCCGAGAAGAAATCGAACGTTTTCCCTCCGGCCTTCGTCTAATGTGATGTCGAGCCGGACGGATACCCCTCCTCCGTTTTCCACAATCCCTTGCAACACAAGGGAATAGGTGGATGGAGCCCTCCATGCAGCCGTCGAATCCACGACCGCTCGCTCACTTCCGGGCCCCGCTTCTGGCCCTGCCGGCGCTCCTCGGCGCGATCCTCCCGGCCGGAGCCAACCAGACCGAGGCCCCCCCCGACTCGAACGGGATCACCCATCACGTCTACGAGGCGCGCCCCCTGACCGCCGGGGTGAAGGTGGACGGAATCCTGAACGAGAAGGATTGGCAGACCCCGGGCAACGACGGGCTGATCCAGATCGAACCCAGCAACGGGGTGCCGCCCGTGCAGAAGACCCGCTGGTGGATCGCCTACGACCACGACGCCATCTACGCCGCCTTCCGCCTCTACGACACCGCCCCCGAGTCGATCGATACCGCCGTCGCCCGCCGGGACGACTACTCGCCCACCGACGCGGTGGCGCTGGAGTTCGACACCTACAACGACGACCGGAACGGGTACTTCTTCCTGGTGGGCGCGGGCGGACTCGTCTACGACGCGGTCCTCAGCAACGACGGCTACGACGATCCCTCCTGGGACGCGGTCTGGGACTGCGCGACCAAGGTGGACTCGCTGGGTTGGACCTGCGAGATGCGGATCCCCTTCTCCCAGCTCCGCTTCCCCAACCGCGAGGAACAGGTCTGGGGGGTGAACGTGAGCCGCCGCTACAAGCGGAACGGGGGCCGCGACGATCTCTTCCTGCGCCGGCGCACTGAATCCGGCCACAACAGCCGGTTTCCGGATCTCATCGGGATCCGCGGCATCACCGACTCGGCCGACCGGGAACTCCTCCTCTACGGCACCGCCAAGGGAGAGTACCTGCAGCACTCGATGGGCGACCCCTTCAACGACGGATCGCGCTACGACTACGCCGCCGGGGGCGACCTCAAGTGGGGGCTCACCAGCAACCTGACCCTCAACGCCACCGTGAATCCCGACTTCGGCCAGGTGGAGGTGGATCCGGCGGTGGTCAACATTTCCGATAGCGAAACCTACTACGACGAGAAGCGGCCGTTTTTCGTCCAGGACGCCAACGTGTTCAACTTCGGCTCGGAGGGGACCAACAACAACTGGAACTTCAACTGGCTGGACCCGATCCTCTTCTACAGCCGCCGTATCGGGCGCGCCCCGCAACTCGACGTGGCCCGCAGCTACGACTATCAGGAGCCCGTCTCCGCCTCCACCATCCTGGGCGCGGCCAAGGCCACCGGGAAGCTCGGCCCCTACCAGGTCGGCGTGCTCGGCGCGCTCACCGACAAGGAGGACTACACGCTGTCCTCGGGTGGACACACCTGGACCCAGCTCGCGGAGCCGATGAGCGGCTACGGCCTGGTCCGGGTGAACCGCGAGGCCCCCAACGGACGCCACGCATTCGGGGCCATCCTGACCGGAGTGCATCGCGACCTCTCCACCGACCTGGCCCGGGAGTCGGTGAACCGCAACGCCTACACCGGCGGGGTGGATGGGTGGGTCCACTTCGGCAACAAGGATACGTGGGCGGTGCGCGGTTACATGACCGGGAGCCTGATCCAGGGAAGCGCCGAGGACATCGCCGCCCAGCAGACGTCCTCGGTCCACTACTACCAGCGGCCGGACCAGACCCATGCCCGCTTCGACCCCAACCGCACCTCGCTCTCGGGGTGGGCCTCGCGGGTCCTGCTGAACAAGGAGCGCGGCGACATCACCCTCAACACCGGCCTCGGAGCCAGCTCGCCGGGCTACGAGATCAACGACCTCGGCTATCGCAACCGGGCCGACCAGGTGAACTACCACCTGGCGGTGGGGCACCGGTGGACCGAACCCACCAAGCACTTCCGGAACCGCAGCGCCACCTTGGCCACCTACTGGACCTGGGACTTCGGGGGGACCCGGAACGGCGGCGGCGCCGGCCTCTGGTGGGACGGGACCTTCTCCAACTACTGGAACGCCAACGGGGAGTTCTTCTACAACCCGCCCTACTACAGCACCACCGCCACCCGCGGCGGACCCAAGGTGCGGATCCCGGTCCACAAGGAGTTTAACGTCTACCTGAACTCCGACTCACGGAAGAGCTATCAGGGGACCGCGTACTTCGGCGCCGGGCGCAACAATGCCGGAGAGTGGAACGACTTCACCGGAGTGGACCTCTCGCTCCAGCCGACCGGCGCGCTCAAGATCACCATGGGTCCCGGCTTCAGCCGCGAGGTGGACAAGGCCCAATACGTGACCACGGTGGACGATCCGGCCGCCGCCACCTACGGTCATCGATACGTGTTCTCGGCCCTGGACTACAAGGAGCTCAGCATGGGCATGCGGGTGAACTGGGCGTTCACTCCCCGGCTCACCCTGCAGAGCTACTTTCAGCCGCTGATCGCGGTCGGGAAGTACTCCCACTTCCAGGAGTACGCCGAGGCGGGCACCTTCGACTTCAACGCCTACGGCGAGGACGGCTCTTCGATCGGTTACGACCCGGCCTCGGACGAGTACACCGTGGTTCCGGGTCACGGCGGCGACCCCTTCAGCATCGCGAACCCGAACTTCAACTACAAGTCGCTCCGGGTGAACCTGGTGCTCCGCTGGGAGTACCGCCCCGGCTCCACCTTCTACCTGGTATGGACCCGGAACGGGGTGGATCAGAACCATCCCGGCGAGTTCGACTTCCACCGGGACGTGTCGTCGCTCTTCTCGGCACGGAGCGACAACGTGGTGGCGATGAAGCTCACCCGCTGGCTGGATTTCTAGGGCCGGCGCTGAGCGGGCGCCGCCGGGGGGGCGGACCGAGGCCTCGGCGCGCGGCTCCGCGCCGGGGGGCGACCTGGGAACACCGCACCCCCCGGCGAGCCGCCCGGGCACGTTCGAGGGAGGGTTGCGCCGCCGCTCAGCCGAGCTGAGCGAAGAAGTCGTTCCCCTTGTCGTCCACCAGGATGAAGGCGGGGAAGTCCTCGACCTCTATCCGGTAGATCGCTTCCATCCCCAGCTCCGGATACTCCAGGAGCTCCACCTTGCGGATGTTGTCCTGGGCGAGAATCGCGGCGGGGCCGCCGATCGAGCCCAGGTAGAACCCGCCGTGGCTCTTGCAGGCGTCGGTCACCTGCCGGCTCCGGTTCCCCTTGGCGATCATCACCATGGAACCGCCCCGGGACTGGAAGAGGTCCACGTACGAGTCCATCCGCCCCGCGGTGGTGGGCCCGAACGATCCCGAGGGCATCCCCGCCGGCGTCTTGGCCGGCCCGGCGTAGTAGACCGGGTGGTTCTTGAGGTACTCGGGCATCGGTTCACCCCGGTCCAGCCGTTCCTTGATCTTCGCGTGAGCGATGTCGCGGGCCACGATCATGGGGCCGGTAAGCGAGAGCCGGGTCTTGACCGGGTACCGGGTGAGTTCGGCCAGGATCTCCGCCATGGGCCGGTTGAGGTCGACCTTCACCGTGCCGTGATCGTGCTCGGCCCGGTAGCGTTCGGGAATGAAGCGGCCGGGGTTGCGCTCCATGTCCTCGATCCAGATGCCGTCGCGGTTGATCTTGGCCTTGACGTTGCGGTGCGCCGAACACGAGACCCCGATCCCCACCGGGCACGAGGCGCCGTGCCGCGGGAGCCGGACTACCCGCACGTCCAGCGCGAAGTACTTGCCCCCGAACTGGGCGCCGATCCCGGTCCCCTGGGCGGCTTCGAGCAGCCTCGCCTCAAGCTCCCGGTCCCGGAAGGCGCGCCCGCCCACGTCACCGGAGCCGGGCAGCCCGTCCAGGTAGTGGGCGGAGGCGAGCTTCACCGTCTTCAACGTGCTCTCGGCCGAGGTCCCCCCGATCACGAACGCCAGGTGGTAGGGCGGGCAGGCGGCGGTCCCGAGGGTCTTCATCTTCTCGAGCAGGAACGCCTCCAGCCGCTCCGGGTTCAGGAGCGCCTTGGTCTCCTGGTAGAGATAGGTCTTGTTCGCGCTCCCGCCCCCCTTGGCCACGAAGAGGAACGTGTACTCCATCCCGTCCACGGCACCGATGTCGATCTGCGCGGGGAGGTTGTTCCCCGAGTTCATCTCCTCGTACATGGTGAGCGCGACCGTCTGCGAGTAGCGGAGGTTCCGGTCGCGGTAGGTCTCGAAGATTCCCTGGGTGAGGTAGGCGGCGTCGTTGCCCCCGGTCCACACCCGCTGCCCCTTCTTCCCCATCACGATCGCGGTCCCGGTGTCCTGGCACATGGGGAGGATGCCCTTGGCCGCCACCTCCGCATTCTTGAGCATGGCCAGGGCCACTCCGCGGTCGTTGGCGCTGGCGGCGGGATCGTCGAGAATGGCCGCCACCTGCTCCAGGTGCGCGGTACGGTGCAGGAAGGACGCGTCGCGCATGGCCTCGCGCGCGAGGTCGGCCAGCGCCTGGGGGCGGATCTTGAGGATTTCCTCCCCCTCGAACCGAGCCACCGACACCGCGTCCGCGCTCAGCAACCGGTAGCGGGTGGTGTCCTTGGCCAGGGGAAAGGGCTCGGCGTACACGAGATCCGGCATCGTTCCACTCCTTCTCGACGGGTCCGCACGCGGCGGGGATACGGGGCTCCGGCGCTTCCGGAATCGACCGGATGATTCTTGCACATCGACCGGGGCGGGGGCGTGCGGTCGGCTGGATAAGCCGATTCGGCGCCCGGGCTTGAAGTACCGGCGGCGGGGGCCCGGTTCCCGCGCAGACCCGGGCTCTTCTATACTGGCGGCGCTCCGTCCCCCGGCCCCAACCCCGAAAGGCGCGTCATGCGTATCCGGCTTCTCCTCATCGCCGTCGCCCTCGGCCTCGCCCTGATCACCCCCGGCCCCGGCCGGGCCGACCCGGCGGCCGCGCCCCCGCCGGGGGCTCCCCCCGGCGCCCCGCCGGGGACGGCTTCGTACTGGTTCGGGCTCATCCATCGGGGCCCCATGGCCGCCACCATCGACTCCACCGAACTCGCCGGCATCCAGGCCGCCCACATGGCCAACATCCGGCGGCTCTCCAAGGCGGGGAAGCTGGTGCTGGCCGGTCCCTTCCTGGATGACGGGGAGCTGCGCGGGATCTTCGTCTACCGGGCGGCCTCACGCGAGGAAGCCGAGGCCCTGGTGGCCAGCGATCCCGCGGTCCAGGCCGGCCGCCTGGCGGTGGAACTTCATCCCTGGCTCGGGCCCAAAGTCCTGGACCGGATCCCCCAGCTGTTCGAGGAAGCGGCCAAGTCCAAGCAATAGCGGACGAGTTCCGATGGATTCTTGGAGGAGGACATGAGCAGGCTCGTGTACATGCACTGGCACGAGGCGGAGGCAAAGGAACGCGCGGAGCGCCTGCGCGCCGCCGGCCACGAGGTGGCCGTCCACTGGACGACGGGCGGCCCCGCTTTGCGTGGCTTCCGCGCATCCCCCCCCGAGGCCTTCGTGATCGATCTCTCCCGATTGCCGTCGTACGGGCGCGAGGCCGGGGCGGCGCTCCGCGGGTCCAAGGCCACGCGCCGGGTGCCGCTGGTGTTCGTGGGGGGCGATCCGGACAAGGTGGCGGGAGTGCGGGCGATGCTTCCGGACGCGACCTACACGGCGTGGCGTTCGGTCCGAGGCGCAATCCGGCGGGCCCTGGCGCATCCGGTTTCAGATCCGGTCGCGCCGAGCTACATGCAGCGCTTCGCCGGGCGGCCCCTGGTGGAGAAGCTCGGGATCAAGTCGGGGCTCGCGGTGGCGCTGGCCGGAGCGCCGGAGGGGTTCGAGGCGGAGCTGGGGCCGTTGCCCGGCGGCGTGACCCTGCGGCGGCGCGCCGCGGGGCGGGCGGAGCTGGTCGTGCTGTTCGCGCGGTCGCAGGCGGAGCTGGCCCGGCGCTTCCCCGCCGCCTCGCGCACCGTGTCCGAGGCCGGCGCGCTCTGGCTGGCCTGGCCGAAGCAGGCCTCCGGCGCCGCGACCGATCTCGTCCAGTCCGCGGTGCGGGCGTACGGCCTGGAGCGGGGCTGGGTGGACTTCAAGATCTGCTCGGTCAACGCCACCTGGTCCGCGCTCTGCTTCGCGCGGCGGGGCTCGGGGCGGACGAAGCGGGGGAGCTAGGGGCGGACGAAGCGGGGGGGGTCGGGGCGGACGAAGCGGGGGGGGCGGGGCGGACGTTTTCCCGGACCGTGCCTACCCGGCTATCGTATTGTAACGCAGTACGATACCCGGGTATTCGCCGCGATTGCCGCCCCTCCCCGGACCGGTGTCACGCAGCCTGCCGGGAATCGGGACCCGGGTCCGCATCGCCGCGGGGGGGGGGATCAGGCCAGTCACCGGGAATAGGGACCCGGGTCCACAACCTAGCACGCCCGCCCCGCGCATTTGACCGGTGGAGACCTGGGTCCGCATCGCCGCGGGGGGGCAATCAGGCCAGTCACCGGGAATCGGGACCCGGGTCCACTACCTAGCACGCCGGCCCCGCGCATTTGACCGGGGGAGCCCCGGGTCCACGTTGCCGCGGGGGGGGCGATGAGGCCAGTCGCCGGGAATCGGGACCCGGGTCCACAACCTAGTGTTCCGTAACGTAAGTTGTATTAAGATACCTCCAGGTACACTCTCTCCCTGGAGGGGTCATGGCCAACCATTCTCGTCCCATCGTCCTGGAGCCCGACGAGCGCGCCGAGCTCGAACGGCTCCAGCGCTCCAGCTCCGCCCCCGCCGGGTTGTCCCGGCGGGCCCGCGTCATCCTGCTCCTGGCCGATGACCTCTCCGGCGCCGAGGTCGCCCGCCTCACCGGCTACACCCCCGTCCAGGTCAGCCGCCTCCGACGCCGGTTCGCTGAGGAAGGCCTGGCCGGACTCCAGGACCGACCCCGTTCCGGCCGGCCCCGGACCATCTCCGACCGCAGGCGTGCCCGCATCGTTGCCATGACCCTCAAGCCTCCGGGCCACGGCCGCTCCCACTGGAGCTCCCGGGAGCTTGCCGCCGAGGTCGGCGTCTCCCACACCACCGTCCACCGCCTCTGGAAGGCCCACGATCTCCGGCCCCACCAGGTCCAGACCTTCAAGTTCACCAGCGACCCCGATGCCGAGGAGAAGATCCACGACGTCGTCGGACTCTACTTGAACCCCCCCGACCATGCGGTCGTCCTCAGCGTCGACGAGAAGACCCAGATCCAGGCCCTCAACCGCACCCAGCCCATCCTCCCCCTGCGCCCCGGGATCCCCGAGCGCCAGTCCCACGACTACCAGCGCAACGGCTTGACCAGCCTCTACACCGCCCTCGAGGTCGCCTCTGGCGAGGTCCTCGGCGAGTGCCGAGACCGGCACACCGCCGCCGACTTCCTCCACTTCATGAACCGCATCGCCAAGCAGTACCGCGGCGTCGAGCTCCACGTGATCCTCGACAACTCCTCGACCCACAAAACTCCCGCCGTCCAAGCGTGGCTGGAGGCCCATCCCCTCATCCACTTCCACTTCACCCCCACCGGCGCCTCCTGGCTCAACCTCGTCGAAGCCTGGTTCAGCATCCTCACTCGCAAGTCCGTCCGCCGCGGCTCCTTCGATTCGGTCAAGGCGTTGATCCAGCACATCCGCAACTACATCAAGCACTGGAACGACCACCCCGTCCCCTTCATCTGGACCCGCGAACCCGCCGACCTCGTCAAGTAGGCCGTGCGCCGCCGTCGTTAACATGACTTCCAATACGGAACACTAGCACGCCCGCCCCGCGCATTTGACCGGGGGAGACCCGGGTCCACGTTGCCGCGGGGGGGGGGCAGGCCAGTCACCGGGAATAGGGACCCGGGTCCACAACCTAGCACGCCGGGCCCGCGCATTTGACCGGGGGAGACCCGGGTCCACATCGCCCCGCGTCGGTGCCGGATCGGATGGCGCACCCTTTGCGGTGGAGCCCCGGGTCCACGTTGCCGCGGGGGGGCGATCAGGCCAGTCACCGGGAATCGGGACCCGGGTCCACATCGCCCCGCGTCGGTGCCGGATCGGATGGCGCGAACCCTTCGGGGTTGGGCCCCGGGTCCACACCACGGCGCGGTCGCTCCGGACTCGTATCACGCACCCCGTCCGCGATCGGGACCCGAGTCCACGTTGCCGCGGGAGGGCGATCAGGCCAGTCGCCGGGAATAGGGGCCCGGGTCGCGGCGTAGAAAGCCGGGTTCGCCTCCCGTGGCGATCGACCACCCAAGTCGCCGAGCATAGGGACCCGGGTCCACAACCTGGCACGCCGGCCCCGCAAACTCGACCGGTAGAGGGACCGGGGTCGGCATCCCGCCCGCCGCGACGCGCCCCGGCCGGCCCCGCGGTCACGCCCCCACCCGGCCACGACATCCGCGCCGTTAGGGCACCCACCCGGCCACGACAACCGCGCCGCCGGGACACCTACCCGGTCACGACACCCGCGCCCGGAACCGCTCCGGGACCGCGACCACCTTGCGCGCCTCGTAGTCGTAGAAGAGCAATCCGGTGGCGGCGAGCGCCGCCACCTCGCCGGTGGCGCGGTCGCGAACCCGGTAGGCCAGCTCGCAGCCGCGCGAGCCGACCTCGGCCACCGCCACGTCGATCGACAGAGTCTGCCCGTGGAACACCTCGCGCCGGTAGCTCACCGCGAGACCCACCAGGATGATCCCCACCCCGCCGATGTCCCACTCCTCCAAGCCCAGCGCATGGAAGAACCCCACCCGGGCCTCGTGCAGGAGCGACACCAGCCGGTCGTGGGCCAGGTGCCGCCCGTAGTTCAGATCGGTGATGCGGACGGGCACGGTCTCGGTGTGGAGCGTGCGCTCGGGATACTCGATGCGGATGCGCGCCATGACGCCCCCCGGCCAAGGTTGAACCGCCGGACCGGCCGGTGAAAGAGCCTACCGCTCCACTCCGGTGAAGAGAACCGCCACCTCGTCGTCGGGGCCGAACCCCGGGTCGCGGCGGAAGGCCAGCGCCCCCGCGAAACCCGCCGAACCGGTGGGGTCCACGGAGATGCCGCTCCGGATAACCGCGGCCTCGTTGGCCTCGGTGAGGAGATCCTCCGAGACCACGATGGGAAAGCCGCCCGAACGCAGCATGCCTTCGGTCACCGCCCGCCAGTCGTAGGTCTCGTCGTCCAGTATCCCGTGGGCGATGCTCTCGGGCGCGGTCTCCCACGGCCACATGAAGGCCGACCGGTGGCGCGCGGCGTGATCCAGCTCCGCGGCCACGTCCTCCCACGGGACCTCGTCGTGGAGGAACGCGGCCAGCCCCGCCGGCGATTCCGGCACCGCCTCCGGGGTCTCCCCCTCGCGGAGCCGGCGCGCCACCACCGCCCCCGCCACCCGGTCGTAGGCGCGCTTGAGCGGCCAGGCGCCCAGGGCCTGAACGGCATGGAGCGCGGGCACGCGCCGGGACAGGCCCAGCTCGAAGGCCTCGGCGAAGCCCTGCATGCACGCGCTGGCCAGGGCGCCGCCCCCGACCTGCACGAAGAGCCGGTCCAGGGTGCGGCCTTCTCCCATGAGGACCGAGACCATTTCCCAGGCCAGGGTCTCGCCGCCCTCGACGGTCAGACCGTTCTCGTTCCCCTGCACGCTGAACGGGAGCGCGCCTTCCTCCACCGCCCGGCGGAAGGCGTGATAGCAGGGATCGCCGGGCGTGTCGCCGGCGCGCGGGCAGGGCATGACCGTCGCCCCGAGGGCGGCCAGCCGGTCCAGGACCCGGGGCTCGGCGTCGGGCGGCACGAAGACCTCCAGGGGCATCCGGGCCGCCCGCGCGGTGACCGCCGCGGCCAGCGCGGCGTTGCCGCAGCTCGAGATCGCGAGCCGTGCCCTTGCCTTGCCGCCCCCGGTGAGCCCGGTCCGCGCCGCCACTTCCAGCCATAGAAGAATGCCCATGAGGTGCCGGCCCTTGTGGGAACCGGAGACGTTTCCGGTCTCGTCCTTCACCCAGAGCGCCGCCTCCGGCCCCAGGCCCAGACGCTTGGCCAGGGGCTCCGACCTCCCGAACGGGGTGACCTGGAACCCGGCGCCGTCCACCTCGGCCACCCGCCCGTTCAGGTCCCGGACCAGCGCCACGAAATCCTGGTCCGACATGCCGCGAGCGCGGGCGACGTTGTAGGAATGCAGGAGCCTTCGATAGCGGACGAAGGGATTCGCCTCCGGGTCGGAAAAAAGCTCCTGGATGTCCACTTCGGCGGCCAGGCGGCCGGTATCGAGCACGCGCCGCAGCACGTGGTCCACGTCGTCGCCGGGGCGGGCGGCCGGGCACCGGAAGGGATAGGGCTCGTCCGGCGGAACCGCCGCTCCGCAGCCCGAGCAGACCAGCGAGGTCAACGGAGCGCTCACGGCCTCAGGCGCCCACCGTCCTGGCCGCCCCCGTCCGCTCGTTGAACTCCGCGATCATGGCGTCCCAGGCCGGGACCAGGGACCGCAGGTCGGTCCAGAACGCCGGGCTCCGCCGCGCGGTGAAGTCCGGGATCGGAATCCCCTGCTGCTCCACCCAGGTGTAGTACCCCAGGTTGAAGATGCGCCGCCGGTCGGCCAGCGACAGCTCCATCATGTGATCGGTTCCCATGCCGTAAAGGTGCCGCCCCAGGATCCCGGACGCGGCCGCGAGATCGACCTTCCCGTTGAAGCGCGCGTTCAGCGTCTTCTCCAGCTCCGTGCGGTACATCGAGGCCCCGTCGGTGGCCACGGTCACGATCACGTCGTTCCGTCCGTAACCCGAGTACCTGGCCAGCTTGATCGCGGCCAGCACGTTGCAGATGCTGGAGAGCCCCAGGAAGCCGAGCTCGCTCACCAGCGGTTCGGGCACGCCGTGCCGCCGGGCCAGCGCCTCGCGGCCGGCATCGGTGTTGAACGCGACGTTCAGCCCGTCGGTGTCCCGGTCCGAGACCGCGATCACGAAGTCGGTGTTCATGACGTTGTGGATGTAGGGGACGTGCTTGTCCCCGATCCCCTGGATGTTGTGCTCGCCGAACCCGTTCTCGAGCAGGGTGGGGCACTCCAGCGCCTCCACCGCCGCGATCACCGCCCCGTGGCGCTCCTTCAGATAGTCGCCGGCGGCCAGGGTTCCGGCGGAACCGGTGGCGGAGACGAAGGCGCGGAGCCGCAGGCCCACCCCGCCCCCGCCCGCGTCCTCGAACACGTGCTCCAGGGCCCGGCCGGTGCAGAGGAAGTGCGCCAGGTAGTTACCGAACTCGCTGAACTGGTTGAAGACGATGTTGTGGGGATCGCGGTCGAGCTCGGCGCACTTGTCGTAGATCTCCTTTACGTTGCTCTCGGTGCCGGGGGTGCGGATCACGTCCTCGGGGTCGGCGACCCAGTTCGCGAGCCAGTCGAAGCGCTCGCGGCTCATCCCCTCCGGAAGCACCGCCACCCCGCGGCAGCCCATGATCCGCGAGATCGCCACCCCGCCCCGGCAGTAGTTGCCGGTGGAGGGCCAGACCGCCTTGTGGATGGTGGGGTCGAACTGGCCGGTGATCACGCGGGGAGCCAGGCAACCGTAGGCGGCCAGCACCTTGTGGGCGTGGATCATGGGGAAATGGTCGCCCCGGGCGACCAGGATCCGGGCCGGGACGCCGGTGAGCGACTCCGGCAGCTCCACGTAGAGCGGGACTTCGCCCAGCCCGCGGCGGGAGGCGTCGTTGTACCAGTGGACGCGAAAGAGGTTCGTGGGGTGCGGCGCATCCGGGTCGATCCCGGCCAGGGCCTCGGCGGTGCGCCCGCCGATCCTCGCGGGATCCGCCAGCTCCGCGAAGGTCGGAAGCACGATCCCCGCCTCGCGGAAGCGCTTGACGCTGTTCTCGTACACCGACCGGTCGACGACGTGTTTCTCCAATCCAAGCTCAGGCACGTTCTTCCCTTTCCCTCACGCTCGTTGATGACGTGATCGTCCCACTCCGGAAAGCGATTTCGATTCGACCCCGTCTCCCCGGGGAAACTTCCGCCGCCCCCGCCCGGGGGTTGAATTCCGGTCCGTCCGCCGGGTGGGAACCGCTCCGCCCCCCGCTCCGCCCCCCGGGCCGCACCCGGGGCCGGCTACGGGAACCGTTCCATGCGCTCCCAGAGCTTGGGCGCCCCGGCGCGCACCTCGTCCTGGATGCGGTCGAAGTCTGCGGTGACCAGGACCCCGTCCCGCACCACCAGCCGTCCCGCCACCACCAGGTGGCGCGGCCCCGGGCCCGCGAAGCTCACTCCGCCCGAACCCCCGTCGTACACCGCCACGTCCGAGGCGCACCCTGCCGCCAGGGGAGACAGCGTCTCCTTGAAACGCTCCCCCACCAGCCGCCGGCCGCCGGCCAGGCGCGCCTCCACCGCCGCCTCGGGTTCGTTGTGCTCGGCCGCCCCCCGCCGCAGCTCCGCCGCCTCTTCGGTCATGTCGGCGGGAAAGCCGTCGGTGCCCAGGGCGGTGCGGTCGCTCGCGCGAAGCGCGCGAGGATACCCCACCCCATTGCCCAGGTTGGAGCGGGGATTCTGCACCAACCACAGCCCCTCCGCGGCCGCCCGCCGCACCTGGGCCGCGCCCAGGTGGACGCCGTGGGCGAGAATCGAGCCGGGCGGCAGTCCGTCCAGGGCCAGCAGGCGCTCCAGTGGACCCTCGTAGCCGCGCGCCTCGGCGTCGCGGACGTCGGCCAGGTCCTCGGCTACGTGCACGTGGACCACCGTCCCCAGGTCGCGCGCCAGCCGGCCCGCCTCGCGGATGGTCTGGTCGGACACCGTGAACGAGGCGTGGAGCCCGACCACCCCGCGCACCGCCCGCCGCCGGTTGGTCATGATGAAACGCCGGCATTCATGCAGCCCCTCCCGGGCTTCCTCCGCGCCGCGGTTCCGCTCGGTGGCGCCGTAGCAGAGCACCGCCCGCATGCCGAGGTCCTCGCAGACGTCGGCGAGGACGTCGAGCGAGCCCGCCACGAAGTTCGGCGATTCGTGGTGATCGACCAGGGTCGAGGTTCCGGCCAGCAGGGCCCGCGCCACGTAGAACCGCGCGGAGGCGCGGAGGGACGCCTCATCCAGCGCGCGGTCCAGCCGCCACCAGATGCGCTCCAGGATCTCCAGGAAGTTGCGGGGGGGCTTCTCGGGCTCGGGCATGCCGAGGGGCGCCATGCCGCTGTAGATGTGCGTGTGGGAGTTGACCGCTCCCGGCTCCACGCGCCCGCGGCCGGCGTTCAACCGCTCGGCCACCCGGCCGGGGCCGAGATCCTCCTCGCGGGCGGCCTCCACCACCAGGCCGTCCAGGATGCGATAGACCACGCCTTCGCGGTCGGGTCCGATCTCCAGCGAGGCCTCGGTCATGGCCGGACTGCCGTGGGGAAGCCCCGGCGCGGCGCCGTCATGATTTCACCGTTTCGCGCTTCTTCACCCGGATCCGGCCCACCGACATCGCCGCCGAGGCGGGGGAGTCCTTCATGGGGAGCACGTAGCGGCGGATGCCGTCGAAGGCCTCGAGCGCCCCCGCCACCGCGCCGGCGGTGGGAACGAGCCCGATCTCCCCCACCCCCTTGGCGCCGAAGGGACCTTCGGGCTCGGGCTCCTCGACCAGGATCACGTCCACCGGCGGCATGTCGCGGGCGCGAAGCACCCCGAGGTCGCGGAGCTTGAAGGTGGCCGGCATGCCGTCGGGGCAGGGAAGCTCCTCGGTGAGCGCGTACCCCAGGCCCATGTGGACCGAGCCCTCGATCTGGCCCTCGCAGAGGGCGGGGTTCACCGCCCGCCCCACGTCGTGCGCCGCCACCATCCGCTCCACCCGGCCCTGGGCGTCCAGGATGCAGACCTGGGTGGCGTAGCCGTAGGACGTGTGCGTCTTGATCTTTCCGTCCTTCTCCGCTCCGGGGGCGGTGGTGTCGTCGATCACCACGTCGGCGGCGTAGATCCGTCCGGCCAGCGCGTCGAGTTGCAGACCCCGGTCCAGATCGGCCTTCAGTTTCCCCGCCGCGCTCGCCACTGCCCGGCCCCCGAACAGGGTCGCCCGCGAGCCGGTGGTCTGTCCGCAGCCCAGGGCGAAGGTCGAATCCACCTTGGGCCGGAAGACCGACGCGGGGAGCCCGGTCACCTCCACCGCGCACTGGATGAGCACGGTCAGGAGCCCCTGGCCCATCTCGGTGTAGCCGTTGTAGATCGAGACCGTGCCGTCGGCCTCGACCACCAGCCGGGCCTTGCCCCATTCGATCGCGCCGTTCCCGATCCCGGTATTCTTGGTGCCGCAGGCGATCCCCACCGCCTTGCCGTCGCGCACCGCCCCGTAGTACGCGGGCTTGACCGCTTCCAGCGTCTTGCGGAGACCGACCGACTTCTCCAGCACCTGCCCGGTGGCGAAGACGTCGCCGACCTTCAAGGCGTTCCGCCAGCGCATCTCCCAGCCGTCCAGGCCGGCCTTGCGGGCCAGCATGTCCATGGCCCCCTCCACCGCGAAGTGGGCCTGGTTGGCCCCGAACCCGCGCATGGCGCCGCAGGGGGGATTGTTGGTGTAGGCGGCCCGGGCCTCCACGTCCACCACCGGGACGCGATACGCGCCGCAGGAGTGGCCCGCCGCCCGCTCCAGCACCTTGCCGCCCACCGAGGCGTAGGCGCCCGAGTCCCCCACCATGCGGGCCTGGACGAAGGTGAGCATGCCGTCCTCGTCGCAGCCCATGGTGTAGGTCATGGTGATCGGGTGGCGCTTGGGGTGGATCCGGATCGACTCCTCGCGATTCAGGGTCAGCTTCACCGGGCGGCCGGTCATCCGGGCCAGGAGCGCGGTCTGGGCCTGGATGGACATGTCTTCCTTGCCCCCGAAGGCCCCGCCGTTGGGCACCAGCTCCACGCGCAGCTCTTCCTCCGGAATGCCCAGGAACGCGGCCACTTGCCGCCGGTCGTCGAAGATCCCCTGCCCCTGGGTGTAGAGGGAGAGCGTCCCGTCGGGAAGCGGCTCGGCCAGGGCGCTCTCGGGCTCCAGGTACAGGTGCTCGATCCGCTGAGTCTTCCAGGTGCCGCCGACCACGTGGGCGCTCGCCTTGCGAGCCGCCTCCACGTCGCCCCGCTTGATCAGCGTCTTCTGGACGAGGTTGTCGTGCTTGGGGTTCACGCGGGGGGCGCCGGGCTCCAGGGCCTCGAACGGGTCGAGCACCGGATCGAGGACTTCGTAGACGACCTCCACCAGGGCGGCCGCCTCGCGCGCGGTGGCCTCGTCCACCGCCGCCACCGCGGCCAGGACGTCGCCTACGCAGCGCGCCTCTTCCCCCTCCGCCACGAAGCCGGGCCAGTCGGGATAGATGAGACCGTACCAGCGCTCGCCGGGGACGTCGGCGGCGGTGGCCACCGCCGCCACCCCGGGTAGCGAGGCCGCCCTGGAGACGTCGATCTTCAGCACTTTCGCCCGGGCGTGCTCCGAGAGCACCACCGCGCCGTGGAGCATCCCTTCCCGGGTCATGTCGTCCACGTAGGGGCGGTCGCCCATGGCCAGGTCCAGCCCCCGGTAACGCGCGAGCCGCTGCCCCACGCGGCCGTCGGTCACCAGCTCCGGGGTGGCCTCGCCGCGGCGCGCCTTGGCCAGCAGTTCGACCGCGTCCAGGATCTTCACGTAGCCGGTGCAGCGGCAGAGGTGCACGTCGATCGCCTTGGCGATCTCCTCGCGGCTGGGATCGGGATCCCTGTCCAGGAGCCACTTGGCCCGCAACGCGAACCCGGGAATGCAGAACCCGCACTGAAGCCCCGCCGCGGCCACGAACGACCGGGCGATGAGATCCCGCTCCTCGGCGGTGAGCCCCTCCAGGGTCAGGATCTCCTTCCCTTCGGCCTTTTCCGCGGGCACCGCGCAGGTCACCTTGGGCATCCCGTCGACGAGCGCCAGGCAGCACCCGCACTGGCCCTGGGGGCTGCACCCGTCCTTGGTGGAGATGATGCCGCAGCGGTTCCGGAGGACCTCCAGGAGCGGCTCGCCGGGACGCGCCTCCACTTCGCGGGGCTTCCCGTTCAGGGTGAATCGGATCGTGGTCATGCTTTCATCCTCTCCGCGGCCCGGAGCACCAGACGCCGGACCGCCCGCCCCAGCACGTGCCGCCGGTAGCCGGCGGTGGAGCGCACGTCGTCGATGGGGGTCACTTCCCCCGCGGCCGCCTCGGCGGCACGATCGGCCAGGGCGGCGCCGGGCACCTGCCCCTCGCAAACCAGTTCGGTCACGTTCAGCCGGACCGGGGTGGCGGCCACGCTCCCCGCTCCGATCCGCACCCCCGCCAGCACCCCCTTGCGATCCTCCGCGACGAACGCCAGCACCACCTTGCTGATGGCCTGGGCCTCGCGGGTCCCGATCTTCCGGAAGAGCTGCACGCTGGCGGCGGGGGGGTCGGGTAGCCGGAGCCACCCAGGATCTCGCCGGGCCGGAGCGCGGTCTTCCGGTATCCGGTGTGGAACCGGTCGTAGGGAATCTCGCGCTCCCCCTTGGGGCCGACCGCGATGGCGGTGGCGCCCAGGGCCAGGAGCACCGGGAGCGAGTCTCCGGCCGGGCTTGCGTTCACCACGTTGCCGCCCACGGTGGCGCGGTTCTGGATCTGCCAGCCCCCCACCACCGACGCGGCCTCGGCCAGGATGGGAAAGGTCTCCCGAAGCCCGGACTCGCTCCGGATCCGGGAAAACGTCACCGCCGCGCCGATCCGCCATCCGTCGGTGTCGCGGACCAGGGTGTGAAGCTCGGGAATTCCAACCACGCTCATCACCGAGGGCCAGGCGAGCCGTCCCTCGGGCGTGGTGACCAGGAGGTCGGTGCAGCCGGCGACCGGCTTCACCTCGGGGTCGAGGGAGAGCACCTCCAGCGCCTCGGCCAGGGTCCGGGGGGAGTACGCGCGAACCGCCGGCGCTTCCGCGCTCATGAGGCGCTCTCCTTCTCCAGGCCGCGGAGGATCGCCTCGTACCCGGTGCAGCGGCAGAGGTTTCCGGCGAGCGCGGTCAGGATCTCCTCCCGGCCCACCGAGTCGCGGTCGCGGGCCAGGCGCCACGCGGTGACTACGATCCCCGGGGTGCAGGCGCCGCACTGGGTTCCCCCCGCCGCCACGAAGCGGTCGAGCATCGCCCGCGCGCCGGGCTCCAGGGCCACCCCTTCGACGGTGACCACCGACCGCCCCTCGCACTGGAAGAGCGGGGTCAGGCAGGAGAGGACCGGTTCGTCGTCGAGGAGCACGGTGCAGGCGCCGCATTCCCCCTCGCCGCAGCCTTCCTTGGTTCCGGTGAGCGTCAGCTCTTCCCGAAGCACGTCGAGCAGCCGGTCCATGGGGCGCCCTTCCACCGTCACCGGCTTCCCGTTCACCCGGAACTGCACCCTCATGAAGTCGTCTCCCCGGCCGTGGAGGCCTTGCCGGCGGCGCCAGCCGGCCGGCCCAGCGCGTCGCCCCGCGCCGGACTCACCGTGCGGCCCGCCGCCCGCCATTCGTGAATCCTCTCGGGGGTGGCGGGGATCGCGTCGGGGATGACCCCGGTCGCGTTCTCGATGGCCTGCGCCACCGCCGGCGCCCCCCCGTCCATGGGGAGTTCCCCCACCCCCTTGGCCCCGGAAGGTCCACCCTCCCACGGCCGCTCCAGCAGCACCACGTCCATTCGCGGCGCGTCCTTGATGGTGGGGATGATGTAGGTGGCGAGCCGGTCGTTCAGGTACCTTCCGTCCCGGACCTTGATCTCCTCCATGTACCCCCAGGCCACCGCCTGGAGCGTCCCCCCCTCGATCTGCCCGCGGCAGAGCACGGGGTGGACCACCTTCCCCACCTCGCACACCACCGTCGCGGTGGTCGGCCGCACCTCGTCGGTGTCGGGATCCATGTCCACCTCGACCACGTCGGCGCCCCATCCGTAGGTGGCGTAGGCGGTCCCCTGGTAGGTCTTCTCGTCGAACCGCTGCCACTCGGGCGGCTCGTGATGGACGGTGTATTCGAGGTTGCCGGCCGCCTCGAAACACATCCGGGCCACCTCGCGGAACGGCCCGAGGCTCCCGCCGGCGCCGGCGACCGCGCCCCCGTCCACCGTCAGCTCGCCGCCGCCGTTCAGGGCGCCCTTTGCCCACTCCAGCACCCGGTCGCGGATCCCGGCCACCGCCAGCGCGATGGTCCCGCCCACCACCATGGTGGTGCGCGAGGCCACGGTGGGCCCCGAGTCGGGCACCTCGCCGGTATCGGCGGGGGCGAAGAACACGTCGTCCAGGTTCACCCCGGCGGCGTCGGCGGCGATGAGCGGCAGCACCGTCATCGCCCCCTGCCCCATGTCGGTCATGGCGGTGAGCACCTCGATCCGGCCCTCCGGGCGGAGCCGCACGGTCACCGGCGAGCGCATCTGGTGCTCGCCCCGTCCGGTGAACCCGGCGCCGTGGAAGTACAGGCTGATCCCGATCCCCCGGCGGGTCTCGCCGTCGGGACGGGCCGCGCGGGCGGCCTCGTTCTCGCGCCACCGCTCGCGGAAGTTCGTCCGCTTCGCCGCCTCGTCAAGGCAGAGCCGGGCGGAGGCGTCGGCCTTCAACACCTGCCCGGTGGGAAGGGAGTCGCCCGGGTCGAGCACGTTCCGCTCGCGGATGGTGAGCGGGTCCAGTCCCAGCGCGCGGGCCAGCAGGTCCATCTGCCGCTCCACCGCGAACAGCACCTGTGGAGCGCCGAAGCCTCGGAAGGCCGCGTTGGGGGGGGTGTTCGTCCGCAGCACCCTCCCCCCCACCCGCACGTGGGGACAGCGGTACGCGCCGGAGGCGTGGAGCACCGCCCGCGAGAGCACCACCGGAGAGAGCGACAGGTACGCCCCGCCGTCCAGGTCGACCTGGATGTCCATGGCGGTGAGCCGGCCGTCCCGGGTGATGCCGGTCCGGTGGCGGATGCGCCCGGGGTGGCGCTTGGTGGTGCCGATGATGTCCTCGTGCCGGTCGTAGACGATCTTGACCGGCCGCTGGGACGCCCGGGCGAGGAGGGCGGCGTGGGCCGCGATCATGCTGGGATAGTCTTCCTTGCCGCCGAAACCCCCGCCCACCGCCGCCGGCCGGACCCTCACCTTGGTCGCGGGCAGGTCCATGGCGTGCATGAGCGCCTTGTGCACGTAGAACGGGCACTGCATGGAGCCGATCACGGAGAGCCCGCCGTCGGGTCCGTACTCCGCGATCATCCCCTGGGTCTCGATGTAGATGTGCTCCTGGTAGCCGGTGAAGTAGGTCTCCTCCACCACCAGATCCGCCTCGGCGAGGCCCCGGTCCAGCTCCCCGTGGTCCATGGCCAGGCGGTAGAGGGGCTCTTCCCGCTCGGCCTCCTCCCAGGAAAGAACCGGGTCGAGGGGCTCGTAAACGACCTCCACCGCTTCCGCCGCCCGGCGGGCGTCGAGCCGGGAGCCCGCCGCCACCAGCGCCACCGGCTCGCCCACGTGGAGGACCTCGTCCCGGGCCAGGACCGGCCAGGAGTCGTCCAGCAGCTGGATCCCGTTGGGTCCGGGCACGTCGTCCGAGGTCACACAGAACGCCCCCGCGGGGGCCCGGCCAGGATGCCAGCGGATCGCGACGATGCGCGCGCGAGGGTGGGGGCTCCGGACGGTGGCGCCGAAGAGCATGCCGGGCAGCACGATGTCGTCGGTATACCGGGCCTCGCCGGAAACCTTGGCCTGTCCGTCCGGGCGCGGGGGGCTCTCACCGATGCGTGCCATGGAACTCTCCCAGAGTCTGCCCGAGAGCGGGGTGCGGAGCAAGCGCACCCCGGCGGGGACTTATCGTGGAACTGCCGCTCCCACAAGGGACAAGCAGCACGGAGCCGGGCGGGCAAGCCGATCGGGGGGGGGCGCGGGCCACCGGCGGCGGGCCGTGAGGATCCTGACCGGAAAAAATACCACGATTCGAGGGGGGACGGCGCGGAAAGGCCATTTCCAGCATCGCGATGAAGGATTCCGCGGAGGGGGTGGGGTGAGGGATTCCACGGAGGGGGCGGGCAGGCCCGGCCTCCGGACGGCGTGGGCGGGCCCATGAAGCGCCGAAGGACGCGGTGAGGCGCCGCAAGGCCGGTGAGGCGCCAAAGGGCCGGTGAGGCGCCGCAAGGCCGGCGAGGCGCGTTCGAGCCCCGGAGGATGCGGCCGGGATCAGCCCCGGACGATCCGCGCGACCTGGACGGTGATGTTGTCGGGGCCGCCCCGGTCCCGGGCCAGCTCCACCAGCCGGCGGGCCGCCTCGGCGGGGGCGTTCCCCTGCACCGCCTCCTGGATCTCCTCGGGGGAGATCTCGCCGGAGAGCCCATCCGAGCACAGGACCACCGAATCGCCGTCCTCCAGCTCGATCGGCTCCAGGGAGACGTCGACCGAGACCTCGGGCTTCTCCCCCAGGCAGCGGGTGAGCACGTGGCTCCCCGCCCCCCGGGCGCCCATCCCGGCCCCCACCGCCCGCTGGAGTTCCCCGGCCAGGTTGTGGTCGCGGGTGAGTTGGTTGATGAATTCGCCGCTCACCAGGTAGACGCGGCTGTCGCCCACGTGCCCGGTGGAGAGCCTTCGGCCGTCGAAGTGGACGGCGGTGCAGGTGGTGCCCATGCCGTCCAGCCGGTGCGATCCCGAGGCCTGGGAGTAGACCATGTAGTTGGCGGCCCGGATCGCGCGCTCCAGGGCCTCGGCCCCCCGCTCGTGAGTCTCGTTGTCGAAGAAGGCGGCGCCCACCGTGTCCACCGCGAGCCGGCTCGCCACCTCGCCCGCGGCGGCGCCGCCCATGCCGTCGGCCACCACCAGGACCGCGCCCGCCTCGGCGCCGGGCCCGGAAAAGATCCCGAACGAGTCCTCGTTGTTCTCGCGCACGCACCCCAGGTCGCTCCGCGCCGCGACCTGAAGCTTCCATCCGCGCGGAAGAGCGATCGAACGCTCCTCGATCGTGGGCTCCGGCGGCGCGCCCGGGAAGGCCAGGATCGGCACCCCGTCGTCGTGGGATGCGGCCACCTTGGAGGGAACCGGGGCCGGCCGGCCGCTCCGGCTCAGGTGCGCATCCACCGCCCGCGACTCGGTCCGCCCCTCGGAGTAGTCCTCGAGCTCGTCCTCCCCCATGTCCGCGAACAGGGCGTCCGCGGAGTAGAGGTCGATCAGCGCCTCCACCACCTCCGGCGAGAACTGGCTCCCGGCGTGGGCGAGCAGTTCGTCGAAGGCGGCCTCCGGGGACAGGCCGCGCCGGTAGGGCCGGTCCGAGGTCATGGCGTCGAACGCGGCCACCGCCATGATGATCCGGCTTCCCACCGGGATCGCGTCCCCGGCCAGGCCCCGCGGATAGCCTTCCCCGTCCGGCTGTTCGTGGTGGGAAAAGACGATTTCGGCGGCGTTGGGATAGAAACGGAGCCGCCGGATGAGATCGGCGCCGATCCGGGGATGGGTCCGCAGGATCGACTGCTCGCTTTCGGTGAGCTTGCCCGGCTTGACCAGGATGTCGTGCTGGATGGCGGTGCGTCCGAGGTCGTGGAGGAGCGCCGCGTACTCCACCTCCTCCACTTCCTTCTCGGGGAGGCCCAGCCGGCGCGCCACCGCCGTGCACATGCGCGAGACCCGCTGCGAGTGGCCCCGGGTGAAGGGATCCGAGGCGTCCACCGCGGACATCAGCGTGCGAACCGCGCGCAGGTAGGCGCGCCGCGTCTCCACCCACAGCCTCATGGCGTAGCGCGCCAGAAGGAGCGGGATCAGGAAGAGGGCCGTCCCCACCGGGCCGATCCGAAGCTGGGTGAGGGCCAGAAAGAGCGCGAAGGGAAGCACCGCGGCCTGGTACCCGCCGACCTCGGTCAGCCACCCCCGCCAGGCCCCGGCCAGAGTGCCGCGTCCGTGGACCGAGGCCGCCACCGCGGCGAAGAGGCTCCATACCGCCCAGTACACCGCCCCCGCCGCCACCAACGGCGCCACCTGGGCGGGGTCGAGCGAGAACGCCGGGCCCGGCCGGCCGCCCAGGGCGACGAAGGCGAACCCCGCCGCCCCCGCCACCAGAACCGCGCGCCCCAGACGCTCCAACGCCTCGGGGAAGGGATTCCAGCGCTCACCGAGGTTCTGGACCAGCCGCCCGAAGATCGCCGCCCAGCAGCCGGCCACCGGGCCGAACGCGAGGATCGCCCCCAGGTCGAGGATGGGCGAGAGGCTCACCCGGCGCGAGCCGCGCAGAAGCGGCACCGGCGACGACGCCGCGATGGAGACCATGGCCAGCCACAGGACGAGGGTCGCGGTGGTCTCGGGACCGCGCTGGAGCGAACCCGAAGCCCCGGTCATCCAGGCCAGCGCGCCCAGACCCACGATCGAGACCAGGGCGGCATGCAAACGGAGGGATGCGCGGGTCCGGCTCAAGGGCGTGACTCCTTCCTGAACCCCCGGAACCGCCGGAGGTTGACGCCCTTAGATATCGGCCGGGAGGGGGCCGGGCTGAAGTCCCGGACGGGGCTCCTGACCCGGTTCCCGGGGACGCTCCCCGCCCCCGTCCCGCGCTCCCCGCCCCCCCGCCTCCCGTCCGGTCAGCGCTCCGGACACGCCCCCGCGGTGCCCACCGGGGTCAGGCGGCCGGCCACGTAGTCCGAGACGGCATCGTCGATCGACGAGGGCCGGCCCATGAAGACCGCCACCCCGCGCGCGTTCAGGTCCACCACCAGCCGGGGGCCGATCCCCGCCGCCACCAGCGCGCCGCAGTCGGCGAGCGCGCTCACCAGGTCGCCGTGGGAGTGGTGCCCGGCGCCGTCGTGGCCGTCCGGGCCGTGCCCGTGCCCCTGCGCGTGCACGTGCGCGACCGGGTTGGCGCGGAACTCACGCATCCGCCGCTCCGCCCCCTCCACCTCCATGATCACGAAGCCCGCCACCCGTCCCGGGTGGGCGGCCAACGCGATCCCGTCGTCCGACGCCAACGCGATTCTCATGGTGCTCATTTCTCGCCGGCCGTCCCGGCCGATCCCAGCCCATCCCGGCGGCGGCGCCGCACCCGGGCTCGCTGCCCGGGGCCCCGCCCCGCTCCTCCGGCGCCCGGGCCCCGGCCCGGTCCCGCCGGCCCCCCGGCGCGATGAAAGCGCGGCGACCCGCAGGCCGGACACGCTTCCGGGCGTCCACCGCCGCGGGGGGCCTCGAAGCGCTCCCCGCACGACTCGCATACGAATTCCCGTTTTCCGATCATGGCGATCACTCCTTCACCCATCACGATCATTCTTCCGTTCACCAGGGCGTCGGCGAGCTTGGCCCGCCCGGTTCCGATCAGGCGCCCGAAGGTGGACCGGGAGATCCCCATCCGCTCGGCGGCCGCGTCGTGGTAGAGCCCTTCGAGGTCGGCGAGCCGGATCGCTTCCAGCTCGTCGCGCCGGAGTTCCACCGAGGTCAGCGCGCCCGCGGGAATCCCCCGCGGCTTGAACACGGTGGCGGCAGGGTCCACGCCGATCAGACGGCACTTGTGGGGACGGGGCATCGGTAACCTCCCGGTTGCTGGATATGAACATATGCCCATAACCGACGGAAGGCAACCGGAAATCCGGTTGGCGGGGCGGGAGCCGATCGAGGCCGGTGGAAGTGGAAGCCGGAGTGAAGGCTACGCGGCCTCGGCCCGGGCCGGCGTCCGCTCGAACTGCGACCGGTCCACCGCATGTTCATAGGCCTCGTCCCCGGTGATCACCTCGCGGCGCACCAGCTCCCGGAGCGAGGCGTCCAGGCTTTGCATCCCCAGCCGCCGGCCGGCCTGGATCACCGAGCCCAGCTTGTGGGTGTTGCCGGCCCGGACCATGGACGCGGCGGCGTGGTTGTTGACCAGGATCTCGGCCACCATGAGCCGCCCGGAGCCGTCGGCCTTGCGCACGAGCTGCTGCGAGATCACCGCGCGCAGGCTCTCGGCGAGCATGGTGCGGATCTGGTCCTGTCGCGCGGGCGGAAACACGTTGAGGATCCGGTCCACCGTGCGCGAGGCTCCGTTGGTGTGGAGGCTCCCCAGAACCTGGATGCCGGTCTCGGCCGCGGTGAGCGCCAGGGCGATGGTCTCGGCGTCGCGAAGCTCTCCCACCATGATTACGTCGGGATCCTCACGCACCGCGTTCCGGAGCGCCTCGGCGAAGGTCGGCGAGTGGAGGGGAACCTCGCGCTGCGTCACCACGCACTGCTTGAAGTCGTGCACGTACTCGATGGGGTCCTCGACCGTGACCACGTGGCCGTGGCGGGAGCGATTGACGAGGTCCACCATCGACGCCAGCGTGGTCGACTTTCCCGAACCGGTGGGTCCGGCGCAGAGGATCAGCCCCTTGGGCTGGGAGACGATGAGCTTGAGCTGGGGCGGGAGCCCCAGGGAGTCCCAACCGGGGATCTCGGTGGGCACCACCCGCATCGACGCCCCGATCCCGTGCACGTGGTGGTAGACGTTGCAGCGGAAGCGGCCCAGGCCCTCCACCTCGTAGGCCAGGTCCACCGAGAGGTGTTCGGCCAGGCGGTCGCGCTCGTCCCGGCTGGTGAACTCCTCCACGATCCTCTCCATGTCCTCGGTGGTGAGGTCGCGGAAGCGGACCTTGTGGAGGACGCCCTGGATCCGGATGCGGGGAGGCTGGCCGGAGACCAGGTGCAGGTCGGACCCGCCCTGTTTCACCGCCAGTTCCAGGAAGGCGTTGATCCGGCTCATGCCGCCGCCCCTCCGGCCTCTCCGCTCATGAGCTCGCGCAGGTCGGCCTGGGTCACGTACTTCAGGAACTCCCGCTTGTCGGCGGCGCGCAGAAAAGCCTCGTCGGGGTCCACGTGGCCGGCCTGGACCAGGCTCAACAGGGCCTGGTCCATGAGCTGCATCCCCAGGCGCCGCCCGGTGGCGATGGCCCCGGGGATCTGGTAAGTCTTCCCCTCGCGGATGAGCTGCGACACCGCCGGCGTCACCACTAGCACCTCGCAGACCGCCCGCCGCCCGCGCCCGTCGGCCACCCGCACCAGGTCCTGGCTGAGCACGCACTTCAGGTTCTCGGCCAGGGTGTGGGTGATCTGGGCCTGGGCGTCGGTGGGGAAGGCGTCCACGATGCGATGGATGGTCTGGTAGGCGCCGCGGGTGTGGAGGGTGCCGAACACCAGGTGTCCGGTCTCGGCGGCCTCGATGGCGAGCTGCACCGTTTCGTAGTCGCGGAGTTCGCCGACCAGGATCACGTCGGGGTCCTCGCGGAGCGCCGCCCGCAACCCGTCCCGGAACGAGCGCACGTGCGTGCCCACCTCCCGCTGGATGATGAGCGCGGTCCGGCTCTCGTGCACGAACTCGATGGGCTCCTCCAGGGTAACCACGGTCAGGTTCCGGTTGGAGTTGATCTCGTCCAGCATCGCGGCCAGGGTGGTGGACTTGCCGGTTCCGGTGCCGCCGGTCACCAGCACCAGCCCGGAACTGAGCGCGGTGAAGCTCGAGGCCACCGGCGGAAGCCCCAGGTCCGCCAGCTTGGGGACCGTGTCGGGAATGACCCGGCAGATCGCGGCCAGTCCCCGTCGCTGGCGGAACACGTTGACCCGGAAGCGCCCGATCCCCTCCGCCTGGTAGGAGAGGTCCACCGCGCCGTGGGTGGCCAGCCGCTCGCGGTGGCGGTCTTCCAGGATTTCCAGGATCAGCGACCCGGTCTCGGCGGCGTCCAGCTCGCGGTACTTGAGCGGGGTGAGTTCCCCGTCCATCCGCACCAGCGGCGGCATTCCCACCGTGAGGTGGATGTCGGAGCAACCCTGCTCGCGCCCGAGTTGGAGAAAAGCGTGAAGCTTGGCCATGGGCTAGGCCGCCATTCCGGGAAGGGCGAGCACGTCCTCGATCCGGCGGCGGAGCGCCTCGGCGTCGGGGGGCCGGTTCCCGGGGTCCCGCGCCATGGCCGCGTCGACCAGGGCCTCGGTCTCGGGGCTCACCCCGCAGAGATCGCGAAGCGGCGCGATCTCCCCCTCCAGGTGCTGGAACAGGATCTTGACCGGGGTGTCGCCCACGAAGGGCGTCCGCCCGCTCAGCATCTCGTAGAGGACCACCCCCACCGCGTAGATGTCGGCCCGGTGGTCCACCTCCTCCCCCCGGATCTGCTCGGGGGCCATGTATTCGGGGGTGCCGATCAGGAGCCCGCTCTTGGTGAGGCGCGACCCCAGCTGGTGCTCCACCGAGGCCAACCCGAAGTCCACGATCTTCACGATGTCGTCGTCCCCGACCAGGATGTTCCCGGGCTTGATGTCGCGGTGCACCACGCCGGCCCGGTGCGCGGCGGAGAGCCCCTCGCACACCTGGGCCACGATCCGGAGCGCGCGCGCGGGCTCGAGCGCGCCGTCGGCGGCCAGGATCTTCCCCAGGTCGCGCCCGGGGAAGAACTCCATGGAAACGCCGTGGCCCCCCTCCAGCTCCAGGAAGTCGAAGATGCGGATCACGTTCTTGTGGGTGATGCGGCGGGTGAGCCTGAGTTCCTGGGTGAAGCGGCGGATGGCCGCCTCGTCCTCGGAGAGATGCGGGTTGAGGATCTTGAGGATGATCCGCTCCTCCACCACCGAGTCCTCGACCAGGTAGATGGCGCCGAATCCGCCCTTGCCGACCCGCTCCACCACCTTGTAGCGGCGAAGAAGCACCGTGCCCGGCGGGAGGTCGCGCAGGTTCACGATGACGGGAGCGGGGGCGCCTCCGGAAGCCCGCGCCGGCTCCGCGGGACGCGGCCTCACCGGCTCCTCGCGGCGCCCCGACTCGGGGCCGTAGGGCCGCTTCGGCTCCACCCGGAACGGGGCGCCTTCGCCCGAGGCCCCATCCCGCGCCCGCGCCGAAGCGGGGTCCGCGGGGGAACCGGACCGGCCCGGGTTCCGCCCCGGCGCCACCTTGCGGAGCGCGCCCAGCGCCTCGCGCCGGATCTCCTCGCTGTCGTGGCCGGAAGCGCGCTCCAGCGCGTCGGCGGCGCGCACGTCCCCGATCTCGCCCAGCGCCCGCGCGCAGAGCGCGGCCACCGCGGGATCGCGTTCCATGAGGGAGATCAAAGGCTCCACCGCGCGCGCGTCGCCGGTCTTGGCCAGGGCGTCGATGGATCGTTCCCGCACCCACCAGTCGCCGTCCTCCAGGGCGCGGATGAGGGGCTCCACCGCCTTCTCGCTGGGAATGGCGTTCAGGATCTCCACCGCGTAGCGCCGGACGAACTCGTCGTCGCTCCCGAGGAGCCCCAGCACCGCCTCCACCACCGTGTCGCCGCCCAGGGTTCCCAGGGCGTCGGCCGCCCGCACCCGGACCCACCAGTCCTCGTCCCGGAGCGCGCGCACCAGGTCCTGGACCGCTTCCGGGGTGGCCACCACGTTCAGCACCTCCACCGCCGCCCGGCGAACGTACTCGTCCTCGTCCTTGAGCACGTCCAGAAGGTGCGGCACCGAGGTCGCGTCCCCCAGCTCCGAGACCGCGTCGATGGCCGCGGTCTGCACCTTGAGATCGGGGTCGCCCAGGCAGCGGACCAGGGAGGGGATGGCCTCCCGGGCGGCCAGGGCATGGAGCGCCTTCACCGTCTCCAGGCGCACGCTCTTGTGCCGGTCGGCCAGCGAGGCGGGGAGCGCCCGGGACACCCGGGGATCGTCGAACCGGGAGAGGAGCCGGACCATGTAGAGGCGGATCCACCAGTCGGGATGTTCGAGGAGCCGGATCATGTCCGGCAGCGCGGTGCTGTCGGCCCC
Source organism: Candidatus Eiseniibacteriota bacterium (assembly GCA_963728475.1). Classification (GTDB taxonomy): domain Bacteria; phylum Eisenbacteria; class RBG-16-71-46; order JABDJR01; family JABDJR01; genus CAVSKL01. Next base: position 464,100 of record CAVSKL010000001.1, read on the forward strand.
CTTCTCCAGGAGCCGGAAGATCACGCCGCGCGCCTCGCTTCCCAGCTCGGGGAGGAGGTCGACCAGGGCGCGCGGGGAAAGGTCCCGAAGCCGGGCGGTGAGAATCGATTCCAGGGTGGCCTTGGAGAGCGTGCCGTCGGCGAGCAGGTCCAGGAGGCGCACCGGATCGTAACCGCGACCGGTCTCGAGGAGGCGTGCCACCCCCGACACGGTGGCGGGGTTTCGCGAGCCCAGCGCCTCCAGGTACGCGGGCAGGGTCTCGTCGGTGAGAAGGCGGCCCAGCACCTCCAGCACCGGCTTCCGGGCGGAGCCGTGGCTGAGGCTGTCGAAGAGCCGGTCCAGGACCCCCGGGCCCATCCCGGCCAGCCGGTCCTCGAGGGCGGCGACGGCGTCGGGGGCGTGGCCGGGGTCCTTGAGTTCCCGAATGTACTTCCCGGCCTTCAGCCGCTGGACCAGATTCATCCGCACTCGTTCTCCGTTCCCCCGGAGGTCGTCTGCGTCGCGGGCGCCCGCGTTGCCGGCGGGCTCAGTGGGCGAGGTACCAGGTCGCGGCCGCTCCGATCCCCGTCCCGAACAGGAAGGCCACCAGAAGGAGCGCGGCCACCGTGGCCTGGGAGAGCCCCGCCCCGGCCGCCGCGGGGACCGGCGCCGGCGACGCCGCTCCCGGCGCCGAGAAGGCGGCGGCCCGTTCGCGATAGCCGGTCACCACCTGCTCCAGCTCCTCGGTGGAGAGCACGGTGGTGCCCTGGAACGCGGTGGGAGACGGCGCGGCGTGCTCGGCGGAGCTGTGGCCCCGGTTGTCCTGCTCGTAGCTCACCCAGAGCGAGAACTTGCCGATCCGCAGGACGTCGTTGTTCATGAGGAACTCGGTCCCGCCCAGCGGCTTGTCGTTGAGGACGGTGCCGTTGGCGCTCCCCAGGTCCTCGACCTCGAAGTAGCCGCGCGAGGTCGCCCGGAGTTGCAGGTGGTTGCGCGAGACTCCGGGGTTGTCGAGAAAGATGTCCGACTCCGGGTCGCGTCCGACCGTGATCGCCTCCTGCTTGAACCGGTACGCCTTGATCGGCCGCCCCTTGAGGGAAAGCCTCACCTTCAGCACCCGCGCATGTGCCGGGAACGGGGATTCCGCGGCTCTTTCGGGAAGACCCATCGCGCACTTCCTCCTTGAAATGACAGGAGATCACTTGTCTTCGGGGGATTATCGGCAGGAGGGGCGGCGGGCTTAGGCGGGGCGGGCCATGACGAAGGCCCGGATATCCGATTGCCCGGCAATCGGATACCCGGACCCCCGCCGGAAGGTCAGTTCACCAGCAGCAGCTTCTGGGTCCGCGCGACCCCCGCGGCGCGGAGCTGCACGAAGTAGATTCCGGCGGGCGCGCGCGCGCCGGCGGCGTCCCGGCCGTCCCAGCTCACCGGGTGGGTTCCGGGGGCGAAGTCGCCGCCGGCAAGCCCCGCCACCTTCCGGCCGTCGAGCGCGTAGACCGAGACCTCGGCGGGGCCCGCCTGGGCCAGAAAGAACTCCAGATGCGACGACCCCCGGAACGGGTTCGGACTGGGCGGCCCCAGGAACGCGGGCGTGGAGGCGGCGATCTGCTCCTCGCCCACCCCGGTCTGGCAGTCGGCCTGGCGGTAGATCACGTAGAAGATCCAGTCGCCGGAAAGGCCCTGGGTACAGGCGTCCACCCAGCCGCCGGGGATGGCCTTGATCAGGTTCTTGCCGCCGGAGGTGCAACCGTTGCCGTCGGAGACCACGCTCGGCGCGGAGAACTGTCCGGCGTTGGCGGAGGCGAATTCCAGGGTCACCGCGAAGGGACCCGAGTTCACGGTCACGGTGCCGAGCTGCGACTCGAGGTTGAACTCGTTGATGGCGCCGTCGGTGAGCACGGGGCCGTCCAGGCTGTAGAGCCGGGGGCCGGGGTCGGGAAGCCCCGCCCCGTAGACGTGGATGGACTGCTCCAGGGTCTGGCCGGTGCCGCCGAACTGCGATGCCCACCCGATCCCCACCTTGATGATCTGGATCGGGTAATGGGCGGCGGGGGCGTCGAACACCGCGCCCGCCTCTTCGCCGGCGGCGAAGCAGGGGCACACGTTCATCCCGCCGCCCGAGTACCACTGGAGCGGCGCCTCGTCGGGGCAGGTCTGGGCGCCGGCGAGCGCGGGGAGCGCCAGCAGGGCGGCGGCGCACAAGGAAAGGGCGGATCGGAAGGGGGACATGGGAGCCTCGCTTTCCACCGGTCGGCAGGGAAGGTATGGGACGCGAAGCCACGCTCGAAAGAAAATGTATTTTATCTCATTTCACTGGCGGAATCAAACCGGCCCGCTCCCCTCGCCCGGGACCCGGTTCTCGGGCCGGGTGAGCCCCAGCCGTTCCCGGAAGCCGTGGAAGCGCTCGCGGCGATCCTCGGTCCACTCCTCCACCGGTCCGGGAACGGGCAGGGTGGAAAGCCGGCCGGTGGCGGTAAAGCCGTGCGAGTCCAGAAGCTGCCGGAACGGGCGCTCCCGCCAGGACGCGGTCCGGATCTCCAGCGTTCCGAACCGGTCGAGGAAGACCTCGGTCCCCGCGCCCGGGCTGAACACCGCCACGTCGGCGAGCCCGCGCCCCCACAGGTCGCGCAGCCCCAGGAGGGCGTCCAGCACCGGAGCCCGGGGAAGCGGCTCCCCCACCCACTCCCGGGTGGGGCCGTGCACCTCCACCAGGACCATCCCCACCGGAGGGGGAAGATCGCGGGCGGCCTCGAGCAGGATCTGGGTCACCCGGGGCTGGTCGCCGCGCGCGGTGATCCAGAGAAGCCCCTCCGCGCTCGCGGTCACCGAGTAGCGCGGGTCGTCGTTCCGGGCCGGTGTCCGGCGCCGGAGCCGGGCCGCGATCCGGCGCGCCGTCCGGAGCCACCGCCGCCAGCGGCGCTCCGCGGGGGCCCGGGGCACGTGGGGAGGGAGGGCGGTCAGGTTCACGCCCCGGACTCCCGCGCGGCCACGGACGGGAGCGCGCCGTGCCCGGCCGTCACCGCAGCGCCACCCGCGCCGAGGCCTCGGTGCGACCGTCCACCGAGAGCCGGAGGAAGTAGATGCCGCGCGCCGCCCCGAACGCTCGCGGATCGAGGGCCGCCTCGTGCTCGCCGGCGGACAGCGGCCCCTCGAACGCGGTCCCCACCCGGCGTCCGGAGACGTCGAAGAGGTCCAGGGCCACCCGGCCCGGGGCGTCGAGCCGGAACTCCACCCGGCCGGACCCGGCGAGGGGATTGGGAAAGACGGCGAGGAGCGGCCGGGCGGGGCGCGAAGGCTCGCCCACCGCGGTCCGGTCGTCGGGGGCGATGCGCACGATGCGCGCCTCCGCGGTGCCGCCGCTGGAGTCGGTGAAGGAGTCGCCGGAGCCGGTGTCCACCACGTAGAGGGCGCCGTCGGTTCCGAAGGCCAGGCAGTCGCTCCCGAACAGGTTCCCGAACCCGGAGGCGAGCACGCTCACCGCTCCGGCCGGGGTGACCCGGAGCACCGTCTCGGTGGCGATGTTGACGGCCAGGAGGTCGCCGCCGAACCCGCCGCTGGTGTCCACCACCATGGCGGTGCAGCCGCCGAGGAGCGTGGGATCGGTGACCAGGGTGGTGAGGGCGCCGGTGGAATCCGCCTGGAGAATGGAGCCGTCGCCGTCGATCGACGACGCATAGGTCGAGAGATCCGGGTTCGCGACCAGGAGCTTGCGCCCGCCGCCGAAGAGACCCAGGCCCGCCGCCACCCCCTCGACCCCGTTCACCGGCGACGCGAACGGGACGTAGCCCGTTCCCGGCTCGAAGCGCTCGACCCGGTTGGAGACGTTGGAGCCCAGGTAGGGGAAGCCGCCGAACGGCCCGGGGGGCATGCAGACCAGGGCGCCGGTGTTGGTGCTGTTGGTGCCGGCCCCGACCTGCGTGACCGCCCCCCCGGAGCCCACTCGCAGGAGCCCGGAGGCGTCGGCGATGATGAGGTCGCCCCCCCAGAACCCGCCGCGGTCGAAGTCCATGCCTTCGGGCTTGTCGAGGGGCGAGCCGGAAGCGAAGGTGCTCAGCGCGCCGGCGGCGGTGACGCGCAGGATGCGGTTCCCGCCCGCGTCGCCCACGTAGAAATCGGTGCCCCAGGGGCCTCCGGTGCCGAGTGCGATCCCCTCGGGGGTTCCGAGCCCGGTCCCCGAGGCCAGTTCGGTGGCGTGATAGCCCGAAGCCACGGTGAGCCCGGGCACGCCGCCGGACACGGTGAAGAAGGTCTCGAAGGCCGCGGCCAGCGGGGTGCCGTCGGCGGCGTGGGCGCCGGTGGCGAGCCGCACCGTGACCCGGGACCCCGGGGCCAGATCCCCGGCCGGGGCGAACACTGCGGCGGTATCCCCCTCCCAGGTGAAACCGCCGCTCATGGCCGGGCTCGAGGTCCAGGCCCCCTCCACCGAGGCGTGATCCATGGCCCGGTTGAAGCCCAGCCGGATGGGAGGGCGCGGCGTGCCCACCGACGAGTCGTGCGCCGGGGACTGGGTGTCGATCGCCGGAGCCTCGGGGGTGATGCTCAACGCCCGCACCAGCAGCCGGGAGGTGCGAGCCGGAACCGTCACCGACACCGCGCCGCCCGAACCCGCGTTCACGTGAAAGGAAGCGTCCCACAGGTCGCCCAGCGCGGTTCCCGGGGTCCAGCCGGTGGGGAGCGAAAGCGCGGTGCGGGCGCCGGAGGCGGTGTTGAGCACCACCACCACGTCCTCGCTCGCGCCCCCGCGCCGGTACGCGTAGATGCCGTCGGTGCCGGAGTCGGCGAGCACGGTGAAGGTACCGGTCCGGAGCGCGTCGTACTTCGAGCGGAAATCGTTGAGCCGGCGGATCCGCTCGTAGAGCGGGTGGGTCATGTTGAAGTTGTCGCCGAGGCTCGGCCCGTAGTCCCAGGACCCGTCCCACATGTCCTCGCGGTTGTAGGGGTCGGCGCCTCCGTCGAAGGCCTGCTCGGTCCCCTGGTAGACGCAGGGGACCCCGCGGGAGGTGAGCAGGAAGTCCAGCGCCACGTCGAGCCGGGTGGCGTCCTGGCTCGCCACGCCCGAACTCAGAAACCGCGACTCGTCGTGGTTGTCGAGGAAGGTCACCAGGCGGTCGCGGGCGGCCGGGTCGTAGTACCCGAGCGACGCATAGCGGCCGGTGATCTCGTCGGTGGCCCCCCCCTGCCCGAACACGTAACGCATGGTGAAATCCATCGGGTAATAGAGGACGGAGTTGAGGGCAAAAGCTCCCCCCGCCTGGGTACCGGTGTAGGAGCCGCACTTCTGGTCGCTTCCGTCGTAAACCTCCCCGAAAAAGAAGAAGTTGTGCTTGCCCAGGCTGTCGGCGTGGGCGCGCACCGCCGGGGTCCAGGTCTGCCAGAAGGCCATGTCCACGTGCTTGACGGTGTCGATCCGGAACCCGTCGCAGTCGGTGGCGTCGATCAGCCAGTCGAAGGCGTCGATCAAGGCCGAGCGCACGGCGGGGTCCTCGGTCTTGAGGTCGTCCAGCCCGGCCAGCTCACCCAGAACCTGGTCGGGGTCCACGTAGTTCTGGATCTCGCCGTTGTTGTGGAACCAGGCCAGGTTGTCGAAGGGCGCAGCGGGGTGGGTCGAGCTTCGCCACTTGAGCACGTAGGGACTCGGGTTGTCGTGGAAGGTGGGATAGCCCGAGGTGGAGGAGTAGATCATGTCCCCCATGTGGTTACAGACCACGTCCAGGATGAGGTACATGCCGCGGGCATGGAGCGCGTCGGCCAGCGCCCGGAGTTCGGTCTGGGTCCCGAAGTGGGGGGCGATGGCCTTGAAGTCGCGGGCGGCGTAGCCGTGGTACTCGCCGTGGGCGTTGAGCTGGACCGGGCTGATCCAGACCGCCTGGAAACCCATCCCCCGGATGTAATCGAGCTTGTCCTCGATCCCGGTGAAGTCGCCGCCGTGCACCTTCCCGGGATTCCAGTTGCCGGCGGTGGTGCCCGGATCGTAGGTCCCCTCGGCATTGTTGTTGGAGGGGTCGCCGTCGAAGAAACGATCGGTGAAGATCTGGTAGACGGCCACGTTCCGCCAGTCGGCGGGCGAGGGCTCGTAGGCCCGGGCGGGCGAGGCCGCGGTGGCCAGGGCGGCCAGGGCGGCCAGGGCGAGCAGGACGGTGACGCGGCGCATGCGATCTCCGGGGTGGGAGCCGGGCCGGTGCCCGGCGGGGTGGCGGGGCTCACGGAAGTGTATCACAGGAAATGGGTAGACCGGTCCAAGGCGGGCGGGGCCGCCATTTCCGGCCGGGCGCCGCAGGTGGAGGCGCTCCGTCCAGCCAGGCGCCGCAGGTGGAGGCGCTTGCGCTCCCCGGCCGCCCCGAATCAGGACGCCTTCACCACCCGGGCCGTGCGGACGGCGCCGCCGGTATCGGTGACCCGGATCCAGTAGACGCCGTTCGTCGCTTCGCGCCCGGCCGCGTCGCGCCCGTCCCACCGCCAGGGCCAGGCTCGCGGCGGAGCCACCGTGCACACCACCCGCCCGTCGACCGCGAGCACCTGGGCCTCGGACGGGGTCCACCCGCCGCCGGAGCTCACCGCGACCCCGCTCCGGAACGGATTGGGCCAGGCCAGAAGCCCCGGCCCGGCCTCCGCTTCGGGGTCGGCGAGCCCGGTGGCCGGCGGCTCGACCAGGATCTCGCTCATCACGAACCCGGTCATGGAGGACCGGTCGAGGCCCAGCACGTAGGCGATGGTGGCGGCCACGTCCTCCTGGCGGCGGGGGAGCGGCGAGACCGCCCCCACCCGGATGTCGGGCCCCAGGGCCACCAAGGGGAGGGCGCGGCAGCCCGGGCAGCCGTCGCCATGGTTGGAGAACCCGCCGTGAGCGTCGTCGTGCCGCCCGTGATCGGCGGCCACGAAGAGATCGGTGTCCCCGGCCAGCACCGAGTCCGCCTGGATGGCACTCCAGAACTCCCCCACCAGCGAGTCGGCCCCGGCCAGGGCGGCCAGGTAGGCGTTCCAGTCCCCGGAATGCCCGGCCAAGTCCACCGAGGCCAGGTTGATGCAGGTGAATATCGGGCGGGTCCCGGTAGTAAGGAGGGTGCGGGCGGCGGCGTAGGACCCGGCGTCCGCACGCAGCGCCGCATCCAGGGAGGCCCCGAAGGGGGCGCCGTAAGCGGAATCGGTGCTGTAGGTAAGGGCACTGAACTTGTCCTTGCCCCCGATCATCCACACCGCGCCGGCGGGCGCTCCGGCGCTCTTCCGCAGGATCTCGAACAACGTAGGCCGGGTGGGGCGCTCCGTCCCGTCGTTGGCGATGGGCTGGTCGGTGCCGGTGAGGAGCGCGGCGTGGCCGGGCAGCGTCTTGGTCGTGTGCTCGTTCCGGAAGTCGGTGACGCGCGTCCCCTGCGGTGCGAGTACGGTGCCCAGGATCTGCGCCCGGGGCATCCCGGGCTCGTCCAGGAACTCGGTGTGCCGGGGTCCGTCGATCACCACCAGCACCACGTGGCCGGCGGCCTGCGCCGGGGCCGGGCGGACGGCCGGGACCAGGAGCATCCAGACCGCCGCGGCGGTCACCAACCCAAACCAGGAACCAAGGTTGGAATCGCGATTCATTCGCATCTCATTCCCTTCCCGTGACCCGACCCCACGTGGCGCGTCCAACCGGAGCGGGAATTCGGGTCAAATCACCCTCCGGCGTTGCAAAAGAAAGGAGCGATCCCTATAGTTCCCCCGATCCCGCGACGATGCATCGGGAAGGTAAGGGGTTGGGCCGCCCCGCGAGAGCCTTCACCGGGATCGGCGCACCCCCCCGACAACAACTCGACATCCACCTCGACCGCCGGCCGTGCCCGGACCAAGGACGGGATGAAGGACACCAGTATAACCCGGACGGCGCCCGCCACCGGCGGCGGACGCAACCGTACCGATGATCGCTCCCGCCGGCCGGCTGCGCGCCTCGCACGGACGGTGCTGTTCGCGGCCGCCCTGGCCGTGGCCTCCCTGACGCTTCTTCCCCCCGCCCCGCTTCTCGCCGACTTCGCGGTCTACCGCGGCCCGTCGCACATCCTGAGCCTGTTCGCCCTACCCGGCCAGACCGTGCCGTTCGACCTGGCCGCGTATTCGGGCAACGCCCCCCGTTTCATGGTCCGCTACCGGGTCGAGGCCCCGGACGGGGTCGACGTGCGGCTCGACGAGGCGTCGCGCTTTAACCTCACCGCGCCCCAGAGTTTCGGGATCTTCCCGGTGACCTTCCAGGAGGTCCCCGAGCAGGGACTTCCCGAACCGCTCCCCTACCGCGTCCAGCTCGTGGTCATGCATCCCGCCTCCGAGGTGGTCGACGGCAGGCTCGCCGGCTACCCGGTGGGCATGTTCCCCGCCGACGACTCCGGAGAGCCGTGGACGTTCGAGGAACCGGCGGGGTTCGTGGAGGTCACGGACCAGAACGAGAACACGCTCCTGAGCGACCACATCACTCTCGGCGACCTGCAGTGCAAGCTGAACGCGCCCTATCCGCACTACCTGGCCACCCACACCGCGCTCCTGGTGAAGCTGGAGACGCTGTCCGACCAGCTGCTCCAGCGCGGCCTTCCCGGCGATCACATCAAGGTGATGAGCGGTTTCCGCACCCCCGAGTACAACCGAGCCATCGGGAACCACACCACCTACAGCCGGCACATCGCCGGCGACGCCGCCGACATCTTCATCGACGGCGACGGCAACGGCGCCATGGACGACCTGAACCACGACGGCCGCATCAACCGCAAGGATGCGCAGGTGGTGCTCTCGATCATCGACGCCATGGACCACTCGGAAACCTACGCCTCCCTGGTGGGCGGAGCATCGGCCTACCGGGCCACCCACGAGCACGGCCCGTTCGTTCACGTGGATACCCGGGGATACCCCGCCCGCTGGTAGTCGCCCGCCAAGCTCTTCCCGCGTAACGCATTCCGCGGGTTTTCGGCGGCTCCCTCATCCCCGCCCGAGGCCCCACCGTGGGCCCTTTCGCCCTCAAGCCGGATACCTCCGGGTCCGATAATGGGTTGGGGCGCATCTCTTCTCACGCGAAGGCTCGAGCGTGAAATCCAAGGCGAAGTTCATAGTCGCGAGCGTGATCGTACTGGCCACCGCGCTGGTCGCGATTGCCCTTTGGCGACAGCAACGTTGGGAGATCGAACACCTCCTCCTCTGGGCGGCGGTGTGTATCCTGGGCGAGCGTTTCTGGCTCAAGACTCAGTCCGGGGACTCGGTCCAGAGCCTGGCCGCGGCCGTGAATCTCGCCGCCATTCTCGTCTTGGACCCGTGGGCGGCGCTTCTGGTCATCTACGGCAGCACCGTGACCGGGAACTTCCTCTTCCGCCGCTCCAAGTGGTACCGCGCCCTCTACAACGGCTCACAGATCACCCTGTGTGCGGGAGCTGCGCTCTTCGTGCTCCACCTTCTCGGCGGCTCGTCGCTCGTCGACGTCTATCATCTAGCGGGTAAAGCCCGCCTGGACGCGGTGGCCGACACCCTGGCCGACCGCCGCTTCCTCTCCGCCTATCTCCTGGCCGGGCTCGCCTATTTCGGGGTGAACCACGCGATCATGGCCATGCTCATGAACGCGCTCACCGGCCGGCGGATCTGGGTGATCCTCAAGGAAAGCAGCCTTTACGCGGCGGAAATCCAGAGCAACCTCGCTCAATTCCTCCTTCCGCCCCTCCTCGTTCTGCTCTATGGAGGGCTAGGAGCGGTGGGCCTCGTGGCGGTCTTTGCCTGCCTGGGGCTGGTGCATGCGGCCAACCGCCGGTACATGGCGCTGGCCGCGGCCCAGGACAACCTGGTGCTGTCCGAGCGCATGACCGCCATGGGCGAGATGGCGGAGGAGATCGGACAGAGCCTCGGGAACTACCTCTCCGAACTGAAGCTCAGCGCCAACCGGCTCTTCCAGCGCGCCCGCCACAGCGACGGGGAGAAGGTGCTGAAGAGCGCCGAGATCGTGCACGTCAACGTGGACAACATGTCGGCGCTGGTGGACGGGCTCGCCGCCTTCTCGCACCAGGAGACCCACAAGGTCCCCACCGACCTGAACGAACTCCTGCGCCGGACGGTGGATTTCGTGAAGCCGCAGAACCGGTTCGACAGCGTCCACTTCAAGATCACCCCCGACCCGATCCTGCCCCTGGTCAACGTGGATCCCGCCCAGATCCAGCAGGTGCTGATCAACCTGCTCACCAACGCCTCGGACGCGCTCAAGGAAGTGGACCGCCCCATCAAGAAGATCTTCATCGAGACCGCCTACGACCCCGACGCCCAGCGGATCCGGATCGCGGTCACCGACAACGGGCCCGGCGTCCCCGAGGCGCACCTGAACCGGGTCTTCGAGCCGCACTTCACCACCAAGGTGACCGGCCACGGATTTGGGCTCTCCACCGTGTTCCGGATCGCCACCAACCACAAGGGGCGGATCACCGCCTCGAACCAGCCCGGTGGCGGCGCGCGCTTCTTGCTCGACCTGCCCAACGCCTGAGCCGCGCTCCGGCCCGGATCCCCCCGTTTGTCGTCTGGCACGGACACGTGGTGTCGTCAATAATTGACTACAGGTTAACGCCTTACAAATCCATTGATTGGCGCTTCCGGGCCGGTTGGCGTCCGATTCTGTTGACGCCCTTCGGGAGCGTCTCGAGTCCGGGCGGAGCCCGGGCCAAGATTTAACCCCCTCCCCTATAGCGCGTTACGCCAATTCACCCAGCCGCATTGCAAATGGCACGACGGTTGCGTATATAGCCGGCGTGGTTGGCGTGACCACCTGAAGACTAGAAGAAAAAGGAAGGGGGTAGACCTCCATGCTCGGCATCATCAGCAAAGTCGTTTCTCTCGCGGGACAGTGGGAGTGGCTCGGTCAGTGGGAATGGCTCGGTCAGTGGGAGTGGTTCTAAAGGCCTAGCCGGCGTGCGGGGGCGGGTACGTCCCCGCACTGTTTTTGAGCCCCGACGGACAGCCGCCCCGAAGCTCCCCAGACCAACCGGGTCTTAGCGGGAGGTTCGTCCGGCCGGGGCTCGGGTGTGGTAGCGCACCGATCCGGGAATCGCTGCTTCACCACCAAGACCTGCGGGGTCCTCCCCTGTGACCCCGCGGGTCTCCTTTTTTTTCCGACGGAATCCCGCGTTTCCTCCCAACCGGCGGCGCCTCGCCGGCCGCCGGGCGCGGATCTCCGCTCCGCCTGCCGATACCCGGAATTGTGGACCCACACTCCCAAGTCGGGCGCGGACCGGCATCCTCCGCCCTCGCCCCCCAGTCCGACGCCGACCTCCAGAGCCTGGACCTGACCCACTCTCCCCGGATGGGAGACGCGGGGGCCCTGCTGGTGCGCGCGGCGGTGGCCCGGCCGGTGGCTCAGACCCTGGAGGCCGTCAGCTCCGAGGAAATCCCCCGGGACCGGCTGCGGCGGGTGGCCGAGGTCTTCCGCAAGCTCGATCCCGCCGATGCCGCCGAGCTCCTCACCGCCGCCGGGCGGGGGGCGCTCCGGCAGGAGGCCTCCGGGCTCCGGCTCCTCTTCTCCTTCCTCGAGGTCAAGCGCCCCGGGGTGGAGGTTCTGCGCCAGCTCCGGGTGCTCTCCAGTCTCGAGCGGGTGGCGTTGCGGCTCGTGGCTGGCAACTGGCAGGAACCCGAGGCCCTGGAGCAGGTGGATTCGATCTTCCCCATCCAGGAGGTGCTTCAGGAGGCGGGCCGGGTGGGGGCGCTGGACCTCGGGCTAGAGGCGCTGCCGCGCGACGATGTCGCCGTGCGCGCGACCCTCGAACACATCCGGATCTGGTTCCACCGGCGCGAGAAGCGGCTGGCCGCGGGCGAGCGGCTGGAGCCCGACTCGCTGAACTTCATCGCCCAGCTCGCCATGCTCGAGATCAACCTCATGGAGAAGCGGGTCTCCCGGCTGGCCGGGCTCATCGACCCCTACGACGTGCGCGCGATGGGGCGGCTCATGCCGATCCTGAGCCGGTACGACCAGGACATCGAGCACATGAAGAACGTGGTGACCCGGCTCACCACCTACGAACCCTTTTTCGACCGGCTCATGACCATGGAGCACGCCCTCTCCCCCAGCGAGATGGACCGCGTGCAGCGCGCGCTCGGCCGCCACCCGGTGGGCCACCCGGTGGGGTCGATCCTGCGGGCCATGCGCGCGAACCCGATCCTGGACCGCGAGTTCACCTTCCTGGTGTCGCTGGTCCACCAGATCGCCGTGCTCCGGGAGCAGGCGGTGAAGGGCTCGGCGCGGCCGGACGTCCTGTCCATCATGCTCGAGGTCCTGGAGAAGGGGCGCGGCGGCACCGGGATCCGCATCAGCATCGAGCCCGAGATCGCCGACTCCATCTGGCCCACGGTGCAGAGCTGGGGGGTGCTCCGGCGGTCGCCGGAGTCGCTGGAGGTGCGCTATCGCGAGGACCGGGCGCTGGACTTCATCCTGGTGGACGGGACGCCGCGGCTCCCCGCCCTTCCCGAGGAACGGAAGCTCCCCGACCTGACCCTCAAGGAACTCTGCCGGCTCCAGCTCTCCAACGAGCCCTTCATCCTGGGGGTGCTGGAGAACCCCAAGGCGACCTCGGTGCCGGGGCTGGTGGCCATGCTGGTGACCATCAGCAAGAGCCTGCGCATTCTCGATCGCATCATGCGGGATCGCACCCTCTACACCGGGCCCGCCAACAAGGACGTGCCGCGGCTGCTCCTCATGAGTCCGGCCCGCATCCCGGTGAACTCGCTCAAGCGGTTCATCCACGTGCGATTCGTGTCGAAGATGGATCTGGAGAGGATGGCCCGGCAGGGCGCCGACATTCGCGCCGAGGTGCGCCGGGAGATCGTGCGTTACCTGGAGCAGATGAAGAAATAGGGGTCGGAGGGTCAGAGATCGTAGCCGGTGGGCTCCTCCTCGTCCTCGTCCAGCTCGGAGTAGTCGTCGTCGAAGAGGACCGCACCGTACTCGCCGCACTCCGGGCACTCGTATTCTTCCGGCGACTCCGCCTCCTCCAGGCAGAGTTCGCAGACCTCGCGCCCGCAGGTCTCGCACGCGGCCACCGTCACCTCGTCATGGTCGGGGCATTTCATGACGCTTCCACCTCCACCGCCGCGCCAGACCCGGGAGCGGGCCGGATCCACCGGCCCGCTCCGAGGTAATCGGGGAAGAGACTCTTACCAGGTCAGGGTGCCGACCTTGAGTCCCAGCTTGTAGGCGGTGACCGACTTCTTTGCGGTCCAGAACCAGACGTTGATCTGGTCGCCGCTCCCGGCTTCCTGGAAGGTGTAGCCGGCGTCCGGAGGACCCAGGCTCTGGAAGGCCTCCGCTTCCTCCTTCTGCGGGCTGGCGGAAACAGGGTCCAGCTTGGTGCCCTGGAGGCCCTTCGAGACCGAGAGCGCCGTCACCGCATCGTCCTGCTCCCCGGCCTGGATGAGCGCCTGGGCCATGAGCGTCCAGGCCGCGGGGTCGGTGGGCGAGATCGCGAGGTAGTCCTTGATCGCCGCCTTGGCCTCCTGGTAGTCCTGCGCGTTGAGAAGCGCCTGCATCCGATTGAACAGCGCGTTCGCGTGGAACTCGCTGTTCTCCCCTTCGGCCGGAACCAGGGCCGCAGCTTTCTGGAAGTCCTCGGCCGCCTTCAGGAACCGCGCCTTGGCCTCGGGCGAAACCGCGGCCGCGTCGCCGGTATCGGCCCGCGCGATGGCGGAACCCGCCTCCAGGTTGGCCGAACCCATGAGGAAGACCGCGTCGGGGGTGTCCGCCTTTTCGGCCAGGACCTTGTGGAGGTACTCGATGGCGGAGTCCGACTTGGCCACGGCCTCCGGCCCGCTCTGGTTCGTCATCTCGTCGATGAGTGTCCGGGCTGCGTCCAGGTAGATCTCGTCCCGCAGATCCTTCAAGTCCTGGTTCTGGGGATCGATCTGGAGCGCGGTCTCCACCAGCATCGCGGCCTCGGGCTTACGCCCGGCCTTGATCAGCACCACGGCGCCCTGCTGATAGGCCTTGACCTCGCTCGGGTTCAGAATCCGGGCGATGCGGAGCTGGAGCGCGGCCTCCTCGAACTTCTCATCCTTGGCCAGCTTCAACCCGGCGTTGTAATGATCCACCCAGTAGTGCTGCCGGCTCTCCCGCACGAACTTCTGGTTCTTCTTGCTGTCGTCCTGGGCGAGAGAGCTATCGAACTCCGCGCCCGCGTGCTGGAACATGGCCACGGCGGTGTCCACGGCGGCCTGCTCGGCCTCCTTGGTCGCAGCCTGGACCAGTTGATCCTGCATGACGATGTCTGCGTATTGAGCCAGGGCGATGGCGTAACGAGCCCGGTACTCACCCTTCTCGGGGCAGGTCTCGGCCGCGAGCCTGAAGTGCTCGACGGCCTTGTCCCAGACCTTCTGCGAGAAGTAGAGCTTGCCGCTCCGAAACTCGTTGGCGCAGTTCACCTTCTGGTTCTGGGCGGCGGCAGGATGTACCAGGGACACCGTGACCGCCGCCGCGGCCAGCGTGATACCCAGGATTCTCGACCGCAGATTCAATTTCGTACCTCCTGTTTCCGAAGCCCACGGACGCTGCAGGCGATGGGCGAAATCCTGGGGCAGTTTATCCCAGGCTTCGCGCGACCTACAACGTGCCTCCCCGACTTCCCTACCATACCCGATCCCGCCCACTCCGCTTCCCCAAAGCTACCCTTGCCGATTCTCCGCGGCCGGCCTTTCACAAGCTTCAATCCATTGTGTCGCAGTCACTTGACAAAACTGACCCGGTGCCCGGTTTCGATCAGGGCGTCCACCTCCTCCTGGCTGAGCCCGAAGTGGCCGATGGCCAGGAGATACTCGTCGGTGAGGGTGGTGGCCGAGACGGTGGGATTGTCGGTGGCCAGGGTGATCGGCACCCCCTTGTCGAGAAAGGTGCGGATGGGGTGCTTGCCCAGCTCCTGGACCGCGCCGGTCTGAAGATTGGAGGAGAGACAGACCTCCAGGGTGACCTTGTCCCGGGCCAAGCGGCTCATGAGTTCCGGGTCCATGGCCGCGGCCACCCCGTGACCGACCCGCTCCACCCCCAGATCGTCCAGCGCCGACCACACGTTCCGGGGGCCGGAGTCCTCGCCGGCGTGGGCGGTGAGGCGGAGCCCCATCCGGCGTGCCAGGGCGTAGGCCTCGCGGAAGAGGAGCGGAGGGAAGGGGCGCTCGGCCCCCGCGATGTCGAACCCCACCACCCCGGGGCTGGTGTGGTACTCGGCCAGCTCACCCACCACCTCGCGAAGGAGGATCTTGGCCATGTTCCCGCCGTGGCCTCGGATGGCGATGACCGTGATCCCGAGGTTCATGTCGGGGTGCTGCGCCCGTGCGTCCTTCATCCCGGCGCGGACCGCGTTCAGGACCTGGCGGCTGGTGAGGCCCGCCCGGCGGTGGATGATTGGGTTGATCCGGAGTTCCAGCCGGCGGACGCCGTCCAGGTAGGCGTCCTCGCAGATCTCGAAGGTGATGGTGCGCAGGTTGTCGTAGAACTGGGTGTACTGGAGCGGGATCTGGAACTTGTCGAGGTAGTCGAGGAGCGTCTTGTCGTGCTCGCGATCCCAGGAGAGCATGCGGCGGAAGCCGTCGAAGTCCATCCCGGGGATGGCCGAGTAGTACTTCTGGGAAAGGTTCCAGAGGGTGGTGGGGCGGATGGCCCCGTCGAAGTGCCGGTGGACCTCGGAAAGGCCCTTCTGCCGCAAGTACTCGACCCGTTCCTTCTCGCTCCAGTCGCGCACGAGCGCCTCCTTCGGGGTGAAGTTGGCGACGGAGTGTAGCACAGGGATGGAGCGGCCGGCCGAGGCCCCGGGCGAGGGCCCGGGCGAGGGCGCCGGGGGGCGCGGGGCGAGGGCGCCGCCCCGGGGGGGCGCCGGCTCTCGGGTGGTGAAGGCATTGCTAGGACGAGCCTCGGGGCACACCGGGGTGCCGCGCCCGCGGATGGGTCCGGGTTGTGTGCCGTTGTGCCGGCGTGCGGCCGCCGGGCTCCGCGGGGTGCTGCGCCCGTGGACGGGCTGCTCGGACGGGACGGTCCCCGCCGCACGAGACCGGGGACGTCCCGGTGTCGGTGCCGCTGCGGCTCGGGCAGGAACTCAAAACCCGCTGAGGAAGCGCCGATCGAGAAGCTTCGCAGTCGTGGCCGGTGCGGTCTCGGACTGAACCCTGGTATCTCCAAGCACCCCAACGCAATACCCGGGTTCTCGGGGTTCGACCGACGCCGGTGGCCGTAGCTTTCAGGCGCTCGGGAGCGGCGGCCCGGGCCGAACCCGGGTATCTTACAGCGCTCCAACCCGATACCCGGGTTCTCGGGGCTCGACCGGCGACCCGGGCCGAACCCGGGTATCTCCAAGTGCCACAATGTAATACCCGGGTCCGCGATCCCGCACCCGGACATTCTGCTTGCCAGGCTCCCTGCACGAGACAGGCGAGCCCCGCGTCCCGGCGATTCCGGGAGAAGCGCGGCGCGAACGTGAGGGCAATACTCTCCCGTGAACCACCGGACCCCGGCGGCTCGGGGTCCCCGTCTTCGTGGATGAAGACCGGGGAACGGGCGTCGCCGATCGCGCGCGGCCGGGCCCCGTCCCCGTCCCGATCGGCCGTACCGGTCCGGGCACCGCCGATCCTCCCGGGGTGGCTCGAGCCCCTCGCTTGACCCTCCCCCAGACCAGGTTCACACTGGGTCGTCTACCGGATTATCGTGATTCCCCGCGCCCCGATCCGGCCGCACCGTCGGACGGAGGTTCCAGAAAATGCGCATCCGGTGCCGCTTGCCGTTTCGCTTCGCGGCCCTGCCCCTCGTAGCGGCGACCGCCGCTTCGCTCGCCCTTCCCAAGGCGGGCATGGCTCAGGAGTGCCCGATTCCGGCGGGGTTCGCCCACCGCGCCCAGGCCACCCCCGGCACCCTTCTCTTCACCCTCGCCACCGACTCCGCCCACTATGCGGCCGGCGACACCGTGCACATCATGCTGACGGTGGAGAACGCCGGCGCGGACTCCGTCACCATCCCGAACCCGGCACTTATCTCGGAGCTCGCGGCGATCGGGGTCGTGAGCGACACGTGCTCCTCGATCTACGGGGTTGGGTGCGAAGCGGGCACGCTCTTCCTGTGGCCACAGGGGGTGCTCTACTTCGGCGTCCCCATCCATCTCGCTCCGGGCGCCTGCCTGAGCTACACGCAGACCTGGGACGGCCTCCAGGGGAACGCCGGCGCGCCCCCGCCCGGCGAGTACGCCGTGCTGGCGGGCATGAGCACCGGGACCAGCCTCTTCCTGCCCGACGGCGGGGTCCGGCTCCCCATCACCATCACCGCCGCGGACGTGCCCGCGCTTCCCACCAGCTGGGGCGCGCTCAAGGCGCGGTACCGGTAGCCGGCGGCGGCAGCGGTTCCGCGACCGCCGCGCCCGGCCGCTCCTGGGTGCGCGGCGCGAACTGGACAGGCTCGTCGGAGTTCCATGAACCGCCGGACCGCGACCAGTAACACAGCGCGCTTTTCCTGGATGACCGGAGCACCCGGGGTGGCGCCCCCTGCGACCCCCGGCCGGACCGAACCTCTGCCGCGGCGCCCCGGAACGGCAGGCGGAGCACCGCCCCGGAACGGCAGGCGGAGCGGAGCCCCGCGGCTCAGAACCCCAGGTCCAGATCCGCCTGGAGCCCCAGGAGCCTTCGCAGCACGTTGACGCTCTTGACCGCGCGCCCCATGTAGCAGTTGTTGAAGAAGACGTAAGTCCGCTCGGTGGCCGCGGCCAGATCGCGGAGCTTGTCCAGCCACTCCGATAGCTCCTCGGGCGAGTAATCCCAGTCGTAGCGCTCGTGCCCGCCCCCCCACCAGGTCGCCCGGTTCCGGCCATGGAACCGCACGTACCCGGTGTCGGTGGTGGCGAGCGACACCGGCGGCATGAGCCCGGGGAGCGCCGGCTCGTCCACCGCGCAGTAGCCGATGTCGAGCCGCTTCAGGTAGTCGAATACCGGCTCCCGGTTCCACCCCTCGTGGCGGAACTCGGCCCAGAGCCGCATTCCCGGGAGCGCCTCGCGCAGATATCCCAGGTGCGACCGGTTGGGCTGGTCGTTCTTGAACCCGAACGGGAACTGGAGCAGCACCCCATCGAACTTCCCCGCCGCCCGCAGGGGCTCGATCGCCTCCAGGAACAACCGGTAGAGGTCGCGCTCCCGGCTCCGCGCGTGGGTCATCTCCTGGTTGGCCTTCACGATAAACACGAAATCCCGGGGGGAACGGGCCGCCATCGCCTGGAAACTCCGGGGAGGGGGAATCCGGTAATAGGTGGCGTTCACCTCCACCACCGGGAACTTTTTGGCGTAATACGGCAGGAAATCCTTCTTGGCCAGTCCCTTCGGATACACCGGGCCGACCCAGTCGGCGTAGCTGTACCCCGAGGCCCCGATCACCAGCTTCTCCTCCAGATCCTGCACGCTCATGCTCTCCCCCGCGCATTCATGCCGCCGGCGCGGCGCCGCCGCCTTCCTCCGCGCGTCCGTGCCCCCCGCCCGAGGCCTCGGAGCGCGATGCGCCGGGTCCCGGGGCCGGCTCACTGGTGTACCTCTCTTCCCTGTGGCGTTCTTGGCGTTCTTGGCGTTCTTGGCGGGCTTGTGAGAGGTACGGCGCTTCGTCTCATCGCTCCTCCTCCCGGAGGAACACCCCCGCGGGAAGAAGCGCCCCCTCGCCGAACCGGTCGCGGAGCCGGTCGCCGGCCCGGACCAGAGCGCGGTCGCGGCGGTCCTCCTCGAACAGCAGCGCGGGCTCGGAGCCGCCGGTCAGGTTCATGCCGGCCACCCCCAGCAGCCGGAGCGCCCGGCCCCGGCGCGCGGGCTCCAGGAGATCCCACGCCCGGACCGCCAACACCCGGGCACGGTCGGTGGGCTCGGGAAGCGCCCGCTGTCTACTGTAACGCGACCGCCCCACCTTGAACCGCACCGCCACCGTCCGCGCCGTGAACCGGTGAAGCCGGAGGCGGCGGGCCACCCGGTCGGCCAGGAGCCACACCGTGGCCCGCAGGTAGCGGGGGTCGGCCACGTCCTGGGCGAAGGTGGTCTCGTGGCCGGCGCTCCTGGGCGGGAGCGCTTCGCCGGCGGCGACGACCGAGCAGCCGTCCTCGCCCCGGGCGTGCCCCTGCAGCAACCCCTCCCACCGGCCGAACCCCCGCCGGAGCCGCTCCGGCGGCGCCGTCACCAGATCGCGGACGGTGACGATGCCCAGTCCACGGAGGAACTCCACCGTCCGGGGCCCCACCCCCGGGATCACCCCCACCTCGCTGGGGCCGAACACCTCGGCGAAACGCTCGGGGGGGAGCACTCCCACCCCGGCGGGCTTGGCCCGGGCCGAGACCATCTTGGCCTGGAGCTTGTTCGCGGCCGCCCCCACCGTGCACGAGAGGCCTCGCGCGGCCAGCACCGCCTCGCGCACCGCGTGCCCGGCGGCTGCGGCGCGCCTCTCCCACTCGGAGACCGGAACCGGTTCCAACTCCAGGTACGCCTCGTCGATCGAGGCCGGTTCCACCCGGGGGCTGAACCGGTCGAGCACCGCCAACACCTCCAGCGACTCGTGGACATATTTGGGCGGGTCCACCGGCAGCACCAGGATCTGCGGGCAGAGTCGCACCGCCTGGGCCATGGCCATCCCCGACTTCACCCCGAACACCCGGGCGGGGTAGGAGGCGGTGGTGACCACGCCCCGGTTCCCCGGCCCGCCCCCCACCGCCAGCGGGAGGCCGGCCAGCCGCGGGTCGGAGCGCGTCTCCACCGAGGCGAAAAAGGCGTCCATGTCCACGTGCAGGATGAGCGGTCGTTCCACGGCGGACCTTCCTTCCCCGAGGGCATCGCGGCCGGGCACGCCCAGGTCCCGGCGGCCGGCAACCTCAGGTCATCCGGCGACGCCCGGGAGCCGGAGACGCCCCCAGGCCGCGGTCCGTCCACGCCCCCACCGGTTGGATGAGGACGGGCACGGACCGGCCGGACGCCGGGTCCGGATTCAGGGTTTCCCCTTCCAAGACCGGGCGGCACCGTATAGGCTCGGGGGAGATCTCGGTGAGGCAGTCTGCATCATAGCATACCAGACAAATGTTTGGGTACCGGTACCCCAGCAGAGCCTCGAATCCATTGAACAACAACGACTTGAACCGACGCCTCGGACGACCAACGCCCGGAGCGCGAGGGACCGTCATGGACGTCAAAGCCCAGCCCACCATTCTCACCAAGGGCATCGACCTGGATCTCACCCCCGAGGCGGTCTTCCTGAACCTGCACCGCCTTCCCGGCTTCTTCTTCCTGGACAGCGCCATGGCCGGCCACGAGCTTTCGCGCTATTCCTATCTTGGGGTGAACCCCTTCCTCACCCTGCGAAGCCGGGGCGAGGGGATCGACCTGGTCGAAGGGAAGAGAATCGAGCACCGGATGGGCTCCCCGCTGGACGTCCTCACCGCCGAGATGAACAAGATGCGGGTCATGGGTGGAAGCCCGCTTGTCCCCTTCTCCGGGGGCGGTGTCGGCTACTTCAGCTACGAGCTGGGCCGGACGGCGGTCGGGGTGCCGCTGGCCGCGAGCGACGACCTGGGCCTGCCCGAGATGAATCTGAGCTTCTACAAGACCATCCTCGCCTACGAGCACCGGACCCGGCGCTGGTTCGGGGCCTCGGTGGACCTCACCGGGGGCCGGGGAACCACGATCCGCAAGCGTCTCGGCAACGAGATCGAGAAGCTCCGGGAGCTGGCGGCCAAGCCGCACCGGGGCACCGCCACCGCCGCCACCGCTTCGGTCCAGCCCGAGGGGGAGGAGGCCGCGGCGCCGGCCTCGGCTCCGGCACCCGGCCGGCGGTTCGAGGTGGACGGGGTCACGGTCACCTCGACCATGAGCCGCGACGAGTACCTGTCCGGGGTGAAGAAGGTGCAGGAGCACATCGCCGCCGGCGACATCTACCAGGCCAATCTCACCCAGCGCTGGAGCGTAGCCTACGACGGCGACCCGGGGCGGCTCTACCTGGCGCTCCGCAAGACCAGCCCCGCCCCCTTCGGCTTCTTCATGAACACCGGAGAAGCCATCCTCGCCGGTTCCTCTCCCGAGTCGTTCCTGAACGTCTCCGGCCGCACGGTGGAAACGCGCCCGATCAAGGGGACCCGCCCCCGCGGCGCGAACGAGGAGGAGGACGCCCGGCTCAAGGCGGAGCTCGAGGCCAGCGCCAAGGACAAGGCCGAGCTGACCATGATCGCGGACCTGGAGCGCAACGACCTGGGCCGGGTGTGTAACCCCGGCTCCGTCCACGTGCAGGAACTCCACCGGATCGAGTCCTACTCCAACGTGCACCACCTGGTGTCGGTGATCCGCGGCGACCTGCGCCCGGAGGTGGGCTTCCGCGAGCTCTTCACCGCCACCTTCCCCGGCGGCTCCATCACCGGCGCCCCCAAGAAGCGCGCCATGGAGATCCTGGACGGGATCGAGGGGACCGTGCGCGGTCCCTACACCGGCGCCATGGGCTACCTGGGGCTGGACGGCTCGCTCTCGCTGGACGTGGCCATCCGCACCCTGGTCCTGACCCAGGGGGTATGCCACCTGGGGGTGGGAAGCGGGATCGTGGCGGATTCGGTGCCGGACCAGGAGTACGAGGAGTGCCGGGCCAAGGCCCGGGGCATGGTGGCCGCGCTCAAGGAGGCTCTCTCCGAAGAACCGGTCGCTTCCTAGGCGCGTGGGGTCGGGAGCATGCCGTACGTCCACCTGAACGGCGAGCTGGTGCCCGAGGCCTCGGCGGTCCTGTCCGTGAAGGACCGGGCGGTGCTGTTCGGAGACGGCGCCTATGAGACCATGCGGAGCTACGGAGGCGCCTTCTTCCGCTTCCCCGAACATCTTCGCCGGCTCCGCCACACCCTGGCCGGTATGCAACTGGAACTTCCGGTCACCGACCGCGCCATCACCGGGGCGGCCCTGGAACTCATCCGCGCCAACCGGCTCCCCGACGCCCGGGTCCGGCTCACCGTGACCGGGGGGCTCCACGAAGGGGCGATCCGGCTTCGCCGCCCCCACCCACCGAACCTCGTCCTCACCGCCGAACCCCTGGTGCCGCCTCCGGAGGCGGCGTACCGGGACGGAGTCGAGATCGCGGTGGCGCGGTGGCGGATCCATTCCGCCTCCCCCCTTCCGCGCATCAAGACGGTGACCCGCCTCATGCACCTCATGGCCAAGGAGGAAGCCCTGGACCGCGGCGCCTGGGAGGCGATCTTCCTCGACGAGGACGGCGCGGTGCTCGAGGGCACCGCCACCAACGTGTTCTTCGTGATCGACGGCGCGGTGCGGACCGCGTCCCTGGACGAGCCCATCCTGGCCGGAGTGACCCGAGACGTGACCCTGGAAGTCGCGCGGGCGGAAGGAGTGCCGGTGCGCGAGGGCAGGGTCCCGGTGGGGGACACCCTGGCCGCCACCGAAGCGTTCCTCACCAGCACCACCCAGGAACTCCTGCCGGTGCGCGCGGTGGAGGGGCGCCCGGTGGGCGAGGGACGGCCGGGCCCGGTGTGGGCAAGGCTTCTCACCGCTTTCCGGGCCGCGGTGACCCGCGAGACCGGGGTGGCGCTCGCGCCCCCCCCGGTTCCCCGAGACGAACCATGAAGAATCGCATCCGGATGGGTTTGGCCGCGCTGGTCGCGGCGGGGGCGGTCGCGGCGCTGGCCGGCCTCCACCGGGTTCCGCCCGGCACCATCGAGGTCGCGGTGATCGACGGCGGGACGCCCACGGGCGAGATCGGCCCCGGCCTTCACTGGCGGGTTCCCGGAGCCGGGCACTCCGTCCGGCTCCCCACCGAGCCCGACACCCTGATCTTCCCCGGCCCCGAAACCGCCGGGACCTACCGGCTTTTCGACGCCTCCGGAAACGAGATCGGCTCCCGCTTCGCGGTGGCCTACCACGTGGACCCGGGACACGGCGAGGCGGTGGCGCGCGCACTGTTGCGCGGGCGCACGTCCGGGGTCCTGCCGGCGGACGGCGGGCTTGCCGACACCCTTCGCGCCCGGCTTCGCGCCCGCGCCCGCGCGGTGGCCTCGGGCTTCGACGCGGACGGGCTCGGCTCCCCCGGCGGTCGCGACCGCCTGGCCCGTGCCCTGGCGCAGGCGATCGCGTTCCCGGGGGTGGCGGTGACCGCGGCGCCGCTCGCCGGAGGCGCCGGCGGCGGGACCGGGGTGAACGTGCTCATGATCGGGGTGGACGCCGGGGACTGGAAGCTCATCGACCCGCTGGTGGCCGCGGGGAAGATGCCGGCGGTGGCCTCGCTCCTGGCGCGCGGCACCCGGTACGACTACCACACCCTCACCCCCATGCTCTCGCCCCTCCTCTGGACCTCCATCGCCACCGGCACCACCCCCGACCGCCACGGGATCCTGGACTTCCTCACCGCGGACCCGGCCACCGGAAAGATGATCCCGGTCACCAGCTCGCTCCGCCGCGAACCTGCGTTCTGGAACGTGCTCACCCAGTACGGGGTGACCCAGGACATCGTGGCCTGGCTCGCCACCTGGCCGGCGGAAACGGTGACCGGCCACCTGGTCACCGACCGCTTCGGCTACCTGGCCTTCGCCGGCGGCTCCGGAACGGGGGACGACGGCATGACCTATCCCCCCGAGTACGTGGACCGGGCCCGGGAGCTGGAGGTGCATGCCGGCGATCTTCCCGCCTCGTTCTGGAAGCGCTTCATGAACGTGCCCGACGCGGACCTGGACCGGATCGGAGCCGCCGGGTTCGAGAAGGGGAACGTGGTGGGGAACGTCGCCCTGACCGTGGCCCAGGCGCTCACCTCCACCAAGATCGCCGAGGACCTGCAACGAACCGACCGCCCCCGGCTCCTGGCCGTCTACTACGAGCTGATCGACGCCATGGGCCACCTCTGCATGCCTTACGCGCCGCCCCGGCAGCCGCAGATCTCGCCTGGGGACTACGAGCGCTACAGCCGGGCCGAGAACGCGGCCTACGTGCTCCAGGACGAGCAGATCGCCGCCCTCACCCGGGGCATCGACCCCGCCCGGACCGTGGTGATCGTGCTCAGCGATCACGGCATGAAGAGCGGGAGCGACCGCCCGTCCGGCTCCGCCGAGATCGAAGGCGGCGAGGCCGCGCGCTGGCACCGGGATCCGGGGATCCTTCTCCTGGCCGGCCCCGGGATCCGGGAGCACGCGGCCCTGTCCGATTCCACCACCGTGCTCGACGTCGCCCCCACCGTGCTCGCCCTCCTGGGGCTACCGGTTCCGCGCACCCTGCAGGGGCGGGTGCTCACCGAGGCGTTCACCCCGGAGGGGGCGGCCCGCTACCGCCCCGCCTACGTGGACTCGATCAGGTTCCGGCCCGAGGTCTGGACCCCCCCCGCGGTCCACGGCGCCCCCCACGCCGGGCCCGCCCAGGCCGCGCTCCACAACAACCTGGGGCTGGTGAAGGCCTCGGAGGGGAAGCGGGACGAGGCCGAGGCGGAGTACCGCAAGGCGCTGGAGGCGGTTCCCGGCGACGTCAACGCCCGCACCAACCTGGCCAACGTGCTGATGGACGAGAACCGGCTCCCCGAGGCGCTGGACATCCTGGAGAAGCTCCACCGTGACGTTCCCGACCGGGTACCGCCGGCCTACAACCTGGGCGTCCTCTACCAGCGCATGGACCGGCTTCCCGACGCCGAACGTACCTTCCGCGAGGTGCTGGCCGTCGAGCCCCGGAACGTGAAGGCCCAGGTGGACCTCGGCCATACGCTGTTGCGCGAGGGGAAGCTCGACGAGGCGAAGGGCCTCTTCGAGAAGGTGATCGCCTCGAATCCGTCCGAGGCCAACGCGCACTTCGGCCTGGGGCTGGTGGACGCGCAGCGGGGCGACCTGGCGGGCGCGAAGGCGGAGTTCCGGATGACGCTGGAGATCGACCCCCACCACCGCTCGGCGGCGGAGAACCTGAAGCGGCTCCAGGCCGCGGGCGGGTAGGCGGGGGGGCCTCGGGCGGGGGTTCAGCGCGACGGGGGAACCGGAATGAACCCGTCCACCGGATACTGCCCCGACGCGGACCAGCCCGCGTATCCCCCGCGCAACCACAGCACCAGGCGGAAGCCGTAGGCGACCGCGCGGTGGGCGGGATCGCCGTCCCCCGGCGGAAGCTCCCCGCTCTGGTCGTAGAACACCAGGGGGGTGACGGGGTTACGGGGGAGCACCTCGCGAAGCTCGTTCAGGGTCTTCCCGTGGGCGGGAATCGCGCCGGGGACGTGACCGGCGCGGTAGAGCGAATCGGGGCGGAGATCGAACACCGCCGCCGGCACCGCGCGCTCGATCCAGGCGTTCAGGGTATCGGGAAGCACGTCGCGGACCTCGGCCTGCCGGCCGCCGCATCCCGCGGCCAGGAGGCCGGCGATCGCGAGCGCGCCCGAGAGCCCGGCGTGGAGTCCCTGTCGCACCGTCGTCATGGACGCGTCCTTCCGGAGAAGAATCGCGGCGCGGGCGCTCCGCCGTCGTTCACCGAAGCGCCCGCGCATCCCGTCCGAGGCCCGGCTCTCCGGATCCCTCCGGCCGGGCGATCAGAGCCGCACCGTCCACTGGGTCACCAGCAGGTCCTCGGATTTCACCCCCGAAGCCTGGTACGCGGTATGGACCACGTTCACCTGCCAGCGGAACTCGGGACTGAAGGAGCGGGCGATCTGCCCGGTGAGGAGCGTCTGCGCGTCGTCGGCGGCGCTCACGTCGGGGTCGAAGCGCTCGATCCGCGCCCCCGGCTCCCAACCCTTCACCGCGAGCATGGCCTCGACGTACCCGCCCAGGAAGTGGGGCACCGGGGGGTTGGCCTGCCCCGCCACCACCGCCTGGTCGTTCTGGCCCCCCGCGACCTCGCCGATCACCGTGAGTTCCGAGCCCTGGTAGACCGCGTCCGCGCCCCACGCGCTGTAGCTCTTGGCCATCGTCTCGCCCGGGTAGGCGGTCTCGAGCCGGTTCACCGAACCGTCCACCGCCACCGTCAACCCGTCGACGGGGGTGACGCCGATCCGGGCCACCCCCTGCTTCCCCTGGTTGTCGTCGGTCTTCATCCCCTGGCCGTTCCCGTTGAACACGCCCGCGTTCGCCGTCACCGGCACCGCGCCGTGAGTCCACTCGGCGGTCCCCAGAATGCCCTGGTCGTAGGCGGAGACGTGCACCGATCCTTCCAGGAAGGTGTTCAGGAGGGGGCGGTCGATGAGGTTCAGGTTCGAGGAGCCCATGACGAACTCCTGGTAGCTGAACGGCTTCTTGAGCTGGCCCACCGTCACCGAGTAACCGGGGTGGCCGGCGAAGGGCTTCCAGTTCGCCCACACGTCCAGGGTCTGGAGCCCTTCGGGGCGCGCCTCGACCTGGATCTCCCCCTTCATCCGCGGCGACACCTGGGCGGTGAAGTAGAACCGCCCGCGCCGCATCTGGAAACCGTTGTCGCCTTTCTCCCCGGCGCCGGACACGGCGTCGGTGAGCCGGTACTGGTAGCGGGGCTGGAGATAGAACTTGAGCCCGAAGCGGTCCGGTTGCCACCCGTAGCCGGCCTGCGTCTCCGCCGCCGAGGCTCCGGCGGCGGCCAGGGCGCAAAGCGCGGCCGCCATCACGAGGACCTTCTTGATCACGTCGATTCTCCCTCCTTCATGGGACCGGGGGGCCGGCGCGAGAGGGCGCGCGGGCGGGAACGGGGGGAGTCTAGCCCCGGGGAGCGCGACTGGGGAGGGAGGGGGGGCTGCTGAGCCCGGCGGCTCAGGCGTCCCCGTCCGAGGCCTCGGGGACGGTGAAGAAGAAGCTCGCCCCTCCTCCGGGCGCGCTCTCCACCCCCACCTCGCCCCCGAAGAGCTGCACGGTGTGCTTGACGATGGCCAGCCCCAGCCCGGACCCGCCCTTTCCGGTGGAGCGGCCCTGGTCCATGCGATAGAAACGCTCGAACACCCGGTCGCGATATTCGCGGGGGACGCCGGGGCCGCGATCGCCGATCTCGAAACGGATCCGTCCCCCGGCGCGGCGCCCGCGGACGCTGACCTCGGCGGCCTCGGGGCTCACCCGCATGGCGTTGTCGAGCAGGTTCAGGAACACCGTCTCCAGTCCGTGCCGGTCGGCGCGCACCGCCGGGAGCGGGCGATCGAGATCGGCGATGACCCGGAGGGACTTCCGCGCCGCCCGGGGGGCGAGGGTCTCGAGCACGCCGGCCAGCACCTCCCCGGCATCCACGGATTCGAACGGGGCCCGCGCATGGTGGGACTCCAGCTCGGCCAGGAGGGACAGGTCGCGGACCAGGCGCTCCAGGCGGCGGGCGTTCCGGTCGATCACGCCGAGAAACCGAGCACGCTCGGTGTCCGAGACCTCCGGCGACCGCTCCAGGGTTTCCACGTAGCCCAGGATCGCGGAGAGCGGGGTGCGGAGTTCATGGCCGATGTTGGCCACCATCTCGCGGCGGGCCGCCTCCAGCCGCCGGAGACGGGTCACGTCGTGGATCAGCACCACCAGGCCTGCCTCCAGCGGGACCAGGGCCACCGACAGGGTCCGGGGCTCCGGCTCCGCGATCCGGATCTCGATGGTCCCGGCCCGCCCGGCCTCCAGGGCGCGGTCCACCGCCTGCTGGAGATCGGCGTTCCGGATCGCCTCCACCGGGGTGCGCCCCACCACCGAGTCCCCCAGGGCGCAGAGGCCGCGGGCCGCCGGGTTGGCGAGGATGATCCGCCCGTCGCGGTCCAGGGCGAGGATGCCGTCGGGCATGCCGTTCAGGAGCTGCTCCAGGCGCTTGCGTTCCGACTCGACCTCGTTGATCTCGTTCCGGACCGAGTCGGCGAGGTGGTTCACCGACAGGGCCAGCTCCCGCACTTCGGCCGAGCCCGTGGGCTCCACCCGCCGGTCCAGCCGCCCGGCGGCGATGTCGCGGGCGGCCTCGCTCACCCGCACCACCGGCCGGGTGAGCCGGAGCGCGGCCACGTAGCCCAGCAGCGTGGCCAGGGCGGTCGCGCCGAGGAGCACCAGGAGTAGCCGGCCGCGGCCTCGGTGCTGTTCCTGGAGCACCCGGGTCATGGGGAGCGCCGCCCGCACCACCCCCACCGGCCGGTCCTCCGGACCCCAGCGTACCGCCAGGTAGGCCATGGGGAGGCCGAGGGTGGGGCTCTCGCGCTCTGAGCGGCCCATGCCCAGCGCCAGCGCCTCCTCGACCTCGGGCCGGTGCAGATGGTTTTCCATTGCCGGGACGCGGCTCTCCTCCAGGTTGGACTCGGCCAGGACCCGCCCGTCAAGCGCGATCACGGTGAGCCGCACCCCGCTCACCTCGTGCAGGGTGCGGACCAGCCGGTCGATCCCGGCCACGGCGCCGGAATCGGAGTGCGCGGGAAGGAGCGCCTCCAGGGTCCGCGCCTGGTCCAGGAGCCGGTCGTTGAGCTCCGCACGGCGCTCGCGTTCCAGCGATCCGTTCCAGAGCAGGGTGGCGGAGCCGAGCGCCACCAGCGAGACCAGGAAGGTGAGCCAGGCGAGCCGGGTGTGGATGCGCATCAGGCCTTGAACCGGTAGCCCACGCCCCGCACCGTCTCCACCCGGTCCGCGGTCCCGCCCAGCTTGGAGCGCAGGCGCTTGACGTGGGTGTCCACGGTGCGGTCGGTGACGTAGACGTCGGAGCCCCAGACGTTGTCGAGGAGCTGGGCGCGGCTCAGCACCCGTCCCGGCCGCTCCATGAGGAAGGCCAGGAGCCGGAACTCGGTGGGGGTGAGGTCGAGGACGGACCCGTCCGCCTCGGCCAGGTGGCGGTTGGGATCGAGGCGAATGCCGTCCCGCTCCAGGACCCGGGCCGGACGCTCGTCGACGGAGCCGGAGCGGCGGAGCAGCGCGCGCACCCGCAGCACCAGCTCGCGGGGGCTAAAGGGCTTGACCACGTAGTCGTCGGCGCCGAGTTCAAAGCCGACCACGCGATCCACCTCCTCGCCGCGGGCGGTGAGGAAGATGACGGGAATGCCGGCGGTGGCGGGATCGGCGCGGAGCCGGCGGAGGACCTCGGTCCCCTGCAGGTCGGGCAGCATGACGTCGAGGAGCACGGCGTCGGGCTGCCGTTCGACCGCCAGCCGAACCGCCTCGCTTCCCCTGCCGGTGACCCACACCCCGAACCCCGCTCCCCGCAGGTGATGTGCCACCAGGTCCACCAGATCGCCTTCGTCGTCCACGACGAGCACCGTATCCGCCATAGGCGGCGATTCTAGGCCATGTTCCCCGGCCGGTGACAGCGGCGCCGGCGTCTTAACCGACTTCTCACAAGGCTCCCCGGCCCCGAAGTTCTTGATTCGGCGGCCCCATTGCGTATACTAAACATGCGTTTCCGGCCCGAGACCCGCTTCCGAGGACCGTCGCCATGGACCCCGCGCCCTCTCTCGTTCCCTCCGCGGCCGCCGCCCCACCCCGGGCCGGCCACGATTTTCTGCGATTTCTGGCCGAATTGACCGCCTCCCGCGACTACCGCGGGCAGATCGCTCACGTGGAGCGCCTGGAGGAACGCGAGGCGCGGTTCGGCGAGCTGGATCCTCCCCCCCCGCCGGAGCTGGCCGCTGCGCTCCGCGCCCTGGGGGTGGAGCGCTTGTGGAGCCACCAGGCCCAGACGGTGGCCGCGGCCCGCCGCGGCGAGAACGTGGTCACGGTAACCGGCACCGCCAGCGGCAAGACCCTCGGCTTTCTGGTGCCGATCCTGGAGTCGCTCCTCGCCGACCCGGAGTCGACCGCCTTCCTCCTCTATCCCACCAAGGCGCTGGCCCAGGATCAGCTCAAGGGGATCGTCCGCCTGGCCCAGGCCCACCCCGCGCTCCAGGCGGTGGTGCGGGCGGGGGTCTACGACGGGGACACCTCCCAGAGCGCGCGCCGCAAGATCCGGGACGAGGCCAACCTGGTGCTGACCAACCCCGACATGCTTCACCGCGGCATTCTTCCCTACCACGCCAAGTGGCACCGGGTGTTCCGGCGACTGCGCCACGTGGTGGTGGACGAGGTCCACACCTACCGCGGTATCTTCGGCTCCAACGTGGGGAACGTGCTCCGGCGACTCCGACGGGTGGCCGCGCACTACGGAGCGGAGCCGGCCTTTCTCTGCTCGTCGGCCACCATCCGGAACCCCGAGGAGCTAGCGGGGTCGCTGGCCGGCCTCCCCTTTACCCTGGTCGACGACGACGGCTCCCCCCGCGGGCCCAAGATCTTCGTGTTGTGGAACCCGCCCTACCTGGACGGAGCGGAGATGGAGCGGCGGAGCGGGAACGTGGAGGCCACGGAACTCTTCGTGAAGCTGGTGGAGCGCGGGGTGCACACCATCGTCTTCACCAAGGCCAGGGTGGTGACCGAACTCGTCTACAAGTACGCGCGGGAGGATCTGCTCCACCGGCGGGGCGGGCTGGCGGAGAAGATCAAGCCGTATCGGGGGGGGTACCTCCCCGCGGAACGGCGCGAGATCGAGCGGCAGCTCTTCAGCGGGGAACTCCTGGGGGTGGCCGCCACCAACGCGCTGGAGCTGGGGATCGACATCGGCGGGCTCGACGCCGCTGTTCTGGTCGGCTTCCCGGGCACGGTGGCCTCGATCTGGCAGCAGGCGGGCCGGGCGGGCCGGTCGCGCGACGAAGCGATCGCCTTCTTCGTGGGCTACAACGATCCGGTCGATCAGTACCTCCTGCGCCATCCCCGCTACTTCTTCGCCCAGAACCCCGAGGCCGCGGTCTGCGACCCGGCCAACCCCTACATCCTGGCCGGGCACCTGGCCTGCGCCGCCTTCGAGCTTCCCCTCACCGCCGCGGACGCGGAGCTGTTCGGCCCGGAGGGGGAGGCGGTGCGGGAACTGCTGCGGGAGGAGGGGGAACTCCAGCGCCTGGAAGGGGAGGACTACTGGTCCAGCACCGAGTTCCCCGCTTCCGGCGTGAATTTGCGCACCCTATCCGACGACACCTTCAGCATCGTCGATACCGACAACGGGGATACGGTGATCGGCACGGTGGACGCGATCTCCGCCCCCGAGCTCATCTACCCCGAGGCCGTCTACCTCCACGAGGGCGAGACCTTCTTCGTGAGCGAGCTGGACCTGGAGAAGAAGATCGCCCGGGTGAAGCGGGTCTCGGTGGACTACTACACCCAGCCGGTGCTCGACACCTCGATCCGGGTGCTGGGAGAACGGGAGCGGCGCGACGAGGCCGGTGAAATCCTTACCCTGTACGACGCCACCGTGACCTGGGCCACCACCATGTTCAAGAAGATCAAGTTCGGGAGCATGGACTCGATCGGCTACAAGAACCTGGACCTTCCCCCCCAGCACCTGGAAACGGTGGCCCTGGGGTGGTCCCCCTCGGCGCGGACGGTGTCGGCGGTCATGCGCGAAGGGTTGAATCCGGTGGAAGGGCTCATGGGGATGCGGAACCTGGCCATCACCGTGTTTCCGGTCCTGGCCATGTGCGATCGCGCCGACGTGGGCGGGGTGATCGACTCCTCCAATACCGGGCGGCCCACCCTCTTCCTATACGACCGGTTTCCGGGGGGGCTGGGGTTCGCGGAACGCGCCTACTCGGAGTTCGCGCGCCTCACCGCCGAGGCGATGGAGGTCCTGACCGGCTGCCCCTGCGCCGACGGGTGCCCCTCGTGCGTGGGGCTCCCGGTGCTGCGGCCGCCGCAGCACCAGGACCCCGACGCGGGGATGGGCTATCCCATCCCCCACAAGCGGGCGGCGCGGTTGTTGCTCGAGTCGCTTCTGGGAGGGCGGTGACCGGTGCCGGGCGAGCCGCGCCGCCGGCGTCTCTCCGAGATCGCCCGGAACCGCGGTCCCCGGATCGCGGCGGCCGCGGGGACGGACGCGCGGGAGCGCAAGACCAAGCGCGGCCGCGCGACCCTGGAGGACCTGGTGCCGGGAGAGGAGACGGCCACCTCGCGGGGCCGGCACTGGCGGCACCGGAGCCCCGTCTCCGACCCGTTCGATCTGGAACGGCTGGCCCGGGCGGTGACCCGGCTCCCGGAGCTGGAAGGGGCCGGGCCGGGCCGCGGGCGGCTGGGTAGGATGCTCTTTCTCGACCTGGAGACCTGCGGCTTCTCCGGAAACCCCCTCTTCCTCGCCGGGCTCCTGCGGGTGGGTGGCGGGAAAATCGAGGTAACCCAACATTTCGCAAGGGATTACACCGAGGAATCATCGGTGGTGGAAGCCGCCCTCGAGGCGCTGGAAGACCGGCCTCTCCTGGTCACGTTCAACGGAAAGAGCTACGACCTTCCCTTCCTCCGGGACCGCGCGGTCCGGTACGGGCTCCCCCCGGTGGAACCCGCCGGCCACCTGGATCTTCTGCATGCTGCGCGGCGTCGGTGGAAGGACATCCTCCCCGACTGCCGGCTCCAGACCCTGGAGGCCCGGCTCACCGGGCGGCGGCGGGTGGCCGACGTTCCCGGGAGCCAGGTGCCTGAGCGGTACCACGCCTTCGTCCGGGGTGGGCCGGCGATGGAAATGGTGCCGGTGCTTCGTCACAACCTTCTCGATCTGGTCACCCTGGTGGCCATTCTCGGGGCTCTTACGGACGGGCTGCCGGAGCGGGGTCAACCGGGTTAAATCTCGGGGCCGCAAGTTGTTTCAGTCTTGACACGCCGTGAACGCCACGGCTACGGTCAATCCATCACAGCCACCGGTCTCTCGCTGGTCGCCGTGTTCACTGTGGCGCGATCCCCAACGCTCTGCGCCCCTGCTTTGAGGAGGAGGGTTCTCCATGAGACGTGTTCTACTCGTAGGTTTCACCGCGGTGGCGGTCTTCGCCACGACATCGCCGGCTTCGGCCAAGCTCCAGTCCCAGCGGCACGCGAAGATTGGGCTCCAGGCCAAGTCGCACACCGTCAAGTCGTCCACCCTGTGCACCACCTGGTCCCCCGAGGCCATCGGCACCTTCCCGCAGTCCTACAATACGGCCTCCCCGACCGGCCTGGCCCAGGACGTGTACCTGATGGTCATGCAGGCGCCCGACACCACGCTCGCTATCGCGGCGTTGTCCTGCGGCATCGTGTACAACAACAACTCCAGCAACTCGAGGTACTGCGGCTCTCCCGGCCAGGTGCCGCCCGCCTCGGACGCTTACGGGGTGGACGTCTTCGGGTGGACGCTGTGCACCACCGGTCTCGAATTCACCAACGGGTGCGACCTGAACAACGCCAACACCGAGTGGCCGGAATCGGGCGGCGGCAACCGGATCACCTGGTACGCGGTCCCCGGCCAGTGCGGTGAGAACGTCATCCAGGGTAAGATCACTGTGTCCGCCGGCGCGTTCTACCTGTACGCCTACGACCAGGACTTCTTCGCCATCAGCCCCAACAACAACCTGTTGTCGGGCCCGGGCGAGTTCCAGGTCGCCGACTGCACCGCCGCGATCACCGACCTTTCCTGGCCGAAGAGCGCCGGTTACGTCTGGTTCTCGCCGGGCGCAACCATCCAGGGGTGCAACCCCGCGACCGCGCCCACCGACACCCTGGACGGCTCGTGCGACACCGTCCCGGTGAAGAACGTCGCGACCTGGGGCAAGATCAAGCAGATGTATTGAGCGTCGTAGCGAGAGATGAGGGCCCCGGTGGGCCGCAGTAAGCGCTCAGGGACATCGACCCAGTCGGTACATGGAGGGCGGGACCGCTCGGCCACAAGCGGTCTCGCCCTTCCTCTTTTTCCGGCCTCGGTCTATGCCTTCGACTCCCTGAAGGACGAGATCGCCGCCTTCACCGGCGAGAAGCCCGCTTTCATCTACTCCCGTTACGGCCATCCCACCGGTCGCGCGGTGGAGGAGCGCCTTGCCGCGCTGGACCGGACTCCGGATTCCGTCCTCTGCGCGAGCGGGATGGCGGCGCTCTCGCTCACCGCGCTCGCCCTGTGCCGGGAGGGCGACCACCTCCTCGCCTCGGCCGAACTCTACGGGGGCACGGTGGAACTCCTCCGGACGGTGCTCCCGGCGGCGGGAGTGGAGGTGGAGTTCGTCCCGCTGGCGGACCTGGGAACCCTGGGATCGCGGGTCCGGGAGCGAACCCGGCTGGTGCTGGTCGAGTCCCCCACCAACCCCCTTCTCCGGCTGGTGGACTTCGAGGCGCTGTTCGGGGGCCTGGGCACCCCCCGCCCGGCGGTGGCGCTCGATGCCACCTTCGGCACCCCTCTCGGCCAAGACGCCCCCGAGGCCGGCTTCGACCTGGTGATCCACAGTGCCACCAAGTTCCTGGGCGGGCACGACGATCTGGTGGCAGGCGTGGTCTCGGGCCGGCGCGAGCTGCTGGACCCGATTCGCGAGCGCCGGCGGATCCTGGGGGCCAACTGCGACCCGCAGACCGCGTGGCTCCTGGAACGCGGCATGAAGACCCTGGCTCTCCGCTGGGAGCGGCAGTGCGCCAACGCGCTCGCCCTGGCCCGCCGCCTGGAGGCGCACCCGCGGGTGGCTCGGGTCCACTACCCAGGTCTCGAATCCCATCCCCAGCACGATCTGGCGCGCCGGCAGATGCACGCGTTCGGGGCGGTGCTGGCGTTCGAGGTCCCGGGCGGGGGCGCGGAAGCAGAGCGGGCGATGGACCGGCTCCGGCTGATCGCGCGAGCCCCGAGCCTCGGCGGCGTGGAGAGCATGGCGCTTCACCCCGCCACCTCCTCCCACCGGGGGCTGAGCCCGGAGGAGCGGGCGGCGATCGGAATCGCCGACGGCCTCATCCGGCTCAGCGTGGGAATCGAGGACGAGCCCGACCTCTGGGCCGACATGGAAGAGGCGCTCCGGATCTAGCTAGCCGCGCTCGGGCGGCGGGCGGGGGGCGGCCTGCGCCGGGCCGCGGGGGCATGCGATCCGCGATGAGGTCACCCCCGGCACACGGCACGCCGGCCGGTCAGCGCAGCCGGACCATCCGCAGCGTCTTAAGGTAGCCGCCCGCCCGCATCCGGTAGAAGTAGATGCCGGGTGCGGTCTCCTCGCCGTTCGCAGCCCGCCCGTCCCACTCCATCCCCAGGATCCCGGCTCCGGCGTGGCCGGTGAACCGTCGCACCACCCGGCCGGCCAGGTCGTACACGGTGAGGTCGTAGTCCGACTCGCGCGGCATGGCGAACTCGATCCGGGTCGTTCCCTGGAATGGGTTGGGCCGGTTCTGGGCCAGCAGAAACCGGGCGGGGAGGCCGGATCCGCCGACCCCGGTGGTCGCGTCCTGGTAGAGGAATCCTCCGGGGAGGACGGTGGTCACGCTGTCCACGCTCACCGCCACGTCCACCAGCCCGGTGTCGGGAGCGGCGGGAAGGGTGCAGGTCAGCACCGTCTGGCTCAACACGGTCAGGTCCGAGGCCTCGGCGCCGCCCACGGTGACCGACCGGGCCACGCCGGAGCCCTCCGTCCCGAAGTTCTGGCCCTGGATGGTGAGATGTACGCCGCCGTAGGTCGGACCCGAGCCGGGGGTCACCGCGGCGACCTGGGGCGGGTCGAGGTAGGTGAAGGCATCCGGGTAGACGAAAGCGTTCGGAGGGGTGGCCACGCCGACCAGCAGCCCGACGTAGATGGCCCCTCCGCCCCCGCCGCCACTCCCGTAGGAGCGGCAGACGATGGATCCGGGGGCCGAGCAGAGCACAGTGGCGGTGTCGCCGTCCATGGTGACCAGCGGCGAGAGCCCGAAATTGGACCCCTGGATGGTGAGGAGGGTGCCGCCGGAGACCCGGCCTTCCGAGGGGCTGACCGAGGCGATGGCCGGATCAAGGGCGGCGTCGTAGGTCAGGCCGAGATGGTTGGACCGGAGGTCCCCGGCGCGGACCACCAGCACCCCCCCACCTCCGCCGCCGCCGCCGTGGCCGGGCGGAAGCACGCAATCTTCCTGGTCGGGAATCTCGCCGTTCTTGAACGTCTCGTAGCCGTCCACCCGGACGCTGGCCCCGGGGGGGAAGTTGCTCCCGCTGATGGTGAGTACCGTCCCTCCCGAGATCGACACCGAGCTGGGGCTGATCGAGCTGATCACCGGCCCGGAGAAAGACATGAGGGACGAGCCGGTCCCGCCTCCCGAACCGGTCACGCTCACCTCCTTGCTGGAGGAGAGCTGGTCCGGGGGGATGTTGCACACGATCTGGGTCCGGGAACTCGTGAGCGGCTCCACCGCGTCGGCACCCACCAGCACCTGGGGCGAGGCGGGGAAGTAGCCGGAAATGGTGATCACCGTCCCCCCGGCATGGTCGCCGGAAGAGGGGGAAATGCCGGTCAGGGACGGCGCCTCGTAGTCCAGGGACGCGGAGGACGAGGCCAGCCCGTCCACTTCCACCCCCAGCGGCATCGAGGTCCCGGCGCCGGCGTCGGGGGCGACGAAGGTGAGCTGGGTGTCGGACGAGGTGGCCGGAGTCAGGTTTCCGCTCGATCCGAAGTACACCGAGGGGCTGCCCGCTCCGGTGGGATTGAAGTTCGCACCGCTGACGGTGACCAGCACTCCGCCTCGCACCGGGCCCCCCGAGGTCACCGAGGCGATGGCCGGCGGGGAGGAACCCGGCACCTTGGGGTCGTAGGTGAGGGCGGAATGGAGAGTGTCGTCGACACCGTCCACGCGCACGACCACGTCCACCGAGACCACCGCGGCCGGGTCGGGGCTGGGGGGCGCGGTGATGCGAAGCGCCTCGGGCGCCATCCAGCGCACCGGGCCCACGCCGCTGGTGTCGGCCTTGGCCTGGCGGGTGAGGGCGTCGTCATCGGGCCCGAAATTCTCACCGTTGATGGTGATGACGGTCCCGCCCCCGGGGGAGGCGGTGGCGGGGGAGATGCCGGAGATCGAGGGGGGCGAGAGATAGCTGAAGACGGCGGGTGGAGAGGCCAGCCCCCCGCTCACCACCACCAGGTCCTGGTCGCCCGCGGCACCGGGAGGCGCGACCACCACCATGCGGGACGACGAGGAGGAGACCACCGGCGCGGCCTGGCCGCCTACCAGGCACGCCGCGCCCTGCCCGAAGTTCTCGCCGACAATGGTGATGTGGGTACCACCGGCGGCCCGGCCCGCAGCGGGGCTCACCGAAACCACCAGCGGGCCCTGGTCGTAGGAGAAATCGGCGGTGTTGGAGGACAGGCCGGTGGAGGCGACGAGCGCGATCAACCCCCCGCCACCCCCGCCGCCGTAGCTCGCACCACGAGTGCCGGCGCTCCGCGGCGCCAGGCAGACCACCTGCGTGTCGGAGCTGCCGAGGATCGGGGCCTCGGCCACGCCGAAATAGACCTTGGGGGAGCTGCCGAAGCTCGACCCGGAAATGGTGATGGAGATGCCGCCGGTCTGGGGGCAGCTTGAGGGGGTCACCGAGCTGATCCACGGCCCCTCGTAGTCGTAGCTTACCGCGCTGCTGCTCCCGTCCCCGTTTAGCACCCGGACCGAGGCCGGCCCCGAGGCGCTGGAGGGCGGGGTGTCCACCACCAGGGTGGTGTCGTCGGCGAAGAGGGTCGGCGCGAACCGGCCGCCCACGAAGGCGCGCGGCGCGCAGCCGAAGTTCGACCCGCGGATGGTGAGAATCATGCCGCCCCCGCGCTGGCCGGCGCTCGGCTCGATGCCGGTCACCGAGGGCACGGCGGCATGAGCGATTTGAGGGACGGCGAGGGTCGCGAGTAGAAATACGGAGGAGGGCAAGGCATGCAAACGCATGGGGTGGTTCTCCGGGGGGTGCGCGCACAGTGAGATGCAAGCGACTGAAATTGTAATGTATTTTCAGTCCACCTGCCAGAGCGATTTCTTTCGGGAATTCTTGGGGTTTCCGAGACATGACCGGGCACCCGCAACCCCGGCGATGCGTGCCGGCACTCCATCGCTTCCAGGCCGGCGGACTGCCGGCGCCGGCCGGACGTTGTCTCGATCCCACCGATACGGGGGAGCCTGCCGAGCCGGCCGCTGTCGGTTTCGGCGTCGGGGAGCGGGACCGCCCGGTTGCGATCCGGGTCGCCGGGCCATCTGTGCCGTGGCCGTGGCCGTGGCCCCAACTCCCGGACCGACGAGCCCCCGTCGGCGGCCGGCGGGGACTCGACCGATGTCACCGCTTCACCCCGGGCGCCGGTTGCCGGGGAACGCCGGGAAAGCCAATGTGTTCAACGCGCTGCGTGAATACTTCCGAACCCGGTCGATTCGGCACGCTGTGTGCATTATCGAATGACCGTTCCGGCAACGGCGCTCCACCGAACCAGCGCTTGGCCGGACGGCCGACGGTCCTCCAGTCGCAAGGCAAACCAAAGGCCGAGACCGAAAAAACAGAAGCTGAGACGAACGACGATTTCGGGGGTGGGACCCTGAGGTCGGGGGAGCTCTTAATGGACGGGGGGAGCTCTCTCGAGTGGGCACAAACGATGCCGGTGGGAGCCTCGGGGCCCCACTCCCGATTCGTTCGCCGGGTTGACGCGCGACCGGCCGCCGCGCAACCGATTTAACTTGTTTCTAAAAACCCGGCTACTTCACAGTGCCGTAATTACTTAGCCCGCCAGCCCCTCCGGGGGCGGCCCCATTGCCCTGCGCAAGGTCCTTTCGCGCTCCCTGTTGCTCGTAAGCCTCATGGCCCGGCCCTTCGCGTCCGGGCGTTCCGGCACACGGCAGGACGCCACGGACCTTGCGGCCCGTGGCGTCCTGGGTACCGGCCGGCTGCGATCAGAGGCGATCAGTGATAAAGGGACTTCAGGAGCCCGAACGTGGCCGGCCTGGTGGGGACGGTGCAATCGGTGATGTCGATCGTCACCGAGTAGATCACCCCGCTCACCACGAAGGCGGCATCGCGGTTGTACACCTGCAGCTGGTTCGCGCCGCAGTGGATGAGGGACGAAACGTCGATCCCGCCGGCGGTGTTGGGTACGGCGTAGCTGCCCGCGGTGATGCTCGGGCTCACCGGAACTCCGTTGATGTAGACGCCGTCGAGATTCGGGCCGCCGTAGATTCCGTCGCCGAGGGCGTCGTCGGTCGCCCAGCAGAACGTCATGGTGGCGGAATGAATGCAGCAGGTCGCCACGTCGAAGGTCTGGCAGTAGAGCGCGGAGGCCGGCGTGCCCACGGGATCGGTGCCGATCCACTGGGCCAGAGGATCACAGGGAAGCTGCTGCAGCCAGGCCGGGTAGGCGGGGATGACCAGGGCAGGGCGGCCGCCGCACGCCGCGGCAAAGTCCGAGGGGCCGAACAGGAGCGGGGAGAGGGGCGTTCCCCCGGTCCCCACCAGCATGTTGATCTGCGGGTCGGGGTTGCCCTGAGGCGCGTTCCCGCTCCGCAGGACGACGACTTCCGCGGCCGCCGCCGGGCTCACGCCGGCGGTCGCGATCACGCAGGAACTCAAGGCCAGGGCGACCGCAAGGGCACGAACCGCACCGAGACGGATCTCTATCATGGCCATCACCTCTGTGGTTGGGGACGGGACGGGAAGGAGAGAGGAACGTGGCGTGACCGGAAATGAGTTTTTCAGTGCCTTCCGGCTGGACTCATGTCCGGCCGGAAGTATGATCGGAAGGATATTCGCGGACAAGTCGAATCGTTTTAAATTTAATGACCATTGCGGGGGTGGACGGAGTGCGGCGGAAGCGCGGTCCGAACGCCCGATCTCATGACTCCACGGTGACTTAACTCCTCTGTCCCGCTCCAGAGTGCTCCCGGTGGTCCTCTTTTCGCTGGCCGATCGAGCCGCGCTGGGATACCGTCTTCTACACCTGTCGTTGGAACGCCCCTCCGTCCAACCCCCGGAATGGAGGCCCCATGCCCCGCCCGTACCCGGTCGCTCTGGTCCTCGCCCTGACCGCGCTCGTCCTGCTCACCACCGCCGCCTCGGCGCAACAGGTGGCGGACTCGAGCTTCGTGAGCCACCTCGACCATCCCGCGTACCCGCCGGGCCGGGGCCCGCTGATCCTGATCGACGGAGGCCACCACGAGTTTCACACCGCCGGCGGGCGGTACTGGCCCTTCGCGCAGCTGCTCCGGACCGACGGCTACCGGGTGCGGGGCTCGGACGGTCCCGTCAACGCGGCCTCGCTCCGGGGCTCGGGCCTTCTCGTCATCGCCAACGCCCAGGCGGCGGCCAACGTGGGCGGGGCGGACTGGGTGCTCCCGGTGGAGGCGGCCTTCGACTCGGCCGAGGTGGCCGCGGTGGCCCAATGGGTGCGGGAGGGCGGTGCGCTTCTCCTCATCGCCGACCACATGCCCTTCCCCGGGGCGGTGGAGGACCTGGCCGCCGCCTTCGGCTTCCACCTGATGGACGGGTTCCTGGCCGCGGGCCCGGCCCTCTCCGAGATGGACTTCGACTTCGCCCGCCCCGGCGCCCACGCCCCCGAAACCGCCTACGTGGCCGGCACCCTCGCCGACCACCCGATCACTCGAGGCGCCGGCAAGGACCAGGACATCCCCTTCGTCCGCGCCTTCACCGGCGAGGCGTTCCGCATTCCCAAGGACGCGGTGAGCCTCTACACCGTCCGGGCCCCCGCCGCCGTCCTCTTTCCCACCGTAGCCTGGGAGTTCTCCAAGCTCACCCCCAACACGTCGGCGGAGGGTCTCTCCCAGGGAGCGGTGCGGGAATTCGGGAAGGGGAAGGTGGCGGTATTCGGCGAGGCCGCGGAGTTCACCGCCCAGCTCGCCGGCCCCAACCGGATCCCGATCGGCATGAATGACCCCTCCGCCCCCTACAACAGGCAGTTCGTGCTCAACCTGGTGCACTGGCTCACGGGAGCGTCCCCCGGGAAGTGATGTCCCGCCGGACGCCCCCGGAGGCGAAGGACGCCTACCGCTCGACCAGGTCCCGGAACTCCGGCGAGCGCACGATCGCCTCCACCGCCCGGACGAACGAGGGGTTCAACCACCAGCCGGGGCCGGCGGGCGCCGCCGGTCCCCCGGTGGTCCGGAGCCGCATGACCGAGGCCAGGTTCACCGGCGGGATCTCCGCCCCGTAGGCCAGGTTGATCACCCGGATGAACTCGTCGGCCACGATCGCCTGGCCCATGTCCGCGGGATGGAAGCCGTCCAGGCTGAACACGCCGCCGGTCAGGAAGTCGGGGGCGAGGTGGACTCCCCCCACCTCGATTCCGGTGGCATTGAGTTCCCGCAGGAGCCCGTTCACGTCGGCCACCGGAATGCCGTGGCTCGCCGCGAAGCCGGTGATGGACTGGTTCAGGGCATCCACCCGGGCTTGGATCTCGGCGGTCTCGGCCTGGGTCAGGATCACGCTTCCGGGGAGAGGCTCCCCGTTCGCCCCCGGGATTCCCGGCGGCAGGCCGTAGCCCTGGAGCATGAGCGGCACCGCCTGGAGGGTGACGAAGTCCCCGGCCCCGGAAGCGCCGGGGAGCGCCAGCGGTCCGTCCGGTCCGATCAAAGGCACCAGCCGCCCGCCCACCAGAATCGGCTGCTGGGTCACGGGGTTCACCACGAAGGGCGGCACCGTGGTCACGAACGGGATCGCGGTCACGTCGGGGACGTTGGCCAGCGCCAGCTTGGGCGAGGAAGGCAGCGCCAACAACCTGCTCACGAGCGTATCGAAGTCGGCGGTGAACGCGTCCACCGGGGTCATCAGCGCGGGATCGCCGCCCAGCGCCGCGCCCAGGACGTCGTTGGGGCCGATCCACAGCACGACGAAGGTGGGGGCCAGTTCCGATGCGAGCTGCAGCATCGTCCCCTGCCCGCGCAGCACCAGGTCGTAGTAGGGATTGCTGTCTTTGTGCACCGCGGTCAGGACGTCGTGCACGTTGGCGCCGGGAACGGCCAGGGCGTTGTAGACCGCGGGGTACGCGGTGTTGACCGGTGCGCCCGGGTTGTCGATGGGTTCGATGTCCGGCGGAAAGAGCTGGAACAGGTCCACCGTCCCCGGCGAACCGGGATCGGCGTAGCCCGGGATCACGTAGTCCCCGGGCCGGGCCGCGTCCACCCCGCTCGAAAGGATTTCCTTTCCCACCTGCCCGGCCAGGAGCGCGGCATACGAACGCCGCTGGTGCGACTCGGCCAGTCCGTTGTTCTGGTATCCGGCGGTCAGGCTGTTCCCCAGCGCCGCCATGACGCTGAAGTCGGCGCTTCCGGT
Source organism: Candidatus Eiseniibacteriota bacterium (assembly GCA_963728475.1). Lineage (GTDB taxonomy): Bacteria > Eisenbacteria > RBG-16-71-46 > JABDJR01 > JABDJR01 > CAVSKL01. The sequence continues at coordinate 505,974 of CAVSKL010000001.1, forward strand.
CTTCGGCGCCGGCGCCTGGATGGGATCGATCTTGGCGCAACCCGCGGCCGCGAGAAGGGCCAGCGCCGCGGTCATCGATAGGCTCACGTGCTTCCGCATCGCCGTCCTCCTTTCAGTACCGGTAGCCCAGGGACAGCCCCAGAATCTGAACCCCGTTGGCATACGTTCCGTCGAAACCGTCCCGGCTCCGCCCCCCGGTGCTCCGGTCGGAAACGAGGAGGAGCATCCCGAACGCGTCCGCGGTGAGCCGGTTCCAGGACTTGCCGATCCCAAGGCTCAGTCCGTTCCGGTTGTTGTCGGGAAGAAGGGGGCTCACCGCCTCCGTCGGTTGCGGGGTCTGGTCGTAGTAATAGCCCACCCTGAGCTTCAGGTCCGACCGCACCGAGGCCTCGGCGCCGATGCGATAGAACCAGGCGTCTTTCCAGTTCTCCGCGAAGGCAAGATCCAACGTGGGGTCGGCGAAGTGGATGGGAAGAGTCCTGAACGAAGACCACTGGGTCCAGCCGATGTCGGCCTCCAGGACCAGCTTGTCCGAGGGCGCGAAGGAGACCGCTCCCACCGCGCTGGCCGGGAAGTCGATCTCGGTGGAGACGGCCTGGTCCGGGGGAAAGAGCGGTTCGAGCTGCGGGTCCAGCGCGGTGCCGGTCCCGGTGAAGGTGAAGTTCGCGTCGCCGTCGTACTTGACCTTCACCCGGGTCCGGTAGGTGGCCCCCAGCGTCACCTTGTCCCCCACGTCCACCTGCGCCCCGAAGTTGCCGCCGAAGTCCAGGCCGTTGTTCGCGTTGAGCTTGGCGGTGCCCAGGTCCAGCACCTGGGTGGAGTCCATGCCCGCGCGGGGATCGGGCTGGGCGATGTCCCGGCGGAGCTCCAGGCTGGAGTGCACGGCCAGGAGCCCGGCCCCCAGCCGGAGCCAGGGCGCGGCCTTGATCGCCACCGCGGGGTTGAAGAAGAAGGGAGTGATCGACGCCTTGGTGGAGATGAACTTTCCCGGGAAGTCGTAGGGGTCGTTCCACTCGGTGGTGAGCCCGAAGGGGCTGTAGACCCCGAGCCCCACCGTGATCCGGGAGGCCAGGCGCTGCGCCCAGTACAGGTGGAAGGGAGAGAAGACCGAATTCGGCGACTTCCCGTGGGAGCCGTATCCGGGATACGGGTTGACCCCGGCGAACTCCCGGGAGACGAAGAGGAGGCTCGCCCCGGCGTAAAGGTCGCCGTGCTCCACTTGGGCCAGCCCCGCGGGGTTGAAGAACACCGCGGAAGCGTCCCCCACCCGCGCGGTATAGGCGCCGGCGATTCCCAGAGCGCGGCCTCCCTGCTCGTACAGACCAAACCCGGCTCCCCGGGCCGCGGCCGGCGCCATGGCCAGGGCCGCCGCCGCCAGGAGCAATATGCACTTCCTTCCCATCTTCCCTCCTCCTTCCTTCAGCCCGGCTCCCGCGCCACGCGCTCAGGATTCCGCCTGCGCCTCCCCGGCCTCGGCCGGTTCCGCGTAGAGCGATTCGATCTCGTCGTGATAGCGGCGAAGGATCTCCTTGCGCTTCACCTTCAGGGTCGGAGTCAGCTCTCCCTCCTCCACGCTCAGCTCGTGATCCAGGACGTGAAACCGTTTGATGGTCTCGTAGCGCGCGGCCTCGGACTGATGGCGCTCGATCCGGCGGCGGATGAGGTCCACCACCCGGGGATGCCGGACCAGCTCGCCCCGGCTCCGGACGGTGAGTCCCTTGAACCGGACATAGCGGTCCAGGTTCTCGAAGTTGGGAACGATGAGGGCGGCCAGGTACGGCCGGCGATCGCCGATCACCACCGCCTCCGAGATGAACTTGTCGGTCTTGAGCGCGTTCTCGATCGGCTGGGGGGCGACGTTCTTTCCCCCCGCGGTGACCAGGAGGTCCTTCTTCCGGTCGGTGATGACCAGGTACCCTTCCTCGTCCAGGTGGCCGATGTCGCCGGTATGGAACCAGCCCCCGGCCATGCACTCAGCGGTGGCCTCGGGCATGTGGTAGTAGCCCTTCATGACGTTGGGGCCGCGCGCCAGGATCTCGCCGTCTTCCGCGATCCGGATCTCCACCCCCGGGACCGGCCGCCCCACCGTCCCCAGCTTGAGATGGTCGAAGGTGTTCACGGCCAGGACCGGCGAGGTCTCGGTGAGTCCGTAGCCCTCCAGGATCGGCAACCCGGCGGCGTGGAAGAACTCGGCGATTTCCCGCGCCAGGGGCGCCCCTCCGGAAACGAAGAATCGCAGCCGGCCCCCGGTCCGCGCCTTGAGCTTGGCGAAGACGAGCTTGCGGGCGATCCGGTAGCGAAAGTCCAGCCACGCGCCCACCGGCTCCTTGGCCAGCTCCAGGCGGGTCCGCTCCAGGCCCACCCCCCGGGCCCAGAAGAAGATCTGCTTCTTGGGGAAGCCTCCCCGGAGGGCGGTGTCCATGATCCGGGCGTACATCTTCTCGTAAAGCCGAGGCACGCTCACCATCACCGTGGGCCCCACTTCCAGGAGGTTCTGCGGCACCGTGTCCACCGACTCCGCGTAGGCGATGGTCACCCCCGCCCGCCACATGCAGTAGAGCCCGGCCATGCGCTCCAGGATGTGGCTCAGGGGAAGGAAGGAGAGGCAGACGTCGTCGGGGCGGAAGTCGAACATCTGGAGCCCGGCCTCCACGTTGGCCACGATGTTGCAGTGGGTGAGCATCACCCCCTTGGGGGGGCCGGTGGTGCCGCTCGTGTAGATGACGGTGGCCAGGTCGTCCGCGGTCACTGACTCCGCCCGCCGGCGCCAGCGGGCAGGCTCCCGCTCCTGCATCCGCCGCCCCTCGTCCCGGAGATCCTCCAGGCTGAGGGCGTCGGTGGCGAGCGCCGCTTCGTCCATCACCACCACCTTGAGGTCGCGGCGCTCCCGACGGACATCGCAGGCCTTGCCGGCCTGGAGCGGGTCGGCCGCGATCAGGACCTTGGCCCCGGAGTCGTTCAGGATGTGGGTGACGGTGTGGGGGGTGAGGGTGGGGTAGATGGGGACCGAGACCAGGCCCGCGCTCAGGATCCCGAAATCCACCTGGGCCCATTCCAGCCGGGTCTCGGCCAGGAGCGCGACCCGGTCCCCGGGTTCCAGTCCCAGCCCGAGGAGCCCCAGGGCGATCTCCTCGCCGGCCCGCGCGAACTCCCGCGCGCTCACGTCGCGATAGGCCCCCCCCTGCTTGCGCCGGAAGGCGGGCCGGCCCTGGCGTTCCTCCAGGCCGGCGAAATAGAGTTCGACCAGGGTCCTGACGCTCGCCAAAGGCATCCTCCCACGCTCCAAGAGTGATGTAGGAGTATCACCGGTGCCGGAGGGGGGTCAAGCAAAAGGGCAAGCAATACTTACGGGAACGAAACAGAAATCCTGACGCATAAATGACCGGAGTTGTCCGGTCCCGGGGCGGCGGCGGCGGCCGGAAACTTTTGGCCGGGTCGCGGCGGCGGCCGGAATCTTTCGGCCGGGGCCTCGGCTCCCACGAAAAAACGCGCCGGTGAAGGCGCGTCTTCCTGTCCCCGGACCGGTGCCGGAGAGCGGCTCAGCTCGCCAGTTTGGACTGGCCGGCGGTGTCGGTCTGGCCGAGCATGGCGTTGATCCGGTCCACGAGCTTCCGGGGGCTGAACGGCTTGGTGATGTAGTCGTCGGCGCCCACGTCGTAACCGGTCTGCATGTCCACGTTCCTGCCCTTGGCGGAGAGGAGGATCACCGGGATGTCCTTGGTGGAATCGTCCGACTTCAAGGCCTTGCAGGTCTCGTAGCCGTCCATCTTGGGCATCATGATGTCGAGCACGATGAGGTCCGGCTTGGCCTCCTTCACCTTGCGCAGGGCTTCTTCCCCGTCGAGCGCGGTGACGACCTCGTACCCTTCCATACCCAGGCTGAAGTCCAGGATGTGAACGATGTAGATCTCGTCGTCCACGACCAGGATGCGTCCACGAGACATTTGACTTTGACCTCCTCGGCGCCCACTCCCGGGCGACCCGCCGTCGGGCGGGTTCCGTCCCCCCCGAGCCAGAACGCCGTACCACACCGAGTTGCGCGGTCGGCGCCGGCGCCGTCTCCCGGCCGGGGCCGGGAGCTTCATTCCTGGTATCGGTGGGCGGGGGGGGGACTTTACGAATTTCGTGTCAAACCCCCCGGCCGATTTCAGTCGGCGGAGGGTCAGCCGTCCGAGCCGGTTCTCAACACCGGCCCGGGCTGGCGGCGCTCGCGGACCACCACGCTGCCCGGGAGCTGCTTGCCGTGCCGCTTCAGCTCCGCCACCACGTCGTTCAGCATGGCCACGTGATCGATGTGGTACCGGTCGGACTCCACCAGGGCGATGGTCACGCTCACCAGGGGAAACCGCTCCACCTGACTCCGGCGGTTTTCCACCTCCACGTACCCCTGCTCCCGCTCCCGGGGCCGGTAGTAGTCCAGGATGCGGTCGTCAAAACGGTTCACGATCCCGCTCGAGACCGCGTCCGCGCGGTCGGGGGTGGTGACCACCACGAAGTCGTCGCCGCCCACGTGTCCCACGAAGTCGTCGCGGTTGCCGTCTTTCTCGATCGACTCAGCGATGGTGCGGGCGAGCAGTGTGATCACTTCGTCCCCGGCCCGGTAGCTGTAGTAATCGTTGAACGCCTTGAAATAGTCGAGGTCCACGTACATGAACGCGAACACCCGGCCCGCGGCCAGCCGCGCCTCCACCTCGGCCTCGATCGCCGGATTACCGGGAAGGCCGGTGAGGGGATTGCTGTGGCGCTGGGCCCGTCCCCAGGAGATCAGGTTGCGGACCCGCACCAGAAGCTCGCGCCGTTCGTAGGGCTTGGTCAGGTAATCGTTGGCGCCGTCGTCCAGCCCCTCGATTCGCGAGTCGGCCGAGGACTTGGCGGTGAGGAAGATGATGGGAAGATGCCGGAGCCGCCGGTCCGCGCGGATGCTGCGGCAGACGCTGTTGCCGTCCATTTGGGGCATCATCACGTCGAGGAGCACCAGGTCGGGCAGATCGTGCTCGAGCCAGCCGAGGGCGGCCGCGCCGTCCTCCGCCTCGGCCACCTCGTAACCCGAGGTTTCCAGTTGCAGGCGAAGGATCCGCCGGATGCTGGGGTCGTCCTCGACGACCAGAATGCGATCGGGGTTCATGCTGTATCTGCTCTGGTCCCGACCGTGAACGCCCCCCGCGCTCCGGTCCCGATTCGGGAGACAAGTTTCCCTTTGGAGATCGGACCCTCCCCCCGGAGGCCCTCTCCACCCTTCTTATCGGGCGGCACCGGTCCGGCCATAAGCCTTTCTTTGGACGCCTACGCCTCTATTGTATTGATAGGAGCGGTTTTACGGACCCGGACCCCGTGCAAATTGCAACGCCGGGCCCGGGGAGGCGGCACTCAGTCTCCGAAGCTGGTCTGGAGGAGCGTGGGGACGGCGGAGAGATCGAGTTCCGAGCGTTCGCCTCGGGCCAGCCGCAGGGCGCCGGCCAGGGCCACCATGGCCCCGTTGTCCCCGCAGTAGCGCATCTCAGGGACGGCGAAGTCCCAACCGCGGGCGGCGCAGGCCCCGGCAAGCCGCTCCCGGAGCGACCGGTTGGCGGCGACCCCTCCCGCCAGGACCACCGTCGCCACCCTGGCGCGTTCGGCCGCCCGGACGGTCTTGGCGGCCATCACCTCCACCACCGCTTCCTGGAACGACGCGGCCAGGTTCGCCCGGGCGCGGTCGTCCAGGGCCTCGGGGCCGCCGCGCGCGGCCACGGCGTTCCGCACCGCCGTCTTCAACCCGCTGAACGAGAACTCCAGCGAGCCCGGGTCGAGCCAGGCGCGGGGAAGGGGAACCGCACGCGGGTCGCCGTCCCGGGCCATGCGGTCGATCACCGGCCCCCCCGGGTAGCCGAGCCCCAGCAGAATCGCCACCTTGTCGAAGGCCTCGCCGGCGGCGTCGTCCCGGGTGGAGCCCAGGATGGAGTAGCGATGCCAGCGGCGGGCCTCGACCAGCTCGGTGTGGCCGCCCGAGGCCAGGAGCGCCACCAGCGGAGGCTCGATCTCCGGACGGGTGAGGAGCGGCGACAGGAGGTGCGCCTCGAGGTGGTTCACCCCGATGAAGGGGATGCCGCGGACCGCCGCCGCCGCCTTGGCGAAGGTAAGTCCAACCAGGAGCGACCCGATGAGGCCGGGGGCATGGGTGGCGGCGATTCCGGCCAGGTCCGGCCAGTCCACCTCCGCCTCGTCCAGCGCCTCACGCACCACCGGCCCCACCAGGCGAACGTGGGCCCGGCTGGCCAGCTCGGGGACCACCCCCTGGAAGGGAAGATGCTCGGCCTGGCTCGAGACCACCGAGGAGAGGACCCGGCCCCGGTCGAACACCGCGGCCGCGGTGTCGTCGCAGGAGGATTCGATTCCCAGGACCGGCCCGGGGGGCACAGGCAGCGTAAATCCGACCATTGGGATAGCTTAGCAGCCCCGCCCTTGCCGGGGCGGACGGGGTCCGGTATGGTTATCGGCCCGGGCGCGCTCGAGCCCCGGGGACGGGAGCGGCGGGCGGACCCGAGGAACCGGGTCCGCCTCTTCGCGAGGGGCCCGGCCCCCAGCGGCTCCCCGCGACGGCGGTTCGACAGAGAGGGAAACGATGCACGACACGGTGAGCAAGGTCAAGAACGACCTCCTGAAGGCCTCTCCGCGCGACGGCTTCGCCGAGGTTTTCTCCGAAAGACTCCAGGAAGCCGGCATCAGCCGCGCGCTGGCCGAACCCCTCTCCGCCCACGCCCAGATGCTTTACCAGGAAGCCTACAACTGGCTTCAGCACGCCGAGGCGCTTCCGGGGGCCTCGGAGGGGGATCGCGGGCGCCTGTTCGGCGAGCTTTTGTTCTCCTCCCGCCACATCCGGACCGTTCTCGCCAACGCCCTCCCCTTCCTGGAACGGGCCGAGGACAATCTGAGCGAGAAGGAGGAGATCACTCACCGGGAGAGCGGGTACGAGCGCGAGGTCGCGCCGTTCTCGCGGCTCGACGCCACCCAGCCGCTCCGGTCGTTCCTCGCCGAGCACCCGTCGTTCTCGATGGCCCTGGCCGGCGAAGCCGCCCAGGTCGAGGCCGATCTTCTCAAGGTGATGTTCATGGAGGACCGCATCCGCGAAGGGATGCCCAAGCCGGGCGACCTCTATGCCCTGGTGGTGGAACTCACCCTCGATGCCCGCCGCCATCTGGTTCCCGTCTTCGAGGACGGCTCCGACTTCATGCAGGCCCTGCGCAAGGCCGGAGACTAGGAGCCCGTTCAGCGAACCGGTCCCGGCCGGGCCCTCAACGGGTGTTTAGGCCGGTTCCCGCCCCCCCCTTGACGGGAACCCCCCCGGGGGGGTTAGCTCAAAGGAGTGGGCTCGCCCCCGGCGGCCCCCTTTTGGTCATTTTCGCGCGCCTCACCGGGAGGCAATTAGATTGAGGTCCGCCTCCCGTAAAGCATCAGCCCAAGGAGGAACCTTATGCTGTCCAGACGTATCCTCGCCGCGGGCGCCGTGTGCGCCGGGCTCATCCTGGCCTCGCCCGCCTTCGCCTTCACCCTCCACGGGATCGGGGGCAAGGCCGGGGTGACCGACCCCGAGAACGGCGACATGACCCCGGTAGGGAGCATCCACTTGGAGTTCGAGCAGGGAGGTACCCGCTGGCACATGTTGCCGTCGGTGCGCTTCTGGAGCGAGAACGGCGTCAGCGACGTGAACCCCAACCTGGACTTCTACTACCACTTCATGCCTCCGGGCGCGATCACCCCTTATCTGGGAGCGGGCGTGGGCGTGCACGCCTACTCGGTGGACCATGGCGAGAACAACACCGATCTGGGAGCCAACGTCTTCGGCGGCCTCCGGTTCCCGGCCAGCCACGTGCACTTCTTCGCCGAGGCGCGCTACGCCGCCACCGACCTCTCGCAGTTCGACCTGGTCGGCGGCATCACCTTCCACTTCCACGAGTAGCGCCGGACCGACCGAACCCCGCGCGAGGGCCCGCTCCCGGGAGCGGGCCTTCGCCGTTTCCGGGCTCCCCGCATGCAACCGAGGCCTCGGCCCGGGTGTCCCACCCTCCGGAACCCCCGTCCCGAGCGTCCCCCAGAAAGGAGTCCCCGTGCCCGCTCGAGCCGCCCTCGCGCTTCTCTGTGCGCTCGCCGCCCTTCCCGCCGCCGTGCGCGCGGCCCCCGCCCCGGAGCCGATCGACGCCTGCCCCGGGCTGGACGGCCTCTCCGCCCGCTGGAGCGCGATCATGGATCTCTTCGACACCCCCGGGATGGCGGTGGCGGTGGTCCGCGACGGCACGATCTACGCCCGAGGATTCGGGATCCGCGACCCCGGGAGCGGCGCGCCGGTCACCCCGGAGACCCTGTTCTACGTCGCCTCCATCACCAAGACCTATGTGGCGGGGGGGATCGAGAAGCTGGCCGGGGAGGGGAAGCTGTCCCTGGACCAGCCGGTGGCCTCGCTTCTCCCCCGCTTCCGGCTTCCCGATTCCACCCTGACCCGCACCATCACCGTGCGCGACCTCATGGACCATCACTACGGAATCACCAGCGAGCCCATCGTGCTGCTGGACGCCTACACCGGCGGCATCACCGAGGACCGCTACTACCGGTGGCTGGGCATGGCCCGGGTGGCGGGTTCGCTCCGCTACTCCAACGTCCACTTCACGCTCCTGGGCCGCGTGATCCAGGCGGTCTCGGGGGAACCGTGGCGGGACTACCTGTCGCGCGAGGTATTCGCCCCCGCCGGCCTCGACCGGACGACCGGCTACATGAGCACGGTGGACGCCGACCCCGACCACGCCGTCCCCTGCCGGAAGGTGGACGGGGCGTGGCTCCCCGAGACCCAGCGCAAGACCGACCGCACCATGCACGCGGCGGGGGGGCTGGCCACCAACGCGGTGGAGGGTGCGCGCTGGCTGCTCCTGAACCTGGGGGACGGGACGGTGGACGGGGTGCGGGTGCTCCCCGGGCCGCTGGTCGAGGCGAGCCGCGAGGTGCAGGCCGGGTTCGAGAAGCCCGAGGGGAGCATCCGGATCATGGAGGGTTACGGCCTGGCCTGGATGACCGGGACCTTCAACGGCCACCGGCTCCTGCAGCACGGAGGCGGCTACGCGGGAACCTCGGCCTACATGGCGATGCTCCCCGACGACGGGATGGGGGTGGTGGTGCTCATGAACGCCGCCGGGGCCGCCCGGGGCCTGGGGGACATCGTGGCCATCGACGTCCTGGAGCGGCTGACCGGCACCACCTCGGCCTGGAACGTGTACGACACCTACACCGCGAAGATGCGGAAGGAGCGGGAGAAGCACCCGGCCGCGCCCGCGCCGGCTCCGGCGGCCGCCTTCTCCGGGAGCGCGATCTCCCGCCCCGCCGGGCTCTACACCGGCGAGTTCCACAATCCCGACTGGGGGACGCTGGTGATCGAGCGCGACGGCGCCGCCCTCACCGCCCGGCTCGGAGACGCGCCGGTGGAACTCCGGCCCTCCGCCGACGGTCCGGACCGCTTCATCGCCGGGGGCCTCTTCGAGTCCGGGGTGGCGGGAGCGTTCCTGGTGGGCGCGAACGGGGGGGTGGACTCGGTCCGGATCGAGTACCCGGACCTCGGGGAGATCGTGTTCCGCCGGTAGGAGCCGGACGGACGGCGCCCCGCGAGGAGCTCTATCCGCGCCCGGCCTCCCGGGCGACGTGCATCCGGTTCACCGCGCGCTTGAGCGCGACCTCGGACCGGGCGGCGTCGACGTCCGCCGCCTTCGCCTGGAGCCGCTCCCGGGCCCGCCGGGCCGCCGATTCGGCCCGCCCCACGTCGATGTCGGCCGCCTTCTCGATCGCGTCGGCGAGGAGGGTGGCCACGTTGTGGCTCACCTCCAGGAATCCCCCCGACACCGCGTACACCGTCTCCGCGCCTCCCTCGTCCTTCACCGTGAGCTTCCCGGGCTGGAGCTGGGTCACGATGGGGGCGTGATCGCGCAGGATGCCCAGGTAACCCTCGGTCCCCGGCGCGACGATCGAGATCACGGTGCGGTCGATCACCGCTTTCTCCTGGGTGAGAACGGTGAGGCGGTAACCCTTGTCCGGCATGCGCGTGGTCCCTCCGGGCTATTCCTGGGAGCGGAGCTTCTCGCCCCGCTCCACCGCTTCCTCGATGGTGCCGACGAACATGAACGCCTGCTCGGGCAGGTCGTCGTGCTTGCCCTCGATGATCTCCTTGAACCCCTTCACGGTCTCGGGAAGCTTCACGTAGCGCCCGGGGGTGCCGGTGAAGGCCTCGGCCACGAAGAAGGGCTGGGAGAGGAAGCGCGAGATGCGCCGCGCCCGGTTCACCGTGAGCTTGTCGTCCTCGGAGAGCTCGTCCATCCCCAGGATGGCGATGATGTCCTGCAGATCCTTGTAGCGCTGGAGGATCTGCTGGACCTGGCGCGCCACGTCGTAGTGCTCCTGGCCCACCACCCGGGGATCGAGGATCCGGCTGGTGGAGTCGAGCGGGTCCACCGCGGGGTAGATGCCGAGTTCGGCGATCTGCCGCGAGAGCACGGTGGTGGCGTCGAGGTGGCTGAAGGTGGTGGCGGGGGCGGGGTCGGTGAGGTCGTCGGCGGGCACGTAGATCGCCTGCACCGAGGTGATGGAGCCCTTGCGGGTGGAGGTGATCCGCTCCTGGAGCTGGCCCATCTCCGTCCCCAGGGTGGGCTGGTAACCCACCGCAGAGGGCATGCGGCCCAGAAGCGCCGACACCTCGGAGCCCGCCTGGGTGAACCGGAAGATGTTGTCGATGAACAGGAGGACGTCCCGGCCTTCCTCATCGCGAAAGTATTCGGCCTGGGTGAGGCCGGAGAGGCCGACCCGGAGACGGGCGCCGGGCGGCTCGTTCATCTGCCCGAACATCATGACCGTCTTCTCGATCACCCCCGACTCGGTCATTTCGATGTAGAGGTCGTTGCCCTCGCGGGTCCGCTCCCCCACCCCGCAGAACACGGAGTAGCCGCCGTGCTCGGTGGCGATGTTGTGGATGAGTTCCTGGATGAGGACGGTCTTGCCCACCCCGGCCCCCCCGAACAACCCCACCTTGCCCCCCTTCGCGTAGGGAGCGAGCAGGTCCACCACCTTGATCCCGGTCTCGAAGATCTGGGATTCGGTGATCTGCTCCTCCAGGGAGGGGGGGGCGCGGTGGATGGGATTGCGCTTGGTGGGATCGGCCACCGGGCCCTTCTGGTCGATGGTGTTTCCGAGCAGGTTGAAGATCCGGCCCAGGCACTGCTCACCCACCGGCACGGTGATCGGCCCGCCGGTATCCACCGCGGTCATGCCCCGCACGAGCCCGTCGGTGGAGGACATGGCCACGCACCGGACCACGTTGTCCCCGGCGTGCATCGCCACCTCCAGGGTGACGTCGATCCCCTTCTCCTCGTCCTTCACCGTCACCGCGTTCAGGATGTTGGGAAGCGAGTCGGAGCGGAACTCCACGTCCACGGTGGGTCCGATGATCTGCTGGATCCGGCCCTGGTGCTTCCCGGCCTCCTTCTGGGCGCCGGCCTTGGACTTGCTGACAGAATCGGTCGTGCTCATCTCCGTCTTCTCCGTTGGATGTCGCGCGGGGCCCGGCCAGGCCCCGGCGCGCGCGCGTCCCGCCCGAGGGGCGGGCGCCCGCTATTTCAGGGCTTCGGCGCCCCCCACGATTTCGGCGATTTCCTTGGTGATCGCGGCCTGACGGGCCCGGTTCCGCTGCAGGGTCAGCTTCTCGATCATCTCCTTGGCGTTGCGGGAGGCGGAGCCCATCGCCACCATCCGCGCCCCGTGCTCCGACGCCGACCCCTCGAGCAGGATCATCAGCATCCGGTTGGTCACGTAGCGCGGCAACAACGCGGCGAAAATGGTGGCCGCGTCGGGCTCGAAGATGTAGTTCAGCGGCTCCGCCTTCCCCTCCGGCGGTTCGATGGGGAGGAAGGTCTCGAGCGCCAACGACCGGGACATGGCGGAGATGAACCGCGTCCCCAGGACCAGGATCTCGTCCACCGTCCCGTCCAGGAACAGGTTCATGATCTCCCGGCTCACCGCCTGGGCCCGCTGCATGTCCACCTGGCCGCCCAGCTCCTGGTAGTGCGCGAGCACCCGGGTCTCGCGCCGGCGGAAGTAGTCGCCCCCCTTGCGCCCGATGGTGACGAGGCCGGTCCGGGCTCCTTCCTCCGACCTGAGATAAGCCTCGGCCCGCCGGAGAACGTTCGCGTTGTAGGAGCCGGCCAGACCCTTGTCGCTGGTGACCACCACCAGGGCCCGCCGCTCCACCGGCCGCCTCTCGAACAGCGGATGGTTGACCTCCGCCGCGGCGGCGGCCAGGTTGTCCAGCATCTCCTTCATCTTGGCGCCGTAGGGGCGCGCGGACTCCAGCCGGCTCTGGGCGCGGCGGAGCTTGGCCGCGGAGACCATCTCCATGGCCTTGGTGATCTGCTGGGTGTTCTGGACGCTCTTGATGCGCCGCTTGATGTCGCGAAGACTCGCCATAACTTCCCTAGGCCTCGAATCCGGCCTTGAATTCCTTGAGCGCGGTGTGGAGCTTCTCCTGGGTTTCCTTGGTCAGATCCCGGGTCTTGGCGATCGAATGCGGGATCTCCGCGTACTTCTCGCGAGCGAAATTGCGGAACTCGGAGTCGAACCGGCCCACCTCGGCCAGGGGCACGTCGTCCACGTAACCCTTGCCGCCGAGGAAGATCGTCATCACCTGGTCCTCGAGCGAGAGCGGGCTGTACTGCCCCTGCTTGAGCAGCTCCACCATGCGCTCGCCCCGGCGAAGCTGAGCCTGGGTCGCCTTGTCCAGGTCGGACCCGAACTGGGCGAAGGCGGCCAGCTCGCGATACTGGGCCAGATCGAGCCGCAGCGACTTCGCCACCGCCCGCATCGCCTTGGTCTGCGCGTTGCCCCCGACCCGGCTCACCGAGATGCCCACGTTCACCGCGGGCCGGACGCCGGAGTAGAAGAGGTCGCTCTCCAGGAAGATCTGCCCGTCGGTGATCGAGATCACGTTGGTCGGGATGTAGGCGGACACGTCGCCGGCCTGGGTCTCGATGATCGGAAGGGCGGTGAGGGACCCGCCGCCGTTCTGCTCGCTCAGCTTCGCCGCGCGCTCCAGGAGCCGGGAGTGGAGGTAGAAGACGTCTCCCGGGTAGGCCTCGCGTCCCGGGGGGCGGCGCAGGAGCAACGAAAGCTGCCGGTAGGCGGTGGCGTGCTTGGAGAGGTCGTCGTAGACCACCAGCACGTCCTTGCCCTGCGACATCAGCTCCTCGCCGATCGACGCACCCGCGTAGGGGGCGATGTACTGCAGGGGGGCCGGATCCGAGGCCCCGGAGACCACCACCGTGGTGTACTCCATGGCCCCGTTGCGCTCCAGCACCGCCACCACCTGGGCCACCGTCGATTCCTTCTGTCCGATCGCCACATAGATGCAATAGAGCGGATCGTCCGACTTGTTGGTCTCGCGCTGGTTGATGATGGCGTCGATGGCGAGGGCGGTCTTCCCGGTCTGCCGGTCGCCGATGATCAGCTCGCGCTGGCCGCGGCCGATGGGAATCATGGAGTCGATGGCCTTGATTCCGGTCTGGACCGGCTCCTTCACCGGCTGCCGGTCGATCACGCCCGGAGCGTGGCCTTCCAGGACCCGGAACTTCTCGGTGACGATGGGCCCCTTGCCGTCGAGCGGCTTTCCCAGCGGGTCCACCACCCGGCCGATCAGGGCCTCGCCCACCGGCACCTGGGCCACCCGGCCGGTGCGGCGCACGGTATCCCCTTCCTTGATCCCGGTGTCGGGGCCGAACAGCACCGCCCCCACGTTGTCCTCTTCCAGGTTCAACACCATGCCGATGACGTTGCCGGGGAACTCCAGGAGCTCGCCGGCCATGGCATCCTCCAGGCCCCAGACGCGGGCGATCCCGTCGCCCACCTGGAGAACCGAGCCGCGGCTCTCCATCTCGAGCTTGGTGGTGTACTTCTGCAGCTCCTTCTGGATGACGGCGCTGACTTCTTCAGGTCGAAAAGACATCGTCACTCCTCGAACCGGCGTCGGCCGGATGCGTCCACGCTAGCTCAACTCCGCCCGGAGCAGGCTGTCGCTCAGCTCCTTCAGACCGCGGCGGAGGCTGCGGTCGATGATCTTGGTCCCCAGGTGCACGACCACTCCGCCCAGGAGGGCGGGATCGACGTGCCGGTCGAGGATCACGTCCTTGCCGGTGATCCGGTCCAGCTCCCGCTTGATCCGGGCTTCCTGCTCCCCGTCCAGAGCGGCGGCCGAGACCACCCGCGCCCGCATGAGCCCCCGGTACTCCTCGGTGAGGCGCCGGAATTCCCCGCAGGTATGCGCAAGCAGCTTGATCCGCCCCTTGTCGATGAGGAGCCGCAGGAAATTCACCGCCAGCGGGTCCAGGCGCGGCCCGAACACGGTCAGGATGAACGCGGTCTTGTGCTCGGGGCCCACCTCCGGCGAGACCAGGAAGTTCAGGAAGGCGGGATCCTCGTCCCGCAGACGCAGCAGCGAGGCCATGTCCGCCGCGACCTTCTGCACTCGCCCCGCGTCCTGAGCGGCGGCGAACAGGGCCTTGGCGTACTTGTCCGCGATGGCGCCGGTCTGCATGGGCTACATGCTCTCCTGGTTCTGGAGGTCGCTCAGGAAGCGGTCCACCAGCCGGCGATGCTCGTCTCCATCCAGCTTCTCCTGGAGGAGGCGCTCCGCCGCTCCCAGGGCCAGGGCGACGATCTCCGATCGGAGCTCCGCCCGCGCCTTCTTCACCTCCAGGGCCAGGTCGGCCTTGGCCTTCTCGGTGATATTGCGCGCCTCGGCGTGGGCCGACGCCTTGATCTCGTCGGCCACCTGCTGCCCCTCGGCCACCGCGGCCTGGAGCCGCTGGCGGGCCTGGGCCTCGATCTGCTTGAGTTGCTCCTCGTACTCCGCCTTCAGCTTCTCGGCCTGTTCGCGCAACTGGTGGGCCGAAGCCACCTCGGACGCGATCTTGGCCCGGCGCTCCTCGAGCATGCCGAGCACCGGACGCCAGGCGTAACGCTTGAGCACCCAGAGCACGATCAGGAAACCGATGATCTGGGTGACGAGTACGGGTAGATTGACCAGGCTAGCCATATCGGGTCCTCGGGCGGACGGCGCCGGCCGTCGCCCCGCGGAAACCCCCGCGTCCACCGGAGCGGACGCGAAGGGGAACTAGATCTTGCCGCCGAACGCGAACAGGGCGACCAGGGCGTAGATCGTGAGCGCCTCGATGAACGCGGCGCCGATGATCATGGCGGTCTGGATCTTCACGATGGCCTCGGGCTGGCGGCCCATGGCCTCCATGGCTCCGCCGACCGCGCGACCGAGCCCGATACCGGAGCCCAGCGCCGCGATCCCGAGGCCCAGCGGCAGGGAAAGTGCGAGCAGGTTCATCGTCGTCTACCTCCGTTGACGGCGGCTCAGTGTCCGCCCACCTGATGGCGGAGCCCACCGGTGTGCTCCGCCTCCTCGTGCCCGTGCTCCTCGTGGGGCAGCACCAGGGCGAAATAGATGGTGCTCAACAGGAAGAACACCAGCGCCTGGACGAGCGTGGTGATGAGCGCCAGGAAGATGAAGGGAACGTGGAGGGGGATCCCCACCGGCGTGTGGGTGAAGGCGAGGATCGAGACCCCCAGCCCCATGAAGATCGCGAGCAGGGTCTCCTCGCCCATCATGTTCCCGAAGAGTCGCAGCGACAAGCTGACCGGCTTGGCCAGCTCGCCCACGACGTGGAGCGGCAGCATGAGCGGGGCCAGCGACCAGCCGATCACGTCCTGGGGATCGCCGGCGAGATGCTTGAGGTACCCCACGATGCCGTTGGAGGTGATCCCCACCCACTGCACGTACAGGAACACGCAGATCGCCATGGCCAGGGTGGTGTCGAGCACCGAGGTCGGGGTGTACATGAGGGGGATCAGCCCGAAGATGTTCTGGAAGTAGATGTAGAGGAAAAGCGTGCCCAAAAACGGCACGAACCGGGCCCCCTGGGGCCCCAGGATCCCCTTCACGAAGCCGTCCACCCACTCCACCGCGATCTCGACCAGGTTCTGGAGCGGGCCGGGGATCATTTCCAGCTTGCGGGTGGCGGCCACGAAGAGAGAGGTAAGAATGATGATGACGATCAGGCTATAGATGGGGGCCTGGAAGGTGACCAGGAGGCGGGCGGCGGGGCTGGTGAAGTCCTCGGGCTCGTGGGGGTACGGGGACAGGGGGGGCGAGAGCCCCTCGTGCAGCTCCGCCGGATGGGACCCGCGATGGCCCCGCTCAATCACCCGGGCCACGATGAGGACCAGGGTGGGCGGCTCGGGGCCCTCCTCCTCGGGGTGGCCGGACTCCTCGCTCACTCCCGCGCCCTGCTTCGAACCCGAGACCGAAGAGCCGGAGCCGTCCTCGGTGCCCACCGCTTGCTCGTCCATCGCCCGGGCGGCGGGGGCGCCGGCCGCGCCCGGGGACACCGCGGCGGAGTCGGGGGAAGCGGGTGCGGCGTGGAAACCGGTCAGGAGGAGCGGCGCCCCGAACATGAGGCCCAGCCCCAGGACCAGCGCGGCGATGAGGAACGCCGGGCGGCCGGCCCACCGGCGAAGCCGGGCGGCGCGGCCGGTGGCCTCCAAGGTCTGTGTCGTCTGCCGTGCGTCCATGTCCGTGGTCTTCTCGTCGGTTGTTCGCGCCCCGGCGCGGACCGGGGCCGGGCGAGGTCAGGGGGCGTTCCGGGACTTACCCCACCACAATCCACTCAGCGATCGCAACAGCACCACCAGCAGCGGCCATCCGATTCCCAACGCAAAGGCCCAGAGCGGAAACCAGCGCTTCCACAAGAGGAAGATCGCCACCCCGTAGAGGCCGAACAGCTTGAGAACCAGCAAGACCGCCGCCCGTCCCAGGTTGCGCCCGCCGGGAACGATCAGGGCCTGAAGCACCAGAGCCAGCACCAGAAAGTTGGCCAGGCTCCACAGGAGCGCGGCCACGAAGCCGCTTCCCGCAGGCCAGCCGAACCGCCAAGCGATCGCGATCCCCACCAGCGCCCCGGTCCAGAGCGCCGCCAGGGCCGAGCGACGAAGGAATTCGGGTCCGCTTGTGCTTTCTTTCACAATCGCCCATCAAAAAAAACGGTCGACTTGTCCTGAAAACGCGACGTCCTAATCCCGGGATGCCTTGCGAAGGATGAGGACCGTTTCCCGAATCCCCGCGACCAGGCCGATCGCCAGCATCCCGTAGGTGATCCAGGGTTCGGTGCCGAGCCAGCGATCCAACCAGTGGCCGAGGTAGAAGCCGACCAAGGGCGCGGCCGCCAGAATCATGGGTATCGTGGTCAGCAATCCCAACTGGCGAGCGGTCTTGTATTTATCGGACGGTTCGCCGTTCACCGGCGAGTCCCCAGGTGGTTGCTCCTGCGAGGGGCCGGATAGCCCCCCTGCTTGGACAGGCGCGAAGGTTACCCGTGAGGTCCGGAGGAGTCAAGCGGTTTCCAGCTCTCGACGTCCCAGGTATGCTTCGTGACGACCCGGCCCCGGTACCAACGTCCGGGGAGGGTAGCGCCGGCGGCAGCTCCGCTTCCGTTTCCTTTCATTCTTGGGGGGGGTAACTCATGATACGTCAGCTAGTTGTGATCTTGATCGCGGCGACCTCGGGGGTGGCCGTGCTGGGTGCGGGAAGGCCGGCGGGGGCCGATGACACCCCGCCTCCCCCGGGCTGGACCACCGGGCTCGTGGGAGGCGTCTCCTTCACCCAGGCCGAGTTCGAGAACTGGGCCGAAGGTGGTGAATCTTCACTAACCTGGAATGCGCTCCTCACGTACAGCGCGCTCCAGGTCGCGGGCCAGCGCCAGTGGAAGACCGAGGCCGAGGCGCAGTTCGGCCAGACCCGGCTCGGGACCGGCGATCTGCGCAAGGCGGCCGACAAGATCAAGCTTTCCTCGGTCAACACCTGGAAGCTGGGGGCGGTGGTGGACCCCTACGTGTCCCTGGACGCCCAGACCCAGTTCGCCCCCGGCTACGTGTACTACGGGGACGCGGGGAAGATGAAGGTCGAGGTGAGCCGGTTCGCGAACCCTTTCTACCTGAACGAGGGGGCGGGCGGGAGCCGGCAGCTGGCCGAGGGGCTCACCACCCGGCTCGGCGTGGCCTTCCACGAGACCTTCGTCACCGACACTACCTTCGCCCGGATCGTGAACCCGGACGCCGGGGTGAACCTCAGCTATACCGACGATCCCGACACCCCGGACAAGATCGAGAAATCACGGCTCGAGACCGGCGTGGAGTCGGTGACCGCGTACGAGCGCGCGTTCAACGACAAGAAGCTCCACGTGAAGTCCGAACTCAAGCTCTTCTCGCAGTTCAGCGATCTCTCGAGCGTCCAGGTCAACTGGACCACCAAGACCACCGCCAACGTCGTCTCGATCGTGGACGTGATGCTGGAGACCGATCTCGTCTACAACGAGACCGTGGTGAAGCGGACGCAGTTCAAGGAGATCTTCTCGCTGGGGATCACCCACACGTTCTTCTGATCGGGGGGGTCCCGGCCGGAGTCGCCGTGTCCGCGGTCAGTCCTGCAACGAGTCCAGATCGAGCCGGTACAGGACGAGGTTCCGGCTGTCCGCCTCCGGGGGGGCGATCCAGACCGGCACCACCACCCTGCGGGCGGCCCAGTCGACCGCCGCCTGCCCCATCCGGACGTACTCCTCCGGGGGGCCGAAGGCCCGCCAGGTGGCGCCTCCGTCCCGGGTCCAGCAGAGGGAGTCCGCCGTCACCAGAACCTCCATCGGTTGGGACGGGTTCACCAGAACCCGGGTATCCGCCCGGGCGGCCAGGACCTCCTTCACCGTCTGCATCCCGTCGGTGGAGACGAACACCTTGCGGTTGATCCCGAGGTAGACCCGCTCCGGGTCGGCGGCGGCCGAGGCGATCCCGGTCACGCTCCCGTCCGCGGTCACCCCCAGGAGCTTGGACAGGTGGATCCAGGACCATGTGGCCCCGCCGTCGCCGGACCGGAAGAGGTAGGGGGTGTAGAAGGCGCTCCGCCCGCCGTGGTAGACGGCGTTTCCGCAGGCGTAAAGGCGGCTCTCCTGCACCCAGGAATCCTGGCTTCCGTATACCCGGGTCCAGCCGGCCCCTCCGTCGCCGGAGAGGAGGACGCCCCCGTCCATGGAGGAGGCCAGGAGCGTCCCCTCGCCGGGGGCGATCAGGTCGGTGAGAAGGGTGACCTCGGCGCTCGCGGGGAGGGGTGTCCAGTCGGCCTCGCCGGAGTCGATCCGGTAAATGCCGGGTCTCCCGTGGGCGTCCGCGACCCCGGCGTACATCCGGCTCCCCGACCAGGCGAGGGCCCGGACTCCGGACAGCCCGGGCAGGCCGGTATCGGCATCCTCGAAGCCCGATCCCACCCTCGACCAGTCCCCTTCCCAGGCCGGGTGCCGGCGCAGGCACCCCTGGGCGCCCGCCGCCACATACAGGGCCCCGCCGGCCAGATAGGGGCGGCAGGTTTCGAACACACCGGTGCTGAGGACCGACCAGGGTTCTCCCGGAACGGGATCGGACGGCGGTCCGGTGACGGCGTCCCCCCCGCACGAGGAGACGGCGAAGATCAGGATCGGAGCCAGGAACGCCGCGTTCAGTTGGAACCGCATCTTGACCACCTCACTTCCGGCGGACGTCGCCGCCCGCTCCGGCACTCCGCCGGGGGGAGCTCCCCGGATGCGTGAAGTAGCGCAGGAGTCCCGGGGCCGCCGCTCCCGCAGATGCCGCGGCGGCCAGGAGCAGCGCCTCGCAACGGAGGTATCTCATGGCTTCTCTCCGTCCGGGAGGGTCCACGCGCGGGGGGAGCGATCAGGGACCCGCATCTCCTTGTACGCCCGGATCGCCCGGTCGCGGTCCGGCGTCGGAAGAGCGGTCGCTCTACCCGGTCGGGGGGCGGTTCGCTCTTCCGAATGGAAGTTATAGGACTCCGGCCGGGGGGGTGCAATAGGATTAATTATTAAATGACTTCAATCATCGTAAAAGTATAAATGGCCTTTCCCGCCGTCGCCGTCTTCCCCCGCCCAACCGGGTCGGAAGGAGGCCGCGGCGAGGCTCCGCGGGCCTCGGCCCGTCCGGGGCGTTCCCGGTCAGGCGCTGGCGCCGGCCTCCAGGAGGAGCGATTCCGCCAGCTCGGGGTCGAACTTGGCGCCGGCGTCGCTTCGCACCATGCGGAGCGCCTCCGCCTGGCTCCGCGCCGGCCGGTAGGCCCGGGGGCTGGTGAGCGCCTCCAGCGAGTCGGCCACCGCCAGGATCCGGGCCTCCAGGGGAATGGCCTCGCCGGCCAGCCCCGCCGGGTAGCCGCCTCCGTCCCACCGCTCGTGGTGGTGGCGGACCGCGGCCAGGATGCGGTCGGGCCACGAGGCCTCGGTCAGGAGGCGCACGCCGTCCTCGGGATGGCGGCGGATGAGCCGCCAGTCGGAAACGGTGAGCGGCGCCATCTTCGACCAGAGCTCGACGTCGACCTCGAACCGGCCCACGTCGTGAAGGAGAGCGCTCACGGTGAGAAGCGAGAGGTCGTCACCGTCCATGCCGAGGCGCAACCCGATGTCCTCGGCGAGGCGGGCCACCCGCAGGCTGTGCCCGCGGAGATAGGGATCGCGGGCCTCCAGGTGGGTGACCAGGAGCCCCAGCGTCCCCGCCGAGACGTGGCGCTCCCGCGTCCAGCGTTCCTGGGAGATGAAGACCGGAACCAGGGCGGATAGGAGGAACTGGCCGGCGCGGAGCGTCTCCCCGTCGGGGGCGCCTCCCCCCGGGCCCTCGCCCAGGAGCACGATCCCCAGCAGCTTTCCCTTCTGCAGGACCGGGAGAGCGGCGGTGAACCCGCCGGCGGCGAGGATCCCCACCTCCACGCGCACCGCCGGCACCTGGCTCAACCGCTCCACCACCAGCGGGGTCCCCGCTCCCTCCAGGAGCGAGGCCAGGTCGCCGTGGGCGTGGACGCGGATGCGGTCGGCGAGGCGGTCGGCCACCCCCCACCAGGCGTGGGTCACGAACCACGCCGCCCCCTCGTGGGCCGGGCTCAGGAAGGCGAGCCGGTCCACCGAGAGCTGGGCCGAGAGGTGGCGGAGCACGGTGCGCTGGAACGAGGCGGGATCGGCGCCGGGATCGAGACGCTGATGGAACTCCACCGCGCGCTCGAGGAGGGTCACGTTCCTCTTGAGCTGCGTGCGGAGTTCGGCCAGGTCCCGCTTGAGGGCCTCGGTCTGGTCGGCGATGGAGTCCTTGTCGTCCCGGAGCCGGCTCACCGCCTGCCGGCGATCGAGGGCGCGCCGCACCCGGATCACCGCTTCCTGGCCCGAGCACGGGCGGGCCAGGCAGTCCTCGGCGCCGAGCACCAGCGATTTCAGGCGGAGCTGCTCGTCCTTGGCGTCGGCGGTCACGATCACCGGAACCCCGGGAGCGGCGATGCGCACGGCGTCGAGTAGCCGGAAGCCGGCGGCCTGGATGAACGAGGCGTCGAGGATCACCGCGGAGGGATCGCGATAGGAGAGGGCGAGGGTCGCCGCTTCCGGGGACGGGCAGCGGTGGGGGCGATACCCCGCCCGGGCGAAGGCCTCGGAGATCGCGTCGGCCCACTCCCCGTCCGGCACCGCCAGCACCACCCGCTGGGCGGACGGCCGCGCCACCTCTTCCCGAGTCGAATGCGACACCCTGGGCCTCCGCGTTCCGATCGATCGCCGGCGGCGGCGCCGGCGCGTGTTCTGGGCGAGGGCCGCCGGCGCGGCCCGTCCGTTTTCCGCGGGGGCGCCGGGAGAGTCCGCCCGCGTCAAGGAAGAGGGGGAGGGAAGGCTTGCGCCGGCCGGCCGACCGAGTTAGCTCCCACCACCGGTCCCGGTCCCTCCCCCCGCGCTCCCGGTCACCGGTTTCGGCCCGGGACCGGCGGCGCGGCAACCGCTATCAACGCAACGGGCATGCCACCCCGGGGACGCGGGGCCCGGGGGCCTCCCGATTTTCATCCCGAATCACATCCCATTGGCGGACAGCGGGTTGCCGCGGGATGCGGCCGGGCGATTCGCAAGCCGCAGCCCCTTTTGCACGAGCAAGTTGCAGTCTACCGCGAGCGCGGAGACCCCCCCCCGGCGCTCCCGGGGGCAATTCCCCCGTGGCTGGGGATTCCCGCCCAGGGATGCGCTTCCATTATTGCTTGGTAGACTAGGTGTTACCGGGGAGGAAACGGGGCCGGGACCGCCGCGGAACGCTATCGCGGAGGCCGGCCGGCCCGGGTGGCACATGGGTTGCTGAGTGGACTCGTGGGGGGAAGGACCGTCCGCCCCTGAAAGCGAGGTGTTTCGCTTGGACGAATCCAGATTCCTCTTCACCGATCTCACCGACGAGGCGCGGCAGGTCAAGCCGTCGTACTACTTCATGATGCGCTCGCTCCTGCATTCGCGGATCGACATCGGCGAGACCTCGGACGAGGAGCACGGCGAAGAGGACGTGAACGTCTACCTCGCCCACCTGCTCCGATCCTTCAGCGACCCCGCGTATCTGGAGGAGTCCCGGCCGTTCCTTCACCGCTACGACCACGAGGTGTTCGGGCGGCTCGCACGCTCCACCGACGCGCGGCTCAAATACCGGATCTACAAGACCAACGCCGACTTCCTGCTGGTCTCAATCGGCATCTTCGACGACCCCGGCCGCACCCTGATGGGGCGCGTCCCCGGCGCCGGCGCCGGCGCGGCGCGGAAGGGATTCGAGCCAAGCGAGGAGGCGGTGATGGGACGCGGCCGCACCTATTATCAGTTCGCCTACAGCTACAGCCAGATGGTGCACCGGGAGCGCCCCGCCATCACCGAGGTGCTGGAGAAGCTCTCCCAGGGCTTCGACCGCTACACGCGGATCCTGGCCCACCTCCGGGGCGAGTACATGGACATCGTGCACGAGCTGAGCCGGGGCGAGGTGTACCATCTGGAGCGCTCGCTCAACAGCGAAAGCCGGCGGGAGGCGTTGCACGAACGGCAGGACGACTTCCTCGACGCCTACGCGCAGTGGAAGCGCTCCGGGTCGGAGGAGGCGCGGGAGTCGGTGGAACGGGCGGCGGCGGCGGTGCGGGAGCTGGACCCGGAGTTCAATTTCCGGCTGGAGCGGGGCGACCCCCAGGCCCCGGACGACGATTCCGCCGATAAGGGTTAAGAACCGCGGGGAACGGACGAAATAACGGTTGGAGCTTCTCATCCCGGCCACGGCCGGGACAGGGGTTCCTCGCCTCCTCCCAGTCCCACTTGCACCACAACGTTGCGGGAGGAGGTGCTCTTTCCCGGGGCCGGCGCCGCCCGCGCCGGCCCCGATCCTCTGCCCGGCCCCGGAGGCGAGCGCCACCCGCCCGGATCCGGTCACTTCCCGCCGGCGAGCGCCTCCACGAAAAGCTCGGTCAGTCTGCCGAACGCCTGCTCCGCCCCCTTGGGGTCGTAGGCGGCGCTGTCGGGCACGGTCCAGCCGTGGCCGTCGCCCGGGTAGAGTTCGCTCCGGTAGCGGCCGCCCCACGCCGCCAGCGCCTTCTCGAACTCCGCGATGGCCTCAGGGGGCATGCTCCGGTCCCCGTCGGCGTGGCCGAAGTAGAGTCGGGCCTTCACCCGCGGGAGCACCCGGTGGGGGCTGGTGCCGGAATCGGTCCAGAGCCCCCCGCCGTGGAACGATGCCGCCGCGCCCACCTTTTCCGGCCGCGCCGCCGCGGTGCGGAGCGCCATGGATCCGGCGAAACAGAAGCCGAGCACGCCCACCGGGCCCCCGGCCACCGCGTCGAGCCCGGTGAGGGCGTCCACGTAGGCGGCGGCGTCGCGCTCGACCGCCTCGGGGGTGAGAGGACGCCGGAACTCCCCGAACAGCTTCAGCGTCCCTTCGTCCAGAGGCTTGGGCATTTCCTCCAGGAACGGGGCTTTGCCGGTCCGGTAGAAGATGTTCGGCATGAGGACGGTGTAACCCGTCCCGGCCAGCCGCCGGGCCATGGTCCGGTGGGCGGGACGGATCCCCCCGATGTCGGTGTAATGGACGACGCCGGGCCGGCGGCCGTCCTCGGGACGGTACAGATAGCCGTCCGAGACTCCGTCGGGGGTGCGGACTTCAAAGGGCTCCTCGATGATCATGGCGTCCTCCGCTCGACACTGGATGAAGCGGGGCCCGGCGGCCCGGTCCCGGCGGCTCGGCGCGGTGGGAATCGAGGCTCAGAACCCCTTGTAGTTGGGCGCTTCCTTGGTGATGGCCACGTCGTGGGGATGGCTCTCGCGAAGGCCGGATCCGGTGATGCGGACGAAGCGGGTGCGGGTCCGGAGCGCGTCCACCGTTTCCACCCCACAATACCCCATCCCCGCCCGAAGGCCTCCCACCAGCTGGTACACGAGGTCCCGGAGCGGCCCCTTGAACGGGACCCGCCCCTCGATGCCTTCGGAGACGAACTTGCTCGCCTCCACCCCCTCCTGGAAGTAGCGGTCGCCGGAGCCCTCGCGCATGGCCGACACCGAACCCATGCCGCGGAAGACCTTGAACGAGCGGCCCTCGTAGAGGAGGGTCTCGCCCGGGCTCTCGGCGGTGCCGGCGAAGAGGTTCCCGATCATTACCGAGTGCGCTCCGGCGGCCAGCGCCTTGACGATGTCGCCGGAGTACTTGATGCCGCCGTCGGCCACCAGCGGCACGCCGCTTGCGCCGATCGCTTCCTCGCATTCGAGCACTGCGGTGATCTGAGGGACGCCGATCCCCGCTACCATCCGGGTGGTGCAGGAAGCGCCCGGCCCCATGCCGACCTTCACCGCGTCCACCCCGGCCTCGACCAGGTCGCGGGCGCCGTCGCCGGTGGCCACGTTCCCCCCGATCAGTTGCAGGTCGCCGAACTCCGACTTGATCCGCTCCACCGCCTCCAGCACGTTCCGGGAGTGGCCGTGGGCGCTGTCGAGGGTGATCACGTCCACGCTCGCCTCGTGGAGGGCGGCCACCCGCTCCATCATGTCGCCGGCGATTCCCACCGCGGCCCCCACCCGGAGCCGGCCGTGGTCGTCCTTGCAGGCCAAGGGGTACTTGAGCTTCTTCTGGATGTCCTTGACCGTGATCAGCCCGCGGAGCTTGCCCTCATCGTCCACCACCGGGAGCTTCTCGATCTTGTGGCGTACCAGGATCTGCTTGGCCTCCTCCAGGGTGGTCCCCACCGGTACCGTGACCAGGCCGTGCGAGGTCATGAACTCGCTCACCGGGGCGTGGAGCCGGTCGGCGAAGCGGACGTCGCGGTTGGTGAGGATGCCGACCAGGGTCCCGTCGGGGTGGATGATGGGGACGCCGCTGATCCGATACTTTTCCATGAGGGCCAGGGCTTCCCCCAACGAGGCCTCGGCGCCGAGGGTGATGGGATTCATGATCATGCCGCTCTCGGAGCGTTTGACCTTGTCCACCTCTTCCGCCTGCCGGGCGACGGAGAGGTTCTTGTGGATGAACCCGATCCCCCCTTCCCGGGCCAGGGCGATCGCCAGCTCGCTCTCGGTCACGGTGTCCATGGCCGCGCTCACCAGGGGGATGTTGAGGCGGATGCCGCGGGTGAGCGGCGAGGAGACGTCCACCTCGCGGGGATGGACCTCGCTCCGGGCGGGCACCAGGAGGACGTCGTCGAAGGTGAGGGCGTCACCGAGGATGCGGGGGTGGTTCTTCACGGTCTCGGCTCCCTGAAAACGAAGCGGCCCCCGTTTCCGGGGGCCGGTCGTCACTTCGTCGATTCCTCGCCGGGGCCGGGCTGGTACCCCTTCAAGGTGAAGTAGTAGTTCACACCCAACCTCGCCTCGGCGAAGGAGGTGTTCTGGTTCCCCCACTTGTCGGGGAACCTGGACGTGTCCTTGGAGAAGATGGTGTGAATGAGGAAGTCCAGGTTGATCGACACACCGGCCGGGAACAGATACTCGGCTCCCACCTTGCCATAGGCGCCGGGGCTGGTCCAGGTGAGCCGCTCGGTGCCGTTGCCGGCATAGGCCCAGGTACGGTAGGTGTTCTTCACCCCCAGCGAGTAGAGGCCGAGGCCGGCGCCCACGTGGGGCCAGATCCGGGTCTCTCCGTACTTCATCCGGTACTCCAGGCCCAGGGTGGTGGGCACCACGGTGGCGAGGGTGTCGGTGTCGTCCTTCTTGTAGGAGTTCCACCCCCACCCGCTCTCGAGTTCAGCGGCCAGATGGTCGCTGAAGTTGTATTTGAAAGCCGCCTGGAAGATGAAGCGGGCCTTTCCGTTTCCGAAATCGTTCCCGGACAGGAACTGCATCCCGCCGACGTTCCCGCCGATGCTTCCCCGACCCACGATATCCGCCGCCTGTGCCGACCCGGCCGCCGTCGCCAAGGACAGGGCCAAGGCCAGCAAGATGCCCGAGCGTTTCATCACGCGAGATGACTCCTCTTTAGGGGATGGATGAGCAAGCGGGTCGAGCTTTGGGGATGCCTCGGGCTTCAAGGGGAGGGAGTATAGGGGGGGCTTCGGAGGGGTGTCAAGGAAGCCGGCCTTGACACCCGAGGGGCCCTTTTCTACACTCCGTCCCCCGTCCGCGGCTGCCCTCCGGCGCGGACGTACGTCGTTCGGAGGCGGCTTAGCTCAGTCGGTTAGAGCAGCGGAATCATAATCCGCGTGTCCGGGGTTCAAGTCCCTGAGCCGCCACCACCCATCTTTCGTCAAGACATATGGTTGCGATTCGGGGTACCCCCCGTCTCCAACATGTCTCCAAGACTCCGGCCGCCGTCGGTGCCCTCCAGCAGCCGGATCGCCGCGTCGACTGCGGCCGGACTGAGGTGCATGTAGCGCTGCGTCGTCGTGAGATCGCGGTGACCCGCGAGCTCCTGGATCGCGCGCGCCGGCGCCCCGCGCATGGCGAGGTGCGAGCAGAACGTGTGCCGCAGGATATGAATGCCTTGGTTGGCCAGACCTGCCCTCCGCGCCGCGTTCCACACGTACACCTGGAGCATCTTCCGCGTGAGCGGCGTGCCGTCCCGCTGGCAGAGCACCCGACGCCCCTTGAGATGCCAGTGTGCCCTGAGCGCGTCGACAAGCCGCCCCGTGAGGGGCACCCGCCGCGACCGGCCGCCCTTGGGGGCGGTGACTCGACCTTCCCAGTCCGAGCGCTGGACATGGATTTCTCGCCGAGCGAGGTCCACGTCCGTCCACTCCAAGGCCAGCATCTCGCCGGCCCGCAGCCCCGCGTCGCCTCCCAGGAGCACCGCGAGGTGCGCCCGGGCGTCGTAGCCTCGTGCGGCTTCGATCAACCGGGCGTACTCATTGAAGTCATGGAAGGTTGCTTCGTGGCGTTGCGCTTTGAGGAGCCGGATCGAGCAGGGCATCTGGTCAATCACCTGCCACTCGACCGCTACTTTGAGGAGCGTACTCAGCACCGACAGGATGTTGTTGGCCGTCTTGGGCGCCAGGGTCGAGAGCTTCGACTTCAGGCGCTGGACGTCCTCGGTCCTGATCTGGTCGAGCTTCTTCCTCCCAAGGAAGGGGACGAGATGCAGCCGGAGAATGGTCTCCTTGGCCGCGATCCCGCTCGGCTTCTGCCGGTTCGCCTTGGCGTAGCCTTCGACAAAGGTCTTGGCAAAGGCCGCCAGCGTCGGCGCCTCCGACCCCCGGCCACGACCGGGGAGAGCGGGGTCCGGTTCGATCCCTCGGTCCCGGTGAAGGTGATCGAGGTCCCGAACCCGGAGCTGGCCGACCGGCCTCCCGAGTCCTACGCGACGATCCGGGAAGTGGTGACGGAGCGTCTGGTGCAGAAGCCGTCGACGTTCGAGGTCCACCGCTACGTGCGCCGGGTGGTGAAGCTGGAGGACGGGAGGCTCAGCTGTCCCCCGGCGCCGCCGGCGGTCCTGGATCGATGTCTGGCGGATGTGAGCCTGCTGGCGAACTTGGTGGTGGACAAGGTGCGCTACCACCTGCCGCTCTACCGCCAGCACCAGCGGATGGCCACGGCGGGGATCCGCCTGAGCCGGGCCACGCTGACGAACTGGTTCCACGCCACGGCCGAGCTGCTGGTGCCGATTCACGAGGCCCAGATGGCGTCGATCCTCGAGAGCGACGTGTTGTTGATGGACGAGACGCCCATCCGGGCGGGACCGGGGAAGTCGAAGGGCCGGATGAAGACGGGGTACTTCTGGCCGGTCCTGGGGGACCGGGGCGAGGTGGCGTTCCCGTTCTCGCCGACCCGGGGCCACCGGGTGGTGGTCGACACGCTGGGTGGGTTCGCGAACACGCTGGTGACCGACGGGTATGCGGCCTACGACAGGTATGAGGAGCAGGTCCGCGGGCTCGTCCACGCCCAGTGCTGGGCCCATGCGCGGCGGAACTTCGTGGGGGCGGAGCCCTCGGAACCGGAACCGTGCGGCCGGGTGCTGGATCTCATCGCCGAACTGTACGAGCACGAGGCGACGAGCCGGAACTGGGAGGACGCGAAGCGTCAGATCCACCGGGCGGAGCACGCGAAGCCGGTGGTGGATCGGATCTTCGGGGAGCTGGAGCGGGCGTTCGAGGATCGGGGCCTGCTGCCGAAGAGCCCGTTCACCCAGGCGGCGAACTATGCCCTGGAGCGCGAGGCGGGCCTGCGGGTGTTCCTCGGGGATCCCCGCGTGCCGGTGGACACCAACGCCGTGGAACGGCAGATCCGCCCGGTGGCCGTCGGCCGCAACTATGCGCACCAAGGTGTTATGTGGAGTTTGTGAACCGGCGATGAGCCAACGGCTTGGGGGACAACCGATTCGCTGAGCGCGGACCTCGCCGGAGGCCGCATAGTTCGGGCCGTCTATCTGGGACAACCACCCACAAGGAAGACGGCCATGCCTCACGACTCACGAGCATTGGAGCATGCACGCTCCTGGATGCAGCAGACGATCCTGGCCGAGTTCACCGAAGAGCTCCTCGCGCGCTTCCGTGAACGCGGCTATGGAGCCGCCACGATCCGTCGTTATCTGAGGATCATCGCGCACTTCGGGCAGTGGCTCGACTGCCGACGGCTCGGCGCAGCAGACGTCGACCTCGATCTGATCACGACCTTCCTGGATCGCCACTTGCCTCGATGCCAGTGCCGGATTCGTGTCGACCGGGACCGGAAGTGCGTCCGGGCCGGCGTGATCCAGCTTGCAAGGATGCTCCGCGAGGCGGGCGTCACGCCGAGTGCGCCCGACGAAGAGCGATTGCCCTTGGCCATCCGGTACGAACTGGACCAGTTCGAGGAGTACCTCGATCGCGTGCGGGGAGCCGCCCCCGCCACGCGCACTTCACGGCGTCACTACACCGGGGAGTTCCTCCGTTGGCGCTTCGGTGACGGGCCGCTGGCTCTCGCCGAACTGAACGCGCAAGACTTCCGCCGATTCCTCCTGAATCGATCGTGCGCCTGCCGGCCCGGTACGGTTGGTGTGATCGCCACGGCATTGCGCTCGTACCTGCGCCAGCTCGTCCTGCGGGGGTACCCCCTCGAGCACCTCATCGCGGCCGTTCCCCGGGCGGCGTGCTGGAGCCGCGCGCGACTTCCCCAACATCTGACCGGGGAGCAGGAAGAGCAGTTCCTGCAGGTTCCGGATCGGTCCCGTCCTTCGGGGCGCCGCGACTACGCCATGCTCCTTCTGATGTGCCGCCTCGGCCTGCGGGTCAGCAGTGTCGCGGCGCTGACCCTCGACGGGATCGACTGGCGTCGTGGCCTCGTGTCCCTGCAGGGCACCAAGAGCCGGAGGATCCAGGTTCTGCCGCTGCCTGCCGCCGTTGAGAACGCCGTCGCGGCCTATCTGCGCGACGGCCGGCCCCGGAGTCGAGACCGAGACCGGCATGTGTTCCTGCGGCATCGTCCGCCGGTCGGTCTGCCGGTCAGCACGGAAGTGATCCGCGGCGTCGTCCGGCGGGCCTACCACGAGGCGGGGCTACCCGCGTCTTGGACCGGCACGCATCGCCTACGCCATACCGCCGCCGTGCGGATGGTCCAGGCGCGGGCCTCGATCAAGCAGATCGCCGACGTGCTCGGCCACCGCTGCATCGACACCACCGCCGTTTATGCCAAGGTTGACCTCGACACGCTCCAGGAGGTCGCTCTCCCCTGGCCGGGGAGACGGCCATGAACGCGGCCACCCTGACACCCGCCGTCGATGACTACCTGCGAACCCGTCGTGCCCTGGGGTATCAGCTTCGCATCGAGGAGACCCTGCTGCGATCGCTCGCCCGCTTCGCGGAGGCGCGTGGGCACCGTGGCCCCCTGACCGCGAAGCTCCTGGAGGACTGGGCACGAACATCGCGCCGCCCGGATCCGTACACCTGGTCCCGGCGGCTCTCGGTGGCACGCCCGTTTGCCCGTTATCTCCGTGGATCCGAGCCCGCCACAGAGATCCCAGCCCGGTGGATCTTCGGCCCGGCACATCGGCGCGTGCCCCCGCGCGTTCTCTCGCCCGACGAGGTCACGCGGTTCGTGCAGGGGGCCGAGCACTTGCCCCCGGAGAACGGGCTGCGGCCCCGGACCTTCGCCACCCTGTTCGGGTTGCTGGCTTGCACCGGCCTGCGCGTCTCCGAGGCCTTGCGCCTGGAGGCCGCAGACGTGGACCTCAACCGCGGCGTGCTGCAGATCCGGGAGAGCAAGTTCCGCAAGTCGCGCCTCGTCCCTCTGCATCCTTCGGCGGTGGACGCCCTCCGGCGCTATGCTCAGCAACGGGACGAGAAGGTGCCGCCCGGCTCCTCACCGGGGTTCTTCCTCCTCGGCCCCGGTGTTCCGGTGACCTACTCCCGCGCGCGGACGGCGATGCACAGCGTGCGCCGACAGCTGGGCGAGCAGCCTGGCTCGACCGCAGCTCGGCCCAACCTGCGCTGCCTGCGTCACACCTTTGCGTGCCGCCGGCTGACCACGTGGTACGAGCAGGGCCTCGAGGTCCAAGATCACATCCATGCCCTCTCGACCTACCTGGGCCATGGGAAGGTCACCGACACGTTCTGGTACCTGTCCGGCCTCCCCGAACTGCTCGCTGTCGCCGGGAAGCGCTCGCGCAGCCTAGCGGCCCGGGAAGGAGGGGAGTCATGAACGGCGCGGCCGGCCCGTCTCACGATCTCGGCCAGCTCCTGCACGAGTTCTTCCTCGAGCGGCTGGCACGGGAGCGCCGGGTGTCCCCGTGTACCCTCGCGGCCTACCGGGACGCCTGGAAGCTCCTGCTGGCGTTCGCCGCGGCTCGGCTGCACCGCTTGCCGACCGAGCTGACCCTGGGGGATCTCGATGCGCCCCTAGTGCTCGCCTTCCTCGACCATCTGGAGGCCGAGCGCGGCAACTGCATCCGCACCCGCAACGCACGCCTCGCGGCGATCCGATCCTTCATGCAGTTCGCCTCGTACCGCACCGCCGTGGACCTGCCCACTGTCCGGCGCGTACTGGCCGTGCCCCGGAAGATCTGGGAGCGCGGCCCTGTCGATCACCTCTCCCGGCAAGAGATCCAGGCCCTGCTCGACGCGGCCACGCCATCCTCGTGGAGTGGGCATCGGGATCGGGTGCTCCTCGAGATGCTCTACAACACGGGAGCGCGCGTGTCGGAGGTGATCGCCATGAACGTCGCCGACCTCGACCTCGGCGACTCTCCTCAAGTCCGGATCCACGGGAAGGGACGCAAGGACCGGATCGTCCCGCTCTGGCCGGAGACGCGAACCGCCCTGCGGCGCTGGTTGACCCGCTTGGGGGCATCCGGCGCCATGCCGCTCTTCCCGGCGCGGTCCGGCCACCGGCTGTCCCGCGCCGGAGTGACCTCCCGCCTTCGAGTCCTGACGGCCCGTGCCGCCACGAAGTGTCCGGGGCTGCAGCGGCACCGGGTCTCGCCCCATCTCATCCGTCACACCACGGCGATGCACCTCCTGACTATTCCGAGCGATTCCGCCCCCCGATTCCGAGCGAAGACGCCCACCCTTCCGACTGATCGCGCCCGCTGATTCCGAGCGAAGCCGGCCACCGTTCCGAGGGAAGGCGCCCACCGTTCCGAGGGAAGGCGCCCACCGTTCCGAACGAAGCCGCCCACCCCGGTTCGGGGGTGGCGGCGCGGGGTAACCGGGCTACGCTGAGCCTTTCTCTCATCCCAGAGGAGGACCCCGCGTGCCAGCTAAGAGGTTACCCATGCGCAAGATCCAAGATGTGCTGCGGCTTCGCGCCGCCGGACTCAGCCACCGCCAGATCGCCCGCAGCCTGGGGCTGGGGCGGACCACGGTCCGAGAGTACCTGGCCCGGGCCCAGCGGGCCGGGCTGGCCTGGCCGGTGGCCGAGGACCGGAGCGAGACGGACCTGGAGCAGCTCCTGTTCCCCGCCGCCCACCCCTTCCCGGAGCGAGGGCGGCCCCGGCCCGACTGGGCGTGGGTCCACCAGGAGCTGCGCCGTCCCGGGGTCACGCTCTCGTTGCTGTGGCAGGAGTACCGGGCCGGTCATCCGCGGGACGGGTACCAGTACAGCCGCTTCTGTGACCTCTACCACCGCTTCGCCGGGAAGCTCTCCCCCTCGATGCGCCAGGTCCATGTGGCCGGCGAGAAGACCTTCGTGGACTTCTCGGGCAATAGGCCCGCCATCGTGGATCCGAAGACGGGGGAGGTGACCGAGGTCGAGCTGTTCGTGGCCGCCCTGGGGGCCAGCGGCTACGTCTACGCCGAGGCCACCCCCAGCCAGGATCTGGACTCCTGGATCACCGCCCACCAGAACATGGCGGCCTACCTCGGCGGTTCCACGGCGATCTGGGTCCCGGACAATCTGAAGAGCGGGATCACCACCCCCTGTCGCTACGAGCCGGGGGTGAACCGGACCTACGAGGAACTCGCCGCCCACTACGGCGCGGTGGTCATCCCCGCCCGGGTCCGGCGCCCCAAGGATAAGGCGAAGGTCGAGTTGTCCGTGCTGCTCGCCCAGCGCTGGATCCTCGCCGTGCTCCGCAACCGCACCTTCTTCTCGCTCGAAGAGCTCAACGCCGCCATCCGCGACGAGCTCGACCGCCTCAACGACCGTCCTATGCAGAAGCTCAAGGTGAGCCGCCGCCAGCTCTTCGAAGCACTCGATCGCCCCGCCCTGCGGCCCCTCCCCCTCGGCCGCTACGAGAAGGGCATCTGGAGCTACCCCCGAGTCAACATCGACTACCACGTCGAGGTCGAGAACAACTACTACAGCGTCCCCTACCAGCTCCTGAAGGAAGTGGTGGAGGCACGGACCACCGCCACCACCGTCGAGATCATCTTCCACTCCAAGCGCGTCGCCTCCCATCGGCGGCTACGCGGCCGGGGACGCCACTCCACTCACCGCGACCACATGCCCGCCTCCCACCGGGCCCACCTCGAGTGGACCCCCTCCCGGCTCGTTCGCTGGGCCGAGAAGACCGGCCCCCACGCCGCCGAACTTGTGACCCACATCCTCGACACCCGGCCCCACCCCGAGCAGGGCTACCGCTCCTGTCTCGGCCTCATGCGCCTGGGCAAGAAGTACGGTGAGGCGCGTCTCGAAGCCGCCTCCCGGCGGGCGCTCCACCTGCGTTCCTACAGCTACCGCACCGTCAAGAACATCCTCTCCGCCGGAACCGACCGGCTCCCGCTGGAGACCGAGTCGCCCGCCCCGGCCGCACCCTCCCACGAGAACATCCGCGGCGCCGCCTACTACGCCGCCCCAAAGGAGATCCCATGCTGAACCAAGCCACCCTGGACAAGATGCAGGCCATGAAGCTCTCGGCCATGATCGAGGCCTTCGAGCAGCAGACCGCCTCCCGCCAGGCCGCCGGCCTGAGCTTCGACGAGCGCCTCGGCCTCCTGGTCGACGCCGAGTGGACCCACCGCGAACAGCGCAAGCTCGCCCGCCGGCTCAAGGGAGCCAAGCTCCGCTACCCGGCCTGTCTCGAGGACGTCGACTTCCGCGCCTCCCGGGGGCTCGACCGCCAGGTCGTCCTCTCCCTCGGCACCTGCGGCTGGATCCAGGAGCACCAGAACCTCGTGCTGACCGGACCCACCGGCACCGGCAAGAGCTTCCTCGCCTGCGCGTTCGCGGAGCGGGCTTGCCGGCGCGGGTTCACCGCCACCTATGTCCGGACTCCCCGGATCCTTCACGAACTCGCCGTCGCCCGCGGCGATGGCTCCTACGAACGGCTCCTGGCCCGGCTCCTCAAGGTGGAGCTGCTGGCCATCGACGACTGGCTCGTGGCTCCGCTGCGCGACGCCGAGCGGCGCGACCTGCTCGAGGTCCTGGAGGATCGCCACGAGCGGGCCTCCACCCTCATCGCCTCCCAGCTGCCCATCACCGCCTGGCACGAGGCGATCGGGGAACCCACCCTGGCCGACGGGATCGTGGACCGGCTCCTGCACCGCTCGCACCGCATCCCGCTCAAAGGAGCCTCGATGCGCCAGACCGAACCCCTGACCCCGGCCACGGAGAAGAAGAAGAAGAAGCCCCAATCCAGAACCCCGTGATCCGGGGGGGGTACCCCAGGTCCCGGCCGGGCCGAGATCGTCGCTCCTGGAGCTTCTCTCGAGGTCGGATCCCGGTGCCTGGACCCGAGACCGGAAAATCAGGCTACCAACCCGGGACCGACCCGGTAAGATGCGACCCACGACCCTGACGAGGAACCCAACGACACAATCCCCGCGTCGCTACGCTCCGACGGTGGCCGGAATCCTTCGGAACCGGCGGGCGTCTTCGCTCGGAACGGGTGGGCGCCTTCCTTCGGACCAGGTGGGCGCCTTCGTCTGAATAGCCAACACGGTCCCGGCTCGGGAGCTTAACACTACCCGTGCCCGACGGCTTTGAAGAGGAAGGATGTCATGACCACTCTTGAGCGGGTCATTCTGGTTTTCCTGGTCTTTATCGTGATCGCCTTCATGTGGTACCGCCGCCGTCAACTTATGGTCAGTAAGCGGCGTGGCCCAGAGTATCTTGCCAAACAGAAGGCGGTCACGTTGGTAGTCACGATTGGCGCCGGAGTTCTTTTCCTTATGTATTTCCTCGGCTATATTGTTGGGGGTGAGATCTACTTCCGGTCTTTCTGGCTAGGTGCCCTGTTTACGCTCTTCCTTGCCCTTTGGGACTGGGCAAATCTTCTTTTCCTTAGACGCACTACCCCCCCCACGAACCGCTAAGAACCGTCCCTCCCGCTCCCGGACCTCTGGCGAGAACTTGTTTGGTCGTCCCATGACCCCATCCTCTCAAATAATGGCTCTTCTCCTTCTCGAGTGGGTGATTTGGGGCTGATTTCAGATCGGCGGCAGCATGCACGTGAGGATTTTCAGGCGTAGGTACTCCTCATCGCGTAGACCGTAGCTGCGGCGCTGGATGACACGGATCTTGTTGTTCAAGCCCTCGACGAAGCCCAAGGCGACCTTGTTCTCCGGCTTGCAGTAGGCCGCGATTCCGTCCCAGTGCCGCTCGATCATCTCGGCGAACTTCTTGTACGGCTGCAGGCGCTGCCACTTAAGTGCGTTCCGCCAATTCTCGAAGAAATGGCGAGCCCAACCCTCCCTCTGGTAATCCCAGAGCTTTCCGAACTCTTCCTTGAGGATGTAGGCCGTATTGAGCCGTCGGTTCGCCTTGAGCAGCATCTTCAGGCTCCGGCGACTATCCGTGGTCAGGTTCTCCCGGTGAGAGAGCAGCGTGTACTTCTGGCCCTTGATGAAGCGCCGGTCCTTGCCCGTCAGACGAGCGTACTCGGCCTTGCGCACCTTGTCCAAAGCGTCTCCCAGGTGGCGTAGGATGTGGAACTTGTCGAACAGGATGGCGGCCTGGGGCGCGTGCCCCGCCTTGAGCGTCGAGTTGCGAAACGGCTTCCACATATCCATAACGACCAGCCGTATCCGCTTGCTCTTGGTCGGGCCCAGCCACTCGTAGAACGAATCCATGCTGGCCCCCGAGCGATCCTTGCCCCCGAACCAGATCGGCCGATGCCGCTCCAAATCACTGACCACGATTCGGTAGGTGTGCCCTTTGCGAATCGATATCTCATCCACCCCGATCACCTTGGGGGCAGGATCCCCCGCGCGACGAAGCTGCTCCCTCATGTACTGCTTGTCGAGCTCTTTGACCGTCTTCCAATCCAGACAGGTCTCCTCGGCCACATCCTTGATTGTCATGGTCCGGCAGCGACGACCCACAAAGAAGGCGAACCGCTTGGTGTAGAACGGATTGTCCGCCAGCCAGTCCAACCCCTCCTGCTTCACCTTGCCGCAGCCCGTGCAGGCGACACGGCGGACCTCCAACTCCAAGTAGACCCGTGTGTCCCCGCAGGGCAGATCCCGGACGAGACGTAGTTTCTGGTCGTACCAGGTTCGATGAGCGCGGTCACAGACCCCGCAAATCGTTTTCTTCCCCGTCGATGAAGACGAATGACTCGAGCTCGCGGGTCACCGAAGATGCCGCGCACCGTGGTGCTGGGGCGGAAGCCGGGAAAGCGGTAGGCATCCCACAGGCGTTTCTGGTTTCGCATCGCAGTATCGTGCCAGATTTCGCCGACCCCTGAAATGCCGCAATCAACCCCATAGACCCCCTTTCCTGCCGTTTCTCAAGTCTTGGTTACCCACTCGCCAGGGAGAAGACCCCAAATAATAATGGGCCTCCGGGAATCCCGGGGCGGTTCATCCATATTGGCAGAGAGGGGCGTTCCACACGAACACCTGCAACATCTTCCGGGTGAGCGGTGCACCGTCACGCTGGCAGAGCACCCGATGTCCCTTGAGATGCCGGTGTGCCCTGAGCGCTTCGGCGAGCCGCGCCGTGAGGGGCACCCGCCGCGACCGCCCGCCCTTGGGAGCGGTGATCCGGCCTTCCCAGTCCGAGCGCTGAACGTGGACCTCGCGTCGGGCCAGATCCACGTCCGTCCACTCCAGAGCCAGCATTTCGCCGGCCCGAAGCCCCGCATCGCCTTCCAGGAGCACTGCGAGGTGCGCCCCGGCGTCGTAGCCCCGTGCGGCTTCGATCAACCGGGCGTACTCGGCGAAGTCTTGCAAGGAAACGACCCCGAACTCCGGCCAGAAGCCTGGCAGGCTTGCTGAGTAACTGGTCTCGGTCGCGCCGGCCGGCTCTCGCGAGCCGGTCCAGGAACGAGGAGGAGGCGATGCCCCGGCGCATCGCCGACGACGAGTGACGCCGAGATGCGACGCAAGAGCCGCCGGCCCTTCGGGTTCGGGCGGCGCACTCTTGGACCGCCGCCCCCCCCCACCCTTGGACCCGCGTTCACATCGCGGGACGGGACCGGTCAGGTCCCGCCCCAACGTTCAAGAAATGTCCGGAACCGGGCATGTACTACCGGCCGCGCCTGCTCCAGTAGTAGCCGCCTCCGCCGAACAGGAAGAAAGCCACCAGGATCAATATGATCAACGTTCCCAAGCTCATGTTTCTCCTCGCCAACGGCCGGGCACCCGAATGGTGCCAGCTTCGGCCGGATGATGTGCGACCCGTTACCTACCGATCTGTTTGACGGACTTCTTCACGTGCTTCGCCTCACCCTTCGCATCATTCACCGCCCCTTCCACCCGGCCCTTGACCTCGTCCCTCTTGCCCTCCCGCTTGAGCTTGTCACTTCCGGTCAAGTCACCTGCTACCTGCTTGATTTTGCCTTTGCTCTTGTCCATATGCTCACCCATGGTAATTCTCCTTTACTCAGGTAAAGTGTGCTCTCGCTTCAATTGAACCCGGGCGGGGGGATTCGCCCGGGGGTTCAACGCGGTTTCCCGCCAGCCTGCTCATCGTCCTTCCGCTCCGACTTCCGCTCCGGGCAGGCCTCATGCAGGGCTGCCAACTGATTACGTCGTCTCGGCACACCCCGTACCCCTCAAGCGCAACGAACCCGCGGCATCGGGGCTCACGACCGCGCTGTACGGCCATCCTACGACTTCCAGTAAGGTTCCTTGCCGTAGTACTTGTGGATGTCCTCACCCCAGGATCTATCCGCAAAGTCCGGCCATTTCTCGTTCTTGTCAAACCCCGGAGCTTCACTGAGCTTCTTCTTGTCCACGTCGAGGACGAGCTTGTGTTCGGTGTTCGAGAACTCGAACGCCGACCAAGGCATGGCGAAGAGCTTGCCGCTGAAAGAGAGGACCGCATAGGCCAGACGGCCCGCATTGGCCTCGATGACCAACTCATGGATCTTGCCCAGCTTTTCGTCTTCCCGATTGACTACCGATTCTCCGATGATCGTCGATGCCGGAACGACTCCGTACATCTCCTGTGGCTGCCTGGTCGTTACCATTGGGTGCTCCTTCATTTGCACTACTGATACATCCGAACCCATCATTTGTACTACGCAACTTGTGTGCCGCCTGTGCGTTCACTCGTAAGTGTTTGCAGGTACGTTCACTTGGCAAAGCGAGTCCGAAGCGGAAACGTCCGACGGCAATCACAATGATGCCGGACACCATCAGAGTGGGGTCACTCGCCCGGCTCGGCGGGGTCAAATGAGGGGGACCGCGCCTCAACTCTGGGAGAGAGGTCGTAGGCGCTATCAATGCTGACCTGCACCCAGGAATTGGTCCGGTGGTAGCCTCAGAGCCTGGGCGATCTTGGAGGATCAGGAAAGGGTAAGCAGAAGCGGCACACCGCCGAGCAGATCATCACCGGGAGACGGTCCTCCAACTCCCGCCGGCTGGTCGGCCGATTCCGATAGCCGTAGAACCCGGACCGGGACACCTCCAGGACCCGGCACATCCTGGCGACGGCGTAACCGGTTTCGTTCCGCTCGATCACCCGGAACCCCGCGAGCGTTCCATCGCGAAGTACCCCGCCGTGTTCTTTGCAAGTTCAAGCTCCAGAGCGAGTTGCCGATTCTCCCCCTCCACTCTCCGGAGTTCCTCCTCCTCCGCCACCTTCACCCGACCCTTTCCCGAAAACGGATCCACCGGATCGGCCAAAACCTGCTGCTTCCAGAGACCCAGCAAACCACCCCGGCTCCCGGGCAACTTCCGCCTCGGTCGGGCTCCGCTCCACCACCTGGCGAACCGCCTCGGTTTTGAATTCCCGGGTGTACGACCGTCGAGCCTTCTTCATGGACTCCCTCCTCGGCGGGATCATCCCACCCTTTCGAGGTGTCCATCAAATCGGGGGAGCTCCAAGTTCGATTCTTGAGGAGGACGACGGCCGACCGGCCTACTTCCAGGAGATCTTCTTCTCCCCCCCGTATTCGATGATTTGCTTCAGCTTGTAGTACCCGATCCACCGGTTGAGGGTGATCGGGGTGGTCTTCAACAGTTTGGCGGCCTGCACGATGGAGCCGGCCTTGTTGAGCGCGGCCAGCACCGTGTCCTTGTCCTTTGCCGGTTGCCGGCCGTCGCCGGAAGTGGCGTAGGCAGGAAACTCCTGCTCGATCCAGTGCCTTGCCTTGTAAGTGGCCAAGGCCTTGATGATCTTCTCAGCCTCCAAACCCGTCTTGTCCATCAGATGCTTGAGACGGGTCTCCGAGTTGCCGGATAGGGTCTCGAACGCCCGGCCGATCTGTTCCGTGCTGATCCGCTTCTTCGCCGGCGACTTGCGCGCCACGCTGCACCTCCCCAGAAGTTGACTCGGCATTTGCGTGGGTAGTGTCCCTCAGGGCCGGCCCTCTTGCCAAGGGGCCGGGGGGTACCGATCCCCGGCCCACTTCCGGGATTCCCGGCTCCACGGGGCCCAAAGTTCCAGGGTTCTCCGTTCGCTCTCCCCGCCCCAAGCGTAGGAAGGACTGATCGGCCCCGGCCCGGCCCCCACTGTCCAGCCGCCCCGGAGGCCCCCGAATCGCCCGCATCCCGCGAGAGGAGCACCGCATGCGTCCACTTACCCATGGGCTCGCGGCGGCCGTGGCCGCCGTCCTGGCCCTCGCCGCCGCCCCCGCCGCGCGGGCGGCCTGGCCCCCCGACCCGGCT
Organism: Candidatus Eiseniibacteriota bacterium; assembly: GCA_963728475.1. Classification (GTDB taxonomy): domain Bacteria; phylum Eisenbacteria; class RBG-16-71-46; order JABDJR01; family JABDJR01; genus CAVSKL01. The sequence continues at coordinate 545,761 of CAVSKL010000001.1, forward strand.
GTGAACTTCCCCATCTGCACCTCCGCCAACGACCAGTCCGCCCCGGTGGCGGTCTCCGACGGCGCCGGCGGCGCCATCGTGGCCTGGACCGACGACCGGAACGGGGCCGGCGCCGCCGACATCTACGCCCAGCGGCTCGACGCGCTGGGAAACGAAGTTTGGACCCCCGGCGGGATAGCGATCCGCACCGGCGGCGGCCACCAGTACGGGGTGGCCATCGCCACCGACGACGCCGGCGGCGCCTTCATCGCCTGGTCCGACAACAGCAACGGCGCCGGGGACCAGGACCTCTGGATGCAGCACGTGACCGCCTCCGGCACGCTCCTCTATCCCTCCATCGGCTACGAATACGGCGGGGGTAGCGGTGACCAGACCAACCCGGCGCTGGCCCCCGACGGGAACGGCAACGTCATCATCGTCTGGACCGACACCCGCACCTCGGCCACCCCCGACATCTACGCCCAGCTCGTCTATTCGGGGGGCACTCCGCAGTGGGGACTCTGGGGCGTTCCCATTTGCACCGCGTCCAACACCCAGTTCACCAACCGGATCGCCCCGGACGGGGCGGGCGGCGCGGTGATCTGCTGGCTGGACCTGCGCGGATCCGACGAGGACGTGTATGCCCAGCGGGTGGACGGCGCCGGCACCGTCCTCTGGGCCGCGAACGGCGTGGCCGTGACCACCGCGGTCAACGAGCAGATCGAACCCCAGATCGTCTCCGACGGCGTGGGCGGCGCGATCATCGTCTGGACCGACAACCGGAACGCCAACTACGACATCTACGGCCAGCACCTGGACGCGCGGGGCTACCCCTTCTGGGGCATCAGCCAGCTCGCGATCTGCACCAACGCCCAGGCCCAGGACCAGCCCGCCGCGGTCTCGGACGGGGCCGGCGGCGCCGTGGTGTGCTGGCGCGACCAGCGCGCGACCAACGCCGCCATCTACGGGCAGCGCGTGACCGGCGGGGGCGCTTTCCTCTGGGATCCCACCGGGCTCGCGGTGCACTACACCACGTTCAGCGACGCCGCCTCCCCCGCGGTGGTCTCCGACGGGGGCGTGGGGGGGGTGGCCGCCTGGCAGGAGACCGCGCCCGGCGGCTACGACGTCTACGCGCAGCGGCCGGTGGGCCCGGGGCAGCGGGCGTGGCTGGTGTCGGGCGACCTGGCGGTGAGCACCGCCGCCGGCGACCAGACCGCCCCCGCGGTGGTCTCCGACGGCCGGGGCGGCGCCCTGGCGTTCTGGCCGGACTCCCGGAACGGGAACCTGGACATCTACGGCGAGCGGATCGAGCACCTCGGGCGCCTGGGGAACCCGGAGCCCGCCATCACCTCGATCACCGACGTGCCCGCCGACCAGGGCGGCGCGGTGACCGTGGGCTGGACCCCCAGCTACCTGGACATCGTCCCGCCCACGCTCATCGACGACTACCGGGTCTGGCGCTCGGCTCCACCCCAGGTCCTGGCCGCAGGCGTGCTGGGCCTGGCCGGGCGCACGACCCTGGACCCCGAGGAGGCGGCGGCCACCGGCAAGTTCCTCCTCACCCCGCAGTTCGGCCAGAGCTACGCCTGGGAGCTGGCGGGCACGGTGACCGCGGCCGGACCGCCCGCGGAGTACACCTTTACCGCCGCCACCACCTCGGACTCGGTGGCGGCGCCCAACCCGCTCACCGCGTTCATGATCCAGGCCCGCACCGGCACCGGACAGGGCGCGGACAGCTGGTTCTCCTTCCCCGACTCCGGCTACTCGGTGGACAACCTATCGCCGGCGATGCCGGCACCGCTCACCGGCACCTACGACGCGGGGGTGGCCCGGCTCCACTGGAATCCGAACCTCGAGACCGACCTGGCCGGCTATCGCATCTACCGCGACGTCTCGGCGAATTTCACGCCCGGCCCAGGGAACTTCCTCGACGCCAAGACCGACACCGGCTACGTGGACAACGCGGGGAGCGCCTACTTCTACCGGGTGACCGCGGTGGACATTCACGGCAACGAATCCCCCGCCGCCGCCTGGCCGGGCGACGCGGGCGCGGTGCCCGACTCGCGGGTCACCGCGTACCGCCTCGAGGCCCCGGTCCCCAACCCGGCCCGGAGCGCGACCGCGCTCGTCTTCACCCTTCCCGAAGAAGGAAACGCTCGGCTGGAGATCTTCGACATGTCCGGCCGGCGGGTGAAGCTCCTGTTCGAGGGCGCGGTGACCGCCGGGCAGCACCTGGAGAATTTCCGCCTCGCCGACGACGCCGGGCGCCCGCTGGCCAGTGGCGTCTACATGGTGCGGCTCGTAACCGACGCGCGTGCGCTCACCCGGCGCCTGGTGGTGGTGCGCTAGCCATGAGAACCAACCCCATGCACAACAACTTCGTTCGCACGCTGTTCACCGCCCTCGCCGGCGCGCTCGCGCTCGCCGCCGGGTCCGCCCCCGCCGGCGCCGGTTGGAATCCGGACCCCTACGCGGGCGGAGTGGCCCTGACCACCGATCCCCAGACCCAGGCCTACTCCGTGGTGGCGGCCGACGGCTCCGGCGGCACCTACGTGGCTTGGCTCGATACCTGGGACCACGGAGTCTACGTCCAGCACCTGAACGACGCCGGGGAGCCGCTCTGGACCGCGGGCGGGGTCGTCGCGGGGGGAGCCCTGGCCAGCAACGGCCGGGTGGCCGCGGTCCCCGACGGCGCCGGAGGGGTGATGGTGTTTTGGCCGCACGGCAGCACCACCTCCGTCGTCATCCAGGGGCAGCGGCTGGATGCCGACGGGAACCCGCTGTGGGGGCTCAGCGGGGTCGCCGTCACCACCGCCAGCAGCATGAAGCAATCGCTGGGCGCGGTGTCCGACGGTGCCGGCGGAGCGGTGCTTTGCTGGTCGCAGGCCAGCTCCAATCACGGCATCACCGGACCCTACACCGTGCGCGCGATCCGGGTGGACGCCGCCGGGGGCGACGTCTTCCCCATGGTCTACCTGGGCGGCGGGTCCGGGGTGGACGAGACGAACCCCGTCATCGCGCCCGACGGGGCGGGCGGCGCGGTGGTGGTCTGGCAGGATCCCCGGACGGGGGCGGATCTCGTGTACGCCCAGCGGCTGAGCGCCGCCGGCTCGGCGCTCTGGACCGCGGGAGGGAAGAGCGTGGCCGCCGGGTACGCCCAGCTCCATCCGGACGTGGTGAGCGACGGCGCGGGCGGGGTCGCGGTCGCCTGGCTGGACTACCGGGGCTTCATCGCGTTCTACGCCATCGACGCCCAGCGCCTGGACGGCAGCGGGAACCCGCTCTGGACCGGCTCGGGGGTGCTGCTGTGCAACGTGTCCGGAACCCGGGCCCTCCCCGCCATCGCCTCGGACGGGGCGGGCGGCGCGATCGTGGGCTGGGAGGACGGCCGGAACGGGAACTCCGACATCTACGCCCGGCGCATCACCTCGGCGGGGACGGTGACCTGGACGTCCAACGGAGTGCCGGTGTGCACCGCCGCCGGCACCCAACAGACGACCCGCATCGTCGCCGACGGGGCCGGGGGCGCGATCCTGGTCTGGCAGGACGACCGCACCGGTCTCGGCACCGACATCTACGCCCAGCACCTGGACGCGGCCGGCTCCCGGTCGCTCGCCGCGGACGGCGCCCCGGTCTCCGCCGCCCCGGGGGCGCAACAGTTCCCTGGAATGGGCTGGGACGGCACCGCTGCCGTGATCACCTGGACCGACTACCGCTCCTCCAACAACGACGTGTACGCCCAGCGCCTGGATCCATTCGGCTATCTGGGGAATCCCGCCCCCCGCATCGTGTCGGTGCAGGACATCCCCGACGACCAGGGCGGCCGGATCAAGGTGGGCTGGAGCGCCAGCTACGTCGACGCGGACCCGGTGTTCGCGATCCGGGACTACGAGGTCTTTCGGCAAACCTCCGGCAACTCCTGGCTCCTGGTCGCCACCGTTCCCTACGGCCCGGCCGCCATCTACAGCGCGGTGGTGGGCTCGTCGGGGGATACCACCGGGGGCTACCAGCCCGCCTCGGTCTACCGGGTCCTCGCCCGGAGCTACGCCGATCCCGTCAACGTCTCCTGGTACTCCGATCCCGACTCCGGCTACTCGGCCGACAACCTGGCCCCGCTCATCCCCGAGGGACTCGGGGCCGGCGTGCTTCCCGGGGGAGGCACTTTTCTCTCCTGGATTCCAGGAACCGAGCCCGATCTTGCCGGCTATCGCGTGTACAAGGGCGCCTCGGAGGAGTTCGCGCCGGGGCCGGGAAACCTGCTGGCCGCCGTCACCGAACCCCGGTATGCCGACCCCGCCGGCGGCGCCGCGGTCTACAAGCTCACCGCGATGGACGTGCACGGGAACGAGTCCCCGGCCTCGATCCTGGCGCAGGGCGATCCGGGAACGGCGGCGGACGCGCTCCCCAGGGTGCCGGTGCTGGCCGCTCCCAGCCCCAATCCCGCGCGCGGGCGCACCGTGCTCGCCTTCGCGCTCCCCGCGCCGGGGCACGCGGCGCTCGAGGTGTTTGACGTGGGCGGGCGGCTGGTCCGGCGTCTCGCCGACGGGGACTTCCCCGCCGGCGCCGGACGCCTCTCATGGGATCTGCGCGACGACCAGGGCCGGCCGGTCCCGGCCGGGGTGTACACCGCGCGGTTCGTCGCCGCGGGTGCGGTGCGGACGGGCCGCCTGGTGGTGGTGAAGTAGCGGGCTATCCTCCAAGGAAAGAACGGATTACGCGCCACACGAAACCCCGGCGTTGACAGCCGGGGTTTCGTGTGGCAACGTCGGATCAAGGACCACTCGCCCGCGTCCGGCCGATCGTTTCATGGTCGTGGCCGGCCGCAGTCCGTGACAAGAAATCGTCCACTCAAGCAAAGACACTCATTCCTCCCGGCGTGCCGCGGGGCCGTTTCGGCCGTAGCGGAGGCGTCGCCGGAATAGGAGACCCAGCTCATGAAACGAATCATCCTGTCCACGCTCGTCGTTCTTCTCGCCGCCGGGCTCGGCTGGAGCACGGCTCACGCCGAGACGGTGACCGGCGTGGTGCAGTCCATCAACAACACCACCGTGGTGATCCGGACCGACGACGGCCAGACCAAGACCATCCAGCTCCAGTCCGGCGTCACCCGCCCCTCGGACATCGATCAGGGCAACCGGGTGACCGTGAACTACGACATGGCCGGCGGCCAGATGGTGGCGTCCAGCATCACCATGGCGGTCGACCAGAGCCAGACCAGCCGCACCAACATGTCCAGCCAGAACAACAGCCAGACCAACACGACCGACCGGTACGGGGACAACGGCTCCCTTCCAAGGACCGCGAGCCCGATGGCGGCGCTTCTGGTGTGGGGGCTGCTCGCCCTCAGCGGTGGATTCCTGATGCGGCGGATCCGGGTGTGACGTGAGGCACGCTTCCACCGGCGCCGGGAGGCCCCGGCGCCGGTGGATCGAGCGCTGGCTCTACCTGGTGGGGGCGGGGCTGATCGGCTACGTGATCCTCTCCCGGGTGGACGCGGCGATGTTCAACGCCCGGGCCAAGGCCGTGCTGGCGCACATGGCCTCCGACGGCGCCGAAGCTCGTCCGAGCCCCAAACCGGGGGACCTGCTGGGACGGATCGACATCGCCCGGATCGGCGTCTCCGCGGCCATCGTGGAAGGGGTCAGCTCGGGCGACCTGTCCAAAGCGGTGGGGCACATCCCCGGAACCGCCCTGCCGGGCGGGAACCGGAACGGGAACGTGGCCCTGGCCGGGCACCGCGACACCTATTTCCGCGGGCTCCGGGACATCCGGACCGACGACACCGTCACCGTCGCCACCCCGCGCGGCTCCTTCTGCTACGCCGTCGACTCCACCTGGGTGGTGGAACCCGAGGAGGTGGACGTGCTCGAACCGGGCAAGGGGCCGGAACTCACCCTGGTCACCTGCTATCCCTTCCACTTCATCGGGCACGCCCCCAAACGATTCGTGGTTCGGGCGCGGCAGATCGGGCGGGACCCGGCGGAGGAGTCCCGGGCCGGGAAGGAAAAAGGCCGGATCCATGCCGGATCCGGCCTCTCCCCCACGAATGCCGCCGCTAGCGATACATCGCCTTGAGCCGCCCCCAGGTGTTGGGCAGGGTCGGCGTGTTGCAGACCCCGGGGTCGGAACTCGTCCGGGTGCCGGTCTCGGTGATGTTGAAGCAGGAGTCCTCGGCGCCGAAGCAGTCCCCCGAGTAGGTGATGTTAAAGGTGCCGGTGCTGGTGAAGCTGTTCCCGGTCACGCTCCCGCTCACGTCGTAGCTGAAGGTGGCGGTGCATCCCGCGATCACGTCCTGGGTGCCGCTACAGGTGACGTGGAAGCTCGTCGCGTCCACCTGGACGTTGCAGGAGACGGTGGAGTCGCCCGGCGCAATGCTCTGGTCCACGCACAGGGTGTCGACCAGGGTGGCGTCGTAGAAGGTGGCGCCGGAGGTGCAGTCGGTTTCCACGGTGTGGATGGACCACACCCCGACCCACGCCGACGGCAGGTTGGTGTCGGCCGCGGTCAGGATCTGATTCAGCGTGGGCGGGTGAGGGGGAGTGATGGCGGCGGCGGAACCCGCGCACGCGGCCGCGGCCGCCAGGAGCGCGGTGACGCTCAGGGAACGGATTAAGAAGGATCGCATTTCGTGCCCTCCGGCCTATGAGCCGAGTGTTCAGCGGAAGAAGGATCTCTCCGTCGGAAGCGGACGATTCGGGTCGGTTTTCGGGATGGAATCCGGCCAGGAGCCATTAAAGTAGCACCCGAGGCGATTCCAGTTCACCCGGAAAGACTATTCGTCCCGGACCTTGAGCCCGATCCCCCGGGCCTGGAGTTCGCGGATGAACTTCACCGGGTCGATGCAGCGCTCCTGGGGCAGCGCCCCCTTCTCCGTCACCTCGCCCCGGGCCAGCATGAGAAGCACCACCGTGGCCGGAAACGCGGTGGTCCGCATCATCGCGGTCAGCCCGTGCTCCGGGTCCGGCCGCTCGATCATCTCGTAGGTCCGCTTCACCCGCTTTCCTTTGCGGGTTCCGACCGCGGTGATCCGCATCAGGGTCACGTCGGGTTCACCCCGGTCGAGCACCGGCCCCGCCGCCGCCGCGAACACCTCGCGCGGCGCCACCCGCACCCCTCCCGCCTCTACCGGCTCCGACGAGAGCAGCCCCAGGTCCATCATCGCCCGGAACACCCGGCCGTGGCCCGGGTAGCGGATCGTCTTGTAGTTGAGCCGGCCCACCCGCCCGGCGTAGGTGAGGGGGAGGGTCGAGGTCCCGCCGGAGGTGGTGAACGCCTCCAGGGTGCCGAACGGCGCCGGGAACTCCAGGCTCTCCAGGTCGTGAAGCGAGGGCACCATCCGGATCTCCCCATTCTCCAGCACCACCGCGTCCTCGACGTACTCGTTGATGAGCCCCTGGATGTTGAAGAGGAGCGAATAGTCCAGGATTCCCCCCCGCCGCTGGGGGATCCCCCCGACCCGGATCTCCACGCTCTCGGTCTCGTCGAACGAGTTCACCGCGTGGGCGGTGAGCACCGCCACCATTCCCGGGGCCAGCCCGCAGTCGGGCACCACCGTGACCCCGGCGGCGCGGGCCTCGGCGTCCAGGGCCAGTTCCGCGTCCACCACGGCGTTGTTCCCGCCCAGGTCGCAAAACGAGCATCCGGCCCGGATCGCCGCCCGGGCCAATCCCTCGTTGAACCGGTAGGGCACCGCGCTCAGGGCCGCCGCGGCGCCCCGCATCACCTTCTCGGCCGCATTCCCGTCCGAGGCCTCCAGCGCCGCCGGCCGGACCCGCGGATCCCCCCACCGGCGGGCCAGCGCCTCCGCGCGCTTCTGGTCGGAGTCGGCCACCGTGATCTCGGTCACGTCCTTCCGGGTCGTGAGATCGAAACAGGCGGCCTGCGCCTGCAGACCCGCCCCCAACAAGACCACCCGCATGACGTCTCCTTCCCGGCCGCCGGGATTCCGCGCCCGGGAGGGCCGGACCGCGGGCGGCCCCGTCCGTCCCCGCGCCCGGGCGTGCCGGACCGGCGGGGGAATGCGAAATTCCAGGAACTGGAACCTTACAATGAGGCTCCCAAGGCTGTCTTTACGGGTTAAGCTGATCGCGTCGGGACTCCTCTACCCGAACCAGGAAGGGAGCCATGCTCGAACAACGAGCCCTGGATTTCTTCTCCCGAACTTGCCCCACCGAGACCGGCGACACCCTGCTGGTGGCGGTCTCCGGCGGCCCCGATTCGGTGGCGCTCCTCCACGTGCTCCTCCAGGTCCGCGACAGCCTGGGAGTGGATCTGGCGGTGGCGCACCTGGATCACGGCATCCGGGGGGAAGAGGCCGTCGAGGACGCGCGCTTCGTCTCGGAGTTGGCCGCGGAGCTGGGGCTCACCCTGCACCGGCGGCGGGTCGACGTGCCCGGGATCCGCACCCGCGAGGGGGGATCGCTGGAGGCGGTGGCCCGGCGCGAACGCTACCGGTTCCTGGAGGATGCGCGGGCGGTGGCGGCGGCGCGCTGGGTGGTCACCGGCCACACCGCCGACGATCAGGTGGAGACGTTTCTCGCCAACATGATCCGGGGAGCGGGCCCCCGAGGCCTCGGCGGGATGCTCCCGGTGGGCCCGGGAGCGGTTTGCCGCCCCCTCCTCGCCACCTGGCGGGAGGAGGTCCTGGCCTACCTGGAAGAGCACGACGTCCCCTACCGGGTGGATCCCAGCAACGCCGACCTGTCCTTGACCCGGAATCGGATCCGCCAGGAGCTGGTACCGGTGATGAGGCGCGCGTTCGGCCCCGCGGTGACCTCGGTGCTGGCCCGGGAATCGCAGCTCATGAACGAGCTGGACGAGTTCCTGAGCCTGGAAGGGGAACGGATCCTCAAGGCGGCCTCGGAGGAGGGGCCTCCGAACTCCCTGGAGATCCGGCTCGACATCGCCAGGCTGGCCGAACACCACCGGGTCCTGGCCCGGACGGTGATCCGGACCGCGGTCGAGGACCTGGTCGGAAGTCTGGAGGAGCTGAGTCTGGCCCACGTGGACGCGGTGCTGGATCTGGCCGACCACGATCGGGGCGAGGCCTCGGTGCATCTCCCCCGAGGACTGGACGCCCGCCGGGAGTACGGAACCCTGGTCCTGAGCCTGGCCGACGCGTCCGCCCCCGAATATTCGGCTCCCGAGCCCTCGGCGCCCCTCGATCTGGAACGGGGCGGGGAGCTCCGGTGGGGGCCGGTGATGTTGACCTGGCGTCCCTCCCCGGAGGCGGAGGCCGGCCCCCTCCGCTGGGCGGAAGCCCCCGAACGGGATTGTTTCGACGCCGGCGCCCTGGAGCGGCCGGTGTACCTGAGGGGGGTCCGCCCCGGCGACCGGCTGGAGCCCCTGGGGATGGCCGGCAGCCAGAAATTGAGCGACCTCCTGATCAACCGGAAAGTGCCCCGGCGGCTCAGGACTCGGGTGGCTCTTCTGTGCGACAATGGAGGCCCCGAGGGCGGGGAGAGGATTCTCTGGGTGGTGGGGCAACGCCGGTCCCGGCATGCGCCGGTCCGGCCGGATACTTCTCAAGTCGTGTATCTGGAAGCCGAAACGGCGGTCTGACCGTGGGAAGCCCCTCCCCACGTCCGGCCCGGAGCCGGACCGGGCGCCCGGCCCCGGCCGCTCTTTCGAAAGGAACGATCTCGGATGATTGATCACCGATCCCATCCCATTCCCCGAGCGCACGCCCGCATGGGCGGCGACGGGGAGGAGCCTCCGCGCGGTCCGCGCCGCGGACCGAACGGAGGGGGCGGGCGCAAACCCCCGCCCCTCATGACCCCCCGCCCGCTCAAGACCCTGGCCTTCTGGCTGATGATGACGGTGCTGGTGCTGCTCGCGGTGAACTTCTACCACTACAACAAGCCCGAGGAGCGCCCCCTCACCTACTCGCGTTTCTACGAGGAGGTGATGAAGGGCAATCTCAAGTCGGTGAAGATCTCCGCTTCCGAACTCCAGGCCCAGGGCGAGCTCAAGGAACAGATCATGGTCGAGCAGAACGGCCGGAGCGAAGGGGTGAAGAGCTTCACCACCCAGCTCCCCGCCGATCCCAGCGACCTGGTCAAGACCATCCAGGAAAAGGACCCGGGCGCGGTCATCGACGGCGCCAAGGAGAAGGCCAACTGGCTCCAGATCCTTCTCACCTGGTTCCCGATCATCCTGATCGTGGCTTTCTGGCTCTTCTTCATCCGCCAGATGCAGTCGGGCGGCTCCGCCGCGCTCAAGTTCGGGAAAAGCCGGGCCAAGCTCCTGATCGAGAACAAACCCAAGGTCACGTTCAAGGACGTGGCGGGGGCGGACGAGGCCAAGGAGGAACTCCAGGAGATCATCGAGTTCCTCAAGGACCCCAAGAAGTTCCAGGTCCTGGGCGGCAGAATCCCCAAGGGGGCGCTCCTCTTGGGCCCGCCCGGCACCGGCAAGACCCTGCTGGCCAAAGCGGTGGCGGGCGAGGCCGGGGTGCCGTTCTTCAGCATGTCCGGCTCCGACTTCGTGGAGATGTTCGTGGGCGTCGGGGCCTCGCGGGTGCGTGACCTGTTCGAGCAGGGCAAGCGCCACGCCCCCTGCATCATGTTCATCGACGAGATCGATGCGGTGGGGCGCCACCGCGGGGCCGGCCTCGGCGGCGGCCACGACGAGCGCGAGCAAACCCTGAACCAGCTCCTGGTCGAGATGGACGGGTTCGAGTCCAACGAGGGGGTCATCCTCGTCGCCGCCACCAACCGGCCCGACGTGCTGGACCCGGCGTTGCTCCGGCCCGGCCGCTTCGACCGTCAGATCGTGGTGGACGCCCCCGATGTGAAGGGGCGGGAGGAGATCCTCCGCATCCACAGCCGCAAGATCCCCCTCGCCGAGGACGTGGATCTGGCGGTGCTCGCCCGCGGGACCCCCGGCATGGTGGGCGCGGACCTGGCCAACATGGTGAACGAGGCGGCGCTCTTGGCCGCGCGGCGGAACCACCGCCGGGTCGCCATGCGCGACTTCGAGGACGCCAAAGACAAGGTAATGATGGGCGCCGAGCGCAAGAGCCGCATCATCAACGACGAGGAGAAGAAGGTCACCGCCTATCACGAGGCCGGCCACACCCTGGTGGGCAAGCTCACCCCGGGGGCCGATCCCATCCACAAGGTGACCATCGTCCCCCGCGGGCGCGCCCTGGGGGTGACCCACTTCCTCCCCATCGACGAGCGCCACACCTACACCCGGGACTATTGCCTGGGGGTGCTGGCCCGGATGATGGGCGGGCGGGCGGCGGAGGAGGTGACCTTCGGCGAAATCACCACCGGGGCCGGCAACGACATCGAGCAGGCCACCAACCTCGCCCGCAAGATGGTGTGCGAGTGGGGCATGAGCGACGAGCTGGGCCCCCTCACCTACGGGAACAAGCAGGAGATGGTCTTCCTGGGGAAGGATCTCGGGCACGAGCGCAACTATTCCGAGGACACCCAGCAGAAGATCGACCGCGAAGTGCGGCGCCTGGTCGAGGACGCCCACCAGAAGGCGCTGACCATCCTTCGCGAGAACGTGACCCATCTGAAGGCGCTGGCCGAAGCGCTTCTGGTGCGCGAGATTCTCGACGCTCGGGAGATCGACCAGCTCATGCGCGGCGAGGAGCTGGCCCCCTACCCGCCCGCGGGCGGCCCCGAGGAGCCGGAGCCGACCCGTCCCGCGCCCCCGCGTGAGGACGAGGGACGGGCCAAGGGGCGGATCCAGTCCTCCCCCGACCCCCATCCGGGCCCGGCCTAGGCCCGCCGGCACCGGCCCGGACAATGACGGACACCCAGGCCCCGTCCCCCCCGCTCTGGCGGTTCCGGGACGGGGCCCTGGCTTTGGACCGTTCCCGCATCCTGGGGATCGTGAACGTCACCCCCGACTCCTTCTCGGACGGCGGGCTGGCCCTGTCCCCCCGCGATGCCCTCCGCCGGGCCGAGACCCTGGTTCGGGAGGGAGCGGACATGCTGGACGTGGGGGGCGAGAGCACGCGCCCCGGGGCGGAACCGGTGCCGCTGGAGGAGGAGCTTCGCCGGGTGATTCCGGTGGTCCGGGAAGCGGCGCGGCTGGGGGTTCCGGTCTCGGTCGACACCCGCAAGAGCGCGGTGGCCCGGGCGGCCCTGGCCGCGGGGGCCTCGGTGGTGAACGACGTGTCCGCGCTCGCCGATCCCGGGATGGCGGCGGCGGCGGCGGAAGCGAAGGCGGGGTTGGTTCTCATGCACATGCGCGGCGCCCCCCGCACCATGCAGGACGACCCCCGCTACGACGACGTGGTGGAGGAGGTCCGCGAGTTCCTCGCCGCCCGGCGCGCCCTCGCCGAGGCCTCGGGGACGGCGCGGGAGCGGATCGTGCTCGACCCCGGGATCGGCTTCGGCAAGCGGCTCGAGCACAACCTGATGCTCCTCGGCCGCCTGGACCGGATCGCGGGCCTGGGGTCGCCGGTCCTGGTGGGGGCGTCCCGGAAGCGGTTCGTGGGCGCGCTCACCGGGGAGGAGCGGCCGGAGCGGCGGGCGGCCGGGAGCGTGGCCGCGGCGGTGGCCGCCCGCATGGGGGGGGCGGCGCTCTTCCGGGTTCACGACGTGGCCGCCACCCGGCAGGCGCTGGCGGTGGCCGACGCGATCCTGGATCACCGCTCCTGACCCGGCGGGCGCCGGATCGAGCCGGTCGCGGGCGGACGGGTCCCGGCGCCGGCGGTGACGGCCGCGGGATGCGGAGCGAGCCGCGGCGCGGTTTTTTCGACGCGAATCGACGGTTACCGGCAGCTACCCCTCGCGCTGGGGGCGGCCGGAGTGCGACAATCACCGTGAATAGGCACAATCCCTCCCTCCCGCGCGATCGAGAACATGCTGGACTTCCTGGGACATCATTGGCGTGACCTTCTGGATGTCCTCATATTGTCCGGCCTCTTCTACTATCTCTTCCGCTTCATCCGCGGCACGCGCGCCGCGCAGATGTTCGTGGGCCTGGTCATCATCCTGCTCGTGTCGCTGCTGGCGAGCGTGCTCCAGCTCGAGGGCCTGACCTGGCTCATCTCCAGCCTCAAGACGGTGTGGGTGCTCGCGTTCCTGATCCTCTTCCAGCCCGAGCTTCGCAAGGCGCTGACCTCTCTCGGCGGGGGGAAGATCTTCCGGTCGTTCACCCGCGCCCAGGACTCCTCGGTGCTGGGGGAGCTGGTGCGGGCGGCGGAGAGCATGGCCGAGAAGGGGCTGGGCGCGCTGATCGTGATCGAGCGCAACGTGGGCCTCAAGAACATCGTGGAGACCGGTACCCTGCTCGAGGCCCGCGTGTCGGCGGAACTCCTGGTCACCGTGTTCACCCCCCCCTCGCCTCTTCACGACGGGGCGGTGGTGATCGCCGGCACCCAGGTCCTGGCCGCGGGTTGCATCCTGCCCTTGAGCCTGAACCCGCGGCTGGCCTACGCGCTGGGAACCCGCCACCGCGCCGCGCTGGGCATCTCCGAGGAGAGCGACGCCATCGTGGTGGTGGTGAGCGAGGAGACCTCGCAGGTGTCGATCGCCGAAGGGGGACGCCTCATCCCCAACCTGGATGCGGGGACGCTTCGCAGCACCCTCGCCACCCTCTTCAACACCCGCCCCCAGCCCGAGGCCGAAACCGGGGCGGAGGCCCACGCCGGCGAGGCCGCCGCCCGTCCCTGACCGGGAGGACGGCGGCCCGAGCGCCCTCGGACCTACTCCGCCAGCCGCTTGGCCAGCCGGCGGAGCAGGTCCGCCCCGTCCCCTTCCCACGACGCCCCGTGCATGCAGGCCAGGGTCCGGGGTTCGGCCGCCGCCAACTTCTCCGCGAGCGCCGCCGCCCGGCTGGTGTGGGAGTAGTAGTCCAGCGCCCCCCGCATCGCCTCGCTGGTCTCCACGATGTCCCCGGTGGTGAGCGGTTCGTGCTCGTGCCCCCCCTGGGTGAAGAGATCGCCGCAGAAGAGGGTCCGGGTGGTGGCGTCGAAGAGGTGCCCGCATTCCCAGGCGTGGGGGAAGTGGGGGGCGTCGAACCAGCGGACGGTGCGCTTGCCGAGCGAAAGCTCCTCCCCGTCGGCCAGGGCCCGGGCCGGACGGATCGCGACGTCGTCCACGCTCACCATCTTGGCGATCTTGCTGCAGAGGGGCTCGGCGGGGGGGGCGACCTGGAGGAAGTCGTTCAGCGCCCCGCACTCGTCGGCCTCGTAGTGCGAGAAGGCCACGTACCGGAGGCGCTCTACCGGCATGACCGAGGCCACCGCGTCCTTCACCAGCGGGAACAGCTTCCGGGGCCCGGAGTGGTAGAGGAGCGGCGCGTCGTCCACGATCAGGAACTGGTTGAAGGTAAAGCCGCCCGGCACCGCTTCCGGCGGGATCGGGGTGCTGATCCGGTAGATGCCGTCGGCGATCGGGTCCACGCGGGTTCCCGCCTGGGCGTTGGTGGTCATGATCGGTCCTCCTGGGGGTGAGGAGAACGGCCGGGGGGGCCGTCCTCCGGGATGAGGGAGCGGAGAAGCGTGGTCAGCCGGTCCCGGGCCGCCTCCGGGGGCAGGCCTCCGGAAAAGCGAAAGGCCCGGTAGGTGAGGAAATCGAGCAACCCGCGGATCACCGGACCGGGGGGGGAGTCCTGAGGGGCGAGGAGCGCGGCGATCGCGTCGGCCAACCCCTCGTAGGCGGCCATCACCGCATCCAGGGTCGGCGAGCCCTTCCGCTCGTGGGCCGAGAGCCAGGCGTAGCCGAGCATCGCCTCGTGGATGCGGCAGAGCTCGGCGACGCCCGCCTCCAGCCGGCGGACCGGATCGGTGATGCCGCGCAGGCCCGGCAAATCCGGCAGGACCAGGGATTCCCCGAAGGTCCGGGTGCAGTCGCGGAACAGCGCTTCCTTGGTTGGAAAGTGCCGGCGGACGGTGGGGACCGAACACCCGGCCTCCCGGGCCAGGGGTTCGACTTCGGTGATCCCGTCCCAGTGAAGCCTCAGCGCCGCTCGAATGATGTCGCGGCGGGTCTGCTCGGCGGCGCGAAGACGGCGGGTGGAGTCGTACTTCCGGGTCATGGAAGGGAGCCTGGGCCATTCGTGACTGTCTGTCAATAATAAATATCGTGTCAAGTTATCCAATTGTGGCGAGGGGCGTCCTTTCATCGTTTTCCGGTATGGGTCGTCCGGGTCATCCATAAAATGAATGATGGGGCCGCGACCGCTTACCCCTACCATCCTCGGCGCTCGGACGGCCGGGTGCGCGACCCCGTGCGACGGGAGGCGCCCATGAGCCCGTTCGGCCGGCCCCGCGGATTGCCGCACCGCGGGGGACCGGCGAACCGGCAGGTGCGAGAGCGTGGACATGACGGAGCCGAACGCCACAGCGACGGCACGCTCCGTCGGGGCCCAGCGGGGCCCTTCGCGGCAGCCGACCATGTCGGTTTTGCAGAGAGAGTAGAGAAAGCCATGAAGGCGAAGCTTTTCGTCTTGTTCGTTGCGATGTCGGTGGTGGCGGCGGGTTGTGCCAAGGCCCCCACCGAGCAGATGACCGCGGCCGAGACCGCGGTGAGCCAGGCCGCCGCGGCCGACGCTCAAACCTACGCGCCCGAGGCGTTTGCGGCGGCCCAGGATTCCCTGGCCGCGGCCAAGGCCCAGATCGAGGCCCAGAGCAAGGGGGTTGCCCTCTTCCGCAAGTACGGCAAGGCGCAGAACCTGCTGACCGCGGCCACGAGTGCGGCCAACCAGGCCGAGCAGGAAGCCCAGACCCAGAAGGCGGCGGTGAAATCCAAGGTCGAGGCCCTGCTCGCCCAGGCCACCACCGGGATCGACTCCTGCGCCACCATGCTCTCCTATGCCCCCGCGGGAAAGGACAACCGCGCGGACCTGGAGATGATGAAGGCGGACCTCGACGCCATGCGGAACTCACTGGCCGAGGTGCGCTCCCTCTACGAGTCCGGCAAGTACATGGACGCCCAGACCAAGGCGGAAGTCCTGATCGAGCAGCTCGACAAGATGAACTCCGAACTGGCGGCGGCCTCCACCCGGACCCGCAAGTCCTAGGAACCCGCTGGAAGACCGATCGCGCCCGGGTCCGGTCTTTCAACGGGCTCCTGGTTGGGTTCTCCGACCTGTACGGAGGAGCCGGGCCAGAGGGCCCGGCTCCTCCCCATTTTGGAATCCCGGCCCGGAGTATCCTCATCCCGTGAGCCGCATGTCCTCACCGTCCGGGGCCTGGACCCCGGGCCTGCTCCTCGTGCTCCTCGTGGCCGGCTGCGGCCGGCTTCCCGACGAGGCTTTCCGCCCCGCCCGCGCCGCCATTCACGCCGCCGCCGACTCCCGGGCCGGGGAGTACGCCCCCGCCGGGATGGATTCCGCCCGGGTCTGGCTGGACCGGGCGACCGCGATGAACGCCTCGGTCCCCCGCACCTGGTACGGGAAACCCCGGAGCGAGCTCATCGCCGCCGCCCTCGATTCCGCCCGCGCGTGGGCGAACGCGGCGGCGGCCTCGGCGGAGAGCCTGGACGCCGAACGACTCGCGCGGGCCCGGGAACGGCTGGCCGGGGTGGAGGCGCGGCTGCGCTCCCTGGAGCCCCGGGTCGGGCGGGCCTCGGGAAAGCGGGTCAACCGCTCACTGGTGACCCGGTCGGAGCTGGGCGCGGCGGAGGTCCGCCGGTGGATCCTGAAGGGCGAGGCGGCCCGGGCCGAGAGCGCGCTGGCCGTCCTCGAGTCGCGATCGGACCGTCTGGGGGAACGCCTGGACGCCGACCGCGAGCGGTTCAGCTCGGCCGACGATCTCGCCCGGTGGCGGAAGTGGATCGGCCGCAGCGTGGATCTGAGCCGCTCCGGCAACGGCGTGCTGGTGGTGGAGAAGGAGTCGCGGCGGAGCTATCTCGTCCGCTCCGGGCGGGTGGTGCGGACTTTCCCGGTGGACTTGGGGGTGGAGGGCACCCGGCCCAAGGTGCGCCAAGGCGATCTTGCCACCCCCGAGGGGCTCTACACCATCACCCGCAAGAAGTCCGGGGGCGAGACGCGCTACCACAAGGCGCTCCTCCTCGACTATCCCAACGCCGAGGACGTGGCCCGCTTCCGGGCCATGAAGCGGAGCGGCGACCTGGCCGGGGGCGCCCGGCTGGGGGGGCTGATCGAGATCCACGGCGAGGGCGGACGCGGCGCGGACTGGACCCTGGGCTGCGTGGCCCTCGACAACCGCGACATGGATCTTCTGTACCGGGAGCTGGCGGTGGGGGACAAGGTGGCGATCGTGGGGCGGGTGCCCGACGGCGCCCTGGGAGGGAGTTCCCGATGAAGGCGATTTTCTGGCTGGCGGCGGCGATGACCGTCCTCGGAACCGGGTGCGCCCGCTCCGAGGCGGTCCCCGATCCCGCCACGATCCGGAGCGAGAACGCGGCCGCCTCGAAGGAGATCGCCAGGCTCGCGGCCACGCGCCGCAAGCTCCGGGCGGACCTCGACAAGCTTCGCCCCCGCGGCACCTACGTGGTGGTTGACACCTACCGGAATCGCATCCGGCTCTATCGGGGCGGGAAGCTGGTGGTGGAGGACGACTGCTCCACCGGGAGCAATGCGTCTCTGGTGGACAGCCTCTCCGGTCACGAATGGACCTTCCGGACCCCGCGGGGGCGGCGCTCGATCCTGGGGGGCGCGGTCAGCGATCCGGTGTGGATCCGCCCGGATTGGGCGTTCATCGAGGAGGGGGACCGGCCCCCCGCCGACGCGCGCGAACGCGCCGAGCCCGACGTGCTGGGCAAGTTCGCGCTCCCGATCGGGGACGGTTACTTCATCCACGGTACCCTCTATACCCGGCTCCTGGGCTATCCCGCCACCCACGGCTGCGTGCGGGTGGGCGACGCCACCCTCGAGACCATCGTGAAGACGGCCCGGCCGGGCACGCCGGTCTACCTCTTTTGAGCGGGGCGATGGCGGCGGCGTCCGGGATGGGGGCGCGGCACCGGGGGCCGGGGTGGCTTCTGCTCCTGGGGGCGGTGGCCCTGGCCGCGTCCGGCGCGGGCGGGTGCCGGCGTGGGCCCTCGGTCGAGGAAGCCGCGCGCCTGGCCGGTGCACACGACTCCCTCACCGCCCTTCGCGCCGCCGAACGGGACGAGGTGGCGTACCTCCGGGCCGAACTCGCCGCCGCCCGCGAGGGTTCGCCCTACCTGGTCCTGGACCTGGGCACCGGCCACGTGTGGCTCAAGGTGAACGGCCAGGCTTTCGACTCGCTCGCGGTGGCGCGGGCTCAGGCGAGCCCGGCCGAGGGAGACACCGCCGACCTCGCCCTCTACCATCGCGTGCGCGCGGCGGAGATTCTCACTGCCCGCCCCGCCCGGCTTGACGCCGATACCACCACGGACAAGCAGGCGGCGGTGCTGGCCCGGATCATCCCGCCCCGGCCGAAGCCGCTCCGCTTCATCCTTCATGCCGACGGCCTGGACGTGCGCTTCACCGCCTCCGACGTCAACAGCCCCTGGGAGGATCTGAAGCTCCTCGCCCACCGTTCGTGGGGGTCGGCCGCCGGAGGGGCGGCACCGGGGTGGCGGGTGGACGTGGTGGTGGAGGGCAACGACCTCACCCGCCTGGAATCGTTCATCCAGCCCGGGATGCCGCTCCTGGTGCGACCGGCGCCGCCCCGGTCCGGCGAGCGCCCGGACTGATACGCTACCGGGCGTTCGCCGCGCGGATCGGCCGGCGGCGGGGGCTTTCCTCCGATCGCGGGATCGCGGGCGGTAACCGGGAGCCGCGGCAACGGGAAGTAGCCGGGAACACGCTCAGGGAGGATCCCACCCCGTGCAAAACGTCGAGATCAAGGCGCCGGTCCCGGACCCCGAGGCCATGGACGCGCGGGTCCGGGCGCTGGGCGCGGAACCCGCCTGGACCCGCCGCCAGCGCGACGTGTTCTTCGTGGTGCCCGCTGGCTATCTCAAGCTCCGGACGGCCGGGGATGGGGCGGAAGGGGGCGACGGCGGGCCGGGCGAGCTCATCGCCTACGTGCGCGCTCCGGGGACGGACCCCCGGCCCTCGGACTACGACATCGCGCCGGTCACCGACGCCTCGGCGATGGAGACGGCGCTGGCACGGGCGCTGGGCGTGCGGGGGGTGGTGGAGAAGACGCGGCGGCTCTTCCTCTGGAAGCACACCCGCATCCACCTGGACGCGGTGACGGGCCTGGGCTCGTTCCTGGAGCTGGAGACGGTGGTCCGGGGGATCACCGTTACGGAGGCGGAAGCCGAGGTCCACACGGTGGTGGCGGTGCTGGCCCTCGACCCGTCCACGTTCCTCGACCGGCCGTACCTGGAGCTACTGGAAGCGCGCTCTATCGCCCTCTGAAGCGGCCGGAGGCCGGGGCCCGCGCCTGGGCCCCGGCCCTGCTTACTTTCCTACCGTTCCTTGTAGACCCAGCGGATGGTGAGCGTGCCGGCGCTGAGCGTGTTGACCAGCCCGGTGGACGGAAGATCGGTGGCGACCACGAACCGGTGATTGGCGGTGGTCCCCCTCACCCACCCCTGGACCAGGTCGTCCAGGAAGAGGCGAAGGAACCCCCCTCCCTCCCGCTCGTAGTCCAGCGGCGTGATCGCCCACGCCGTGGCCTCGGTGGCGGACGCCTCGGGATATCTCCCCGCGCCCACCGCGTTCACCGACCACGCGTTCTCGAGCGGGAACACCTGAAACTCGGTCTCCTCGCTCGAAGACGCCTCGGGCACCGGGCACTGGAAGACCGCCGAGTCGATCCGGATCTTCGCCGCATCCGGAAGCGCGGAGAGGTCGAACTGGACCGCCGCCCGCGCCTGCCGGAGCGACTCGGCCGGGAGCGCGGCCACCTGGGTCGGGCTCAGGGTCAGCACCTTGGCCTCACCAAGGCGGGGGGCACCGAGCACCGCCGCCGCCATCACCAACAGCAAGCTCATCTTGCGCGACTTCATGACACCAACTCCTTTCCTACCTGACGACCAGGATCTTGGTGGTGGCGGCGGGCTCCGACCCCGCCTGGACCCGGATGAAGTAGAGGCCTTCGCCCACCGGCCGGCCGGAGCGGTCCCGGCCGTCCCAGCTCAGGGCGTGATCCCCGGCCGGGAACTCCTCGGGACCCAGCGACCGCACCAGCCGCCCGGCCACGTCGAACACCTGCGCGCTGACCCGCGACGGGACGCCGTCCAGGTGGAAAAGGATCCGTCCCGCTCCCGCCGTCGGGTTGGGCGCGGCCCCCATCACCCGGAACCCCGGTCTCGCGTCGTCCACCTGCGCGATCGGCTCCTCGACGCTCGCAGGCTGGCTGCAGAGCCAGAGCAGGGTGAGCACCGGCCCGCTCGTGCAGGTCGGCGCGCTGCAGCTCCCCCACCAGTCCCCGAGCGCGTCCACCGCCGTTCCCGACGTGGTGTTTCGCACGCAGTAGCTCGTGTTGCTGTAGAACGAGTTGTAGCCGTGGTGCGCGCTGTTCCCCAGGTCCGGCGAGGCGCTGCTCCGGGCCAGCACCCCCACGCTGTTCGAGTAGAACTGGGACTCCCGCACCGTGGGCGCCACCCCGGCCCCGGTGCAGTACAGGCCGTCGGTGTTCCCGTGGGCCAGGTTGTCGCTCCCCGAGTCGGTGGTGTCGCCCAGGACCGCCGCCCCCCCGGTCACCTCGAACCCGTACTTGGACCC
The DNA here is from genome assembly GCA_963728475.1 of Candidatus Eiseniibacteriota bacterium. Taxonomy (GTDB): domain Bacteria; phylum Eisenbacteria; class RBG-16-71-46; order JABDJR01; family JABDJR01; genus CAVSKL01. The sequence continues at coordinate 566,320 of CAVSKL010000001.1, forward strand.
GGAGACGTTGTTCTTGACGAACGTCATCCCACCCGAGTGGATCCCGATGGCGGAGCCGAACACGAAGCCGCTCACCGAGTTACCGCTTGCGGTGCCGGTCCCCGAGTCCAGGAGGCCGTAGATCCCCCGGACGCTGGAGAAACCTCCGTAAACGGAGTTCCCGATGAGGTTTACTCCGCTCCCGTCGTTGGTGAGCTGGATGCCGCTCCCGCCTCCCACGTCCACCGTGCAGGTGTCGACCTCGACCGACGAGCTGGAGTAGACGCCGACCACGAGGTCCAGGTTCTCGTTGTTGGAAAACGTGCAGTGGCGCACGATCCCCGCGTCTGCCTGATCGTACGCGGCTCCTGTCTCGGCGTACTTCACCGTCGCGTAGGCCAGGTTCATGGTGGACCCGTCCCCGGCGTAGAGGCCGTACCAGTCCCCTTCGCCTCTCGGCGACGCCCCCGAGTCGAAGGTGACACCGTCGCTCGAAGTCCCCGTCACGTCCAGGGTCCCGTCCACCACGAGTTCGGTCAGGGTGGTATCCGCCCCGCCGGCCTCGCTGTCTCCCGGCCCCGCCTTCACCGTGGTCGCCGCCCCCAGGGTGAGGGTCTTCCCGGAGGGCACCGTGAGATCGCCGGGGAAGTCCAGCGTGCCGCCCTCCTCGTAGTCCGCGTCCCGGACCAGCGTCCCGTACATGCAGGCCACCGGGAAGGCCCCGACCTGTTCACTGTTCGGGTTGTCTGCGTTCTCCGGGTTCCCTCGGGAGTCGACGCGGAGCGTGAACCCTTTGTTCGACGCGTCGCAGAAGAGCGGATCCTCAACATAGGAAGTTGCCGAAGCCGGGTAGTAGTTGGTCCCATCGTTAGCGTACGTGATGCAGTCTACGACTGAGGTTCCTCCGCCTGGCCTGTAGAACCCGCTCGTGTGGGCACGGGTTACAATGCAGTGCGTAACGGTTGGCGAGGTGTAATAGATTCCGTAGTCCGCGTTGTCGACCGTGCACTTGGAAATCGTACCCGCGTCGGCAGTTTCAGAGATCCCCGCCCCAGCCCGCGTATCCGAGCATGTGACGAGACAACCCGTGACGTCGACATCGTCCGCTGCGCCGACGGCGATGCCGGCGCCACTAGAAGTTGCTGCCGAGAGGTTCACGTCCACCCCTGAAATGGCCCCGCTCCCACCATTTAGGAACACGCCAATCCCGTCCTCCATTTCGATGGTGCAGTCGCTGATCGTGCTGTTGCTGCAACCGTGAGCGTAGATTCCCCTTCCGCTCGCCAGCGTGAACCGGCAGTTGTTGATGGTCGCGCCGTCGAGGTAGCTCGCCGCGAGGCAGGTATCCACGATGCCCGTACCACCGGTCATCGAGAAGGTGCAGCCGTCGATCTCGTTTGCGGCTCCGTCGATGATGATCCCGGAGGTGGGGCCCCCGCTCGGGGAGACGATGAAGCAGTCGAAGAGCCCATTGTCGCCGGTGAGATGAGCGACTGCTCGGGTACCTCCTTTCAAAGTGAGTCCCGTCACGGTGGTGGTGGATGCCGACGTGATGTCCGCCGCGTAGCTCGCCGTGTCCGCGGCGTCCACCACGATCTCACCGCCACTGGAGTTGACTATCGGGACATCCTTGTCCAGGACGAACGGGTTGTAGACGCCGGAGGGACTGTAGGACACGGCAGTCACGACCACGCGGTCATACCCGCTGGTCGACGAGTCCACGGCCGCCTGGATCTGCAGGTACGGGTCCGGTACGGTCCTGTCCACTGCCTGCGCTATACTGGTCCAGCTGGCGAGAGCCAGCAGGACGGGGGTGAGCAAGGCAATCTTGCCTCTCATGTTTCGTCCTCCCGGGTGGGGGGGGGCAAGCGTCTGCCAAGATCACTCTGCCCCTCTCCCCCGATTTTGTTGTCTGCTTCCTCTCAGCCGGAGCAGGGTCGGCTAGTTCCGGTTCCGCGCCCCGAGCTGTCTCCAGGAACCAGCTGCGGCTTGAGGGTCCAAGCCGCAACCCACTTCACTGAACGCCCCCATCACCTCCTTTCCTTGTATGGCCGGCGAACCTGCCGCGAGATGGTAATCACCGCTCGCAGGATCGCAGAAGAGCGGATCCGCGACGATCATCGAGTCCGCCCAGGCTCTCGGGCAGGTTCCATATCCGGATCCCAAGTCCCCCCCCGAGTTGTGCCAGACCAGATTCCGCCGCATCGTTGCCGTGGTGCCGCGATCCCAGCACGCGATGCCACATTGCTGGTTATCCGCGATGATGTTGTCTTGTACGATCATGCCCAACCGGGTTTGCCAGAGGAGAAGGCCACCACCCCCATAAAGCGTCAGGTGGTGACCATCGTTGTCCACGATCGTGTTGTGGGCGATCACCCCATCAGTCTGCAAGGCTGCGATGGCGGCGCCGGAACCCGTGTCCCCGAAGAAGCCCGTCCCGATTGTGCGGTTGCGGACGAACAGGTTTCCTAACACAGAGACTTGCGTTAGCGCGTGGTTGCCCCCCAGGTAAATGCCACCGCCGTGATCTCCCGCCACATTGTCCAGGAACTGGTTTCCCTCAATGACCGGATTTCCCTTTGTGGCCCAGTACCAGATCCCCGCGCCATCCGCATGGGCCTGATTGGAGTCGAAGACGTTGCTCCTGATCTCAGCGTTACAGTCACCGAGCGCCATCCCCCCCCCATCCAAGGGTGCGTAGTTTCGCGCGATCAAGTTCCCTTCCACGAGCGGGGCCGGCAGGACCCCATGTTCGGACGGACCTATCCCGATCCCACCCGCCTCGAAGCCCTGGTTGTCGACAATCCAGTTACCTCTGATCGTCGGGGACGCACCTAAACAGTGGATCCCCCCTCCGTACTGGCGATGGTCTGTCTTGAAGCGGGAGCCGGTCCCACCCGTGACCGTGAACCCCTCGAGCACCGCCTTCCGAGTCTCATAGTGGGTCATGACCACCACCGAGCTATCCCGCCGGCTTCCATCCAAAATGGTCGCCTCCGGCCCCTCTTCGCTCCGGATCGCGACGTCCTTCCCCAGGTAGTCGATGTCCTCAAAGTACCGTCCCGGCCCCACCAGGATCGCGTCTCCGGTCACCGCGCTGTCGATCGCCGCCTGGACCGTCGGAGCGTCTCCGCTCCCGTCCACGTTCACCGTCCAAGTCCTCCCCGGGCCCGCCACGTACACCGACGCCGGGTTCGAGAGCCCACCCAGGTTCCCCGACTCATCCACCGCCCGCACCGCAAAGTACGTTGCACCGCCGCCGGGGAGATCCGTCACCTCCATGCTCTGATGCGCCCCCGATGCAGCCGGGGCGACGGGCCAGGGCACCACCGTCGCCGAGTCCCAGGTCGCCTGGTCGGTGATGGGTCCCATCCGGTACCGGATCTGGTACGCGGTGGCCTTGCCCTCCATCCCGTCGTCGCCGGGGGCCGTCCAGGTCAGGGTCGCCCGGTAGGCCAGGGCTGAGGCGATCGCCGTGAGGTCCGTGATCGCCGCCGGGGGCGTGGTGTCTGGCGGCTGGGTGACCTCGAGGTCGTTCCCCATCGGGGCGGTCCAGCCGCCGTCATCCACACCACGGACCGCGTAGTGGTGGACGCTCAGGGGTACGAGGCCGGTGACCTCGAGCTGTTGCACACTCCCCGCCGGGAGCGGCTGGACCGGCACCGTCACCCGGGTGTCCGCGTACCACGTGCTGTCGGTGATCGGGTTGGGCGAGGTCCGGATGTCGTAGATCACCACGGTCCCTCGCATCCCGTCGTCTCCCGGCGCCGTCCAGGTCAGGGTGACCGTCGAAGCGGTCAGCCCCGCCACCGCGAGATCGGTCACCGCCGCTGGGGGCTCCGGATCACCGGGCCGGGCCTGGACCTGGTCCGAGAACTCGGAAGCGTTACCGGCCGCGTCCACTGCCCGGATGGCGAAGTAGTAGAGGTGGATTTGCGTCAGGCCGTCGATGCGGACGGAATCCGGCGTCCCCGCCGGCCCCCGCACCGGGAGGGTATCCAGGACCGCGGCGGTAGCCCAGCTCTCCGGCGCAGTGTCCAAGCTGGAGCAGAGATCGTAGTAGGCGGCCTCGCCCTTGTCCCCGTCGTCGCCCGTCGCCGACCACCCAAGGGTGATGGACGTGTCGTCCACAGCCAGCACTCGGAGATCCTTGATCGCGCCGGGCGGGGTCACGTCGGGGCCGGGGCCGTGCTTCCCGCCCCCACAGCCAGCGGCGAGGAGCGTCAGCACGGGTATGATGAGAACTCCAGCACGCCGGAGAGTGCCCGAGGGTCCTCTCCGGTTCCCGATCCGACAGAGCCAAGCTATCAGTGCGGCGGCCGTCGGCCAGGGAGAGGGAAGGCCCCGGGGGATGGTCGGTCGCATGCGGCACGCCACAGGCATACGACTTGTACCTCGTTGAGCCACTTGGAACGGGGTAGGGGGCCGTCTTGGTGCCGGTCCAGAGGGTGTGGTCATCAGCCTCCCCACTCAAAGCAAGTGTCTACTCTCTCGATCTTGCCAACGCAAGGGGAATCTGGTGACAAGTCCGTGCCGGATCGATGAGGCGCTGAGTGAGTTGCTCTGGTCGCCGGGTCCCGTCCACGACGAGTTCGGTCAGGGTGGTATCCGCCCCGCCGTCCTGGCTATCCCCCGGCCCCGCCTTCACCGTGGTCGCCGCCCCCAGGGTGAGGGTCTTCCCGGAGGGCACCGTGAGATCGCCGGGGAAGTCCAGCGTGCCGCCCTCCTCGTAGTCCGCGTCCCGGACCAGCGTCCCGTACATGCAGGCCACCGGGTAGGCGCCGATCTCCTCGCCGCTGCCGTTGTTGTGCGGGTTCCCGTAGGAGTCGACCCGCAGGGTGAACGCGCCCCCCGAGGCGTCGCAGTAGAGCGGGTCCTCGGTCTTGTCCGTGGCGTCCGTCACGCAGTCACCGTATGCGGTCGACCCGCTGCCATCGGCGATGCAGTAGGCCGCCATCACGTAGTCGAACCCCACGTTGCCGTAGTTGCTGGCGATGCAGTTCTGAACCGTGTTCTTGACCAAGCCATGGTTGCTGTCGTAGAAGCCCAGCTCGAATCCATCCACGGTCACGTTCTCGATCACCGCGCCGTCGTCGAAGACGTCAACCCCGGCGCCGTAGTGCGTCAGTCCACGGACCAAGACACCCTTCACCGTCGACACGTTCGGCCCACTCGACGTTGCAACCTGGATGCCGGTGTTGTACGTGTCTGCTTCGTGAATGGTGACGACGGTATTGAATCCAGCTACCGACCCTGCCTCACAATCAATCCCGGTACCATAGTCCACATCGATGGTGCAATCGACCATCGTCAGGGTGGTAGCGTTACCTTGCCATCCGCTCTCGACCCCGATGCCATCGGGAAGAGTGATAGAGCAGTCGCTCATCGTCGGGCCCCCGTCGTCGAACGCGAAGCCGTTGCACGACGAGCTGGGGTTCGTCGGGCCCACGTCGCAGTTCTCAACGGTCACCGTCCCTTCCGCGAGCACCCCGTTGTTGAGCCCGGCCCCGGCCCCGGTGACCGAGCTGTGCTGGAGGTCCGGCGTACCGCCGGATTCCTGGAGGAAGAATCCGTCGGAGGGGCCATTGACGCTGTTCGTCTCGACCGTGCAGCTATCGACCAGGATCGGTCCCAGCGCTCTGATCCCGGCGTTAACGTGCTTCGTCATCGAGATCGTGCAGTGCTTGACGCTGCCGTCCCCCTCGATGTGGATCCCCGCGCTGCCGTAGGGCGGGATGGTGCTCGAAATGTCGCTGATGGTGCAGTCCCGAATGGTCCCGCTTCCCCTCACCACCACCACGGTGTCCGTGCCTCCGCGGATCGTGAACCCCTGGAGGATCGTGCTCGACGAGGCGCCGGGCGCGAAGGCCACCGCCGTGGCACGGAGGCTGCCCCCGTCGATGATGGGGGTCTGGCCGCTCTTGGCCACGACCCGGACCCCCGACTTCACCGCGAAAGCGTCGGCGTAGGCGCTGTCGGGGTTCCCCTGCGAGGCGTCCGACACGAGGATCAGGTCGCCCGACGACGCAAGCGACATGGCGTAGGACACGTTCCTATATGGCGATGGAACCTGGTACGTGGTAGCATCCGCTACGAGGGCCGCCCCGCACAGGGCGGTAACGACCAAGAACAGAACGGCTATGGTTCTCATGGCCGGTCTCCTTTCTGGTTACGGGGGCCGGAGGCGGTCGAAGTTGCTTGCCTGCACGTCGCCGCCCCGGCCTCCTGCCTCTCTCCGGCCTACCCAACCCCGGCCGTGGGGGGCCAGGGGATCACTGGGCCATGGCTGCCCTCCCCCGGAAACTGATAACCCTCGCCGCAGTGGAGCAACCCGGCTCCGCCACCGCGCCGATCACGCCGGAGCCAGCGGTCAAGGCCGGCGAGTTGGCGGCCAGAGCGCCGGTGCTAGCTGCGGTGGTGTCGCAAAAGAGGGGATCGACGAAGAGATTGTCCGTTACGTCGATGTGCGTCGTCATGTCGCGATCCACGTCGGTCACCGCGTTGCCGTAGATGAGGTTGTGGACCACCTGGCAAGAGGCCCGGCGTTCGGCGACGAACCCGCCTTCGCCGTTTCCGTAGATGACGTTGGATTCGATTCGGGTGGCCGAGGAGCAGTACTGCACGACCATGCCGCCGCCGGGGAGATATCCCCTTGAGCTTCCGGCATGGTTGAAGGCGATCGTGTTGTTGTGGATATAGGCTTCGTTGTCGAGAAAGATACCTCCCCCCGAGCTGTCGAAGGCGCTGTCTTGACCCGATGCCACGTTGTCTAAGATGACGTTGTCCGAGATGTCCGTTAGGCTCGGGTCAAATAGGTCTGCAGCAAGGTACAACCCTCCCCCATGATCCGCGGCGTGGTTCTCCACGATTAGATTTCTCCGGATCACGACGTGCCCCACCGTGCCGAGCAGGTAGAGACCACCGCCGTCCCCAGTCCCCGTCGAGTTCCCCCGAATCACGTTGTCCTGGATGATGCAGGGACCTGCAATGTTGATTCCTCCGGAATTCCGTGAACAGTAGTTGCCTTCGATGATGTTCCCCTCCACGATCATGGGTTGGGATGCCCCACGTGATCCGATGTTGATAGCCCCTCCTCGTGAGTTCCCTCCTCTGGGATCATTTAGAGCCTGATTGTCGCGAATTACGTTGTTTCGTATTATGGGAGTCGAGTGGTAGCAACTAATGCCGCCACCAGCTTTGGTGGTGGTGTCCCCTAGAGGCGTCCACCCCCTCCCTCCCGTGATCGTAAACCCCTCAATGATGGTGTCATTGGTTTCCCCCGACTCGCAGTTGACAACGGTCGAGTCCTCCCGGCTGCCATCCAGCACCGTCACCTCCGGCCCCTTCTCCCCCAGGAGGTGAATCGCCTTCCCCCGAAGGTTGATGTTCTCGTAGTAGGTCCCCGGCGCCACCAGCACCACGTCGCCGTCCTCCGAGCTGTCGATCCCCGCCTGCACCGTCGGCGCATCCCCGGAACCGTCGGCTTGAATGCGCCAAGTCCTGGATGCGTTCCCCACCAGCGGCACGCTGCCGCACGCAAGTTCCCCCAGGCTCACGACGCCCCGGGCGGCGCCGCGCCCTTCCGGCGCGTACTCCACCAGAATCTTCAGAGAGTCCCCGGGCGCGAGGGAAACCGGTCCGCCGCCGCTCAGGATCACGAACGGGCCTCCTTCCGCGCGTGCCCCGGAGGTGAAACCATTACTGCCCACGTCCTTGACGGTGATGGCGCGCACCGCCCGCGCCCCAAGCTCGACCCTCCCGAAGTCCAGCGTGTCCGGCGTGACCCGGCAAAGCGCGCTCCCCGGCTTGGTCGCTCCCCGTCCACAGGATGAAGCGCCCAGAACGAGGAATATCCCTACGCCAAATAGGTTGAGAAGTCGCGCTACCGGAACCTGCGCCGGGGATGCGCCGGGGGCGCCTGCCCGCCGAGCGCGCGACTCCTCGGAGAATCGGGGGGCCCCACTCCCTGAAGCGCCGGAAGGGGGCCGGCGGAGGCGTCGCTCCGCGCCAGGACTGCAAGAGCGGCGGTGGGACCCCGGCCCGCGCCGCAGGCGCTCAGGGCCGCACCGCTCCCCGAGAGCGGCTCCGACCATGCCCGCCGGCATGCGGGAGACCGGCCGTAAGATCTGTCCCAGCTTGCAACAAGATGCGGCGGCGGTGACGAGCCAGGGAGGGGGAAAGCCCGTTCGTCCGCTCCGTCGCACGCGGGAAAAGGAACGCATGCGACCTTCTTTCCCGAGTGTGCCAACCGACGGCGGCCGCGGCGAGGGGGTCTCCAAGTTGAGGGAGGGCTCAGATGTGGGGTGAGTTCGCCCCCCGGCAGCGCAACGTAACGCCCTCACTTATAGTCCCGCGGGCGACCTGGTTCAAGGGTTTTCCTCTGACAATTCGGAAACACGCCGAGGGGATCGGCACACCGCGCGCGGCAGGTGCCTTCCAAGCTTGGCGCACCCGCGTCGAACCTGCCCCGTCTGCGAGGCTCCTTGCCTCGTCTTTCGGCATCCCTTCGGCGCCACGCGGCGAGAGACTTGCATGTCGCCGCCCCAACGACGCGGTCCCTGACGGGGCGCACGCGACGTTGCGCGGTTCGCGGGATCTCGGTTGCATTGAGACTCTAGCTGGCTCGCCTTCAGCCGACCCCAGGTCGTCCCCTCCACCGGCGTGCTCCTGGACCAACCTCCGGAACAGCCCCGATCGGCGGACGCGCGTTGATCCGGCCCGCTCCCGGGGGGAGTAAGGCCCCGGCCCTACCCCAGGTCCGCCCGGTCCGAGTCCCCCATCTCCATCCCTGCCGGGAAGTACTCCTTCCAGCGCCGGTCCACGAGGGCCGCGGTCTCCGGATCGCAGACAAGCTCGTCGGGGAAGCCGGGCTTGAGGCGGGCGTCGATCACCACCGGCGGGGTCGAGCCCACGTGGTGCCGGGCTACCGTCTGGCCGGCGGCGTGGAGGTCGGCGGCGGGCTCGAAGCGGGTGAACACGGTCCACAGGAAGCGCGGCACCGACCGCACCGAGGCCTCGGCGGAATCCACCAGCGCCACCAGGGGCCACTCCGCCAGGGCGCCGTCCCGGGCGATCCGCTCGGCCAGGCCCGGATCGGCGGCGGCGGAGGCTCCCGAGACCGCCAGGCATCCCCCGCAGAAGACTCGGGCCTCGGCGAGTCCCGCCGGCAGAGGCCCGGTGAACTGCCGCGGCAGCTCCCGCACCGGATCCCCCACGCCCAGGAGAACCCCCTTGGAACCCTCGTTCACCCGCGGCCCGGTGTAGTCCAGGGTGTCCATGGCAAGATTGGAGAACACGTAGAGGTCGGTGCGGAGATCGGCGCGCTCCAGCACGCGCTCCAGCACCGCGCGGAAGTCGCGAAGGTCGCACGGCCGGTCCAGCACCAGCAGGAACTTGGTCAGCGCAAGCTGGCCTTCGCCCAGGATCCGGAACGCGGCGGTCATGGCCTCGCGCTTGTACCGGCTCTTCACCACCGCCGCGGCCAGCGAGTGGTAGCCGGTCTCGCCGTAGCTCCAGAGCCCGGTGACCGACGGCATCACCACCGGGAAGAGAGGCGAGAGAAGCTCCTGGAGGTAATCGCCCAGGTAGAAATCCTCCTGCCGGGGCTTGCCCACCACCGTCGCCGGGAACACCGGGTCCCGGCGGTGGAACATGGCCCGGCAGTGAAAAACCGGATAATCGTGGCGGAGCGAGTAGTAGCCGTAGTGGTCGCCGAAGGGTCCCTCCGGCGCGCGCTCGGCCGGCGGCACCTCGCCCACCAGGGCGAACTCCGCGGCGGCGGCGACGGGAAGGGGGCCGGCGGGGCTCTCCGCCATGAGAAGGCGCCGCCCCATCACCAGGGAGGCCAGGAGAAGCTCCGGCACGTTTTCGGGGAGCGGCGCCACCGCCGCAAGCATCAGCGCGGGCGGCCCTCCCAGGAAGATGTTGACCGGGAGCGGACGGCCGGCGGCCTCGGCCGCCGCGTAGTGGAAACCGCCGCCTTTTCCGATCTGCCAGTGCATGCCGGTCCGGGTCGCGTCGAAGACCTGGGCGCGGTAGATCCCCAGGTTGGACCCGAGCCCCTCGGGATGCTCGGTGTAGACCAGCGGCAGGGTGAGAAACGGGCCGCCGTCCCCGGACCAGGTGATGAGGACGGGAAGCCTTCCCAGGTCCGGCGGCGACACCGTGACGTCCAGGACCGGCGCCCGGCCCCGGCGGGTCACCCCCGTTTTCGCCAGCGCCCACAAGGTCGCCCGCTCCCGCCAGATCCTCCCCCAGGAGGGGGGCATGAGCGTCTCCGGAAGCGCCGCCGCCGCCCGCACCAGCTCGGCGGGGCGCGGCCCGAACGCCATCTCCACCCGCTTGCGGCTGCCGAAGAGGTTGGTGACGGCGGGGAAGGGTGAGCCCCCCACCCGCCGGAACAGCAGCGCCGGCCCCCCGGCCGCGATCACCCGGCGGTGGATCTCGGCGGCCTCGAGCCGGGGATCGACCGGCGCCTCGACCTCGACCAGTTCCTTTTCCCGCCGCAGAGCGGCGAGGAAGGAGCCCAGGTCGGGATGCGGTTCGGCCATACGCGGGGCGGCGGCCCTAGGCCTTCGATCCCTGCCGGCGGAGGAGGTTGAGCGCGCTCCCCGCCCTCCACCACGCCACCTGCTCCATGTTGAGGCTGTGCTTGAGCTCGACCTCGTCCATGGACCCGTCGGCATGGTGCAGGATGGCGGTGATCGAGATCCCCGGAGCCAGGTCCTGGAGGCCGGTCACGGTGACCGCGTCCGTCTCCCGGACCTTCTCGTAGTCGGCGGCGTGCTTGAAGGTGAGCGGGAGGAGCCCCTGCTTCTTCAGGTTCGTCTCGTGGATGCGCGCGAACGAGCGGGCGATGATCGCGCCCGCGCCCAGGAAACGCGGCGACATCGCCGCGTGCTCCCGGCTCGAGCCTTCGCCGTAGTTCTCGTCGCCCACCACCACCCAGAGCTTCCCCGCCGCCTTCAGCTCCCGCGCCACCTCCGGCACCGGCCGGCCGGCGTCGCCGGTGAGCGGGTTCCGGGTGGTGCCGCGGCCGCCGGTGAAGGCGTTGATGGCCCCGGTGAACATGTTGTCGCTGATCCGGTCGAGGTTCCCCCGGTATCGGAGCCAAGGACCCGCCGGGGAGATGTGGTCGGTGGTGGTCTTTCCTTTGGTCTTCAGCAGCAGCGGCATCTTGTGATAGCGGTCGTCGCCGTCGGGGCGGTTGAACGGCTGGAGCACCTGGAGACGCTCGCTCTCCGGCGCCACCGCGACCTCGATCTTCTCCGGATGCTCGGCGGGGGCCACATAGCCCTCGCGCGCGAACACGAAGCCATCCGGGGGCAGGTCGGGCGCCGGCTTGGGCGGCTCCAGCTTCCACTCCTTGCCGCCGGTCTTGATGGTGTCGGCGAGCGGGTTGAACGACAGCCGTCCGGCCAGGCCGTAGGCGACCACGATCTCGGGGCTCGCGATGAAGGCCAGGGTCTCGGGGTTGGCGTCGTTGCGCCCGGGGAAGTTGCGGTTGAACGAGGTCACGATGGTGTTCTTCTCGCCCTTCTTGATCTCGTCCCGCCGCCACTGTCCGATGCAGGGGCCGCAGGCGTTGGCGAGCACGGTGGCGCCGACCTCCTGGAGCTTCTCCATCTGGCCGTCGCGCTGGATGGTGGCCATGACCTGCTCGCTTCCCGGGGTCACCATGAGCGGCGTCGCCATCCTGGCCCCGTGCCGGGCGGCCTGCCCGGCCACGTCGGCGGCGCGGGAGATGTCCTCGTAGGAGGAGTTGGTGCAGGAGCCGATCAACGATACCGAGATCGAATCCGGATAGCCCTCCTCCTTCACCGCCTTGGCCATGGTCGAGACCGGGCGGGCCAGGTCCGGGGTGTGCGGGCCGACCAGGTGCGGCTCGAGGGTGGAGAGGTCCAGCTCCAGGACCTGGTGGTAGTACCGGGCGGGGTCCTTCTCGACCTCGGGATCGGGGGTGAGAAGGTCGCGGTTGGCCAGGGCCAGCTCCGCCAGCTCCTCGCGGCGGGTCGCGCGCAGGTACGCTTCCATGCGCCGGTCGAAGGTGAAGACCGAGGTGGTGGCGCCGAGTTCCGCCCCCATGTTGCAGATCGTGGCCTTGCCGGTGGCGCTGACGGCGGCGGCGCCGGGACCGAAGTACTCCACGATGTGGTTGGTGCCGCCCTTCACCGTGAGCTGCCCGCACACCCAGAGGATCACGTCCTTGGGCGCGGTCCAGCCGCTCATGGCCCCGGTGAGCTTCACTCCGATGAGCTGGGGCTGGAGCACCTCCCAGGGGAACCCGGCCATGACGTCGACGGCGTCGGCGCCCCCCACTCCCACCGCGCACATGCCGAGGCCCCCGGCGTTGGGGGTGTGGGAGTCGGTGCCGATCATGAGTCCGCCGGGAAACGCGTAGTTCTCGAGCACCACCTGGTGGATGATGCCGGAGCCGGGCTCCCAGAACCCGAGCCCGTACTTGGAGGCCACCGTGCGCAGGAAGTCGTAGACCTCGCGGTTCTCGTCCAATGCCGTCTTCAGATCCGGTCCCGAGCCCGAGTGCGCCCGTACCAGATGGTCGCAATGGACGGTGGAGGGGACCGCGGCCTCGGCCTTGCCGGCCATCATGAACTGGAGGAGCGCCATCTGGGCGGTGGCGTCCTGCATGGCCACCCGGTCGGGGCGGAGCTGAAGATAGGCCTTCCCGGCCTCCAGGTCCTGTCCCCGGGGGTCGTCGAGGTGGCCGAGCACGATCTTCTCGGCCAGGGTGAGCGGACGACCCAGCCGCTCGCGTACGATCTCCAGATTCTTCCGGGTCCGGTCGTAGACGCGCTTCACCATCTCGGGGGATGTTTCGATCTGGGCCACGATCCTGCTCTCCTTGCTAAGTTCAATACTGATAACGGAATATAGCGTCGTCGCCCGAGGCCTCGGAGAGTCCCCCGCCCGACCGCCGCCACCCCTCTCCCGGCCCGCGAACAAATCGGGAGACGCCTTGGAACCATCTAGAATACGCCAACTCCGGTGGGTTTGCACGGGGGGGGGAACCGCGGGGAGGGGGCAACCGCGGGGCGCGCGGCGGGGGGGGCCTGGCCGCGCGCCCACGGATCTGTCCGGCCGTTAGCGATACAGCTGCTTCAGCCGGCTCCAGGAAACGGGGAAGGTGGGGGTGGGGGGCCGGCAGCCCGGCACCCGGAGGAGTCCGCCGTCGGTCAGGTATTCGACGTCGCGCCGGGCGCCCCCGAAGGTGCCGAAGATCGGGGAGAACAGGCGCCCCCCCTTCATGAACCACTCGCCGTAGGTGGGCGGGCTCAGGCTCCGGAAGGTGATCACCAGCACCGGGTCGTCGGGGTCGTCCGGGTAGGAGACTCCGTCCCCGTCCGGAACCAGGGCGCCGTCGCAGAAGGTGAGCTTGATGCCGTTGGCGCGGCACCCGCCCCCCAGCCCGGGCTCCTCGAACCCGGCGGGATCGTAGGCCACCTCGGTCTCGCAGACCTTGTCGCCGGCCCCGGTCATCACGATCGCGCTCGGGCCGCCGAGCAGGATCTCCGAGGCGGCCTCGGCGTCGCAGCCGAACTCGATGGCGAGATGGCTCGGATCCCGGTAGGTCACCGAACCCTGGTCGATCCGGTGGACCCGGTACCGGTAGGTGTAGACGCCGTGGGAATCGGGTCCGCTCACGCTGTCCTGGACGGCGAAGTCGAAGCCGGTCTCGTGCCCTTCCTGCACCGGGTCCCAACACGAGCCCGCATATGCCGCCCGGACGCCGATCAGCGCCACGAGCGCGGTCAGCAGAACCGTCGTCATTCGCTTCAACACGGATGTCACCCCTTCGTTGCCGAGCATCGTTGCCGCGCGATCGTCCCCCCGGGGATCGCGGTGCCGTCTCTCGTCGTTCTGAAAAGCGGTCCGTTCAAAAAAAATAGGAGCAACCTTTCCCGCCCGACGGCTAGGTAAGTGCCCCTGACTGCTCTTCCGCAATGTCAGCCGAGGCCGGATGACAAGCCGGCCTCCGCCCGTGTTCCCGTGCATGATGATACCAGAGGTTGAGGGCAGAATTCAACAAACGCACCGAATTTCCAAGGGTTTCCGCGATTCGATGATTGTGTCTTTTGACCCAACGCTCGCGTTTCGCCGCGCGAATCGACCCGCGTCGCGTTCTGATGCGAGCGATCTTCTATGGTTGTGGACGGGAACCGGGGGTATTGGTTACGAAGAAGACCCGCCGGCGCGGATCTTTGCCGCGAAAGCCGGAAAGTCGTCAATTCATCCGACGGTTCCGCCGGTGATTCAAATGAGGAATCAATCGACTCGGAAATGTTCCGAACCCGGCAGGTTCTCCGACGGGAGGCTAGGCGAAGTGCTCGAAGCTCTCCGCGTCCAGGCGGGAGGTGCGCCCCTTGCGGCGGAGAAACGCCCCCGGCGGGCCCGGAGCGATCTCGCCGATCCGGGTGACGGGAGTTCCGGCGATCACCGCCCGCGCGCCCAGCCGCCCGGCCGAGGCCCCGGGAAGGGTGAACAGGAGTTCGTAGTCCTCGCCTCCCCGCAGGATCGCCGCCCCGGGGTCCAGTTCCAGCCCGCCGGCCAGCCGCCGGAACGCGGGGGAGACCGGGAACCGCTCCGCGTCCGCCACCGGGCGCGCTCCCGCGGCGGCCAGGTGCCGGAGATCGGCGGCCAGCCCGTCGCTCACGTCGATGGCGGAGGTGGCGCCCAGACGGTGGAGTTCCCCCCCCAGCGCCAGCCGCGGCACCGGCCGCAGGAACGCGGCCAGGGCCGGGCGCGACCCGGGAACCGCCCGGACGAGCGCCGCCCGCCAGGCCGGCTCCCGCGCGGGGAATCGCCAGGGATCCCGTCCCCCGGCGCCGCCGTCCGCCGGCGCCGGCCGGGCCCGTTCCAGGAGGCGGAAGCCCAGGTAGGCGAGGCCGGGCCGCCCGGAGACGTAGAGAGCGTCCCCGGGGCGAGATCCTCCCCGGGTGACGGCGCGGCCCCTCGGGGCCGACCCCACCAACGCCACCGTGACCGAGGCGCGCTCGCCGCGGGCCAGGTTGCCGCCGATCACCGCCACCCCCGCGTTCCGGGCCAGCCGGGCCAGCCCCCGGTACATCGCCTCCACCGCCGCCACCGACATCGCCGGGGGAAGGATGAGCGAGACCAGGGCATAGTCGGGCCGGGCCCCCATGGCGGCGGCATCGGAGAGGTTCACCGCCAGCGCCTTGTGCCCCACCTCCGCCGGCCGGAACCAGGAGCGGAGGAAGTGGGTTCCTTCCACCAGGGCGTCGGTGGTGAGGATCATGGTACCGCGGGGCGGCGCCACCACCGCAGCGTCGTCACCGATTCCCACCGAGGCCTCGGGCGGGGGCGGAAGCAGGCGGGAGATCCGGCGAAGGAGCCCCGCCTCCCCCACGTCGGCCACGGTCGGGAAACGGACGGTCATGGGCGGGAGATCCGGCGGCGCGATCCGCGCGCCGGGAGGGGGGGACGCGCACGGGAATCCCGGCTACGTGTTCAGCTTGACCAGGTAACCCGCGCCCTTCTTGCTGATGTTGACCTTCCCCTCGCGGGCCAGCCAGCCCACTCCCATCTGGATCATGGCGGGAGTCTGCTTGAGCGCGGTCTTGAGGTCGTTCAAAGAAGCCTCGCCCTTGCGGTCCAAAAGGTGGTAGATGTCACCGGCGATGTAGCCGATCTGGTTATCCATGATTACTCCTCCATGGGGATGATCGTCCGGGGGGTGAGTTCCCGGACCGCCCGTGGGGCACCCCGATGGCTCATGATAGGGCCGAGGGGGGGGGATGATCGAGGGGGTAAAGCGGGCCCATCCCCCCCGATCGGCGGATCATCCGGGGGGAGAACGGGCTCCATCCCGGGGGATGGGGGTCCCATCCGGCCGGATGGGACCTTTGAACCCCGGATTGAACGGTCCGTGGGTGCCGGTGGCGGGAATCGCGGGGGCCGGACCAAGGGTCCCCCCCGGGAAAGGAACACGATGGCCGGGTCATTCGCCCTCCGCCTCTCCGCGTCGCTCTCCGCCCGGCTCGCCGCGGGCCTCCTGGTCCTGGCCGGAACGGCTGCCGCGCCCGGCGGGGCCGCCGCCGCGTCCCACGTCACGATCCTCCACTTCAACGACTTCCACTCCCAGATGGAGCCCTACCGCGGGGTCCACGGCGAGGAGCGGGGGGGGATCGCCTACCTGGCCGGTGCGGTGGACCTGATCCGGCGCGCCGATCCGAACACGATCCTCCTCGACGCCGGCGACAACGTCCAGGGGACCCCCTACTTCAACGCCTTCCACGGCGAGGCCGAGTTCCGGGTGCTCAGCCTCATGAAGGTGGACGCGATGGCGCTGGGGAACCACGAGTTCGACAATGGGCTCGACGCCCTGGCCGGCGAGACCGCGGAGGCGCGCTTCCCCATCCTCTCCTCCAACGTGGTGGTGGACGACGGGTTGGGCCCGCCCGCGCTCCAGCCCCGCGGCGCCTCGTTCCCGGCCGCCGGCCGGCTCGTCGCCGTCTCCCCCGGGGCGGACCGCGCCGCCGAGCTGCCCCCGGGAGTGCACCGCGTCGCCGCTCCCTATGCGGTTTACGCGGTGAACGGGGTGCGGATCGGGGTGATCGGGGTCACCACCCCGACCCTCCCCCGCATCGTGCTCTCCACCGTGAACCGGGGGCTGAACGCCCTGCCGGTGAACGCGTCGGTCGCGCCCTGGGTGCAGGAGCTCCGGCCCAACGCGGACCTGGTGGTGGTGCTCAGCCACTGCGGGCTCACCGTCGATTCCACCCTGGCCGCCGGCGTTCCCGGGATCGACGTCATCGTGAGCGGCCACGATCACGTGGCGCTTCCCCAACCACGTCTCATCCCCAACGATAACCGGAACGGGATCGGAGGCACGCTCCTGGTGGAGGCCGGCTCCCGGGGCGATTTCCTGGGCCGGCTCGACCTGGACGTGGACGGAAACCGGATCGTGAACTTCTCCGGACGGCTTCTACCCATCGGCCCCGCGGTTCCCTCGGACGAGGACGTGCTCGCCCTGGTGAACGGCTACCAGGGCCGCCTGGACCGGGAACTGGGCGAGGTGATCGCCACCGCTCCCCGGGGCCTTTCCGCCGGCGGCTCCATGGACCGCCAGGTCGTGCTGGGGCGGCTGGTCGCCCGGTCCATGCTCGCCGCCTCCGGCGCCGACGTGGCCATGGAGAACGGCGGCGGCATCCGGTCCTCGATTCCCCCCGGCCCGGTCACCCTGGCCGACGTCTACACCGTCCTCCCGTTCGAGAACAGCATCGTGACCCTGGACATGACGGGGACGGAACTCCAGGCATTCCTCGACTTCGGTCTTTCCCTTCGAGGCCGCGGCGGCTTCCCCCAGATGGCGGGGGTGAGCTTCGTGGACGGCGGGAGCCGGGCGGAGAACGTCCGCGTAGGCCCCGATCCGCTCGATCCCTCCCACAGGTACCGGGTCGCCGTGAACAACTACATCTATCACGGCGGCGACGGCTACCGTCTCGAGGCGGACCACCCCGGCGCGGAGGATACGGGAACCACCCTCCGGGACGCCTTCATCCGTTTCGCCCGCGACCGGAAGGTCCTCGACCTCGAGAAGCCGGAGAAGCGCCGAGAAGCGCCACCAAAGCCGCGCTGACCCCCTTCCGGCCGGCGGAGGCTCCACTTCGCCGGTGCGGGCTCTTTCCTGCGTACTATGCATATGTATAGTTAGATTTTATCGCATCAGACTGGGTATCTGGTCACCACTTGTCTATAATTGTAGTGGGTTCGACTCCAGGGGCGGTCCCGCCCCGCCCGGATTCGCTGTTGCTCACCTTCGCCGGGGCTGCCGTCCCCGTCCGGCACCCCCGATGCGCCAAAACGTCCGACATCCTGGGAGATCCCGATGCCTCGATCCGCTACCCTCCCGGTCCGCTTTTCCTTGGCCGCCGCCCTCCTGGCTTCCGTCCTTTTCCTCGTTCCGTCCGCGCGCGCCCAGAGCGGCGCGACCGTCGAGGACATGGGCTCGGGCGCGGGATGGATCGACGTCGACGGCGACGGCTTGATCGACCTGGTCTACCTCACCCCGGAGGGCCAGGTGAACGTCTTCGGCTTCGATGCCGGCTCGGGCGCCTTCACCGACCGGAGCGTCTCGGCCATTCCCGACGCCGTCCGCGCCATGAACAACCCCGCGCTGGGGGTCACCTGCGGCGACGTCAACAACGACGGCTACGTGGACATGTTCATCACCATGAACGGTCCCAACCTGCTGCTCCTCAACAACGGGGACGGCACCTTCCGGAGCGCCGCCCGCACCGCCGGCATCAAGCCCGGCCTCATCAAGGACATGTCGGGCAACTGGGTCACCGGCGACGCCCTCTCCTCCAGCGCCGCCTTCCTGGACTACGACAACGACGGACTCCTCGACATCTACGTGGGGAACTACATGGGCAACGCCAACCAGCTCTTCCACAACACCGGGGTGGACGAGACCGGCATGCCCCACTTCGTGGACGTGGCTCCCGCTCTCCACCTCGATTTCGGCCAGGACGGTGAGAGCAACTGGACCCTGGGAGTGGCGGTGGCCGACTACGACAACGACGGGGACATGGACATCTACGTGGCCAACGACTACAACGGCCCGAACACCGAGTACGGCATCCTGAACCCCGGCGACAACATCCTCTTCCGCAACAACGGCGACGGCACTTTCACCGACGTCTCCCGGGCCTCCCACGCCGACGATCCCGGTTGGGCCATGGGCGTCACCTTCGGCGACTACGATCACGACGGGAACCTCGACATCTTCCTGGCCAATTTCTGGCAGGACGCCCTCCTCCACAACAACGGGGACGGCACCTTCACCAACGTGGCCAGGGACGCCGGACTCGTCACCGACGGGGCGTGGAACTGGAACGGCTGGGGGACCTCGTTCATCGACTACGACAACGACGGCGACCTGGATATCCACGTGGCCAACGGCTACATCCTGAACGACCAGGGGCAGAAGCCGAACGAACCCAACCAGCTCTGGGAGAACACCACCGGGTTCTCCGGGGTCACCCACTTCAAGGATGTGAGCCATGCCGCCGGAATCGACGACACCGGGGACGGCCGCGGCGCCGCCTACGGCGACTTCAACCACGACGGGTTCCTGGACTTGTTCGTGATCAACAACAACTTCGTCCACGGCCCCGAGGTGGCCCCCACCACCGACCGCCTTCTCTACATCAACATGAAGAACGGCACGTTCAAGGACGTGGCCAACTCCGAAGGCATCCGTAACTCGCCCTCCGACGGCAACGGCATGCCTTCCCGGGGCGACTTCAGCCAGAACGACTGGCTGGAGGTGTCGGTCCGGGGGACGGTGTCCAACCGGAGCGCCATCGGCGCCCGGGTCACCATCCAGAACCAGGGGCACCGGTGGATCGCGGAGCTGGGCTCGGGCTCCTACTGCTCCCAGAACTCGCCCTACCTGCACTTCGGGCTGGGAACGCTGACCGTGGTGGATTCGGTGGTGGTCCGGTTCCCCAGCGGCCGGACCGCGGTCGAGAAGAACGTCCCGCTGAACCAGGTGCTGACCGTGGTGGAGCCGAACCAGACCCCGGTCTCGCTCCTCTCTTTCGCGGTCACCGGGGCCTCGGACGGGGCGCACATCCGCTGGCAGTACACCGACGACGGCGACGCCGCCGCGTTCACCGTGACCCGCACCGCGGGCGGACGCTCGACCGTGCTCGCCTCCGACCTCCACCCCGCCGGGGGCGCGGGCGAGTACCTCGACCGTGAGGCGCCGTCGGGGGTGGAGCTGACCTACGCCCTCGACGTGAACTACCGGAACGGGGGCCGGGAACGGCTGGCCACCCGGACCTTCGTCTACCAGCGGCCCCTGGCCGCGGTGATCCGGCAGAACTTCCCCAACCCGTTCGCCTCCTCCACCGCCATCCCGGTGGAATCGGCTCCGGGCGGCGCGGTGCGGGTGGAGGTGTTCGACGCGGCAGGGAGGCTGGTGCGGCGCCTGGACGGGAGCCTGCCCGGGGGCGGGGGCCTTCTCCGGTGGGACGGCCGGGACGCCTCGGGGCGGCCGGTCCCCGCGGGCACCTACTTCTACCGGGTGGAAGGGACCACCACGAGTCTCAAGATGATCCGGCGTCCGCAGTAACGATCGCGATCCCCCCGGCGGGAAGTCGGAGCCCGGGCGGTCTGGGCACGTTCACGCGAGGTCCGGCTTCCGGCTTCCCGCCACCCCTCGTTCCCGGCCGTTCCCCTGTCCGGCCGGGAGCGCGCTCAGCGCGAGATCCGGACCAGCTTCCGTACCTCCACCTGCCGGTCCGCCTGGAACCGGTAGAAGTAGATCCCGGGAGCGGTGGGGCGGCCGGTCTCGTCCTCGCCGTTCCAACCCGCCACCTGGTCGCCGGCGGCCAGCTCCCGGTCGAGGAGGGTGCGCACCCGGCGGCCGGCCACGTCGAATACGTCCACCCGGACGTGGGCGCCGCGGTTCAACCGGAAGCCCACCGAGACCGCGGCGGTGAAGGGATTGGGGAAGGGGGCGCCCAGGGCCACCGCCAGGGCCGGAGTTGCCGGCGGGGGCGCCACCGGCACGCGGTCGTCCTCCACCACGTCGAGCACGCGGTCGAGGTCGGGATGCACAATCACGTTGTAGTGCCCCGAGGGCCAGTAAACCTCGACCGAGTCCACCGAGGCCCCGTCGGGGAAGCCGAAGGACTCGGGCAGGAGCCCCCGCGACGCCCAGCCGGTTTCCGTCCCCAGCTGCCGGAACTGGGTCGCGGCGCCGGCGTGGACCACGATGTCCGCCCCGATCCCGTCGCGGTTCGAGTACACCCCGGTCAGCTTGACCTGGAGCCAGGAGCGGGGGGCGGCCCCGTTCTGGACCTGGTTCCGGTAGAGGAGATTGGGATAGCAGGTCTGCCCGCAGGCCTGGGACACGTAGAGGTCGGGGTCGCCGTCCCCGTCGTAGTCGGCCCAGCCGCAACCGAACTCGGGGGCGGCGGCGTTGCCGGTGGCCTGGGAAACCCGGACCATGGTGCCGCCCAGGTTCTGGAAGAGCCCATCGATCCCGGTGAGGTTGACCACGAAGAGGTCGAGGTCCCCGTCCAGGTCATAGTCCACCAGCGCCGATCCGAGCGCGGTGCCGGGGTCGTTCACCCCGTAGCGGGCGGCCTCGTCGGTGAACACGCCGTTCCCATGATTCAGGTAGAGCGCGTTCGGACCCGAGGCGGCCACGAAGAGATCCAGCCGCCCGTCCCCGTTCACGTCTCCCCAGGTCGCACCGCTCGCAGGGACGTCGGAGGCCATCCCCGCCGCCGCGGTCACATCCTCGAAGGTGTTCCCGCCCAGGTTGTGGAAGAGCCGGTGCCCCGGCGCCTGGTTGTAGGCGATGAAGAGATCGGGAAGGCGGTCGCCGTCGTAGTCGGCCCAGGCGCACCCGTAGGCGCCGTCGCCCGGGTCCGGAGGGAAGCCGAAGCCGGCCTGGGGGGCCACGTCGGTGAAGGTGCCGTCCCCGTCGTTGTGCCACAGGGCCGAGGGCCCGTCGCGGCGGATCACGAACAGGTCCAGCCGTCCGTCGTTGTCGGCGTCCACCCACGCCGCGTCGCCTTCCTTGCCGACGTCGGCGACCCCGGAGGCGGCGGTGACGTCGGAGAAGCCGCCGCTTCCGCCGTTGTGGAAGAGCCCATGGTCGGAGAGGAAGAGGTCGGGCCGCCCGTCGTTGTCGTAGTCGCCCCACGCCGCCGCGATCCCCCCCTCGGCCGCGCTCAGGCCGGCCGCGGTCTTGGACGAGACGAACGTTCCGTTCCCCTGGTTCCGGAAGAGCGCGTCCACCGCCGCCGGACCCCCGGGGGCGCTGTTGTTGACCAGGTAGAGGTCGGGCCGGCCGTCGCCGTCGTAGTCCGCCCACCCCACCCCCACCCCGAACCCCGGATTCTGCACCGCCGCGGCCGAGGCCACGTCGTTGAGGGAGACCGCGGTAGCGATTCCGGCCATGGCGCGAACGTCGTAGGAGCCGTACTGGGCGTAGGCCGCCTTGCCGGTGAATTCGCGCCGCAGCTTCACCAGGTAGTTTCCGGTGGCGGCGGCGGTGAAGGTCACCTGGGAGGCCGGCGACTCCTGGGTCTGGTTCCCGTTGAAGGCGACCCGCGTCCCGGAGGGATCGAAGACCTCCAGATAGGTGTCCCCGAAGTTCCCCACGTTCAGCGTCTGGACGGTCATGGGCATCCCCGCGGTGAGCGACAGGACGTGGTAGTCCACGTCGCCGGCGGGGTAGAAGGTGTGGTGGAAGGGGGTCCCGTCCACCGGCAGGGGCCGGGCGGAGGTCGAATCCCCGTCGGCCTCCTCGGAATCGGGATAGAACTCGGAACCGAGCGCGGCGAACAGGGCCCGCATCCCGGTCTCGTGGCCGTTCTGGACCAGGGGGGAGAACCAGCCGTCCCAGAAGTCCTCCAGGGTCACCGTATCCGCGGTCTTCATGGGTCCGGTGAGCACCGCCCAGGTGTCGCTCATCGGGAGCGCGAGGGGATCGTCGTCCACCCCGGGCCAGGAGTCGGGGGTATCCGGCCCGTCCTCGACGTCCCACAGGGTGGCCTGCACCGCGACCTCGGAGCCGTCCCCGCGGGCCCCGAAGCTCGGTCCTTCGCACTCGAACGAGAAGTTCAGCTGGCCGGCCCCCGGCTTCCCGGTGGTGTCCACGTACCAGGTGGGGTCGGGATCCCCGGCATAAGCCCGGGCCGCGGCCTGGAAGTACGAGGCCCAGCCCTCGCTCCAGGCCAGGCGGGGGTCCTCGTTCTGGTCGTCCAGGTAGTGGGTCCCCCCCGGCGACTGGTCCCTGGAGTAGTTCCAGGCCACGTAATGGCCGAACTCGTGGATGATCACGCAGTCGTCGTAGCCCTCCTCGCCGAGGAGGTCGATGACGGAGCCGCCGTGGACGTAATAGGTCCCGTTCACGGTTTCGGAGGGCGCCCAGTTCATGGTGAGAGCCACCCCGGGGGGAGCGCCGGTCAGGGACTGGACGAACAGGATCGCGTCCACGCAGGAGTCGAGAATGTTGAACGCCTCTCCTCCGCCCGCGACCTGGAGGTCCCCCGGCTCCACCACGAAGTCGCCGGTATACGTGCCGGTGGAGGGCTTCTGCAGGGGCCCGCTGGTCGCGCTGTAGATCACGTTGAAGCCCTGGACCCGGATGTCGGTCACCGGTCCCCCGGCCACCGCGCCTCCCGTCCGGCTCATGATCCGCACGGTGAAGACGTCCCCGCCGGCGGCGTTGGTGGAGAATGAATAGGCGCCGGTGCCGTCGGTGGTTCCCGAGAGCGCCAGCACGCCGTTCCGGAGGAGGTCCACCTGGGCGTACCGGATGGGCTTGAGCGGATTCTGCGAGTCCTGGGCGTACACGAAACCGTTCCGGTCGAAGACCCGGTCCCGGTAGTAGAAGTGGCCGTCGAAGGTGGCGGGGAGCGCGGCCATGCCCGCCCCCGCGGCCGGCGCGTGCGTCTCCGAGGCCCCCCCGCCCAGCGGCGCCGCGGGCACGTCCAGAAGCTCCTCGCCCCGTGAGGTCCGGATCCGGCGCGCGGCCGCGGCGGGGACGCGGACCGCGGGCGGGGTGGGATCGAAGGCGGCCCCGGCCCGGTAGCGGAATCCGCTGCCGGTCTCGACCTCGGCCCGGGCGGTGAGCGCGCCCACCGCCCCCGAGGGAACCAGGATCCGCAGCGGAAAGGTCAGGGTCCGGTCCACCGGCGGCGTTCCGTCGTACTCGGGGAGGGGGCCGTCCACGCTGACCCCGGCGGGGACGGTAACGGTCAGGCGCACCGACGCCACGGGGAGCCGCGCGGTGAGGTGCAGCTCCGTCCGGATCCAGCGCCCCGCCACCGGAGGCGTGTCGGCGGTCCAGGAGAGCTGCACCGCGGCCTCGGGCTTGGGCGCGGCGAGGGCGGGGGCCGGGAAGGCGGCCGCCACGGCCAGAGCCAGCCCCCAGACCGGCGCCCGGACGGCGGCGAGGCGATGCGACGGGGACCAGGTGGGGCTCATGAACCGGGACTTTCGGGGTGCGAGGTGCGGGGGGGGAGACCGGCTATGAGTTTAGCCGTCCTCACCCCCCCGCGCAAAGCCCCGGTTGAGCCCGGGTCAGCGTAGCCGGACCAGCCTGGCGGTTCCGGCGGGGCGGCCGTCCACGGTAAGCCGCACGAAGAAGATCCCGTCCCCGGCGGCGGTGCCGGCATCGGTATGCCCGTCCCAGGTGAGGGTGGTTCCCGCCTCCGGAAGCGGCCCCCGGTAGAGGGCGCGCACCGGGCGGCCGGCGACGTCGAAGACCTCGGCGCGCGCGTCCCGCCCCGAGGGTCCGCCGTCGCGGCTCCCCCGCAACGCCACCGTCACCGCGCGGAACGCGGGATTGGGATAGACGGAGACCGCCGGCGGCGGACGGAGGCCCGCCGCGTCCCCGGGAACCGCGGTCACCGCATACACGTACTTGGCGATCCGGTTGGCACCGGTGTCGGCCACGTACACCTTCACTCCGTTCCCGGGGCTGGCCGCCACCCCGCGCGGCTGGACCAGGGTGTCGGAGGAGGTGGAGTTCCACTGGGCGATGTAGAGCCCGTTGCGGTTGAACTTCTGGATGCGCCCGTTCCCGGAGTCCGCGGCATAGACCGCCTCGTTGATGTCGGCGGCGAGGGCGTTCACCGCGGAGAACTGCCCGGGGCCGCTCCCGAAGGTGCCCCAGTACCGCACAAACCTGCCGGAAGTGGTGAACTCCTGGATGCGATTGTTGCAGCTGTCGGCCACGTACACCTTGCCCGAGGCGGTGACCGCGATCCCGGAGGGACAGCGGAGTTCCCCGGGGCCGCTCCCGCTCGTCCCCCAGCTGCTCACGTAGCCGCCCCCGGAGCTGAAGACCTGGACGCGGTCGTTGCCGCCGTCGGTCACGTAGACGTAGCCGTCCACGTCGAACGCCACCCCCCAGGGAAAGTTGAACTGCCCGGCCGCGGTGCCGAACGAGCCCCAGGCCGAGAGGAAGTCGCCGGTGGCAGAGAAGCGCACCACGCGGTTGTTCCCCGAGTCCGCCACGTAGACCTGTCCGGAGGCGGCCACCGCGATCCCCCAGGGATTGTTGACCCCGCCCCACTTGCCCAGGAAATTGCCGTCGGAATCGAAGTGCTCGATCCGGCCGTTGTTGGCGTCGGCCACATAGACGTCGCCGTTGGGAGCCACCGCCAGGGCGCGGGGGCCGTTGAACCCGCCGTCGGACGCCTCCAGGCCGCAGCAGGCCAGCGATCCCCAGGTGCCGACGGGGTCCGGGGGCAAATCCGCCCGAACCGCCGGGGCCATTGCCCCGATTCCAATTGCAAGAAAGCATCCAACCAATAGGCTTCGCATCCAGGTACCCTCGTCGTGGGAGCTCGGGAACATCCCGCCGCCCCGGGCCGGTCACCTTGCCTCGCAACACCTTGCGCGACCGGAGCCCGCTTCGGCGGCGGACCGCCCCTTCCGCTCCGCCTCCGGCTGGGCCGGCAACGGCGCGGACGGCGCAGCGCCATGTTCCACTTTACTCTGCCAGAAGCATGCCACGCGAACCGGAGGCGCCGGGATGGCCGGCGCGCCTTCCGGGGCGTTCCAGAAACAGACGATTCGTGCCATTTGGGCAAAACGACCCGGTGGCGAACAGGGAGCGCTTCAATATGCGACACACAGGAAAGATTGCATAAGTCCCCTATATTGCTGTATGTTTACGGGACTGAAGAACGCCTCGTGAGCCGCGTGGCATTGACATTGCCTTTGGTATTTACCGGTGGACGTCAAGGGCCCTTGATCGTTGCCCAATTGGCACCCGGGGCGCGCCACCGAATTTTCAAGCACACAGGTTCTTCCAGCTCGCAGGCTCTTCGAGCGCGCCGGGACCTCGGATCCGGGGCTCGGGGCCCGCACCCATCACCGTACACCGAACGAAACGAGAGAAGGAGTTGGACCATGAAGGTCACCCCGCTTTCCGATCGCGTTCTGATCCGCCGGCTCGAGGCCGCGGAAGAGAAGCGCGGCGGCATCATCATTCCCGACACGGCCAAGGAGAAGCCCCAGCAGGGCGAGATCATCTCGGTCGGCCCGGGCCGGCTGACCGAGGACGGCAAGCGCGTGGAGCCCGAGGTGAAGAAGGGGCAGCGCGTCCTGATCGGGAAGTACGCCGGCACCGAGGTCAAGATCGACGGGCAGGAGTTCATCATCCTCCGGGAAGACGACATCCTCGGGATCCTGGGCTGAGCCCCTACGGGGTTCGAACGAGTTTCAAAGGAGAGTCCGGCGCACGGGAATCTTGCGAACGACCGTAGCCCCCGCCGCCGGATCGGATTAGGCAATCGAAAAGGAGTGAAGCCAATGGCTGCCAAGCAGCTCTTGTTCAAGGAGGAAGCCCGGACCAAGATCCTCGAAGGCGTCGAGATCCTGGCCCAGGCGGTAAAGGTCACCATGGGTCCCCGCGGCCGCAACGTGGTGATCGACAAAAAGTGGGGCTCCCCCACCATCACCAAGGACGGCGTGACCGTCGCCAAGGAGATCGAGCTCAAAGAGCCCTACCAGAACATGGGCGCCCAGATGGTGCGTGAGGTCGCGTCCAAGACCAGCGACGTGGCCGGCGACGGCACCACCACCGCCACCGTGCTCGCCGAAGCCATCTTCCGCGAGGGCCTGAAGAACGTGACCGCCGGCGCCAACCCCATGGATCTCAAGCGCGGCATCGACGCCGCGGTCGAGACCGTGATCGGCGAGCTCCGCAAGCTCTCCAAGAGCGTGAAGGAGAACACCGAGATCAAGCAGGTCGCCACCATCTCCGCCAACGGCGAGATCGCCATCGGCGCCATCATCGCCGAGGCTTTCGAGAAGGTCGGCAAGGACGGCACCATCACCGTGGAAGAGGCCCGGTCCATGGAGACCACCCTCGAGGTGGTGGAAGGGATGCAGTTCGACAACGGGTACATCTCCCCCTACTTCATCAACGACAAGGAAGGGATGGAGTGCTCGCTGGAGGACGCCTACATCCTCGTGAACGAGAAGAAGATCTCGAACATGAAGGACATGCTTCCGGTGCTGGAAAAGATCGCCCAGTCCGGCAAGCCCCTGCTCGTGATCTCCGAGGACGTCGAGGGCGAGGCCCTGGCCACCCTCGTGGTCAACAAGCTCCGCGGCACCCTCAACGTGTGCGCGGTGAAGGCCCCCGGCTTCGGTGACCGCCGCAAGGCCATGCTCCAGGACATCGCCATCCTCACCGGCGGCCAGGTGGTGTCCGAGGATCTCGGGATCAAGCTCGAGAACATCACCCTCAACGACCTGGGGCGGGCCAAGAGCATCCGCGTGACCAAGGATGAGACCACCATCATCAAGGGCGGAGGCAAGGAAGCCGACATCAAGTCCCGGATCAACCAGATCAAGAAGCAGATCGATGACACCACCTCGGACTACGACAAGGAGAAGCTCCAGGAGCGCCTGGCCAAGCTCGCCGGCGGCGTCGCCGTCATCAACGTGGGCGCGGCCACCGAGACCGAGATGAAGGAGAAGAAGGCCCGCGTCGAGGACGCCCTCCACGCCACCCGCGCCGCGGTGGAGGAAGGGATCGTTCCCGGCGGCGGCACCGCCCTCCTCCGGTCGCTCAAGGCCCTGGAGACCCTCTCCGGCACCCTGGAAGGCGACAAGGCGATCGGGGTGAACATCATCAAGCGCGCCATCACCGAGCCGCTGCGCTGCCTGGCCAACAACGCCGGGCTCGAGGGTTCGGTGATCGTCGAGCACGTCAAGGGCGAGAAGAAGGTCGTCGGATTCGACTGCGACAAGGAAGTGTACGTGGACATGTTCGAGGCGGGGATCATCGACCCCACCAAGGTGACCCGTACCGCTCTCCAGAACGCGGCTTCCATTGCCGGCCTTCTCCTGACCACCGAGGCTCTCATCACCGAGATCCCCGAGAAGAAGAGCGCCTCCGGCGGCGGCGGCGGCGACATGGGCGGCATGGGCGGCATGGGCGGCATGGACTTCTAGGTCCGTTCCGTCCGCTTCGTTGCGTGCGGGAGCCCCGGGGGAAACCCCGGGGCTCCCGTCTTTTCCCCCGGGCCGCCGCGGCGGAGGCCTGTGCCATAATTCCCCGGTTCCGGACGCCGCCCCGCCTCCGCCCATGCCAAGGAGATCCGCCGTGCCCGACTTCGGCCGCCACATGCTCGCCCACTGGTGCCTCGATCCCACCATCACCTACCTCAATCACGGCACCGTGGGCGCGCCCCCCCGCGTGGTGCTGGAGGCCCAGCAGGCGGTGCGGGAGGAGATCGAGCGCCAGCCCGCGCGGTTTCTCCTGCGCGAGGTGTCGGGGGTGGGGGCGCCCGCGGGGAGCACCCCAAGGCTCCGCGCCGCCGCCGCCGAGGTCGCCGCGTTCCTGGGCGCCCGGGGGGACGACCTGGTGTTCGTGGACAACGCCACCACCGGGGTGAACGCGGTGCTCGGTTCGCTGGACCTGCGCGAAGGGGACGAGATCCTGGTCACCGACCACACCTACGGGGCGGTGGCCCACGCCGCGGGATATTACGCCCGCCGGCGGGGGGCGGCGGTGCGCGGGGTGGACCTGCCGCACCCGGTCGCGGGACCGGACGCGGTGGTGGAGGCGGTGGCCTCGGCCCTGACCCCCCGGACCCGGGTGGCGGTGGTGGACCACGTCACCTCGGAGAGCGCGCTCGTCCTCCCGGTGGCCGGGATCGCCGCGCGCTGCCGTAAGAACGGCACCCGGGTCCTGGTGGACGGCGCCCATGCCCCGGGCGCGATCCCCGTCGACATCCCCGCCCTGGGGGTGGACTGGTACACCGGGAACCTCCACAAGTGGGGCTACTCCGCCCGGAGCTGCGGGATCCTGTGGGCGGCCCCGGAGCGTCAGGCCGGGCTCCATCCCCCGGTGATCTCGTGGGGGCTCGACCAGGGCTTCGCGATGGAATTCGACTGGACCGGCACCCGGGACCCCTCGGCGTGCCTCACCGCGCCGCGGGGACTGGAGTTCATGCGGGAGCTGGGAGTGGACGCGGTGCGAACCTACAATCACGGGCTCGCGGTGGAGGCGGCGCGGTACCTGGCCGGCCGGTTCGGGACCCGGTTCGACACCCCCGAGTCGATGATCGGGACCATGGCCACCGTCCCTCTCCCGCGGGGGACGGGATCCACCCGGGAGGAGGCGCTGGCGCTCCGGGCGGCGATCTTCGGCGAGGACCGGATCGAGATCCAGCTCCACGCCGGGCACGGGGGGCTGCTGGCGCGGGTCTCGGGGCAGGTTTACAACGACATGGCCGACGTGGAGCGGCTGGCGGAGGCGGTGCTGGCCCGGGCCTGACCTCCCGGCCGGGATCAGCGCTTCACTTCCACCACCAGGCGCGGGGGATCGTCCAGCTCGCGCACCCGGAACGGGGTGCGCCGCGCGATCCCGACGCTGCAGACGACCTCCCCCTCGATGTCGCAGTTCAGGACGAACTGCTTGAGGTTGTCGTAGCCGGGCGAGAGTTCCCGGGTGGGGACGCTGGAGCCGCCGGCCTCGTCGTGGGCCGCCGCCGCCCGGAAGGTGATCTCGAGCCGCGCGCTCCCCGCCAGCGGCACCGGCAGCCCGCTCGCACAGGACCGCGCGGCGGAGTCCGCATACTCCACGTGGTATCCCGGCATCCCCTCCCCGAAGGTGAACTCCATCCGGTCCACCTCGAGTTCCTCCCCCGAGCGCACGTCGATGAGGAGCGCAGGGGCGATCCCGGTCCGGGTCACGTCCACGATCCCGGTGGGGCCGGTGAAGGGGTCGGCGGGGGCCGCCGCGGGCCCGGCGGCGGTGCCGGAATCCGCCGAGGCCCCGGCGGATCCCGGTCCGGCCAGGGTGGTCTCGGGCGGAGCCAGGCGGCCGCCGGGAGGGTGCCCGGCGGCGCGACGGCCGCTCTTCCCGCACCCGGCGAGCGGGGCGGCGACGGTGAGCGCCGCGACCAGGACGATCGCCTCGCGAAGGGAGCGGCGGCGGACGAGGGCAGGGAATGTCACGGGTTCCTCGCGGCGGCTCAGAACTCCAGGAAATGCCTGGCGAACCGCTGCCCATAGTACAGGCCCACGCCGGAGCCGACGACGCTGACCATGAACGCGGTCATGAAGCCGATGTGGATCCCCAGCCACCACCCCACTCCCCCGCCGATCGCGGATCCCAGGAGCGCTACGATTCTGGACATGGCGGATCCTCCGTGCGGAAAGCGATTCCCCCCCCGGTTATCGTCCCCGCCGCCTCCCGGTTGAGCGTTGCCCGCCCGCCCCGGTCCCGGCGCGGGTTCCGGGCCCCGGCGGGTGCGGGTTAAAGTCATACTCCTTCGCCCCCGACCCATCCAGGAGGGAAAGCGCCCATGACCGCCCCGGACCGGAGCCCACGCTACCAGATCGCCTTTACCGAACCCCACGCCCACCTGGTGGACGTGGAACTCCGGGTGGAGGGGCTCGATCCCGGGGCGCCGCTGGCGCTCTGGATGCCGGTGTGGACGCCCGGTTCGTATCTGGTCCGCGAGTACTCCCGGAACGTGGAGGGGTTCGCGGCCGAGGCCTCGGACGGGCGGACGCTGCGCTGGCGCAAGACCCGCAAGAACCGCTGGGAGGTGGATCCCGGCGGCGCGCCCGCGGCGACCATCCGATACCGGGTTTACGGACGGGAGCTCACCGTCCGCACCGACTTCGTGGAGGACGGGTTCGCGCTGCTCAACGGGGCCCCCACCTTCATGACGGTGGCGGGCCGGGAGCGGGAACCGCACCGGGTCCGGGTCGAGATCCCCCCGGGTTGGGCCGGGGTCTGGACGGGGCTGGAACCGGCGCCGGGGGCCGTGCGCGAGTTCGTCGCCCGCGACCTGGACGAGCTGGTCGATTCTCCCATCCTCGCCGGCTCCCCCGCCGTCCACCGGTTCACCGTGGACGGAGTCCCGCTGGAGCTGGTCAACGTGGGCGAGGGAGGGCTGTGGGACGGGGGGAAGGCGGCGAAGGACCTGGAGGCGATCGTGGGGACCTACCGGGCGATGTACGGCCGGCTGCCGTTTTCCCGCTACCTCTTCCTGAACCTGATCACCGAGTCGCGCGGCGGGCTGGAGCATCACAATTCCAGCGTGCTCATGACCTCGCGCTACGCCTTCCGGCGGCGCCCGGCCTACGTGAACTGGCTGGGCCTGGCCAGCCACGAGTTCTTCCACGTCTGGAACGTGAAGCGGAGCCGCCCGGTTGAGCTCGGCCCCTTCGACTACGAGAACGAGGTCTATACCCGGAGCCTGTGGGTGGCGGAGGGGGTGACCGCCTACTACACCGACCTCACCCCGCGCCGGGCCGGGCTCACCACCGACGCCGAGTACCTGGAGGAGCTGGGGAAGCTGGTGGCCTGGCTCCAGACCACCCCCGGGCGGTTCCTGACCTCGCTCGAAGGCGCGAGCTTCGACGCCTGGATCAAGCTCTATCGCCCCGACGAGAACACCGCCAACACCACCGTGAGCTACTACGTGAAGGGGGCGGTGGTGGCGTGGCTCCTCGACGTGGAGATCCGCCGCGCCACCTCGGGCGAGCGTTCCCTCGACGATCTCATGCGGCTCCTGTTCGTGCGCCATTCCGGAGAGCGCGGCTACGCCGGCTCCGACCTCCGTGCCGCCGCCGCCGAGGTCGCCGGACGCGACCTGGGCGGTTTCTTCGAGCGGAACGTGGAGGGCACCGGGGAACTCGATTACGATCCGGCCCTCACCTACCTGGGGCTCCGGTTCAAGCCGGAGGAGGACGCCTCCGGCCTGCCCTCCCCGCCGTGGCTGGGGGTGGACGCCCGCGACGAGCGGGGCCGGCTCACGGTGAGGTCGGTGCGCCGCGACGGTCCCGCGCGCGCGGCGGGGCTGGCCGCGGAGGACGAGATCCTCGCGGTGGGCGGCTACCGGGTGGCCGCCGAGGATCTGGAGGAGCGGCTCCGCCAGTACGCTCCCGGGGACCGGGTGGAAATCCTGATCGCGCGCCGGGACGAGGTACGGAAGGTGCCGGTCGTTCTCGCCGCGCATCCGGGATCCCCGTGGCGGCTGGAAATCGACCCCGAGGCCTCGGAGGAGGCCGCGCGGGCGCGCGGGTCCTGGCTGGGCGGCGCGACCCGCCCTTGACCGCGGGCGCCGGCGGCGCGAAACTGGGTTTATCGGTTCATCGAATCCAATGACCCGGCTCCGGCCCGGCGGAACGCCCTCGTATCGCGATTCAATCATCTTCACCGCGCGAACACGTGGTCGACTCCTCCGCCCGGCCGCGACCGGCACCAGGAGACCATCATGGCCACTACCGTCAGCGATTTTCTCGTTCAACGACTTCAGGCCTGGGGCATCGAGCGCGTCTACGGCTTCCCGGGAGACGGCATCAACGGGATCCTGGGCGCCCTCAACCGCGAGGGCCGGCCCGAGTTCGTGCAGGCGCGGCACGAGGAGATGGCCGCCTTCATGGCCACCGCCCACGCCAAGTTCACCGGCCGGCTGGGAGTGTGCCTGGCGACCTCGGGGCCCGGCGCGATCCATCTCCTGAACGGGCTCTACGACGCCAAGCTGGACCACCAGCCCGTGCTCGCCATCGTGGGACAACAGGCGACCAGCGCCCTCGGCGGCCACTACCAGCAGGAGGTGGATCTCATCACCCTGTTCAAGGACGTGGCCCACAACTACGTCCACATGGTCACCAACCCGCTGCAGCTCCCGGCCCTGGTGGACCGGGCGGTGCGCATCGCCGAGGCGGAGCGCTCGGTGACCTGCCTCATCTTCCCCAACGACGTCCAGGAGATGAAGGCGGTGACCCAGACCCCGCACGCGTTCAAGACCATCCACTCGAGCCCGGTCTACGAACCGCCCGAGCTGGTTCCCAACCAGGCCGAGATCCTCCGTGCGGCGGAGATCCTGAACCGGGGAGGGAAGGTGGCGATCCTGGTCGGCCAGGGGGCGCGCCATGCCGCCGAGGACGTGGTGGAGGTCGCGGACCTGCTGGGGGCCGGGGTCGCCAAGGCGCTCCTGGGAAAGGACGTGCTTCCCGACGACCTGCCGTTCGTGACCGGACCGATCGGGCTGCTCGGGAGCAAGCCCAGCTACGACATGATGATGAACTGCGACACCCTGCTCATGATCGGCTCCAGCCTTCCCTATTCGCAGTTCTTGCCCAAGCCGGGGGACGCCCGCGGGGTGCAGATCGACATCGATCCCAGGATGATCGGCATCCGGTATCCGATGGAGGTCAACCTCGTGGGGGATTCCCGGGCGACGCTCCGGGCGCTTCTCCCGTTCCTGCACCGCAAGAAGGACCGCGAGTGGCGAAAGGGCATCGAGAGCGAGGTCGCCGAATGGTGGAAGATCGTAGAGGCGCGGGCGATGCAGAAGGGGAAGCCGGTGAACCCCCAGCGGGCGTTCTGGGAACTCAGCTCCCGCCTTCCCGAGCGGGCGATCCTCACCTGCGACTCCGGCTCCGCCGCCAACTGGTACGCGCGGGACGTGAAGATCCGCCGCGGCATGCGCTGCTCCCTTTCCGGCACCCTCGCCACCATGGGGCCGGGGGTGCCGTACGCGATCGCGGCCAAGTTCTGCCACCCCGACCGCCCGGTGATCGCCCTGGTCGGGGACGGGGCCATGCAGATGAACGGGATGGCCGAGCTGATCACCATCGCCAAGTACTGGCGGCGCTGGTCCGACCCGCGCCTGGTGGTGATGGCGCTGCACAACAACGACCTGAACCAGGTGACCTGGGAGATGCGGGCGCTGTCCGGGGACCCCAAGTTCGAGGCCTCGCAGGACATCCCGTCGGTGAGCTACGCCGATTTCGCCCGGTCGATCGGGCTCGAGGGGATCCGGGTGGACTCCGACCGCGCGGTGGGCAAGGCGTGGGACGAGGCGCTGGGCGCGGACCGGCCGGTGGTGCTGGACGTGCTCTCCGATCCGAACATTCCGCCCATTCCCCCGCACGTGAACTTCAAGGAGGCGAAGGCGATGGCCTCCTCGCTCCTGCGCGGGGACCCGGACGCGGCCGAGGTGGTGCGTAAGCTCTTCCGCGGCAAGATGCGCGAGTATGTCCACTGAGCTGCCCGTCCAGGAACCGGATCGGCCCTCCGGGCCCGGCCCGGCGCCGCCGGGACCGGGTTCTTGAACGGGCCATGAGGAGACGAACGTGATTCCGATCGCCGGCGTGGATGCCGCCGCCTATACCTTCCCCACCGAGGAGCCGGAGAGCGACGGCACCCTCCGGTGGGACGCCACCACCCTGGTCACCGCGACGGTGCGGGCGGGGGGCGGGGCCGGTTTCGGCTACGCCTACGGCCACGCCGCCGCCGCGGAAATCGCCCGCGATCCCCTGGCCGGGGTGCTGGAGGGGAAGGACGCGACCGCGGTCGAGGCCCGGTGGTGGGAGATGCTGGCGCGGGTGCGCAACCTGGGGCGCCCGGGCGTCGCGGCCACCGCGGTCTCGGTCCTGGACGTGGCGCTCTGGGACCTGAAGGCGAAGCTCCTCGACCTTTCGCTCGCCGATCTGGTCGGCCGGGCCTCCGGCGACGCGGCGGTCTACGGGAGCGGCGGGTTCTGCGACTACTCCTACGCCCGGCTCGAGGAACAGCTCCGGGAGTGGGTGGAGGCCGGGTTCTCCGCGGTGAAGATGAAGGTGGGGCGGGAGCCGGGAGCGGACGCGGACCGGGTGGCGGCGGCCCGGCGGGCGGTGGGACCGGGGCCGGCGCTCATGGTGGACGCCAACGGCGCCTACTCGGTCGCGCAGGCCTCGGAGCTGGCGCGGCGCTTTGCCGGACACGGCGTGGTCTGGTTCGAGGAGCCGGTCTCCTCGGACGACCGCGAAGGATTGCGGCGGATGCGGGACCTGGTTCCGGCGGGGATGGAGGTGGCGGCCGGCGAGTACGCCTACGACCCCTGGGACTTCCGGCTGCTCCTGGAGTCGGGGGCGGTCGACGTGTTGCAGGCGGACGCCACCCGCTGCGGCGGAGTGACCGGTTTCCTGAAGGCGGCGGTCCTGGCCGAGGCCTACCACACGGATCTGTCCTCCCACACCGCCCCCCAGCTCCATGCCCGGATCGCTCCCGGCGTCCGCCGCTTCCGCCACCTGGAGTGGTTCCACGACCACGTCAGGCTGGAGCGGAGGTTCCTGGACGGGTTCCTGGAACCCCGGGCCGGCCGCATCGGAACCGAACCCGGAGTTCCCGGCCTCGGCCTCGTTCCCAAGACCCCCGACCTGGACCGGTACGCCGCATGACCGCACTCCTTTTGATCACGAGGAGGCCTCGATGACCACCGCGCTTCGCCCCCCCGTCGGCTCCGAGCGGCTCCGGACCACCCCGACCCGGTCGAGCCCGCGCGTGGACCCCGGCGTCCTCGAGCAGGACCTGGTCCGCCGGGTGGACGGGGAGGTTCGCTTCGACCCGGGAAGCCGGGCCGCCTACTCCACCGACGCCTCCAACTACCGCCTTCCCCCCATCGGGGTGGTGGTCCCCCGGTCGGTGGATGCGATCGAGGCCGCGGTCGCGGTCTGCCGCGAGCACGGAGCCCCGGTGCTCCCCCGCGGAGGCGGCACCAGCTTGGCCGGCCAGTGCTGCAATACCGCGGTGGTGATCGATACCACCAAGTACCTCCACCGGATCCTGGAGGTGAATCCGTCCCGGCGCCGGGCCCGGGTGCAGCCGGGGACGGTGCTCGACGATCTCCGCGACCGGGCCGAGCGGCACCACCTCACCTTCGGCCCCGATCCCGCCACCCACAACCGGTGCACCCTGGGAGGGATGATCGGGAACAACTCCTGCGGTATCCACTCGGTGATGGCGGGGCGCACCGCCGACAACGTGGAGGCGCTGGAGGTTCTCACCTACGACGGCCTCCGGCTCCGGGTGGGGGCGACCCCGGACGGGGAGCTGGAGGAGATCATCGCGGGGGGCGGCCGCCGGGGGGAGATCTACCGCGCGCTCCGCGACCTGCGCGACCGGTACGCCGGCCGCATCCGCGAGCGCTACCCCCGCATCCCCCGCCGGGTCTCGGGGTACAACCTCGACGAGCTTCTCCCCGAGAACGGATTCCAGGTGGCGCGGGCGCTGGTAGGCAGCGAGGGGACCTGCGTCACCGTCCTCGAGGCCGAGTTGCGGCTGGTGAAGAGCCCCCCTCACGCACCCTGCTGGTCCTGGGCTATCCCGACGTGTTCCACGCGGGGGACGACGTTCCCCGGATCCTGGAGGCGGGGCCGGTCGGCTGCGAGGGCATCGACCGGATGCTCTACCGCGAGATGCAGGAGCGCCACTTCCATGCTTCGGACCTGGAGCTCCTCCCGGACGGAAATGGCTGGCTCCTGGTCGAGTTCGGAGGAGAGGATGGCGAGGAGTCGGCCGCCGCCGCCCGGCGGCTCATGGGCCGGCTGGAAGGCCGCGACGGCTCCCCGGCCATGAAGCTCTTCGACGATGCCGGGGAGGAGAGCCGGGTGTGGGAGATCCGGGAGTCGGGCCTGGGCGCCACCGCCCGCCCCCCCGAAGGAGGGGACAGCTGGCCGGGCTGGGAGGACGCGGCGGTTCCCCCTGACCGGGTCGGCGACTACCTGCGCGACTTCCACGAACTCCTCGACCGCTACGGGTACCACGCCGCCCTCTACGGGCACTTCGGCGACGGTTGCATCCACTGCCGGATCGACTTCGATCTGAAGACCCGTGAGGGGATCGACCATTACCGCGCCTTCGTCTCCGACTCCGCGGACCTGGTGGTGAGCTACGGCGGATCCCTCTCCGGCGAGCACGGGGACGGGCAATCCCGGGCCGAACTCCTCCCCCGGATGTTCGGGGAGGACCTGGTGCGGGCCTTCGGCGAGTTCAAGCGGATCTGGGATCCGGAGGGGGGCATGAACCCGGGGAAGGTGGTGGATCCGGACCCGATCGTCTCCAACCTGAGACTGGGGACCGACTACCGCCCCGCGCGCCCCGAAACCGCGTTCGCCTATCCCGAGGACGAGGGGAGCTTCGCCCGCGCCGCCCTGCGCTGCGTGGGGGTGGGAAAGTGCCGGCGGGAGGGAGGCGGCACCATGTGCCCGAGCTACATGGTGACCCGCGAGGAGGAACACTCCACCCGCGGGCGGGCCCGCATCCTTTTCGAGATGCTCCGGGGCGAGGTCATCCGCGAGGGTTGGCGGAGCAAGGACGTGAAACGCTCCCTCGATCTCTGCCTGGCCTGCAAGGGATGCAAGTCCGACTGCCCGGTGAACGTGGACATGGCCACCTACAAAGCGGAGTTCCTGTCCCATTACTATCGCCGCCGGATGCGGCCGCGCGCCGCCTACAGCATGGGCCTCATCCACCTCTGGGGGCGTTGGGGGACCCGGGCGCCCGGCCTCGCCAACTTCTTCTCCCAGACCCCGGGGTTCCGCGAGGTCGCGAAATGGGCGGCCGGGGTCGCCCCGGAGCGGTCGCTCCCCCCTTCGCGCCGCAGTCGTTCCGGACTTGGTTCGGGGAGCGTTCCGGGAACCGGGCGGAGGGGCCGCCCGTCCTCCTGTGGCCGGACACCTTCAACAACGCCTTCCACCCCGAGGTGCTCCGGGCCGCGGTCGGGAACCTGGAGCGGCTCGGCTTCCGGGTCTCCATCCCCGGCCCGACCCTCTGCTGCGGGCGGGCCCTCTACGACTACGGCATGCTGGACACCGCCCGGGGCCTCCTCGCCCGCATCCTCCGCGAGATCCGCGATCCGATCCGGGCCGGCATTCCGCTGGTGGGGATGGAGCCGAGCTGCGTGGCGGTGTTCCGGGACGAGCTGGGTGGGCTCTTCCCCCGGGACGAGGATGCCGCGCGTCTGGCCGCCCAGACCTTCACCCTGGGGGAGTTCCTGCACGGGCGCGTGGAGGGCTTCGAACCCCCTTCGCTCTCCGGCCGGGCCCTCTACCACGGGCACTGCCATCATGAGTCGATCATGGGGACGGAGCCCGAGCGGAGGATCCTCGGACGGATGGGACTCCAGGTCGAGGCCCCCGCAACCGGCTGCTGCGGCATGGCCGGCTCGTTCGGTTTCGAGAAAGAGAAGTACGACATTTCCATGAAGGTGGGGGAGCGGGTGCTCCTCCCCGCGGTGCGGAACGCCGGCGAGGACGTGCTGGTCGTCGCGGACGGGTTCAGTTGCCGGACCCAGATCGAGCAGGCGACCGGGCGAAGGCCGCTCCATCTGTCCCAGGTTCTGGAACGGGCCTGGAACGGGCCCCCCTTGCTGGACAACGACGGAGGTAGGCCATGAACAGGCAAGCGAACGAGAACGGGGGGGAACGGGTGGTGGTCATCACCGGGGCCTCGGCCGGGGTCGGACGCGCCACCGCGGTGGCGTTTGCCCGGCGGGGGGCCCGGATCGGCCTCATCGCGCGCGGGCGGGAGGGGCTGGAGGGCGCGCTCCGGGACGTCGAGGAGGCGGGGGGAAAGGGGATCCTGAGCCTGGCGGACGTGTCCCATCCCGACGAGGTGGAGGCGGCTGCGGAGACGGTGGAGCGCGAGTTCGGCCCCATCGGTCTCTGGATCAACAACGCCATGGTGACCGCCCTCTCCCCGGTCTGGGACCTCACCCCGGAGGAGTACCGCCGGGTCACCGAGGTCACCTATCTGGGAACGGTCTACGGCACCATGACCGCTCTCCGGCGGATGCGCCCCCGGAACCGGGGAACGATCATCCAGGTCGGTTCCGCTCTCGCCTACCGCGCGATCCCGCTGCAGTCGGCGTACTGCGGGGCCAAGCACGCCATCCGGGCCTTCACCGACTCGCTTCGCACGGAGCTCATGCACGAGAAGAGCCGTATCCGGGTGGGGATGGTGCAACTGCCCGGCCTCAACACCCCCCAGTTCGACTGGTGCCTGAACAAGCTCCCCGGGCACCCTCGGCCCGTCCCTCCCATCTATCAGCCCGAGGTGGCGGCCGAGGCGATCGCTTGGCTGGCCGAGCATCCGCGGCGGGAGCTCCGGGTGGGGTTGTCCACGGTGAAGACGGTGATGGCTCAGAAGTTCGCGGCGGGGGCGGTGGATCATTACCTGGCGGTGACCGGTTTCGACAGCCAGCAGTCGGACGACGTCCCGGAGCCGGCCGGGCGGCGGAACAACCTGTTCGAGCCCCTGCCCGGGGACCGGGGGGCTCACGGCTCCTTCGACGGGGACGCCCGGCCCGAGAGCCGGCAGTTGTGGGCGGCCACCCACCGGGGGGAGATCCTCTCCGCGGGGGCGGGAATGGCGGCGGTGGCCTTGGCCCTGGGGAGGAAGCTCAGAAAGGAGCGCTGAGCGGGGCGTGGACCCGGGTCTCTGGGCCCGGCGGGGGCGTGGCAGGAGCCCGGGGCCGGCGTGCGGCGATGTGGACCCGGGTCTCGGTCGCGAACCGGGTGCGTCAGAGGAACCCGGGGCCGGCGCGCGCAGTGTGGACCCGGGTCTCGATCGCGAACCGGGTGCGTCAGAGGAGTCCGGGGCCGGCGCGCGCAGTGTGGACCCGGGTCTCTATCACGACTGGGGTAGGCGATCTTGTGGACCCGGGTCTCGATCCCCGGCGGGGGCGTGACCGACCCCGGCGGAAGTGTGGACCCGGGTCTCGATCCCCGGCAGAGGCGTGGCAGGAGCCCGGGGCCGGCGTGCGGCGATGTGGACCCGGGTCTCGGTCGCGAACCGGGTGCGTCAGAGGAACCTGGGGCCAGCGCGCGCAGTGTGGACCCGGGTCTCTGGGCCGAGTACCGGACCTACCCGCTCCGGGACCGGCGACTGCTAGGATAAAGCTTCCCGGGGAATCGAAACCGTCGTCCGGCCGCCAAAGAGAAGACAATCATGAAACGTGCTCCCAGCCCTCGCCTCGCCCTCGGCCTTTCCGTGGGGGCGCTGGTCCTCGCCCTCGCCCCGGCCACCAGTTCCTGCCAGGACCGCGATCCCGCCTGCAACCGGGAGCCGGCGGGAAGCCTCACCGCCTACATCCTTCCCGCCCCCCCGGCCATGCACTTCGCCGGCACCGTCCGCGTGCTCTCGGTGGGGGCGGTGGGCGAGGACGGCATGCAACGGGCGGTGGTTCGGGACACCGCCGCCGCCGGGTTGGACACCCTGGTCTACGGCGCGCCGGCGGCGGCGGGGGTGGCGCCGTTGCCGCTCAGCGAGGGGGAACTGGTCGGCCTGGTGGTGGACTACGTGGGCGGGTTCCCGTCCGCGAGCGGCATCCTCATCACGGACGGGTCGGGAGTGCGGCTGGCCGGAGCCTCGGAACAACGGCCCGGTATGACCGTGCTCACCGGCGGGATTCCCGGATGGACGGTGGAGATGCTCCCCGCCACCTGCGACAGCCGCCTTCAGAACGACTGCTACGACTCGGTGACGAATGCGCCGCTCCGGCTGGCCTCCGGCGGAGATTCGGTCACCCTCTACCAGGGCGAGAGCGCCGACCTGGGGGTCTGGCGGGCGCGCTGCCTCACCTCGCAGGTGGTCTCTTACAACAGCCGCTGCACCGATGCGGGGCTGGTGGGCGTCTCGTATGTGATCGCCCGCCGGGACAGCGCTTCCGCCGGGAACTGAGGCCGAGCCGGCTCCGCGCCCCCCGCGGCCGGAAACAGGGAGGGGCGGGCCCGTGCCCGCCCCCCCTTCGATTTCCGCCGCCACCCCCCTACCGGGCGATGACGACCTTGCGCACGGTGGTCAGGCCGGGCGCTTCGATACGATAGAAATAGAGGCCGTTGGAGACCGGGCGGCCGCCCCGGTCCCGGCCGTCCCACCGGAGGGAGACGGATCCCGCGGGCAGGTCCGCGTCGATCAGGGTGGCGACCTTCTGTCCGAGCACGTTGAACACCTCCACCCGCACCGCGCCGGCGACGGGAACCGTCAACAGGTTACGGTCGGCCTGGTCGGGGGAGGGCTGGTCCGGTGCCGGGCTCTCGGCGCCGTCGTCTCCCGAGGCGGTCGGGTTCACGGTGTAGCCGTCGTCCCGCCAGGGGAGGAGCGCGCCGATGGTGGTCGGCACACCCCGGCCCAGGATATTGCCGGCCAGGTAGTTCCCCCCGGACGAGGTCACGTAGTGCAGGCCGATGGGCGTGTTCTTCGCCCCCAGCTTCATCTTCCCCGCGGCCAGGTCGCCGGGGTCGAGCGCGACCGCGGAGGCGGCGGCCAGCCGGCGCACCGCCGGGCCGTCATAGACCAGGACCAGGTCGGGCCGGCCGTCGTTGTTCACGTCGGCCTCGCCGAAGTAGGCCGGGCGCACCACCCCGATCTCGTTGCCGAGATAGGCGGTGGCCGGACGGACGTGGACGGCGCCGAAGCTGGAGGTCGAGGGCACCACCATGGCGTAGGTGCCCGCCCCCGGATCCAGGCTCAGGCCGTCCGCGGCGAACCCGGTGGCGCAGAGCGCGCCGCCGTCCTGGTCGTGGGGAACGGTCACCGTCACCGTGTCGTCGGCGGTGTTTCCGCTCATGTCCATGGCCCGATAGATGATGGTGTAGACCCGTCCGTCACCGGTGCCCGCCCGTTCCGACCGCAGGAGGAAGGTGGTGTCCGGCGACCCGAACGCCGCCTCCTGGATGTCGTCCACGGTGTTGCCGTCCCCGTTGCCGTTGTCGGGCTCGCTGGACGTTATCGACAAGAGCTCGAACGTGGGGTGCGGGTCGCAGATGTCGGTCACCGTGACCAGGGCGTTGATCGGGGACATCTTGTGGTTGGGGGGCCACAGGCAGTCCCGGTCGAGTTCCACCGCGATCTCCGGAGGTGTGGTGTCCTGGACGGTGACGTCGGCGGTGCAGCTGTCGGCGTTGCCGTCGTCGTCCACGGCGATCCACTTGACCGTGGTGGTGCCGAGCCCGAAGCAGGCGGGCGCGTCGTTGGTCACCACGGGATTGGGATCGCACACGTCCACCGCGGTGAACCCGGCGAAGAAGCCGGTGAGGCTGTCGTCGGAGGCGGAGACTCCGCAGTGGCTGTTGCACTCGAGGAGGACGTTGGAGGGACAGGTCACGACCGGCGGGGTGGTGTCCACCACCGTGATCTGGACGGTGTCATCGTCGGACTGGAGGCCGTCGGACACGGTGAGGGTCACCGTCGTCGTCCCCATGGGGAACTGGCCGGTGGGGGTCGCGGAGTGGATGTCGCTGAACACGACGCCGGGCGCGGACCAGGTGTAGGTGAGGGCGTCGCCGTCCGCGTCCGAGGAGCCGGTCCCGTCGAGCTGGACCTGGGTGGTGGTGGTGGAGGCGCACTCCACCGCGGGCTGGTCGGGCCCGGCGTCGGCCACCGGCGGGGTGTTCACCGTCACCGGGGTGCCCGCGCCGAGATACGGCCCGGTGGCCGGGGAGCTGGTATTCGATCCCTCCACCGCCCAGATCATCTGGTGGCCGGAGGCGAGCAGGGTCTGGAGCTCGCCCGCGGTCAGGCTCCGGCCGTTGATGACGGCGATCGGACCCAGGTCCAGGACCTTGGCGAAGGTGTTCGCGTTGTAGAACACCAGGCGGAACGAGTCCCCGCTGTAGGAAGAGGGGCACCCCACCCGCTTGTTCCAGGTGAAGCTCGCGTTGCCGACCGAGATAATCGCGTTGGCCGCCGGGGAGGTCCCGTCCGGCCCCACCAGGTGGTCGGAGGCGATCCCGCCGTAAGCGAGGTCCATCTGGTTGGAAAGACCCGCCCGTAGGAGCCCCCACGCTCCGGAGAGGGTGGTGATGTTGGTGTTCTTGATCGTGTTGAACAGGGCCTGGTCGGATACCGAGACGTTGTCCCGTCCGTCCGAGGCGGCGTCCTCGAGATCCCAGAGCATGCGCTGCACCGCGATCTCGTTGTCCTCGCCGCGGCCCAGGTTGTCCGCGGTCTCGACGCTGTAGGTGAAGTTGCTCTCCCCGGTGTCGGTGTAGCTCACGTCGCCGACGCGGGGGACGTTGAGCGCCGACAGGTTCTGGAGCACCTGGGCCGAGGTCCCGAAGAAGGTGGGCCAACCTTCACCCCAGGCCAGCCGGACGCCTTCGCTCTTGCTCCCGTGGACCTGGGCGATGCAGTCGCCGATGTTGTGGGGTCCGCCGGGATTGTCTTCGAAGTCGAAGGTGTCCATCACGTAGTGACCGTACTCGTGGAACATCACGTCCCAGTCCCACTGGTCGCCCGGCCGCAAGTTGATGCGGCTGCCGTTGTAGTTGGCGGAACCGGTGTCGCCGGGCCACTCGAACCGGATGTGGCTCAGGAACGAGCCGCCGTTGAGGCCGGCCATGTAGTTGGCCTCCCAGGTGGCTCCGGTGAGGAGGCCCACCGAGGGCCCGGTCCCGGAGTTGGCGGCGGTGAAGTTCTCGGTGATCACGGTCCCGTCGGCCACATCGTCCTGGATGGAGGTGTCGGCCTCGTACACGTCGTGCAGGATCCCCGAGGTCTCGATGGAGACCGCGCCGTTCCCGGTGCGGAAGCGGACGAAGATGTCCCGCCCGCCCTGGCCGATCCCGTCGTCGTTATCGACCACGAAGAAGTAGTTGCCGTCGGGGCCGGTGATGGCTTCCGCCACCAGGTCGGAGCCGATGAGCTCGTCGTCCCGGACCTGGACGTCCATGCCGTAGCAGGGATGAACGTTGCCGTTCTCGTCCTGCCAGCTCACGTTCCCCTGCACGGTCACGGTGCCGGTGGGCAGAACCGCTTCGCTCTGGAGCGGTTGCTCGTCGGACTCGACCATGGGCACGGGGGTGCGGGTGGGCGCGTTCGGGATCGCGGTCGGCGGGAAGCGCTTGCCGGCGGTGGCGTCGAACTGGGCCGGCATCATGGTCACTTCCTTGAGCTTCGCCTTGGCCTGGTCGAGCGCGAGGGCGCCCGATCGGTACTGATCGTCGACCGCCTGGATCTCCAGGTTGACGAAGCTGCCCATTCCGGCCAGGGTGCGATCGGGCTCGATGATCGAATAGAAGCCCTCGGTGCGCTGGCCGTTGGGACCGGCCGAGGCCTCGTCGGCCACCGCGCGCACCAGCACCACCGCCCGGCCCTGGGAGGTGTACCGGACGGGGACCTGGAAGGAGAGCTCGCCGCCCGGGGAGACCGGGCCGAGGGTGAAGGTCGAGGGGCCGAGCAGCTGGACCGGCCCCTGGGGAACGACGGTGATCTGGAAGGAGCCGAAGTCGCCCTGGGACGCCAGGGTTCCGTTCAGGATCACGTCGGCCCCGGCCGCCACCGCCCCGTCGGGCGCGGTGAGGACGATGGAGTAGGGAACGCCGATGCTTGCGGTGCAGAGGTAGGGATCGGCGGGGGGCGTTTCTCGAGCGGTGGAGAGGCTGGGGGCTCCGGCCAGACCGATACAGGCCAGGGCCACCACCCACCGCGGCAGGCAGCGATAGAGCATGAGGGACCTCCAGAGGTGCAGGAATAAGGGAAGCGCAGTGGCAAAAGAGGACTCCGCGACTCATGAAAGCAGAGGGCTGATTGGAAAACAAGGCAAATCAAATGGCCTGAGACTAGAATACCCACACGTCGACCGGCCCCTCCGAGCTGGATCGTGCTTCGTAACAGATTAATAAATTATAAGTTGACCAGCCTGGGCACCCGGGGATCAGACGACTTCGATCCGCACCGTCTGCACCCCATCCCGGACCGTGACCTCGAACACCCGGGGCTCCCGGGGGCGAGGAACCACGCTGATGTCGCCGCTCCGCTCGATCCGGGCCTCGGTCACGTCGGCGGGAGCCAGGACCTTGCCGTGGAGGCGGAGCGCCTCGCTCAGGTCCTCGGTGCCGATGTGGCTCTCCCG
Source organism: Candidatus Eiseniibacteriota bacterium (assembly GCA_963728475.1). Lineage (GTDB taxonomy): Bacteria > Eisenbacteria > RBG-16-71-46 > JABDJR01 > JABDJR01 > CAVSKL01. The sequence goes on from CAVSKL010000001.1 coordinate 610,974, forward strand.
CAACTCCCGGCGCTCCAGTTGCCCGTTCCGGACCAGCACCAGGGGACGGCCCTTGATCAGGTTCCCGAAGCGGTCGAACCGGAAACCCAGGGCGGAGAACACCCAGTGCACGAGCAGGAGCGCCGCCACCGCGGTCAGGGAGCCGAACAGGGGGCCCGACCCGTTGATGGCGCGGCTCAGGAGCGAGCCCAGGATGAAGCCCAGGATGATGTCGAAGGCGGCGCGCTTCCCGATGAAACGGTCGTTGCTCACCCGGATGACGGCCAGGCCCGCCACGTACACCACCACTCCGCGCAGGGTGACCTGGATCCAGGTGTAGCGGGTCGGCTCCACTCCCCAGCCGAGGGCGTGACGAAGGAAATGGACGGCGGCGTCGGGCATGGGGTCCTCCGCGGTTCGGGTCAGCGGGGGAACGGGAACCAGGCCGACCAGTCGCGGGTGGTTGCGTCCCCCATCAGGAGCACGATCAGGATGGCCAGCCAGTAGAAACCCACTCCCGCGAACACCCAGGTCATCCGGCTGCCGTACCGAACGTGCATGAAGAAGAGCAGCACCAGCCCCGCCTTGAGCCCGGCGATCCCGAGGGCGATCACGGTGTGGAAGGGGCCGGTGTTGAGATAGGTGGCTCCCAGGGTGGCGGCCAGGAGCACCATCAACGCCGCCCCCACCAGGTAATAGGATCTGCTTCCGAGACCGGGTTCGTTCATGACTTGTGTCCGATGAGATAGAGAAGCGGGTACAGGAAGATCCAGACCAGGTCCACGAAGTGCCAGTAGAGGCCGACGACCTCGATGGTCACGAAGTCGCGCGGCCACCCGCGCTGGAACCGGGCCCGGAGCGCGGCGATGCCTACCACGAACACCCCGATAAGGACGTGGAGGGCGTGAACTCCGGTCATCACGAAGTAGAGCCAGAAGAAGGCCTCCAGCCCCAGCGGATGGGGCTCCCCGGGCATAAAGCCGGGGCCCGGAAACTCGTGCTTGCGGAAGTGCTCGCCGTACTCGGCACCCTTCAGCGCGAGGAACACCACCCCGAGGAATGCGGTGGCGAGGAGGAGGCCGATCAGGAACCTCTTCCGCCCCTCCCTCGCCGCCGCCACCGCAAGCGCCATGGTGAAGCTGCTCACCAGAAGGATTCCGGTGTTGATGGTGCCGATCCACAACGCCATCTCCTCCGAGCCCTGGACGAAGGCCCGGTAGTGCATGAACCGGATCATGGTATAGGCGGCGATCATGCCCCCGAAGAACATGATCTCGGTCCACAGGAAGACCCACATGCCCTGGGTGACCGCTTCGCGCTGCTGCTCCAGCCCCTCGAACTGGACCGCCAGCACCCGTCGTTCAGCGGACAAACTCCACCTCCGCATGCTCGTAGTCGTAGGCCTCGTTCTCCACCGTGGGGATCTCCTCGAAGTTGTGGGGCGGAGGAGGGGATTCGGTAGTCCACTCCAGCCCCGTCGCCCCCCAGGGATTCCGGCCCGCCGGCCGCCCGTGCTTGAGCGACCACAGAAGATAGAAGAGCGGGAGGGCGTAGCCGATCCCCAGGATCGACGCCCCCGCGGTGGAGAGCACGTGGTAGATCTGGAACTGCGGCGGATAGATGTGGTACCGCCGGGGCATCCCCAGGTACCCCATGAGGAACTGGGGGAAGAAGGTCAGGTTGAAGCCGATGAAGAGGATGATGGCGCTGAACCGGGCCCAGCCCTCGTTGTAGAGCCGGCCGGTCATCTTGGGCCACCAAAAGTGGATCCCCCCCAGGTATCCCATGACCATGCCTCCCACCATGATGTAGTGAAAGTGGGCGACCACGAAGTAGGTGTCGGTGACGTGGACGTCGAAGGCGAGCGAGGCCAGGAAGAGGCCGGTGAGGCCCCCGATGGTGAAGAGCCCGATGAAGCCGAACGCGTAGAGGAGCGGGGTCTGGAACCGGATCCGTCCCTTGTGGAGGGTGGCGGTCCAGTTGAACACCTTGATCGCGGAAGGGATCGCCACCAGAAAGCTCAGGAGTGAGAAGGCCACCCCCGCGTACACCGACTGGCCGCTCACGAACATGTGATGGCCCCACACCATGAAGCCCAGGACCGCGATCGCAATGCTGGAGAAGGCCACGAACTTGTAACCGAAGATGCGCTTGCGGGAGAAGCAGGTGATGACCTCGCTCATCACCCCCATCCCCGGGAGGATCATGATGTAGACCGCGGGGTGGGAGTAGAACCAGAACAGGTGCTGGAAGAGGAGCGGATCCCCGCCCAATCTGGGATCGAAGATCCCGATGTGCATGGTCCGCTCCACCGCGACCAGGAACAGGGTGATGGCCAGGACCGGAGTGGCCAGGACCAGGATCAGGCTGGTGGCGTAGTTGGCCCACACAAACAGCGGCAGGCGGAACCAGGTCAACCCCGGTGCCCGCATCCGGTGGGTGGTGACGATGAAGTTGAGCCCGGTGAAGATCGACGAGAACCCGGCGATGAAGATCCCGGTGGCCACCGCGATCACGTGGGTGTTGGCGTAACCGGTGCTGTAGGGGGTATAGAAGGTCCAGCCGGTGTCCACGCCTCCCAGCGCCGCCGCCGCCACCGCGAACGTGCCCCCGATGATGAACAGGTACCAGCTGGCCAGGTTGAGCCGGGGGAAGGCGAGGTCCTTGGCCCCGATCATCATCGGAACCAGGAAGTTCCCGAGCACGGTGGGGATGGAGGGGATGAGGAAGAACCACACCATGATGATCCCGTGCATGGTGAAGAGCTTGTTGTAAGTGGCGGAGTTGACGAAAAGGTCGTTGGGGGTGAGGAGTTCGAGCCTCATGAGCAGGGCGAAGATCCCCCCCAGGAGGAAGAAGAAGGAGATCGAGACCATGTAGAGGAGGGCGATCCGCTTGTGGTCGCGGGTCAGGAGCCAGGAGCGGATCCCGTAGTCCGCGTTCAGGTAGGTGACGCGTTCCTCTTCGACGGGGAGGACGACCTGGCTCATGGCATCCCTTTCGCGGCGCCGGTGCTCTCCGCCGGCGCCGGCGGCAGCGACTTGATGTAGTGGATGAGCTTGGCCAGGTCCTCCTCGCTGAGGAGGCCCTGGAAGGTGGGCATGACCGGCTTGTAACCCGCCACTACCTGGAGCTTGGGGTTGAGAATGGAATCCCGGAGATAGTTGTCGTCGGCGATCACGGTCCGGCCGTCGGTGAGCTTCACCATGCTTCCTGCCAGCCCGCCCAGGTTCGGGGCCTGCCGGTCGGGGCCGGTGTGACAGGTGACACAGGACAGGCTCTGGAAGAGGTCGGCTCCGGTGGTCCCGAGCGGCTGGCCGTCGAGATCGGCCAGCCACTTCCGGTAGTCCGCCGGCTGCATCACCGTCACCGTCCCCACCATCAGGGAGTGGTTGGCCCCGCAGTACTCGGCGCAGTAGAGCGGATAGGTGCCGATCCGGATCGGCTTGAACCAGATGGTGGTGTAGCGTCCGGGCACCGCATCGCGTTTGATCCGGAGCGCCGGCACAAAGAGGCTGTGGATCACGTCCTGGGAGGTGAGCTTCACCCGGATCGTGCGCCCCAGCGGCACGTGGAGGGCGTCGATCTCCCGTTTCCCCTCCGCGTGCTGGAACTTCCACATCCATTGCTTCCCCACGCACAGCACTTCCTGGGCGTCGGCGGGGGGTTCGTAGGCGTCGAGGTAGAGCTTGGCCGCCCACACGAAGATCACCAGCCCCATCACCAGCGGCACCACCGTCCAGAACGTCTCGAGCTTGTAGTTGTCCACGGTGGGGTGGTCGCGGTTCGCGGTCGACCCTGCCCGGTACCGGAAAGCGAAGAAGAGGAGGAGCCCCGCCACCAGCAGGGTGAAGAAGACGGCCAGGACCAGGAGTACCACGCACAGCAGGTCCACCTGCTTGGCATAGGGCGAGGCCTCGGGCGGGGAGAACGGAAGCCATACGGCCAGCAGGGCGGGGCTCATCGCATCCCTCCCCCGCCGCGCGGCGAACCGAGGCTCCGCCGGCGTTCAAATCCGCTCTCGGTGCGGATCACCGAGTCGGGGGCGGCCGCGCTCTCGGCCTCGGCGGCGGATCGGGCGGGCAGCCCCTCCTCCACCACCATCTGCATGGCGCGTTCGATGGGGACGCGGACCGTTCCGGAGTCGGGATCGACCCAGCCGTAGCTCTCGAGCAGGGAGTCCTCGGAGGCGCGGAACCGGGCGAGCTCGGCGGGGGGCGAGATCTGAAGCAGGGGCTCGGTCAGATCCCGCGCGCGGGCGGCGGCGGTGAAGGGAGCGCTCCCCAGGGGTACGGTGGGCCGGCCCCCGCGGGTGAGGAAACCGGCGCCGAGCAGGGAGCCGGCGACGGTCGCGGCCAGGATCAGGAGTCCCGCCAGGATCAGGTCCGGCCTCAGGTCCTTGGTCTCGTACCCGGGTCCCTTCCCGGCCGGTTCGTTCATCTCGCTCATGAAGTCAATCGCCCACTGCGTAGAGGTCCAGAGGTTCCAGCGGCCCGGAAGCCTTCAGCCGCCACAGGAAGAAAGCCAGCCATCCCCCCACCAGCGCCAACGGGGCGGCCACGTCGAGCCAGGTGATCGCGAACCCGTGAGGGCGGAAGGTGGGGATGACCGACCAGAAGATCTCGAAGAACCGCATCACGATGACCAGGGCCGCCACTCCCGACAGCACCCGGAGATTGCGCTTGGCGCTCCGGGAGAGCAGGAAGAAGAACGGAATGAAGAAGTGCCCGAGGATGAGCAGCCGCTCCATCCAGACCCAGCCGCCCGCTTTCCGGTCCACGAACCAGCCGCTCTCCGCCGGCAGGTTCCCCGACCAGGTGATCAGGTACTGCACGAAAGCCATGTAGGCGTAGAGCATCACGAAGGCCAGGAGCAGGTTCCCGAGATCGTTGACCGCCTTCACCGGGACCGGCTCCGAGGCGTGGTCGGCCCGGACCAGGAACCCGGTGACGATGATGGCGAAGGCGATTCCGGCCAGGGTCTGCCCCACCACCGTGATCATCCCGAACTCGGTGGAGTACCACGTCGGATCCACCGACATGATCCAGTCCACCCCCGCGAAGCTCATGGTCAGCACGTAGACCACGAGGCCGGTGGAGCAGAGGGCCTTGAGCCGCTTGCTCGCGGGGCCCCCGCGGCCGGCCTCAGCCCGGCCCCACCGGCGGACGAGGCGGGCGAAGAAGATCCACACCGCGAAATAGAACACCGCCCGCACGATGAAGAAAGGGATGTTCAGGTAAAGGCGCTTCTCCGCCACCACCCTCAGGCTCCCCGCCCCCGCGCGGCTCCACGGGTAGAGGTCGTGGATGCCGAAGAGGATGGGGATGAAGAGCACCGCGAGGAGCGGGAGGGTGCTCGAGCCCGACTCGAGGAGGGTGCGGGTGGCCCGCCCCCACCGGCCCCCGGTGACCTGGAAGAGCATGGCCAGGCAGAGCGACCCCAGGGCGATCCACAGGCAGAAGAGATAGGAGAAGAGATACGCCTCGAAGAACGCCTGGGGGCGGACGAAGATCCCCACCACGCAGGCGGCGGCCCCCGCCGCGGCGGCGGCCAACGCGGCCCGCTGCAACCGGGTCACTCCCCGGCCCACCGCGCTCATCGCCGCGCCTCCCCCAGCGAGTCCCGCTCCCCCGGACGGAGCGCGGCCAGGGGGACGTGGTCGCTGAGCTGGAGGGCCCGGATGTAGGCGATGATGGCCCAGCGGTCGGCGGGGGGAACGCGGTCCCCATAGGAGTACATCATCCCGAACCCGTGGGTGATCACGTCGAAGAAGTGGCCGGGAGGGGCGTTCCGGAGCCTCGCGGTGTGGTAGGAGGGGGGCGGCGGGAACCCGCGGCGGACCACCATCCCCCGCCCCGTCCCCCGCTCGTCGTGGCAGGGGGCGCAGAACACGTTGAACCGGTCCCGGCCCCGCGCCACCAGGGCCGCGGTCACCGGCTCTGGGAAACGCTCGGCCGGTTTCCCGCCCTCCATGCCGGTATAGAAGACCGCGTCATGGTCGGGAAGGTTCTGCGCCACCGTCCCCGGCACCTCGGGCCGGACCGAGGCGGAGTCGGCGAAGAGCCGGCTCGGCTCCTGGGCGCGGTAGTAGGGCTGGTCCCGGAACACCGGCTGGCAGCCGGCGGCCAGCAAGGCCGCGGCCAGCGCGGCCAGCGCCGCTCCCCGCTCAGCTCTGGACGTGGTGAACGGCAACGGCATCCGTTTCCTCCAAAAAGCGCCGGGTGGCGTCCGGATCGAAGAGCGGATCCCCGCACTCGATGCAGAGGAAGAACCGGTCCTGCGACGCGCGCAGGAACGCCTCCACGTTGAACACCGGGTGATAGGGCTTGGGGAGCCGGTTCATGATCAGCATGGCGGCCAGCGCCCCGAATGAAGCGAAGAGCACGGTGAGTTCGAAGGTGATGGGAACGAAGGAGGGCCAGCTGTGGTACGGGCGGCCGGCCACGTCGAGCGGATAGCTCACCACCGATGCGTACCACATCATGAAATAGGCGCCGGTCCCCCCGAAGATCCCGCCGGCCAGCACCGCGAACGGCAGCCTCCGGTGGGTGTGGCCCAGGGCCTCGGCCAGCCCCTCCACCGGATAGGGGGCGAACGCATCCATCCGCCGGTACCCGGATTCGTGGGCCCGGGTGGAGGCGGCCAGCACCGCCTCCGGCGTGGTGTACTCGGCCATCAGCCCGTACTGGGGCGGCCGGCGGGTCACCGGGTGCGCGCTCATGCCTCGCCTCCCTCCTCCTCGTGCACCAGCTCCCGCATCTCGTGCATGGAGATCATGGGCAGGAACCGGATGAAGAGGAACAGAAGTGCGCAGAAGAGACCGATCGACCCGGTGAGGACGGCGTAGTCCCACACCGTGCCGCGGTAGCTCTGCCACGAGCTCGGCAGGAAGTCCCGGGAGAGGCTGGTGATCACGATCACGTAGCGCTCCACCCACATCCCCAGGTTGATGACGACCGCGATGATGAAGAGCGGCACCACCCTCGTCCGGAACCGCTTGAACCACAGGAACTGCGGGCTGACGCAGTTGCAGAGGATGAGCACCCAGAACACCGGACCGTAGGGACCGAGGGCCCGGTTGGCCATCATGTAGCGCTCGAACACGTCGGCGCTGTAGTACGAGAAGAACGCCTCCTCGATGTAGCCGTAGGTGACGATGAGCCCCATCGCGAGCATCACCTTGGCCATGACCTCCAGGTGATAGTCGGTCACGAAATCCTCCATGTGGTAGATCACCCGCACCGGAATGATCAGGGTGAGCACCATGGAGAACCCGGAGTAGATGGCCCCGGCCACGAAGTAGGGCGGGAAGATGGTGGAGTGCCAGCCGGGGAGCTGGGCCACGGTGAAGTCGAGCCCCACGATGCTGTGGACCGAGATCACCAGCGGCGTGGCCAATGCGGCCAGGAGGAGATAGGCGGTCTGGTAGCGCTTCCAGTGGAGCGCCGAGTTCCGCCAGCCCAGGGCGAGAACGCCGTAGGCCATCCGCACCAGGGGATGCCGGGCGCGGTCGCGGAGCGAGGCGGCGTCGGGGATGAGCCCCACGTACCAGAAGATGAGCGACACCGTCCCGTAGGTGAGGACCGCGAACACGTCCCACACCAGGGGGCTCCGGAACTGCGGCCAGAGCTTCATGCTGTTGAAGTACGGGATGATGTAGTAGAAGAGCCACGGGCGGCCGAGATGGAGGAGAGGAAACATGGCCGCGCAGGCCACCGCGAACAGGGTCATGGCCTCGCTGAAGCGGTTGATCGAGGTCCGCCACTTCTGGTGGAGCAGGAGCAGGATCGCCGAGATCAAGGTGCCGGCGTGCCCGATCCCGATCCACCACACGAAGTTCACGATGGCGAACCCCCAGGCCACCGGGATTTGGACGCCCCAGATCCCCACCCCCTTGGTGAAGAGGTAGGTCACCGCCATCAACAGCAGCATGACCAGGAGGAACGCCACCGCGAACCCGATGATCCACTCCCGCGGCACCTCCCGGGTGAGGTTGACCCCGCTGATCCGCGCGGTCACGCTCTCGAAGTCGTGGCCGGGGGCGACCATGCGCGGCTTCCGGGGGTGGCCGGGTCCGGGTCGGCTCGCCATCTAGCCCTCGAGGTCCGGGTTGGGGTTCCGGATCTTGGCCAGATAGCTGGTGCGCGGGAGCGTGTTCAGCTCGGCCAGAAGCCCGTAGTTGTGGGGCTGTGACTTCAAGTCGTTGATCTTCGCCTTGGGGTCGTTCATGTCGCCGAACCAGATCGCCCGGGTGGGGCAGGCGGACTGGCAGGCGGTCACTACCTCCCCGTCCCCGATGGAGCGCTCCTCCTTGGTGGCGGTGATCCGGGCTTCCTCGATCCGCTGCACGCAGTACGTGCACTTCTCCATCACCCCCCGCCCCCGCACGGTGACGTTGGGATTGCGCATGGCCTTGAAGCTCTCGGTGTCGCTGTCGGAGAAGTGGAGGAAGTTGAACCGGCGCACCTTGTAGGGGCAGTTGTTGGAGCAGTAGCGGGTACCGATGCAGCGGTTGTAGATCATCATGTTGAGCCCGTCGCTGCTGTGGCTGGTGGCGTCCACCGGGCACACCAGCTCGCACGGCGCCTTGTCGCACTGCATGCAGGGGACGGGCTGGTGGGAGGTCCTGGGATTCTCCAGGTCGCCCTCGTAGTAGGTGTCGATCCGGATCCACTGCATCTCCCGGCCCTTGTCGACCTGGTCGCGCCCCACCACCGGGATGTTGTTCTCGGACTGGCAGGCGATGGTGCAGGCGCTGCAGCCGATGCAGGCGGTGAGGTCGATGGACATTCCCCACGAGTTGCCGGTGTACTGGTAGAAGGGGAGCACGGTGGAGCCGGCGCCTTCGTGGTCTTTGAGAGGGGACCGGGGATCGCGGAGGAAGTCCGCCAGCCCGGCCTCGCAGATGATGCTTCGCCCTTCCATGTTCCAGTGGTGCTGGGTGGTGACCAGATGCCGGTGCCCCCCCGTTCTTTCCACCACCGCCCCGCCCGCGAACCACAACGCTCCGGAGGTGCGGAGGGGATAGGCGTCGTAGCCGCGCCCGTTCCCCAGCCGGCCCGCCCGCGTCCTCCCGTAGCCCAGGAAGAGGGCGACCGAGCGGTCGGCCTGCCCCGGGACCACGAGGACCGGGGCCTCCAGACGGCGGCCGCCGAGCGTCACCCGGACCACGTCCCCCCGCTCGACCCCCAGCTCCTCCGCCGAGCGCGGGCTCAGGTAGGCGGCGTTGTCCCAGGTGAGCTTGGTGTTGGGCTTGGCCAGCTCTTGGAGCCAGCCGTTGTTGGCGTAGCGGCCGTCGAAGACCATGGGGTCGGGGCGGAACACCACCTCGTAGTCCCCGGGGGCGGAGGCCGGGGAACCGGAGCCGGACGGCGGGGAACCGGGGGCGGAGGAGGGCGCCTCCGCCTGGTCCCGCGGCCCTCCCCCGCCCCCCGCGGCCGGGCCGCCGTCCGGTTCGACCCGGGTCGCGTGCACGTAGCCGTCGTGAAGGGCGCTCCGCCAGGCGGTCTCGAACGCCTCGCCCTGGAGGTTCAGGCGCCGTTGCCAGTAGCCCCGGGTCAGCTCGTACGCGCCCGGGTAGTCGACCCCCGAGAGGAAGGCCACCACCTCGTGGGGGGTGCGCCCGTCGTAGAGCGGCGCGATGAGGGGCTGCATGAGGATGATGGTGCCGTCGGCGTCGGGACAGTCTCCCCACGACTCCAGGGGGTGGGCCGCAGGGAGGTGCCAGGTGGTGCGGTGGGCGGTCTCGTCCCGGAAAAGGCCGAGGTGGATGCTGAGTTCCACCGCGCCCAACGCGTCCGCGAAACCGAGATCGGCGGGCGCGGTGAGCACCGGATTTCCCCCCAGGATGACCAGGGTGCTCACCTTCCCCGCCTTCATGTCCCGGGCCAGCTCCGCCATCGAGGCCTCCGGGGCCTCGGGGAGGGGGTCGAGCGGCGGGCGGAGCAACACCGTGCTTCCCACGTTCCCCAGAGCCCGGTTCATCTGGAGCGCCAGGGCGTGAAGCTCGGGCGGTTGCCCCTCGCCGGCCACCACGATCGACGCCCCGGGGTGGCTCCGGAGGTCGTCGGCCACCGCGGAAAGCCATCGCTTCTGGGAGCCGGAGGGCGGCGCCCACTCCGGTCCCGCGGTGGCCAGGCCCAGCCGCCGGGCCAGAGCCCGGGCGAACGGCGCCACCTCCGAGGCCCGGAGCGGCAGCCGGTGGTCGGCGGCGGCGCCGGTCAGGGTGGGAGTGGGCTCCACCACGTAGAGCCGGTTCAGATCCTGGTTCCCGGCGCGCGCGCGCCGCCCCTCCGCGAACCGGCGGGTGGGCCCGACGTTCTCCGGGATCGAGTTCAGGAAGTCCGCGTCCAGGGACAGGATCCGGGCCGCGCGGTCGAACCGGTACCACGGTTCCAGGTCGCGCCCCGCCGCCTGCGCCGTCCCCGCCCGCCGGTTGTGGGAGGAGACCGCCTCCCAGCGGTGGCGGCGCGCGTTGGGGAAAGCGGCCAGGAGCCCGTCGAGGGCGTCGAGGAGGCTCGGCGAGGTCACGGTGTCGGTGAGGATGCGAAGCCCCTCCCCCCCCGACTCGCGGAGACCGGCCAGTCGCGGCTGCATGTAGGCCACGAACGAATCCCAGGACAGGATCTGGTCCAGGTAGAGCGCGTTCTGGGACCGGTCGGGGTCGTAGAGGGTGAGGAGCGATCCCTGGGTGAGGATGTCCATCCCCCCCAGTTCCTCGGCCCGCACGGAGTTCCCCTCCACGTGGGTGGGACGGCCCATGTGGCTCTCCACCAGGACTCCGGTCCCGATCCCCCGGAGCGGCACGGTGGTGGCGTAGTAGAGCGGCTTGCCCGGCACGAACGATTCCGGCGCGTTCACGTAGGGGACGATCTTCTCCGGCGGCTGGTAGCCGCAGCCGACCAGGCCGGCCAGGGCCAGCGACGCCCCCATCACGCCCAGGAAGTCCCGCCGGCTCAGCCCGTCGTCCCAGTTCGAGGCGCCCTCGGGGAACTCCCGGGACAGCGCCTCCCGGAATTCGGGATCGGCGGCCAGTTCCTCCAGGCTCCGCCAGTAAGCCGGACCTTCCTTGCTCCGCAATCGCTCGCGGATGCGGCCGATTTCCACGTGACCCCCTTTGCCCCGGTGTCAGCGGTGGCAGGCGATGCAGTCGGTGCGGGACTGGATGCCGTACTCCTTCACCAGGCGCCGGCCCAGCGAGAGCTGGTCCTCCGGCGGCTTGTAACCCATGGTGAACACCGCCTCCCGGGGCCGGACGTACTTCTCCGGGTGGCGATGGCAGTCCAGGCACCATTCCATGAACAGCGGCTGGTTCTCCCTCATGAGCGGCATGCGATCCACCCGCCCGTGGCAGGTTTCGCAGCCGATGCCCTTGGCGATGTGGATGCTGTGATTGAAATAAACGAAGTCGGAGAGGTCGTAGACCCGCGTCCAGGCCAGGGGCTGGTTGTCGCGGTAGCTCCGGCGGACCGGAGCGAGCAGGTTCGCCTGGGTCCAGAGCCGCGAGTGGCAGGTCATGCAGGTATGGGTAGGCGGAAGACCGGCGTAGGCGGAGGTTTCCACCGTGGTATGGCAGTAGCGGCAGTCCAGTCCGAGGCCGCCGACGTGATGCTGGTGGCTGAACGGAACCGGTTGCTCGCGTTCCACCTGCTCGCGATTGACGTATGCGGAGCGGTTGATCGTGTAGAGTGACCAACCGAACACACAGAACCCCACCGCCAGGAGGAGAAGCGACCCCCCGGCCAGGGTATTCGCGCTCCGCGAAAATAGCTGGCCCATGTCCCTCGGCGACTGAGTGTCGGCCGCTGGGAGAGCTCTAACTCCTTAGCGACAGGCCCGATTTCAATTGCCTACCAACCCGGCGCGATCTGGAACCCGAAATGAGCGCCCTTCTGCGGCCGCTGGAACGGGTAGGCGTAGTAAATCTCCAGGATAAGGGCGCCCAAGACGTTCACGCGCGCGGACAGTCCCGTGCTGAACACGGGGGTCCGCTCCAGCGACCCGGTCTCCGATGACGAATGAGATAACTTTAGCACCGGACCCTGGTCCCTTGTCCAGGCCACCCCCCCGTCGAGGAATGCCGAAAGTTCGGTAGGGGCGTATGGGAAATTCAGCAAACCGAACTGCTTGGTGCCGAGCACGGGAAGGCGGACCTCCAGGTTCGCCACCGCGATCCGCGAACCGAACAGCCGGTTGAAGGACGGGCAGTTCGGATCGTTGCCGCACTCGCTCAGGCTGAACGATCCGCTGCTGTAACCCCGGACCAGGGTCTCGTAGCCGAGGAACAGCGGGTTGATGCGGTCGCTCTCGGAGTCGGGGCCGTAACGCCCGACGTGGATGCCGCGCATCGCCACCGTGACCGGATTGAAGAAGAAGTAGTGCCGGAAGTCCGCGAGCACGGTCTCGAACTGCAGCGTCCCGAAGGTGGGATCCAGCTCCACCCGGTAGCGCCCGCCCTTGATCGGCGAGCAGAACCCGAAGTAGGAATAGTCCCCCACGTAGGCCAGCTCGCCCTCGATCAGGCTCAGCCCGGGGGGCGCCTGGCCGCTGGTGATGCGGTCGGTGGAAAACCCGGTGTTGAGATCGGTGGTCAGGGTCTCCACCTCGCGGTTGTACCCCAGGTGGGTGAATCCGGCCGAGGCCTCGATCCGCCGTGTGGTGGAGAAGGGATAGGCGGCCAAAAGCGACGCGCTGTCCACGAACACCCGGTCGCGGATCTGCTGGGTGACGGTGCTGTCGCCCTGGATGGCGTATCCGGTGAGCACGCTGAGATAGGGAATGTGCTCCAGGCTGGCGCCCCAGTTCCAGCGGTGGGTGCGGTTGATGTAGATCACCTGTCCGCCGACGTCCTTGATCCCGCCGTTGGCCTGGAGCGCGGCCCCCACCTCGTGGTTCCCCAGCATGTCGCTGAAGTAGCCGCTCACCCCGCCTCCGATCCCCACCCCGTACCGGTCTACCGCCACCCCCGCGGTCACCGCCCCGATGTAGTCGAGCTGCAGGTGCGGGTGGTACCGGCTGGTGGCGAAGTCGCTGGTGGTGGGAAGCCCGGTGAAGGGATCATCGTGGTACGCGGCCACCGCGCTCTTCACCCAGGGGGTCTCCGGCGGCAGGTTCCAGGGCTTGTCCACGGTCACCGGCGGCGGCGGAGGCCGCACACCCGAGGTGTCCGCGGTGGCGGTGAAGGTCACGTGCTTGCCGTCGGGAGCGGCGTTGCCGGGGGTGGTGAGCACGGTCAGGGTGTCGGTGTGCACCGGCCGCGCCGGGATCGCGGCGCCCCCGCCCGAGGCCTCGGTGCCGGTGGAGGGGGCCGCGGGGGCGTTCCGTTGCGCCCTCCCCCCCCCCGCTCCGTCCACCCCGTTCGACCCGGCCGCGGCCCCGGACGCGCGGGCCCGGAGCGAGTCGGCGGCCGCGGCGGAGTCGGCCGCCACCGGCGGCAGCTCCGGGGTGACCGCCAGGGGCTTCACCGGCTCGCCCCGGAGCCGGTCCCCCTCCACCGCCATCACGTTGTAATTCCCCTTCACGAACACCGAGAACATGAGCCGCCCCCCCTCCCGGGACAGGCTCATGGCCGGCGAGAGGTCGGTGATCCCGCTCACCCCGGTGGCCACGTTGGTGACCTGGCGGAGGTCGCCCCCCTCCAGGTTCATGCGGTAGACGTCGCTGAAGCCGTCGCGGTCGGAGATGAAGAAGATCGTCTTCCCCCCGGGGCCGAACTGCGGGTCGATGTGCTTGAAGCCCTTGAAGGGGGCGAGCCAGCGGACGTCGCTCCCGTCCGCGTTCATGAGGCCGATGCCCTTCTCGCTGTAGGTGAGGTCCTGGAAGCTGGTCCGCGATCCGCGGTCGGTGACCCAGGCGATGGTGGTTCCGTCGGGGGACCAGGTGGGCTCCAGGTCCGCGTACCGGTCGTTGGTGAGCTGGCGGACGGCGCCGGTCTCCAGGTTGTACGTGTAGAGATCGCTGACCCCGCCCGAGGTCCCGGAGAAGAGGATCCTGCTCCCGTCCGGCGACCAGGCGGGATTGGAGATTCCGTGGGCCTCCGGAACCCGCACGCTCCGCTCGAACTTGCCGGTCTCCGCGTCCACGATCGCGATCGCGTTGTCCCCCTTGATGAACACCACGAAGGCCAGCAGCTTCCCGTCCGGCGACCAGCTTCCGGCGGAGTCGATGAACCGCAGGGAGTCGTAGTGGGGGTTCGAGGCCGAGCTGGCCAGCTTGCGGAGGATCTTCCCGGTCGCGGCGTCCGCCACGAAGAGGTCGATGGAGAACAGGTCCTTCTCCGAGAGGAAGGCGACCCGGGTGCCGTCGGGACTCACCGCCGGCGCCAGGTTCATCTGCCCGGCGTCCAAATCCGGGGCCAGGATCTTCTTTCCCACCGAGTCGGGATCGGCGCGCCCGGCCATGGCGGGAAGGTACGCGCTCGCGACCGCGTTCTTCCACACCGTCGAGAGCGAGTCGCCGTTCATGCCGGTGTAGCGCAGGAACGCGTAGTCCATGGAGCGGAGGCCCATGGCCCGGTAGATGGAGACGACCTTGTCGTCCCCCCAGCGGCCGGCCAGAAACGCCCACAGCGCCTCGCCGTAGCGATAGGGGAAATACTTGGGGTCGGTGGAGAGCTGCTTCAGGGTCGGAAAGTCCTTCTGCAGCAGCGCGTCCCGCATCCACATGGCGGTGTTCGGGTCGTCCCGTCCGATCGACAGGTACTCGGCCATGCCCTCGATCATCCAGAGCGGCATCCGGTTGATGTTGAAGCCCACGCTGTCCTCGGCGACGCTGGCGATGTCGTACTGGAACACGTGGACCAGCTCGTGCCCGATCACGTGATCGTCGGCGGCGTAGTCGCCGGTGAGCGGCATCACCACCCGGTTCTTGAGGCTCTCGGTGAACCCGCCGGTCTCCTGGCCGATGAATCCCCCGCCCACGTTGGTCTGCTCGAAGTCGGCGTGGTTGGCGTAGAGGATCACCGGCTTCCTCTCCGTGGGGTGGTGCCGGAAGATCCGTACGTAGCGGGTGTACCAGCGCTCAGCCATCCGTCCCAGGTCGCGGGCCCCCTCCTCCTCGGAGGGGTAGAAGTAGATGTCGAAGTGCTCGGTGTGGAGCACCTTGAAGTGGAAGCGCTCGTACTGCACCTTGTTGCGCCCGAAGTACTGCGCCGAGGCGGGGGAGGCCGCCAGCGCCCCCCCGATCACGACGGCCAGGAGCGCGAACAGTCCCGTTCGTGCCCTTCGACCGGCCTGGCTCATGGGTTCGTTCCTCGAATCGCCCTGGGTTGGAACGGCTTCGGCCCGTGCGGGTCGCCCCGCGCGGCCCCGGTCAGCTCGCTTCGAGCTCGACCTTCATGGACAGGAAATGCATCAGGTCCTTGAGGGAGAGAATGCCCATCAGCCGCCCATCCTCCACCACCATGAGCCGGCTCACCGTGTGCTGCCTCATCCGGGTCAACGCCTCCATCGCGTCCACGTCCGGAGCGATGGTATTCCGCTCGGAGCAGCTCGAGGCGATGTCCCGCACCCGGGTCCAGTCCCACTTCTCCCTCGGAACCTCCTTGATCTGGGATATTGTCACACATC
This sequence comes from Candidatus Eiseniibacteriota bacterium, assembly GCA_963728475.1. Classification (GTDB taxonomy): domain Bacteria; phylum Eisenbacteria; class RBG-16-71-46; order JABDJR01; family JABDJR01; genus CAVSKL01. Next base: position 626,519 of record CAVSKL010000001.1, read on the forward strand.
CCTTCAGGCTTCCGTCGTCCACCACCGGATAGAGCTTGTGATGGGTCCGGTAGATGTAGTTCTCGACCAGGTCCCGGACATAGGTGTCCGGATCCACGGTGACCGGGTCGGTGGACATGAACCGGCTCACCGGTTCCCCCTCCAGCGCCCGCCGGAGCACCAGCTGGCGATAGGACTGGCCCGCCGCCCCCCTCATGAACATTCCGATCAGGAACCACCAGACGCCCCCCACGAGGTTCCCGGTGAGAAACGAGATCGCGCCGAGGACGATCAGAACCATCCCGAACCCCGAACCGATGGTGGAGCTTATCCGCGTGGCCCACTTGATGTTCCCCCGCCGGCCCCAGAGCACCGCCCGGAGCATCCGCCCCCCGTCCAGGGGGAAGGCGGGGATCAGGTTGAAGCCGGCCAGCGCCAGGTTGATCCATCCCAGGTACGTGAGGACGCCGTCCACCGGGACACCCAGATGCAGCCGGGCGGCGTAGTGGAGCGCCAGCGCCGCCCCGCCCAGGAGGATGCTCGAGAGCGGACCCGCCCCCGCCATCAGAAACTCCGCCCGGGGGCTCGGGGGCTCCTCGGTCATCTCCGCCACGCCGCCGAAGATGAACAGCGTGATCCCCCGCATCTCCAGCCCGAACCGCCGGGCGACCAGGGAGTGGCAGAGTTCGTGGAAAATGATGGAGAGGAAGAGCCCCAGCGCTCCCGCCACCCCCATGATCCAGTAGGTGGCCGCCTCCAGGGCCGGAAACTCGCGCGGAAACACCCCCCGGGCCAGGGACCAGGTGATGAGCGCGGCGATCAGGAGCCAGCTCAAATCCACCCGGACGGCAAACCCGAAGAGCTTGAACAGGGTCACCGATTTCCCGAACATTGCATCCTCCCCGTTCTAGAACGGGTTGGTGGCCCAGACCGAGAACTCGGGAATGAATCCCCGGTCGGCGAGCTGGAGCGCCCCCACCACCGCCTCGGCCACGTCCTCACTCACCAGCTTCCTGGGATTGGGCGAGGCCGGCTCGCCCCGTCCCCCGAACCCGGTCTGCACTTCGCTGGGATTGACCAGGATCACCCGCACGTCGTGCCGCCGGAGCTCCGCCCGCCAGCACTCGGTCATCCCCCGGAGCGCGAACTTCGAGGCCACGTAGACCGTGCCCCCCTCGAACCCGCGGGTGCCGGCGGTGGAGGAGATGTTGACCACGTGCCCCCCCTTCTGCCGCAGGAAGTGGGGTAGCGCGGCCTGGGTCATGATGAGGGTGCCGAATACGTTGACCGCCATGACCCGCTCGAAGTCGGCGCGCTTCACCTCGGCGATCGTGCCCCAGGCGCCGATTCCGGCGTTGTTGACCAGGATGTCGATCCCGCCGAACTCCCCGGTGAAGGAGCGGACCGCGGCCTGGGCCTGGTCCGGGTCGGCGACGTCTCCGGCCAGGGCGAGGGCGCCCAGCGCCTTGGCCGAGGCCTCGAGGGGGCCGCGCTCGCGCGCCATGATCCCCACCCGCGCCCCTCTCTCGACCAGGGCCCGGGCGATCGCGAGACCGATCCCTTTGCTCCCCCCGGTCACCAGCGCCCGTGCGTCCTTCAATTCCATCCCGGTCTCCTCTCCGCGGCCCCGGTCCCGGGGCTCCGGACCCGGGCGGCGCCGCCTCCCGGCGCCGTCGGCCGGAGGCGCCCGGGCGCCGCCCTGATTGCATCGCTAATCCAATGCCAGCTTATACGATCCGGCGATGTCGCGTGATAGGATCGGCGCCATGCCGAACCGGCCCGCGCCCCGCGTCTTGGTCCACCCCGACTTCCTGAGGCTGGAGGCCGAGCTGGTGGCGATCGTGCGCGGGCTGCGCGACGGCCCCGCCCACGCCTTCTTTCCCATCTTGATCCTCGTCCCTTCCCGGCGCCAGATGGCGCGGATCCGCCGGGTGCTGGCGGAAGCGTTCGGGGCGCTGGCCGGGGTCGAGGTGGCGCCCCATCTGGTTCTGGCCTACCGGTTGCTGGAAAACGAGTTGGAAGGGGCGCCGCCGGCGCTGCTCGGCCGTGCGGCCACCGACCTGCTGGTCGGGAAGTTCCTGGAGGAAACGCCGGGGAGCCCGCTCGCCGCCTATGCGCGCGAGCACCCGCCGGCGGTGGGACACCTGACCGGGCTCCTCCGTGAGCTGCGCGAGGCGGGAGTGGGGCCGGACGCGCTCCGGGAGAGCGCCTCCGGCGATGCGCGGACCGCCGAGGTCGCGTCGCTCCTCGCCCGGTACGAGCGGGCGCTCGCGGACCTGGCCGGGGCGGAACCGCCGTGGTCCGATCGTGCCGGCCTCCTGGCCCGGGCTGCCGCCGCCGCCCCGCGCCGCCCCCCCTTCCGCGCGGTCATCCAGTACGGGGCCTACGAGCTGGTGGGAATGAACCTGGACCTGGTGCGGGCGCTTCCGTCGGAGACGCCGCCGGTTTTCCTGGTCCCCGCCGATCCCCTCGCCCCCGCCTTCGCCTACGCCCGGGACTTCACGCGGCGCCACCTGGGGGTCGAACCGGCGGCGCTGGACGACGGCGCGGACGGGCCGCGCCCGGGGGTGCGGGCGGCGCGGCTCCTCCGCGTGCCGGAGCGGCCCGCGGACCCGGGAATGCCGATCGCGCTCATCCACGCCCAGGGCCCCGAGGCGGAACTCAACGCCGCCGCCCGCCGGGCCCTGGCCTGGATCCGGGACGGGGTGGCGCCGGCGGAGATCGCCATTCTCTCCCGGTCGCTCGAGCCCTACGAGCCGGTGGCCGAGACCGTGTTCGCGCGGCACCGGCTTCCGGTGGACAGCTCGGCCACGCTGGCGCTCTCGCGCCATCCCAAGGCGCGGGCGTTCCTGCTCCTGATCCGCGCCCTCGCTCGCGGGTTCGAGCGCCAGACCGTGGTCGATCTTCTCCGCTCCCCCTACTTCCGGCTTCCGGAGGCGGCGCGCGAGACCCCCGGCCGATTCCGCCCGGACGCCTGGGACCGCTGGTCCCGGGTTCACCACGTGGTGGGGGGGCTCTCGGACTGGACGAGCGAACTCCCGGAGCGGGTCTCCGCCGCCGAGGCCCCGGAGTGGATCCGCGAGGACCCGGTCCAGGCTCGCGAGTTCGCCGAATCCCACCGCCGGAGCGTGGAGTCGGTGGAGCTTTTGGCCGGACTGGTGCGGAGCTGGGCCGGAGAGCAGGCGGCCTGGTCCCGCTGCCGCACCGCCGCCGGGCACGCCCGCTTCCTGGACGAGCTGGCCGGACGCTGGATCCGCCGCTGGGGAGAGGCCGATCCCGGCGAACCCCAGGCCGCGGGAGCGGTGATCGACGCCCTGGCCGGGGTGCTGGAGGACCTGGCCGGACTGGACGCGGTGGCCGCGGCCACCGGGGCAGAGGGGGCCGGCGCGCTCTCCGACGTCTTCGCGTTCGTGACCGAGGCGGTGGAGACCGCCCGGCTCCCGTGGCCCCGGACCGACGGCGTCCGCTTCCTGGACGTGATGCAGGCCCGCGGCCTCACCTTCCGCCACGTGATCCTTCTCGGCTTCAACGCCGACCTCATGCCCCGCCGCCCTCGCGAGCACCTCCTCCTCCCCGACGCGGTGCGCCGGCGGGTGCGCGAAACCGCCGGCCGGCCCCTGGCGGTGTCGCGCGAGGGGCGCGAAGAGGAGTGGCTGCTCTTCGCGCTGGTCCTCACCGCGGCCACCGAGTCGCTGACCGTCTCCTGGCAGCGCGCGGACTCGGAAGGCAAGGCGCGGACGGTGTCGCTCTTCCTGCGGGAGCTGGCCCGCGCCCTTCCCGGGAGCCCCGCCATGGCCGAGGTGCTGGCCGGGCGTGACCGGGACGGTGAACCGCTGGCTTGCGCGCCGGTCCGCGTTCCCACTCATCCCGCCCGCGCCGCGGAGTTCCTGGGGGAACGTACCGGGCTCCTCACCCGCGAGGAAGCGGCGCTGGTGGCTTCGGAACGGGCGCGCAAACCCGCCCCCGGGGTCGCCGCCTTCCTGAAGCGGCACGACCCGGACCTGGCCGCTTCCCTGGCCCCCGGACTGGCGCTGGTGGAGACGGTGGACGCCTTCCTGCGCGATCCCGGCGCGAACGCGCTCAAGACCCTCCGCTACGACGGCTTCCTGGGCGCGGCCACCGGATGGGAGCGGGCGTTCTCCTCGCGCGGCCTGGAGCACCTGGGCCGCTGCCCGCAGACCTTCTTCTTCCGCTACCTGCTGGGGGCGGCCCCCCTCGAGGAGGCGGCCGACGAGTACCGGTTCGAGGCGCGCGAGCTGGGACGCCACGTTCACGAACTCCTGGAGCGGGTGGTCACGGACCTCCAGCGCGACGGCCTCCTGGGCGGGGCAGCCCCGCCCCCGGCGGTGGTTGCGGCGGGCCTGGCCGCGGCGGAGCGCCACTGGCCCGCGGTGATGGAACCGGTGGCGCAGCGGGTGCGCCCGCGCTTCCCCGTCCTGTGGGAGAACGCGGAGCGGATCTGGCGCGGGGAGATCCGCGCGTTCCTGGAGGCCGACCTCCGCGCGCTGGCCGGCGAGCGCCGGGAGCTGGTGGCGGTGGAGACCCTGTGGAAGGCGGACGCGGTCCCGCTCCGGCACGGCAGCGCGCTCCTGCGCGCCCGCGGGGTGGAGGCGTCCGCGCCGGACGGCCTGGTGACGCTCCCCCTCCTGGGCATCCCCGACCGGGTGACCCGGACCGAGACCAACACCTGGGTGGTGAGCGACTACAAGACCTCGGGCGAGCTGGCCAAGCGCGTGGAGGTGAAGGAATACCTGGCCGGCCGGCAGGTCCAGGCCCCGCTCTACGTGTTGCTGGCGGAGGCGCTCGGCGCGCCGGGGGAGGTCGCGGCCGAGCTGCTGGGCCTGGGCCCGGCCTACCTGCCCGACGCCGGCTTCGCCCGGGCCGGGGCCCAGCCTCTCGACCCCGTCGAGTTCGCCGCCTACCGCGCCGGGTTCGAGGAGACCCTGGGGGTGCTGGCCGCGCTGGCCCTGGGGGGGCGGTTCCCCTTCCGGCCCGGCCGCCACTGCGACTGGTGCGACTTCCGTCCCGCCTGCCGGCGGCACCACTACCCGTCGGCGGCGCGGATGGAGGAGCATCACGCCTATCGCGAGTACTTCCGGCTCGAGGGAAAAGGAAAGCGCAAGCCCACCCTGGCCCAGGTGGAAGCCGCCGAAGGGATGGGCGCATGACGGTGCGGCCGCTTTCCGACGCCGCCGCCCGGAGGACCGCGGCCACCGAGTTCGGCCGGAACCTGGTGGTGATCGCCGGCGCCGGAACCGGCAAGACCAGCCTGGTGGTGGAACGGTTCCTGAACCTGCTCCTCGGCCGCGAGGTGCCGCTGGAGTCGGTGACCGCGATCACCTTCACCGAGAAGGCGGCGGGCGAGATGCGGGAGCGGGTGGCGGCCGCGCTCGACGACGTGGTGCTGGCCACCGCGCCCGGCGGGGCGGCGCCGGCGGCCCACGGCGAGGCGGCGCGGAGCCTCGGGTGGCTGCGCGGCGAGCGGGGGCTGGCCGACGACGCCCTCCACGCCCGCGCCCGCGCGATCCTGGACGACCTGGACGGAGCCGGGATCGGCACCATTCACGGCTGGTGCTCCGACTTCCTCCGACGCCGCGCGCTGGAGGCGGACCTGCCTCCGGAGTTCGGGGTGGACGAGGGGTTGGCCCAGGAGATCCTCTTCGATGAGATGTGGCCGGAGTTCCTGGCCCGCGAGCTGGGCCCCCGGGCGGAGCGGGGCGCGCTCTGGTCGGAGGTGCTGGCCGCGTTCCTCGAGAACGAGATCGAGGACGCCGCCCGCTCGATCGCCCTGGACCCGCCGGCCTGCGACCTGCTGGCCCGGGAGGGCTACGTGCCGCTCGACGCGCGCGACGCGTTCGGCGCCGAGGCCTCGGAGCTGGGGCGGCGGCTCGCCGGGGATCGCGGGGAGGTCTCCACCCGGAGCGCGATGCCGCGGTTCCTCGATACCGCGACCGCGCTCCTGGACGCGTTCTCCGAGGGGGGCCCGGAGGGGCTCCGGGCGGTGGACCCGGCGACGCTGCCCTTTCCGGAGTACGCGGACAAGATGCCGACGGCGGGGAAGGGCGTGCCCGGCAAGGACGAGATCGAGGCGCGGGCCAAGGCGGCGCAGAAGCTGCTGAAGCGTCTTCGCGAGATCGACGAGGGGGTCTTCCCCAGGCTCTTCGAGGCCCTCCGTCCGTTCGCCGCCGCCTTCCGCCGGCGGGTGGTGCATGAGGGGAGCCTGGCCTACGAGGACCTGTTGCTCCTGGCGCGGAACCTGTTGCGGGACGATCCGGCGGTGCGCCGGTCCGAGGCGCGGCGCGCCCGGGCGATCCTGGTGGACGAGTTCCAGGACACCGATCCGCTCCAATACGAGATCGTCTTTCTCCTGGCCGCCCGCGAGGACGCGGGGACGATCGACGACCCCTTCGCGGCGCCCCTCGATCCGGGGCGGCTCTTCATCGTGGGAGACCCCAAGCAGTCCATCTACCGCTTCCGCGGGGCGGACATGGCCGCGTTCACCCGGGCCCGGGAGCGGGTGAGCGGGGGGAAGGGCGCCGAGGGCCTGGTCACCAACTTCCGGAGCGTGCCCGAGATCCTGGATCCGGTGAACCGGCTCTTCGGGAACTGGATCGGGGCGGGCGACCCGGATCGCCACGTGGAGCCGGAGTACGAGGCCATCGCCTCTCACCGCGTCCCGGCGGGCGAGTTCCGGACCGAGCTCCGTTCGGTGATCTCTCCGGACGGCACCCTGGCCGGGAGCCGTCGCGAGGCCGAGGCGAGGGAGGTGGCGCGCGAGATCCTGGAACTCTGCCGGCCGGCCTCGGGGGGCGGGTACGACTTCCGCGACGTGGCGGTGCTCTTCCGGTCGCTCAACGACGCCGTCCTCTATACCCGGGTGATGCGGGAGGCGGGGATCGAGTTCGTGGTCGACGGCGGCAAGGCCTTCACCGAGCGGCCGGAGGTGGTGGAGGCGCTGGCGTTGCTGCGGGCGCTGGCCAACCCCGCCGATCCGGTGGCCACCCTGGCCGTCCTCCGCTCCAGCCTGGGCGGGGCCGCCGACCTCGAGCTGGCCGCCTATGCGAAGGCGGGCGGACGCTGGTACTGGCCCTCCGAGCCGCTTCCCGCCGCGGCCGGAGCCGCCCCGGTGGTGGCCGCGGGCCTGGCCCGGTTGCGCGAGCTGGATGCCGCGACCCGCTACCTCCCGGTGGACCGGCGCATTCTCGCCGTCCTCACCGAGAGCGGGTTCCTCCTCGTCCAGGCCGGCTACCAGGAGGGTGCGCAGCGCACGGCCAACGTACGGAAGCTGGCCGAGCGCGCGGCCACCCTGGCCCGGGAGCAGGGGCTGACCCTGGAGGAGGCGATCCGGAGCCTCGAGGATGAATTCACCGGAAATCGCACGATCGGCGAGAGCCCGCTGGCCGACGAGGCGGTGGACGCGGTGCGCGTCCTCACCATGCACAAGGCCAAGGGGCTGGAGTACCCGGTAGTGATCCTCCCCGATCTCTGCCGCGGCACCCATCCCAACCTGGCGGAGACGCGGGTGCGGGTGTTCCGGGGGCGTGGCCCCGACCGGCTGTCGGCGGTGGTGACGGGGCGGGTGGTGCGGCGGAACACCGCCGCGGTGCTGGCCGAGGTCGAGAACGCCCGCCACGAGGCGGCCGAGGAGAAGCGCCTTCTCTACGTGGCCGCCACCCGGGCCCGGGAGCGGCTGATCCTGGTCAACAGCGCGGTCCAGAGCTTCAACTCGTGGATGAAGGGGATCATGGAGCACTGGGGATACGCGGTGGACAAGGACCACCCGGAGGATCCCTTCAGCGGCTGCGGCACGGAGCTGGCGGGAGGGACGGTGCTCCACCGGGTGGTGACCGCGGGACCGCCGCCGGTGGGCGAGGCCGCACGCACCCCGCTCGACCCCGCGGCCCTGGCCGGGGCCTTCCGCGACGCCGCCCTTCTGGCGTCGGGGGCGGTCGCGCGCCGTTCGCGGACCCCCAGCGCCGACCATCGCGCCGAGACCGCCGACTCCCGCGCCGAGGACGCGGCGGAGACCCCCGGGGCCCGCCGGCGCGACCTGGCCCGGGCGGCGGGAGGCGCGGTCCACGCCGTGCTCGAGCACTGGGACTTCCGGGAACCGGCGGCGGTGCCGGAGCTGGTGCGCCGGGCCGCCCCGGGGTCGGCGGCGGAGTTCGGCCTGGACCCCGCCGACGTGCTGGAAGCGGCGGGAGAGCTTCTGGCCGGGTTCGTGACCTCGGAACTTCCGTCACGGCTGGCCGGGGCCGAGATCCTGGGCCGCGAACTCCCGGTCCTGTACCTGGACGACGCGGGCACCGTCGTCCACGGCTACGCCGACCTGGTCTACCGGCTGGACGGCCGGGTGCACGTGGCCGACTACAAGACCGACGCCGGCGACCCGCGCGCGCTGGCCGAACACTACCGGGCACAGCTCGCCGACTACGCCGCCGCGGTGCGCGGCGCCCTGGGATTGAACGAGGATCCGGTGGCCGAGCTCATCCTGGTGCGGCCGGGAATCCGGGTGGAGACCGCGACGTGAACGACCTGCCGCCCATCACCGTGCCGGAGTTGCTGGAGCGCTACGCCTGCATCCTGCTCGACGCCTACGGCGTGCTGATCACCCACGACCATCCGCTTCCCGGGGCCGGCGCCTTCATCGCCCACCTGAACGCGGTGGGGAAGCCCTACTTCATCCTCACCAACGACGGGTCCCGGCTTCCCGAGACCGCCGCCCGCCGATACCGGGAGTTCGGGATCGCGGTCGACGCCGGCCGGGTGATCACCTCGGGCCTGACCCTCGCCCCGTACTTCGAGGAGCACGGCCTGCGCGGCGCCCAGACGGGAGTGCTCGGCCCGCCGGACTCACTCGAGTACGTGCGCCGGGCTGGCGGGGTCCCGGTGCCGCTGGCGAACGGCGCCGAGGCCGAGGTGGTGGTGGTGTGCGACGAGGGGGGCTACGACCTCCTCCCCGGGGTGGACGCGGCGCTGAGCCTGGTTCACCGGCGGCTGGAGGCGGGGCTCCCGACCCCGCTCATCCTCGCCAACCCGGACCTCATTTACCCGGCGGGGCCGGGCCGGTTCGGGATCACCGGCGGGGCGGTGGCATTCCTGATCGAGAACGCTTTGCGGGCGCTCCATCCCGGCCGCGAGGATCTCCGCTTCGTGCCTCTGGGGAAGCCTCATGCACCCATGTTCCGGGAAGCGGAGCACCGCGCGGGGACCCGCGACCTAGTCATGGTCGGTGACCAGATCTCCACCGACATCCGGGGGGCGTCGCGGTTCGGGATCGCGAGCGCGCTGGTGCTGACCGGGGTCACCCGATTCGACGGGCGGGTTCTGGGCGGCGAGGACCGCCCCACATGGGTGCTGCGCGCGCTGGAACCGGAGGGGGCGAACAAAGTTTAACTTATTGCCGCACATGATGATACCCGGGTACGGGGAAACTCATTTTCGCACACGATGATACCCGGATACGTGGATACAAGCGATTTTGGTTGTGCTCGGGGCCAGCGATATGGGTTCTCCACGTCCGCGCGGCGGCGCGGACCCGCCCGGTTCAAGGAAGAATGCGCCCGCGCGAGCTGGGGAGGTGCGGGACCCGGGTCCCTATTCTCGAAACGAGCGCCGAACGGACTGGACCGGCGATGGGCAACGACCGGACTGAATCGACGATGGGCACCGACCGAACTGGACCGGCGATGAACTGGATCGGCGATGGGCAACGACCGAACTGGACCGGCGATATTCGGCGAACCAGTCTTAACTTATTGTCGCACACGACGATACCCGGGTACACGGATACAAGCGATTTTGGTTGTGCTCGGGGCCACCGATCTTGGTTCTCCACGTCGGCGCGGCAGCGCGGACCGCCCGGTTCAAGGAAGAATGCGCCCGCGCGAGCTGGGGAGGCGCGGGACCCGGGTCCCTATTCTCGAAACGAGCGCCGACCGGACTGGACCGGCGATGGGCAACGACCGAACTGGACCGGCCATGCACTGGACCGGCGATGAGCGCCGACCGGACTGGACCGGCGATATTCGGCGAACCAGTCTTAACTTATTGTCGCACACGACGATACCCGGGTACACGGATACAAGCGATTTTGGTTGTGCTCGGGGCCACCGATCTTGGTTCTCCACGTCGGCGCGGCAGCGCGGACCGCCCGGTTCAAGGAAGAATGCGCCCGCGCGAGCTGGGGAGGCGCGGGACCCGGGTCCCTATTCTCGAAACAAGCGCCGACCGGACTGGACCGGCGATGAGCACCGACCGAATTGGACCGGCGATGAGCGCCGACCGAACTGGACCGGCGAAATTCGGCGAACCAGTCTTAACTTATTGTCGCACACGACGATACCCGGGTACACGGATACAAGCGATTTTGGTTGTGCTCGGGGCCACCGATCTTGGTTCTCCACGTCGGCGCGGCAGCGCGGACCGCCCGGTTCAAGGAAGAATGCGCCCGCGCGAGCTGGGGAGGCGCGGGACCCGGGTCCCTATTCTCGAAACAAGCGCCGACCGGACTGGACCGGCGATGAACTGGACCGGCGATATTCGGCGAACCAGTCTTAACTTATTGTCGCACACGACGATACCCGGGTACACGGATACAAGCGATTTTGGTTGTGCTCGGGGCCAGCGATCTTGGTTCTCCACGTCCGCGGCGGCGGCGCGGACCGCCCGGTTCAAGGGAGACTGCGCCCGCGCGAGCTGGGGAGGCGCGGGACCCGGGTCCCTATTCTCGAAACGAGCGCCGACCGGACTGAATCGACGATGGGCACCGACCGAATCAGGCCAGGCGCCCGGCGACTTCGAGTGTTGATCGCGTTCCGACTGAAGCGGGCCAGGCGCCCGGCGACTTCGAGTGTTGAACGCGTTCCGACCGAAGTGGGCCGGCGCCCGAGCGCGAAGGCGGGCCTGAGGCGGTGATGCGCAGGCCTGCTGCGAGGGACGCCACGCCGAAGGGGGACCCGCCGCCGCGAGCGGGACGCCGGACCGCGCCGGTCCCGACTCGACCGAGAACGCGAGCGGGACGCCGGACCGCGCCGGTCCCGACTCGACCGAGAACGCGAGCGGGACGCCGGACCGCGCCGGTCTCGACCCGATCGAGAACGCGAGCGGGACGCCGGACCGCGCCCCGGAACTTCCGACGCCGGACCGCGCCCCGGAACTACCGACGCCGGACCGCGTCCCGGAACTACCGACGCCGGACCGCGCCCCGGAACTTCCGACGCCGGACCGCGCCCCGGAACGACCGACACGCAGCGCCACCGCGATGATAGGGTTCACCCGCGAGGAGCGGCGGCCGGCGCCGCGCCGGTACTGTTCACGTCCACGCGGGGATCCTTTCAAGCTCCCGCCCTGGCCCGATCGGCGGCCCCGGCCGGCGGCGTCGATCGAGCCCGGCCGGTAGCGCGGGAGAGGCATGACGGCGCATCCATTCCTCGCGGCGGCGGCGGTTACGGCGGCGGTGGCGGCGGCGCTGGCCTCCGCCATTCACCTCGCGCTCCGCCGGATGACCTCGGCCCCGGGTACGCCCCACCGGGGGCCGCTCCCCCCGCTCACCGGAGAAGAGCGCCTGCTGGCGGAGTGGCTCCGCGAACACGTGTCCGCGCTGGCCGGGGCGATCGGCGAGCGCCACCTGGAGCGGCCGCGGGCGCTGGAGGCGGCCTCGGAGTGGACGGCGTCGCGGCTGGGGGCGATCGGACTCGTCCCCACCCGAGAAACCCTCACCGCCCGGGGGCTCCCGGTCGCCAACCTGATCGTCGAATTTCCCGGCCACCGGCGGCCGGAGGAGATCGTCCTGGTCGGCGCGCATTACGACACCGTGCCCGGCTCCCCGGGGGCGGACGACAATGCGTCGGGGATGGCGGCGCTGATCGAGCTCGCCCGGCGGTTCCGCGCCCCGGGGCGGAGCTTCGAGCGCACCCTGCGCCTGGTTGCCTTCGTGAACGAGGAGAACCCCTACTCCCGGACCGAGGCCTCGGGGAGCGTGATCCACGCCCGGAACTGCCGCCGGCGCGGCGACCGTATCGTGGCCATGCTTTCGGTGGAGTCGATCGGTTGCTACAGGACCGGGCCCGGCACCCAGCGCTACCCCTTCCCTCTCGCCCTCTACTATCCCGGCCGCGGGGATTTCGTGGCCTTCGTGGGGAATCTTCGCTCGCACCGGCTGCTGCGGCGGGCCGTGGAGGCGTTCCGGACCACCACCGCTTTCCCCTGCCACGGCGGCGCCCTCCCCGGGCGGCTCCCCGGCGTGGGCTGGTCGGACCACTGGAGCTTCTGGCAGGAGGGCTACCCGGCGATCATGCTCACCGACACCGTCCCCTTCCGGAATCCCGACTACCACGGGGCCGGCGACCTTCCCGGGACGCTGGACTACGAGCGCACCGCGCGGGTGACCCTGGGGCTGGCGCGCACCGTGGAGGCGCTCCTCGGTGGGGCCTCGGACAAACGCTGAGGAGCGTCAGCGGATCGCGGCGCTCTCGTCCCGGACCGCGTTACAGGCGTCGTGGAGCAGCTCCTCCAGGTGGACGTCGCCGGCGAGGAGCCGGTCCTTCCAGCGGGCGCCGAGCCGGTCGAGAAGCTCGGCCTGGGCCATGCCGCTCAGGTAGAAGCGCTGGTCGCCGGGAAGCGCCCCCAGCTTGGTGCGGAGCCGGCGGAGGTCGTCCCTCCAGTAGGGCAACCCGCGCCGGAATCCGCCGCCTTCGGAGGCCGCCGCCAGCTCGTAGAACCGCATCTCCGCGTACTTGGCCGGACCCTCCAGCCACTCCATCTCGCGTTCGTAGTCGATCTGTTCGGGGGTGAGCCGGGCGGCGCGGCGGCGCTCGGCCCGCACCCTCAGGAACTCCGCGGCGAGGTCGCGCAGGCGGGTGACGTCGCGGGCGTTCAGGGCCTGGGCCAGGAGCCGCCCTTCCTGGGTCCAGGCGGCGGCGAACGCGGGATCGGCGGAGGGATAGGCCGCCTCGTACCGGTAGGCGCGCTGGGCATCGGCGAACCGCTCCGGCGCCCGGATCGCCTGGTAGGCGTGCAGGCACTCGTGCAGGAGAAGCGCCTGGTGGAAATCGCGCCCGTAAGTCACGAACCAGTACGGGAACACCGCGGCCAGAGGCCCGGGAAGCGCTCGGCGCATGCCGAGGAGCGACTCGCGGTTCAACCGCTCGCAGGTGAAGAGGCTTGCCCCCCAACCGTCCCCCACCGGGATCGCGAACGCCTGGGGATCCTCCACCGGACGGCGGTAGACGGGTTCCCCGCCGACGCTTTCGCCGGTGGCCGCCTTCCACGGCGCCACGGGGACGGAAGCCCCGGCCAGGAACTCGAACTTGTCGTTGTAGAGCACCACCGGGATCGGCGCGGTGGCCAGACCCGGCCACACCGAGTCGCCCACCGCGGCCCGCAGCCGGAAGAACGATTCCAGCTCGCTCCGGTCCGCCTCGGCCAGGGTGTCGGCGGCGAGGGGATGCGTCCGGCGGCGCGCGGCATGGTCGTTGGCCAGCACCAGGATCCCCGCTCCCACCACCAGGGCGGCGAGCAGGGTCATGGAACCGAGTTTGAGGAACCTGCGCATCTGAGGGGCCCCCGCACCCAGAGGGAGGGAACGCGTTCGGGCGGTGGCCGGCCCGCCCATAATGTATAGGACGCGCGGCGCGCCGGTAGTGTTTCATGAATTCCTTCGAGGGGAAAATGGAGCCCGCGCGGCACGGGCGGAAGACGCGGCCCACCGGCGGGCGGCGCGGCGCCGGGGACCCCCGGAACCCCCTTGGGCCGGTGACCGGGGGCGGCGCGACCGGGACCGGCCGCTCCAAATGGTCTAGACTCGGGTTTCCGCCGCGCGCGGACCGGAAAGGAGATCTCCATGTCGTTCGGATGGGAGGGGGAGCTGACCCGGCTCGTTCCTTTGGACAAGGAAAAGCACCTAAAAAACGGCACCGCCTGGCTCAACGATCCGGTGGTGACCGCCTGGCTCCTGGTCGGCGATCTCCCGGTCACCAGCGTCAACGAGGAGGCGTTCTTCGACCGCGTCTCGCAGCCCGGCGGCACCGACATCCTTCTCGCCGTCGAGACCCTGGAGGGCCAGCACATCGGGTTCAGCGGCGCGCACCGGATCGACTGGCGGAACGGCAACGCGGTGACCGGAAGTTTCATCGGCCGGCCGGATTTCTGGGGCAAGCGCTACGGTTCCGACGCGGCCCGGGTGCGCTCGGAGTACCTGTTCGAAACCGTGGGACTGCGCATGCTGTACTCCGAGGTCCTGAGCGGAAACGACCGGTCCTTGGCCATGCTGAAGCGGGTGGGCTACCGCGAGGTGGGCCGCCTGCCCGAGCGCTACTGGAAGCGCGGCGCCTGGCGTGACGCGATCCTGTTGGCGCTGGACGCCGGGAGCTGGCGGTCGGCGCGCGGCGGCCAGCCCGGGCCCTGACGGGGTTCGGACCGAGGCCCCGGGCGGCCGACCGCCGGCCCCGGGACGCGTACCAAAAACCGGATCGCCAGGCCGTTTCACCGACCGGCGCCGGCTTTGCCGGCGAACCCCCGGTCCCGCGAGGGCGCCATGAACGACGTTTCCGCATACGGTCCCCCCATCGGCGAGGAGCTCGACCGGCTCGCCGCCATCCTCTCCGAGGCCTTCACCGCGCCCTCCGACGGGGTGCGCCGCCGAATGGACCGGCTCGGCACCCAGCGGCTTCGCGTGCTTCGCCGGGGAGGATCGGTTCAGGCCGGGCTTTGGCTCTTGGACATGGGCCAGTTCTGGGGAGGCCGCCCCGTCCCCACGACCGGGGTGGCCGCGGTGGGGGTGGCTCCGGAGAGCCGGGGCGGGGGGACCGGCTTCGCCCTGATGAAGTCGGTCCTGGAAGAGCTTCGCGGGCGTGGGGTGGCGCTCTCGGCGCTCTACCCGGCCACCCAGACTCTCTATCGCAAGGCCGGCTACGATCAGGCGGGCGTCCGCTATTCGCTCGAGGTGCCGGCGAACCTGATCGGAGTGCGCGACCGCACCCTCCCGGTCCGGCCCCTGACCGAGGCGGACCTCCCCGCCGTGCGGGATGCCTATACCGCGTTCGCCCGTGAGCGGAGCGGCCACCTGGACCGCTGCGAACCTATCTGGCACCGGATCCGCCGCCCCAACGAGGAGGAGGCCAAGGCTTACGGGGTGGTCGAGGGGGGCCGCCTCACCGGCTATCTCTACTTCACCGCCCACAAGGAGGCGTCGGGCTACGATCTGCGGATCAGCGACCTGGCGGCGTCCACCGGGGCCTCGGCGAGGCGGCTCCTGACCTTTCTCGCCGACCACAGCTCCCTCGCCCGCAAGATCCACTGGCCGGTGGGCTCGCTCGCGCATCCGTTGATCCATCTCATCCCCGAGCAGCGTTACCGCGCGACCCTCGCCGACATCTGGATGATCCGGGTGGTGGACGTGAAGGCCGCGCTCGAGGCGCGCGGCTACCCGATGGGGGCCCGGGGATCGCTGGCCCTCGAGGTCGCGGACGACGTGCTCCCCGGAAACGCCGGCCGCATCGTGCTCGAGGTCGCGGAGGGCCGGGGGCGGGTCTCACCCGGCGGGGACGGCGCCCTCCGGGTGGGGGCGCGGGGATTGGCCACGCTCTACTCCGGATTCCTCACCCCGTGGGAGTTGTCGCTCGCCGGGCTCCTGGAGGGCGAGGCGGGCGCGCTCGGCGCGGCGGCGGCGGTGTTCGGCGGACCGGCGCCGGGCATGCCGGACATGTTCTGACCTGCGGCCCGGGGTCGTGCATACTTACCGGACCATGCCGGTGAACCACGGGTATCTCTATGGCGAGCGGGTCGGGATCGTGCCGGACCGGACCACGGTGCTCGGCTACCTGAGCGCGCGCTACCCCCATTCCACTCCGGCCCAGTGGCGGGCGCGGATCGCCGCCGGGCAGGTGCGGGTGGACGGCGAGCCCGTGCGCGACCCCGGAAGACCGCTCGCGGCGGGGATGGAACTCGCCTGGGAACGGCCGGCCTGGTCGGAACGCCCGGTCCCGCTCGACTTCGCTGTCCTCCACCGCGACGTGGATCTCCTGGCCGTGGCCAAGCCCGCCGGGCTTCCGGCGATGCCGGGAGGCGGCTACCTGGAGCACACCCTCCTGGCCGCGGTGCGGGAGCGCTACCCGGAGGCATCGCCCATGCACCGGCTGGGGCGGTGGACGTCAGGGGTGACGCTCTTCGCCCGGACCGCCGGGGCGCGGGCGGCGGTGGCCCGCGACTGGCGGCGGGGCTCGGTCGGCAAGCGCTACCGGGCGCTGGCGTCGGGGGCGCCCGGGCGCGACCGGTTCGAGGTCGCGGTCCCGATCGGACCGGTTCCGCACGCGCTCCTCGGGAGCGTCCACGCCGCGTGCCCCGGAGGGAAACCGTCCCGGAGCACGGTGACGGTGCTCGAGCGCCGTGACGGCGCTTTCCTGGCCGAGGTGGAGATCGAGACCGGCCGCCCGCACCAGATCCGGATTCATCTGGCCGCGGCGGGGTATCCGCTGGAGGGAGACCCGCTCTACCCCGCGGGCGGGGTCCCGGCGCCGGACGCCACCGCGCTCCCCGGCGACCCGGGGTACCGGCTCCACGCGGTGGAACTCCGGCTCGCCCACCCCGCGACCGGGGAGCCGCTCACCATCCGCTGCGCGCCGCCGCCGGCGCTCCGGCGGCAAGCGGAACCCGGGGGAGCGGTCACGCCGGAACGGGGCCTTCCGTACTGAGGGCGACCGGGCCGGCGCCCGGACGGAAGGAGTCCCTCATGAAACGATTTGCAATGCTTGCCGCCGTCGCGGCGTCGCTGGCAGCGGCCGCCGCCTGCGCCCAGCGTCCGCACGGCGCGGCCTCGGCGGCGGACCGGACGACCCTCAGTGATTCAAAGAGGAGCGATACCGACATGGCGGACAAGGTGGTCAAGACCGACGCGGAATGGAAACGGGAACTCACCCCCGAGCAATACCAGGTCCTCCGCCACGGGGGAACCGAGAGGGCCTTCACCGGCAAGTACTGGAACGAGCACGATCGCGGCCTCTACCGGTGCGCCGCTTGCGGGGAGCCGCTCTTCAGCTCCGACACCAAGTACGACTCGGGCTCGGGCTGGCCCAGCTTCTACCAGCCGGTGGACCCGGCCGACGTGAGGCTCGAGACCGACCGGACCCTGGGCATGCCCCGGACCGAGGTGCTGTGCGCGCGCTGCGGCGGACACCTGGGCCACGTGTTCGACGACGGCCCCGAGCCGACCGGCCTCCGCTACTGCATCAACTCCGCGGCGCTGGCTCTCGACACCACCCGGACCGGAACGGGCGCGCCGGCGAAAGGGGAGGACGAGGCGACGGGGACGACCGGCGCGGACGGCCCCGGGAAAAGCCGCTAGCCGTCCGTGGAAACCCTGGATCCGGCCGGGACCGGTCTTTCGACGGGGCGGCCGGGGGGGCCTCGGGCCATTGCGTGACCGATTCGCGGGCGCCGCGTCCCTACCTATGAAACCCACGGGGGGAAAGGAAGGGGCGTCGAGATGATGGAAATCGTACTTCACGAGAGCGACCGGGTGGACGCCGTCACCCACGGCATCCGCATCGTCACCGACCAGAACGGATCGGCCCCGGCCCCGTTCGAGCTGTTCCTGGCTTCGATCGGGACCTGTGCCGGGATCTACGTGTCGAGCTTCTGCCGGCAACGAGGGATCCCGGTGGAGGACATCCGCATCCGGCAGAAGGCGACGCCGAATCCGGCCACCCGGATGGTGGAGCGGATCGATCTCGAGATCGTCCTCCCCGACGGCTTCCCCGGGCAGTACAAGGAGGCGGTGGTCCGCGCCGCCCAGCTCTGCGCGGTGAAGAAGCACCTGGAGCATCCCCCGGCGATCGAGGTGCGGACGGTGTCGATGAGCGCGGCCTGAACCCGCCACCGGCGGGCGAGAGGGGCCGCCCGGATCCGGCCGCGCTCAGAAGAGCCCGAAGATCCGGCTGAGCGACAGATACCCGCCCACCCCCACGAACGCGACCCCGGTGACCCGCCGTCCCCAGAGGTCGAGCCTCGAGGCCCCCCGGAAGCTCCGGCCCAGGGCCCGCCCCCCGGCGGCGAGAATCCCCGCGAACGCGATCACCGGCACCGCCGTTCCCACCCCGTAAAGAACGGGCAGCAGGAGGCGCGACTCGTGCCGCACCGCCAGCGGGAGGAGGCTCCCGAAGAAGAGCGCGGCGGAAAGCGGGCAGAAGGAGAGGGCGAAGAGCAGCCCCAGGGGAGCGGCGCCCCAGACTCCAAGCCCGGCCACCCACCGGCGCGCGCCCTCGGGCGGCGCCGCCGTCCCCGGATTCCAGCGGACGAGTTCCAGGAGCAACATCCCCGCCACCACGAGGACCGGTCCCAGGAGCCGGTTCATGTACTTCTGAAGGAGGTGCGACACGTGGGGGGCGGAAAGGAGGCTCGCCACCAGGAGCCAGGCCAGAACCACGTAGGCCAGCGCGCGCCCCACCGTGTAGAGCGTGCCCGCCGCCAGCACCGACCGTGGGTGGCCGGCGCTCCGCCCCAGGTAGGAGACCGCGGCGATGTTGGTGGCGAGGGGGCACGGGCTGAGCGAGGTCAGGACCCCCAGCCACAGGGCCGAGGCCGCCGCCAACGCGTACTCGCTCATCTCAAAGTCCCAGGTAACCCCGGGTCTCCTCCTGGACGTAGGCGGCGAAAGCCTGGTCGTCCCCCACCAGGTCCCACACCCGGTCGAGCCGGGTCCAGCGCACCGGCTTTCCGCCCTCCATCCGGACCAGGACCACGGTGCGTTCGGCGAGGTCGAAATCCTGGACGAAGTGCTCGTTCCGGGGCTCTTCCACGTTGAGGGGGCGCCACGCCAACCGGCCCGCGGCCAGCTCCCGCGAAAACGCGGCGTCGAGCGCATCCCGGGTTCCGGCCTCGATGGCGAGGCAGGTGCGGCACCGGCTGGTGCCGTGGAAGTAGTAGGCCACGACTCCGTCCCGCGGCACGTCCTCGACCGCCGGCCGCTCCGCGTCCCCGGCCGAGGCTCCCGGCCGGGCGACCTCCCCGCGCACCAGGAACGCGATGCTCGCCACCACGAAGAGCGAAAGACCCACCGTCACCCATCTGCGCACGCTCATCGCCGCGTCCTCCCTTGGATGCTCCGCTTCATACCAGGAGCGCCCGGATCTCCTCGGGCGAGAGCACCCGCCCCGAGGACTTCACCACCCCGTCCACCGCCAGCCCCGGTGTCATCATCACCCCCAGGGCCACGATGCGGTCGATGTCGGTGACCTTCTCGATCTCGGCCTCGGTTCCCATTTCCCGGAGCGCGGTTTCCACGTTCCGCGCCAACTTCAGGCAGCTCGGGCACCCGGTGCCCAGAATCTGGATCTTCATCCCATCCTCCCGGGGCCGAACGCGGCCCCATAGATCCATCCGCTTACCGTGGCCATCGCCACCACCAGCGCCACGTAGACCACGGTCTTCCGCGTTCCGAGCACGCTCCGGAGCACCAGCATGTTGGGAAGGCTGAGCGCGGGCCCCGCGAGAAGCAGCGCCAGCGCCGGCCCCTTCCCCATCCCGCTCCCCAGGAGCCCCTGCAGGATCGGCACCTCGGTGAGGGTGGCGAAGTACATGAAGGCGCCGGCCACCGACGCGAACAGGTTCGCCCCCGGCGAGTTTCCGCCTACCGAGCCCGCCACCCACCGGGACGGGATGAGCCCCTCGTGACCGGGGCGCCCCAGGAGGAGCCCGGCCGCCAGCACTCCCAGGAGCAACAGCGGCAGGATCTGCTTGGCGAACCCCCAGGACGACCCGAGCCAGGCCCGCGTCTCCTCGCGAGAGCGTCGCGACACCGCCACCGCCAGCGCGACCAGGAACGCGCCGGTGATCCACCACCGGGCGGCGTGGATCGCCGTCCATGCGCCGGCGCTCCCCGGGCCCGGCCGCGCCCAGTTGGCGAAGATGAGGATTCCGAGCAGCGGGACCAGGAACCCGGCCGCGCTCCGGAGGGTGCCCCCCCGGCGTCGGGGAGAACCGCCGGCGCCGAACGCGCCCGCGCCGCCTCCTCGCGCCGGTAGATGAGGTGCATGAGCACGCCCACCACCACGCTGAACGCCACCGCCCCCACCGCCCGCGCCGCCCCGAGTTCCACTCCCAGCACCCGGGCGGTGAGAATCACCGCGAGCACGTTGATGGCGGGTCCGGAATAGAGGAAGGCGGTGGCGGGACCCAGCCCGGCCCCGCGCCGGTGGATGCTCGCGAAGAGCGGAAGGACGGTGCAGGAGCAGACGGCCAGGATCGTCCCCGAGACCGCGGCCACGGCGTAGGCGCGCACCCGGCCCGCCCCCGGCCCCAGGTACCGCATGACCGAGGCCTGGCTCAGGAACACCCCGATCCCGCCCGCGATCAGGAACGCGGGGACCAGGCAAAGCAGCACGTGCTCCCGGGCGTACCAGTGGGCCAGTCCCAGGGATTCGTCGAGGGGACGCGGCAGGCGCTCGGCGCCGGCGGGAAGGAAGTAGAGGGCCAGAAAGAGCGCAACGATTGCCCCTCCCGCGAACCCATCCGAACGGCGAAGCCCGCGGAGCCCGCGAATCGCGGAGCGCCCCGCTTCCGGCCATCGCCATCCCAACCCACCCCGGGGACCCGTCCCCGGAACCGCACCCCGCATCGTCCTTACCTCCGCGCCTCCAGCGCTTCCTTCGCGTTCGCTTCCAGCACCGCTTCCACGCAGCCGAAGAAGTTGAGCACGCACGGCACCCGGAGCGAGTAGAAGACCTGGGCGCCGCGCTTCTCGTCCCGCACGAGCCCGGTGTGCTTGAGGAGCGCCAGGTGCTTGGACACGGTGGAGACGTCCGCCCCCACCATGGCGGTGAGGTCGCACACGCAGCGCTCGCCGCGCGAGAGCTCTTCCACCAGGAACATCCGGGTGGGGTGGGCCAATGCCTTGAGAATTGCCGCCCGGTTCCGATATCGGTCCGGGCCGTGGTCGCCGTTTATCATTTGGCTATTTTACCAAATAGCCAAGTTTTGTCAAGGAGCCGATTCGGCCGGGAACCGGACCGCTCCGTGGCCGGGGGCGGGCGCTCGAACTACCAATTATATCAAACACTTACAAACTCGCGCCCACCCCCGTCGGATGCCTCCGGGATTCCCCCCCCCTCGCCGGCCCGGGCCAAGGCCGGCGAGAATTGGGAGTCCCCCCGGCTCAATCGTCGTCGGCCTCCCCCGGGGCCTCGGACGGGGCCGCCGCGACCGGGAGGGGGGCATCGGCGGGCGATCCGATCAACGCCTGGACCCCGAACTCGTGAACCAACCGGCCGCCGTTGTGGGCGGTGTTGACGAGCACCAGGCTCCCGGCGGCGTAGAAGACGAGAAACGCCAGGTTCAGGACCAGCGCCGGGGCGCGGTCGAGCCTCTTCCGGAAGAGGGCCGGGCCGAGCAGGATCACCGCGAAGATCACGGTGAGGGCGGTGAACACGGTCCGGGTGGTCTCGGCCAGGCTCTCGTGGGTCTCGATCACCGCGTTCACCTGCGCGGTGCGGTCGGCCAGCTCCGCCGCGGCCTCGCCGGTGGGGACGGCCACGTAGGTGGCGGCGGTGCCGAGCGCCATCAGGATGAGGGCGGCGGCCAGGAACCCCCGTCCCGACTTCCGCACCAGGCCGAGGATCAGGAAGACCGGCGCCGTCAGGAGGAGCGCGATCGGGAAGTGCACGATGAGGGGATGGAGGGCGTCCCAGCTCGGAACGGGCGGAAGTCCAAACATGACGGTCTCCTTACGATGGTGCGGGAGCGGAAGGCGCCGCCCTTCGGGGGGCGGCGCCGCCACCGGCCGTCAGCTCACCGTCTCGTACTTCTCCTTGGAGTTGAAGCAAGACACGCACTTCTCGAAGTCGAGGTTGGTGGTGGTGAAGCCGCAGACGCTGCACACGTAGAAGTCCGTCTTCGCCGTCCACGACCCGAGGTCCCCGGCCGCCTGGGCGTAGAGCTTGGCGTGCTCGGCCTCGGCCGTCTTGGCGAAGTTGAAGGTCCTGAGGGCGTCCTTGTTCTTCTCCGCCTTGGCCCGCTCGATGAACTCCGGATACATGGTGTCGCGCTCGTAGGTCTCGCCCTCGACCGCCGCCTGGAGGTTTTCCACGGTGGACTTCACCTCGGGCTTCACGATCTCCGCCTTGGGCTCGCCCCCGAACTTCCTGATCACCTCGGCGTGGTTGCCGGCATGCACCTCCTCGGCCCGGGCGGCGGCGCGGAAGAGGCCGGCCGCGCCGGCGTAACCCTCGGAGTCGGCCTTGGCCGCGAAGGCGAGGTAGCGGGCGTGGGCATTGGACTCGCCGTTGAAGGCGGCCTGGAGGTTCTCCATGGTCTTGGCCGAGGCCTTGGCCTCCTTCTTGGCCGAGGCGGCGGTGGCCGCCGCGAGCCCCGTCCCCAGGACGAGGGCGAGGAACAACGAACGCTTGGCGAACCGGGAAAGTCGCATGTGGGAATCTCCTTCTCCGCGGGCCGGTCCTCGGCCCGGAATACGTTCCGATCCGGTCACACGCAACCGTCGTGCCAGTCCGGGAAGGCACGGCAACCCGTTGCGGGGCGGTCGCGCTCCCGCTCCACCGGCCGCGCGGCGTTCAAGAATTCGTACTCCGGGCAGCCGCCACGTTCGAGGATTCGTACAGGGAGCGGGCGGCGGGCTTCAGATTCCGTACTTCTTGATCTTGTACGTCATGTCGCTCCGCGAGATCCCCAGCCGGCGGGCGGCCTGGGCTTGCACGCCGCCGGCGGCGCGCAACGCCCGGCGGATCATGTCCTGCTCCACCTCCTCCAGCGCCGTGCGGAGGTCGCCGCCGCGGCCGGAGTCCGGGGGAGGCGCCGGCGCTCCGCCGTCGGAGGCGAGCAGGAAGTCCTCGGGACCGATCTCGGGGCCTCGGGCGAGGATGCAGGCCCGCTCGATGAGGTTGCGCAGCTCCCTCACGTTTCCCGGAAACCGGTAGGAGGCGAGCTTCTCGATCGCGGCGGGGCAAATGGTGCGGGGCTCGGTCTTGAGATCCACCGCCACCGCCCTGAGAAAGTGCTGAACCAGGAGAGGCAGGTCCCCCGGGCGTTCGCGAAGCGAGGGCACCGCCACCGGGACCACCGCCAGCCGGTAGTACAGGTCGTCCCGGAAGAGCCCTTCCTCCACCCGGGCGCGAAGATCGCGGTGGGTGGCGGCCAGGATCCGTACGTTCACGCGCCGGGGGGCGGTCGAGCCGAGCCGCACCACCTCGCCTTCCACCAGGACCCTGAGAAGCTTCGCCTGAAGCGGCAGGGTCATCTCCGCCGCCTCGTCGAGGAACAGCGTCCCCTTGTCGGCGGCCTCGAACAGGCCCTGCCGGAGCCGGTCGGCGCCGGTGAACGCTCCCTTCTCGTGGCCGAAAAGCTCGCTGTCGAGAAGGGTCTCGGTGAAAGCGGCGCAGTTCACCGCCACGAACGGCTTCTCCGCCCGCGGGCTTCGCTCATGGATCGCGCGGGCCACCAGTTCCTTGCCGCTTCCGGTCTCCCCGGTGATGAGCACGGTCGCGCCGGTGGGGGCCACGCGGTCGATCAGCTCCTGGAGCCGCCGCATGGCCGGGCTCTCCCCCACGATGTTCCCGCGCGCTCCGAGGCGGCTCACCGCCCCGCGCAGGGACGCGTTCTCGCGCAGAAGCTCGGTTCGCTCCAGCGCCCGGCGCACCACCACCCGGACCGCGTCCGGCTCGAACGGCTTGGGAATGAAGTCGAACGCCCCCCGCCGCATCGCCTCCACCGCCAGCTCCACGGTGGTGTGGGCGGTGATCACCACCGTCGAGAGGGTGGGATCGAGCTCCCGGGCGGTGTCCAGGAGCGCCAGCCCCTCCCCGTCCGGCATGCGCTGGTCGGTCACCACCAGGTCGAAGGGCGCCCGTGCCATCTCCCGGCGCGCCGCTTCCACCCCCGAGGCCTCGGTCACCGCGTGACCGCTCTCCTTGAGGATCATGCCCAGGATCCGCCGCATCCCCGCCTCGTCGTCCACCACCAGGATCCTCGCCATCTACCCGCCCCCTTCCGCCGCCCCCGGCAGCGTCATCTCGAACCGGGTTCGTCCCGGCTCGTTCGCGGCCAGCCAAAGGTCCCCGCCGTGGGCGCGGGCGATATTGCGCGCCACCGCCAGCCCCAGTCCCGTCCCCCGCGGCTTGGTGGTGAAGAACGGCTCGAACAGCCGGTCCACCGTAGAGGGAGGGAGCGGCTCGCCCGGGTTCTCCACCCAGAGAACCAGGGTTTCGCCGGTTCTCTCCCCTCCCACCGTGACGGTGGCTCCTTCCGGCGACGCCTCGAAGGCGTTCAGCACCAGGTTCAAGAGGGCCTGGTGGACCTGGAACGGGTCCACCCGGACCGGGCCGTCTCCGGCCGCCTTCACCGCCAGATCGAGCCCGCGCTCCGCGGCCCGCGCCCGGGCCACCGCGGTGAGGTACTCCAGCACCTCCCGGAGCGGGATCTCCTTGCGCTCGGGGTCGCGGATCCGGGCGTAGGCCAGGAAGTCGGTGGTGAGCTTCTCCAGGCGCCGGGCCTCCCCGAGCACGATCCGCCGCATCTCCTCCGGCTGCGCCCCGTCCTCCGCCGGGTCCCCGGCCGGGAGGCCCAGGAGCCGGGCCGAACTCAAGATCATCGCCACCGGGTTCCGGATCTCGTGGGCGATGGCGCTGGAGAGCCGCCCCACCGCCGCCAGCTTCTCCTCTTCCACCAGCCGGTCCCGGGTCCGTTCCAGCTCGGCCAGACTCCGCTCCAGGCGCGCAGTGTCGCGGCGGTGCTGATCGGAAAAGAACCCGACCACCGCCCCCACCACCGCATAGATGAGGATGATGGTGGCCGCTTCGTAGAACTCGATGGGTCTGAGCGGGGGATGGGCCCGGTAATAGATGCCGAGCTCCAAGAAAGTGAGCACGGCGGCGCAGGCCACCACCAGGACGACCCCGGCGCGGCGGAAGCGGAAGGCGGCGGCCACGATGGGCATGAGCATGAGCACGGCGTAGTGGGCGTCCTCGAACCCCCCCACCACCGCGATCAGAAAGGCGAAGCCCAGCTTGAACCAGACCGAGACCACCGGGTAGGCCCGAAGCGCCGCGGGGTGGAATTGCGCCCCCCGGCCCTGGAGCGCGGTCAGTTCCACGGTCTGGATGAAGAAGAAGACCGCGATGGCGGCGAACGCCTGGCGGGAGGGCACGCCGAGAACGGAGCTGAATCCCAGGTGGACCAGGAGCAGCGCGGCCAAGACCACCAGGTTGAGCCCGATCAGGATCGATTCCTGGCGCCGGAACCGGGCGAACTCGCCCGGCGCTCCCGCGGCGGCAGCGGGAGGATAGAGCACCCGGTCCAAGGTCTGGGTCATGTCGCCGTCTCTCCGGCGCCTCGGGCGCCGCTCGGCATGGGGGCCGATTCGCCGCGGACGCGGCGCACGGTGAGTATAGCGTGACGGGAGGGCGCCGCCGCCGGGAACCGCCGGCCCCGGCGCGGGCTTCCCCCGGGCTCCTTCCCCTCCGGCCGGGTACACAACCGCCCCGTCCATGTTACTCTCCGAAACTTTGCCTCCCGGCGGTGGCGACGCCGGCGGGGGGGAGACGGGGACGGCGGCATCTCATGGAATCGCCCACGCTCACTGGACGGAGGGAATACGCCCGCGCGATGTTGAGCTTCGACACGCCGATCACCTACCTGCGTACGGGTGTGATCTACCTGGTCCTCAGTTTCCCCGCCTGGGGAATGCTCGTCACCGGTCAGATCATGACCGTCCACGACGTCCAGTTCCTGGTCTCGCTGGTGGGGCTCCCTCTGGGCGGGATCTTTCTCTATTACTCGCACCGGAAGTTCCCTCTCCCCGGCCGCGCGGGCATCGCGGTCCGGATCGCCTTCATCGACTTCGTGTTCGTGGTTTTCCTCGGGTTCTTCTACACCGGTTTCCGGATGGGGGTCCGCGCGCTGCTCACCGCGGTCGAATTCTGCGAGATGGCGGCGGGCTACCTGGCGCTGCTCACCGCGGTGTTCGCGGTGGCCTCTCTCTTCCAGGACCGGCCGGCCTCGGACGGGGAAGCCTGAGCCATGGATCCGGCACCGCACCCGCACACCTTCGTCCGCCGGAGCCGGATCGCGCTCCGCCAGGCGGAGCGGCGCCTGGGGGCGGTGGGGGGCTTCCTCCGCACGCCGGAGAACACGGTCACCCTGGCGGTGGCGGCGGTCATCGGCATCCTGGCCGGACTGGGCGCGGTCGTCCTCCGAGCCCTCATCATCGCGTTCCAGAAGGCGGGCTACGGGCTCGCCTCCCCCACCGTGGCCTACCTCGCCTCGCTTCCCTGGTACCTGAAGCTGCTCATCCCCACCGTGGGCGGACTCGGGGTCGGGTTCATCGTGCGCTACTTCGCTCCCGAAGCGAAGGGGCACGGCGTGCCCGAGGTGATGGAGGCGGTGGCGGTCAAGGGGGGCATGATCCGCAAGCGGGTTTCGGTGGCCAAGGCGGTGGCCTCGGCGCTCAGCATCGCCAGCGGCGGTTCCACCGGCCGCGAGGGGCCGATCATCCAGATCGGCGCCGCCATCGGCTCCACCCTGGGCCGCTACGTCGGACTCAATCCCCAGCGGGTGAAGGTCTACGTGGCCTGCGGCGCCGCCGCCGGGATCGCGGCCGCCTTCAACGCCCCCCTCGCCGGAGCCATCTTCGCCGCCGAGATCATCCTCGCCGACTTCGGGGTGCCGCGCCTGGGGCCGGTGGTGGTGGCGGCGGTGGCGGCCACCGCCATGTCCCGATCCCTCCTCGGCGACCAGCGCGCGTTCGTGGTCCCCACCTACGACCTGCGCTCGGCCTGGGAGTTCATCCCCTACACGTTGCTGGGGCTCCTGAGCGGGGTGACCGGCGCCGCCTTCATCAAGGTGCTCTACTGGATCGAGGACCGCTTCGACGGCAGCCCCATTCCACGGGTGCTCCGGCCGGCCACCGGCGGCCTCCTGGTGGGAGCGATCTCGCTGGGGGTGCCCCAGATCCTGGGGATCGGCTACGAGGGGATCACCAAGGCGGTCACCGGCCAGGGGGTGTGGTACGTGCTCCTGGGGTTGGCCCTCGCCAAGCTGGTCGCCACCAGCATCACCCTGGGCTCGGGGGGATCGGGCGGCATCTTCGCGCCGAGTCTCTTCCTGGGCGCCACCGTGGGCGGCGCCCTCGGGCAGGTCGTTCACAGCCTCTTTCCCGACCTGACCGCCTCCCACGGCGCCTACGCCCTGGTCGGCATGGGCGGGCTGGTGGCCGCCACCACCCACGCCCCCATCACCGCCATCCTCATCCTGTTCGAGATGACCGGGAGCTACAAGATCATGCTTCCCCTCATGTTCACCGTGGTGGGCGCGGTCCTGGTGAGCTCACGGCTGAACCGGGAATCGATCTATACCGAGAAGCTCACCCGGCGCGGGCTCAACGTGCGGGCCGGGCGCGAGATGAACGTGTTGCGGGCGCAGAAGGTGAGCGAGGTCATGACCGAGGCGTCCGAGGTCTTCCAGCTCAACTCCCCCCTCTCCTCGCTGGTCAGCCGGGCGGTGGAGAGCCCGCGCACCCAGTTCTTCGTGAAGGACGACCAGGACAAGCTGGTGGGGGTGATCCACGCCGGCGAGGTCCGCCGCGTGCTCTTCGACCAGAGCCTCACCGATCTCATCATCGCCGCCGACCTGGTGGAGCCTTTGAGCTTCTATCTCTACCCCGAGGACACCCTGGACCAGGCCATGCGCCTCTTCGGCGAGACCGCGAGCGAGGAGATCGCGGTGGTCGAGCGCGGCGATCCCGCCAAGCTCCTCGGGGTCATCTCCCGAGGCGACTGCATCGACGCCTACAACCGCGCGATCAGCCGCCTGGACGCGGCCGGCGAGATCGCCTACGGAAGCCGCCTCCTGGGCCGGACGCGCGAGATCACCGTTTCCGAGGGCTTCCATCTGGTGGAGCTCGAGGCCCCCTCCGCGTTCCACGGAAAGGACCTCAAGAGTCTGGAACTGCCCGCCCGCCACGGGGTGCAGGTGCTCCTGGTCCGGCGTAGCATGGGCAATCGTGAGGAGTTCCAGACCGTCCCTCCCCGGGCCGACCTGGTTCTCAAACCCGCCGACCGCCTCATCCTGGCCGGTTCGCCGGAGGCGGTTTCCCGATTCCGGAGCCTTTGACTCCCGTTTCCGGGGGAATCTCCACGCCGGGGAGGCTTTCCTCCGGAACCGCTTGACATCCTCCCCTCCTCGTCCTTCAATGAAAGTCCCCCCCTCGAGAGCCCTGGAGAGGCTGACGCGGTCTCTGGCGGCGGATCGGGCCTGACGCCGCCCGGATACGGTCCTGGAGCGGTTCCCCCTCGGGTTTTTTTTCGTGGACGGCCTCCGGAATGATCGGGACGGCCTCGCCGCCGGACTTCTTCCACCGGCGCTCACCGAGCCCTCGACGAGATCCTCCCGGACCGTTGCCCAGGCGTCCACGCCGACGCCGGTGCGCGCTTCCCTTGCCACGCGCTTCGGCGGTGCCCGCAGGGCTTACGAAGGGAGCGCCCGTCATGAAAGCGGTTCTCGTGATTCTCCTCGTCGCCGGATTCGGCGCCGCCGCGTCCTCCGGGTGGGCGGCCGGCACCCAACCCGATGCCAAGATCATGCTCCACGTGCTTCCGATCACCGACCTCATCCCCGGAGCACAGGTCTGCGCGGGGATCGAGCCGTACGAGTGCACCGAGAACGTGAAGTCGTTCCGCACCGAGGCCGGGCTCTCCACCGGCGACGCGCCCTATTTCTACGTGTTCGTCATCGTGACCGACTACGTCAACGCCCTCGGGGTGAACGGACTCCAGTTCGGGGTGACCTACAACGCCGCCCTCAACGCCGGAGTAGACGTGGATTCGTGGTCGAGCTGCGCCGGCGGCCAGGTGGCCGACCCCGGCTGGCCCGGCTCGGGCAAGGGGATCCGGCTCTTCTGGGATCCGGCGGGCTGCCGGCATGCCGGAACCACCGTGGCCGGATATTTCCTGGTCGAGGCCCACACCGCCGGCACCATGGCGGTGGTCCCCTGGCCCACCAGCGGAACCCTCCAGGTGGTCGACTGCGATCTGGCCGTCACCGATCTGCCCTCGTCCGCGGGAGGAGCGGTGGGTTTCGGCGGCGTCTCGGGGAGCGACCCCTGCTTTACCGCGGGAAGCTTGGCCAACAAGGTGCCCACGCGACTCTCGACCTGGGGCCGGATGAAGTTGATGTACGACTGATCGGAACGATCTCCAGGGCTTCTCCCCGGATCGGGGAGGGGAGGACGATATGTCCAGGCAAAGTCTGATCCTGCTGGCGGTGGCGCTCCTGGCCGGGGGGGCTCCCCAAGCCGCCTCCGCCGACACCTATCCCCTGGCCGACGTGAGGATCGTCCCGCACGTGGTGCCCGGAGCGCCCGCACCCGCCGGGTGCACCCTGGCCGTCGCCGGCCCCTGCGGCTCCGGCTCCACCCCCTACAACGTCCGGGGAGCTCTCGGCACCGGGGACGTCCCCTATTCCACCGTTTACGTCATCGTCGACAAGATCCCCACCGGTTACGGATTCACCGGCATCCAGTTCGGCGTGGACTACGACGGCGCCCCCGGCTCCGGCGTGGACGTGATCGACTGGACCGCCTGCGGCATCGGCGAGTTCCGGAGCGACACTTGGCCCGACTCCGGTTCCGGCATCACCCTCACCTGGCTGCCCGACCCGGAATGTGATCAGCACGGGCCTCGGGTGGTGGCGGGCTATTTCACCGTGGCCGCCGCCGGCCCCGACGTCTTCGACCTCACCGCGCGTCCGGTCGACCGGGCCCTCAAGGTGAGCGACTGCTCCATGCGCGAGACGATCCTGGATCCTCTGGCCGCGGGCGCGGCCGGGTTCGGCGACGCCGCGGGCCACGACCCCTGCGCCGAGGACCCGCCGCCGGCCCCTCCCGCTCCCCCGCCGCCTTCCCCCCCGGAGCCGGTGAAGCTCATGTTGCACGCGGTCCGGGCGGTGCCGTTCGAGGGGAACGCCTGCTCCGCGCTCGACGACATCCCCTGCCAGGCCGGCGCTCACACCTTCACCACCGGGATCCCGGGCGGGAGCTACGCCGGCGACTACGACGTCTACGTGATCGCCACCGACTTCGACCAGGAAATGGGACTGGGACAGATCCGGTTCCAGGTACGGCTGGAAGCCACCGCCGGTCGGCTCATCCTGGAGTCCTGGAACTCGTGCGCGCCCTCCAGCACCACCGAGTCCCCCTGGTCGTCCACCGGGGGAAACCTCACGGTAACCTGGATGGGTTCCAACTGCGCTCACGGTCCGTCGGCGGTGGCCGGGTACATGCGACTGAGCGGCACCGGGGCGGGGGTGATCAAGCTGGCGGGTAAGCTGTCGAGCAAATCGGCCCTTTCCACCGCCAGCATGTTGACCTGCGGAGCCCGCAACCTCTCCGTTCCCTACCTGGACGTGGCCCAGATGGGGATCCGGGGCAATAATCAATTCGACCCGTGCTATGAGTCGGGCACCCAGGTCGGAACGAGGAAGGTTCCGGTGGAGAGGACCACCTGGGGACGGGTGAAGGCGATGTACGATTAGCGGTCCTCCCCGATGAACGGGGCCAGCCGGTTGAGGATCCCCTGCTTGCCGGGGTAGCCGCGGATCACCACCGGCTCTGCGCCGTCGGCGGGAGCCACCACCAGGGTGGGGAATACCCTGACCCCGAACCGCCGCTGGAGCGAGTCCACCGCGGCGGAATTCAAACCGTCCTCCCGGAGCCGGTCCATCACCCGGACCGGCACGAAGGCGGCGTTGATCGAGGCCGCGGCGAGGGAGTCGGCGAACACGTCGTGCTCCAGCATCCGGCAGGGCCCGCACCACGCCGCGGAGAACTCGTAGAGCACCGGCTTCCCGGAGGCGCCCGCGCGCGCCGGGGCCTCGGCGAGCGGCACCCAGGCCACCCGGTCCTGCTCGGGGCCGCTCCCGAACGAGGCGGAGACGTTCGTGGCGGCGGAAGCGTTGAAGTCGGCGGGGTAGTGGAGGATTCCGATTCCCAGCCGCACCGCCGTCAGGACCGCGGCCGCGGCCAGGAGCGCCTTCGGGGTCCGGCGGGTGCTGCCGGCGCGGGGTTCAGTCGTCGGCATAGGAGAGCTCCTTCCGGTTGAGCAGGATCACCGCCACCGCCAGCGCCGCCGTCACCGTGCTGAGGTAGGCCGCCGCGGTGTAGCCGCCGGTCCAGACCCCGTGGAGCGGGAGCGCCACCTTGGGCGCGATCACATAGCCCAGCTCCCGCCCCGCCACCGTGAACGCGGGCCGGTGAACGATCCCGCCCAACACCGCGGCCATCACCGAGACGATGCTGACCAGGAAGTAGATCCCCAGGTCTCCGAAACCCCGGGTCATGGTGGAGAAGGCCACCATCACCGCCGCCGTCCCGAAACCCTCGGTCACCAGCCCCAGGAAGAGGCCGGCCGGAGGCGGCCCCACCGAGCTGGAATAGGTGGCCGCGATGAGATAAGCCAGAAGGATCTGCGCCAACGCCAGCAGGGTGGCCGCGGTCCCCAAAGCCGCCCACTTCGTGAGCACGACCTCGGAGCGCCGCACCGGGCGGGCCAGGATCGCCATCAGGCTCCCGTTCGAGATCTCCCGCCCCACGATCCCGGTGCCCAGGATCACCGCCAGGATCCCCGCGCTCGAATCGGCGGCCTGTCCCCCGCCGCGGGCTGCGAGCACCATGGTGAGCGGCAACAGGAACATCACCGCCGCCAGCGCCATCCGCGGCTTGGAGGTGAAGAGCCGCTCCAGCGTGTTCAGATAGACCGCCCGGTTCATTCGGTTTCCCCTTCGGCGAGAAAGAGCCGCTCCAGGCCGCTCTCCTCCGGCACCGCCTCCGCCACCCCGTAGCCGGCCCGGACCAGCGCTCCCACCAGGGCGGCGGCGCCGTCGTCTCCCCGAACCAGGAAGGACGGTCCGTCGGGGTGGTAGCGCCGGAGGACCGCGCCCGCCTCCGCCGCCGCGGCCTCCAGCCGTTCCCTTTCCGAGGCCTCGGACGGGGGGGAGGTGCCCGCGGGGCGGACGAAGCGCACCCGCAACCCGCGCTCCAGAGCCCGGTTCGCGTGCACCGCCTGGACCGCTTCCACCCGGCCGGCCCGGACGAACGCCACCCGGTCGCAGACCTGCTCCACCTGGTCCAGATGGTGGGAGTTCAGGATCACGATGCCGCCGTCGCGGCGAAGGTCGCCGATCAGGCGGCGCACCATCAGCATGCCCGCCGGATCCATGCCCGAGGTGGGCTCGTCCAGGAAGAGATAGCGCGGGCGGGCGAGGAGCGCCTGGGCCAGGCCCAGCCGCTGGAGCATGCCCCGCGAGTAGTTCCGGATGCGCCGGGCCGCGGCGGGCGCGTCCAGGCCGACGCGGTCCAGGATCTCGTCGATGTCCCGGCCGCGCCGGGCGGGGTCGCCGCCGGCCAGGCGGTGGTGGTACACGAGATGGGACCGCCCGGTCATCCAGCGGTCGACGAGCGGGCGCTCGGGGAGATATCCGGTGACCGCCCGTACCGCGAGGTCGTCGGGCTCGAGGCCTTCCACGGTCACCCGGCCGGCGCTGGGGCGGAGGAAGCCCAGCAGGCAGCCCATGAGCGTGGTCTTGCCGGCGCCGTTGGGACCGATCACCCCGAACACCTCCCCGGGGCGGATGTCGAGATTCAGCCCGTCCAGAGCGCGGACACGGCCGCGCGCATAGATCTTGGCCAGGTTCTCCACGAGGATTCCGGACAATGAAACCTCCGGACCGGCGGGGGGGACGGCGATCGGGGAAGGTGACCGGTTTCAATGTAGGAAGCCCATAGGAGAAAATCAACCACGATCGGCACTTTCGATATCACGCACCCCGGGGGAGGCGCGGGTTGACACCGCCGGTAACCGCGACTAGCTTCCGAAGCACCCTCGGCCGGGACGCGCCGGAGAGGGATGGTCGCCTCTTCCAGCGGGGAGCGGGGTTCATGGCATCCACCAAGAGGAACGTGTTGATCGGCTGCCTGGGAGCCGGGGCGGCGGTGGTGGTGGCCGCGCTCGTGGTCTTCTACGTGCTGGTGCTGCGGCCGGTGCAGTCGGTGGCCGACGACCTGCAGCTCATGAGCGACATGTACGCCATGAACTCGGCCGTCCCCGGCGACTCCAGCTTCGTGCCCCCT
Organism: Candidatus Eiseniibacteriota bacterium; assembly: GCA_963728475.1. GTDB lineage: Bacteria > Eisenbacteria > RBG-16-71-46 > JABDJR01 > JABDJR01 > CAVSKL01. Next base: position 659,619 of record CAVSKL010000001.1, read on the forward strand.
CCTGACGGACTCCTGACTCCGGACGACCTCGCGCGCTTCGCCCGGGTGCAGACCACCCTCCGGGACAGCCTGGGGGAGAGCTACCGGCTCCTGGACGCCAAGGCCGCGAAGCTGGACTCGGCGGGCACGTTCTTTTCCCAGGCCGACTCCCCGGCCCGGATGAAGAAAGCGCTGGCGGTGTTCGACGGGCTGGGGCCGACCCTGGTTCGAGCCAAGGGGATCCAGGTGCGGGCGCTGGCGCGCGAGAGGTTCTCGGTCCCGGAGTACCGGTGGCTGCGATCCAACTTTTACCAGGCGATGGGCAAGTCGCGCCCCGACCTCTACCTGGAGGATTTCGTCCACGGGCTCATGAACCGCCAGGGCACCGCGTTCGCCGAGGCCCACAAACCGCCCCTGAGCGACGCCCCCGCCAACCGGGACGTCGCCGCCGCCTACACCGACTCGCTGGACTCCTGGTTCCCTTTCTACGTGTTCGGGCTGTAGCCGGCGCCGGAAGTCTGGATCGGCTACGCGCCGGCCGGCCGGACCCGGGCGGGCGGCTTACCCGGGGAAGTCGCTCCCGACCCGTTTATCTCTGCATCTCCGGAGTCGCGTTCCGGCCGAGCGGGAGCGGGGCCTTTCCAGGGGAGGCGCGTAGAGGCCCATCGAAACCGGGACCCGGGTCCCTATGTTGTTGAACGGGTTCCGGTCCAACCGATGCGGGGGCCTCGCGGTGACCTGAGCCCGCGGTCGGAGCAATGGGGCCCGGCGTCGGCCGCGAGGCGCCCCCGCCCCGGCGGCCTCGCGGCGGCCTGGACCCGGCGTGATTGGAGCAACCCGGCGTCGGCCGCGAGGGGCCGCCGACCGAAGCCGGGACCCGGGTCCCTATGTTGTTGAATGGGTTCCGGTCCAACCGATCCGGCGCCAAGTGACCAAGGCGGGCCCGGGTAACGGCTGGGGCCGGCGCCCCCGCCCCGGCGGCCTCGCGGTGGCCTGGACCCGGCGTGATTGGAGCAACCCGGCGTCGGCCGCGAGAGGGCGCCGATCGGAACCGGGACCCGGGTCCCTATGTTGTTGAATGGGTTCCGGTCCAACCGATCCGGCGCCAAGTGACCAAGGCGGGCCCGGGTAACGGCGGGGGCCGGCGCCCCCGCATCGCGTCAGTTCGCCGGACCGTACGCCTTCCAGAAGTCCGATTCGCGCACGGCCGGCCAGGAGCCGAGCTTGTCCCAGAGCGGTCGCATGCGATTCTCGAAGGTGGCCCGGTCCAGATCGCCCTCGGCGCCGGCGCCGCCGGCGATTCGGTTCTCGAACAGCACGTTTCCGGCGACGGCATAATCCCCGGGCACGGCGTGCCGGGCGATGGGGAGCTGAAAACAATACGGCTCGCCGGAGTCGTAGCGAGGGTCCTGCCCGGTGTGGACGATCACGTTCTGGACGAAACGGCCCGGCGGCGGCGGGAGGTCGGTGGCGCGCACGATCGAGGCGCCGCAGGCGCCGGTGTCGTAGATCACGTTCCGCTCGAAGATTCCCGACGGCCGCCCCTTCCCGGCGTCCCAGAGCGTCACCCCCCAGGTGGCGACATGTTCCACCAGGTTCTCCTGGGCGGTCACCTGGGCGTCCACGAAGACGCCGATCCCCTTCCAGTAGCGCCGGACCAGGTTTCCCCGGATGCTGGCGAAGGAGTTCCAGGTGCAGCCGATTCCCACCCCCCGGCCGCCGCCCACCCGGGCGCCTCGGGCCAGATCCACCCCGTCGATCACGTTGGCTTCGATCACCCCCTGCGAATCGCGATAGAGGGCGATCCCGTCCCAGGAATTGCGCAGGATACGGCAGCCGCGCACCGTCACCACCGAATTCTCGCGTCCGGCGACCCCGATGATTCCGACCACCGTCCTCGCCACCGTCAAGGTGTCGCCGACATTGTCCCGGATGTCGCAGTCGGTGATGGCCACCGCCCCGTTCTTCACCATCACCGCCGCGTCGGTGGCGGCGGCCGAGGTATCCCGCTCGCCCCCGGTGACCGTGACCTCGCTCAGCCCGCAGTTGTGGCAATCGTCGAAGACGATGCCGTAGCCGGCATGCGTGCGGATCACCGCCTTCCCGTCCCGGGGGCCCACGATCCGGAGGTTCTCCCCCTTCACCAGAAGTCCTACGGTGGCGTTCACCGCCGTGGTTTCGGCCTGGCAGTTCCCGCAGATCGGCTCCAGGTAGGGCCGCGGGGCGAGGTCGTAGGTGCCCGCGCCGAGACGGATGAGCGAACCCGGCTTCGCCTTGTTCACCGCGGCCTGGAGGTCGGTGCCGGCGTCCTCGGCCGCCAGCCCCGGCGCAGCCAGCATGATGTGGCCGGGCCGGGCGGGAACGGAGGCGCTGTCGGCCGGCGCACTCTCCACCCGACCGCCCTCCCCCCGGGCGCTATCCGCCCGGGCGCCCTCCACCGCGGCACCGCCCCCCGGAACCCCGGCCGCCGGAACCGCGGCGGCTGTATCCACCACCGCGGCCGAGCTGTCGGGAGCGGGGGCCTGCGCCCGGGCCCCCGGCGCGGCCGCCGACACCAACGCGGCCGCCAGCCATAAGGTCTTTCTAATCCCCATACTTCTCCCGGAGGTGCGGGGAGAGCCGCATGATGAGCTGCACCCGCTCGAACTCGTTCACCCACTCCGCGATCGCCCCCGCCAGCTCGTCCTCGCCGAGCGGAGCCGGCCCGATGGGGCAGGCCGGACCGAGCTGGTTCCGGGCCATGGCACGGTAGGTGGAAAGACTGCGATCGCCGTAACGAGAAAGCTCGAAGTATTCCTCGGTCAGGAACACTGCCACCGGCACCTTGGCCGCCCCGTTGATCCGGAGCTCGTCCCGGAGCTCGGGATCGGCGTCCCGGTCGACCAGCCGCATCGCGGTCACCGTCGACACCTGCTCGATCCGCCGGAGAATCGGAACCTGGCGCACGCAGTCTCCGCACCAGGTGCCCGAGACGACCAGGAGCTTGAGCGGACGGTTGAGCGCTCCGATCCGTTCGGCCTGCTCGCCGGTGAGCGAGACCCGGTCGATCATCTCGTGCCAGCGGGCCCGGTGCTTCTCCTCCCCGGAGGCGACGTACGCGGCATAGTCCAGCCCGGCCTCGTAGTGGCGCCGGAAGAGCCCGGCGCGGCGATCCAGGTACTTGGGACCGTCGGTCATGATCGGAGTCCTTCGCGTGGGTGCGGCAACGGATTCATGAGGCGACAATCCTATCACGGCTCCCGCGTCAGCCCAGCTCGCGCCCGATCGCGGCCAGAACCGCGTCCAGGTCGCGGGGTTTGAGCCTCCCGGTGAAGGTGTTCTGCTGGCTCGGGTGATAGGTGTCGTAGAGCACCGGGCCCTCGGGCAGGGAGTGGCGGACGCCGTGCCCGAACGGGAAGTCCTTGAACGTGATCCCGAGGCCCCCGTCCTTGAGGTAGCGCAGATAGGCGTCGTGGGCGAACTTGCCCAGCGCCAGGACCACCCGCAGCCGGGAGAGAAGGTCGAGTTCGCGCGCCATGTACTCCCGGCAGTTGAGGGTTTCCTCCGAGGCCGGCCGGTTGCCGGGAGGGGCGCAACGGACCGCCGCCGCCACGTACGCGTTCCGGAGCTCCAAGCCGTCGCCGCGGGAGCGCGACTCCGCCTGGTTGGCCCACCCGGCGCGGTGGAGCGCGGCGAAGAGGAAGTCTCCGGAGCGGTCGCCAGTGAAGATCCGCCCGGTGCGGTTGGCGCCGTGGGCGGCGGGGGCGAGCCCCAGGACGTAGACCCGGGCCTGGGGATCGCCGAAGCCCGGCACCGGTTTCCCCCAGTACTCCTGGTCGCGGAAGGCGCGCCGCTTCTCGGCGGCGATCCGCCGGCAGTACTTCCGGAGCCGCGGGCAACGTTCGCACCCGGTCACGTCGTGGTCGAGGGCGGCGAGCCGGCGCCGGGCGTCCCGTGACATAGCCATGGGGCAAGCATACCCTCCCCGGGCCGGGGCGGGGCGGGTCAGCTCTCCGGAACCGGTCCGTCTCCGAGGTCGGGCATGTCGAACACGTCCAGGATGGCCCCGTCGTCGATGTCCTCGCGGCTCCGGCAAGCCTCGGCCAGGCGCTCCAGCGCCTCCCGGATGCGGCGGAGCGCGTCCATCCGAAGATCGATGGAGCGGAGCTTGGCCTCGATCCGCGCCAGCACCACCTTCCGCCGGTTCTTCCCGCCCACGCGCAACGATACGATCTCCGCGATTTCGGTCAGCGAAAAGCCGAGGGCCTGGGCCCGCTTGATGAATCGGATGCGGTCCACCGTACCGGAGGGATAGTTCCGATACCCGGAAATCGTGCGGTCGGGAGGATCCAGGATCCCGCGCCGCTCGTAGTAGCGGAGGGTCTGCACGCTCACGCCGGCGATCTCCGCCACCTCACCAATGCGCATGATCCTCGCTCCGCGCGGCCCGGTTGGGGGATTGCCCCCGGCAACCCGTTGAAGCACCGGTCTCGATCGCGCCGGCCGGCTCCTGCGAGCAGGTCCAGAAACGAGGAGAAGGCGGGGCCCCCGCGCACCGTCGGCGAGGCATGGCGCCGGTCTTTCAAAGGGCTGCCGGACGATCGCGGAGAACGATAAACCCTGTACTTCGATACAGGGTCAAGGGCGGGGATGGCAGTTCCTACGAACCGACCCAAACCGGGCCGGGTCTTATCAGATCGATCCGGCGCCGGCGGGTCGACCCCAGCGCGCAGCGAGCCAGTTCTCGAACCCACCCTCGGGAGTGAGATCCTCGAACGCGGCATGGGCTCCGGCCTGCAGGAGTTCCCGCGCGGGGGTGGAGCCGGTGGCCACCCCCGCGGTGAGGTAGCCGCGGGCCAGACCCGCGGCCACGTCGTGCACGGTGTCGCCGACCACCAGGACGTCCCCGGGAGCGAAGGGCGCGCCGGCGTAGGCCTCGGCCCGCTCCCGGGCGCGTTCGACCAGCACCGCCCGCTCCTCCCCGTCGCCGCCGAACCCGCCGAACGGGAAGTAGCGGTTGAAGCCGAACGCCTCGAGCTTGATCCTCGCCCCCGCCTCGATGTTCCCGGTGACCAGCCCCGTCACCACGTCCGGCCGGGCATCGAGCCGCTCGAGCAGCTCGGCCACCCCCGGACATGCCGCCTTGCCCTCGGCCTCCGCCACCGTGCGGCGGAGATGGCGGACGTAGGCGGCCTCCAGCTCCGCCATCCGGGCCCGGAAGAGGGGGTCGGCCACCCCCAGCGCCCGGGCCATGCCGGCCACGATCACCGGATCGGCCTGGCCGGCGAAGGGGACCGCGCGCACCGCGGGATGGTCCTCGGCGGGGACCGCGTGCACCTCCGCGAACGCGCGCTCCAGCGCGACCCGTCCCATGCCGTGGCCGCGGATCAGGGTGCCGTCGACGTCGAAGAGGATCAGGTGCATGGCGGGAGTATAGCGTTTAAGCTCTGCGAGCCATGACCCGCGTCCTCGTCCTCCTGGTTTGCCTCGCGCTCGCGGCCACGGTGGGGCTCTCCGCCCTGAGTCTGGCCTCGCGTGGTCATCCGGTGGCTCTGCCGCTGGACGACGCCTACATCTATCTCCAGTACGCCCGGGCCGCCGCCCATGGCGCGGTCGGGCGCTACTTCCCCGGCGGCCCGCTCTCGACCGGCGCCACCAGCCCGCTGTGGGCGGCGCTCCTCACCGTGGACGCGGTGGTGCTCCGCGGAAGCGCCTCCGACGCGAACGCCCTCCCCGCGGCCGCGATCTTCCTGGAGATCGGCTTCGCGGGGCTGGCGCTTTTCCTGGCCTGGCGGCTGGCCCGCCGCCACGGCGCGGGCCCGGTGAGCGCGTGGGCCGCGCCGGGGGCGGCGCTGGCCGCCCCCCTCTGGCTCTTCGGCATGTTCAACGGCATGGAGACCGCGCTCATGAGCGCGGCGGTCCTGGCCGGCGGGTGGGCCCTGGCCGGAGGATCCCGATGGTGGCTGGTGATGCTCGCCCTGGCCCGGCCCGAGGGGGCGCTCCTTGCCCTGGGCATCCTCGCCTTCCGGTTCCTCGCCGGAAAGGGGCCGGGACGGGGGCCCCGGCCGTGGATGCTCCCGGCGGCGGTGGTCCTGGCCGCGCTCGTCACCCTCGCCCTCCCCTGGGTCCTCACCGGCTCGCCGGCCGCGGCATGGGCGGCCAAGGCGCTCCTGCGCGAACCGAAACCCGAGGTACGGGAGTTCTATTTTCCCCGGGTTCCGTACTTTTCCCTGCGCGCGCTCTGGTTCGGGTTGAGCGGGGCGCGGGCGCAGCCCGCGCTCGGCGTCCTGGGGGAAGTGCTCCGGCCCGAGGCCTGGGCGAGCTGGGTGTGGACCCTCTACCTGGGGGTGGGGGCGCTCCTCGCGGTGGCCTTCCGGCGGGGGCGGGGGCCCCTGACCCTGTGGATCCTGATCTCGCTCTCCGCGCTGGGAGCGGTGGCCTGGGACGCCCAGCTCTACCGCTACCTGGTCGCGGGTTATCCCCTCCTCGCGGTGGCGGCGGCGGCGGGCTGGTTCGGGAGGCGCCGCGCCTCCGGACCGGTCTTGGCCGGGGGGGGCGGCGAGCCGAGGCGGATCGAGGCGGAGCCGGTTCCGGTGTTGCTGCGGCGCGCCGCCGGCGGGCTGGTGCTGGCGGCGGCCCTGGCGGGGGCGTTCTTCGCCGGGCGCGGACTGGGGGTGGAGTTCCGGTGGCTCTACCGCGGCCAGTGTGAGCGCCTGGCCGGGGCGCAATGGCGAACCGGAGCCTGGATCCGGGCGAACCTTCCCGGGGACGCGCGGGTGGCCGCCCACGACGTGGGGGCGATCGCGTTCGTCGGCGCCCGGCCGGTGACCGACCTGGTGGGCCTGGTCACCCCGGCGATGGCGGGGGCCTACCGGGACGGCGAAGGGGCGCTGTGGGAGGCGCTGGAGGACCTCCCTCCCGGCCGCCGCCCCGGTTATGCCGCGGTCGTCCCCGCCTGGATGCCCTACCTGGCCCGGACCCGGTGGTTCGGCACCCGGCTCTGGCAGGCCGAGCCCACCTCGGGCCCGGTCGGCCGCGCCTTCGAAGTGCGCCGGCTCTCCTGGCCGGGCACCGATACCGAGGTGTGGCCGGGCGGCGATTTCGACGACCGCCCCGGGCTGCACGGCGCGGCGGCGGGGGAGCCGGACCGGGAGGTGGTGGACGGGGTGGACGTGGCCGACGGGGCCTCGGAGAGGAGGCACGGCTACCGGAGCGAAGGGAGGAGTCCCGCCACCGTGGTCCGCGACCTGGGCTTCGCCTCCGACCGCTACCCGGCGCGCGGAGCCCACGCGATGGAGGGGGGACGGGACGTGTACGGAACCGTGCGTTTCCGGTTGGCGGCACGGGCGGGAAAGCCGGCCTACCTGGTGCTCCGGTCCGCGTCGCCCCGTGCGGCCGTTCTCTCCGTGCGCGCCGGAGCATGGTCCGACACGCTGCGGGTGCCCCAGGACGAGGTCCGCTTCAGCGAGCCGGGGGTGGCGATCCCCGCCGGGGTCACCGCGAGCGCCGGCGGGGCGATCGAGTTCACGGTGGAGGGGGCGGGGTACCGCGCCTTTCACTGGTGGCTGCTCCAGCCGCGCTAGCCGCCGGTCCAAGAGACGGCCCCGGCCGGACCGGGACTTTCAACCGGTCGCCAGGGTCACGCGCCTTCCTCGCCGGCGGCCCGGCTGAGCCAGTGGATCACCCCTTGTTCCCCGCCGGAGCCGGGGTCGCGGGCCATGTTCAGGAGATCGGTCAGCGTCTGCTCCTCCCCGCCGAGCGTTTGCATCCGCTTCCGGACGTCGGTGAGGCGCCTTTCCAGCAGTTCCTTCACCCCGCCCACCGTTCCCCGCCCGTCCAGGTGTTCGAGGAGAACCCGCACCTCTTCCAGCGAGAAGCCGATGCTCCGCGCCTTCAGGATGAAGCGGACGCGGTGCGCCGCCCCCGGTCCGTAGATCCGGTAGTTGCCCGCGGTGCGATCGCGAGGGGCCACGAGTCTGAGCCGCTCGTAGTACCGGAGGGTGGAGATCTTGACCCCGGCCTTGCGGGCCAACCGGCCGATGGTAAGGGCCCGTTCCATGGCTTGAGCATGAACCCGGCCGCCGCTCCCAACAATGCGCTTGTGGGGAGTCCGGTCGGCGGATATAATTCGTCATGTGGCGAATTAACGAATTGAAAGATTCCGCCTGAGGAGGCCGCGTGGAGCAGGTGGTGGAGACGGCCAAGGCGCTGTCCGACGAGAACCGAGTCCGGGTGCTGCTGGCGCTCCGCCGCCGGGAACTCTGCGTGTGCCAGATCGTGGAACTCTTGGACCTGGCTCCGTCCACCGTCAGCAAGCACATGGCGGTGCTGCGCCGGGCGGGGCTGGTGGAGGCGCGCAGGGAGGGGCGCTGGATCCATTATCGCCGCGCCGAACCCGTGACGATGGAACATGTTAGGGCGTCCCTGGCCTGGGTGGACCGGTTCGCCGGACGCAGCGCAACCGCCCGCGAGGACCGCGCCCGCCTCAGGGAAATCCTGAAGCTCACCCCGGAGGACCTGTGCCGCATCCAGGCCGGAAGTTGAACGTTCTCTTCCTCTGCACCGGGAACTCGTGCCGGAGCCAGATGGCCGAGGGGTGGGCGCGGGCGCTCCGGGGGGACGAGGTTCACCCCTATTCCGCGGGGGTGGCGCCGCACGGGTTGGACCCCCGGGCGGTCCTGGCCATGGCCGAGGCGGGCGTGGACATCTCCGGCCACCTGTCCAAGGACGTGGACGAGCTGGCGGGGGTGGCCTTCGACCTGGTGATCACGGTGTGCGACCGCGCCCGCGAGGCCTGCCCGCTCTTCCCCGGGCGGGCGCGGATGCTCCACGCCGGCTTCGAGGACCCTCCCCGTCTGGCCGGAAACGCCGCCGGCGAGGAGGAGGCGATGGCCCCGTACCGCCGGGTGCGGGACGAGATCCGGGCTTTCGTGGAGCGGCTGGTCCTCCCGCCCGCCGGGGACTCCGGGGAGGGCCGGTCGTGAGCGCGCCCGCCTCCGCGCCCGGTGCCGAAGGCGGGCACGGCGCCGTCCGCCGGCTGAACCGCCTCGACCGGGGTCTCACGCTCTGGATCTTCGCCGCGATGGCGGCGGGGGTGGCGCTGGGACGGTTCGTCCCCGGCGCGGAGGCCTTCCTCCAGCGCTTCCAGCACGGCACCACCAGCGTTCCGCTCGCGGTGGGGCTCATCCTCATGATGTATCCGCCGCTGGCCAAGGTGCGCTACGAGGAGCTTCCCGACGTCTTCCGCGACCGGCGGGTGCTGGGTCTCTCGTTGTTCCAGAACTGGGTGCTCGGGCCGGTGGTGATGTTCGCGCTCGCGGTGGCGTTTCTCCGCGGATACCCCGAGTACATGACCGGGCTCATCCTGATCGGCCTGGCCCGCTGCATCGCCATGGTGATCGTGTGGAACGAACTCGCCGGCGGCGACACCGAGTACGCGGCGGGCCTGGTGGCGCTCAACAGCATCTTCCAGGTGGTCTTCTACGCCGCTTTCGCCTGGTTCTTCATCACCTTCCTCCCCCCCCGGTTCGGGCTCCAGGGCGCGGCGGTGCCGGTGGGGATGGGCCAGATCGCGCGGAGCGTGTTCATCTACCTGGGGATCCCGTTCCTGGCCGGCATGCTCACCCGGGCCTCGCTGGTGAAGCTCAAGGGGAAGCGCTGGTACCGTGAGCGCTTCATCCCCCGCCTGAGCCCCCTCACCCTGGTCGCGCTTCTCTTCACCATCGTGGTCATGTTCGCGCTCAAGGGCGACCGTATCGTGGCCATTCCGCTCGACGTGGTGCGGGTGGCGATCCCGCTTCTGATCTACTTCATCGTGATGTTCTTCGTGAGCTTCTACCTGGGGCACCGGCTCCGGGCGGGGTACGCCAAGAGCGCCACCCTGGCATTCACCGCCGCCAGCAACAATTTCGAGCTGGCGATCGCGGTGGCGGTGGCGGTGTTCGGGGTGGACTCGGGAGTGGCGTTCGCCGCGGTGATCGGCCCCCTGGTCGAGGTCCCGGTGCTGGTGGGGCTGGTGGGCGTGGCCCTGTGGTTCCGGGATCGCGGCCGCGTCCCCGCGGTCAGCGGGGCCTCGGCGAGCCCTCGCCGTAGATGAAGTAGCACGCGGTCGCCCGAACCGACACCGTCCACCCCAGCGCGTCCAGCCGGGCGGCCAGCGCCGCCGGCTCGTGGAAGACCTTCACGATCCGGAACGCGCGGCCGTCGTTGAGCCGCCGGGTCACGCGGCCGGCGTCGGGGCCCTCGAGCCGGTGGTCGCGAGCGGTGGAATCGGGCTGGTAGCGCGAGTCCACGAAGAAAACGCGCCCGCCGGGGACGAGCGCGCGCCGCACCGTTTCCCAGAACCCTTCGAACCGGTTGCCGGGCACGTGGGATAGCCAGAACCCGAAGAACACGTCGTCGAACGGGGCCGACGCGCGCCAGGTAAACGCGTCCGCGCGCACGTAATCCACGTTCGAGGCTCCGGTGCGCGCCCGGTTGAGCGCCAGCGCCTCGGGCGAGGTGTCGACCGCGGTCACCCGCGCCGCGGCGGCGGCCAGCCGCGCGGTCCAGATCCCGGTCCCCGCCGCCAGCTCCAGGACGTTGCCGCCGGGGGCGAAGCGGTCCAGGGCGCCCCGCACCGCCTCCACTTCGCGGAACCACTGCGCGGTGGCCTCGGGCCCGCGGTCGTAGCGTCCCCGGCGCAGGAACCACTCGTCGTACTCCCCGGCCCGGGCACGGTAGTAGGCGACCTGCTCCGCGAGCGGGTCCCGCTCCCCGCGCGTCATCGCCGGACCCGGCCGCGGCGGAAACGCCCGGCGAGGGCGCCCCCGCCGTCGAGACACCGCCGGGGGGCCGGGGCGGAGCCGTTCACGACTCTCCCCCCGGCGCCGGCCCTTCCGCGCCTCCCGGGGCCGGGAACGGCTGCACCGGCTTCATCTCCGCCGAGGCCAGGATGTGGATCCGATGGTCGAACCCCTGCAGCGCCTCCATCGGGTCCAGCGCGGGGACGTCGAGCCGGGCGAAGCGGTCGCGGTCGAACCGGACCGAGTAGAGATAGGCGCTCCCGATGAGGCCGGTGGCGGGGGAGGCGCGGCGGACGTGGCCCGAGACCTCGACCGCCCGCACCGCCGGACTGGTGTTGAACGCGTGCCCGGCGAAGTAGAACGCGAGGCCGCAGACCGCGGTCGCGTACTCCCGCCGCTTCTCGGGGTCGCTTTTCTCCCTGACCGAGACCTTCCCGCTCACCAGCAGACGGGCCTCCCTCTGCGGGAGGCTTTCCGGTCCGGGAAGCGCCACGTCGAGCCGGATCGTGCGATCCGCGGCGTCGTACTGGTGGTCGACGGAAAGCTCCTCCGCCAGCTTGAGGTCGCCGAGGAACGTGTCCATGGAGGCTTCCACCACGGCCGGATCGCCGTTGAGAACGGCCAGCAGGTGCCCCCGCCGCTTTTCATATTGCGCCTGGGCGGCGGTCTCGAAGGTCTTCCGGCGCGCCGCCTCCGCGGCGTCGTGTCCGGCCTTGGCGCCCTCCCAGCCCTTCATGCGCGCGGCGACCGCGCGGGGGAGTTCCCGTTCCACGAACTCCCGGCGCCGGCGGCCGAGCGACCAGAACCTGAGATCATGGATCCGGGCCTCCGCTTCCGCGGCGAGCTCCTTCCGGAGGTCCTCCTCGGATGGGCGGGGCCCGGCGAAGGGCTCGGCTTCGAAAGCGTCCGGCTCGAGGGCGGCGAGCTGGGCCTGAACAGATGCCGTGGTCACGAGCGGCGGCGTCTTCCGGTAGATCTCCACGAAGTCGGCGGTGGCGGCCTCGAGCTGTTTCTGCAGCCGCTCCCCCAGGTCCCGCACCAGGTCCTTGAATCCGGGCTGGCGGTGGAGATGGCGGAGCACCGCGGGGTCGCTCACGGTAAGGCCGCTCGCGTCCTCGATCTCGAGCTTCCCCTCCCCGTCGAGGACGAGAGTGTAGCCACCGTCCACGCCGGGAAGGCCCGGCCCGGCTCCCCCGGGGGCTCGGGCCGGCGGCGGCGCGGGAACGTCCAGCCGCTTCCGGTCGTAGATGCCGGTTCCGGGAATGCCCGCATTGAGATACACCCCTCGCTTCCCGGAGGTGATGGAGAGGCCGGGGATGCCCGCGCTCACGCTGACCCCGGACTTGGAGAAGTTGAGCGAGAGGCCGGGAAGGATCCTCACCCGGCGCCGGAACCTCATCGCCGGCGCTCCCCGCGGTCGTCCGCGCGCGGGAGCTTCGGGGGCGGGCCCGCCGGCGAAACCTCCGCGCCGCTCATCCCGCCCGCCTCACCGCCCACGGCATGGTGCGGTTGTCCGCGGCCCCTTCGCCCGTCGCCGAGACCGCGATGACCCCGATCGTGAACCGCGGCTCGAAGAGCGCCACCCCGCGCTCGGCCGCTTCCCGTGCCCCGAGCCCCCCCTCGATCCAGTCGTAGATCGTTTTGGCCAGGACCCGCCTCATGATCTCCTCGCCGTCCCCGGTCGCGGCCACCGCCCCCGCGGGGCCGGCGTAGAGACCGGCGCCGATCACCGGGGTGTCGCCCACCCGGCCGAGCAGCATGATCGAGGTGCCGCCGGTGCTGAGGGCGGCGGCGAAGGCGCCGCCGCCGTCCCGGGCGACCGCACCCACCGTGTCCGAGGCCCCGGCCGCCTCGCCCAGCGCCTCGCGGACGGACACCGGAAAGTTCCAAAACGCGGCCGGGTCCCGGTCGCGCCAGCCCACGAACAGGTCCGATTCCGCGCGGGCGGGGTCGGCGAAGAACTCGCGCACCTTGGCGTAGCGGGCGTGGGCACGCTCGGACACCGGGTACTCGTCCGGCACCCCCCGCGCCCGGGCGAAGGCGGTGGCCCCCTCGCCGCAGAGAAGCATGTGCGGCGAGTCCATCACCATCCGGGCCACCCGGACCGGGTTCCGCACCCTCTGGATGGCCGCCACCCCGCCGAAGCGGAGCCCGGAGTCCATCACCGCCGCGTCCATCTCGATGGTGCGGCCGTCCAGGCGGAAGTTGGAGCCGGTGCCGGCGTTCAGCCGCGGGTCGTCCTCCAGGACCGCGGTGGCCTCGACGGCGCCGGCGAGCGCCCCCCGGCCGGCACCGAGCGCCTCCAACCCCTTCTCGCAGGCCCGCGCACAGGCGTCGTCGTGATCGCGGGGCCCGCCCGCGCCCCCGTGCGCCACCACCACCGGTACCGATCGCGTCGTCATCGCGTGTTTTCTCCCCGTAGTATGGCTTCGCTCCGGCCCACGAGCTTCCCCATCCGCGCCGCCAGCCGCCGCCAGATCGCGGCCACCAGAGGCCGGCGGCCGAAGCGCCCGGCATAATCGCGGAACGCCGCCGCCATCCCCACGTCGCGGCCCTCCGCCTCGCTCAGGAAGTACTTATGGGTCATGACCTCTACGTAGAGGTCGCTGGCGGTGCGGCCGGGGAAGAGCTCGGGAATGTCCTCCTCCTGGAAGAGCCGGCAGATGGGGACGAACACCTCCCGGTACCAGTCGGCGGCGGCCTCGGGCCAGGGCACCTCGCGGCCGGCGCGCTCGCTCAGGTACCACTTGTGCTCGCCCACGTGCTGCTCCAGCCGGTCCAGGTAGGCCGGCTCACGCACCCGGCCCAGCATCGCCCGGACGTCGAGCCCGGTGCGTTCGGCGAACTCGCGGTCCCGCATGGCCAGGGCGTAGCGCCGGCGGTACTCGCTCCTCAACCACGACAGGTCCCCGGGGGTGATCCGAGGCTCCGGCACCAGTCCGGCCAACCGCAGATCCTCGTTCAACCAGAGCAGCGCGTCCAGGAAATGGGAGAGGTCGGCTTCGCGAAGCGCCGGCGAGAGCGCGACCCGGATCTCCACGGTCTCGGCGTCGGCGAGCACCGCTCGAAGCCGGGTCCTCCGGCCCACGTAGGGGATCTCCTCCTTGTCGAAGCGGACGAGGGTGTTGGCGGGGGAGGCATCGCCCCAGTAGACGCCCCCGGCGTGGAGATCCACGAAAAGGTCGAGCTCGGCGTCCCAGATTCGCCGCCGGTTCCGGGGCGCGAAGGCCAGCGGCACCAGCAGCGACTCGGGAATCACCCGCTCCGCCAGCCGGGTCACGATGTGCCCGATCCGGACCGGCTCCAGTTGCCCGCCGGCGGGGGTTTCGGTGAGCCGCGACGGCTCCTCGCGGACCACCACCGCCACCGGCTCCAGGCTCTCGATCCCGCGCCGGCGAAGCTCACGGTAGACTTCCGCCTCGCGGCGGGCGCCCTCCTCGCCGAGTTCCTTCACCACCAGCTTCACCCCGCCCGCGTTCACGAACCGCACCTGGTGGCGGCCGGCCCCCCGGCGCACCCGGACTTCCTCCACCCCCAGTTCCGGCCAGCGCTCCAGGGGCTCACGCCAGGGGAGCGAGCGGACCGCCCGGGCCGCGGCCGCGCCGGGCCGCCCGGGCTTCTCGCGCACGATCTCGATCTGGATGCGGGGGCGGCGCGGGCGGGGCCGGGTCACCGGCGGGCCCCCCGCGCTTCCACCCGGGCGAGGTAGGCCTCCATGAAGCGCCCGGTCTGGTAGCGCACCACCGGGTCGAGGGCGTCGCCCAACGCGCGGATCTCGGCTTCGGGCTGGGCCTCGGGGGTGGCGCGAAGCTCGTCGCGGTAGCCCTCGAGCCAGAGCGGCAGATCGCGCGCGGTGATCTCGGGATGGAACTGGATGCCGTAAGTGAGCTCGCGATGGCGAAACCCCTGGCAGTCGGTGCGGGTGGAACGCGCGAGGGGTTCGCAGCCGGCGGGAAGCGGAAACGCGTCCCCGTGCCAGTGGAAGGCCATCGACGAGCGCTCCACCAGGAGCGCCGCCACCGGATCGGATTCGCGGTCGAACTCGCGCTCGACCGGATACCACCCGATCTCCTTGGCCGGGGCCTTGCCGACCGGCGCGTCCAGGGCCGCGGCCAGGACCTGCGCCCCCAGGCAGATCCCCAGCGTCGGGCGGCCGGCCCGGATGCGCGCGCGGGCGAGCGCGATCTCCGCGTCAAGATGGGGAGGACGGTCGTAGACGGCATCCGGCCCCCCCAGGATCACCAGCAAGTCCGCCTCCGAGGCTCCACCGGGGATGTCCTGAGGCCGGGCGACGTCGGCGGTCTCCACCGACCACCCCCGCCGGGCGAGCGGCGGGGCCAGGGAGCCGAGTCCCTCGAATCGCACGTGACGGAGGGCAACGCAACGCTTCATGACCGGACGAGTCTACCAGGACTGCCGGGGCGTGGAGTCCCCGGCGCCGGTGACGGTGACGGACGAGCTCGACGGGCCGGTCCGGCGGCGGCCGGCCCCCGGCCCGCCTTCCCAACCGGCGAGGATCCCCTTATTCGGGGGGACCGTCGAGGGGGACGACCGCGGGCCCTTCTCCCACTCTCACCACGATCATCCGGTTGGGCGTGGACCCGGTGTTGACCTCCCGGTGCGGGAAGCCGGGGGGGACGACGATCAGCGATCCGTCCGCGGTCGCATACAACCGGCCGGTTCCGCCCGGACCGAATTCCAGCGTGGCCTCCCCTTCGAGGATATAGACGTAGGTGTCGTGGGTGCCGTGATGGTGCCAGGGCGATGCGGCCCCCGGCTCGGTGGTGACCATCCCCATCCAGAAATGGCCGTCACCGAACATCTCCTGCCGCAAGAACGGCGCGCCCGCGGGGCCGGGGAGGGTCTTGCGCTCCTCCGGCCGGATGGTGCGGACGGAGGGTGTCGACTTCGGCATGGTTCGATTCTCCCTGCAGTTGCGGTCGAGCGAACGGGCGGAGCCGGGCTCGACCTGGACTGGAGGCCCGTCGGTTTCTCCATAAGTTTACAAGTGGGATTTCCCCGAGTGAAGCCCTTCGGTCTGTGGCCGGCAAGGTCGCCGCCGGCTTCAGGCCCAGCGCAATCCGCCATGAGTGGGAGTGCTACCTCCATGATGCGGGAGTGTCGAATGCGAATGACATTGGATCATCACCGGGTTTCTGATTGACTTCGATTCTCTCGCGGCCATCAGCATCGGCAGCCCGGATTCGGACCCGCCAATCGTCATCGAAGGGAACGTGATTGAGGACAACTACTGCTCGCGAAACTCCGGCGGGATCAATATCGGAGCCCCCTGCATCATCCAGGACAACGTGATCCGGGGGAACTCGACCGGGAAAGGGGACGGGGGAGGTGTGTACCTCATCGGCGATGTGGGAAAGGTCACGGGGTTGCCCGGCCGTTGCTTGGTCCACCACCACTTGGGGGAGGCCAACGATAGGACAATGACCCCAAGCCCCACGCAGCCGGGGATGGGTAGGCCGAACAAAAGCAGGAGGCCGGGGAGGTAACAAGCAGGCAAGCCGGTACGCTCCCCGGTCCCCGTGACCAGAAAGGAGACCGGCCATGAGAACCATAGCCGTTCTGTTCCTGGTCCTTGTTGCCCTTGGCGGGGCAACCCTCGCGGCGGATGCTACCACGTACCAGGTTCCATCGCCATATAGGAACGTGTCCTACGCCATGTCGCTTGCGTCGTCGGGCGACCTGATCCTCGTGTCGGACGCCTCGCAGGGAACCCCGACAGCGCCTACTCCGACACATTCACGGTGAAGTCGGGGGTCCGGGTCGTGGCCAAGAGCGGCCAGACCCCGATCATCGACGGGGGCAGCCTCCGTGCCACGGCGGTGGCCTTCGCGCCCAGTTCCGACGCGGGTGCGCCAAGCTTGGAAGGCACCTGCCGCGCGCGGTGTGCCGATCCCCTCGGCGTGTTTCCGAATTGTCAGAGGAAAACCCTTGAACCAGGTCGCCCGCGGGACTATAAGTGAGGGCGTTACGTTGCGCCCCCGGGGGGCGATCTCACCCCACATCTGAGCCCTCCCTCAACTTGGAGACCCCCTCGCCGCGGCCGCCGTCGGTTGGCACACTCGGGAAAGAAGGTCGCATGCGTTCCTTTTCCCTCGTGCGACGGAGCGGACGAACGGGCTTTCCCCCTCCCTGGCTCGTCACCGCCGCCGCATCTTGTTGCAAGCTGGGACAGATCTTACGGCCGGTCTCCCGCATGCCGGCGGGCATGGTCGGAGCCGCTCTCGGGGAGCGGTGCGGCCCTGAGCGCCTGCGGCGCGGGCCGGGGTCCCACCGCCGCTCTTGCAGTCCTGGCGCGGAGCGACGCCTCCGCCGGCCCCCTTCCGGCGCTTCAGGGAGTGGGGCCCCCCGATTCTCCGAGGAGTCGCGCGCTCGGCGGACAGGCGCCCCCGACGCACGCCCGGCGCAGGTTCCGGTAGCGCGACTTCTCAACCTATTTGGCGTAGGGATATTCCTCGTTCTGGGCGCTTCATCCTGTGGACGGGGAGCGACCAAGCCGGGGAGCGCGCTTTGCCGGGTCACGCCGGACACGCTGGACTTCGGGAGGGTCGAGCTTGGGGCGCGGGCGGTGCGCGCCATCACCGTCAAGGACGTGGGCAGTAATGGTTTCACCTCCGGGGCACGCGCGGAAGGAGGCCCGTTCGTGATCCTGAGCGGCGGCGGACCGGTTTCCCTCGCGCCCGGGGACTCTCTGAAGATTCTGGTGGAGTACGCGCCGGAAGGGCGCGGCGCCGCCCGGGGCGTCGTGAGCCTGGGGGAACTTGCGTGCGGCAGCGTGCCGCTGGTGGGGAACGCATCCAGGACTTGGCGCGTTCGACCGGACGGGACCGGGGATGCGCCGACGGTGCAGGCGGGGATCGACAGCTCGGAGGACGGCGACGTGGTGCTGGTGGGTCCGGGGACCTACTACGAGAACATCAACCTTCGGGGGAAGGCGATTCACCTCCTGGGGGAGAAGGGGCCGGAGGTGACGGTGCTGGATGGCAGCCGGGAGGACTCGACCGTTGTCAACTGCGAGTCGGGGGAAACCAATGACACCATCATTGAGGGGTTTACGATCACGGGAGGGAGGGGGTGGACGCCTCTAGGGGACACCACCACCAAAGCTGGTGGCGGCATTAGTTGCTACCACTCGACTCCCATAATACGAAACAACGTAATTCGCGACAATCAGGCTCTAAATGATCCCAGAGGAGGGAACTCACGAGGAGGGGCTATCAACATCGGATCACGTGGGGCATCCCAACCCATGATCGTGGAGGGGAACATCATCGAAGGCAACTACTGTTCACGGAATTCCGGAGGAATCAACATTGCAGGTCCCTGCATCATCCAGGACAACGTGATTCGGGGGAACTCGACGGGGACTGGGGACGGCGGTGGTCTCTACCTGCTCGGAGACGTTGGGAGAGTCATCATCCGACGGAACCTGATCGTTGAAAACCACGCCGCAGACCATGGGGGCGGAATCTACATCGGTACGTTTCTGGCCTCGGCTGGCATGACGGAGATTTCCCAGAACGTCATTCTGCGCAATACCGCCATGGGAAGGGATGGCGGGGCCGATTGTTCCGGGGCCGGGATGTGGATCGGAGGAGGGGCACTTACGACCCAGAACACGATTGAATTCAACCATGCTGAAAACTTGGGAGTGGTCCCCGCGGGGGGCGGCTGTTGCCTCGAGAACTCCGTGCCCGGCACGTCGGTCAGGCTGACTATCTTCTACGCAAACGTGGGCGGCGGCCTGGTAGCAACGGAAGCGGCGGAAGGCGAGGAGGGAGACAACATCATCTTCGGAAACAGTTCCCCGGGTTTCTTCGTGGCGCAGAGCACACACATCGACCAAGAAGGAGACTTCCGTGTGGATCCGTTGTTCTGTGACACAACCGCCACGAGTGCCGGGCGGCTGCGCGAGAACTCGCCCGCCTTCGGCTTGGTGGGGGACGTGATCGGAGCCGTGCCCACCCCGGGCTGTGCCGGAGGCAACTCGATCCCGTCAAGTAGTCCTACAGGAAGGCGGCAATAGGCTTTCTTGCCTCCCCTTGGCCGGGGGCAGGAAGATGGCGATAAGGCCAAGAAGGCGGGGGCGGGGCGGTGCCACGCTGACCGGCGAGATGCACCGCCTCACGCCCCCATACCAGAGAGGAGGCTGGCGATGAAAGCCACCTTGATCTCCGCCCTGGTGCTGATCCTCCTGGGAGGACCCGCGACAGGGATTGTACAGGCAAACACCATTACAGTTCCATCCTACCGAAAGACGGTCTCCCTGGCCATGCCGCTGGCAGCGTCCGGCGATACCATCCTCGTGTCGGACGCCTCGCAGGGAACCCCGACAGCGCCTACTCCGACACCTTCACGGTGAAGTCGGGGGTCCGGGTCGTGGCCAAGAGCGGCCAGACCCCGATCATCGACGGGGGCAGCCTCCGTGCCACGGCGGTGGACTTCGCGCCCAGTTCCGACGCGGGTGCGCCAAGCTTGGAAGGCATCTGCCGCCCGCGGTGTGCCGATCCCCTCGGCGTGTTTCCGAATTGTCAGAGGAAAACCCTTGAACCAGGTCGCCCGCGGGACTATAAGTGAGGGCATTACGTTGCGCTGCCGGGGGGCGAACTCACCCCACATCTGAGCCCTCCCTCAACTTGGAGACCCCCTCGCCGCGGCCGCCGTCGGTTGGCACACTCGGGAAAGAAGGTCGCATGCGTTCCTTTTCCCGCGTGCGACGGAGCGGACGAACGGGCTTTCCCCCTCCCTGGCTCGTCACCGCCGCCGCATCTTGTTGCAAGCTGGGACAGATCTTACGACCGGTCTCCCGCATGCCGGCGGGCATGGTCGGAGCCGCTCTCGGGGAGCGGTGCGGCCCTGAGCGCCTGCGGCGCGGGCCGGGGTCCCACCGCCGCTCTTGCAGTCCTGGCGTGAAGCGACGCCTCCGCCGGCCCCCTTCCGGCGCTTCAGGGAGTGGGGCCTCCCGATTCTCCGAGGAGTCGCGCGCTCGGCGGACAGGCGCCCCCGACGCACGCCCGGCGCAGGTTCCGGTAGCGCGACTTCTCAAGCTATTTGGCGTAGGGATATTCCTCGTTCTGGGCGCTTCATCCTGTGGACGGGGAGCGACCAAGCCGGGGAGCGCGCTCTGCCGGGTCACGCCGGACACGCTGGACTTCGGGAGGGTCGAGCTTGGGGCGCGGGCGGTGCGCGCCATCACCGTCAAGGACGTGGGCAGTAATGGTTTCACCTCCGGGGCACGCGCGGAAGGAGGCCCGTTCGTGATCCTGAGCGGCGGCGGACCGGTTTCCCTCGCGCCCGGGGACTCTCTGAAGATTCTGGTGGAGTACGCGCCGGAAGGGCGCGGCGCCGCCCGGGGCGTCGTGAGCCTGGGGGAACTTGCGTGCGGCAGCGTGCCGCTGGTGGGGAACGCATCCAGGACTTGGCGCGTTCGACCGGACGGGACCGGGGATGCGCCGACGGTGCAGGCGGGGATCGACAGCTCGGAGGACGGCGACGTGGTGCTGGTGGGTCCGGGGACCTACTACGAGAACATCAACCTGGAAGGGAAGGCGATTCACCTGCTGAGCAAATCTGGCCCGGTCGTGACGGTGCTGGATGGCAGCCGGGAGGACTCGACCGTTGTCAACTGCGAGTCGGGGGAAACCAATGACACCATCATTGAGGGGTTTACGATCACGGGAGGGAGGGGGTGGACGCCTCTAGGGGACACCACCACCAAAGCTGGTGGCGGCATTAGTTGCTACCACTCGACTCCCATAATACGAAACAACGTAATTCGCGACAATCAGGCTCTAAATGGTCCCAGAGGAGGGAACTCACGAGGAGGGGCTATCAACATCGGATCACGTGGGGCATCCCAACCCATGATCGTGGAGGGGAACATCATCGAAGGCAACTACTGTTCACGGAATTCCGGAGGAATCAACATTGCAGGTCCCTGCATCATCCAGGACAACGTGATTCGGGGGAACTCGACGGGCACGGGGGATGGGGGGGGCCTCTACCTCCTCGGCACGGTGGGGCACGTCGTGATCCGGAGAAATCTAATCGTCGAGAACCACGCCATGGATCATGGGGGAGGGTTGTACCTTGCTGCAGACCTATTTGACCCGAGCCTAACGGACATCTCGGACAACGTCATCTTAGACAACGTGGCATTGGGTCAAGACAGCGCCTTCGACAGCTCGGGGGGAGGTATCTTTCTCGACAACGAAGCCTATATCCACAACAACACGATCGCCTTCAACCATGCCGGAAGCTCAAGGGGATATCTCCCCGGCGGCGGCATGGTCGTGCAGTACTGCTCCTCGGCCACCCGAATCGAATCCAACGTCATCTACGGAAACGGCGAAGGCGGGTTCGTCGCCGAACGCCGGGCCTCTTGCCAGGTGGTCCACAACCTCATCTACGGCAACGCGGTGACCGACGTGGATCGCGACATGACGACGCACATCGACGTAACGGACAATCTCTTCGTCGATCCCCTCTTTTGCGACACCACCGCAGCTAGCACCGGCGCTCTGGCCGCCAACTCGCCGGCCTTGACCGCTGGCTCCGGCGTGATCGGCGCGGTGGCGGAGCCGGGTTGCTCCACTGCGGCGAGGGTTATCAGTTTCCGGGGGAGGGCAGCCATGGCCCAGTGATCCCCTGGCCCCCCACGGCCGGGGTTGGGTAGGCCGGAGAGAGGCAGGAGGCCGGGGCGGCGACGTGCAGGCAAGCAACTTCGACCGCCTCCGGCCCCCGTAACCAGAAAGGAGACCGGCCATGAGAACCATAGCCGTTCTGTTCTTGGTCGTTACCGCCCTGTGCGGGGCGGCCCTCGTAGCGGATGCTACCACGTACCAGGTTCCATCGCCATATAGGAACGTGTCCTACGCCATGTCGCTTGCGTCGTCGGGCGACCTGATCCTCGTGTCGGACGCCTCGCAGGGGAACCCCGACAGCGCCTACGCCGACGCTTTCGCGGTGAAGTCGGGGGTCCGGGTCGTGGCCAAGAGCGGCCAGACCCCCATCATCGACGGGGGCAGCCTCCGTGCCACGGCGGTGGCCTTCGCGCCCGGCGCCTCGTCGAGCACGATCTTCCAGGGGTTCACGATCCGCGGAGGCACGGACACCGTGGTGGTGGTGAGGGGAAGCGGGACCATTCGGGACTGCACCATCAGCGACATTTCGAGCACCATCCCGCCCTACGGCAGCGCGGGGATCCACATCGAGGGGGACGGCAGCGTCAAGCACTGCACGATCTCGATGACGAAGCACGTTAACGCCGGGATCAGAGCGCTGGGACCGATCCTGGTCGATAGCTGCACGGTCGAGACGAACAGCGTCAATGGCCCCTCCGACGGATTCTTCCTCCAGGAATCCGGCGGTACGCC
This sequence comes from Candidatus Eiseniibacteriota bacterium, assembly GCA_963728475.1. GTDB lineage: Bacteria > Eisenbacteria > RBG-16-71-46 > JABDJR01 > JABDJR01 > CAVSKL01. The sequence continues at coordinate 681,754 of CAVSKL010000001.1, forward strand.
GGACCTCCAGCACAGCTCGGTCACCGGGGCCGGGGCCGGGCTCAACAACGGGGTGCTCGCGGAAGGGACGGTGACCGTTGAGAACTGCGACGTGGGCCCGACGAACCCCAGCTCGTCGTGCAACGGCTTCGCGTTCGACGACGGGAGCCCGACGATGAGCGACTGCTCTATCACTCTTCCCGATGGCATCGGGGTCGAGAGCGGATGGCAGGGTAACGCTACCACCCTGACGATGGCCGATTGCACCATCGATGTGGACTATGGTACCGGGATTGATTGTGAGGTAGGATCGGTATCTGGATTCAATACCGTCGTCACCATTCACGAAGCAGACACGTACAACACCGGCATCCAGGTTGCAACGTCGAGTGGGCCGAACGTGTCGACGGTGAAGGGTGTCTTGGTCCGTGGACTGACGCACTACGGCGCCGGGGTTGACGTCTTCGACGGCGGCGCGGTGATCGAGAACGTGACCGTGGATGGATTCGAGCTGGGCTTCTACGACAGCAACCATGGCTTGGTCAAGAACACGGTTCAGAATTGCATCGCCAGCAACTACGGCAACGTGGGGTTCGACTACGTGACGGCGGCCTACTGCATCGCCGATGGCAGCGGGTCGGGGCCTTCCCGGTGGCCTGCATGTACGGGACGCTGGCCCGTGACTCGGAGTACGAGGAGGGCGGGACCCTGGACTTCCCGGGCGACCTGACCATCCCCTCCGGCAAGTCCCTCACCCTCTGGGGCGGGACCAACGTCTCGATCTCCACCAGCGATTCCCAGAGCGGCGGAAACAACACGGGAAAGGTGGAGCTGCTGGCTTCCGGCTCGCTGGCCCTGGCCGGGAGCGAGGGCGATTCGGTGGTCTTCGCGTCCAACGCGGCCTCGCCGGGGGAATACGACTGGGAGGGCATCCTCTCATCGAACGACCTGGCCCTCGCCTATGCCCGCATCCAGAACGCGAAGTACGGCGTCCACGTCGGCCTGGTGGGAAGCAGCGTCTCGATCTCGCATTGCCGGTTCCAGGACAACGACACCGCCGACATCCTCGCGACGACGAGCGATTCGTCGGCGACGGTGTCCATCACCAACAACGTCCTCGACGTGGGCGGTGGCAAGGGGATCGACTTCCAGAAGCCGAAGGGGACCATCTCCGGGAACACGGTGACCGGGAACGGTTCGACGAACGCCGGGATCTACCTGGCCCAGTACTACGACCATGCCTCGGTGACCGGCAATACCGTGTCCGGGGACGGTTCGGGGTATGGGATCCAGATCGCCGAAGGATATCCGACCGTCACCGGGAACGCGGTGGATGACTGGCACTACGCCGTCTACCTCACGGGCGGCACCGCCAGGATCGGGACCGGCGGGGGCGCCGATCCGAACGTGCTGACCGGTAGCACGCGCGGGATCAGCACCTACTGCACGGGCCCCGGATCGTGCCCGGGCTGCGGCTCCTTCCTCCCCGTGATCCGCCACAACCGGATCCACGGCAACTACGACGGTGTGGTCGCCGAGAGGCGCGCCTTCATCGACCTGGGCAGGGCGGGAGACGAGGGGAACAACGACATCTACGACAACACCAACTACTGCCTCTGGAACCGGTCGACCTGTAGCGACGTGATGACGGCATCCGGGAACTACCTCGGCTCCTGCAGCGGCGGGTACCCGGACATCTGCTGGGAAGGGGACGTCGAGCTCGACTCCTTGGCGTGCTCGCAGGTCGCCTCGGCGGACGCGGCGATCGAGAGGGTGACGGCGAGCGTGGGGCCCCACCTCCTGGGCCTCCGGCCGAATCCCATGAGGAGCGGCACCGCCATTCGGTTCCAGCTCGTGGGGCAGCCCGGGGAGGTCGGAATCCGGATCTTCGACGTGGCCGGCCGGGCGATCCGGACCTTCACCAAGCAGAACTACTCCGCCGGCACCCATGAGGTGGCGTGGGACGGCCGCGACGACCGCGGGGCGCCCGTGCAGGCCGGGATCTACTTCGTCCGCATGGCGACCGGCCGGACGAACGCGCAAACCCTGAAAGCGCTGGTCTTGCGCTGAGAGGAGAGATGGCCATGAAACGGCTTTGGAACGTGCTCACGATCGCGCTCGGGCTCGCGGCGGCGGCGGGTGCGGCTCTCGCCGGCCCGGCCGCCCTGGCTCCCGGACAAGCCTCGCTGCTCCCGGACGATGAATCCGGAGTGGCCAAGGTTGCCGTGCAGTTCGATCTTTCCGGCTACGGCGCAACGGATGCCGTGGGGGAGGCCGTCCTGGAATGGACCGTCCCCGGAGTGCCGTCGGACGGGCTCTCTGAGTTCACGGCCTACCCCATTACCGGGGGGTGGACCGTTGCCGGGATCGCGCAGGAGACCGTCCCGGCGGCCGGCGAAACCCCGGCCGCCCACTGGACCATCGAGCCGCCCGACTACGAGCGCCATGGGGGGCTGGTGCGGCTCGACATCACCGAGCTTGCCCGCTCCTGGGCCGGCGGACTGATCCAGAACCACGGGGTGGTGATCGCCGTGGACGGAGTGCCGCGGACGGGGCTCTCGGCGGCGCTGAGCGGAGTCCGGCTCAGGATCCGCTGATGAGCTGCCTGAAGCGCAGAAGTACCCCATAGGACGACGGGGCGGGGAGACCGCCATCCTCGCCCCGATTCTCGCCGGAGAGAACCGGCGGCGGATCCGACCGCCGGCATGTACCAGCCTTGTCCATCGGCCTGCGGGTTGGTTCCGCGCTTCCTCCAGACGGTCGGTCGCCCTTCCGCCCTTGCGCTTCCCTTCCCTCGCTGTGACCTGCTCAGGGGAGGACTTCCACCTCCGAGTCTGTGCCCATGCCGGGCGCGCCAAAAAAAGGCCCCCCGCCTTGCGGCAAGGGGGCCTTGGTGTAGCAGTACCTGGGGGGGTAGGCATGCTACGACACCTGAAAACCACGGCAGCCGCGGTGCCTCGCGGGACACCGCACCGCCGCCGGCGGCCTTCCTGGCCGCACAAGAAGTATCGGAGCGGCGCCCCCGATCTTGAGAGGAATCGAGAAGATTCACGGAACTGGGCGGGGAAACCCAGTTCTCCGCAACCGGCCGCGCGCCAATGGATTTCTCCTCCCCTGCCCGGGGCCTGCTAAACTCGCCGGCCGGATACCGGCCCCCGGCCCGGCCCCCCGACCGCCGCCGCCCGGGCCCGGCGGACGGCCCCGACCGCATCGCCTACGTCCGGCCCCAAGGAGTCGCCGTGATCCCGGAATCGGAGTGGAAGTTCTTCGAGGCCACCGAGCAGCGCATCCGCCACCTGGAGCGCCACCGCGCCCAGAACGACCTGGCCGCCCACGCGGGCCGGGAACTCCCCTTCGATCCCGCCGAACTCGCCGACCGCTACGCCGCCCTCCTCCACGAGATGGACTATCCGGCCCGGATCGAACAGGCGCTGGCCATGGATCCCACCCCGGGGCAAGCCCGCCAGCTCGACCTTCACCGCCGCTGGGTCCTGCGCACGCTTTTCGAGACCCACCCCGATCTGGCGCCGCTCATCCACGAACTCCGCCGGCGCCTCATCGCTTTCCGGCCCGAGATGGACGGCCGCCCCGCCACCCGGGCCGAGATCCACCGCGTGCTCACCCAGGAACCGGGCCGCGACCGCCGCGAGTCCGCCTACCGGGCGATGGTCCCCCTGGCCGAATCGGTAAAGGAGGATCTGGCCGAACTCTTCCGCCGCCGCGAGCGCCTGGCCCGCGCGGTGGCCGGGACCGGTTTCGCCCCCCTCGCCTTCCACGTGCTGGAGCAGGAGCGGGCCGAGGTGCTGGGCCTGGTCGACGAGTTCGAGCGCTTCACCCGGAACGCCTACCGGTCCGCCCGCAAGGAAATCGGGCGGAGCCTCGGGATCCACGACGTGGAGCCCTGGGACGTGCCGTACGGCCTCGCCCAATTGAGCCCCTTCCCCGCCGACGTCTTCCCCGAGGACCGCGCCCTCTCCGAGGCCCGCGCCCAGGCGGAGCGGTGGGGCCTCTCGCTCGACGCCCGCTTCGACCCCGCCGATCCGCCCACCGCGAGCCTGGTCTTCCCTCCCGACGAGGATCCCGCCCGCGTGCTGCACCAGGTCCGGACCGGGCTCGACGCCTTCCGCATGATCTTCCACGCCGCCGGCCACGTGATCCGCGACCGGGCGGTGCTGGAGCGGCGCCATCTCCTGACCCGGGAGTCGCCGGCGGTGACCGAGGCCTTCGCCACCGTCTTCGAGGAGGTGACCGGGGACCCCGGCTGGCTCCAGGCGTTCACCGGCGCCCCCGGCCCCGCCGTCCGCGCCCACCTCCGCGCGGTGCGCCTGGCCCGGATCGCCACGCTCCGCCGCCATGCGGTGCTCACCACCTTCGAGAGCCTGGTCTACGCGCAGAGCGACCTGGACCCGCACCGCCTCCACGCCGACGCCCAGGAAAACCTCCTGATGGAGACCCGCCGCCCGGAACCGCTCTGGGCTGCGGACCTGGAGATCATCACCGACCCCTTCCACCACGCCTCCGCGATCCTGGGGGCGATGGCGGCGGCCCAGATCCGCGAACGGCTCGCCGCGGAGTTCCCCGAGGCCTGGAAGGATCCGCGGGCCGGAGCGTGGCTCCAGGACCGGCTCCTGGCCGGCGGCGCGGACCGGCCGTGGACGGAGAAGGTGGAGGCGGCCACCGGAAAGCCCCTGGGCATGGAGGCGCTCGCCGCCGAACTCGACGTGACCTTCAGCGGGCCCGAACTCGAGGACGAGGAGGAAGCGGGCCTGAGCGACGACGCGGTGGCCGAGTACTACCGGGACATCGACTTGAGCGACCTCGACCTGGAATGAGGCGCAAGGGGTTCCGGCGCCGGCCGGCCCGATCCGCAATTTCCCCGAATGGATTTCCCCTTCACCCCCGCGGGGCCGGTGCTAGAATGCAGGTAGGAACCGGTTGGGACCGCCTCGGTGAGGAACGGAGTCCCGGCAAACGATCGGGGACCCGCCGTTCCCAGGAGTATTAAAGCTCCCGGTGGTCCGGCCGGCGAATACCGGTTGCTCCCGATGAGTCCAAAAGGCGCGGGAGTCGAAACAGCCGGCGATCCAGTGCGCGGGGCGCTGGCGGGTTCCAATACCGACCGGCGCCCCGTCGCCCAAACCGGACCATTCGCGATCCAGGAGGTTCCCGCCGATTTACGAGGTCAAGGCACTCGAAGAACGCAGGGAACGGGCCATCTTGGTGGGCCTGGTTCCCTCCCCCACCGAAGAAGACTCCCTCAGCGAACTCGCCCTCCTTGCCCGCACCGCGGGCGCCGACGTCACCGAACGGATCCGCCAGCGACGCGACAGCGTCAACCCCGGCACCTTCCTGAGCCGGGGAAAGCTGGAGGACCTCGCCTCCCGCGCCAAGGACACCGCCGACCTGGCGATCTTCGACGACGATCTCACCCCCGCCCAGGTGAAGAACCTGGAAGAGCGGCTCGAGATCAAGGTGCTGGACCGGAGCGAGCTCATCCTCGCCATCTTCGCGGAACATGCCCGGACCCGGGAATCGCGGCTCCAGGTGGAGCTGGCCCAGCTCGAGTACCTGCTCCCCCGGCTCACCCGGATGTGGGTCCACCTCTCCCGGCAGCAGGGGGGGATCGGGACCCGGGGACCCGGCGAGACCCAGCTCGAGGTCGACCGCCGCCGCGTGCGCGAGAAGATCGCCTCGCTCAAGCGCCGGCTCCTGGAAGTCGACAAGCAGCGGGCGGCTCAGCGCGCGCGCCGGGAGAACACCCACCGCACTGCGCTGGTGGGATACACCAACGCCGGCAAGTCGACGCTCATGAACGCGCTCACCGGCGCCGGGGTCCGGGCCGAGGACCAGCTCTTCGCCACTCTCGACGCCACCACCCGCCGCTACCGCTTCCCGGACGGCCACGCCACCCTCTTCACCGATACCGTCGGATTCATCCGAAAGCTCCCCCACCATCTGGTGGCCTCGTTCCGCTCCACCCTCCAGGAGGTGGTGGAGGCCGACCTCCTGCTCCACGTGGTGGACGCCTCCGCCCCCGGGGCCGAGGAGCAGATCGAGACCGTGAACCGCGTGCTGGAGGATCTGGGCGCGGCATCGAAGCCCACCGTGCTGGTGCTGAACAAGTCCGACGAGGCGGACGAGGTGGAGGTGATGGGATTCAAGGCCCGCCATCCGCGGGCGGTGGTCTGCTCCGCCCTCCGGCGCGAGGGCCTGGACACGCTCCGGCACACGGTCCTGGAACAGGTGGTGGCGGCAAACGGCCGGGTGGCCTCGGGGAGGGATTCCTGAGCGCACCTCGACTCCACCCCGTCGCGCGGCACCCGGCGGCCCGGGGGCCGAACCCGCGACACTCGGGATGGCGGCGCGTGAACCCCGGGCGCCTTCTCGCGCCCGCCCTGGCCGCGGCCCTGCTTCTCCCGGCGGGGGGCTGCCTCTTCGACGTGGGGAAGCCGGTGCCGCCCACCGGCGGCGGGACCTGCCTGCCCGCGCTCCAGAGCGGACCCGACAGCGTGCTGGCCAACCTCCGGGCCGCGTTCAACTGCGACGACCGGGGGAACCCGGTGCTGTTCGCCGACGCCCTCGACGACGGGTTCCGCCTGGTTCTGGACCCGCTCGACGCCGCCGAACTCGGCGGGCGGGACTCGCTGGCCGCGGAGGTGGTGCGCCGCTCCGAGGAGACCTTGTTCACCGCCGCCGGCGCGGACTCGGCCCACCTGGCGCTCACCGTGCCCGCTCCGGACCGTACCGACGTGCGGGCGGTCTACTTCGCCATGCCCTACACCCTGGAATTCTTCAACCACCCCGAAAACGGAGCCGCCCGATCGGTGGGAGTATGGGCGGGCGAGGCCGACGTGACCGTCCACGAGAAGGACAACTCCCTGTGGGCGATCACCCTGTGGGTGGACCATCGGGCCCCCGGGCACCCCGCCCTGGGGAGGCTCCTTGCCGATCACGCCTCCGCCGCTCCGGGGAGCCCGCCCGCAGCCCCTTGACGGGCTCCCGGTTGCCCTCTTCTCCCCTCGTGCCAAACGCCGTACTCGTGTTGTAGACTGGAGTCCGGTGCTTTTCCCCCAAGTCGATTCCTGATCGAGATTCCGAATAGGCTCGGACCGACCAGGCCGTCGTGCGACGGCCGGCGCGGGCCGCGCGCCGTCTCCGTACTCGACTCGAGGGAACTGAACCGCATGGCCGTGACCTGGGAATTCGGCCCATTCCGGGTGGATCCGGTACGCCGGATCCTGACCCGAGACGGGCAACCGGTGCATCTGGCTCCCAAGGCCTTCACCCTCCTCCGGGTGCTCCTGGAACACCGGGGACGGGTCCTCTCGAAAGAGGAACTCTTCGGGTTCCTCTGGCCCAAGGCGGCCGGCACCGAAGCCAACCTGAGCATGAACGTCACCGCGGTGCGGAGGGCGCTGGGAGAGGAGCCCCACGAGCACCGCTACGTGGTGACCATTCCCCAGCAGGGCTACTCGTTCGTGGCCGAGGTCCGGGAACTCCATCCCGGATCGCGCCCGGGGCTGGTCGACCCGGTGTCGGACGAGCCCCTCCGGCGGCTGGCGGTGCTTCCGTTCCGGCTTCTCCACGGGCGGCCCACCGACGGCTACCTGCGCCTGGGGCTGGCCGACGCGCTCATCACCCAGCTTTCCAAGTACAAGGCGGTGAGCGTGCGCTCCACCGGCTCCGTGCGACGGTTCCTGGACCATGAAGAGGAGCCGGCGGCCGTCGCCGAGCACCTCAAGGTGCAGGCGGTGCTGGAAGGGACGGTGCAGCGGCGCGAGCACGATTCGCGGGTCACCGTGCAGCTGGTGGACGCGCGGGGCGAGCTGATCTGGGCCAGCTCCTACGAACTGGACGGCCAGGACGTGTTCCGCCTCCAGACCCGGATCCTGGCCGATCTCACCGAGATGCTCGGCCTGGAGTCCGAGGTCGCCATCCCCGAAGCCTCCCACAGCTACACCGAGGACATCGAAGCGTTCCAGCTCTACCTCCACGGGCGAAGCCTCTCTTCCCGCCCCGAGCCGGGCACGCTTCCCCGGGCCCGCGAGTTCTACGAGCGGGCGCTGGCCAAGGACCCGGGATTCGCCCTGGCCTACCTGGGGATGGCCGAGGCGGATTTCGCGCTCATGCGCCTCGGGCTCGTCCGCTCCGATCTCGCCGCCGAACGCATCGAGTCCGAGGCCCACCAGGCCCTGGATCTGGACGACCGCCTGGGCGAGGCCCACGTCTGGTTGGCCAACGTGGCCATGTACGCCCGGTGGGACTGGGATGGCGCCCGCGAGCTTTACCGCAAGGCGCTGGCCACCACGCCCCACTCCTCGGTGGCCCACGCCTACTACGCCTACTTCCTCATGATGATGGGGGAGAAGGAGGAAGCGCTGGAGCGCGCGCTTCAGGCCCAGCGCCTGGAGCCACTGTCCCCGCTCTGCAACGTGATGGTGGGACTCGCGCTCTTCTTCCTCGGCCGCCGGAAACCCGCGGTGGAGCAGTTCCAGACCGTGACCACCTTCGATCCCCGCAACACCTGGGGGCAGTTCGGACTGGGTTGGCTCCTGCTCCAGATGGGGCGGGCCAAGGAGGCGCTCACCCAGTTCGACCTGGTGGTCGCGCTCTGCGGCGAGTCGACCTGGATGCACTGCTTCCAGGGGGCCTGCCAGGCGTTGCTCGGGGAACGGCGGGCGGCCCTCGCGCACCTGGAGGCGGTGGAGGAATCGGCCCGGCGCGAGTTCGTCCAGCCCTACTACCGGTCGGTGCTCCAGCTCGCTCTCGGGCGGCGCGAGCGGGCCCTGGACGACCTGGAGAAGGCCCTCGAGGAGCATTTCGTCTTCCTCTGCTTCCTGAACGTGGACATCTGGTGGGACCCGGTGCGGGATGACCCCCGCTTCCGGGCGCTCCTCTCGCGCATGCACCTCCTCCGCGGCGCCTCGCCCGGAGACCGCGGGAAGTGAGCGTCCAGTACGACTTCGGCCCCTTCCGGCTGGACCCGAGGCGCCGGGTGCTCACCCGGAACGCGGTCCCGCTCCGCATCGCCCCCAAGCCGCTGGCCTTGCTCATCCTCCTCTTGGAGGAGCGGGGGCGGGTGGTTCCCAGGGAGCGCATCCTCCGCCGGCTCTGGCCGCGGGAGACCGGTACCGGGTCCAACCTGAGCGTGAACGTGGCCGCGCTGCGCCGGGCGCTGGGGGAACGCCCTCGCGAGAACCGATACATCGTCACCCTCCCCTCGCGCGGCTACTCCTTCGTGGCCGAGGTGAGGGAGCGGGGCGAGAAGGCGGCGCTTCCCCAGCCGGAACCGCGCGGCTCCCACGCCGTCTCTTTCACCGGCCGCCGCCTGGCGGTACTCCCCTTCCGCGCCCTGGGCGGGCGCCACGGCGACGGCACCCTTCCCCTGGGGCTCGCCGACACCCTCATCACCCAGATCGCCGGTCTCGACGGGCTGGCGGTGCGATCCCCCGCCTCGGTCCGCCGCTACCAGGAAACCGGAGCCGACCCTACCGAGGTGGGCCGCGACCTCCACGTGGACATAGTGCTGGAGGGATCGGTCACGCGCCGCGGCGACGACCTCGCGGTCACCGTGCAGCTCGCCGAGGCCTCGGAGGGGACGCTCCTGTGGGCGGAGAGCTACGACGGCGCCCTGTCCGCCCTGTCTCAGATCCAGGATCGGATCGTGGGAGACCTGGCCCGGGTGCTCCGGCTGCCGCGGCGCCCCACGGCGCCAGCGCGCATGTCCGACCATCCCGAGGCGGTCCGGGCCTACCTGCGCGGGCGGCACCTGGCCGGCCAGGTCTCCCCGTCCGCGCTGGAGCAGAGCCTGCGCGAGTTCGACGAAGCCGTGCGCCTGGATCGCCGGTTCGCCCTCGCCTACGCCGCGCTCGCCGACGCGCGCCATTCGCTCTGGTGGTGGGGGGTCCGGCCGGGGGAAGAGGGCGTGCGGGGCATCGAAGACGCGGCGGGGCGGGCCCTGGAGATCGAGCCGGAGCTGGCCGAGGCCCGGGTATGGCTGGCCAACGTCCGGCTCACCTACCGGTACGATCTCGAGGGATCCGGAGCCGAGTTCCGGAGGGCGTTGGCCGCGTCCCCCCACTCCGCCGGCGCCCACCGGTACTATGCGTTCCACCGCGTGGCCGCGGACCGCATCGACGAGGCGGTGGGCCAGGTTCTATGGGCGCAGTCCCTGGAGCCGGTCTCCCCCGACGTGCGCACCGCGGTGGGAGTGATCCTGTTCTACGCCCGGCGTTTTCCGGAGGCGCTGGCCCAGTTCCGCACCGTGACCTCGGTCGATTCCCGCTTCACCTGGGCGCTCTACATGGTGGGGTGGACCCTGATCCAGCTGGAGGAATATCGCGCCGCCCTCGATCACTTCCGGTTGATCGAGACCATCGAACGGCCGGCGGGCTGGATGCACGCCGTCTTCGCGTACATCCAGGGCCGGCTGGGCCGCGAGAGCGCCGCGCGCCGCCATCTCCGGGCGCTTCCGCGGGGCGGGAAAAAGAGCTTCCACCACGCCCTGGCGCACCTGGGACTGGGGGAGCACGACGACGCGGTGGCCTGGCTCCACCGCGGATTCGAGGCCCGCGAAGGGTACATCACCTATGTGAACCAGTCCCCGGTATGGGATCCGATCCGGGAGATGCCGGAATTTCGAAGGCTCACCGGGCGCCTGGGCTTCCCGCTCGCGCCGGCCGGCGAGGAAAAAAACTCTCCAGACCCCAACCCTCCGAAATTCTAACCGGTTACTCGCTCAAGAGTTGGAACGGGCGGCGTCCGAACATTTGGAATACTTTGTTTTCGTTTGCAACCATTTCATTGTCCGGGGCCCCATTCCTCCATATTCTGCATTTGAGTGGGGCGGACAGGCCTCCGCTCGACTTTTCCCGGGGAAGGGCCCGCGACCGCGCCTCCCAGGCGCGTTCAGACGCGGCCCGGACGCGTACCACCGGGGCCGGCATGCCGATTCGGGGATTTGAGCTCGCTGGATCGCAGGACGACTGCGGTCATGGGGGAAACGCTGCTCGACCTCTCCGCTCTTTGGTTGCCGGTCCCGGCTTCTTCTCACGGCGCGGACCGGACGGGTTCGCCGCCCGGCCTCCCCGGGACCGCTCCGGTCCGGCTCAGCCCACCGGATCCCCGGCTTCGAGTTCCGGCACCCGGTGCTCCAGAAGCGCCCGCCGGTACGCGTTGAGGACGTCCCGCCGGTGGAGCACCCCCACCAGGTTCATCGACTCCCGGGAGTCCACCACCGGCAGCATGCTCAGGTCGCGGATGCCGAAGAGGCGCATGGCGTCGTTGAGCGACTGCCGCGCCCCCACCACCGTCGGCTCGCCGGTCATGATGTCGCCCACCACGATCAGCGCGTCCAGCTCCGGCGTCCGCTCCTGGGAGATCACGTTCCGGATGTCCTGGTAGGAAAGCACTCCCACCAGCCTTTCCCCCGCGCCCACCACCAGAAAGGTGTTCTCGGTGGTGGTCTCCACCAGATGCATGAGTTCGGTGAAATGCATGTCGAAGGGGACGGTGCGCTTCACCTCGCGCATCACTTCCCCCACCAGGAGGGATCCCATCACGTTCACCTCCACCCCGCGCTTGAGCTGGATCCCGGCCCGCACCAGGGACAGGCTGTAGATCGACTCCCGGTTGAACTTGGTGGAGAGGAAGACCGCGGTGGCGGCGGCGAGCATGGCGGGCAGGATGATCGCGTAGTCGTTGGTGAGCTCGAAGATGAGGAGGATGGCGGTGATGGTGGCGTGCGTGGTGCCCGCAATCACCGCGCCCATGCCCACCAGCGCGTAGACGGTGATGATCCCCGGTTCGCCGGGATGGAGGAAGTGGCCGGCGACCTCGCCGAAGGTCCCGCCCAGCATGGCCCCGATCACCAGGGACGGCGCGAAGAGCCCCCCCACGTTTCCCGAGCCCACGGTGAAGCAGGTCGCCAAGAGCTTCGCCACCACCAGGGCGGCCATGATCCAGAGGGCGAGATGGCCGTTGAGGGCGGCGGTGATGGTCTCGTAGCCGTCGCCCAGGACCTGGGGGAACACGAAGGCGATCGCCGCCACCAGCCCCATCCCCACCGCCGGCTTCAGCCAGCCGGGGAACCTCCAGCGATGGAAGGTGTCCTCGGTGGCATAGAGGAACTTGGTGAAGAACCACGAGAGCCCCGCCGCCAGCGCCCCCATCAGCACCATGAGCGGCACCTCGCGGAACTGGATGAAGCCGTGGTGGGGAACCAGGAACCGCGGCTCCCAATCCACGAAGATCTGATGGGTGACCGCGGCCAGCACCGAGGAGAGCACGATGGGGGTCAGGGTCTGCACCCCGAAGTCGCCCAGCACCACCTCCACCGCGAAGAAAACCCCGGCCAGCGGCGCGCCGAAGATGGCGCTGATGCCGCCGGCGGCCCCGCAGGCGGCCAGGACCCGGAGCCGCTCGGTGGACATCCCCATGATCCGGCCCACGGTGGAGCCGATCGCGCTCCCGATCTGGACGATGGGTCCCTCGGGGCCGGCGGAACCGCCCGCCCCGATGCAGATGCCGGCGGTGATCGCGGTGTCGGCGGCCACCCGGGGCGGGATCCGTCCCCCACGCACCGCCACGCTGGCCATGACGTCGGGGACTCCGTGGCCCTGGGAGGAGCGGGCCACGGTGGCGAGGAGGATGCCGCCGGCCACGCCGCCCACCAAAAGCGCGGCCGCGCTTCCGATGGGAAGCGACAGGTTTCCGAACGGCAACGCCAGGGACATGCGCTCGAACAGGCGGCGGAAGAGGTCGATGAGGTACTCGAAGCCCTTGGCCCCCAGCCCCGAGCCGATCCCCACCGCGAACGAGAGGATGAGAAGCAGGGCGTTCTCGTCCGGCACGTAGCGGTGCAGGAGCCGGTTCACCCGCTTGTGGAGGAACCGGACGTAGCGCGGCACGTACTGGGCCCTGGCCCCGAGCGCGGCCCCCCGCTCGAAAGGAATGTGCGGCGTTCTCACGCTTCCCGAGCCCCGCCCAGGATCCAGGCTCCGTCGTCGCGCCCGCCGCACCATCGGGTCACCTGCCGGGCCAGCCGCCCCAGGCCCTCCTCCATCTCGAGCCGCGGGAAGTCGCCGGGGGCGAACACCACGCCCAGCGCCCGCGTGGTCCCCGAACCGATCGAGGTCCGGGCCGAGTCCGAGGTGGGCGACCCCATGGGTCCGGCGGCGTCGGCCACGGTGAGCCGCCCCTCGAGGTGGACCTCGCCCTTGCGGATGCCCTCGTACGACTCCCCCGCGCGCCCCACCCGGATCTCCAGGTCCCCCTCCACCCGGTCCAGGTCGTAGAACCCGATCGGAAGCAGAAGCGCCAGCGAGGCCCAGTTGACCGCGTCCACCAGCCGGTTGATGCGGTAGAGATCCTGGCCCTTGAGCACCCGGCGGAGCAGCGCCTCGCTGGAGGGACGGGTGCGGGTGGGATCCACCCCGAAAGCGCGATAGAGCCGCCGGGCGGGGTCGAGCCCGGAGATCTCCGCCGGCGCCCGGCCGGCGTGGGCCCGGCGCAGGGTCGCCCCCAGCTCCTCGATCTCGGGCCAGTAGGGATTGTCCCCGGCGGCATCGAGGCCCGAAAACCAGACCGTCCCGGCCGTTACCCGGCTCTCTATGTCCGATTCGATGCCGATGCGAGCCACGGGATGATCTCTCCGAAGGGCGGGGATGCCGGTGCCGACGGGGGCTTCAAGACCGAGGAGCCTAGCGCGATGCGCCCCGGATTGCCACATCTCGCGCCACGGAAAACGGGGGAAGGGCGCCGGAGGGCGCCTCAGGGCGTGTAGCGGTAGACCGAGGCCTCGGAGTTGGACCAGACCATCCGGAAGCGCTCCGGATGCGCCGCCATCACGCTCTCCTCCGCGGGCGCTCCCCCATGATCGTCCGGACGCCAGAGCACGTAGAGCGGGCCGGTGCCGGAGCGGGCGAACCCGGCCAGGGTCGCGAGCGCGGGGCCGACCTCGCCGGCGTCGGGAGCGGGCCAGATCGCGGTGCGTTGCGGACCCGGCGCTCCCTCCAGGACGTCCCGCACCACCCGCCTGGCGTTCATCACCGCCGGATCGTACTCCCACTGGAGCGCATAGGGCTCGCGCCCCCAGAACTGGCGGCGGGGGACGCGCACCAGGACGTCGTCCCGCTCCGGGCTGTCGAGGATCACCGCGTCGGCGGGGGTGCCGGCGGCCAGCCAGTCGTAGAGGGCGTGGGCGGCCGGGGACGGCCCGGGCGACGCCGGCTCGAACAGGTAGACCGCCAGGTAGAGGAGGTTGACCGGGAGAAGGAGGGCCAGCAGCAGCGCCCATCCGGTCTTCCCCCGGCCCCGGGCGCGGAACCAGCGTAGAAGCCGGGCCACCATCCAGCCCGCAGCGCCGGCCAGGAGGAGATAGAACACGAACGGCATCTTGTCCTTGGTGTTGGGGGGCGGGAGCCGGGTGAGCACCGCCCCCACCGCATACCCCGCCGCCAGGGCCCGGTATACCCGGAGCCCCGGGCCGCCCCGGGAGCGGGCCAGGGCGGGCAGGCCGAGGAGCATGGCCGCGGTGGAACCGACCAGGATCGCGGGGAGGACCGGGGGAGCGCCGAGCGGGAAGGGGCCCTGGGCGCGGCTCACGGTGACGAGGAGAAGCGGCGCCGCCGCCGCCGAGCCCACCGCCACCCCCAGCGCGCCGCTCAGGGCCGCCCGGCGGGGAACCGGGCCGGGGCGGAGCAGGAGCCAGAGCCCGGCCAGGGCCACCCCCGCCATGACCGGGACCGCGACCCCCGGGTGCCACAGCCAGACTCCAAGGGCGGCGGCGGCGATCCGGAGCGCCGCCCGGGGGCCGCGCCCGCGGGCGTCTTGGGCCGTTCCGGTCAGCCCCTCGGCCAGCCACACCGCCCCCGTGACCGCGCCCCCCAGCACGGTCATGACCAGGTACTTGTTGAGAAAGGGGGGGGGCGAGCCCCAGAGCGAGGTGAAGTGGAAGATCTGGTCGAAGCCGAACGGGGTGGCCGCGAAGGCGCGGCGGACCTCTTCCGCGCCGGAGGTGGCGCCGAAGAGCGTCCGGAGGAGCTTGACCGGGAACCAGGCCCAGAACAGCGCGGAGAGGCCCAGGGGGACGAAGACCGCGGCGAAGAAGGCCTCGCGGGCGGGACGGGCGGCCCGGCGGGAAAGCGCGTAGGCCGCCCCCCCCAGCGACACCAGCCAGAGCGCGTTCAGGGTGCCGCCCAGGTCCCAGGGCATGACCCGGGCGGCGCGCGCCCACGCCGCGAGGAGGGCGTGGTAGAACCACATGTAGTTGAGGGGAATGCCGGCGAAGTAGGGATCGCCCGGGGGCGCGCCGCGGGCCATGATCTCGAGCGCGATCGAGGTATGGAACCAGGCGTCGCTCCGCATCCGCACCCACGGCCGGAAGAGATGGGGCAGGATCACAATCGCGCCCAGCACCGCCAGCCACACCGCGAGCCGCCGCTCCCAGGGGGTGGCGGGGCGGATGCGCCGGCGTGGCCGCGCCGCCGCGGGGAGCGCGGTCGCGTAGGCGGCGCCCAAGACCCAGGCCCCCGCCGCGCCCGCGTCCAGCCCCGCGGCCAGGAGCGCGACCACCGCGCCGCCGGCCAGGAGCGGGGCGAGGTAGACGAGGCGGGAGAGGAAGAGGACCTCCGGCTCCACGGGGCCCATCGCCCGGGCCGCGGCATAGCCCGCGGCCAGGCCGAAGCCGATCCAGCTCCCCATGCGGGCGGCGGCCGTCCAGCCGGTGATCCCGGCGAGGAGCGAGGCGGCGGCGCCCAGCGCCAGCAGCGCGGGGACCGCGCGTTCAGCTCTTCCCATTAACCCGTTGACCCCCATAACTACCGGAAATACTATCGGGTTACTGTCCGCACCGATAGATCCGGAGCCGGCGCCGGACTCCGATGGAGGGTTTTCATGGTTCGAGTCATCGCCGTCCTGGTGGCCGTGGTCATTCTGCTGACCCTGGGCTGGTACATCGGCCACCGTCCGGTGCCGGTCCTGCGGACCCAGCTGGCCGCGTCCCGGGCCGACTGCCAGAAGCAGGCCGCCGACCTGGAGCGGCGGGCGCTGGACGCGGAGGCCAGAGGGTACCTCTGGCAGGCCCGGGCGGAAATCCTTCTTGCCGCGCACGACGTGGAGCAGAGGAACTACGGCACCGCCACCGACCGCGCCACCCAGGCCCGGGATCTCCTCACCCGGACCGCGGGGACGGCCGGGGTCACCCTGGACCTGGGCTCGATCCGGGACATGGTGGACTCGGCGGTCGGCAAGCTGGGCGCCGCCGAACCCGGCGCCCGGGACGTCTTGCTCCGGGCGGCGTCGGAACTGGGCCGGATTCTCGAAAAGGCCGGGCAAGCCTGAGCACCTATCCGGTGCCGCCGGCCTCCCCGGCGGCGGGAGCAGCGTTGCGACTTCTGGACTACCTGGATCCCGAATGCGTTTGCGTCGATCTGTCCTCGACCGACAAGGAGTCGACGCTTCGCCTCATGGTAGACCTGGTGGTGGGCAAGGGGGTGGCCGAGGAGGCGGAGCGGCTCCTGGGGGCCCTGCGCCAGCGGGAGGAAGTGGTCTCGACCGGGGTGGGAAACGGCGTGGCCATCCCCCACGCCGACCTCCCCGGGGTCCGCACGCCGCGGCTGGCGCTGGGTGTCTTTCCTGACGGGGTGGACTTCGACGCCCTCGACGAGGAACCGGTGTACGTGGTGTTCCTGCTCCTGGGCACGCCCCGCACCCCAGGGCTCCACATGAAAATCCTCGCCCGCATCGCCCGGCTCAGCAAGGACAGGGATTTCTCGGAGGGCCTGCGCTCGGCACGCACGTCCCGGGACGCGCTGGCGATCCTGGAGCGGGTCGAGGCCCGGCACTAGGAGACGGCGGTGAAGCTCTTCGTCTACGTCCTCAATCAACCCGAGAAGCTCGAGGAGATCGTGGCCGGGTTCGTGGAGATCGGGATCACCGGCGCCACCATCGTGGACAGCGTGGGCATGGGACGTATCCTGGCCCGGGATGTGCCGATTTTCGCCGGCTTCCAGTCGCTTCTGAGCGGCAGCCGGCCCTTCAACAAGACCATCCTCTCCGTGGTGGACGACGACGCCAAGGTGGACCATGCGCTCCGACTCATCGAGGAGGTATGCGGCCCGTTCGGCGAGGCGGGGGCGGGCATCGCCTTCACCCTGCCGCTCGACCGGGTGAGCGGCCTGAAGCCCGAGATCCGCTGAGCCGGGACCCCCACGGGATCGGGAGGCCATGAACGCCCTCCTCGCCCTCATCCTGATCGGCGCCCTCGGCTTGGTGGCGGGGCGCTTCCTGTTCCTGCGCCCCCGCCCCGGCTCGTGGAGCGAGCGCGTCTTCCTCTCCGGCGGGGAGTTCCTCCTCCTGGGAGCGGTGATCGGCCCCCACGGCGCCGGGATCCTGGACTTTCCCAACCTCATGCGCCTGGAGCCGTTCGTGGTGCTGGCGCTGTCGTGGGTGGGGCTCCTGGTCGGGATCCAGCTCCGGTGGCGGCACCTGGTCCGCTTTCCCGCCGCCTACTTCCGGCTGGCGGTGGTGCAGTCGGCGGTGGCGCTCCTGATCACGTTCGCCGCCCTGGCCGCGCTCTTCGCGGTTTGGACCCCGGTGGCGGCGGCGGTCTCGGACCGCTGGCGGGCGGCGCTCTGCCTGGGGGCGGTGGCCGCGCTCAGCTCCCCCACCGAGACCGCGCTCCACACCGGCGGCCGGGTGGGGGGCGGTCACGCCGCGGGGCTTCTCCGCTTCGTCCCCGCGGTGGACCCGGTGGTCTCCCTGGCGGCGGTGGCGATCCTGTTCGCGGTGTGGCACGTGCCGTCCGACGGCGCCGCCTCGGCGCTCCGGGCGTGGCCCTGGCTGGGGGCGTCGGTGGCCGGCGGCCTGGTGCTGGGCGGCGTGTTTCTGCTCCTGTTGAGTTCCACCCGCGATGCCGACGAGACGGTGTTGGTGGTGCTGGGGATGGCGGTGTTCGCGGGCGGGCTGGCCTCGGTGTTCCACCTCTCCCCGCTGGTGATCGGGCTGGTGGCCGGCGTCGTCCTGGGAAACCGCGGCCGCACCCAGGAGCGGCTGGTCCCCATGTTCCTCCGGCTGGAGCGCCCCCTCTACGTGGCGCTTCTGGTCCTGGCGGGGGCGGCGTGGCGGTTCGACGAGCTATGGGGCTATCTCCTGGCTGCCGTCTTCCTGGCCGCCCGGGTGGCGGCCAAGTTCCTGGGCGCGCGGGCGGCCCTGGCCGCCACCCGGCTCCCATTCGCGGTCCCCCCCCGGTGGTGGCTGGGCCTCCTTCCCCAGGGAGCGATGGCGGTGGCGGTGGCGGTGAGCTACGCGGTGGTCTACCGCGATCCCCTGGCCGAGCGGGTGTTCTCGGCCGTCCTGGTGAGCACGGTGGGGCTCACCCTCGCCTCGCGGTGGCTGGTGGCGCGGGCGCTGGAGCCTCGGGCAGGGACGGAGGCGCGATGAGAATCGCTCCGGCGCCCGCGACCCGGCCCGAGGCCCCATCGCGCGCACCCCGCGGGGAGGCGTCCCGATGACCCGGTGGGTGGCGGCGGCCCTCCTGCTGGGCCTCATGGCGCTGGCCCGCTGGGCGCCGCTCCTCGAGCTGACCGAGATCGGCCGCCAGGCCACGGTGAGCCTGGGATTCATCCTCATCTTCGGCTTCCTGGCCGGGCACCTGGCCCGGCGGTTCAAGCTTCCCCGGATCACCGGCTACATCGTGGCCGGGATCCTGTGCGGACCGTTCGCCGGCGGGTTCCTCACCCAGGAGGTGGTGAAGCGGCTTCAGCTCATCGACGACCTCGCGCTGGCCCTGATCGCGTTCACCGCCGGCGGGGAACTCCGCCTGGCCGCGATCCGCCCGCGGTTCCGATCGATCGGGTCCATCACCCTCTTCCAGACCGGGATCCTCTTCGTGGGGATGGCGGTGGGGGTGGTGGCGCTCCACCCCTTCGTCCCCTTCCTGGCCCACGCCCCCCTGCCGGTGATCCTGGCCGCGGCGACGGTGTTCGGGTTGATCGGCATGGCCAACTCCCCCGCCACCACCGTCGCCCTCATCAACGAGTACCGCGCCCAGGGACCCTTCACCGACACCGTGCTCGGAGTCACCGTCCTCAAGGACGTGGTGGTGCTGGTGCTGATCACCCTGCTTCTGCCCTTCGTGCGGCTCCTGGCCGCGCCCGGGGGCGCCTTCGACCCCGCGTTCATCGGGGACCTGGCGTGGGAGGTGGGCGGATCGCTGCTGGGAGGGGTGGTGCTCGGGATCCTGGTCACCCTCTACATGCGCGGGGTGGGGGCGGTGCTGCCGCTGTTCATCGTGGGGGTGTCGATCCTGGTCTCCCAGGTTGCCCACCGGTTCCACCTGGAGGCGCTGTTGCTCTGCATGGTGGCGGGGTTCGTGATCCAGAACGCCACCTCGCTCGGGGACCGGTTCATCCAGGCCATCGAACGGAGCGCGCTTCCGGTCTACGTGGTGTTCTTCGCCATCGGCGGGGCGTCGCTCAACCTGGGCGCGGTGACCCGCACCTGGTTCGTGACCCTGGTGCTGATGGTGCTCCGGGTGGTCCTCATCCGCGTCTCCACCGGCTGGGGCGAAAGGGCGGCCCGCGGCGGGAACGACTCGGTCCGGGACCTGGGCTGGCTGGGGTTCCTGGCCCAGGCCGGGGTCACCCTGGGGCTGGCCTCGATCGTGGCCCGGAAGTTTCCGGACTGGGGCCCCGAGGTCAAGACCATCGCCCTGGCGCTGATCGCGGTGAACCAGTTGGTGGGCCCGGTCGCCTTCCGCCATGCGCTCCTCAGGAGCGGCGAGGCGCGCGAGGCGGAGGAGCCCCCACCCGCGCTCCGCCGCAAGTTTGACACCCCCGCGTCATCCGGATAAACTGGGCCGGTTATTCGTCCTACACGCGTGAACGCGCTCACCAGGACCCCTTCCATCCCGGGGGAAAGCATGAACTTCGACGCCCGCCGCCGGCCCGCCTCGTCGCGAGACAACGGTTCCGAATCCGAAGATCCCAGGGCCTCCCGCCTCAGCCGTTTCCTCGCCCTGGTCCTGCGCCATCGCGCCTACCAGTTCGACCTGGAGATGGACGACGAAGGATTCGTCCCGCTGGAGCCGTTGATCGAGGTCATCCACACCCGGGACAACCTGGATGCGGTCGCGCGCATGGATCTGGAGGAGCTGGCCGCGGCCGGCCCGCGCAAGCGTTTCGAGATCCGCGACGACCGGATCCGCGCCACCTACGGCCACTCCTTCCACAAGCCCATCCGCTATCGCCGCGAGGAGCCACCGGAGAACCTCTACCTGGGCGTCCCCAAGTCGCACCTCCAGCAGATCCGCGTGAGCGGCCTCCATCCCGAGGACCGGCAGTACGTCCACCTCTCCGAGAGCGAGGAGGAAGCGCGGGATGTGGGGTTGCGCAAGGCCGACGACACCTCCGTGGTCACGGTGCGGGCGCGCGAGGCCGCGGAGAACGGCATCGAATTCTTCCATCCCACCGACGGTCTCTTCCTGGCCAGCCAGGTCCCCGCCCGCTACCTGGACGTCCAGGCCAGCTTCGGCCGGCACCCCCGCAAGGCCAGGCGCCGCTAGCCGCCGGCGCCGGGACATCCTATTCCTTGTTCAGCTCGGCGGCTATCCGTTCACGGACTTCATCGACCGTCCCGATCCGTTGCGACCGTATGAAGAGCGTGAGTTCTCCGAGACCCGCCTGAGGCACTTCGATCGTGAACTGCACCAGTGCCTTCTCGTTCACCGTCAACGAGTCCCCACGCAATTCCGCCATGCCGGAGTCGATGAACCAGTCCATGGGAATATAGGACACCGGCCCCGAGACTCCTGAGGCCGCCGCCCCCTTCGCCCGCGCATCGACCTGCATCGCCGCTCCCAACCGGTTCCTCTCCAGGCGAATGTCTCCGGTGCGCAGCACGAACGGCCCGATATCCGAGGCCACGTCGACGTGAAAGTTCAGGTACGTGCTTCCCGGAGCCGGGGTCTTGGTCACATACACCGCGCTGAAAGTGCTGTCCCGCATCTCCACCCTCTTTCCGGTATTGACCCGGAGCTCCTTCAGTTCCTGAAGTGCGGTGGGGATGAGGGTCAACCGCCCGCCCTCCTCGACCGGCGGCGGTTGCCCGGCCGCACCCACCCCCCAGCCGATCTGGGAAACGACCAAGAGAGACAACATCAGCGATCCGCGCATCGGTTCCACCTCCTGCTCTTCAACCTGCAGCCTTGATCCGTTCGCCCACGTGGGTACCCGTCTGGTGGGCCCGACCCCTGCACGCCCCCCCGGGCACAATCCCCCACCTAGGCTCGTCGCTTCCCGGCCACCAGAAGCGCCACGCCACCGAGCAACACCGCCACCCCGATGCCCGCCGGGACGGCGACATTCCTGTGCTCGGTAGCGGTCACGCTCATCGAACCCATTTCGAGGACCGTCCGGTTCCGGTTGTACCCGAATCCGCCGTAGATCACGGCAAGCACTCCGAGGATCACGAGGACCCATCCAATCGTTTTCATCTCCAGTCCCGCCTCCCCCCCCCCGCCGAATCCCAATTCGCGGGAGCGTTTGAATACACTACGCCAGCTTCCCCGGGCCACCCTGGCCATGACGAGCACCCAACCGACAACCGCCACGGGTCTTCTCATCAGCCGGAAGTCGAAGGAGGCGCCGGCGCCCCCATACGTGTCGGAGCGGTCGTTAGCCCGGGATTCCTGGGCACGTGCCCGCTCAGGAGCGGCGTAACCTCGAATCCCCCGGGGTCGTAGTAGGTGCCGTTCTCGAAGAAGCCCAGCCTCGACTCGGCGGTTTTCATACCACATCCTTTTGATTTGAGATCAAGAGGTTCCGGGGTGAACGGTATCCCGGCAAACGCCCGCCTCATCGCCCACGGGCGCCGGCGGAAACACCGGCTACACAATTCGACGCCCCTGAATTACCCGGACCAGCACGACGATGATGGCCAGGACGAGCAGAACGTGAATGAAGCCGTGCATGGTGAAGGCGGTGAGCAGCCCCAACAGCCAGAGAATGAAGAGTATGACCGCGATGGTCCATAACATGACGAACCTCCTGCTTCGTTGCCGGGCAACACCGGGAAAGCCGCCGGCCGGCGGCGTTCCTGGCTACCTGAGGCCTAGTGATAAAACGTCCAGCCGACCGTCACCTTGACGTCCGGCACGTCGTTCAGACTGAACTTGCTCTCGACGAAGAACCGATCACCGCTGGAAAGCCCTCTTTCGATTCCGCCGAGCAGATTGACCCCCAGATCCGTGTGTGAGGCGTTGTTCTTTCCGTTGTCGTAGCTCTTGATGTTGGCTCCGAGCCCCCCACCCAGGTATGGACTCCAAACGTCCCATTTGGTGCTGAACCGATACGCCGCCTCGGCGTTCAGGGTGAGGAGCTTCACATGGTCCCCAAGGCCGAGCTCCAGGTTGGGCTGAAAGCGGACGTGGTTCGCAAATTGTCCGAAGTCGACATGGGCACCGAAATGGACCTGGTCGGGGTTGATGGAAAGCCCGACCCGGGGCCCCCAACCGCGGAAGCCGACTTCGGCGTCGGGGCCGGCCAGGGCAAGGGCGGGACCGATGGCCCCGCCCAGGGCCACCGCGAACAGGATCTTCCGAGTGCTCTTCATCATCGTTTCCTCCTAGCCCCCGCAAACAGGGCCCGGTGTGCCGGTTTCGGTCTCGGTGGACCCTCCCGCCGGTCGAAGCCAGCTCTCGGCCGGCTTCCTGGGGGCGGTTGGGCCGGCGGGTGATTCACGATCATCGCTGGGCCAGAGCCTGAACGCTCGCGGGCCCCGTGAGATGCACCGCCAGCTTCTGCCCGGGGTTCAACTCCAGGTCGTCGCCCTTGGTCGCGAGCATGAGGATCGTCCCGGCTCCAGCGCCCGCCCCGGCGCCGATCGCTGCGCCCTTCCCGCCGCCGGCGATCCCGCCGATCACCGCGCCGAGAACGCCCCCGGCCGCGATCTTCTCGACGTCTCCGCCCGTGGCAGAGGCCGCCTGAAGGGTGAGAGGCAGGGCGGAGATCGTCCGGGTCTTGCCCTGGGAGTCCACGATCGACTCGTACTTGAGGGTCATGCGCGCGCGCCCGGAGACCCGGCCCGAGGCCTGGACGTCGCTCAAGACGCCGTGGATCCGTGCCCCGGTCGGAACCGCCGTCCGCCCGCCGACCATGATGGGTTCGGTCGTGGTGGCGGCGAAGGTGTCGCCGCTATGGCTCGTCTCCGTGGAGAGCCGCGTATCGAGCGATGCAACCACACTGGTTCCGTCGGGAATGACGAAGGTCTCGACGCGGGGCGGCTGCACTATGGGGGCCGGCGCGGCCGCCGCACTTTGGATGTTATCTTGACCCCTGGTGCAACCCACAGTGAGGGCGGTTGCGCCTAGGATGAGGGCGGCAAGAACGACCGGATGTTGTCTCATGGAAGCTAACCTCTTTCTTAGGAGCCGGCCGAAGGGAATTTGCTCCGGTCACGGCCCTTGTCTTCTACCGAAATCGCATCTGGCGCGGTCGGTGATTCTTCTCGCGCCGGCGCCCTCACCGTGGGCGCCTATGACGTTGGTTTCTCGAAGGCCGCTCTCAGATCCTCCCAGGCGACCATCATCTCGACCTCGAGTTGTACTCGACTCGTTCCACCGTTCGCGGCCCTGCACTCCTTGAGCTTTGCTTTGGCGATGGCGTGCAAAGCCTTCAGCTCATCCACATGGATGAGGGCTTCGAACCCGGGCTGAACCCCGGTCGTTTGACTCTTGGCAGCGAGTTGATCGATCCGCATACTCCAACGTTCGAGCTGCGCATCCATCCTCTCCCACCCTGCTTTCATTCACTCCTCCTTCGAGGTCGACATCGACTCGGTTCAGGAGTAGCCTTCTACTGGTCTCCGCCTACGACCGCTCCGAGGCGCACGATGCACCCGGCAATCGGCGGAACCCTGTCTCTTCGCCCCGGCCGGGATCCGGTATAGCCCGGCCCTCTGAATGGCAAGGTTCCACTAGAGCATCTTTCATGCCTCGCGTAAGTGCTTACGCGGCAAGGGGGGGGGAACGGGGAGGGGCTGATGGATCCGATCAAGTTGATCCAACCTTGACCAATAAGGAGGAGGTCCATGCGGGTCCAAGACCTCAACGTAAGCGAATTGGTCGAGTTTGACCCCGACAGCGGAATTGTCCGATTTGCGGGGCAACGGGCCCTCATCTTCGACGCTACCGCCAAAGGAGACCTGCGGAAGGAGCTCATCAAGCATTTCGGCTTCAATACCGCGCGTGCCGTCCTGACCCGGTTCGGCTACATCCATGGATGGCGCATGGCGGAGGCGGTGCAGGACCTGTTTCAATGGGAGAGTGAGGACGACTGGCGCTTCGCGTGCGGGCGTATCCACATGCTCGAAGGCCTGTACCGGTTAGCTCCGGGGTCTCGCGACTCGCCGATGGGAGAAGGGATGACCCTCGTCGGCTCATACGAAGCGGAGCAACATCTTGCGCATCTGGGGCTTAGCGATAACCAGGTTTGTTGGACGATTTGCGGCATCATGAGCGGCTACCTGAGCCGGGCCATGGGCCAGGAGATCTACGTCCTGGAGGAAGTCTGCATCGGTCGCGGCGACGCGGTTTGCCACTTGATCGCTCGAACCAGAGATGAATGGACCGACAGCCGGGCTGAAGAGCTTCGTTTCTTCCGGGCCGAGAACCTCAAGGCATGGATTGAACCGTCCATTCACCAGATCACCTCAGAGCTCAAGAAGGCGGAAAGAAAGCTGCGGGCAAGGAAGCGCGCCCTCGCCCGCCTGGTTCCCGAGGTCGAGGACCCGAACGGCCTGATCGCCCGGAGCCCCGCAATGCGGCGCGTGGTCGAACTCGCGCGGCGGGTCGCCCGGGTGAATTCCAACGTTCTCATCACCGGCGAAAGCGGGACGGGCAAAGAACTGATTGCGCACATGGTTCACAATGAGTCCGCACGCGCTGCGGGCCCGTTCCTCGCGGTCAACTGCGGCGCGATCACCGAAACCCTTCTCGAGAGCGAACTCTTCGGCCACTCGCGCGGCGCCTTTACCGGCGCTTCACAGGACCGGATCGGCCTCTTCGAAGCGGCCCACGGAGGGACGCTGCTGCTCGACGAGATCGGCGACGTCTCCCCCGGCATGCAGGTGAAGTTGCTCCGGGTCCTCCAAGAGCGCGAGGTCCGGCGCGTGGGGGAGAACAAGAGCCGGCCCGTGGACGTACGGGTGATGGCGGCAACCAACCGGGAACTGTCCGACGACATCGCTGCCGGCCGTTTTCGTGCGGACCTGTATTACCGGTTGAACGTTCTCCAGCTCCACGTGCCCGCACTCCGGGATCGGCGGGAGGACGTCCTGCCGCTGGCCCGCGTGCTATTGCTCGATGCATCGGAGCGGTTCAAGCGGCCGGTCACCGGATTCACACCACGCGCGGCGGACCAGCTCCTGCGTTACCACTGGCCGGGCAACGTGCGCGAGCTGGAGAATGCCATGGAACGTGCCGTCGCCCTTAGCGAAGCCAGCCTCCTCGGACCGGACGACCTCCCTGAGGAAGTCCGGCAGGCGATCCCCGTACCCTCGCTGTCCGGCCCCGTGAGGGCCTTGGGCGAGATCGAGAAGGACTACATTCTGGCGGTGCTCGCGCTGAACGAAGGAAACCAGACACGCACCGCCGAGCAGCTCGGCATCGGATCGGCGACTCTGTACCGGAAGCTGAAGAGCTACGGGGTCCATCGGGGGGCCAACTCCACCGCAGACAAGGGTCCCCCTTCGGCTTGAGGTTGACCCTCGCTCAGGAAATACTCCAACCGAGGGATACCACCGAGCTTCCGTCGACCAGCCCACGGGCGGCGTCGACCCGGAGTTCCCTTTTCATAGCCGGACCGCGAATCCGGAGACCCGTCCCAGCGTCCACCGGCCACAGGACCCGGCCCGGGCGCCCCCGGTCCCAGGGCTTGGCCCCGTCGACGAAGAGCGCCCAGCCGAGATGCAAGGGGCCCAGGCTCCGCGACCACACCCGCCTCTCGACTGTCCCGTGAGCGGGCGCCCGCCCAAACACCGGCCCTTCCAGAACGCCCCCGTTCAAGAGGGGATGAGCCCTGAGGAGCGGCCGCCGCCCGGATCCGGTTCCGGCTCCGGACCAGAGCGCCAGTGGAGCCTCCGGGGTTGCGTCGGATACTTCCAAACCGCCTTTCCACGTGGGTCAGGTCGAGCCTGGGCTCGGACAGACGATTCCAGGCCGTGAGCGCCCCCTCTACGTCCCCCGCCAGGAAGCGGCTTCCGGCCAGAAGCCGCCAGGAGTGGGCATCGCCCGGGTCCAGCGCCAGAGCCTCCTCCGCGAGCCGGCCCGCCCCCTCCCAGTCCTCGGCGCGAAACCTCAGCCCTGCCCGTTCCCGAACCGGGGCGGCGGACTTGGGGCAAAGGGACTGGGCCGCCACGAACCTGAGCTCCGCTTCCGCGGCTTCTCCTTGCCGGGCCAAGAGGACCCCCGCTTCCACCAAGGCGCCGCATCCATCCGGGACGACACGGGAAGTAAGGTCGGCTGTTCCGGAATCCGGCAGGGCCGGCTCCCGGGGCGCAGGAGGGGGCAGGACCACGAGTGCCCAGTCATCGCTTCCCGACCAGGCGGTCTCGAACTCCTCCTCCCGTACGGTTCGGGACGGGCCCATAATCGGGTCGTGGAGGATCACCCACCCGCCGGCCCAGGCTACGAGTACCACGTAGTGGTAGGAGCCCGAACCGGTCCTGATCAGGGCAATGACCGGACGGCCCCGGGCAAGATGACTCTCGACCTCCGCCGGGACTCCCGGCACGCGGAAAGCCGACCACCCGTAGGTCTCGACCGCCCTCACCAGTGCGCCGGTACGGATACCGCCGCTCCCCGCTCCGCGAGTGGGGCGAAATCCTCCGCCCGGACGCCCGCCATCCCCCAGTAGCGCAGAACCATGGCGAGCGCCGCTCCGCCACACAGCTCTCCGCTCTGGGGGACGTAGGGGACGTCCAAGAGCACCACCTTCCGGAGCGCTCTTCTGAACCAGCTGCGTTTCGGCATTTGCAGGGGCGAACCATGCCAGAATGGCGATCGCCACCCACACGCCGCCCGTCCGCCACGGTTTCACGAATCGAAGGGCTTAGCGCACGAGGAGAATCAGGATCAGCAGAATGATGATGATCGCGGTCGTGGAAAGGACGACCGTGCTAGCTCCGCCCGCCAAGCCTTCATTGATCCCTCTGGCCTGAGCCGCCAGCTCCTTCAGCTCGGGCCCCGAGAGGACGGCGGCGGCAGCGCTGGCCCGCTCCAGATCCAGTCCGGCTGACCCGGCGATCCGGCGGACGTCCTCCCGCTGCAACAGGACCTGAATCGCCAGCCGGTCCGCGTCGGCCCGGCTGACTTGCTGGTCGATCCTGGCCTGGATCTCCTGGTCGCCCACGACGTTACGTTGCGGCTCTCCGGCTAGGCTGGACCCCGCGGCGCCGGCCGCAAGCACCCCGGCGGCAACGAAGGCCAGCATGACCCCTTGGTACATCCTCATGACATGCTCCGATCTTTGGGTTGGGCCGAAGCCTTGCCCGGGAGTGACCCCGGCATGCTTTCGGGTGGGGCGCCGCGGTCCGCCGTGAACCGACGCCCGTCTGCCTGATCACCGTCCGGTAGTGCAACCAGTGTGCCCGGGCCGGCCTACCGGCGCAGCCGACTCATTGGATCGCAACCGGCCGCACCGGACGCCGGGAGGATCCCGACGCCCCTCAATGAAGGTCAACCTCAAGGGGCGCCCGGGCCTTGCCGTCGCCGGACTTCCCACGAATCAGTCTTCCTTCGAACGCCGAATCACCCGGTTTGGGTGCCGCCGGAGATCGCGTTTCAGCCCGACCGCGGTATCCCGACCGGCATCGCAATGATGCTCACCTCATCGTTTTGATGGGGGGATGCCCGGCCCCCCATGTCCAAGTGGTTGTCGTGTTGACTCTTATGCGGCCCCTCACCCGGCACGCGAATTGCTCTATGAATACTGCGTGCGGGGAGACTGGGGCGCGGCACGCCAAGCCTGTGAGTGAAAACAGGCGGCGCCGGCGCATCCGCCTCGCGAAAAGCCCCTGAGTGGGGCATCCGGGGCAACGGGACATCAACGTTGCCCGAATTGGAGCGACGATGAGGACAAAATCCGCTTTGGCTCTGTTGATCTTCTTCAGCGTGGCCGCCCTTGCGCCCCGGGCTTCCGAGGCCGGCCGGCCCGGCAGCTACGTCTCCCTCAAGGGCGGCATCTATTCGCCCAGCAAGTCCTTCAACCTATCAAATATCGACGTCGAGACCACCTTCGACAGCAATACCAGAACCGGCGTGGACGGGGAACTGGCCATCGGGCACTTCATTCTTCCCACCCTCGCCCTCGAGCTTGGCCTCGGATACTTCCGGGGTACGGGCTCTCTGGCGGGAACGAATCCGCCCGCGACCACGAATCAGGTCGACTTCGACGTGGTTCCGGTCATCCTGTCCGCCAAGGCCTTCATTCCGGCCGGACCGGTCGACCCCTACGGGGAACTGGGTATCGGCGCGTACTTCACCAAGTTCAACGTCAGCGAGAATCTCAACACGTTCAACGGAAGCACGACCTTCGGGCTTCATACCGGGGCCGGTCTCAACGTCAACGTGACCCCCGCGCTCTTCGTGGGAGTTGAGGGGCGTTACGTTTGGGCCAACCCGAAGTTCGGCAATCAGAAGATCAAACTGAACGATACCGAGTACACGCTGAACGGCTTCCAGCTGAACGGATTCACCACCACGCTGGCGTTGGGGTACAACTTCTGACGCCACCCCTGGGGGTAAGAAAGGAAATCCAGATGCGATTCAAATTGACGTACGGAGTTCTTCTCTTCGCAATTGTCGCCGCCGGCTGCGCGAGCAGCGATCCTCCCCTGCGGACCGAGTCGTCCACGTCGGCCATCAGCGCGGCCGAAGCGGTCGGGGCAAAGGACGTCCCCCAGGCCGCGCTCCACTTGCAGCTGGCAAGGGAAGAGCTGGACCAGGCCAAGAGCCTTGCGGACAAGGGCGACAAGGACAAGTCGGCCTCGATGCTGCTGCGGGCCGAGGCCGACGCGCAGCTGGCCGTTCTGCTCTCCAAGGAGCAGACCGAGCAGACGGCGGCCACCGCAGCCGTGGCCCGGGTACACCAACTTCAAGACGACAACCGATGACCAATCGGAAGGGGCATCTCATGAGAATCACCGGACCGTTGATCGCCATTGCGTGCGCGGCCTCCTTCCTCGGCTGTGCCGCCACCGTCCCCAGCGAACTCACCAGTGCGCGCTTGGCCTACGCTCATGCCAGCGAGGGACCGGCGGCCCAGATGGCCCCCGCAGACCTGCACACGGCGGAGCAGGCGCTGGCCCAGGCCGAGGCATCCTTCTCCAAGGACGCCAAGTCGTATCGTACCCGCGACCTCGCCTATGTAGCCCAGCGGAAGGCCGAGATGGCGGATGCGCAGGCGTCCATCGCCGTGGAGCAGGCGCGCACGGCTCAGGCGGACAAGGCTTATCAGGCCGCCCAAGGGGATCTCCTCCAGGAGAAGACCGATAACCTGAACCGGACGCAGACCGCGCTTGCGGCGGCGGAACGGAGCCGCCAGGACACGGCGAAGCAACTCACGGCGGAACAGAAGGCCCGGGCGGCCGCCGATGAGAGAGTTGCGGCGGAACACATGCGGACGGAGGGGGTGGCGCAGGATCTGAGCCGGACCCGGACCGCGCTGGCGCTCTCCGAGCAAAGCGGCCAGGCGACTCAGGACCAACTCGCAGCGGAGCAGGGCGCCCGCGCCCAGGCCGAGAAGCAGGCGTCCGATGCCCAGGCCGCGCTCGCAAAGCTCGCCGCGGTCAGGGAAGATGCTCGTGGGACGGTCATCACCCTTTCGGGAACCGTGCTCTTCCGCTCGGGCGAGGCAAGCCTCATGCCCGGCGCGGAGTCGAGGCTCGATCAGGTCGTCGCCGCCCTGGCCACGATCCCCGATCGCAACATCGTGATAGAGGGCTACACCGATTCCCAGGGGTCCGATCAATACAATCAGGAACTATCCCAGCGGCGAGCGGACGCCGTTCGCAACTACTTCATTCACAAGGGATATCCCTCGGGTCGCGTGCAGGCGAACGGGATGGGCGAAGGACACCCGGTTGCCGACAACGCCACCGGCGAGGGGCGGGCCAACAACCGGCGCGTCGAAATCGTCCTCGAACACCCGGTCAAGCCGTAGTCGGCGGTCTCTCGATCATCAACCGACTCGCAGACGGCGAGGTCGAAGGCACCGGGGCAGCCCGGGCGAACGCGGAAACGATCTACAGCGCACCCGGTTCACGAGCGCGCAAAACGAAAGAGGAACTCAATGACGGAGACGAGCATCCCAACCATGAGCGAGTCGGGGACCGACGGCGGCCCCAGCAGCGAAAGGCAACCCGCAAGCAACGTGCACACCCTCGGCCGGGATTTCGGACGGCTGCAGAACCACTTCGCCGGAATCGCCCAAGATGTACGCCAGGTGGCCGACTCCAGCGTGGCCGCGGCCAAGGAAACCGGACGGATCACGGTCCGGACCGCGAAGATGAGCGGTACCCTTGCGACCACGGCCTTTCGGGGCCGGGTTGCGCGCCACCCGGGCATGGCCCTGGGGATCGCAGTCGGGGCCGGCATTCTTATCGGCCTGGCGGCCCCGGCGATTCTCGCGCTGAAGCGGAAATCTCCCCGGACCTCATGATGCGAACGGTCTCGATTGCGCAAAGTCGCGGCGGTCAGGCGCCGGCGCGTCGTCGTCGTCGAATGACGCCGAGATGCGGCGCAAGAGCCGCCGGCCCTTGGGGTTCGGGCGGCGCCGCCCCGGCTGCGGAGTTGCGCCTCCTTTCTGCTTCGTACTTTTCCGGTCGTCGTTCCACCATATGTTCCGTGTACATGGTGAAGCCATTATTTGAATTGGGCACCGACGGGCCCGGTCCCGATAATACCTGCGTGAGGGATGATGGGTTTGGGTGGTTGAAAGCCCGGGGAGAGACAACCCCGGTCCCGAGTCCGGAACCAGGGCGCTGGCGGGTGGATGTGAAGTCGACCGGGCGCTCCGTTCCCGTTCGCAGTGTGGATGGGTGTGAGGTGACGGGTGGTGCGCGCCCCGGGGACTCGGGTAGTTGGAAAGGGACGCTCAACTGAACCTTCCATGGTTGTCGATCGGGGCCGCCTCGGCGGCCTCGACGAGCCGAAGCCGGGCAAAGGGCCGGAAGGTGAGCGTCCCTTTCTTCATGCTTCCGGAATTCAAGACCGTTTGCGTCATCTATAGGTTTCGTGGAATCCGGGTAGCGGCTTATTGAATTGGTGATATCCCTATCCGCCCCGCATACTGCTTTCAGGTCGGGGAGACAGCGACTCGACTTCGGGTTCCCAAGACCGGGACTGGAAGAGCGGACGCAGGAGTTCGGGACGCTCA
Organism: Candidatus Eiseniibacteriota bacterium; assembly: GCA_963728475.1. GTDB lineage: Bacteria > Eisenbacteria > RBG-16-71-46 > JABDJR01 > JABDJR01 > CAVSKL01. The sequence continues at coordinate 713,166 of CAVSKL010000001.1, forward strand.
GGAGCAAATAGACTCCTGAAAACGGGATGCATGGGGGTACCGTCCCGAACGGGATGCCGAGGAAAACTCGACAACCGGTCGGCCGAAAGGCAAGAACCCGCTAGACCCCGCCGCGGCTAGCGGCGGGGTCTTCATTTTTCCCCACCGGCGGTCCCTTCCCGGTCCCGATCCGGATACCGCCCCACCGCTTCCCACCGGGCACTTATCTGAATCGTGCCCCCAGGGGCCGGTCTCCGGCGCCGACGGGGGAGTGGGATCCGCGTTTCAGCGGCCCCGGAAGCCGATCCGGTATACCGCCCCCGCTTGGTCGTCGGAGACCAGCAGCGCGCCGTCGGGCGCCACCTCCACGTCCACCGGCCGCCCCCAACGTTCTCCTTCCACCTGCCAGCCCGCGGCGAACGGCGCGTAGCCGTAGGCGCTGTCCCCGTCCACCGTCACCATCGTGATCCGGCAGCCGTCGGGCGTCGACCGGTTCCAGGAGCCGTGCTCGGCGATGAACACGCGGTTCCGGTACTCGGGAGGGAACTGCTTTCCGGTGTAGAAACGCATCCCCAGCGCGGCCACGTGCGGCCCCAGCTCCGCCGCCGGCGGGGTGAAGTCCGAGCAGGGACGCCCGTCGCCGTGCTCGGGGTCCACCACGTCCCGGCCGAAACAATAGGGGAAGCCGAAGTCCATGCCCGCGCGCGGGGCGTGATCGAGCTCGTCCGGCGGTTCGTCGTCCCCCAGCCAGTCCCGGCCGTTGTCGGTGAACCAGAGGTCTCCGGTTCGTGGATCCCAGTCGAACCCGACCGTGTTCCGCACCCCCCGGGCGAAGACCTCGAGCCCGGAACCGTCGGGGCGCATGCGGGTGATGACGGCGTGGAGCGAGTCGGGAGGGATGCAGGCGTTACAGGGCGCGCCCACCGGCACGTAGAGGTCGCCGTCGGGGCCGAAACGGATGAACTTCCAGCCGTGGGCGCGGTCGTCCGGGAACGCGCCGCTCACCGTGACCGGGGCCGGGGGATGCTCGAGCTGCGCCTCGATCCCGTCGAAGCGGATCACCCGCGAGATCTCGGCCACGTAGAGCGCCCCGTTCCGGAACGCCACCCCGTTCGGAGAATCCAGCCCCTGCGCGATCACGAAGCGCCGGTCGGCGCGGCCGTCGCCGTCGGTGTCCCGAAGGGCGTAGACCGCGCCCGCGGTCCGGCTCCCCACGAACACCGTCCCTCCGGTTCCCAGGCAAAGGGAGCGCGCGCCGGGGACGTCCGCGGAGAAGACGGAGATCGCGAACCCATCGGGGAGTCGGATCCGGCCGGTCGGAAGCGGCCGGGCGTCGCTTCCCCGGGAACAGGACAGGCCGAGAAGCGCCAGAGCCAGCACCGCCACCGTCGATCGCAAGGTCACCTCCCGGGCGTTGCCCCGGCCACGGGGCCGCGCGACCGGAACCCCTCGCCGGATCACGGTTCGATCCCGGGGCCCGGTTCGAGGCCGGGACTCGGGCCGGGGGCGTATCCCTCGACCGCGTCGCGCTCCACCAGGGCCGGATCGCGCTCCGGCGGCGGCCCGTAGCCTCCGCCCCCCGGAAGCTCCAGGGTAACCCGCCGGCCCTCGCGGAGAAGGTACTTCCTCTTGGGATGAGGCTCGGTGCCGTCGTCCACGTGGACCCGCCCCGGCGCGCCGTCCATCCCTCCGGCCAGGCCTCGGGCGGGATGGCGGGTTCGCTCGTAGATGCACGAATGCACCGCGTCCCCCCCGCGCACGCTCAAGGTGAGCCGCTGCCCGAGCCCGCCGCGATACCTGCCCGTCCCCCCCGAGCCCTCGCGGAGCGCGCGCTCGTGCACGAAGAGCGGGGTGGTGGACTCGATGATCTCGGCGGGGATGTTCTGCACCCCGCTCGGAAACGACGTCGCCGAGAGCCCGTCCTTGGCCGGCCGCGCCCCGGTGCCCCCGTTGGTGAAGAGCGTGAACACGAAGTGCCGTCCGTCGCGGCGGCGCCCCTCGAACTGGCTCGCCCAGAGCCCGAAGGCGCCGTCGGCGGGCACCCGGCCGGGGAGGATCCCGTGAAGCGCCGCGAACACCGCCCCCGGGAGGAAGTGCCCCACGATGTGCCGCGCCGCCACCGGGGCGGGGGGAAGCGCGTTCAGGATGCTCCCCTCCGGCGCGGTCACGGTGATGGGGCGGAACGACCCGGCGTTGTGGGGCACGTCGGGGCTGAGCACGCAGGCCAGGGGATAGGTGGTGTAGGCGTGGGTGTAGGTGAGGACCACGTTGATCCCCTCCCGGACCTGGGGGGTGGTGCCGGCGAAGTCCACGCTCAGCGCGTCGCCGGCCACGCGCACGGTGGCGCGCAGGACGATCGGCTCGTCGAACCCGTCCAGCACCACCTCGCCCGAGGCCTCGCCGTCGGGAAGCCGGGCGATACGGTCGCGCAGCGCCCGCTCCGACCGGTCGCAGATGTCGTCCGAGATCGCCTCCAGGCCGGGGAGGCCGGCGTCGGCGAGGACCGCGCGGAGGCGCTCCTCGGCCCGGTGGTTGGCCGCGGCCATGGCTTGCAGGTCCCCCAGCACCATCTCCGGCGCGCGCACGTTGGCCGCGATGATCTCCTCCCACAGGGGGTCGAGAGCGCCATGGTGGACGAGCCGGGTGATGGGGATGCGGAGCCCTTCCTCGTAGACGTCCAGCGCTTCCGCCCCCAGGGTGCGGCCGCCGATGTCGGCCATGTGGCAGGTGTTGGCGCACCAGCCCACCGCGGCGCCGCCCACGAAGAGCGGCGTGACCACGGTCACGTCGTGGAGATGGCCGCTGGTGAGCCAGGGATCGTTCGAGGCCAGGGAGTCGCCGGGTTGCAACGTGTCCAGCGGGAACCGCTCGGCGAACCGGGCCACCGCGGTGGCCATAGTGTTGATGTGGCCGGGGGTGCCGGTCACCGCCTGCACCACCATCCGCCCGCGCCGGTCGAAGATCCCCGCGCTCAGGTCCCCCGCCTCGCGCACCACCGGCGTGAACGAGGTGTTGAGGAGCACGGTGGCCACCTCCTCCACCACGCTGGTGAGCCGCGTCCACACCATGCCGGCGAGGACCGGATCCAGGGCCGCGGTTCCGGCCCGATCCCGCGGCCCGCCGCCCCCCGGCGTCCGCGGTGCGCTCACGGCGCCGCCTCCGCGAGGAGCGTTCCCCCGGCCAGGACCCGCGCCGAGCCGCGGCCCACCACCACCGTGGACTGCGCCTCCTCGACGAGCGCCGGCCCCGCCACCGTCATCCCCGGCTCCAGCCGCTCCCGGCGGAAGACCGGGATCTCGGCGGGTTGCGGGAGATCCGGGAGCCAGGCGCGGCGCCGCGACACCGGTTCGGCGGGACCGCGATCGGGAACCTCATCCCCGGCCCGGTCGAACACCGCCACCGCGGGGGCGGGCCGGCGGGCCCGCACCCGCCAGGTCACCGTCTCCACCGGCACTCCGGCCACCGTCCGGCCGTAGAGGCCGGCATAGGCGGTCTCGAACGCGGCCCGGAGGGTTTCGGGATCCGGGGCGAGCGACTCGAGGGGGACGCGCACCTCCGCCCCCTGACCCTGGTAGCGCATGTCCACCGAGGCCTCGGCGACGACCTCGCCCGAGCCCGCGGAGGCGGCCACCGCGCGCGCTTCCCCCGCCAGCGATTCCAGCAACGTGCGCGCCGCGGCGGGGTCGAGGGCGGCCAGGCGTGCGGGGCGGGAGCGGGTGACCTCGAAGGCCGGTGGCGCGGCCAGGAATCCCAGCGCCGACTCCACCCCGGCGTGGGCGGGGAAGAGCACGCGGGCCATGCGGAGCTGGCGGGCCACGCTCCAGGCGTGGACCGGACCCGCCCCCCCGAACGCGACCAGGGTGTGGGCGGCCACGTCCAGTCCCCGCTCGGCGGCATGGACGCGGGCGGCCTCGGCCATGTTGCTCCCCACCAGCACGTGGACGCCGTGGGCGGCGGCCATCAGGTCCAGACCCAAAGGCCGGGCCACGTCGCGATCCAGCGCCGCCCGCGCGGCGCCGGCGTCGAGCCGCATGGTCCCGCCCAGGAAGTAGTCCGGATCGAGGAGCCCCAGCACCAGGTCGGCGTCGGTCACGGCGGCGTGGGTGCCGCCCCGGCCGTAGCACGCCGGGCCGGGGTCGGCGCCCGCGCTCTCCGGACCCACCACCAGCGTGCCCAGGGGGCCGCGCGCGGCCAGACTCCCGCCCCCGGCCCCGATCTCCACCAGGTCCAGGGCCGGCACCAGGAGCGGCAGCCCGCTCCCGCGCTTGTAGAAGCGGCGGCGGTCGACCTCGAAGGTGGAGCGGGTGCGCGGTCCGCGCGCGTCCAGGAACGCGATCTTGGCGGTGGTGCCGCCCATGTCCAGGGAGAGAAGGCGCGCTTCGCGGAGCCCGTCGCCGATCCGCCCCGCCGCCATCACCCCCCCGGCGGGACCGGATTCGACGATGCGGATCGGGAACTCCGCCGCCACCCGCGGGGTGGTGACGCCGCCGTCGCTCAGCATGATGTGGAGAGCGGGCGTAGCGGCGCCGCCGGCGTCTCCGCCGGGGCCGGCCAGGCCGGCGGCGAGCCGGGTGAGGTACCCCTCGGCGACGGGTCGCACGTAGGCGTTGGCCACGGTGGTGCTGGTGCGCTCGTACTCACGGATCTCCGGGGCGACCTCGCTCGAGATCGAGACCGGCACCCCGGGGAAGCGCGCACGCAGGATCTCCGCCGCCCGCCGCTCGTGGGCGCCGTCGGCGTAGGCGTGCAGGAAGGCCACCGCCCACGACTCGACGCCGGCGTGGCCGGCCCCATCCAGCAGCCGCTCCAGCGCGGCCTCGTCGAGGGGGACGACCACTGCGCCGGTCTCGTCGCGGCGCTCGACGGCCTCGTAGCGGCGACGGCGCGGGACCAGCGGCTCGGGAAACTCGAGGTCCAGGTCGTAGAGGTCGTAGCGCCCCTCGCGGCGGATCTCCAGCACGTCGCGGAACCCGCGGGTGGTGAGGAGCGCGGTGACCGCGCCCTTCCGCTCCACCACCGCGTTGGTCACCAGCGTGGTGCCGTGGACGATGCGGTCCACCGGCCGGCCGCTCCGGGCGAGGAGCGCCCGCGCCCCGGCCAGCACCGCCTCCACCGGGTCGCGCGGGGTGGTCAGGAGCTTGTGGGTGGCCAGCTCGCCGGTCGCGGTGTCGAGAAGCGCGAGGTCGGTGAAGGTGCCGCCGATGTCGATGCCGAGTGCGCGCACGAGGGCTCCGGGGTGTGGGAGGGAAGGCTCCCGCCATTATGGGAGAGGCGCGCGCGGGGAGCAACGCGGTCCGCTCCCGGCCCCGAGGGGGCCCGGGATCGCGGGCGCGGTTCCGGTACCGGCTTCGGCTGGGCCTCGGACGCGGACGCGGATGCGGCCGGACGGGGCGGGACCGGGCGATCTGTCCGCCGGCGCGACTTCGCCGCGGGGTTGCCTCGCCCCCGGGTTACCTCGCCCCCGGGCGATCCCGCTCCGAGGCCTCGGTCCGCGCCTCCGGCCCGGCCCCGATGTCCGCGAGGCGGCCGTCCCGCTCCCCGTTCAAGGACTCGATCCCGGTGGGCGAGAAATGGAGCAGCTCCATGGCCCGGAGCGCCTTCTTGTATCCGTCCAGGTTCCGGTCCACCCGCGCCACCGCGTCCGGCGACAGGTTGGCCGCGGCCTGGGCCAGCTTGGCCACGCCGTTCTCGTAGAACCGCCAGGCCACGTGGGCGAGGTCGTTCATCATCTCGTGGAACTCGCGTGGGGCCTGGCTCAGCCGGCGCATGCCCAGGAGCGGCTCCACTCCCAGCCGGTGCCGCCCCAGCACGTCCTCGGGAAGGCTGGTTCGCCGGGGAGTCCACCAGTCGAGCTCGCGGAACACGTCCAGGAGCTTGCGCACGATGAACGCGAACACCCCGGGGTCGTGGGCCAGCTCCTCCACGTTGAGGTCGTCGGGGACGCAGTAGCGGCGCGCCCCGGTCCGCGCCACCAGCACCCGGAGGAAGATCCAGGCCTGCGCCCCGCCCAGGAGCCGCGCCCGGGTCACGAAGGCGGCGAGATCGGGCACCGGTTCCCCGAGCGCGATGGCGCGAAGGCCCTCTTCCAGCCGGAGCCACGGGGTCATGGGAAGGCCGAAACGGGCCATGGCGTCGGCGAGGGCGGTCTGTTCGGGGTCCCGGGGGTCGGGCTGGCCCAGGTGGCAGAGGCGCGCGCGGTCCCGCCAGTCGCGCAAGAGGTAGCGGGATTGCTCGGATGAGGACGCGGCTCCCACCGGGGCGGGGAGGCAGGCCGGCCCGCGCATCCGCACCGAGAGGTAGGCGGCGCAGAAGGCCCGGCGGCGGTGCGGATCATCAAGGCGCCGGGCGGCATTCAGGAAGGGCGTGCGCAACCCGGCCAGCCGCTCCTCGCAGGCGTGATAGGCGGACTCCACCTCGGGCGTGAACTCCAGGCGTGGCGTCACGTCACGACCCTCCCCCCGGCAGCCCGTTGAAGGACCGGATCCGGCCGGGACCGGATTTTCCACGCGTCGCTCGTCCGGCCGCATTATGGAGCAGGGACCGGCCGGGCGCAACGACGCCGGTCAACCCGGAGCCGGCCGGTCGGAAATCGACCGCGCCTATTGGAAGGGGGCGGGGTCGCCCTTGCCCACCCGGAGCACCGCCGGGACCGGGCCGGTGAGATCCACCACCGTGGTCGGCACCGATTCGCCGGGGCCGCCGTCGATGATCAGGTCCACCACCGCGTCCAGGGCGTTGGCGATGGCCACCGGATCGGTCATGGGACCCTCGCCGCCGGGAAGGATCAGCGAAGAGGTCATCATCGGCGCGTCCAGCTCCGCCAGGAGCGCCAGCGCGATGGGGTGATCGGGCACCCGCATCCCCACCGTCTTGCGTTTGGGATCGAGGAGCCGCCGCGGCACTTCCTTGGTGGCGGGGAGGACGAACGCATAGGGCCCGGGGGTGTGGGCCTTGAGCAACCGGAAGACCGGGGTGTCGAAGCGGGCGTAGGTGGCGGATTCCGAGAGATCGCGGCAGACCAGGGTGAAGCGGTGTTCGGGCGGAATCCCCCGGATCCGCGAAACCCGTTCCATGGCGCTCTTCTCCCCCACTGCGCACCCCAGGGCGTAGCAGGTATCGGTCGGGTAGACGATCACCCCCCCTTCCCGCACCGCCTCCGCGGCCCGGCGGATGAGCCGCGGTTGGGGGCTCCGGGGATGGATCTCCAGGTATTCGGCCATGGTTCGCGCGCGCTCCGTCAGCCCTTGCCCGCCCGGAAGAGCAGCACCCAGGTCACGTCCACCGCGGCGTGGGTGAGGGCGGAAACCGTGATTCTACGGCTTCGTCGCCACACCCAGCCATAGGCCAGCCCCGCCCCCAAAGCCAGGATCGCGTAGCGCCAGTTGGGGAAGGGGCCGTTGTCCAGGTGGCTGAGGCCGAAGATCGCCGCCGAGATCCCCAGCGACCATGCGTCCGCCCGGGGCCCCGGCCAGCGCTTCTCGACCGCGTTCTGGATGAGCCCCCGATAGAGAAGCTCTTCCGGCACCGCCACCAGGAAATAGATGCTGAGCAGGCTCTGGAACCAGGCCGACGGCTCGAACGGGCGCGGTCCGTACCGCAGGAAACCGAGGGCGAGCCCCGCCGGCACCGCCGCCGCGGCGAAGACCGCGTAGGCGAGCCCGGCCCGGGCGAGATCGGCGCGGTGGAAGCGGAAGGTGAACCCCAGGTCCCGGACCGGGGCGATGACCACGAAGAGCGCCAGCGCCAGGTCCAGGACCAGGAGCCGGGTCACGTCGAGCCCGCCCGGGCCCGCGGGGAGGTTCAGGCCGCGGATCCAGCCGAACTCCAGGGGAAGCCAGAGGAGCGCCAAGGTGAGGGCCAGCCGCTTTCCCGCGAGGAGCGGATCGCCCCGGCGGTTCCAGATCGCGAGCGGGAGGAGGCCGTAGACCACCGTCCGTGCCGCTCCCGCGGCGGGGAGGGCCCCCCGGGACGCGGCATAGGCCGCGTAGAGCCCAACCGCTACAATCCAGGCCGCGCCGGCGCGGATGAAGACGCGCGGGCCGGCCGCGGCGGAGAGCGCCTCGGTCCACCGCGTCACGCTGAACCCGGGATAGAGGATGAAGAAGAGCGCGAACAAAGCGGACGGGACGGCCAACCCCCAGCCCGAGGCTCCCCGCCCCGACGCGAAGGCGGCGAAGGCCGCCGTCGCCAGCGCGGAGAGGGCGGCGGCGATCGCGGCCTCGCGCCCCTGGAGGCGGTTCTTCCTCCTCCACCCCTGGGTCTCGCCGGCGGTGTTCGCGGCCATGGTCTTCCTCTACCTCTGGGTGGTGGCGCCCGTCTACTCGGTGCCCCTCTCGGCGGCGTGGCTCCTCCCCACCATCGCGATCCCGTTCCTCTCCACCGCCGTCCACAAGGATACCCCCCGCGCGATCGGCCTCCGCCTGGACACGCTTCCGCGGAGCGCGGTGGAGGTGGGGATCGCCACCCTGGTGGGATTCGGGCTGGTGCTCGGGCTGAGCGCGGCCTCGGGCCACGGCTTCCGGCTCTCCGGGCGGTTCTTCGAGCGCGCGGCGACCTACCCTTTCTGGGGGCTCGTCCAGGAGTACGCGCTCCAGGCGTTCGTCTTCCGCCGGCTCCTCGAGAGCTGGGGGCGGCCGGGGTGGGCGGCGCTGGGGGCCTCGGCGCTCTTCGCGGCGCTCCACCTCCCCAACCCGGTGCTCTCGATCGCGACGCTGGGGGGCGGGTACGTCTGGTGCCGGCTCTACCACCGGCATCCGAACCTGCTCACCCTGGCGGTCTCGCACGGATGGCTGGCGGTCCTGATCCAGACCGCGCTCCCCGGCGCGTGGCACCACGGGCTCCGGGTGGGGATGGGATTCTACAACTGGCGGTGATCCGGGAGCGGGGGGCGGCGCGCTCACCGCACTGCAACGGTCCGCGGGGTCAGTGCGAGGCGCAGGTCCGCCCCGGCTCGAACCGGGTGAACGCCTCCACCGCCACCGCCAGGCTGTCGGAGCCGGGTTCGGGGCGGGGCCGGGGCACGAAGCGCCCCCGGACCGAGGCCCAGAGAGGCTCCCCCGGGGCGGAGATGGCGCGGGCGTAGGCGCGCTCCATCCCCCGGAGGGCGCCGCCCCCCACCACCGGGAACTCCCGCCCGGTCACGCACTCGGTGAACCAGCCGCGGTCCCCGGCGTAGGCGTACATGCCGGTGAGGCTCACCGCATGCCGGATGGGCGCGGCGCGGCCGGTGCGGACCAGGCCGGGCCCAAGCCGCGAGGGAATGGGGTTCCCCTCCCCGTCGAGCATGCGGAGCGAATCCGGCGCCGGCCATGCGAACCGGCGTGCGGTCCCGGTCCCGGGATGGAGAGCCAGGGTGCGCCCGATGCGCTCCCACCCCCCGAAGTCCACGGTGGTGTCGTTCACGCCGTCCCGGGCCTCCAGGTACACCCAGCGGAAGAGGTAGGTGCCGTCCCGGCGCAGGGTGAGGGTGGCCTCGATTCCGGGGCAGTCGGCGCAGGGGAGCCGGCCGGCGAAGGTCCCCGGCTCCCGCGCGGCCCCCTCCGAGGCCTCGGAGACGGCGGCGGTGGTGGAGTCGGCGGGCACGGCCCGCTCCGAACCGGTCCGGTCGGCGCATCCGGAGGCGGCCAGCGCCAGGAGCGCGGCAACCCCCAAAGCGGCGGCGCGCAGGCCGGCGGCGAGGCGCGCGCCGCCCGGGAGGAAGGTCATCGCGGGAAGGGTCCGAGATGGCCGCCGGCCACCTGGAAGTCGCGGGCCAGGTCGTGGTCCCAGTAGTAGGGGGCGCCGGGGATGGAGTCGGGATCGGCCCCGCTCAGGAGCTTCCGGATCACCTCCAGGTCGCGGCCGGCCCCGCGGTCGATGGGGAGCGCGGTGCCGTCGCTGGCGATGATGAGGAGTTCCGGAGGGGGCTTCCACCCGGCCAGCCCCTCGAGCATGCTCCGGAATCCGGCGAGCTGGGGCGGCGGGGGCATGGGCCGGTTGAGCTGCTCCACCATGCGCGGGAAGTCCAGGTAGACCCCGGCCTGGTTGGCGCCGGTCCAGATGAGCGAGCAGGTCTGGCTCCCCCTGCGGATCACCGTGTCCACCAGGGCGGAGCGGCGAAGGGTCTCGATGCAGGCGTCGATCCCCACGTCGTGGTACTGGAGAAGCACGGCATGGATCAGGCTGTCCCGGGCCGCCAGGACCGGCGGGACCTCGGGCGGGTCGCGCAGGTCGGTGGGGCGGAACCGCGGCGGCCCGGCCCCGCGGTAGATGAACGCCCCCTGGGCCGCGTATTTCTTGAAGAGCGGATAGCCGTTCAGGAGCACCGAGTCGCCGGCGGCCTCGACCACCAGGCTGTCGCCGGGGAACCGGTGTCCGGCGATCCAGATGCTCTTGGCGTGGACGACCACCGTGTCCGGGCGGGCCGGGGCGGCGGAGACCCACGGCGCCGCACTCGCCGCCAGAAGCCCTCCCGCCACCAGAAGTCGTCTCACTGCGCGCATGATGCCCGTCCCTCCCGGCCGGCCCCGGCGCCGGCTGCGGGCGAGTATACGCGCCCGGCGGCGCTCCTGGACCCGCGCCCGGCGGCGCTCCTGGACCCGGGTCCGGCGGCGGCTCCTGGACCCGGTCCGGCAACGGCTCCTGAGCCCCGGTCCGGCGGCGGCCCCGAGCCCGGGGCTATTTCGGCGCGATCCCGCTCGAGAAGACGAACATGCGCCCGGAGTGGAACCCGTGGACCCCACTCCAGGCCGAGGTGACGAGGAGGTCCAGGGTACCGTCGCCGTCCACGTCCCCCATCCCCACCGCGTCGAACCCGAAGGTGTCGCCGGGAACCCGGCAGGTATAGGTCTTGAGCAGGCGGCCGTCGCGGCCTGAGTAGAGATACGCGCGTCCGCCCGAGACCGCCGCCCCCGCGTACTGCCACGCTCCGATGATGAGATCGGGGGTGCCGTCCCCGTCCACGTCGCCGGCGGCGGCGGGGCCGATCCCGAACCCCTCGCCCGCGGTCTCGCCGGTCAGCGCGTAGAGGAGCTTGCCCGTCCGGCCCGACAGCAGGTACACGCGCCCGGTGGAGCGCCCCAGGGCCGCGTTCGACCAGTCCGAGGCATAGACGTCGGGCACGCCGTCCCCGTCCAGGTCGCCGGGCACCGAGAGGAACATGCCGCCCAGGGCGTTACCGGTGGAGTCGGCGTCGAGGGTGAACGCGGGTCGGCCGGTGAGGCCGTCGTAGACGTAGACCCGCCCGGCGTGGCGCGGGCCCGCCGCCGGAGCGCCCACCACCAGGAAGGCGTGGCCGGGGTCGGCGTAGCCGGTGACCGCGCTCCCGAACCCGTCGCCGGGCGCCTCGCCGGTCAACGTGAGGAGCACGCTTCCGTCCTTGCCGGAGTAGACGTAGGCGCGCCCCGCGCCCTTGCCGCCGGCGTCGTTGGCGGGGGCGCCCACCACCACGTCGTCGTAGCCGTCCCGATTCTGGTCTCCGGCGTGCGAGGCATGGCGGCCGAACTCGTCGGTGGAGTCCTCGGCGGTGAGGGTCAGGAGCACGTGGCCGTCGGTCCCCGAGTAGACGTAGGCATGACCCGAGCCGGGGGCGCTCGCGATCACGTCGGGAACGCCGTCCCTGTCGGTATCGCCCGCGCCCTCGACCCCGGTCCCCAGCTCGTCGCCGGGCTTCCCGTCCACGGACCAGAGCAGCGCGCCGGTGCGGGTGGAGTACACGAACACGCTCCCGGCCTTCAGCCCGCCCACGTCCTCGCTGGGAGCGGAGGTCACCACGTCGGGCACGCCGTCCCCGTCCACGTCGCCCGCGTCGCGGGCGATCCATCCGAACTGCCCGCCCAGGGAGTCGCCCTGCCACTCGCGAAGGATCTTCACCGGTTCCACGAAGGGATCGGCGAAGCTCTCGGGGGCGGGGAGGAGCGCGGCGAACCGGGGATCGCCCGCGAGCCCCTTGAGGTCGGGGTCGGTCTGGATCTGGGTCATGTCCAGCTTGCCGGTCTCCCGGGCCCGGCCGAGCCAGAGGAAGGCCTGGTTCGGCTCCCCCTTGATCGCGTAAAGGCAGCCGATGTTGTAGAGGACCGGCGCGGAGCCCGGCTCCAGCTCCAGCGACCGCTCTTGGGCGGCCAGCGCGCGATCGTAGTGCTTGGTGCGCTGGGCGGCGATCCCGAGGATCCGCCAGGCGCGGGCGTTGTCGGGCTCGCGATTCACCACCTGCTCCAGGATCCGCTCGGCGGCGGCGGGGTCGCCGTTCATGAGCTTCCCGACCGCGGCCCCCACCGTGGCCGAATCGGGACCGGCCTGGGCATAGGCGGTCCCGCCGGCCGGGGCCAGGACGGGGGCGGCGGCCAGGGCGGCGCCGGCGAGCAGCGCTGCCACCAGGCCGGCCGCGAGAGGACCGGGGACGGACATTGCTCTGCGCACGAACATGGTGTTCCTCCGGGCGCGAACGGCGTGCCCTCGCCGGGCGCTCGCTCGCGTATGGGGCTTGTCACAAGGAGGCCTGTCGCTACCGGACCGAGGGAGTTGCCGGCGAACGAACCGAGGAGGCTGAGGGGTGACGGCGAACGCGGGATGCTCGACCGGCCCCGGGTCCGCGAGGACCGGCCCGAGGCCTCGGCAGATCCTAGCACACGGCGGCGGGCCAGGATCAGCCCCCGCAGTTCTCGCGCCAACCGGAAAGCCGCGACCAGCGCCGCTTGGTCATGGGGTCGGCGGACGCCGCCGCTTCTTCCCGCCAGATCGCTTCCAACCGTTCGGGGGGGACGTCGCGTTCGTCGGTGAAGGGGTTCCTCGCGGCGACCGCGGCCCGGGACGTGGAGTCGGGGGCGTACTCGGCGAGCGGAATCAAGTCCACCAGCCGGAGGCTTTCCACCGGTCCGGTCCAGACGTAGCCGTCGGTATAGCCGGCGAAGCGGAGCCCGGGGTGGCCGTGGACGTAATAGCACGAGTCGGAGAAGGCCAGGTCCGCGAAGGGGGAGCCCACCACGTCGAAACCTACGGGTCTTCCGCCCGCGGCCGTCGCGGCGCAATCCACCGCCCCCGCGAGCGGCAGGCAGTAGTCCGGGGTCTCGGTCGAGCCGCACCAGAGCGGCTTGTGGAGAGCGACCAGGAACACGCGATCCCCCAGGCGCCGGCAGAGCCGGTTCCCCATCCGGTCCACGTAGTCCATGGCGTTGCCCCGGAGGTCCAGCTCGGCCTGGTAGTAGCGGGTGAACGCGTGGTGCATGCCGCAGTAGACCAGGACGCGGGAGCGCTCGGCCAGCCGGGCCAGCACCCGGTCGGCCATGAAGGCGTCGTAATCGATCCCTCGCGCGCGGAAGTCGAGGGGCGGCCCCAGGGCGAGCACGCGCACCCTCTTCTTGCCGGTCGCGTCGCGGTTGAACCGCCATGCCGCGTGCAAGAGGTCGCGGTACTGCACGTAGGGCCACTCCATGGCTCGCATCATTCGGGTGGCGGCGGCCGCGTCCCACTCCCGAGCGGCGACCAGGCTGTCGATCGCGTCCTGTTCGGAGGCGGGGAGGATCTCCATGGCCAGGGTCGCGCCGCGGGCGCCGAGCGCGGGGACGAGCGACGCCACCAGCTCGGCGTCCTGGGCGATCCAGTGGGCTTCGCCCAGGATCACCACCGGATGGGCGTCGAGCTTCGACGCCACGTAGGCCGCGGGGTCCCGGCCCTGGTCCCGGAGATACGCTTCCGGGGGCTCGGAGGCGGGGGCCGGACCCGGAGCGAAGAGAAGCGCGGCGACCGCCGCCACGGGAAGCGTCCCTGCGGCGAGACGCGAACCCGGAAAGGGGCGCGCCGGGCCCGCGAGACGGCGCTTGCGGGATGCGCGGGTCGAAGTCGGCGGCTTCAACCGCGGCGCGCCGCCTCGATTGCGGCGATGTCGATCTTCTTCATCTCCATCATCGCATCGAACGCCCGCTTGGCGACGGCGGGATCGGGATCGGTTACCCCTTGGGTCAGAGCGATCGGGGTGATCTGCCAGGACAAGCCCCATCTATCCTTGCACCACCCGCACGCGCTCTCCTCGCCGCCGTTGCCGACGATTGCGTTCCAGTAACGATCGGTTTCGGCCTGGTCGACGGTGGCGACTTGAAACGAGAATGCCTGGTTGTGCTTGAACTCGGGCCCGCCATTGAGCCCAAGGCAGGGAATTCCCATCACCGTGAACTCGACCGTCAACACGTCCCCCTTCTTCCCGGACGGATAGTCTCCTGGCGCGAGATGCACCGCGCCCACGGACGAATCGGGAAAGGTCTCGGCATAAAACCGCGCGGCGTCCAGGGCGTCGCGATCGTACCAAAGGCAAATCGTATTCTTTGCTTGCTGATCCATGTTCCATCTCCATCGTGATGAGCCGCCCGAGGCGCCGCAAGACGACGCGCTCACGGTCCGCGGGCATCGGCCCGGCCGGCACTTTCACCCGGTGGCTCCGCTCCAACCATACCCTCGAGCCGGGCCGGAAGCCCAGGCCGGCCCCGCCGCCCCGCCGCCGGCACGTCGAGGGCTCCGGCGGTTTATCAACCATGTATCTTATTGCTATTAAATGAAATGCGCTGCTTCCAAGACGTTCCAAAGACGACCCCGGAGCGCCGGTGCTCCCCTCGGGCCGGGCTCAGGGGAGGCGCTCGAGCTGATAACGATGGCGCATGGGATGCAGAACGGCGTGCTCGAGCATGGACTCCACGCTGAGGTCCACCCCCGCGCTGGTGGGATGGGCGGGCCGGAAGAAGCGCTCCTCCTCCACTCCGGCGAGCGGCGTCTTCCAGCGCTCGAGGAGCGTCTCCAGATAGGCTTCCGCCCGCGCGGCGAGGGCGGCGGCCTCGGGCGGCTCCGCAAGGCCCGGGTCGGGCAGCTCCAACGAGCGGCACATCCAGCGCAGATAGCCGCGGGCGGCGCCGAGAACGTGCCGGAGGAGGAGCTCATACGAGACGTAGTCGGGATCTTGGGTGGCGGGAAGGGCCGCGCCGCGTCCGCGGGCGTCCTCCCACTCGGCCAGGAATGCACGCATCTCGCGTTCGTGAAGCGCCACCATGGCCGCCGCGCCGGCGTACCGATAGGTCTCCATCGCCGCCTCCACTGGTCCTGAGTACCACCAACCCCGGAGCGGCCCTCGCTCCGGGGGGATTCACCCGGCCGCCGGCCGCTCCCGCGGGTCGTGGGCGAAGGGCGAAGGGCGACGGGCGAAGGGCGAAGGGCGACCTCGACGCTACCAGATCCCCGCGCCGGAGGGGAGCGGGTTCGCGCGGCGGTGGGGCCCCGGAAGGGGCCGCCGCGCGGCCGGTCTGGTATCCTCGCGCGCTCCGCGCCGCATCCGGCTCCGCATGATGCGCTCCGCACCACATCCGGTGCGACGCGGCGCGCTCCGCGCCGCATGGAGGGACGACCGCGTTGACCAAGACCACCACCCGGCCGCGCCTCTCCGCCGGCCTCCGCTACATGGTGCTGGCGGCGTTCTTCTTCAGCCTCATGAGCCTTACCGTGAAGCTGGCCGGCCGCCGGCTTCCCGCCACCGAGATCGTGTTCGCCCGGGCGCTGGTCAGCCTGGTTGCGACCTGGATCTTGCTCCGCCGGGCGCGGGTGCCGCTGTGGGGACATCGCAAGGGGCTCCTGGCCTTCCGCGGCCTGGCCGGGTTCGGCGGGCTCATCTGCTTCTTCTGGGCGGTGACGAAACTGCCCCTGGCCGACGTCACCGTGATTCACTTCACCAACCCGGTCTTCACCGCGATCTTCGCCGCGCTGTTCCTCGAGGAGCGCATCGGACGCGCCGAGACCGCCGGGCTGGCCCTGAGCCTGGCCGGGCTGGTGCTGGTCGCCCAGCCGTCGTTCCTGTTCGGGGGCGCTTCTTCGGGACTGGACCTCGTCGCGGTGGGGGTGGCGCTTCTGGGCGCGCTCTTCGCCGCCGCCGCCTACACGGTGGTGCGGAAGCTCGGCGAGACCGAGCATCACCTGATGGTCGTCTTCTATTTTCCGCTGGTGGCCACGCCGGCCTCGGTGCCGCTCCTCTGGCATCACGCGCTGGTCCCGACCCCGGCCGAACTCCTGTTGCTCCTGGCGGTGGGGCTCTGCACCCAGATCGCGCAGGTGTACCTCACCAAGGGCCTCCACGCCGAGCGCGCGGGGAAGGCGATGTCCATGAGCTACGTCCAGATCGTGTTCGCGGCGGCGTGGGGATTCCTGTTCTTCCACGAGGTGCCGGGCCTGCTCAGCGCGGCCGGGGCGCTCCTCATCGTGGCCGGAACCCTGGTGGTGAGCCGGGCGCGGACGGACGCGGGAGCGGCCCCCACCGGCGGCCCCGAGGCGCGGGAGTAGCGGCCCGAGGCCTCGGAGGAGGGGCGCCGGCCGGCGGGTTTGGTGGGGCGGCGCGCTCTCTGCTATTCTCTTCCGTTCGCCGGGGAGGGGCGAATCCGCCGGCCCCGCGATGTCCTCTCGTCCGCATCCCGTCCTCGAAGCACCTGGAGGAGGCCCCCTTGGATCTCGACCGGCACCCCTACGCGTCGTTCCTCCACCGGGTCGCCAAGCCCGCCCGCTACACCGGGGGCGAGGTGAACGAGCGGGTGAAGGACCCGGGGTCGGTGGACGTGCGGATGGCCCTGGGTTTCCCCGACGTCTACGACATCGGGATGAGCCACCTGGGGACCAAGATTCTCTACAAGCTCCTCAACGACCACCCCCGGATCGCGGCCGAGCGCGCGTTCTGCCCGTGGGTGGACATGGAGGCCGAGCTGCGCGCGCGCGGGCTGCCGCTGGTCTCGCTCGAGACCGCCACGCCGCTCGCGGACTTCGACGTGGTGGGGTTCTCGCTCCAGTACGAACTCACCTTCACCAACGTGCTCACCATGCTCGACCTGGCGGGCATACCGCTCCGGGCCGCCGACCGGGGCGAGGGCGCCCCGCTGGTGATCGCGGGGGGCCCGGTGGCCACCCAGCCGGAACCGGTGGCGCCGTTTCTGGACGCGCTCCTGATCGGCGACGCCGAGGAGCGGCTGCCGGAGATGCTCTTGAAGGTGGCGGAGCGGAAACGAGCCGGCGCCTCGCGCGGGGACCTCTTGCGCGCGATCGCGGCCGTGGAGGGCTTCTACGTGCCCGCCCTCTACGCGACCGGGCTCGACGAGCGGACCGGGTTCGTGGTGGTGGGCGAGCCCCTCGACCCGGCCGCGCCTCCCCGCGTGAAGCGGGCGGTGGTGGAGGACCTCAACCGCTACCCCTTCCCCGACGACGCCCCGGTGGCGGCGGCGGAGGCGATCTTCGACCGCATGGCCATCGAGATCGCGCGCGGTTGCACCGAGGGCTGCCGATTCTGCCAGGCGGGCATGATCTACCGTCCGGTCCGCGAGCGCGATCCCGAGGAGATCGTGGACACGGTGGTGCGCGCGGTGAAGAAGGGGGGCTACGACGAGGTCGGCCTCACCACCCTCTCCACCGCCGACTACTCCTGCATCTCGCCCCTCATCAAGAAGGTGATGGAGCGGCTCCGGGCGGAGAAGGTCTCGCTCTCGGTGGCGTCGCTCCGCGCCTACGGGCTGGACGAGGACCTCTTCGACGAGATCAAGTCGGTGCGCGCGACCGGGCTCACCTTCGCCCCGGAGGCCGGCACCCAGCGCATGCGGAACGTGATCAGCAAGAACATCACCGACGAGGACCTGGACCGCACCGCCCACCGCGTGTTCAGCCGCGGCTGGCGGCGGATGAAGCTCTACTTCATGATCGGGCTGCCCACCGAGACCGACGAGGACGTGGCCGGAATCATGGAGACCGGCCGCCGCATGCGCGAAGTGGGAACCGAATACCACCCGCGCGGCGCGGTGGGGGTCACGGTGTCGGTGTCGAGCCACGTGCCAAAACCGCACACCCCCTTCCAGTGGTGCGCCATGGATACGATCGAGGAGATCGAGCGCAAGCAGGACACGCTCCGCGACCTGGCCCGCCGGCACCGCCTGGAGTTCCGCCGCCACGACCCGCGCACCACCTTCCTGGAATGCCTCCTGGGCCGCGGCGACCGCCGGATGGCGGACGTGGTGGAGGACGTCTGGCGCCGGGGGGCGCGGTTCGACTCCTGGGACGAGCAGTTGCGCTGGAGCGCCTGGACCGAGGCCCTGGCCGCCCATCCCGACATCCCCTACGAGCTGTTCCTGGGCACGCTTCCGGTGGACGGGAGGCTCCCCTGGGACCACCTGGACATCGGGCTGGAGCCGAAGTTCCTGGCCACCGAGTACCGGCGCGCCTTGAGGTCCAAGGCGTCCCCCCCATGCGGGAAGCCGGTGGGGGCGCAGGTCCACCACACCAATCTGGCCGGCCACGAGGCCGACGAGCGGGTCCTGGTCTGCTACCACTGCGGGGTGGAGTGCGACATGACGCGGATGCGCGAGGAGCGCGGCGCGTTCCTGCGCAAGCTCGGCGCCTACGCGCCGCCGGCCTTGCGCGCCTACGTGGAGACCACCGAGGTTCCGTCCCCGGTGTCGAAGGGCCTGGTGGCCGGCGTGGAGGTGCCGCCCTCGGTGTCTGAGCCCGCCGCCGCCGGGAGCGGGCCGGCGGCGCCGGCGGGACGCCGGACCGAGAACGGCGGGCGCGAGGAGCTTCCCCGGGGAAACCGGATCCGCCGCAAGCACGACCCTCAGCGCGACGGCGCCGCCCCCCACGACTTCCGGCAAGGCGAACCGCGCCGGTACCGCATCCGCTTCGCCAAGACCGGGGTGGCCGCGCTGACCGGGCACCTCGATCTGGTGCGCGCGCTCCCGCGGATCCTGCGCCGCGCCGGCGTCGACCCGTACTACAGCGAGGGGTACCACCCCAAGCCGGTGATGGAGTTCTCGCCGCCGTTGCCGCTGGGGGTGCGGAGCCTGGACGAGCTGGTGGACCTTTCGCTGGCCGAGGAACTCGACCCGCGCGAACTGCTGGACCGGCTCCGCGCCCACGCCCCGGACGGAATGGACTTCGTGGCGGCGGCGCGGCTGGCCGGAGGCGCGCGCAAGCTCTCGCGCGAGCTGGCGGCGGCGGAGTACGTGGTGCGCCTCGACCGGGAGCTTCTGGACCGCGGCGGTCTGGACGCGCCGGCCCTCGACCGCGCCCCGGGCGATTTCCTGGCCCGCGCGGAGGCCCCCTGGCCGGTGACCCGGAAGCGCGTCGAGAAGACGGTGGACCTCCGCCCGGAGGTGATCGCGGTGGAGTGGATCGCCGGGTCCGCGCTCCCCGGGGATCTCCGGAGCTTTGCCCGGCCCCGCGCCCGGTATCTGAGGACCGTGCTCCACCTGGACACCCCCGGCCACGCCCGGCCGGAGGAGGTGGCGGCGGCGCTCCTCGGAAACGACCCCGGGATCGAGACCCTGCACCTGGCCCGCACCGGGTTGTTGAAGCGCGCCGGCGACGGTCTCGCGCCTGTCCTTCCCGTCGCCGAGGCCTCGGCGGTGGGCGCTTAGAATCTCCCCTCACCGGCGGAACCGAGCACGCGCGGAGCGGCCCGAGGGGGGGGCGTCCGAACGCGGCCGGACCCGGTACCGCGACGCGCGGCTAGCTCACGTCCATCAGCTTGACCCGGTTCATCCCGCCGTTCTTGGCCGACTCCACCGCGCTCTCAGCGGCGTGGAGGATGGCCTCCATGTCGAACTCGTTCCCCCCGGCCACCGTCACCAGGCCCACCGAGATGGTGACCCCGAACTCGCCGGCGTCGCTCTCGAACGACAATTCGGCCACCCGGCGGCGGAGACGCTCGGCCAGGAACTGCGCGTTGGCGCGGTCGGTGTGCGGGCAAAGAACCAGGAACGCCTCCCCCTCGTAGCGCGCCGCCAGGTCCGAGGTCCGGGTCTGGTCGCCGACGGTCTCGGCCACCCGGCGGATGACCTCGTCCCCCTTCTCCTGCCCGTACTCCTCGTTCACCAGGGTCATGTGGTCGATGTCGAAGAGGAGGAGCGTGAGCGGCTCGTCGTAGCGGATGGCCCGCGCCACCTCCCCTTCGGCCCGCTCCAGCACCGCCCTCCGGTTGAGGAGTCCGGTGAGCTCGTCCCTCGAGGCCTGGCTCTCGATCTGCTCGCGGAGCCGCGCGATCTCCTTGGCCCGCCGGTCGGTGTCCTGGCTGGCCCGCTCCAGTGCCGCC
The DNA here is from genome assembly GCA_963728475.1 of Candidatus Eiseniibacteriota bacterium. GTDB lineage: Bacteria > Eisenbacteria > RBG-16-71-46 > JABDJR01 > JABDJR01 > CAVSKL01. The sequence continues at coordinate 733,210 of CAVSKL010000001.1, forward strand.
CGGAGCCGGCTCACCTCCTCGCCCGAGGAGGGCGCCGCCTCGGCGGCCGATTCGCGGCCGATCCCCACGAACGCGCGGCAGGTTCCGGCCTCGTCCATGCAGGCGACCCACGAATAGGTCACGCTGACCGCCTCGCCGTCGGTCCGATGATGGAAGATGTCCAGCCGGCGATGCTCGCCGTCTCCCTGGCGGAGCGCCTCGAACACCTCGCGAGCCTTCGAAAGCGAAAACCGCTCGATGGTGTCCAGGAACGAGACGTGCTTGTCCGGCTCGAACCCCACGGTGCGGCGAAAGGTCTCGCCCGCGATCTTCACCCGCAGTTCGGGGTCGAGCACCACGAAGTATTCGGGCGCGTCGCGGAAGATGCTTTCGAGGATCTGGCCCAAGGGCGGAAGCGGTTGCGGTTCGGTCATCGGGATCCCCCTCATGGTAACTCCGGTCCGGTCATCCGGTTATCGGCCGATCCGGCTTGGGGTTGAGGTTCGTTTCACCCGCCGGGGAAAGGGGCCCCAAGCCCCCCCCGGCGGGGCCTCGGGGCCGGGTCCGAGGCCCCGCCGGGTTTCCGCCGCGCCCCGCCCCCCCGGACCGCCAATTTCGATTGAATTTGTCCCGAATAGAGAATAATCTGCGGCTCGATCCGCGGGGGGCCGTCCGACCCCCTGCCCGTTTCGACAGGTCGCAGACCTGCCGCCGCCTCCCTGGGCCGGCACTCGTCCCCCATGCGACTTGCTCCGCGCGGACACGCGGCCGACGAGCGTCCGGACCTCGACCTCCGTGAAAGGACCCGTCATGCTGAGGTTCGCGCGACTCCTGTGCCTGGTCTTACCCGCATCCCTGCTTCTCACCGCGGCCACCTTCCAGGACCGCTCGGCCAAGTCCGCCACCGGCGCCGCCCCCATCGCCGGGAACGGCCTCATCACCGGCAGCGGCACCTTCCGGTTCGACGGGCGGGTGGTGACCCCGCTCCTCGAGAAACTTCCGCCCGCCCCGGAGCGGGAGGCCTGTCCGGAGTGCCTGGAACAGGAGGCAGAGACGATCCCCATCGGCCCCGGCTACCGGCCCGAGCTGGCCGGCCCGAGGGTCCCCCAGACCTTCCTGTCCTCCGCCTTGAAACCCCAGACCGCCCTGGCCCCCCAGGACTTCACCCTCTTCCGGAACATCGAGAACGTGGTGGGGGCCGCGCCCGGCGTGCCCGCGAATCAGGTCTCGGGCACCGACGAGCCCAGCCTGGCCTCGGACCGGAGCATCCTCTTCCTCACCGGCAACTGGTGGGCGGCGATCTCCCGGGACTCGGGGCTGAACTGGAGCTACATCGACCCCTACGGCTACCTGCCCCCGCCCCCCGGAGCGGACTCCACCACCTTCTGCTGCGACCAGGTCGCCTGGTACGACACCAACACGGACCTTCTGTTCTGGCTCCGCCAGTACCGGGTGCGCGGGGCGGGGGACCGGAACATCCAGCGCATCGCGGTCGCGAAACACGTCCACGAGGCTCTGAACAACAACGCCATCACCTGGGACGTCTACACCACGTCCGCCGACAATTTCGGGCTCCCCGCCACCGGGTACCAGGTCGACTTTCCGGATCTGGCGGCAACAGGGTCCATGCTCTACGCGAGCACCAACATCTACGACCTCAACACCAACTCGCGGGTGGGAAGCGTGATCTACCGCACCGCGTTCGCGGATTTCGCCGACGGCACGCCCATCCACTACGACTACATGCGCACCGGCACCGAGGTGTCCACGCTACGCCTCTGCCAGGGCGCGACCGACATCATGTACTTCGCCGGGCACCGGAACAACACCACCCTCCGCGCCTATCTATGGGGCGACGTCCAGACCCCGGGTCAGATCGTGTGGGGCGACATCACCCATACCGGTTTCCCCAACGGCGGCTGGAACGCCGCCGGCCCCGACGGGCGGAATTTCGCCCAGGGCTGCGACAACCGGATCCTGGGCGCGTATGTGCTCCATCCCACTTCCGGCGACCCCGACACCTTCCTGGGATTCATGTGGAGCGTGGGCCTGGGAAACGGCTATGCCTATCCGTGGGTGCAGATCGTGGGAAGCCGGTCCGACGCCATCGTGGTCTCGGGGAGCGCGGGGGCCACGCTCGAGTCCGGCATCTGGAACAACGACTACGCCTGGATCTATCCCGCGGTGACTCCCAACCCGCGCGGCGACCTGGGGGGAACGGTCTGCGCCGGCGGCGGCGCCTTTCAGCCGGAAGCCCGGGTGTACATCGCCGACGGCGGGGACTGGAACGCCTGGGAGAGCCGGCTCATGGCCGCCAGCACCAGCGGCCCCCCCATCCCCGACGCCACCCACCCCTATCGCTGGGGCGACTTCTATACCGTGCGCCGCGCCAGCTGCGGCGCCCAGACCTGGATCGCCGCCAACTACGTGCAGACCGGCCCCAACCCGGGGGACGGTCATCCGGTGGTCACCTGGTTCGGGCGCGAGGCCGACACCCCGCCCGCGGACATCGCCGCCACCATGGCCGTGGGGCCCACCGGCACCCTGGCCCCGGGGGCGGCGGTCAACGTCGACGTCAAGGTGACCAACGTCGGTATCGGCAACTCCACCCTGTTCACGGTGAAGTTCTACGCCTCGCCCGACTCGATCATCAATTACGAGGACTACTCGCTGGGTACGGAGAATCTGGGGCCGATCCCGGGCGGGACCTCGGTGGTCCTGCACCACGCCGCCAACCTTCCCCCGAACATTCCCGACGGCTTCTATCACGTCATCGTCTCGGCCACCAACCCCGGGGACTGCACCATCACCAACGACGTCTCCATCGCCCCGGACTCGTTCGAAGTGGAGTCTCCGGTCCCGGTGGAGCTGGCATCGTTCGAGGTGGAGTCGGCCGCGGGCGGACTCCGCGTGACGTGGGCCTTCACGCCGGAATCCGACCTGGTGGCGGCGTCGGTGGAACGGGCGCCGGCGTCCGACGGACCCTGGAGTCCGGTGGCGGGGACGCCGGAGCGCGACGGCGAGGGGTACGCGCTCCTGGATCCGGCGGTCGAGCCAGGAACCGGCTACTGGTACCGGCTTCGCGCCGAGGATCGGGCGGGGGTGGCGAGGGTGTTCGGCCCGGTGGCCGCCCAGACCCCCCCGGGCGAGGCGGTCCTCCTCCGGGCGCGGCCGAACCCCTCCGACGGCGCGGTGGTGATCGACTTCACCCTCCCCGCCGACGGCCGGGTGAGCCTGCGGGTGTTCGACGTCCAGGGGAAGCAGGTGGCGCTACTCGCCGACGGACCCTTCCCCCGCGGTTCGCACACCCTGCGCTGGAAGGGAGCGCTCGATCCCGGCGCCGCGCGCGGGATCTACTTCGTGCGGCTGGCCACCGCGTCGGGGGTGGTCACCCGGAGCGTGACCCTGCTCCGCTGAAGGCGGCCCGGGCGGGGGACCGGCCGTCCCCCGCCCGCTTCGCCGTCGCGCGAAGTGACTCCGGCGCCGGAGTCAGCTATCGGAGTCGGGGCTCTACTATTGCCCGTTCTGCATGCCCATTCCGGGCATGAGGTCCTTCTTGGCGGCGTTGATCCCCTGGCTCAGATGGTCCATGGAGGCGTGCATGTTCGACTGCATCTCGTCCCACGCCGAGGAATTGGAACCCATCATCTGCATCATGTTCTGATGCATATTCTGGGCCTGTGTCCGGAGGTCGGCGAGCTGCTTCTGGAGAAGATCGATCCTTCCCTGGGCCTCGTCCTTGGCCTGGCCGGAGAGGGTGGCGACCTGGGCCTGAAGCGCCTGGACATCCTTGTCCATGGCGTCGAGCTGGGTCTGCATGTTGGCCTGGAATTGTTGCATGCTCTGCTGGGTCTCGTCGGAGAGCTGGTTGTTCATGCCGGTCTGGCCGGTGTCGTTCTTGGAGGCGTCCTTGGAGGAACATCCGGCGAACACCAGGCCCAGACCAAGAACTCCGGCGGCGAGCAGGCGAAGAGTGCGTCCTGACATGGGAGAGTCTCCTTCATATTGAATAGCGGTGCGCGGCCCTCTGAAAACGATGCGCGAACGGTTCCGCCCGGCGTTCCCCGCGCCGCGCCGGGCGGACGACAAACCGTTTCTCAAAGTCCCAATCTTTCATAAAACCACCCCCGGTCGAGGTTGTCAAGCGCGGCCCCTGCCCGGGGGGCCCGGAACCCGGGCCGGCCCCTCCCCGCGCTCGCCGGAATCCGGGGCGGCGGCCCTTCACTCGACGGTGAGCACGATCTTGCCCGCGTTCCGGTTCTCCGCCATGTAGCGGTGGGCGGCGGGAGCCTCGGCGAGCGGGAAGGCGCGATCCACCGGAACGCGGAGGCGCTCGCCGGCGAATCGCGGGAACGCGAAGGCGGCCAGATCGCGCGCGATCTTCGCCTTCAGGTCCGGCGGACTTCCGCGGAGGGTGGTGCCGGTCACGGTGAGGTTCTTCCTCATGACTGGGCCCAGGTCCACCTCGCCCTGGGATCCCCCCAGGAAACCGATCAGGACCAGCCGGCCGCCCCGGGCGAGCGCAGTCAGATTCCGCTCCCAGTACGGCACCCCCACGAAATCCAGGATGAGGTCCACCCCACGGCCGCCGGTGGCGGCGCGGACGACCTCGGTGAAGTCGTCCCGGTGGCGGTTGCTCACGATCTCCGCCCCCAGCGCGCGGCAGAACTCGAGCTTCTCCGCGCTTCCCGCGGTCACCGCGACCCGCGCCCCCATCTCGCGCGCGAGCTGGACGGCGGCCGAGCCGACTCCGCTCGCCCCGGCATGGATGAGCACGGTCTCGCCCGCGGCCAGCCGCCCCAGCTCCACCAGGTTCATCCAGGCGGTGAGGAACGCCTCGGGGACGGCGGCGGCTTCGCTCCAGCCCAGGGGATCCGGGATCGGAAGCACGGTGCCGGCGGGCGCGACGGAGAGCGAGGCATAGGCGCCTCCTGGAACCAGCGCCATCACCCGGTCGCCTTCCGCGAACCCGTGCGTGTCCGGCCCGAGCGCGGCCACCTCACCCGAAAGCTCCATGCCCAGGATCTCCGAGGCCCCGTCGGGCGGTGGATAGCGGCCCATGCGCTGGAGGAGGTCGGCGCGATTGACCCCGGCGGCGCGGACCCGGATCAGCACCTCCCCGGAACCGGGGACGGGGTCCGGGGCCTCGGCCAGATGCAGGACGTCCGGGCCTCCGGGGGCGTCCTGCACCACCGCCTTCACGCGACGATCCCCCCGGTGTGGGCGATCTCGTGGGCGGTGAGGAAGCGGGCGGCGATCTCGGTCAGGACCTCGTCGCGGAAGGAGCGCCACTCCCCGAGCACGCCCCCGGCTCCGGCCGCCTCCAGGAACCGCCGACCGGGCTGGTTCGCGCGCAACGCCGCGTTGAGGGCGTCGCGCAGGGCGGGGTCCTCGGCGCTCCGCGCGAACTCCGCCATCACCGCGGGCTCGTCGAATTCGTAGCGGTCGGGGAGCGGGAGAAAGTCCTCGGAATCGGCGATCTCGCGCAGCTTGGCCGGGCTCAGGGTGAGGCGTCCCTGGGCGGCGCCTTCGTCGTCGACGGCGTCCAGGAACTCCTGGTCCTCGGGGGAGAGCCGCACCGTTTCCCCGGTCTGCCGGTGAATGTAGGCCGCCCAACCCTCATCCACGTCCATCGCCGCCACCACGTCGCTCACCTTGACCGTCACCGACATGCTCCGGGTTCCCCGCGAACGCAACCGCGCGCCGCATCTCCTTTCCACTGGGATCATTGAGGAAAAGCTGCGGGCGGGTCAACTTCGGGCGCCCGGGGCGGACTTGGCGGGGCCGGGGCGGAAAAAGGTCGCCTGCGGGGCGGCAGTGGGTGACTTCTTGGGGCCCGCCGGAGTTGGGCATCTTGTCCGCCCCGCAGGCATCTTCTCCGGCTCATTGACGTCCGACAAGATGTTACATAGCAATGTGCATGCCAGATGTGACCAATCCCTGAAGCGACGGCCCTCACGCCGGTTGGCGGATTCGGGAGACCCGGCTTCGGCCCGCGGCACCCTCATTTAGAAGGGTCGGTGCGATCAATTCGGGGGGCGTGAATCGGGAAGGGCGGGCGCCGGGGCCGGGCTCTTGCTCCGGGGCCGGACCGGGGGCGCGGTATAATTCCCGGACAACCGTAGGGCTTCGCGACCCGGAGGGCGGTTTCGCGACGCGCTTCGCAACCACGCTCATCTCCTCGATCAGGGGGTCCCCCATGAGCTTGCGCCGCTGCCTGCCCGATCTGGTCCCGATCGCCGCCGTTTCGGCACTCGCCCTCACGGCCGCTTCGCTTCCGGTCTTCGCCCTTTCCGCCGCCGCCCAGGATACGGTGACGCTCGCGCCCACCCTGACCGATCCCGCAAGCGGGGGGGCGCTCGGCGCCAGCTTCATGGTGGCCTACACCCTCCCCGAGGCCGCCGCGTCCGGCACCGTGACCCTGCGGTTCCTGAACACCGGCGGGGTGGCGTCGGTGACCCAGCTCCTGACCCTGGCGCCGTCGCAGGAGTCGGCCGGCGTGCACGCGTTCATCCTCGACGGCACCAACTTGGGGGCCGCCCCCGAGGTCGCGCAGGTGAGCGGGGGCACCGGCGCCTTGACCGACAACTCGGTCTACCAGGTGACGCTGGCGTACCGGGACGCGCTCCTCAACCCGGCGGCGTCGGCCTCCAGCTACAGCGTGATCTACGAGCCGTCGCCGGTGCCGGCCCGCGCCTCGACCTGGGGCGCGCTCAAGCTCCGCTACGCCCCGCCGGCATAGGCGGCCATCGTGGGTGGACCGGCGGGGCCTGTGTTCCCGGGGTAACCGCAGCAGTCCGGGGCCACTGGCAGCCACGCCCAGCCTCGCCTAAGCTACCTTCCCGATCGCGGTACTCGACGCAGGCCCCGGTCGAAGTACCGGATCGCGGTACCTGATCGCGGTACCTGATCGCGGTACCCGACGCAGACCCCGGAACCCGGCATGCTCAAACTGTTCAGCGACAACCTCCTCCCGGTGCTCCTGGCCGCCGCGGTCGGCTACGTCCTGCGCGCGCGGGTGGAGGTGAGCCCGCGCTCGCTCTCGAGGGTGGCGTTCATCGTGTTCGCGCCGTGCCTGGTCTACCAGGTGATCGTCGACAACCGTCCCACCGGCGGCGACATGCTCCGGATGGCGGCATTCGCCACCCTGGCCCTGGTCACGGTGGGCGCCCTCGCGGGGCTCATCGCCTGGCGGTTCCGCTGGCCGCGGCCGCTCGCGGCCGGCCTCGTGCTGGCGGTGCTGCTTCCCAATGCCGGCAACTTCGGCCTCTCCGCCAACCTGTTCGCGTTCGGGAACCCGGGGCTGGCCCAGGCCAGCCTCTTCTTCGTGACCAGCTCGGTGATCTCGTACACGCTGGGGGTGTTCGTGGCGTCGCTCGGCCGCGAGCCGGTGGGAAAGGCGCTGGCCGGCCTCCCCCGCATCCCCACGGTGTGGGCGGTGGCGCTGGCCTTCGCCATGGTGGAGGCCCACCGCACGCTGCCGCTCCCGGTCGCCCGCACGGTGAAGCTCCTGGCCGACGCCACCATCCCGGTCTTCCTGATCATCCTGGGGATGCAGCTCCACGGGGTGCGGCTGGCCGGGCGCGCGCGCGCGATCGCGCTGGGCTCGGGGCTGAGGCTGCTCGGAGGCGCGGCGGCGGGCATCCTGTTCTCGCGGGCGCTGGGCCTTGCCGGCCCCGCCCACCAAGCCGCCGTCCTCGAAGCCTCGATGCCCACCGCGGTGATCAGCATCATCCTCGCCACCGAGTACGACGTCGAGCCCGAGTACGTCACCAGCGTCGTCTTCGTCACCACCGTCCTCTGTCCGTTCACCCTCACCCCGCTTCTCTCCTGGTTGCGGGCGGGTTGAGGGCGCGGGCGCCGGGTTCGATGCGCCGTCGCCCCGGACGCGGCTTGCGGCGGCGCGCGCCCGCTTCCGGGGGCGTAGAATGCGGGCGCCATGAGCCCGCGCGTCTTCGTCTATCCCTACTGGGTCGTCTTCTGGATCCTGTTCATCACCGTATTCCTGGTGATCGAGTCGCGGATTCTCCGGAGCCTCCGCCGGCAGATGGCGGCCGCGGATCGGAGCCAGGACGCGGGCTCGCTCCAGGTGCTGGTCGCCGCCAACCAGCTCGGCGTTCTGACCGCGATCGCGATCGCGCTCTACGCGCCTCGGTTCGCGATCGGGCAAGGCGACCTCGCCTTCTGGGTGGGGGCGGCGATGCTGGCGGCGGGGGGCGCGCTCCGCGTTCATTGTTTCCGCATGCTGGGAGCGAGCTTCTCCGGGGTAGTCCGGGTGCATCCCGGGCAGGCGGTGCTGGATCGGGGAGCGTACCGGTGGGTGCGGCATCCTTCCTATACGGCGGCGTTCCTGGCGTTCGCCGGGGTGGGGTTGTGCTTGACCAACTGGCTCAGCCTGGGGTTGATCGTGACGGTGAGCGCGGCGGCGTACGTCTACCGCGCGTCGGTGGAGGAGCGGGCGCTGGTCCGCGTCCTCGGCGACGCCTACCGGAGCTACCAATCGAGGACCCGGCGGTTCATCCCGTTCGTGTACTGACCGGGCCGGGATCCCAGGCGCGCCCTCGCTCGCCGGGCGCGGCGGCCCGGGATACCGGACCGCGCCGGGCTCAGCCTCCCTGATCCCCCGCGAGACGCGCCCCCTTTCCTTGTCCCGTCCGACCTCGTTTGATATTCTTCCGATCGGGCTGGTTCTTGCGGCTCGGACCCCCCCTCCGATCCCCCCGGGAAACCCGCCTTCTTCTCGCGGACCGGTTCGCGCCCAGGCTCAGATTCCCGGAAGAATAGGACGCCGGCATGGCCGCCAACCCGCGACAATTCAAGACGCCGGATTCGGCGGAAGGGGGAACCGCGTCCCCGGCGGACCCCCTCCCCTTCGTCGGCGAGCCGGAGGCGGCCGCGCGCCCGCCGGGGAACCCCACCGGGACGGGGCTGACGGGCGTGGCAGGTGAACCGGCGGGGGGGACCGGGCCCGATGACGGTCCGGACCCGGATCGCGGGGCCGACGGGGAGGATCCGGTGGTGGAGCCCGCGGGGGCGCGGGGCCCGGAACGCTTCGCCGTCGCCGGCGACCCCTTGGCGGCGCTGGCCGCGTCTTGCTCCGGCGGGGCCTCGGACGGGGCGGCTCTGAGCGTCCTCTTCACGCCGTCCCGCTTCGAAAAGCGGGCCGAGGCGGCCTGCGCGAGCCTGGAGATCCCGGTCCACCTGCCCCTTCGCGCCGGGCGGGCGTCGAAGGCCGGGGTGCGCGCCGCGCTTCCCCTCTTTCCCGGATATCTCTTCGCGGTTCTCACCGCGGGCTCGCGGCGCCGGCTGGTGGAGCGCGCGCGGATCGCGCGAGTGATTCCGGTATCTCGTCCCGAGTTGCTCCTGACGGAACTCCGTCAGATTCACCGGGCGCTCACGGTGAAACCGGATCTGGAGGCGGCTCCCGCGCTGGCGCGCGGCCGTTGGGTCCGGGTGGCGAGCGGGCCGTTCTTTGGGCTCACGGGCGTGATCGCCGACCGGCGAATGGGCCAAGGCCGGCTCCGCCTGGTCCTGAACCTGTCGGAACTCGGCCGGGGGGTCCCGGTCGAGATCGATGCCGGCGCGGTGGAGCCGGCGACGACGCCGGCGGGATGGCGCGCGCCGGATGATTCGCGTGCGGGCCGGCGTCCGCGTGTCCGCCGCCGGCCCTGGATGTATGAAGGAGAGCGCCCGGCCGACCCGGCCTGAGGTACCGCGGGGGCCGCCCCGCGACGCGCTCGGCCGCTCCTTCGGGCCTCGGAGGCTCCCGGTAACCGGCTTCCCGCCGGCGAAGGGGGCGAAGCCCGCCCGGCTCCCGGGCGGCGAACCCACCCCGTCCGGAGGCGCGGTTCCCTTGAACGGTTGGACGGATGCGGAGTTCGGGGTCGGTTCCGGCGGCGCGGGCCTGGCGCGGGAGCGCGGCGTGTGCCCGGCGCGGCCGCCCCGGTTGCTGGACCGGTTGAGTTCGCTGATCCGGGCGCGGCACTACAGCCCCAGCACCGAGAAGGCCTACGTGGGCTGGGTGAGGCGGTTCGTGCTCTTTCACGGCAAGCGCCACCCGGACGCGATGGGCGAGGCGGAGGTGACCGCGTTCCTGTCGGACCTGGCGGCGCGGCGGAAGGTGAGCGCCTCGACCCAGAACCAGGCCCTGAGCGCGATCCTGTTCCTGTACCGCGAGGTGCTGGGCCGCGACCTGGCCGGGGCGGACGGGATCGTCCGCGCCAAGCGCCCGGTGCGGGTCCCGGTGGTGCTGACCCGGGACGAGGTTTAGGCGATCCTGGGCCACATCCACGGGACGCCGTGGTTGATGGCGTCGCTCCTCTACGGGGCGGGGTTGCGGCTCATGGAGTGCTGCCGGCTCCGGGTCAAGGATGTGGACTTCGGCCGGGGCGAGATCCGGGTGCGCGACGGCAAAGGGCAGAAGGACCGGGTGACGTTGTTGCCGCGCGCGGTCCGGGGCCCTTTGGCCGCCCACCTGGACCGGGTGCGGCGGATGCACCGGGACGACCTGCGGGCGGGCCGGGGCGGGGTGGAGCTGCCGAGGGCGCTGGCCCGTAAGTACACCGGGGCGTCGCGGGAGTGGGCCTGGCAGTGGGTGTTCCCGGCCACGCGGCCGTACGTCGATCAAGGGACCGGCGAGGAGCGCCGGCACCACCTGCACGAGTCGGTGGTGCAGCGGGCGGTGAAGGAGGCGGTGCGCCGGGCCGGGGTGCCCAAGCCGGCGACGTCGCATAGCTTGCGGCACTCCTTCGCCACCCATCTGCTGGAGGCGGGCTACGACATCCGGACCATCCAGGAGCTGTTGGGTCATAGCGACGTGAGCACGACCATGATCTACACGCACGTTCTCAACCGAGGCGGCCGCGGGGTGCGGAGCCCGCTGGATTGACCCGCCGGGCGACGTGAATAGGGACCCGGGTCCCACCGGCCCGGGCCGGGCCGGGCCGGGCCGGGCCGTTCGACTCTCGCACGGATCCAGGCAGGTTCGGTTCGGGCGCGATTCTTCCCGGCCCGGCCGTCGCACCGCCCCGCCTCGCTCGCTCGGCTATCTGGGCTATCCGCCCCCGAGGCTAACCGACATGTGTATCCGCCTATCCGGTGTCAACCCGCGGCCTATCCCGTCGCCCTCTCCGGCGCGATCTCGCGTATCATGGGGCGGGCTCGCGGGTTCGGCGCCGGCCACCGGCGGAGCTACACCGCCGCCAGCCACCACGGCCCGCGGCCTATTCCGGTCAGATACTTCCTGTTAGCCCGAGCGTGGAAGGAGGCAAGAGATGAAAGGCAGGGTAGTTGTTGCTAGCCTGCTTGCGTGCCCTTTGCTGTTGGGCTGTGGGAACAACCCCGTGTCATCCTCTACATCTGCCGACATCGTCAATCACACGGGCACAGTGCGACAGATCGGCAGCGTCGGCTATGCCATCGACGATGACGCCGAGTCCAGTGAGCGATTCGCACCGAGCAACCTGCCTGACTCGTTCAAGAGGGACGGGGTAAGAGTCCTGTTCAGCGGCAGGAGAGGCGAGATACCTCCCAACGTGCGCATGTGGGGAACGCCGCTGGAGTTGACGTCGATTCAGGCAGATATCCGCTAGCGCCGGGCTAACCGGCCGCTACAGCCGCCGCCCGCTCCTGGGGAGTAGGATAGGGCTTTGAAGGACGTCGGTCGTCGCGGGCGCGGCTGACCGGCAGCACGTTAGCCCGATAGACTTCACAAACTGCTACCTTCTGTGGTAACGTCTTGGTCATGGGGAAGATCCGCCGGGGGAACTACGTGTTCGTGTTCTGGACCGGGGATCACTCGCCCAGACATGTACACGTGTACCGCAATTCCCGACTTGTAGTTAAGTGGGATCTGGATAGTGACTTAGAGATGCAAGGCAAAGCGACCCGCCAGATCAGGCGCCTCATTGCGGAGCTGAAAGCCGAGGGCAAGCTGTGAAGATCACCCGAGTTACCGCAAACAACCGAAAGAAGGTCTTTGAAGTGGCCACGCGGAGTGGTCTGTTCCTTTTTCCCTACGTGGAGGCGGATCCTTCTCCTTCGCCTTCCGACCGCGTGCAAGAGGTCAGCCCAGACAAGGAGATTGCCCGGGAAGGCTTCACCTACACCCTTGAATCCGGTCGTGAAGGCACCGTCCACATCGATCACGTGCTCGAGTACAACCAGGACCCCAACTATCTCGCGGACATGCTCCTTTACAACCTGACGGTTGAAGCCCGGAAGCGGGTCGAGCAATCCGAGCTAAGCACACGAGAGATCATTCGGAGGCTAGGGACTTCAGCCACCCAGTTCTACCGCCTCCTAGACCAGACGAACTACTCCAAGTCCCTGAAGCAGTTGGTGGCGTTACTGACCATCCTCGGCTGTGAGGTGGATCTGGTCGTTAGGCAGAAGCGCACTGCATGACAGTGCGGGCTAACATGGGGTTGAACCTGACAAGCCAACCTGTCACGGGCTTGGCTGTGCGGTGCTTCGGCAGAATCCGGATGGCGGCGCGGGCCAAGCCCGCGCCAGCTTGCTTTGCAGGTTAACCTGATCGTTGGCCAGTAGGACGGTCCCTTTTCTCGCTCTTGTCTGGTGCTGACCTAGAAGCGGTTTGTTGGCCTTGGACGCTTTCACCTTCGGTTCGCCGGGGTCGCTTCGAGCGCGGCTGATCCACAGGCGCCCCGCAGGTGCTTTCCAGGGACCAGTTGCTCTAGAATACCGAGTCGCTGTCTCGTCGGATCGTCGGCCCTGCTCCGCTGAGACGCCGTGCCTGCCGCTGGGATGCTAACGGGCGCTTCGACACGATCCGGGCGGGCGGCTTCGTCCGCTCGGTTGCGGCGGTCGCTTCCTGTGGCTACGGTCGGCACCGAATGTGCCGGTCCTGCCATTGGCCTCAGCCCAACAGTGGCGGTGTAGCCGACGCCATTGGGGCGGCTCAGCCCGGTCGGCGGCTTTTCAACACGGCGCGGCTAACCGCCAGCGTTGGGCACCGAACGACGGGTAGGGAGGTCTGCCCATGGAAAACAGACAAGTTTCCGATACCTGGGAGCGTGGGAACCCCTATGAACGGTATGTCGGCCGGTGGAGCCGTCAGGTTGCGCCGCCGTTCCTCTCGTGGTTGAGCATTCCGGCCAGTCGGAGGTGGCTCGACGTGGGGTGCGGCACGGGAGCGCTATGCGCGGCCATCGCGGACCGCTGCTCGCCTGCCTCGGTCGCCGGCGTCGAGCCTTCCGAGGAATTTCTCAAGACCGCGAGGGAAAATCTCGCCGACCGGGTGGCGCTTCACCAAGGCAGCGCAACGGCAATCCCGCTTGGTGAGGCGTCAGTCGACGTGGTGGTCTCGGGACTGGTCCTGAACTTCGTTCCGGATCAGCAGGCCGCCCTGACCGAGATGGCCCGGGTAACCGGCAAGGGGGGCACGATTGCAGCCTACGTCTGGGATTACGCCGGAAAGATGGAGCTAATGCGATACTTCTGGGACGCGGCAGTCGAGCTCGATCCGAGCGCCGCGAAGCTGGACGAGGGTCCCCGTTTCCCATTGTGTCGCCCGGAGGCACTCGAGAAGCTCTTCACCAATGCCGGCCTGAAAGGCGTGGAGGTGAAACCCATCGACATACCAACTCGGTTTACGAGTTTCGATGACTACTGGCAGCCCTTCCTCGGCGGCCAGGGTCCGGCCCCCGCCTACGCCATGTCGCTTGATGAATCCGTGAGAGCGGGCCTTCGCGATCGCATTCGCAAGTTCCTGCCGACAGCGGCAGATGGCTCGATCTCATTGATTGCGCGTGCTTGGGCGGCTCGCGCAACCGTTGCAATGTAAGCAGTGCCCAACCCTTTGTTGCTGCGGACGGGCTGCCAGCGTCGTGCCAGTGTGACCGTCATCGTGGCCCGCCGCAGAACGACACGTTATGCCGCCCAGGCTGCCTGATGCTCGAGGTGGCGAGTTGATGGGAGGCTACCTGATGAAGCCGATTCTATTGACCGCCGTGGCCCTTGCAGCGGCGGTAATCGGAACGATCACTGGGGAGAGCGCCCACTCGGTCTCATTGCGAGTCGTGCGGATCGGTGAGATGTCAGTGGATCGGGCCGCCCACCAAGCCACGCTCCTGGACAACGGCCAAGTTCTGATCACTGGCGGTTGTGCCGGGCGCGGCTGCGATCGCATCCTCGACTCGGTGGAGCTCTACGACCCTGAGGCCCGATCCTTTACGTCCGTAGCTCCGATGACGATCCCGCGAGCCAGCCACGCGGCGGTAGCCCTCCCGGATGGCCGGGTCCTCGTATCAGGCGGTTGGACGGGTCAGCGTGTGACCGCCAGTGCGGAAATCTACGATCCAAGGGCCGACCGCTGGACGGTGGTGGGGGACATGACGCAGGCACGGGCGAGCCATATCGCGGTGCCTCTGGGCAGCGGGAAGGTACTCATGGTGGGTGGCGGCGAGGGCGGGCTGGGTGATCTAGCGTCTGTAGAGGTGTTTGATCCCGCCACATCCCACTTCTCTGCTATGGGCAGGATGCGGACCAATCACTACCTGGCAACTCGGTTGACGGACGGTCGGGTTCTGATGACCGGAGGGCAGAACGCTCAAGGCGAGGTCCTGGCGTCGGCGGAGATCTTTGATCCCGTCACCGGCAAGTCAGAGCCCACGGGCAGCATGGCCGTGGCGCGTGTCAAGCATGCGGCGGCGCTACTTCCCGATGGAAGGGTCCTGATCATTGGTGGGTCCGACACCCGCGGTTACGCCGCGCGATTTGCGAGCACAGAGATCTATGACCCTGCTACCGGCAAGTTCTCGCTCGGGCCTGACATGCAGTGGGGCCGTCACAAGATCCGTGACGCGGTCGCCGGACTATCCTCCGGTGGTGTTGTCGTTGCGGGCGGCGCGTCTCGGCCGGAGCTGTACGATTCCGCCGAGAGCGTGTTCATTCCGGTCGAAGGCCAATTGAGCGGACCGCTGATGTTCGCAACCGCGACCCACCTCACTAGTGGAGAGGTGCTGGTCCTTGGCGGGTATGACGATCGCACGCAGTCGTCTGCCGGTGCTTGGCTGGTCGGGCCGCTGCGCTGAGGTGCCTTCGCGCTCCGCAAACCTGGATTCAGCCGCCCAGTTCGGGGGCGGCATAACAGGCCGATGAAGCTGCCGATCGCCTGCGGCGCCCGCAGCTTATCGGCGGGGCGTTATCCGGACCGAGTCAGAAGCAACGTCAGATTGAGCAAGCGATAACCGACCGCAACCGTCACAGGAGCAACCATGAGCGAGCAGTTCACGAAGTACGAACGAATCTGGATCGACGGCTTGAATCGAGGCGATGTCTCTATTGTTGATGATGTCTTCGAGCCAAATTGCGTCATTCACATCGCGGGAAGCCCGGAGCCGAATCTCCCCGTAAGTGGTTTCAAACAGATGATGGCCGGCCTTCTTGCGGCGTTTCCGGACATTCAGCTGACGATCGAGGATCAGGTCGTTACGGCGGACAAGGTAGCCACGCGGTGGACGGGCGCTGGCACTCATACTGGACCGCTCGGCGACATCAAGCCAACGGGGCGACGAATACGGATCGGCGGTCTGATCCTCGACCACGTGTCTGGGGGGCGCGTGGTCGAGCGTTGGGAGCAGTGGGACCAAGCTGGCATGTTGCAGCAGCTAGGTGTGCTCGGGTAAACGGGCAGCCGGATGCCGCTCCAAACAAAAATCGGAAGGGCCGGTCAACACCGCGCTGGGGCCGATGCCCTTGGCCGGCTCGCGTTGACCGGCGGGTCCGCGCGCAGCGCGGCTCGGGGCGGTCGTTAGCTGAACTCGGGTCTTTGTTCTCGCTTGACTGAGAGTATAACCTAGGTTATACTCTCATTTCATGAAGACAGCCATCTCCATTCCAGACCCTCTTTTCAAGGCTGCAGAGCACCTTGCTAGGCGCCTTGGAGTCTCTCGAAGCGAGCTGTATCAGCTCGCCGTTTCCCGGCTCCTGGACGACCATGATGACGAGGCGACAACGGACGCTCTAAACAAGCTCTACGGAGAGCACCCCGAACTCGCCAAGGTTGATCCAGTGCTCGATCAACTCCAGCTTGCTGCCTTGCCTAAGGACGACTGGTAGTGCTCCGCGGGGAAGTCTGGTGGGCCAATCCGCCTGTCCCCGGGGGATCCGAACCGGGCTATCGCCGGCCCGTTCTCGTCGTCTCCTCGGACAACTACAACCGTAGCTCCATCGCCACGGTGGTGGTAGCGGCCATTACTTCGAATGAAATCCTCGCCGGCGCTCCCGGGAACGTACGGATAACCAAACGACAGAGCGGTCTGCCCAAGGCGTCGGTAGTAAACGTGTCACAGCTCCTCACGGTCAGCAAGGATGCGCTCGTTGAGCACGCCGGTATTCTCTCCGATTCGGTCATGAGCAACGTCAGCGCTGGTTTGGTACGCGTGCTTGGATTGCCGAGCATCCGCGGCTAACAGCAGGTTGAACCTGACAAGCCAAGCTGCCACGGTCTTGGCCGTAGGGTGCCTCGAATAGATCCGGCAAGTTTTCTCGGGCCAAGCCCGCGCCAAGTTGCCTTGCAAGTTATCCTGGGTGTTAGCCGGCCACAGCCCATGACAGG
Organism: Candidatus Eiseniibacteriota bacterium; assembly: GCA_963728475.1. GTDB lineage: Bacteria > Eisenbacteria > RBG-16-71-46 > JABDJR01 > JABDJR01 > CAVSKL01. Next base: position 749,768 of record CAVSKL010000001.1, read on the forward strand.
AGGACGAGGAATGGTGAGGGAATACCGGACCATGAAGGCGGCGGTCTTCGTAGAGCCCGGCCGTATTGCTTTAGAAGACAGGCCTATTCCCGAGGTGGGGCCCCGCGACGCCCTACTTCGGGTAACGACCACGACGATCTGCGGAACTGACGTACACATCCTCAAGGGCGAGTATCCGGTTGCGCCAGGGCTGATCGTCGGTCATGAGCCCGTGGGCGTCATAGAGGAACTCGGCGCAGCGGTCTCGGGTTACAAGGTAGGTCAGCGCGTGATCGCGGGCGCCATCACTCCCTGCGGTCAGTGCTACCCGTGCCTCGGCGGGGACCAGGCTCAGTGCGGGGGCAGGGCCATGGGCGGCTGGCGGCTTGGCAACACCATCAACGGCTGTCAGGCCGAGTACGTCCTGATTCCCGATGCTACGGCAAACCTGGCGCCGATCCCCGACGGCCTGACCGACGAGCAAGTGCTCATGTGCCCCGACATCATGAGCACCGGCTTTGGCGGCGCAGAAAGCGGCCGGATTAGGATCGGAGACACGGTCGCAGTGTTTGCGCAGGGGCCGATCGGGCTCTGCGCCACAGTGGGCGCGAGACTTTCCGGCGCGACCATGATCGTCGCCGTGGATGCCGTGCCCGAACGACTCGCCATGTCCAAGGCGCTGGGCGCTGACCTCACGATCAATTACAAGGAGCGCGATCCGTTCGAGGCGATACAAGAGGCCACGGGTGGGCGGGGCGTGGACGTGGCCATCGAGGCCCTCGGCACGCAGGCGACGTTCGAGAACTGCCTGCGCGTGCTGCGGCCGGGCGGCACGCTCTCGAGCCTGGGGGTCTACTCGGGTAAGCTCACGTTGCCCCTAGACGCCTTTGCCGCGGGGCTTGGCGATCACACAGTCGTGACGACGCTGTGTCCAGGCGGGAAAGAGCGGATGCGCAGGCTGATGAACGTCCTGGCTTCTAAGCGCGCCGACCTGCGACCGCTCGTGACCCACCGGTTCCCGCTCGACCGGATCGAGGACGCATACGACCTGTTTGCGAGCCAGCGTGATGCGGTGCTCAAGATCGCCATCACACCATGACCAATGAAGCTATCACCAACCCTTGCTCAGTTCGCGCTGTTCTATGAGGAGCCGGCTAACCACAGCATGCGTCTGCCGGCGCTTCGCGCCGCCCCTGATGCTGGGCATCAGACCCCGCAAGACGAGAGGCCGACCATGACTCACTTGGACAGGGCAAGACAATACCTTGATGCGTGGAACGCCCGCGATGCCGGCGCGATTGTCAGGACGTTTGCCGCTGAAGGTACCTACCGCGACCCAACAACCGGCGCGCTCTCTGGCGATGCCATCGGCGCGAATGCCCAGCGCTTGTGGAGCGCCTTTCCCGACCTCGCGTTCGACATCGCGAACGTAGTGGAGGTCGGCGCCGGCCGGGTGATAGCCGAGTGGATCATGAGGGGCACGAATACCGGGGTGTTCCAGGGCCTGCCAGCGACCGGCCGGCCGATTTCGGTCCCGGGCGTCGACGTGATCGAGCTCGGGGCAGACGGGATTACTACCGTCACCGGGTACTTCGATAGCCGCGCCATTCCAGAGCGGTTGGGTCTTCAAGTGCTGATCCAGCCGTTCTCGGTTGGACCGTTTGCCTTCGGCAATTCGACGGCGGTGCAATCTGGCAAGAAAACGAAGCCCGGGGCGTTCGCCATCACGACGATCTGGAACCGCGACGTCCAGACAGAGGACGTCCGCGCTTTGACTCGGTCGACGGCAACGGAGATGCTGAAGATGGATGGCTTCATCGGCGCGTCCTTCTTTCGGATCGGTGGTCGCGGCGTCACGATTTCGGCCTGGGAAGAGCCTGAGCAGGTGAAGCAGCTGCGGAGAGGAGGCACGCATTCCGAGGCAATGCGCAGATTCTGGACGGAGTTGGGTGATGCGGCCTTTACGAGCGTGTGGATTCCGGATCACGTCAATCCGTTGTGGGTGCGTTGCGCTGTGTGCCGCAAGATGAAGGACTATAAGGTGCAGGCGGGTGTATGCAGCTGCGGCGAACCACTACCCGATGCACCCGCTTATTTTTGATGTTGGCTCAGCGAGGTGTAGCAGCCGGTTCCCGCGGACGGTCCGCCGCGCGGCCCCTTCGCGGAACCGGGAACATTGGCCTGCGCCGAAAGGAGCAAGGAGCTGAACTGGGAAGCCGCCGGAGCGCTCGGACAAACCGATCGCAGCGGCAGTGCGCGCTTAGTCGCTGAAAGACGCCTTGGATCCCGATGCGTGGCGCGCTTGGGAACATCGACTGCTGAAGCACGCCCCGGCGCGAAGGAACCGATCAGGAGCGTCGACGGCTGCCTAACATGCGCATGATGCTGGCGAGCGCTGTCGCTGGCCGTTGATTTGTTCGCTTGGCATTGAGACGAGAGGGAGTAGAGGGTACGCGCGCCTGTCCAAGTAGAGCGCTCCCAGCATATCTTCTGTTCATAATGGCCGGTTTCCTGGGTACCGGTTGTACAGCTTCTCGCGAACGACCGCCCTCGTTCTGGGGCGACCCGGCCGTGGCGACAATTCCAAAGGAACTCCTCGGGCGCTGGGTCCGCTCGTCCGAGGAAAGACATCGGCGATGTCATGGTGTATCGCCCTTGGGCTACCCGTTACCCCCGTCCCGGTGGCGCGATAGCTTCGAGATTCTTACCGACGGTCGCGTAACTCTGACGACCCTGGGTTCGTTCGATGGACCCGAAGCTATGACGATGCAATAGGAACTTCTTCCCGGGGACGCCATGCGGTTTGCCACATCTGATGGGGCCGAATACCAGAGATTCAGGATTGTCGCGCTGAGCCGCGATCGCCTCACGGTCACCCAGATTCGCGTCGGATAAGGCCGGAGTTCAACCTGGCCCACTGCCAGTGTCTCACGACCATAGGGAGAGAGTTCGCCATGGACATTCCAAGGATCTTCAACATCACCGAGAGTGCTCATCGCATTCACAACCCGTTCACACCCGAAGCACTCGCTACTCTCGGCGCGGCGTTGCGCCTGGAGCCGGGGACCCGTGTCCTCGACCTCGGCAGCGGCTCGGGCGAGATGCTGTGCACCTGGGCACGGGATTACGGAATCATTGGCACTGGTATCGACATGAGCCAATTGTTCTCCGATCAAGCGCAGCGCCGCGCTGAGGAACTCAGTGTCCCCGGCCACGTCGAGTTCATCCACGGCGACGCTGCCGGCTACATAGCCACCGAAAGGGTCGGTGTGGCTGCCTGTCTCGGCGCCACGTGGATCGGCGGGGGAGTCGCCGGCACCATCGAACTTCTGGCGAAGAGCCTCCGCAGGGGAGGGATCATCCTTATCGGCGAGCCCTACTGGTTGCATTTACCACCGACAGAAGACGTTGCCAAAGGTTGCCATGCCGGTTCGATAGCCGAATTTCTTGTGCTTTCAGAATTGCTCGCCTCTTTCGGAAGACTCGACTACGACGTCGTGGAAATGGTTCTCGCAGACCAAGCGGGCTGGGACAGGTACGAGGCAGCCAAGTGGCTCACTATGCGCCGATGGCTCGAAGTCAATCTTGACGACGAGTTAGCCAAAGATGTTCGAGCCAACCTGACCTCGGAACCCGTCCGCTACGCCACGTACACGCGTGAGTATTTGGGCTGGGGGGTATTCGCGTTGATGGCGCGGTATTGAAACGATTGCCGAACGACTCGGAACGTGGTGAACCAATCATGTCTGACAGACCGTCGGAGCAGACGGCTCGGCGTTGTCACGCCGCCGGCAGAAGCCGGGGCCACGCCAAGACCGCCCGCTGCTCAACCCTGACGTGAGGCACACCTCTTGAAATGTCGATGGTTGACCCGGGTGCTATTCTTTCCGGGTGAAGGTCCGGGACGTGATCAAGCTGCTTGAGCGGGATGGCTGGAAGTTGCCCGCTCCCGCCGCCGGGCGGAGAACGGGACTTTAAAATAGTGCTGCCGCTCGTGGTCGCGGCTGAGCGGCAATCGTTAGGCTTCACGACCGCTGCCGAACGTGACCGGGCCGCCCCTTCGGGGCCCAGAAGCCCATCGAAACCCGAAGGGAGATGACATGAAGGGCGAGAAGATCTACGGGTACGACGTCGACATTACGGGATTGACGGACTACGGCATTACCCTGGACGCAATCCTCTCCGGGCAACGACAGGTCCCACCGCAGGGGGCTAGGATCGATGTAGCGTTCGATGGCCAAGCCATTGGCCGGCTGGCCGGGCGGGTCCGAGGGGTCGATTACCTCCGCATTCGCCAGGACGGGCGCATCGACCTTGATATTCGGGCGACGATCGAAACGGAGGCTGGGCATCGAATCGCGCTGTCAGCCGGCGGCGTGGCGGTGCTGCGTCCGACAGAGCCGATCGCTGACCTTTCGGAGAACGTCAGTTTGAATACCGCCGCCGAAGAGTACGCATGGGTCCGAGCGAACCAGATCTGGGGCGTGGGTACCGTGAACCTGGCTGCCGGCAAGGTCCACATCGACGGATTCATGCAATAGACGCTATTCACTGCTGGTTCTGACTGCACGGCTTGCGTTCGCGCTGGAGCCGTCGGCGCGGTTAGGATCGAGAGCGCTGCGGCTCAGCGCGCACGTTGAGTGCGTCTTTGGAGGACCGGTGGAATTCGACTTCCAGCCATGGGCAGCTCGCCCGCGAAATCCCCGGCCCCGCCCTGAACCTAGCCTTCTTTCTGGGCGCACTCGTGGCCTGGATGACATCGATGCTACCCGAAGTCGTGGAGCGGACGCATGTGCGGTGCCGTCGAGAACCGAATCACCGCCGCTGCCGGGGTGGGATTCTCGCTCGTTTTGACTTGGATAGCGCCGGCATTCCGTGGCAGTGCCCTCTCTGCAGAGCCGACGGGCGCAACTCCGGCCGGGAGGTGCTCACCGGAAACGCCAGGCGAACTTAAGGAGGGACGTCTTGACAGACGACAGATGGTCAGCGTCGCCAGTTCTCGGCGTCCGACAGGTGCGCCAAGCCGCCGAGTACTACCGCGACGTCCTTGGATTCAGTCTCGATCCGGTTGATGGCGTCTTTCAGCCTTCGCCGGACGAGCCTGACGGCGTCTACGCAGTAGTGAAGCGTCCGGGCGCATCGATCCACTTCCAAATACGTCGCGACCAAACTCAGCAACGGCAGCGACCGGCGTTTGAGCCCGACGCCTATGTGTATGTAAACGACGTGAACAGGCTGCATGCGGAGCTTAAGCGCCGTGGTGCGAAGTTCCAGGCGCCTCCGCGAATGGCGCCTCATGGGATTCGCGAGATGGTCGTCGAGGACTTGAACGGGTACCGGCTCGCGTTCGGCGAACTTCGGCCGGAGGCCAAGGGTGCAAACAGGCCGGGCGGCTGATAGCGGCGTGCAACCCGCCGGCGCTTCGCGCCGCAGCTGGGTCGCCTCAGGACCGACCGGAAAGCGGCACCGCCTGGACGCTACGCGAAAGGAGTGCGACGCCGCGCCAGATGCGGCGACGAAGGAGGACTGAACACATGTTCACCAAGAAGGGCGACGCGGCCGTCCTCGCCAAGCTCCGCGATGCCCCCGCCGAGTATCGGGAGATTGGAGAACGCCTGCATCGAATCATCCGGGAGAGCGTGCCGTCGCTCGAACCAATTGTACGATGGGGACTGTTCTTTTACGCTAAGGACGGCAAGGACATCTGCTACATCAAACTAGACAAGGATTTCATTGCATTCGGCTTCGGCGAAGTTGTGAACCCCGTTCGCGAGGTGGGCGCCAACATGCATCCGGTCGCGTGGACCCTGACCGCTCTGGACGCCGCAACGGAAGCCAGGATTAGTGCGCTCGTCAAGAAGGCCGTGGCCTGAGCAGATGAAGACCAGGAGGAGCGAGAACAAGGCGAAGGTACCGAACCCCCTTTCGGCCAAGTAGGCACCCGTCGCGACGGACAGCCACCCGGCCACTGAGGAAAGGAGTCGGCGCGTGAGGCCGGATCTGCAGTAACGGATACCGCTCGGATGATCAGGCTGGCCAAGGGAGAATGACCATAGCTGGGGCCGGTCCACCCAGGATGTCCGATAGAGAAGCTGGCCAACAACAGCATGCGGCCGCCGGCGCAGCGCCCCGCCGCTGATGCTGAATGTTGGGCGCCAGGGAGACATCATGACGGTCAAGCGTATGGACAACGTCGGAATCGTGGTGGAAGACATCGATACCGCCATTGAGTTCTTCTCCGAACTTGGTCTCGACCTCGAGGGACGTGCCGCAGTTGAAGGAGACTGGGCGGATGGCGTCACCGGATTGCGCGACATGCGCGTCCCGATTGCGATGATGCGTACGCCGGACGGTCACGGCCGTCTGGAGTTGTCCCGCTTCCTCGCGCCGCCAGTGGTAGCGGATCACCGCGTTGCCCCAGTGAACGCTCTCGGCTACCTACGCGTCATGTTTACCGTGGAGGACATCGACGATACGCTCGCACGGCTCACCAAACGCGGCGCGACGCTCGCCGGCGACGTGGTCCAGTACGGGGACACGTATCGGCTCTGCTACATCCGGGGTCCCGAAGGAATCCTCATCGGGCTTGCCCAAGAGCTCGGGCAAGAGACTTCCCGATGAACAGCTTCGTCTCCTACCAGACCCTTATCGACCTGTGTCTCCGGGAATGTGCGGCGTCTGGACGCAAGTTGGCGATGAATTGGAACTCTGAGTCCCCCCAAGTCCCGTCGTGCATCTTGGCCACGGAAGCGGCACTCGACTTGATCGAGCACGCTGCAACGCAGCGGTGGTCGACTCGTTCATTTTGTTACATTACATTAGGGAACGACGCCTCCGTCAGGGTCGCCCTCACTGCTGGTATGTCGTTTTCAGGTGCGGGCATGGCCAGGCCGGGCGCCATGGCGGGGGTTGCTGACTCAGGCACGTCTGCTGTTGCCGTGCGGGTGAAGGAAGCGAATGGTTCGCTGCGCGCGCCCGTCGCAGTTACTCTGGCGCGTCCGCAGCCGGACGCTGCGGCGTCGGGGCCTCCTTTCCCATGACGCCGCGCTCCCTGCCATCGCAGTGGGTCGGCTTGCTCGGCTGGTTGCTGGTGGCGTTCGCCGCCGCCGCGGTCGGAGCAATCGGCTCCGTTGATGCTGCATCCTTCTATGCCGAGTTGAGCAAGCCATCGTGGGCTCCCCCAGGATGGGTGTTCGGCCCTGTATGGTCGACGCTGTATTCGCTCATGGGAGTCTCCGCGTGGTTGGTTTGGCGATCTGCAGGCTCCAAGAAGCTCGCCTTGACCTTGTTCGGCGCGCAGCTTGCGGCGAATGCGCTTTGGTCCTGGTTGTTTTTCGCCTGGCATCGGGGAGCGCTTGCCGCAGTGGAGGTTCTCATTCTGCTGGCGCTCATCGTGTGCGCGACCGCCGCGTTCTGGCGCAGCAGCCGCGTGGCCGCGGCGCTGTTGGTCCCGTACTTGTTGTGGGTGAGCTTCGCATCGTTGCTCACATGGTCGGTGTGGCAACGCAACCCGAGGCTTCTGTGAGGTGCGCTTTGGCCGCCCCCCCTATCCTCCCCGCCCTACCTAGCGGGGACGCACCGGTCGGAGCTCGTGCTCGTCGCGAACGCTGCACGCCACAACACATTCCAGGGCGCAGGTTCCTTCATGACTGAAGACATCTCTCTGCGGGACGTGGTCGAGTGGCTATTCCGACGAAGGCGCCCACCTGGTCCGAAGGAAGGCGCCCACCCGTTCCGAGCGAAGACGCCCGCCGGTTCCGAAGGATTCCGGCCACCGTCGGAGCGTAGCGACGCGGGGATTGTGTCGTTGGGTTCCTCGTCAGGGTCGTGGGTCGCATCTTACCGGGTCGGTCCCGGGTTGGTAGCCTGATTTTCCGGTCTCGGGTCCAGGCACCGGGATCCGACCTCGAGAGAAGCTCCAGGAGCGACGATCTCGGCCCGGCCGGGACCTGGGGTACCCCCCCCGGATCACGGGGTTCTGGATTGGGGTCTTCTTCTTCTTCTTCTTCTTCTTCTCCGTGGCCGGGGTCAGGGGTTCGGTCTGGCGCATCGAGGCTCCTTTGAGCGGGATGCGGTGCGAGCGGTGCAGGAGCCGGTCCACGATCCCGTCGGCCAGGGTGGGTTCCCCGATCGCCTCGTGCCAGGCGGTGATGGGCAGCTGGGAGGCGATGAGGGTGGAGGCCCGCTCGTGGCGATCCTCCAGGACCTCGAGCAGGTCGCGCCGCTCGGCGTCGCGCAGCGGAGCCACGAGCCAGTCGTCGATGGCCAGCAGCTCCACCTTGAGGAGCCGGGCCAGGAGCCGTTCGTAGGAGCCATCGCCGCGGGCGACGGCGAGTTCGTGAAGGATCCGGGGAGTCCGGACATAGGTGGCGGTGAACCCGCGCCGGCAAGCCCGCTCCGCGAACGCGCAGGCGAGGAAGCTCTTGCCGGTGCCGGTGGGTCCGGTCAGCACGAGGTTCTGGTGCTCCTGGATCCAGCCGCAGGTGCCGAGGGAGAGGACGACCTGGCGGTCGAGCCCCCGGGAGGCGCGGAAGTCGACGTCCTCGAGACAGGCCGGGTAGCGGAGCTTGGCTCCCTTGAGCCGGCGGGCGAGCTTGCGCTGTTCGCGGTGGGTCCACTCGGCGTCGACCAGGAGGCCGAGGCGCTCGTCGAAGCTCAGGCCGGCGGCCTGGCGGGAGGCGGTCTGCTGCTCGAAGGCCTCGATCATGGCCGAGAGCTTCATGGCCTGCATCTTGTCCAGGGTGGCTTGGTTCAGCATGGGATCTCCTTTGGGGCGGCGTAGTAGGCGGCGCCGCGGATGTTCTCGTGGGAGGGTGCGGCCGGGGCGGGCGACTCGGTCTCCAGCGGGAGCCGGTCGGTTCCGGCGGAGAGGATGTTCTTGACGGTGCGGTAGCTGTAGGAACGCAGGTGGAGCGCCCGCCGGGAGGCGGCTTCGAGACGCGCCTCACCGTACTTCTTGCCCAGGCGCATGAGGCCGAGACAGGAGCGGTAGCCCTGCTCGGGGTGGGGCCGGGTGTCGAGGATGTGGGTCACAAGTTCGGCGGCGTGGGGGCCGGTCTTCTCGGCCCAGCGAACGAGCCGGGAGGGGGTCCACTCGAGGTGGGCCCGGTGGGAGGCGGGCATGTGGTCGCGGTGAGTGGAGTGGCGTCCCCGGCCGCGTAGCCGCCGATGGGAGGCGACGCGCTTGGAGTGGAAGATGATCTCGACGGTGGTGGCGGTGGTCCGTGCCTCCACCACTTCCTTCAGGAGCTGGTAGGGGACGCTGTAGTAGTTGTTCTCGACCTCGACGTGGTAGTCGATGTTGACTCGGGGGTAGCTCCAGATGCCCTTCTCGTAGCGGCCGAGGGGGAGGGGCCGCAGGGCGGGGCGATCGAGTGCTTCGAAGAGCTGGCGGCGGCTCACCTTGAGCTTCTGCATAGGACGGTCGTTGAGGCGGTCGAGCTCGTCGCGGATGGCGGCGTTGAGCTCTTCGAGCGAGAAGAAGGTGCGGTTGCGGAGCACGGCGAGGATCCAGCGCTGGGCGAGCAGCACGGACAACTCGACCTTCGCCTTATCCTTGGGGCGCCGGACCCGGGCGGGGATGACCACCGCGCCGTAGTGGGCGGCGAGTTCCTCGTAGGTCCGGTTCACCCCCGGCTCGTAGCGACAGGGGGTGGTGATCCCGCTCTTCAGATTGTCCGGGACCCAGATCGCCGTGGAACCGCCGAGGTAGGCCGCCATGTTCTGGTGGGCGGTGATCCAGGAGTCCAGATCCTGGCTGGGGGTGGCCTCGGCGTAGACGTAGCCGCTGGCCCCCAGGGCGGCCACGAACAGCTCGACCTCGGTCACCTCCCCCGTCTTCGGATCCACGATGGCGGGCCTATTGCCCGAGAAGTCCACGAAGGTCTTCTCGCCGGCCACATGGACCTGGCGCATCGAGGGGGAGAGCTTCCCGGCGAAGCGGTGGTAGAGGTCACAGAAGCGGCTGTACTGGTACCCGTCCCGCGGATGACCGGCCCGGTACTCCTGCCACAGCAACGAGAGCGTGACCCCGGGACGGCGCAGCTCCTGGTGGACCCACGCCCAGTCGGGCCGGGGCCGCCCTCGCTCCGGGAAGGGGTGGGCGGCGGGGAACAGGAGCTGCTCCAGGTCCGTCTCGCTCCGGTCCTCGGCCACCGGCCAGGCCAGCCCGGCCCGCTGGGCCCGGGCCAGGTACTCTCGGACCGTGGTCCGCCCCAGCCCCAGGCTGCGGGCGATCTGGCGGTGGCTGAGTCCGGCGGCGCGAAGCCGCAGCACATCTTGGATCTTGCGCATGGGTAACCTCTTAGCTGGCACGCGGGGTCCTCCTCTGGGATGAGAGAAAGGCTCAGCGTAGCCCGGTTACCCCGCGCCGCCACCCCCGAACCGGGGTGGGCGGCTTCGTTCGGAACGGTGGGCGCCTTCCCTCGGAACGGTGGGCGCCTTCCCTCGGAACGGTGGCCGGCTTCGCTCGGAATCAGCGGGCGCGATCAGTCGGAAGGGTGGGCGTCTTCGCTCGGAATCGGGGGGCGGAATCGCTCGGAATAGTCAACCTGATTCCGCTCAAGGACTCCTTCAGGGTGTCGATGGCGATCAGGGAGTCGGAGCGCTCGGCGCTACTTGGGGCTGGCCACATGGCAAACTACGGAAGCCTGCTCGCTTCCGCCCGCAAGTTCGCGGAGGGGTTCTCGGTGGTCTTCGATGTCACAACGCACTCCTCCTACGATCACTGCAGCCGCTTCGTTTCCTGGATCATTGCGGCGCGCCGCTAGCTGCTTGGAGGACTTTGCGGCCCCCCCCGCCTCGCCCTTGAGCGGTGAGGACGCCAGAGACACACGCCCGACCCGGGACTCTTGCTTTCCGAACCCCGGCACGGCGGGCGGTGGCGCCAGGGAACCGGAAGATGAAGGCGGCAGACTTGGTAGAGCCTGCCCGTATCGCCTTGGGCGCGTTGCCGCGGGACGCATGGCTGGCGGAGGGCATCCTGGAACTCGTATGCACCATCGGCGGTCCTGGCGGTGGAGAGAGGAGAGTACGATGAGTAGCGAACATTTGCCGCCCGAGACGAGAGGGGTCACGGTGAAGCTGCTGGCAACGGTCGACCTTGGCCCTGAGATCGAGGGCATGGCCGGGCGCCGGCTTCGAATGCGGATGGTGACCATCGATCCCGGCGGGGTTTTCGGCCCGGTTCACGACCACAAGGGCAGACCGGGCATCGTCTACATCCTGCAAGGAACGATCACCGACCATCAAAACGGAGCCGCTACCGACTATGGGCCGGGGGTGGGCTGGCCCGAGGACAGGAACACGACCCACTGGCTCGAGAACCGGGGACAGGTTCCGGCGGTGGAGATCTCGGTCGATATAGTCGGGCATGATTAGGCTCAGGCTGGCTATCAGAACCGGCCGAGGCCGGCGTGCGGCCGATTTGGCCGCCCGCCCGCCGGACTTCACCTTCCTATCGCGCGACGGTCAGAGACACTGGACGCCGCGCACCACCAGCTTCTTCGGCCATCTCGGCCCGAAGAAGGTGAAATGGCTGGTCACGAGAAAGGTGGATCTGTAACCGAAGCGCCGCGCGCTCTTGATAGACTTGGGATGCGGTCCGACTCTCCCTTGGCCGCCGCTTCCTGCGGCAGATGCATTTTCCGTCGGGCGCCCCACACCGGAGGTCACATGACGCTCAGCCGTCTTGTCCCCATGCAGCCGGTCACCAGCATGCCGGCCAGCGTGAACTTCTACCAGAAGCTCGGCTTCGTTGTTGAAGACCGAAATGAGAAATGGGGTTGGGCCATGCTGCGTTGCGGCAGCTGCCAGATCATGCTCGACCAGTCCATCAATCTTCACCCCGGTGTCCCCAGAACCTCGGTTCTCTACCTCTATCCGGAGGACCTGGTTGACTTTCACCGTCGTGCCCGGGACAACGGACTCCCCGTTCCCGAACTGGAGGTCACGTTCTACGGCATGAACGGGTTTCGTGTGGAGGACCCGGACGGCAATCCATTGTGGATCGGCCAAGCAGTGGGGACGCCGGAACATGCCTGACAACTTCTGCGAGGCTCCGCCTCGCGCCGTGGGTGACCGGGGCCGCGGCCAACGCGATCGATAGAGAGGGTAGCCCGCAGCCGGACAGCGGGAGGAGCGAGGCGATGGCATCCGTCGACGACCCGGGCTCGCAACGCTTCTACCATGGGACGAAGGCCGACCTCAGGCCGGGGGACCTGATCGGGCCCGGCTATGGTTCCAACTACGGCAAGAGGAAGCGGGCGGCCTACGTCTATCTGACCGCCACCTTGGACGCGGCCGCATGGGGGGCCGAGCTGGCCCTCGGTGAAGGACCAGGCAGAATCTACATCTCGGAGCCGACCGGCCCGATAGAAGATGATCCCAATCTGACGGACAAGAAGTACCCGGGCAATCCGACGAAATCGTACCGCTCCCGCGACCCGCTTCGGATCACGGGCGAGATCACGGATTGGCGGGGGCACTTCTCCGAAGAGCTCAAAGCCATGAAGGACAACCGGGAGCGACTCAAGCGTCTTGGAATTGAGGCGATCGAGGACTGAGGAGCGGCCGGGTACCTAGAGTCAATCCCGGCGACCGACCTTCGTCGAACTTGAGCATGTCGCCGGTCGCCTTGCCGGCAAAGCCGGGAGTCTCGTGCTCCAGCGGACAGGGGTCCTCGAGGACGGGCAGGCGAAGGAATCGTACGCCGAGATTCCGGGATCCGGCACGGGGGAGCTGGACGGTCTCGCCGGGCATGGGGAGTCCGCAGTCGAGCATGGGATGGAGCATCCGTTCTCGCCCGACTACGACTTACCGTAGCCCACGAGTGGCGTCCGCCCCGGAACCTCGTTTTGCGAACTCGGCTGAATGCGGGTCAGCGCGAAGAGGCGTTTGACGAGGTGTTCCGCCCCTGGCGAGGGCTACTCGCAGAAGATGCGGACCTTCTCGCCGTCCTCGGCGGAGACGTCGACGTGAAGCGCGGAAAGCTCCGCGGTCAGCGCCTCGTCGTCGAGCTTGCCCAGGTGGGAGAGGTCGATGCCCCGCTCGGACAGGCGGCGGCTGACCTTCCCCGGCATCAGGGTCGAGAGCTTGAGACCGGTGCGGACGAGGCCCAGCGGCACCCGGATGTTGACGTTGTCGCGCTTGGGCGAGTCCACCACGATACGCAGGAAGCGCAAGCCCCGCCGGTGGCGGCCGCTCTCCCCGCCTCCGACTCCGGCCGCGGCGCCCTCGGCGGCGGCCTCCGGCGCGCCGGGCGAAGCCAGGCGATCGAGAAGCTTCTCCGCGTCCTCGGGGGTGATTCTCCCGGCCGCGAGCATATCCAGCACCTTGCGTCGCTCCGCCGTCATCATCGTTCTCCTTTCCCGGCGCCCGTGGGCGCCTCACCGTCTTGCGATTCCCGGTCCGTCGCTCCTCCGCGAAGCTCCGCCAGCGCTTCCTCCACCGTCACTTCTCCCCGCTCCAGCCGATCGAGGACCTGGAGGTTGGAGGAAGGGGCGTCGAAGGCATGGTCGAGCTTGCCGGCGACGCCATTCAGCCGGTTCTTCACCGTCGGGTAGCTGATGTCGAAGAGCTCCTCCATGCGCTTGATCGAGCCGTGGCAGCGCACGAAGGCGGTCACGAAGAGCTGCTCCTCCAGGCTCAACCAGGCCAGCGCCGGCACCTCGAACTCCCCCTCCATGGCCACGTGGCCCTGGGGGCAGTGCAGGCGACGGATCCGCATGGGGGCCCGGCACTCGGGGCAGACCGCTTTCGAAATGTCCATGGGGCGCTCTCCTTGTTCAAGAAAAGTAGCCGATAAAATTCACAATGTCAATGAGAAGCTTAATTTTCTGAACTTCAGACACCCACTACGATCAACTATCTCAACACTCCTCAGAGTCAAATGCCCCCCGGGCCCCTAACAACCGCCATTACTTGGAGTTCCCGGGGCCGGGCCGCCCGGGGCGGGGCGCTGGAAGCCGGTGCGCCGGAGCCGAGGGTAGAATCGAGAGTCCCGTTCGTCAGAGCCCTTGGACCAGGAAAGAGATATCGACATGAACAAGGCAGGCGCGCAGAAGGACAGGTCTCCTGCACAACTCATCGACGCGAGGATCGCCGAGCTGGCCGACTGGAGGGGCGAGATGCTCGCCCGGCTCCGCGTCCTGATCAAGGAGGCCGACCCCGAGGTGACCGAGGAGTGGAAGTGGGAGACGCCGGTCTGGTCGCACGACGGGCTGATCTGCACCGGCGAGACCTACAAGGACAAGGTGAAGATGACCTTCGCCAAAGGGGCTTCGCTCGAGGACCCCTCCGGCCTTTTCAACTCGAGCCTCGGAGGCCGGGTCCGGCGCGCCATCGACTTCCGCGAAGGCGGGAAGCTGGACCGGAAGGCGTTGAAGGCGCTCATCCGGGCCGCGGTGGCCTTGAACACCCGCTCGTGAGACACCGCGCCTAGGAGAACTCCCACCGGTTAGCTGCGCCGCCGATGAGACACCGCGCCGAGGAGAACTCCTACCGGTGAGCTGCGCCGCCGATGAGAGCAATCGCCGCCCGCCGCGCGCGCGCGACCCCATGGGCCGCACCTACCCCTAGCCGCTCGCCGGCCCCGCAGGGCTAGCAGCCCCCCCCCACCGCGCACCACCGGGGGCCAGCACGAGCAACCCGGTTCTTCCTTTTCCAGCGCCATCGCGCGTCGGCGCCCCACCCCCATCGTGTCCGTCATGGCTTGCCACGGCGGGCCGGGAACGGGCGAGACTCCCGGTATCCGTCGGGTCGGGTCGGGTCGGGTCGGGTCGGCTCGCCTCGGCCGGACCGGCCGGGCGAAGCGTCACCGGGCAAGATGAAGAGGCCGCATCCCCATGGATCCGGCGGTCATGATAAGGGACGAGACCGGCGCCGATATCGGCGCCATCACCGAAGTGACGAGGGCTGCGTTCAGCACCTTGGAGGTCAGCAACCAGACCGAGCACTTCATCGTCGCGGCCCTCCGCGCCGCCGGCGCCCGCACAACCTCCCTGGTGGCCGAGTTGGACGGCCGGGTGGTGGGCCACCTCGCATTCTCTCCGGTCACGATGTCCGACGCCACCCCGTTGACGGCAGTCGCGGGTGCGGGCAGGCTTGCCGGGCGGCCGCGAAGCGACTTCCAGGAAGAATGAGGCCCCCATGCCGGTACCGGACCCTTCCCCCCACCCGCGGCTCCCGCCCCCCGGGCCCCAGGACTATTCCGAGGCGGAAGACTGGCCGGGCTACTTCACGTCCGTGCTGGGGAAGCCGGCGCGCGATACCCTGCTCGCGGCCCTGGAGTCGTTTTCGAAAGAAGGCTTTGCCGGCCTCGGGGTCGACATCGCCGCGGGCGAGGGGCGGGATGCGCTGGAGTTGCTCCGGCGAGGATGGCGGGTGGTGGCCACCGACGGCCATCCGGACGCCTTTCCCCTCCTGTGGTCCCGTGTACCGGAAGAGCAGAAGGCGCGGTTGACCACGGTGGAGGTCGACTTCGCGGAGATGCAGGTGCCCGACTGCGACCTGGTGAACGCGAGCTTCGCGTTGCCCTCCTGCCGGCCGGAGGACTTTCCGGCTCTATGGATCCGGATCGCCGGGGCGATCCGTACCGGCGGCCGGTTCGCGGGGCAGTTTTTCGGGGACCGCGACACCTGGGCGTCGATGCCGGGGCGGACGCACCACTCCCGCGAGGAGGTCCTGGCGCTTCTGGAGGGCTTCGAGATCGAGATGATGCGCGTGGAGGAGCGGGACGACCCGCCCGGTCTCCGGAAGCCCAAGCACTGGCATATTTTTCACATGGTGGCGAGGAAGCGGTGATCCGGCTCTACAGCGCCGACGGCCGTATCCGCGAGTTGTCGAAGAGGGCCGACCGGGCCAAGGCGAACGAGGCCCTGACCCCCTGAGCGCCGCCCGGGAGATTCACCACGGGATCGGCGCTCCTTGGGACCGGCCCCGCGTTGAATCCCGCCGGCATTGCTGTAATCTCTGCCCACGCCCGGGGTGAACGGGTCTGCCTCCGGCCGGGGTTTTCACCCCGGCTCTGACTGCCGGCCCCGGTGCCGGTGGTCAACTTCGCACCGCTCATTTGGGCCGCGTACGCCCCGTGGTCGTCGCTGGCCGGCCAGGGGGCCTGATTCTCCGGCCCTGCAGCCCGGCGCACGCCGGCGGGCATCGAGCAATAGGAAGGCCGCCATGGCCGAGGTTCTGTTGTTCCATCACGCGCAGGGAAAGACCCCGGGGATGGCGGCGTTCGCCGACACCCTCCGCCGGGCCGGGCATACCGTGCACGCGCCCGACCTCTTCGACGGCCGCACCTTCGGAAGCATTCCCGAAGGCATGGCCTTCGTGGAGGAGCTGGGCTTTGCCGAGGTGATCGCCCGGGGTGAGCGCGCCGCGGCGCCGCTCCCGGAGGCGCTGGTTTTCATCGGCTTCTCCCTGGGCGTGGTCCCGGCGCAGAAGCTGGCCCAGACCCGGCCCGGCGCGCGGGGCGCCGTCCTTTGCCATTCCTGCGTCCCCCGCAGCGAGTTCGGCGACGCCTGGCCGGAAGGCGTTCCGGTCCAGATCCACGGCATGGACGCCGATCCGATCTTCGTGGGGGAGGGCGACCTCGACGCGGCCCGGGCCCTGGTCGCCGAAACCGAGGACGCGGAGATCTTCCTCTACCCCGGCGACCGGCACTACTTCGCCGACCGCTCGCTCCCGTCCTACGACCCCCCGGCCGCCGAGCTTCTCACCCAGCGCGTGCTCGCGTTCTTGGCCGCGCCTCGCCGGGCCGGCGGGACCCAGGCGCCATGACGTCCCGGCCGCCGGCCGATCCTACCCGCGCCGCGGTGCTGGGGTGGCTCCTGGACGGCGATCCCGCGATCCGGATCCGGTGGCAGGCCCTGCGCGACCTCACCGGCGCGCCCGCGGCCGACGTCTCCGCCACGCGATCGCGGGTCGCCGTCGAGGGCGTGGGGGCCCGGCTCCTGGCCTCCCAGCGGCCCGACGGCAACTGGGGGGAGCCGCCGTACTGGCGGCCCAACCTCTTCACCATGCTGTACCTCAGGGACCTCGGGATCGACCCCGCGAGCGGCCCCGCGCGGCGGGCGGCGGCGCTCCTCCGGGAACGGGTGACCTGGGGCGAGGAGTTCGGCGACCTGCAGTTCTTCGAGGGCGAGGTCGAGCCCTGCATCAACGGGAACGTGCTGGCGGTGGGGAGCTACTTCGGCGAGCCCAGCGACCGGCTGGCCGAGCGGCTCCTGGGGGAGCAACTCGCCGACGGCGGCTGGAACTGCGAGGCGGAGCGGGGCTCGGTGCGGTCCTCGTTCCATACCACGATCTGCGTCCTGGGCGGGCTCCTGGAATACGAAAAGGCCGCGGGGGCCTCGGGGCAGGTCGCCCGCGCCCGGGCCCGCGCCGAGGAGTACCTGCTGGAGCGGGGGCTCTTCCGGCGGCTCTCCACCGGCGAGGTGATCGACCCCAAGTTCGCGGAGTTCAGCTTCCCCACCATCTGGCGGTTCGATGTGCTGCGGGGGCTGGAGTATCTGCGGAATGCGGGCATCCCGCCCGGCGAGCGAATGGCCGAGGCCGCGGCGCTGGTGGCCGGGGCGCGGCGGACGGACGGGCGGTGGCTCCTGGGCGAGCCCCACCGCGACTCGATCTACCGCGACGTGGAGGACGGCGCGGGGCGGCCCAGCCGATGGATCACGCTGCGCGCCCGGCGTGTCCTGGACTGGTACCGGGGGCCGTGGATAGGGACCGGCTCTCCGTGCCGGCCACCTTCATCGGAGACCCCATGATCCGCCTCACTTCCGACTTCGCCATCTATCCGGTGCACCTGGCCTTCTGGGCCTCGTTCGGGATCACCCAGCGGTTCCGGGGCGCGGGGACCGCCGCCTCCGGATCCGCGCCCGCCGCCTCGGTCCCCGCCGCGGCGCGCTTCTCGCGACTGGTGTTCGCCGTCCACATCCTGGCTTTCGCGGTGATGTACGCCGGGATCGGCGGGGCGGTGTTCACCGGCACCGTGCCCCACTGGCTCCCCGGCCAGGGCATCCTGGGCACCCTCGTCATGGCCGCCGGGGCGTGGATCATGTGCTGGTCCCTGCTCTACTTCCGCTCCTGGCGGTTCCGGGCCGCCCTCGACGCCGGCCACCAGCTGGCCACCGGCGGCCCCTACGCCCTCGTGCGCCATCCCATCTACGCCGGCATGAACCTCCTCGCCCTGGGCACCGCGATATGGATTCCCGGCGTGCTCACCGTGGCGGCGTTGATCCTGATGGTCCTGGGGAGCGATCTGCGGGGGCGTGCCGAGGAGAAGCTCCTGCTCGTGGCCTTCGGCGAGGAGTACCGGAGCTACCGTGCCCGCACCAAGCGCTTTCTCCCCGGGATCTACTGACACTCCCTTGGAAGAGCCGCATCCGGCCGCGCCCGGACCCCGGCTTCCCGTCCCGCCCCCCCCGGGGGTATCCTCGCCCCCGTCCGGCATCCGGCACCCCGCCGCGCGGGGCGGAGCGGTGCCCGGCCGCCCAGGGCCCGGACCCCGGATGCGAGCGGACCTGAGCGGAGGCGCGAGTTGACCGACGGATTTCTCCACAAGTACTTCCTCAACAACGCCCACAAGCGCCTGCACAAGTGGGTCCACTACTTCGACATCTACGAACGCCACCTCGAACGCTTCCGGAACCGGTCGCCGGTGATGATCGAGATCGGAGTCATGGGGGGCGGGTCGCTGGCCATGTGGAAGGAGTACTTCGGCCCGGGAAGCCGGATCGTCGGCATCGACGTCGATTCCGCCTGCAAGGCGCACGAAGGGGACGGCATCGAGGTCGTGGTCGGAAGCCAGGACGACCCCGCCGTGATCGAGTCCATCTTCGCCAGGCATCCCCGGGTGGATATCGTCCTCGACGACGGCAGCCACCGGATGAACCACATGATCGCCTCCTTCAATCTCATGTACGAACGGGTGCACCCCGACGGCGTCTACCTGGTCGAGGACACGCACACCTGCTATTGGAAGGAGTACGGCGGCGGCCTGGAGCGGGAGGGAAGCTTCATGGAGTTCGTGAAGCACAAGCTCGACGAGATCAACGCCGTGCATACCAAGGGGGCGCTGCCGGTTTCGGAATTCACCCGGTCCACCGCCTGCGTCGCCTGCTACGACAGCGTCGTCGTGTTCGAGCGCCGGCGGCAAGGGGCGAGGCAGGCCCCGGTCACCCAGGGCATGTGACCGGCAGTCCGTCTTCCGGCGGGCTTCCATCTTCTCCTCGACGGAAGCCCCATCCGTCGCTACAGACCCGCTATGCTTGCCCTCAAGGGGCCCCGCAACGTCCGCGCGCCCATCGGGGAGGAAACCCATGTCCCTCTTTCGCGTCTCGACCTTCGCGGTCTCGCTGGACGGCTTCGGCGCCGGCCCCGGCCAGGACCTGCAAAACCCGCTCGGTGTCCGCGGCTCCGAGCTCATGGAGTGGTTCTTCGCCACCCGGGCCTGGAGGAGCATGCAGGGCCAGCCCGGCGGCGAGACCGGGGTGGATCACCGGATGGCCGAGGCCGGGCTGTCGGGGATCGGGGCGTGGATCCTGGGGCGGAACATGTTCGGTCCGGTGCGGGGACCGTGGCCCGACCTGACCTGGCGCGGCTGGTGGGGCGAGGAGCCGCCCTATCACGTTCCCGTGTTCGTCCTCACCCACCACGCCCGGGAGTCCCTGGAGATGGCGGGCGGCACCGTCTTCCACTTTGTCACCGGAGGCATCGGCGAGGCGCTGGACCGGGCCCGGGCCGCCGCCGGCGACCGCGACGTGCGGCTGGGCGGGGGCGTGGCCGTCATTCGCCAATACCTGGAGGCGGGCCTCCTGGACGAGCTTCACCTCGTGCTGCGGCCGGTGCTCCTGGGTTCGGGGGAGGCGCTGTTTGCCGGGCTCGACCTCCGCGCCCTGGGCTATACCTGCGCCGAGCAGCTCCCGGGCGAGCGCGGTCTGCACACGTTCCTTCGCCGGCAGGCCCCTGCGCGGGTTCCTCCGGGCTGAGCTGCCGCGGTGTGATCGTCCACGACGCCTGGGCCTACCGGCGGGTCCGGCAACTGCTCGAGCACCAAGGCGCGGTCGCTACGGCCCCAGCGGGATGAACCGGGAGTGCGGAAGCGAAGACCGGTAGAGGACCACCGTCACCGCCACCACCAGGGCGGTGGCGGCCAGCAGGCTCCCGCGCCGGAGCCGCCGGTCGGCCGGGTTCCGCAGGCTGGGATAGAAAAGGTACCCCAGCGCCACCCCGCACACGAATCCGCCCAGGTGCGCGACCAGGTCCACGTTCATTTTCCGCCCGCCGACCAGGTTGAAGAACGCGAAGAAAAGGATCGGCGGGAGGAGCGCGCGCTTCATCGCCCGGGTGGGGAGCGGCGTGGTGAGCACGGCCAGGAACATCCCGCAGAGCCCCATGATCGCGCCCGAGGCCCCCACCGCGGCCGCGGCCCGGTGCCAGTGGAGGCTGGCCACGCTGGCGGCCAGCCCGGACAGGAAATAGACCGCGGTGAACCGCTCCCACCCCGCCCACGGCTCCAGGAGGATCCCCAGGTAGAGGAGCGCGAACATGTTGAAGCCCAGGTGGAGAATGCCGGCGTGGAGGAAGGTCGAGGTGATGAGCCGCCACCACTGGCCGCCCAGGGTGAGCGGCCCGTAGTTGGCGCCCCAGTCGATCAGCCGCTCCGCGTCGGGGCTGAAGAAGTCCATCCCGCGCAGCACCATCAGTGCGAAGATCGCCGCGTTGAGGTAGATGAGGACCGGGGTGACCACCACCCGCTTCTGCTCGAAGCGGAAGACCGAGGCGAAGAGCCGGAGCGTACGATGCCCCCCGCTCCGCGGCCCCGCCGGACCCGGCTGCTCCTGGTTCTTCTCGATACCCAAACCGGGTCTCCTCGCCGTTCGTCCGGAGCGGGCCGGCGGCATCCCCGGCGGCCCCGGGGCCGGACCCGAGGCGATGGTACCGGATCGGGAGGCCGGTAGGGGCCCCGGGCGGCGTGGGAAGCGCGCCCGGGCGGCGGAGACGGCGGGGGCCTTCCCGGGGCGGAGCGATACACGGGGGGCGGTTCGAGTGACGGGGCCCGGCGGGCCGCACCCGTTCCCCCGGCAAGAAAACGGCCCCGGCCCCTCCGCCCGCGCGGAGAGGGCCGGCGCCGCCGCGATTCCGGCCGGGGCCACGGCGGGCGGGCCCGCCGGGTTCCCCGACTAGCCCACCGGGACCGGCGTTCGATCGGGCACCGTTACCGCGCGGCCGTCGCTCGCCTGCCGCCGTGCCGCTTCCGCCGCCGCGATGGCGGACATGTTCACCACGTCCGAGGGCCCGAAGCCGGGGTGCTGCACGATCAGGACCGGCTTGGCCATCCCGACCAGGATGGGGCCCAGGGCCTCGACATTGCCCAGGCGCTGGACCAGCTTGTACGCGATGTTCCCCGCCTCCAGGTTGGGGAAGATGAGCACGTTGGCCCCGCCCTGGAGCACCGAGAACGGGAAGTCGGAGGCCAGCACGTCGGGGCGCACCGCCACGTCGGCCTGGACCTCGCCGTCCACCGCGATCTCGGGATGCCGCTCCGCGAGCAGCCGGGCCGCCCGCGCCATCTTCTCGGTCAGCGGATGCTTCATGCTCCCGAAGTTCGAGAACGACAGCATGGCCACCTTGGGATCCATGTCGAACATCCGCGCCTCTTCCGCCACCAGGGCCGCGATCTCGGCCAGGTCCTCGGCGGAGGGATCGATGTTCACGGTGGTGTCCGCGAACACGTAGGCGCGGTCCCGGGTGAGCATCACGAACATCCCCGCGATGTGCTTCACCCCCGGCCGGGTCCCGATGATCTGCAGCGACGGCCGGAGCGCCTCGGGATAGGTGAGGGTGACCCCGTTGACCAGCGCGTCCGCGTCGCCCCGCCGCACCATCATCGGCCCGAAGTACTGGGGCCTGAGCATGATCCGGCGGGAGTGGTAGGGGGTGGCCCCCTTGCGCTGGCGAAGGTCGTAGAACGCCTTGACGTAGGAGTCCAGTAGCGGCGACTCCGCGGGGTCGATCACGGTGATCCCGTCGAGCGGGATCTCCTCGGCGGCGGCCGTCTCCTGGATCACCCGGCGCCGGCCGAGCAGGATCGGCTCCGCGATCTCCTGGTCCACCACCATGCGGGCGGCCCGGATGAGGGTGGGGTGCTCGCCCTCCGGATAGACCAGGCGCTCCTTGGCCGAGCGCGCCTTGGAGATCATGACCCGCACCACCGCCTTGGCCCGGCCGAGCCGGCTCTCCAGCTTCTCCTTGTACTCCTCGATGTCCAGCGGCCGCCGCGCCACCCCGTCCTTCATCGCCTGTTCCGCCACCGCCGCCGCTTCCCAGATGAGCACGCGATGGTCGAATGGTTTGGGGATGATGTAGTCGGGTCCGAAGTGGATCCGCTCGCCGCTGTATGCGCGCGAGACCTCGTCGGGAACGTCCTCCCGGGTCAGCCGGGCCAGGGCGTGGCTCGCCGCCACCTTCATGTTCTCGGTGATGCGGCGGGCGCGCACGTCGAGCGCCCCGCGGAAGATGAACGGGAATCCGAGGACGTTGTTCACCTGGTTCGGATAGTCGGAGCGCCCGGTGGCCACCAGCGCGTCCTCGCGCGCGGCCTTGGCGTCCTCGTAGGTGATCTCGGGGTCGGGATTGGCGAGCGCGAAGATGATCGGCCGCGCCCCCATCGAGCGCACCATGTCCTGGGTGAGCGCCCCCTTCACCGAGCAACCCAGGAACACGTCGGCGCCCCGGATCGCCTCGGCCAGGGTGCGGGCGCCGGTCTCCGCCGCCCAGCGCTCCTTGTAGGGATTCATCCCCTCGGTGCGCCCCCGGTAGATCACCCCCTTGGTGTCGCAGAGGATGATGTTTTCCTTCCGCGCGCCCAAAGCCACGTAGTGGGTGGCGCAGGCGATGCCGCTCGCCCCCGCCCCGTTCACCACGATCCGCGCGTCCTCCATCTTCCGCTTGGTGATGAAGCAGGCGTTGAGGAGCGCCGCCCCCGAGATGATGGCGGTGCCGTGCTGATCGTCGTGGAAGACGGGAATGTCCAGGCGCTCGCGCAGGGTCTCCTCGATGTAGAAGCACTCCGGCGCCTTGATGTCCTCGAGGTTGATTCCCCCGAAGGTGGGCTCGAGCAGGGTCACCGCCTCGATGATCTTGTCGGAGTCGAGGGTGTTGAGCTCGAGGTCGAAGGTGTCGATGTCGGCGAACCGCTTGAAGAGGACGCCCTTCCCCTCCATCACCGGTTTCCCGGCGAGGGCGCCGATGTTGCCCAGACCCAGGACCGCGGTGCCGTTCGAGACCACCGCCACCAGGTTCCCCTTGGCGGTGTATTCGTAGGCCAGCTCCGGGGACTTCTCGATCTCCAGACAGGGGATCGCCACCCCCGGGGTGTAGGCCAGGGAAAGCTCGTGGGCGGTGCTGCAAGGCTTGGTGGGGACGACCTCGATCTTCCCCTTGCGGCCGCGCTGGTGATACTCGAGGGCTTCTTGCTTGGAAATGCTCATATCTGGGCCTCTTGGTCGGGATGCTGGAGGACCATCCGCGAGCATAGGCCCCCGCGGGGGGCCTGGACCGTTCGTTTTATGAATTCGGAAGTTACACGAGACCGGGCCGCGGGCGGCGGGGGCGGCGCGCTCCGGGGCCTCGGCAACATTCGCGCCGCCATGGGGTTCACACCGCCCGCCCGCCCTTCTATCATGCACGCCGATCCTCTTCTCCGTGAAAGGAGGGAGCGCCATGACCAACGGCGGCTTCCATCCCCAGTCCAACCTCCAGGTCCCCCGGCTGCCGGGGGGGGTCATCAAGGGACTCATTCTGGCGGCCCTGGGTCTGATTCTCGTCTTCTCCAGCTTCTACACCCTGGGGCCCGAGCAGGCGGGCATCGTGCTCCGCTTCGGTAAGTTCGTGCGCACCACCGAGCCCGGCCTCCATTTCAAGCTGCCGTTCGGGGTGGAGCAGGTGACCAAGGTCCCCATCCAGCGGCAGCTCAAGGAGGAGTTCGGGTTCCGGACCACGACCCCCGGCGTGCGCACCCAGTACTCCACCAGTTCCTTCGTGTCGGAGTCCGGCATGCTCACCGGAGACCTCAACGCGGCCCAGGTGGAGTGGGTGGTCCAGTTCCGGATCACCGACCCCTACAAGTATCTCTTCCGCGTGCGCAACGTCCGCGAGACCTTCCGGGCCATGAGCGAGGCGGTCATGCGGAAGGTGGTGGGCGACCGCACCGTGAACGAGGTACTCACGGTGGGGCGCCAGGCCGTCGCCGACCAGGCCCAGACCCAGCTCCAGGATCTCTGCGATCAGTACGAGACCGGGATCAAGGTGGAGCAGGTGGTGCTCCAGGACGTGAACCCGCCCGACCCGGTGAAACCCTCGTTCAACGAGGTGAACCAGGCCGAGCAGGAGAAGGACAAGCTCATCAACGAGGCCCAGTCCGACTACAACCGCATCATTCCCAAGGCCAAGGGGCAGGCGCTCCAGACCATCCAGGAGGCCGAGGGATACGCGGTGGACCGGGTGAACCGCGCCAGCGGCGACTCCGCCCGCTTCGTGGCCCTGTACCGGGCCTACGAAAAGGCTCCGGACGTCACCCGCAAGCGCATCTACCTGGAGACCATGAACACCGTGCTTCCCAAGGTGGAGCACAAGGTGGTGGTGGACGACAACCTGCGCGGCATCCTTCCGCTCCTCAACCTGGACGCGGGCTCCGCCTCCGGAAAGAAGAGTGGCCAATGATGCGCATCGGACTGGTCGTCCTCGCCGTCCTCGCGCTGATCGCGCTCCTCAACACGTTCTACGTGGTGAACGAGTACGAGCAGGTCATCATCACCCAGTTCGGGGAACCGATCGGCGGCCCCATCGAAACCCCCGGCCTCAAGTTCAAGGCTCCCTTCATCCAGCAGGTCCACCGGTTCGACAAGCGCTTCCTGGAGTGGGACGGCAACTCCAACCAGCTCCCCACCAAGGACAAGCGCTTCATCTACGTGGATACCTACGCCCGCTGGCGGATCAGCGACCCGCTCCTCTTCTTCCAGCGGCTCCAGAACGAGCGCGGGGCCCAGACCCGGCTCGACGACATCCTGGACGGCGAAACCCGCAACTCCATCGCCAACCACGATCTGGTGGAGCTGATCCGGAGCACCAACCGCGTTCCCGAGCAGAGCGAGCTTCTGCCCGAGGACTCCAGCGGACTGGACTCCATCCGGTACGGGCGCGAGGAGATCCGCGCCGAGATCCTCCAGAACTCCCAGAGCCGCACCTCGGACCTGGGGATCCAGATCCTGGATCTCCAGTTCAAGCGCATCAACTACGTGGAGGAGGTGCGGAAGAAGGTCTACGAGCGGATGATCTCGGAGCGGCAGCGGATCGCGGAGCGGTTCCGCTCCGAGGGCGCCGGCGAGGCCGCTCGGATCCAGGGCGAGAAGGAGCGCGAGCTCAAACGCATCCAGTCCGAGGCTTACCGCACCGCGCAGGAGATCGTGGGCACCTCCGACGCCCGCGCCACCGACATCTACGCCCAGGCCTACAACCGGTCCGCGGATTCGCGATCGTTCTACGGGTTCCTGAAGACCATGGAAACCTACAAGAACACTCTCGATCCGCAGACCACCCTCATCCTCTCGACCGGCGGCGACCTCTACCGCCTGTTGAAGGACACCCAGGCCCAGTAGCGACCCGGCGCCGGACCCGGCGGTGGAGGCGCTCCCGGCGAGCGGCGGGCAGCGTTCGTGTCGGCTTTCCCCCGGACGGCGGGGGCGGCTCTGGCGGCCGCCCCCGTCTCTTTGCCCTCCCGAAAACGCGTCGCCGCCGGCTAGGTCGGCCGCTCGACCGGCGGCCGCGCCCCCAGCCGCGCCCCGAACTCCTCCACCAGGTCCGCCAGGGTGGAACCCACCAGCCCGCCCACCAGCCGCGGGCCCAGGTCCGGCAGGTAGGCCCGCGCCACCGCCAGGGCGAGCCTTCCCAGCTCCGCGTTCCGCTCGTACACGAAGTAGATGCTCCGCCACTCCGGATTGAACTTGTCCTTGTAGTCGTAGAGCGACTTGAAGTGATAGAAGGCGTCACCGTGCTGGTAGACCAGGGCGAGCACGGTCTGGAGCAGCGATTCGTCGCGGGCCTGGGACCGGTCGGCCAGAGGCGCGGTGGCGAGGGAGGCCGCGCGATACCCCCGGTCCCGGAAGGCCAGGAGCGAGGAGGCGATCAGAAACTCCATGACCCCCGCCATGGCGTCCTCGCGGCGGCGCATGAGATCCAGCACCCAGCCTCGCTCCGCGTAGACCGGGAGCCAGTCCGCGAACGCCTGCACCCGCCCGCCGGCCTCCACGGCCAGGGCCACGGTCACGTTGGGATCGTCCACGTCCCCGATCCGGCCCAGCGTGAAGTCGAGCGGAGGCAGCTTGCGGGCCGCGAGCCACGTGTCCGAGATCCCGGTGAGCTGGTGCCGCTCCGCGGCGGGGATCGAGCCCCCCTCGACCATCCGGAAGACGATCCCCTCGCGCGCCGCCTTGTTGAGGGCGGTGCGGGCGTTCTGCCAGCTCTTGCCCCGGAACGCGAGCCCCTCGAGCGGCACCACCGCCTCCTCGCCCACCTTGAGCACCCGGTAGTCCAGGCGGCGGTAGGCCTCGATCGACTCCGGCGAGACGGCGTAGAACGCATGCCCCCACCCCCGGCTCCGGCAGAACCGGGCGAAGGCGACGGCGGTCCGGACGCGGGCGTTGGGGCGGCCGATGGGGTCGCCCAGGGCCAGGGCGACGTCGCCGGAGAGCCGGTAGCCCACGTAGCAGGTCCGGCGGTCGTTGAAGAAGAGATGGTTCCCGTCCCAGAGAGTCATGTAACTGGTGCCGCTCCGGCCGTACCCGGCGACCAGGGCCCGCGCCTCCTCCACCTCCGGCGGGGTGCGCCGCGGCGCCACCATCCGGCGGAGGAAGAGGCTCAGCGCGTAAAGGATCCCGCTCCAGCCCAGGATCGAGATCGAGGTCAGGAACCACGTCCCCCGCCGGGTGGCCGCGGACACCCCGGGGGCGTCGGTGAAGCCGAGCCGGAAGACGCTTTCGGCCAGGCCCCCCGGCACGTCGAGCCCGCCGGTCAGGTGATACCGGAAGAGATGGAGGCCCAGCAGCGTGTAGAGCGGAAGCAGCACCGCGATGGTGGCCAGGGCCAGGTAGGCCTGCCGAAGCCCGGGGGGATCGGTGGGGGCGGGAAAGGATCTCCGCCACGCGACCAGCAGGACCACCAGGGCCAGACCCAGGAGCGCCTCGGGCCAATCGGGCCCCTTGAGGAGATGCAACACCACCGACGCCCCCAGCGCCGCCAGCGCCAGCCCCCACGCCTGCCGCCTTCCCCGGCTGAGCCCGCGGGCCAGGATGAGGAGCGCGAACCCCAGGACCAGGGTCAGGTGGCGGCTTCCGTGGCGTACCGGGAGCGGGATCCCGTGGGCGAGCCACGAGAGGAGGGGATACCGGGGCGCCACCACCGACGAGAGCACCGTCACCAGCCCCATCACCCCCGCCATCCACCCCGCCACCAGCGGCCGGTCCCGCCGCCCCAGCCGGAGCCGGGGGATGGGCGGGGCCCACACCTCTCCCCGGCGGCGAAGGAAGTAGGCGCCCCAGGCGAAGCCGGCGAGGGAGGCCACCACGTGGTTCACGTCCCACACCCGGTGGTCGACCACCAGGAACAGGGCCAGAAACGTCCAGAGCGCCCAGAAGGTCAGGAGACGGACAGGTCGCGGGAGGAGCGGGATCACCGCCCCCAAGGCGCCGAATATCATGGCCGAGGCCCCGACGTCCGGGTGTGAGGTCATGGCCAGGGCCCAGCGCGCTCCCATGGCCGCGAACGGCCAGAGGAGCAGATAGGTGCCCAGGTACGCCGCCGCCATGGAGGACCAGGCCACCACCGCCGCCCGGCGGGTGCCCAGCACGTACTCGCAGCCCCCCACTCCCAGGAGGAAGAACATGGTCACGGTGAGCACCATGTAGGGGCGGTAGACCTGGAACGGCGCCAGCAAGAGGAGGTAGAGCCGGCCGGAGGCGAGATCGCCCAGCCCGAACCCCCACTCCCGGGCCAGGTGCGGGGTGATGGGCCGGATCATGGTCCGGGTGGCCGCGGTCACCGCCAGGATCGCCGCCAGCATCACCAGGGTGAAGGGGACGCGCTTTCCCACCCCCCGGAAGTCGCCGAGGAGGGTGCGGCGGGCGAGCAGGAGATCGGGCAAGGGGCGGCTCCCTTTCCTTCCGCGGCGTGTCGAGAACCGGACCGAGGCGCCGCCGGGGTCCGATCCGAACCTGGCGGCCGGTTGAAAGGACTGCATCCGGCCTCGTTCGAGACCGGACGGTGGACGGGCAGTTAGCGCAAGGCCTGCAGGATGTCCTGAACCACCGCGTCGTAGCCCCCCCCGATGCGGTGGCCTCCCTTCCTTTCCAGCACCCGGGCCTCGGAGGGAGCCAGGAGCGGGCAGAGGCTGCCCCCCTCGCGCTCCCCATAGACGCAGAGGACCGGGGCGCCCCGGATCGCCTGGACCTCGGGGAGCACCGGGCGCGCCCGGGGAGAGGACTCCCCCAGCCAGTCGGCCAGGTGGAAGGCGAAGTCCGCCTTCCGCCCCGGGCTCAGGAGCGCCACCAGCGCCACCCGCGACTTGAGTTCGGGGGGAAGCCGGTTGACCAAAAACGGCAACACGTCCGCCCCGAAGGAGTACCCCACCAGCACCGCCCGGCTCTTGTGCCAGGCGTCCAGGTAGTGTCCCATCACCCGGGCCAGGTCCGCCGCCGCTCCCTCCGGAGTGCGCGGCGTCCAGTAGTACCGGAGCGAGTTCAGCGCCACCACCGGGATTCCGCGCGAGGCCAGCCCCTCGCTGATCCCCCGGTCGGTGGTGTTGTACCCCCCGTCACCGGTGAGGACGATCCCCAGGCAGTCGCGCGATGTGCCGCTGTCGGCGGGGACGGTGACCAGGGGCAGATCGTCCGGGGCGCCGGCCTGGGGGGGGGGCCGGCCCCCGCCCGGAGGGGGGCGGCGGGATGCGTTCCCCCGGCGGGTCCCATGCCGGAGGCGGGAGAAAGCGCCGCCGCCGCGGCGAGGATGGAGGCGAAGAAGAACGCGCGCACGGAACGCTCCTGGAGGCGCGGGCCCACCGCCGGGGCGGAGTCCGCGGCGTTCGCCGCGCCCTCCCGGGCGGTCCTCTTCCCGTGCCTCGCCGGATTCTCGATCATACCGGACGACCGGCGGTCCGGCCTCCGCCGGCCCAAGGTGGTCGTAGCCCCTTGGCGACCGGCCGTTCCCGGAGGCCCACCGGGCGCACCCAACGAAAAGGGGCCCCGCTTGCGCGGGGCCCGGTTCCGGTGCCTTGATCGGCGGCGCCGCCCAAGGGGGCGACCGCCGGACGGCCGCTATTCGCCGGCGTACAGGTTCTTGATCGCGCCCCAGGTGGTCGGCTTGGCCGGGGTCGACTCCTCGCAGGGGAGGGTGATGGTGGTCGTGCTGGGCGCGGTCACCGACACGTCGTCGATCCAGTACTGGGTGGAGCAGCTGTCGCAGGTAGACGGGCTACTGTAGAGGCGGCACTCGATCACCAGGGCGTCAGCGGTGACGACACCGGTGTCGAGAGTCCAGGTGAAGCTCAGCTCCTCCCAGCCGGTGCCCGCGCTGTAGGCTGTGGGACCGCTGGCGCTGGCCACGTAGCTGGCCACGGACCCGCTTTCGGCCCAGTGTCCCCAGATCCGAAGCGACGGGGAGACGTCCGGGGTGTCGTCGTAGGCCCAGAAGCTTGCGGTCACCTGGTCGCCGTTCTGGAGACCCTCGATGTAGGCGATGTAGGCCTGGGGGGTCCCGCTGTGCGGGGCCTCGGTCAAGGTCAGGGAATGGGTTCCGGTGTGAACCGGATTGCCCGGGCTGGTCACGTTGGCTATGTCGACCAGGTTGCCGCCGTAACCGCCCAGAACGGTGCTGGTACCGTCCTCCCAGCTACAGGTGGCGGTGTGGTTCTGAGCCGAGGCAACCAGGGGAGCGGCGAGGACAAGGGCGGACGCCGTCAGGACGACGGCGCCGATTCGTAGCAAGCGCATGGTGTAGGACCTCCTTGGATGTTCCCTGGGAACTCCACCCCCAGCATCGACCCCTTTTTCCCAGAGGGCCGCGAGGTGGTTCCTGATCTTGCAAGTGGCGGAATTATATCAGAGTTAGGCCAGTTTTTCCCATGAAGAATCCATGACGATTCCGGTCGGAAAAACCAAGTGTCCAGGAATTGGGGGGTTAGAGGGACGAAAAAATGGAAGGCGCCCGGCTCCTACACCCAGGAATTGTTCATCACCTCACCCAGGCCACCCGCTCCCGGGACGATGTACCCCTTCTCGTTCAGCCCCTTTTCCCGCTCCCAGAACGTCCCCGGCACCGTCCGGAGCACCGCGTCCTCGGACAGGCCGCGGTCCAGCCGCAGGGCATAGACCACCACCTCCGGGTGCTCGGTGGTCATCCGCTTCAGGTACTCGGGGGTCACGATGAGGTGGATGGCGGCCATGCGCTCGGGGGTCCCCTCCACCTCCTCCTTGTAGGTGCGGACCGCCGCCGACATCGACGCCCCGGTGGCCCCCATGGGGTCCGGGAAGAGGACGAAGCGTCCTTCCACGCCCCCCCCGATCTTCGACGCCCCGATCGAGGCTCCGGTGACCCGCTCCTGGTCGTCGGTGGTGCGGGCGACCACGAAGTGGTCCTGGCGGACCCCGGCGGGGTCGAGGATCTCGTTCAGGGCGTCGAAACAGACCTGGCTGGGGAGGGTGCCCGCGCGAGCGATGTTCACGCTGACCGCCCGGGCGGAGCGATCGATGACCTGGCCCCGGTAGACCCCCCGGGCGGTCGCGGCGATCATCCGGGTCTCCACCGTGACCTCGGACCGGGGGAACTCCGTGTTCACGACCGCTTGGATCAGCTCCTGATAGAGGATGGTGACCAGCCGGTTCACGGTGGGCTGGGTCGTGTTCCGGTCGCAGAGGGTGACCAGGTGGGAGAGCAGGAACGGGTTGGCGAGGATGTGGACGGTCTGCCCGTAGCGGTGCTCGGCCTCGCTCAGGGTGAACCGCAAGGGTTCGTACTGCATGTCGGACATCGCGGTGCTCTCCGTTTCCAGGGTGGTCGCGCGCGAAAGTCGGGAGGGACCCGCCGCCATCCAGGGCCTCCGGCCGGCCGGGGGGGGCCGGAACCCGGCGATCCTGCCACCGGGAGCGGCCCCGCGCAAGCTTCAGCTAGAGCTTGAATTGGCATTGTTCTATTTAGTAGAATTGTGGTTTCGTGTCCCGGGTGCCCTCTCAGGTAGGTTCACACATAACCTCTGCCCCCCCCTCCAGGAGGTCCACGACATGGTACGGCGTGCATCCACGCTAGTGTTCCTGCTCGTGCTGGCCGGGGCCGGTCTCATTCTCGCGAGTTGCGGAGACAACAGCGGGACCACCACTCCCCAGGTGGATGAGTATCAGGCCCTGATCGAGCAGTTCGGCCTGGCCGCCATTCCCACCGTCCCCTACCCCGACAACAACCGCTTCTTCGCGGAGCGGGTGGCGTTGGGCCGGCTTCTCTTCTTCGACCCGATCCTGGGCGGCGAGTCCGCTCCCTGGATCAAGAGCGCGGCCGGAAAGGATCCCTATCGTTTCCGGGCGAACGACATCGCCTGCGCCACCTGCCACCTGCCGCAGTTCGGCTTCGCCGACGGGCGGCGGCTGGGGGCGGGGGTGGGCGGCGCCCACATCCACGACACCGACATCGGGCCCGACCGGGTGGTGCCGGGCCGGTCGCTGGTGACCGGCCTTCCCATCGGCGAGGAGCCCCGCAACTCCATGTCGGTCCTGAACGCCGCGTGTAACGGCCAGAACTCCATGGTCCCCAGCTCCCAGAGCTTCCAGTTCATGGACGGCCGGGTGACCAAGGGGCTCGAACAGCAGGCCGGCCTTCCCATCACCTCGCGCGAGGAGATGGCGGGCGACGCCTACGACATCCCGGCCGGCATGGCGACCGCGGATGTTCAGGCGGCCATCCAGGACAGCGTGGCCCGGCGGGTGGCGGCCATCCCGGAATACGCGGTGCGGTTCAAGCAGGCGTTCCCGCTCGAGGTGCACTCGTCCGGCGACATCACCATCGACCAGGTGACCCGGGCGGTGGCGGCCTACGAGCGCGAGATCGTGACCCCCAACTCCCGCTACGATCAGTTCATCATGGGGAACCGGGGCGCGCTCAACGAGGTGGAGAAGCAGGGGTTCAAGCTCTTCTTCGGCAAGGGCAAGTGCGGAGACTGCCACAACGGGCCCATGCTGAGCGACTTCACGTTCCGGGTCCAGGGGGTGGGCGACGACTACGACTCGGTCATCCCCAACTTCGGCGGGAAGAGCGGCACCGGCCAGGACTTCGGCCGGTTCCACGCCCCCGGCTTCGGCAGCAACCAGTACAAGTACGCCTTCCGGGTGATCTCCATCCGCGATGCGGAGCTGACCGCGCCCTACTTCCACAGCGGAAGCGCGGGGACGCTGCGTGAGGCGGTGGAGTTCTACAACCGCGGCGGACGGGGACCGCAGGACGTCTCCGACCAGACCCTGGCCGCGGTCGGCCAGACCCGGGACCCCTCGATCACCCCCCTCGGCCTCACCGATCAGGAGATCGACGACATCGTGGCCTTCATGAAGTCCACGACCGCGCCGATCCAGCAGGGCCCGCTGGGGATCAAGCTGACCGAGGAACCGCAGCGGGTGCCGAGCGGGCTCCTGCCCCCCGGCGTTCCCACCCCCGACGGCCCCGGGCCCTTCTACCCGGCCAAGCCGCTGGCAGGCCTCCAGTAGCTTCCTGAACGCCGCCCGCGGGCGGCACGGTGGTCGCGTCCCGTCTCGGGCGCCTCCGGTCTCGACCGGGGGCGCCCGTTCCTTTCACCGCGGAGGGCCGTTCCCGAACAGGAGCCCGATCCCCGCCGCCATCGAGACCTCGGTGTAGTCCGCGACCGGGTCGTGGAGCACGCGCAGGAGGCGCGCCTCCACCTCGAGGGCGGCCCGCTCCGAAACCACCGCGCGCACCCCGCCGGCGATCCCCACCGGGTAGCGGGCGAGCCGGAAACTCCCGACCCACTCCTGGCGAAGCCCCGCGACCACGCCGGCGAAGGGATAGAGGGCCGAGTCCCCGGCCCGCCGGGTCCAGGCGCCCTCGACGAAGAGATCCAGGCGGCCGAGACCCGCGGTGTGGGCATAGGCGGCCCCGGCGCCGACCGCGGCCAGCCCCCCGGGGGCGCCCAGGAACCGCGTCCCGGAGACCGCAACCGACCCGGTGGCGTTACCCGCCACCGAGATCAGAGATCCGCTAAGGCCGGCCTCCATCGCGCCCGGGCGAAGGGGGGGGGCGGAAGCCCCCCGCGCCGGGAGCGCCCCTCCCAGGAGCGCGGCCACCGTCGCGCCGGCGACCGCGCGGCGCCGGGCCCGCCGGCTCAAGGCGCCTCCGGGCCCCAGGCGCGGAGGAGTTCGATCCCGGCCGGCTTGTCCTCGGGCGAATAGCCGGTGTCGCCGGTACCGCCCCCGCCCGCCGCCGGCCAGTCCCACCAGAAGAGCCCGGCCACCCACGGCCGGTCCGCCACCGCCTGGAGCGCGGCCCAGTAGAGGTCGGCCTGTTCGGCCGGATCGGCCCGGCCCGAGGTTCCGAAGGTGAAGGGGTCCATCCCGGCGCCGTCCACGCTCCGGTAGCCGATCTCGGTCAGGAGCACCGGGAGCCCGGCCCGGGCCTGGAGGGCGCCCAACCGCCCCATCCACGGCATCCATCCCGACAGGATCTCCACCCGACCGGGATCCGGACGGACCGCCACCGGGGCGTAGAAGTCGATGCCCACGTAGTCGAGCGCGTCCCAGAACCCGATCCGGTCCGCCTCGTCCCAGGACGCGGCGTAGACCAGCCTGCCGGAGTAGACCGCGCGCACGTCGCGGATGAGCGCGCGCCAGGCCCCGGGGTGGTCCACGGTGGACCCGAGCTCGGTTCCCACCACGAAGAGCGCCGCTCCGGTGCTCTCGGCGACCGCCGCCCACGGCAGGAGGAACGCCCGATAGGCGGCGAACCAGGCCTTGGGATCGGGCGGGTCGAGGGTCCCCCGCCAGGCGCCGTTCTCCAGGTCCACGTGCGGTTTGAGCGCCACCGCCAGGCCCAGCCCGCGGGCCCAGGCCACGGTCCGGGCCACCGCGGCGGGGGTGGGGGTGCGGGAGGAATCGGCGGCGGGAAGCCCGCGCGTTGCCGAGGGCTGGTACGCGGTGACGACCACCGAGACCGCGTTGGCCCCGGTGGCGGCGGCCCGCGCCAGCTCCTGCCGCGCCCGGGGAGCGGCGTAACCGTCCGGTGTCCAGTCGGTGAAGGCGACGCCCCGCCAGGAATAGGGAGCGGCGGGAGGCGCCGCCCGGGTGGGGAGCCGCGTGCATCCGGCTCCGAGACAGACCGCCAGAAGGAGCGCCGCCGCCGGCAGCGCCCGGCTCGGGGCCCGCCCCGGCGCCCGGCTCGTAGCCCGCTTCGTAGCCCGCCCGGGCCCGGTCACGGGCGGGGGCTTTCCTCCATGCCCATGAGCTCCTCCTGCCCGATCACCTCGGCCCGGAAACAGGCCCGGCAACGGGGTTCGTAGGAATCTCCGGCTCCCACCTGAATGGTCTCACGGCTTCCGCGCAGCCGTTGCGAGCGGTTGGCGGGATTCCCGCACCGCACGCAGATGGCCAGGTTCTTGGTCACGTACTCCGCCACGCACAGGAGATGGGGAATGACCCCGAACGGCCGCCCCAGGTAGTCCTGGTCCAGCGCGGCCACAATCACCCGCCGGCCGTCGTCGGCCAGCCGCTCGCACACCTCCACCAGCTCGTCTTCGAAGAACTGGGCCTCGTCGAATCCCACCACCTCGGTGTCGGGCAGGAGGTGCTCCACCACGTCGCGAATGCGGACCAGCGGCACGCACTCCAGCGACCGCCGGTCGTGGGAGGCGATGGCGGCCTCCGCGTAGCGGTCGTCGACGGCCGGCTTGAACAGCTGGGTCCTCTGTCTGGCATATTGCGCCCGCCGCACGCGGCGGATGAGTTCCTCGGTCTTGCCCGAGAACATGCTCCCGCATATGACCTCGATCCAGCCGATATCCTTGGGTACGTGGTGCACGGAGCGCTCTCCGCGTTATGGTTGGAAGTGCCCCGAGGGGGGGTGCGGCGTGAAACCCTTCATGAACCACGGTATCACTCCCGGAACCCCTTCGGCCACATCAGCCTGCAGTCAAAGCTCGAGCCCGAGGAAGAACTCATGGAATCCCGAAAGATCGGCGAACACGGGGTGATCGGCGACCTCCACACCACGGCCCTGGTCGCCTCGGACGGCACCATCGACTGGTGCTGTCTCCCCCACTTCGACTCCCCCAGCCTCTTCGCCTGCCTCCTGGACCCGGAGAAGGGGGGCTTTTTCACCGTTCAGCCTACCGAGGAGGTCAACGGCCGGCAGATGTACCTCCCCGACTCCAACATCCTCCTCACCCGCTTCCTCCACCCCGAGGGGGTAGGGGAACTCGTGGATTTCATGCCGGTGGTGAAGGACGAGCCGGGGGAGCACCCCGGGAGCCACACCATCGTGCGCCGGCTCTCGGTGGTCCGGGGCTGTCTGAAATTCAACGTGGAGTGCCAGCCCCGGTTCAACTACGCGCGCGACGAGCATCGGATCACCATCGTCCGGGGGGATGCGCTCTTCGAGGGGGACGGCATGATGGTGGGGCTTCAGAGCCCGGTCGAGGTGGTCCGGGACGGGCGCGGGGCCCGGGCCGAGGTCACGTTGAAGGCGGGGGAGACCGTCCACTTCCTGCTCCGGCAGGTGGGCGGGGATAGCCCCGAGGAGGCCCTCGACCATCCCCCCGATCCCGAGGCCCTCTTCCACGAGACCATGGCCTACTGGCGGAACTGGATCTCCCAGAGCACCTACCGCGGCCGGTGGCGCGAGATGGTCCACCGCTCCGCGCTCATCCTCAAGCTCCTCACCTACAGCCCCACCGGCGCCACCGTGGCCGCGCCCACCACCAGCCTCCCCGAAGTTCTGGGGGGCTCGCGCAACTGGGACTACCGGTTCAGCTGGATCCGCGACTCCGCCTTCACCCTCTACGGGCTGCTGCGGATCGGCTTCACCGAGGAGGCGGGCCGGTTCATGGAGTTCCTGAACAAGCGCATCTTGGAGCTGGACGAGGACGGCGCGCTCCAGCCCCTCTACGGCATCGACGGCCGGTGCGACCTCCACGAGGAGACCCTGGACCACCTCGCCGGGTACCGGGGCTCGAAACCGGTGCGAATCGGGAACGCGGCCGCGGGGCAACTGCAGCTGGACATCTACGGCGAGCTCATGGACTCCGTCTACCTTTACAACAAGTACGGAACGCCGATCGGCTACGACACCTGGACCCAGATCGAGCGGATGCTGAACTGGGTGGTGAAGAACTGGGACCGGCCGGACGACGGGATCTGGGAGGTGCGCGGGGGGCGGCACCAGTTCGTCTTCTCGAAGATGATGTGCTGGGTGGCGCTGGACCGGGCGCTACGGCTGGCGGAGAAGCGGAGCTTCCCCGCCCCCTTCGAGAAGTGGCGGAAGGTCCGGGACGAGATCTACGTCACGGTGATGGAGAAGGGGTGGAACGAGGAGCTGGGAGCGTTCACCCAGTACTTCGGCTCGGATGCGCTGGACGCCTCGGTGCTGCTCATGCCGCTGGTGTTCTTCATGTCGCCGCGCGATCCGCGGATGCTCTCCACCCTGGACCGAATCATGGACAACCTGGTCTCGGACAGCCTGGTCTACCGGTATCGCAGCGACAAGGCGGCGTCGGAAGGGGTGGAGGGGACCGAGTGCACGTTCAGCCTCTGCACGTTTTGGCTGGTGGAGGCGCTTACGCGGGCGGGGCGGCTGGGCGAGGCCCGGCTCATGTTCGAGAAGATGCTCTCCTACGCGAACCCGGTCGGGCTCTTCGCGGAGCAGATCTCGCCCACCGGCGAGCAGCTCGGAAACTTCCCCCAGGCCTTCACCCACATGGCGCTCATCAGCGCCGCGTTCAACCTGGATCGCGTGCTGGGGGCTTCCGCGGAGTAGCCTTGGCCGGCGGGGGCTTGGCCTGGGGTGGCGATCCGGGTCGCCGGCGCCAAATTCTTCCAAAGAAAATAGGGACCCGGGTCCCTATCCAGCCGCCGGAGCGCCGCCTGGATCAAGCCGGCTACTCATTGTGCCACAACAGGGTACCCGGGTTCTTCCGCGGCGGCCGCGCCGGAACGGCCTCCGCATTCAGTCCAGATCGCACGCGCGGATCCGGCCCCAGGAAAATACCGCTATGGGAACACGGCTCCAGCCGGAGGTCGTCGGGGGGCCGGCGCCCGCCGCGCCGCCGGCCCGGCTGAGACCGGGAGGCGGCTCGTGGACCACCGGCGTGGGAGGACCAGGAGCCGGCGCGGACCACCGGTGCCGGGATCTTCCACACAAGCTGGGGACCACCCCAACACGAAAACCCCGGCCGGGGGGCCGGGGCTCTCGTCGTGACTACCGTGCTCTAGGAGGTTCAGCTCAGCCGGAGCGGTGCCTCGCTCCGTGTGCTGCTTCATTTATCGGCCGCCTCGGCCGGAGCTTGAGCGGAATCCGTCCGTGGGGGCCCGGAAACCGCCGCGCCGACGCTGCTCAGCGCTCCGCCGATTGGGCCAGGCTCCCCACCCGCTCCGAGGCCTCGGCGCGGTAGCGGTTGCCCAGATCCGCCCGGGCCAGGGTGCAGGAAATCGCGTCCCAGTGGGAGGCGGCGTCGCCGTTCCGATGCACGGCTTCCAGGGCCTTGGCGGTCCAGTAATGGGCGAGGGGCTGGTTGGGGTTCTCGGCCAGGATTCCGGCCGCCGCGTCCACGGCGTCCTGGTATCGGCCCCCCTCGAACAGGGCCTGCACCCGGGCCAGAGCCGACTGCCGGCTCCGCATCCAGTCCCAGCGATGCATGGTCGCCGCTCGTCCCAGGTGGACGGAGGCTCCCTCGAGATCGCCCCCGGTGGCGGCCACCCGGCCCGCCAGATCCTCCACCGCCCACGTCCGCTCGGCCACGCCGCTGTCGCCGGGAGCGTCCCGCCGGTGCTCGTCGTCGAGCGCGGTGACGATCTCGAGCTCGGCCTCGGCCGCGGAGCGCCGCCCCAGGGCCGCGTAGGCCCGGCCGAGCAGATGGTGAAGCAGCTCGTCCCGGCCGTGCTCGGGAACCAGCGCCGACGCCTTGGCCAGGGCATCGCGGGGCTCGCCACGATCCAGATCCAGCTCGGCCGACTCCAGCCGCCAGGTGTAGGCGGTCATCGAACCCTCGATCTGCTTCTCCACGGTGCGGATCTCGTTCTGGGCCTCGGTGTATCGCCCCAGCTCGGCCAGGGTCGCGGCCCGGTGGTCGCGCGCCCAGATGAAGTCCGGTTTGAGGGCCAGCGCCCGTCTGAACTCGTCCAGCGCCGCCTGGTACTTCCCGGTCCGCAGGTACAGCTCGCCCAGGCTGTCGTGGGGATTGGCCTCGTCCGGGTAGAGGAACACGTACTTCTGGAAGGCCTGGGTCGCCTCGTGGAACCGGCCCATCTCGGTGAGGATGTAGCCCATCCGGTTGTAGGCCTCCCCCTCATGGGGGTCGTTCTCGAGGATCCGGCGATAGGCGGCGAGCGCGGCGTCCAGCTCCCCTCCCATGGCCAATCGGGACGCCGATAGATAAAGCGCTTCGTTGTCGTCGGGATAGCGGCGGATGAGTTCCGTGGTGAGCGATTCCTGCACCGCCTGCTCGCCTCGGATGGCGGCGGCGATCCGGCCGATCAGGATCTTCTCGTGGGGGCTCACCTCGGAGACCCGGGCCTCGGCCCGGGCGAGGTCGTTCCGGGCCCCCGGCTCGTCGCCGAGGCTGTAGGCATAGGAGGCCAGCCGGGCCCACGCCATGGAGAACCCGGGGTCGACAGTCACCGCCTGCTTCCAGGCCCGCACCGCCTCCGGCGAGTAGTG
Source organism: Candidatus Eiseniibacteriota bacterium (assembly GCA_963728475.1). Lineage (GTDB taxonomy): Bacteria > Eisenbacteria > RBG-16-71-46 > JABDJR01 > JABDJR01 > CAVSKL01. Next base: position 788,714 of record CAVSKL010000001.1, read on the forward strand.
CTTGGCCCGGGCCTGCATCCCCTGGATGTAGAAGCCGTACGCCTCGGACGAGCCGGTGGTGACGTCCCGGCCGGGATGCTCCACCACGTAGGCGGCGGTGCACATGAACAAGGCCACTCCCGACAGGACGACCAGGACGCTCAGGATCTTCCCGCGATTCGCGCTCATCGCCCTTCTCCTCCCGCGCTCCTCACGCCCGCGCGGTCTCCCGCTTCCCTCACGCCGCGCGATCCAGGTTCTGGACCTCGGCGATCACCGAGGTCACCTTTTGCACGGTGAACGGTTTGGCCAGCACCCGGGTCACCCCGCGGTCGGCCGCCTCCCGCGTCGAAATCTGGTTCCCCCACCCGGTGACCAGGACCACCGGCACCCCCGGCTCCCGTTCGTGAATGATCCGGGTGACCTCCCAGCCGCTCATGTCGGGCATGCCCAGGTCGGTGAACACCAGGTCGAAGCGCCCCGCCTCGAACCGGTTCAGGATCTCGCTCCCGCTCCCGGCCTCCGCCACCTCGTGGCCGAGCGCGATGAGGAGGTCGACCAGGGTCTGGCGCACGTTGGCCTCGTCGTCGCCGACCAGAATCCGGCACGCGCGCGAGACCAGGACCGGCTCGTCGGGCGTCTCCTCCACCGCGGCGTCGGCGGGGACGAGCTGGATCCGGAACTCGGTGCCGCCCCCCGGAGCTTCGTGCACGCCGATCCGGCCGCCGTGGCGCTGCACGATCCCGTACACGATGCTGAGCCCCAGCCCGCTCCCCTTCACCCCCTTGGTGGTGAAGAAGGGCTCGAAGATGCGTTCGCGGAGTTCGGCGGGAATCCCGGCTCCGGTGTCCCGGACCGAGACGCAGGGCGCGTCGTCCTCGACGTACGTGCGCAGGCTGATCTGGCCCCCTTCCGGCATCGCGTCCACCGCGTTGAAGATGAGGTTGGTCAGCACCTCGCGGATCTCGGAAGGGATGCAGGAGATCTGGGGAACCGTCTCCAGCTCCGTCAGCACCTCCACCCGCACGCCCTGTTGCTCGGCCTGGGTCTTCCAGCGTGGGCGGGTGATCTCCACCACTTCCCGCACCAGCTGGTTCAGGTCCGCGCGACGGCTGCGCTGGATCTCCTCGCGGTCCCGGCTGAATTCCTGGATCCGCCGCACGGTCTCGGCGCCGTCCAGGGCCGCCCGCTCCATGATCCCCAGCGACTTGACCAGCTCGTCGGGCTCCAGGCGGCCGCGCTCGAGCTTCATCCGCATGAGCTGGACCCGCCCGGTGATCGAGGCGAGCACGTTGTTGAAGTCGTGGGCCACCCCGCTCGCCATCTGACCCACCGAGCGGAGCTTCTCCGCCCGCCGGGTGTTCTCGGAGTGGGCGAGCTGCTCCTGGGCGCGCTGGATCTCCACGAACGACCGCTGGAGCCGCTGGTAGAGGTCGGCGTTCTTGAGCACCAGCCCCATGTTGCCGGCGATGGAGTTGACGGTGGTCACCTCGCTTCGCCCGAACGCGTTGCGGCGGCGCGCGGCCATGCCCAGGATCCCCAGGAACTCCCCGCGGGCCATGATCGGGACCAGGAAGCCGGAGCGGAAACCGTTCCGGGCCAGCCAGCCGTCGGCCAGGAGATCGTCGTTCTGGAAGTCGGGGGAGAAGCGGGGCTGCTCGGTCTCGCGGATGCGCGTGAAGAGCGGCATCTCTCCGGGGATCACCTCGCGGACGTTGGACCGGAGGTCCTGGCGGTCCAGCCAGACGAAGTCCCGGCTGAACTGGCCGCCCTCGGGGGTGTACCGGAGAACGGTCAGGTACTCGTAGCGCATGAGCCGGCCGAGCTGGCGGTGAACCTGGGCGTAGATCTCGTCGGGTTGCAGCGTGGAGGCCATGGCCTGGCTGAGCTCGCTCAGGACCCGGAGCCGCACCGCGCGCACCCGCGCCTCGTGGTAGAGCCGCTCCTTCTCCAGGGCCGCCGCCTCCAGTTCCTCGGCCCGCCGCTCCAGGGACGCCTGCCCCGCGGCCAGGCTCTCGGTCATGTCGTTGAGGGCCCGCCCCAGCGAGCCGATCTCGCCGTCGCTCCCTCCCGCCACCCTCCGGCTGAGATCGCCCTGGGAGATGGCCCGCGCGACCTCGGCCATTTCACGGAGGGGCTTCAGGGTCCAGCGGGTCATGACCGCGATCACCGCGATCCCCAGAGTGCAGACCAGAAGTCCCACCATCAGGTTCATCCGGAAGGCGGCTTCGATCCGTTCCATGGTGGGAGCGGTGCACACACCCACCCGGACCGTGCCCAGGCGGCGCTCGGCGGCCGGCGCGGGGGGTCCCTCCGCCGGCGCCCGCGCGCTCCACACCGGGGCGCTGAAGTTGTAGATCACCTTTCCCGAGCTCTCGGTGAGCTTGAAGAAACCGGGGCGCGAGGGGTTCCAGGCCGAGGCCACCAGCGCGGGCCGGATCTCGCCCAGGTCGAAATCGGGGGTGGCCGCCTGGCTCAGCACCCGCCCGCTGGGGTCCTGAACCAGAACGTAGCGCACGTCGTCGTCGTCGCCGTCGCCGTCGTCCAGGGAGTGCTCCAGGACCGGGACCAGCATCTCCGGGCGGTTGGTCTCCAGGCTGCGCTGGCTCTCCGCCACCAGGTTCCTGGTGATGGCGTTGCCGCGCCGCTCGAGCTCCCGGAGGAGCGACGTCCGCGCCTGGTAGAAGTGGAGCGAGGTCAAGGCCAGGGTCGTGCCCAGGTAGAGCAGCCCGGTCACGACAAGAAACCGGCCGCGCAGGCTATGGCGGAACAGCATTCGCATGTGGCGATACGGCCTTTGCTCGGGATTCGGGCCCGCGGATACAACGTGCCAGCCGCCTTGAGTTTCGGCAGTTGAAGGGGCAAAGTTGAGCGGAGAGGCTGGGGAATCCGGTGACGGTGGCTAGAATCCGTAGGCCAGCCGGGCGGTCAGCCGGTCGTTGGCGGCGAGCACGGCCACCGGATCGCGAGGATCCGGAGGGCCCAAAACGAGGTCGCCCCCCACTTCCGCGGTGAGGGCCCGCCCCAGGCGCCGCCGGAGCCGGAGCCGCCCCACCGATTCGGCGCTCTCCAGGTCCTGGTCCCACCCGAGTTCCAGCGCGGTCCCGTGGAGGTCGCCGGCCAGGTAGACCGCGGCGGCGGCCAGGTCGTTCTGGAAGGGCCGGAAGGGAGCGAGCGCGGCCCGCCGGACGGCGTCGTCCCGGATGTACTCCAGGGTCAGCTCCAGGTCGCCCCGCCCCAGCGCCTCCTGCCGGAGGTAATCGACCCCGGCCACCACCTGGACCGAGTGGGGGCGCACGTAGGGCGCGGCCGGTGCGCCGGGGTAGCTCTGGCGCGTCTGCTCCCGCCACGAGGCCTCGGCAGTGATCACGACCGGGCCCACCGCGGACTGGGCCCCCGCCCCCGCCAGCAAGAGCGAGGGATGGAGGAGATGGACCCGGAACCCGTTTTGCCCGCCGTCCCGGACCTCGATCCACGGGTAGGGAGTCCGGTCGGGTCCGCCGTAGCCGACCAGATGGAGGTCGGTGGACCCCAGGGTACGCCGGACCCGGATTCCAAGTGACTGTTCATTCACTCCCTCCGCAAGGACGGGATCCCCAGCCACCGAGACGTTTCCGATCCCGAACCGGGCCGCCACCTGCTCCATCGACCACGGAGAACGCGCCGAGGGAAGCCGGGAGCCCTCGAACCAGGGGAGCACCGCCAGCTCCAGGCTCCAATCCAGCTTGGAGTAGAGCAAAGTAAACATCCAGTCACCTCGGGGCTCGGGATCCAGGAAGTCGCGGCCGTAGTCGCGACTGGCCAGGACGTCGGTGGGACGCCAGGCCAGGGTGGAGCCCCAGGTGACAATCTGTTTACCCCACCGGGTCTGCCAGGCCCCCGCCCGCGCTTCCACCCAGGCCTCCCGCGGCACCCAGCGGAAGCGGCCCGGGTCGAGGGGGTCCACCCAGAGCCGGGGGGTCAAATGGGCGTCCACGCGCCGGGACGCGCGCCAGGTGACCGAAAGCTCACCTCCCAGGTCCCACTCAAGGTCCCGGCCGGTGGACGCGCCTTCGGGGTAGAGGCGGGTCTCCGCGGCCAGCTCTCCGTGGACTTCCACGGGTCCGGAGCCCGCGGCGGCCGGCGGCGGGACCGGCGCCGCGAGGAGGACGAGCGCCGCGGCCGCGGCGAACCCCCGGAAGCGCCGGATCACCATGAGCGATCCAGTCCCTCCACCGTGAACCGGGAGGGATCCAGGTCCGCCCCCACCTTCCATCGGTCCACGTGGATCGTGGTGGAGCGTCCGCTCTGCCGGTTCTCCATCAACGCGTCCCGGAAACGCCAGTGCCGCCCGTCGGGCCGGAAGAAGCCGGAGGACCGGCTGATCTTCAGGAGCGCCCCCTTCCGGTCGGTGTACTCGGCCTGGACGATCACGTGCCGGGCGCGCGAGACCCAGGTGGTGATCTTCGAGTACCCGCTCTCGGGGTCGCGCGGCACCGCCTCCACCACGTCCACCGTGTCCCCCTCCGAGGCCTCGGCGCGCAGCCACCGGTGGCGGTACTCGTCGATCTCCCGCCCCCCCAGATCCTCGTAGGTGAACTCGGTGCCGGCGAAGTTCCCGGTTTTCCTCCCCGCCGCGATCCGCTTCACCCGAGCCAGGGCCGGAAGGTAGAGCCACCGGTCGTCGTCCCCGGCGCGCTCCACGGTCAGGAACGCGGTTCCGCGCAGGTCGGGGGGATCGTCGAAGCGGATGAGCGCCCGGTCCCCGCTCTTCCCCTCCCCGGACAGGAAGGCCAACCGGGCCTTGCGCACCGCCTCGTTCCCCGCCTTGTCGCGCAGTGTCATGGTCACCTCGGCCAGCTCGCTCGCCACGTCGTCGTCCGCGTCCTCGACCGCCTGCATCACCGCCCGGCCCCGCGCCGCGGCGGGGTCCTCCGGCCCGGCGGCCCCGGCCCGGCCCGCGGCGAGGATCGCCCCCAGCGCGGCCAGCCCCACCACCAGCGCCGCCGCCCGCGCCCGGGGGTCGCGGCGGCCGGCGCGCTTCCCGAACAGGGGCTGGAAGCGGAGGAAGACCGCGGGAAGGATGAAGAGATCGGCGAGAAGCGCCATCACGATGGTAAGCGCGGCCAGGAGCGCGAAGGTCACGCTGGGGAGGAAGGAACTCCGGAGGATGACCGCGAACCCCGCGAAGAGGATGACCGAGGTGAACACGATGGCCCTCCCGGAGACATGGTACGCGTAGCGGATGGCCTCGAACAGGCTGCGGTCCTCATCCATGCCCTCGATGTACTTGGCGATGAAGTGGATGGTGTCGTCCACCGCGATCCCGATCGCGATCGCCGCCACCATGGAGTTCACCATGTCGAGCCGGATCCCCGCCCACCCCATGAAGCCCAGGGTGAAGGCGATCGGCCACACGTTGGGGATCATGCTCAAGAGCCCCACCCGCCAGGACCGGAAGGCCAGGGCCATGGTGAGGGTGATGAGGACGAGCGCGGCCAAAAACGACCGGATCTGGCTCCGGATGATATAGTCCCCCATGTTCTTGTAGAGCATCATGAGGCCGGTGAGTTCCACGTCCACCCCTGCGGGGAAGTTGGCCGCGATCCATCGGCGGAGCCCGTCCACCTGGACCTTGTAGACCCCGGACGAGGCGATCCTCACCCGCGCCCCCACCCGGGCGGTGGTCTGGGTGAGGTCGACCAGGTTCGACAGGTCCTCGCGGGGGGAGGAGGAGCCGTAGAGGAGGAGGTACTGCGCGGTCAGGTTCGGGCTCTCCGGCAGCCGGCGCCAGGCGGGATCGCCGCCGTGCATGGCGCAGTTGATCGCCTTCAGGTACTCCGCCACCGAGAACGCGTCGGTGACGATGCCGATCGATTCCAGGTGGTGGTCGAGGGCGTCCATGGCCCGAAGCACCTCGGGGTCGCGGATCCCCCCCGGGTGGTCGGACTGGACCACCACCTCCAGGTTCCCCACCCCGCCGATGGTGTCCTGGACGTACTCGGTAACCTCGCGCATGGGATCGTGCTTGCGGAAGAACTCGATGGCGTTCGACTCCACCCGGAGCTTCAGGAAGCCGGCCGCCGACCCCAGGCTGATCACCGCCGCCGCCACCAGGATCGCGGTGGTGTGCCGGCGGACGAAGTGAGGAATGGCGTCCACCCCCCGCATGAACCACCCCTCCCGCCGGCTCACCGCGTAGGCCCGGTAGTCGCCGTGGAGGAAGCTCAGAGCCGCGGGGAGCGCGAGCACGCTCAGCAGGAACGCCGCCGCGACCCCGATCGCGGTCAGTACCCCCATCTCCTGGAGCGGGGCCAGGGGCGCGGTGAGGAGCGAGATGAACCCCACCGCGGTGGTGAAGCTGGTGAGGAAGCAGGGCTTGAAGAGCCGCCGCACCGTCTCCTGGGACGCGCCCGGGCCGTCCATTCCCTCTCCGCGCAGGTTGAAATACTGCACCACGATGTGGACGGAGTCGGCGATCCCCACCGCGGTCAGGACCAGGGGGATGATGGTGGCGAGGCTGTTCTCCTTCCACCCCAGGAGCCCGATCGCCGCCCGGTCCAGGATCACCGCGGAGAGCACCACCCCCAGCGGGAGGATCGTCCCGGGCGCGTTCCGGATGGTGAGCGCCAGGAACAGGGTGATCAAGAGGTACAGGAGCGGCACGTTCCAGCGAAGGTCGTGCCGGGTGGAGGTGAAAATGTCGTCGTCCAGGACCGCGGATCCGGTCAAGACATAGTGCACGCCGTGGTCGGCGGCCTCCCGGGCCAGGTCCGCCTTCACCGCCCGCACCAGCTCCGACTTGTACCGGAACTCGTGGGGGCGGTGCTCGATCTCCGCCACGATCACCGCCTGCCGCCCGTCGCGGGTCACCACCCGGCCCACCGCCAGGCTATCGGCCAGAATGCGCTTCCGGGCCCGGGACAGTTCCTCCGGAGCCAAGGGGAGGTGCGACAACGCGGGCACCAGGGCGAGTTCGTCCCCTCCGCCCCGGATCGACTCGTAGTTGGCCAGGCTCAGCACCCGCCCCACGTGGCGGGTGGTGTCGAGCGCGGCGGTCATCCGCGCCACCGATTCCAGGATGTCGTTCCGGAAGACGGTGCCGTCCGGGACGGGGCGACGTCCGGTCACGTCCGGGTTCCCGGCGGCGTCGGTGGCCAGGACGAGGAACTCGTCGTCCCCGAAGATCCGGTGGAAACGGTTGTAGGCCTGGAGCGCCGGATCGTTCTCCAGGAACCACAGCTCGGCGGAGGCGTCGAAGGGCACGGTGAAGGCGGGGTAGACGCAGGCTCCCACCGCGGCCACGGTGAGGACCAGGATCCAGACCCGGTGGCGGACCGCGGTCCGGGCGAACCACTCCACGATCGCCGCGCTCACCGGGCACGCTCCTCCCCCTGTCCGCCGGCGGCGCGGCGGTCCCGGAGGTCGGGCTGGGGGTAGGTTCGGGCCATGAGCAAGGCGGTTCCTGTACGGGGCACGGCGGCCGTCCGGATGCGGAAGGGGGCGGGGCGCGCGAACCGGAGCGCGGGAAACGGAGCGGGCAGTGTACCCCGAAGGCTCGCGCGAGGGAAGCGCGCGAGGCCGGGCGCGGCGGTCCCCCGCCCGGGCGGCCTTGCCCGGGGCCTCGGTCCGGGCCTACGCTCCCCGGTCCGTTCCGCCGCGACCCGACCACCCCGTGCGAATCCGCGGAGACCCCGAGCCATGAGCGACTCCACCCCCGGCCGGACGTGGCGGCCCGTCGAAAGACCGGTCCCGGCCGGGTCCGGTCTTTCGAGGAGCGGCTAGCTCGTGCGCCGGGCGCCCGCCGGCTACGACCGCCGGCTGTGGGTGCTCTACGGCGGGTTCGTGGCCTCGTCCATGGGATTCGCGATGATCGTCCCCTTCGTGAGCCTCTACTTTCACGAGGTGCTCGGGGTCAGCATGACCCTGGTGGGGACGTTCTTCCTGGTGACCGCGGTGGTGCGCTCCGGGTTCCAGGGATTCGCCGGGGACTTCTCCGACCGGCACGGGCGGGTTCGGATCATGGTCGCGGGCCAGAGCGCGCGGGCGGTCCTGTTCCTGGTGATGGCGGGGGCGGTGTTCCTGCACTGGGGCTTCTGGGCCGCGTCGGGGATCCTGGTGCTTTCGTACGTGGCCGGCGCGTTCTACCAGCCGGTGGCGAGCGCGGCGGTGGCGGACCTGGTGGAGCCGGAGCGGCGGCTCGAGGCCTACTCGATGATGCGGGTGGCCGCCAATCTGGGCTGGGGGGTGGGCCCCATGCTCGGCGGATTCGTCTCCGAGGCCGGCTACGGCTGGCTCTTCGTGGTGGGGGCGGCGGCGAGCCTGGTCTCGGCCGCCATCGTGCGCCGCTACGTGGGGGAGACCCATCCCCCGGCGGCGGCGGCCCCCGGCGGGCCGGCTTCGCGCCGCGCGGCATGGGTGGACCTTCTGGAGGTCCGTCGCGACCGCCGGCTCATGATCTTCTGCGGGCTGGTGATCCTCATCTTCCTCACCCAGTCCCAGTGGCTCTCGACGCTGGCGGTGTACGCCTCGGACCGGATGGGGATCTCCACCGCGCACCTGGGCCTGGTGTTCGGGTTGAACGGCTTCATGGTGGTGGCGTTCCAGCTCCCGGTGACCCGGGCGCTCCGGCGCCTGTCCCTGGTGGGATCGCTCATCCTGGGCTCGGCGATCTACGGGGCGGCGTTTCTGGGCGTGGGCTGGATCTCCGCCTACCGGCACCTGGTCCTGGCGATGGCCGCCATCACCCTGGCCGAGCTGGTGGTGTCGCCGTCGTCGGTGGCGCTGGTCTCGCTCATGGCGCCGGAGGGGCGGACCGGCCGCTACATGGGGATCTACAGCCTCACCGCCTCCTTCGGGTGGTCGGTGGGCCCATTCGTGGGAGGGGTCCTGATCGACGCCTGGGCGGGCCGGCCGATCCTCCTGTGGTCGGTGATCGCCTCGTTCGCGGTGCTGGCCGCGCTGGGGTTCGCGCGGTGGCGCTCGCTCTACCCTTCCGGGCGCACCCCCGAGGCCGCGTAGCCCGGCCCCGGGGCCGGAGCCGCCCGGCGGCCGGCGATCCGACTCCCCCGACCCGGACGGACCGGGAGCGGCTCGGGGTCGTGATTGAACGCTCCCTCCGGCGGGCCGCTGGAAAACTGGTCTCGGTCGCGCCTGGCGTCCGGCGCGGCGATGGCGCTCCGGTCACGGTTCGATGACGATTTCCCCGGGGAGGCCGGTGCCGGGATCAGGCCTCGGCTTCCGCCGGTTCCTCGGGCGGGGCCGCAGCGCCCCCGGCCATGAGCGCCGCGATCGCGTCGTTGAAGGCGGGGATGTCGGCGGGTTTGCGGCTGGTGACCAGGTTCCCGTCGGTGACGACCGGCTTGTCGCGGTAGCGGGCGCCCGCGAGCTGCACGTCGTCGCGGATCCCCTCGAACGCGGTCACGGTGCGTCCGGCCAGGACCTTCGCCGAGATCAGGACCTGGGGTCCGTGGCAGATCGCCGCCACCGGCTTTCCGTCCTCGAAGAACCGCCGGGTGAAGGCGAGCACGTCGTCGCTGAGCCGCAGCTTTTCGGGCGCCGCCCCCCCGGGGATGACCAGAAGGTCGAAGTCCTGGGCCGAGACCTCGGCCACTTCCCTGTCCACCGCGACCTCGGCGCGGCCGTGTTTGCCGTGGGCGGTGCCGGGGGCGAGCCCGACCGTGACCACTTCCATCCCGTGCTCGCGGAGGTAGGCGGTGGTCTCGGTTCCCTCCTCGTCCTGGAAGCCGTCGGCGATCAGCACCGCAGCGCGCTTGCCTTCCAGGTTCTTCTCCACGGTCTCCGGGGCCGTCTCGTCGCTCATGAATTCTTCTCCTCCAGGAATTCCAATCGGTTTCCGAACGGGTCGCGGGCGTGGAACCGGCGGCGGCCGCCCAGCGGGGCCGCGTCGCGGGTCTCCAGGTCCGCGCCCTCGATCCGCGCCCGCACCGCGTCCAGGTCCGCGGTGGCGAACGCGACGTGCGCCCGCGACTCGGGATCGGGAGCGGACTTCTGGATCCCCAGGTGCAGTTCCAGCTCCCCGCAGCGGTACCAGAGCCCCGGGTCGGGCATCTCCGGCGGCCGGGGAACGGGCGTAAGCCGAAGCAGGCCTTCGTAAAAGCCGCGGGCCTCGTCTTCCCGTCCGGCGGGGATCATGATCTGGGCGTGGTGGATTCTCATCGCGTGGATGGTACTCTATTCCGGTTGCCCGTCACCCCGTAGTCGTTTCATCTCAACGAGGACCCACCATCATGGCCAAGACCACCGCCAAGCGCGCGTCCGCCCGGAAGTCCCCGCGAAAGTCCGCCGGGGCCTCGGACGGGTTGCTGTTCGACCCGGAGTCTCCCGTGCGCCGCGACGAACTGGTCGCGCTTCGCCGCGACATCCACGCCCACCCGGAGCTGGGATTCGGCGAGACCCGGACCTCGGCCCTGGTCCGGCGCCACCTCGCCGCCCTCGGGGTGAAGCACAAGGTGCTGGGAGGAACCGGGGTGACCGGGTTGGTGGGCAACGGCACGCCGGGGCGGACGCTGATGGTGCGCTGCGACATGGACGCGCTCCCCATCGTGGAGGAGAACCCCTACCCGTTCAAGAGCGAGAACGAGGGGGTCATGCACGCCTGCGGGCACGACTTCCACACCGCCATTCTCCTCGGCGCGGCCAAGTCGTGGACGCTGGAGCCCCCGGCCAGGGGACAGGTAAAGCTGAACTTCCAGCCCGCCGAGGAGGGGCTGAACGGCGCCGGGGCCATGATCCGGGACGGCATCATGGAGAGCCCCAAGGTGGACGCGGTCCTGGGCTACCACATCTGGAACAACCTGCCGGTGGGGAAGGTGGGCGTGCTCACCGGCCCCTGCATGGCCGCGGTGGGCCGGTTCGTGATCACGGTCACCGGCAAGGGGGGCCACGCCGCCTATCCCCAGGCCTCGGTGGATCCGATCCTCGTCGCCTCGCACATCGTGACCGCGCTCCAGAGCATCGTCTCGCGGAACGTGGACCCGGTGGACACCGCGGTGGTCACGGTGGGGCGGATCCAGGCCGGCACCGCCTTCAACATCATCCCCCCGTACGCGGTCATGGAAGGCACGGTGCGCACGTTCTCCAAGCAGGCGCTCCGGACCGTGCCCAAGCGGCTCCGCGAGATCGCCACCGGGGTGGCCAAGGCGCTCGGCGCCACCGCCAAGGTCGAGTACGAGCACGAGCACAACGCGGTGGTGAACGACGCCGCCATGGCCGAGTTCATGCGGGAGATGGTGCGCGACGTCCTCGGCGTCCGGGCGCTGGCCCCCGACGCCAAGCCCTCCATGGGGGGCGAGGACCACGCCGCCTACCAGGAAATCGCCCCCGGCTGCTACGTGTTCATCGGGGCGGGTCCGCGGAAGGGTGAGGTCTTCCCCCACCACCATCCCAGGTTCAACCCGGACGAGGACGTGCTCGAGATCGGGACCAAGCTCATGTCCGAGGCCGCGCGGCGGTGGCTGGTCCGGGCATGACCGCCGGGAACGCTTCGGCCGGCGGACCGGGCATGACCGCCCGGAACGCGCTTCGACCGGAGGGCCGGTCATGATCGACCGCCGCGCCTTGCGCCGGGAGGAGCTTGCCGGCCGCCGGAGTCCCGGCGGCGCCGGGCGGGGACGCGCCCGGGCGGTTCTGGAGGAGTGGGGCGACTCGCCGCTCTCCCGGATCGCGCTCCTCCCCGGCTACGAGTACCTGGCCGCGGCCGGGGGCAAGGTGGTGATCCCCTTCACCCGCTCCGGCCGCTTCGACCTCGCCCTGGGCGACCCGGTGGGACCCGCCGCCCACTGGAGCCGCGCCGCCCGCGAGTTCGCCGACCGGTCGCGGAGCCTGGGACGACGTCCCGCCTTCGTCTCGGTGAGCCGCGCCGGCCGCGCCGCCGTCCGCCACGCGGGTTTGCGCGCCCTGCGCCTGGGGCTGGAGGGGCGGATGCCGCTTCCGGGATTCGATCTGCGGGGAAGCCGCTGGCGCTCGCTACGCGGAACGCTCAACCGCGCCCGCCGCGAGGGGACGCGGTTCGAGGTGTGGGAGCCGCCGCTCCCACCCCCGGCCCTGGCGTCGCTGGCGGAGGTTTCCAATGCCTGGCTGGCGCTCAAGGGCGGCGAGGAGCGCCGCTTCGGTGCCGGCTGGTTCCATCCCGACTACATCCGCCGCTCCCGGGTGGCGGTGGTGCTGGACCGTCGCGGCCGGCCGGCGGCGTTCGCGAACCTGGTGGAGGGGTACCGCCCCGACGAGGCCTCGGCCGACCTCATGCGGCGGCGCGCCGACGCCCCCGTGGGAGCCATGGACGCGCTCTTCGCCGGCATCGCCATGCTATACCGGGCCGAGGGGCGGCGCTGGCTCAACCTGGGGCTGGCGCCCCTGGCCGGGCTGGGACAGGGCCCGGCGGCGCCCTGGCCCGAGCGCGCCCTGGGCTGGTTCTACCGGCGGGGCGCCCGGCTCTTCGATTTCGGCGGGCTCTACGCGTTCAAGAACAAGTTCCATCCCGCGTGGACGCCCCGGTACCTGGCCTACGACTCGCTCCCTGCGCTTCCGGCGGTGCTGCTGGCAGCCGCCGATCTCCATCCGTGGGAGGCGTTCGAGGCCCGGAGCGCGCGATGGGCGGCGCGCTTGGTGGCTCTGGCCGCCACCGGGTGGGCGCTGGGACGGGGCGCCTCGGGGTTCGGTGCGTCCTGACCGAGGCTCGCCGCCATGTTGAGCCTGGACACCGTTCTCTCCCACGACGTCCTCAATCCCGCCACCCCGCTGGGGGCCCTGGCCTACCTGGTGCTTTTCCTGGCCCTGGCCACCGGGTTCTCGATCCTGATTCACGCGGTCATGCGGCGGGTGCTTCGCGCCCACCCCGGCCACCTGATCGATCCCACCTCCGCCGGCTTCCTCACCCAGCTCGCCCAGATCGGCGTGTTCGTATTCGCGATCATGTTCTACGCCCACCTGGTGCCCAGGCTGCGATCCCTGGGCACCGCGCTCCTGGCCAGCGTGAGCGTGGTGTCGGTGATCCTGGGGCTGGCCGCCCAGAACACGCTGGGGAACCTGATCGCCGGGATCTCGCTCTTGCTGTACCGGCCGTTCGAGGTGGGGGATCGGGTGCAGGTGGCCGGGCCCGCCGGCCCCGAGATCGGCACGGTGGAGGTGCTGAACCTGGGCTACACCGTGATCCAGACCTTCGACAACCGGCGGGTGGTGGTGCCCAACAGCGCCCTCGCGAGCCAGGTCACGGTCAACTTCACCTCCCAGGACGCCCGGATCATGGTCCAGGTCCCGGTGGGGATCGGCTACTCGTCGGACATCGACCGTGCCCGCGAGATCCTCATGGACCTGGCCCGCAAGCACCCGCTGGTGAAGGAAGCGGTGGGCTGCCCGGTGGTCGGCCTGGGCGATTCCGGCGTGAACCTGAGCCTGCGCGCCTGGGTGGACCATCCCACCGACGCCAAGCGGGTGGAGTTCGACCTCTACGAGTCGGCCAAGAAGGCGTTCGACGCGGCCGGGATCGAGATCCCGTTCCCCTACCGGAACGTGGTGTTGAAGCGGGAGGGGGCGGCGGCGGGAACGGCTTCCGGCCATGGGAACGAGAGCGCGTGAGCCGCGGGCGGTGGATGAAGATCTGCTGCATCGCGAACCTGTCCGAGGCGGAGATGGCGGTGCGCTATGGAGCGGCGGCGCTGGGACTGGTGAGCGCCATGCCCAGCGGCCCCGGGGTGATCTCCGAGGACTTGATCCGGCTGATTGCGGCCTGGGCGCCGCCCGGGATGGAAACCGTGCTATTGACCTCGCTCACCGACCCTCAGGCGGTGGCGGAGCAGCACGGCCGTTGCGGCACCACCGGCATCCAGCTCGTCGACCGCCTGCCCGGCGGCGGTCATGCCACGCTCCGGGAAGCGTTGCCCGGGGTGAAGCTGGTCCAGGTGGTTCACGTGGCGGGCGCGGCGGCGGTGGCCGAGGCCCTGGCCGCGGCGCCGCACGTGGACGCGTTGCTGCTCGATTCCGGCCGTCCCTCGGCCACGGTGAAGGAGCTGGGCGGGACCGGCCGCGTGCACGACTGGGCGGTGAGCCGCGGGATCGTGGAGCGCTCTCCGGTGCCGGTGATCCTGGCGGGCGGGCTCCGGCCGGACAACGTGGCGGAAGCGGTGCGGGCGGTGGGGCCGGCGGGGGTCGACGTCTGCAGCGGCGTCCGCACGGAGGGGCGATTGGACGAGCGGAAGCTGCGCGGGTTCCGCGAGGCGTTGGTGGCCGCCTCCGGCGGGTTCCGTTCCTGGGAGGACTCATGATCGACCTCGACGCGGCGCGGGAGTGCCATCCCCGGAGGACCTCATGATAGACCTGGACGCGGTGCGCGATCGGCTGGAGCGGAACCGGGAGGTCTTCCGGGCGCTGGTCGCCGGGGTTTCCGACGACGAGGCCGCCCGGAAGCCCGATCTTGGACGCTGGTCGCTCCGTGAAATCGTGGGGCACCTGGCCGACGAGGAGCGGCTGGACTTCCGCAAGCGCATCGATTTGTTGCTCCACTACCCCGGTGAGGCGTGGCCGCCCATCGACCCCGAAGGCTGGGTCACGGCGCGGAAGTACAACGAGCGCCCGCTGGCCGACGCGTTCGCGGACTTCGAAGCGGAGCGTCTCGAGTCCCTGGCGTGGCTCGCCGGGCTGGACGGGCCCGACTGGGAGGCGGTCTACCATCACCCTCAGGGGTTCGATCTCCGGGCCGGGGATCTGTTGGCATCCTGGCTCGCCCACGACGCGCTCCACCTGCGCCAGATCGTCGGGCTGCGGTTCGACGCAGGGGGGCTCTTGACCGCGCCCTACTCCACGGACTACGCGGGCACCTGGTGACATCGTCCGGCCCGCGGTTCTCTTCGCGTTTGCCCCGCGACCTCTCCGCCTCGCCGCTGGCGGCGGCGGTGGAGGCGCGGCGCGCGTCCGGCCGGGAGATTCTGGACCTCACCGAATCCAACCCGACCCGGGCGGGGTTCGCCTACGATCCGGCGGCGGTGCCGGCGGCAGCGGCCCGTCCGGAAGCGCTCGGTTACGACCCCGATCCGCGGGGGTTACCGGCGGCCCGCGAGGCGGTGGCCGCGTACTACCGCGATCACGGGCGCACCGTGGACCCGGGTTCCGTCTTCCTCACCGCCAGCACCAGCGAGGCCTACGGGTTCCTGTTCAAGCTCCTGGCCGACCCCGGCGACCGGGTGCTGGTGCCGAGGCCGAGCTACCCGCTTTTCGACTACCTGGCATCGCTGGAGGCGGTGGAGGCGGGCACGTATCCGCTCCGCTACGACGATGCCGAGGGCTGGCGGATCGACCTGGAGCGTTTGCGGGTGTCGATCGATGCGCGGACGCGCGCGGTGGTGGCGGTGAGCCCCAACAACCCCACCGGATCGTTCCTCACCGAGCGCGAGCGGCGGGAGATGAGCGCGCTCTGCGCCGAACGCGGGCTGGCCCTGATCGTGGACGAGGTGTTCCTGGATTACGGAAATCCGTCCCGGCCTTCGGCGCCGCTTTCCATGGCGGGGACCGGCGGCGCGTTGACCTTCGTCCTGAGTGGCCTGTCCAAGGTGGCGGCGCTGCCGCAGGTAAAGCTGGGCTGGATCGCGGCGAGCGGGCCTCCCGCGGTTCTCTCCGAGGCCGCACACCGGCTCGAGATCGTGGCCGACACGTACTTGTCGGTTTCGTCGGGGGTGCAGCACCGGGCGCGGGAGTTGCTGTCGGGGCGCTCCGCCGCGCAGGCCCGGATTCTGGAGCGGCTGGCTTTGAACGACGCGGTATTGCGTGAGGCATGGGCGGCGCTCGGCGAGGGCCGGGTTCTGGCCCGCGACGCCGGCTGGACCGCGGTGGTGGAACTCCGCGACGACCGCGTGGACGAGACGGTCGCTCGCGAGCTGGTCGAGCGGGACGGCGTGGTGGTCCACCCCGGTTACTTCTACGACTTCCTCCGCGAGAACGCGCTGGTGCTGAGTCTCTTGACCCCGCCGGCGGCCTTCCGCGAGGGGTTGGCCCGGCTGGCGTCCCGGTTGCGCGCGCTGGGGTAATCCGGGCTTCCGGCCCGGCCCGGTCTTCCCGGGGAGACTCGCGCCGGCCGGCGCCCGTCATGGGCTCCCCACGACCTCCGGATGTCTCGCCCTTCGCGATCCGTTCACGGCGCGCCCACGCGCCCCCCGGGCTTGCGACCCGAGCCGGCCGGTCGTATCCCGTGAAAGGAAGAAGCACGAATCGCCGACGAAATCCCTGCTACCATTGTCCAGGAAGCCTCGGAAAGACGGCCTCTTGGGCGCGTGCCCGCCCGGGGCCGTCCCCGCACCCTCACCCATCGCTGGACCGAGGATGATTCCGTCGACGTGCCGCCCCGTCCGCAGCCTGCTCGCCGCCTTGATCCTGGGGGGGATCTTCGCTCCGTGGCCCGCGAGCGCGCGGACCTGGAGGATCGCCGCAGATGGCACCGGCGATGCGGCTGCCATCCAGGCCGGGATCGACAGCGCCGCCGTCGGGGACACGGTCCTGGTAGGCCCCGGCACCTACTACGAGAACATCCTGTTTCGCGGGCGGGACATTGTCTTGAAGAGCGAAACCGGGCCTGAAGCCACGGTCATCCACGGCTCGCCCACGGTGCGGCCCAGCGGACTCGTTGGGGGCCCGATCCACTTGGGTCTGGACACCGAAGGAGCCGCGACCATCTTCTCCCCGCAGGCATACACTGGCACCGTGGTCAGTTTTGAAAGTCAAAAGTCCCCGGCGGCCGTTGTGGAGGGCTTCACGGTGACAGGTGGGCGTCGGGGATTCATCCTTGCCGATGCCAGCCCGACCCTTCGAAACAATCTCATCACCGAGAACGACGATCCCGGCTCAGGGGGTTTCTGTGCGGGCATCATGGTCACCGGCACTGAGACTGCGCCGAGTCATGTCCTGATCACTGACAACATAATCGCGAACAATCGTTCGGGAGCCACTGGGTGCGCGGTGTTTTGCGGCAACACAGTTGTGTGGATCATCGGCAACCAAATTAGGGGCAACCGCACTGAGTTGGGGGACGGTGCCGGGGTGTGTTGCAACCGCTGCAAGACGGGGAGCGAGGTTTCGGGGAACACTATCGAGGGTAATGAGGCCGACGACCGCGGCGGGGGGGTCTTTGTGTTCGGAAACTTGGCCGACGACTTCGTGACCGTCGACGGGAACCTGATCGTCGGGAACGTCTCCGACGCGAGTCCGGCGACCGGCCTCGGGGGGGGGGTATCTCCCTGGAGGCCGCAAACTGCCTGATCCGGCAGAACACCATCGTCGCCAACGACGCCCCCGGCCATGACAACCGCTACGGCGGAGGAATCGCGGTCGAGTACGCCGGGAACACAACGATCGGGCAGAACATCATCGCGTACACAGTGCACGGCGGCGGCTTGCGTTGTATAAACGGCGCCACCGCCACGTTCCGGAACAACCTCGCCTGGGCCAACACCGGGGGTGACGGAACCGGGGATTGCCCGACCTGGTGGCAAACGAACGGGAACATCGTGGCTGACCCGCTCTTCTGTAACCCGGCCGCCGGCGACTACACCCTCGCCGACTCGTCCGTGGCCCTCACCGATCCGAACGGGCCCATGGGGGCCTTCTCCACCCCCGGCTGCCACGAGGTCCCGGTGAAGCCCACCACCTGGGGCCGGCTCAAGGCGCTCTACCACTAAACGCCGGGCCCGAGCCCCGGGGGAGCAACGCATGTGCCTCTCCCGTCGAGTGGGCTCGAAGCGCACACCACCCGTGGGAGCCGCCTGCACCCCTCCGGCGGTTGATATTCCGCGAACCCAAGCTAATTCATTGCGACACAACGCAGTACCCGGGTACTCGATTACAAGGGGTTTTGGTTGTGCGAACCCGCCCCCCCCGGAGCGGTCACCAACGGGTGTTGCACTTGGACCTGGTAACCGTCCCGGGGAAACCGGCCGACCCGCCCACTGCGAAAGACCAACTAGCCAGCGTCGCCCCCCCCAGCGCCTCCTCGAACGCCGCGTACGCGCCCCGGTCGTAGAGGACGATCCGGATCTCGGCCACGCCGTGATCCGGATCGGCGAGCCATTCCGAACACACCCGCGTCATGATCCGCGCGCAGGGCTCGAGCGGATACCCGAAGATTCCGGTGGATATCGCCGGGAACGCGATCGACTTCAAACCGTTCTCCTCGGCCACCCGGAGCGAGTTCACGACGGCGCGCTCCAGGAGCGCGTCAGCGCCCGGCTGCCCGCCCCGAGGCCCCACCGCGTGGATCACGAACCTCGCCGGGAGCCGACCGCCGCCGGTGATCACCGCCTCGCCGGACTTGATGGGCGCCTTCGCGGTGCTCTCGGCCTGGATGGACCGGCCCCCGGCGCGGACGATGGCGCCCGCCACCCCGCCGCCGTGCGCCAGGTGCTCGTTGGCCGCGTTCACGATCGCGTCCACCGGGGCCTCGGTGAGGTCCCCCTCCTCCAGGATCAGCCGCTTGTCCCCGAACCGCCGTTCCACTGGCATGCCCCGATCGTAGCACCGGTCTCAGGAACCGCCGGCGGCCCTGGCCGGCGCGCCCGACCGGCGCCCGCGCGCCCCCAACCGCCCCCCCGCCACGCCCGATTGCCGCCCCCGCGCGCCCTCTGCTAGCGTTGATCCGCCGCGGCGGGGCGCCCCCCCCGGACCGCCCCCGGCCGGGGCCCCACCACGAGGAGACCGCCATGCTCGCCGACCGGCTCACCGCCGACATGAAGGAATCGATGAAGGCGCGGGACACGCTTCGCACCTCCGTCCTCCGCATGACCCTGTCCGAAGTCAAGAACGCCCGGATCGAGAAGGGCGCGGACCTCACCGACGACGACGTCCTCCAGGTGGTCAAGCGCGCGGTGAAGAAGCGCGAGGAGGCGGCCGAGGCCTTCGGCCAGGGCGGCCGTCCCGAGCTGGCGCAGACCGAGGAGAAGGAGGCGGAGATCCTCCGCGCCTACCTGCCCCAGCTGCTGGACGCGGTCGCCCTCGAAGCAGCGGTCGACGCCGCCATCGCCGCCTCCGGCGCGACCTCGGTCAAGCAGATGGGCGTGGTGATGAAGCTCGTCATGGCCGAGCACGGCGCCCGGGTGGACGGGAAGGCGGTGCAGGCGCTGGTCCGGGCCAAGCTCGGCGAGTAGGCTCCGCCCCGCCGGGCCGGCCCGCCCCCCTGGAGCCGACCGCGGAATCCGCCGGTTTCGCCAGCCCGTCCGCTATTCCCCGAAGATCCCCCGCTTCAACCGCCCCCAGGTGGTCCGCTCCACCGGCACGCCCGAGTAGACCGTGGTGTCGGCGGTGGTATAGATGAAGTCGCCGGTGTGGTTGCCGTCGCCGTTGGCGGCGTTGCCCGCCGCAAAGAACCCGATCGCGCCCTCGTCCGAGGCGGGCGCCGTCCACTGGAGGCTCCAAACCGAAGGGCTCGCCGCGCCGATGTGGAGCGCTCCGGGGTCGTGGGAGACGTAGAACCGGCTCCCGTAGAACGCGCTCGCCTGGCGGATGGTGAGCCCGGGGGCGGTGAAGGTGCCCGCCGGCTTGCCGTCGGCGAGGTGGGCGCAGGTCAGCTCGAACCCCCAGCGGCGGCCGGCGAAAGCCTGGGTCGAGGTGGAGGTCAGGCGGACGGAAAGATCGTAGGTCCGCCCCGGGGTATAGGCCGCCGGCAACCCGAGGATCTCGAGCTTCCCCTGGCTGTTGTTGACGGCGTTCCCCAGGTGGCAGCCGGTCTGGCAGGTGGCCTCGGCCGAAGCCGACCCGAGCCGCGGGATGCCGGTGCGGGAGAGGGGCGGAGGCTGGGACGCCCACGCCCAGACGATCGGGGCGAGAATCACGATGAGGACAAGCGGAAGCAGGACACGGACTCCGGCGAAGCGCATGGGAAAGGGGCCTCCGGGGCCGGCGCTCGAAGAGGGGTGCGACCATGCCGGCCGGGACGATGTCTTCCCCCAGTGGTCGCGGTGGGGCCTCGGAAAGATACGCCTCGAATGGGCCCGGCGGACGCGCGCTAAGCGCAAGCCATTACACGGCAACTAATTATAGAAACGATTGCCGGCCCGGAAAGGCGGTTGAATCCGTCCGGAGCGCCCTCGGCCCCCCGAACCCCGCAACCCGGAAGGTGCCCGTTGCGTACCAGGAGCCGACGGGCGAAGTTCCCGGCGCGCGCAACCCTCGCCGCCTCTCGCGCGTCTCATCTCACAGGAGGTCCGAACATGCGCAAGCAGCTTCTTTTCATTTGGGCCCTGGCCGCGCTGACCGCGGTCCCCGGCATGAGCTACGCCGGCAAGGACCGGTCCGGGAAGGACGCCTGGATCCACATCGAGGTCATCGAGCACGACGGCGACCACAGCAAGGTCAACGTGAACCTGCCGGTGTCGCTGGCCGACGTGGCCTTGAACATGGCGCACGACCAGGACGTCCTGTCCGACGGGCACGTGAAGATCAACGGGCACGACGAGGTCAGCGTGTCCGATCTCCGCCGGATGTGGGCCGAACTCAAGAAGGCGGGGGACGCCGAATTCGTGACCGTGGAGGGCGACGACGAGAACGTAAAGATCTACCGCAAGGGCGACCAGGTCTTCGTAAACGTGGACGACAAGGACTCGGGCGGCGGCAAGCCGGAGCAGGTGCGGATCGAGATGCCGGTCCGCGTGGTGGACGCGCTCCTGCGGGGCGAAGGCGAGGACCTGGATCTGTCCGGAGCCCTGGCCGAGCTCAAGGACATGGACGGAGGCGAGATCCTCCGGGTCGAGGGCGGCGACGAGCACGTCCGCATCTGGGTCGATTGAACACGGGCGGCCCCGCCCGCGCCCGGACCGCCTAGCGGAATCCGGGCCGGCAGAGCCGCGCAGGGGGCGACATGTTGAAACTTGGAATCATCCTGGCCTCACCGTTCCTCCTGGTGGCGCTGGTCTTCGGCTGGACCGGAGTGGCGGTGGTGAGCGTCCAGGAGTCGGGGCCCGGCGGCACGCATATCACGGTGCCGGTCCCGCTGGTGCTGGCCCAGGCCGCCTTGACCTTCGCTCCCGACGAGGCCAAGTACGTGGAGTGTCCGGACCTGGCCAAGTGGCAACCGCTGGCGGAGAAGGTGACGGAGGCGCTCCGCCGGTGCCCGGACTTCACCCTGGTCCAGGTCGAGCAGGAAAACGGGCAGAACATCCTCATCCGCAAGGCCGGTAATTGCCTGGTGGTGGACGTCACCGGGGACGGCCAGGACGTGCACTGCCGGGTGCCCCTGGCGGCGGCCCAGCGATTCCTGGCCAGCTACGACGGACGCGGGTTCCCCACCAAGGCGGCGATCTGGGCGCTCCGGGGCGCGCCCAGGGGCGAGCTGGTCCACGTCAACGACGGCAACGACGACGTGAGCGTGAGGATCCTCTAGCGGTTTCCCCATCTCCCCTGGGGTTGCGGGCGCCACCCGGCGGCAACGAGGCCGCCGGGCCGGCGCCCGCGGTTCTTTTCCGGAGCCCGCCGGAAGCGCGCCGCGCTTGACCCACCCGACTCATCCGATCAGAATCGTCTCCATTCCCCCCCGCCGCGAGCGCCCCCGGCCCCGGGGCAATGAGACCCGGGGCCTCGAGCCGCGCCGCGCCGACCCGGAGGTTCACGCCACGAATCGCATCCCGCTCGTTTCGGTCATCGCGCTCCTCGCGCTCGTTCCCGCGCCCGGGCGGGACCGCGCCGAGGCCGCCGGCCCCCATCACAAGCTTCGCGGGGTGATCATCTCCACCCATACCGACGGGCGCGACTGGGGTTCGCCGGCCATGCGCTCCACCATGCGCGACATCCGCGAGGTGGGGGCGGACTGGGTCTGCATCCATCCTTACGCGGAGATCGCCGGGGACGGCAACGTGCGGTCCTGGGACTTCGATCCGCTCGACCCGCCCGAGTGGCTGACCCGCCCCATCGAGGACGCGCATGCCCTGGGGCTCAAGATCCTGATCAAGCCGCACCTCGCCTACTGGGGGAGCCCGTTCGCGTGGCGGGGCGACATCGCGTTCACCACCGACGCCCAGTGGCGGCGGTTCTTCACCGGATACACCACCTGGATCGTGAACCTGGCCGACGCCTGCCGGAACGCCGACGGTTTCGTGGTGGGAACCGAACTCGACAGCACCCTCAGCCATGAGAAGGAATGGCGCGAGGTCATCGCGCGGGTTCGCGAGCACACCGGCGTTCCCCTCACCTACGGCGCCAACTGGACCCACTACCGGCAGGTGCCGTTCTGGGACGCGCTCGACGTGATCGGGATCCAGGCCTACTTCCCGCTCGTAACCGGTCCCGGCGCCGACTCCGCGCAGGTGGGGGCGGGCTGGGGGCGGCTCATGAGAGAACTCCACGCCTTCGCCGGCCGCGAGCACAAGAAGATCGTGTTCACCGAGCTGGGCTACAACCGCGCCTACGACGCGCCGGTCCGTCCCTGGGACTACCGCGTGGACGGCCCCGACGCAGAAGGGATGCAGGCCATGTGCCTCCGCATCGCGCTCGACGCGGTGGAGGGCGAGCCCTCGGTGATCGGCGTCTTCCTCTGGAAGTGGTTCCCCAATCCATACCCGGTGGGGCGGAACTTCCAGCTGGCCACGCCGTACCTGAAGTCGGTCATCAGCCAGGTCTGGTCCGGGTAGTTACGGAGCGTCCGGCCGGTTCCGGGCCCTCTACCGGGAGCGCGGGCCGGCCGGCCTCGATGGATTCGCGGTGAGGCGGCCGTGCCGCACCCTGTCCCCCGCGCGACACACCCGAGGCCTCGGCGCGGGGCGCACCGGACCCCGGGACTTTTCACAACCCCCTCTTGGACAAGTAATTGGAAGGCCGGGAAAGCCGGCGTCGCGCTTGGCACGCGCTCTGCTTTGGTACCAGGTGGGCGGGCTCCGCTTGGGCGGGGCGCGGCCGGAAGGACGGTGAAGCCCGGACCCGGGCGACGGTTCCGGGCGGCGCGGACCTTCGCGAGGAGCGGACGGCCGGTCGCCGGCTAGAGGGGTGCGGCGACCGGCTGCCCGGGCCTCGGAGCAACTGGAACGAAAAGGGAGATGCCATGAACGCCCGACACAAGGTGAAACGAAACATCCTCGCCGGCGCCCTGGTCGCGATGGCTCTGGCGATCGGCGCCGGCCCGGCGGCGTCGGTGGCTCAGGCTGCGCCGGAAGGCCATGGGCGAGGCCACCAGAAGCAACACCAGAGGCAGCAGAGGCAGCAGACGCACCAACGCCAGCAGACCGGCCGGCGGCAGCAGGGCCATGCCCAGCAGCAGGGCCATGCCCAGCAGCCGGGCCACGCTGGACAGCAGAGCCGGGCCCGGCAGGAGCGGGCGCCCCAGCGGAACCGCGAGCAGGATCGGAGCTACCGGGACGGCCGCTCCGGGCAGCGCGGTGACCGGTACGGCCGGGAGGACGGCGGGCGGGACCCGCGCGGCTATCACGGCCGGAACGACGGCTACCGGGAGCACCGGCGCGTGGTGATCTGGCGGGGGCGGCGCGTGGTGCGGTACGTCCCCCGGATCATCGTGCGGCGGCCGCCGGTGTGGGTGGAACGCGCCCCGCGGATCTACCTGGACGACCAGCCCTTCTACTTCAGCGCCAACCTGGGCTTCTACCTGGGTGGGGTCGCGGTGAACGTGGAGCTGGGGAACTATCCGCCCGACGGTTACGTCTACTATGACCCGTACTGCAACGAGGAGTTCGACTCGCTCGAAGCCTATCGCGTGCACCTGCATCACTTCCACCACCGGGCGGCCCTGACCCTGCTCCAGATCTCGGCCGGCGACGGGGGGTACTACGACGGATACTGATCCCGGCCGGAAGGCCTGAGGCTGGCGAGCGGCGGAGCCCGGGGCGCACGACGGCGTCCCGGGCTTCGCGTTTCCGGCGCGGCGGGGCCTCGGGACGGCGGCGGGAAGCCGCCGGGATCGCTTGCCCCGCGCTTCTCCACCCTCTACGATCTCCCCCATGCCCGATCCCGCCCCCGAGTTCCTCGAACGCGCCCGCGCGCTTCATGCCCGCGCCGTGGTCATGGACGGCCACGTGGATACCCTTTCGGAGATGCTGGAGCGGGGCTACGACCTGGGTTCCGCGCCGCCGGAGGCGCATCTCTCGTGGGAGAAGATCGCCGAGGCCGGCCACACGGCGCAGCTCTTCGCCTGCTACGTCTCTCCCCGGCTCATTCCCGACCGGTGCGCGGAGCACGTGGACCGGCTGATCGACCGGTTCGAGGAGGAGGTGGCGCGGTTTCCGGAGCGCCTGGCCCCCTGCCGCACCGGGAACGAGATCGAGGCGGCGGTCCGGGCGGGCCGGTTCGCCGGAGTGCTCTCGATCGAGGGCGGCCACGCCATCGAGGACTCCCTCGGCACCCTGCGCCGCTTCCACGAGCGCGGGGTCCGCGCCATGACCCTCACCTGGAACAACACCAACTCCTGGGCCGACGGGTGCGGGCCCATGGACCGGTCGCTCCCGGTCCACGGCGGGCTCACCGGCTTCGGCCGCACGGTCGTCGCCACCATGGAAGAGATCGGGATGGCGGTGGACGTCTCCCACGTGGCCCCGGCGACCTTCTGGGACGTACTGCAGGTGGCGGAAAAGAGCCCCTTCGCCAGCCATTCCTCCTGCAAGGCGGTGAACGACCATCGCCGGAACCTGGACGACGCGCAGCTCCGCGCCCTGGCCGAGGCCGGCGGCACCCTCGGCATCTGCTTCGCCAGCGGGTTCGTGGTGGACGAATCCAAGGCGTGGGCGCGGGCCAAGGAGACTTCCGACTACGCCCGGGTCACCGACCGCACCGACTTCCAGGACTTCGCCGGCATCACCGACCAGGAGTACGAGGTCTACAACCGGCATGTGCCGCTGGCGACCCTGGACGACGTGGCCGATCACGTGGAGCATGCCTTGCGGGTGATGGGCACGGGCGGGGTGGCGCTGGGCGGCGACTTCGACGGCGCCCGCCGGTTCCCGGTGGGGCTCGAGCACCTCGGCAAGCTCCCCGCGCTCACCGCGAGGCTCCTGGAGCGGGGCTGGAAGGAGGACGAGCTGGAAGGCATGCTGGGCGCCAACCTTCTGAACTACTTCAAGCGGGTGACCGGGTAGCGCTTCCGCCGTCCGCCACACTTCCGCGTCCACGAGGCATCCCATGAACCAGATCGATCGCAAGGCGTTGTCGCGCGAGTACAAGGAATCGCCCCCGCCCGTGGGCGTCTACCGCGTCCGGAACACCGTGTCCGGAAGATCGCTGGTGGGATCCGCGGTGAACCTCGCCGGCCGGCTCAACCGGCACCGGTTCCAGCTCGAGATGGGCTCCCACCCCAACCGGGACCTCCTGGCCGACTGGAAGGAGTTCGGGGCCGCGGCGTTCGCGTTCGAGGAGCTGGACCGGCTGAAGCCGCCCGACGAACCGGGATACGACCCCGCCGAGGATCTTCAGGTGCTCGAGGAGATGTGGATCGACAAGCTCACCGCGGCCGGGGAGCCGCTCTACTGATCGCCGGCCCCGGCCGGGGGCTTCCGGACCGGGTCCTGGCCCATCTGTAGGTCCTCGAAGGGGACTTCGGCGGGTTTCCGGTGGACCGGCTCACCCACTCGCTCCTCACCGCCACCCTGTTCGCCCAACCCAGGAACTCGATCTACGCGGGAGGCCTGAACCAGGAGTAGGGCGCCGGCGTCCGGACCGGCGCCGCCGGCCGCACGACTAATGTGTTGGTAGACAACGCAATACCGGGTTCGCAAGGACGAGCGGAAACGCCTGTGCGCCGGCGGCCCGGGAGTCGCCACGGGGAAACGCGGAGGGACGCGCGGCCCCGGGTGCCGGGATACGACCCCCGCCGAACCGACTGCGGGCCAAGCGTCCCGCTCCCTCGAGCCATCCACCGGGGTGATTGACAGCATCCCCAAGGAAGGTTTACAACATCCTCATACCATCCAACCGGATGGCCAGAGGGAGGACGCGATCATGCCGGATCTCGAGAAGCTCACCGTCAATCTCAGCCCCGTGGACGTCGGCCGGATCGAACTTCTGGTCGAGCAGGGGTTCTACGCCAACCGGGCCGAGTTCATCCGGGTGGCCATCCACGACCAACTCGCCCGCCACGCCGACGCCGTGCACGAGGCGGCCACCCGCCGGGCCATGGTTCTGGGCGCCCTCGTCCATGATCGTGGCAGCCTGGAGAAAGTCCGCGCGGCCGGCGAACGGCTCTCGCTCCGCGTGGTCGGCCTCCTCACCATCCACGAGGACGTCCCGCCCGAGCTGGCCCGCGCCACCATCGGCGACGTGACCGTGCGCGGCGTGTTCAAGGCCAGCCCCGCGGTCAAGGAGGCCCTGGCCGACCGGACGTCCGCGTGACCCCCGCGCCGCCCTTTTCCGGTGAGGCGCCGCGGGTGCGCGTGCTCGGCCCCGGCGACGAGCCGGCGCTGGCGCGGGTGGCCCCCGGGGTGTTCGACCCTCCGGTGCAGCCGGAGCTGGCCCGCGAGTTCCTGAACGACCTGCGCCACCATCTCGCGGTCGCCCTCGACGGGGATCGCGTGGTGGGGATGGCCTCGGCCTTGCACTACCTGCATCCGGACAAGCCGGCCGAGCTCTGGATCAACGAGGTCGGGGTGGCGCCGTCCCACCGGCGGCGCGGGCTGGGGAGGGAACTCCTGCGGGCGCTCCTCGCCCACGGCCGCACCCTGGGTTGCCGCGAGGCCTGGGTGCTCACCGATCGCCGAAACGCCGCCGCCCTCCGGCTCTACGCGGCCCTCGGCGGCCGCGAGTCCGGCGACGACACCGTGGCCTACGCGTTCGCGCTCGGGCCGGTCTCGCCCGGGGACGCCCCCGGGGCCGGCCGCCACGGAGGTGCGACGTGAATCCGGTCCGCGCCGGCTACGACGCGGTGGCCTCGGAGTACGATGCGCGGATCTCCGGGGAGCTGGCGGGGAAGCCCCTCGACCGGGCGCTCCTCGACGCGTTTACGGAGGAGGTCGGCTCCGGCCCCCCGGTGTGCGACGCGGGCTGCGGTCCCGGAAACGTGGCCCGGTACCTGAAGGACCGCGGGGTCAACGTCCACGGCCTCGACCTGTCTCCGGCCATGGTGGCAATTGCGGCGCGCTCCCATCCCGACATCGGATTCCGCACCGGGGACCTGGCCACCCTCGACGGAGAGCCCGCGGACCTGGCCGGCATCGTGGCCTTCTACTCGCTCATCCACCTTCCCCGGGAACGGGTGGCCGGCGCGATCCGGAACATGAAGGGCCACCTGCGGTGGGGGGGGCTCCTCCTGGCCGGCTTCCAAGTGGGGACGGAGGTGGTGCACCTCGACACCTGGTGGGACCGGCCGGTCTCGCTCGACTTCACCTTCTTCCGGACCGCGGAGATGCAGGGGTACCTGGCCGAGGCGGGCTACTCGGTGCAGTGGACGGTGACCCGCGATCCCTACCCGGGGGTGGAGCATCCCTCGGCCCGCGCCTACGTCTTGGGGGCGGCGCGCTGATGCGGTCCGCGGGGGGGGGCGGGAGGAATGCGCCCCCTCAGACCTCGCTCGAGGCGTGCTCGTCCACCCCTTCCCAGTCGAACCTCACCTTGAACTCGTGGCCGGTCACGTGCTCCCAGGTCATCGAGAAGCGCGGTTCGTTCTCCGCCATGGCACCACCCTCCGGGCGGGTCAGGCCCCCGCCGCGGCCAGGACTTGCTCCAGGAATGCGGCCTCGGGCATCATCCCCTCCGCCGCCGACCTCTCGTTCGCGACCGTCTTCGGCACCCCGCTCACGTTGTAGCGAAGGCTGAGCTCGGGGAATTCCCCGGCCTCGACCATGTCCGCGGTGACGCGGTCGCTCTCCATGGCGAACTGGTGGGCCAGCCGCACCGCTCCCGGGCAGTACGGGCAGGTCGGAGTCACGAAGACCTGGATGTGCACGCGGTTCTTCACCGCCTGGAGCCGGACCCGGGTGGGCCCGGAGAGGCCCGAGTCGCCGGTGGAGACCATGACCAGGTCCTCCAGCAGGCTCGCAAACTCGTAGCCCGCGGGGATCCCGTAATAGCGGATCCCGAAATCCTTGGCCCCGGCCACCACCGTGGCCGGGATCTTGTCCACGCCGTACTGCTTGGCCAGCGCGACGTCGGCCACGAAGTCGTGCACCTCGAGCCGGATGTTCTCGTTGAGCGCGGCCAGGTCCTCCAGGATCTCCCGCGTGTCCGAGCAATAGGTGCACTCGTCTTGCTGGGTGAAGAAGATCACCTTCACCGGCCCGGCCATGCCGGCCAGCCGCTCGCGCACCCGGGGCCGGTCCTTGTCCTGAATGAGGCTCATCGCATTCTCCCGAGGCGCCCGCGGCGCCGGATTCGTTCATCGCCCGCGGTCCGGCACGTCGCCGGTCCCGCCCGCCCGCGGTCCGGCACGTCGCCGGTCCCGAGCCCCCCCGCCGGGAGATGGATGCAGCGGGCGCCCCGGCGGTCACGGCCGCGGTTCCGCCCGGCCGGGCCCAAAAGCGCGGGCCGCGCGTCAGGGGATCTGGTTCAGGGCGCTGATCGCGTCGCGGTAGAGGGGCCCGAAGACCAGGAAGAGGACGAGGAAGCCCAGGAGCGCCAGGACCACCACCGTGAATCCCCACACCGTCCATTCCCGCTCCCGGTCCCGGAGCTGCTCCAGGGAGTGGTAGGGCTGATGGCGCCACGCGGTCTGGTATCCGTTCAGGCCCAGGTAGATCCCGACCAGGGGATAGAGGAGGACGTGAAGCAGGTTGAGCAGCGGCACCCCCATCGAGATCTGGAGAAGGAACCCGGCGGTCACCCGGCCGTGGCCCATGAGCCAGAAGTAGGGAACGAGAAATCCGCCCCAGTTCCATCCCAGCGCTCTGGCCGGAACCAGGTCCGCGGGGTCGTTTCGGGAGGGGAGGGGAAGGCTCCCTCCGGACGCGGACGCGGACGCGGACGCGGGCGCAGGCGCCGGCGCGGCCGCCTCCTCGCCGGCGGCGGGCTCCACTCCCTTCCCGCACCCCCGGCAGAACCGGGCGTCCGCGTCGTTCGCCGCGCCGCAGTGGGGACAGGTCACCCGGGGTCCCTAGGGCTTTCTGGTCACGTGGAAGGGCTCGGTGAGGGCGAACCCCACGATCTCGAGCGAGTCGATGTCGGCGGTGTGGGTGGCCGGGTCCACCTTCCCCAGGTGAACGATCCCGTCCAGCTTCATGTCGGCCTGCTGGCCGCGGGGGTTCCGACCCAGGAACCCCCAGAACCGCCGGGAATTGAGCGTGAACACCACCCCGAACTTCATGTCGTTGGCCTCGGAGACCACCCGCACCAAGTCCAGGTTCCCGTGCGCCACCGCGAAGTGCAGGGTCATCCGGTCCATGGGGTACCCCTTCTGCCGGAGTTCCTGGAGCACCATCCGCGGCTCGAAGTGGGCGCTCTCGGCCACCGCCGCCCGGAATACCCCGCCGGCCGAGTCCCAGACCGCGGCGCGGAACCAGGGGAACTCCTCGATGGCCCGGATCGCGGGGCCGGGATCGGTGGGGGGGACGGCCGGGGTGAGATCCAGGCTGTCGAGTCCGCTCTCCGAGGCCCCCGCGGGGGCGGCCAGGACGAGCGCTCCGGAGACGAGAAGGGCGAGTAGGGCGAGTTTCATGCTGGGCCTTCCTGGACTGAAGTGGCGTTTCCCGAGGAGTTTACCCCATCGGGGAGGGGGATCGGGGACCCTCTTCATACCTCGCCGCCGGATCCCTCCATCCCCGGAACGCCGCGGCTCCGCGCGGGCGGCCGGAGCGGGCGCGACCCGGACTCCGGACGCGAGCGGATCCGCCCTGGCCGCACGCGGCTAGAACAGCCCAACCTTCCCGCCGAGCGAGAACTGCTGGATTCCGTCATGGGCCATGTCCAGGCTGTAGCCAGCCAGGACCCCCAGCTGTCCGAACCCCTGGGTCAGCGCGTACTCGGCGTGGGCCTCGAACAACCACCGGGGAGCGGCCCCCTCCTGGAAGAAGGTATCGAGCCCCCCGGTGACGGTGAGGTCGGGCACCCCCCACCCTGCGAGGGTGTGGCTCAGCGCCTCGAGCCGGAGCACCGGGTTGGAGGCGTCCAGATCGTAACGCAGCTCGGCCCAGCCGCGGAAACCGAGCGGAACGTCCCCCTGGAACCCGGGGAAGACGTCCTGGAGCTTGTACGACATGCTCTCGAGCCCGCCGTACACCTCGAACTCGCCGTGCTCGGGCACCCGCATTCCCGCGTAGGGGAACATGGCCACCTTGAGTCCCTGGTACATGTATTCGGTGCGCAGGAAGTAGTCCTCGCTCACCACGTGGTCGCGGGACGAGCCCTTGACCTCGATGGTCAGCGATTGCGCCGGGTCGAGCGGCGCCACCCACCTCCCGCGGAACTCGGCCGCCCAGTTCTGGGACAGCACGCCCTGGCGGGGGTTTCCGGCGTCGGGGTAGGTCCAGCCCTGCACGTACAGGTTGAGGAGCCCGGCGTGCCGGTTCATGGGGGTGAAGGTCGAGTCGTAGACCGATACGGTGCTGATGTCGTCGTAGAAGAACGGCGCCTCGGCTGCCGCCCGGCCGGCGGCCAGGACGAGGGCGGCCGTCACCGCCAACGCCGCCACACCGGCGGCGCCACCACCGGCTCCGCGGAAAGGTGACCGCATGAAAATCCCTCCTTGGATGAACGGGGGGCCGGCCCCCCCGGGATTTAAGGGGTTGGCGGCGGGAGCGTCAAGCCATGACCCGGGGCCCGGCGCGCCCCCTCCGAGGCCCCGAAGCGAGGCGCCGGCCCCCGCCCCCCTGCCCCCGGCCGTGACACCACCCTCCCGGGTGGGTAGAATCGACGCCCTGTCCGCTTTCTCCCCTCTATTTCGTGAGGTTCTGATGAATCCCCAGACCTTGACCCTGGGCCACAGCCCCGATCCCGACGACGCCTTCATGTTCTACGCCCTGGCCGCGGACCGGATCGAAACCGGGGGCTACCGGTTCGAACACGTCCTCCAGGACATCCAGACCCTGAACATGCGGGCCATGCGGGAGGAGCTGGACATCACCGCGGTGAGCATCCATGCCTATGCCTACCTCCAGGATCGTTACGCGCTCTTGCCGCACGGAGCGAGCATGGGCGAGGGGTACGGCCCCATGGTGGTGGCGCGGGAGGCGATGCCGGTCGAGGACCTCACCCGCGGGAAGCTGGTGGCGGTCCCGGGCACCATGACCACCGCCTTCCTGGCGCTGAAGATGGCGATCGGGAACTTCCGGTTCAAGGTCGTCCCCTTCGACCGGATCCTGGACGAGGTGGCCGAGGGGCGGGCCGACGCCGGACTCATCATCCACGAGGGCCAGCTCACCTTTCGGAACAAGGGGCTCTCCGAGATCCTGAACCTGGGGACCTGGTGGGAGAAGCGCACCGGCGGGTTGCCCCTCCCTCTGGGTGGGAACGCCATCCGCCGGTCCCTCGGCCCCGACGCGATCGGCGCGGTGTCGAAGGTGCTCAAGGACTCGATCGTGTACGGCCTGGAGCACCGGGCCGAGGCGGTCCGGCACGCCATGGCCTACGCCCGCGACATGACCGAGGACCTTGCCGACGCCTTCGTGGGCATGTACGTCAACGACCTCACCGTGGACTACGGCGAGAAGGGGCGGCGGGCGGTTCGCCTTCTCCTCACCGAGGGTTTCGAGGCCGGCCTCATTCCGGGCCCGGTCGAGGTCGACTTCACCGACTGAGCCCCTGCCGCCCGGGGGCGTGAGGACACACCCCCATGCGACAGGCCTTCCCCGCTTCCGCGGCCGCCGCGGCCCTTCTGCTCCTGGCCGGCTCCGCCGCCCACGCCGACTGTTACGTGAAGAGCACCCACGTCTCGAACGGGTTCGGAGGCCTTGGGGCCACCGAGGGCTGGACCGAGACCTGGCTCTCCGGAGACAAGCTGGCCGAGAGAAGCGAGTCCAACCCGAAGAACGGCGTGCTCAAGGCGCTCACCAAGGATTCCCACCACCACACCGTCACCCGGCTGGACAAGGGCCTGATCTGGGAGATCGACGACGGCGGCAAGTCGTATACCGAGCTCTCCTTCGCCGAGATGAAGAAGCGGATGGACGAGAGCGTGAAGAAGATGAAGAAGGCCACCGACAGGTCCCAGAAGGACCAGGCCAAGCTCCCCAAGGGGCAGAAGCCCGACGTCACCGTGGAGGTCCACCAGACCGGGCAGTCGCGGCGGATCGCCGGGCACGACGCGGCCGAGACCGTTCTCACCATGCGGGTGGCGGTCGCCGATCCCAAGGGGGGCGATGCCGCCCGGTTCCGGGTGGTGGTCGACTCATGGCTGGCCGCCGACGTCCCCTGCGGCGACGACGCCCGTGCCTTCGGCCAAAAGTCCACGGTGGCGATGGGAACGGGCATGCAGGAAGGCGAGACCATGCTCGCCGCCGCGCTCCTCTCCACCGGAATGTCGATCGACGACCTCAAGAGCCACCTGGACCAGCTCCAGGGCTATCCCATGATGACCACGCTCTCGGTGGGGATGGAGCTCACCCCCGAGCAGGAGGCGCAGCTCCGCAAGGCGCAGGACCAGGCGAAGGCGGAGCGAGCCAAGATGCGCGAGAAAAAGTCCGAGGACTCCGGCGGAGGCCTGAGCTTCGGGGGGTTCGGAAAGAAGCTCGCCTCCAAGGCGCTGGCGAAGGCCGTCCCCGAGGACGACTCCGGCGGCGACGTCCCCGAGCTCGATCCCGGGGTGATGTTCTCCTCCACCACCACCGTGGAGGAGGTCTCGCACCGGGACGCGGACGCCTCGGTGTTCGAGGTGCCGGCCGGGTACGAGCTGAAGAAGCGCTAACGGCGGCGGCGGACGCCCCGGCCCCTCCGGCGCGGCGTCCGGGGGGAAGGCCCGGTTCCCCCGCCCGGGTCGCTCCGCCGGGCCATCCGCCGGGCCATCCGCCAGGGAGATCCCGCTCAGCCTTTCCCGCTCAGCCTCCCCCGCGGGAGTCCCACCCCGGAGGGGGTCCAGGTGATGTCCGGCATCCACGGGAAGCGCGGCTTGGCCTCGGGCGGGACCATGAGCGTCAACGCGTTGGGCAGGACCTCGGCCTGAAGCTCGCGGTGGCGGCCGGGGATGGCGTCGCCGTCGATCTCGAGCGGCGCCAGCGGGCGGCACTCCACCCGGATCCGCCCGGCGCGGTAATAGCGGACGCGCGGATCCTGCTCCAGCTTTCCCAGGAGCCCCCAGTAGATCAGCCGGAAGAAATCGCCGAAGTTCTCCATGGAGACCACGATCAGGTCCAGCAACCCGTCCCGGGGGTTCACCTGGCGCACCAACCGCACGTTGCCGGCGAGCGTCCCGATGTTGGTGATCACCGCGCTCACCCCGCGCACCCGGATCGGCGGGTCGTCGTCGAGCAGGATGCGGAAGGTGTTGGGACGGCGGCCGATGTTCTTCACCGCCGCGTACAGGTAAGCCAGGAATCCGAACCGGCGCTTGAGGACCCGGGTGGCGTCGCGCACGATCGCCGCGTCGTAGCCGAGCCCCGCCATGACCAGGAAATCTCGGTTGCGGGTCCGGCCCACGTCGATCTGGATGGGGCGCCCCTCGATGGCGAGCTTCAGCGCCTGGCCCACGTCGAAGGGGATCCCGAAGTGCCAGGCCACCGCGTTGGCGGTGCCTCGGGGGATGATGGCGAGCGGCACCCCGTTCCGCATCGCCGCCCCCGCCACCTCCATCACCGTTCCGTCCCCCCCCAGAACCAGGTAGCAATCGTAGGGGCCCTCCATGGTGTCCACCGCGGCGTTCCCGTTCAGATCGGGCCGGGTCTCAACCACGTCCAGCTCCACCCCCAGCTTGCGCCCCCGCTCGCTCAGGTCGCGCGCCGCCCGCTGCGACCCGCGGGGGCCGGCCACCGGATTCACCACCGCCAGGATCCGCCGCCGGCGGCTCTCGGGCTCCGCGGGCTCCGATCCCGGGAACGGGGCGGACGGACTTTCCACGCGCCGGCTCTCCTCGGTTGGGGTCATGATCATCCGGAGGAAACTAGCACCCCCCCTCCGGGGCGGCAACGCGGGGCGCCTGGGGACAATGATAGACTGACCGGCTCGGGAGGAGAGGCTTCATGCGGGTCGCGCTCTGCCAGATCAATACCACGGTGGGGGACCTCGCCGGGAACGCCGCCCGGATCGAGGCCTGGTACCGGCGGGCGGCCGGGGACGGGGCCGACCTGGTGGTGTTTCCCGAACTGGCCCTGACCGGCTATCCACCCCGCGACCTCCTCGATCTCACCGACTTCCAGCGCGCCGTCCGGGACGCGGTCCACCGCCTGGCCGGGGCCGCCGGCGCCGCCGGCCTGGTCTTCGGCGCCCCCCTTGCCAACCCCGGGGCCTCGGGCAAGCCCCTCTACAACGCCGCACTCCTCTGCGCGGGCGGACGCGTGCGCCACCAGGTGCGAAAGAAGCTCCTCCCCACCTACGACGTGTTCGACGAGGGGCGTTACTTCGAGCCGGACCACGACGAGGCCTTCCCGGTCGAGTTCGGAGGCCTCCGCTGGGGGCTCCACATCTGCGAGGACGCGTGGAACCAGGCCGGGTTCTGGCCGCGGCGGCTCTACCACCGCGACCCGGTGGCGGAGCTGGCGGGCAACGGCGCGGACATCCTCCTCAACATCTCGGCCTCCCCCTTTCACGGCAACAAGGGGCCGCTCCGGCGCTCCATCTTCCGGAGCCACTGCGAGCGCCACCGGTTGCCGCTGCTCTACACCAACCTGGTGGGCGGGAACGACGAGCTCATCTTCGACGGCGAGGCCTTCGTCTTCGACGCCGTCGGCGCCCTCCTGGCCAGCGGCCGCCCGTTCGAGGAGGAGATCCTCGTGGTGGAGGTGGAGGTGGCCGGCGACGGGGGCGGCGGAACCGCGGCCAAAGCGGGGGCGGGCGGGGGCGCGGATGCGGGGGTTCCGGCCGGTCGCGCGGCCGGGGTCACCCCCCTCGTCTCGCGCGCCTTCTCCGAGGCCTCGGACGGAGGGGGAAGGATCCGGGCGAACGCGGGGCGGCCCGACGCCCCCGCCGAGATTCACCCGGAGCCGGAGGAAATGGAGTCCATCCGCCGGGCCCTGGTCCTGGGGCTCCGGGACTACGCGCGGAAGTGCGGGTTCCGGAGCGCGGTGCTGGGGCTCTCGGGGGGAATCGACTCGGGGCTCACCGCGGCGCTGGCGGCGGAGGCGCTGGGACCGGACCGGGTGTGGGGGATCGCGATGCCCAGCCGGTACTCCACGCCGGGGAGCCTCACCGACGCCGAGGCGGTGGCGGAGAACCTGGGCATCCGTTACGAAGTGCTTCCGGTCGAGCCGGTGTTCCAGGTGCTGCTGGAGGCGCTCCGCCCGCTCTTCGCCGCGACCGCAAGCGGCCCGGCCGAGGAGAACCTGCAGGCGCGGGCGCGGGCGGTGATGCTGATGGGGCTCTCCAACAAGTTCGGGCACCTTCTGCTCTCGACCGGGAACAAGAGCGAGCTCGCGGTGGGCTACTGCACGCTCTACGGCGACATGGCCGGCGGGTTGGCGGTGATCGGCGATCTGCCCAAGACCACGGTCTATGCGCTGGCCCGGCACCTGAACCGCGAGCGCGCCGTGTTCAACGAGAGCATCCTCACCAAGCCGCCATCGGCGGAACTCAAGCCGGATCAGACCGACCAGGATTCGCTCCCCCCCTACGAGATGCTGGACGAGATCCTCGAACGGTACGTGGAGAAGTGGGAGCGCGAGGATGAGATGATCGCCGGCGGGTTGCCCGCCGGGGTGGTGCACCGGGTGGTGTCCATGCTCACCCACGCCGAGTACAAGCGCCGCCAGGCCGCCCCCGGGCTCAAGATCTCCCCCAAGGCGTTCGGGAGCGGGCGCCGGATGCCCATCGCCAGCCGCTGGCCGCCGGACCGGCGGTGAGGCCGGGATCGCGTCCGGAGGCCTCGATTGTCTGAAAATGTGGGCTATGAGCGTCCCAGATCCACTGTAATGGGGACAGTCATGGAATTTATCACATACCGCTTGACCGCGGCGGGATCCCGGCCTAAGTTTCGAAGAGCCGCCACACCGCCGGCATCCCCGTTCGGCGGGCAGGCTTGCTATAGCGGCCAGCAAGTCTGCAGTGGCGGCCTTTTAGTTTCGGCCCCGGACCCTCCCCGATGTCCGCTTTTCCACCCGCGACCCGGCCCCCGTTGCCCTCTCGGGAGACCCACCCCATGAACCGGACCCCCTTCCAGATCGCCGACGCCCCCCATGGCCCCCTCCGGGGCGACGTCTACCTTCCCGACACCCCCCTGGGGGCGCCGGTGGTGATCGGTTGCCACGGCTTCAAGGGGTTCAAGGACTGGGGGTTCTGGCCGGAGACCGGCCGCCGGCTGACCGGAGCGGGCCTGGCTCTGGTCACCTTCAACTTCTCCGGCTCGGGGATCGGGGAGAACCCCACCGACTTCACCGAGCCCGACCGGTTCACTGCCGACACGGTGGGCAAGCAACTCGACGACCTGGGCCGGGTCCTGGACGCGGTGGGCCGGCGCGAGATCCCCCTGGGGGGCGCGGACGTGCGCAAGGTCGGCGCCCTCGGGCACAGCCGCGGAGGCGGAGTGGCCCTGGTCCGCGCCGGTCGCGACCCCCGGATCCGCTGCCTGACGACCTGGGCCGCGGTCTCCACCTTCCGGCGGTTCACCGATGCCGATGCCGCGCTCTGGCGGAAGCAGGGCTTCCTGGAGGTCGTGAACTCGCGCACCGGCCAGGTCTTCCGCATGGGGGTGGGATTCCTCGAGGACCTGGAATCCCACCCCGAGGCCTACGACCCGGTGGCCGCAGCCAGGCGGCTCCGCGTTCCCTATCTGATCGTGCACGGCACCCGCGACGACGCGGTGCCGCCGGAGGAGGCGCAGCGGCTGGCGCGCGCCGCCGATCCCGGACTGGCCAAGCTGATGCTGGTGGAGGGGGCCGGGCACACCTTCGGAGCCGCGCATCCCTTCGAGGGCACCCCGCCGGAACTGGACCGCGTCCTCACCCGCACCGCGGAGTGGTTCAAGACCGGCCTCGCCTGAGGCGGGACGAAGGAATGGGGCGGGAACGCCCCGGCCTCTGCCGGGGCGCACCCAAAGAAGAAGCCCGCCGGGCCACCGGCGGGCTTCTCTTCGAGGGCGCTACCCCTCGACGGTCTCTCTGGTGTCTGCCACTGCGCTCGATGGAGGTCTCGCGCCATCCCTCCGGCCTGCACCGGGGAATTTAAGGGGGGTCCCGCCCCCGTTTGCACCGTGGCCGCCCGGACTAAGTTGCGTCACGAAAGGACGCCATCCGGAGGGCACCAATGCCACAGGGTAGGCCCCCAACCCGTCAGTTTCGGAGCGCCGGGGAGGGGTCCGCCTCCCCCCGCCGCGTTCGTACCGTAATACAGCGACCCCGCTAAGTTGTTCCCTAAAAAACGCTTTTCCAGAAAAACGATTATAATTATCCGATTTCTCCCTGCAACCCGCTCTCGGCCAAAGCCTTAGTGGAATTACCCAGGCTCCCGGAGACCGAAGGATCCGGTCTGGTCCGGTCCGGTGGATCGGTCCGCCGACGCCGCCCGGCGGGTCCTCCGACCCGGCTACGAGGCCTCGTCCCCATGCTCGTCTTCCGGCTCGACGTGCACCACCACGTCCGACACCCCGCCGAACTCGTCCTTGATCCGCTGCGTGACCCGGTGCGCCAGCTCATGGCCGTCGGCGATCGTCATCTGCGGGGAAACGTGGAGATGCAGGTCCACGTGAATGTCGTCGGGGAGGCCGCGGCTCCGCACGCGATGGGCCCGGGTCACCCCCGGGACGGTGGTGGCCACGCGGACCACCTCGTCGGGGTCGACCATCTGGGCGTCGGCCAGGACCGAGAACGCCTCGTTCACGATGGTGTAACCCGACCAGGCGATGAACGCGGCGATTCCCAGCGCCACCGCCAGATCGACGGCGGGAGCGCGGAGGAGCGCGGCCACCAGGGAGATGATCACCCCGATCGAGGCGAAGATGTCGCTCTGGGTGTGCCGGGAGTCGGCGAGGAGAATCATGCTCCGGAGCCGCCGCCCCTGCCGGCGCTCGTAGCGGGTCACGACGAAGTTCACGCCCATGGTGAAGATCATGACCGCGAAGGTGAGGATGCCGACCTCCATCCGGTGCCGGTCGTGGAACCGCCCGAACACCGAGGTCACGATCTCGTAGCAGGTGATGAAGAGGAAGATGGAGATGGCGAGCGCGGCCAGCGCCTCGAACTTGCGGTGGCCGTAGGGATGGCGCTCGTCGGGGGCCTTGCGCGCGAGCTTCATCCCCACCAGCCCCACCACGTTGCCGGAGCCGTCCAGGGTGGAGTGGACGCCGTCGGCCATCATGCTGAGCGACCCGGCCAGAAAGCCGAACCCCAGCTTGAGCCCGGCAACCAGGAAGTTCAGCCCAAGGACGATCCACAGGACGCGGTTCACCCCCCGGTCCCGCTCGACCCGGGTCAATCGCGTCCCCGTCTGCGACGAATCCACCATCCACGCCCCCTTTCCCGCCCATCCTCGCGGGGAGACACACCGCCGTCAATGCTACCCCGCGGAGGAACGAGACGGATAGCGCCCGGCGCCGGGGCCCAACGGGTGGCGCTCGTTCCGGAACACGGGGGGGGTCCGGGGAACTCTCGTTCCCGCCCCCGGCGGCGGGACGGGCGTCGCGGGCCGGTGCTACCCTCGCCCCATGGCCGGCACATGGCCCGCCGCGGAGACGCTCCTTCGCTTCGGCCGCGGCCGGATCCGATTTCAATTTCCATCAGGCTGGCGAGTGGAGCACGCGCTCGCGCCCGCCCCGGAACCGGGCCCTCCGCCGCTCGACGCCGTCCGCCGGGCGCTGGCGGGGCCGGTCGCCGGCCCCCCCCTCCGGTCCCTGGCCCGCCCCGGCATGCAGGTGACCATCGCCGTCACCGACGCCACCCGCCCCTCGCCCGATCATCTCCTCGTCCCCGCGCTTCTGGACGAGCTTGCGGCGGCGGGGGTGGCCGAGCGCGACGTCACCGTCCTCTTCGCGCTCGGGATGCACCGGCCCACCACGCCGGAGGAGCGCGCGGCCAAGCTCGGCCCGGCGGGAGCCCGCGTCCGGACGGAGGACGCCGACGGCGCACGGGATGCCGACTACCTGGACCTGGGCATGGTCGGGGCCTCGGACGGGGACGCGGGCATGCCCCTCCCGCAACCGGTCCCGATCCGCATCCATCACCGGGTGGCCCGGGCGGACCTGGTCCTGGCCACCGGAGTGGTCGAACCGCACCAGTATGCCGGGTACTCCGGTGGGCGAAAGACCGTGGCGGTGGGATGCGCGGGGGCGGCGACCATCTCGGTGCTCCACGGGCTGGCCTTCCTGGAGCATCCCGGGACCCGGCTGGGGAGCCTGGTGGGGAACCCGGTCCACGCGGCGCTGGAGGCCATCGCGCGCCGGGTGGGGCCGGCGTTCGTGCTCAACGTGGCCCTGGACGGGGAGGGGGGTCTGCTCGAGGCCGCCGCCGGCCCGCCGGGGGCGGTGCTGGAGCGCCTGGCCGCCCGGCTCGCCCCCCGGACCTGGGTCCCGGTGGGGCGCGAACCCTTCGACGCGGTGATCGCGGGAGTGGGCGCACCCAAGGACGCGAACCTGTACCAGGCGTCCCGGGCGTTGACCTACCTGGTCTTCTCCCCGGAACCGGCGGTACGGGAGGGCGGGTGGGTGGTGCTCCCCGCGCCCTGCCCCGAGGGGGCGGGGAGGGGCCCCGGCGAGGCCGAGTTCCTGGCCGCCATGCGGGCGGGGCAAGATCCGGACGCGGTGGTGGCGGGCCTCCGCCGGCGGGGGTTCGGCGCGGGAGGGCAGCGGGCGTTCATGGTCGCGCGCGCGTTGCAGCGCGTACGGGCCCTGGTCGTGGCCTCCGAGACCCCGGAGATCGCCCGGGACTGCGGGATGGCGACGGCGGACTCGGCGGAGGAGGCGGTCGGGTTCCTCGAGCCGAAGCTCGGCCCACGGGCGCGGGTGCTGGTGGTCCCGCATGCGCTTGCGGTGCTGCCGGTGGCGCGTTAGCGGAGCCAGGGCGCTGACGAGGGCGCGTCAGCGAAGTCGGGGCGCTGCCGCCGGCGAGGTAGTGGAGCCGCGGCCGGCGGTGGCCGCGGTCAAGGCTCGCGGGTCTTCCGGCGGCGCCGCCATCCCCAGCTCACGAGCAGCCCGACCACGATCCCCATGGCGAAGAGCCCGGGGATGAAGAGGAGCCGGTCCACCGTCGCCCTCCAGAACAGGACGTGGATCTCCACCGGCTGGCGGTTCTGCAGCGCGACGATCACCACCAAGACGACCCCGAAGGCGGCCAGGGTCAGCTTGACTTTCTGCGACGTGGTCATCGGGATCGCTCCTTCAGGGCGGCGACGGTCATCCGGGCCGAGATGCGCCGGATAACGCGGGAAACGGCGAGGGCTTGAGCCGGCGAGACGGCTTCAGGCCCGACGCCTGTCGTGTGTATAAGACACCAGTCATGCGCATTCCCGGACTCGTAACGCACGATGCAATCACGGGTTGTCGGTTATCCACAATTTGCGGCGGTTATCCACATCAGCTCCCGGCGGCGGTCGCACCGCCTACGATTGCTTGAGGATACCCAGATCGGGCTTCGAGGCCCCGGCGGGTTCCTTGGCAGTCTGTCCCGTCTTCTGGGCCTCGCCCATCGAGCAATTGCCCTGGAAGAACACCCCGTCCTGGATCACGAACGACTTGGCGTGGACGTCGCCGTGGAAGTGGCAGCCGGTCTGAAGCTCCACTCGTTCCTTGGCGAAGATGCGCCCCTCCATGCGGCCGCCGATGGTGGCGTTCACCACGTCGAGGTCCGCTTTCACCTTACCGCTCTTCCCCACGACCACCGTGTCCGTGGAGGCGATCGCCCCCTCGAATTCTCCGTTCACGATCACCGTCCCAGCGATCCGCAGGGTGCCGTTCATGCTCGATCCTTCCCCGATCACGCTGTTGACGCGCTTCTCACGGGGAGAGCTCACCATCGGCGTATCCTTGTTGTCCTTGGGTCCGAACATCTCTGTCCTCCTCAATCGTTGGGAAAGAGTTGCGGGATGACGCTGCGCGGCGGAACCGGCCGGCCTCCCCGCCATACCTCGAAGTGCAGGTGCGGTTTGACGCCCTCGGGTCCCGTCCCGACCAGCGCAATGACCTGCCCGGCCTCCACGCTGTCCCCGAGGGCCACCAGGATCAGGTCGTCGTTGGCGTACACGGTGCGGAGCGAGTCCCCATGGGTGAGGACCAGCCGGAAGCCCAGCGCCTTGTCCCGCCCGGCCCGGGTCACCACCCCATCTCCCGCCGCCACCACCGGTTTTCGTCGCCTGCCCTCGATGTCTACACCCGGGTGCTTGGATGAGAAGTCCCGGAGAATGGGCCCGTCGAGGGGCCAGAACAGGAGCTCTCCGGCGTCCGCCCCCAGGCTTTCGGGGGCGGCCCCCGGAAGGCCGCCACTTAGCGTATCCCTGTTTCCCATTGCGGCTTGGATACCTGCCAGGTGGAGCATTTGCTGCTGCAGCCCTCGCAGATCCTTGAGCTCCGTCTCGAGTTCCTTCACCGCCTGGTTCTGTTTGCGCAGGGTCTCCACCTCCACCGCGAGGGTACTGTATTCACGCAGTTTCCCCATGGCCTGGACGTAGGTGACCGCCGCGGCCGCCCCCGCGGCCAAGAGCGCCACCACCAGGAGGCCGCCGATCCAGAGCCAGATCGGGGCGAAGCCCAGGGTGATCGGTGAGTGCCCCCCGCCACGCGGGATGCTGATGGTGACGTGGGGGGCGGAGTGGTCGGGCACCGTGGTTCCCCGCTACAGCGAGGCCTCGGTCCCGGTCAGTTCCAGAATCCGCTCCAGATCCTCCTCGCTGAAGTAGTGGATCTCGACCCGGCCCCGCGCGACCCCACCGACGATGCGAACCTGGGTGCCGAAGCGATGACGCAACCGTTCCTCCCAGGCTTCGAGCGCGGGATGCGAACGCTTGCGCGCCACCGGACGCGTTCCCTTGGGGCGTTCACCCTGCGCACGCAGCTCCGCTTGCCGCACGGAGAGATTCTTCTCGACGATTTCCCTGGCCAGCCGGCGGCGGGTGGCCAGGTCGGACACCGAGAGGAGCGCGCGCCCGTGACCGGCGGAGAGCGTTCCACGTGAAACAAGTTCCTTGAGCGGCTCTTCAAGTCCCAGCAACCGAAGCGCATTGGTCACCGCGGACCGGCTCTTGCCGACGCGCGTCGCGATGTCCTCCTGGGTCATGCCGAATTCGGTGGCGAGCCGTTGATAGGCCTCGGCCTCTTCCAGCGGATTGAGGTCCTCGCGCTGAAGGTTCTCGACCAGGGCGACTTCGAGCATCTCCTTGCGGGTGGCCCTGCGCACGAACACCGGTACCTCGGTGAGGCCGGCTTCCTTGCTCGCGAGAAACCGCCGCTCCCCGGCGATCAATTCATAGTGGCCGCCGTCGATCTGTCGTACCACCAGGGGTTGGATGAGCCCGTTCTCCCGGATCGACTGCGCGAGATCGGTGAGCGACTCCGGATGGAACTGCGTGCGAGGCTGATACGGATTGGGCCGGATCCGGTCGACCGGCACCAGATGGTTCCCATCTCCGGAGGCGGTGGGAGACTCCACGACCGGGGCGGCGGGGGAAGGGGAGCTGGGGATGAGGGCCTCCAAACCGCGGCCCAACGCCTTTCTATTCATGGGTGACCGTTGCCCTTTCCTGGTCCGGGGTATGTGCGCGGATGAGCTCCTGGGCCAGCTGCAGATAGCTCTGCGATCCGGCGCAGGCTCGATCGTACTGGATGACCGGAAGCCCGTATGACGGGGCCTCGCTCAGGCGGACGTTGCGCGGGATGACGGTCTCGTAGACCCGCCCCGCGAAGAACTTGCGCGCCTCCCCCGCCACCTCCTGCGAGAGGTTGAGCCTTGCGTCGAACATGGTGAGGAGGATCCCCTCGATGTCGAGCGCGGGATTGAGGGACTGCTGGATGAGGCGGATCGCGTTCAGGAGCTGGGTCAGCCCCTCCAGCGCGTAGTACTCGCACTGGATGGGAATGAGCACCGAGTCCGCCGCGGAAAGCGTGTTCACGGTGAGGAGACCCAGGGAGGGAGGGCAGTCCGCGAGCAGGTAGTCGTACCGCCCGCGCACCGGTTCGAGATGATGGCGGAGGATCTTCTCCCGGCCCGTCTCGGTGATCAGCTCGATCTCAGCGCCGATCAGGCGCTGGCCGGAGGGGAGGAGGTCCACTCCGGGCACCACCGTGGTCTGGATCGCCTCGTCGACGGCGCAATTCCCGGTAAGCACTTCGTAGACGCCGCGTTCCAACTGGTTCGCCGAGACGCCGAGGCCGCTCCCGGCGTTTCCCTGGGGATCCATGTCGAGAAGGAGTATGCGTTTTCCCGAAGCGGCCAGGGCGGCCGCGAGGTTCACCGTGGTCGTGGTCTTGCCGACGCCGCCCTTCTGGTTGGCGATGGCGATCATCTTGCTCACGCTGAGCATCCTTTCGGGACGGGCTGGAGTCCGGCGGGCCCTCTGCCGATGTGAACATGTAATTTGTTGTACTTCAATGTATTATGTGTTGTTTACCGGATGGGTCGCAGAGTCGCGCGCCGCCCAAGACGCGGTCGGACGGGGCCTTCCCGAGGCCGGTCCGCCGGTCCCGCGCGGAGCCGTTGCCCGATCCGGTCCCGGGGTGCCGTGAACGGGGGGAAGTCGGCGAGTGCGCCCTCCATAAGCGCTTATCTTGCCAGGAGCTACCAGTCGTCGGCACCCGCCGGCCCGGGGCACGGGTCGCGACTATCTTGCCGCCGGGTGCCGGTCGTGTCAACGGAGAAGGCGTTGCCGCCGATAGCGGAGTGAATTACCGGCGGGCGCCGAGGTCCGTTCGGAGCGCCGGCCTCCCGAGATCTCTCACCGGGACAGCCGGCGTCCGCCTCCGCACCCGCGCGCCGAGGGCCCCGGGACCGGGCAAGGTGGACCCGGACGAAGCGCACCGCAGACGATTCTCCCGGACCCCCGGTTCCGCTCGTCAACGGGTCTCCCCCCGGCCGGCTGGCTCCACCGCGACGGGAGCCGGATCGCGCCATCAAAACACGGGACCGCCGGCCGGGGCCCGCTCCCGGGGGCCACCCATGGGGAGATCGACCGACTCGGGGACCGGTCGGACTCGTCCCCCGGAGCAATCGGGGCCGGGCCGGTCCTCGCCGGGGGAGGGTGTTTCACGTGAAACACGGGAGGGTCTCGCGGCGATGCCGTCTGGCCGGGTCCTGGGGCCGCGGTGTCCTCCCTACCGGGCAGAAGTACCTCAGTCGAACGAGGAGGCCTAGGCCTCCGCGGCAGGAGCGCCTCGTCCCCGCACATTGAGAATGACATGGCTCGATCCGGTGAGAGACACGTCCTGCAACCCCATGTGGGGGAACCCCAGACCAAGGACGAAGGCAGAAGTGGACAAAATACAATGGGTTGCCAATGCCGGCGATTCTGGGATCGGCGGCCGGATTCGAGCCCGCACGGCAAGGATCCGGTCCCGGCGCCGGGAGGAGGCGCCCCCGGACGCGCGTCCCGGAGCTGGCTAGGGGCCCGGGGCCACGAAGAGGCAACCAAGGCGCCCTCTTGTCGCGAGGAACGGCCTGGACACTCCCGGAGTGGTAGCTGCCCGGCAAGAAGACAAGGTAATTAGTTTGTTCATTCTCAGAATACAAGCCGA
Organism: Candidatus Eiseniibacteriota bacterium; assembly: GCA_963728475.1. Lineage (GTDB taxonomy): Bacteria > Eisenbacteria > RBG-16-71-46 > JABDJR01 > JABDJR01 > CAVSKL01. The sequence goes on from CAVSKL010000001.1 coordinate 833,307, forward strand.
TCGGCTTGTGCGACCCAGACTCCGTCCGCGTCCTGGTTTCACGTGAAACATGCATCTCAGCGGGCACCGGCTCGTCACCGTCGGAGACTTCTCTTCTCTCTTCAAGGAAAGGCTCATCTCGTTGACCCGCGGGTCCCACGAAAGCGGAAGCGACTCCGGATCCCGGGAACTCTTCGTGGTGGGTGCTGCCAGGCTGCGATCACGTCCGGGTCACCAGCGAGAAGACACCCTATCCCGGCCGAAGGCGTTGTTTCACGTGAAACCCGCGTCCATCGAGGCCGATCGCGGCCCGGCCAGGTTCCTCCCGGGCCTCGGGAGAGCCGGGTCGCCCTGGTGCAGCGAGGAGTCCGGGCTACCGCGTTCCGGGGAGCGCTCCCCAGGACTTGCGCGGCCAGACCTGCACCGCCCGCGGGCTCTCGCTGTCGATGGGCGCGCTCTCCACTCCCGGGATCGTCGCGCCCGGCGCTCCGTACCGGATCAGGACTCCTTCTGGTTCCAAGATCCGTCTGAGGATGGCGACCATCGGCTCCGTCCAGCCCACGGCCCGCGACACCGCCAGGTCGAAGCGCGCGCCGGGCCACTCCCGCGCGAACGCGTCCAGCGACGCCATCCGCACCTCCACGTTCGAGAGTCCCAACTGGAGCACCACGCGCTCCAGGAAGGCCGCCCGCCGATGCCGGGGTTCCACCAGGGTCAGTCTTAGATCCGGCCGGAGTATCGCCAGGGCGATCCCGGGCAACCCGCCCCCGCTCCCCACGTCCAGCACCCGGATCCCCTTCGCCAGCCGCTCCGTCAATTCCGGTGCGGACGACTCGCGGAGATGACGCATGAAGAATCTTCCCAGGTCTCCGCGGGAGACCAGGCCCATCCGGATCCCCGCCTCGAGCACCAGGTCGCCGTACCCAAGGAGCCTTCCGCGCGCCGACTCTGATAGTTCTGGATATTTCTCAGATATCCACTCAATAAACAATTTTCTATCATTTATGGCGGCCGCGGCCGGAGCCGTCGGCCGCCGGGGTTCAGGTTTCATCGTCGGTCCCTCCCGCCGGAAACCCGGCGCCCGAAGCCCTGCTCTCCGGACTTGCCGCCACCGGGTCCCGCCCCCGATCCGGACCGGTTCCGGGGCCGCGGCCGGCGCCGGCGCCGCCCGACCGGCGCCGCCACTCCTCCACCCGCACCGCCAGCACCCCCACGTCCGCCGGCGACACCCCTCGCACCCGCGAGGCCTGCCCCAGATTCCCCGGCCGGACCCGTGCCAGCGCCTCGCATCCCTCCACCGAGATCCCCCGGAGCTCGCCGTCGTAGAGCGGCCCGGGAATCGCCCTCCCCTCCATGCCCTTCTGCCGTTCCAGCGCCGCCCGCTCGCGGCGCACGTATCCGTCGTACTTGACCTCGACCTCCAGCCGGCTCACCAGGTCCCGCTCGCCCAGAAGCGGGAGCTCCGAGAAGGCGGCCAGCTCCCCGTAGCTCACCTGGGGGCGGCGCAGAAGCTCCTCGAGGGTGGCGCCGCCGAACTCCGGCATCGGCCAGGACGGCTTCGCCTCCTGCACCGCCTGCGCGCTCACCCTGGCCTCGGAGAGACGCGACCGCTCTTCCCGGATGCGCGCGCGCCGCTCCACCCACAATCCGTGCTCCTCCGGCGCAACCAGCCCCAGAGCGGCTCCGTAGCCCATGAGGCGTTCATCGGCGTTGTCGTTGCGGAGGAGCAGCCGGTACTCCGACTGGGAGGTGAACATGCGGTAGGGCTCCTCGGTGCCCAGCGTCACCAGGTCGTCGATCATCACCCCCACGTATGCTTCCCACCGCCGCAACACCAGGGGCGGCTCGCCCCGGATCGCCAGGGCGGCGTTGATTCCCGCCACCAGTCCCTGGCCCGCCGCCTCCTCGTAACCGGTGGTGCCGTTGATCTGCCCGGCCAGGAACAATCCCCGCACGCGTTTGGTCTCCAGGTGCGGATAGAGCTGGTCCGGGTACACGAAATCGTATTCCACCGCGTAGCCGGGGCGGAGCATCTCCGCCTCCTCCATTCCCGGCACCGTGGCCAAGATCTCCATCTGTACGTCCTCGGGGAGGCTGGTGGAAAGCCCGTTCACATACATCTCATCGGTGTCGCGCCCCTCCGGTTCGATCCAGAGGTGATGCGAGCCGCGATCGGGGAACTTGACCACCTTGTCCTCGATGGAAGGGCAGTAGCGTGGGCCCACCCCCCGGATCCTCCCCGAGTAGAGGGGCGAGCGATCCAGGTTGGCCCGGATCACCCGGTGGGTGGCCTCGGTGGTGCGGGTCGCCCAGCAGGTGACCTGGTCCACCTCCAGCCTCGGGGTGAAGTGGGAAAACGGTTCCGGCGGGTCGTCCCCGTATTGGATCTGGAGGCCCTCGAAAGCAATACTACGGCGATGAACCCGGGGGGGGGTTCCCGTCTTCATCCTCCCCAGCCGGAAGCCCTTGGCGCGGAGCGAGTCCGCCAGCCGCGGGGCCGAGATTTCTCCGCTCCGCCCTCCCGGGTACTGGGCGTCCCCCAGGTGGATGAGCCCGTTGAGGAACGTGCCGGGGGTGATGATGAGCGCGCGGCACCGGTAGCGCCGCCCGCTCTGGAGCCCCACCCCCGCGATCCGGTCGCCCTCGAGGAGGATCTCCACCACCTGGCCCTGCCGGAGATCCAGCCCGGGGGTGGATTCGATCATCCGCCGCACCGTGTTCTGGTAGAGCTTCTTGTCGGCCTGGGCCCGGGGCGAGTGCACCGCCGGCCCCTTGCTGCGGTTGAGCATGCGGAACTGGATCCCGGTGCGGTCGATAGCGCGCCCCATGATCCCGCCCAGGGCGTCGATCTCCCGCACCATCTGCCCTTTGCCCACCCCGCCGATGGCCGGATTGCAGGACATCTGGGCCACGTGGTCCAGGTTCAGGGTGAGGAGCAGGGTGGCCGCTCCCATCCGGGCCGAGGCCGAGGCGGCCTCACACCCGGCGTGGCCCGCCCCGATCACGATGACGTCATAGCTGTCGCGCAGGCTCATAGGCTGGCGTCCCCGCTCCGGGCCCGCGTTCCCGCGAGCCCCGGTCCTCTACTTGCCGATGCAGAAGCGCCGGAAGATCTCGTCCAGGAGCGCTTCCCCGGCCCGGTCTCCGGTCACCGCGCCGAGGGCGTCCAGGCAGCGGTGAAGGTCGGCCGCGGCCAGTTCCACCGGTTCGCTCCGCCCCAGGATCCCCCGCGCCCGGCGCAACGCGTCCGAGGCCTCGGACAGCAGGTGAGCGTGCCGCTCGTCCGCAACCCACACGCTCTCCCCGTCCGGCGCCCCTATCAACTCGGAACGGATCTCCGCCTCCAGGGCCCCCGCCAGCTCCTCCAGCCCCTCGCCGGTCAAGGCCGAGGTGCGGTGGGCGGCGCGCGGTGAGTGTCCGTTCACCCACCCCATCTCGTTCAGTCCGAGGTCGGCCTTGTTCAGGACCAAGTGCACCCGGTCGAAGTCCAGCTCCGCGGCCAGGGCCGCGTCCTCGGCGGTGGGCGGGGCCGAGCCGTCCACCACCCACAGGATCAGGTCGGCCCGGACCAGCTCGCGGCGGCTCCGTTCCACCCCCTCCCGCTCCACCGGGTCCGGCGCCTCGCGCATCCCCGCGGTGTCCAGGAGCCGCACCGGGACCCCGTCCCATTCCACCGTTCCGTCGACCACGTCGCGGGTGGTGCCGGGGGTCGGGTGGACCAGCGCCCGGTCGAAACCCAAGAGCCGGTTCAGGAGCGAGGACTTCCCTACGTTGGGACGGCCGGCCAGCGCCACCGTCATCCCGTCCCGGGCGCGCCGGGAGGGCGCGTGGGTCGCGGCCAGCCGGTCGAGCGCAACTTCGGTCTGCTCCAGCTCCAGGGCGATCGCCGCCGCGTCCGGGGCCTCGGGGACGTCCTCGCCGAAGTCGAGATGGGCTTCGATCCGCGCCAGCGCCCCCCGCACCGCGTCCCCCAGGCCGCCCACCCGCCGCGAGAGGCCGCCGGCCAACTGCGCCAGCGCCTGCTCCTGCCCGCGGCGCCCCCGGGCGGCGATGAGGTCGGCCACCGCCTCGGCCTGGGCCAGATCGAGGCGCCCGTTCACGAACGCCCGCCGGGTGAACTCGCCGGGCTCGGCGGGCCGGGCGCCGGCGGCGCGGACCGCCTCCAGCACCCGCCGGGCGGGGAGCGCCCCGCCGTGGCAGGAGATCTCCACCATGTCCTCGCCGGTGTAGGAGCGGGGAGCGCGGTAGACCCACGCCACCACCTCGTCCACCCGGGCCCCGGCCTCCTCGATCCACCCGTGGGCCGCCCGGTACCCGGCCAGCTCCGCCAGCGCCCGGCTTCCCCGGAAGACCGCGTCCACCACCGGCAACGACTCCGGCCCGCTCAGCCGGACCACCGCCAGCGCGCCCGCCCCCGCGGGGGTGGCCAGCGCCGCGATCGTGTCCAGGTGGGTGTTGCGGATCACAGTGCCATCGCCCCGGTCAGGACTCCGGGGTCCCGTTGTGGCGGGGACGGCGGGCGGGGAGAAGCACCACGCGCTTGTTCACGCCGGAGCCGGCGGCATGGGTCTGGATCGCGGTGAACTCCGCCAGCGCCCGGTGCACCACCCGGCGTTCGGCGGGGGAGAGGGGCTCGGTCATGGCGCGCTTGCCGGTCCGCTCGACCCGCTGGGCCAGTCCCTTGGCCAGCTCGCGCAGGTGATCCTCGCGCCGGCTGCGGTAGCCGGCCACGTCGACCCGGATCTGCCCCCCCTGCCCGTTGAACCGCCGCGAGGTCATACGGATGAGCACGTGCTGGAGCGCGGCCAGGGTCTCACCCTTCCGGCCGATCAAGAGCCCGTCCGCCTCGCCGCTCCGGATCTCCACGATGAGGGCTTGGCCGGTCTCGCGGACCTCCACCTCCCCCTCGACGCCCATGAGGCTCAGGATCCGGACGGCGGCTTCGCGCACCGCCGGGGTCAGCCGGTCGCGCGAGGACACCTGTACCCTCGCGGGCCGCGCGCCCAGCCCGAGGAACCCGCGCGAGCCCCGGTCGAGCACCGAGACCTCGGCGTCGGCCGCATCCAGCCCCAGTTCCCTCAGGCCGGCGGCCGCCGCCTCCTCCACGGAGTTGCCTTCGAACGTCCGGGCCGCCTCGGGGGGCGCGCCGGTGAGTTTGGTGTCGTCCATGGTCGTTAGGCCGCGCTCGGGGCCGGCGCTCCGGCCGGCTCCTCGCGATGAATCGCCCACTGCTGGGCCACGGTCAGGATGTTGTTCACTGTCCAGTACAGGTTCAGCCCCGCCGGGAACGAGTAGAAGATGAAGAGCATGACCAACGGCATCATGTAGCCGAGCATCTTCTGCCGCGGGTCGGCGCCGGTGGGGGTGAGCTTCTGCTGGGCCACGGTGGTCAGGAAGAGAATGAAGGGCAGGACGTGGAGCCCGAACCCGGCCACGGTGGCGATGGTGTCGGGCGAGGAGAGGTCGTTGATCCACAGCGCGAAGGGCGCGCCCCGCATGGCGATGCTGTTGGCGAGCACCGCGTAGAGCGCATAGAACACCGGCATCTGGACCACGATGGGAAGGCACCCGCCCATGGGGTTCACCTTGTGCTTCTTGTAGAGCTCCATCATGGCCGCCTGCTGGCGCTGCGAGTCGTCCTTGTACTTCTCCTTGATGACCGCGAACTCCGGCTGGAGCCGCTGCATCGCCTTCATGCTCTTGATGCTGGTGCGGGTGAGGGGGTAGAACATGAACTTGGTCAGGGTGGAGATGATGATGATCACGATGCCGTAGTTGGGGATGTACTTGTACATCCACACCATGATCACCAGCAGCCACTTGGAGATGGGCCGGAAGATCTTCCACCCCAGGTCCACCGCCTGCTCCAGCTCGTGCCCGTCCGCCTTCAGCCGCTTGTACTCCATGGGCCCCAGATAGACGTGGAAGGCGTGGTCGGCGGCGCCGTTCAGGACCGGCATCACCACCTCGGCCCCGGTCACATGCTCGACGGCGTCGCCGGTGGCGATCACCCGGCTCGAGGCCCCCTCCGGCGGGATCATCACCGCCATGAAGTACTTGTTCCGCACCCCCGCCCACTTCACGTTCCCGTCCAGGATCTTCTCCTCGGTCTTCTTGAACGAGCCCGGGCGGAGCGTCTCCTTGTCCTTGCCCAGAAACGCGATGGTGCCGGCCCCGGTCCGGTACTGCTTCTCGTTCTTCTCGGCCGGGGGAATGCCGCCGTCCCAGGCCAGCCGGTAGGAGACCGCGTCGCCCGCCCCCTCGATCGAGATGTCGAGGTCCACCAGGTAGCGGTCGGCGGGAAGGGTGTAGGTCTTGGTGATGCGGAGCCCGCCGGGGCGGCCGGCGGTGAACACCAGACGCTTGCCGCCGCCGGGAAGGTCCGATTCCTGGAGCGCGTAGAGGGCCTGGCCCAGGTCGCTTACGCCGGTCTCGGTGGCCAGCTTCACGTCCAGCTCGGCGTCGGTGCGCACCAGGTCCACCGGCCTCCCGTCGGGACCGTCGTACCGGGGAAGCCGCCAGTGGAGGATCCTCCCGCCCCGGTTGGTGAACTCGGCCTGGTAGAGGTCGCTCCGCACCGTGGTGGTCTGTTCGGCGGTCGCCAGGTCGAGCCCGCCCGGAGCGGCCAGCAGGGATTCCGCCGAGGCCTCGGCCGGGGCCCCGGAGGCCACGGCGCCGGTGCTCCCCGCCGGCGACCGGACCGCCGGACCCGCCCCCGATGCGGTGGCCGGGGTCGCGGGAGCCGCGGCCACGCTGTCGGCGGCGTGCATGGCCTCCCGGCGCGCCTTCTCCTTGGGCCCGAACCACATCTGGAAGACGATGAGGACCAGGGCGGACAAGACCACCGCGAGCAGAAATCGTCGATCCATGGATCTCCTTGGCCGGAGCCGGGATGTCTAGTCCGGCTCCACCGGGTCGTACCCCCCGGGGTGAAACGGATGACAGCGCAGGACGCGCTTGAGCGCCTTCCACGAACCCCGCGCCGCCCCGAAGCGGGTCACCGCTTCCAGCGCATACTCCGAACAGGTGGGGGTGTACCGGCAGGAAGGGGGAAGAATCGGAGACAACAGGAGCCGATAACCGCGGATCGCCGCGATCAGCGCCCGGCGCGGCCACGCCGCGGGGCGAAAGGGATGCGATGGGAGCGGACGGCTGGGGGCGTTCACGCTTGGGACTCTCGATCCGGGGCGGGGACGGCGGCGGTGGAACCGAAGCCGGCGCGGCCGAGGGCGGCGATGAGATCGCGCTCCACGTCCGGGTACCGGGAGGCGCCGCAACCGGAGCGGGCGACCAGGGCCAGTTCGTAACCGGTGTGGGGGACGATTTCCTTATGATGCCGCCAGGCTTCGCGCAAGAGGCGCTTGGCCCGGTTCCGAGCGACCGCGCCGCCTACCCGGCGGCTGGCCACGAAACCGACTCGGCGGGGGGCATCCGCCAGCTCCAGGACGAAGAGAACCAGGAGCCGCCCCGGAAACGCGCGACCGCGGTCGAAAACCCGCCGGTACTCCGCGCTTCGCCTCAGGCGTTCCCGGCGCCTCAGGCGCCGGTCCGGCCGTTCCCCCCGACCCCGTGCGGGGTCACTAGACGCTGAGCCGCGCCCTGCCCTTGGCGCGCCGACGCTTGAGCACCAGGCGGCCGCCCTTGGTCTTCATGCGCGAGCGGAAGCCGTGCTTTTTCTTCCGCCGGCGATTGTGAGGCTGGAACGTGCGTTTCACGGGTGATCCCCCTCGATCGATGGTTGATTCCGGCCGGTCCCGGGGAGGGCCGGCTGACGGCACCGAAGTGCCTGGAGAGCAACGGGACCGGAGAGGGTACGGGGTTCGCGGGGCCGAGTCAAGGCGGGAGCGCCCGGCTCCGCTTCCGAGATCTCGGAGGGCGGGCCGGCGCCGGTGACCGGCGGAGGCGGTGCGACACTTTCTCTGGTCCAACCGCTCCCGAATGTGGATAATGGCGTTTCGGCCGGTCGCGGAAGGATGTCGTCGATCCAGGACAGTCGGTGCGGGCAAGACCCGGAATCCTCTATTTCGGGAACGCTTTCGATAAACCGGGTCTTTTGCCCCACCCGAATCGGGATGCGGGCTCCTACGGTGATTTCCAACGCGAGTTGACACCCGTAACTGGCTGTTCCATATTTAATTAACCCTTGTGTAAGGGTATGGGATTATTCCTTGAGGCTCCCCCACCCCTGTGATATTCTGCGCCCACGCTCGAACCTAGGGTATTGGCCGTGGACGTGACTCCCCCAACTCGTTGGGATGTCGAGGGTTAAGGTGGAGCAGCGAACAACCCCATTCCGCCCCTCCCCCCTGTGGATAACCGCGATCGAGCAACACCCCCGGTCACATTTCAATCCCAAGCAAGGCAACGGATTAGGCACCTTTCCACAGATGTGGAAAGGCCATGGGGCCGTCCGGGGCGCCTGACGCCCCAACTGCCGGTCCCGTCGTGTTTACTGGGCCCCTTCCGGGGGCATCGGCTTGTCCCCGGATGTGGATAACTGTGGAGGAAGGAGCCCCCCGTCATGGCGACCGTCCCGCAACATCCCGACTGGAGGAGATTCCTGGAGGAGGTCCGCGCGCGCGTCCAGCCGCAGGCCTTCGACACCTGGTTCGGCAACATCCGTTTCGGTTCCCTGGACGACGACACCCTGAGCATCGCGGTCCCCAACAAGTTCACCGGGGAGTGGCTGGGAGAGAACTACCACGAGGTCCTCGGCCGGGCCGCGGTCAAGGTCTACGGGGGGGAGCTCGAGATCGTGTTCTCGGTGGACCCGGTCCTGGAGGTACGCCCCAGCCGGCACCTGACCGCCGAGAAGGCGCCCAGCCGGACCCCCCGGGTCTACGATCCGTCCGCGGGCATGGACCCCAAGTACACCTTCGAGAGCTTTGTGGTCGGCAAGAGCAACCAGCTCGCCCACGCCGCCTGCAAGGCGGTGGCGCAGAATCCGGCCACTTCCTACAACCCCCTCTTCCTCTACGGCGGCGTGGGGCTGGGCAAGACCCACCTCATGCAGGCGATCGGTAACGCCGTCCACGCCGCCAACGGGGGCGCCCAGGTCTGCTACGTGTCGAGCGAGAAGTTCACCAATGAGATGATCTACTCCATCCAGCACTCCAAGACGCTGGAGTTCAAGAAGAAGTACCGCAATGCGGACCTCCTCCTGATCGACGACATCCAGTTCCTGGCCGGCAAGGAGAGCACGCAGGAGGAGTTCTTCCACACCTTCAACGCCCTCTACGAGGCCCGCAAGCAGATCGTGCTGACCAGCGACCGCCCCCCCAAGGAGATCCGGATGCTGGAGGAGCGGCTGGTGAGCCGCTTCCACTGGGGCCTGGTCGCCGACATCCAGCCTCCCGACCTGGAGACGCGGGTGGCGATCCTGCGCAAGAAGGCCGAGGTCGAGAGCATCCACCTGGGCGAGGACGTGACGCTGTTGATCGCCGAGAACGTCCGCTCCAACATCCGGGAGCTGGAGGGCTCGCTGGTGCGGCTCATCGCCTTCTCCCAGCTCACCGGGCACGAGATCACCGCGGAACTCGCGCGCCAGGTGCTGACCGACTTCATGCACCGCGGCCGGCAGCATACCGTCGACGCCCCCGGCATCATGAAGCTGGTCTCCCAGCGGTGGCACGTCCCCATCGACGCGCTCAAGGGCAAGCGCCGCACCAACGTCATCGTGGTGCCGCGGCAGATCGCCATGCACCTCTGCCGCCGGCTCACCGACATGCCCCTCACCGAGATCGGCAAGGCCTTTGGAGGCCGCGACCACACCACCGTCCTCTATGCCTGCGAACGGGTGAAGGAGATGATGGACGTGGATCCGGAGATCCAGCGCACGATCGAGGAACTCGAGGAGCGGCTACGCAAGGACCCTGAATAGGCGGGTGGAAACGGGTGGAGAACCGGGGGCTCTTGCCCCCGGCCCTCCGCGCCGGTGGAGAGATCGGGAGGAGTGGGGAAAACCGGTACGCCGGAGCGAAGCCCGTGGACGCTGTCCGGCAACGGGTTCCAGGGTTCCGGAAGAGTTCTCCACCTTTCCCCGGCCTCTACTACTGCCACTACCTGATATCAGAATAGAAGGAGGCGGAGGGGGTTGTCCCCAGGCCCCGTCGAGGGGTCCCGCGGGGATGGCTTCCGGACCGGGAGCGGACTTCGTAAGTGTCAATCAAACAAGGTATTAACCACCATGATCGGCCTTGTGGGGGCGTGGAAGCGGGACTATAATCGCCTCTTCGGGGGTCGGTTGCCGGATCTCGAGTTCCGGCCCCGGGGGCCCCGTCCTCCAAGGCATTGAAGGGGAAACAGGATGAAGTTCTCCATTTCCAAGCCGGCTCTGCAGGAGCTTCTCCAGATCGTGGTGAGCGCCGTACCGGCCAAGAGCACCCTGCCCATTCTGTCCAACGTACTTATCGAGGCGGACAGGGAAGGGCTGACCCTGGTGGCCACCGACCTCGACATTTCCATCCGGACCCGGGGCGAGGCGCAGGTGGACGCGCCCGGGACCATCACCGTTCCCGCCAAGCGGATCGGTGAGATCGTGCGCGAACTTCCCGACGCCGATGTGAAGGTGGCGGTCAAGGACGCCCGGGTGAAGCTCACCTGCGGCAACGGGTCCTATACCATCGTGGGGCTGGATCCCGAGGACTTCCCGCAGCTGCCCCAGGTGGACGCGGAGAAGATGGTGACGTTGCCCACCGATCTGCTCGAGAAGGCGGTGCGCCGGACTACCTACGCGGTCTCGAGCGACGAGACGCGGCAGATGCTGACCGGGGCGCTGCTCCAGTTCAAGTCGGGCGAGCTGCGCATGGTCGGAACCGACGGGCACCGGCTGGCCAAGGCCGGATTCAAGGGCGATTTCAAGGGTCTGGAGGGACGCGACTTCATCATTCCCCCCAAGGCGCTCAGCCAGGTGGTGCGGCTGGCCTCAGGGCACGACACCGTGAACCTGGCGGTGAGCAAGAACTTCGCGGTCTTCGAAGTGGGACCGACCACGGTCTATACGCGGCTTATCGACGGTAATTTTCCCAACTACGAGCAGGTCATCCCCACGGAGAACCCCAAGAAATTCGAGGTCCGGCGCGATGAACTCATCGCCGCCCTCCGCCGGGTGGCGGTTCTCTCGGACAGCGTCACCCGTCAGATCAAGGTCGCCCTCAAGCCCGAGCGGGTGGAGCTGAGCGTCAGCACCGCCGACGTGGGTGAGGGGCAGGAAGCGCTCGAGGTGGAATACGCGGGGGATCCCCTCTCGGTGGGTTACAACGCCGGGTATTTGCTCGAGGCGCTCAGGACCATCGATTCCGATCGGGTCCGGGTTGAACTGAACACGCCCACCAGCCCCGGGGTATTGATTCCCGTGGAGGAGGCGAAGGGCGAGGAGCAGGTGTGCCTGGTCATGCCGCTCCGGCTCCCCGACGCATGATCGCTCCCGGGACATGATCGACCCCGTCGACGGCTAACGGCACCGGAAGGACGAGATGGATCGCATTCAGGGTCCCCTGCAGGACCTCCTGGGCAGATTGCGCCTGACCGACGCGATGTCGGGCTGGCGGGCGGTCGAGGCCTGGCCCGAAGTGGTGGGCGAACGGATCGCGGCCAGGACCCGGGCGACCGCGTTCCGGGACGGCGTCCTGGTGGTCGAGGTTTCCGGCGCCGCCTGGATGAACGAGCTGACCTACCTCAAGCGGCGCATGATCGATGAACTCAACGACAGGCTCGGCACCGGAACGGTGCGCGACCTGCGCTTTCAACCCGCGGCGGGCGGTCCCGGAACCGGGGACCGCCGGCCTGGAGAATGATGAACCCATGGCGCAAGAACCGATAGGAGCCGCCGCCTACGGCGCGGAATCCATCAAGGTCCTCAAGGGCCTGGAAGGGGTGCGCAAGCGCCCCAGCATGTACATCGGGAGCACCGGCATACCCGGCCTCCATCACATGGTCTACGAGGTCGTGGACAACTCGATCGACGAGGCCCTGGCCGGCGAGTGCGATCATATCGAGGTCACCCTCCACCCCGACAACTCGGTAACGGTGGTGGACAACGGCCGGGGCATTCCGGTGGGCGTCATCGCCAAGGAAGGCAAGCCCGCGGTGGAGGTGGTGATGACCACCCTCCACGCCGGCGGCAAGTTCGACAAGTCGAGCTACAAGGTCTCGGGCGGGTTGCACGGGGTCGGGGTCTCGGTGGTGAACGCGCTGAGCGAGAAGCTCGAGGTGAACATCATCAGCGACGCCCACCTTTTCCGGCAGACTTACGCCCGCGGGGTGGCGACCTCGGAGCTGGAGGACATGGGTCCCAAGGAGGGGCGCGGGACCACCGTCACCTTCCTCGCCGACACCGAGATCTTCGAGACCCTGGAATACTCCTTCGACACCCTCTCGCAGCGGCTCCGGGAGCTGGCCTTCCTGAACCCGGGCCTCACCATCCGGATCCGGGACGAGCGCTCGGGCAAGGAGCACGACTTCCGGTTCGACGGCGGCATCCTGGAATTCGTCCAGAGCCTGAACCGCGGACACCAGACCCTGCACCAGCCTCCGATCTTACTGAAGTCCCGGCGGGACGAGGTGGACGTGGAGGTTTCGCTCCAGTACAACGATACCTACAACGAGAGCGTGTTCTCCTACGTGAACAACATCTGCACGGTGGAGGGCGGCACCCACCTGGTCGGATTTCGCTCCGCGCTCACCCGGGTGCTCAACACCTACGGCACCCGCGAGAAGCTGTTCAAGAGCGACAAGATCAGCCTCACCGGCGAGGACGTGCGCGAGGGCCTGGCCGCGGTGATCAGCGTGAAGGTTCCCGAGCCCCAGTTCGAGGGGCAGACCAAGGCCAAGCTGGGCAACAGCGAGGTCAAGGGGATCGTCGAGTCGCTGGTGAGCGAGGGGCTGAACGACTTCTTCGACACCAACCCCGCGGTGGCCAAGGGCATCATCGACAAATCGATGGCGGCGGCGCGGGCCCGCGAGGCCGCCCGCAAGGCCCGCGAGCTGGCCCGCCGGAAGACCGCCCTGGACTCGGGCTCGCTTCCCGGCAAGCTCGCCGACTGCTCGAGCCGCGATCCCGGGGTGAGCGAGCTCTTCATCGTCGAGGGCGATTCCGCCGGCGGCTCGGCCAAGCAGGCCCGGAACCGCGAGTTCCAGGCCATCCTCCCCATCAAGGGAAAGATCCTGAACGTGGAGAAGGCCCGGCCGGACAAGATGCTCAACAACGAGGAGATCCGCACCATCATCACCGCGCTGGGGGCGGGGATCGGCGGCGACTTCGACGTCAGCAAGGTGCGTTACCACAAGCTGGTGCTCATGACCGACGCCGACGTGGACGGTGCCCACATCCGCACCCTGCTCCTCACCTTCCTCTTCCGCCAGATGCGTCCCCTCATCGACGCCGGCTACGTGTTCATCGCGCAGCCGCCGCTCTACCGGTTGAGCAAGGGGAAGCAGACCGGCTATGCGTGGAGCGACGAGGAACGCGACCGGCTCATGGCCGCCGACTTCGGGGGGGCCAAGGGCGTGCACGTGCAGCGGTACAAGGGGCTCGGCGAGATGAACCCCGACCAGCTCTGGGACACCACCATGGACCCCGAGAACCGGATCTTCCGCCGGGTGAAGCTCGAGGACGCGGTGGAAGCGCACGACGTCTTCTCCACCCTCATGGGGGAGGAGGTGGAGCCGCGCCGCGACTTCATCGAGCGCAACGCCCTCTACGTGCAGAACCTGGACGTCTAGCGTCCCGGCCCGAGGCCTCGGCGTGGATGCGCCGGGGCCCGGGGCGGGCACGGCACCCGGCATGCCCGAACCGACCTCCACCCCCGTCTCCGCCCGGAGGGGCGATCCCCGCGCCCCCGTCCGGATCGGGGTCTCGCAATGCCTCCTGGGGGAGAACGTGCGCTTCGACGGCGGGCACAAGCGCGACCCGTTTCTCACCGGGACTCTGGCCCGCCACGTGGAGTTCGTGCCGGTCTGCCCCGAGGTGGAGCTGGGCATGGGCATCCCCCGGGAGCCGGTGCGGCTGGAGGGCCGGGTGGAGGCTCCGCGCATGGTGGGCGTCCGCACCGGCGCCGACCACACCGAGGCCATGAACGCCTTCGCCCGCCGCCGGGCGCGCGCCCTGGATGCGCAGGATCTCTGCGGATACATCCTCAAGAAGGGCTCGCCGAGCTGCGGCATGGAGCGGGTCGAGGTGCATCGCCGGGAGGGAGGTCCTCCCGGCCGGCACGGGACGGGGCTTTTCGCCCGGGCGCTCCTGGACCACGCGCCGCTCCTTCCGGTGGAGGAGGAGGGGCGGCTCCGCGACCCGGTGCTGCGCGAGAACTTCGTGGAGCGGATCTTCGCCTACCGCCGCTGGAAGGATTTCCTGGCCGTCCGCTGGTCGGTGGGGCGGCTGGCGGCCTTCCATACCGCGCACAAGTTCTTTTTCCTCTCCCACAGCCCGGTGCATTACTCCGGACTGGGGCGGATCACCGCCCGGGCCCGGGAGCTGGGGGCCGGCCCCGCCCGCGAGCGTTACGGGAGGCTCTTCATGGCGGCGGCGGCCCGCCCCGCCACCGCCTCCCGGCACGCGAGCGTGCTCCGGCAGCTGGCCGGACTCCTCGGGAAGGAGATCGACGCGGCCGCGCGGGCGGAGCTGGCGGAGGCGATCGGGGCCTACCGAAGCGGCCGGTTGCCCCTGGTGGTCCCGGTCACCCTCATCCGCCATCACGCCCGCGCCGCGAACGTGGAATGCCTTCTCGGCCAGGTCTATCTGGAACCCCACCCCGGGGAACTCCTGCTTCGCAACCACGTGTAGCGGAATTTCACCGCGGACGCTATTTTTCCCTGGGCAGGGAACCCGAGATCCCCCCCCCGGGTCCCGTATCGTGGAGCCTCTCCCCCCGCTCCCCAACGTGATGGAGGATCGCCATGCCACGTGGAGCCGCCGCGGCTCTGACCGCCGTTGCCGGACTGTGCCTGGTGCTGTCCGCGGGTCGCGCCCACGCGTCCCGCGCCTCCCTGGACGGGCGCGGACTCCCCCGGCTCTTGGCCGTGGACGAGACCATGATCGTCGAGTTCCCCGGTTCCGCCGCCCGGTTCGGCCGCCGGGTGCTGCTGGACGCGGCCGGCACCGGTCCCGCCGACGCCTTCGGCATGGTGCTCCTGGGATCCTCCTGGCGTTACGGGTACCTGGTGGACCAGGATCTCCATAACCTGTTTCTCGCCTCCCCGGGCGGGTTCGGAGCGGTGGTGGGCTTCCGGAACGACGATTTCGAGCGGCGGCAACGGGCCTCCGGGGTCTCCTCCCGGGACCGGAGGTGGGACCGGACCTTCCGGGTGGGGCTGGGATGGTCGGCGGCCTCTCCGGAGCGCATGACCGGGGTGGGGGCAGCCTTCTCCTACCGGGACGCCGGGGACGTCGACGCGGCCGGTTCCGCTCCCCGAATGGACTGGGAGAGCGGGGAGACGTCTTCACCGAAGAGGACCGCGACTCCCGGTCCGGCGAGCTGACCGCGTATCTGGGGATGGGCTGGAGCTGGAAGCGGGTGGCGATGGATGCCGACGTGAGCATGCACATCGACCTCCAGAACCCGGTCGTCCGCTGGTCGATAGGGTTGGAATTCTAGACCGGTCGAAGTGCCGGATCCGGGGAGAAGACAATGTCGATCGCGCATCGCGCCGCCGGGGCCGTGCTGATGGTGGGAGTGCTGACGGCGGCGGGGGCCGGCCTGGCCGAGGCCTCGAGGGCGTCCCTCAACGGCCGGTATCTTCCCCCCGGCCTTGCTCTCGACCCGTCCAATCTCGCCACCTATCCCGGCTCCCAGGGGGTCTTCGCCCGGGGGCTCCTGTTCGACCACTTGCGGGGATTCGGGGACGAGTTCGCCCTGGTTCAGGGCGGAGGCGGGGTTCGCCTGGGCTATGCGCTCGACGCCAATACCCACAACGTCTTCGTGGCATCTCCGTCGGGGTGGGGGGTCACACTGAGCTTCACCGACCACTACACCAAGTCCGAGATTCTGAGCACCGACTCCGACACGACTCCCAGCACGAGCGGCGGCTCCGGCGAGGTGAGCGAGCGGACGTTCCGGCTGGGGGTGGGGGCCCTCTTCGGCGACCCGGGCGGCCGGGTCCTGGAGTTGTCGCTGGCGGGGAGGCTGATCCAGAGCCGCGGCGTCGAGGAGTCGTACTACCGGACCCCGGACACCTTCCGGGAGGGCTTCCTGCGCTGGGACGCTCCTCACGGGAACGGCGTCGACGTGGCCGTGCGCACCTTGAGCCCGCGGCCCGGGCTACTGGCCGCGTTCCTCTACACCTATGCCGACCTTCACCCCGATCTCTCCCCGTCCGTTCCGCTCACCACCTGGCGCCGGAGCGCGAGCCTGGATCTGGGTTGGCGGCTGCGCCCCCGCGACCTGGACGACCTGGTGGTGGGGGTGAGCGCGTCTTGGTCCGACCGTTACATCCCGGGCCTCAGCAGCTACCCCTCGAACGGGGAGGTGGTCTACTCGGACGACCGCTCGATCGCTTATTCCGGACACGTCTTCGCGTCCGGCGAGAAGAGGGTGAACGAGCGCCTGACCGTCCGGGCGGGTGTGTCCGGGCCCGCCACGTTCAGCACCAGCGAGTCCCACGACCGGACCTTCACCGCCGAGGAAAGCGCCACCCGGGATTCCGCCACCAGCAACGGGTCGGTGGGGAACCCCTCGGTCGCCCTCGGCGCGGAGTACCTCTGGCGGTCTTTCGACTTCAATGCCCAGATCGGCGCGGACCTCGACGCGTGGGAGCCGATCACCCGCTGGTCGGTGGCCACGGACTTCTGAACGGAAGGCCCGCCGGGTCCGGTCACCCGGCGGACAGGAGTTCCTCCGCCTTGGCCGCCCACACGAAATCGCTCTCGGTGAGCCCGCCGATCTTGTGGGTCCACACCATGAGCCTGACCTTCCCCCAGGCGAGCAGGATGTCGCCGTGGTGGCCCTGCTCCTCGCACATCTCCGCCACCCGCTTCACGAACTCGAAGGCGTCGCGGAAGTTCGGAAACCGGTATTCCTTCTCGAGGCGGTGCTCGTCGATCAGGTTCCACCCGTGGTCCAGCTCGGCCAGGAGGTCGCGGAGCGCCTCGCCGGCCAGGGGGGGCACTCCTCCGCGACAGGGGACGCAGGTCTTGGCGGACAGTCCGGCCATCAGGAACCTCCTCGCATGAAGGAATCCGGTTCGGCGAGGACCCGGCCCGGGCGACGTCGGGCCTTCCCGGGTCTCCCCGATCTTAGCAGCCCGGGGCCGGCCGGACCCCCCTCCGAGGCCTCGGGTGGGGACGCGGGGCCGGCCGGAATTGAGATGGCCCGAATCACGGTAACCGCTTATAATTCGGCAAGGTGTAGCAGAGGAGGAAGTACGCTCCGCGGGCTCGGGAAGCCCCGCGGAACCGGCCGCGTCCCCCCGGGCCGGGTCGACCCGTCCCGGTTCGCTCCGCGGCGCCCGCCGGGCGCCCGCCGGACCCCGCCCATGGCGCATAATGTGTTGTAAGACAAGGAGTTAGAATGGCAGAGGACGCAAAGCGGGTGGTCCCCGCCGCCATCGAAGACGAGATGCGCACCGCGTATCTTGATTATTCGATGTCGGTGATCGTGAACCGGGCGCTTCCCGACGTGCGCGACGGCCTCAAGCCCGTCCAGCGGCGGATCCTGGTCGCGATGAACGACCTCAACCTCGCCCCGGACCGCCCCTACCGGAAGAGCGCCAAGATCACCGGGGACGTCAACGGCAACTATCATCCCCACGGTACCACCGCCATCTACGACGCCATGGTGCGCCTGGCCCAGGAGTTCTCCATGCGGTATCCGCTGGTGGACGGCCAGGGGAACTTCGGCTCGATCGACGGCGACTCCGCGGCGGCGGAGCGGTACACCGAGGCCCGGCTCTCCCCGGTGGGGATGGAGATGCTGGCCGAGATCGACCGCCAGACCGTCGACTTCCGCCCCAACTACGAGAACGTGCGCGAGGAGCCGGTGGTGCTCCCGGCGCGCTTCCCCAATCTCCTCTGTAACGGCGCCACCGGGATCGCGGTGGGCATGGCCACCAACGTGCCGCCCCACAACCTGACCGAGGTGTGCGACGCGATCTCGGAGCTGATCGACAACCCCGACATGGGGGACGAGGAGATCCTCTCCATCGTGCCCGGCCCCGACTTCCCCACCGGCGGGATCATCATGGGGCGCGAGGGGATCCGCAACGCCTATACCACCGGCCGCGGGCTCATCACCGTCCGGGCGCGGGCGGTCATCGACGTGCTGGAGACCAACCGCGAGGTGATCACGGTCACCGAGATCCCCTACATGGTGAACAAGTCGGCGCTGCTCGAGAAGATCGCCGACCTGGTCCGCTCGGGGGCGATCGCCGGGGTGTCCGACCTCCGCGACGAGTCCGACCGCGAGGGGATGCGGATCGTGATCGAGCTCAAGCGCGACGCCGCCTCCCAGGTGATCCTGAACCAGCTCTTCAAGCACACCCAGATGCAGCAGACCTTCGGAGCGAACCTGCTGGCCCTGGTTGACGGCCGGCCGGTCACCATGACCCTGAAGGAGATGCTCCACCACTTCGTGCAGCACCGCCGCGACGTGATCGTCCGGCGGACCCGGTACGACCTGGAACAGGCGGAGAAACGGGCCCACATCCTGGAAGGTCTCCTGATCGCGCTCGACAACATCGACGAGATCGTCCGTCTCATCCGCGAGAGCAAGGACCCGGCCGAGGCCAAGGAATCGCTGATGGCGGCCTTCTCCCTCACCGACGTCCAGGCCCAGGCCATCCTCGACATGCGGCTCGCCCGGCTTACCGGGCTCGAGCGCGGCAAGATCCAGGCCGAGTACGACGAGCTCCAGAAGATGATCGCCGAGTACAAGGCGATCCTGGCCAGCGAGCGCCGGGTGCTGGAGCTGATCCAGGGCGAGATGATGGAGCTCAAGGGCAAGTACGGCGACGCCCGCCGGACCGAGATCCGGGCGGCGGAGGGCGAGTTCTCGGTGGAGGACCTGATCGCCGACGAGGACATGGTGATCACCATCAGCCACCTGGGCTACATCAAGCGCCTGCCGGTGAACACCTACCGCCGCCAGCGGCGCGGCGGCCGCGGGGTGACCGGGCAGTCCACCCGCGAGGACGATTTCCTGGAGCACCTGTTCATCGCCTCCACCCACTCCTACGTGCTGGTGTTCACCAACCTGGGGCGGGTCTACTGGCTCAAGGTGCACGAGATTCCCCAGGCCGGGCGCACCGCCAAGGGGAAGGCGATCGTGAACCTGGTCCAGCTCAAGCCGGGCGAGCGCATCGCCTCGGTGGCCGCGGTCCGGGAGTTCGACGCCGGGCACTTCCTCTTCTTCGCCACCAAGCAGGGCCAGGTGAAGAAGACCGAACTCAACGCCTATGCCAACGTCCGCCGGGACGGGATCATCGCCATCGGGCTGGCCGGGGACGACGAGATCATCGACGTCGCGCTCACCGACGGCACCCGGGAGGTGGTCCTGGCCAAGGCCCTCGGCCGCTCCATCCGCTTCCACGAGAAGGAGGTCCGGTCCATGGGCCGGACCGCCCGTGGAGTCCGGGGAATCACCCTGGATACCTCCGAGGACGCGGTGATCGGGATGATCGTGCTCCAGCGCGGGGACGCCGAGATCCTGGCGGTGACCGAGAACGGCTTCGGCAAGCGGAGCCCGGTCGACGAATACCGGGTGACCGGCCGCGGCGGGAAGGGGATCATCACCATCAAGCCCACCAAGCGGAACGGTGCCCTGCTCGCGATCCGCGAGGTCAAGACCGAGGACGAGCTGATGATCACCACCCGGAACGGGATCGTGATCCGGCTTCCGATCAGGGACGTCTCCTCGCTCGGCCGGAACACCCAGGGGGTGCGGCTGATCAACCTCGAACAGGGCGACACCGTGGCCGACGTGGCCCGGATCATGCCCGACGAGGCCGAGGAGCAGGGAGGGAGCGGCGCGAACGGCAACGGCACGGCGGCGGTCGAGACGGAGGATGCGGAGGGGACGGAGGAGGAGACCGGGGGCGGAGACGAGGAGTGAAGGGGGGGCCGCCCTCCGACGAGATCCGGATCTCGGACTCCACCGTCCGCCGCCTCTCGGGCTACTACCGGATCCTGATCGAGCTCCGGGCCGCGGGCGAGACCACGGTTTCCTCGTTCGGCCTGGCCAAGCGGGCGGGGGTGACGCCGGCCCAGGTACGGAAGGATCTGTCCGTGTTCGGTCACTTCGGCAAGCGCGGGACCGGCTATCCGGTGCAACCGCTCGAGTCCGAGCTCCGGGGCATCCTCGGGCTCGATCGCAAGTGGCGGGTATGCCTGGTCGGGGCCGGGAACCTGGCCCATGCCCTCTTCGCCTACAAGGAGTTCGCCCGCGAGGGTTTCGAGATCCTGGCGGTCTACGACAACGACCCCGCCAAGATCGGCCAGATCTGGAACGGCCTCTCGGTGGAGTCGGTCGAGGATCTGGTGCCCTCGGTGAAGCGGAAGAAGCTCCGGATCGGCATCATCACCACGCCCGCCGCCGCCGCCCAGGAGGTCGCCGACCGCCTGGCCGCCGCGGGGATCGGCGGGATCCTCAACTTCGCCCCGCGCAAGCTTTTCGTGCCCGAACGCGTGAATCTCCGGAACGTCAACCTGGCCATCGAGCTGGAGAGCCTCTCCTTCGCCCTGAAATGAACGCGGAGGTGCCGGCATGAGCCTCGACGTCCATCCGCACCTGTTGCGCGCCGCCGTCGCGGCGTTCGTGATCGCGCTCCCGGCCATGCAGTGGCTGGCCTTCCGCAGCCTGGCCCGGCGGGGCGGCGACGTCCGCCTCCTCGCCTCCCGCAACGTCCGCGATCACGTCCTGGGCGCCCTGGGCTGGTCGGCGGCGGGGGGGGCCGGGGTGTTCGTTCCGGCGCTGGCGGCGTGGGCGTTCCGCGCGCGGGCCGGCCTGGGCTGGGACGTGCTCACCGGAATCGAGCTCTTCGCCGCCTTCCTCGTGCTGGACCTGGGCTTCACCGCCGCCGCCGTGCGATTCTGCCTGGATCTGGCCGGACGGATGGACCCGCCCCGGGTGCGGAGCGCGGTCCCGGTGCTCCGGCTGGCGGTCCTGGCTTCCGCCGCCGCCTACGGCGCCGCCCTCTGGATCTCCTCCCCCGGCGGCCCCGCCCGGTTGCTGCTCGCGGTCTTCGTCCTCGGGGGGGCGCTGGTGGCCATGGGCCTCAATCGCACCGCGGAGATGAGTCCCGACCTCCTGGCCCGCCTCGCCCGGGCGCTGGGGAAGTAGGGGCGGTCACCGTCCGGTCCGGAGCGTCCCCCGGATCGGGGCCGCCGCCCCGGCGCCGCGCGCGACCCGCGGCTACCCCGCCCGCCCAGGCACCGCGCGGGGCGCCGGCGACGAGGCCTCGGAGGGGGATACGCCGGCGAAGTAGCGGTCCACGATCGCCGCTCCGACCGCGTCCCCCCAGACGTTGACCGCGGTGCGGAACCGGTCCAGGAACCAGTCCACGGCCAGGATCAACCCGATCCCCTGGAGCGGGAGTCCCACCGCCTTCAGCACGATCACCATGGTCACCAGCCCCGCCTGCGGGATTCCGGCGGCGCCGATGGCGGCCAGGGTGGCGGTGACGATCACGATCACCTGCTGGCCGAGCCCCAGGTGCACCCCGGTGGCCTGGGCGATGAAGATCGCGGCCACCGCCTCGTAGAGGGCGGTGCCGTCCATGTTGACCGTGGCCCCGAGAGGCAGGACGAAGAGGCTCGATCGGCGGGAGACGCCGTTCCGGTCCTCGGCGCACTCCAGGGTGACCGGCAACGTGGCCGAGGACGACGCGGTGGACCACGCGGTGCCGAGCGCCGGCCCCATCCCCAGCGCGTAGCGGGCGGGGTTTCGCCGCGCGAACACGAACAGCAGGAGCGGCAGCACCAAGAGCGCGTGGATCGAGAGCCCGGTCATCACGGTGAGGAAGTACTTGCCGATCTTGAGGATTTCCGCCCAGAACGCGCCGCCGCCCCCCGCCTCGCCCAGCCGTGACGCGATCAGGCCGAACACCCCCGCCGGCGCCAGGAACATGACCAGCGCCACCATCTTCATGAGCGCCTCGTTCAGCCCGTCGAAGAAGCGGAGCACCGGGCGGCCGGTCTCGCCGAGGGTGGTGAGCACCCCGCCGAAGACCAGCGAGAACACGATGAGCGGCAGAATGTCCATCTGGGCGGCGGAACGGACGATGTTGGGCGAGACCAGGCTCAGCACGATGTCGGTGAATCCCACGCTCTCCTTGCCCGCCACCATCTCCGGTACCGCGGTTCCGCCCAGGCTGACCCCAACCCCCGGCCGGAAGAGGTTCACCAGGATCACCCCCAGCACCACCGCGAGCCCGGTGGTGGTGAGGTAGTAGAAGAAGGTGACCCCGCCGATCCGGCCGATCTTCCGCACGTCGCCCATGCCGGCGATCCCCACGATCATGGACGACACCACCAGCGGCACGATCAGCATCTTGAGCGCGTTCAGGAACAGGGTCCCCAGCCAGGCGGTGCGCTGCATGGCCGGCCCAAACATCCAGCCGCACGCGACGCCGGCCGCGATGCCCGCCAGCAGGAAGAGGAGAAATCCGTTGCCGGTGGTCTTGAGCCGCACGGGCCCTCCCGGGTGGGGGTGATCGGGTCGAGGGCCGCGCGGAGCCGCCACCGCGACCGTAACCCTCATTCCGAGGCCAAGCTAGCAGATGGAAGCCCGCCCCGCCACCTCGCCCGGCCGGCGGCGCCCCGGCCATCGTCGAGCTTGTTCCGGTCCTCCTTCTTGACTAGACTGCCTGTGGCCGCGCGCTTCGGGAGCCCTGGGGCCCCGGGGGGCGCGGCCGGCTTCGAGTAGCCCTCCACCTGGCAGGCCCCCCCCAGCGCCCGGGTACTCGTTCGTGATGGCCAGTCTGGAGGAAGGAACGTCCTTGAGTCCTGCTGCCCGGCCGCGGAGCCCTCGCCGGCTCCGGCGGCGTTTCCTGCTTCCGCTCCTCGGCGGGGCCGTGGCTCTCCTTGCCGGGTGTGGAGAACGCCCCCAGGACCGTCTCCAGCCCAACGTCGATCCCCACATCAAGTTCACCGGCGCGCCCTTCGAGGGGAGCAGCGCTCCCTACCAGGCCCGCCTCTACTGGATCGGCTGGGACGACGACGGCGTGGTGGACCACTACGAGTTCGCGGTCGACCCCCCCTCGGCGTTTACCCACGAGGAGATCGCCGCTCCCGAGCGCAGCCCGGGCCTGAAGCGGGTCCTGATCCCCGGGCGGGCCGGGGCCGGAGACACCGTGCGCGTGACCAAGACGGTGGACGGGATCGCGTACCGCTTCGACTACGTCACCACCCGGGCCACCGACCGGGAGTTCGACCTGTCCACCCCCGACGCGGATTCCCTGGTGACCGGCTCCGGCCGGGTTCCGGCCAGGACGTTCTCGGGCACCCACGTCATCTACCTCCGCTGCCGCGACGACGCCGGCGGCTACTCCGACGCGGCCCGGACCGGATTCCAGGCCGACAACTTCACCCCTTCGGCGCGGATCACCGGGCCCAACACCGGGGGGGTGATCTACACCGGAGGCCGGATCAACATCAAGTGGACGGGGGACGACCCCGACCCGCCCGCGGTGGGGGTGAAGCCGGTCCGCTATTACTACAAGCTGGTGGACTTGAGGGCGCTCACCCCCCCTTTGAGCGTGTTCAAGCAGTTCGACCCCGAGGACGCGGTGTTCCACAAGGCGGTGGACATCCCCTGGACCCCGCGGAGCGCGGACACCCTGGGGATCACCCTCGATCTGCCCGTTCCCGGGGAGTACCTGTTCGCGGTCCGGGCCGAGGACGCCCTGGGCGCGGAGGAGCCCTTTGTCGACTTCTGGCGGAGCACCGGCCAGGGGAACGCCATCCTCATCCGTTCGTCCCAGGGGGCGGGCCAGCCCGGGCTCACCATCACCGAGCGCGACCTCGGCACCTTCGTGTTCACGAACCCCGGCCAGGCCTACAAGCTCGAGACCGGGGTGGGGCTCAAGCTCCGCTTTCAGTGGTCGGCCAACGCCGAGCCTTACGGCGGCATCATCTCCGGGTTCAGCTGGGGCGTGGATATCGCGGACCTGGACCAGGAAGGGCCCGGCTCCGGCTGGTCCCCCTGGGGGAACGTGGCCGGGAATTCCACCCCGGTGGTGTTCACCACCCCGGGCATCCATACCGTCTACGTCCGGGTGAAGGACGACGCCGGGACCATCACCACCGGCACCCTGATCTTCAACGTGGCCGATTTTACCTTCGACCGCGGGGCGCTGGTGGTGGACGACTTCCTCGACACCACCTATCCACGGGATTCCGAGCACGACCAGTTCTGGCTGGACCGGATCCAGGAGTCCGGCCGCTTCGGCTCCGGGGCCCCCGACCCCTCCCAGTTCCTGTACGCGACCGGCGGCACCAACGACCAGGGCTTTCTCAACCCCACCGCGCCGGGCCTGAGCGTCATCGGCAAGTACAAGCTCCTCATCTGGTTCCTGAAGGGATCCGGTTTCTGTAACCGCACCGGGCTCTTCAACGCCGTGGTCAACGGCACCGCGCTCCGCACCTACCTCTCCCTGGGGGGCCAGATCTGGGTGTGCGGGAGCACCACCCTGTCCGCGACCCGAACCGCGGGAACGATCTGCAACAAGCTTCCCGCCGGGGACGCCTCCTATCCCCTCAGCTTCGCGCCGGGCGACTTCGCCTGGGATATGCTCCACATCCGGACCGACAAGGTGGACGACAGCAAGGGGAGCGACGTCAACAACGCGATGGTGGGGGTGAAGGCCTGGAACCAGGAGGATCCCATCCTCCCGGACATGGACGCCGATCCCGGCAAGTTCCTCGACGTCTACTGGAGCGCGAGCGCGCTTCCGCTCTCGGAAGCGGTGTTCGATCCGATCTTCAACGCGTCGACCGATCCCCACGGCGGCTTCATCGATTCGCTCTACGCCTACATGGCCGCGGGCAACGCCCGCAAGAAGAAGCTCTCCCCCTACGAGGGGCGGCTCTGCGCCATCCGCTGGCACGACCCCGATCCCGGCCGGGAACAGGGGCGCTGCATGTGGTTCGGCTTCCCGCTCTACTACATGAAGGACAACCAGGCCCAGGAGACCTTCAACCGCGCGGTGGACTGGTTCCGGGAAGAGGTGGCGGTGCCGGCATCCCCGAGCGGATCCTGACCGGCCGGCCCGCCCCGTCCGAGGCCTCGGTGGGGGGCGCACGGCGGTCTAGAACCGGGCGTAGACCCCTTTGAACGGCCGCCCCAGGTCCGCCACCACGTGGCCGGTCCTCGCCTCGTAGAACCAGCCGCCGTCCCCGTCGCCACCCGCCACCGATTCCGCCAGCTCCGGAAGAAGCCGCGCGCTCCGGGTGTCGATGGTGATGTCGCGGGAGCCGGTGATCGGCTCGGCGGGAAGCCGCTTCAGGTAGGGGCCGAACCGGTGGCCGGCGTCGCGGGTGGGCGACGGTTCGCCCCGGGAGTCGGTGTAGCCGGTGAGCTGGGCGCGGAACACCGCGGGATCCCCAGCGCGGTTGTAGTCCCGGTCCGAGGCCGGATAGAAGCCGTGGTCCTCCTGGTAGCGGTTCACCGCCTGGCGAAGGTCGACCAGGGAGGCGCGGAGCTGCGCCTCGCGTCCGCGCACGCCCCAGTCGCCGGCGGCGATCTGCGCCACCGCCACCACCGCGAGCACCAGGGAGGCGCCGATGAGGACGTTGACGAGCTGGCCGCGCCGGGGCGCGGGGCGGGCGGTGTCCATGGGGCTGATTCTAGCAGGCGACCGCCGGAACGCAGGCGGCGCCGTCCGCCGCCCGGGGCCGGCGCCGGGGTCAGTTCTCCCCCAGCGCCTCCCTCGCCCGCCGGGCGTCGTACTCCGAGCCGATGGAGTCGACCGCCCGCCGGTAGGCGTCGCGGCCGGCCGCGTCCAGCTCTCCCGACTCCGCCACCGCGACCAGGAGCGCGCTCAGGTCGTGGTCCGAGCCGATCCGGTCGCGGGCCAGGTCCAGGAGGCCCACCAGCCCCGCCGGGTCCATGCCGCTCCGGACCGCCGCGGTCAGAGCGCGGCGCAGATCGTAGTCGGAGCCGATCCCCCGCGCCGCTTCCAGAAACGGAGCGGCCGTTCCGCCCCGGACCGGCCGCTTGCCCGCAAGCTCCACCAGCACCTCCGCCAGATCGTAATCGGAGCCGATTTGCTGCGCCGCCCGCAACGCCTCCGCGAACGCGTCCGGGGAGAGGGCGTCGCAATCGAGGAGCGCGGTGAGGCTGCGCCGGCGGTCATAGTCGGAACCGATCGCGGCGGCGGCGTGGGCCAGGGCGAGCTGGGCGCGGTCGTCCAGCGGACGCCCCCCGGCCTCGGTCAGAACCTCGGCCAGGTCGTAGTCCGACTCGATCTGCTCCCCCGCCTGCTCCAGCACGCGCGCGACCCGCCCGGCGCCCAGGTCGGGCTCGGCCAGAAGCGCCTGGAAGTAGAGCCGGGCCGCGTAGTCGGAACCGATCCGGGAGATCTCCTTCAACACCGCGTCGGCGCCCCCCGTGCCGTAGATCCGGTGTTCGCGCGCCTCTGCGTCGAGGCCGGTGGCGCGCAGGGTCTCGGGAATCACCCGGGCCAGCCAGGCGCGGGCATCGTCGTCGTAGTCGTGCTCCTTCCCGTTCACCCAGTACCGGCGGCTCATCCCGCCGCCGGAGGAGGTGATCTCGATCCGCCGGCGCGTCTCCCCGTCGTTCTCGGAGACGCGGAGCCGGCCGCCGTCGGAGAGCGCGACCACGTCCCGCTCCCCGGGATCGAAGGTGATGCGCCCGCGGCCCGAGATCGTGAGCTCCCGCCCGTCCTCGATCACCTCGGCGTTGAAGTCCCCATGGTCGCCGGTGTGCACGTGGAGGTGGCGCCCCTTCAGCCGGTCCCCGAACCCGAAGGCGAACCCCGAGGCGAAGCCGCCATCCCCTCCGGTCGCGTCGTCCCCCGTGGTGTAGGAATAGGAGACCCCATCGCCGTCGGCGTCCACGCGCACCGAACCGGCGCCGCTTGCGCCGGTAGCCACCACCGTGCCGCTCTCCCCGGTCACCGCGGTAGCGGAGCCCGTCTCGGCGGTGACGTTCGTGGTGGCGGCGGGTTCCGGCGCCACCGCCGCGCGCGCGGCGGGCTGGACCGAGGCCGCCGCGATCGCCGCCGCCGCCGCCACCGGCCATACCCAGGCGCTTCGCCGCCCGGAGCCGGCCGCGGCCCGCCCGCTCAGGACCGCGTTCAACCGGTGCTCCAGGCGGGAGCGCGGGGCCAGGGCCAGGGCCGCGCCCCGCTCGGCGCGATAGCTTCGGGCCACCGCCAGGAGGTCGTCGGCATAGGACGAGGGGCGCGCCCCCGCCACCAGGACCGCGGCGTCGCAGGCCAGCTCACGCTCCTCGCGCATCCGCGCCGCTCCCCACCACACCAGCGGGTTGAACCAGTGGAGCACGCACGCGACCTGGGCCAGAAGCGCGGTGGCGGGATCGCGCCGGCGCACGTGGGCCAGCTCGTGGAGGAGCACCCGCTCCAGACGGTCGCGCGGCCACCCGCCGGCGTTCCGGGGGAGGAGCACGGTGGGGCGGAGCACGCCGCAGGTCATGGGCATGGAGGTGGCGGGCCCCAGGGCGATCCGGGCGGCGCGCGCCGCCTCCGAGAACGGCCGGAACGTCTCCGGCGCCGACGCCGCGCCGCGGGCCAGCCGCCGCGCCCGGAGGTGGGCCGCGGCGAACCGGGTCCCCACCGCCACCACGCCGGCGAGCCAGAGCGCGATCAGCGCCGCCGCGGGAAGCTCCGGAAGCGCCTGCGCGGAGGCGGAGGGTTCGACCGCGGGCGTGCTCCGGGCCGGCGCCGGCGAGGTGGCGTCGAGCACGGTTCCATCCGGCACCCGGCGAGCGACGCGCAGGCCCGAGGCCTCGGGCGGGGGTGGAGGCGTGACGGCGGGCAGATGGATCGCCGGAACCGGGACCGGCAACGCGGGGCCGAAGACCGCCGGAAGCGGCAACGCCAGGAGACCGGCCAGTCCCGCGGTCCACACCAGGTGGCGGAGCGCGGGCGGCCGGCGGCGAAGCGCCAGGTCCAGGAGCGCGATCGCGGCGAGGAGGAACGCGCCGCGCAGGGCGATCCCGGCGGCGGCGGCGAGGACATGCGAGTGCGCGAAGGGCGTGAGAGCGGCGTTGAGGAAGGCGGACACGATCACCGTCCTTTCTTCCGGGCGTCTTCGATGAGGCGGCCCAGGTGGGCGAGTTCCTCGTCGTCGAGCCGGCCCGCGGAGAGGTCGAGAAGCGCGGCCACCGCCTGTTCGGGGTCGTCGTTGAAGAAGGTGCGCACCAGGCGGAGGAGCGCGCTCCGCCGGGCGCGGTCCCGGGGGAGCGTCGGCTCGTAGACGTAGCGCGGGCCGTCCTGCCGGTGGCGAAGGTGGCCCTTTTCCTCCAGGACCCGGAGCATGGCCCGGACCGCGGAGTAGCCGGGGGCGTCGGGAAGGAGGCCGCGCACCTCGGCCGCGGTGGCCCTGCCGGTCTGGTAGACGATGTCCATGATCTGCCGCTCCCGGCGGCTCAGATCGACGGCGTCGCGTGGGGGCATGACGGACTCCTCGGGTCGGGGACGGAAGTTGTGCTGGAAAAGCAGCATGATGCTAAAAATCTAGCACGTTGGAGCGGCGGGTCAAGCGAAATCCGCGCGGCGGCGGACCGGTTGCCGGATCTTGCGACCCCGATTAGGGTTGGCTGGAGTTCCCGGCCGCCCGCGCGGCCGTCCGTCCATGGGCAATCACTCGCCGGCAAAGGAGATCGGAATCATGAACGCAACCGATGCTCAGGGTTGGCTCGGCCACATCCGGGACGCGGTTTCGGTATGGGGGCTGCGGGTGGTGGGGGCGATCGCGCTCCTGGTGATCGGCTGGATCGTGGCCAGGGCGGTCCGCTCCTCGCTCCGCAAGGCGCTGGCCCGCACCCACATGGATCCCACGCTGGTGCCCTTCGTGTCGAACATCGGGTACTACGCGCTCCTCACCTTCCTGGTTCTGGCGGTGATGGGGATCTTCGGCATCCAGACCGCATCGATCATCGCGGTGCTCGGCGCCGCCGCCTTCGCGGTGGGGCTGGCGCTCCAGGGGACGCTTTCCAACTTCGCCTCGGGGGTGATGCTGTTGATCTTCCGGCCGTTCAAGGTGGGCGACTACGTGGACGCGGGCGGGGTCGCGGGCTCGGTGATCGAGATCGAGCTCTTCAACACCGTGCTCAACACTCCGGACAACGTCCGGGTGATCGTGCCCAACTCCGAGGTGTACGGAAAGGTGATCCACAACTACGCCACCAACGACACCCGGCGGCTGGACATGGTGATGGGGATCGCCTATGGCGACGACATCGGAACCGCCTTCCAGGTCATCGCCCGGGTGCTGGACGCGGACCCGCGGGTGCTGAAGGAGCCGGCGATGACGGTGGCGGTGGGCGAGCTGGGTGACAGCTCCGTCAACCTGGTGGTGCGTCCCTGGTGCAACAAGGGCGACTACTGGCCGCTCAAGTTCGATCTCAACCGCAAGCTCAAGGAAGCGCTCGAGGCCGCCGGTTGCAACATCCCCTTCCCGCAGCGCGACGTGCACCTGTTCCAGGAGAAGCCGGCGGGGTAGGGAGGGCCTTGTGGCCGGTGAGCTCCGGCCGGCATGTTCCCGGCCGGCATGTTCCCGGCCGGCCAAACCGTGCCGGGCATCGCCGCCTCACACCCCCCGCCGGCCCGGCTCCCACACGTGCTTGTGGAGCTGGAGCTGGAGCCGCACCGCAAGCCCGTCCTCCAGGATCCAGGACGCGAGGTCGCGGTAGTCCATCTCGTCGAAGACCGGCGCGAACAGGACCGCGAACCGTTCGGCCAGCCCGCGCGCACGCGCGGTCTCGCGCGCCCACTCGTAGTCGAAGCGGTCGCCGATCACGAACTTGAGCTCGGAGCCGGGGGGAAGGCGGTCGAGGTTGTCCCAGTGGACTTTCCCCGCCTCGCCGCTACCGGGGCACTTCACGTCCATCACTACCCGCACGCCCTCGGGCAGCACCGAGACGTCGCGGTGGCCGCCGGTCTCCACCAGGACCTCGTAGCCGTCGTCCAGGAGTCTCCGGCAGAGTTCGGGGGTCTCCTTCTGCAGGAGCGGCTCGCCGCCGGTGACCTCCACCAGCTTGCAGCCGAACGCGCGCACCTGGGCCAGCACCGCCTCCAGGGACATGGGGCGCCCCTCGGTGAACGCATACTCGGTGTCGCACCACCGGCAGCGGAGATCGCAGGCGGTCAACCGCACGAACACGCACGGCCGCCCCGCCTGGGTGGACTCGCCCTGGATGGAGTGGAAGATCTCGGTCACCTTCATGACGGCGCCATTCTAACAGGCCGCGAAACGGCCCGGTTGCGGGGGGCCCGGGGGGAATGGGGCCGGCCCCAGAGATCTCCGGGGCGCCGGTTCCACCCCGAGACTTCAATCCTCGCTATAGGTCACGCAGGCGTCCGGGGTTTCCCAGAGGCGCACCGCGGCCAGCCGCGCGCGCCCGCCCCCGGCCTCGGCCACCGGCTGCCGGAGTTCCCGGTGGATCCACGCCGCCACCGCCTCCGCGGTGGGATTGATCGTGTCGAAGGGGGGCACCTGGTTCAGGTTCCGATGGTCCACCCGCTCGATCAGCGGCCGTAGCACCCGCTCGAGCGCGGTGAAGTCCAGGAGCATGCGCTGGGGATCGAGGTCCTCACCCCGGATCACCACCTCCACCTTGTAGTTGTGGCCGTGGTTCCGCGCGCAGGGCCCGTCGTAGTCCCGAAGCGAGTGCGCGGCCGCAAACTCCGCGCTCTTGCGAATCTCGAACATGGCCGGATTATACCATCGGGCTCCGGGGCCGCCGGCGGACCCCCCCGCCCACCGCTCCCGCCCCGCGCCCGCGCGGCGCCGCCCCGCCGCTGGCTTCCCGGCTCCGGGCGGTGTAGGCTGTCGGGCCTCGGGCGCGGGCCGGCGGGCTCCGCCTCCTGGTCCGAGGCCCCGGCCCCCCCCGGGGACGGACCCCCATGCCGTCTAGAGGCCCGCGGCATCGCCCCACGAGGAGCGCCTTCATGATCGCCACGCCCCTGCGACGACCGAATGCGACCTTGATCCTGCTCTTCCTCGTTCTGGCCGCCGCTCCCGCTCGAGGCGACCGGCCCGCGCGAACCGCGGACCCCGTCCCGGCGCGAGCCCAAGACATCCCCCCGGCGCGAGCCCAAGACCCCGTCCCGGCGCGAGCCCAAGACCCCGCCCCGTCCGAATCCCTGCCCCCCGCCGCCGAACCGGCCCCGGCCGCCCCCGAGCCTCCCCCGGCCGCCCCCGAGCCTCCCCCGGCACCTCAGGCGGACGGGACCCGGGTCCTCCCCATTCCCATCCTCTTCTACTCGCCGGAGACGCGATTGGGAGGCGGGGCCTCGGCCCTGGTGGTGAAGCGCCTGGGGCGCGGCGCCGCGCGCGCGACCCGCCCTTCGGCGTTCTCGGGGGTGGCCATCTACACCGCGAACAAGCAGCTGGTGGCCTCAATCAACGCGAATCTCCAGCTCCCCGGAGACCGGGACGGGCTGAGCCTGGAGGTCGGGTTCACCCGTTTTCCCTCGCGGTTCTACGGAGTGGGCAACGACGCTCCCGATCGTTACGAGGAGTTCACCCCGCGCGACCTGGCCGCGTTCGCGCAGGGGGAACGGCGCTTCGGGCGCGGGCTCAAGCTGGGCCTCTCCGCCGACTTCAGCCGCCACGCCCTGGTCGCGGCCGACTCCGGCGGCGTCCTCGACGCCGGCGCGGTGCCCGGAACCGGCCGGGTGAGCCTGGCCGGAGCGGGGGCGATCCTCGCCTGGGACACCCGGGACGGGGTGTTCGCCCCGCGCCGCGGCGCTTATCTGCTGGCCTCCGCCTCCGCGTTCCTGTCCGGGCCGGGGAGCGATCTGGGTTACCGGCGCTACGTGGCCGACGCGCGGGTCTATCTGCCGGAAGGCCGGGGGTTCCTGCTGGCGGCGCGGGCCACCGGCGCCTTCACCTCGGGCCGGGCCCCGTTCTACCGCATGCCCACCCTGGGCGGCGCGTCGCTCCTGCGCGGGTACTACGAGGGGCGCTTCCGCGACCGGCAACTGGCGGCGGTGCAGGTGGAGGAGCGGGCGCACCTCTTCTGGAGGTTGGGAGCGGCGGCGTTCGCCGAGGCCGGCCAGGTCGCGCCGGCGATCGGGGATCTGGGCCTGGGACGGTTCCATACCGCGGCCGGTTGGGGGCTCCGCTACACCCTGGACCGGCGGGAGAACCTGGCGGTCCGGGTCGATTTCGGCTACGGCTCGGAGGGCTCCGGCCTGTATCTCAACTTCGGGGAGGCGTTCTGACCCTCCTGCCCCGGTCCGGGTTTCCCCGGCCCCCCGCGTGCTCTAAGATTAGCGCCGGACCAGCGATCCCCGAAACCACCGTCCTGGAAAGGACCGCCGATGGCCTTCGACCTGTTCAGCGAGCTCCCGAATCCCCTTCTGTCCCGGCCCTTCGCGGTGCTCGATTTCGAGACCACCGGGCTCTACCCGGCGGTCGGGGACGAAATCTGCGAGATCGGGCTCGTCCGGATCGAAAACGGCGAAATCGTGAAGGAGTACAGCGCGCTGGTGGATCCGTGCCGGGTCATGGACCCCGCCGCCGCCCAGGTGAACCAGATCACCCCGGAGATGCTGGCGGGCAAGCCGCGCTTCGAGGCGGTGGCCGACGATCTCCTGGCGCTCCTCGAGGACGCGATCATCGTGGCCCACAACGCCGAGTTCGACATGGCGTTTCTCCAGTACAAGCTGGAGAAGATGGGGCGCACCCAGCTCGGGAACCCGGTCCTGGACACCCTGGAGCTGGCCCGCGCCCAGGACGACTCCGGTCCGTACACCCTGGGGATCCTGGCCAATCGCCTGGGGATCCAGGGGCCCCACGCCCACCGCGCGCTCGACGACGCGCGGATGGCGGGCGAGGTGCTCCTCCATTACCTGAAGGAGTACCACCTGCGCGGGAAGGACGACATCACCCACGTTCCCGGCTACCGCAACTCCTACCAGTTCGCGATCGGGGGCCCATCCCGCGGCGAGGACAACAGTTTCCAGCTCGTGGTGGAGGCGATCCGCAGCGCGCTGATGATTCACGCCGACATCGAGATCACTTACCGGGGGTCCGGCGGCCAGACCCGCCGCCGGGTCACCCCCAAGGACATCCGGGGGATGAACATGCGCGCCTACTGCCACCTCCGCAAGGAGGACCGCGATTTCCGTCTGGATCGGATCGTGGAGTGCAGCGAGGTGGTCGCCAACGGCTGACCGAGGCCTCGGAAGGGGCCTCACCGGCCCCGGAATCCACTACCCCCGGCGCCTCCGCGGCCGGATCCGCTACCCCCGCGCCTCCTGCCGCTCCCGCCGGCTCTGCGGGGTGAAGCGGTCGAACAGGGTGTAGAGCACCGGGATGAGATAGAGGGTGAGAATGCCCGAGACCAGCACCCCGCCCATGGTCACCACCGCCATCGCCACCGTGTAGGCCGCTCCCGCCCCGCCCAGGGCCTGGGGAAGGATCCCGGCCAGGATCGCCAGCGTGGTCATCACGATGGGGCGGAGCCGCCCCGGGGCGGCCTCGGCGATGGAATCGCTCGCGCTCCGGCCCCGGCCCCGGTACTGCCCGGCCAGATCCAGGATCAGGATCGCGTTGTTCACCACGATCCCCACCAACATCACCACCGCCATCAGCGAGAAGATGTTGATGGTGGCCCCGGTCAGGAAGAGCGACCACACCACCCCCACCAGCCCCAGCGGCAGGGTGAACATGATGGTAAAGGGGTGGATGAACGACTCCAGGATCGCGGCCAGCACCAGGTAGGTGAGGACGATGGCCAGGATCAGCGCCTTGAAGATCTCGTTGAACGACTCGCCCAGGTTCTCGAACTGGCCCGAGTACTCCACGTGGTAGCCGGCGGGGACGTTCATCGCCGCCACCTGGGCCTGGATCGCATTCACCTTCTCCACCAGGGTGCCCGAGCCGATATTGGCGCTCACACTCACCATGCGCTGCTTGTTCTTGCGGGTGATCTCGGCCAGCCCGCGCCGGCGCGCCAGGCTTCCCAGCGCATTGAGCGGAACCTGTCCGGACCTCCCGGAGACCCGGACCCGGGGGATGGTGGCCAGCCGGTCCCGCTCCGACGACGCCATCTGCACCCGGATGTCGTACTCCTCGCCCCCCTCGCGGTACTTGGAGGCCACCGTCCCCGCGTAGAGATTCCGGAGCTCGCCCCCCAGCCCGGCCAGGGCCATCATGCGGTCGGCCAGCTCCCGGCGGTCGGGGCGGAACACGATCTCGGGCTTGCCCGGCTTGGCGCTCACGTTCACGTCCACCAGCCCCGGGATCGCGCTCATCCGGGCGCTCAACGAGTCGGCGATGGCGCGGATGCGGTCGAGGTCCGGCCCCAGCACCTCCACCACGATGTCCTGCTGGTTCCCCCCGAACTGCGAGGCGATCTGGACCGCCACGTCGGCGGCGGGAAGTCCGGCCAGCCGCGGCCGGAGATCGTTCATGATCTCCTGGATGCCCCGGTCGCGGGTGCCGGCGGGGGTGAGCCGGACGGTGAGATCGCCCTCCTCCACCCCCTTGTTGTCGCCCCCCACCGTGAGCAGCGTGGCCTCGGTCTCGGGGACGTGCTGTTTCACGATCGCCTGGATCTCCTGCAGCACTTCCTCGGTCCGGTCCAGGGTGCTCCCGGCGGGCAGCGTCACCGCCACGTCGATGAAGCCGTCGTCGGACTGCGGGATGAACTCCCCCCCCACGAACTTGAACAGTACCAGGCTCCCCACGAACACCACGCTCACGATGAGCGCGGTGCGCACCCGGTGGCGAAGCGACCAGCCCACCGACCGGCGGTAGCCGTCCTCGATCCGGCGATACCCGGAGTCCCAGAGCCGGCCCAGGCCCAGGAACGGGGCCTCGATCCGGGACAGAAGCCGCCGGTGGCCGCGCGCGCGCCGCACCTGGTCGGCCTTCGACTTCAGGAGCTTGGAGGCGAGCATGGGGGTGAGGGTGAAGCTCACCAACAGCGAGAACACGGTCGCGAACACCACCGTCAGTCCGAACTGTACGAAGAACTGCCCGATGATGCCGCCCATGAACGCGATCGGGGTGAACACCACGATGTTGGTCATGGCGGTGGCCGCGACCGCGATCGCGATCTCGTTGGTGCCGCGCTCGGCGGCGGTGACCGGGTCCTCGCCCTTCTCGTCGATGTGGCTCTGGATGTTCTCCAGCACCACGATGGCGTTGGTGACCAGCACCCCGATCGATATCCCCAGGGCCAGGAGGGTCATCACGTTGATGGTGAAGTGGGCGAAGTCCAACAGCAGGAAGGTGGCGATGATCGAGGTGGGCATGGCCACCGCCGCCACCACCGTGGTCCGCAGGCTGTGCAGGAACAGGTAGAGGATGATCGTGGTCAGGAGGATCCCGATCAGGATGTTGATCAGGACGTCGTGCACGGCCTGGCGGATGAAGGTCGAGTTGTCGCGGATGATCGCGATGCTCATGCCCTCCGGGAGGGTGAGGTTGAGCTCGTTCACCCGCCGGCGCACCGCGTCCGCGGTCTCCACCGTGTTGGCGTCGGTTCGCTTCTGCACGAACAGGCCCACCGCGTTGGCGCCGTTGGCCCGGGCCAGGGCGCGCGCCTCCACCGCGGAGTCCACCACCCGCCCCACGTCCTCCACCCGCACCGTCCGCGCCGAGCCGGACATGTTGACCGGTAGCCGGCGGAGCTGGTTCAGGTCGGTGAACTCGCCCAGGACCCGCAGGGTGTACTCCTGGTCGGGCCGCTGCACCAGGCCCGCGGGAACGCTCAGGTTGGCCTGGGCGATCGCGGCGGAGACCTGGCTCGCGTCCAGGCCGTAGGCGGCCAGGCGGTCGGGGTTGAGATCGACGTGGATTTCCCGCTCCCGGCCGCCCACGATGCTGACCGAGGCCACGCCGGGGGCCTGGGACAGCCGGTCCTTCACCGTCTCGTCCGCCACCCGGTAAAGCTCCCGCGGGGACTGGGGTCCGGTCAACGCGAGGGAGAGGATCGGGAGCGCGCTGACGTCGAACTTGACCACCTGGGGTTTCTTGGCGTCGATGGGAAGCTCGTTCGCCACCGCGTCGACCTTCTCCTTGACGTCGATCGAGACCAGGTCCACGTCGGCGCCGATGTTGAACTCGATCAGGAGATTGGAAACCCCCTCCGAGCTGATCGAGTCCAGCCGCTTGATGTCGGCGATGGACGAGACGGCGTCCTCGAGCTTCTTGGTGACCTGGCTCTCGACCTCCTCCGGTCCCGCCCCCGGATAGATCGTGGTCACGGTCACGAACGGAAACTCCACGTTGGGGAAGAGATCCACCACCAGCCGCAGGTACGCGAAAAAGCCCAGGACCAGGAAGACCAGGATCAGCACGGTGGTGAGGACCGGGCGCTTGACGGAAAGTCCGGCGAGGGTCACGACGCCGACCCTTCCGCGCCCGGCCGGAGCTCACCGTCCAGCTTGTGGAAGCGCACCTTGTCGCCGGTGTGGAGCTTGTTGGCGCCGAAGGTCACCACCAGGTCTCCCGGCTCGAGGCCCGAGGTCACCTGCACCCGGTCCTCGGTGACCGCGCCCAGGCGCACCCGGATCCGCTCCGCCTTGCCGTCCCGGACCGCGAACACTTCCTGATCGCTCCCCGGCACCACCTCCTGCTCGCCGAGGAGGGCGGCCCGGGGCGCCACCGCGCCCGCGTCCACGTGACCGGTCACCACCGACAGGGTCACGAACTGGCCCGGGAGGAGATTCCGGTCGGGGTTGGGGAACACCGCTTCGATCTCGTAGAGCCGGCTCTGGGGGTCGGCGCCCAGCGATACCCGGCTCACCCGGCCGGCGGGGGCGGCGGGCGCGGCCAGGCCGGTTCCGGTCTCCCGGGTGCCGCCGCCGGTGTCGGCGGTCAGCACCCGCACCGGAGCGCCCGGGGCGACCGCGCGGGCCACGTCCGAGGCAACCTCGGCGGTCACCCGGACCGAGTCCAGGGTCGCCACCTGGGCCACCGTCTCCCCCTGCGCGACCGTCGCCCCGGGAGTGACCGCGACCAGGGTCACGATCCCTTCGATGGGCGAGACCTCCTCCACCTGGAGCCGCGCGTCGCGGAGGGTGGCCGCGGCCACGGTGAGCTGGGTCCGGGCGTTGTCGAGGTCGCTCTCGGAGATCGCCCCCTGATCGAAGAGCGGCTGCAACCGGTCCACCTGACGCTTGGCGTTGTCGTAGCTCGCCTGCGCCTGCTCGAGCCGCGCCACCGCCTCGGGGGAGGTGCGCGTGTCGTAGCGGAGGATGCGCTGGCCCGGCTTCACCCTCTCCCCCTCGCGCACGTCCACCTCGGCCACCTTGTGGTCGGCGCGGGCGGTGAGGTCGGTCTGGCGCCACCCCGCGGCCTGCCCCGAGACCTCGCGGGTCACGGTCAGGGTGTCCGCGCGCACGGTCACCGCATCCACCGGTACGCCTTCGGCGGCCTGGATCTCGGCGATCCCCTGGACCGGCGCCTTGCGCCCCTGGGCGGAGATGCGGAGGATCACCACCACCACCAGCACTACCAGGATCGCGGCTCCGATCAGCACCTTTCTCATCGCTCACCTCCGTCCGGCCCCAGCGCCGGCCCGCGCCCCAGGGTGTTCTCCAGCTTGGCCAGCGCCGCGTCGTAGCGATAGAGGGCCTCGGAACGGGTGACGCGCGCCTGGTTCAGCGCCAGCTCCGCGTCGAGCACTTCCAGCTGGGTGCTGAGGCCGCTCCGGTAGCGCACCTCGGCAATGTGGTAGGCCTCCCCGGCCAGCCGCACCGACTCCTCCTCGCCCTGTAGTTCCTCCTCGATCGAGCGCACGTCCGCCCAGTCGCTCCGCGCCTGAAGGCGGATCTGCTCCTGGAGCTGTTGCGCGGCGAGCGACGCCTTGGTGGCGTTGGCCTCGGCCTGGCGGGTGCGGTTCCGGTTCTCGAACCCGTCGAGGATGGGCCAGGTGAAGGTGAGCCCCACCGCCGCGCTCTGGGCGGTCTCGTGCTTGCCCGGGATGAGGCCTCCCGAGGACTGCCCCTGCCAGGTGTAGTTGCCGTCCAGGTACAGGAGCGGCAGGTCGTTGGCGCCCTGGGCGCGGGCCTGGTCGGCCGCGGCCTTGGCCTCGAGGCGGGCCGCGCGGAGTTCCCGGCGATTGTCGAGCGCCTCCTCCACCGCCTGTTCGCGGCTCATGGCGAACGGCACGAAAGCCAGGGTGTCGGTGAGCGCCACCGGCCGGTTCAGGTCCAGGCCCACCTGGCGCTTGAGCGTCTCCAGGGCGATCGAGGCCTGGTTCTGCGCCCGGGTGAGAACCGGCTTCCGGTTGGAGACCTCCACCTCGGCTCGCAAGAGGTCGAAGCGGGCGGTCACTCCCTTGCTCACGCGGGCCTGGATATCGTCGCGGCGCCGCTCCGCCTGGTTCAGCGATTCCCGGGCGATGCCCACCTGGTTCCGGGCCAGGAGCGCGGAGTAGTACGCGTCCTTGACCTGGAGCGCGATCCCTCCCGCGGAGGCGTCGCCGCTGAACTCGGCGGCCCGGGCGCGTTCCTTGGAGGCGCTGTAGGCCGCGCCCACCCGGCCCGAGCTGTAGAGCGGCTGGCGGAGCGAAAGGGTGGCCTGGTAGGCGTTGTCCTCGCCGATCACGATCGACTGGGTGCCGCCCGACGAATCCGGGAAGAAGATCACCGGCTTCTTGAGGTTCCGGTCGTAGCTCGCGTCGAGGTTGATCTTGGGGAGCGCGTTGGCCAGCACCACGCCCTTTTGGGCCTGGGCCACCTTCACGTCCTGGCGGGCCATGGCCGCCGCCTCGCCCCCGGCCAGGGCCTGGCGGACTGCGTCGTCCACCGAAAGCCGGAGGGTGTCGCCCGAGGCCCCGCCGCTCCCGGTGTCGGGGGCCGTCATGGCTCCGGTGTCGGGGGCGGTCATGGTTCCGGGGGCGGTCATGGTCCCGGTGTCGGGCGCCGTGATCTGGGTGGGAGTCGCGGGTGAGGCGGGCGCCGTGGTCTGGGCCGGGGCCGGCCACGCCGCGAACAGGGTGAGGGCCAGGGCCAGCGCGGACCCGGGGATCAGGACCGGCCGCGGCCGGTGGAGTGCGTTCCGATCGGTCATGTTCACGTCTATCGCCTCCGCCGTGCCGGCGCGACCGCGATCCCGTTCCAGAGCACCCGGCGGATGGCCGGCGTCTTGCCGCGGAGATCTCCTTGGAATCCCGAGATGGCCCACCGGGCCACGAATCCGTTCACCACGTCGTGGAACACCGCCAGGAGGTCGGCGACCTCGATCGGGGCCAGCGAGCCGTCGTTGCGGCCCTCCTCGAACAAGGTTCGCAGCCGGCGGTCCATGCGCCGCTTGAGCCGGGCGGTGCTCCGGGAAAGGGGGCTCGCGGCCGCCCGGGACGCGGTCTTGCCTTCGTTGAGAAAGAGTCGGAAGAAGTTGCGGTGGCCGGTGGCGAACTCCAGGAGGCGGTCGATGAGCACGTCGAGGCGCTCGACCACCGGCCGGTCGCCGCGGTCCCGGAGCGCCGCGCGCATCATCCCGTCCAGCTCCTCCCCTTCCCGGAGGACCACCGCCTCGAAGAGGGCTTCCTTGTTCCCGATCAGGTTGTAGAGATGCCCCACGCTGAACCCCGCGGCCTCCGCGACGTCGCGCATCGAGGTCCCCTCGAAACCGTGCCGGGCGAAGAGGTCGAGGGCGGCGTCGAGGATGGCGCGGCGCTGGGCCTCCTGTTCGGCGGTCCGGCGCGCCAGGCGCCGCGAGGGTTTGGGAATCGGGGACAAGATCGGTCTCCTGAATTGGCATTCAATCCATGAACGGAAGTTCAAGAGAGTACCGGCGGACCCGCCCTGAGTCAACCGGTGATCGTGATCCCATGGTTGTTGCGCCGGCCGGAGGTATGGCTAGCCGCGCCAGGCCTCGAAAGCGTCCCCGGCGTGATCCAGGAACGAGATCCACTGGGGAGTCCATCCCAGCTCGTGGGACGCAGGCGCGGCCAGGGCCTGGTCCAGGCGGAACGCGTCGGCCATCGGGCCCATCTCCTCCCGGGCCTTCTCGGGCGCGGTGGCGCGGACCTTGCCGTTCGATCCCGCCGCGTTCGCGATGGCCTCGGCGACGTCGCGCAGGCGCACCGGGGTTCCGTCCACCCCGTGAAAGATCCCGCGCGCATGTCGCTCGGCGATCAGCCGGTAAAGCCCGGCCAGGTCGTCCCGCCACACGCACGACCAGCGGTTCTCGCCGTCCCCGGGGATGCGGACCGCACCCTCCTCGACCGCGCTCCGGTAGAGCATGGGGAAGAGGCCCCCCTTCCCGCCGTAGACCATCCCGGGACGCACGATCGCCACCGCGAGGTCGGGGGAGTCGCCGGCCAGCACGGTCCGCTCGTACTTTGCCCGCCACGCGGACCCTTCCCAGGCGTGGCCGGTGGAGGCGTCCTCCGCGGCCGGCTGCTCGCCGGTGTCGCCGAGGGCCCAGCAGCCGGAGGTATAGACCAGGACCCGGGTGGTGGCGCTCTTGGTGCCGGCATCCAGGAGGGTCTCGAACGCCCCCCGGTCGAGGGCGGCGGTATCGCCCTCGTAGTCCATGGCGGTGTGGATGATCGCTTCGTGACGCGACGCGGTGTCCCGCCAGTCGTGGGGATGCAGCAGGTCGCCGAGCACCGGGGTGCCGTGGGCGGACCGGACGGCGCGGGCGGCCTCGTCGGAGCGGGCGAGCCCGCTCACCTCGTGCCCGTGGGCGGCGAGCTCCTGCAGGATCGCGTTGCCGATGTAGCCGCTGGCTCCGGTGAGGAACACCTTCATGATGGTTTCTCCTTGTCGTGAAGCGGCGCGGGCCCGGCGATTTCGAACGACAAGGGCGGGCGGGCGCCGGAACAATTCCTTGGCCGCGGGCGAGGCCGCCCGGCGGCGCTCACTTCCACCTTAGGAACCGGCGCCGCGACTGGCAAGCGCGCGAGCGCCACGGGTGAGGGCGGAGGTTGGGGGTCCACGGCGGGAGTCAGGCCGTAGGTCGTGGCGGGAGCCGGGGGTCGGTCGCCACCGGCGGGCAAGGGCATGCGAGCGCCACGGGCCTGGAGGCGCGGGCGCGAGACAGGGTTGGAAGTGGCGACTGCACGTCGCGGCGCGGGCGGGGGCCGCGTGCCGGGGTCCGGTTCTGGCGGCCGCCGGCGCCGGCCGGTTTCTGAGAGTCCGGGTTCTCGAGGACCTCCGCCTCGGGCGTGGCCCCGCCCGCGCGCCCGGACAAACGGAGTCGCGACACGCCCGCGGTCGAACGGAGGCGCCACGTACACACGGTCAAACGGAGTCGCGATGTGCGCCCATTAGGAGCGCGACGCGCGCCCGGACAAACGGAGTCGCGACACGCCCGCGGTCGAACGGAATCGTCGCGCGCGCGCCTCCCGTTCCAAAGTTCTCCAAACAAAGTCGGGACCCGGGTCCCTATCCGGCCGGCGGGGGCGCGGGTTTTCGGCGCGCGCATAATTCATTGTTGCACAATGTGATACCCGGGTATTTCTTCGGCCGGCCGGGGGGCGCCGTTCCGGCGCCCGGCCGGGGGTGGCTCCGGCGG
Organism: Candidatus Eiseniibacteriota bacterium; assembly: GCA_963728475.1. GTDB lineage: Bacteria > Eisenbacteria > RBG-16-71-46 > JABDJR01 > JABDJR01 > CAVSKL01. The sequence goes on from CAVSKL010000001.1 coordinate 874,906, forward strand.
ATCCGTCCCCAGGTGAAGGGTTCGGCCGGCGGACGGTCCCAACCCGGACTCGGAGGGTCGACCGGACCGTCACCGGGCCGCCGTCTGGGTCGGACCGTCGGCGACCGCCACCCGGGTCGGACCGTCGGCGACCGCCGGCGCCGGCCGGTTTCTGAGAGTCCGGGTTCTCAAGGACCTCCGCCTCGAGCGCGGCCCCGCCCGCGCGCCCGGTCAAACGGAGTCGCGACGCGCCCGCGGTCGAACGGAGTCGCGACGCGCCCGCGGTCGAACGGAGGCGCCACGTACACACGGTCAAACGGAGTCGCGACGCGCGCGCCTCCCGTTCCAAAGTTCTCCAAACAAAATCGGGACCCGGGTCCCTTTCCGGCCGGCGTGGGCGCAGGCTCGGAGTGCGCGCAGTTCGTCACGGCACCGGGCCGGACCCGGGTATGCGGCGGCGCCCGCCTCCCGCTCCCGGCGGACAACGAACCTCTCGGCTCCGGAAATCACACCCTCTCCGGGTTTCCGATCTTACGAACCTCCCCGTTTCCGATCTCGCGAACCTCCCGGGTGCCGTCATCAACAGCCTGCCGTCCACTGCGCCGCCCAAATAGAGTGGGGCCCGGGTGGGGAGGAGATTCCACCCGGGCCCCGTCGGGCCCCGCATGCAACGCGCGAGGGTCTCAAGAGATTGGCGACCGTCCGTCGGACCTCAGGGGCGCTGTCAGGGAACACAGTTGTCACAAAGTCCGGTCGCCAAACCGGCCGCCCGCAGTCGGGGTTGCGGCCGCCCGCCGTCGCGAGACAGAAGCCTTGCGAGGAGGAGGAGGGGGACTGGAGAGGGCTTGGCTCCCTTTCCCGCTCCGACGGGCGTCACCGCTGGCGCCTTCCGGCGCCACCCCTTTCGAGGGCGTACAGCCGTTGAATAGAGCAGGAGCCGTGCCAGTCGGGACGCTCACCGCCCCGGGCTCGCGCAACCGGTTGGCGCACGGCCGGTTCCATCCTCGTCCCCCCGCTTCCCGGCCCGAAGCCCCGGAGCGGGGTGGAAGGGCGATTTTCCGAACTCAGCCGGCTCCCTCCGGCCACACCCCCCTCATTCTGTATGCAATCACTTGTCCAGAAACCGGTTAGCCCGACGGTTCAATTCAACCACCACCGGGGGCGGCTGCCCCACCTCCACGGTCTCGCCGGCGCTGCCGGGAACCCCGGAATCCCGGCCGGCGTCTCCCGAGCGCCTTTCCCCCCGGAGAATCGGCCGGCCCGACTCCGGCGACTGCCGCGCCCCATCCCGGTCCCGATCCCGCGCCTGCCGGTGCGCCCTGCCGGCACGAAATCCCACCGTTCCTAATCATCCCCTAACAATCGGGCGCGAGACTGCTCGACCGAACCGGCGGAAGTGACCCGCGGCCACATCAGAACCCGCGACTCGCGAACCTTGATCGGTTGCCGCCCGAACCCGCGACCCGCGAAACATCCGGGACCGGCCGCCCAAACCCGTGACCCGCGACCCGTGTCCCGCGGACCGAGCGCTTGACCGACGCGCCCGATCCCGCAACCGCGGCCGGAGCCGCGCGCCGAGAGCCATGGCCACCATCGCCCGAGACCGGACACCCGCCCGCGCCGCCTCCGCCGGCCACCACCGGCGGGCCGACGCGTTCTTCCGGGGCGCCGCCCGCGCCTCGGCCGGCCTGGTGCTCGTGATCATGGCCGGGATTTTCGTGGAGCTGGTCCGCGACTCGGCGCCCTCCCTGAAGGCCTTCGGCGCGCACTTCGTGGTCTCGGCCCAGTGGAACCCGGTCACCGAGAAGTTCGGCGCCCTCTCCAGCATCTACGGAACCCTGGTCTCCACCGCCATCGCCCTGGCGATCGCGCTCCCGTTGAGCCTGGTGAGCGCGCTCTACCTGGTGGAGCTCGCCCCGCCCCGGGTCAGCCGCTGGGTGGGTTACGGGATCGAGCTCCTGGCTGCGGTGCCCAGCATCATCTACGGCATGTGGGGGCTCTTCGTCTTCGCGCCCTACCTGGCCGACCACGTCCAGCCCGCGCTCCAGCGCGTGTTCGGTTTCCTCCCGTTCTTCCAGGGGCCGCCCATGGGGATCGGCATGCTCCCCGCCGGGATCATCCTCGCCCTCATGGTGCTTCCCTTCACCACCGCGGTCATGCGCGACGTGCTCCGCATGGTGCCGCCGATGGTGAACGAGGCCGCCTACGGCATGGGCGCCACCACGCTCGAGGTCACCCGGCGCGTCACCGTCCCCTACGGCATCCAGGGGGTGCTGGGGGCGGCGTTCCTGGGCCTGGGGCGGGCGATCGGCGAGACCATGGCGGTGACCTTCGTGATCGGCAACAACCACGGGATCTCGGCGTCGTTGTACGCGGCGGGCAACAGCATCGCCTCCACCCTCGCCAACGAATTCACCGAGGCCTCGGACCGGCTCTACCGGAGCTCGTTGATCGAACTGGGGCTCGTGCTCTTCGTCATGACCTTCCTGGTCCAGGTCGCCGCCCACCTATGGTTGAAACGCGTGAAGCGCGGGATGGGGAGCGGCCTATGAGGCTCCGATCCCGGGCCCGGCGCCGGGCCGGCGACCTGGCGCTCCGGATCGTGGCCACCCTGTCGTCCCTGATCGGGATCTTCTTCCTGGGCTGGATCCTGGTGGTGGTGGTCCACCGCGGCTTCGCGGCGGTGAACGGGACCTTCTTCAGCCGGCTCCCGGCCCCGCCCGGCGTCTCCGGCGGCGGGCTGGGAAACGCCATCCTCGGCACCGCGGAGATGACCGCGCTGGCCGCGTTGGCGGGGGTCCCGCTGGGCGTCATGGGGGGGGTGTATCTCAGCGAATACGGCCGCCACGGACGGTTCGGGGCCTCGGTGCGGTTCCTCATCAACGTCATGATGGGGATTCCCTCGATCATCATGGGGTTGTTCATCTACGCGATCCTGGTGGTGCCGATGGGGCACTTCTCGGGCTACGCGGGCGGGGCGTCGCTGGCGCTCCTCATCCTCCCCATCGTCGCGCGCACCACCGAGGACATGCTGACCCTGGTTCCCAACGCGCTTCGCGAGTCGGCGCTCGCGCTGGGCACCCCGCGCTGGCGGGTGACCCTGGAGATCCTCTTCCGCGCCGCGCGGAGCGGCATGATCACGGGGGTGCTGCTGGCGGTGGCACGGGTGAGCGGGGAGACCGCCCCCTTGCTCTTCACCGCGCTCAACAGCCCGTACTGGCCGCGGAGCCTCAACCAGCCGACCGCCAACCTGACCGTAACCATCTTCAACTACGCCATGTCACCGTATCCGGACTGGCAGCGCGACGCATGGGGGGCTTCGCTCCTCATCATGGCGGGGGTGCTGGTTCTCACCGTCACCGCGCGGGTCGCCATCCGGGGTAAGAGAGCATGAGGACAGAACCCTTGGAATCGACCGGAAAGTTTCCGTCCGCTCCCGAGCCGGACGCCGCGGTGGCCGGGACCGTCGCCGGCCCCGCGCCGGCGAGCAAAGTCTCGGTGCGCGGGTTAAACTTCTTCTATGGGGACCAGCAGGCGCTCTTCGGGAACGACCTCGACATCGCCGGGAACCGGGTCACCGCGATCATCGGGCCCTCGGGCTGCGGCAAGTCCACCCACATCCGCGTCTACAACCGCATCTTCCAGCTTTATCCCGAGCAGCGGGCGACGGGGACCGTGATGCTGGACGGTGAGGACCTGCTCGCGCCCTCGGTGGACGTGATCGAGCTTCGCCGCAAGGTGGGGATGATCTTCCAAAAGCCGACGCCGTTCCCCATGAGCGTGTTCGAGAACGTGGCCTACGGGCTGCGCATCCATTACCGGCTCCGTAAGAGCGAGGTCGCCGACCGGGTGGAGCAGGCGCTCCGGGCCGCCGCCCTGTGGGAGGAGGTCCGGGACAAGCTGGACCGGCCGGGGACCGCCCTCTCCGGCGGGCAGCAGCAGCGTCTCTGCGTGGCCCGGGCGCTGGCGGTGGAGCCCGAGTTGCTGCTCATGGACGAGCCGACCTCGGCCATCGATCCGGTGGCCACCGCCAAGATCGAGGAGCTGATCGAGTCGCTCAAGAGCGACTACACCATCGTCATCGTCACCCACAACATGCAACAGGCGGCCCGCATCTCGGACTTCACCGCGTTCTTCTTCAAGGGGCGGATCGTGGAGTTCGGGGCGACCCAGCAGATCTTCACCAACCCCTCGGAGAAGCAGACCGAGGACTACGTCACCGGGCGCTTCGGTTGAGCGCCGCCGGGAGAGCAGCATGTCCAAGCGCTTGACCAAGGAGATCGGGAGCCTCAAGAAGGAGATCCTCGGCCTGGGGGCGGCGGTGGAGGAGCGGGTGCGCCGCGCCGTGACCTCGATCCACGAGCGGGACGCGGGGATGGCCGAGGGCGTGATCGCCGGCGACGGCGAGATCGACGAGATGGAGGTGGACCTCGAGGAGGAGTGCCTGAAGGTGCTGGCGCTGCACCAGCCGATGGCGGTGGACCTCCGCTACATCATCGCCGTGCTCAAGATCAACAACGACCTGGAGCGGATCGGCGACCTGGCGGTGAACATCGCCGAGCGGTCGGTGGTGTTGGCCGGCCTCCCCGAGTTCAAGATGCCCTTCGACCTCGACGGCATGGCGGCCAAGACTCAGGAGATGCTGCGGAAGAGCCTGGACGCCCTGGTGTTCCTGGAGGCGGACACCGCCTACCGGGTCTGCGACCAGGACGAGGAGGTCGACTCCATCAACCGGGAGATGTACCGGATCCTGCGCACCGAGGTGCGCGAGGACCCGGCCCGGCTCGACTACCTCACTCACCTCATGAACGTGTCGCGCTACCTGGAGCGGATCGCCGACCATGCCACCAACATCGCCGAGGACGTGATCTACCTTATCCAGGGGGACATCGTCCGCCACCACGCCCAGGAGTTCCGGAACCGCCGGCCCCCTGGGCCGCCGCCCCCGGCCGGAGTATGATCGCGGCCTCCGGACCCCCCGCGCGAGGTGCCCATGGCCCGAGAACACATCCTGGTGGTGGACGACGAGGAGGACATCCTCGAGCTGGTCCGTTACAACCTGGAGAAGGACGGGTATGCGGTGACCGGCGTGGCCTCGGGTGAGGACGCGGCGCCGCGGGCGCTGCAGCTCCGCCCCGACCTCATCATCCTCGACCTCATGCTCCCCGGCCTGGACGGGCTCACCGTGTGCAAGCACCTCAAGCGGGAGGAGGCGACCCGCGGCATCCCGGTGATCATGCTCACCGCCCGGGGGAGCGAGGCCGACATCGTGACCGGCCTCGAGCTGGGGGCCGACGACTACGTGACCAAGCCGTTCAGCCCGCGGGTGCTGGTGGCGCGGGTGCGAAGCGTCCTGCGCCGTCCCCGGGGTGCCGCCGATCCTCCCGGCGCCGATTCCATCCGCCGCAAGGGGCTGGTGATCGTCCCCGCCCGCCACGAAGCGAGCCTGGACGGCGCGGCGCTGGACCTCACCGCCACCGAGTTCTCGGTGCTGACGCTGCTGGCCCGCCGGCCGGGCTGGGTGTTCACCCGGAACCAGATCATCGAGGCGGTCCACGGCGACCACTACCCGGTCACCGACCGCTCGGTGGACGTCCACATCACCGGCCTTAGGCGCAAACTCGGGACGTCCGGGGAGCTGGTCGAAACGGTGCGCGGGGTGGGGTACCGGTTCCGGGAGTGACCCGGCCCGAGGCCCCGGAGACCGCCTCGGAGCCGGCCCCGCGGAACCCCCGGCGAACCGACGGCCCGCGTCCCCGCCCGTCCGGACTGAACCAAAACCTAACATTCCCCTCAACACCCCCTAACACGACCGGAGCAAAGTGCTCCCGTGAGCCCGGTCGGCCTTGCTTCGGTCCCGGGACGGGTCGATTCCAAAAGGAGATGTCGTTTCATGAACAAGCGTCTCGCAGTGCTTCTCGTCGCGGCCGCCGCCGCCCTCTCCACGGGCGCGACCGGCGCCCGCGCCGGCGACACGGTCATCTCGGGGGCGGGGGCGACCTTCCCCTATCCCCTCTACTCGCAGTGGGCCGACGCCTATAACAAGGAGACCGGGGTCAAGCTCAACTACCAGGCCATCGGCTCCGGCGGCGGAATCGCCCAGATCAAGCAGAAGACGGTGGACTTCGGGGCCTCGGACGCGCCGCTCACCGAAAAGGAGCTGGACGATGCCGGCCTCATGCAGTTCCCGATGATCATGGGCGGGGTGGTGCCGGTGGTGCACCTGAAGGGTGTGGATGCGGGCCAGCTCCGCTTGAGCCCGGAACTCCTGGCCGACATCTATCTGGGCAAGGTCACCAAATGGAACGACCCCGAGGTGGCCAGGGACAACCCCGGGCTGAAGCTCCCGGGCAAGGGCATCACCGTGGTGTACCGCAGCGACGGGTCCGGCACCACCTGGATCTACACCAACTACCTGGACAAGGTCTCGTCCGAGTGGCATTCCAAGGTGGGTACCGACAAGGCGGTGGACTGGCCGGCGGGCGTGGGCGGCAAGGGGAACCAGGGCGTGGCCGCCTACGTGCAGCGGATCGACGGGTCGATCGGCTACGTTGAGTTCGCCTACGCGCTCCAGAACAAGATGGCCTACGTTCTGCTCAAGAACAAGGACGGCGAATACGTCTCCCCGACCATCGAGAGCTTCATGGCCGCGGCCGCCAACGCCGACTGGGAACACGCTCCGGGCTTCTACCTGGTGCTGACCGACCAGCCGGGCAAGGCGAGCTGGCCCATCACCGGCGCCTCCTTCATCCTCATGTACAAGGCCCAGGACAAGCCGGCCACCGCCAAGGAAGTGCTCAAGTTCTTCAACTGGTGCTACGCCGGCGGCGACGAGATGGCGCAGAAGCTGGACTACGTGCCGATCCCGGACAACGTGGTGAAGCTGGTGCAGGAGGCGTGGAAGCGCCAGATCACCGGCGCCGACATGAGTTCGGTCTGGCCCTGACGGGCAACGGCAGGGCCGGGCGAAAGCCCCGGCCCTTCTTGCCGGGCGCCGGCCACCGACTCCGGCGCGCGATGAACCCCCCGGATAAGAAGGAGTCAGGACGTGAAGCGTTGGACGGCGATGTTGGCGGTGCTTTCAGCGTTAGCGCTCGGCATGTGCGGGACGGTGCCGGGCGCGGCGGCCGGCGAGCGGACGGACTCGCCGGCGATCGGCGACGCGCCGGCGGACCCGGGCGACTTGGCCCAGGCGCCGGTGGCGAAGCGATACAATCAGGACGGCGCGGCGGGGGGCTCGATGGGCAACGGACCCATCGAGCTTCCCAAGGCGCTTCAGGGGCTCTCGATCCACGGCACGGTCTTCATCTCCTACATGGTCATGAAGCAGGGCGATGCGAAGTCGAACCGGTTCGACCTGAAGCGCGGCTACTTCGACGTGCAGAAGACCCTCACCCCCTATCTCGCCGCCCGCTATACCACCGACATCACCCGGCTCGGGAGCGGGGACTGGGAAACCCGGATCAAGTACCTGTACGGCAAGTTCACCTTCGACGCCGGATCCTTCCTCACCCAGCCGGGGGTGGAGTTCGGCCAGGGGCACGTGCCGTATCATGACTTCTGGGAAGCGGTGAACGGCTACCGGCTCGAGGGCACGATGTTCCTGGAGCGGAACGACGTGGTCAACAGCGCCGACGTGGGGGCGGTCTTCTTCTCCAACTTCGGCGGCGAGATGAGTTCCGGCTACCAGAAGGACGTCGACGGCCACTATGCGGGCCGGTACGGATCGACCCAGATCGGCGTCTACAACGGCGCCGGGTACCACGGGAAGGAAGCCAACGACAACAAGCCGGTGGAGGCGCGGGTGACGGTGCGCCCGCTCCCCGGCCAGGCCCCCGGCCTCCAGGTCGGCCTCTTCGGGGTGGACGGCAAGGCGAACGTGGCTCCGATCGCGGGGATGATCCCCGACTGGCGGATCGCGGATCTCATGCTCTCCTATCAGAGCCGGAACTTCACCGTGACCGGCGAGGGCTACGCCGGGAAGGGGAACCTGGGCGGGAGCGCGGTCTACGCCGACGGCCGTTCCCGGGATCAGAACGGCTACTCGGTGTTCGCCAAGGTGAAGCTGCCGCAGCACGAGGCGTGGGGGGCGATGGCCCGCTACGACCACTTTGACTCCGACATCCACTCCGCCGACAACGACGAGCCCGACCGCATGATCGGCGGGGTGTCCTACACCATGAAGGGCGGCAACATGTGGCTGGTCGACGTCGACCACGTGAAGCACAGCCTGGACGCGATTCCCGACGAGACCACCGGGGAACTGGCGCTTCAGATGAGTTACTAGGCTTGGCGCTGCAGATGGGCTACCTGGGTTAGCAACGCGCCGAGGGGCTCGGGGGTTCGTTTCCCGGGCCCGGAACTTGCGGGGCGTCCCTCCGGGGGCGCCCAGTTTCTCCGTCCGGCCCGGTCAGCGTCTCCGGGGCGGGGGGGCACGGACTGGAGCACCTGGTGGTAGACGGCGGGGAGCGTCCCTGAGAAGGCGATCTGCGCCTGGGGATGGTTTCCCTTCCAGGCCTCGAACGCCCGCTCCGATGCGAAGAGGCCGTCGGAGAGCCCGGGCGGCGAGATCACCGCCGCCCACGCGTTCCCGGGGCGGCCGCGGGTGAGCCGCCCGCCGTCGATCTCCATGGAGATCGAGCGTCCGGTGCGGGCGCAGGGGCCTCGGAAGTCCACGCTTTGCATCTCCATGGGCGGGACGCGGCGAAACGCCGCTTCCACCGATACCATGTCCACCGCCCGGCCGCCCTCGGGCGCGAACCGCACGTACTGGAGGGCGCCGCCCCGGCCGATCCCCGGATCCACCACGTTGTAGAGCGAGGAGTCGGCGGCGCCGGCCACGGTGAGCCAGCCCACCGAATCGAGCGCGGCCACCGCGGCCTTCACCGCGGGAAGCGCCAGCCCCAGGTTCCTGGCCAGGGCCGGCTCCGAGACCGCCGCGGTGTCGCCTCCGGCCAGGAAGGCGAGCACGCTCTTCTCGTCGGAGGTGAGCATCCCGGCCAGGACCGGGACGTGCCGCATGGAGCCCATCCTCCAGTCCGGGTGGGCCAGGAACTTCTCCCCCAGGTCGAGCCGGTCGAAGATCCCCAGGTTCCGGCCGGTGGGGGTCTGGGCCACGTTGGGGAGCCGCTCCGGGCTCTGCCCGGCCGGGTAGATCCACTCGCGCGCCAGCTCCTCGCAGATCATCGAGTCGCGGAAGCCGAGCGCATGCCAGTCCGCGCGGATGGCGGCCAGGGCCCGGTCGTCGGGCCACGGCGCTCCCAGCGAGTCCGGCGACACCGGCCCCGAGGCCTCGTGGTAGAGGTCGGTGAACTGCATGTGGCCGTGGCGGAGGCCCTTCCCGTGTGGGCGGAGAACCAGCACCAGCACCACGATCACCACGATTCCGGCGAGCAGGCCGATCAGAAGGCGTTTCATGGCGCGGGAGCATAGCCCAACCGCGCGGGCCTGTCACCGCACGGAGCGGCGGGTGGGGGGCCGCCGGCTCCCGGAGCCTTCCCGCGTCCCGGTCGCCAGCCCGGCGCGGCCGGAGTATGCTCCCGCCCGGGATGCGCGACGAACGCGACGACGACGCCCTCATGGCCGCCATCGCCGCCGGCGACGAGGACGCCTTCCGGGCTCTGGTGGAGCGCTGGGACCGGCGGGTGCTGGCGTTTCTCTACCGCAGCCTGGGCTCGCGCGAGGACGCCGCCGACCTTGCCCAGGAGACCTTCCTCCGCCTTTTCCGCGCCGCCGGCGGCTACTCCCCCCGCGGCCGCTTTGCCCCGTATCTCTTCCGGATCGCCGGGAACCTGGCCCGCACCGAGATCCGCCGCCGGGCGGTCCGCCGGTTCTTCTCGTTCGGAAGCCCCGGCGACCCCGAAGCCGGGGCCTCGTTCGAGGATGCCGCGGCCCGGGTCGAAGCGCCGCCGCAGGAGCGCCCCGACCACGCGCTCATGCGTTCCGAGGCCGCCGAGCGCGTGCGCCGGGCGATCCTCGAATTGCCCGAGCGGCAGCGGCTGGCGGTGACGCTCAAGCGCTTCGAAGGCTTCTCCCAGGAGGAGATCGCCGGCACCATGGGGGTCTCGGTTCCGGCGGTGGAGGCGCTGCTCTCGCGGGCGATGACCGCGCTCCGGAAGAAGCTCGGGAAGCGCTAGCAGCCGCCCGCCGGCGCCCCGAACGCGGCCGGATCCAGTCATTGCACGGGCTGCGTCGGGGCCTCGGGGGCGCCGCTCGCACCCGGCATGTACACGGTGACCGGCTCCGACACCGTCACGTGCCCGCCGGTGGTGATGTCGTCGGCCGCCGCCACGCCGTCGTAGGTCGGGCCGATGGTGTAGGGGTAGGCGGAGACTCCGTCCGCCTCCACCGTCACGTAGTACGCGTAGGTTCCCTGCGGATATTCCGGGGTCGCCGCGAACCGGCCGTTGTGCGCGTCCAGGTCTCCCAACCCGTCCACGTGCTCGTAGTCCTCCACGAAGTAGCCCAGCGGATAGGTGGACGAGACCGGCGGTCCGTACTGGGCCGGGGAGAGCGCGGCGCCGCCGGCCAGCGTGGTGCGCCCGGTGATGTCGCGGAGCCGGTAGCCGGAGCGCATCCGCGCGATCGCGCCGGTGCCGTCCGCGTTCGCGTAGGCGTAGGGGCCGTAGATCGGATACCCGTCGAAGGCGAACCCGAGGATCGGAGAGTGGACGGTGGAGTCCGCGTCGTAGAGGCAGCGCAGGTTCTGGTGGTGGTGGTACGCGCCCCCGGGCGCGGGATGGCCCAGGCACGCGTCGAAGTCGCCCGTCTCTACCGTCACCGCGTTCGAGTGCCACACGCCCCGGTCGTTGTAGGTGCGGGCGTCCTTGGCGTTGAACACCGCCACCCCGTTCACCCACACCCCGACCGGGCCGAGCGGGGTCGCGGTCTTGGTCCCGTTCTCCACCGCCGGCGCCCGCGGGATCCGGAACACGAAGTGCTGGTCGGTGGGAACGTTGGGATCGTTCCCCCAAGGCCCGATCGCGTAGTCGGGGATGTCCGAGGAGCTGACGTAGACGTTCTCGCTCGAGTAACGCACCTCCTGCACGTCGGCGGGAAGCCCTCCGTAGCCGGTGGCGCCGGTGGTGTTGAGCACCCACGACGCCAGCTCCGGGGGGTCCGCGCTCACCGGGGGCGAGGAGGCGCCGTTACAGGCGGCGAGGGCGAGAGCCAGGACCGGAACGAGGGCGAGTCTGCGCATGGCCGTCTCCTTCTTCGTCGTGCGGGCCCCGGAACGCGGGGGCGGCCGCCGGGGCCCCCGGTCCGTCCCAAGGCAGGTCGAATCGGCTGGGTTCCACGTACCGGGGTTCCGTGTACCGTGTACCGTCATGTGAAACAACAGGTTATCCTTACGGACGCGCCCCGCCGGGCCGATGGCCGCCGAGCCCGGCCCGGTTTCTAGGTTACATAACGTAACCGGCGCCCTCCGCGCCCGGCCGGGGTCCGGCACCGCCCCCTTCGTCGAAAATTCCTCCGCAGGATTTCCGGTCCGGTCGCGTTTTGTCTCGTGACCGACAGCGAGGCGGCGCGGGCCGGCGGCGCGCTTCCGGGACAGCCCCGGTGCGACGCGAATCCGGTCCCCCGCGCAGACCTGGAAACGAGCGATGAAGCACCTCCATCCCCATATCCTGACGCAGCTCGCGCTCGGCGAGGCCCCGGCGGAAACGACCGCATCCGCCCGGGACCATCTCGAGGTCTGCTCCCGGTGCCGGCTCGCCCTCGAGCGGACCGAGCGCACCTGGAACCTGCTCGCGGCTGACCCCGCCGCCTCGCTCCCCGACTTGCCGGTCTGGCCGCGCGTGGCCGCGGCGCTCCACGAAACCGGACGCCCGGCCCCCGCGCTCGTCCCCCGCTGGCGGGTGGCGCTGGCCGAAGCCCGCCGCCGTCCCCTGGCCTACGCCTTCGCCGCGCTCCTGATCGCGGGGCTCGCCGGGGGGAACCTGGTCGGACGCACCCTCTTCGACGCGGCCGCCGCCTCCACCACCTCCACTCTCGTCCAGTACTCCGGAATCACCGGATTGCCGGAGGGATCGCTCGCCGCCGGGTACCTGGGCTCCGACTTCCAGGTCGCCGTCGCGGGCGCGATCGGAGAGAGCGGCCGATGAAGCGGTGGGCCTGGATCGTCCTCGCGCTCTCGATCGCCCTCAACGTGGGGCTCCTCTCCGCCGGCGTCATGCACTGGCAGGACATGAAGCGCGCCGGGGCCTCGGCGGAAACCGGCGCCGCCTTCACGAACGGCACGGACGCGCGAACCGGCCGGAATGGGTTCCGCGGCCGGTGGGGACCGGGCCGGGATCGGGCCGGCGACGGCAAGATGGCCGGCATGCTCCACGACTGGCCCGATCGCCGGATCGAGAGCCTGGGGCGCCGGCTGGACCTGAGTCCGGAGCAGCGGGCGCGGCTCCATGAGGAGCTTTCGCCCCTGGAGCCGAGGCTCCGCGAGAGCGCCGGAGAACTTTTGCGCGAGCGGATGAAGCTCCGCCACGCGTTCATGGCCGGACCGGTGGACACGCTCCTGGTGCGCGACGCCTCGAAGCGGGTGGCCATGCTGCAGGCGCGGCTGGACAGCCTGGTGGCCGAGGCGATGGTGCGCGAGACCTCGGTCCTGACCCCGGAGCAACGCGACCGGTATCAGAAGTTTCAATGGGGGCCGAATGGTGATGCGGGACCGGGGCGATGACCGCCCCGGGGCCGCCATTCAGGGTTCACGCGGATTTGGGCGGATGGCGCGGGGCCCGGCTACAAGGAGAGACGAAGATGCAAACGAAGAGAAACCGTAAGTACTGGGTGGTCGGCGCGCTGGTGGCCGCGGTGGGGCTGTCGCTCGCGGTGGCGAGCCAGGCCCGCCCGCAGCGCGGCGGGGCCGCCGACGGGCCCCGGGCGCAGATGGGCGGGCAGGGGTTCGCGAAGGCGCTCGGCCTGTCCGATGCTCAGACCGCCCAGCTCAAGGAAATGCGTGAGAAGAGCCGCGATGCCGCGATCCTCCGCCGCGGCCAGATGCAGAACCTCGAGGCCCAGCTCCGGGTCCAGTGGTTGCAGAAGGACCTCGACAAGGGGAAGATCCGCTCCCTGGCCAAGCAGATCCAGGATCTCCGCGACCAGGGCGCGCAGGCCCGGGTCGAGAGCCGCCTGGCCACCCTGGACGTCCTGACCGCCGACCAGAGGGCCAAGCTGGGTGATCTCCGCGCCGCCGGCCGCCGGCACGCCGCCATGATGCGTCACGGCGGCGGGCGGGGGAACCGGATGGGCTGGGGACATCCCGGCATGGGCCGCGGCGGCCGGGGTGGCGCGCGCGGCATGCGCGGACCCGGGATGGGCATGGGCCGCGGCATGGGCGGGGGCATGATGAGCCCGGGGCAGAGCAATCCGGACTCGGGGTCGGGCAACTGATTCCAGACCAGGCATGATCGAATTCGCGTCCGCCTTCACCGGCGGCGCGACGATGAGCGGCGGGACCGGGCGCGGTCTCGCCGTTCGTCGTTCGTCCGCGCCCGCACGGCTCCTCCCGCAGGCCCAATTCACCGGTAATCCTGCCGAAACAAGCACCGTGTCCTTTCAGCAAGCATGCGTTAGGGGGAGCTGGTGTGAGGGGTAGCCTCTCTCGGGAAGCGAGAGAAGGCAGGAGTTATGGGAAGAGCCGGCTCGCGGGCAGGATTGGCGGAGGTGAGGGTTCGACTGGAGCGGTGGCGTCGGCGCCACGGAGGACCGGGGATGCGGATTCCGGAGGAGCTGTGGAGGGAAGCAGCGCGGGTGGCGCGGGAGGAGGGGGTCGGGGCCACGGCGCGGGTGTTGCGGCTTCGAGCGAAGAGACTCGCGAGGTGGATGGAGGAAGTGGGGAGACGGCGAGACAGGTTGCTCACGGTCGGAGTTCGTGCAGCTCGAGGTGAGGGAGGTGGGTTCGCCCGGCCGGACGGTGGTGGAGCTGGAGGGAGAGGGGGAACGGGAACGGGTCGAGGCGACCGGATCGACGTCGGTGGACGTGGACCCAACTTCTCATTCTGGATCCACCGGGTGAGGTGGAGACCTATACGGTCCTGACCGCAGGTTGCAGCAACTCTGAGTGCACCTGTACCACCATGCAGCTCGGCATCCGGCCCGCTTGGCGGAACGAGGACGGTTCGTTCGACCCCGGCGGCCCCACCCTCCAGGGATCGGTGTCGTGGGAGGGATCCGACCTGTCGCTCGAAGCGGACCGGACGGGAGGGTTCTCCGGAGAGGTGGTCGCGTGGCTGCGGGACCGGCTGGGCGAAGAGGAGCACCGGGGGTGGCTCCAGGAACGCTGGAGGCGATCCCGCGGCCAGACGGGCGACCCGGGCTATCCCTCCGGGATCCCTCCGCGGGACGTGGATGGGTTGGACTTCTTCGATGAGGAGTTCCCCTACGACTTCGACCTGATGGTGTTCCACGAGGGCCGCGGATACCTGGCGGCCGACCAGTACTGCCTGGCGCCGGGGTGTCCCTGCCACGAGGCGGTGGTGTGCTTTGTCGAGCTGGAGAATCGCGGCCGGTCGCTCGGCGCGGTGCGGGCTCCGGTCCGGCGCCTGCACCGAGCCCGGGTGATCGACGGACCGACCGTGATCCGGCGCCTCTGGAGCGCGCTGCCATGGCGGGGACTCGCTTCTCGTGCGGGTTTGCTACGCGGCCACGGGGGGCCGGAGGCGACCATTTTGGATGGAAGCCGGCGGGACAGCTCGGTGGTGGTCATGACCCACCACGAGACCCGGAAGGCGGTGCTCGAGGGGTTCACGGTCACGGGTGGGACCGGCTCCCGCTTCAAGACAGACCATCGCCAGTACGGAGGGGGGATCCACTGTTTAGGTGCGTCCCCGACGATCAGAGGTAACTGGATTGTCGACAATCAGGGCTTCGAGGCGGGTGGGATCGGGATCGGGCCGGACGTGGACATGGTCCCGCCGGCCCCGCTCGTGGAAGGGAATCTGATCGCGCGAAACTACGCTCCCTTGGATGGGGGGGGGATGGCGCTCGGTGACTGTAACGCTGAGATCAGGAGCAACGTCTTCGACTCCAATCAGGCCCATGCGGATGGTGCGGGGATCTGGTACTGGGCCACAAACGGAAATCCGGTCATAGAGGGCAACCAATTTGTGGAGAACGTAGCGGGAGATCACGGGGGTGGCATTTACCTGGGGGGCAACCACGCGTTAACGCAAGTCTCTGTGGAAGAAAACCTGTTCGTCCGCAACCGCACAATCGGGACGGGCTTCTTCGGGGACACGGGTTCCGGCGCCGCCATCGCCGCCTTGCAGACTGATGGGGTGATCGCCCACAACACGATAGTGGACAACGATGGTCACCACCTGACGCTTTATGGGGGTGGTGGCCTTCTTCTCTGGCAAACCCGGTTGGGCATGATCGTACAAGACAACATCATCGTAGACAACCAGCAATGTGGCATCGCGTGCTGGGATCGCGGCACCACGGCAACGATGCGGCGGAATCTGGTCTGGCACAACTCGGGGGGGACTTGGGATCCGGATATGGAACCTGCCCGAGAGCCTGGGCGGACTCGATGATCGTCGCGGATCCGCTCTTCTGCGATCCTGCGAGCGGTGATTACCATCTCGCGGCAGGTTCGCCGGCCATACAAGGAAAGGAGGTGATGGGGGCGTTCAGTGAAGTCGGCTGCGGCTTGAGTTCTCGAGCTGCAAGCGGTTTCTGGAGACAGCTTGGAGCGCGGTAACGGAACTAGCCGGTCGGGCTCCGGCTGAGAGGAAGCAGACAACAAAATCGGGGGAGAGGGGCAGAGTAATCTTGGCAGACGCTTGCCCCTCCCCACCCGGGAGGACGAAACATGAGAGGCAAGATTGCCTTGCTCACCCCCGTCCTGCTGGCTCTCGCCAGCTGGACCAGTATAGCGCAGGCAGTGGACCGGCTGGTACCGGACGCATTCCTGCAGATCCAGGCGGCCGTGGACTCGTCGACCAGCGGGTATGATCGCGTGGTCGTGACTGCCGTGTCCTACAGTCCCTCCGGCGTCTACAATCCGTTCGTCCTGGACAAGGATGTCCCGATAGTCAACTCCAGTGGCGGTGAGATCGTGGTGGACGCCGCGGACACGGCGAGCTACGCGGCCCAGGTTCTGGACGCCAACGCTTACATCGAGGGCCTCACCCTCCAGGGCGGCACGAGCGGCGTCCTGTACGTGAACGGGTGTTCGGCGACCAACTGCGTGGTCAAGGACCAAGGCGTCTCGTACTTCGGTGGTGTCGTGCAACTCAGCGCGGGCGCGAGCTTTTCCGGGAGCACGGTGCAGGCCACGTCCGGCGAGGGGGAAGCGGTCCTCATCTTCAGCACCAGCGGGTCGGGGACCTCGGTCAGCAACAATGACATCGAAGTCTATCTGTCCAACCCGCAGCGCACAGCGGCGATCGACATGCTTCCAGCCCTGAACCAAGGCGACCGGGCCCGAGCGACCGGGAACCACATCGTCTTCACGGGCTCCAAGCAAGGGGTGGGGATCACGGTCGGGACCGGTGACCTCAACATCATCTCGGGGAACACCGTCGACGGCGCCGCCGTCGGGGTCGAGCTCAAGGGCGTCGTCGAACAGGCCTTCGTCGAGTACAACACCATCAGCGGAGCGAACGACGGGGTGCTGGTGGATCAGTACGCGACGGGAACGATCCGCTACAACACCGTCGCCCTGGCGAGCCCCGATGCATGCGGCGGGACCGTGACCCACGGGGTGCTTCTGGACGCCGACTACATCGACGTCTACAACAACTTCCTCTACAACATGGAGGTCGGAGTCGGCTGCTCGGGGCGCACCGCCTACCTTTCCCACAACATCTACTGGTCGGACAACGTATGCGGTTCGCGGGCGGATTGCTCGGTGACGGATTCCGAGATATCGGTCATCGAGCCCATTCTCTGCGCCGACCGGGAGGGGACCGGCGCTTACACCCAGCGCATCGATTCGGACGCGGCGCCCGGGAACAACCCGTGGGGCGAGCTGGTGGGATCGGTGGGCTGCGGATGCGCCTGGGGAACCCTCACCAGAAGCTCCACCGTGACCTACGGCGAACAACCCGTGGTGGTGGAGGATGTGACCGTACCAGAAGGTCGCACGCTCACTCTCGAGGGCGGCGCAACGCTCAAGTTCGATCCAGACGATGAGTCTGAAGGTGGAGAGAGCAGGACGCTCACCGAACTGCTGATCGACGGGACGCTTACGGCCGGCGCGGCGACCCTGACATCGACGGCCGAATCGCCGACACCGCTTGACTGGTCGGGGGTGGTGGTTCGCGGGACCGGTTCGGCCTCGTTCGACGGCACGGCGATCAGCGGAGCCGGCACCGCCGTGCTTTCCCGGAGCCACGGGACGGCGACCCTCGACGACGTTGCGGTCGATGAAGTTCTAACGGCCGTCCAGGCCTCGGACACCTCGGAAGTCGCGTTGAGCGGCGTCACCATCGGGCCCGGCGCCAGATGGGGGCTTCACGTCGTGGGCCGCGCGACGGCTTCGGTCTCGGGCAGCGACATCCAGACCGGGGGAACCAGTGGCTGCGCCGGGATCAAGGTCGAGGACGCGGGCACTCTTTCCTCGGTGGAAAACACCAGCATCACCGCGGACGACATTGGGACGGGCGTCCTGATCCTGGGCGGCCGCGGAACCCTCCGAAGCGGCACCGAGGTTTCGCACGCGGGCTGCGGCGCGTACGTGGAAGGAGGAGTCCTGAACGTCACCGAGGCGGAGTTCCACGACTTTCCGGACGGAACCGGCCTTTGGGCCTCTAACGGCACGATCAAGATGGCCAGGGGAAGCATCGCCTCGGCCGAATGGGGAGCGTGGGTGGAGGCGGGAGGACAGCTTACCCTGGGCCGAGCCGCCGCGCGAAGCACCGGCGACTCCACGCAAGTTCTGATCACCGACTGCGACGATGTCGGGGTCGGCATTGACAGCGACGAGCCGGACAGCCTCATTCAGGTGAGGGTCGAGGGCGGCTCGAACGCCTACTGGACCGGGATCCAGGTGCTCCCCGATGCGACTTGCGAGATCACCCGGTGTTCGGTCGCCGGCGGGACCGGCACCGGCGCCGTGGGCATCTTGATCGAGTCCGATGCGGATCTCCACGCGCCGAAGGTGGACGGATTCACGCATTACGCGGGGGCGGGCATCCGTATCGATGCGGACGCCACGGTGGTGATGGATTCCGTATCCACGGCCGACGCGTTGTGGAGACGGCCGGACATACGCGGCTGCTACTACGGTCTCGACGTGACCAACGACGCCGGGCCGGTGGTCCGCGGAGCCGTGATCGACGACGACACGACCTGCGTGCATATCGGCCCCGTTGCCGTCCCGGACCTGGGCCACGACTACTCCGGGGAGCACGGGAACAACGTGATCACCGACGCAAGCCTCAAGCTCGCGGGCGGATCCACGCGAATCGGCGGGACGCCGGATGTCCCCGCCGAGCAGAACTGGTGGGGCAGCAACCCACCCGCTTCCTCAAAGATCGCGTCGTGGGTGGATTACTTCCCGTATCTCACGACCGATCCGCTACCTCCGGCGGGCGTGGAAGCGGACTTCGTCGAGGCCCGCCCCCAGCCCTCGGTGATTCGGGCCGCCTTCCCCATGCCCTTCTCGGACCGAGTGCAGATCCAATTCGCGGTAGGGAGCGCCCAGGAACGTGCAGAGGCCGCGGTGTACGACGTGAGGGGCCGGCGCGTGCGAGCGCTCCTGCAAGGCAACCTGGGCTACGGGGAACACGTCCTCGCCTGGGACGGCCGGACGGACACCGGTGTCCGGGTCCCGGGAGGGGTCTATTTCGTGCGGGTGCGAGTGGGGAAGGTCGAGAACGTTCAGAAGCTCGTGCTGACGCACTGAAGCGGCAAGGGAAAGGAGAAGGCCATGCGAAAGTACATGCTTGGAATCGCGGCGGTGGGGCTCTTGATGTCCCCGGCGGCGGCCTTCGCGGCGTCGGCGGCGGTAACACCGGTTGCGGAATCGTCGATTGCGACGGAAGATGCCGGCCTGGTGACGGTGCTTCAGTTTGAGCTTCCGGCCGCGGCCCGACAGGGAAAGGTGCTTCGGGCCGTTCTTGAGCTCGCAGCGTCAAAGAGCGGGGCGGAGGCGGTGTGGGTGACTCCCGCCGTAACGGCCGTCGGCGCGGGCCCCGGGCTCACCTGGTGGGCGGCGGAGAAGTCCGCGGAGGAGGAGAGCGCGATATCCTCCTGTGACCTGGTGGCCGGGCGATCCGGCCCCGTGCTGGTCGACGTTACGAAGTGGGTGCGCGCCTGGGCCGGCGGCACCGCGGCCAACCAGGGGCTCGTGGTGCGGCAGGTCGGACCGGCCGGCGGGGTGAGCGCGGAGGAATCCGGCGAGGCCCCGGCGTCGGCGACCCTGCGGATCGTCTATCGTCCATAAGAGGACGCGGAGATCCACGCGGTTCTCCCGGAGCGGGGGCCCCTTGCAGCCCAAGGGGCCCCTTCTCTCGCCCACCCTCCCCACATGGCGGCGTCGGCGTGATTCAATGCGTCGAGCGATCAGGGCAGCGTCGCCGTGATCGACGCACTTGATGAAGCGTGCTGCCCGACTGGACCTTATGCTGCTTACAATCACTGTCCGTTCTTGAGCCGCACCAGGGTCGCCCCCCACCCGCCCCGGTCCTCCCCGGCCAGGCGGAACGACTCGACCTCGGGCAGACGGCGGAGGAGCGCGTGGACGGTCTCCCGGAGCGCGCCCGTCCCCTTTCCGTGGATGATCCGGACGTCCAGGATCCCCTTTTCCCGGCAGGCGGCCAGGTACTCCGGGACCAGGGCCTTCACCTCGCGCGGGGGAAAGGTGTGAAGGTCGAGCACCCCGTCGATGGGAATCTCGACGGGATCCGGTTCGAATTCGTCGCGGTCGGAGCCGGGCATGGCGCGGATTCCTCAACCCTTCCCGAACAGGTAGAAGACGCCGATCGCGATGAAGGCGATCCCCGCCCCGCGCTCGATCCATTCGCGGGAGACGAGCCGGGTGACCGCGTCCCCCAGGAGCACGGCCAGCGCGCTGGTGGTGGCCAGGGCCAGGGCGGCCCCCAGGAAGACCGCGAGCCGGGAACGGCCGCCGGCGGCGAGGCCGAAGGTGGCGAGCTGGGTCTTGTCCCCAAGCTCGGCCAGGAAGATCGCGCCGAAGGTGGTGGCGAAGAGTCTCCAGTCCATGAGCGTCCTCATCGGTGCGGGTTCACTGCCGCCGGGCGGCCCCTTGCCGCCGGCGTTCCGGTTGAGCCCAGCCGTTTCAGCCTCTCCCGGGCTTCCCGGCTCCCAGGGGCGGCGGGAGCGCGGACCAGACCCGTGGCCAGCGCCCGGCGCGCGGTCTCCCGGTCGCCGCAGGCCAGGGCGGCGGCGCCGAGATCAAACCACGTGTCCGCCCGGTCTTCCAGCTCCAGCGCGGCCCGGAAATCCGCCGCCGCTCCCGCGCAGCGGCCCTCGGCGAGCCGCAGCCGCCCCCGGGCGGCCAGCGCAGGGGCCTCGCCCGCGGTCGCCGCGCGGTCCAGAAGCGACTCCGCGCGCGCGGTGTCCCCGAACGCCGCCCACAACGAAGCCGCCGCCACCGGCCGGCCGGCGGCCAGCGAATCCGCCTCCGAACGGGCCCGGGCGCTCTCTCCCAGCGCCCACGCCGCCCGCGCCGCGCCCACCCGTGCCGGAACGGACCGGGGCGCCCGCCGGATTGCGGTGGCGTAGATCGTCCGCGCATCCTTCGCCCGCCCCGCCGCGAGGAGCGCGGATCCGAGATCGTTGAGGAGCCCCAGGTCCCCCTCCCCCTCGCCGTCCCAGAAGAGGTACGCATCCCGGAGCGCGGTGAGGTCGGCCCCGGCGAAGGGCGCGGCCGGCCCGAAATCGGTGGTCCGCCCCGCCCGCAGCACCGCCGCCGCCACCGGCGGAAACTCCCAGCTCCGGCGGTCGTCGGAAGCGGCCATGACGTTCCGGCCCTCGAGATGAGGGATCCCGAACACGTGTCCCAACTCGTGGCGGATGAGGAGCGCGGCCGCCTTGACCCGCCCCCCCCGGAAACGCGCCTCCTCCCGGTAGGGCGCCCGCACCACCAGCGCCGGTTCCCCGGGGTAGGCGTACCCCTGCTCGGCGGGGTCGGCGGGATCGTGGGGGCGGGGTCCCAGCAGCACCATCAGGATCCCCGGCCCCCGCGGCACCGTGTCCGACGCCTCGGACAGCAGCGCGCCCAGGGGGGCACCGGGGTCGGAGGGGTCCCATTCCCGCTCCGAAGCCACCGCGAGACGCAGCCCCGCGATGCCGGGGAGGTCGCGGCCGGCGGTCTCGACCATCTCCCGCGCGGTCTCGCGCCAGCCGCCGAGGCTCCGGAAGCCGGAATCGGCGGCCACGGTGACGTTCACGGTGCGGAGGGCGTCGTCCGCGGCCCGGGCCGCGGGCGCGGTCCCCCAGGCCAGCGCCGCCGCCGCCGCCGCCGCCGCCCATTTGACCCGGCCGGTCCTCGTGGTTAGCCTCCTCATGCGGACAGTCTAGCGGCCGGCGGACCCGCGGAGTGCGGTTGATCGCGGGCCGCGCTCATCCATCGGAGTCCCATACCATGAGGTCCATTCCCGAGGCCGCCGTCTCCTGGTCCGAGATTCCGGTCGAGCGCGTGAGCGATCTCGTCACCCGGCAGGTGGTGGACGGCCGGCGCTTCACCCTCCTCCGGTACGTGTACCAGCCGGGCGCGGTCTTCCCCGAGCACCGCCATCCCCAGGAGCAGGCGACCCTGGTCCTCTCCGGCACCCTGGAGTTCACCGTGGGGGGCCGCGCGATCACGGTGGGCCCGGGGACGCTCCTCCGTCTGGATCCCGGCACCCCGCACGGCGCGCGGGTGGTGGGCGGCGAGCCGGCGACGAGCCTCAACTTCTTCTCTCCGGCCAGGAGCGAACATCCCGATGTCCACTAAGCCCGAGCCCGATCACAACGGGATTCCCACCCAGCAGCACATCTTCTACCGGGACCTGCACGCCCGCTACCCGGTCATCACCCACGCCAAGGGCATCTACCTCTACGACACCCACGGCCGCGAGATCCTGGACGGAGCGAGCGGGGCCGCGGTGGTCTCGCTCGGCCACGGCAACAAGCGCATCATCCGGGTGATGAAGGATCAGGCGGAGAAGGTGGCCTTCGCCCACATGTCCGCCTTCACCAACGAGCCCGCGCTGGAGCTTTCCAACCTGCTGGCGGAGCGGGCGCCGGGGCGGCTCAAGCGGGTCTACTTCACCTCGGGGGGATCCGAGGCGGTGGAGACCGCGATCAAGCTCGCCCGCGCCTATCACGTGGAGCGAGGCAACCCCAACAAGTTCAAGGTGATCTCGCGGAGCATCTCCTACCACGGCGCCACCATCGGGGCCCTTTCCATGACCGGCACCCACCTCCGGCGGGGGAAGTACGTTCCCATGCTGGCATCGTTTCCGCGCATCACCCCGCCCTATTGCTACCGCTGCCCCTACGGCCTCACTCCCGACATGTGCGAGCTGGAATGCGCGTGGGAGCTGGAGCGGGCGATCCTCACCGAAGGGCCCGACAACATCTCCGCGTTCATCGCGGAACCGGTGATCGGCGCCTCGGCGCCGGGCGTGCATCCGCCGGTGGGATACAACGAGATCGTGCGCGCCATTTGCGACAAATACGACATTCTCTACATCGCGGACGAGGTCATGTCGGGCGCGGGGCGGACGGGAAAATTCTTTGCCACCGAGCACTACCGGGCGCGGCCGCACATTCTCTGCCTATCCAAAGGTATTTCCAGCGGTTACGCGCCCCTCGGCGCGGTCCTGGTGAACGAGCGGATCTTTTCCGAGATCCGGAAGTCCATTACCGGAAGATTCATTCACGGCCATACCTTCGCGGGCAACCCGCTCTCCTGTCGCGTGGGGGTGGAGGTGATTCGCATCCTGGAGGAGGACGGACTGATCGAGAAAGTCGCACGCGACGGGGTCGGGTTTGGTATGATGCTTTCGGAGCTTCGCCGACACCCCCTTGTCGGTGATGTGCGGTCGAAGGGATTCCTCGCCGGCATCGAGTTCGTTGCCGACCGCGATTCCCGCGATCCCTTCGAACCCCGGATCGGGGTGAACCGCCTGGTGGCACAGGAGTGTCTCAAACGAGGCCTCTACGTCTACCCCGGCTCGGGCTCCTACCAGGGGATCCAGGGTGACCATATCCTGCTGGCCCCGCCGTACATCATCACGAAGCGCGAACTGACGAAACTGGTCGGAATACTGGACGAGGCCTTGGGCGCGGTCACCGCCCATCTGGCCCAGCAGGGCCTCCTCGGCACTCCAGGTCGCGCATTGTCACGATCGTTGCGTGAGGAAACGAAAGAGAAGCGCCGCGGCAACGGACCCTCGGGCCGGGGCGCGCTCTCCAAGCGTTCACCGCCGCGCCGCGACGAACCTTAGGAGGTGACAATGAACAACCCCCAGGGCCGGAAAAAGGCCAAGTACATTCGCCGCGTGGACCAGGTGGAGCAATTGAGCGTCGAGGAACGCGGCCGGTTGTCGCCGGTGGTGGACAGGTACGTGTTCCGCGCCAACGATTACTACCTGGGGTTGATCGACTGGGACGATCCGAGCGATCCGATCCGGAAGATCATCATTCCGCGCGAGGAGGAACTCGAGGAGTTCGGGCGGCTGGACGCGAGCGACGAGGCTTCGAACTACGCCGCGCCCCACCTGCAGCACAAGTATTTCAACACCGCGCTCCTCATGGTCTCCGAGGTGTGCGGCGCCTACTGCCGCTTCTGCTTCCGCAAGCGGCTGTTCATGGACGAGGTGCACGAGACCAGCCTCGACATCTCGGAGGGGCTGGAGTACATCCGCCGGCACCCCGAGATCGACAACGTGCTCTTCACCGGCGGCGATCCGCTCATGATCAGCCCCCGGAAGCTGACCGGGATGTTCGAGGACGTGCTGGCGATCCCGCACGTGAAGATCATCCGGCTGGGGACCAAGATCCCCGCGTTCGATCCCGTGCGGATCCACGGGAGCCCGGAACTGCTGAAGGCGGTCACCCGCTTCAGCAAGGGGGAGCAGCAGATCTACTTCATCTCCCACTTCAACCACCCCCACGAGATCACCGCGGAATCCATGCGGGCGATCGAGGCGGTGCGCGAGGCGGGCGGGCTCATGGTGGCCCAGACCCCGCTCCTGGGCGGGGTGAACGACGATCCCGCCGTCCTCACCGAGCTCTTCAACCGGCTCTCCTACCTGGGGGTGCCGCCCTACTATCTCTTCCAGGGGCGGCCCACCGAGGGGAACGAGGGGTTCAAGGTGGAGCTGGAGCGCGGCTTCCGCATCTTCGAGGAAGCCAAGGTGCACATGGGCGGGCTCGCCCGGCGGCTGCGTTACGCCATGTCCCACGCCGCGGGCAAGGTCGAGATCCTGGGACTCAACAAGACCCAGGTCATGCTCAAGTTCCACCAGGCCCGCGACGCCCGAAACCTGGGGAAGGCGTTCGTCCTGCCCATGGTTCCCGGCGCGTACTGGCTGGACGACCTCCTGGGGCATCCGCGGGCCAAGGAAGAGCTGCTCCGCCAGGGGATCAAGGCGGCTCCCACCGGGCTGAACTGGGAGCGCTGGACCGGCGAGCGGTGGCAGGGCCACGCCGGGTGGACCGCGTACCGGCCCATGCAGGGGGCCACCGCCGCGCGTTAGCGGCGGGCGAACGATCACCAACGACCCCCGGGGGCGCGGCTCCCGGGGGTGTTCGGGCACCTGCCGGCCACCGCGGTGAACGGCGCGCTCGGAGGTTCATCGTCGAGGGCGGGTCCTCTCCCGCGGCGCCGCTCCTCGCTCCGCCGGCGGGCCGCGCCGCTCGAACCGGGGCCCTGCCCCCGGCCCGACCTCGCGCCGCGTTCCCTCTCCTGATATCCTCCGGTAACGGCGGCCTCCCGCTCCGGCCCCGCCCCGAAAGGAGAATCGAATCCCCGTGATCCCGGCCCAGGCGGCGCTCGCGCGCCTTCAGGAAGGGAACCGCCGTTTCGTGGCGGATCTACAAAGCGGCGCCGAACTCGCCGGCCGCACCCGCCGCCACGAGCTTCCCGAAGGGCAGGAGCCCTTCGCCATCGTCTTCGGCTGTTCCGACTCCCGGGTTCCCGCGGAGATCGTCTTCGACCAGGGGCTGGGCGACCTCTTCGTGATCCGGGTGGCCGGGAACATCGTGGCCCCGTCGCTGGTGGGGAGCGTGGAGTTCGCCGCGGCCAAGTTCGGCACGCGCCTGGTGGTGGTGCTGGGACACTCGCAGTGCGGCGCGGTGCAGGCCACGCTGGAGGAGTTGACCCGCTCCGGCGGCCCGCAGTCCCCCAACCTGCTCTCGATCGTGGACCGGGTGCGGCCGGCGGTGGAGCCGCTTCTGGGGACGGATCTGCGGCACCGCCCCGAGGCTCTGGTCCACGAGGCGGTTCGGGCCAACATCCGCGCCTCCGCCAACTTTCTCCGCCACGGCTCCGCGCTTCTGGAGGATCTCATTCAACGGGAGGGCCTGGTGGTGGTGGGGGCCGAATACTCGCTCGAGACCGGCGTGGTGCAGTTCTTCGACGGGCTTCCCCGGCCGGACTGACCGCAGGGAGGCGAACGGCATGTTCATCGGACACTACGCGGTGGCGCTGGGGGCCAAGCGGGCCAAGCCCCGGGTCTCCCTGGGGATCCTGGTCGCCGCCGCCTCGCTCCTGGATCTCATCTGGCCCATCCTCCTCCTCCTGGGCTGGGAGCGGGTCCGGATCGAGCCCGGCATCACCAGGGCCAGCCCTCTCGACTTCACCCACTATCCCATCACCCACAGCCTGGCCGGCGCCGCCGGGTGGTCGGTCCTCTTCGGGCTCCTCTACTGGACGTTCACCCGGAACCGCTCCGGCGCGGTGGTGGTGGGCCTGGTCACGGTCAGCCACTGGTTCCTGGACCTGGTGGTCCACCGCCCCGACCTGCCTCTCTACCCGGGATCCCCCCTCGATCTGGGTTTCGGCCTCTGGAACTCGGTGGCCGGCACCCTGGTGGTGGAGTACGGGCTCTTCCTGGCCGGAGCGTGGCTCTACGCCGCCGGCACCCGCGCCCTGGACCGCCGCGGACGATGGGGGTTCTGGAGCTTCGCCGGCTTCCTGGCCCTGGTCTACGCGGCCAATGCGTTCGGCCCGCCGCCCCGCCGCGTCCACGACATCGCGGTGGCGGGGCTGGCCCTCTGGATTCTTCCGTTCTGGGCCGAATGGTTCGACCGCCGCCGCGCCCCCCGGCCCCCCGCCGCTTCCGTTCCCTGATCGCAGCCGGGACGCCGGGGCCCCGGGCGGGCCCGCGGGAGCCGCGGGCCGCGCCGCCGCGCCCGCCCCCGGATTCCCGTGCGGGACACCCGAGACCCCGGTGGGCTATGGTTGTTGATGGGGACCGCGGGGTCCGGACCTATCCCGGCCGGCGGCTCCGGTATCGTTCAGGATCCAATCAGCGCGCCGGGATCCTCGCGCCGTGCGCCGGCGAAGTCATCGTCCACCGGGAATTGTCGCATCCATCATGTCGATCCAAATCAATACCGTCTGGACCATCGTGGCGGCCCTCCTGGTCTATTTCATGCATGGCGGGTTCGGGTTCTACGAAGCGGGCATGTGCCGTTCCAAGAACACCGTCGACACCCTCAGCCACAACCTGCTCATTCTCGCCGTCACCTTGCTCGTCTACTGGGGGTTCGGGTTCGGGCTCATGTTCGGGCGGGGCGGCGGTTTCGCCGGCCACACCGGGTTCGCCCCGAGGCTCCTGAACGGGGCCGCCCCCTATCCGGCCCTCGCCGGCTACGCGGTGCCGGTGGCGGTGGCCTTCGCGTTCGTCATGTCGTTCGCGGACACTCCGGCCACCCTGATCGCGGGCACCGGCGCCGAACGCATCCAGTTCGGCGCGGTGATGATCCTGAGCGTCCTCATCTCCGGGGTGCTGTTCCCGGTGGTGGGGCACTGGATCATGGGAGGGGGGTGGCTGTCCGCCCTCCGCACCCCGGTGTACGACACCGGGTCGGGCATGGTCCACCTGTGCGGAGGATGCTGCGGGCTCGTGGTCGCCACCGTCCTGGGGCCCCGGCTGGAGCGGGAGCGCCCCCCGGAGAGGGAGGACAAGCACGCGGAACCGGTGAGCTCGATGCCGTTGGTGTTCCTGGGGGCGTTCATCCTGTGGCTGGGATTCTTCGGGTTCAACGCCGGCTTCGCCATGACCGCGTCCAAGTCGCTGGGGCTGGTGGTGGTCAACACCGCGCTCGGAGGAGGGGCGGGAGCGGTGGCCGGGATGATCGGGGCCACCCTCTGGACCGGCAAGGCGCGGTTGCGCACCGCCATTGTCGGCCTGTTGACCGCGAACGTGGCCGTCACCACCCCCTGCGGCGTGGTGGAACCGTGGGCCGCGACCGTGATCGGCGCGGTGGCGGGCGCGCTCGCCGTGGTCTCGATCCCCTTCTGGTCGTGGCTCCACCTCGACGACCCCACCGAGTACCTGAGCATGAACGTGGTCGGGGGCCTCCTGGGGCTGGTCTCGGTGGGCCTCCTCGCCTCTCCCGGCATCCTCGCCCAGTACCCGGTCCGCCCGGCTCCCCATCCCGGGCTTCTCTACGGCGGCGGCGCCGGCCAGCTCCTCACCCAGCTCCTGGCCGGGGGGGCGATCATGGCCTTCGTGCTGCCCTCGGTGCTGGCGGCGTGCCTGGCCTTGAAGAGGCTGGGCTGGCTCCGGGTCCCGCCCGGCGAGGAAGCCGAGGGGGCCGACAAGGCCACCCACGGCGAGGCCGCTTACGAGGAGGACGAGGGGGAGTCGTGAACGCGGCCCCCCGCGCTACAATCGACGCCCATGAAACCCGGGTCGATCACCGTCGGCATTCACCAGGCCCGGCCGGGTTCCGGCATCACCCTCGAGGAGCGCGCACGCTACCGCGCAGCGGGGGTGGGGATCCTGGTCTTCCCCGAGTACTTCTGGATCCGTCCCGGGGACCGCGACCACCGCGACGCGCTCCGCCACACCGGTGAGGATCTGCGCGCCCTCGCCGGCCTCTCCGGGGAGGAGGGCTGGCTGGTGGTCGGGGGCACCGTGGTGGAGGAGGACGGGGGCGTCCTCCACAACGCCTGCCCGGTCTTCTTCCAGGGCCGCGAACTCACCCGCTACCGCAAGATCCACCTCATGCCGGGGGAGGCCCGCCACGGCATCGTTCCCGGCGAGAAGTTCACCGCGGTGGAGGCGATGGGTCTCCGGCTGGCGCCGGTGGTCTGCGCCGACGTCCTCTACTCCGACACCTTCGAACGCGTGGCCTCGCTCGAACCCGATCTCATCCTCGCCCCCATGTCCTCGCCGTTACGGCCCGCGGAGCCGGCGGCCGACAAGGACGCCCGCGACCGCGCGATCTTCGTGGCGGGGGCGGCTCGGGCCGGGGCGCCGATCGTGAAGGCCGGGGCCACGGGAACGCTCTTCGGCCGCCCGCTCCAGGGGCGGTCGCTCGTGGCCGCCCCCGGCGGCATCCTCTTCCGCACCCCCTTCGACCAGGAGTCCGAGAGGCGGACGTGGACGGTGGAGGTCCCCGTCTCCCCCTGACCGGCCGTGGTATCGTCCGGGGGCCGCCGCCGGAGCCTCGGTCTTTTCGCACCGGCGCGCGGCCGGGCGGGGCCGGGCGCGGACCGGAACCGGGCCCGCCCACACCGCAGGGGGGGAAGAGGAATGGCGGGGCGAAGCGTGATCACGGCGGCGATCCTGGCCGCGGCGCTGGGTTCGGGTTGCGGCGCGTCCCTGGCTCCCGAACTGGGGGAGGGGCCGGCCGACCGCGCCCTCACCGCGCGCTCGGTGGCGATCCAGTGGGTGCGAACCTCCGCCGACAACCTGGGCCTGGTCTACGGCGACTGGGCGGAGCGCCCAGGGTGGGGGCGCTACCTCGTCGCCCGCGCCGGGGCCTCGGCGGGGGACCCCGAGGCCCCGGCGCTGGAACGCGACGGCGCCGACAACGACGGCGACGGCCTCGTGGATGAGCCGGGGGAGCGGTTCCCCGAGGAGGTCCTTCTCCCCGGCCACCGGACCGGCGACGATGCCTGGGTGCGGGTCGAATACGTCCGCGACGACTCGGGGCGGGTGATCCTTTACGGCGATCACGACAACAACATCTTCACCGCCGACGCCCGCAACCTCGAACGCGGGTGGGGAATCGTCCGCGTCACCGCTCACGCGGAGGCGGGCGGCGACTCCGCGATGCTGGGCGCCGATCTCTCCCGGCCCCCCTTCTACCTCCCGGCGGCCGCGCTCTACACCGGAAGCGGATCGATCCGGTTCGAGGGCACCCGGTTCCTGATCAGCGGATTCGACCGCAACCCGGTCACCGGGACCCCCTATGTGGACCGGCGGGCCGGCTTCGGCATCCTCACCCGGGACCACCGGGATTCGATCCGGGCCGCCCTCGACGCCGATCAGCTCGACCGGGTCGAGGGCTTCGGGTCCGCCCCCTCCCTGGACACCTACTATGGTTCCCTCTACGGCGCGCTCGGCGGAGGGGACATGGTGATGAACCTCCCCCCCAAGGGCGACGTCGTCGACCCCCCGTCCGGGTCCGGGCTGCTGTGGGTGTACGGGAACCTGGTGGTGAACGGCGAGTTCAGGTGGGTCGGCGCCATCCTGGCGGAGGGGGGCATCACCTTCCGAGGCTCCGGCGCCGGCATCCACGTCTTCGGGTTCGTGGGCTCGGCGGGCGTCGCGGCGGCGGACACGGTGGCGGGGGCGACCGAACTCTTCTACTCCAGCGAGGCGCTGGTCCCCCTGGCCCGGCACAACCCCTACCGGATCCTCCCTCCCGGCCCCCCCTGACCCGGCCGGTCACGCCGCCCGCACCCCGTCCGTAAAGAGGATGAACGGTCCGGCCGGCCGCGCTATGGTCGAAGCCGGGAGCCCGGCCGGAGCGTGAACCACGACAAGGAGACCGGCATGCCATCGATCCTGACCCCGCCCAGGTGGCGGATTCCCGACCGCGAGGCCACCCCCGAGTCCGTCTACCGGAACCGCCGCGCCTTCCTCAAGGACCTGGGGATCCTGGGCCTGGGGGCGATCGGGCTCGCCTCGGGGGTGGGACGCGCGCTCGCCGCCGGCGGCGATGCGGATCTCCCGAACAAGATCGACAACTACGATCACGGGACCCTCGATCTCTACCCGGCCAGGCGGAACCCGGCGTTCACCCTCGACCGCGCCCTCACCCACGAGGACGTGGCCGCCACCTACAACAACTTCTACGAGTTCACCGAGGTCAAGAGCGACGTCTGGAAGCTGGTGGGGAAGTTCCAGGTCCGGCCGTGGATGGTGGAGATCGGGGGCCTCTGCGAGAAGCCCGGCACCTACGACGTCTACGATCTGATTCGCAAGTTCCCGCTGGAGGAGCGCCTCTACCGCCACCGCTGCGTGGAGGCGTGGGCGATGGCGGTGCCGTGGACCGGTTTCCCGCTCCGGAAGCTCATCGACTTCGCGGGGGTGAAGGACGACGCGAAGTTCGTGCGCTTCGTCTCGTTCATGAAGCCCGGGGAGGCCCCCAACGAGAACCCGCGGAGCGGCTACACCTGGCCCTACTTCGAGGCGCTGCGGATGGACGAAGCCATGAACGATCTCGCCCTCATCGGCACCGGCATCTACGGGCACCCGCTCCCCAAGCAGCACGGGGCGCCCTTCCGCCTCATCACCCCCTGGAAGTACGGGTTCAAGAGCGCCAAGAGCATCGTGAAGATCGACTTCGTGGAGAAGCAGCCTCCCACCTTCTGGAGCTCCGCGGTGCCGAGCGAGTACCACTTCCTGGCCAACGTGAACCCGAACAAGCCCCACCCGCGCTGGTCGCAGGCCACCGAGCGGCTGATCGGGATCGACAAGACCGTCCCCACGCAGATGTACAACGGCTACGGGGAGTGGGTGGCGAAGCTCTATGCGTAGCAGGCTGCTGAAAGACCGGTCTCGGCCGGATCCAGTTCTTCAGCAGCCTGCCAGCTCCGCTACCGGTGCCGCGCCGGCGCCCGGGCTGGAACCGTCCGTGCGAGACCAAAAACCCGGGTATCTCATTAAAATACAACCAATTAGATGTTGTTGAAGGGGCCGCACAACCTATCTTGGTTGTAATCCGCTTGGCCAAAAGTTAACTCATTGTTTCGCAATCAGTTACTACCGAACTGGGCACCCGGGCGCGCAGGCCGCGCCGCGAGCGGGGCCGACCTTCAGTGGCGGTGGCGCGCGCCGACGGTGGGCCAGGACAGGGACTCCGTCCCCGGCTTGGCGCCGCAACCGGGGGTGTCGAACGCGCCCATCACGCCGTCGGCCGTGATCGCTGGGGAGTTCGCCGCCAGGTGGTAGTCGTCGTTGGCGGGGTCGCAGAAAAGGGGGTCGGCCACGATCATGGAATCTGCCCACGCATTCGGACAGGTGCCATCACCGACGCCGAGATTCCCGAGGGAATTGTCCCATACAAGGTTGCGGCCCATCGTAGCGGTGGTTCCCTGCCACCAGCAGGCAATTCCGCACTGCTCGTTGCCCACGATTATGTTATCCGCCACCGTGAGCCCCGGTCCTGTCTCAAATAGAAGCAGCCCCCCACCGCCGCACTCGGTCAGGTGGTGGCCATCGTTGTCCACTATCGTGTTGTGGGCGATCACCCCATCAGTCTGCAGGGCGGCGATGGCGGCGCCGGAACCCGTGTCCCCGAAGAAGCCCGTCCCGATTGTGCGGTTGCGGACGAACAGGTTTCCTACCACAGAGACTTGCGTTAGCGCGTGGTTGTCCCCCAGGTAAATGCCACCGCCGTGATCTCCCGCCACGTTGTCTACGAACTGATTACTCTCAATGACCGGATTTCCCTTTGTGGCCCAGTACCAAATCCCCGCTCCATCCGCATAGGCCTGATTGGAGTCGAAGACGTTGCTCCTGATCTCAGCGTTACAGTCACCGAGCGCCATCCCCCCCCATCCAAGGGAGCGTAGTTTCGCGCGATCAAGTTCCCTTCCACGAGCGGGGCCGGCGGTACCATGTCCACATCCGGCCCGATCCCGATCCCACCCGCCTCGAAGCCCTGATTGTCGACAATCCAGTTACCTCTGATCGTCGGGGACGCACCTAAACAGAGGATCCCCCCTCCGTACTGGCGATGATTTGTCTTGAAGCGGGAGCCGGTCCCACCCGTGACCGTGAACCCCTCGAGCACCGCCTTCCGGGTCTCGTGGTGGGTTATGACCACCACCGAGCTGTCCCGCCGGCTTCCATCCAAAATGGTCGCCTCCGGCCCCTCCTCGCTCTTGACCGTGATCTCCTTCCCCAGGTAATCGATGTTCTCGTAGTACCGCCCGGGCCCGACCAGAACCGAATCACCGCTGGCCGCGCTGTCGATCGCCGCCTGCACCGACGGCGCGTCCCCCGACCCGTCCACCCGCACATGCCAAGTCCGGAACGGATTCCCCAGGCACGACACCTGCTCGCAGTCCGTTCCCTCCAGGGTGACCGTGCACCAGTTCGGGCCCGCCGCCGTCGCCGTGTAGCGAACCCGCACGAGAAGCGAGTCGCCGCCACGGATCTCGTTCCGCCCGCCCCCCGAGACGATCCGGAAATCCGCGCAGTCCAGCTGCGGGGTCACTTCCAGCACGCCGGCTCCCATGTTCTTGACCTTGAACCCGGCTTCAGTGCTGTCGCCGCCCCGGACCCACCCGAACTGCACCAGGCTGGGGAAGACCAGACACTCCGGGGAGCCGGGATCCGTTGCGCGCCGCCCGCAGGACGACACGAGGGCGAGGAGGACCGCAAGGAGGAGCGGAGCCATGCTCCGCGGGAGAGCGGCCGGGCGCGCGGCCCCCGGGGGAAACGGTCGCCATTTGGTGGCGGCGGTGGTCGGCCAGGGAGGGGAAGAAGCCCGACACCTACCCCGTCGCACGCCTCGCATCATCCGCATACGAGCCATGCCTCTCTTTTCGGAACGGGGGGGATCTCCATGGTTGCGCCGACACGAGTGTGGTCTCCAGCTCCCCCGCTTCACCCGAGTCTTACTCCAGGACCTCGTTTCGATCCATGGGGATCTTCGGGCGGCACCGAGGATCGGAGAGGGTGACCGAAGACGACCGAGGCCATCCCGGATTGGGGTGCGTTGCCAAGGAAAGGATTGGATTGCGATCGGCCGCGCGTCGAAACAATCCGTTCCAGCCGGTTCCTCCGGGAGACTCACAATCTGCCAAGAGAGAAGAGACGCCGCCCGGGGCACTCTCCGGAGTTCCTATTGTTCCCCCGCTCCGACGGAGTCCGCGTGAGCGCCGCCGCCGGCGCTCGAGTCCGGGACCGCGGGCGCGTGCACGATCTTCGGCCGGTAGGCCGCGTAGTCGAACTTGGGGCTGTTGCTCCCGGTGTGGCAGCCCTTGCAGGTGGCCTCGGTCACCGCCCCGTAGGCCGCGGCGGTGTCGCGGACGTGCGCCGCCCCCGGCCCGTGGCAGCTCTCGCACCCCACGTTCCACATCGCCGGGGTGCTGGCGGGGGTGGCGAAGCCGGTGCGGTAGCCGTAGCCGGTGGTGTGGCACCCCTGGCACTCCGGGTTCCGCTCCTGCTTCTTGTCGATCAGCGTGCGGTGGGCGTGGGCGTGGAGGGTGGTGCGGTACTGGGCCGCCTCGGCGGAGTGGCACGACGCGCAGGCCGCGCTTCCCACGTACTCCACCTCCGGTTCCTCCAAGTCCTTGAGCCGCTCCTTCTCGTACGAGGCGCTCGAGGTGAGCCCCTGGAGCCGCGTGTAGTACTCGTTCAAGAGCGCGTCTACCGCCTTCCGCCGCCCCCACCCCTCGGCCACCGGCATCAGGAGCCCCTGCACGGTGTCGACGGTGCTGTCGGGTTTGAAGGCGACCTCGATCCGGCCGAGGTAGCGCCCCTCGGCGGCGTTTCCGATCACCGCGGTCCGCCGGTGTCGGTACATCGTGGTGATGGTCTTCCCCTCGTGGGCGGTGATGATCACGTCGAGGCCGGGGTAGAGTTCCGCCAGCCGCCCCGCGGCCGCCGAATCGGGGACCTGGGCCAGCGCCACCAGGACGTCGGAGCGGGCGCGGAGGGAATCCACCAGCGACCGTTCCGCGTCCCACGGCTCGAAATCCAGCCACGTCGCCCCGCGCGCCCGAGCCATGCCGGCATCCATGAACGAGACCAGCCCCACCCGCCGTCCGCGCACGGTGAAGAACGCGGCGCGCACGCTCTCGCTGTCGGGGAGGGCGTAGTTGGTGGCCAGGACCGGCATCCGCAACCACCCCACCAGCCGCCTCACCCACGCCGGGCCCGCGGCCAGGTCCCACTCCCCCAGGGCCACCGCGTCGTAGTCCATGGTGGCCATGGACCGGGCCAGGATCTCGGTCTTGAGCCGGTCCTGGTCGCCCAGGGGGCCGAAGGGACCCAGTCCCCCCGCGTCCACGGTGAGGAACTCCCAGCCGCCGGTGCGCAAGGTGTCGAGAAAGGCGGCCCTCCGGGTCGCCCCGCCGTAGTCCTCGACCGGTCACCCGCAGGGGGTGACTTCCCCCGCGTCGTCCCCGGAGAAGAAGATGGTGAGGTTCGCGTTCTGGCGCATCACCTGGCCGCTGGGGACCCCCTGGAAGAGGACCGCGGCCAGGGCGAACAGCGCCAGAGCGAGCCAGATGGAGCGGTGATTCATGGCCCGAAATCGTAGCACAGGGGCGGCGTGGAACCGGTTAGGATTGAAGACGATGAAGACACCGATCTCGTTTGTGGGGGCGCTCCCCCTCCTCTTCCTGCTCGGCTGCTCCGGCCGGGGCGACCGGGCCCAGGCTCGCGCCGCGATCGCCCCCGACAGCACCTCCGTCCATGCGTTGGTCACCCAGGTGCTCGCCGCCTACGGGGGCGAGGCGGCCCTCTCCGCGATCCACGCCTACCGGGCCGAAGGCCCCCTCACCGCGGTCCAGGAGAACAAGGAAGCCCAGGTAGTGCGGTGGTTCGAGCGCCCCGACCGGCTGCGGATCGAGATCCGGTACCCGGACAAGGGGGAGCTTCGCATCACCGCCGGGACCCGGGGCTGGGCCGGATCCGACGACCGCCACCTGGAGCCGGTGGAGGGCTCGTTCCTCCAGTCCATGCGGCTCCAGACCGTCCGGCTGGATCTGCCGATCCGGCTCTCGGAACACGAGTCCGAGCTCTCCTTCCAGCCCGACGACGACCAGGGGCGCCGGGTCCTGCGCCTCCCGCTCGAGGGCGGGCTCACCGTGGACTACCACGTGGATCCGGGCAGCGGGCACATCGAGCACACCACCATGACCATGCCGGGGCCGCCCTCGATCTCGTTCGAGTCCGAGCTCAGCGACTTCCGCTACGTTCACGGCGTCCTCTTCCCCTACCGCGAGGACACCGCCGCGGGGGGCACCAAGACCGCGGTCATGCGGTTCGAGAGCGTGGACCTGAACCCGGTGGTCCCTCCGGCCCTGTTCTCCCCGGAAGCCGGCTCCTGACCGCGGCGCCGCGGCGCCCGGGAAGGTCTCGCCGCGGATCATCCGGTCCGGACCAGCGCCCGGTAGCCCTCGGGCGGGGCCGGCGGCCCTTCCGTCCGCTCCGCCACGAAGTTCAGGCCCGAGGTGAACTTGAGGGCCTGGAGCCGGCGGAAGCGCTCTCCGTCCACCGGACGGCCGCGGGCGCGGAAGAGGGCGGCGCGGGCGGCACGGGCGGCGGCCAAAGCCAGGGCCAGGCCGCCGCGGGCGAGGACGCGGAAGGCCGGTTGGAGCACCGGAACCGGACGCGGAAAGAGGATCGCCTCGAGCTGGTAGCCCGCCCCCACGTGCGACGGGAAGATCCGCGCCGGCCGGAAACCGTTCTTGAGCAGGAGGTACTCGAGCCCCATGTGCGTCATGTGGAAGTACGACATGCCGTGGAAGGGTTCGAGGAAGGCCACGTAACCGAATACCCGCCCGCCCGGGGCCAGCACCCGGTGGATCTCGCGAAGCATGGTCTCCGGTTCGGGGAGGTGCTCCAGGACCGCGGAGCAGAGGACGCCGTCGAAGGAGCCGCCGGCGAAGGGCAACCGGCCGGCGTCGCCGAGAACCGAGGCCGCCGGCCCCCCCAGATCGAGCCCCACCCAGCGGGCGCCGCGGCGCTCCAGGGGTTCGCGATAGGTGCCGGTGCCGCAGCCCAGGTCCAGCACCCGCCGTCCGCGCACCTCCCCGATCAGGTCGAAGAAGGCGGCCCCGCCCCCGGGCGGCCGGGCGTAGTCCACGTCCGGCCGGAGAAGATCGTCGATGCGAACGAACCGGTCGATGGCTCCTCGACCCATCCGGCGTCCTTCACGGTTCGGGGCTCCAGGGCGGACCCGGCGCGCGTTGCGCCCCGCCGGACAGTGTCGCGGGATTCCGGCGGGGGGGCAAGGCCCCCCGCCGTCCCCGCCGGGGTCCGGGCGATCAATAGTAGGCGAGGTACCGTTCGAGTTCCCACGGGTGCACCGTGGCCAGGAACTCGGTCCAGACCTGGCGCTTGCCCGCGACGTAGCTCTCGGCCAGGTGCTCGCCCAGAGCGTCCAGGATGACCTGGTCCTTCTCGAGCGCGTCCAGGGCCTCGGCCAGGGTGCCGGGGAGTTCGTCGATCTTGAGGCGCCGCTTCTCCCTCTGGCTCATGTGGAACACGTTCTTGTTGACCGGCGGCCCGGCGTCCATCTTCTTCTCGATCCCGTCCAGTCCCGCCGCCAGCATCACCGCGAACGCCAGGTAAGGATTGCAGGATGGATCGGGAAGGCGGACCTCGCAACGGGTCCCGACCCCGCGCCGGGCGGGGATCCGGATCATGGGGCTCCGGTTCCGCTCCGACCAGGCCACGTTGGTGGGGGCCTCGTAGCCCGGCACCAGCCGCTTGTAGGAGTTCACGATGGGGTTGGTGATGGCCACGAACCCCTTGGCGTGCCGCAGGAGCCCGGCGATGTAGTGGAGCGCCACCTTGGATAGCTGATATTCGGCCTTCGCGTCGTAAAAGGCGTTGGTATTGCCCTTGAAGAGCGACTGGTGGCAGTGCATCCCGCTCCCGTTCTGCCCGAAGATGGGCTTGGGCATGAAGGTCGCGTGGAGCCCGTGCTCCCGGGCGATCGCCCGCACCAGGAAGCGGAAGGTGGCCACGTTGTCGGCGGTCGAGACCGCGTCGCCGTAGCGGAAGTCGATCTCGTGCTGGCCGTGGGCCACCTCGTGATGGGCGGCTTCCACCTCGAACCCCATCGCCTCCAGCGCCATCACCACGTCGCGGCGGCAATCCTCCCCCTTGTCCACCGGCGCCAGGTCGAAGTACGCGCCCACGTCGTGGGTGCGGACGGAGAAGTTGCCGTCGGGGTCGAGCTGGAACAGGAAGAACTCGACCTCGGGGCCGACCATGAGGTCGTACCCGTGCTTCCTGGCCCGCGCCACCTGCCGCTTGAGGCAGGTCCGGGGATCGCCCTCGAAGTCGCTCCCGTCCGGCTGCTTCACGTCGCAGACCAGCCGCGCCACCTTTCCCCGCTCCCCGTCGAAGGGGAAGACGCGGAAGGTGTCGAGGTCGGGGTGGAGCAGCATGTCCGATTCCTCGATGCGGGTGAACCCCTCGATCGAGGACCCGTCGAACATGATCTCGCCGTCGAGGGCCTTGCCGAACTGGCTCGCCGGCAACTCGACGTTCTTGTTGGCGCCGTGGATGTCGGTGAACTGGAGCCGCATGAAGCGGACGCCCTGGGTCTTGCACTGCTTGAGGATCTCGGCCTTGGTCACCTGGGTCTCCTTGCCGGTGGTCCGGTCCGGGCGGCTCCGGGGGGCCCGCAGGACCGCCGCGGCCGGAAAAGCATGCGGAGGATCATACCCCGGCCATGGACGTACTGCAAAGCAATTCGTGCAGAACGCGCACGATTGTTCGATCATCGGCAGCCATTTTTCGGAGATTTCCGCCAGGTGATCCGTGCTTTTTGCAATTTGGACGGTTCTGGTCGGTCAATCGGCCCTGGGGAGCCCCGGCGTCCGGGCGGGGCGGCCGGGGGCGCCGGGAGCGCGCCCCGCCAGCGGGAGCGTGCTACCCTCCGCCCCCGGAGGAAACCGGTGAGCGACTTCTTCGAACTCGACGACGTGTGGGTCACTCGGAACGGAACCCGCGGCGATCCCCGGGACATCCTGTCCGGCATCTCGCTCCGCGTCCCCGCCGGTGCCCGCTGGACGGTGCTGGGGGCGTCGGGGGCGGGGAAGTCCACGCTGCTCCGGCTCCTGAACCGCATGGAGGAACCCAGCCGCGGGCGGATCCGGCTGGAGGGGGCGGCCCTGGAATCGTTCCATCCCGCCCGGCTCCGGCGCGAGGTGGCGCTGGTCTTCCAGGAACCGGTCTGGCTTCCGGGGACCGCGCGGGAGAACCTCCTGGCCTCGGCCTCGCTGGGGCTGGTTCCCCGGCTGGAGGCGGAGGCGCGCCTCCCCGAGATCCTCACCCTCGCCGGCATCGACCCCGATCACCTCTCGCGGACCGAGGACGAGCTTTCGGTGGGACAGCGCCAGCGGGTGGTGCTGGGACGGGCGCTCCTCGGGAACCCGCGGGCGCTCCTGCTGGACGAGCCGACCTCGGCCCTGGACCCGCCCAGCGCCCGGGCGCTCATCGACCAGGTGCGCGCGCTGGCCGAGCACGACTCGCTCACCCTCCTCATGGTCACCCACCGGCTGGCCGACGCCCGCCACTTCGGCACCCACACCGTGGTTCTCGACGGCGGCC
This sequence comes from Candidatus Eiseniibacteriota bacterium, assembly GCA_963728475.1. GTDB lineage: Bacteria > Eisenbacteria > RBG-16-71-46 > JABDJR01 > JABDJR01 > CAVSKL01. The sequence continues at coordinate 913,554 of CAVSKL010000001.1, forward strand.
GCCTGCTCGACCAGGGGCCGAGCGGAGAGGTGCTCCCGCGCCTCCAGGACCGGTGGGGGGAGTGATCCGCCTCCCGGCCCGGCTCCTTACCGCCCGTCGCCGGTAAGGATCTCCTCGAAGAGCGCCGGCACCCGCGGATCGAGACCGCGACCAGATCGGAGAGGGGGACGTCGTCCTTCTGCCCCGCCCGGCGACGGCGGGCCGCTAGCGCAGGTAGTAGCGGGCGCCGACCGCTCCGTTCAGGTGGAACCCGGTGTCCGGGGCCAGGTCGAGGATCGGAGCCAACTCCATGAAGAGCCCCACCTTGGCGCTCTCGAACAGGTACTCCACCCCCACCGGCGCCCGCACCCCCGCCTGGCTGTCGTGGTTGAGGAACTTGAGCCGCGCCCCCAGCCCGTAATAGACCGGGAGCTGCCCCCGGTCCACGTGGAAGAGGTCGTAGTCGTGGAAGAGGTAGTCGCCGTGAATGTCCACCGCCGGCTCATCGACCGTGGACCACGCCACCGCCAGGTCGAACGCGGTGGTATGGCTCATCCACGCCTTCAGGCTGAGCCCGGTCGGCTCCCCCAGGATCACCCCCAGCCCCAGCCCCCCCTGGGCCCGGGCCGGGCCCGCGGCGAACGCCCCCGCCGTCCCCGCCATCACCAGCGCCAGCAACGCCTTTCGCATCCGTTTCTCCTTGTCCCCATTTCCGGTCCCGATCGTTCTGCCCCCGGCCCTCCCGGTTCCGGCCCCGTTCAGGGGGCCGGCGGCAGGCGGGTCGCGCGTTCGAACTCCGGAACCTCCGGCGAAGTTCCCTCCGAGGCCTCGTCACCCCGGCCGCGATGTCTTACCTTCTACCTGCGCCGCGCGATCCCGACCCGGACGCGGACCGCCGGCGGGACTCCGGGGCCCCGGCCTGCCGGCCCCATCCCGCCGTGCCCGGCCCCATCCGGACGTTCAGCATACAATCGCGCCCGCCGGCCCGCGAGGATCCGGTATGAACGAAAGCGCCATGCACCATCTTTCGCTCGCCCACATGGCGATCGCGCTCATCCTGGTTGCGGTCGCGATCGGGGTGAGCGCGACCCGGCGTCTGGGCCTGGGGCGCACCATCGTGTGGGCGGCTTTCCGGACCTCGGTGCAGCTGGTGGCGGTCGGCTACGTGGTGCACGTGCTCTTCGCCCTGGATCATCCGCTTCCGGTCCTGGGCATCCTGGTGGTGATGCTCCTGGTCGCGGGCTGGACCGCCACCGCCCGGCAGCCGCTGGCGCGACTGCCGCTCTATCCGCTCACCATCGGGAGCCTGGCGGTGGGCGCGGGCTTCACCATCTTCATGGTGGTGATCGTGATCGTGGGGGCGCGGCCCTGGTACGACCCGCGCTACCTGGTGCCGCTGGGAGGGATGATCCTGGGCAACGCCATGAACGCGGCCGCGCTGGGACTGGAGCGGTTGGAACGCGAACTCCGCCAGGGGCGCAAGCGCGTGGACGCGATCCTCGCCCTGGGGGGGACGCCCGGCCAGGCCTCCACCGAGGCCGAGCGCCAGGCGGTGCGGGCCGCGCTCACTCCCACCCTGAACTCGATGATGGTGGTGGGGCTGGTGCAGATGCCGGGGATCATGACCGGGCAGATCCTGGCCGGCGCCGATCCTCTCCAGGCGGTGCGCTACCAGGCCCTGGTGATGTTCATGCTCCTCTCCGCCAACTCCATCACCGCCGCCATGGCGGTCCGGCGCGCCCGCCACCGTTACTTCACCGCCTCCTGGCAGCTGGCGCTTCCCCGGTGAGCGCCTTCTCCGCCCCGCGCCCCGGTCGAGGCCGGAGGGAGGGCCGCCGGTGAGCCTCCCCCTCGCGATCCTCGGCGAAGTCGAGGACAACCCCATCGTGGCCACCCTCGAGGAGACCGAGTCCCGGCTCACCCGGCTCCTGGGCGACCTGAACCGGGAATTCGCCGAGGCGCTGACCGCGCCTCTCACCCCGGCCGGGGGCCTCCCCGAGTTCTCGGGCGCGCTCCGCGACCCCGCCGCGGCCTACCCTCTGGCCCGCCGGCTGGCCGAGGAGTTCCATCCGCTGCCGGTGCGGGTGGCGGTCGCCGCCCCGGAGTTTCCCCCCTCGCTGGCCGCCCGCCGGTCCGAGGACCCGGCGCTCGACGCCGCCGGCGAGCTCCTCTACCGCGCCCGCAAGGAGGACCGCCTGCTCATGGTCCGGAGCGGGGACCCCGCGCTGGATCTCCTGGCCAACGCGCTCACCCTGGTGCTCTACCGGGAGCTGCAGGCCTGGACCGACCGCCAGTGCCGGGTGGTCCGGCTCTACCGGATCCACCGGCGCCAGAGGATGGTGGCCGAGGCCCTGGGCGTGACCCAGCAGTCGGTCTCCGGCACCCTGTCCTCGGTCCACTGGAAGGTGCTGGAGGAAGCGGAGAAGAGCCTCGGCTCCGTTTTCACCACCAGGCTTCCCTACCCCCCCTGACCTGCTCCCGCCGCCGGGCTTGCTCCGGCCGCCCGCGCCCGCCACAATAGACGGACATTGGACGCCGACGCCGGATCTCCGGGTTTGGACGGACCAGGAAGGAGGACACCGTGCGCCGTATCCTGCTCGCGGCCGCCATGGCCGCCGGGTTTTGCGTGGTGGGGCTGACGGGGACGGCTCAGGCCCAGGACCGGAACGTCCGGTTCCACGGGCTGGGCCCTCGGGTGGGGCTTTCCATCGAACCCAACCAGTTCGTGTTCGGGGGGCACGCCGACTTCGGCGATCCGCTCCCCCATACCAACCTGCTTCTGCCGGTGGTCGAGATCGGGGTGGGGGACGGGGTCACCACCACCTCCATCGGAAGCGACCTGCTCTTCCGCTTCAGCGACCGGTGGGGAGTGTGGACGCCGTACCTGGGAGGCGAGGCCGCCCTCGTTATCGTGAACAGCACCGACAGCAACGGCAACGATCACACCGCCGGGAAAATCGGGCTCTCCGGCATCTTCGGGGTGGAGAAGGTGATCGGCAACAACAACCGCTTCGCCGGCGAGCTCAAGTTCAACATCTCCAACTCGCCCGACGTGAAGCTGATGGCGATCTGGGCGTTCGGCCACTAGGGGGGCGGAAGCCGGCGCGACACCATGGATGAAGCATCAGGATTCGAGCTCTCCCTCCTGGAAGGCATGGATGAGGGACTCCTCACCCGGCTCCACCGCGCCGGGGTCCGCACCCGGGAGGAGCTGGGTGCGCGGATCGTGTCGGTGGAGGGGCGTCGCGCTCTCGCGTCGGAGGTCGGGGTCTCGGTCCGCCGGCTGGAGGTGCTCCACCACCTGAACTACCTCCTCCCCGAGGACCGCGCGGCCAAGGTGCTGGAGCTGGAGCGCCGCCTGGACGACCGCTTCGACTATCTGAGCCGCGAGGTGCGGAACGCGTGGCGGCTGGCCCTGGGGCTGGGCCTGGCCATCGTGCTCCTGGTCGTAGGGGCGGTGGTGCTGCTCCGGCCTCCCTCCGGGGTGGGAGGCGGATCCGCGGCGGTGCTGGATTCCGTGCTCACCCGGCTTCATACCGACGAGGCCAGGATCGCCGCGCTGACCCCGCTCGCCACCCACGAATCCGAGGGGCGGCTGGCGCAGGCGATCTCCGCCCTGGGGCCCGCGCCCGGCTGGAACGGCCCCCTGGCGTGGTCCGCCTCCGACAGCCGGGAACTGTCCCTGCTCCTGGGTCCCGACGAGAAGGCGTTTCCCGAGCGCGCGGTGAGCCTGGCCCTGGTCCAGCTCGGCGAGGTGGAAAACGCCCCGCTCGACAGCCTCGGCCCCGGCGCCCGGGCGCGGCGGGCGGCGTCGCTCCTGGCCGACTTCCCTTCCCCGGGCGATCCGGTCGACGCCTGGAGCGCGGCCGCGGTGCTGGTCCGCGAGCGGCTCCGCTCGCGCGCCCTGGGGCTCGCTCCCGCCGACACCTCCGCCCCCGCGCTGGCCGCCGCCGATCCCTGGCCCTGGACCTCGCCGGGATTCCTCACCGCCGAAGAACTCATCGCGCGGCTGGAGTCGCTCCCCGTCTCCCCCGACGCCTTTCCCGTCTGGACCGAGACCCTGGTCCAGCTCCGGAACGCCGCCGATGCCGGCCAGACCGCGCTGGCCGGCCGGCCCCAGGCCCTCGCCCGCGACTACTGGATCCGCCGGGCCGAGCTGGAGCTGGCGGTGGTGGGAGCGCTCCTGGGGAGGGGGGATCTCCTCCCCTACCACCAGAGCGCGCCCCGGGACTTCCTGATCCAGCGGCGGACCTTCCTCGCCAACGCCACCGAGCACGCGCCGGGGGCGGCCCGGGCGCCGCTCCTCTGGCTCTGGGTCCGTTACGACGAGGGGGCCGACCTCCTGGCTTGGCTGGAGGCGCATCCCGAGACGCGCGCCGCGGTCCGCGGCAAGACCTGGGTTCAGGCGCTGGAGGCGGTGGAGGAGGAGCGGAACCGCGGCTCGCTCGCCCCCGATCCCCAGGTCGCCTCCACCGTGCGCCGGGCGCTGGCCGCCTCCGGCGTGGGGAAGGTCGCCGATCCCTGGAGCGCGGCCCGGACCCGCTGGGAAGCGGGCCTGGCCCCCCTGCTCATGATCGTGCGCGCCGCAGCGCGCACGCGACCCGGAGCCTCCCCGACCGCTCCATGAGCACCGCCATCGCCGCCGCCACCGGAGCCGTCCGCCCCGGACCCTCCAGCCAGCGCAACCGCTCCGCCGCCGCCGGAAGCGCTCCGTCCCGGAGCAACTCCTCCAGCGCCGCCCCCAGCTCCATCGCGAGCACCGTCCGCACCGCCGCCGTCTCCTCGTCGTCGAATCCCGGGAAGTAACGTCCGGGCACCGCCGCGAAGGCGCGGGACCGGAGCGCGTTCCCCGCTCCGGTCTCGCCCAGTCCGTCCAGCCGGGAGGCCTCGGAGAGATCCGCGCGGAGCGCGCGGAGATCGCATCCGATCCCCGCCCACTCCGGCCGCACCCGGTCCCCTTCCAGTCGAAGCCCCCCCGGCACCGTTTCCCGGCTCCGCAAGAGCTGGTTCCCGAGCTGGAGGAGTCCGGTGAGGTCGGCGGGGGGGGCGTCGCCCGCCGCCGCCGCCGCGCGCTCGGCGTCGTCGCGGGCGTAGGGCCGGCCGAGCGCCTCCCGGCTCACCGCCCGCCGCCAGAGCGCCGACCACCACTCCGGCCAGAGCGCCAGGGGCCATTCCGAGTCCGGCCGCTCCACCCGGGCCAGCCCCAGGGCGTGGAGCACCAGGCCCGAGGCCCCCCCCTCCGGCCGGTGGCGCGCCGCCGGCGCCGACACCAGGGGACGGAATACCCGCTGGAACACCGGGAGCCCCACCGCGGGGGTGGTGCGGAGCGCATGGGCGAGGAAGCGGCTCCGCGACGGCGCGGCCATCCGGTGGACGAGTTCCGCGGTCCTGGCCAGACAGTCGTCCAGGGCCTCGGTTCGTCTTTCCAACATCCACGCCCAGAATCGCAGCTCCCAGATATCCGCCAGGTCGGCCACCCGGTCGGCGGCGGTGAGCGCCTCCTCCACCTCGGCCAGGGTGCGCTCCATCGCGTCCACCCCCCGGGTCCGCCACGCCTCCACCGCCCGGCCGGTGGCCTCGCGGCTCCGGGCCCAGAGCCCCCCGCGTCCAGCCCCCATCCCCATCCGCCGGGGTGCGGCGCGCGCGGGTCGAGGGTCTCCGGGATCGGGATAGGCGGAACCTGCCGGAGCGCCTCCAGGCGTTCGACAATCTCCTCCAGCCCCGCCCGGTCCCGGGCGCGCGCGGCCTGGAGTTCGCGCTCGGCATCCTCCAGGCGCCGGGCATCCACCAGCGCCCGCAGCCGGGTGTAGGCGGCGAGGTCGGCGGAACCGGCCATCCCCAGGGCGGCGAGCTCCTCCTCGGCCTCGGCGGCCAAACGGTGCGCCTCCAGCACCCCGCCCAGCCGGCGCCGGCCCTCCGCCACCGCCGCCTTCAAGACCGACGCGTTGACCAGGTGCCCCGCGTCCAGGGCCTCGGTCCAGGCCGACTCGCGCAGGGACTGGGCGTGTTGCGCGCGTCCCGCCGCTTCCGCCTCTTCCGCCTCCATCCGGGCCAGGGCGCGCCGGAGGCCGGGCTGGAGGTCGGGGTCGAGCCGGGCCTGGCCCTGGTGGATCCAGAGCAGCGCCCGGTCGGGGCGGCCCTCGCGCCGGCGCTGGGCGGCGGCGAGGACGCACAGGCGGCCTCGTACCGCGTCCCAGAGCGGGCCGCGCCGGCCGTGGACCAGCCGGGCCGCCGCCGCCAGCTCCCGGTGCGGGTCGTGCTCGGGCACCGCGCGCAACAGGTCGCGGCGCACCCCGGCCAGCCGCCGCAGGCACTGGGCGGCGGGGGCCGCGGCGCCGGGGCGCGCGAGCCGGATGGAGGGACGGATCACGTGGCGCTGGCGGGGGAGGTGGCGCACCGCGTCCTCGATCACTTCCCGCCAGTGGGGGCTGGCGGTGGCCGGCGGATGCCGGAAGGTGGAGCGGAGCAGGAACTCGCGGCGGCGGAGCGCGGTCAGCGCTTCCTCGAACTCTTCGTCCTCGCCGTTGAAGCCGCGGCGCAGGGCCTCGATCTCCAGGCGTCCGTCGTTCTGGGTGAGCAGGTGGAGGAGCCGGGCGGCGCCGGGCTGGAGCCGCCGGTAGCGCGCATCCATGACCGCGTGCAGGTTGAAGGGGAGCGGAAGCCGCTCCAGCGGGTCCAGGAGCGAGATCGTCTCGCGGTCCTCGTCCACCCGGAGATGGCCCATCTCCTCCAGCCACCGCAAGGTCTCGTGAATGAAGAAAGGGCGGCCTCCGGTGATGCGCTGGAGCCATCCCGCGAAGGGGGTGGGATCGGTTCCGGCCGAGAAGCCCGCCGCCAGCTCGCGAACCTCGTCCGGGGTGAGCGGGTCCAGGGCCAGGGTGCGGGTGCGGGACTCGTCCACCAGCTCCAGGCCCGGCGGGCCCGCCGCCGCCAGCACGACCGCGCCCGGAGGCTTGAGCGACCGGCAGAGCGACTCCAGCACCCGGCGGGCCGGGGTGCCGCGGGCCGGCCACAGTCCCGCGTCGACGATCACCAGGGTCTGTCCGGTGAGGGCGAGCAGCACCGCGCCCACCGCCGCCCCCACGATCTCGGGCTCCATCCCCTGGGAAAGCCGCTCCCGGGAGAGGGCGGGAACCGGGGCCCAGGACCGGAGCCGCGGGGCCCACGCGCTCAGGGTGTGGATGGCCCACGACGGAAACGGGGCCTCGGGATAGGTCTCGAGGAGGTCGCCGAGCTCGGTGCGGATCCAGGTCCTCAGGTCCGCCTCCACCCCGCCGGGGGCGAGATGGATCCACTCCGCGTCGGGTCCGTGGTGGAGAGCCTCGGCGATCAGCCGCCGGCGCCCCACCCCCGGTTCGCCCGCCACCCGCACCAGGCACAACGAACCCGCCAGCCCCTCGTGAATGAGGTGGGTGAGGATGCCGATCTCGCGCCGGCGTCCGGCGAAGCGGGCGCCGCGATGGGTGGGGCCGGGAATCCCGAGGAGAGTCTTCATGGTGCGTGCCGTCCATCCTGAGCCGTGGCGGGGGTTCTGGCAAGTTGCGGCGGGACGGCCGGTTGCTCGACCTCCCGGCGTATGCCGCCCGGCCTACGCCGGCCGCGGCATGGACGCGAACCGGCGGAGCAGGGCCAGGTTTCGCCGGTCCATGTCGTCCTTCTTGGGGGTCTCGATCACCTTGGGCGCGCCGGCGAAGCGGGGGTCGGTCATCAGGAGCCGGAAGGCGGTCGAGCCCACGTGGCCCTTGCCGATGTGCTCGTGGCGGTCCACCCGCGAGCCCGGCCCCTTCTTGCTGTCGTTGACGTGGAAGGCGCGCACCCGGGAGAGCCCCACCGTCCGGTCGAGCGCCTCCATCACCGCGCGGTAGGCAGCCGGGGTCCGGAAGTCGTAGCCCGCGGCCAGCAGATGGCAGGTGTCGAGGCACACTCCCAGCCGCTCCGGCCGCCGCACCCGGGCCATCACCCCGGCCAGATGCTCGAAACGGCAGCCGATCGCGCTCCCCTGCCCCGCCGTGTTCTCCAGTAGCGGGACCACCGAGGCTCCGTCCAGCCGTTCCTCCACCCAGTCCAGCGCGCTCACGATCCGGTCCAGGCCCGCCTCCTCCCCCGAGCCCATGTGGGCCCCGGGATGGAAGACCAAGAACGGGATTCCCAGGCGCTCGCACCGGAGCGCCTCCCCCAAAAACGCCTCCCGCGACCGTGCGTACAGGGTGTCGTCGGGTGAGGCGAGGTTGATGAGGTAGGAGTCGTGCACCATCACCGGCATGGGATGGGCGGCCAGCGCGTCCTTCCAGGACGCCACCGAGTCCGCGTCCAGCGCCTTCATCGCCCACTGGTTGGAGTTTCGGGAGAAGATCTGGAGCGCGGTGGCGCGGTGGGCCGCCGCCCGCTCCACCGCCAGGTGGAGGCCGCCGGCGATGGACATGTGGGCGCCCAGGAGCAGGGTCGCCGGGCGCTCCGGGGGTTTCCGGGGCGCGGTCACGGTGCGCCCGAGGCCAGGTTCTCGGCGAGGATGCGCGACTTCCGGGCCAGGTTGGCCGCGCCCTGGTAGTCCTTGCGGCCGAGCGCGGCCTCGGCCTGCCGCAAGAGGCCCCGGGCCGCCTCGACCTGCTCCGTCACCGCCTCGCCCCGCCGGGAGGACGCGCGGACGGTGGCGAGCAGGCTGTCCGCCCGCGCCATGTCCCGCCGGGTGGTGCGGATGAGCTCGTTCTCCTGGGCGGGGGTGAGGTCCACCTGGACCGGGGGCGGGGGGAGCAGGACCGGCGGCACCGTCATGGTGTCGGCGGCGAGGGTGTCGGGGCGCGTCCCCGCGAGAAGGCTGTCCCGCCGGACCGGGGCGGGGCGGCCGGAAGGCGCGGGAACGGCGGGCGGCACCCAGAACTCCTCCTTGAACACCACCGCGTAGACCGGTGGGGGATCGGGGAGGGCGAAGGCCACGCTGTCGGGAGGCGCGTAGTAGCGGGTGGCGTCCCGGGCCTGGAGGCGGAGCGCCTCGCCGTAGGTCCACACGCTCCCGCACCCGGCGAGCGCCGTCGCCGCCGCCCCCGCCGCCAGGAGGCCGGCGATCCGGGCCCGGCATTGGGGGGTCCGGGCCCGGCCCCGGGCGGCCCGCCGGATCCAATCCGTTGCGCCTCGCGCCGCCCGCCGCCCGCTCATGCTCCCGTCCCCCGCGGGGCCGGCGGCGAGGCCACCGCCGCGAACGATGCCGGGGTCGCCGGCGGCCGCGCCTTGGCCCGCAGGCTCAAGACCACCCGGGTGCCGGCCCCTGGGGCGCTCTCGATCTCCACCCGCCCGCCGTGCATCTCCACCGCCTGGCGCACGAACGCCAGCCCCACCCCGGTTCCGTTCTCCTTGGTGGTCATGTAGAGGTCGAAGGCGCGACGGCGGACCGCGTCGCTCATCCCCGGACCGGAATCGGTCACCGTGAACAGCACCCGGTCGTCCTCGGCCGCGCACGCCACCCGCACCCGGCGGTCGCGGGACGGCAGGGCCTGGATCGCGTTCTTGACCACGTTCATGAGCGCCTGGCGGAGCACCTCGGGGTCGCCGGTGACCTCGGGACCGCCCCCCTCGCACTCGGGGATGAGCTCCAGGCCCGCCATGGTCGCTTCCGGCGCGAGGAGCGACGACACCTCCTCCACCAGCCGCTCCGGGCGGAAGGGGACGATGGCCAGCTTGCGGAGCCGGGCCACCTTCAGGAACCCCGATACCGCACGGTCGAGCCGCGCGATCTGGGCGCGGGTGACCTCCACCGCCTCGCGGACCATGTCCGGGTCCAGGTTCTGGGCGTGGCGGAGCGGCTCCAGATGGAGGGTGATCGCGTTCAGGGGATTCCGGATCTCGTGCGCCACCCCCGCGGCCATCTCCCCCAGCCGCGAGAGCACGGTGGAGTGGTCCATCACCGCCTGCAGGTCGCGGAGCACCGACAGGTCCTTGAGCTCGATCACCGCCCCCACCGCGCCGGTCTCTTCCTGCACCCGGTGCCCCAGGGCCATGAGCGCGCGCTCCTCGCCGGCGGCGGCGATCTCGGCGCGGATGGAGATGTGCTCGTTACGGCCCGACAGCAGCTCCTCCACCAGGCGGGTGAGCGGGTGTTCCGGGCCCAGGAGCCCGGACAGGGAGCGACCCACCGAGGCCTCGGGGCCGAGCCCCAGGTACCGTCCGGCCAGATTGTTGAGCAGCGTCACCTCGCGATCGGGCCCCACCGCCACCAGCCCGTCGCCCAGGAGTTCCACCGCCTTGCGCAGGTGCTCGTCGTCGCCGCGGGAGAGTTCGCGGGCGTGGAACTCCGCCCCCAGCTCGTTCAGGGCCTGGGCCATGAGCCCGAACTCCTGGATGTTCTGCTGGGGCACCCGGTAGCTGAAGTCGCCGGCCCGGAGCGCCTCGATTCCCCGCCGCACCTCCCCCATGGGCCCGAGCACGATGCGGGTGAGGAAGTAGGCGGCCACCCCCGCCACCCCCACGTAGAAGAGCGCCAGGAAGAACCCGCGGCGGACGACCGCGGAGAGGTCGCGGCGGATGAAGGCGGGGCTGAGCGCGATCCGCACCGAGCCCAGGCGGCGGTCGCCGATCCTGAGCGGGGTCACCTCCTCGTGGATCTCCGAGCCGCGGCGGAAGAGGTGCCACATGAACGCCCACACCGCCGGCGGGCCCCCCAGCTCGGGGAGCGGAGGATGGTCCACCACCGCCTGCCCCAGCTGGCCGGGATCGGTATGGAGCACCGCGTGCCCGGTGCTGTCGGTGAACGCGGCGTAGAGGACCGAGGGCGCGAACTGGGTAGCCGCTTCCAGGCTCACCTGGAGCACCTGGGCGTCGCGGATCGCCTCCAGCGGCGGCAGGTCGGGGCGGCTCGCCACCACCTGGCCGATCTGCAGCACCAGCGTGCGCGAGGCGAAGCGGGCGTCGCGGCGGGCGTCGTTGACCGCGGAGCGGGTCACCCCGGTCATCTCCAGGACCATGGTGACGAGCGCGATCGCGACCATGACTCCGGCCAGGGCCAGGATCTGCCGCGCGCGGAGTCCGAGCATGGCTCAGGCCTTTCCCCGCGCGTATTTCTTGAGCTTGAGGTGCAGTGTCTTGGCGCTGATCCCCAGGATCCCGGCCGCCCGGGTCTTGTTCCCGGCGGTGTGTTCCAGGGTCTGGAGGATGAGCGAGCGCTCGGCCTCCTCCAGGCTCGTGCCCGCCTCCACGTGGAAGCCGTCCCCGGTGGGAACCAGGGCCCGCGGGCGGGGCCGGAGCGTGGAGGGAAGATGGTGCACCTCGATCTCATTCCCCCGCGTCACCACCACCGCGCGCTCCACCGCGTTCCGAAGCTCCCGCACGTTGCCCGGCCAGTCGTAACTGTTCAGGAGTTCCAGCGCCTCGTCGGCGAACCCGTGCACCGGCTTGTCGTTCTCCGCCGCGAAGTCCCTCAGGAACTGGTGCGCGAGGAGCGGGACGTCCCCCAGCCGGTCCCGGAGCGGCGGCAGCTCCAGGGTGAATACGTTCAGCCGGTAGTAGAGGTCCTCCCGGAAGAGGCCGTCGCGGAGCGAGGTCTCGATGTCGGCGTTGGTGGCGCTGATGATGCGGACGTCGGTCTCGATCTCCACCCGGCCGCCCAGCCGGCGCACCCGCCGCTCCTCCAGCACCCGGAGGAGCTTCTTCTGCAGGGCGACGGGCATCTCGGCGATCTCGTCGAGGAATATGGTTCCGCCCGAGGCCATCTCGAAACATCCCTGCCGCGCCCCGGTGGCGCCGGTGAAGGCGCCGCGCTCGTGGCCGAAAAGCTCGCTCTCGAGGAGCGACTCGGGGATGGCCGAGCAGTTGAGCGCCACGAAGGGGGCGTTCTTGCGGGGCGAGAGCTGATGGAGGGTACGGGCGACGACCTCTTTCCCGGTCCCGCTCTCTCCGGTGATGAGCACCGAGGCGTTGGACGGGCCCACCTGCTCCAGGAGCTGATACAGGCGGATCATGGCCGGCGACTTCCCCACCAGCGGGCCCAGACGGCCGTCGCGCTCCAGCTCCCGGCGGAGCAGCCGCACCTCCCGCAGCATGGAGGATCGCTCCAGCCCCCGGTCCACCACCGTCTTCAAGCGTTCGATGTCGATGGGTTTGGTCAGGTATTCGTAGGCGCCGCCGCGGGTGGCCTCCACCGCGCTCTCGATCGAAGCGTGGCCGGTGATCACGACCACGGTGGCATCGATCCCCGCCTCCTTGAGGTCGTTGATCAGCTCGATCCCGCCCCGGCCGGGCATCCGCAGGTCGGTGAGGATGAGATCCGGCTGATGGCGGAGCGAGAGCTCGATCGCGGACTCGGCATTGGGGGCGGACTGCGCCTGATGGCCCCAGGTTTCCAGGAGCCGGGTGAGGCCGGTGCGTGCGGATTCCTCGTCGTCCACGACCAGGATTCGGTGGTTTCGGGTCATCTGAAACCGGATTCTAGGCGCCGGGAAGTTGCCTGGAATAGGGTAGAAATGTAACGGTCGGAAAAAAGGAAACGGGTCGAATTGGGAATCGACGGTCGGCGCGCTCCCCTCCGGACCGCCCACCGATCCTCTAGGACGTTATGTCCCAATTGATTGACAGGAGAGTCGCGTGAAATGTCCGGACGGCACGACAGTTGCAACTACAAAATGCGGCGAGGCACGTTATTGCGCCGCGCGCGCTGCGGCTTCGGCCGCCCCGTCCAGGCGCGCGCGGCGCTTCTTTCTCCAGTCATGGCCCCCGACAAGACGGGCGCGAGGCGTTTCCTGGGAGGGACGAATGCCGAGCGACACCCTGGCCGAATCACGTTCCGCTTTCGCGGTGGACGTCGCACCCATCGCCGATTCGCCGTCCCCCGCCCGGTTTGCCCCCAGGTCGGCGTCGCGAGCGGGCTCCCGGGCGCTCTGGATGGTCCTGCGCGAAGGCCCCTTCTGGGAGCGCGGCCGCATCCTCGAGTTACCCGCCCTCCTGAACGAGGGCACCCTCGGCCGCTCCCTGACCTGCCAGTGGCGGATCAACGATCCCTCGGTGTCCCGCCTCCACGCCGCGCTCGTCCGCAAACCCCGCCGCGGCGTGTACCTCCTGGATCTCGCCAGCCGTGAGGGGACCTTCGTCAACGGCGAGCGGGTCATCGAGGAGGTCCTGCTCATGGACGGTGACCGGATCGGTCTGGGGTCGCGGGTGGTCCTGGAATTCGTGGACGGTCCACCCCCCAACGAGGCCTCGGAACGGCGTTGGGTCCGCCGGTTCTCCCTCCTCGCCATGGCTCTCGCTTTTCTCACACTGCTTACCTTTGTGATTTTTTAGAACTCCTTGTTCGGGCGCTCCACCCACCCTGGAAACCCTTGGAACCCATGACCGAGGCCCCGCCGGCTGGGGAATTTCCCCCAGTACCGCGTAGACGGGCTCTAGGCCTCCGAAAAGCCGAGAATTTTTGTCGGATACAAAAATTTGCAAGTGTCTCACGAATGACATTGATCCGGGTCACGGTTCTGTTAATCTGTTGATCCCCCTGACATCCCGTGCTGACCGGTTTTCCCCACCGGTTCGCGACAAGCAGGGTCTCCGGATCCCCCCCGGCGGCCACAAGAGTCCCGGACCGAATCCCCCTTCGGTTCCACTTAATCCCGGTTTCGGGTTCTCACCGGCACCGGGAGCGTTGCATCCAACTTCTGTGGAGGCTTCCCATGCGGAACCGCTACGTCGTGCCGATCGCCGTCCTCCTGTTCATCGTCCTTGCCGCGCCCGCCTTCGCGGCCCCTCCCTCCCCCGGGCTCTACTTCTCCACCGACCAGGGGGGCCTGGTCCTGACCGGTCGCGGTTCGAACTCGCGCGCCGACAACAGCGGAATCGGCGACGTCTTCAACGCCATGTCCTGGGATGGATCCGGTCTCGGCACCCAGTGGTCGTTCACCTGCGGCGTCAGCACCAACCAGACCGTGGACAACAATCTGGACGTCAACGGGAACGGAACCGTGACCCTCACCACCAACTACTCCGGAGGGACCTTCTTCCTGGGCGCCGGTGGGCCCTGGGGCGACGGTTCCGAGAGCTACACCGGCTCGGTCAACTACGTGCTCCGGATCACCACCCTCACCTACTTCGGCGGGACCCTCGCGCAGGCGCGGGAGAACTACTCCGCCTCCGGCACCTTCGCGAATGGGTGCCATCTCGACTTCGCGGTGGGAAACGGCGTGGGAATCGGCGACACCGACACCTCCGCTTTCCCTGCCTCTGGGTATCCGGCTCTGGTGGACGCCGACTGCTCGACTCCGCGGGCGAGCGGGAGCTGGGGCGACGTGAAGGACATCACGTTGCTGATCGATTGCTCCACCCCGGCCCGGCCCGTTAGCTGGGGCACTCTGAAGAGTCTCTACAAGTAAACGCACGGCAGGGGAGCGCCGTGATGTTCTTGGGAGACCCCGGACGCGTCTCGCGCCCGCGCCGGATTCCGGCGCGGGCGGCGGGGCGTTCCGCCCCCCGCTTTTCGCCCCCCTGCCGCGCCGCCTTGCGATTCCCATGGCTTCCGGCGACCTGCGCCGAGGGGCCTGCCCGCTCTCCAAGCATGCAACGACGAGGAGCACTGCAATGAAACGAGCCGTCGTTTCGATCGGCGCAGTTCTGGTTCTGGTCCTGGCCCTGATCGGCCCGGTACCCGCCCAGGCCGCCACTCACAACCTGGTGTTCGGTTCGGCTTACGCGACGGTGGCGGGCGGCGATGCGAGCAACGCCCAGCAGCTCACCGGCGCCGGATCCTTCCACTACCTGAAGGTGGGTAGCGGAAAGATGGAGATGTACATCGATCCCGCGAGTCAGCTCGGCGGGAGCATCACCATCGGCCAGATTCAGAGCATCAGCTACCACACCGTGAACGGGGCCGCCAACCCGTCCGACGTGGACTTCTACCTCACCATCTACACCATGCCGTATGTCGGGGGTGAGGCGAGCTGGTACGGCAATCGCCTCACCGGGGAGCCCCTGTACTCCAACGGTTACGTGGCGCCTTCAGCCTGGGTGTGGAACGCCTGGACCACCGACGCCGGGGTCAACCAGCTGCGATTCAACGATGCGACCCTGACCGGTAACCAGGGATTCTACGGAGAACCCACACTTCAGGATATCCAGGCCGGGGACATCACCTGGTCGGACTGGTACACCGGCGGCGGCGCGAGCAGCACGCCCGTCGACTACGCCAGCCAGGGTGTGCTCTACCTGACCCTCTCCACCGGCAGCGGCTGGTCGAGCTTCGAGGGATACCTCGACAGCATCACCATCAGCCTCACCACCGGCGAGACCTACGTGATCGACCTCGAGCCCAAGACCGACCCGGTCTACGTGGACGACGACTTCGCGGGGAGCGTGGCCGGGACCGAGGTCGCCCCGGGCGAGTTCTTCGGCTACAACGCCTTCGACACCGTCCAGGGCGGGATCGACAACGTCTCCGGGAGCACGGTTTACGTGGCCTCGGGCCTGTACTCCATCACTGGCTCGATTCTCTGCAACATCCCCGTCACCATCAGCGGTCCCCAGGCGGGGATCGACCCCCGGCCCTCGGCCGGCTCGCTCCGGGTCCCCGGCGACTCCGGTGAGGCGATCATCGACGGCGGCTTCGGTCTCGGGACCCTGGTCACGGTGGCGGCCGACGACGTAACCCTGGACGGGCTGGAGATGCGGGACGGGACCGGCGACCTCGTTGCCTCCTCCGCCTCCGCTCCGGTCAAGTACCGCACCAGGGTCCTGAATTGCATCGTCCACGACTCCAACGGCGACGAGGGGATGCAGCTGCGGAACGTCACCGACGGCGTGGTCCAGCAGAACCTCGTCTACAACACCGCCGGCGACGGCATCAACATGTGCTGCGGGACTACCACCTCGCAGATCCTGGACAACGAGGTGCACGACATCGACTCCGAGAATGGAGCGATCTACGTGTACGAAGCCAGCGACATGACCGTGGCTCGGAACCTCGTCTACAACACCACCCAGAACGACGGAATCAAACTCGGTGACAAGTCCGGCGGCGATGCGGCGGTGTCCGGGGGAGAGATCCTGGACAACGTGACCCACGACACCGAGCAGGACGGAATCTCGGTCTACACCAGCGACGTGACCGTCTGCGGCAACGAGGTCTACAACAGCCACAGCGAGAACGGCGCGCTCTACGTCGCGTTCAACGTGGACAACGTTCAGATCACGAAGAACCGCATCCACGACAACGGGACCGGCGCCGACGCCCGCACCACCTACGGGATCCGGGTAGGCCGGGACGGCTATCACCCCACCAATGTGGTGATCCACGCCAACGACATCGCCGGGAACGAGCAGGGTCTCTTCAACAACAACGCTACCGGCCCCGCGCTGGATGCGACCAACAACTGGTGGAACGCGGCCGACGGCCCGAGCGGCGACGGCCCTGGAACCGGGGACGCCGTCGTGGGCGGAAACGTGGATTACAGCTCGTGGCGGACCGCGCCCACCGGGGCGACCACCTGCGCGGCGTCCACCGTGGACAATCCGGTGACGCCGGTTGCGGAGGGGACGTGTCTGACGGCGGCGACGCCGTGCAACACGGTGAGCTTCGACATTGCCAGGACGGACAGCGACAACCTGCGGGCGTTCACGATCACGTTCCAGCTGAGCCCGGAGCTGGTGCTGTGCAACGGGAACCCGGGAGTGGACATCGTGCAGGGGGACTACCTGCCGGACGCGGTGTCGAGCCTGGGGAACACGAACGGGACGATCTACCAGGTGGTGGACAACGGGGGCGGGAGCTACACGGTGGACTCGGGGATCCTTGGGGATCCGTGCGGGGCCACCGACCCGAGCGGGACACTGTTCACGGTGAACGTGGCGGGGGCGGTGTCGGGGGAGGTGACGGGGACGGTGACGGTGACCAGCGTGAACTTCCGGGACTGCGGGAACCCGTTCTCGACGATCCCGGGGAGCGCGGGCGCCCCGGCGAGCCTGAGCATCGACACCACGGCGCCGGCCCCGGTGACGGGGGTGAGCGCGACGCAGCAGCTGACGGGGAACGACACGGACGGGACCACCAAGATCCATCTGTCGTGGACGCCGTCGGTGAGCGGTGACGCGGACTCGGTGCACGTGTACCGGGCGGGGTTCGGCCACTATCCGGAGTACGACGACGCCGGAGGGTCGGTGCCTGGGGCTCCGAGCTATCCGCCGTCGGGTCCGTGGGAGCACGTGGTGGACCTCGCCGCGGGAGGCGGTTCGTACGTGGACGAGGTCGCCTCGCCTCGGGACTTCTGGTACTACGCGGCGTTCGTGACCGACGGTTGCGGGAACGTATCGGCGGTCTCGAACATGACCGGCGGGACGCTGAACTACCACCTGGGGGACTTCGCCGGCAGTGGTGACAACTCGGTCGACCTCCTCGACGTCTCGATCCTGGGCGGCGCCTACGGAACCTCGGATGGAGATCTCGATTACGACAACACGGTCGACATCGGCCCGACGACGGACAACAGCACGCACGGGCGGCCGACCACGGACAACGCGATCCAGTTCGAGGATCTGATCATCTTCGCGATCAACTACGGGCAGGTATCGAAGCCGGTGGTGGGAGCGAAGGGTCCGGATGCGAACGCGGTGATGCTGACGGTGCCGGAGCAGGTGCCGTCGAGCGGGACGTTCGAGGTGGCGATCGACGCCGGTTCGGACGGTTCGATCCAGGGCGTGAGCGTGCCGCTGACCTGGAATGCGCAGGCGGTGGAGCCGGTCGGGTTCCGCCAGGGCGACTTCGCCGCCAGTCAGGACGGACGCGCGATGGTGCTTTCGCCCAAGCCGGGGACGGTGGACGCGGCGGTGTTCGGGTCCACGTTCCGGGGAACCGGGGAACTGGCCACGGTCATCTTCCGGGTGATCGGGCCGGGCGCCCCGGGGATCGGCCTGGGCGAGGTGGCCGCTCGCGATCATGACAACCACCCGGTGAAGCTGGATCTGAACGGCCGGGGGACGCCGGTGGTGCCGGGTATGACGCGGCTGCTGCCGGCGGCGCAAAACCCGTTCGTGGGGTCGGCGATGGTCCGGTACGCGATGGCGGAGCCGGGCCGGGTGAAGATCGACGTGTACGGGTTGGACGGGCGGCTGGTGCGGACGCTGGTGAACGGCGACGTCGCCGCCGGGGAGCAGGCGGTGAGCTGGGACGGGCGGGACGCGGCGGGGCGCTCGGTGGCCTCGGGGGCGTATCTGATCCGGTTCCGGACCGCCCGCACCGACCAGACCCAGCGCGTGGTGCGGTTGAGGTAGCGCAGAACACGGAGCCCGGGAGGCCGAAGCCTTCCGGGCTCCGCGTGTGACAGGGGGACTGCGCTTCGGAGAGGCGGCGCGGGACTCCCGGGCCCAAAGGGGCCTTGGGTGACGCGGCGTCGGCCGCTGGATGCTCCGGCTCGTTCCGTCCGGAAGGGGTCCATGGTGTTCATGCCGGTGCCGGCTAACCGGGAGGAGAGATCACGATGAGTAAGCTGCTTCGCGCCTCGCTGCTCTTTGCGGCGGCGGCAATTCTGTTGACGTGGACGGCGGCGGCCTTTGCGCTTCCGGTTCACAACGTGACGCAGTCGACGGACTACGCCGACCTGGCCTCCGCCATGACTGCGGCCAATGCCGGGGACATGATCACGGTGGACGCGGGAACCTACGCCTTGGGTGCCACTGTGGCCATGAACAAGGCCAACGTGACCGTCCAAGGCGCGGGTGCCGGTTCCACCGTGTACCAAATCTCGAGCGGGGTGGGCTTTGCGTTCGTCATCTCTGGAAACGGCTTCACCCTGAAGAGCCTCACCCTCGAGAAGACGGACCTAGCCAACCAGAACCTGATCCAGATCGTTGCCAGTAACGTAACGGTCCAGGATTGTGAGATCTTCGGCCCCGATCCCGGCACCGACTGGAGCACGGCGGGCGTCGTGAGCCGCGCCCTGGAGATTTCAGGCGGTCTGAGCGGGCTTACCATCAGCGGCAACGACATTCATACCGTGCGCCAGCCCGCCTACATCAACCCCGGGACCACCGGGAACATCATCAACAATCACACCTCCGGCACCAAGGGGTGGGTGATCGACGGCGCTGTGATGAGCTTTTCCGGGAACACCTGGGGGCCGCCGGCCAACCAGAGCTCGGACATCGCGCTTCTGGCCAGCTGCAGTCCCCTCGACTACCCCGACCTGGTCACGCTCAGCGCGGGCAACGATGACGCCCGGGTGGACGCGCAGTTCGTGGGGGGCGAGATCGGTCGAGCGGTGGCCTACGTGGATGCTGCGGCGTCTCCGGGGGGGACGGCAGCGCATCCCTTCCCTACCAAAGCATCTCGCAGGGGATCACCGGCGCCCTCTCGAACGGCGGCACCGTGAGCGTTGCCGACGGGAGCTATACCGCGACCTTCGCCGTCAGCAAGCCCGGCATCTCCATCCTTGGCGCGAGCCGGGCCGGCGTGGTGATCGACGTGAGCGGCGGCTCGACCTACGGGATCACCGTGAACTCGGACGACGTGACGCTGGAGCACTTCACCCTGATCGGGTCGACCTCGAACTTCGCGGTCCGCTACGGGATCCATGCCAGCGGCGCCGCCGGCTACGGGGATCTCCTGAGCGGCCACATCGAGGACGTCCTGGTCCACGATTTCTTCCGCACCGGGATCGATCTCAACGGTGTCGACAACTACGTGGTGACCAACGTGGAGTCCCGGGACAACGGCGGAGCGGGCATCTCCTTCGCCGACGGCAAGAACGTGGCCGTCAGCGACATCACCACCAGCAACAACCCCTGGGGCGGCCTCGCCTTCTACAACTTCGGCCGCTACCACACGCTGGGGACGAGCAACGTGGTCGTCTCCGGCACCTGCAGCTTCGGCGAGAGCGGCGACCCCAACGGCGGGATGTACGTGGAGAGCGGGGACTACAACGATCCCGGCAATCCGGCGCCGATCAGCTACGGCGTCTCGGGGTCCCCGGACGTCTTGATCTCCACCCCCGCCCTCACCCATGCGCTCCACGGGAACCAGTTCGGCGACGATGCGCCCTACCTGCACGAGCGGGTGAGGTTCTACGGGTCGCTGGCTCAGGCCCAGGCGGCGGCCGCGGGATCGCCGGACCACTTCGATGACGGGCGGTTCATCGAGGTTCTCGGCGGCACCGATCTCTACGTGCCGTGGGTGAGCGGTGGCCTGGGCTCCATCCAGTCCGCGGTGGATTTCGCCTCCGCCGGTGACGTCGTCCACGTCGACCCGGGCACCTTCGAGGAGCAGGTGGAGATCGCCAAGGCCGTGACCGTGGACGGCGCCGGGGCCGGAGCGACCACCATCAAGTCTCCGGTGTCGCTGGCGCTGAGCTTCACCACCTCGGCGGCGAACTACCCGGTCGTTTACATCCACGACACCGACGCAACCGTTGAGGATCTGACCGTGGACGGCGCGGGCCGGGCGAATGGGAACTCCCGCATGGTCGGCGTCGGCTTTTGGAACGCCGGCGGGGCGGTGCTGAGCTGCAACATCGAGAACATCATCGAGACCCCCTTCTCCGGCAGCCAGCAGGGGAACGGTATCTACAGCTACAACGACACCGGCGGGCCGTATTCGATCGAGGTCGGCAACGTCAACGTCAGCAACTGCCAGAAGAACTGCATGACGCTTCTCGGAGCCGGGGTAACTCTGAATGTTCATGAATGCACGGTCACCGGAAACGGTGATACCGGCACCATCGCCCAGAACGGCATCGAGGCCGGCTACGGTTCGGGCGGGACGGTCTCGGATTGTGCCATCTCCGGCTTCCGGTACACCCCGGCCTCCGTGGTATCCGCCGGGCTTCTTCTGATCGAGAACACCCCGTTCTCGGTGAACGGCTTGACCGTCACCGCCACCCAGGCTCCCGTCTATGTCTACGATGGAGGCGGCGACTTCTCCGGCCTGGACATCGCCGGCGGCGATTTCCAGGGAGTTCTATTCTGGAATCCCTCTGCGGCCAAGCCCGGACTACGACCTGCCTCGGAGAGCGGACGGTTCACCGTACGTTCGGCAGATCCCTGGGTCGAGCAGGGCGCGTACTCAACAGTTGGGGTCTCCGGTCTGGCCTCGAGCGCAACGGTGTTCACGTACAGCGTCGACCAGAGCTGCATGTCCGGTACCGGCCTGAGCAACTCCGAGGGTATCGAGGCCTACTCAGAGGGCGGCGCCATGGACGTGACCGTGACCAACAGCCAGGTCACGGGTTACGACTACGGACTCGTCCCGTACGGCGCCTCCGTCACCATGACCGCCAACCAGAACGCGGTCGCGGGGAATCTGTCCGCCGGCTACGACAACACCGTGTCCGGGCTCGCCCAGGACGTGACCCGGAACTGGTGGGGCGCGGCCGACGGCCCGGGCGGCGACGGCACCGGGTCCGGCGACGCGGTCTACAGCTTGTCCGGCGAGGTCGGGTTCGATCCCTGGTTGATCGACGGCACCTCGAGCACGACCTGCGCCTTCACGCAGTCGGCCAACGTGGTGACGCCGGTTGCGGAGGGGACGTGTCTGACGGCGGCGACGCCGTGCAACACGGTGAGCTTCGACATTGCCAGGACGGACAGCGACAACCTGCGGGCGTTCACGATCACGTTCCAGCTGAGCCCGGAGCTGGTGCTGTGCAACGGGAACCCGGGAGTGGACATCGTGCAGGGGGACTACCTGCCGGACGCGGTGTCGAGCCTGGGGAACACGAACGGGACGATCTACCAGGTGGTGGACAACGGGGGCGGGAGCTACACGGTGGACTCGGGGATCCTTGGGGATCCGTGCGGGGCCACCGACCCGAGCGGGACACTGTTCACGGTGAACGTGGCGGGGGCGGTGTCGGGGGAGGTGACGGGGACGGTGACGGTGACCAGCGTGAACTTCCGGGACTGCGGGAACCCGTTCTCGACGATCCCGGGGAGCGCGGGCGCCCCGGCGAGCCTGAGCATCGACACCACGGCGCCGGCCCCGGTGACGGGGGTGAGCGCGACGCAGCAGCTGACGGGGAACGACACGGACGGGACCACCAAGATCCATCTGTCGTGGACGCCGTCGGTGAGCGGTGACGCGGACTCGGTGCACGTGTACCGGGCGGGGTTCGGCCACTATCCGGAGTACGACGACGCCGGAGGGTCGGTGCCTGGGGCTCCGAGCTATCCGCCGTCGGGTCCGTGGGAGCACGTGGTGGACCTCGCCGCGGGAGGCGGTTCGTACGTGGACGAGGTCGCCTCGCCTCGGGACTTCTGGTACTACGCGGCGTTCGTGACCGACGGTTGCGGGAACGTATCGGCGGTCTCGAACATGACCGGCGGGACGCTGAACTACCACCTGGGGGACTTCGCCGGCAGTGGTGACAACTCGGTCGACCTCCTCGACGTCTCGATCCTGGGCGGCGCCTACGGAACCTCGGATGGAGATCTCGATTACGACAACACGGTCGACATCGGCCCGACGACGGACAACAGCACGCACGGGCGGCCGACCACGGACAACGCGATCCAGTTCGAGGATCTGATCATCTTCGCGATCAACTACGGGCAGGTATCGAAGCCGGTGGTGGGAGCGAAGGGTCCGGATGCGAACGCGGTGATGCTGACGGTGCCGGAGCAGGTGCCGTCGAGCGGGACGTTCGAGGTGGCGATCGACGCCGGTTCGGACGGTTCGATCCAGGGCGTGAGCGTGCCGCTGACCTGGAACGCGCAGGCGGTGGAGCCGGTCGGGTTCCGCCAGGGCGACTTCGCCGCCAGTCAGGACGGACGCGCGATGGTGCTTTCGCCCAAGCCGGGGACGGTGGACGCGGCGGTGTTCGGGTCCACGTTCCGGGGAACCGGGGAACTGGCCACGGTCATCTTCCGGGTGATCGGGCCGGGCGCCCCGGGGATCGGCCTGGGCGAGGTGGCCGCTCGCGATCATGACAACCACCCGGTGAAGCTGGATCTGAGCGGCCGGGGGACGCCGGTGGTCCCGGGTATGACGCGGCTGCTGCCGGCGGCGCAAAACCCGTTCGTGGGGTCGGCGATGGTCCGGTACGCGATGGCGGAGCCGGGCCGGGTGAAGATCGACGTGTACGGGTTGGACGGGCGGCTGGTGCGGACGCTGGTGAACGGCGACGTCGCCGCCGGGGAGCAGGCGGTGAGCTGGGACGGACGGGACGCGGCGGGGCGCTCGGTGGCCTCGGGGGCGTACCTGATCCGGTTCCGGACCGCCCGCACCGACCAGACCCAGCGCGTGGTGCGGTTGAGGTAGCGCAGAACACGGGCCCGGGGGGCGGGAGCCCTCCGGGCCCGGTCACAACAGGGGACTGCGCAGCGGAGAGGGCGGCGCGGACCAACCGAAGGAGAGTTCACGATGAGTAAATTCACTCGCGCCTCGCTGCTCTTTGCGGCGGCGGCATTCCTGTTGATAGGGCCCGGGGCCGCCTTCGCGGCGCCGAGCGCGCTGCCGAGCAACCCGGACCCCTCGTCGGGTCAGGCGCGGATCAACACGCCCGCGACCCCGGACGGCGTCGCCCGAACGGCGAGCGCCACCGACGTCGAGAATCTGAACACGAGCACCTATTACGCCACCATCGCCGCGGCGCTCGCCGACCCCAACACCCTGGACGGGCACGTCCTCGAGGTGCAGGTGGCGACCCACGCCGAGCCCCCGGTCAACGTCAACAAGTCGGTGACCATCCAGGGGCAGACCGGGAGCGAGGTGGTGGTGCCCACCAGCAACACCGGTAACAGCGGTGACGCCCGGGGCTGGTTCCTGGTCACCGCACCCAACGTGACGGTGCAGAACCTGAACTTCGAGGGGACCGGATTCCTGGTCTGGCAAGCGTTCCGGGTGCTGTCCACCGGGGGCGGAGCAAGCTTCAGCCACTGCGACTTCACCCAGATTCGCTACCAGGCTTCCGGGGGACCCTACGCCGGGAACGTGGTCGTGTTCTACGACTGCAACGGTACCGTGAGCGACTGCACGCTGAGCGAGATCGGGCGCCACGGCGTCTTCTTCTTCGGCACCGGGTGCACCGCCGGCCTCATGGAGCGCTGCACCTATACCGGCAAGGGCTCCGGCGACTGGCTCGACTACGGGTGCGAGATCGGTGGCGGCGCCGTGGCCACCATTACCGACAACACCGTCACCGCCTGTGAGGGCGTCGCCCTCTCCGACGGATCGACCTCCGCCGGGGTGCTCGTCAGCACCTACTTCGGGCCCGGCACCGACGGCACCCTCACCGGCAACTTCCTGAACGGGAACCTGGACGGGGTCGCCGACGGCTACGACGCGTCCGACACCTCGGTTCTCCAGGCCCACAACAACGATCTTTCCGGGAACTCCGATCTGGGCCTCTTCAACACCTCCGGCACCGTCACCGCGGATGCCTCCGCCAACTGGTGGGGTTCGAACGACCCGGTGGCGGTGGCGGCTGCACGCGGCGGGCTCGTCGACTACACCCCCTGGCTCGACTCCGGCACCGACACCGACGTCGCCGCCGGGTTCCAGGGCGACTTCTCGGTCCTGGACGTGGACGACGACAGCCCCCAGACCGGCGCCTCCAGCCGGATCCAGGAGGGCATCAACCTCGTTACCGCCAGCACCGTCAATGTCATGCCCGGCACCTACCCGGGGGGGATCCTGATCAACAAGCTGGTGCACCTGCTCGGCGCCCAGGCCGGGAACGACGCCCGCGCGCCACGCGGGGCCGAGTCCATCGTCTCCGACAGCGTGCGCCTCATCCAGCTCGTGGGCGGTTGCGCGGGCTCGGTGATCGACGGCTTCACGTTCTCCGGGGGCGGGAGCAAGGCGGTGGAATCCACCTCCGGTCCCATCACCGGCATCCAGGTTCTGAACAACAAGTTCGTGTCGTTCACCGGAGTCGCCGTGTTCCTGAACGACAACGGCGAGGACATCGACTTCGCTCAGAACGAG
Source organism: Candidatus Eiseniibacteriota bacterium (assembly GCA_963728475.1). Taxonomy (GTDB): domain Bacteria; phylum Eisenbacteria; class RBG-16-71-46; order JABDJR01; family JABDJR01; genus CAVSKL01. Next base: position 938,407 of record CAVSKL010000001.1, read on the forward strand.
TTCGACGGTTCCAGCGCGACCGGGACCTCGCTCCACCTCGATCAGGACGATTTCGACGGGGTGCACATCACCGACAACGACTTCGTCAACAACGCGAACGTCGAGGGATTGTTCGTCGACGGGAACCACAACGTGGGAATGAGCGCGTCCATGCGGGCCCCGCTCATCTCCGGAAACCTCTTCGACAACAACGCCGGTGTGGGGGCTAACCTGGGCCGGTTCGCCTTCGTGGACGGGAGCATCACGAACAACGTGTTCTCCAACAACGCCTACGACGGCCTCCAGGGCGGGATCCAGAACACGACGATCAGCGGCAACACCTTCGACGGCAACGGCCGGTTCGGTCTTGCCCTGACCGGCTTCGGCGGGTCGTCGGATCCCACCCGGGGCGCGCAGAATTGCACCATCACCGGGAACACCTTCTCGAACAACGCCGACACGGGACTCCTGTTCAGCTCGAGCCAGTACCCCGGTACGATCTCGACGAACGTGGCGAACAACAACGACTTCTCGGGCAACGCCACGGGCGCCGGTTATTCCGGCACCGAGTCCATCGACGCCACCTGCAACTGGTGGAACGACCTCGGCGGGCCGAACGCCCCGGGGAACCCGTCCGCGGGCGATGCCATCTCCGGAGCCACGATCCAGTACGCTCCCTGGCTGGACGGATCGATCGCCGGGTCGCCGAACTGCGACCAGTACGGGTCGAACTACGTGTCGGCGAACCCGACCTCGGACTGCATCACCCCGAGCAACCCCTGCAAGACGGTCCCGATCGACTTCACCCGCGGCGACATGACCGGCGCCCGAGGGGTGAGCGTCACCTTCCAGCTGAGTTCCGAGCTGGAGCTCTGCGTGGACGAGGACTCGAGCATCCACCAGGGAACCTGGCTGAGCGGGTTCGGCACCACCTTCCAGGTGTACGCCAACGGCGGCGGGTCCTACACCGTGGATCAGTCGATCCTCGGTATTCCCTGCGGGATCACCACCGGGGGACAGCTCTTCACGATCGACGTGAAGGCCAGCGGCTCGGCTAGCCCCGAGGACGTAGGCACCATCACCATCACCCAGGTCACCGCGCGTGACTGCGACAACGGGCCCATCGCCGGGATCCCGGGCCCGCCCGCCAGCGTGACCATCGACAACAACGTGCCGGTGGCGGTGGCCAGCCTCTCGGCGGCGCAGCAGAAGACCGGGAACGACACCGACGGGACCACCAAGATCAACCTGTCGTGGACCGCTCTGGCCAGCCCGGGCGCGGACGACATCGAGATCTACCGGGCGCCGTTCGGGCAGTATCCCGAGTACGATGATGCGGGAGGCGCCGCGCCGTCGGTGCCCGCAAGCTATCCGCCGTCGGGTCCGTGGACGCTGGCCGGGACGGTTCCGGCGACCTCGACCGGCTACGCGGACGAGCCGCCGGTGCGGGACTTCTGGTACTACGCGGCGTACGTGGTGGACGCGTGCGGGAACGTGTCGCCGGTGTCGAATATGACCGGCGGGACCCTGGACTACCACCTGGGCGACGTGGCCCCGGGCGGGGTCGGAAACAACCACGTGGAACTCGCGGATATCTCAGATTTGGGCGCACATTACGGGATCGCGCTCACCCACGTGGGCGACCCCTACAACTACCTGGACGTGGGCCCGACCAGCGACATGAGCGTGAACGGCCTTCCGGATACCGACGACCAGATCCAGTTCGAGGACCTGATCCTGTTCGCGATCAACTACGGGCAGGTATCGAAGCCGGTGGTGGGAGCGAAGGGTCCGGATGCGAACGCGGTGATGCTGACGGTGCCGGAGCAGGTGCCGTCGAGCGGGACGTTCGAGGTGGCGATCGACGCCAGCTCGGACGGTTCGATCCAGGGCGTGAGCGTGCCGCTGACCTGGAACGCGCAGGCGGTGGAGCCGGTCGGGTTCCGCGAAGGAGACTTCGCGGGGAGCCAGGGCGGCCGGACGCTGGTGGCGAGCCCCAAGCCGGGTACGGTGGACGCGGCGGTGTTCGGGTCCACGTTCCGGGGAACCGGGGAACTGGCCACGGTCACCTTCCGGGTGATCGGGCCGGGCGCCCCGGGGATCGGCCTGGGCGAGGTGGCCGCTCGCGATCATGACAACCACCCGGTGAAGCTGGATCTGAGCGGCCGGGGGACGCCGGTGGTCCCGGGCATGACGCGGCTGCTGCCGGCGGCGCAAAACCCGTTCGTGGGGTCGGCGATGGTCCGGTACGCGATGGCGGAGCCGGGCCGGGTGAAGATCGACGTGTACGGGTTGGACGGGCGGCTGGTGCGGACGCTGGTGAACGGCGACGTCGCCGCCGGGGAGCAGGCGGTGAGCTGGGACGGGCGGGACGCGGCGGGGCGCTCGGTAGCCTCGGGGGCGTACCTGATCCGGTTCCGGACCGCCCGCACCGACCAGACCCAGCGGGTGGTGCGGTTGCGGTGATCTTCCATGGGGAGGGACGGTGCTGATTTCCGTTCTCCCTTGAACTGAACGGTTTCCGGGGGCCGCCGCCGGCGGCGGCCCCCGGTCTCCCGCCGCCCCCCCCGGGCGGCAAGACCGATACAAGGAGGTTCTTCATGGTCCGGCGTTTCCCTCTCGTTTCCCCCCGGAAGGGGCGGCGGCTTTCATTCATTGCTGCGCTGGCCGGAGCTGTCGCGATCTCGGTTCTGGCCGCGCCGGGGCCGGCCGGGGCCGACCTCAACGTCAGCTTTCAGTGTGACCACATCGGATGTGAGTTTCCGGGAAGTGAGCATTTGATCGTTTCGGTTCTCGTCGACGGCGGCGCGGTCGATCTCCATGGGTCCACCTTGGTCCTCGAGTTTGACCCGAACACCGCGAACCCGGTTTCGGTTCAGCCCGGCTCATTGATCACCGGTGCCGCTTGCGGCTATTCGTTCTTCTGGCTGAACCAGACCGCGGTGGGGGATTCCCTCTACATCGACATTGCGAACCTGGGTTGCTCGGTGGACGGGCCCGGGGAGATCGCTCAGATCGAGTTCGAATGCGCGGGGCCCGACACCGGTTTCGTGAAGTGCCGGAGGATGTCGTTCCGGGATAGCCTCAATGGGAGGATCCCGGCTACCTGTGATTCGACCAGCATGCTGTGCTTCCCGGCGACCCCGGCGGTGCCGTCCACTTGGGGGCGGGTCAAGACCATGTACGGAAATACGGAAGCGCCTTGATCCGAACGTCCTCCTCGGGATGAACGATGTAGGCTCGTTACAGGCTTATCGCGGAGGGTTCTGACTCCGACACCTCGGTCGCCGGATCGGAGCCCGATGCACTACCACGACGGCCTCGTCCCCCCGGCCGCGAACCGGGAGGAGCACCCCAGAAAGCGGGTAGACCCCATGCGACGATGCATCCTGGCGCTGGCGGCGGTGGTGGCGATGGGACTTTTCCTGCCTTCCCTACGCGCCGTAGCCGGCGAGTATGGCATCCAGGTGTCCTTCGCACCCGACCCCGTTCTGACCGACGTCGGCCAGACCTTCGACGTTCAGCTCACGGTGGCCGCCCCCAGCGACAGCTTCAACGCTTTCGACGCGATCATCACCTATGACGATTCGCTCCTCACCCTGATCAAGCTTTCTCCGGTCTCCCTTCAGCTGGGGAGCCTCATGACCTCCGCCTGCTCCAATCACTTCCACCTGTTCAACGACACCGGAGGCACCGTTACCATCACCGACGGCCTCCTCTGTGCGGGGAAGAAGGTTGCGGCGCCGGGAATCATCTACAACCTCCGGTTCCAGGTGAACGCGACCTCGGCCGCGTTCACCACGCTCCACATCGAGCGAGTGCGGTTCGCCGACGAGGGGTACTACGTGGAGCCGGTCTCCTGGCACGACTGCCCGGTCTATATCGGCAACATCACCGCCGTCCCCGACGCCGGCCCCTCCGGCGCGCTTCTCCGCGCCCCGGTCCCCAACCCCTTCCGGGGCTCGGTCCGCCTGGCCTACCACCTCGACCGCGAGAGCCCGGTACGGCTTGAGGTCTTCGACGTCGCCGGCCGCCGGGTGCGCGCGCTGGTCCTCGACACCGTGGCCGCCGGCGACCACGTCGCGGTCTGGGATGGAGCCTCGGAGACGGGCGCACCGGTCCCCACGGGTCTCTACTTCGCCCGAATCGCGACCGATCGGGAGCAGGCGGTCCAGCGCCTCCTCCACTTCCGCTGACCCCGTCCGAGGCCCCGGACCCCCGGGCTCCGTGGGCCCACAGGTGGTATAACGACAACAAACTAGATAATTTACACTTCCCTCCAATCATCGGAAATTTCCGCTTGGCCCCGGACAACTACACCTGTAGACTAAGCTCCGTTCCCCTCCTTTCGGTCCTCAACCCTGGACGCGGCATGACCCCACCCCACCAGCTCGGCGGCCTCCAGGTCGCCATCCTGCGCGCGCTGTGGGCCCGCGGCGAGGCCGCGGTCTCCCAGATCCACGCCGATCTCAAGGTCGAGCGCGACCTCGCGCCCACCACCGTGGCCACCGTGCTCTCGCGCATGGAGAAGAAGGGCCTGGTGTCGCATCGGAGCGAGGGGCGCCAGTTCATCTACCGGCCGCGGGTCACCGAGGACGAGGTGCGCGACTCGCTGGTGAGCGACCTCACCGATCTCCTTTTCGAGGGAGATCCGGCGGAGCTCATGAACCATCTGCTGAGCGCACGGGAGTTCACCGCGGGAGACCTGGCGCGGGCGCGGGCGATGCTCGAGGACAAGTCCAAGGAGACCGACGGCGAGGAGGACGGACATGCCTGACGCGATCGCGAGCGTGATCCGCGGAACCGCGGCCTGGCTCCTGACCTATGCGCTCCACAGCACCCTGCTCCTGGCCGCCGCGTGGGCGGCGGTTCGGATCCTTCGCCCTTCGGCCGCGCTCCAGGATGCGCTCTGGAAGGCGGCGCTGGTGGGGGCGCTGGTCACCGCCTCCTGGCAGAGCCTGGGGCCGGGCGCCGGTATTCTGGGGGGCCGGGTGGAGATCGCCGGGCCTGCCGCGGCCCGGGTGGAGATCGTAACCCGGCCGGGCCCCTCGGGGACCGTTCTCGACGGCGCCACCGGCCGGCCGCTCGACGCGGCACCCGGGACCGGTGGCGCCTTCCTCTCCCCGCGCACCCTCCGCGTGGACGGCGGCCGTGCCATGGTCGCCGACCGCGAGCCGCCCCCCGGCGCCTGGACGCGCGCCCGCGCCGCCCTGGGCGCCCTGGCCGGCCGGCTCCCTGCGGTCTGGCCCGTAGCCTTCGTCTTGCTTTGGTTGGCCGGCGCGGCCGCCCGGCTCACCCGACTGGTCTCGACCAAGCGCCGGCTCCACCGGCTTCTCTCCGATCGCGCCGGGCTTCCCGCCGGCGCGCCCCACGCGCTCCTCTCCGGTCTCCGGCGCGCGGCGGGGCGCCGAAAGCCGGTGCGGCTCACCGTTTCCGACCGCATCGCCGGTCCGGTGGCGCTCGGCCGGGACGAGATCTGCCTCCCCCGGCGCGCCCTCACCGACCTCACCCCCGCACAGCTCGAGAGCGCGCTGGCCCACGAGCTGGGCCACCTCATGCGCCGCGACCCGGCCTGGCTGCTGGCCGGTGCCGCCCTGGAAGCCGCCTTCTTTTTCCAGCCGCTCAACCGGGTGGCGCGGCGGCGGCTCCGCGAAACCGCCGAGTTCCTCTGCGACGATTGGGCGGTCCGCCACACCGGCGGCAGCCTCACCCTCGCCCGCTGTCTGGCCGAGGTGGCGGGCTGGGTCCAGCATCGCCGCCGTCCCGCGCTCGCCTCGGCCATGGCCGAGAGCGGCTCCCCCCTGGTGCGCCGGATCGAGCGGCTCCTGGACCCGTCTCCGCGCCGCCGCGAGCCGGGCCGGTTCTGGAGCCTGGCCGCGGCGGGAGCGCTGGTGGCGGGGGTGGCGGTGTCCGCGCCCGGGGTCACGGCGGGACGCGCCCAACACCGGCCCCCGGAGACCTTCGAGTACGTCCGCATCGCCCTGGATGACGCCGCGCCGGGGGCGGTCCCGGCCGATACGCCTCTCCCAGCCCTCGCGGCCCTGGCCGGGCCGGACGATTCGGCGGTGAAGATCGGGCGGATCCCCGGACCTCCGCCTCCCCCCGGCGCTCCGGCCCCGCGGGCGGAATCGCGTCCCCGCATCGTCTTCGTGAACCCGGCCGCCACCCGGCCGGCCCTGTTCCTCCGCCTTCCCGCCGGGTCCCCCCGGTCCGCGCCGGCGCCGGTCGCGCCCTGCCTGCCCGGAGCCGTCGCCCCGGCGGCGCTGGCCCCGGAAGCGCGCCCGGGAGGCGTCTCCCCCTTCATCTCCGGCCGCGACCGGATCGAGGCGATGCGCGCGGCGCTGGCGGCGTTCGGGGCCTCGGGTGAGGGGGACGAAAAGATGGAGAGCGCGGTGGACGCGCTCCTCCAGGATCTGCGTTCGCGGGACGTGGTGATCACTCCGGAAGCCCAGGCCCGCATCGAGGCCTGGGGCCTGGCCGCCGGCGGCGACCTGGGTCCGCGCCTCCGGGCGATGTCCGAGGAGCTGCAGCGGCGGATCGAAGCGCATCGCCTCGCCGTGGAGCGCTCGGTCCAGGACCGCCAAGTGAGGGAGCGCCTGACCCGGGAGCGCTCGGTCCAGGACCGCCAAGTGAGGGAGCGCCGCGAGGCGCTTCGCCGGGTCCTGCGCGCGGACGCAACCTGATCCCCTTTCCTTGGTGCCCCCCTGCGGAAGAAGCGCGGCCGCCGGCCCCGGGACCTTGCGGCCGCCATCTCTCCGCTCCGGCGCCCTCCTCCGGGAGCCGTCTCCTCCGGTGACGGATCCACGCCGCGCACCGCCGGCTCCTCGTCGGCGAACCCCGTCCGAGGCCCCTCCCGGCGCCCCGGACGGTGGCACCCTCCATGCAAGTGCCAGATCCCGTCCGTCTCCGCGCCGGCGCGCCGCCGGCCGGCCATCCCGGAGGAGGCCGGGAAGGGGATCCCGTGATCTGGACCGCGCGCCCGTTTCCGGCGCGCCCGTTTCCGGTGCGCCTGTTTCCGATGCGCCTCTCTGCGGTCTGCTCGGCCCCGGTGTGCCTGGCCGCCGGCGCGGCCTTGCTGGCCGGATGCGGCGCCGGCGGCGGTACTGCCCCCGCGCCCGCCGCCGATCGTCCCCCCGCCTACCGCCTCCCCGGGCGCACCGTGCGCACCCTGGGCTGGAGGGTGGACCCGGAGCGCGGCGCCCTCACCGTGCAGCTGGAGTTCGTCGAGCCCACCGGCCCCCGCCGGAGGTGGCTGGTGCTCGCGCCCTTTACCGATTCGCTCTGGACCGGCTTCACCGCCTCCATCGGCGATAGCGCCCGGCCGCGATACGGTGTCTCCATGGCCTGGCGGCTGGACGACTTCAACCGGCTCTCCGCCGCGGAGTGGACGCCGGCCGAGTCCCTGGCCATGGACCGGTACTTCGTCGACGGCACCCTCCGCGAGGAATACCGGCTGAACCGCGGGCCCGCTCACGTGTTCCGGCTCCACGGCCCCTTCGACCTCGAAGCGCCCGAACCCACCCAGTGGAGGGCGGAGCCAGGTTCGCTGGCCGGGTCCCCGCTGGCCGCGCGGTTCCACGACTTCTTCCGCCTCGCCCTCACCCTCACCGACAACCCCGAAGCCGCGCGCCTCGCCGCCTTCCTATGGGAGTGCCCGTCGGCGGACTGGTTCCGGGGGCGGGCGGGCGCGGCCGGGCAAGCCTTCCCGGGGCCCGCCGACCCGCCGCGCGCGAGGCTCCTGCGGGCCCTGTGCCGGAGCGGTGGCGGGTGTCCGGTGGTCGCGTGCTGGACGGTCCGAGGCGTTCATCCGCTCTGCGCCGGCTGCCGCCCGGAGCGCGGCTTCTGCCGCTTCCTCCGCCTGGTTCTGGGCTGGCCCGGGATCGGAACGGCGCTGGCCGCCACGTCCCCCCCTCCGCGCCCCTCCCGGATCCCGTCTTGACGGGTTCGCCCCAGCGGGTATTCTCCGGCCATGGCTCCCGAAAAGGAGGGTTCCGCCGGTGGCCGCTCGAGAACGTTGGGGTAGCAGGGTCGGTCTGGTCTTGGCGATGGCCGGCAACGCCGTCGGCCTCGGTAACTTCCTCCGCTTCCCGGCCCAGGCCGCCCAGAACGGGGGCGGCGCCTTCCTCATCCCTTACCTCGTCTCCTTCGCCCTCATGGGGATCCCGCTCCTCTGGGTGGAGTGGGCGATCGGGCGCCACGGCGGGATGTACGGCCACCACTCCGCGCCCGGCATGTTCGACGCCATGGGGAAGCAACGCTGGCTCAAGTACGTGGGGGTCTTCGGCCTCTTCACCAACCTGGGGGTGGCCGCCTATTACGCCTACATCGAGTCCTGGACCTTGGCCTACGTCTGGCACTCCCTGATCGGCACCTTCCGCATCGTGGCCCCCACCGTCTTCTTCCCCCACTACCTGGGCCAGCACGCGGGCTCGATCTTCGCGCTTCCCCCCGAGGCCACCCTCTTCTTCGTCCTCACCCTCGCCCTCAACGTCTGGATCCTCTCCCGCGGGGTGGCCCGGGGGATCGAGACCGCGGCCAAGGTCGGGATGCCGCTTCTGCTCCTGTTCGCGGCCGTCCTGGTCGTCCGAGGCCTCACCGTCCATCCCGGCGACCCCGGGGTGATGCAGAGCCCGCTGGCCGGCCTCAACTTCGTCTGGAATCCCGACGTCTCCGGGCTAACCAACCCCAGTACCTGGCTGGCGGCGGCGGGGCAGGTCTTCTTCACCCTCTCCCTGGGAATGGGTTCCATCCATTGCTACGCGTCGTACGTGGCCGAGAACCAGGACATCGCCCTCAACGCAGCCTCGGCGGGATGGATGAACGAGTTCGCGGAGGTGGTGCTGGGCAGCGCCATCATCATCCCCATCGCCACCGCCTACCTGGGGCTGGACGCGGTGCGGAGCGCCACCTCGGGCGGGAGCGGGTTCGCCCTCGGGTTTCTCACCCTGCCGTCCTTGTTCAACAACTGGGGGTGGTTCGCGCCGGTGGCCGGGGTGCTGTGGTTCGGGCTCCTCTTCTTCGCCGGGATCACTTCCTCGCTCGCCATGGGGCAGCCCATCATGGCTTTCTTCGAGGACGAGTACGGCATGAAGCGGGTGCGGGCGGCGGTGCTGTTCGGGGCCGCCACCTTCCTCCTCGGCTTCGTGGCGGTGTGGCTCTATCCCGGCGGCTCCTTCGACGAGTTCGACTTCTGGACCGGCACCTTCGCCCTGGTGGTGTTCGCCCTGGCCGAGGCCTTCATCTTCGCCTACGTGTTCGGGATGGATCGCGGCTGGAAGGAGATCACCCGGGGCGCGGACATGAACGTCCCCCGCGTGTTCCGGGCGATCATCCAGTACGTGACCCCGTTGTTCATCCTGGTCGTCTTCCTGGGGGCGCTGGTGAAGCCGGACGGCGACAGCTGGGGCCCGGCGATCGGGGGGCTCTTCACCGGAAAGGGCTGGCACTTCGCGACGGACAGCGTGGTGGGAAAGGTGCTGCATACCGGCGAGGCCCACTACGTCTGGTTCACCGCCGGCCACGCCACCCGGGCCTTCGTCCAGGACATGACCCGGCTCCTGCTCGTCCTGACCTTCGTGGCCTGGGCGATCCTGGTGGCCCGGGCCTGGAGGAAGCGCGCATGACTGCCGGAGCCTGGATCATGCTCAGCGCCACCTGGGGGGTGGTCGTCTTCTTCGCCGGCCGCTTCTTCTGGAAGGTGCTGACCACGCCGCAGCGCAAGGACCGCGACTGAGAGCCCGTTGAAGGACCGGCCGGTGGACCGACGTCTCATGCGGTCCCGGCCGGCCCCCTCTTCGAGCGGAGCGGGAACCGGAAGGGGGGGGCGCGGCCTCCCGCCCGCCGGGCCTCAGTATCGGGTCTTGAGAAGGCCCCAGGTCGCCGGCACTGCCGGCACCGGAACCGTGGTCAACGCTTCCACCGCGTCGATGTCGGCTCCCACGGTGGCGCCGGACTGCCCCCCCTCGTTCGGATCGTCGGTGAGACGGACGTAGGAGAATGAGTCTCCGGAGCCGAAGCCGAAGGCGTCGACGTCGACGGTGGAGGTCGAACCGAACACCTTCCCTACCGGGTTCCAGAGGACGCCGTCGGAGCTGATCTCGACGTAGGTGTCCTCGACGTCGGGACCGATCTCGTAGATCCAGAGGTCCGGGTCGGTGTTGTCGCTTCCGGTGAGCGCATTGTCCACGAACCGGAGCGTGATGCTTCCGCCGTCGCCCAGGCTCACCCAGGTGCAGGAGGCGGCGTCGGCGCAGACGTTGACGTTGATGTAATCGGGAGCGCCGACGGCATTGTCCGCGCCCAGGTGGGGGGCCGTCGGCTCCCCGGACTTGATGACCGGGGAGAAGTCGGTGACGGCGTCGGCGAAGCTGTCGGCGGCCGCCGGAGACGGCGGGAGGGCGGCAGCCGCAACTCCAAGAGCGGCAACGAGTAACAATTCTTGGTGGCGCATTGGGCGGTCCTTGTTTTGGTAGGTGAGAGGAACGTGACTCGAATGATAAATTCTATCATGTTCCTGCCACACTTGAGTCGTTTACCGTCCCGCCCGGCCGGCCCGCCCGGGACCGGTCTTTCGACGAGCGGCTAAGTGTTTCCCCGGTTCTCGTCCATGCTCGCCACCCAGCCGTCCTCCCAGTTGATGTCGATCACCGAGTAGGGGTAGGGATCGCCCTCGATCTTCTGGATGGCGATCGCGCCGCGGGCCTGCAGATCCTCCACCATGCGCTTGCGGCCGCGGTTGTCCAGGTAGGGGAAGCAGTCGTTGAGGGTGCGCAGGAAGGGAGTCAGCCAGACCCGGCGCTCGCCGTACTGGTAATAGGCGGCGAGGAGCTCCTCCATGCAGCGCTTGAGATGGTTCTCGTCGGTCGGGGGCCCGTCCGCCGGCTCCTCGTCCTCGTCGTGGTCGGAGCCGTTCCCCGGGAATCGTTCCGGCGCCTGCCGCCGCGGCTCGTACTCCGTGATCACCGGCCGCGCCTCTTCCGGAAGCAGGGTCTCGGCCGCGATGAAATTCTCCTCACCCACCACCTGCCGCAGGTCGCCGCTGGTGGAGTTCTTGAATCCGACCAGGATCACCCGCTTCAGGTGCTCGCGAATCCGGCGGACCACCGGAAGGTAGTCCCGGTCTCCGCCCACGATCACGAACACGTCCAGTTCGGGGCGGGTATGAAGCATCTCGATGGCATCGATGGAGAGAAGAATGTCGGCCGAACTCTTCCGGCGGGTGGCGATCATGAAGCGGGGCTCGAAGGCCAGGAGCTGGAGCTGGGACATGGCCGTCCCCCCGAGCCGGTCGAAGTCGGCGTAGGAGCGCCCGATGGCCATCGCGCAGCCGTACTTGACCCGCAGCCGGTCCCGCAGGCTGGAGAGCAGGTCCACCGCGTCGTCGAGCGCCTGCTCGTCCACGATGGGCTCCTCCATCGTCTCGGACTCCGGCGGCTCCTCGGCCAGGTTGGAATAGATGTTCTCGAAATCCACCAGCACCGTCCCGTAACGCAGCCGCTTGCTGCCCGACGGGCTGCGGCGAGCGTGCGTACGGTCTCCGGAATGTTCCTTCAGCATTTAATTCTCCCGCGGGTTGCTTGTTGCATGAGGTCGACGGCGGCCGGAGGGTGCGGAGGACGGAAGGGCCGCCCGCACCGCTTCGGAGACCTCCCCGACCGACTTGTCCGAGGTGTCGATGATGAGATCGGCGCGCCCGTAGAGCGGCGCGCGCTGGTTCCACAGCCGTTCCAGTTCGGCCATGGCGTCGGGGCGGTGGGCCATGGGCCGCCGGTCCCCCTGGCCGAGGACCCGCCGCCAATGATCGCGGGGATCGGCCCGGAGCCAGACCGTGAACGCCCGGCTGCGCAGGAGAGCGTAGGTCTCGGAATCGGTGACCACGCCCCCGCCGGTGGCCAGCACCACCGGCTCCGCCCGGCTCAACAATCTCGAAAGGACCTCGCGCTCCAGGCGCCGGAACGCGCTCGCGCCCTGGAGTTCGAAGATCTGCGCCATGAGCATCCCCGCCGCCTCTTCCACCAGCTCGTCGACCTCGACGAAGTCCCGACCCAGCGCGAAAGCCAGCCGCCGTCCCACCGTGCTCTTGCCCGCTCCCCGGAGCCCGAGCAGCGCCACCGCCCTTTCTCGCAGGCGGTCCACCTCCTCGACGAGGGCGGCGGTGTCCACCTCGAGCGCCGCCGCCACCCGGCGGAGACGCAGGAAGGAGATGTTGCCCTGGCCGGCCTCGATCTGGGCGAGGAAGCGGATGCTGAGCCCCGAACGCTCCGCGAGCCCGGCGCGCGAGAGGCCCAGGGCGCGCCGCAGGTGGCGCACCACCGCGCCGAGGTGTTCCAAGGCCCGGTGGTCGTCGGCCGCCACCGAACGGCGCTCCTGTTTCATGGTGTGCATTATAATTCGGCTCGGGGTTGACCGGTCGCGGTGATTCTGTGCAAAATATTGCCGCTGCCCGGATCATCCGGGGCGGTAAACACTAAGCACCCCAGGGGCCCGTTGTCCAGCCGGCACCCCGCGCCCCGGGCTTTCATCGCTCGGATCCGGCCCTCAATTCGGACCGAAACCGTCGCCTTCCGGACTCTAGCACGAGGTGTATTCATGGCCCGAACCGCCGCCCCCGCCCTCCCCCCCGTCGAGTTCCAGACGCATCCCGAGCGCTACCGTCACTGGAAGCTCCGGATCGAGGGATCCCGCGCCGTCCTGGTGCTGGAGGTGAAGGAGGATGCGCCGCTCCGCGAGGGCTATCTCCTCAAGCTCAACTCCTACGACCTGGGGGTGGACATCGAACTCGCCGACGTTCTCGAACGGCTCCGCTTCGAGCACCCCGGGGTGAAGACGGTGGTGCTGACCAGCGGGCGCGACCGGGTATTCTCTTCCGGCGCCAACATCCACATGCTCGGGGTCTCTCCCCACGGCTTCAAGATCAATTTCTGCAAGTTCACCAACGAAACCCGCCTCGCCATGGAAGACGCCTCCGCCCACAGCGGGATCCGCTTCCTGGCCGCGCTGAACGGAATCGCCGCCGGGGGGGGCTACGAGCTGGCCCTGGCCTGCGACGAGATCGTGCTGGTGGACGACGGCTCGAGCGCGGTGAGCCTGCCCGAGGTGCCGCTCCTGGGCGTACTCCCCGGGACCGGCGGCCTCACCCGGGTGGTGGACAAGCGCAGGGTCCGCCGCGACCTCGCCGACGTCTTCTGCACCCTTCAGGAGGGGATCAAGGGCCAGCGGGCGGTGGACTGGGGCCTGGTCGACGCCCTCGCTCCCCGCAGCCGGTTCGAGGAGGCGGTCAACGCCCGCGCCGATGCCCTCGCCGCGGAGCTTCCCGGGCGCGAGGGCCCGGGGGTGCCCTGGAACGCCCTCGAGATCGACCGGGAGGAGCGCGCCCGCCGCTACCGTTACGTTACGGTGGAGATGGACCCCGAGGCCCGCACCGCCGTCCTCACCGTGCGGGGTCCCGGCGAGGGAGAGCCCACCACCGCCTCCGGCTACCGGGTGAGCGGAACCAACGTGTGGGCCTTGCGCGCTTTCCGCGAGCTGGACGACGCCCTCCTGGATCTCCGCTTCAACCGTCCCACCCTGGGGCTCATCCTGCTCAAGACCGCGGGCGACCCGGAACGGGTGCTGGAGGTGGACCGGAATCTCGACCGGCTCCGCGACGACTGGTTCGTGCGCGAGATCCTCTTCTACCAGGCCCGGGTGCTCCGGCGCCTGGATCTCACCGCCCGGAGCCTGTTCGCGCTCATCGAGCCCGGCTCCTGTTTCGCGGGGTGCCTGTTCGAGCTGGCCATGGCCGCCGACCGGAGCTACGTCCTGGACGACGAGGCGGGCGAGCCCCGGATCGCCCCCGGACCGCTCAACGCCGCGGACTACCCCATGACCCACGGCCTGAGCCGCCTCCAGGCCCACTATTACGGCGAGCCGGCCCGGGTGGAGGTGGCGCTCGGCCACGGCTACTTCACCCCGCCGGAGGCCGGCGCGGCGGGGCTGGTGACCGTGGTCCTCGACGACATCGACTACGAGGACGAGGTGCGGGTGGCCGTGGAGGAGCGGGCCTCGCTCTCTCCCGACGCCCTCACCGGGATGGAAGCCTCGTTGCGTTTCCCTGGACACGAGACCGCCGAGGGTAAGATCTTCGGGCGGCTCTCGGCCTGGCAGAACTGGATCTTCTTCCGGCCCAACGCGGTCGGGGAACACGGCGCGCTCAAGGTCTACGGCAGGCCCGAGCGCCCGGATTTCGACTGGAACCGGACCTGAGAGTCCGGACCCGTCCGGTGAGCCGCGTCCCCGGGGCGCGCGCCGGCGGCGTGACCACGACACGGAGGAACTCGTGAACCTGTACGACACCATCCCCAACAACGTGAACCTGGGAGACGACGCCCGGCTCCGGCGGGCCCTGGAGAAGTGGCTCCCCGACTTCCGCTCCTGGTGGATGGAGATGGGCCCCGCCGGCTTCCAGGCGGACGACGTCTATCTCCGCACCGCCATCAGCGTGGACCCCAAGGGCTGGGCCCACTACGACTACGTTCGGATGCCCGACTATCGCTGGGGTATTTTCCTGGCCGAGCCGGTCGAAAACCGTACCGTCGGTTTCGGCGACCACATGGGAAAACCGGTATGGCAGGAGGTTCCGGGCGAGTACCGGGGCATGCTGCGGCGGCTGATCGTGACCCAGGGGGACACCGAGCCGGCCAGCGTGGAGCAGCAGCGGCTCCTCGGGCGGACCTGCCCCAGCGCTTACGATCTGCGCAACCTGTTCCAGGTCAACGTGGAAGAGGGGCGGCACCTGTGGGCGATGGTCTATCTCCTCCACGGCTATTTCGGCCGCGACGGCCGGGAGGAGGCGGAGGCGCTCCTAGCCCGGCGCTCCGGCGATCCCGACAAGCCCCGGATCCTGGGCGCGTTCAACGAGCCGATCGCCGACTGGTTGAGCTTCTACATGTTCACCATGTTCACCGACCGTGACGGCAAGTATCAGTTGCTGGCCCTGGCCGAGAGCGGGTTCGATCCCCTCTCCCGCACCACCCGCTTCATGCTCACCGAGGAGGCCCATCACATGTTCGTGGGCGAGACCGGAGTGGGCCGGGTGGTGGAACGGACCGCCCAGCTTATGACCCAGGCCCCCGGGGGGGATGTGCGGAAGGCGGGTGGAGTGGACCTCCCCACTCTCCAGAAATACCTGAACCTCTGGTTCTCGCTCTCCCTGGACCTTTTCGGGGGCGAGAAGTCCTCGAACGCCGCCGACTACTTCGCGGCGGGGCTCAAGGGGCGCCATCGCGAGGAGCAGTACGATGACCATCTCGCCCTGGAGGGGACCTACGACATGGCGCTGGTGGAAGGCGGGAGGCTGGTGACCGAGGCCGTCCCCACCCGGAACGCCATGAACGAGATCCTGCGCGACGCCTACGTGGAGGACTGCGACCGGGGCGTGCAGCGATGGAACAAGACCCTGGACAAGTACGGGATCGGCGACCGGCTGGCCCTTCCCCACCGGCGTTTCCACCGGCAGATCGGGGCCTACTCGGGCATGCGCTTCGACCCCGCCGGGAACCCCATCTCCGGGGAGGAGTGGAACCGCCGCCGCGCCGAATGGCTTCCCGGCGACACCGACCGGGGCTACGTGGCCTCGCTCATGGAGCCGGTCGCCGAACCGGGCCGGATCGCCAACTGGATCGCTCCGCCTCCCCGGGGGGTGAACGGGCAACCCTTCGCCTTCGAGTACGTGCGGCGGGCGTAAGTGCCCATCGAAGAACCGGGATCCGGCCGCGCCCGGGGCGCTCCCGGCTACCTGTCCCCGGCCAGCCAGGTGGGCCAGGGGCCGGCCTCCCAGGTGAAGAAGCCGGGGTCGGCGGCCGCCTCGCCCCCGATCCGGCCGAACAGCGCGTGGGCGGCGTCCGGGTCCAGCCCGAAGGTGTAGACCAGCGCCCGGTCGCCCAGGGGGAACGCGTACCGGGTGGTATCGGGCCGGACCACGTCGTAGGCCGCGCGGAACTCCTCCCGGTCGCCCGGGGTGTCCCAGGCGGTGATCCACACTCCGCGGAGAGCGCCCGCCTCCGGCAGCGTGTCTCCCGCCGCCTTCCGGGGCCCCAGCAGAAAGAACCGGTCGCCCCCCCATCCTTCGGCGGCGGGGTTGGTCCACGAGTCCGCGGTGGGGAGCGCTCCCGGCCGGAACCCGGCGGTGGAATCGGTGAGCACCGCGGCCAGGATCTCCCCGAAGGTATCGCGGTGGTAGACCCCGAATCCCGCCGCCTCGATCGCCAGGTCCGCCTCGTGGTCCTCCACCTCGACCGGTGGATCGCGGTCGACGCCGTTCCAGTACTTGTCGGGATGGAGGATCTGCTCCGAGGACTCGGGGGGATTGCGGGAAACCCCGAGGAGCCGCCGGCCCACCGCCGGCCCCACGTCCTTGGCCGTGAGGCCGGCCATGCCCCCGGGAACCAGGAAGAGCATGCCGCAGGTGTAGCGGGCGAGCAGCGTGCTGAAATACGGAGGCGCGGAGAGGAAGGGCTCGCTCCGGGACGTCTCCGATTCCATCACCGCCGCGAGCTCGGCGGCGTCGAGTTTCCCCTGCGCCTGCTCCAGGAAGAGGTAGCGCGTCATGAGCTCGGTGGCCGAGCCCTCCACCACCGATCCCAGCGCGAACTCGCGGTCCTCGGTGCGTTCCCCGCGGTGGGTGAGGGAATCCAGGCCCACGTACTGGTCGTCGAGGGCGTGAGTGAGTTCGTGGGCGATCATCATCCGCTCGATGGCGGGACCGTAGTCGGCGCCCGGACGCTGCACCATGTAAAACGCCTCGGTGGCCGGGTCGTAGAAGCCGCCGATCTGGTTGGTGAGGACGTCGGTGAGTTCCCGCTTCATGTCCAGGTCCGGCGGGAGGAGCCCCACCATGCGAAGCGACGCCTGCACCCGGGCCAGGGTGTCGGGCGGGTACTCGACCTCGAACAGCTCGCGCTCCACGTACCGGCGGAGTTCCGCCTCGGTGTAGACCGCTTTGCGCACCGGGGACCGGAACGCCCACCCCCGGAGCGAGGCGACCTCGGTCTGGACGCTGTCCGCCCGCGCCACCAGCGCGCTGTCCGCCTGCCCCGCGCCCGCCGGTCCGCCGGCCGGCGCGCTTCCGAAGGGCGCCTCCGGAGCGGCCGCGAACTTCACCGCCATCGCCCCCCAGGGCCCGAGGGAGAGCGGCCGGCCGCCGCTCACCGCCACCCGCCCCCCCCGGAACAGTTCCTCGCCGCTCCGCCCCAGCACCCGCGGATCCATCGCGTGGAACTCAACCGGCTTCCCGGTGAAGTTGACCGCGGCCAGGATCGACTCGCCCCGGGAAAAATCGCCTCGGAGGAAGGTGACCACGGCGTCCGGCCGGTCGTTGGCCACCGCGTGGGTGGCGCCGGTCCGAAGCACCGGGTTCGCGGTGCGCGTGCGTATGAACGATCTCACCGAATCGGCCAGCGCGCGGTCCCCGGTCGGCCTCGGTCCCGGCTCGCGCCCGAACGGGCTCGGCCGCCTGGTGATCCCCGCCTCCTCCCCCGCGTGGAGGAGCGGCACCCCCTCGGACAGGAACACGAACCCCAGCCCTGCGCGGTGGAACCCGGGACCGGACTTCGCCGCCCCGCGTTCCTGGTCGTGGTTCTCCAGAAACCGCAGGCGAAGGGCGTTCCGGGGATAGCTCCCCCGCTCGCTCGTCACGTGGCGCACCAGGACCGAGGGCCCGGCCCGCCCCTCGTGCACCGCCTGCAGCAGCGAGTCGAGGCCCCCGTCGTAGGTGAGGTCGAACGCGGCCGCGTGGAAGGCGCCGCCCTCGGCTCCGGCCAGCATCATCACGTCCGGTTTGACCGCCTCGAGCGCCGCCCGGGTCGCGTTCCAGAAGTCCATGGGGACCGTCCCCGCCGCGTCGCAGCGGAACCCGTCCAGGCCGAACTCGCGGACCCAGCCGGTCATGGCCCCGGCCATGTAGGTGCGGAGGCCGGGGTTGCCGTAGTCCAGCCGCCGGTCGTCGCTCCCGTCGCGGTCGGGGGGCGCCGGCCGGCCGGAGGCATCGCGGTGATACCAGTCGGGATGTTCGTCCACCAGGGGATTGTCCCGGGCGGTGCGGTCCGCCACCCAGTCCAGGATCACCTTCATTCCCCGGGCGTGCGCGGCCGAGACCAGGGCGCGAAGCGCCCGGTCCCCTCCCAGCGCGGGGTTCACCCTCATGGAGTCCCGGATCGGGTAGGTTGAGCCGCCGGTTCCCTTGCCGGGCACGCTTCCCAGGGGCTGGACCTGCGTCAGCGAGAGGATGGTCACCCCCATCGATTGCAGCCGCCCGATCCCCGCGGTGACGTCGGCCAGGGTCCCGGTGGGGCCGAAGTCGCGGGGAGAAATCTCGTAGATCACCCCGTTCCGTACCCAGGGCGCCGGTTCCACCCCGGCCACGGAGCTGTCGGCCACCCCGGGGAGACCGGCCGCCGGATCGTGAGCCACCGGCCGCGCCGGCGCCTGAGTGCCGCCACCCGGGCCGGCGAAGACTGCCGCCGGGATCAGGACCAAGAGCGCCGGCGCGATCGCCCGGAGCCGGCTTGCCGGTTTGCCCGCCGGCCGGGGAAGCGGAATCCCGGCGCATCCGGGATGTCGCCGGCGCGGGAATGCATGGCAAAGCACGATCGTCGCCTCCTCGGGGATGGCGACGATTGTGCGCGCCGGGGAGCGCGAGGGCAATGAGCGAGTCCGCCGGGCCGGCGCTGGATCAGAGCATCGCCAGCACCGACCGGTAGAGATTCTTGAGCTTGCCCCAGGTGGTGGGCTTGGCGGGGACGCTGGTCTCGACCGTCACCCTTCCCTTCATGCCGAACGCCTCGTGGAACCGGCAAAAGTACGCATAGGTCCCCGCGTTGGTGAAGGTGAACTGGAAGCTGGTGTGGCCGCTGTCGAGGGGGGCGTCGAACAGGGCGCCGGCGGCGGCGTCGGCCGACCCCGTCCCGTTGGTGACGGTATGGAAGTTGTCGGACCATACCCAGCGCACGGTGTCGCCCTGGTTGACGGTGACGCTGGCGGGGCTGAAGGTGAAGCCGGTCTGGGTCACCACCACGGTGTTGGCCAGGGCGGGGATCACGCCCAGGGCGATCAAGGTACCCGCCACGAGGGCGGCGCGGATAACCGTTCGCATGGAATCCTCCTGTCTGCTCGATCGATGGTGTGGGTTGCCAGGGGTCCCGCGCACCGGGCCCGGAGCGGGACGGCCACGGCCGCCGCGGGGTCCCGGGGCGCCACGGCTCGATCGAGAGGACGGAGGAGGGAGCCGGGTTGATACGCGGCGGCCCCGATTCGGGGGGGGCCGCCGCCCGGCCTCAATCTCCGTAGAGGATCTTGATCCGGCTCCAGGTAGCGGGCTTGACCGGCACCATGGGGTTGACGGTGATCACGCCGATCATCCCCGAGGCGAAGTGGAAGTTGCAGAAGTAGGGGACGGTGGCGGGGGTGGTGAACCGGTACTGGAAGCTGATATGGCCCGAATCCAGGGGCGCATTGAACAGCTGGCCCGCGTCCGAAGAACTGGGGCTGGCCCCGCTGGTGACGGTATGAAAACCGGAACTCCACATCCAGCGCACGGTGTCCCCTTCGGTGACCGTGAGATCGCCGGGAATGAACGCGAGACCACTCTGATCCACGACGTGCACGGTGGCGCCCGCGGGAACGGCGAGCAGAGCCAGCAATGCGAGGGCGATAGGAATCGAACGACGCATAGGAGGCCTCCTTGTAGGGGTGCTCTTCCAGCATACGGGTTTTGGGGCCGGTCCTCGACGGTAAACCACCGTACGGAATCCGCCCCGGGCCTCGGGCGGGGGGTAGGCCGCGGGAAAAACGGTTGGCCGCTCCCCCCCGCACCTCGGGACCCCTGTCCCCGCTTGTGGGGCTCCCCGGTTCCTGCTAACAATGAAAGGGACCGGAAGGATGGGTATCTCCCACGGCGCCCCCTTTCGGACCGCCGATCCGGTATCCGTCCCGGGCTTCCGGCCACAAGGAAGGAAGGTGAGGACGCGATGGCAGCGATCGCCACGAGCCTCAAGCAGTATTTGGAAGATCACAAGATCCGTTACGAGGCCATTCACCACCGTCGCGATTACACCGCCCAGGAAACCGCCGCCGACACCGGCACCCCCGGCATGGAGTTCGCCAAGACGGTGATTCTCCGGGCCGGCCGGCGCTTTGCGATGGTGGTGCTTCCCGCCCACCACATGGTGGACATGGCGAGAATGAAGCAGCTCCTGGGCGCGGAAGACCTCCGCCTGGCCACCGAGGACGAGATCAGGCGCCTGTGTCCGGACTGTCCCGCGGGGGCCGAGCATCCATTCGGCAACCTGTACGAGATCCCGGTCTACGTGAGCAAGGACCTCACCCGGAACCCGTGGATCACGTTCAACGCCGGCACCCATGAGGACGCGGTGCGGATGCGTTTTGCGGACTACGACCTCCTGGTGGAGCCGAAACCGGCGGATCTCTCCCTGCGCCCGTAGCGAGCGCGGTCCTCCGGGTCCCGGGCGGGCGTCGAGGGTGATCGCCCCCCTCGCACGGGGAAATTCTCGTGCCCGGAGGCGCCGGCGGTCACGCCGCGACCCGGGCCCGGGCGGCGCCGCCCGAACCTGAAGGGGCCGGCGGCCGGCTGGGTTATTTCGCCCAGTCCTGGGAGCGGGACGGGGGGGCTCAACGGCTTGGGCCTCAAGGGATTGCGGCGGCAAACCCTTGCGGCGTCCCATATTACGATTGAATTCAATTTTGGATGGCATCTCGCTTGAGTTCGTTTATACTAAGTCTGCGAAGTTGAACGATAGCGAGTGTGGTCGCGTGGCTTCGCAGCCCTCTCCCCGGGGGCGCGGCCCGTGCCGGGACGAAACGGGAAGCTGTCCGGCCTCGGCCGGAGAATGCGTTACTTGACGGGAGCGGGCGGCTCAGCGGTGGCGTTCTTGGATCGTCGCCTGGGGGCAGAGGCCGTCCGCTCCCTGATTCCATTCGCTTGGCAGTCTCGCGGTTCCGGGGTGCGCGGGCGGGACCGGTTCGGATGCCACCCCCGGCGGCACGTTCGAGCGCAGAGGAGACACGGAGAGGGGCGGACCTGGTTCCGCCCCTCTCTCTATTTCTCTCTTGCCGGCCCCGGCGGGTGCCGGGTGGAAACGGGGACCGGGAGCCCGTTCCGGGCGGCCGCCCCTGCGTTGATGGCCGCTTCATCCACAGCGTCCCGGAACGCGCCTTCCCTTCCTCCCCCCAAACGGCCGCGAGGGTCAGCCGCGCACCCGCGGCCTCGCCGAGATGCGCGATTCCCATGACACCCCCATGGTCAAGCGGCGCCGGGAGGTCTTCCTCGAGACCGTGGGGTGGGTTACTTCAGGAATGCGGGATGCCGGGCTTTGATACGGTGGCGATCTCGACCGGTGCCGTCGCGGGGACGGACCCGGCCGGGGCTTGACGTGAGGTCGAGGTGACGAGCGGAAACTCTGAAGGAGCGCCCCCCGCCCATCCGATACATGGGCATGCGGGGGGGCGCACACAAAAGAAGTGCGGCACGGGCCGGTACCGGAATCGATCGTTCGGGTGAAGGGCTTTCCCCCATGACCGCGGGAAACCCGCGGCCAAGACCACAACGCCCTCGGATCTACTTCGGCCCGGCCGTGCCGCCCCCTGTAAATCGAGAAACTGTCTGGCGGGCCCCGACCGGCGACTCCGCCGGTCGGCCGCTCCCGGGAGCCGCGCCGCCGTCCTTATTGAGTGGAAGCCGGTCGGCGGGACCTACTTCCAATCCCATTTTGCCCGCAAGCGCGTCCATCGGGGGCGATTTTCTTGCCCCTTCCCGCGGATACTTGCTCAACGAGCAAATAGGAACGTTTGTCTTTCTTTGGACCCCACAAGTGGAACCTCTTATTTCATAACCCCCGGATATGCGGGCCGATCCAGGGGTTTTCCTCACTGTGGGGAGCGCCGCCGAACTCCCACTACGATGCCACTGTTTTCCACGCGGGTCAAGTGCCAATTTGGCGCTCTCAATTTTGGAGACCCAAGCAAGAGGCCCTTCCGAGTCTCAACCCCGTACTCCCGGTACAGCCCCCAGGTTCCCGGCGTGCGGACCCCGGAAGAATGGCACCCCATGCGCCGCTGGACCGCTCCACCTCAAGGCCCGAAACTCACTCCCCGGTTCCCATCCCTGCCGCGGGAATCCGGGTTTTCCCCTTGTCTCCAGTGGCCTCGCTCGTACACTGGGCGGATTCACCGGCCCTTCCCCCCGGGGGCCCAGGACGGCAAACCCACACCCGCGGTGATCGCCACCCATGACACTGTCTCCCGCCCTCCTCATCGTCGCCCTGGCCGCCGCGGTCTGCCTGGGTTGGTCGACGACGCTCCTCTGGAGCCGTTCCCGGCTTGTGCAGGCCCGCTCCCAGAACGCGGAGGCGCTGGCCGCCGCCCGGACCTCGGCCGAGGCGGAACGAACCCGCCGGATCGAGACCGAGGCGCGCCTCTCCGAGACCGAGAAGGCGCGCGCGGCGCTGGACCGTTCCTTGGCCGAAGCCGGGTCCGAGGTGAAGAACGTAACCCGGGCCCTGGATGAACAGAAAAAGTTCGTCGAGGACTCCAAGCGTGAGCTGGAGAATGCCTTCAAATCGCTGGCGGGAGCGGCTTTGGAGGGGAACAACAAGCAATTCCTGGATCTGGCGAACGAGCGGCTCGGCAAGGTCCGGACCGAGGCCTCCGCGGATCTCAAGGCGCGGAAGCAGGCCATCGAGGAGTTGTTGAAGCCCATGCGGGAGACCCTGGGAAAGCTCAACGACCGGACGGGCGAGATCGAGGTCGCGCGTGAAGGCGCCTACAAGGCGCTCCGGGAACAGGTCGAAGGGCTGGCGTCCTTGACCGCGTCGTTGCAGGAGAAGACGACGACCCTGGCCACCGCGCTCACCAGTTCCCAGGTGCGCGGGCGCTGGGGCGAAATCGCGTTGCGAAACGTGGCCGAACTGGCCGGGATGACCGATCATTGCGACTTCGAGGAGCAATCGACCCTGGCCGACGGCGGCCGGCCGGACATGACGGTGAATCTGCCGGGTGGCCGGTTCATCGCGGTCGATGCCAAGGCGCCGCTGGCGGCTTACCTGGAAGCGTGCGACGCGACCGGGGCCACCTCGCGCGACGCGGCCCTGGACCGCCACGTGGCCGCCCTGCGCGCGCACGTCCGGACGCTGGCCGGGCGCGAATACGCCGCGGGCCTCGCCGGAAACGTGGACCTGGTGGTGTTGTTCCTCCCGGGAGATCCGTTCCTCTCGGCCGCATTCGCCCGCGCGCCCGATCTCCAGGTGGAGGCGCTGCGGTCTAAGGTGCTGGTGGCCACGCCCACGACCCTGGTGGCGCTACTGCGGACGGTGGCCATCTACTGGCAGCAGCAGGCCCTGGCCCGGAACGCCGAGGCGATCGCCTCGGCCGCGCGCGAACTCTACGACCGGGTGGCCAGGTTCGAGGCGCACCTGGCGAAGGTGGGGAAGGGGCTGGCCACGGCGGTCGGCGCCTACAACGACGCGGTGGGCTCGTACGAGCGGCGGGTGCTGCCGGTGGGCGCGCGCCTCGAGGACCTGAAGGCGGTCGAGGGCGCCAAGCGGGGCATCGAGGGTCCGGGCGTGGTGGAAGAGGCGCCGAGAGGTGCCTGACCCCCCTCTACGTCTCCGGCTCCGCGACTTTCCTGGGGGCGGCACGTCCGGCCGGCCCTTCCATCCTGCTCCTCACGAAGCGCTCCGTGTCCTTGTCCAGGAAGCAGACGTAACAGCCCCTGAGACCGCGTGAGAGCAGGACCCGGTAGGTGCGCTTGACCAGGTCCGGGAATTGCGAGCCCGATCGCCTCACCACCGTGTCCCGGGATTGTTCCTTGTCCGCCGCCCAATCCTGGCGGTCGAAGTCGTATACCAGGTCCTTGCCGAAGATCACGCCGACGTAGTCGAACTCGAATCCCTGGATGGTGTAAACGCAACCGATCTGGTAAAGCCCGTTCGGGTCGTAGGCCCAGTAGGTGGCCTTGGGAATGTTCCGGGCCAGACGGGTGGCCTCGGGGCGCGCGTTCCACGGCCGTCGGTATTCGCCGACTTCCACGTCCTCCTTCAGCGTTCCATCCGGGTTGAGTTCCTTGGACCACGGCCAGCAGAAACCCGCGGTGAGACGGGCACTGTAGCCGGCCTCCGCCTTCTCGAATACGGCCGCCTCCAGGGCCCGGGGTGTGGGCAGCACGCGAAATTCGAAATCCTCGTTCTCCCCCCAGATCACGTTGGCCGTCCGTCGGATCCCGAGGGTGTTCTCTATCCAGTTCACGAACCCGTCGGAACCGCCGCATCGGAACTGGGCCTCGAGTTGATATTCGACGACGCGCGCCTTCCCCTTCTCGGCGTGGCTCCGGATGTGCTCCACCGAACCGACCTCGTTGGGCCGGACGACCTGGTCGTCGTCGATGAAGAACACCGACACCCGGGCCGCCCGGATGAGCTCCTCCACCTGCGGCCGGTCGGAACGGTCGGTCTTCCTGGTGAAACGGTTGGCGCTCGTCTGGCGGATGCGATGGGCCTCGTCGCAGATCAAGACGTCGACCGCGTTCCGGCCGGCCCGGGCGAAGCTGTTGAAGTACTTGAACTGGATGGAACCACGAGCCCCGATGATCTTCCGGAGGGTCTGGGTGAAGGACTGGGATCCCGTGGCATGGTGCACGTTCCGGCCCTCGAGAAGCAGGTCCGCCATCAGGTTCAGGGCGATCACCGACTTTCCGGTGCCGGGACCGCCTTTCACGATGAGAACCGACTTGGTCCTGGAGTCGAATCCGGCCCCGGCCAGGGCCATGACCTTGTCGTAAACCACCAACTGCTCGTCCAGCAGCACGAACTGCGGGCTTCCCTTGATCACGCCCGCAACGTGTTCCATGAGCTTCTTGCTGGGGCGGTAGGCGCCGGCCTCCACCCGTCGCAGCACGTCCATTCCCCCGCCGAGGGCCAGCCGCTCGTCGAGGTACCGGCAGAGCGGATCGAAGTCATCTCCCGAGAACACCGGGGCTTCGCGGATGATCTCGGTGAACTTGGGGTCGACGAGGGGGTCGCCGTCCGCGATGGTGTAGTTGTGCAGGTAGCTGCAGGCGTGGAGGCCGATGGGCGCCGCGCCGCCGTAGAAAGCGGTGTGCCCGTCCTGGAGAAAGCGTTTGTACTGGCCCACCTGGGAGGAGGGATGAAGGACTTCCCGCTCCGCCCCACCCACCCAGGTGAGGACCTCGTTCTCCCCCGCGGCCGCCTGGCACCGCTCCCACTGCTTGAGTTCGATGATGACCGCGTTATCGCCGGAGGAGGCGCTCCTTCCGGTAACCAGGCAGTCCAGTCGTCGCGAGGTCAGCGGCAATTGATACTCGAGGATGACGCCGTGATCGGTAAGGCCCGCCGCCTGGAAGACCTGGGATACCGCGCGCAGGGAATTGCGCCACGATGCCACCTCGCCGGTCGAGGGATGGTACCGGTAATGGTCGAAGAAGGCGTCGCGGAGAGATTCGGCGACCCGGTTCCTGGTTGCGTCCCGGATGAACTGGGAGCTGCTTCCGGCGTAGAGCCTCACTCTCCGAACTCCGTGTACTTCCTGGCGTTTCCGCGGGACTTCTCTACCGGGTACTTCAGCCGGTTCTTCTCGAGTTTTGCGGCGGCCGCCGCGATCGGATCGATCCCGAGCTGCGAACTCAGGCGGATCAGGTAGATCAGCACGTCGCCGATCTCGTCGGCGATCTCTCCTGACACGAGGGGATCCGGTCGCCGGCTCGCGTCCTCGGTCATCCATTGGAAGAGTTCCAGCAACTCCGAGGCCTCGACGGTCAGGGCCATGGAGAGGTTCTTCGGGGAGTGGAACCGTTGCCACTCACGGTCCTCCGCGAATCGATCGACGGCTTCCGTCAGTTCCTTGACGTCCATTGGTGAGACCTCGGATTCTCCCCGGCGTTCCGCGGGCGGGTCGTTGGGGTGGAAAATGTACCAGACCGGCGAGGCTGCCGGCGCCCCCGCCCGCCCGCGTCCCCGGGGTGCGCCCGCCCGGCCGCGGCGATCGGACCGGGATGCCGTCGCCTCGGTAAATCGCGCCTCCCTTCGAGCCCGAAGCCCGGCCGAATGGACGCGGAATCCGGCGGCGTCACCGGACCGTTTCAGAGGCGTCCCTTGAAGAACAGCTCCAGGAACTTGATCACGAGGAAGATCACGACCAGGCCGAACAGGTAAAGGAAACCCAGGCCGATCCACCGCAGCAGGCCCCGGAAGCCGAAGAGGAGCAAGGCCGCGGCCATCGGTTACGGCCTCCCGCCTCCCAGCCGCTCCTCCGCCATCCGCGTGACCAGTGCGTCTTCGCCCACCGCCGCCACCAGCACCGAACGAGCCTCGCGCAGTAGCGAGTCCGCTTCGGCTCCGCGTCCGCGAGCCCGGGCGCAGGCGCCGAGCCCCGACAACGCCTCGCCGCGGGCCAGGAAGGCCGGCGAGCCCGCGCGGGCGTCCCGCGCCCCGGGCCGCCGGGCCGCCCGCCCCGAAGGGTCGCCGGCTTCCTCCGCAGCCCCTCCCGCGCGCGGCGAAGAAGCTTCCGTCCCGCCCGAAGCCTGCTCCAGCTCCTCCTCCGCCAGCCGCTCCGCCTCGGCCAGGCACCGCTCGGCCTCGGTCCACCGGTTCAAGGCCACCAGCGTTTCGCCGCGCCACGCCAGCGCCGTCATCAGCCGGCCCCGCCACCCGGGACCGCCCCGGCGCAGCGCCGCCACCGCGCCGTCCAGCTCCCGCTCCGCCTGGGCGTAGCGGCCCGCCCGCCAGTGGAGCCGCCCCAGGTACGTCCGCACCACCGCCAGGTTGGGGTGCGCCGGCCCCAGCAACGCCGCGAAGATCCGGAGTCCCGTACGGTACTCGCGCTCCGCCGCGGCGAACCGGTCCTGGTAGCGGTACAGGTGCCCCAGGTTCACGTGGTCCGCCCCCGTCTGGACGGTGGTGTCGCCGAACGCCTTCACGTGCTCGGCCAGGGCCTGGCGCAGAAGCGGCTCCGCCTCGTCCACCCGCCGTTGATCCAGGTAAAGCTTGGCCAGGTTGTTCCGGGTGTTGGCGCCCCCGGTCGGGCCGAACAGGCTGTCGGTGATGGCCAGGGAACGCCGGTAGAGCCGCTCCGCCTGGGCCACGTCGCCGTGCTGGTGCTCGTAGAGGGCCCAGTTGTTGAGCGTCCCCGCCAGGTTCGGGTGCACCGGCCCGTACACCGCCTCCCACGCCTCCGTCGCCCGGCGAAACGCCTCCTCGGCGCTGGGGTCGCCGGCGTCGGAGAGCGCCGCCGCCAGATAGTGCCAGGCCTGGGCGGTGTCGGCGTTCTTCGACCCGTACGCCCGCTCCCGGATCTCCACCGCCCGCCGCAGCACCGGCACCGCGTCGGCGGGATGTCCGGCCGTCTCCAGGTCGCGTCCCACGCCTTCCAGGGCGTCGGCCAGCCTCGGGTCTCCCGCGGGAAGTTCGCGTTCATAGATCGAGAGCGCGTCCCGCCGCAGGCTGTCGGCGGCCGCGTACCGCCCGTACGAGTCCTGGAAGTCCGCCACCTGGAGATAAGTGGCCGCGGCGTCGGCGCTCCGGTCCCCGTGGAGCGACACCGTCTCCCGGGACGCGCGCTCGGCCAGACGCAGTCCCCGCTCGCGCTCTCCCAGGTTCCAGTAGATCTGAGACACCTCCAGAAGCAGCGACGCCCGCACCTCGGGCTGGTCCGCCAGATCCCGGTCGATCCGCTTCATCCCCAGATCCAGAACGTCCTTGGCCGTCCGCTCCCGGCCCAGATTCTGGAACGGGTCCGCCTCCAGGAAGGATCCCACCAGGAAATCGCTCACCGCCCCGGCCTTGGCCGCCTCGCGCCGGGCCTGGTCCCGCTCGCGAGCCGCCACCCTCGCCTGCCACGCCGTTCCCACCGATCCCGCCAGCAAGAGGAACGCCGCCGCCGCCCCCGCCGCGGTGAACGCGCGGTTCCGCCCCACAAACTTCCGCGCCCGGTACCGCCACGAGTCCGGCGAAGCTTCCACCGGGAGGCCCCGCAGATACCTCCCCAGGTCCTCGGAGAGGGCCTGGGCCGACGGGTACCGCCGCTCCGGTTCCTTGCGGAGCGCGGTGAGCACGATCGCGTCCAGGTCGCCCCGCAGCCGTCTCGCCCGGCCCGGTTCCCCGCCGGCCGCCGCCGCCTCCGACGGCGGCCGCGCCGCCGTCTCGCTCACCAGCCGCGCCTGCTCCGTCCAGGGCTTTCCCCCCAGCGAGTACGGCCGCTCGCCGGTGAGCGCCTCAAACAGCACCAGCCCCAGCGCGTAGACGTCGGTGGCGGTGGTGATCTCGCCCCCGGTGACCTGTTCCGGGGCCGCGTACTGCAGGGTCATGACCGGCATCCCGGTTCGCGTCACCACCACGTTCGCGGTCTCGTCCGGGGGCGCCAGCCACTTCGCGATCCCGAAGTCCAACAGCTTCACCGTGCCGTCGCCGGTGACCAGGATGTTGGCCGGCTTCAAGTCCCGGTGCACGATGAGCCGACGGTGCGCCGCGTGCACCGCGTCGCACACCTCGCGCAGAAGCCTCACCCGGCCCGCCAACGAGAGCCCGTGCCGCGCGCAGTACTCGGTGAGCGGCTCCCCCTCCACCAGCTCCATCACGAAGTAGGGAAGGCCGTCCTCGCTCACTCCGGCGTCGAGAAGGCGCGCGATGTTGGGATGGTCCAGCCCCGCCAGCATCTCGCGCTCGGCCGCGAACCGCTCCGCGATCCGGGGCGCCGCCGCCGACCAGCGCGCCACCTTGATCGCCACCTCGCGCCGGAACTGCCCGTCGTCCCGGGACGCGCGGTAGACCACGCTCATCCCCCCTTCCCCGGCCACCGCCAGGAGCCGGTAGGGTCCCAACCGCCGCCCCTCCAGGCCGGAAACGTCCTGGGGGGAGCCTCGGTCGAACGCTTCGCGCACGAGCCCCGGCGCCGCCGCACTCACGTCCCGGTCCAGGAGCGCGTCCTCGCGGAAGCCTTCGGAGAGGAGCCGCGCCAGTTCCCCGGCCAGCTTCGGATCGCGCCCCGCGATCTCCGCCAGCCGCGCCTCGCGGGCGTCGTCGTTCATGTCGAGGAGCGCGTCCAGCTCGGGCTCGAGCTGCTTCCACCTCTCCCGAGGTATCACGACGCGCCCCCCGGGAGCGCGCCTCCGCCCGGTCCCCCGCCACCCTCCGCGGTCAGGTACCCGGACAGAAGCCCCTTGCTCTTCACCCAGTCGCGCCGCACCGTGCGCGAGGACACGTCGAGCGCGCGCGCGGTCTCGTCCTCGGTGAGCCCGGCAAAGAAACGGCACTCCACCACCCGCACCAGCCGGGGTTCGAGTTCGCCCAGCCGCGTCAGTGCCTCATCCAGGGCCAGCAGCCGGTCCGCCTCGTCGTCCACCCGGATCGCGTCCAGATCCAGGTCCACCCGCACCCGGTCGCCGCCGCGCTTCTTCGCCCGCCGCGCCCGCGCGGCGTCGATCACGATGTTTCGCATCACCACGCTGCACGCGGCCATGAAGTGGTCGCGGTCCACGTATTCCAGCCGCGTCTGGTCGGCCAGCCGCACGTAGGCCTCGTGGACGAGCGCGGTGGGGTTGAGGGTGACCGGAGGGCCCGGCCGGCCGAGCTGGAACCGCGCCAGCCGGCGGAGGTCTTCGTAGACCAGCCCGACCAGGCGGTCGAAGGCGCCGGAACGGCCGTCGCGGAGCTCCAGCAGGCAGAGGGTGATGTCGCTGGATGGTGTCATGGCTCCAACTTGTTGCGGTTGAATGCAATGTTACACGATCCGCGGTGCCGGATTCCAGGACGGGGTCGGCCGGCCGCCGGGTTCCTTGCCTGCCCCGGTCCCCGCCGGGTCCAAGAAGAAACGACCGGCAACGTCGCTTTTCTGGTTGACGAATACGATCTGTCTGTTTAGTATTCAGGACGTCGACCGGCTCCCACCGGCATCACCTTGGAGGGGCTTCAAGTGGCTGCCGCGGAACAGATTGCCCTCGCCGATCCCGGCCCCGGGTGGGGCCGGGGAGTCAAGGAACGGCGGCTGATCGTGCGGATGCTCCTGGGGATCCGCGATGGCCGGCGCCTGGGCCGAAAGATCGAGCGCGCCCAGGCCGCGATCCTCCATGACCTCCGGTCCGGCCGCCGGTTCGAGGAACTCGGCCACGTGCGCTTCGGCGACTTTTGTCTCGAGGCGCTCCAGATCGAACCCCGCACCGGACGGCGGCGGGTCGCCCTCCACGCCGCCCTGTCCGCGGCCCCGGAGCTGGAGCCGGCCTACCTCGCCGGCCGGCTCGACGCCGGCAAGATCCTCGCGCTCCGGACGGTGGTCCCCGGCCCCCATGCCGCCCCCTGGATTGCGATGGCCGGGGATCTGCCGGTTCGTGAGCTGGTGGCGGAACTCCGCAGGGCCGGAGGCGGCAGGCCTCCCGGGGATGGGTTCGCCTCCCCGGACCCGAGGCCGGGGGAGCCGGTCATCCCGGCGGACGCCTCCGCCTCCCCCGATCCGGAGGGGGAGCCTTGTCCGGCGGCTCCTGGCCCGGGGGCCGGTGGCGCCGGCCCCTCGGCGTACGACCTCTCCCCCGAGGACGTGGTGGAGCCCCCCCGCAAGCCGGTCACCTTCCTCGCGCCGGAGACCGTGGCTCTGGCCTTCGAGCACGCCATCGAGACCGCGCGCCGGGTTCTGGGCTGGGACGCGCCGCGCGACGCCTGTCTGGATGCGCTGCTTTCGGAGGCCGTGTCCTCGCTTCCGTGGCTCGCGGCAACGCCGGACGCCCCGGCACCCGAGGTCCCCCCCCTCGACTGGGCTCCGGGAGGCCGGTTGCCCTGGGCCGCCCACCCCTTCATGCCCGCTTCCCGGTGGCGCGTGCTCCACGGATTCCAGCCGGCGCGGCGGCGGAAGCACGGTCCGCGCCCGTGGCGCGGGTGCTTTCACCGATGGGAGTACGCTCGGGCCCGGAACGCCCTCCGAGGCGCCGAACGCGCCCTCCGCCGGGTGGAGAGGCTGGTGGAGCCGGGCGCCCCCTCGCCGGAACCTGCGGGCGCCGCCTCGCCCGACCCCGCGAAAGTTGCCTCGCCGGAACCCGCCGGCGCCGCGCCCGGGCGCAGACCCCCGATGCGGTCCGGTGCCCCCGCGGTCGGGCGTCCCCCCGGACCGCCCGCGATCTCCTCGATCGCTTTCGCGAGAGCGACCGCCTGCTCCGGCGCCTCCAGATGTTCGAAGCGCGCCTCTTCTATCACCTGATCCTGTTCGACGCCCACCGGCTCTTCGGGCTGGGCTCGTTCGAGGACTTCGGCCCCTGCCTCTTCGACCTGTCGCCGCGCACCGTCCACGAGCGGGTGATCGCGGGATGCGTCTTCGCCTTCCACCCCCGGGTCATCGACGCCTTTCTGTGCGGGGACCTCGGCATGGGCCACGTGGTGCACGGTCTGAACCTCAGCCTCACCTTCGAACGCCGGTGGATCGAACGCGCCCGCGCCACCACCTATCGTCTCTTCCGCCGGGAGCTGCGGTTTCGCCGCCGTCTGCGCGACTTCGACCCCGGCTATGAGTGGCGGCTCCCCGAGGGCCTCCCACACCGGCGCGTGGAGATCGAACTCCGCAGCCGGCTCCTTCGCCACGGCTGGGACGGAGAGTCGCTCGACCGGGAGCTTTCCGAACGCGGCCTCCTGGACCCCGAGGGCGCTTCCCGGGACGGCGCCCGGAACCCCCGGGTCTTCGACCGGCTCGAGATCTACCTCGATCTGCTCATCCTCGGAGTCTGTCGCACGGTATCCGACGACGACGAGGAACTCCGCTATCGGAAAACGTTGTCCACCCCCGGCCGCCGCGTCCGGATCGTCATCCGGGCCCGCGCACCTGTCGCCGACCGCTGGAGCGCCGCCGTCGCCGCGGCCCGGGCCCGCCTGGGGGGACTTCCCGAGTGGGCGGTGGCGGTCCTGGTCGTGCGCGAGGCCATCGAGACCTGGCAACGGCACGATCCCGGCCGGTTGCCCACCGAGCGCCGGATCCTCGAGCGCGACCGCTACCGGTGCCAGGCCCCCGGCTGCACCGCCCGGCGAACCCTGGAGGTCCACCACATCACCTACCGCTCGCACGGCGGCTCCGGCTGCTCCACCAACCTCGTCACCCTCTGCCATGCCCACCATCACCATGCCCAGCATCGGGGAACCCTGCGGGTTTCCGGCCGCGCCCCCCACGCCTTGACCTGGGAAGTGGGCCTCGCCCCCGGCCGTTCCCCGGTCTGGACCTTCCACGGCGACCGCCTCGTGGATCGCGCCCGTCCACGGTAGGCGCCGGGGCGCCTCTTCCCTCCGCCCCATCGCCCTGGAATAATCATCCTCCATGCCCCGCATCGATCCGAACCGAGCAAGGCCGCTCCGGCCATGATCCCCGCCTCCCGGCGCCCCGCGCGCCCGGTGATCGGCTGGCGCGAATGGGTCGCGCTTCCCGATCTGGGCATCGACCCGATCAAGGCGAAGGTGGACACCGGCGCCGCCACCAGCGCGCTCCACGCCTTCGATCTGGAGCGGTTCACCGAAGACGCCCGCCCCATGGTCCGCTTCAAGTTCCATCCGCTCCAGCGCCGCGACGAACCGGTGATCCTGGCCCGGGCGCCGCTCGTGGACGTGCGCCGGATCCGGAGTTCGGACGGCCGGGTGAGCGAGCGGCCGGTGATCGCCACCCTTCTGCGCCTCGCCGGCCGTACCTTCCCGGTGGAGATCACCCTCACCCCCCGCGACGACATGGGCTTCCGCATGCTCCTCGGGCGCCAGGCTCTGCGCGGCCGGTTCCGCGTGGATCCCGCGCGCGCCTTCACCGCCGGCCGGCCGCCCGGGATGCCGGACCCCCGAACCCCGGAGACCTCCTGAACCCCATGCGCATCGCCATCCTCTCCCGCAAGCCCACCCTCTACTCCACCCGCCGCCTGAAGGAAGCCGGAGAGGCCCGCGGCCACGAGGTGCGGGTGATCGACTACCTGCGCTGCTACATGGACATCACTTCCCACAAGCCCAGGGTGCTCTACCAGGGCAAGCCCCTGGATGGGCTCGACGCCGTGATCCCCAGGATCGGTGCCACCTACACCTTCTACGGCACCGCGGTGGTGCGGCAGTTCGAGATGATGGGCGTCTTTCCCGCCAACGAATCCCAGGCCATCTCCCGGTCCCGCGACAAGCTCCGCTGCCTCCAGCTCCTCTCCCGCAAGGGGATCGGCCTGCCCGTGACCGGCTTCGCCCATTCCACCAAGGACGTGGGAGGCCTGATCGAGATCGTGGGCGGCGCACCCCTGGTGGTGAAGCTCCTCGAAGGCACCCAGGGCCTCGGCGTGGTCCTGGCCGAGACGAAGAAGGCCGCCGAATCGGTGATCGAGGCCTTCCGGGGCCTCGACGCCAACATCCTGGTCCAGGAGTTCATCAAGGAGGCCGACGGCACCGACATCCGCTGCCTGGTGGTGGGGGAGAAGGTGGTCGCGGCCATGCTCCGCCGCGCCGCCCCCGGCGAGTTCCGCTCCAACCTCCACCGGGGCGGCACCGGCGAGAAGGCTCGTCTCACCCCCGAGGAGCGCTCCACCGCCGTCCGCGCCGCCAGGACCATGGGCCTGAGCGTGGCCGGGGTGGACATCATCCGCTCCAAGCACGGACCGGTGGTGATCGAGGTCAACTCCTCCCCGGGCCTGGAGGGGATCGAGGCCGCCACCGCGGTGGACGTGGCCGAATCCGTGGTCCGCTTCGTGGAGATCCGCGCCGCCAGGGGACGCACCCGGGACCGGGTCCGCCACTGACCGCGCCGGGCCCGTGACCCACCTCCCTCTCCTCCCCCTCGTCATCTTCGTCCTCACCTACCTGGGGCTGGCCGCCGGCGGCGTGCCCGGCCTCGCGGTGGACCGCACCGGAATCGCGCTCCTGGGCGCGGTGGCGCTCCTGGCCACCGGGGGCGTTTCCGTCGCCGAGGCCAAGTCCGCCGTCGACGCCCCCACCCTCATCGTCCTCTTCGGGATGATGGTGCTCTCGGCGCAGTACCGCACCGCCGGCCTCTACACCGCCATCGCCGGCCGCCTCGCCCGCGCCCCCCGGCCCCGCCGGCTCCTGGCCGCCGTCATCGTGGCCACCGCCGCCCTGTCCGCCGTCCTCACCAACGACGTCGTCTGCCTCGCCCTGACCCCGCTCCTCGCCGGGGCCCTCCTCCGCGCCCGCCTGAACCCGGTGCCGTATCTTCTCGCGGTGGCCTGCGCTAGCAACATCGGAAGCGCCGCCACCCCCATCGGCAACCCCCAGAACATCCTCGTCGCCCAGACCCTCCACCTCGCCTTCGGCCCCTTCGTGCTCTTCTGCCTGGGCCCGGTCCTCCTGTCCCTGGCGGCGCTGTACCTGGTGCTCCGCCCCGCGGTGCCGCGCATCCGGCCCGAGGCCCCCCCGGGCGGCTCCGGCGAAGGTCCCGGCCCCGGCCACGCCCCCCTGCTCAAGGGCCAGGCGGCCAAGGCGGTGGTCCTCACCGCCGCCGCCGTCGTGCTCTTCCTGAGCCCGGTCCCCGCCCCCCTTACCGCCCTCGGCGTGGCCGGGGTGGTGCTGGCCAGCCGGCGCATGCGCACCCGCACCGTGCTCGCCCTGGTGAACTGGCCGGTTCTCGCGCTCTTCATCGGCCTCTTCGTGGTGGTGCGCGGGCTGGAACTCTCGGGCTGGGTCTCGTGGGCGGCCGCCGCCCTCACCCGGGCCGGAGCCGACCTTGCCTCGCCCACGGTGCTGGTGCCGGTGGTGTCGGTGCTGGGGAACCTGGTGGGGAACGTGCCCGCGGTGATGCTGCTTCTCCCCTTCGTCCCCCCGCGCCCCGACGCCGGCTACGTGCTCGCCCTGGCCGCCACCTTCGCCGGGAACGCGGTCCTGGTCGGCTCCATCGCCAACCTCATCGTGGCGGAAGAGGCCTCCCGGTTCGGGATCCGCATCGGCTTCCGCGAGCACCTCAGGATCGGGCTCCCGGTGACCCTGGTCTCCCTGGTTCTGGCCGCGGGGATGATGGCGCTACCCCGCTAGCCGGCGGCGCCTCCCGGGCAACCGGCCCCCGCCGCGCCCGGCCGGCCCCCCGGCAATCCCCCGCCCGGTTCGTGGGGTATCCGTCGCGTCTCCAGGGAGGGCCGCGACTTGCTGGCTCAAGACCGGAACGGCGGTCCTACCGGTTGCCGCCTCCGTGGCCGTTGCCCTGGCCGTTGCCGCCGCCCATTCCGCCGTCGCCCATTCCGCCGTGGCCGTCGTCGTCACCGGTGGAATCGGGCATGCCGCCATGATCGTCACCGTGATGCTCCCAGTCGTGGGGGCCCCACCGGCCATGGATCACCGGCTTGATCATGAATCGCATGCTTCCCGGAGGCGCCTCCACCACCGACCGGGCCAGGTCGAAGTGGATCACGATCTCGGTCACCTGGCCCGCGCTCACCGTGAACGGGAACAGGACCTTCAGCCAGTTGTTCCCCATGCCGGGCAACGACGCCTGCACGCTGTCGCCGGCCTCGGTCACCACCCACGCATCCGCCAGGTGAAGGCTGAGGTGCGAGTAGTCGCCCATGTCCAGGTCCAGGGTCCCCAGGAGCTGGGTCAGGGTGGTGTCGAGCCCCGCCATGTTCAGGGTGACGGGGGAGGTGAGCACCTCGACATATCCGCAGCTGTCGCTCTCGTCGCCGCCCAACGTATCATCGTCGTCGGCCAGGAACGCCAGGCCCCGCGCACCAAACGCGGTCATGGTGGAGTCGTCTCCTCCGTCACCGCCCTCATGCTCATCCATGCTGTCTTCGCAGGCCGGGTAGACCCGGATCGAGTCGAAGGTGATGTAGAGCGCCGACAGCGGGGTTCTCCCGGGCATGCCGTGGTCGGCGAGGGAGGGAACTCCCGGTCCGCCGGGCGCGCCGTTCAGAGTGCCCGACGGCTGGACGGCGAGCGCGAAGAGCCCCTGTCCCGAGCTGGCCGGGGGCACGGTGTATGCGGCGCCGGGCGCGGTCGGGCCCTTGTCGGAACCGCACCCCAGCAATTGCATCGACAAAACGAGACCGGCCGCGACTGCGGCCACACCGATTGTTTTGGTTCGACGTTGTATCGCTCCCATGGATCCTCCGGTTGTTTCAGGGAAGTGCTGCCGCCTGCGCTCGAGCGATTCAAGCCGGTTCATCGTCTACACTATGCTGTGGTGGGACGGGAACGTCGTCTCTAGGTTACACCCGTTCAAAGCCGCAACCATGAGCAATTTCAACTGGGTCGAAAAGCCCAACGGTCCGCTCGCCGGCCCCGGCCCCCGCGGGTGCTTCCCCGGGCGTTTCCGGGCTTCCGCCAAGCTCAAGCCGGGGCTTCCGATCCCGGACGCCCCCGGCCCGCAATCGGAAATTTCCCCCGAATCGTCCTGGGGTGTAACCCCCGATTCCCGAACCCGTCGAAGGGAACGAAAGCGGTGATGTCGGCCCTGGAAATAAGTTCCCCCTTCCGGTCCGGAACCCGCGACCTTACGGGGTGGATTTGAGCGAACAGGGCCCCCGGCCGGATCCGACCGGCTCACCGCCGCCGCGCGCCCTGGGGCGCGACGAGGAGCGCCGGCTCGTCGAGCGGTCCCGGTCCGGGGATACCGAGGCCTATGGCCGCTTGGTACTGGCGCATCAGGACCGGGTCTTCGGCTTGGTGTCCCGGCTCGTCGCCGATGTCCATCTGGCCGAGGAGATCACCCAGGACGCGTTTCTCCGGGCTTTTCGGGCCCTGGCCTCCTTCCGAGGCGACGCCCGGTTCGGGACCTGGGTCTACCGCATCGCGGTGAACCTCTGTCACGACCACCGCGGCAGCGCGGCGGCCCGCCGGAGGCAGCGCGAGACCAGTTTGAATGGGCCGGCGGGCGGGTTCGTGGACCCGCCGGCGCCGGCCTCCCGGCCCGACGAATCGTTCGAGGCCGGGGAGATCGCCGGCCGGTTCCGCGAGGTGCTCGCGCAGCTGGAACCCATCCATCGGGAGGCGTTCCTGCTCCGGCACCAGGAGGGCCTGGGCTACGACGAGATCGCCCAGGTGCTGGACATTTCGGTCAGCAACGCCAAGGTCCGGGTGCACCGGGCCCGCGAGTCGATCCTGGCCGCGCTCCGGGACATGGGATACGACGTCTGACTCATTCCGGACGTCCGAGTCGAGAAAGCCATGAAACGCTCACGCCGTTCCGGGGACGTCGATCCCCGGCTACATCAAGAACTTGATGGGGAACTCCCCCCTTCGAAAACTGCTGCCTTCGAGGGGGACCTGCGTTCGGGCACGACCCTGCGCAATCAACAGAAAGCCCTGCATCATGTCGAAGCTTGGTGCCAGGCTACCCGTCTGCGGGCCCCATCCTCTTTGGCCCGGACCGTGGAGCGCGTCTTGGAGGTCGAGCGCGCGGCCCCGGACCGGGCCGATTCCTGGCGGCCGTCGCGAGGGCGCCGGCCGTTCGGAGGGATGTCCCTCCGCTGGATCCTGATCCCCGCCGCGGCCGCCGCGGCGGCGATCGCTCTCTCCCTGGCCATCCCCCAGGGTCGCAACGGACACCGTCCCGGCGGCTTTTCTCCGCCGCCGGGGCGGGGCGTCCTTGCTTCCGATCGTTCCCCGGGGGCGGCCAATCCCTCCACCTACGTTGCCGAAGCCCAAAATCCCGAACATAGTACCCGTGCGGGCACGGTACGCTATGTCTTCCGGTTCCGGGCCTCCGCCGCCGGGCAGGTGTGCCTCGCCGGCGATTTCAACGATTGGAAGGTGTGTCAGGCGCCGCTCCGGCACGTGGGGGAAGACCTCTGGACCATCTCGCTCGACCTTCCCCGTGGTCGCTACGAATACATGTACGTGGTGGACGGCCACTGGATGACCGATCCGGACGCCGTCGCGCATGCCGACGACGGGTTCGGGCACCGGAACGCGGTGTTGTTGCTCTAGTTATCCCGTCTCGCAGATTCGTCCTGCCCCTCGGACTCGCCCTGCCCCTCGGGCTCGCCCTGCCTCTCGGACTCGCCCTGTCTCTCGGAGCCGCGGCCCCCGCCCTTGCCGGGCCCGTGTCCCGCCTCACCCTGGACTTCGAGGCCGGCCACGACGACCAGCTTCTCGCCGACCAGGACGTGGGGGTGGTGGCCCCGGTCTCCGACGCGGTCTACACCGGCACCGGGCGCCTTTTCCTCCGCTGGGCCGACCCCGCCCTCTCCCACCGCCTCGACCTGGTCGCCGAGGCGGGGGGGACCACCTACGGTCCCGGCGTCACCGGAAACGACCTCGATCTCCGGCTGAGCGGCAACTACCGCCGCCGCTTCTCCCACCATCTCGCGGTGGAGACCGCGGCCACCGCCTGGCGGTTCCGCCGGGGAAGCCCCTCGGTCTTCGACCTCGATTTCTACCGCGGCGGGCTCCGCCTGGGGTGGTCCCCGGCCGCCCGCTGGCTGGTGAGCGTGGGGGGGCAGGTGAATCGCACCCGCTTCATCGAGCGCCCGGTCGGCCCCGCCGGCGACCCCGAACGCCAGGACCAGACCGACGCGATCGGCGGGCTCCTCTACTCCCTGGGCCGGAACAGCTATCTGGGGGCCGAGGTCAACCTCCGCCGCACCGGCTCCAACCAGCCGATCTCGCGCTACTCGGGCCCTCTGGTCACGGTACGGTCCGGGATGCCTCTGCCCCTGGGGGTGGATCTTTCCGCGTACGGCCTCTACAGTCACCGCGATTACGACCGCCCGGCGGTCTACGTAGATCCGGTCACCGCCGCCGCCGACACCTTCGGGAGCCGCACCGACGACGCCTGGCAGCTGGGGATGACCCTGGAACGCCGTATCGCCCGGCGGGTTGCGGTCTTCACCGAGGGTACCCTGTTGCGGCAGCATTCCTCCGCGCCCGGGTTCGGGTTCGATCAGGCGCGGCTTTCGGTGGGCCTGTCGCTCGACTTCCTCTCGCCGAGGCCTCGGTCCCGGGTGGGCGAGCTGGCGAGACCGGCGCCGAGCCCGCTCGCCCCCCGCCTCACCGCGGAGGGGATGCGGTTCCGGTACCGGGCCCCCGGCGCGGGCCGGGTCGCCCTGGTCGGGGGGTTCAACGGCTGGAACCCCGGCCGGACGCCGCTGGCCGGACCCGACGGCGACGGCATCTGGGAGGTGACGCTCCCGGTGGAGGCGGGGACGTGGCGGTACGCGTTCGTGGTGGACGGGGACTGGAAGACGCCTCCCGACGCCCCCCGCTACGAGGACGACGGGTTCGGAGGCACCAACGGGGTGCTGGAAGTGCCTGCCTCCGAAGCCGGTACCGATGTAACCGGCGGCCCTGCCGGCCGTCAAAGCGACTAGGAGGCCCGGGAGTGGGCCGGGGGCCGAAAGCGGCCGGACCCGGCGGTTTCACCGGCTCCAACCACCAAGGCGCGCGCCGCCGGTGCCCGGCGGCCGCCCCGTAACGCGGATATCCAGGAGTTTCATGCGCATGCGATCCTCCCCCCACGACCTGGTCGCCGGCGGTCTCCTCTCCGCCGGAAGCCGGCTGCCCTGGCTGGTCGTCGCCGCCGCCCTGGTGGTCGCGGCCGCCCCGCGGGCCGCCCGCGCCGGCGACCCCGCCTCGCCGGTCGAGACGGTCGCCCCGGCGCCGGCTCCCACTCCCGAGGACATCGCGGCCTCCTATGCCGCCGACCCTCGGGCCGCCGGCGTCCTCGCCGGAGTGCGGGACGCGCTGGCTTACGGCCTGCCTCCCGACCAGCTCTCCGAGCTCGTTCGCAAGAGCGCCGAGTCCGGGCTCTCCGGCGCCGAGCTCCTCGACATCTTCCACGACACCCAGGCCCTGGCCGGGCGCGATCTCCCCCTCGGCCCCGTGGTCAGCCGTTACCTGCAGGGCATGGCCAAGGGCATCCCGCTTCCCCGGATCCAGGCGGTGGTGACCGATCTCGAGATCCGCCTGGCCGACGCCGCCCGCACCGTGGACCGGGTGCTTCCCGCTCCCAAGGGCGCGACCGAATCCCGGGCCCGGCTCGCCGCTATCGACCACGCCGCCTACGCGCTGGCCGCCGGCGTGCCCGCCCACGCCCTTACCAACTCCCTCGATCTGGTGAGCGGGGAGCACCGGCCCATCGAAGCCGCCCAGGCTCCGCTTCTCACCCTGGGGGTGCTGGTTGCCTCCGGCGTGAACACCGACCTCTCCCTGGAGGTGGTGACCGCCGCCTGGCGGCACGGCTACCGGGGGGACGAGCTGGAGCGGCTCGGCAAGTCCCTGGGCCGCCTCAGCCGGGGCGGCCACGGCGCTCCCGCCGAGCTGGTGGACCAGGTGCTCTCCATGATCGACAGCGGAGCCAGCCGCGACCGGGTGTTCACCGGGCTCGACAACCTGGCCGGACGTGGGGATGACGGTCGCACCACCGTGGTTCCCGGTGACGATCCCTCCCACCACCGAGGCCCCGGCGAGCGCCCGGGCATGCCCGAGCCGGGTAAGCAGGCAGGCGGCCAGGACCGGATGGAGCAGGGGAACAACCGGAACTGACCCGGCCGCCTCGGCCCGTCCTTCGGCCGGCCTCGCCCGCACCGGTAACCCCGCTCCTCCAGGGTCGATTCCGGCCGCGCATCCGCCCGGCCTCTGGCGCTCCCCCTCCGGACCCGATATTCTCCCTTCATGTCCTGATTCCCCCCGGGAGGGACTCGATTTCGTGCCGGGCGCCGGAGTGACGCCCGCGGGTGTCCAATGTCCGTCCGGCGGCCTCGGGGGGGCGGAGGGAACCTGCACGTGAATACGGAGCGGTCGGGATCCGGGTCCCGCGTAAGGACCGTGCTCCTGGTGGAGGACGATCCCGCCGTGCGCCGGATGCTGGAAGTGGTGGTCCGGGGAGCGGGCTACCGGGTGGTGACCGCGCCCCGGGGCGACGACGCGCTCGCCCTGGTGTACGGCCGGCTGGAGTCGGGAGAGGCCGGGATCGACGCCCTCCTCAGCGACGTGGTGATGCCGGGAACCCTGGACGGCCCCACCCTGGCGTTGCGCCTCCAGGAGAGAATCCCCGGGCTGGGGGTGGTCCTGACCTCGGGTTACGTCCGTGATTCCCTTCCCGAGACCTCGTCGCTTCCGCGAGGGACGGTCTTCGTGCAAAAGCCCTTCCAGACCGAGGAACTCCTGACCGCCCTCCGGCGGGTTCTGAAGGGGGAGTCCGGCCGGTCCGGATGATCCCGGCGGTTCCGAGGGCTGCCAGCGGGGCGGGTCTTTGGTACACTAGGCGGCCGTTTCCCCGGTTGGGGGTCCCATCATCCCGCCCCCAGGTTCCGGTGCGAGGCAAGACGGCCCCCGGGAATGTCTTTCAATGTCATAGGCAGGAGGAAGTGGCTCTCATGGCCCTCGATTTGATGCTGGCGCGCGCCCAGTTCCCGGCGCTCTCCGGCGAGTGGATTTTCATGGACAACGCAGGCGGGAGCCAGGTGCCCCTCCAGGTGGCGGACTCCATTCGCGACTACCTTCTCCACACCAACGTGCAGCTCGGGGCGAGCTACGAGGTATCCCGCCGGTCCACCGAGACGGTGTGGAACGCCCGCCGGCTGATGGGCGACCTGATCGGCGCCGCCCCCGACGAGATCGTGTTCGGCGCCAACGCCAGCCAGCTCCTCCGGATGCTGTCCATGGTGCTGAGCGCGGGTTGGGAGCCCGGGGATGAGGTCATCATCTCTCAGGGCGAGCATGAGGCCAACGCGGGATGCTGGGAGTACCTCGAGCAGTTCGGCATCGTGATCAAGACCTGGGAGATCGACAAGGAGAAGTACACCTTCGAGATCGATCGCCTCACCGACCTGCTCTCCGACCGCACCCGGCTCATCGCCGTCCATCATTCCAGCAACGTCCTCGGCAACGTCATGCCGGTTCGCGACGTGGTGAAGCTGGCCAAGGGCTCCGGAGCGATGGTCTGCGTCGACGGCGTGGGCTACGTTCCGCACCGCCTGGTGGACGTCAAAGATCTGGACGTGGACTTCTACGTCTTCTCCAATTACAAGGCGTTCGGACCCCACCTCGGGGTTCTTTACGGCAAGGCCGGGCTCCTGAAGAAGGTCCCCCGCTGGAACCACTTCTTCATCGGCGAGGACGAGGTCCCGGCCAAGTTCGAGCTGGGCTCGGGCGCCTACGAGAGCATCGCCGGCCTGCTCGGCCTGGAGAAGTATTTCCGCGCGCTGGGCAAGCGGATGGGGGGCCCCGTTCGCGAGGTCTTCTCCGACGTCTACGACGACATCGTCGCTTACGAATCCCGGCTCACCCGCGATCTGCTTCACTTCCTGGCCGGCAAGCCCCGCGTCCACATCGTGGGCGAGAGCGATCCCCGCCGGACCGACGAACGGGTGCCGGTGATCTCGTTCGTGGTGGACAGCGCCGATCCCGAGGAACTGGTGCGTGAGGTGGATAAGTCCCGGATCGGGATCCGGTGGGGGCACTTCTACGCGGTGCGGCTCCTGGACGCGCTCGACCTGCTCCAGTACAAGGGGGTGGTGCGGGTGAGCCTCGCCCACTACAATACCGAGGCGGAGCTGGCGCGGCTCAAGGAAGTCCTGGAGCCGTTGTTGGCGTGACGCCCGCCGGCTACTCCTCGCCGCCGTCCTTTTCGCCGCCGGCTACTCCTCGCCGCCGGCTACTCCTCGCCGCCGGCTACTCCTCGCCGCCGTCCTTTTCGCCGCCGTCCTTCTCGCCCCCCCGCTCCAGGTATTCCGAGAGCGGGCGGGTCTTGGCGCGGCGCGCCTCCCGGATGAACCGCGAATAGCCCTCGATCGGGTCGTCGGGCCCCAGCCGGAATCGCGGCTGGCCCAGGGCGTGGAGTTGCGGCACCGCTCCCGCCGGCATCGACCCCATCACCCGCTCCCGGAGTTCCGCCCGGCTGGGGAGGATCACCTCCAGGGTGAGCGCGGTCTCTCCGGCCAGCGGGCGGTACACCGAGGCGTAGTTCTTCGACGTCCGCCACCGGCGCAGGTGCACCGGCAGGCTGAACACCGCCACCCGGTCGGTCACCCCTTCCCAGTCCTGGGTGTGGCAGCGCCCGTCCAGGTTCCACAGGAACCGGCAGAGATTGCGCCCCCGCTCGGCCAGCCCCGGGTCGCAATCCGCGAAGAACGCCCCGAGGATCACCTCGTTGAATTTGCTCAGGGCAAAAATCTGTTCGCTTTCCATGGACATGGGACCGTCCCCCGGGTAGAGTCAGGCCGAGCCCGGAATCGCC
Source organism: Candidatus Eiseniibacteriota bacterium (assembly GCA_963728475.1). Classification (GTDB taxonomy): domain Bacteria; phylum Eisenbacteria; class RBG-16-71-46; order JABDJR01; family JABDJR01; genus CAVSKL01. The sequence continues at coordinate 981,553 of CAVSKL010000001.1, forward strand.
GCGAGCGCCCGGCCGAGGGTGCCGAAATCCCACCCCATGCCGCCCTCGGAAAAGGCCCCTTCGGGACCGCACGATTCCCGTCGCGCACGCTATCAGACCTTGTCCACGTGGAGCAAGCGGCTCCAAGGCCCCGTCCTCTCAGGGAATCACCCATGACGTCCTCCCCCCCCCCGCAAGAGCCGGAGCACCGCCCCGGGGAGCTGGAGTGGCGCCTGTGGCTCGAGGACCGCGGCCACCTCGACGCCGCCGGCTGGGTCACCTCGCTCTCCCAGGAAACCGCGCGCCTCGCCGCGTCGGACGGCCCCGGCCCGGTGGTCCGGTTGCTGGAGCAGGCGGTCAACCCGGTGAGCCCGGTCTTCGACGCCCTCACCGGCCCCCGCGCCCGCGAGTTGGCCACCCGGCTGGAGGAGTTGTGGCGCGGCGTCGAGTCGGGCGTGCCCAACCAGGCCGTGCCCTGGCGCTGGCGCTATCGGGAGCTGGACGCGGTGTTGCGCCGCTGGGTCCGTTACCGCCGGAACCGCCGCTTGGAACAGGCCGAGGCCGGGGAGTCCCCGCCCCGCAAGGAGCGGCCCAGCGACCAGATCGAGGCCTATTACCAGAACTGGGTCCTCATCCCTCTCCGCGAGAACTTCCTCCGGGTTCTGGAGGACCGTGGGGTGACCCGCCGCACCTTCTGCAGCCAGCTCGGCATGAGTGAGGCCTACCTCTCCCAGATCCTGAACGGCAAGCGCAACCCCTCGCTCCACAAGCTCGCCGAGATCTCCCACGCCCTGCGCGTGGACCTCGGGAGGCTGTTCGCGGTGCGCGCCCACCGCGGAGGGAGCCTCCCCTGGGGCCCGGGACCCCAGTCGCCCGAGCCCGGCGACACCGGAACCTGGCACCCGGGCAAGATATCCCGCCCTTACGCCGCCCTGGAGGCGCATTACCGCCTGGTCTTCTATCCCGGCCCCGACCTGCCCGGCGAGAAGATCGTGGCCCGGTCGCACCTCATCGTGGACCCCGAACCCTCGGAGCTGGTGTACACCGAGCGCTACGCGCTCCAGGATGAGAACGATCTGGTGGTGGTCGGCTCCTACGCGGGGCCCGCCTCCGCCGGCAAGCGCCACCGGTTCATCGCCGCCGGCGACGGGCGGGTGCTCGAGGTGGCGAGCGGTGGGGCCGCCCGCCCCGCCGGCAAGAGTCCCAAGGGCGAGGCTTCGGTGCTCGGCCGGGTGGCCGGCACCCTGGTGGAGTTCGGCAGCTAGGAGTTCGTGGAAGCGCCGGACCCGGCCGCGGTCAGAGTCCGCGCGCCGGACCGGCGTCGTGTTACCCGTGAAGATGACGTGGAGGTGAGGACGTGATGAGAACCCGTTGGATCATGGCCGCGGCCACCGCCGCCCTCCTGGGCGGCGGGCTCGCGGCCGAAGGAGCGACCCCAGCCATTCCCCAGAGAACCGAGATCGACTCCAGGTACCAGTGGCGGCTCGAGGACATCTACGCCACCGACCAGGCGTGGGAGAAGGACTTCCAGGCCATGGAGGCGGCCCTTCCCGAGATCGCGGCCTTTCAGGGGCGCCTCGGTACGAGCGGCGCCGTGCTCCTGGATGCACTCCGGACCCGTGACCGCCTGAGCGAGCTCTTCGACAAGCTCTTCGTCTACGCGTCCATGCGCCACGACCAGGACACCCGCGTGGACCTCTACACCGCCATGCAGGATCGGATCTCCGGGCTCGGCACCCGCTACGCCGAGGCCGCGGCCTATCTGGAGCCGGAGATCCTGGCCCTGCCGCGGGAGACCCTGCTGGCCTGGGTGGGCGCCGACCCCGGCCTCGGGATCTACCGGCAGTACCTGGATCGGCTGGCGCGGAGCGCCTCCCATACCCTGAACGCGGACGAGGAGCAGCTTCTGGCCATGACCGGCGACGTGACCGCCTCCTTCGGAAACGTCTTCGGGGCTTTCAACAACTCCGACGTCTCCTACGGCAGCATGACCGACGAGAACGGCAACCCGGTGGAGCTCACCAAGGAGCGCTACCGGCTGTTCCAGGAGTCCAAGGACCGGCGCTTGCGCGAGGAGTCCTGGAAGCTCTTCTACCGGCCCTACGACGTTTACGGCCGCACCCTCGCCTCCAACCTGGCCGGCAACGTCAAGTCCCACGTCTTCTACGCCAAGGCCAGGAAGTACGACTCCGCGCTCCAGGCCTCCCTCGACCCCAACGCCATCCCGGTGGAGGTCTACACCAACCTCATCCGCACCGTGAACGAGAACCTGGAGCCGCTCCACCGCTACGTGGCGCTCCGGAAGAAGATGCTCGGCGTGGATACGCTCCGGGTGTGGGACATGTCGGCGCCGCTGGTGGAGGGCTCCCGGCGCGACATCCCGTTCGAGGATGCCAAGAAGATGGTCCTCGACGGCCTCACCGCCCTCGGCCCCGAATACGGCGACCGGTTCCGGAAGGCCTTCGACGAGGGGTGGATCGACGTCTACGAGACCGAGGGGAAGCGTTCCGGCGCTTATTCCTGGGGGGCCTACGCCACCAAGCCGTACCTGCTCCTCAACTACAACGGCACCCTGGACGCGGTCTTCACCCTGGCCCACGAGATGGGCCATTCCATGCACTCCTATTACACCCGGCACAACCAGCCCTTCGTCTACGGCGACTACACCACCTTCGTGGCCGAGGTCGCCTCCACCACCAACGAAGCGCTGATGATCGACCGCATGCTCGCCGGAACCACCGACCGGGCCGAGCGGCTGGTGCTCCTCAACCACTACCTGGAGCAGATCCGCGGCACCTTCTTCACCCAGGTCCTGTTCGCGGACGTGGAGCTCCAGATGCACCAGATGCAGGAGCGGGGCGAGCCCCTGACCAAGGCCTCCCTCGACCAGGTGTACAACGACGCCTACAAGAAGTACTTCGGGCCCTCGGTCGAGGTGGCGGAGCTGAACGGCGCCACCTGGAGCCGGATCCCGCACTTCTACTACAACTTCTACGTCTACCAGTACGCCACGAGCTACGCCGCCGCCACCGCCCTCGCCCGGCGGATCGAGACCGAAGGGCAGCCCGCGGTGGACGATTACCTGGGGTTCCTCAAGGCCGGCTCCAGCGATTACCCCATCGAGATCCTGAAACGGGCCGGCGTGGACATGACCACCCCCCGGCCGATTCTCGACACCATCCAGGTGTTCGCTTCGCTGGTGGACCGGATGGAGGCCGAGGTGAACGCCGGGGATTCCGGCGAACCCGGGAGCAAGGGCCGCTGACCGCGATGCCCCGTCCGGCGGATCCGCCTGCTCCCGCGACGGTCGCGAACGTCGGGAGCCTGCCCCCCACCGGGGCGATCCCGGCGGCCGCCGTGTTAAGCTGCGCGCTTTCGCCCGCTTCCGGAGAACCTCATGGCCCGCATGTTTCCGCAGAGCCTCGACGGCTGGAGCCCCACCCCGGGGGAGGAGCGCGTGTTCGCCCTCCTCAAGCGGGTGCTCGCTCCCGACGCCGACCACTGGGCCTGGTACGAGCCCACCATCTCCGCCCGCCGCGGCAAATCCCCCGAGCCCGACTTCGTCCTGCTCGGTCCCGGCTACGGCGCCCTGGTGCTGGAGGTGAAGGACTGGAGCCTGGGCGCCATCCGCCAGGCCGACGCGGCCTCGGTGCTTCTCCGCGAGGAGGACGGGCGCGAAGTCCGCCACACCCATCCCCTCAAGCAGGCCCGGAAGGCGGCCTACGCGCTCAAGGAACGCTTCGAGGCCATCCCCGGGCTCACCGGCTCCGGCCGCCACCAGGGAAAGTCGGTCGTTCCGGTCAACTGCGGCGTGGCCTACCCCAACCTGGCCCGCCGGGACCTGGTGAACCTTCGCGAGAAGGGGCTCGCGCTCTTTCCCGACCTCGCGCTCACCCGCGAGGACCTGGAGCGGACCGACGAGGAGGGCCTCCGCCGGCTCCTGGCCGGGCTGGAGCGCATGGCCCGGGTCCGCTTTCCGTTCACCCTGACCCCCGCCGTGCGCGACGCGGTGCGGGCGGCGATCCAGCCCCAGCTCCGGTTCTCGGATCTCCGGGAGGACCTTCCCGGCGCGCTTCCCGGGGAAACTACCGTCACCGGCGCCGTCCCGGAAGCACCCGGGAAAGGGGGCGCCCCCGCCGCCCCGGCCACCGCCCGCCTGGGGCCGGAGCTCGGCCGGGTGACCCGGGCCCCGCTTCCGGAGCTCACCGCGTTCTGGCTCGACCGCAAGCAGGAGCGGATCGCCCGGAGCCTGGCCTCGCCCCGCAACGTGATCTACGGCCCCGCCGGAAGCGGCAAGACCGTGTTCCTGGTGGCGCGGGCGCAGTACTGGCTGGACCGCATGCCCGGAGCCCGGGTGCTGTTCACCTGCTACAACTCCAGCCTCGCCTCGCATCTGCGGAACGTGTTCGCGCTCAAGGGATCGGTGGTCGACGGCGAGCGGCTTACCGTCCTGCACTACCACGACCTCTGCGCGGGAATCCTGGGCCGGAGCGACATCCACGAGCGGAACCCGGAGTTTTACGCCGCCCTGGAGCCGCGCCTCCTCCAGGACCTTGCCCGCCGCGACGACATCCCGGTCTACGACTGCATCCTGGTCGACGAGGGGCAGGACTTCACCCGGCGGATGCTGGAGGTTCTGGTGCGGCTTTCCGCCGGCGGAGGGGAGATCACCCTGGTCTGCGATCCCGCCCAGGACATCTACGGGCGGTGGAGCGTCGACAACCTCGCCCCCCTCGGGCGGCCCGACCCCGAGCGCCTGGTCGACTGCTACCGGAACACCGCCCCCATCTTCGCGCTCGCCCTGGCGGTGCTCCCCGAGGAGACGCGCACCGCCATGGGGCTTGAGCGGCTGGAGATGACCCGCCCCGAAGACCTGGCGCGGACCGGCCCGCCCCCCGCGCTCACCCCGCTCGAGGGCCTCGACGATCTGGTCACCCTGGTCGCCGGCGCCGCCGCCCGCTTCGACCGGGACGGGATCCCGCTCTCGCAGCTCGCGGTGCTCTATCCCGGTCACGAGGCGATCCCCAACTTCGCCGGACGGCTGCGCCACTCGCGGTGGCGGGCCGCCGCCGACCCGCGCTTCCGGGCCCTCGATCCGGAGGACGATCCCGCCGCGCCCGAACCCGGACGGGGCACCCTCGCCGCCGGCGGGGACCGGGAGGATGCCGCCGCCCCCGGCCGGCCGCACTTCGCCGAGGCCCTGGAGCAGGAGCTCCTCTCCCGCGGCATCCCCGCCGAGTGGGTGGCCCGCGACTTCGCCTCCAAGGCCGCCTACGACATCTCCCGCCCCCGCCTCACCCTCTCCACCATCCATTCCGCCAAGGGGATGGACTTCGAGACGGTGATCCTTCTCGGCGCCGACAGCCTCTCCACCCGTCCCGGCGCCGACGCCCGCCGCTCGGCGGCGCTCCTCTTCACCGGGATCACCCGCGCCCGCGAGCGCCTCGTCCTCCCGTACTTCCTGGACCGGAACTGGGTGCCGCTCCTGCGCGAGCGGATCGGGGACGTGGAAGCCCCGGCGTGAGATTCCGCCTTTACGCCGCCGCGGCCGCCGCGCTCTTCCTGGCCGGTTGTCTGGGGGCCGGCGCCCCCCCCTCGCGATCCTCCGCGGCCCACCCCCCGCCCGAGGCCCCGGAGATCACCGGCCTCGCCCTCCGGGCGGAGCTGGCCGGATTCGACCCGCCGCTCGTCCTCGACGTGCGCACCCCCGGCGAGTACGCCGAGGGGCACATCCCCGGGGCGGTGCTCCTCCCGGTCTGCGCGCTCCGGGGAGACCTCCACGCCCTCGGCCGCTACCGGAACCGCCCGGTGGTGACGGTGTGCGAGATCGGGGCGCGAAGCGCGGAGGCGGCGCGGATCCTCCTCGCTTCCGGCTTCGCCGACGTGCGCAACTACCGCGACGGGATGGCGGCCTGGCGGCGGACCGGTCCGGTGGTCCGCGGCGTCAGTTCTCGAACGCCCATACCTCCACCTTCCGGTCGGGCGACAGGATCACGAACTGCACCGCGTCGGACCCCGCGTACTCGTTCCCGAAGGACATGACCGAAACGTGCCCGCCGGGCACGCCGCCCGAGACCAGGACCCTGGCCACCGCCTCGGCCCGCTCCCGCCCCAGCGCCTGGGCGCGATCCACCTCCGCCACCCCGTCGGTCTGGCCCACCACCACCAGGCGCCAGTCCGGATGCTGCGCGGCCTCCTCGGCCGCCATCCGGATCACCGCCCGCGCCTCGCCGTCGAGGCCCGCCGACCGCCGCGCGAAGGTCAGCGACTTGATCATGGCGTTGACCTGGTACCCGGCCGGCGCCGTGGGCGCCTCGCGGTAGGGCCACTCGGTGGGCCGCGAGGGGGGCGCCTCCTCGTGATGCGCCACCCCCGGAGTGGGGAAGATGAGCCACGGGTTGGCGTGGAGCGCAGCCTCGATCTTCGCGGTGGAATCGGTGGACGCCGCCCGAGGCGCCGCGCTGCTGTCCGCGGCCGGCTCGCCCGCCGCCCTCGCCGGGAGCGCCGCCGCCAGGAGCATCGCCGCGGCGGGGAGCGCCAGGAGCCCGGCCAGGATCGCCGGACGGGGGATGCGCCGGCCGGTTCCATCCGGCGCGGGCCGGCCGCCCCCGGCGGCTTCACTCCGGGGGCTCGACGAGGATTTGTTCACGAGAACGCTTCTGGAATGGGTCTGCATGCGGGTGCCGCTCCTCGAATCAGGGGAGACTTCGGCAACGCGTTGCCGCGGGACGCGCTACTCCGCGGGCGTGGTGGGTTCCCCGCCGTCCCCGGGTTCGATGAGCCCCCCGAAAACCGCGTCCCCCACGTCCTCGGGGCGGTTGGTGATGACCCCGGCCACGCCCGCTCCCACGAGCCGCGCGGCCTCGACGGGATCGTCCACCGTCCACGCGTAGACGCGAAGGCCCTGCTCCTCCGCCCGCTTCATCAGCCTCTTATCGACCAGGTCGTGGCGGGGATGGAGCGCCTGCAGGGTTTCGGCCGCCTCGCTCTCTTCCAGGTGGTTGAAATCCCGCACCGAGGCGAATAGGTACCCCAGGAGGACCGACGCGTCGCGCCGGCGGAGCGCGGCCAGGAGCTCGGGGTCGAAGCTCGAGACCAGGACGGATTCCCGGGGTCGCACCCGGTCCAGCTCTTCCAGGAGCCGGTCGGCAACCTCTCCCCGCCGCTCCGGGCGGGGGGGCTTGACCTCCACGTTCAAGAGGCACCGGCCGCTCAACCCCTCCAGCACCTCCCGCAGCCGGTGGATCCGGTAGAGCCCGTCCGGCCCCCGGTAACGCGACGCCTCCACCCGCTCCCACCCGGCCCGGTCCAGGGTCACCGGGCCCTCCGGTCCGGTGGCGGTCTCGTCGTGGTGGACCACCAGCACCCGGTCCTCGGTCATCCGCACGTCGAACTCGACCCCGTCGCACCCCGCCTCCAGCGCCGCCTCGAAGGCGGGGGGGGTGTTCTCGCGGGCCCCCTCGGCCCGCCCGCGATGGCCGATCAAGAACGGCCCCGGCAGCCGGACCCACGACAAGACGTCGCTCACTTCTGGTCTCTCCCCCAGGGACCCGGCCCCGGCAGCCGGATCCACGACAGGACGTCGCTCACTTCTGGTCTCTCCCCATTTCGTTTTTGCGGATACAACCCCGGCTCCCGCGGGTATCGCCTCCGGTCGTGCATGCTATCATGCGTTCCTTCCTTCCTTTGCGGCAAGCGACAACCCCTCGTTCCGGTCCGCGCCGCCCCCCGAGGGCGGGCGAACCAACCGCCGGACCCCGGGATCGGGGGTAGGAGAATACCTTCATGGCAGAGACCCAGATCCACAATCTCGAAGCGCTGGAAGCCCTGGCCGACGGCCACCGCCGGATCCTGGACGAGCTTCGCAAGGTCATCGTGGGCCAGGACCAGGTCATCGACGAGCTTCTGACCGCCCTCTTCGCCAACGGCCACTGCCTCCTGGTCGGCGTGCCGGGGCTGGCCAAGACGCTCCTCATCCATAGCCTGGCCGACGTCCTGGAGCTGGGCTTCAGCCGCATCCAGTTCACGCCGGACCTCATGCCCTCCGACATCACCGGGACCGAGATCCTGGAGGAGGACCGCACCACCGGCAAGCGCGCCTTCCGCTTCGTCCAGGGCCCCATCTTCGCGAACGTGGTCCTGGCCGACGAGATCAACCGGACCCCGCCCAAGACCCAGGCCGCGCTGCTCCAGGCCATGCAGGAGCGACAGGTCACCGCCGGCGGCCAGACCACCGATCTCACCCCCCCCTTCTTCGTGCTCGCCACTCAGAACCCCATCGAGCAGGAGGGGACCTACCCCCTCCCCGAGGCCCAGCTCGACCGGTTCATGTTCAACGTGATGGTCGGCTACCCCAGCCAGGACGAAGAGGTCGCCATCGTCAACCGCACCACCGGGGGCGAGCGCGCATCCTTGAAGCGCGTACTCTCCGGCGAGGACATCATCCGCTTCCAGGACCTGGTCCGGCGGGTGCCCGCCTCCCCCTTCGTGGTCGAGTACGCGGTGCGCCTGGCCCGCGCCACCCGCCCCCAGGAAGCCGGCGGCGAGATCGAGCGGGTCCAGCGCTACGTGAGCTGGGGGGCGGGGCCTCGGGCCAGCCAGTTCCTGATCCTGGGGGCCAAGACCTGGGCCGCGCTGAACGGATCGGTCTCCCCCTCCTGCGAGGACGTCCGCCGGGTCGCGCGCCCGGTGCTCCGCCACCGCGTGGTCACCAACTTCAGCGCGGAAGCGGAGGGGGTGTCGACGGAAGACATCATCTCCACCCTCCTCGAGACCGTTCCCGAGGCTCCGGGCGGAAAGAAGTAGCGGGGACCGCCGTGTCCTCCGACTCCGCCCTCCAGTACCTCGACCCCCAGGTCCTGACCAAGCTTCGCGGCCTGGACGTCATCGCGCGCCTGGTAGTGGAGGGCTTCATGACCGGCCTCCACAAGAGCCCCTATCACGGGTTCAGCGTGGAGTTCGCCGAGCACCGCCAGTACATGCCCGGCGACCCGTTCAAGCACGTTGACTGGAAGCTCTACGGGAAGAGCGACCGCTTCTACGTGAAGATCTTCGAGGAGGAGACCAACCTCCGGTCGCACCTGCTCCTGGACGCCAGCGCCAGCATGGGCTACGCCTCCCCCGGCCGGCTCACCAAGTTCCAGTACGCGTCCTACCTGGCCGCGGCGCTGGCCTACATGATGGCCATGCAGCAGGACGCGGTGGGGCTCCTGGTCTTCCGCGACGTGATCGAGCGGCTCATCCCCCCCCGCTCCTCCCGCGGACATCTCAAGATCATCCTCAACGAACTGGAGCGGACCGAGCCCGCCGCCACCACCGCCATGGGTACCGCGCTCGAGTACCTGGCCGAGCGGGTGAAGCGGCGGGGGCTCATCCTCGTCTTCAGCGACCTCATGGACGACCCCGAGACCGTGATCCGCGGGCTCAAGCACTTCCGCCACCGCCAGCACGAGGTGGTGGTCTTCCACGTTCTCGACCCCTACGAGATCCAGTTCCCGTTCCGGCAGGAGTCGGGGTTCGTGGACGTGGAGACCGGCCGCGAACTCATGACCCAACCCTGGGAGATCGCCGCCGAGTACAGGGAGCGTTTCGAGGCCTGGAGCCTGGCCTACCAGCGGGCGTGCCTCGAGAACCGGATCGACTACGTGCGGCTCTCCACCGACACCCCCTACGACGTGGCCCTCCTCCGATACCTGGAAAAGCGCCGCACCCTCTACTGAGCCGGGCCGGGGCAGAGCCGGGGCAGAGCCGGGGCAGAGCCGGGGAGGGCCGTCCGCGAAAGCCTGTTTCACCCGCCTCCGGGTGGCAACCGGAGGCGACACCCCCCCCACCGGCTCGAATTTCATCGGCAATGGGGTGTCGGCGCTCTTGCCAAAACCGGGCAACTCGCGGAGCTTTCGTGGCTTGCCAACTCATTAATTTTGTTTGACTTAGGGCTTTGAAACCTTCAAAATCATGGGAGATCGGGCGGGGTGCGCGCTCATTTCGAGTTGCACTCCCCCACCGCGAACCGGGGCCCGGACCTGTCGCGGATTGCAAACAGGGACCAGCAACGTGGGGCGGCCACGAGTAACTGGGCGGTGTCCCCGCCCGGCAGGAGTGACTGAAATGTTCGACATCAAGAAACTATCGGCCATTGCGCTGATCTCCGGCGCTTTCGCGGTGGCGGTCGCCGGTGCGGCTTCGGCCAGCATCCTCGATCTCACCACCGCCGGCGCGACCGGAACCATCGGCAACGCCTACTTCCAGCAGATCAACCAGCAGTCCACCGGGACCGGCGTAATTGACCCGTTCCTGCGCGAGCAGGCCAACGGGACCGAGGCCGGCATCAACAGCGACGGGCCCTACACCCTGGACGAGAAGTCCGGGACCTGGACCCATTCGGTCAAGGTGAGCGACTTCGGCACCGTGGACCGGAACGGAATCACCTCGATCCGGTTCCTGCTCGACCTCAATCAGACCAACGCGAACCCGCTCATTTCCCTGGACGGGTTCCGCATCTACACCGCGGCCAGCGGGACCTACAACACCCTGGCGCTGCTCGACGCCAACGCCAGCAAGCTCTACGACATGGGCGCGGGCAATCGGGTGAACATGAACTACGACCTGGAGGCGGGTAGCGGCGCCGGCGACGTGCTGGTGTACCTGCCCTACTCGCTCTTCTCCGGGCACACCACCGACTATCTCTACCTCTACGCGCAGTTCGGCGCCGCCGGCGGCGACTACGCCACCAACGACGGCTTCGAGGAATGGGCGCGCATCGATTCGCCCGGCGGCACGCCTCCCTCGTCCGTCCCCGAGCCGATGAGCCTCCTGCTCCTCGGCACCGGGCTCATGGGGGGCGTGGTGGCGCGGCGCCGCCGCCGTTCCTGATCCCACGTACTTCGGATCCCTGTTTGGGGCCGGGGCGGACCATCCGCCCCGGTCTTTTTTTTGACTCGGGCCTTTTCCTGATCCCGGGTCCGCGCCCGGCCCCCTCCCCGGCGGGCCCGCCGGAGCCCCTGTGCTAGGCTTCTCCGCATGCCGTTTTCGTTCCTGAACACCGCGCTCCTGGCCGGAGCCGCCGCCGCCCTGCTCCCCATCGCCATCCACCTCTTCAGCCGGCGGAAGGTGGCGCGGGTGCCGTTCTCCTCGCTGCGGTTCCTGGAGGAGATCGCCCGGCGCCGGGTGCGCCGGGTGCGGCTCACCCAGTGGATCATCCTGGCGCTCCGGGTCCTGGCCCTGGCGCTTCTCGCGGTGGCCCTGGGACGCCCGGCCTTCAAGGGCGACTTCGCCTTCGGCAAGAGCCGGGGCGAGAGCGCGGTGGCGCTGGTGCTCGACCGCTCCTACAGCATGCAGGCGGAGGGGGAGCGCGCCACCCTCTGGGACCGCGCCCGGGGGCGGGCCCAGGAGGTGCTGGACGCGCTGGAGCCCGGGGACCAGGTTTTCGTGCTGGGGGTGGACCCGCGCGCCGACCGGGTGGACGCCTACCCCGATCCCCATGCCGCCGCCGAGGCGATCCGCACCGAGGCGTGCGGGTTCGGCACCACCGACCTGGCCTCGGCGGTGCACCGCGCGGGCGCCGCCCTGGCCGACGCGCCCGCGCTCAACAAGGAGCTGTTCCTCATCTCCGATTTCCAGAAGACCGGGGAGGGGTCCGGGGGGGAGCCCGGCGCCGCCGACCTCGCCGCCGACCTCGATCCCAAGGCGCGGGTGTTCCTGATCCCGGTGGGGGAGGGGCCCCTGGCCAACACCTCGCTGGAGGACGCCCAGCTCCAGGGGAGCAGCGTGGATCAGCGAGTTCACGTCGAGGCCGCGCGCCACGCCGGGAGCCCGCTGGACGCGGTCCCGGTCACCGTCGAGTCGGGGACCGAGGTCCTGGGCGAAGCGGTCCTCACCGTGGGGCCCGAGGGGCGCGAGGCCGTGGACGTGCCGCTGACCCGCATGCCTACGGGGACCGAGGACTTGCACGCGCGGCTCGCCCGCGACCGGCTCCCTGTCGACGACCTGCGCTACGTTCCCGCCCTGGGGGCGGGGAGCGTGAAGACGCTCCTGGTCCAGGATCCGGCCCAGAATGCGCCCTTTCTCCCCCTGGCCATGAGCCCGGAGGCCGAGGGGGGCCGCTTCGACCTGGCCCGCGTCGCCCCCGACGCCCTGGCCGGGGTGGACCTCTCCGGCGTCCGGCTCCTGGTGCTCGACAACGTCACCCACATCCCGCGCGAGGCGGTGATCCGGCTGCGCGAGTGGCGGGCCGGCGGGGGGGCGCTGTTCGTGGCCCTGGGGGACCGGGTGGACCTGCGCTTCTACAACGAGTCGCTCCTCCCCGCGCTTTTCCCGGGGGTGACCTTGAAGAATCTCCTCGGCACCGGCGAGGCCACCGGGGCCAGCTACTCCCTGGTGCCCCGCGCCGCCGGCCACGAGGCCTTCGCCGGGTTCGGGGCCCAGGTGGGGCAGCCGCTCACCGGCGCCAACTTCTGGGAGATCGTGGGGGTGGAGAACGGCCCCGGCGTGCGGACCCTGGCCGAGTTCGGCCCCGGTCTTCCCGCCCTCGTCGAAGGGGACCGCGCGCTTCTCTTCGCCTCCTCTCTCGACGGCCGCTGGAACAACCTGCCCACCCACGCCGCCTTCCTCCCGCTCCTCTATCAGAGCCTGGACGCGATCCTGCGCGAGGGGAGCGAGGACCGGGTCCTGGTCGGCCGGCCGGTGGAGGGGACCGTGGATGCGGCCGCGGTGCCGGCGGGGGCGCAGCTCGTCTGCTTCGGCCCCGGCGACGTCCGCCTCGACGTCGCCACCGAGGCGGTCTCCCGGGGGCTCCAGGTCCGGAGCGATCCCGCGCCGCAGCCCGGGTTCTACGAGGTGCGGGCCGGCGACAAGGTGTTGCTCCGCCGCGCGGTGAACCTGGACACCGCCGTCGAGAGCGATCTCACCCCGCTCACCCACGAGGAGATCCGGCGGATCTTCCCCGGCAAGCGGGTCCGCCTGGTGGAGGCGGGAGAGGCCCTGGGCACCCCGATCCGGGAGGCGCGCTACGGGCGCGAGTTCTGGCGCGAACTGGTGGTGGTGGTGCTGCTGCTCATGGTCACCGAAGGCTGGCTCTCCCGGCGGGGAGCCGCGGCGTAGCCGGGGTTCCGAACCCGCTCCCGGGTCTCCGGCGCGCTTCCTGACCGACAACCGGCCGGCCCCCGGGAGGTCCCCGTGCGCACCTGGATCCATACCGGATTCGCCCTGGTGGCGTTCGCCGCCAACTCCGTCCTCTGCCGCCTGGCCCTGGGGTCCGGCGCCATCGACGCCGCCGGGTTCACTTCGGTCCGCCTCGCCTCGGGCGCGGCCACCCTTCTCCTCCTTCCCCTCTTCCTGGGCGAGCCGCGCCGCTTCCGCCCCCGCGGGAGCTGGGGCTCGGCGGCCGCGCTCTTCGCCTACGCCGCCGCGTTCTCGTTCGCATATCTCCGCCTGAGCGCCGGCACCGGCGCCCTCATCCTCTTCGGCGCGGTCCAGGTCACCATGCTCACCGCCGCCGTCCGGGCCGGCGAGCGCCTGGGGTCCGCGCAGTGGTCGGGGCTTGCCCTCGCCCTGGCCGGGCTGGTGGTGCTGGTCCTGCCCGGGCTCCGCGCCCCCTCGCCCCTGGGCTCGGCGCTGATGGCGGCGGCGGGGGCGGCCTGGGGGGTCTACACCCTGCGGGGCCGCCGCTCCACCGATCCCCGCGCCGACACCGCCGGGAACTTCCTCCGCGCGGTGCCGCTCGTCCTGGTGGTGAACCTCGCCGCCCTGCCCCGCGCCCACCTTTCCCCCGCCGGCCTCCTGTGGGCGGTGCTCTCGGGCGCGGTGGCCTCGGGCCTGGGGTACGCGGTCTGGTACTCGGCGCTGGCCGGGCTCACCGCCACCCGCGCCTCCCTGGTCCAGCTCACCGTCCCGGTCCTCGCCGCCGCCGGGGGGGTGGCGCTGCTGGCCGAGACGGTCTCACCGCGCCTGGTGGGAGCCTCGGTCCTGATTCTGGGGGGGGTGGCCCTGGCGGTGGTCTCGCGGCGCCGGCCCGCCCCCTCCGAGGCCCCGGCGTGAACGCGACGGAGACCCGCGGCGGCCCCCCCGGCCTCGACCGGAAGGCCGCGCTGAAGCTGGTGATCCTGTTCGGGGTGGTGAGCCTTCTCGCCGACATGACCTACGAGGGCGCCCGCAGCATCACCGGCCCCTTCCTGGGAGTGCTGGGGGCGAGCGGGGCGGTGGTGGGGACGGTGGCGGGGCTGGGCGAGCTGGCCGGCTACGGGCTCCGGCTCCTCTCGGGGGTGGCGGCGGAACGAAGCGGCCGGTTCTGGGCCTTCACCCTGGCCGGCTACGCGGTGAACCTGCTCGCGGTGCCGTTCCTGGCCCTGGCCGGGAGCTGGCCCGCGGCCTCGGTGCTGATGATCGTCGAGCGCACCGGGAAGGCGGTGCGCTCCCCCGCCCGCGACACCATGCTCTCCTACGCCACCCACCGCACCGGGCGGGGGTTCGGATTCGGCCTCCACGAGGCCATGGACCAGACCGGCGCCGTCCTCGGGCCGCTCCTGGTCGCATTCATGCTGTCCCGGACCGGCGGCTACCGGGCGGGGTTCGCGGTGCTGGCGATCCCGGCGGTGGCCGCGCTCGCGGTCCTGGCCCGGGCCCGGTTCCTCCATCCCCACCCCGAGCGGTTCGAGGCCGGCGCCGCGCAGGGGGAGGCCGCGCGCTCGCGGGCGCTTCCGCGCGCGTTCTGGATCTACGTGGCCGCGGTGGCGCTCACCGCCGCCGGCTTCGCCGACTTCCCGCTGGTGGCCTTCCACCTCCAGCGCGACGCCCTGTTCGCGGCCGGCGCCATTCCCCTCCTCTACGCCCTGGCCATGGGGGTGGATGCGGGGGCGGCGCTCCTCTTCGGGAAGCTCTTCGACCGGCGGGGCATGGGGGTGCTGGCCGGGGCGGCCGCCGTGACCGCGCTCTCTGCGCCGATGGTCTTCCTGGGCGGCGCCGCCTTCGCCGTGGCCGGAGTCGTGGTGTGGGGGATCGGGATGGGGGCGCAGGAGTCGATCATGCGGGCGGCGGTGGCGGACCTGGTCCCCCCGGCCCGCCGGGGCTCGGCCTACGGCTTCATGAACGCGGCCTACGGCGGGGCGTGGTTCCTGGGGAGCGCGGCCATGGGTTTCCTCTACGACCGCTCTCCGGCCGCCCTCGCCGCGTTCGCGGTGCTCGCGGAGCTGGCCGCGATCCCGGTGTTTCTGGTTGCGGCGCGGGCGGGGCGGAGCGCGCCCGGCGAATAGGGCCCGGAGCGCGCCCGGCGAATAGGGCCCGGAGCGCGCCCGGCGCACCCCCCCCCGCGGCCGCGCGTGACCTCCGAGGCCCCGGTCATCCTGCTTCCCGGTCTGGTGGCGTCGTCGGCGTTCGCGGCGGATTTCAATGTGACGGTCGACCTCAAGAAGCTGGACGGAGCCGCCCTGATCCCTCGGTAGTCCGAAGGGCCCCGGCCGGGGGACCGGCGGCGACGGCCGGGCCGGCCCCTACTCCACCCCCAGCCCCGGCCCCTACTCCACCCCCAGCCCCGGCCCCTACTCCACCCCCAGCCCCGCCTCCAGCGCCCGCACCGCGGTCTCCAGCACCTTGACCCGGGCGAAGTGCTTGTCGTTCGCCTCCACCAGGGTCCAGGGGGCGTAGGGGGTGCTGGTGAACCGCACCATGTCGCTCACCGCCTCCAGGTACTGCGGGAGCTTGGCCCGGTTCCGCCAGTCCTCCTCGGTGATCTTGTAGCGCTTGCGCGGTGTCGCCTCCCGCGCCCGGAACCGGCGGAGCTGCTCGTCCGGGCTCACCTGGAGCCAGAACTTCACCACCACGATTCCCGCCTCGGAGAGATTCCGCTCGAACTCGTTGATCTCCTGGTAGGCGCGCCGCCATTCCGGTTCGCTCGCGAACCCTTCCACCCGCTCCACCAGGACCCGTCCGTACCAGCTCCGGTCGAACACGGTGAGGTGCCCCGCCTTGGGAATTTCCCGCCAGAACCGCCACAAATAATGATGCGCGGCGGCGTCCCCCTGGGGGGCGGCGACCGGCACCACCTCGTAGCCGCGGGGGTCGAGCTTCTCGGTGAGCCGCTTGATGGCGCCGCCCTTGCCGCCCGCGTCCGACCCCTCGAACACCACCACCGCCGCCCGGCGCCGCGAGTAGGCCGCGAATTCCAGCTCCCGGAGCCGCCCCTGGGCGTGATGGAGCGCGGGACCGTACGCCTCCGGGGGCATCGTGCGCGCGGGATCGAGCGAGGCCAGGGGCGAGTCCCGCGGGACCGGGGGCGGCCCGGTGAGGGGATCGGGATGGGGTGCGAAGGACGGGGCCGCGCCGCCGTCCAGGTCCCCGGCCGGGTCCGGCTCGGGAATCTCCACCCCCCGCGCCTCCAGCGCCCGGCGGAGCGTCTCCGAGGCCTCGGTGAGGATCTTCACCCGCCGGTGGCGGTCGTCCTCGCCCTCCACCAGCACCCACGGCGCGGCGGCGGCGTAGGTGCGGGCGAGGATCTCCTCCGCCGCCTCGATCACGTGCTTGTAGGGGTGGCGGGCGGTCATCGGTTCCCGCGTCCGCCACTCCTGGTAGGGATCGCGGGCCCACGCCTTCACCCGCCGCTTCTGCTCCCTCTTGCTGATGTGGAGCCAGAACTTCACCAGCACCGTGCCGTCGTCCACCAGCTCCCGCTCGAAGTCCTTGGCCGCCTCCAGCGCCCGGTCCCATCCCGCGCGGTCCAGGTCGCCGGAGAGGCGCTCGTCGATGAGCACGCCGTACCAGGAGCGGTCGAGGATGGCGATCGCCCCCCGCGCGGGGAGCCGCCGCCAGAACCGCCACAGGAGCGGCCGGAGCGCCTCGTCCTCGGTGGCGGCGCGGGTGGTGTGCACCCGGAATCCGCGCGGGTCCATGTTGGCGACCAGGTGGGCGATGCCGTCTCCCTTGCCCGCCCCGTCCAGCCCCTCGAACACCAGGAGCGCGGCCAGCCCGTTCTCGTAGGCCGCTCGTTGCAGGATGGAAAGCTCCAGGCCGAGCCGCTCCATGGCGGCGTGGTAGGCGTCCTTGTCGAGCTTCAGGTCGAGGTCCAGCGTTTCCAGCATGGCCGGATTATTCCACATGGTGGGCCCACCGTGCCCAAGCCGGTACCGCCGCTTCGAGTATCGCGACCTGCCCCTTCCGGGCGGGCTTGGTATGGTATTCATGCTTTTCCTCCCCGGCCATGAGGCGTGGCCGGCGGTCGAGCCGGCTCCCGGCCCCATCCGGCTGGTACGCCGTGACCGGAGGTTCCGTTCCCGCGTCGAATCTCCCGCCCCCTCTGGTGGGACGAGGCCAGGGCGGACCGGGGCCACCGGCACGGCTGGTAGGCCGACGCCGCGCCGCGCGTTCGTGAGCGGGCCGTCCTATCAACGGGCCGCTCTCCCGGTGGTATCCTCGTCCCCGCATGTCCGCACCCGAGACCCGCACCCCCCAGACCCTGGCTCCCCCGGAACCCCTTTGGCGGGAACGCTTTGGCGTACTTCCCGCCCTGGGCGAAACGCTCGCTGCCCTGGCCGCGGGCTCCGGCCCCCTCCACGTCCACAAGCTGGTGGGCTCGGCCAAGGGGCTCCTGGCCGCGGAGATCCGCCGGCGGACCGGGCGCCCCCTGCTCTACCTGGCTTCCGGCGAGGACGGGTCCGAGGCCGCCCGGCTCGACCTCGAGACCTTTCTGGGCGAGGACGTCCTGCTGCTCGCCGCTCACCACACGCCGCCCTACGGGGTCAAGACGCCCCACACCGAGGTCGCCGCCGCCCGGCTCGAGACCCTGACCCGCCTCGCCACCGACCGGGACGGGGTGGTGGTAGCCACCGCCCGCGCGCTCATGGAAAAGGTGCCCTCCCCGGGAGTCCTCCGCGAGCACTTGGTCACCCTCCGGGTCGGGGAGCGGGTGGACGTGGACGCGGTCATCACCAAGCTCACCTACCTGGGCTACAACCGCGCGGGTGCGGTGGAGGAGGTGGGGGACTACGCGCTCCGGGGGGGGATCCTGGACATCTATTCGCTGGGGGGCGAGAACCCCATCCGGATCGAGATCGAGTACGGCGACGCGGCCTCGATCCGGGAGTTCGACGTCCACACCCAGCGCTCGGTGCGCACCCTCGACCGCGCGGTCATCGTGCCCCGCTACGAGCTGATGCTGGACGAGGACCGGGTGGCCCGGGCCGCCGCCGGGCTCGCCCGCACCGATCCCGAGGCGGGCAAGGACCTCCAGGACGCCTTCGACGTGGAGATCCACCCGGCGGGGATCGAGCGGATGGCCGGACGGCTGGGCCAGGAGCTGACCACGTTTCTCGACTACCTCCCCTCCGGCACGGTGGCGGTGATCGAGGAGCCGGGGCTGGTGTGGGCCCGCACCGACACCCTGTGGGAGGCCGTGCTCGCCGCCCACGCCGAGACCCGCGAGAGCTTCCCCCACGTCAGCGACCCCGCCGAACTCTACCTGGAGACGGCGGCGCTCCAGGAGGGGCTCGGGCGCCTGGCCGAGGTGCGCCTCTCCGACCTCTCGCAGGTCCCCGGCGACGCCGCCCTCGTCTCCGCCCGCTCCACCCCGCCCGAGACCTTCGGCCGCCGGATCGAGATGTGGCGCGGCTACCTGGGCCGGCTCCTGGAGCGGGGTCTTGCCGTGAACATCTTCTGCGACAACGAGGGGCAGCGCACCCGCCTCCACGAGCTGCTCGTCGAGGAGGGCCTGGCCGTCCGGCTCTCCCTGGGGGTGATCGGCGCTGGCTTCATCCTGGACGAGGCCGGCCTCGCGGTGCTCACCGACCACGAGTTCTTCGGCCGCCCCCGCCGCCACGCCCGGGTCCGCCGCTTCCGCTCGGGGTTCGGCCTCAAGGAACTCCGCTCGATGAAGCCCGGCGCCTTCGTGGTCCACGTGGACCACGGGATCGGCCGCTACCTTGGGCTGAGCCGCCTGGAGGTCAACGGCCACCAGACCGACGTGGCCCAGCTCGAATACCAGGGAGGGGACAAGCTCTACGTTCCGGTGGATCAGCTCGGACTCATCCAGCGCTACTCCTCGGAGGAGGGGCGCGCCCCGTCGCTGTCGCGGCTGGGGGGCGCCGCCTGGGGCAAGACCAAGGACAAGGCCAAGAAGGCGATTCAGGAGATCGCGGGGGAGCTGGTGCGCACCTACGCGCTCCGCAAGGCCCATCCCGGCCACGCCTTCGGCCCCGACACCCCCTGGCAGCGCGAGCTCGAGGGATCGTTCCCGTTCGAGGAGACCGTCGACCAGCTCAAGGCCGTGGAGGAGGTGAAGGGCGACATGGAGGCCCCCACCCCCATGGACCGCCTGATCTGCGGGGACGTGGGGTACGGCAAGACCGAGGTCGCGGTGCGGGCCGCGTTCAAGGCCATCCTCGGCGGCCGCCAGGTGGCCATGCTCGTCCCCACCACCATTCTCGCCGAGCAGCACTTCACCACCTTCGCCGAACGCTTCCGCGACTTCCCGGTCAAGGTGGACATGCTCTCGCGCTTCCGCACCCCGCGCCAGCGAAGCGCGGTCATCGCCCAGGCCGCCGGCGGCACCCTGGACATGGTGATCGGCACCCACGCGCTTCTCGGCAAATCGGTGCGGTTCAAGAACCTGGGCCTGGTGATCGTGGACGAGGAGCAGCGCTTCGGGGTGGGCCACAAGGAGAAGCTCAAGCAGTTCCGGGCCAACGTGGACCTCCTCACCCTCACCGCCACCCCCATCCCGCGCACCCTCAACCTGTCGCTGCTCGGAGTGCGCGACATCACCGTGATCCAGACCCCGCCGGTGGGCCGGGTCCCGGTGGCCACCGAGATCGCCGAGTTCGACCGCGAACTCATCCAGGAGGCGCTGCTGCGCGAAGCCGACCGGGGCGGGCAGTCCTTTTTCGTGCACAACCGGGTGGAGTCCATCCACACCATGGGAAGCTACGTGCAGAAACTCTGCCCCACCCTGCGGATCGCGGTGGCCCACGGGCAGATGGCCGAGCGCCAGCTCGAGCGGGTGATGCACGACTTCGTGGAGCGGCGGATCGACGTCCTCGTCGCCACCATGATCATCGAGAGCGGCCTCGATATCCCCTCGGTCAACACCATGGTGGTTAACCGGGCCGACGCCTTCGGCCTCTCCCAGCTCTACCAGCTCCGCGGCCGGGTCGGCCGGAGCACCCAGAAAGCCTTCTGCTACTTCCTGGTTCCCGCCTCCACCGCGCTCACCGAGACCGCCATGAAGCGGCTCCGGGCCATCGCCGAGTTCGACGAGCTGGGCAGCGGCTTCGCCCTGGCCATGCGCGACCTGGAGATCCGGGGCGCCGGCAACATCCTGGGCGCCGAGCAGTCCGGCCACATCGTCCAGGTGGGGTTCGAGATGTACGTGCGCCTGGTGGAGGAGGCGGTCCGCGAGCTGCGCGGCATGCCGCTCGAGGAGCGTCCCGAGCCGAGGCTCACCACCGACCACGACGCCTTCCTCCCCGACGACTACGTCGAGGACGCGGAGGAGAAGGTCGCCTTCTACAAGCGGCTGGCCGACGCCCGGGAGCTGGATGCGGTGGACGGCCTGGAGGAGGAGCTCCGCGACCGCTTCGGGCGCCTGGCCGCCCCGGCCGAGGCCCTGTTCGCCCTCCGCCGGGCCCGGATCCTGGGGAGCGAAGCCGGCCTCTCCTCGATCTGGCTTCGAGGCAATAAGATGGAGTTCGAACTGGCGGAGCCGCCCGCCCCCGACCGGCTGCGGGACTGGATGAAACGGATCACGGTACCGGTAGAATTTGCGACCTCCGGCCGGTTCGCGCTCAAGGCCCAGGGGGGCCTGGCCGAGGCCCTCGATCTCTTGACCCGGCTCGCGGGTCGCACTCCGAAGGAACCCGAATGAACCGAACCCTCGCCAAAGTCGCGGTGACCGTGGCCGCCTTCCTTGCCCTCACCGGATCCCAGGTGATCGACCGCATCGCCGCGGTGGTGAACAACGACATCATCCTGCTCTCCGAGGTGGACGAGAAGATGTTCATCCTCGACGCCCAGGGCCAGCTCGCGGGGAAGGACTCCACCCAGATCGGCGACATCCGCAAGGAGGTCCTGGACCGGCTGATCGAGGAGAAGCTGGTGGTGGAGCGGGCCAAGAGCCAGGGGATCGACGTGGACGATTCCGAGGTCACCGCCCAGGTCGACGACGCCATGAGCAAGGTGCGGGCCCAGTTCCCCACCGACGACGCCTTCCACGAGGCGCTGCAGAAGGAGGGCATCTCCGAGACCATGCTCCGGCAGCGCTACGAGGACGACATCCGCCAGGAGCTCCTCGCCCAGAAGGTGGTGGGCAAGGAGATCCGGAGCAAGGTCGAGGTGACCAGCGACCAGGTCAAGAAGTACTACGAGGAGCACCGGGAGGATCTCCCCCCCAAGCCGGAGGAGGTCCATCTCGCCCACATCGTGGTCTACCCGGTGGATCCGGCCAAGAGCGCGGCCGCGCTGGCCCGGGTCGAGGATGCGAGAGCGCGGATCGTGAACGGCGAGGCGTTCGACAAGGTCGCCTCCGAGGTCTCGGACGATCCCTCCCGGGGCCGCGGGGGACTGCTGGGGTGGTTCGGCCCCGGCGATCTCGACCCCGACTTCGAGGCGGCGGTGGATACGCTCAAGACCGGCGAGGTCTCCGAACCGGTCCAGACCCGGTTCGGATGGCACCTGATCGAGGTGCTCGACCGGGACGGGGAGAAGTTCCAGGTTCGCCACGTCCTGGCCATGGTGGCGCCGTCCGACGCCGACGTGGCCAAGGCCAAGGCCAAGGCGGAGAAGGCCCGGGCCCGGGTGGCGGCCGGAGAGGACTTCGGCAAGGTCGCCTTGGAGATGAGCGACGACGAGGTGACCCGCGGTAACGGCGGCGACCTGGGCTGGACGCCGCTCAGCGCGCTGGTGCCCGCGGTGGCCTCGATCGTCGACAGCCTGGGCGGGGGTGGGATCAGCCCGGTGGTTCGCTCCGACCGGGGCTTTCACGTGTTCAAGGTGCTCGACATCCGCGCCGGCGGCGCCTACGACTTCGACGAGATCAAGGACAAGCTCAAGGACTACGTGACCCAGCAGCAACTCGAAAAGCAGTACGACAAGTGGATGGCCGCGGTCCGGGACTCGGCCTACGTGGAGATCAAGACCTGGGGCGGGAGATAGCGGCGCCAGGGGCGTCGCCGGCGACGACGGCCGATCGACCATGCGCATCGACGTCTACCTGAACGCGGTCTGCATCCTCAAGAGCCGCACCCTGGCCAAGGAGGCCTGCGAGCGGGGGAAGATCACGGTGAACGGCGAGCCGGCCAAGGCCGCCCGCGCGGTCGCCGCCGGCGACCGGATCCGCCTCGATCTGGGGACCCGGGTGCTGGAGGTCCGGGTGCTGGAGGTCCCGCCGGGCCGGGTCTCCCGGAGTTCCGCCCGCGATCACTACCAGGTTCTCTCCGACCAGCGCCCCGAACCGGAGTTCTGACCGGGGTCGCGGACCGGCGGCGCCGGAAGCGGTCCGGGAACCCGGGGGCGCCCTCCCGGCTACTTCGCCCCGCCCGGCACCAGCACCGACATCAGGCTGAGCTGCCACACCACCGCGAAGACCACCACCCAAACGATCTCCCACCGGTTGAGGCCGGTCCTGACCGGCCGTCCCGGGGTGGCGGTGAGCCAGATGAGGTTGATCCCGCCCTGCGCGTACACCACCGGCAGGAGCTGGAGCATGATGAGCAGCGCCTCGATCGCGAACAGGCTCAAGCTCTGTCCCGCGTTCGAGGGCTTCCAGGGGTAGATGAGGAGCGACACCGTGGTCGCGAACAGGTTGAGCCCGATGAAGGCGAGGGTGACCTTGATCGCGGAGAAGACCCGGAATCCCAGCCGGAGCCCCGCCCCCTCCACCGTCATGAAGAAGTCGTGGATGAGGAACAGGTTCAGGACCGGCACCAGGAGCCCCGCCGCCCGCCATCCCGGGTTGGACCGGCCCAGGTCGCGCCAGTTCCGCCAGAACCAGTAGAACTGGTAGAGACCGTAGGAAACGAAGACCAGGAGCGCCAGCCGCCACAGGGGCTGCACGTTGGAGTGCCCGGCTCCCGGTTCGCCCACCTCCGGCCCCCGGACCGGCTCGTCCCCGGGTTCCACCCTACTCGCCGTCCCGCTTCACGCTCGCCGCGTCCACGATTCCCGGCCGGGTCCAGCGCGCGGGATCCAGGAGCTTGCGCGCCTCGGCCTCGGTCAGGCCCAGCGCGTCCGCGGCCGTCGCGATGATGCTGCGACGCTCCGCCACCGCCCGCTTCACGATCTCCGCCGCCTTCCCGTAGCCCACCACCGGATTCAGCACCGTGGCCAGGGACACCGTCTTCTCGGCGTAGGCCCGGCAGGCGTCGGCGTCGGCGGTGATCCCCTCCACGCAGAACTCGCGGAACACCCGGAGCGCCCGCTCCAGGATGTCCATCGCGAACAGGATCTCGTAGGCGATCACCGGCATCATCACGTTGAGCTGGAACTGCCCGGCCTGCGACGCCATCGCCACCGCCGCCTCGGCCCCCACCACGTGGAAGCAGACCATGTTCAGGTTCTCCGCCATCACCGGGTTCACCTTGCCCGGCATGATGGAGGACCCCGGCTGGACCGCGGGCAACGCGATCTCGCCGATCCCGCTGGTCGGCCCCGAGGCCATGAGCCGCAGGTCGTTGGCGATCTTGATGAGCTCCAGCGCCACTCCCTTGAGCGCGCCCGCGTACCGGGCGAAGTCGTGGGTGCTCTGGTGAAGCGCGATCGGGATCGGGGTCGGGCGCACCGCCAGGCCGGTCAGCCGCTCCATCTCCGCGCACACGAGCCGCGGGTAGTCGGGGTGCCGGTTCACCCCCGTCCCCACCGCCGTCCCCCCGATGGAAAGCTCCAGGAGTGCGTCCGAGGCCTCGGCGAGATGCGCGCGGACCCGGTCCACCATGCCGGCGTACCCTCCGAACACCTGTCCCAGCCCGATGGGGGTGGCGTCCTGGAGATGGGTGCGGCCGGCGGTGACGATGCCGGCGAACTCGGTCTCCTTGGTCCGGAACGCCCCCGCTAGCAGGCTCAGCTCCCGCTCCATCTCGCCTTCCCGGAGCATGATCGCCGTCCGCAGAGCGGTGGGAAAGGTGTCGTTGGTGGACTGGCCGAAGTTCACGTGGTTGTTGGGGTGGACGGGGGAGTAGGTTCCGCGCCCCGCGCCCAGGATCTCGTTGGCGCGGTTGGCCAGGACCTCGTTCACGTTCATGTGGTGGCTGGTGCCGGCTCCGGCCTGGAACGGGTCCACCACGAACTGGTCGGCGAGCTTCCCGGCCAGCACCTCGTCGCACGCCCGGGCAATGCTGTCGGCGATGGGCGGCTCCACCAGACCCAGGTCCCGGTTCACCGTGGCCGACGCGCGCTTCTGGAAGGCGTAGGCCCGGACCAGGGCGGGATCGGGGGCGAGCCCGGAGATGGGGAAATTCCGGAGCGCCCGCTGGGTCTGGGCTCCCCAGTAGGCCTCGGCCGGGACCTGGACCTCGCCCAGAGAGTCCCGTTCGGTGCGGAAGTCCACGGTTCGGCTCCTTGCGGGGGATGAAGAATCGCGGCCGGCGGGCCGCGGCCGGTTTGCCGGGACGCTCCCGTCGGGCGCAACCGATGCTAGCACAAGGGGTCCGGAGCCGTCGGTCCCCGGCCGGGGACGGCGGCAGGCCCGGCCGAACCCGCGTTGCCCGGCCCGGTCCCCCGTGCTACGGTTCCCGGACCAGCCCACAACCCGCCGTGGTCGATCCGCGACGACGCGGCCACGGGGGCGCCCGAAGCGCGCGCCCCCCCCCGCCTCGCGTGAAATCGCTACGGCCCGGCCGAAACGCGGACGAAAACCCTGGAGGGGGGGACCGCAGCCGTGCGGCGCCCACGTGCCCCCGGGCGTTCCCGCGTCCTGGATCCAGCAACCGCCATGATCAAATTCTTCCACGTCACCAAGACGTACCGCACGGGAGCGCTCCCCGCTCTCATGGACGTGAACCTCACCGTCGAGGACGGGGAGTTCGTGTACCTGGTGGGCACCAGCGGCTCGGGCAAGACCACCATCCTGAAGCTGATCCACATGGAGATCATGCCCACCCAGGGCGAGGTGGTGGTGGCCGGCTTCACCACCGCGGCCATGACCCGGAAGAAGATCCTCACCTTGCGCCGCCGGGTGGGGGTGGTGTTCCAGGACTTCCGTCTGCTCCACGACCGCTCGGTTTACGACAACGTGGCCTTTCCGCTCCGGCTCTTCGGCGAGTTCACCGAGGGGGAGATCCGGGGGCGGGTGGACGCGGTGCTGGACCAGGTGGGGCTCTCCCACAAGGCCGGCGACCGCCCGCGGGAGCTTTCGGGTGGGGAGCAGCAGCGGATCGCCCTGGCCCGGGCGGTGGTGAACCGGCCCTTCGTGCTCCTGGCCGACGAGCCCACCGCCAACCTGGATCCCAAGACCTCGGACGAGATCATCGAGATCATCCGCCGCATCCATGCCGGCGGCACCGCGGTCCTCCTCGCCACCCACAAGATGGAGCTGGTGATCGACAGCGGCGAACGCTACGTGCGCCTCGACGAGGGGACGATCGTCGAGGACTGGGTCGATCCCATGCGGGGAGTACGTTGACATGAGATTCCGGACCCTGCGCTACCTGGTCAACGAGGGGGCCCGCGGCGTCCACCGCCACCGCGGCCTCACCTTCACCGCCGTCCTCACCATGACCGCGAGCCTCCTGGTCCTGGGAGTGTTCTTGGTCACCACCTACAACGTGCGCCGGGTGATGCGCGACCTCCAGAACCGGAAGGAGGTCGTGGTCTACCTCAAGGACGGGCTCGCCCCTCCGGACCGGGACGCGGTCCGGGACCGGCTGGAGCTTCATCCGGCGGTGGCCGGCGCGCAGTTCGTGTCCCGGGACGAGGCCTGGGCCGAGTTCTCCAAGTCGATGAAGGTGGACGGGCTCCTGGAGACGGTGGGCGGAAACCCGCTCCCGGACTCCTTCCACCTGATGCTCAAGCCCGGCTCCCGCGACGCCGCCACCATCGCCGGCCTCGCCGCCGAGGTCCGCAACTGGGACGAGGTGGACGAGGTGCTGACCGGGGGCGAGTGGGTGGGCCGGATGGACCGCTTCGCCCACTCCGTGCTCTTCTTCACCCTGGCCATCGGGATCGCGGTGGCGCTCTCCATCGTGGTCATCGTGGCGAGCACGGTGCGGTTGACCGTGGTCGCCCGCCGGGACCTCATCCACGTCATGAAGTCGGTGGGGGCGAGCGAGGCCTTCATCCGCATCCCCTTCCTGAGCGAGGGGATCCTTCAGGCGCTCGTGGCCGGGACCCTGGCCCTGGGCGCGCTCTACGGCGCCACCCTTCTGGTCGGCCGCCGGATCGCCGGGGTCGAGTTCCTGGACCCGGCCTGGTGCCTGGGCTTCGTGGGACTGGCCCTGAGCCTGGGCCTGGTGGGCAGCGCCCTCTCGGTCCGCCACGTCCTGCGCCAGGTCGGGCTCTGAGGTGCGGTCCGCGCGGATCGTGGTCTGGGCGGGGCTGGCGTCGGTCCTGTGGGCGGCGGCGGGTCCGGCCCCGAGGCTCCGTCCCGCGCTGGCCCAGGGCCGGGGCGGCTACGACGACGCCATCCAGGACCATCGCCAGGAACTGGAGGATCTCAAGCGCCAGGCCGCCGAGAAGCGGGCCAAGGCCCGGGAGTACGCCCGCCAGGAGAAAGGGGTGCTGGCCCGGCTCAACCGCGCCGAGCAGGCCATCGCCGCCACCGGCGACTACCTGGACCAGCTCAACGCCCGCCAGATCGCGCTCGAGCGCGGGATGACCGCCGCCTCCGCCGAGATCTCCCGCGCCGAGGACGTGCTCGCCGAGCGGCGCAAAGCCCTCGGCGACCGGCTTCGCTACGGCTACATGTACGGGAAGGCCCGCTCCCTGGAAATCCTCTTCTCCGCCGACACCTTCGCCGGGCTCCTGGAGCGGGGGGCGTTCCTGAACCGGGTGCTGGAGCAGGACCGGCGTCTCATCACCGAGGTGGAGTCGCGCGAGGCCGAGGTACAGGACAAGCTGGGGCGGCTCCAGGCGTCGAAGGACGAAGTGGACCGAGTCCGCGAGGAGAAGGAGGCGGAGCGCCGGAAGTACGAGTCGCTCAAGGCGGAGCGCGCCCGCGACCTGGGCAAGATCCACGACCGCCGCACCGAGAACGAGGAGGCGGCCAGGGAGCTGGAGCAGGCCGCCGTCCGCATGCAGAAGGTCCTGGCCGAGCTGGAGCGGAAGCGCAAGGAGGCGGTGAGCCGCAACAACCCGGTCCTGGCCGAACTCGACCACAACGACTTCGGCCGGAACCAGGGCCGGCTTCCCTGGCCGGTGGCCGGGGAGGTGATCGACACCTTCGGCCGCCACGAGCACGCCAAGTACCACACCGTGACCCTCAACAACGGAGTGGACGTGGCCGCCCCCATCGGCACCCCGGTCCACTCGGTGGCCGACGGGGTGGTGGACCTGGTGCAGTGGCTTCCCGGCTACGGGCAGACCGTGATCGTGAACCACGGCCGCGGCTACTACACGATCTACGCCCACCTCTCCTCGGTGGCGGTGGGGCAGGGGGCGCGGCTGAACCCGGGCGACGTCCTCGGCGCGGTGGGGGACACCGGTAGCCTCAAGGGCCCCTGCCTCCACTTCGAGGTGCGGCAGGGGGGCACGGCGCAGGATCCGCAGAGCTGGTTGCGCTGACCCGAGGCCCCGCCGCCCCCCCTCCCTCCCAGAAACCGATTTGACAGCGTCCCTCCCGGGAGCGTAGCGTCGATCGAGGCAGCATTTGGACTTCGCTGGAATCCGCCGGCGCGCCTGGTCTCGATTTTCTCGCGTCGGCGGCCCCCAATCAATCGTCTCCGGGAGGACATCATGAAACCCGTCCGGATCCTCGGACCGTTCCTGGCCGTGGCCCTCGTTTCCGCCGCGCTCCTCACTTCCGCCCACGCCGCCCCGCCGGAGGGGAAGAACCCCACCTACAACACCATGCTCTCCGGGGTGCTGGAGGTCCCGCCGGTCACCACCGACGCCCGCGGGATGGCCGTGGTATGGGTGGACGGCGACTCGCTCCGCTACCGGGTCACCGTGAACGGCATGCAGAACGTGACCATGGCCCACATCCACTTGGGAGCGGAGGACACCAACGGTCCGGTAGTGGCCACGCTCTTCCACCCCGACCAGCCCACCGGGGCGGTCAACGGGGTCCTGGCCACCGGCACCATCACCGCCTCCGACCTCGTCGGGCCCATGGCGGGCAAGACCATCGCCGACCTGGTGGCCGAGATCAATATCGACAGCACCTACGTCAACGTCCACACCACCGAGCACCCGTCCGGTGAGATCCGGGGAACCTTGCGCCCCGCTTCCGAGGGGGTGGGCCGGAGCATGAAGGGCGAGAACGTGAACGGCTCCGGCGGCGCCCAGGCGGGAACGAAGGCGGAGGTGAAGCCGGAGACCGGGTCCCCGGCGAACCCGGCGGCCGGGTCCGGAACGAAGGCGAAGGCCGGATCCAAGCCGGAGACCGGGTCCGGGACGAAGGCGAAGGCGGAAACCAAGCCGGAGACCGGGTCCGGGACGAAAGAAAACGACTCCAGCGGCCACCGTTGAGCCGGGGCCGCCGCGGGGGGGGGCGCGGCGCCGCGCTCCCCCCCGCGGCGCTCAAGGCTCCCGCCGCGCTCCGGGCGCGTCCGCCCGCCCGCTCCGGTGGTTGACCGCGGCGTAGATCACCAGCGCGATCCCCACGAACAGCGCCGGCACCGCCCAGATCTGAACGAACAGGGCGAACTGCTGCAGATCCGAGTTGTAGCCGTAGGTGCGGATGAGCACGGTGGAGACCACCAGCCCGGCGCCGATCCCGGTCCAGATCGCCCCGTGGATCCCCACCCCGCGCGGGGCGCGCCGGGGGGCCGGGCGCTCCTCCTCGAATTCAAAGAGATGGGGCGGCAGGTTGGCGGCCCCGGTCTCGATGGCCCGCATCCGCTCCCGGTGCAGGAACTCCCGCTGCTTCACCTTCCGCACCCCGCTCACGATCAGGTAGGTGATGGGGATGAGAAGCGCGACCACGATGACGAGTACCGGCTCCATGGATCGTTTTTCCTCTCGAGTTGAGTCCCGCGGCGCCGCGCCCGGGGCGCTCCACCGCCTTGCGCCGCACCCGGATGGACACCCCGCCCCCGGCCCCGGTTGCACCCGCCCCTCGGTTGGCTCACGATCCGGCCGATGCAACCTCGACGCCCTCCCGGAGGTCCAACCCGGCGAGCCCCCGGCCGGGGGCGGAAGGGAGCCCCGTGCGGAGCGAGCCGGCCATGGCCGACGACATAGCGTCCCCGGTGGGGGACCTCCTGGCCGCCGGCGACCGGGAGGGGGCCTACGCGCGCGTGGTGGCCGAGACCCAGGAAAGCCTCTACCGGTTCCTGGTGCACATGCTCCGGGACCCGGAGGCGGCCCGGGAGGTGTTCCAGGACACGTATCTACGCGTTTTCAAAGCGCTTCCCGGCTTCCGCGGCGAAGCGGCGCTCACCACCTGGGTGCTCACCGTCGGGCGGAACGCCGCGCTCAACCGCCTCCGGGGCCGCCGGCGCCGCGAGGCCCGCACCGACTCCCTCGACGAGGGGGCCGGCGCGCCGGCGGAGCCGGCGGTGGACCCGGTGGAACCGGTGCTGACCCGCTCGGTGACCGCCGCCCTGGACGCCCTCCCCGGGGTCCAGCGGGAAGCGGTGCTGTTATTCTACGGGGAGGACATGCCGCTGGCCGAGGTGGCGGCGCTGACCGGCCGCCCGGTCAACACGGTCAAGAGTGATCTCCTGCGGGCGCGCAAGCGCCTGCGCGAACTCCTGGGGGGGAGCGGCCCCCTCGGATGAGGGGCGCTCCCGGCCGGCGGTCCCGCGACCGCCGAAGGGACCTGGCCATGGATCGGGATGAACGCGAGCTTCGAGAGGACGGGTTGGGGCGGAGCCTGCGCGCCGCCTTGGCCGCCGAGCAGCCGCCCGAGGCCTGGGTGCGGGACGCCCTCGCCGTTGCCCGGGCCGCGGCCCCGGCCCCGGACCCCGGGCCCGCCGGATCGTGGCTCCGGCTGGTCTTCCCCCAGGTCTTGGGGGTGACGCTCCTGGCCGGCCTGGCCGCGGCGCTCCTGGTGCGGCCGGAGGTGTCGGAAGGGCTGTGGCGGAGCCTCGGCGCGGCCCTGCCGCGCGAGGGGGCGGGCGCCGGGCCCGCGCTCGGCCGGCATCTCCTGGAGCTTCTCTACCTCTCGCCGCTCTTCGCCCTGGCCGGGGTCGAGGCGGTGCGGGCGGCGGTGGTCCGCCGCCGGGAGCCCTGAGCCCCTCCGGACCGACCCCGCCGCCCCCGCCCCTGCTACAATGCTTCGCCTATGCCCCGGTTCGCCGACATACGTGGCCAGGAGCGGGCCCATGACCTCCTTCGCCGGGCCGCGGCCCGCGACCGGCTCCCCCATGCCTATCTCTTTCACGGCACCCGGGGGGTGGGAAAGACCTCGACCGCCTTCGCCCTGGCCCAGTACCTGAACTGCGCGCGTCCCGCTCCCGGGGATTCCTGCGGAACCTGTCCGAGCTGCGGCAAGTTCTCCCGGCTCCGCCACCCCGACCTCCACTGGATCTTCCCCATGGCCGGCTCCGAAGGGGGGAAGCGGCTGAAGGGGGATTCCCGCTCCGACCACGTGCGCGCCACCCTGGACGAGCGGCTGGCCCCGGGCATTCACGGCTTGAGCTACAAGGCGAGCGCCTCCATCGCCATCGGCCGGGACGAGGATTCGATGGTGGGGAGCGTGGGCGAACTCCGCCGCCAGGCCGGCTTCGCCCCGGTGGAGGCCCGGATCAAGGTGTTCGTGATCACCGAGGCCGAGCGCATGACCGCCGAGGCGGCCAACAGCCTTCTCAAGGTCCTGGAGGAGCCCCCCCCCGGGAACCTGCTCATCCTCACCACCCACCGCCCCACCGGGCTCCTGGACACCATCGTCTCCCGGTGCCAGGCGGTGCGGTTCCGGGACCTGTTGGAGGAGGAGATCGCCGCCCTCCTGGTGGAGCGGTTGACCGAGGCCGCCGGGGCGGAAGGGGCCCCCGGACGGGGGCGGCGGAAGGCCGCGGCCGCCGCTCCTCCCCAACCGCGCGCCGCGGGGCTGGCCGCCGCCCTCGCCCGGGGAAGTCTCACCCACGCCGCCTCGCTCCTGGAGGAAGACGTGGTGGCCGGGCGCGACGTCGCGCTACGCCATCTGGAGCTCCGCCCCGGCGACCCCGGGCTCTACGAGGGGATCGAGGAGCTGGTGGCGCTCCGCGACCGCGCCGCGGTGGCCCGGCTCCTCGACTTCGGGGTCCTGTGGGCCCAGGACCTGCTTCGCGCCGCCACCGGGAGCGCGGTGCCGCTGTCCAACCGGGACCGGGAGGCCGCGGTCCGCGCCGAAGCCGCCGGAATCGCGGTGGCCGCCATCCGCCGCCGGGTCCGCGCCCTGGAAGAGGCGCGCCGGGCCATGGAAGGCAACGTCTATCTCCCGCTCGTCCTCCACCGGCTGGCCCTGGAGCTGGCCGGGGACGACCATCCCATGAGGCTCCGCCCGGCATGACCGCCAAGACCCGGTACATCACCTGCGCCATCGACTACGTGAACTCGAACCCCCACCTGGGGACCGCGTACGAGAAGATCGCCGCGGACGCGCTGGCCCGCTATCACCGGCTGGCCGGCGAGGACGTGTACTTCCTCATGGGCACCGACGAGCACAGCCTGAACGTGGAGCGCGCGGCCCGGAAGCTGGGGCAGGAGCCGCTGGCCTACACCGACACCATGGCGGCCCGGTTCGAGGACACCTGGCGGAGCCTGGAACTCAGCTACGACGTGTTCATCCGCACCAGCGAACCGCGCCACGCGCGGGCGGTGCAGGAGTTCTTCCGGCGGGTTCAGGAGGCCGGCGACGTCTACAAGGGGAAGTACACCGGCTACTACTGCGTCTCCTGCGAGGCGTTCAAGCAGGAGAAGGACCTGGTGGACGGCCTCTGTCCCATCCACCGCACCAAGCCGGATTGGATCGAGGAGGAGAACTGGTTCTTCCGGCTCTCGAAGTACCAGGAGCCGCTTCTCCGCCACTTCCGCCGGCACCCGGACTTCCTGGTCCCGGAATCCCGCCGGAACGAGATCGTGAACGTGATCGAGAGCGGCCTCGAGGACATCTCGGTCTCGCGCCCGGGAAGCGGGTGGGGGGTGCCGCTGCCCCTCGACCCGGCCCAGCGGGTCTACGTCTGGTTCGACGCCCTCATCAACTACGTGACCGCCGCCGGGTTCGCCTCGGACGATCCCGCCGAGCGCGCGCGGTTCGAGGCGGTGTGGCCCGCCGACCTCCACGTGATCGGCAAGGACATCACCCGCTTCCACGCGGTGATCTGGCCGGCCATGCTGATGAGCGCGGGGCTGGCGTTGCCCAAGCGGATCCTCGGCCACGGCTGGGTCACCTTCCGGGGGGAGAAGCTTACCAAGTCGCTCGGAAACATCGTGGAGCCGCTGGAGGTGACCTCGCGCTTCGGCCCCGATCCGCTCCGCTACTACCTCCTGAAGGAGGTGCCGCTGGACCGGGACGGCGACTTCACCTGGGACCTGTTCATCGAGCGCTACAACACCGAGCTCGCCAACGACCTCGGAAACCTGGTGAGCCGCACGGTGTCGATGGCGGTCAAGTATTTCGGGGGCGACCTCCCCGCCGACTGCGCGCTCGAGCCTTCCGGACCCGACGCCGAACTCCGGGCCGCCGCCGAGCGGGCGGTGGCCGAGACCCGCGCCGGCTTCGAGGGGCTGGCGGTGGACCGGGCCATCGCCGGGGTGGCGGCGCTGGTGCGCCGGGCGAACCAGTACATCGAAGAGACCGCCCCCTGGAAGGAGGCCAAAGACCCCGCTCGCGGGGAGCGGCTGGGCACCCTCCTGAACGCGCTCCTGGAGTCGGTGCGGCTGGCCGCGCTCCTCCTCACCCCGGTCATGCCCGGCAAATGCGCGGGGATCCGCGAACGGCTCCAGGCCCCCGGCGCCGAGGACGCGCTGACCCTGGCCGACGCTCGCTGGGACCCGGCCGCGTTCCGGCCGGCGCGCCCCCTCGTTCGCCCCGAACCGCTGTTCCCCCGCATCGAGGCCTCGGAGGAGGCGTAACCCGCCGCGCCGCCATGATCGACACCCACTGCCACTTTTCCCATCCCGATTTCGATCCCGACCGGGAGGCGGCGATCGACCGCGCCTTCGCCGCCGGGGTGACCGCGGTGCTCGAGGTCGGCTACTCGGTGGAGACGAGCCGGAAGGCGATCGAGCTGGCCCGGCGCCACCCCCGCCGGATCCGGGCCGCGGCCGGAATCCACCCGCACGAGGCGGGCACGGCGACCGGCGACGACTTCGCCGCCATGGCCGCGTTGACCCGCGAGCCCGAGGTGGTGGCGGTGGGGGAGACCGGCCTCGACTTCTACCGGGACTGGGCCCCCCGCGACCGGCAGCTGGCGCTCTTCGAGCGGACGGTGGCGTTGGCGGTGGAGCGGGACCTCCCGCTGGTGATCCACGATCGCGAAGCCCACGACGACGTCCTGCGCATCCTGGCCGAGGCCGGAGGGGGCAAGGCCCGGGGGATCTTCCACTGCTTCTCCGGCGACCGCGGCGTGGCCGACCGGGCCATGGCCCTGGGATTCCATCTGGGCCTGGGGGGGAGCATCACCTACCGGAACCCCCGGAAGAAGTCGGGCCGGATGATCGGGGAGCTGCCCCTGGACCGGCTGGTGCTCGAGACCGACGCTCCCTGGCTGGCCCCGATCCCCGAGAAGGGGAGCCGGAACGATCCGGCCAAGATGCGATTCACCGTGCTTCGCCTGGCCGAACTCCAGGGGGTGAGCCCCGAGGAGATCGTGGCCCGGACCGGCGCCAACGCGGCCCGGCTCTTCTCCCACGCCGCCCCCTGGCCCCCGGTGGAACCGATTGAGCCCTAGGAAGCCCCGCCCCCATCCCCGTCCCTCCGGGCACGCCGGGCACGCCGGGCCCCGTCCCGGTTCCTCCGGCCACGCCGGGCCCCATCCCCGTCCAAAAAAACGCCTGAGTCAGAACTTCCTGGTCGACCCCAACATGGCCCGCAAGATCGTGGATCTCTGCCAGATCCGGCCCACCGACCGGGTGATCGAGATCGGGGCGGGGACCGGGGCGCTGACCCGGCTCCTCTGCGAGCGGGCGGCCCACGTCCACGCGGTGGAACTCGACCGGGAACTTTTGGAGCGTCTGCGGGTCGAATTCGAAGCGGAGCCCAGGCTCACGCTTCACGAGGGAGACATCCTGAAGCTCCGGGTCCGGGATCTGGTGCCGGAGGGGGAGGCACTGGTGGTAGGGAACCTCCCTTACGCCATCACCTCGGATCTGGTGCTGTGGCTCCTGGAGCAGTACGCGGACCTGCGCCGGGCGGTCGTGCTGATGCAACGGGAGGTGGCGGCGCGGCTCACCGCGGTGCCGGGAACCCGCGAGGCCGGCACCCTGACCCTCGCCGTGCACTACCGGGCCGAGGCGGAACGGATCCTGGACGTCCCCCCCGGCGTCTTCCGGCCGATCCCCAAGGTGACCTCGAGCCTGGTCGCGTTCCGTTTTCGCGGGACGCCGGCGGTGCGTCCGCGGGACGAACAGTATTTCTTCCGGGTCATCCGGGCCGGGTTCGGGGAGCGGCGCAAGACCCTGGCCAACTCCCTGGCCGCCGGGCTCGCGTTGCCGCGCCCGGAGGTGGAGGCGGCGCTGACCGAGGCGGGCCTCGACCTCCGGATCCGGGGGGAGCGGCTGAGTCTGGAGGACTTCCGCCGGGTGGCCGATCTCCTGGGGGAAGGCGGGCGGACCGCGCCCCCCGGAGAGGGATCGCCGGCCCATGGTCCCCGCCGCGAGGACGGGGAGGAGGACGTGACAGGGTGACGTTCGGTCCCCGACAGCACGCATTCGTCCCGGCCGGCCGGGCCCGGGAGGCGTGCCTCCTCTCCTGCATGCTCGCGCTGATGGCGATGGGCGCGGCCGGGCTCCTCCCAGGAGCGCGCCCGCGGCCCGCCGAGGCCGGCCCCGCCCGCAGCGACAGCACCGAGGCCGGGGTATTCCAGGTGCTCCAGCCCAAGTACGGCACCAGCTATCAGCTCCTGCGGCGCACCTCGATCTGGAACCAGAGCTTCGACTTCGGCACCGGCCTGGGCTTCATGAACTTCAACAACAAGACCAGCTTCCAGGTCCGCCGGGACTCCGACCGGAACGAGGAGCGCCGCAACGGAGACAATCACACCGACGTCCGTTTCTTCTTCATCCCCCACCTTCCGGTGACCCTGTCCATGGCCCTGGGCCGGAACTCGGTGAGTTCCCCGGGGAATCAGAACCAGACCGACAAGTCCTCGCTCAACCTGAACACCAAGTACACCCTCGATCTCCTGTCCATCCGGAACACGGTGGACGCGGGGGTGGGGCTCGGCCGGAACAACGACCTGACCGTGCGCAACGACTCCCGTACCTCCAGCGTCAGCACCAGCACGGACCGGAGCGCCGGCCTCAGCTCGAGCTGGAGCCCGATGGAGGCTCTCTCCGCCACCGTGATCCTCCGGGACAGCCGCTCGGACCAGACCAGCGTCCTCCACTCCTCCAACGAGCCGGACGACCGCCAGCCCACCAGCGGCGAAACCCAGACCGGGAGCGGCACCCTCACCTTCAGCCCGCTCGCCTGGCTGAACGGCGTGCTCACCGTCAACTCGCTCTCACAGAGCAACTCCAGCTTCTACCTCACCGCGGGGCAGGGACGGCTCGAGCACTCGGTGAAGAAGAGCACGAGCTACAACGCGAAGATCGCCTTCACGCCCTCTCCCAAGCTGGGGGGAGACCTCACCCTCGCCGCCGGTACCGACAACTCGAGCTTTCGGGTGCAGGAGAACCTCGCCAGGTTCGGAAACTCGGACTCCTGGGCGCTTCACCTGAAGGGAAACTTCCTCGCCTCCGACTACGACGCCACGCTCTCCCATAACCGGAACCTGCTGCAGCCCGCCACCAGCGACACCTTCACCACCCGCACGAACGACCTGGAGGGGCGGGCGTCGCGAAGGCTCAGCCCCAGGATCACCGTCCGGTTCGACGGGCTGGTCCGGGCCAAGCAACAGTTCTACGCCAACGCCGCCCGGAGCACGCGCAACGACAACGATGAGCTCAAGACCAAGATCCAGCCCGCCCTGGTCTACACCCCGAACCAGAAATGGTCGGTGACCGTCTCCTACGCCAAGAGCCAGACCCGCCAGGTGCAGCTCAATCCCACCCGTGCCAACAACACCCGCGAGGACTCCGACTTCTCCGCGGATTTCAACATCAGCTACCAGATGACCGGACGGACGCTGATCACCCAGAGCTACGCCATCAAGGCCCTCTACACCACCTACGACTTCAGCGGCTCCAAGAACTCGCTGCTCAAGACCCAATCCATCGTGTCCAAGGTGGACTCGCACATCAGTCCCAAGGTGGACCTTACCCTGGAGCACCGGTTCATCCTCAACGACTCGGGGCCGTTCAGCTTCGGACCCGGGGGGGAGCGCCTCTTCGCCCGCAACAACCGCACCTACCGCCAGGAACTGACCCCGGAAGTGGTCTACGACATCGCCCCCTGGATCTCCATCGACTTCCGCTCGCACTTCCTTCGGATCGACAACGTGAACGAGGGTACGGGATTGCGCGCGACCATCCGGAACCTGGATCTCACCGAGGGGGTGACGGTCAGCCGGACCCTGGCCAACGGGGTCCGGCTGGACATGGCCGGGAGCTACGTCCGGAGCAACACCCAGCGCTCGTACTGGACGGTGACCTCGAGCCTGAACAAGGACTTCTGATCATGAGAATCGTACCGGCGGCGGGAACCCGGAGGCGGCTCTTGGGGTTCGTGGTGGCACTGGCGGTGGCGGGACCCATCCTCGCTTCCTGCGGGATGTTCTCCATTCGGAAGCCGGTGGAGCCCGGCACCGGGGGGCAGGCCTGCGCGAGGCGGAATCCCATCGACCCCGACAGCGTGCTCTACAACTTCTCCAAGGCGATGGGATGCGGGAGCGACGGCATCCCTCAGTTCGATGAGACGCTGGGGCCGGGCTTCCAGCTGGCGCTGGACGCGCTCGACGTGCAGAACCGGCAGGGGGCCCGGGACACGCTCACCGCCGAAGAGGTCAAGCTGGGGCAACAGGGCCTCGTGAATTCCACCACAGATTCGCTATACTTTGTGTTTTCCCGGGTGGAGCCCACGCGGACGAGCGGTACCGCATTTTACGAGAGGATGCCGTACACGCTGCAATTCATTGAAAGGCAAGCAGATACAACTATTGTTACCCGGACGATTTCCGGAGAGGTCAACCTTACCGCGACCGAGCTCTCGGCCGGAAGCTGGGTGCTCTCCCTCTGGGGAGACCTGAGAGACGGCTCCGACAACCAGACCCTTGGGTCCTTTTACGACCAAACTGCGCCCGCCCGGTGACCGGTGCTACACTCGGTAGCTGCCCGGCAGGGCTGGAGTGCGGGGGACGCCGGACCGATAACCCCCCAGAGGCCATCGCCGTCCCCGGAGGATTTTTACAGATGAAGCGCCTTCTTCCTTTCGCCGTGCTGGCGGCCGCCCTGGGGTTCGCCCTGCACGGATGCATCTTCTCTCCCAGCACGGTGCCCCCCAAGGGTACTCAGGATCCGTACGCCGCGAACGTGTCCCCGGACAGCGTGGTCTACAACCTGGCCAATTCCTACAAGCGAAAGGAAATCAAGCCCTACGCCCAGCTCCTGTCCCGGGACTACATCTTCCGGTTCCAGTCCGGGGACGTGCCCCCCGAGCTCGGCCGTGACTTCTGGACTCACGACGAGGACTCCACCGGCACCGAGCACCTGTTCAACAGCACCCTCGTGCAGTCGATCAAGATCAACCTGGAGCACGGCGCGGCCACCGTTCCCACCGAAATCGGCATGCCCGAAGGTTCGCTCAAGCTCCGCCTGAGCCCCATCGACCTGGAAGTGGACCAGACCGACGGCACGACCTGGGTGGTGCAGGGCGACATCCAGGATATGTTCTTCCGCAAGGGCATGGTCGAGGCCGGGGAGGACACCACCCGCTGGTACCTCTTCGAGTGGCGGGACATCCCCGGCGCCGGAACCGCGCCCTCGGGAGGCTTGCAACCCAAGTCCAGCGACCCCGACACGCGCTACGTGACCATGGGAGAGCTCCTGCAGCACTTCGCCAAAGCCGGGAGCTGACCCGGGCGGCCGCTCGCGCCCTTGGTCGCTCTGCTCGTCGCGGGCTGTATCTTCAGCAGCGATCCAGGAGGCACGTCGAAGGCCGGCCCCGGCGACAACCCGCCGTCCTACGTGGCCGACACCGCGCCGGAGTCCGCCCACCTCTTCAAAAGCACCCTGGTGCAGTCGATCTCCGTCGACCTCCAGCACGGGGCGCCCACCGTTCCCACCGAAGCGGGAATGCCTCCCGGTTCCCTCGAGCTGCGCCTGAGCCCGATCCGGCTCGAGGTGGACCAGCGCGACGGCGTGCACTGGGTGGTGGAGGGCGACATCCAGGACATGTTCTTCCGCAAGGGCATGGCCGAGGCCGGCGAGGACACCACCCG
This sequence comes from Candidatus Eiseniibacteriota bacterium, assembly GCA_963728475.1. Taxonomy (GTDB): domain Bacteria; phylum Eisenbacteria; class RBG-16-71-46; order JABDJR01; family JABDJR01; genus CAVSKL01. The sequence goes on from CAVSKL010000001.1 coordinate 1,020,120, forward strand.
CTGGTACCTTTTCGAGTGGCGGGATCTCCCGGGAAGAGGTCTCAAGCCCGGCGCGGTCGCGCCCGCCATCCACGCGGCGACCTGGGGCAAGCTCAAGTCCATGTACTGACCCGCCCTCCCCGCGAAACCTTTTCGCCGGACCGCTCCCCGGTTTAAGGTACCGGTCTGGATTCCCGGGACCCCGGGCACCCACGTTCCGCATCCGGCTTTCACCTCCGGGAGGGCGTCATCGCCAGCCGCCGTCGCCGCCGCCGCCGTGGCCGGTCGCGGCTTCAGCTCGTCCTGCTCGTCGCCGTCCTCGCCGCCGGCGCCTACTTCGGCGTCCGCTACCTCATGACCCCCCGCGGGAGGTACCTGATCGCGGTCAAGGTCTGGAACGGGAAGGAAGGCCGGCTCGAACCGGTGCTGGAGGGAGCCATGGCCCGCGCCGGGCGGGACCTCGGGCTGCCGCCGCCGTCGCCCCGTCTCCTCTGCCGGCCCGATTCCACCGGCAAGACCGTCTGCACCAGCACCATCCAGCTCGTTCCCGGCGTGAGCACCATCCAGGGTAACGCCGCCTTCACCAAGGAGTTGACCGGTTTGGGGGCCAACCTGGCCGCCGGCGAGCAGGGGGTCGACGGGGTGGTCCACCTCCGCTACCAGGCTGGGCCCAGGCTGACGGTGACGCTGGCCCTCCTCCCCTCGGTGGGGACGGGCCTCGACACCACCGTAGCCCTCGCGCCCAACCTGCCGCGGGTGGAGGTGCGGGCGCGGCTCGCCCTCATCCTCGACGACTACGGGGAGAACGCCGAGGCCTCGGCCCGGTTTGCCGGCCTTCCCGGGACCCTGACCGCCGCCGTTCGATCCAACCTAGACGACGCCAGGCGGGTGGCGGCGACCGCCCGCAAGCAGGGGATGGAGGTGATCCTGAACCTCCCCCTGGAGCCCAAGAACTACCCGATCCAGAATCCCGGGCAGGACGCGATCCTGGTCGACATGTCCGGCCACGAGATCCGCCAGCGGGTCCGGAACGCCGTCGACGAGGTGGGACCGGTCCCGGGGGTCATCACCTACATGGGGTCGCTGGCGGTGGAGGACCGGGACGTGACCCGCGCGGTCCTGGAGGAGATCCACAAGAAGGGACTTTTTTTCATCGACAGCGCCGGGGCCCAGTTCACCACCGTCCCGGAACTCGCCCACGAGGTGGGGGTACCGTTCTACGAGACCAGCTCGATTTCCGAGGTGGACGCGGGGCACCGCGATCCGGGTACGATCGGGATCCGGTTCGAGGACCTGGTCAACCGTTGCCGCCGGGAGGGTTACGCGGTCGGGATCGTCCACGCCCGCGACGGCACCTACCAGGTACTGGCCGACCGGCTTCCCGCGTTGGCCCGGGAAGGGATCGTGGTGATGGGGATCACCGAGGTCATGAAAATGAACGCCCTTCAGTAGGGGGCTCGTAAGCCCTTGTGCGGCAAAGGGACGGACGGCGGTCTTCCCCCCTTTCCGTTGACATCCCCCGATCACTGGCGTACCATTCGGCGCCTTGTGTCCAACCCCCCGCCTCGTCTCACGGAGACATCTCGATGAGTAATTTGCGCTGGAAATGGGCCCTTCTGGTCCTGATCCTGGCCGTCTTCGGCTGGTACCTGGTCCCGACCGTCCGCTACTACTCCATGCCCCGCACCGAACGGGCGTCCAAGGATCCCTCGGTTTCGAAGGTCCGCCAGAACGCCATGAAGCTGGGGCTGGACCTCCAGGGTGGCTCGTACCTGGTGTACGAAGTGGACCTGGCCAAGATCCCCGCGGATCAGCTCCGGGGCGACGAGGTCGACCGCGCCATCGAGATCATCTGGAACCGCATCGACGAGTTCGGGGTGGCCGAGCCGATCATCCAGAAGCAGGGGACCAACCGGATCGTGGTCCAGCTTCCCGGTCTCACCGACCCCGCGCGCGCCAAGGAGCTGGTCGGAAAGACCGCCCGGCTGGAATTCCGGCTGGTGCGCACCCGCCAGGAGTTCAACCAGGCCCTGAACGCGATGGACCAGGCCCTGGCCCGGCGCATGGCCACCGGGGCGAGCACGCTTCCCGACAGCCTGCTTGCCGCCGACAGCACCGCCGCCGACAGCTCGCTGGCCGCCGCCCACCCCTTCTCGAGCCTCCTCCAGATGCTCAACAACGACGCTGCCTCGGCCTTCGTTCCCGCCGAGAACCTGGACAAGGCGCAGGCCCTCTACGCCGAGGTCGCCGCCGACACCACCGGGACCCCCCGGTCCCTGGCCGGCGGGACCGTGCTCATGTGGGGTGACCGCGAGTTCGGGGCGGGGAGCCAGAATCCGGGCCGCTACCTGTGGGGCCTCTCCAGCCGGGTGGACCTCACCGGCGACCACATCGACGACGCCAAGGTGGCGTTCGGGCTCGACGCCAACAACCCCAACAAGCCCGGGGTGAGCCTGAGCATGGACAAGCGGGGCGGGGCGATCTTCACCCGCCTCACCGGGGCCAACGTGGGGCGGCAGCTGGCCATCGTGCTCGACGACAAGGTCCAGTCCGCGCCGGTGATCCAGGACAAGATCCGGGGCGGACGAGCCTCGATCACCGGCCTGTCCGGCGACGACGAGGCCAAGGACCTGGCCATCGTGCTCCGTGCCGGCGCGCTGCCCACCGACCTCAACCTGATCGAGGAGCGGACGGTGGGTCCGACCCTGGGCCGGGACAGCATCCAGGCCGGGCTCCGGGCGGCCATGATCGGATTCCTGATGGTGGTGCTCTTCACCGGCATCTACTACCGCCTCTCCGGGATCCTCGCGGTGCTCGCTCTCCTGGTGAACCTCTTCTTCATCGTGGCCGGGCTGGGGATGCTCCGGGGCACCCTCACCCTCCCCGGGATCGCCGGCGTCGTGCTCACCATCGGAATGGCGGTGGACGCCAACGTGCTGATCCTGGAACGGGTGCGCGAGGAGTTGCGTAACGGCAAGACCGTCCGCGGCGCCATCGACGCCGGCTACGGCCGCGCCTTCGTGACGATCCTGGACTCGAACCTCACCACCCTCATTTCCTCGGTGGTGCTTTTCCAGTTCGGGACCGGTCCCATCAAGGGGTTCGCCATCACCCTCATGATCGGGATCATCGCCAACATCTACACCGCGGTCTTCGTGACCCGGCTCATCTACGATTCGGTGATGGCCAAGCGCCAGATCCGAAAGCTCAGTATCTAGGGGACGCGCACATGTTCGAGATGTTCGTCGGCGCGAAGTTCAAGTTCATGGGCCGGAGAACGGGGGCCTACATCTTCTCCGGCAGCCTGATCCTGATCAGCATCGCCTCCCTCATCCTCCACGGCGGCCCCCGCGAGTCCATCGACTTCACCGGGGGAACCGTCCTCTACGTGCAGTTCGATCAGAAGGTGCCGGTGTCCGCGGTGCGGAGCGCCGCCTCCACCGCCCATCTGGAGGGGGCCCAGGTCCAGATGTCGGACGACGGGCTGCAGGCGATCATCCACTTCGGCCAGGCCTCGAAGACCCCCTTCCAGGACTTCGAACACGCCTTCCAGTCGAAGACCTCGTCGGCGAAGCCCATCCTCCTGAGCCAGGACAGCGTGGGGCCCAAGGTGGGCAAGGAGCTGGCCAAGAAGGCCACCCTGGCCATTCTCTGGTCCCTGGTCCTGATCCTGATCTACATCGCGTGGCGGTTCACCCGGGTGAGCTTCGGATTGGGCGCGGTGATCGCGCTCTTTCACGACATCCTCATCACGCTGGGGCTCTTCTCGGTCCTGAACAAGGAGGTGAGCCTGACCGTGGTGGCGGCCTTCCTCACCATCGGCGGGTACTCCATCAACGACACCATTGTGGTGTTCGACCGGATCCGCGAGAACATGGGCCTCATCCGCCGGATGAGCTTCGCCGAGCTGATCGACAAGAGCATCAACCAGACCCTGAGCCGCACCGTCCTCACCGCCGGCACCACCCTCCTGGCGGTGTTGGCGTTGTTCTTCCTGGGAGGCTCGGTGATCCACGACTTCGCCCTGGCCATGCTGGTCGGGGTGGGGATCGGGACCTACTCCTCGATCTTCGTGGCCAGCGCCCTGGCCCTGGACATCTCGAACTGGTGGAACAAGCGCAAGCAGACCAAGCAGGCGGCGTCCTCGGGCAAACCCCGCGCCGCCACCGCCCGCTGACCGCGCCCTCCGCCCCGATTCCGCCCCTCCGGCCGCCCGCCGGGGGGGCTTTTTCACGGCGGGGGCGCGCTCCCCGCCCCCGCTCCTTGCCTCGTCCCGTATAATGGACTGCAAGCAATCGGAATCGAGGCCGGCCCTCTCGCGGTATTACGGGAACCCATCCCCTCTTCCAGTTGTCCAAAGGGTTGAACCCATGCGCGTTAGACCTGTCCTTGCCGCCCTCCTTCCGGCCCTCGCCGCCCTCGTGCTGGGGGCGTCCGGGGCGGGGGCGGCCCCGGAGGGCTTCCAGATCGCCCGGCTCAAGTACGCCGGCGGGGGGGACTGGTACTCCAACCCCACCTCGCTCCCCAACCTGCTGCAGGCGATCCGGACCCGGACCTCGATCCCGGTCGCGGACACCCACGAGGCGCGGGTGGAGCTCCTGGACGAGAACCTCTTCTCCTACCCGCTCCTCTACATGAACGGCCACGGCGAGGTCCGGTTCAGCCAGGCCGAGGTGGACCGGCTCCGGCAGTACCTGGACCGGGGCGGGTTCCTGTGGGCCGACGACAACTACGGCATGGACAAGTCGTTCCGGCGGGAGATCGCCAAGGTCTACCCCGGGAGCCCGCTGGTGGACCTGCCGTTCACGAACGAGATCTTCCACGCGTATTACGATCTTTCCAACGGGACGCCCAAGATCCACGAGCACGACGGGCTCCCCGCGCAGTCCCTGGGGATCTTCCACGACGGCCGGCTGGTGGTGGTCTACACCTACCAGTGCGACATCGGGGACGGCCTCGAGGACCCCGACGTTCACCATGATCCCGCGCCCCTCCGGGAACTGGCCATGCGCTACGCCATCAACCTGGTCGTCTACGTGATGACCCACTAGGAGCGAGCCATGAACGACCCCGGATACCGCCGCATCGTCGAAGCCCTGGAGGAGGGCCGGCGCGCGTTCGCCCGGGCCCGGCTCACCGCCGGGCTGGTGCGCTTCGCCGGCACCGCCCTGGCCACGATGGGGGGGATGGTGCTGTGGGCGGTGCTCCAGCGCACCCTTCGCCTCTACAGCGTGCCCGCCGCCGCCGCGGTCTCGATCCTGGGGGCCGGGGTGGCGGTGTTCGCCCTGGTCCGCTGGGTGGTGATCCCGCTCGTCCGCCTCCCCGGTCGCGACGCTTTCGTGTCCCTGGTGGAGCGCCGGTTTCCCAAGGAAAAGAACCTCATCGTCAACGCCTACCAGCTCGGCGACCGCGGCCGCCCCGGCCAGGGGGACCGCGCTCCCGACCTGGTGGACGCCCTGGTGGCCCGCGCCCGCGAACGGGTGGAGTCGCTGGACCTCCGCCGCTGGCGGGATCCCGCCCCCGACCGTCCCTTCCTATGGGCCGGGGGCTCCGCCCTCGTGGTGATGGCGGTCCTGGCCCTGGTTTCCCCCTCGCTCCTGGCCAGCGCCCTGGGGCAGGCGGTGAGGCCGTCGCTGGCCCAGGCCCCGCCGGTGGAACTCGACGTGTTCCCCGGGAACATGGAGGTGGATCGCGGCACGGACGTGAACCTGGCCGTCCACGTCCGGGGGACCGGCCGGACCCCGGTCCTGAGCTACCGGGAGAAGAACGGCGCCTGGCGGACCCGGGACCTGGAGCCCCAGGGCGGCGACGCGGTGAACCGGGACGGCGGCGACTGGAAGACGGTGCTGGCGGCGGTGGACCGGAACCTCGAGTACCGGGTGGACGCCCCCCGGGCCCAGAGCCCGGTCTACTCGGTGACCGTCCGGGAACCTCCGCGGCTGGCCGGCTTCCGGATCCACCTCGCCTATCCCGCCTACACCGGCCTCCCCGACGAGACGGTGGACTCCGGAACCGGCGACCTGGCCGCGCTCAAGGGGACCCGGGCCGACCTCCGGGTGCTGACCAACCGGCCGCTTCCCCGGGCCTGGCTCAACTGGCGCGCCGACGGCGACACCGCCACCGGCCGGATCGACTTCGCCGCGCTCGACCCCACCACCTTCCGCACCGAACTGCGCATCATGGAGCCGGAAAGCTACGCGGTGGTGCTGGCGGACTCCGGCGGGAAGGAGCTGGTGCGCTCCCCCCGCTACCGGGTGGACCCGGCCGAGGACCGCCCGCCGTATCTCACCCTGCACTACCCGCAGGACGACCACGATCTCACCCGGGACATGATCGAGCGGGTGGTGGCCGACGCTGCCGACGACTACGGGTTCAGCGCCGTCCGCATCGTCTACCGCGTGGACGGCGGGACCGAGCAGTCGGTCCGCTACACCCCCTTCACCCGGGGGCAGAAGGCGTTCCGGCTGGACACCCCCTGGGACCTCAAGGGGCTGAACCTCGCCCCCGGCAACGTCGTGAGCTACTACCTGGAGGTCCTGGACAACGACACCGTGAGCGGCCCCAAGGCCGCGCGCTCCCCGGTCCGGCGGGTGCGGTTCCCCACCGTGGCCGAGATGTACCAGGACGTGGCCGACGAGCACGACCGCGAGATCGGCAACCTCACCGACCTCCACCAGCAGCAGAACGACATCCTCGACCGCCTGCAGAAGCTCCAGGACGAACTCAAGCAGGGGAAGGACGTGGACTGGGACGTGAAGCAGGACGTGGAGAAGTCGCTCCAGCGCCAGCAGTCGGTGGAGCAGCAGCTGGCCGAGGCGGTGAGCCGGCTCCAGGAGACGGTGCAGAAGGCCTCGGACCGGGCGCAGATGAGCCCGGATCTCGTGCAGAAGATGAGCGAGATCAATTCGCTGCTGCAGAGCCTCAACAACGAGGATCTCCGCCGCTCGTTCCAGAATCTCTCCCAGGCCCTGGACAAGATGGACCGGGACGCGGTCCGCCGAGCGCTCCAGGAGCTTCAGGCCAGTCAACAGGACCTGGCCAAGGGGCTCGACCGCACCATCGAGCTTCTCCGGCAGATCCGCAAGGACGAGCAGGTGGCCGACGTGGTCCGCCGCACCGACGAGATCGCCAAGCTCCAGGACCAGATCGCCCGGGAGCTGGAGAAGCTCGGCGACAAGGACCGGAAGGCGGGGGAGCCGGCCGCCGGCCCCGACCAGGCCAAGCAGCCGCCCGAGGCTTCGGAGCCGGATGCGAAGGAGCCCAAGGGCGCGCAGGACCAGAAGCCCGGGGACCGGGACGACCAGAAGTCCTCCCAGGACCAGGACCAGAAATCCTCCCAGGACCAGGCCCAGAAGTCCTCCCAGGACCAGAAGTCCGCCCAGGACCAGAAATCCCCCCAGGACCAGAGCCAGACCGGCAATCAGCAGGAGGGCTCGCCCGAGGACTCCACCGCGGCCAAGCAGCTCGATGACCTCAAGAAGAGCCTGGAGGCGCTCAAGCAGGAGCTGGCCTCCCGGAACCAGGAACAGCAGGACCAGAAGTCCGCCCAGGACCAGAAGTCCGCCCAGGGCCAGAAGTCCGCCCAGGACCAGAAGCAGGGGGCGCAGGCCTCGGGGAACCAGCAGGGGGACGAGCCGGACCAGTCCAAGTCGAGCCCCAAGAACGATGAGCAACGCCTGAAGCAGCTGGCCCAGCGCCAGGAGCAGGTCCAGAAGCTGGTGGAGGAGCTCCAGCGGCGGCTGGAGCAGCTTCGCAAGCTCGAGGACGAGCAGAAGGACTCGATGAGCTCGCTCGACGACCAGGGCAAGATGAAGTCCATGCAGAAGAACATGCAGATGGCCCAGTCCAGCATGCAGGGCGGGCAGAAGCAGAAGGCGTCCTACTACGCTTTCCAGGCCCGGGACCAGGCCAACGAGCTGGCCGACATGGCGGAGTCGGCGTCCCAGAAGCGCGCCCAGGCCATCAACGACGACAACGTGGCCAAGGTGGAGAAGGTGATCCAGGGACTCATCGACGTTTCCCGGGTCCAGCAGAACGTGGCCCGGAGCGAGGAAACCGACGAGCGCGACCTGGCCCAGCGCCAGTACGACCTGGTCGGGGTCACCCGGTCCCTCTCCGACAGCCTGGAGGAAGTGGCCAAGAAGAGCCTGGCCATCAAGTCGTCCCAGATCGGCAAGCTCGACGATGCCCTCACCAGCATGCAGCGCGCCACCAACATGCTGGAGGAGGGGAACCGGCAGGGGGGCGACTTCCAGGGCCGCGAGTCGGCCTCGAACCTGAACGAGACCATCGTGCAGCTCATGCAGAGCCACGCCCAGATGTGCAGCGGGTCCTCGGGCGGCGGCCAGTCCAAGAAGCTCAAGGAGGAGCTGAGCGGCCTCTCCGAGTCCCAGAGCCAGCTCAACCAGAACACCCGGGAAATGATGGAGAAGCTCAACGCCAAGGGCCGGCTCTCCATGACCGAGACCCAGCGGCTGGCCCAGCTCGCCGCCCAGCAGCAAATGATTCGCCAGGGCCTGGACGAGATGTCCAAGCAATACGACCAGGCCAAGGATCTGCTCGGGAACATGGACCAGCTCCAGCAGCAGATGGAGGAGTCGCAGAAGCAGCTCCAGGACCAGAGCGTCGACCCGAGGCTCCTGGAGCGCCAGCAACAGATCCTCTCCAAGCTCCTCGACGCCCAGCGCTCCATCCGCCAGCAGGAGATGAGCCCCCAGCGCGAGAGCAAAAGCGCCACCCTGGCCGAGCGGACCTCGCCCCCGGCCATCCCGCCGGAGCTTCTCCGCAAGGACCGCTCCCTGGAGGAGGACGTCCTCCGTGGGGCCGACGACCGCTATCCGCCCCAGTTCCGGAAGCTGGTGGAGGAGTACTTCCGCGCCCTGTCCAAGGAGAACCGGATCCCATGATCGCGCTCTTCCGGCCCGCGGCGTCCCGGCTCACGTCCTCTCGGCTCACGTCCTCCCGGCTCCGGCGGTTCCCGCTCCCGGCCGCGCTCCTGGCCGCCGCCGCCCTGGCCCTGGCCGCCCCCCCCGCGGGGGCGGTGGACATGCGCTACCAGAGCGCGATGATGAACGCCCGCGCGTTCCTGGCCCGGGGCGAGACCGACGCCGCCATCAAGATGTACCAGCAGGTGCTGAAGGAGCACCCCAACGACGTCCCCGCCTCCACCGGGTACGCCGAGGCCCTGATCGCCGCCCACCGGCTGGACGACGCCGAGACCTTTCTCGGCGAAGCGCTCACCCGCATCCCGGAGAAGGGGGACCTCTACCGCGCCTTGGTCGCGCTCCGCCGGGCCCAGGACCGGCCCGCCGACGCCTTCGGCGAGGTCTTCCACGTGATCGAGGCCAATGCCGACCGGGCGCCGTGGGCCTTCCGCGAGACCCAGGACCTCCTGGCCAACGGACTGGCCTCCGGGACCGCCCGGAAGACGGCCGAGGGCGCGGCCAGGGCCCATCCCGACTCCGACCCCATGGCCATCGTCGCCGCCGAGGTGGACGTGTTCGACGGCCGGCCCGCCGGCGGCCTGGAGCGGATGAAGCGGTTCGACGCCGACCACGAGCGCCGGGGGAAGGCGGTCATGGACTACGCCGGCGTGCTCCAGACCCTGGGGCGCCCCGACGACGCGCTGGCCGCCATGCAGGCGGTCGCGGCCATGGTCGACGACCCGGTGATCCGCTCCCAGGTCCTCTTTTCGGTGGCCGACCTCCAGGAGAAGGAGGAGCGCTACCGGGACGCCCTGGCCACCCTCCAGCGCATCCGCGACGAGCGGCGGGGGACGAGCGCGGAGGGGAAGGCGCTTCTCATGAGCGCCGACCTCTATCAGAAGCACCTGGACGATCCCGCCGGGGCGCTCACCGTGTACGAGAAGCTCGAGCGCGACCCGGTGGTGGGGCACCGGCGGCCGGAGCTGCTGCTCCAGATGGGCGAGTGCTACGTGCGGCTGGGGCGGTTCCCGGAGGCGGCCCGGACCTACGCCGAGACCGTGCCGGAAGCGATCGATCCCGAGGACGCGGAGCGGGCCGCCTTCGAGCAGGGCGAGGTCCAGTTCTTCAGCGGCGCCTTCGATTCCGCCATGGCCCTCTACCAGGACATGGCCCAGAACCACCCGCGGAGCCTCCTGGCCGACGACGCCGCCGCCCGCTATATCCTGCTCAACAAGTTCCAGGCCCTGGGGGGCGGGGAGGCGGTGAAGGTGCTGGGTCGGATGGAGTGGGGCCGCACGGTGGGGGACTCGGCCGCGGTCGACTCCTGTGCCCACGTTCTCATCGAGAAATGGGGTTCCGGCGAGCTGGGCGCCGAAGCCTACATGGCGCTGGCCGATGAGGCCGTTCGAGGCGGACACTTTGCCGCCGCCCTCGGATTCCTGGAAAAGGTGAGCGGCGACTACCAGGACGACGACCGGGCCTCGACCGCCCTCAAGCGACAGGGCGATCTGCTGCTCGAAAAGCTCAACCGGCCCCAGGACGCGCTCCTGCGCTACGAGGCCATTCTCACCGATCATCCGAACAGCGTGGAGGCGGGCGAGGCCCGCCGGCTGGTGGAAAGGCTCCGCCGCGATGCGAAATCCTGACCGCGTTCGCCGCGTCCTGGCCGTGCTCCTGGCCGCGGCCGGCCTCGCCCTGGTCCCCGCCGGGGCCTCGGCCAAGATGCTCGTGCCCATGGATCTCAAGCAAGCCGATCACCTCAAGGCCTACGGCCTCGCCTACTGGGTGCTCTCCCAGGGCCAGAAGGTGGAGTGGCTTCTCAACTACCGGGGGGGGGCGTTCTTCATGACCGAGGACCCGGCCACCGAGCGGGAGGCCAGGATCCGCGGGGTGAGCTACGAGATGGTGGACGAGGCCGCCGCCACCACGATCTACGGCGAGATCGAGCAGGCGAACATGGACGTGGTGCTGCTGGAGAAGGCGCCCAAGGTGGCGATCTACATCCCGCCGGGGTTCGTCCCCTGGGACGACGCGGTGACCCTCGCCTTCACCTATGCCGACATCCCCTTCACCCCGATCTGGGACGAGCAGGTGCTGGCCGGGGATCTCTCCAAGTACGACTGGCTCCACCTCCATCACGAGGACTTCACCGGCCAGTACGGGAAGTTCTACGCCACCTTCAGGAACGCCGACTGGTACCGCGAACAGGTCGCCCGCTACGAGGCGGAGGCGCGGAAGCTGGGCTACAAGAAGGTGAGCGACGAGAAGAAGGCGGTGGCCGAGGCGATCCGGGACTGGGTGGCCCGGGGCGGGTTCCTGTTCGCCATGTGCAGCGCCACCGACACCTTCGACATCGCCCTGGCCGCCCACGACGTGGACATCTGCGCCCCCGAGTTCGACGGCGACGCCGCCGATCCCCACGCCAACGAAAAGCTCGACTACTCCCGCACCCTGGCCTTCCAGGGCTTCCAGCTGGTGATGAACCCCTACGTCTACGAGTTCTCCAACATCGACATGACCCCGGTGGACCAGTCCCGGGGCGAGGCCGACGACTACTTCACCCTGTTCGACTTCTCGGCCAAGCAGGATCCGGTCCCCACCATGCTCACCCAGGACCACACCAACGTGATCAAGGGCTTCCTGGGCCAGACCACCTGCTTCAACAAGAGCCTGCTCAAGGACTCGGCGCTGGTCTTGGGCGAGCCCGAGGGGGGGCCCGACGCCCGCTACATCCACGGGGACTTCGGCAAGGGGACCTGGACCTTCCTCGGGGGGCACGACCCCGAGGACTGGCAGCACCAGGTCGGCGACCCCCCCACCGACCTCTCGCTCCACAAGAACTCCCCCGGCTACCGGCTGATCCTGGACAACGTCCTGTTCCCGGCGGCGGAGCGGAAGAAGCAGAAGACGTAGGCCCCCCGCCCGGAGCGCCGGTCCGGCCTCCGGCCCCCCCTCAGGATGGACCTTGACTTGGTTTCAACTTCAAGGACACACTAGAGCCCTTGAATTTTGTTCCCCCGAGCAAATGAAACCGACCCAGCGGGGGGCGACGAACATCCGGTGAGGATGGGAGGTAGCCGATGCCAGTGGACGAGAGTTCGTATCCTTCCTGTCTGAAGTGCAACGCCGGGGTGCTGCTCCCCCTGTCCGACTACGGCCGGGACGGGGCCCCGATCCGGTACAAGGCCTGGGTTTGCTCCAATCCCAACTGCGGCTTCAACATGCGGATTGATAACGGGGAAATCTCCATCGGCCGTACCATCGGAACCTCGACGAAGTAGCGCGCCGCCGCCGCGGGGGCCCGCCGCCGTTCCCCCCGACCGCCCGTCCGAAGGAGTCCGGCCCGTGATCCGAGCGGTCATCTTCGACCTGGACAATACCCTGACCGATTTCATGCGGGTCAAGGAGCTGTCCATCGAGGCCGCGGTGGACGCGATGCTCGACGCCGGCCTGGACGCGCGGCTTCCGCGCGCGGGAACCGAACTCCCGCGCGCGCGGGCGATCCGGCGGATCCGCGAGATCTACGACCGTGAGGGGATCGAGTACCAGCGCGTCTTCAACACCTTCCTCCAGGAAGAGCTGGGGGGGGTGGATTACAAGTTCCTGGCCGCGGCCATCGTGGGCTACCGCCGGGCCCGCGAATCGGCGCTGGTGCCCTATCCCCACGCCCACCTCACCCTGGCCAGCCTGCTCCGGCGCGGGCTCAGGCTGGCGGTGGTGAGCGACGCCCCCCGCGAGCCCGCCTGGCTCCGGTTGGTCTACCTGAACCTGCACCACTTCTTCGACGCCGTGACCACCTTCGAGGACACCGGCGTCCGCAAGCCCGATCCCGCCCCCTTCCGCGCCGCCCTCGACCGGCTGGGGGTGACCGCGGCCGAGAGCCTCATGGTGGGCGACTGGCCCGACCGCGACATGGCCGGGGCCAAGGCCCTGGGCATGCGCACGGTGTTCGCGCACTACGGGTTCTCGTGGTCGGAGGACAAGGAGCCGATAGATCTCCATCCCGCCGACTTCGAGATCCACGACCTCCTGGAGCTGGTCGCCATCGTGGACGGGTTGAAGGCGGAGGGCGCCTAGCGTGCCCCGCGGCCGCCTCGGGTCCCCCCCCGAGGCCTCGGTGGGGGTCGACCTGGCCGAGGTCCGGCGTATCCGCGCCGCCGTCCGCCGCTGGGGGGATCACTTCCTCACCCGCCACTTCACCGACCAGGAGATCGCCTACTGCCGGTCCAAGGCCCGCCCTGCGGAGTCCCTGGCCGCCCGTTTCGCGGCCAAGGAGGCGTTCGCCAAGGCCTATCCCGGCCCGGAAGTCCTGAACTGGAAGGACGTGGAGGTGGTGATGGAGGGCAAGCGCCCCCGCTACCGCCTCCACGGGCCCGCGTCCCGGTTCGAGGCGGACCTGAGCCTGAGCCACACCCACGCCCACGCGGTGGCGGTGGCGCTGGTGCGGCCGCTCCCGGAGCCGGCGGCCGGAAAGAAGTCCGCTCCCGCGGGGCGCAAGACCGCGAAGAAGCGGTCCCCGCGCCGGCGGTAGCCCTGGTGCCGGACCGCGGGGCCTCGCGTACCATGGAAAGGCCGGCGGGGGCCCGCGCCGGCCGCTGAAGTCCATCAGGGGGAACGAGCAGCATGAAGCGATTGGTCACGACCGAGGAGATGCGGTCCATGGACCGCGAGGCGATCGAGGGACGCCGGATCCCCGGCTACGACCTCATGCGGGCGGCCGGCGCGGGGGTGGCCGACGCGGTGCTCGATCACTTCCCCGACGTCGAGGACGCCCGGGTGGTGATCCTGGCCGGGCGCGGCAACAACGGCGGCGACGGGTTCGTGGTCGCCCGGTACCTGAAGCAGTCCGACCTTCGCCCGGTGGTCATCCTGGTCGCCGCCCGCCCCGGCGACCTGACCGGCGACGCGCTCCAGGCCTACCGCGACTGGGATTCGGCCAAGGGCGAGACCCTCGTCGCCGACACCGAGGACGCCTGGACCTCCGCCCGCAAGGAGATCCTGGACGCCGACCTGGTGGTGGACGCGCTGCTCGGCACCGGCGCTCGCGGCGCCCCCCGGGGCCTGGTGGGGACGGTGATCGAGGACCTGGAGGGGCTCTCCATCCCGGTGGTGTCGGTGGACATCCCCAGCGGCCTCGACGCCGACACCGGCCACGTGGAGGGGTCGTGCATCGCCGCCGACCTCACCGTGACCATGGCGCTCCCCAAGCGGGGACAGTTCCTGTTCCCCGGCCGCTCCTTCGTGGGCGAGCTGGAGGTGGTGGACATCGGCATCCCTCCCGACGTCATGGACTCCGGCTCCGGCCCCCGGGCCTACGTGGTGGAGGAGGAGGACGTGATCGAGCGGCTCCCCGAGCGGGAGCCGGAGATGCACAAGGGGGATCGCGGGCGGCTCCTGGTGGTGGGGGGGAGCGCCGGCCTCACCGGGGCGGTGGCGCTGGCCGCCGAGGCCGCGGTGCGGGCGGGGGCGGGCCTGGTGACCGCGGGGATTCCCCTGAGCCTGAACGACATCCTCGAGGCCAAGCTCACCGAGGTCATGACCCTGCCCCTGCCCGAACTCGAGGTGCGGGCGCTCAGTCGCGAAGCCTTCGACTCCATCGCCCTCTTCCAGCCCGGCCGGCTGACCGCGCTCGCGGTGGGGGGGGGCGCCGGGCGCCATCCCAGCACCCGCGCCCTCATCCGCCGGGTGATCCAGGAGATCCAGCTCCCCACCGTGCTCGACGCCGACGGCATCTACGCCTTCGAGGGGGAGGCCGATCTCCTCCGGATGGCCGCCCCCGGCGGCCGGCTGGTCCTCACCCCGCACCCCGGGGAGTTCGCCGCCCTGACCGGAGAGAAGATGGACGACGTGGTGGAGGACCCGTTCGCCGCGGCCTCGCGCTGGGCGCGGCGCCTGGGAACGGTGATCGTGCTCAAGGGCGCCCCCACCGTGATCGCCGATCCCGGGTCGGAAACCGTCTACCTCAACTCCACCGGTTCCGAGGCCCTGGCCACCGGCGGGACCGGCGACGTCCTGACCGGGATCATCGCCGGCTTCCTGGCCCAGGGGATGGAGCCGCTCGACGCGGCCCTGGCCGGGGTCTACCTCCACGGCTACACCGCCGACACCATCGTCTCGGACTGGGGATCGCTCTACGGGCTCAAGGCGGGGGACCTCATCGACTGGTTCCCGGTGGCCGTGGGCGATCTCGTGAACCCCATCGAGGAGTGATCCGCGCCATGGCCGTTCCCTTCGCCGATCCCGCGGCCAAGCGGGCCGCCTACGACCGGATCGCGCGGGCCCTGGAGCCGCGCATCGCCGCCGCCGGGGATGAGCGCGCCCTCTACGAGGCGGCGGTGGAAGCGCTCCACGCGCTGCCCCACTTCGACTGGACCGGGGTCTACGTTCTGAGCGAGCCCGGAATGCTCACGCTGGGCCCTTTCCGCGGCGCCCCCACCGAGCACGAGCGGATCCCGGTGGGGCGGGGGATCTGCGGGCGCTCCGCCGAGCGCGACGAGACGGTGCTGGTCGAGGACGTGGCCGCCGAGGAAAACTACCTGGCCTGCAGCCTCGACACCCGGGCCGAGATCGTGGTCCCGATCCGGGTCCGCGGGGCCTACCATGCCCAGATCGACGTGGACAGCCACACCGCGGCCGCGTTCGACGCGGTGGACCGGAAGGCGCTGGAGGCGATCGCCGGCCGGCTCGGCCAGCGGATCGAGGCCGGGTTCCCGCCGGGATCCGGCCGGTTCCGGCGGCCGGCCGCGCGCGGCGGGGAGCCGGAACAACAAGGGGGGTAACATGTCCAGGTGGTTCTCGGCGCTCCTTCCGGCCGCCGCCGCGCTTGCTTTCGCGCGCGCCGCGCTCGCGGCCCCGCTCCCGGCCTTCCCCGCGCCCGAGGCCTCGTTCTACCGCTTTGTGGCCGAGACCGACGACGCGCGCAGCGTCTTCCTCAACCCGGCCGGGCTCGCCGGCGCAAGCGGCACCAACCTCTACCTGGACGCCTCGGGCGGGGGCGACCGGCTGGTGGACGAGGGGACGGTGGCGCTCCAGGGGGGCTCCTGGGGGTTCAGCTACCGGCACCGGGAACTCCTGGACCGGAGTCCGGGCTCCGGAGTCGCGCTCCCCGAGGGGAACCTGGACGCCTACACCCTGGCCACCGCGCTCGGTCCCCGCTACGCCAGGCTGGGGGTGGCCAGGGTGTGGGAGAACGTGGACCTCCCCGGCGAGGACGTCCGCACCTGGACCCTGGGACTCCAGTCGCGGGCGGCCCGGGCGCTCTCGATCGGCGCCTCCATCGAGAACGCCGACCGCCCCGGCCGTCCCGGCGGCACCCTCGCCCCGCGCTACCGCTACGGGATCGCGGTGCGCCCCCTCGGCTCCGACCCGGAGGGGTTCACCCTGAACGTGGAGGGGAGCCACCTCGACGGGGCCTCGGACCGGATCGACATGGCCTACGGGGCGAGCTACCTCACCGCGAACGGCCTCGTCTTCGCGGTGGCCGTTCGCGACCCTCACGGCGCCTCGCCCGAGTTCGGGGCCTCGGTGGGGATGCACTTCGGCCACGGGGCGGTTGCCGCGCGCGCCCGGAGCGTCCGGCCGGGGACCGAGGACGTCCGCGGTTCGGTGGCGATCCAGCTCTACGACGAGTTCTGGCGGCGGTCGACGGCCGCCGGCGGCAAAGTGGCCGTTCTGCGCCTGGAGGGGAACTATGAGGACACCGGGAGCGGGTTCGTGCTCCTGGGAGGCGAGAGCCGCGGGGCGCTGGGGGTGATCCGCCGGCTCCACGACGCCGCCCGCGACCCCGACGTGGCCGCGCTGGCGGTGCGGATCGGGCACGTGTCGGGGGGATTCCTGGGGCCGGTGACCGCGCAGGCGGAAGAGATGCGCAAGGGCCTGGCCGGCTTCCGCGCCGCCGGCAAGCCGGTGGTGGCGTACCTGGAGGACGTGGGCGGCCCCACCGAGATGTACTTGGCCTCGGCCGCGAACGAGATCGTGATGCCGCCCTTGACCGGCGTGCAGGGGATCGGGGTCGCGGTGCACCTGGATCGTCTCCAGCGCATGTTCGAGAAGATCGGGGTGGAGTGGGACGCCGACACCGTGGGCGCCTACAAGGGAACCTTCCACACCTGGTACACCGACACCACCACCGCCGCCCAGCGGCGGGAGATCATGGGGCTGGTGGACGCGGCCTACGAGCACCTGACCGGCACCATCCGCGACGCGCGCGGGATCTCCGCCGGCGACATGGCCGACATCGGCACCGGGCGGATCGTCTTTCCCGACGAGTGCGTCTCGATGGGCCTGGTGGACACGCTGGGCTGGTGGGAGGACGCGCTCACCGCCGCCGGCCGGCTGGCCGGGCTGGGGGGGGCCGGGCGGCCGGCGTCGATGCCGCTCCCCGACCGCAGCTACTGGAGCGAGCGCTGGACCCCGCCCCCGGCGGTGGCGGTGGTGCCGGCCTACGGGGACATTGTGAGCGGCGAGAGCCACGGAGACTGGCTCCGGGGGGGGCGGACGCTGGGGTCGGAGACCCTGGTGCAGCAGCTGCGCGCCGCCGCCGGGAACCCCGAGGTCAAGGCGATCGTGCTCCGGGTGGACTCCGGCGGGGGTTCGGTCCTGGGCTCCGAGGAGATGCGCCACGAGATCCTCAAGGTCAAGCGCGAGCGGAAGATCCCGTTCCTGGTGTCGATGGCCGGCGCCGCCGCCAGCGGCGGCTACTGGATCTCCATGGACGCCGACACCATCCTCGCCGACCGCATGACCCTCACCGGATCCATCGGGGTGGTGTGGACGCTGCCGGTCCTGGAGAAGCTCTACGAGAAGGCGGGGATCACGTCGGAGACGTTCAAGCGCGGCGAGCACGCCGACATGCTCGCCTGGACCCGGCACTACACGCCGGAAGAGCGCGCCATGCTCGACAAGAGCCTGCAATATCTCTACGGCGAGTTCGTGCGGGGCGTGGCGGCGGGGCGCCATCTCTCCGAGGCCCGGGTGCGCGAGATCGGCCAGGGCCGGGTCTACTTCGGGGAGCGCGCGATGGAGCTGGGGCTGGTGGACGGGATCGGCACCCTGGCCGACGCGGAACGGGTGGCGGCCGCGCGCGCCGGGATCGCCGCCGACTATCGCGTGCTCACCTTCGGCCCCCCCTCGGGCGGGATCTTCGAGCGCGTGATGAACGGCGTGCGGGCGGCGCTGCCCGGAGCGGGCGTGCGCGAGCGGATGGAAGGGATGCGGGCGGAGCTCGGGGGTTAGGCTCTTCGCCGGGACCCTCTAGACCGGCTTGAACCCCAGCTGGTCGCCGTCGGCCTCGGGCATGATGCCGAAGCTCGCGGCGCGCATGCGGGTCCGCGACTCCAGCTCCAGGAGCCTCGTCTTGACGTCGAGGCCGCCGGAGTAGCCGCCCAGCCGCCCTCCCGCCCCCACCACCCGGTGGCAGGGGATCACCACCGGCAGGGGGTTGGCCCCGGCCGCCGCGCCCACCGCGCGTAGGGCCGAGGGCTGGCCGATGGAGTGCGCCACCTCCTTGTAGGTGACGGTGTGCCCGTACGGGATCTCGATCAGCGCCCTCCAGACCCGCCGCTGGAAGGGCGTGCCCTGGTCCAGGTCCAGCGGGAGGCGGAACACCAGGCGCTTTCCCTCGAAGTATTCCTCGAGTTCCTTGCGCGCCTGGGCGAACGCGGTGAGGCTCTCCCGTCCCGAGGTGCCGTAGGTCCGCTCGACCTGGAAGGGGAACCAGGCGGGGTCGGCCTTGAGGAAGATCGCGGTGAGCCGCCCGTCGCGAGCCACCAGCCCCAGGGGGCCGAGGGGGCTTTGCCAGACCATGCGGGCGAGCGGCGACGGGGTGTACTGGAATGAAGACATTGCAATCCCTCCGAAAACCAATTGCAGACTGATCATATCGCGACCGCCCCCCGTCACCAAGCACTATCCCGTACCCCGTTGACGTGGCCCGGGTTCCCGTCCAACCTTGGCTCCGGGCGAGGGGGCCGCCGAATCCTCCGGGAGGACCGCCTCGCCCCGGACCCGTCCGGATCCGGTCACCGGGCCCTCCTCCTCGAAAGAAACCACGAACCCGGAAATGCCCTCCTCCCTCGACCGCCGCCGCACCCTGGAGAGCCTTGTCGCCGCGGGCCGCCGCCTGGACGCGCTCGGGCTGGTCCCCGCCCGGGACGGGAACCTCTCCGCGCGCCTGGCCGCCGGCACGATCCTGGTGACCGCCACCTCGGTCCGCAAGCGCGACCTCACCCCCGGGGACTTCGTGACCGTCGACCTCGACGGCCGCCCCCGGGGCCCGGGCCGCGCCAGCACCGAGCTCGGCATGCACCTGGCGGTCTACCGCCTCCGCCCCGACGTCCAGGCGGTGGTCCATGCCCACCCGCCGGTGGCGGTCGGTTTCGCGAGCGCCGGCCTGGGCCTCACCGACTGCCTCATGCCGGAGGTGGCGGTCGCGCTGGGCGGGGTTCCGCTCACCCCCTACGCCACGCCGGGCACCCCCGAGGTGGAGGCGGCCATCGGCGCCGCCGCCCGCGACCACGACGCCTTTCTCCTGGCCAATCACGGCGCGGTCACCCTGGGCCGGTCGGTGGACGAGGCCGCCGACCGCATGGAGACCCTGGAGCACTTCGCCCGGATCTCCCTGGTGGCCCGGCTCCTGGGGGGCGGCCGCCCTCTCGGCCCGGCCGACGTTCGGGCGCTCCAGGCCCTGCGCCTCCGCGCCGGGGACCCCCGCCCCATCACCTGCGAGCCGGGGCCGGCGGCCACCGCCCCCCGGGCCCAGGACTCCTCCGGGGCCTCGGAGGAGGGGGCCGGGCGTCCGGAGGAGGCCAAGAGCGCCCTTCCCGACCCGTCCGAGGTCGCCGACGCGGTGACCGCCGCGGTTCGGGCCATCCTGGGGCCGCCTCCTCCACCTCGCGCTTAAATCCCCCCCACGGCTGCCGATAACCCAAGGTGAGTCGGAACACTCAGCGCGGCATCGTATTGCAGTCAGGGAAGGTACGTCGTGGCCGAAAGCTCGCCCTTCGAGGAAGGGTCGGACAATCTGCGCCTTGCCCCCGCGGGCCCCCCCCCCCGGCCGATCCCCGGATCCTCAGGTCCGGGGAGGAGTTCGCGCAGGCGTGGGATGAGGCGCCCGCGCCCCGGCCCGGCGAGCCCGCTCCCGAAGCCGCCCCCCCCGATGAAGGCGAAGCCTACGGGCGGAGTCTCGCCGCCGGACGCGCCGGCGCCGACGGCTGGCAGGGCGACCCCGCGGTCGAGGAAGTCCCCGCCGAGGAGAGCGTTCTCACCGACGCCATCCTCGGGCTCGACGAAGAGGAGGAGCCCTTCGACGAGCAGACCGGCACCGACACCCCCGAGATCGTCCAGGTCCGCCGGCTTTGCCGGTCGGTCTCCAAGGCGGTGAAGGCGGTCCGGCTCTATCCGCTCGAGAACCCCATGTGCCGGCGGTTCGCCGACGACCTCCACGGCCGCCTGGTCGAGACCTTCCAGCTCGTGGACGCGGTCCGGCTCTCGGTGGGCAAGACCAAGTTCTTCTTCCTCGGGGAGCCGGTGCTCGACCAGGGCGCCCGCGACGACTCGGTCCCCGCGCGCCTCTTCTGGGACGGCATCCGCGAGATCACCTTCCACATGGGGCTGGGGCGGCAGGAGATCCTCGACTTCCTCGCGCTGTTCCGCAAGAGCGCCATGCAGACGGTGGAGGGCGAGGACGACCTGGTCACGCTCCTGTGGGAAGGGCGCTTCGAGCACATCACCTACATCGCCATCGACGACATCCTGGACCTGGACAACGCCGACGATCCCATCCCGGAGGAGTTCGGGAAGGAGTTCATGAACTACGTGGACCTCGAGATGCACGACCTCGATGATGACGAGGAGATCGACCGGCTGGCCAACGAGATCGCCGAGGAGGTCCGGGCCAGGATCAACTCCGAGGACGATCCCGAGCTGTTCGGCATCTCCCGCGAGGAGCGCGAGGCGCTCCGCGGCGAGGTGGACGAGGGGGACTCGCCCCGCATGCTCTCCGACATCGTGGAGGTGATCGGGGAGACGCTCTACCTGGAGAAGGACGAGACCCACTTCGTGAGCCTGGTGCAGGTGCTTTCGGGCGCCATGCTCGGGCTGATCGGCGAGGGGCGGGTCCGCGAGGCGGGCCGGATCGTGGGCATGCTCCGGGGACTGTTGCAGGGGCGCGAGGATCACACCCCGGCCATGCGGACGGTGATCGAAGCGGCGCTGCGCGCCGCCTGGGACGACACCCGGTGCGAGGCGATCTCCCGCCACCTGGAGGCGGGCCGCCCCGCCACCCTCGCCGCCCTCGACGAGTTCGTGGCGGTTCTCCCGGCGGAGGCGGTGCGTCCGTTCTGCGAGATCCTGGGCCGGATGGAAAGCCCGCGCGCCCGCCGCCACCTCATCGACTCGCTCATCGCCAAGGCCGACGGCAGCGTGGTGCACTTCCTGCCGTTCCTCAAGGATCCGCGCTGGTTTCTCGTGCGCAACGTGGCCCTCATCCTGGGCAGCATGAAGACCGAGGCCGCGGTGGGGCCCTTGAAGGAGCTGCTCCGCCACCCCGACTTCCGGGTCCGGCGCGAAGCCCTGGCCGCGCTCAGCCAGGTGGGGCGCGGGCGGGCGGTGGACGTGCTGGTGGAGGCCCTCTACGACCCCGACCAGCGGATCCGGGTGGGGGCGGCGCGGAATCTCGCCCTGGTCGGGCGGAAGGCCCTTCCCGCGCTTCTCACCGTGACCGAGGAGAAGGACTTCGACGAGCGCGACCTCACCGAGAAGCGCGCGTTCTACGAGGCGCTGGGCTTCGCCGGGGGGCGCGAGGTGCTGCCGCTCATGCACGAGGCGCTCAACCGGCGCGCGCTCCTGTTCAAGCGGACCCAGGTGGACGAGATCCGGGCCTGCGCCTGCGAGGCCCTGGGTTGGATCGGCGGCTCCGAGGCCCAGCAGCTCCTGAACGAATACCTCCAGGACCGCTCGGTCATCGTTCGCACCGCCGCCCAGTCGGGGCTTCGCCGGATCGCCAACGGGCGGGACGGCGAGTCGATCGTGAAGGAGGCCGCCTGATGCCGTCCGCCGATCCCCACGGTCCCCGTCTCTCGGAAGACCCCCAGGTCCTGGGCCGGGAGATGGTGCGCGCGCTCCAGGTGGCGCTTCGCACCGCCCGCACCCACGGCTGGAACAACGAGGCGGCCACCGCCGCGGTGGAGGCCCTGGTCACCTCGGTCAACAACGCCGTGGCCGCGCGGGGCGAGTTCGGCCTCCACGTGGCCAGCGACTTCCTCTACCTGGACGACGTGCGGCTTCGGGTCGACACCGCCGGCTACACCTTCATGGAGGTGCTGATCGGCGAGCTCACCACCCGCGGGGTCGGGAGCCTGTTCGTGTCGCGGCTGGTGGCGCCGGAGCAGGTCCGCCAGCTGGTGGACCTCATGAACGAGCAGTCGGTGGGGGACGAGGAGACCGCTTCCCTGATCAACCTCAAGCTCGACTCCTACGAGTCGCCGTTCGCGGTGGGGCCGGTGCGGGAGATGAACGAGCTCCTTAGCCTCGAGACCGAACAGGTGGACAAGCGGGAGAAGTGCAAGAAGGCCTTCTTCAAGGCCGTCACCGTGACCAAGGCGATCATGTCCCAGGCCCACCTGAACAAGCGCCTGGAGCTCCGCCACGCCAAACGGGTGGTCCAGGAGATGGTGGACCTGATGATGGACGAGGAGTTCACCCTTCTCGGCCTCACCGTCCTCAAGGACCACGACAACTACACCTTCTATCACTCGGTCAACGTCTGCATCTACTCGCTGGCCCTGGCCAAGCGCGCCGGCTTCAGCCGCACCCAGCTCGCCGAGATGGGGGTGGCGGCGCTCTTCCACGACCTGGGCAAGTCGAAGGTGCCGCTGGACATCCTCCGCAAGCCGGGCGCGTTCACCCCCGAGGAGTGGGACGTGATGAAGACCCATCCCGAGATGGGGGTGAAGGAGCTGGTGCGGATGCGCGGGCTCTCCAGCCTCGCCTTCAAGTCGATGTTCGCCTGCTTCGAGCACCACCTGAACTACAACCAGGCTCCCGGGGGCTACCCGAAGCTCCGCAAACCCTACCGCCCGCACCTGATCGGGCGGATCGTGGCCATCGCCGACGCCTTCGACGCCATGACCACCAAGCGGATCTACGTGAAGCAGGCCACCCCCCGGGACAAGGCGCTCTCCTACATGATGAGCCAGGCCGGGACCAAGTTCGATCCGGTGCTCATGCGGCTCTTCGCCAACATGATCGGAGTCTTCCCGGTGGGGACCGCGGTGCGGCTCAAGAGCGGACGGCTGGCGGTGGTGCTGGCGGCCAACGAGGACCCGACCCTCTGCCATCGGCCGGTGGTGCGCCCGATCACCGACATCAACGGGATCCAGCGGGAGTACCCCGAGGTGGACCTGGCCGGGGTGGACGGCGGGGGCTCCCATCCCGACGAAATCGTGGGGGCGGTGGACGCCGAGTCGATGGGCCTCGACATCTCGCGATATTTCATCTAAATCACATTCCCAGTTAGGGTTGAGCGTGCGGGGGCGGTCCGGCCCCCGGCTTGACACTCCCTGGCCCCTACTCTATCCTTGCCCCTCGCTTTCGATCACCCCCTCTCGGACTGCCTGGGCAGTGCTTTTTTCCCTCATATATCCATGTCGATCCAGGGAGGATCTCCCAGTGCGTAACTGGCTTAAGGTGGTCCCATGGCTGGCCTTGCTCCTGGCGTGGGCGGCGATCGGCTGCACGAAGCTGGTCCCGGGAAGCGTCGATGACTTCCGTAACGCCGAGAAGGAGGTCGTGGTCACCTACCGCGACGGCGAAACCATCAAGGGACATATCGCCAAGGGCGAACCGGTCACCTTCACCACCTTCGGCCGGGTGTACCGGGCCAAGGTCCAGGACGTGGACGAGGCGGGAAACATCGTGCTCAACGACGCCTACGTGCAGGAGGAGTACGAACGCTACTCGCTGCAACGTGAGCGCATGCAGGGCGCGTCCCTCCACATCCGCGACCGGAACCAGACCATTTCCGTCCCCGCCTACAAGATCGTCAGGGTGGAAGAGGTGAGAGTGGACAAGATGAAGTCCGCGCGCGCGGCCGGCTTCTGGGCCTTCACCTTCTTCGTGGTGTCCAAGATCTTGAGCGCCAGGCTGTAGCCGTCTCCAAGGTGCCTACCGGGAGGGTCCTGTCTTGAAATCGCGCACCCGCATTCTTGCGACCCTGTTCCTCGCCGTCGCCGGCCTCCTCGCCGCGCCGCCGGCTTTCGCGCAGGTCGGCCAGGCGGAGAGGGACACCGTCAACACCCCCGGCCGTTCGGCCTGGGAAGAAGGGCTTCTCCAGGATTTCAACCTGAACCGCACCCTGGTCGGAGGCCGCATCCTGGCCATGGGCGGGGCGGGCCTCGCCCTGGAGGGCGGGCCGGAGACCATGGCCCTGAATCCGGCCCTGATCCTCGGCAACGCCCGGTTCATGCTCGAGTCGGAGGCCACCTTGCGCAACGGCAGCGCCTCCGTGAAGCAGTTCCCCGAGCTCACCCCCATCGGCCGCGGAAACTTCCTCACCGCCAAGGACTACCGGCTCAACCCCGGCTCCAGCTTCAACTACAACAACGTCTCCTTCGGCGCGCCCCTCATCCTGCTCGGCGGCCGGGGATCGCTCGGCCTCTCTTACCGGCGGGTGGCCGCGACCGGCATCCCCGAGGAGATCCGGGCCACCATCCGGGGCGGTTTCAGCCAGAACGAAGAGGTCAACTTCGGGCGCGGCATCACCCCCGACCAGGGCCTGGACGCCATGAGCGTGGGGATCGCGCGCGAGTTCGGGCCTCACCTCGACCTGGGGGCGAGCTTGGACTGGATGAGCGGCACCGCCAAGGTGAGCACCTCCACCGGCGCCTCGGTGTTCGGAAACGAGCTCCTGGACGGGGCCTCGGACTACTCGCAGAAGGTGTCGGGATTCAACGCGGACCTCGGCGCCCGGATCCAGTTCGGCAAGCTGAGCCTGGGGGCGGCGAGCTATCTCGGCCACGATCTCGACTTCAAGTCCGGGCGGGCGTTCAACCGCCCCATTCCCACCGACGCCACTGCCGTCCGCCATCTCTTCATCGCCGAACCCCAGGACATGACCCTGTCGATCCCCACCGTGTTCGGGATCGGCGCGGCCTACCAGGTCGGCGACCGCATCACCTTGGCCGTCGATTACTGGGCGCGGCCGTGGAGCAAGGTGGACGTGACCCGGCGGGCCCTGGAGCCGGTGATCGGTTTCGCCGACGCCGCCGACTCGGCCTCGTTCTTCGGGGACCTGGTTCCGGTTTCCGGCACCGACACCTTCAACGCCCACCTCTCCGACAGCAACAGCCTCCGGCTGGGGCTGGAGTACCTCTTCCGCCCCTCGTCGTCCATCCGGGTGCCGGTGCGGATCGGGTACCGCTCCGAGAAGGTCGGGATCTCCGGGGTCCAGGTGCCGGCGGTCTACGCCGACTACATCGGCCTCCTTTCGGACTACTTCAAGCAGGTGCAGGCCGGCCAGATCGATCCCCAGACCGAGGCCGCGATCAAGGACCTGGTCGAGCACAACTACCTGCTCTTCCGCGGGCCGAGCCCCAAGGCCAGCGTGCTCACCTTCGGGGCGGGGATCGCCATCGACGTGTTCAGCGTCGACCTCAGCGTGGAGCACAGCGGTTACGATTACAGCGAGTTCTTCCTGAACGGGTTCAACCCCGATTTCCGGTACAACTCCCCCACGCCGGAAGCGGTCCAGGAGCACCGGAGCCTGAACGTCATCGCCGTCACCACCCGGATGCGCTTCTAGACGCCCGCCGGAGAACGGGATCCGGCCGCCCCCGGCGCGACGGACCTAAAGTTTCTTGAAATCCGGTCGAAAACCCGGCCACGGGCAGAGCGGTCCGATGGGCGGACCGCTCCGTTCGCGGTTTGCTCATGAAACGCGTTGCATCCCATCTCCCCGGAAGCGGGGATCCCACGTCCCGCCGTCCCGACATCTATCGCCGGGTGGCCCAACACGAGCGAAGCCTGTGGCTCATCACCATCGCGGTGGTGGTCATGTGCGCGGCCACCCTGGCGCTGGTGACGGTGGCCAGCGCCATGGCCGGCGCCTTCCACGGGCCGTACATCGGGTTCGTGCTGGGCGGGGGGAGCTTCCTTCTCCTCGCGCTGTTCATCGTCTACGTGGGAGCGCAACGCGAGACCCTCGAGCAGAACCGCGCGCGCATCTTCCGCGAGCTGGAGAGCCGCTCCGCCGAGCTGGCCCAGTCCAACCGGGCGCTGGAGGACGCGCTCCGCACCCGCGACGTGTTCCTGAGCACGGTTTCCCATGAATTGAAGACGCCCCTCACCTGCATTCTCGCCTACGCGGAGTTCCTGACCGAGGGCGAGCAGGATCCGGCCGAGGCCGCCTCCCACGCCGCCGGCATCGTCTCCGAGGGGCGCGGGCTGGTGCGTCTGATCGACCAGATGGTGGACGTCACCCGCTTCCGGACCGGCAGCATGACCCTGCGGCGGGAGATGGTGGACGTGAGCGCGCTGGTGAAGACGGTGGCCGCGAGCGTCCGCTCCGAGGCCGACCGGCTCCAGGTGGAGCTCACCACCCGGCTGGGAGGGGAGCGGCTGCACGCCCACATCGACCCCGCCCGGATGAGCGACGCGGTGGAGTGCCTTCTCCGGGACGCGCTCAAGCACAGCCAGCCCCTCTCGCGGATCCTCGTCCGCGTGCGGTCGGTGGACGAGGACTGGGTCGAGATCGCGGTCGAGGACCGCAGCGCCCGGCGCGCGGACAAGGAGAGCGCGATCCTGTTCAGCCCCTTCGCCCGGATCGACCCGGAGCCCAATGGCCGGGCCGGCGACCTCGGCCTGGGCCTCCCCCTGGTGAAGCGGTTCGTCATGGCCCACGGCGGGCTCCTCCACGTGGGCGAGGCCGAACCCCAGGGCCTCTCCTTCCGGATCCAGCTCCCCCGGGAAATCCTGGAGGGGGATCTCCAGAGCCGCCCCCCCGGGGTCCCGGACTCCGGGCTCGCGGAAATCGAAAGCCTCGACGCGGCAAGCTGAGCCCGCCGGCGGCCTCACCCCCCGAATACAATCGTTTCCCGTTGTATTCCGGCCCCGTCCCCCGGGCGTTTCCCCCGCCCTCCGCACCTCTCGCGGACACAAGATGTTGTGCCTTGTGTGACAATGGCCTACAGGAATTGGTACTTTTGAACTTGACGCTGACTTGGGGTCGAGTCTAAACAGGGGGGCACGCCTCAAACGTCCTTTCGCTTCAGGGGAGGTATCAGAACCAATGGCCAAGAGAACCCAGAAGAGCCACGGCGAACCCGGGCTCGCCGCGTCCCGGTCCGTGACGCGCCGCCGGAAGGGAACCCCGCTGGAGGGCGGGCTCCGCTTCGAGCGACGGTTCACGCGGCCGGGGAGCGATCCGTACGCCGAGATGGAATGGGAGACCCGGAACGCCCTCATCACCAACGAGCGCGGCGAGACCGTGTTCGAGCAGCGGGACGTCGAGATTCCCAAGTCCTGGTCCATGACCGCCACCAACGTGGTGGTTTCCAAGTACTTCCGCGGCAACCTGGGCACTCCGGAACGGGAGCGCAGCGTCCGGCAGCTGGCGAGCCGGGTGGTCGACACCATCACCGGCTGGGGCGAGGAAGGCGGGTACTTCGCCTCGGACGACGACCGCGACGCCTTCCACGACGAGCTGGCCCACCTCGTCCTCAACCAGAAGATGGCCTTCAACAGCCCGGTCTGGTTCAACGTGGGGGTGGTGGAACGGCCCCAGTGCTCGGCCTGCTTCATCAACTCGGTCGAGGACTCCATGGAGTCGATCCTGGACCTGGCCAAGACCGAGGGGATGCTGTTCAAGTGGGGCTCGGGCACCGGCAGCAACCTCTCCAGGATCCGCTCCTCGCGGGAGCGGCTCCGGGGGGGCGGCACCGCCAGCGGCCCGGTCTCGTTCATGAAGGGCTACGACGCGTTCGCCGGGGTCATCAAGTCCGGGGGCAAGACCCGCCGGGCGGCCAAGATGGTGATCCTGAACGTGGACCATCCCGACGTGATGGAGTTCATCCGCTCCAAGGAGGTGGAGGAGAAGAAGGCGTGGGCGTTGATCGAGGCCGGCTACGACGGCGGCTTCAACGTTCCCGGCGGCGCCTACGACTCCGTCTTCTACCAGAACGCCAACCACAGCGTGCGGGTCACCGACGCGTTCATGGAGTCGGTGGAGGCCGACGGCCCCTGGACCACCCGGGCGGTGGTGGACGGCGCCCCCGCCGACACCCTCCGCGCCCGCGAGGTGCTCGACGCCGTCGCCGGGGCCACCCACGTCTGCGGCGACCCCGGCATGCAGTACGACACCACCATCAACCGCTGGCACACCTGCAAGAACACCGACCGCATCCACGCCTCGAACCCGTGCAGCGAGTACATGTTCCTCGACGACACCGCCTGCAACCTGGCGTCGTTGAACCTGAAGAAGTTCGTGGACGAGGGCGGCCGGTTCGGCGTGGCCGACTTCAGCCACGCGGTGGACGTGACCATCACCGCCATGGAGATCCTGGTCGGGAACGCCTCCTACCCCACCCCCCGGATCGCCGCGAACAGCGCGCGCTTCCGCCCGCTGGGCCTGGGCTACGCCAACCTGGGGGCGCTGCTCATGGACTGGGGCGTGCCCTACGACAGCGACCAGGGACGGGCCATCGCCGGGGCCGCCACCGCGCTCATGTGCGGGCAGGCCTACGCGACCTCGGCCCGGATCGCGGCGCAGCTGGGGCCGTTCGCCGACTACGCCCAGAACGAGGAGCCCATGCTCCAGGTGATCGACATGCACCGGGCGGCGGTGGAGGAGATCGACGCCGGCCTGGTGCCGCCCGATCTCATCGCCGCGGCCCGCGAGTCGTGGGCCCGCGCCCGCACCCTGGGCGGGGAATACGGTTTCCGCAACAGCCAGGCCACCGTGCTCGCTCCCACCGGCACCATCGGCTTCCTCATGGACTGCGACACCACCGGGGTGGAGCCGGAGCTGGCCCTGGTCAAGTACAAGAAGCTGGTGGGCGGCGGCATGATGAAGATCGTGAACATGTCGGTGGAGCCGGCGCTGGAGCGCCTGGGCTACGGCCCGGCCGAGCGGAGCCGGATCCTGGAGCACATCGAGGAGACCGGCACCATCGAGGGGGCGCCCGGGCTGGCCGAGGAGCACCTGCCGGTCTTCGACTGCTCCTTCACCACCCCCGGGGGCACCCGTTCCATCCACTACCGCGGGCACCTGCGCATGATGTCGGCGGTGCAGCCGTTCTTGTCCGGCGCCATCTCCAAGACCATCAACATGCCCGCGCAGGTGACGGTGGAGGAGATCGCCGCCTCCTATCTGGAGGCGTGGAAGCTGGGGCTCAAGGCGGTGGCGCTCTATCGCGACGGATCCAAGCGCACCCAGCCGCTCTCCACCCGCAGGGACGACGGCCGCGCCCCGGCCGCGCCGGCGGTCCGGGACGTGGTGCCCCGCGCCTACCGCCGCCGGCTTCCCGACGAGCGCCAGGCCATCACCCACAAGTTCTCGATCGGCGGCCACGAGGGCTACATCACCGCCGGCATGTACGAGGACGGCGCCCCCGGCGAGATCTTCGTGGTGATGTCCAAGGAAGGGAGCGTGGTGAGCGGGCTCATGGACGGGTTCGCCACCGCGATCTCGATGGCGCTCCAGTACGGGGTGCCGCTCCCGGTCCTGGTGAGCAAGTTCAGCCACATGCGGTTCGAGCCCTCGGGCTTCACCAACAACCCCGAGATCCCGATCGCCAAGTCGATCCTCGACTACATCTTCCGCTGGATGGCCAGCCGCTTCCTCCCCGAGGCCGACCAGGCGCAGGTGGGGGTGACCCGGCGGGAGCCGGAAGGGGGAGAGGGGGCGGCCGCGGCTTCCCCGGCGCCGGCTTCCGGGACCGAGGCCCCGCCGGTCCGGCCCAACGGCAACGGCCACGCCAAGCCGGCCGCTCCGTTCGAGTACCGGTTGTCCGAGGACGCGCCCCCCTGCCACGAGTGCGGAAGCATCATGGTGCGGGGCGGATCGTGCTATAAGTGTCTCAACTGCGGGGCCACCAGCGGCTGTAGCTGAGACGGCGGTGACGGCCGCCGCCGGGCGCTCCGGCGGCGGCGGGAGTTGCGGAAGCGGGGCCCCCTAGCCTTTCCCCACGGGAGGCCGGGGGGCCGCTGCTCCGGTTTCCGGGCGCCCGCGGTCACCGGCCGGCCGGCGACCTCTCCGTCAATCGCGAGCGCAGGGCGGCGGATCCCCCGGTCCGGACGAGCCCGTCACGCCAGGCGCGGCGGGCTTCGTCCTCGCGGCCCTCCGCCGCCAGCAGATCGCCCAGCGCCGTCCACCCCTCCGGCGCCCCCGGGACGGCGGCGGTGATCGCGCGGAGCCGCGCCTCCGCCGGCGCGGCCCGCCCCGCGCCGGCCTCGGCCTGGGCCGCGAACACCGCGGTGCGGACGTCGCGGGGACGAAGGGCGGCCGCGCGGGCCAGGAGCCGGGCCGCCCCCGCCCAGTCCTTCCCCGAGGCGAGGATCCGCCCCGCCAGGTATTGCGCCTCCCAGCGCGTGGGGAGGAGATCCGCCGCGGCCACGTACTCGGCGCGGGCGCGGGCGGGATCGCCGAGTTCCACCAGGAGCGATCCGGCCACGAGGCGCAGATCTCCGTCCCGGGGCCGGCGGGCGAGCAGGGGCTCGAGCGCCCGCCAGGCGTCCCGGGGGCGGTCTTCGGCGCGCAGGAGACGGGCCTCGGTCTCCGTCGCGGCCCCTCCCGAGGCTCCCCGCGCGCGTGCGCCGTCGAAGGCGGCGCGGGCGGCCGGCACCCGTCCCGCGGCCAGGAGCCGCGAGGCCAGCTCCAGCTCCCGGGCGGGGTTCGCGGGATCGGCGGCGGCGGCGGCCCGGGCCGGAGCCACCCCCGCCGCGGCCAGGCGCGCCGCGGCCAGCCAGGCCCGCTCCGCGCCGGGGGGCGGAGCCGGCTCCCCCGCCCCCTCGCCCAGGAACGCCCCCGCCCACGCGCTGTCCGCGCTCACGAACCCCGCCCGGTAGCCCCGGGTGGAGTCGAGGGCGGCGGGGGAGAGATCCGGCGCCTGGACCGGGGCGTAGTGCGAGTCCCAGAAGAGGAGGGCGCGGGGGGGCGCCTCGGCCACGCTCCGATCGGTGAGCGGGATCCACCGCCGGTCCCCGCCCGCCGCCGCATACGGATCGAGGCCCAGGTAATAGGCCAAGAGCGGATGCGCCGCCACCAGCGGCCGGCCGCCGGCCGCCGCCGAATGAGCGACCCAGGCCGCGGCGTTCCGCGCCGCGCGTGCCTCCGGGGTGGGCGGCCGGATGACCGCTCCCGGATCCTGCGAGGCCAGCCACGCCGCGCCCAGGACGGCCAGCGCCCACCCCGCCCGGCGCCGGAGTGCCGGCGGGGAGACGTGGAGCGCCAGCCACGCCGCCCCTCCCATCGCGGGGAGGAACGTCCCGGTGGAGAGGAGGATCTGCCGGTGGTAGAGAGGATGCCGCCAGAGGACGAGCGCCGCGATCACGGTTCCGATCAGCGCGGCCTCGGTGCGGGGCGCACGGCGTTCGCGGATCCACCCCAGGCCTCCCGCGGCCAGGACCGCCGCCGCCGGCGCGCCGACGGCCAGGTACCGCAGGTTCCCTCCCGTGACCGAGGCCCCCGCCAGTGCGCTCGCCGCCGCCCACAGGAATCCGAACGCGGCCAGCGCCGCCCACCGCGCGCGGGAGCCGCGCGGATCCGGGGAGGGAAGGCCGCGGAGGGCATGCCGGGCCTCGAGCGCCGCCCGGGCCGCGCCCACCGCCGCCGGCGCCAGCACGCCCGCCCCCAGGATCCAGGGGAGCGCGCGCAGATAGTGAAGGGCGCCGCGGGAGGCGTAGACCGGACCGGGTGCGGCGTGGAGGAGCCAGAGCGGGTCGTGGTGGACCGCCGCCCCCGCCGCCGCCCAGGCGAGGACCCCGGCGGGAAGCGCGGCGATCCAGCGTTTGCGCCCCCAGGCCCCGAGCGCGGCCGAGGCGGGGAGCCACAGGACCGCGGTCTCGGGGCGGGTGAGGGGGAGAAGCGCAAGGACGCCGGCCAGGACCCCGGGGCGGCGCTCCGCCGCGGCCACCAGGCCCCAGGCCAGGAGCGCGGCGGCGAACGGTTCGGACATGGCGGTCCCCGCCGAGGCCAGGAAGACCGGCTGCACGAGGAGCGCGAGGACCGCCCACCCCGCGGGAGCGGACCGCCCCGGGACCCGGGCGGCGCGGGCGGTGCCCCAGGCCGCCGCCCCCACCGCCACCGCTCCCGCCAGCCGGGCGAAGGCGAGACCCCCCTGCGCGGGGAGGGCGAGGAGGAGCGTGGTGAGCGGCCGGCCGGCGGTGCCGAGGAAGAGCGCGGGGTGGGCGAAGGCGTGACGGGCGGCCAGGAAGTGCACCACCTCCTCGTCGCCGGCGAAGCCCCGCGCGGCCAGGGCGAGCGCCGCCGCCGCCGCCAGCGCGGCCGCCGCCAGCGCCGGCTCCAGGGTTCCGTCGCGGCCGCGGGCGGGGGCGGGGGGAGTGGGATCGGCATCGGACACGGCGGGAGTGTACCTTCCGGCCGCTACCGGAAGCAAAGAGGGCCGGTCTCCCCCGACCGGCCCTCGTCCCGACCGAACCCTGATTGTTCCGATTGTTTTCGACTTAACCGGCGACCGATGCGCCTTGTCCGGACCACGATTGTTCGTATTGTTTCGACCGACCGACCGCGGCCGGACGCCCTCCCGGGCAGTTCACCGGCCGACAGGGCCCAGTGTGCGGGAGCGCCCTTGAGCCATCCTTGACCGGAGGGGCGGCGCTGGGGTTAACTCTTTGCGGCTATTTAATTTAGTAAATATGCCGGAGCCTAGCGAAGGAGCGCCACCGCCGCCACCGACTGGCCGGCCTCCCGGCGGAGGCGGAGGTAGTAGCGGCCCGAGGCCTCGGGCCGGCCCCGGTCGTCCCGGCCGTCCCACCGGAATGCGTGCTCCCCCGCCCCCAGCGAGCCCGCGAACAGCCGGCGCACCGCCCGCCCGGTCACGTCGAGCACGGTGAGCTCCACCCGTTCCCGGCCGGAGAGCCGCACCGTGATCGCCTGGCTCCCCCGGAAGGGGTTGGGAAACGCACGGAGGGCGGCCGCCGGGGCGGTTCCGGCGTCGGGGAGAAGCCCGGTGGCGGCGGCGGTGGGAACCCAGAGGGCCACCGACCCCCCCTCCTGGGTGAGGGCCGGGGTGGGGGTGTCGGTGGGATAGGGAACCCCGCCCACGGTGAGCGAGAAGCCCTCGAGCGCGCCGGAACGGGCGGGGTCGCCCCCCTCGATCGCGCGGAGCCACCAGGGGTGGGCTGTGGAAGGGGGGAGGAGGCCGGCGGCGCCGTAGACCGGCAGCGACACCGTGTAGCGCACCTCCTCGCTTCCCGGCCAGAGCAGGGAAACCCACACCGAGTCCAGGCCGGCGGCCAGGTCCACCGGCAGCGCGAGGTCGGCGGCGTCGGGATCGAGGCCGCTACCCACCGAGAGGGCGAGATCGGTCT
The DNA here is from genome assembly GCA_963728475.1 of Candidatus Eiseniibacteriota bacterium. Lineage (GTDB taxonomy): Bacteria > Eisenbacteria > RBG-16-71-46 > JABDJR01 > JABDJR01 > CAVSKL01. The sequence continues at coordinate 1,053,566 of CAVSKL010000001.1, forward strand.
CGGGGGTGTTGTGGCGGAAGGAGAAGGTCACGGTGGCGACGGGGGCCTCGGGGACCACCGCGATCGCCGCCGAGGTATCCCCGCCCGCCCCTCCGGCCGAGATCACCCGCAGCCAGACCGGCGAGCCCGCCGGAAGCCCGGCCCCGGGAACCCCGAGGGCGTAGGCGGTGCGGTTGCCGCCGGTGAGATCGGAGTACCCGGCCGCCGGGACCGGCGAACCGGGGATCGCGGCGAAGGCGCCGGGAGCGCCCCCGGCGTCCGGCGCCGCCTGGACGGTGAAGCCGGTGAGGCCGGCCTCGAGCTGGGTGGTCCAGGTGAAGTCCACCCGCGCCGCCGCCTCGTTCCATGCCGCGCCCACCCGCACGAACTGGGTGCGGCCGGGGTGGACCAGTTCCAGGTAGGCGGCCATCGCGTCCAGCTCGCCCCACCCCCACCCGGTGTGATAGCGCGCGTCCAGCCCGAACGGATCGGTTTCCGCGCAGGCCGGCCCGTCGTCGGCCCGGTGAGCCGCGGTGTCGTGGAGAAGCGTCTTCACCGCCCCCGGCGCGATCCCCGGCGCGGCCTCGCGCAGGAGCGCGCAGACCCCGCTCACGAACGCGGCGGCCTGGCTGGTGCCGCTGGCGGTCTGGTATCCGTGCCCGCCGGAGAGGGGAGAACCCCAATCCGAGACCACCCCAACCCCGGGCGCGGTCAGGTCGGGCTTCATCTCGTCGGCATGATCGAGGTCGTGGTCGTCGGGACGGGGCCCGGCCGCGCCGAAGGGGGCCAGGACCGGCACCGGGCCGCTCACGTCGGCCGCGCCCACCGTGATCGCCCCGTCGGCGGCGGCGGGGGCGGAGAGGGCGCCGCAGTCGGCGTGGTTGCCCGCCGAGGCCACCACGATCACCCCGCGCGCGGCGAGCGTGTCCACCAGGGCGCACACGCAGTCGGTCCCGTCCGAGGCATCGGTGCCCGAGACCGAGAGGTTGACCACGTCGATTCCGGTTCCGCCCCCCGGCCAGGCCCGGGTCCGGTTCTCCAGGCACCACTGGAGACCCTCGGCCAGCCCGTAGCCCACCCCCTGGTCGTTCAGCACCTTCACGTCCACCAGCCGGGCGCCGGGGGCGATTCCGCCCAAGGTCCGGGCGCGGGTCGCGCCGGCCACGGTGCCGGCCACGTGGGTGGCGTGGTATCCGTTCAGCCCCACCGTGCCCTGGTCCGGGTTCACCGAATTCGTCCACGGCGTGTAGCCGGCGGGCCCGAGGCCCCCGTAGTCGGCCCCCCCCGCCACCTTTCCGGCCAGGTCGGCGTTTCCGGAATAGAGCCCCATCGGGGCGTCGTTGATCCCGGTGTCGAGGATCGCCACCACCGTCCCCGCGCCGGTCAGGCCCGGCCCCTGCTCCAGGGTGGGGTAGGGATCCCCCTTTCCCCGCCGCACCCCGAGGGCGCGGCCCTCGCGGAAGTTCATCTTGTAGGCGAGGGTGGCCGCCTCCACCCGCTCCACCCGCGGGTTCCCCGCGATCAGGACCAGGGAGGAATAGGGGGCGCGCACGCGGATGTAGGGAACGCTCCGGAAGCGCGTCACCACCTGGGCGCCCGCCAGCGCCAGCGCCGTGCTGTCGGACGCGGTGGGGAGGGAGACGAAGCGAACGTAGGCGCCGTAGGTCAAGAGCGAGCCCGCCTCGGCCACCTCGAACCGGAGCAACCCGCCGGGGTCGGCGTTCTCGTAGGCCAGGTCCAGGCCGGAATCGGCCACCGCGGCGAGCCGGTCGTCGAGGCCGTCCTGGTCCTGATCCCACATCCAGGGGGCGGCTCCCGCGGTACGGGCAATCGCGGCCGCCAGCACCAGGGCCAGGAGCGCGGCGAGCGCGACCGGGGGACGGGGGCGAATGGACGCAAACGGTGCCGGACGCGGCGAAGGCATAGGGAAATCCTTTAGGGGCTCACCATCAGGGTCTCATAGAGGCCGGTGGTCTCGGGAAGCGGATCCACGTCCAGTTCCCGGCGCAAGAGATGCTGAAGGGACTGGTACTGCTCCCTCACCGCCCGGCGATCGCCGAGTCGATGATAGCACGACATGACCCGGGCATGAATTTCCTCCCGGTATGGATTGCGTTCCAGGAGGAACCGGTAGAGCCGGAGCGCTTCCTCGAACTCGTTTCCCTCGAAGTGCAGGGAGGCGGTCTCGGCCAGCACCGTCTCGTAGCGCAGGGCGAGGCGGGCGCGCTCCCCCTCCGCCCAGTTCTCGTAACGGTCCCCCAGGAAGTCGCCGGCGTAGAGGGACAGCGCCTCCCGGTAGCGGCGGAGCTTCTCCGCGCGTCCGGCGGCGGCGCGGGCGGCGGCCAGCGCCGACTCGAACCGGCGCGCGTCGACCGACAGCTTCAGCTCCGGATCGATCTGGTAGAGGCCGTCGGCGAGCACGATCACCGGCCCCGCCGCCGCCGTCTTGAGCGCGTTGCGCACGTAGGTGAGGGTGGGGTGGAAATTCTTCTCCGCTCCCCGCGCCTGGCGGCCCGGCCAGAACAGCTCGATCAACCGCTCCTTGGAGGCGCCCCGCCCGCCGTGCACCGCCAGGTACACGAAGATCGAGAGCGCCCGTTGCGACTTCCAGGCCGAACGGGGGATTTCTCCCTGGGGCCCGTGAAGGGCGAGGCCGCCGAGCAGGGCGAGCCGGACCGCCGGCTCCCCTCCGGCCTTCCCCGCGGCCAGCTCCGGGTAGCGCCGCTCCAGCGCCCGGAGCGCCGAGGCCGCCGCCTGCCGGGTGCCCGCCTCCCGCGCCCACCGCGAGCCGCGGATCCGGGCGTGGGATCCGGGCCCTCCCGCTTCCCTCAGCGCGCCCAGGATCGCGATCGCGGAGGCCTCGGGGAGGCCGCGCGAACCCAGCAGGGAAGCGAGGGCCTCCTCCGCGCCCGCGCCCAGCCCCGCTGCCAGCCTCCCCACGTAATCGGATTCTATGCCTTCTTTCAATAAATGCTTGAATGGCTCGAAATTGTGGCGCATCTCCGCGCGGAGGGCGGCGTCGTAACCCATGTCGCGGGCCAGGGCCAGGGCCTCGGACAGATGGTCCCGCGCCCCCGGGAGCCCGCGGCGGAGCTCCCCTTCGCCCAGGTAGAAAAGGAGCATGGTGCGGGGGAAACGCGCCTCCAGCTCCTGGGCCAGGGGGTGGAGGTCGGCCAGGGCCCGGAGCGCCTCGTCGGTGCGTCCCGCCCGGAGATCCACCATTGCGGCCTCGATGCGGTAGGTGAGCCAGTTCGCGTCGCGCCCGGCGGCGCCGTAGGCGGCCAAGGCCTGGCTCACCCCCGAGCGCGCGGCGGCGTACTGCCCCGCGTCGCACAGGATGCGGGCGCGCAGGGAGGCCGCGTCGGACTCGATAAGCGGAACCTTGAGCTCGGCGTTCATCGCTTCCGCCTCCCGCACCAGCTCCAGGCTCCGTTCTGCGTCCCCCAGCCGGTAGTGGAGGCGGGCCTGGCCCATGATGCAGGAGAGGATCTGGCTCCGGTTGCGGAAGCGGCGGGCCAGGTCCAGGGCCTCGCCGAACACCGACTGGGCCCGCACCGCGTCCCCCATCTCGTTCAGGAGAAGCGCCAGGTTGGAGAGGTGGAGGGGAGCGCGGGGGGAACGGCGCGCTCCCGGCCGTTCCAGCCCCCGCTCGAACGCCCGGGCCGCCGCCTGGTAGTTGCCCTGGCTCGCCCACACCACCGCGCGGTTGTTCCACACCGCGGCCTGGCGCTCGGCGTTGCCGCGGGTGAGCGGCTCCAGCTGGTCCAGGAGTTCCAGCGCTTCGGCGTACCGCCCCAGGTAGAAACGGGCCCCGGAGACCACCTGGAGCAGGCGAAGGCGCAGCTCGCGCGCCCCGTGGCCCCGCCCCCGCCCCAGCCGGCGGAGCGCCTCCTCCCCCTCGCGCGACGCCCGCTCCGACTGGCCGCGCAGGTTCCAGATCCGGGCCAGGCCGACGGTGGCCCAGGCGCCGCCTTCGGTCTCCTCCTGTTCGGAGAAACGGGCCTGGGCGCGCTCGTACTCCAGCTCCGCCCCCGGGAGGTCGCCCAGGTAGTGGCGCACGTCGCCGAGCCGGAGCCGGAGCCAGGGCTCGCGGTCCAGGAGCTCGGGAGGAAGGCCCTCGAACCAGCCCAGAAGCGTCTGATAGTGCCCCTGATCCACCAGGGTGAGGCCGTGGTCGCGGAGGAACGCGGCCAGGAGACCCGGGTTCCCCGAGAGCGCGAGCTGGCGGGCGGCGGCGACCAGGTCGCCGCGCTCGCGGAACGCCTCGGCGGCCAGGCGATGGAGCCGCTCGGACTCCTCCGCCCCGCGCTCCGCCCGGAGCCGGCGGCGGAGAAAGTCCAGGAGGAGCGCGTGGTAGCGGTAGACCGGGCCCTTGGTCCCCTCGAACGGAAGGAGCAGGCGGCGGGCGACCAGGTCGAGGAGCCGGGCCTCGGAGCCTCCCTCCTCCAGCACCGCGTCCACCAGCCCGGGGTCGATCTCGTCGAAGACCGAGGAGCGAAGCATCCACGTCCGGAGTTCCGCGGGCTGGCGGTCAAGCACCTCCTCGGCCAGGTAGTCGTGAAGGGCGGAGCCGGGCTGGCCGGCCCGGCGGAGCGCGCCGGGGAGTCCGGTGCCGGTGCGGGCGGGGTCGCCGGCCAGCACCAGCTGGACCGCCGCCACCCAGCCCTCGGTGGAGCGGGCGAGCAGATCCACCGCCTCCTCGCCCGGTTCCCGGCCGTACACGGTGCGGAGCAGCGCCCCCAGCTCCTCCCGCGAGAACGCGAGGTCGGCGGGGCCCAGCTCGAAGACCTGCCGCCGGGCCCGGAGCCGGGCCACCGGTAGCGGCGGCTCGCTCCGGGACGCCACCACGAAGCGCACCGGGCTTTTCAGGTTCTCGAGCACGATGGACAGGAACTGCGCGGGGGCGGGGTTCCCGCTCACCGAATGGAAGTCGTCGAGGATGACCGCCACCGGCTCCCGCATGCGGGCCAGGTCGTTGAGGAAGGCGCCGGCGGCGGTGGCGGCGGCGCGGGGAGAGACCTGCCCCTCGGCCAGGAAGGCGCGAAGCGAGCGGCCGAAGCGCCGGCTGTGGCTCTGCATCCCCGCCGCAAGGTGGCGGAGGAAGACGGCGAAGTCCGCGTCCTCGGGGCCCAGGCTGTACCACACCACTCCCGCCGGGTAGGCGTCGGCGAACGAGGCCAGAAGCGTGGTCTTGCCGTACCCCGCCCCGGCGCAGACCAGGCTGAGAGGATGGGCGGGCACGCCGCGGCGCAGGGCCTCGAGAAGCCGGCCCCGTTCCAGGACCTCGGGCAGGCGCGGACGAGCCAGCTTGGCCCCGACGACGATTGGCGTGCTCATGGTGGGTTCACGGGATGGCAAGGGAGCGCCGGCCCATCCTAGCAGAGCGTGGGGCTCGGGGCCACGCGGGGGGAACGGTTCGCTTCCGGAGGCCGGGGACGGGGGTCTCCGGGCCGGCCGCGGCCACCCCGGGGCCGGCTCGTAGTCGAGGCCGGCCTGGAGGAAGGTCCAGAAGGAATCGGAGGGCTCGACGCGTGCCAAACCGCCTCGCGGGCCTCGTCGCCAGCCCCGGTTCCGGGGCGGGAGGGCGGAAGAAGGGGGGATGGAGAAGCGCCGTCGGGATCGTCGTCGCGCCTTCTCTTGTGGCGGCCCTCCCCATCCCCTTCAGTCGTGGGGGGAGGGCCGGGTGGCGCCCCGGCCCTCCGCCGAAACCCGATCCGAGGTTCCCCCGGAGGGCTTGACCCGGGCTTGACCCCCGCCGCGGCCGGCTATCTAATCAAAATCCATACAATGAATTACGAGAATCGAGGAAACCCCCACAACCCGGGTCGGGATTCTGCTTGCCTGTGCTAAACTCGACCGCAACCCCCGGGTTTCCCAAGGAGCGGAACACTCATGAATTTCTCCATCACGCGCCGTGGGGATTACGGCCTGATCGCCATCCTCTATCTCGCCCGCAAGAAGCCGGGAGATCTGACGCAGATCCACGAGGTGGCCAGCCACTGCCGGCTGCCTGAGCCGTTCCTCGCCCAGATCCTCCGCCTGCTGGTGCGGGGAGGGCTGGTGCAGTCGAAGAAGGGCGTGCGTGGAGGCTTCTCCCTCGCGCGCAAACCCGAAGAGATCAGCTTCCTGCAAGTCCTGGAGTCGCTCGAGGGTCCGGTGGCGGTGAACCGCTGCCAGAGCCCGGTCATCCAGTGTGACCACGAGGGAAGCTGCGCTCAGGAGTTCGTGTGGAACCGCGCGCAGGAAGCGCTGGTCAAGGTGCTACGCGAGACCAGCCTCACCGACGCGTTCTGCCCCGGCCATTTCCCGTTCGTGCCGGCCGCCGGCAAGGACCACGAGGAGATGGCGGTGGTCGCCGAGGAGAGGTCCTCGACCAAGTAACCGCCTCCGGAGACCCCCCGCCCGGATGACGCACGCGATCTACCTGGATCATCACGCCACCACCCCCCTCGACCAGCGGGTGCTGGAGGCGATGATGCCGTACCTGACCGTGGAGTTCGGCAACCCCTCGAGCCGGACCCACGGTTACGGCCAGCGCGCGCGGGACGCGGTGGAGTCGGCCCGGGCGCAAGTCGCGGCGCTGCTGGGCGCCCGCCCCGCCGGAATCGTGTTCACCGCCGGCGCCACTGAGGCCAACAATCTGGCGGTGAAGGGCGCCGCCCGCGCCGCCGGCCGGGGGACCCACCTGGTCGGCACCCGGCTCGAGCACGAGTCCACCGCCTGGTCGCTCCGCGACCTCGAGCGCGAGGGCTTCACCGTTTCGTGGGTGGCGCCGGGTCCCGACGGCATCGTGCCGCCGGCCGCCGCCGCCGCCGCGATCCGCCCCGGCACCGTGCTGGTGTCGGTGATCGCGGCCAACGGCGAGATCGGCACCGTGCAGCCGCTGGAGGCGATCGGCGCCGCGGTCCGGGCCGCCGGGGCGCTCTTCCACTCCGACCTCACCCAGGCCGCGGGCCGGATCCCGGTGGACGTGGAGGCCTGCGCCCTCGATCTGGGGGCGCTGAGCGCGCACAAGTTCCACGGTCCGAAAGGTGTCGGAGCGCTCTACCTGCGCGAGGGGATCCCGATCGAACCGCTGTTGTCCGGCGGCGGCCAGGAGCGGGGGTTGCGCTCGGGAACCCTCAACGTGCCCGGCATCGTGGGGATGGGGGCGGCGGCGGAGATCCGCGCCGCGGAGATGCAGACCGAGGCGGCGGCGGTGGCCGCGCTCCGGGACCGGCTGTGGGAGGGGCTTCGCCGCGCCGTGCCCGGAGCGCGGCTGAACGGCGATCCCGTCCGCCGCCTTCCCGGGAACCTCAACGTCTCCTTCCCCGGCCTCCGGGGCGAGGCCCTCCTGCGCGAACTCCCCGGCTTCGCCCTCTCCACCGGATCCGCCTGCCGGAGCGGTACCGACGAGCCCTCGGAGGTCCTCGCCGCGATCGGGGTCGGGCGCGACCTGGCTCCGGGCACCGTCCGCTTCGGACTCGGCCGGAGCACCACCGCCGGCGAGGTGGACCGGCTGATCGCGGCGGTGGAGCGCGCCGCGCACCGGCTGCGGTCCGGCGGCCGGGAGCCGGAACGCGCTCCGAAAGCGGACCCCGGGGGAGTATAATGCTCCTTTCGCGCTCGGCAGTCGGAGAGCGCCGTCCCGGTCCCTTTTCCGCGAGCCCGCCATTCTCATGAACTCGTCCTCTCCGCTTCGCGTCCTCGTGGTCCTGGCCGCCGCGGTGTGCCTGGCCGGATCCGCGTGGGCGTCGCTCCGGGTGCCGGTCCCGGGCGCGGGACCGGCTCCCGAGGTGGGGGAGCATCCGGACCTCGCGCAGAGCCTCGGGCTCTACGCGCCTCCGGTGGGGGAGCCGGTGAGCCCCGGCCTCCTGGCCCGCGCCGCCCGCGACCCCGGCGCGCGCGCGGTGGTGTGGGTGTTCCTCACCGACAAGGGGATGGGGACCCGCGCGTCCTACGGCGCGGCGCTGGTCCGCGCCCGCCGCGATCTCACCCCCCGCGCCGCCCGCCGCCGCCGTGCCCTGGGGCCGGATCTGGGCCTGGACTTCCGCGATCTGCCGGTCGACCCGCGCTACGTGCGCGCTCTCGCCGACGCCGGGTACCGGGTGCGGCGGGAGAGCCGGTGGCTGAACGCGGTCAGCCTCGAGGCCCCCGCGGGCGACGTGCCGTCCTTGGCCCGGTTTGCCTTCGTGCGCCGGGTGATCCCGGTGCGGGGGGAGCGGAAAGTGCCGCTCCCGGTCCCCGCGCCTTCCGCGGGCGGGGTCGCGCCGCTCGCCAACGCCCCCGCCCCCGGCGACTCCCTCGAGCGCTGGTTCTACGGGCCCGCCTACGAACAGCTCGACCAGATCCAGATCCTCGACCTCCATCGCCGGGGCTACACCGGGGCGGGGGTGCTGGTGGAGATGATCGACACCGGTTTCCTCAAGACCCATCCCGCGATGACCGGCGCGCACGTCGTGGCCGAGTACGACTTCATCAACCAGGACGGGGACACTCAGAACCAGGCCGGCGACACCGACGCGCAGCAGTACCACGGAACCGGCACCTGGTCGGAGGTCGGAGGCTACGCCCCGGGCGCGCTCATCGGCGGCGCCTTCGGCGCGGACTTCCTGCTGGCCAAGACCGAGGACGTGACCCGGGAAGTCCGGAGCGAGGAGGACAACTACGTGGCCGCCCTGGAGTGGGGGGACAGCCTGGGGGTGGACGTGACCAGCGCCAGCCTGGGCTACTGGACCTTCGACGACTCCACCGGCTACACCAAGGCCGACATGGACGGGAACACCGGGGTGATCACGGTGGCGGTGGACATCGCGGTGGGGAAGGGGATCTGCTGCGTGAACGCCGCCGGGAACGCCGGCCCCGCCGACACCACCGTTGGCACCCCCGCCGACGCCGACAGCGTGATCTCGGTGGGGGCGGTGGACTCGCTGGGGGTGGTTCAGAGCTTTTCCAGCCGCGGCCCCACCGCCGACGGGCGGATCAAGCCCGAGGTCTGCGCGCGCGGACGGTCGACCCGGTGGGCCCAGGCCTGGACCGGAACCTACGGGTCCGCCAACGGCACCAGCCTCGCCACCCCGCTGGTGGCGAGCCTGGCCGCGCTGCTGAAGGAGGCGCACCCCGGCTGGACCGGCTACGACGTCCGCCAGGCCCTGATCGCCACCGCCACCCGGTCCGCCACCCCCGACAACGCCTACGGTTACGGCATCGCCCGGGGCACCGCCGCCCTCGACTACGCCGGGGTGGCCCCGGCCGAACTTTCGCCCCCCCGCGCCACCCTTCCCTTCGCTCTCTGCAGTCCGGCCGGCGGAGACACCGTGGGCACCGACCGCCCCCTCTTGGTGTGGTCGCGCTCTGCCCCCGCTCCCGGCGACACCGTGAGCTACACCGTCTACCTCGCCGCCGACAGCACCTTCTCCGGGGCCTCGGTCTATGCCGCGGGGAGCGACACGAGCTTCGCGGCGCCCGACCCCCTCACTCCCGGCGGCGGCTACGTGTGGCGGGTGGAGGCGGTGAGCGAGGCGGGCTACCTGCGCCGGAGCATGAACACCGGCGCCTTCACCGTGAGCCCGGCGGTGACCGCGGTTCCCGGACCGGGCGGCGGGGTTCGGGCGTTCGCGTTCGCCCCCGCCTTCCCCAACCCCACCCGAGGCCCCGCCGCGTTCACGGTGCGGCTCCCCGAGCGGACGACGGGAACCCTCTCGGTGGTCGGGGTGGACGGGCGGCTGGTGCGCCGGTTCGCCGTCGCCGGCACCGGGGCGGACGCGGTGATCCGGTGGGACGGGCGGGACGCGGAAGGGCGGGCGCTCCCGGCCGGGATCTACTTCGCGCGGCTCCGGGCTCCCGGGTTCTCCCAAGGCCGGAAGATCGTGCGCCTCCCCTGAGTCCCGCCGCTCAATCCTCGGGCGGCCCCGCCTCCAGCACCTCCCGCACCTTGCGCTCCAGCACGTCCGGCGCGAACGGCTTCTGCAGGAACGACCCCCCGCCCGGGAGGAGCCCGTCGTCGCCGGCCGCGGTGTCGGTGTAGCCGGACATGTAAAGCACCCGCATCTCCGGGCGCCGGGGCCCGAGGCGCTCGGCGAGGTCGGTGCCGCTCAGCCCCGGCATGATCACGTCGGTGAGAAGAAGATGGATGGGGCCGGGGTGGGCGAGCCCGATCCGCAACCCGTCCTCCGCGCTCCGGGCCTGGAGCACGGTGTAGCCGCGCTTGGCCAGGATCTGCCCGATCAGGATCCGCACCGCGTCTTCGTCCTCCGCCAGGAGGATCGTCTCCTCCCCCCGGTGGGGGACTTGGGAGGCGGCGCCGGCCGCGGAACCGGGGCGGTCCGGGTCGCCCGCGGCAGGTAGACCCGGAAACGGCTTCCCTTGCCGGGGGCGCTCTCCACGTCGATCGCCCCGCCGCTCTGGCGCACGATGCCGTAGACGGTGGAGAGCCCGAGTCCCGTCCCCTGACCCTGCGGCTTGGTGGTGAAGAAGGGATCGAAGATGCGGCTCCGGGTGGCCTCGTCCATCCCCTCGCCGGTGTCGCCCACGGTGAGCCGCACGTAGCGGCCGGGAGCGACTTCCGCGCTCGCTTCCGGCGACTCGGAGTCGATGACCGCGTCCGCGGTGGCCAGGCTCAGGCGCCCTCCCTGGGGCATGGCGTCCCGGCCGTTCACCGCCAGGTTCAGGATCACCTGCTCGATCTGGCTCCGGTCGGCGCGCACCGCTCCCAGCCCGTCCTGGAGCTCGGTCACCAGCTCCAGGTTCTCCGGGAGGAGCGGGCGCAGCATCTTGCTCATGTCCTCCACCACCGCGTTCAGGTCCAGGATCTCGGGCTGGAGCATCTGGCGCCGGCTGAAGGCCAGGAGCTGCGAGGTCAAGGCCGCCGCCCGCTGTCCGGCGCGGCGGATCTCCTCCACGTCGCTGGCCACCGGGTGGTCGCCGAGCGCCTTCAGGGCCAGGTCGCTGTAGCCTCCGATGGCGGTGAGGAGGTTGTTGAAGTCGTGGGCGATGCCTCCGGCCAGCCGCCCGATCGCCTCCATCTTCTGGGAGCGGAGAAGCGTCTCCTCCAGCCGCCGCCGTTCGGTGACGTCGCGGAAGCTCCACACCCGCCCCACCGAGCGGCCCGCGATCACCTGGGGGCGGGAGAAGCGCTCGAAGATGCGCCCGTCCCGGAGCTCCAGCACGTCGAAGCTCTCCGCATCCGGGCTGCGGTAGAGCTCGGCGATCTTGCTCTCGAACGCCTCCGGGTCCTTGAGCAGGCCCCGTGCCCACCGCACCGCCACCTCGTCCCGCTTCTGCACCTCCACCAGCTCCGGCGGCATCTTCCAGATTTGGAGGAACCGGCGGTTGAAGCTCACGATCCGCCCCTCGGCGTTCACCACCAGGAGTCCGTCGGTGGTGGAGTCGAGGGTGGCCTGGAGGAGCGAGAGCGAGCCCTCCAGGTTCCGCTGGGAGCGCTTGAGCTCGGTGACGTCGGCGAAGTACTCGATCCGGCCCCCTGCGTAGAAGCCGGAGCGGATGGGCTGGCTCCAGTACTCCAGCCACCGCTCGGAAAGGCCGTCGCGGCCGGGAAGACGGGCCTCCAGGCGGTGGGGGTAGGTGCGCTCGCGGTAGGCGGTGAGGAGCCGCTCGGCCATGCGCGACTCCGGCGAGAAGAGATGGGCTCCGCGTCCCCGGACCATCTCTCGGAAGTCCCGGTCCACCACTTCCTCGCGCGTCCAGCCCAGGAACCGCTCCATCGCCTCGTTCATCCACACCGTGCGGAAGGCGCCGTCGAGGATGAGGGTTCCCACGTCCGAACCCTCGAGGACGTCGTGGGTGAGCGAGCGGTAGCGTTCCTCGCTCTCCTTCAGGGCGTCGCGGGCGCGCTCCACCTGCCCCTGGGCGGTGGAGTACGCGCGGTGCATGAGGAGCAGCATCACCGGAAGCATGACCGCGAGGATGAAGGTGAGCCCCATCGCCCACGGCATCACGGTGGCCCGCACGTCGGCTCCCACCGCCCGGGCGGGGATGTGCACCGCCACCAGGCCGTCCAGCTTGGCGGAGTAGGCGTAGGCCGCGATCTGGCTGGCGCCGGAAAGCGTCCGGTTCCGCCCCACCCAGCTCCCGCCGGTTTGCAGGAGTTGCCCCAGGGCGCGGGGGGCTCCGGGCCCGCGGGGTCCGAGCCAGATCTCTCCCACCCGCCGGCCCACCAGGGACGGGTCCCCGGTGTGGAGCCGCACCGTCCCGTCGCGGTCGATCACGCACAGGAAGCTCCCGGGATAGCGGGTCTCCGCCGCCCGCCACAGGGAGCGGAGCCGGTCGAGCACCGCGCCGGGGTCGCGGTTCGAGCCGTTCAGGTCCGCCTCCGCCGCCAGCGCCTGGGCCAGGCTAAGGTGGCTGGCGTAGATGCTCTGCACCACGTCGTCGCGGCTGGCGCTGTAGGCGAAGTAGCCCACGGCTCCGCTCGCGACGACGGTCAGCACGCCGAGCAGCGTCGCGGTCGCGGCCATGCGCCGCGCGGAGCCGCGGGATTCGGCCTCGTCCCCGGCGCGCGGGCCCGGGCCCGGGGGCGCCCCCGCCCCCGGCCAGAACAGGAAGGCGAAGAGGAAGAGGAGCGAGATGACCAGGCCGAAGGAGGCGAGGGGGAGACCCTCGGTGGCGCCGTTCATGGCGCACCGGTACACCCGGAACGCGCGCGACCCGGCCATGAGGAGGGCGGCGAAGAGGACGAGCACCCAACCCACGCGGCGGGTGATCCAGACCCGGCGGAGGGCGACCCCGGCGGCGGCGGTCTGGAGCGCCAGGCTCAGGATTTCCAGGACGAGGATGAAGCTCATGGCGGGAACGGCTCGCCGTGGGACGCCTGCTTCCGCGCGGCGCCGGTCGACGCGCGTCGGGACCGGTGGCCGGGATGGGGGCGGGAAGTGGCCACCGCCCGCGGGCAGAGGATATCAGCCCTCAAGTGGAATGTGAGATCGCTGAATTTCCGGTGAATCGGCGGCCCGCGACTCCCCGGCCGATTTCGTTGCCGGAGAGTTCGTTACCGGATAGTTCGCTACCGAACAGTCCGATACCCGGCAGTCCGCTACCGGATAGTCCGCTACCGGATAGTTCGCTACCGGACGGCGCGCTACCGGACGGCCTGTTACCGGACAGGGCATTGCGGGGAGGCGCCGCCAGGACCAGACCCCCGGAATCGTGATACAGCGCGATCCGGGACAGAGCGCTAACGGACAGCGTGTTCCGGGACAGCGCGCTACCGGACAGCGTGTTACCGGACAGGACGTTGCGGGGGGCGCCGTCAGGACCAGACCCCCGGAATCGTGATTCCGCAGTCGGGGCAGCGGCCGCGTGCCCCCACCCGGTTCTCCAGCACCCGGAAACCCGTCCGCCGGATCAGGGTGACGCCGCAGCCGTGGCACCGCGTGTTCTCCCACGACCCGACCCGTCCCGGGAGGTTTCCCGCGTACACGTACCGCAGGCCGGCCTCGGCGCCGACTTCGGCGGCGCGCACGAGGCCCTCCGCGTCCTGCGACCGGACCTCGTTCATCCGGTAGTCGCCGTGAAACGCGGTCACGTGCCAGGGCATGAGGGGATCGAGCCGGGCCAGGAAACCGGTGAGTTCCCGGAGCTCGCGCGAGGAATCGTTGAACCCGGGCACGAGCAACGTGACCACCTCCACCCAGAACCCGCGCGCCTTGAGGTCCTCCAGCGTGGCCAGCACGTTCCTCAGCGTCGCCCCCAGCGCGCGGTAGGAGGACTCCTGCATCGCCTTCAGGTCCACCTTGTAGAGATCGGTGAGGGGACGGAGGAAATCGAGCACCTGGGGGGTGGCGTTGCCGTTGGAGACGAACCCGGTGCGGAGCCCCTCGGCGCGGGCGAGCCGGAACACCGCCGCCGCCCACTCCGCGGTGATGAGCGGCTCGTTATAGGTGCTGACCACGAGCCGGGACCCCGACTCCCGGGCCAGCGCGACCAGGGCCTCGGGGGTCACGTCCTCCACCGCGGAGAGCGCCGCCGGATCCCGAAGCGCCTGGCTGGTGATCCAGTTCTGACAATACCCGCAGTGGAGATCGCAGCCCAGCATCCCGAAGCTGAGCGCCCGCGAGCCGGGGATCGCGTGGAAGAACGGCTTCTTCTCCACCGGGTCCGCCGCCACCCCCGCCGCGTAGCCGGCCGGCACCCGCAGCGCGCCCCCGCGGTTCACCCGGACCTTGCAGATCCCCGGCCGCCCTTCGGGGATCCGGCAACGGTGCCCGCAGGCCAGGCAGCGCACCCAGCCCGGCTTGCCCGCCACCGGTTCCACCAGGGCCGGGTCGGCGGCCGCCGTGCGCGCCTCCAGCGCCGCTTCCAGGGTCGAGGCCCCGCTCCGAGTCCTGTCGTCGTTCATCGCATCGCTCCCCGGGGCGCCTGTCGCGGCGCCCACCGTCCGCCCGTCCCGGTCCCCGTCCGCGGCGGCGAAACCCGCCGCCGACACCACTATCCCACCGCCGCTCCGCGGATTCCACTGCGACCGCGCGGACTCCACCGCCGGCGCCACCGCGCGGCTGCCGGTGGGGGGCCGGCCCCTTCCGACTCTGCTATCCTCGCCGCCATGGTCCGGCTGAATCCCGCTCTGGGCCCCTATTTGGACCGGCTCGCCGCGCAGTACGGGCCCGGCTTTCTCCATACCGACCCCCTGGGCGAGGTGCGCCGGTTCCGGACCCCCGACGATCTCGAGGTGGCCGCGTTTCTCGCCGCCGGGCTCGCCTTCGGCCGGGTGGATCTCATCCTCACCCACCTCCGCGACCTGTGGGAGCGCCTCGACCGGGCCCCGGCGAGGATCGTGGACGGCTGGCGCGCGAGCGACGCCCGCCGCCTCCACGGTTTCGTCCACCGGTGGGTGGGGGAGGGCGACCTGGCCGCGGTGCTGGCCGCGCTCGGCCGGACCCGCCGGGAGTTCGGCTCGCTCCGCGCCGCCTTCCTGGCCGGGTATGAGCCGGAGGATCCCGACCTGGGACCCGCGCTCTCGCGCTTCGTGGGGGAGGTGCGCGACCGGGTGCGGCTCCCCCGGACCCGCGGCCCGGTTCCCGAGGAGCGCCTTCCCCGCGGGGTCCGCACGTTCTTCGCCGATCCGGTGCGGGGGGCGGCGTGCAAGCGGCTGAACCTCTTCCTGCGCTGGATGGTGCGTCCCGACGACGGGGTGGACCTGGGGCTCTGGGAGCCGGTGCGCCCCGACCAGCTGGTGATCCCCCTCGACACCCACGTGGCCCGGATCAGCCGTTACCTGGGGCTCAGCGACCGCCGCACCCCGGACTGGAGGATGGCGGCGGAGGTGACGGCGGGGCTCCGCGCGTGGGACGCTCGCGATCCGGTGCGCTTCGACTTCGCGATCTCGCGGCTGGGGATCCTCGAAGCGTGCCCGGCCCGGGTGAACCCGGCCAAGTGCGGCGCCTGCATGCTGGTGACCGTGTGCACCCTGGGAAGAGAACATCATGGCTGAGACTCCGGCCCCCGGATGCAGCCTCGAGAGAGACCGTCATGGCTGAGACTCCGGCCCCCGGAACCAGCCCGGAGAGAACACATCATGGCTGACCTCGAACTCATTCCGGTGGAGGAGCGCCCGGCGGTGCTGGCGGTGGCGGGGCTCGATCCCTCGGGCGGAGCCGGCATCACCGTGGACGCGGCGGTGATCCGCGCCTTCGGCCTCCACCCGGTGACCGCGCTCACCGCGGTGGCGGTGGAGAACACCGCGCGGGTGGCCCGCCGCCACGATCTCACCGCCGCGCTTCTGGCCGAGGAACTCGCGGTCCTTGCCGAGGAGTTCCTCCTGGGCGCGGTCAAAACCGGGATGCTGGCGGGGGCGGGGCTGGTGGAGGTGGTGGCCGCGTGGCTGGCCGAGCGCCCCCGGCTCCCCCTCGTGCTCGACCCGGTGCTCCGGGCCACCAACGGGGGCGCGCTGGGCGACCCGGACCTCACCGCCGCCCTCACCCGGCACCTGCTGCCGCGGGCGCGCGTGTTCACCCCCAACCTGGCCGAGGCCGCCGCCTTCACCGGCCGCCTGGTCACCGACCGCGACGAGCTTCCCGACCTCGCCCGCGCGCTTCGCGACCTGGGTCCGGAGTGGGTGCTGGTCAAGGGGGGGCACTTTTCCCGGGGGCGGGCCTCCGACTATCTGCTGGGCCCCGGCGTGGAGGTCTGGCTTGAGGACGACCGGCTTCCCCGCGACGCCCGCGGCACCGGCTGCGCCCTCGCCTCGGCGATCGCCTGCGCGCTTACCCGGGGCGCGGCGGTGCCCGACGCCTGCCGGGAGGCCAAGGCCTTCGTCTCCGCCGGGATCGCCTCGGGCTACGTGACCGGCGAGGGGCGGTTCCTGGCCATCCCGCCCACCGCCGCGAACGGGTGAGCGGCCCCGGCGCGCCGTCCGCCGCGCGCCGCTCTCCGCTGGCCCTGCTCTGCGCCGCCGCCTTCCTCGCCGACCTGGCGCTTTACCTCACCATGACCGGCGCCCCTTACAAGGCGCTGGCCCTGGGGGCGGGGCCGCTGGTGCTGGGGCTCATTCCGGTGGCTCGCGCCCTTCCCTACAGCCTGAGCACGGTGGGGGCGGGCGCCTTCACCGAGCGGGGCGAGCGCCTCCGGGCGGCCCGGGTGAGCCTGGTGGCGGCCGCGGCGGCGGTGGCCGCCCTCATCGTGGTCCCGGGCCTGGCCGGCATCTTCACCGTGCTCGCGATCCTGGGCGTGGCCTTCGCCTTCTTCTGGCCCGCGGTCCAGGCCCGCCTCGCCGACCTCGCCCGCCACGGCGAGGTCACCGCCAACCTGGGGTGGTTCAACGTGGCCTGGAGTTCGGGCAAGGCCACCGGGTTCCTGCTGGGGGGGCTGCTCCTGGCGGGCCTGGGGTTCGGGGCGGTGTTCGCGGCTTCGGCGCTGGCGGTGGCGGCAGTGGCGGTGCTGGTGTGGCTGCTGCGCGCCCCCTCCGAGGCCTCGGACAGGGGTGGAGGCGTGGCGGAGACGGCGGCGGCCGCGCGCATCCCCCGCCCTGCGGGCGTCGTCCGCCGGTACCGCCTGGCGGGATGGACCGCCAACGCGGTCTCGTTCGGGGTGGTGGCGGTCCTCAACACCCACTATCCGAACTGGCTCGAGGTGATCGGGCGGGGAGAGACGGTGTTCGGCGCCTACCTGGGGCTCATCTTCTTCTCGCAGACCGCCGCGTTCGGGTTTCTCACCCGGTTCCGCGGCTGGCGCTACCGGCCGTGGCCGCTTTTGGGCGCGCAGGTCCCGGTGGTGGCGCTGGTGGCCTTGCTCCCCGCGCTCCGCTCTCCGTGGGCGATCCTCGCCACCGCGCCGCCGGTGGGGCTGGGGCTGGGGATGACCTACTTCGCGAGCCTCTTCTATTCGGTGGACGACCCTGCCGCCCGGGGGCGGAACGCGGGGGTGCACGAGGCGCTCCTGGGGATCGGATCGCTGACCCTGCCGGTCCTGGGAGGGTGGGCGGCCGGGGCCTCCGGCCGGCTCGAGGCCCCCTACCTGTTCGCGGCGGCCGCGGGTATGGTCTCGTTGGGGGCGCAGGCGGCGCTGGTCCTGCCGCGCCGGGCCGCCGGGGCCGGGGCCGCCGGCGGCGCCGGGGTGTCCGACCCCTCCCGCTGACCCTGCCCCCGCCGGAACAGGAACCCCGGGCGCGGGGTAGAACTACCGGGCAGGGGTCCCTGGGGCGGGGACGGCGCCGCCGGGGGTCGGCTCCGGGCGGGCCGGACCGCCGGAACGGGGCCCTCGCGCGGACGACGTGGGCCGAACCGAAGAACGGAGATCCAGTCATGAAACGGTTTTCGAGGATCGGGAAGGCGGCGGCGTTTCTGCTCGCCGCGTTCGTGGGGGGGCTGGCCGGATCGCTGGTTCTGCGGCCCGAGGCGCCTTCGGCCGGGACCGTGGACCTGGGCCAGGGCAACGACCGCCCCGCGGTGGTCGCCACCTTCGGGGTGGGCGGGGTGCTCACCTACGAGGGGGAACTCTGGCAGTACCGGCCGGACAAGAAAGAGTGGATGACCCTGGACGACTCCTTCGCCCTGGAGGGGCAGGCCACCAAGGTGGTGCCGCTCCCGGTCCCGGTGGACCGGATCCGGCACATGGAGACGTTCGGATTCCTGGTCACAAAGGACGACGAATGTTGGCTTTACAACATCGACCAGCAGCGCTGGGAGGACGTGGGGAAGCCGCCGTATCACGAGCGGACCCGCGGGCGCTGAGCCCGCGCCCGGATGCGCTATACTGGGTTGGGGCGTTCGTCTCCGCACGGACGCCGGAAGTCCGGGGCCGAGCTCGCGAGTCAGGAGGTGGCGTGATGAAACGATGGATTTTGGGCTTCGCGATGGTGGGGGCGCTCGCTCTCGCCGTCCCCGCCCGGGCCATCACCCTGGACGACGTGATGGGGCTGGCCCGAGCCGATGCCAGCGACGCGCTGATCATGGCCAAGATCGACGCCGACGGAACCGTGTTCCACCTGTCGGTGGACGACATCCTCGCGCTCCGCAAGTCGGGGGTGAGCGACCACGTGATCACCTACATGATCAACGCCGGCAAGGGGTCGGTCGACCAGGAAGTCGCCCCGGCGCCGGCGGACGGGGAGGACACGACCTACGACGGCCAGCAGGCCTACGACCAGTCCGGCTACGACACCAACGGCGGCTACCGGACCGGAGTGGACGGAAGCTATCGCGGCAACGTGTCGGTCGCCTTCGCCTACTACTACCCGCACTGGCCGGGTTACTCGTACTCGTACTACTACGACCCGTTCTACTGGCCCGACCTCGCCTACTACTGGTGCGCGTGGCAGCCCTACCCGTACTCCTACTGGTACTACGACCCGTGGTACCGGTGGAACCGCCACGTGGGCTGGTACTACGGTTCGTACTACGGCAACTACTACGGCCGCGGCCACCACGATTACCGGAACCGCATCCGCGACGGGCGGAACGTGGCCGGGCGCGGCTACGCGCAGGTCTACGACCGCCGGTTCAAGACCCCGAACGGATCGGGGGTGCAGTACCGGGGCGACCGGCGCACGGTCAAGGCGCCGCCGCCCCGGCGCCCGTCGCAGCGCGTCGTCCGCGCCCCCGCGCCCACCGACCGGAGGTTGAAGCAGCCGCGGGACCCGCAGACCCCCTATCGTGAGGTGAAGCCGGCGGCGCCCCCGCGGGAGATGCGGCCGCAGCCCGCGCCGCGGAACGTGCGCCCGGCGGACCCGGGATCCGGACGCGAGATGAAGTCCGGCCGGAGCCGGGGATACCACGCTCCGGCCGCCCCTTCCCGCGGGCGGTCCCACGGGCGGTCCCGTAAGTCCTGACCCCGGCCACGGCGGGGCGGTTACGCGAAGCCGATCGGAGCGCGCTCCGGTCGGCCTCGCTTTGAGTCCGATCCCCTCGGGGGGGGCGAATCGCGCGGGACCCGCGCGACACCGGCGCGGCGCCGCCGGAAGGAGGAGATCGATGCCCGAGCGACCGGACCGGCTCCGGGCCGGCCCGCAGCTCCGACTGAGCGCGGTGGTGCCCGTCTACAACGAACGCGACAACGTGAAGCGGCTGGTGGAGGAACTCACCGCCGAACTCGACCGGATCGGCACCCCCTACGAGGTGATCCTGGTCGACGATGGGAGCCAGGACGGGAGCGCGGCGCTTCTCGACGAGGCGGCCCGGCACCGCCGCGGGGTGCGGGTGCTCCATCTGGAGCGCAATTCGGGCCAGAGCGCGGCCCTGGCCGCGGGGTTCGAGGCCGCCCACGGCGACTACCTGGTGACCCTCGACGCCGACCTCCAGAACGACCCCGCCGACATCGCCCGCCTCATGGAGTGGATCCCCCAGTTCGACATGGTGGCGGGAATCCGCCGCCGCCGCCGCGACTCGTACGTGCGGCGGATGAGCAGCCGCGTGGCCAACCGGGTCCGGGACGGCGTCCTCGGGGACGGCATCAAGGACACCGGGTGCTCGCTCAAGCTCTTCCGGCGCGAGCTCACTCCCCGCATGCCCCGGTTCAACGGCATGCACCGGTTCCTGCCGCTCCTGGTCCAGCTCCAGGGGGGGAGCGTCACCCAGATTCCGGTCAACCACCGCCCCCGGCTGGCCGGGGACTCCAAGTACAACGTCCAGAACCGCCTCTTCCGGGGCCTTCTCGACCTGGTCGGGATGTGGTGGCTGAAGCGGCGCTACGTGCGGTACGGGGTGAGCTACGAGGCCCCGGCCGGGGCCTCGGCGCGCGCGCCGCGAAACGCGCGGGTGGAGGAGGAGGAGCCGTGAACACCTGGATCGTGATCGGACTCGCCGGCCAGGCCATCTTCGGAGGACGGTTCCTGGTCCAGTGGCTGGCCTCCGAGATACGCGGCGAGAGCGTGATCCCGGTGATGTTCTGGTTCCTGTCGCTGTTCGGGGCGGCGGTGCTGCTCATCTATGCCGTCCATCGACAGGATCCGGTGTTCATCGTGGGCGAGGTGGGGGGGATCGGGATCTACATCCGGAACCTCGTGCTCATCCGGCGCAAGCGCCGGGCCCAGGCTCGGGCCGGCCTCGCGGTCTGATCGGGGCGCGTTGGAACGCAGCTCCCTCTCCCGTCCCGCCGTCCTCTACGTCCTGCTCGTCCTGGCCGCGGGGGTCTACGGCTTCCGGCTGGGCTTCCCGGACTTCTGGGGCATCCACTGGGAGAGCCGGCGGGCCGAGATGGGCCGGGCCATGCTCCTGACCGGCGACTACGTGATCCCGCGCGAGAACGGCGTGGTGAGCATCAAGAAACCCCCCTTCTACTACTGGACTGTCGCCGCCGCCATGGGCGCCACCGGGGACCGCGGGGAACTCGGCGCGCGGCTCCCCTCGGCGGTGGCGGCGACGGCGGCCCTGGCGGTGACCTGGCGGCTGGCGGCGTTGCTGGGGGGCGGGGCCTCGGGCTTCTTCGCGGTGATTCTCCTCCTCGGCAACGTCCTCTACTTCGGCCATGCCCGCACCGCGGAGATGGACATGATGCTCCTGGCCCTGGAGGCGGGGGCCACGCTGGCCTTCCTGGAGGCGCGGGCCGGACGCCGGGGGTGGTCGTGGGCGGGATGGGTCCTCTGCGGCCTGGGATTTCTCACCAAGGGTCCGGTGGGCTTGATGGTGCCGCTGGTCACAACGGCGGTCTACCGCCTCGCCGACGCCCGCGACCGGCGGCGCGCTCCCCCCGCGGGCGCGGGAGCGGCCGCGCCCGCCGGAGGCTGGATCCGTCCGGGGCGGGGGCTGGCGGTGTTCGCGGCGGTGGCGGTGCCGTGGTACGCGGTGGTGCTGGCCCGGGTCCCCGGCGCCTGGCACCTGTTCCTGCACGAGACCCTGTCCCGGTTCGGCGAGGCCTACGATCACCAGGAGCCCTTCTGGTACTTCGGCCCGGTGCTGGTGACCGCGTTCCTTCCCGCCACGGTTCTCTTCCCGGTGTGGTGGCGGGAGGCGCGCGCGGCCGCCCCCGCGGCCCGGCCCCTCGCGCGCCTGGCGCTGGCGGCGGCGATCCTCCTCGTCTTCTTCTCGCTCTCGGGCTCCAAGCGCGTCTACTACATCCTTCCCCTGTGGCCGGTGCTGGCCGCGGGATGCGGGATCGCCCTGGAGTCGGCGCGCCGGCGGGGGGCGCCGCGGTGGCTGGGGTGGATCGTGGGGGGTGGGGGGGGTGCTCGCCGGGGCCTCGGTGGGGGCCGCGCTGGTCCCCGAGCTGGGCGGGCCCCCCTTCTTCCGGCGCGACGCGGTCGCGTTCGGGATCCTGGCGGCAATGCTGGCGGTGAGCGCGTGGGCGGCGGTCTCGGCGTTCCGCGGGCGTTGGATCCGAGGCCTGGTCGCGGTGTGCGCGACGGTGGTCCTCGGGAACCTCTTCGTGGTGCAGTCGGTGGGCCCGGTGAGCAACGCCTACCGGTCGCGGGCGGGCTTCGCGCGGGCGGTGGCCGCGCGCATGACCCCCGAGGACCCGCTCTACATGTACGGCCAGCCCAGCTTCGCCCTCCCCTTCTACGTGGGCCGGCCGATCCCGGTACTCAGGGACCCGGCCGCGGTGGCCGCGGCGCTCGTCTCCCGCGACGCGGTGTTCCTGGTCCTGGACCGGCGCCAGGAGCGGGCGCTCCGCGACGCCGGGTTCACGGTGTCTCCGGAGCTGGAGCGGACCTGGACCCCCCCCGGCCGGCCCCGCTCGGTGCGCTACCTGGCGCTGGACCGGGTGACTCGGGGATAACCCGTAGTCCGGAACCGGGCGCCGGAATCGCCCCGTCCCGCGGGCGAGGCACCCCCGTCGCGGGCGGTGCGCTTTTCTGGAATCCTGACCGCGGACCGCGGGTGCCTCGTCGCGGGCGGTGCGCTTTTTTGGAATCCTGACCGCGGACCGCGGGTGCCTCGTCGCGGGCGGTGCGCTTTTTTGGAATCCTGACCGCGGACCGCGGGTAATAAACAGTGAACGAATTGACGCCGGCCGGTGACCCCGAAGTCCACGGCCCCCCACGTTCGGGGTCGTCGACCGGCGGCTTCTTGAAGCGATGATCGAGGGGTGCCGTCAGCCGACGGCGGGACGGCTTTCCCGCCCTCGACTGCCGGTTCGCCCGTCAGACAGAGCCCGAGGGCTCCTTGCCGAACAGCTCTTTCCGTCCGGGGTGGTTCGGTTGGGGGTTCCTCGGGCCTTTATTTTTGTCCTCCGGCACGCTCGGGGAACCGGAGGACGCCCTTTCCTGGGATAATTACGGAGCCGGACCCCGGTTCCGACCCCTGCGCCCTTTGGCCCTCCGGCCGGTGCCGGAACCGGTGCGCGCGCAAGAACCGGATGTCCGCAACCGATTCATTTTGTAACCGGTTGCCTTCCCGAACCCGTCCAAGCGAATGGAACCCCGAGGGTACGTCCGGTCGGGCCCGTCCAGGAAAGGAAACGGACAGGAAATGGTTTCGCGCGCACGCACCGCCCGGACGGCGGTCCACGCTCTGTTGGCGATTCCGGTGCTGGCCGCCGGGCTCCTGGCCGCCGCTCCGGGGGCCCGCGCGCAGGTGGCGCCTCCGCACCCGGGGGTGCCGCTCCCGCAGTCCTACCTCGACCGCCGGGCCGCCGACCGCACCGCGTTCGAGTTCCGTCACGCCTGGATCGATCAGGCCCGGCGGGTGCAGCGCAACCGGCGGCTCCGGGAGCTGGGGATCCTACCCGGCATCATGGACGCGAGCGCCACCGGCGGGTTCCGGGTGGAAGGCGTCCACCGCATTCCGGTCCTGGCCGGCAAGTTCGCCAATACCGGCGCCGACCCCTACGCGCCGTCCGCGCTCCAGGCCCAGCTCTTCGACGGCCCCAACCCCACCGGTACCGTGACCCAGTTCTACGACGAGATCTCCTACGGCTACATCACCCTCACCGGCGACGTGATCGGGAACGGGTCGGACGGCCTCATCCAGGTCTCCCAGAACGACACCTACTACGAGGGCCCGTCCACCCCGACCAAGTGCAACGGCCTGTGCGGAAGCGCCAAGACCGGGGAGTACCTGAAGGAGCTCCTGGACGCGGCCGATCCCAACGTGGATTTCGGGCAGTACGACAACGACGGCCCCGACGGCGTCCCCAACTCCGGCGACGACGACGGTTACGTGGACTTCGTGGCGTTCGTGCAGCCGGAGAAGGGGGGCGAGTGCGGGGGAACGAACAACATCTGGTCCCACCGCTGGGTCTATGACGGGTGGTGGGGCGCCCCCTACACCACCAACGATCCCTCGGCCAACGGCGGCAGCATCAAGGTGAGCGACTACACCATCCAGCCGCTGGTGAGTTGCAACGGCTCCAGCCTGATCGAGATCGGGGTCTACGCCCACGAGTCGGGGCACGCCTTCGGCCTCCCCGATCTCTACGACACCGACGGCAGCTCGGAAGGGATCGGCAACTGGGGGCTCATGTCCGCCGGATCGTACGGCGGGGACGGGGTCCACCCCGCCACTCCCTCCCACATGTGCGCGTGGAGCAAGGAACAGCTCGGCTGGGTGGATCCGGTGGTGCTCTGCGGCGGCGGCTCCGGCCTCACTCTGCCCGCGGTCGAGGACACCAACGTCGTCTACAGGATCTACCCCCACGGGCTCATCGATACCGAGTACTTCCTGCTGGAGAACCGGGTGAGGACCGGCTTCGACACCTATCTCCCCACCAGCGGCATCGCGATCTGGCACATCGACAACGACCAGCCCGGGAACCAGGACGAGACCCACAAGCAGGTGGATCTGGAGGAGGCGGACGGCCTCGCCCAGCTCGACCAGGGCACCAACCGGGGGGACGCCGGGGACCTCTACCCCGGCTCCTCCGGCAACCCGCTCTTCGCCGACAATACCAACCCCGATGCCCGTGACTACCTGGGCGCGGCCACCGGGCTCTCGGTGGGCGGTTTCGGCGCCACCGCGAGCCCGCGGAGCTTCGATCTCGTTGTGCCCACCTGCCGGATCGCGGTCACCGACGTGGCGGTGCAGGACTCGGCCTGGGGGAACAACAACCGCGCCCTGGACGGGGACGAGACCGCCGATCTCCGGGTCGGGCTTCGCGGCGACCTCGCGGGCACGGTGACCGGGGTCCGGGCCGCCTTGACCAGCCTCACCGCCGGGGTGGCGGTGCTCGCCGACAGCGTGGACTACGGCACGGTGGAGCAGTCCTCGGCCACCTACGGTCCCGCCAACTTCACCGTCCAGTCCACCGGTCCGCTGGCCGACGGCCAGGCGGTCCGCTTCCTCTATCAGCTCACCGGGGACGGCGGCTACGCCTCCACCGATACCCTCGTCGTTCACGCCGGAGCCTTCGTGCTCCTGGTGGAGGATGACGGGAACGCGGACAACTCCGCCTACTTCATCGGCGCCGTGGGGGCGGCGGGGCACGCCGTGGTCCACTACGACGCCTCGATCTACGGGCCTCCCGGGGTGGGAGCGCTCCGCTCGGCGACGGCGGTGGTCTGGTACACCGGGGAGGAGTACGACAACACCTTCACCCCCGCCGAGCAGCAGGTGGTGGAGGGCTTCCTGGCCGGAGGCGGCGCGCTGTTCGTCACCGGCCAGGACATCGGCTACGACCTGGTGGAGTCCGGGGACCTCGCCGACCGGAACTTCTACCAGGACGTGCTCCACGCCGCCTATCTCGCCGACGACTCGGGCCTGAGCACGCTGATCGGGGTGGCGGGGGATCCCGTCGGGAACGGGCTCAGCCTGAGCCTGGCCGGCGGGGACGGGGCCGGCAACTCCACCTATCCCTCGGTGATCGCGGCGGGGGCCGGCGCCTCCAACGTGTTCAAGTACAACTCGACCAAGGTGGCGGGAGTGCGGTACGGGACGGGGGAGAAGTTGGTCTACTGCGCGTTCAACTTCGAATCCATCTCCACCGCCGCCGGCCGCGACACGGTGATGGCGCGGGCGCTGAACTGGCTCCGCCCCGCCGACATCACCCCGCCCACCGCGTCCCTCGTCTCCCCCGCGGGCGGGGACACCCTGTCGGCGTGCGGCTCCAGCGCGATCACCTGGACCGCCTCGGACGACGTGGGGGTGGCCGGGGTGGACCTCTACCTGTCCGAGGACGGCGGCGCCGGCTATCCATATGTCATCGCCACCGGCCTGCCCAATACCGGGAGCTACTCCTGGAATCACCCGGGGCTTCTCGGAACCGAACTCCGGGTGAAGCTGGTGGCCCGGGACGCCGCCGGGCTGCAGGCGGTGGACGCCGGCGACTCCAGCTTCGTCTCGGTGTCGGTCGACCCGCCGGCGGCGGCGCTGGCGACCCCCGACGGGGGCGAGGCCTTCCACTTCGGCGACGCCATTCCCATCCGGTGGAGCATGGCCGACACCTGTGTGGGAATCGATTCCACCCGGGTCTACACCTCGGTGAACGGCGGCACGGCCTGGTCGTACCTGGCCACGGTGCCCGCTCCCGATACCCTGGCCACCTGGACCGCGCCTTCGGTCGAGACCGATTCCGCCCGGGTGCGGGTGGTGGTGTTCAACCACGGCGGCCTCACCGCCGAGAGCGGGAGCGACAGCCTGTTTTCGATCTCCAGCTCCGCCACCGCGGTCCCGGAGACCGGCGCCGGCATCACCCGGCCGGTGCTGCTCCAGAGCCGCCCCAATCCCATGCGGGCGGGCTCGGCGGTGTTCGCGTTCTACCTTCCCCGGGCGATGACCGCCACCCTGCGGATCTACGACCTCTCGGGCCGGCTGGTCGCCACCCTCGCCCACGGGGAGCGGGGGGCGGGCTATCACGAGGCGGCCTGGGACGGCACCAACGCGGCCGGGTCCGCGGTGAGCCACGGGATCTACTTCTACGTGCTCGAGACCCCCGATCGCCGCGAGGTGCGGAAGCTGGTCAAGCTGGAGTAGCGCCCGGCGTCGCGACGCCGCGGTTCAGTAGCGCGCCTTCAGGAGCCCCCCGGTGGAGCGGCCGGAGGGCGCCGGTCCGCTTTCGTCCACGCCATTCATGACACGCGGAGGGCGCCCGCTCTCGCTCGCTCCAGGACCCCAGTTCAAGACCCGCGGAAGTCGGCGGACGGCGCTCACGAGAGACCCGCTCCATGACCCGCGACGGGCGGCAGAGTACAACCGATTTTCCGAATACCCGGGTATCGTGAAGCCACACAACGAGTTAGCTGACGTGCGCGGAATAACAATTGCTGCGGCCGGTATGGAGGGCCGCGATCCGGCGTCCCGCTCGCGTCGGCGGGTCCCCCTTCGGCAGGCCGGCCGCGCAAACCGTGCAGGTCATCACCGCCTCAGGCCCACCATCCGCGCTCGGGCGCCGGCCCGCTCCCGTCCACGCCATTCATGACACGCGGAGGGCGCCCGCTCTCGCTCGCTCCAGGACCCCAGTTCAAGACCCGCGGAAGTCGGCGGACGGCGCTCACGAGAGACCCGCTCCATGACCCGCGGCGAGCGGCAGAGTACAACCGATTTTGCTTGTATCCGAATACCCGGGTATCGTGAAGCCACACAACGAGTTGGCTGACGTGCGCGGAATATCAATTGCTGCGGCCGGTTTGGACGGTCGCAGTCCCTGGGAGTGGACGGTCGCGGTCCGGCGTCCCGCTCGCTTCCCTCCCCGGGCCCGGACGGCCCGCCGCCCCCCCTTGCCGGGGCCTCGGGCGGTTTGCTTTGATCCTCCGGTGCGAGCGCTGACCGAGCCCCTCATCCTGTCCGTCTCCGGCCGCGACCGCCCCGGCATCCTGGCCGAGCTGGCCGGCGCGCTCGCCGGCGCCGGAATCGAGATCGTGGACATCGAGCAGGCCACCCTCCAGGACTTCCTCGCCCTCTCGTTCCTTCTCGACCTGGAAGGGGACGCCGAACGCGGCGGGAAGCTCCTGCGCGAGGTGATCCCCCGGGCGTCCGCCCTGGGGCTGGCCGTCGACGTCCGCCGCCTCACCGGCGACGCCGTGCGCATGCTGGCCGAGGCCGACCGGATGGTGGCGACCCTGGTCTCCGACCGCGCCAGCACCAAAGCGGTGGCCGCCCTGGCCGCCGCCGCCGCCCGCCACCGGGCCAACATCGTCTCCATCCGGCGGTTGGCCGAGGAGGATCTCCGGGCCGCCGAGTACGTGCTCGACGTGACCCGGGTCCCCGACGTCAGCGCGCTCAAGGCCGACCTCCTCGCTCTGGGCGAGCGCCTGGAGGCGGACATCGCCCTGGCCCGCGAGGACGTCTATCGGAAGAGCAAGCGGGTGGTGGTGTTCGACATGGACTCGACCCTGGTGGCGGCGGAGGGGATCGATCTCTTGGCCCGCCGGGCGGGGGTGGAGGCCGAGGTCGCCGCGATCACCCGCGAGGCGATGGCGGGGAAGCTCGACTTCGAGAGCGCGCTCCGGCGGCGGGTGGCGCTCCTCCGGGGGCTCCCCGAGTCGGTCCTGGCCGAGGTCGAGGCGTCGCTTCCCCTCACCCCGGGGGCCGCGGAGGCGGTGGACGCGCTCAAGCGCCTGGGGTTCCGGCTGGGGCTGCTCTCGGGCGGCTTCACCTGTTTCACCGAGCCGCTCAGGCGGCGGCTCGGCATCGACTACGCGTTCGCCAACACGCTGGAGATCGAAGCCGGCGTCCTCACCGGGGGGCTCACGGGCCCGGTGCTCGACGCGGCCGGCAAGGCGGCGCGGCTGGCCGAGATCGCCTCCCGCGAGGGGGTGCCGTTGGACCAGGTGGTGGGGGTGGGGGACGGCGCCAACGACATTCCCATGCTCCAGGCCGCGGGCCTGGGGATCGCCTTCCGGGCCAAGGAAAGCACGCGCCGCTCCGCCGACGCCGCCATCCAGCGGAACGACCTGGCCGGGCTTCTCTATCTGCTGGGAGTGAGCGCCCGGGACCTGAAGCGGGTGCGCGGGGCCCCGGGGACCTGAGCGCGACGCCGCGAGCGGCCGGCCGCCGCCCGGCGCAAACCACGTCAACGAAAGGGACCGACCATGGATCTGGGACTCGAGGGCAAGGTGGCGATGGTGGCGGGGGCGTCGATGGGGATCGGCTACGCGATCGCCGAGGCGCTGGCCGCGGAGGGGGCGCGGGTGGTGATCGCGTCCCGCAACGAGGAGCGGATCGCCGAGGCCTCGGAGCGGATCCGCAAGGCCACCGGGGGGGAGGCGGCGCCCGTGGTCCTGGACGTGCGCGACCCCGACGCGGGCCTGCGGTTCGCGCAGGCGGCGCGCGACGCGTTCGGGCCGCCCTCGATCCTGGTCACCAATGCCGGGGGGCCGCCGCCGGGACCCTTCGAGCGATTCGAGGTGAAGGACGTGGAGGAGGCGGCCAACCTGAACTTCCTCTCCGCGGTGCGGCTCACCAAGGCGGTGCTCCCGGAGATGACGGCGGCGGGGTGGGGGCGAATCGTGCACATCACCTCGTCCACCGTGCCCGAGCCGTCGGTGGGGCTCTTCCTGTCGTCGTCGGTGCGTCCGGCGGTGGCCGGTTTCTCCAAGGCGCTGGCCGGCGAGGTGGCGCGCCACGGGATCACCGTGAACGTGGTCTGTCCCGGGCTCATCTCCACCGACCGCCTCCGGGAGCTGGCGGAGCACCGGGCGGCCGAGGAGGGGGGGACCGCGGAGGCGGCGTTCGAGGCCATGGGGGCGGTGGTCCCGGCGGGCCGGGTGGGCCGGCCCGAGGAACTGGCGGCGGCGGTGGCCTTTCTCTGCTCGGAGCCCGCGTCCTACGTGACCGGGATCGCGCTCCGGGTGGACGGAGGGAAGGTGGCGTCGCTCCTCTAGCCGGCCACGCCTGGCCTGGTCGCTAACCCATTGTTCAATATATAGTTACCCATTACGCTCCCCGCGGGTTGGAGTATCCTGCGCGAAGGATTTCGAGGAACATTCGAGGCCGCGGCGGGGTAGGAACCGGTGACGCCGATCGCCGCCGGCCCGCCGATCCGGCTTGGGGGCGGACCCGGCGGTGTCCTATACTGGCAGCCAGCCTCGTATCCGGAGCCGAAAGCGCACTCTTTGGGTCTTTTCAATCGCGTTTCGCAGGAGGATCTCCCATGCGTCATTTCCGCCTTCTTCTCGCCGCCGGCCTCGCCTGCACCGTGATCGGCGCGGCCGCCGCCTATGCGTGCGGCAAGGACACCGCCTGTAATCAGAAAGCTTCCGTCCAGAAGGCCTCGGTCGAGCAGGCCTCCGCCGGGACCTGCACCGCGGGTTCCTGCGCCGGCCACGCCGCCATGAAGGCCTCCGCCGGCACCTGCGCCGGCCACGCCTCGTGCTCCGGCAAGGACATGGCCCAGTGCCCGTACTGCGAGTTCTCCAAGGAGCTGGGCGCGTCCGCGGCCAAGATCAGCTTCACCACCCACGACACCGACGACGGCGTGGTGCTGGTGTTCACCGCCCTCGACAAGAACGACGTGGTCACCGCCCAGGCGGTGGCGTCGAAGGCGTACGCGCTCATGAACGGCCCCGCCGAGTGCAGCTACAGCCGCGCGAACATGGAGAAGGAAGCCTGCGCGGGCTGCAAGCACGGCGTGGAGGCGTTCGCCGGAGCTACCGTCACCATCGAGAACACCGCCGACGGGGCCCGCGCCCAGGTGACGGCGAAGGGGAAGGCCGACGTCGAGGCCCTCCACGATTTCGTCAAGACCATGAAGACCCACGAGGAGGAAGCGGCGAAGGGTTGATCCCCGCCCTTCCCGCCTCGATGAAGTTGACGGCCCGGCGCCCCCGGGGGGGCGCCGGGCCTTTTCGTGGATCCCGGTAGCCCGATGAAATTCCTGATCCGGTCCTGGCCGCTCAACCTCCTGCTCTTCCTCCTCACCTGCGTGAGCACGGTGCTGGTGGGCGGGGCGGCTTACGGGGCGGTGCTGATGGCCACCCTCGTCTTCCACGAGATGGGCCACTACCTGCAGGCCCGGCGCTACCGGGTGCCCGCCACCCTCCCCTACTTCATTCCCCTTCCGTTCAGCATCTTCGGCACCCTGGGCGCGGTGATCCGGATGAACAACGTGGGGGCCGACCGCAAGACCCTGTTCGACATCGGGGTCACCGGTCCCCTGGCCGGCCTGGTGATCGCCATTCCCGCCACCTGGTGGGGGCTGGCCCACTCCCGGGTGGTTCCGGTGGCCGGCATGGGCCGGGGGGTGCTCCAGCTCGGCGACTCGCTCTTCTTCAAGGGAATCTCGCGGCTGGCGGTGGGGCCGCTTCCGGCGGGCTCGGACATCGTGCTCCACCCGGTGGCGTTCGCGGGGTGGGCGGGGCTCTTCGTGACCGCGCTGAACCTGCTCCCGGTGGGGCAGCTCGACGGCGGCCACGTGATCTATGCGCTCCTCGGGAAGAAGAGCTATCCGGTGGCGCTGGCGGCGGCGGCGGCGTTCGTGCTGATCGCGATCTTCGTGAACTGGGCGTGGACGCTGATGGTGCTGATCGTGTTCCTGATCGGGCTTCGCCACCCGCCCACCGCGGACGACCATGTGCCTCTGGGGCGCGCGCGCCGGTGGCTGGGGGTGGCGTCCCTGATCTTCTTCGTCCTCTCGTTCACCCCGGACCCGCTCAAGATCCACTAGGAGCCGGTGGAAAGACCGGTCCCGGTCCCGCGCCGTGGGAACGAGCCGGGTGGGCGGCGCCCATGGCGCGGTTCAGGCCGCCTTGTCCCGCGGACCGCCCTTGGCGAGCCAGGACTGGAAGACGGTCTCCACGTGCCCGTCCCGGGGGAAGACCTTCTGCTCGAGCATCAGCCGCGCATCGGGGTGCCGCCGGCGCCACGCGTCGGTCAGACGGGCGGGTAGCCCCTCGGGGTTCCGGTCCACCTCCGGGGAGAGGACCACGAACACCCCCGGACGGATCTCGCCCATCAGGTCCACGTCGCGCTTGGTGCTCAGGATGAACTCGCGGAGGGTGCCGTCGGGCACCTCCACCGCTTCCGGCGCCAGCTGGAACCGGGTGAGACCGAAGGCATGGCCGTAGCGGCGGGAGCGGAGCCACTCCTGATGGACCAGCGCCTCCAGCTCGCGGCCCCCGGCGACCTCGTGGGTGCGCGGCACCGCCATCTGGGATTCCAGGCGCGGCGCCTTGGCCGGATCGAGGGAGGGGGAGCAGAGTTCGGCGATCCGGAGCACGGTCTCGAGCAGGACCTGGGCCGGGACCTGGGCCGGGGAACCGGTGGCTTCGCCGGGGGCGAAGAAGAGCAGCAGCACCCCCTCGCCGTCGCTGGAGGCCACGCCCACGTAGGGAGCGGGCCCCTTGGGAGACTTGGGGTCCCAGCCGGGGTCCGAGGCCCCGCCGGCGACCGCGCCGCGGTCGCGCACCCACTCCGCCAGGAGATCCAGGCTGGAGCGGACCTGGGTCAGGATCTGCACCGCGCGCTCGCTGTGAGGTTCGCTGGTGACCGGGCGCGCGTTATGGGGCGGCACCCATACCGCCACCTCGCCGGCCAGGAGGCTCACCGCCAGGTCCAGCGCGCTCCGGGTGCGCTGCACCGGAGGGAGCGCGGCCAGCTGCGGAACCTGGTCGGCGACCCGCATCTTGAGCTGGTAGAGGAGTTCCTGGGCGTCCACCCCTTCCTCGACCCGGACCATCCGGCCCAGGTGCACCGCGACCTCCTTCAGCAGGGCCACGGTGGCGTCGGCGCCGTCCTCGCCCAGGCGCACGTTCTCGAGGACGATCAGCGCGTGGGGATGGCTGCCCACGATGGGAAGGCACACCATGGCCGCCCGCCGGTCGCCGTCCGCCTCGGTCACCTCCAGGACGCGGGGCTCGCCCTGGCGCACCGACCAACCCAGGAATCCTTTGTCCAGGGGCTGGGAGCGCGGGTGCCAGGTGGCCACGCCGCGGGGCGGGGTCATGAGCTCCAGCCGCCGCCCCAGGGGATCCACCACGAAGAAGTGCATGAAGTCGGCGTCCACCGCGTTGGCCACCGCGTCTCCCACCGAGCGCAACCGCACCGGGAGGCTCTCCTGGAGCGCCAAAAGCCGGTCCGTCTGCCGAAGGAGCGCGGCGCGTTTCTGCGAGATCTCGAGCCGGCGGAGGTCCACCGCCTTCAGCACCGCCGCCGAGGCTTCCTTGGCGAAGCGGGTGAGGAGCGCCAGCGACTTCTCGTCCAGGGTGACCGACTCCGACTCCACGTTCACGTTGAGGACGCCGATGGGGGCGCCCTCGCTCAGGACCGGCACGCACGCCGCTTCGCGGAGCGCGGGCCGCGAGCGCAATTCCTCCGCGCCGTTCATCCTCCCCCGCACCAGTTGCGGCTTGGCCGAGGCGAACACCCGGCCGGCGATTCCCTCGCCGATCTTGCGCCGGGTGGAGGCCACGATCTCCGGCGGCAACCCCTCGGCCACCGCGATCCGGAGATGCACCCCGTCCTCGTCGAGGAGCATGAGGCTCCCGCTCTGGGCGTGGGTGGCGCGGACGGCCAGACGGAGAATGTCAGAAAGCATCTGATCGCTGCGGGCGTCGAGCGCGATCGCGCCCAGCCGTTCCCCCAGGTCCCCGCCGAGAAGGGTGCCCGGGTCGAAGCCGGCCGGGACCTCTTCCGGCGCCACCGCGGCGTCGACCGGCGGTGCGGCCTCCGGTCCGGGGTCCGCGAGGATCGCCTCCGGCCGGCACGGCCCGGACTCCACCGGGGGGCTCGTCTCCGGACGTGGCTCGGGCTCCGCCGGCGGCGATGCCTCGGCCGGGGGCTCCGTGTCAGCCGGTTCGAGCAGGCGCTCCTCCCCCCGGGAGGAGTGGCGTACCACGTCGGTCAGCACGGGCCAGGTCTCGCGTTCCCTCTCCGGGCCCGTCCACATGCCGTCGTCGAGCGGATTGATGTCGAGGAAGGCGTCGGCGGACGGCTCCTGGTCGGGGGGGGCGATCCCGGAGATGCCGAGCTTCTGGAGCACGTCCTCGAGGGGCGTCACCTCCACCGAGGTCTCCTCCAGCATCTCCCGGATGGTGGCGAGAAGGCTGGCGGGGCGGTTGCCCACGATCACCCGGTCGCAGGACAGGAGCGAAAGCCGGTTGGCCACGTCCAGCACCGGGATCTGAAGGATCTCCGCCATGCGCACCGCGTAGGAGTCGTGGACCTGGCTCACCACCAGGGTCACGTCCCAGTCGGGGAGCTGGGTGTAGTGGCTGAAGACGTCGAGCGCCTCGTCGGGGAGTTCCACCAGCCCGACGTTCCGCTTGGAGCCGGAAAGCCCGTGGGTATCCGCTTGATCTGCCATGTGTTGCCTGCTGGAAGGGGCCCTCTCCAAAGCGAGGAGGGGACGTTTCCTCGCTCTCCTCATATACTTATCGGTCGCGTCCGCGGCCGGGTTTCGCGATTTATGTGTCGTGGGGCCCGGTTGATGCCGATCGCAGGATCGCGGTCCGGGGCGGGGCCACCGGGACCCCGCCGGACCCTCCCCGAAACGTAAGTGATTGTGAGAAAATGTCTTGATGACTGAAATGAAGGCACCGAACCGGGTCTCGGCGGAATCCCGCCTGGCCCCGGAGCACCGCATCTACGTGAACCGGAACCTGCGGATGGGAAGCCTGCGCGCCATCGGCTTCGACCTGGACCACACCCTGGCCCACTATCGCGGTCCGGCGGTGGAGGAACTGGCCTACAGCCTGACCCGCAAGCGTCTGGTGGAGCGTTACGGGTATCCGGCCGCGCTCCTCGACGTCCCTTACGACCGCCGCTTCGTGATCCGGGGCCTGGTCATCGACAAGCGTCGCGGCAACATCCTCAAGATGGACTACCACAACTACGTGGCCCGGGGATTCCACGGCCTCCGGCAGCTGCGCGCCGACGAGCGCAAGACCACCTACCGGTCGCGGCGGGTGCGGCTCTCGAGCGACGCCTATGTGACCGTGGACACCCTCTTCCATCTCCCCGAGGTCTACCTGTACGTGGTGCTGGTGGACCTGGCCGAGAAGGCGCCGGGCCGAAAAACGCGCCGCGGGTTCACCAAGATCTACGAGGATGTGCGCGAGGCGATCGACTCCGTCCACGGGGACGGATCGTTGAAGCGGGAGATCCTGGGGAACCTGGACCGCTTCATCCGCAAGGACCCGCGCCTGGCCCAGACCCTGGAGGAGTTCCGGCGGGTGGGGAAGAAGCTCTTCCTGCTGACCAACTCCGAGTACTACTACACCGCGTCGCTCCTGGAGTATCTGCTGGCGAACGGGGACGAGCCCCGCGACTGGCGCTCCATGTTCGACCTCATCGTGGTGGACGCGGGCAAGCCCGCATTCTTCACCGATCTGGACCGCGGGTGGAAGGAGGGGAGCGCCGATCCGCCGTCCCCCACGCCCATCTTCCACGGTGGGAGCGCGCGGCTTCTGGAGGCGGAGCTGGGGTACAGCGGAGACCAGATCCTCTACTTCGGCGACCACACCTACGGCGACATCCTGCGCAGCAAGAAGAACCTGAGCTGGCGGACCGCGATGGTGGTGGAGGAGCTGAAATTCGAGATGGAGACCACCCACCGGCTGACTCCCCAGCTCGACGAGCTCAATCACTGGAAGGCGCTCCGGGGGGTGCTGGAGTCCGATGTCTCCGCGCTGGAGCTGGAGATCCGGAAGCTGGAGCGCAAGCTCGAGCACCACGTCGAGGACGAGGCGTCGGCCAAGCTGCGCCGCCGGCTGGAGGGGCTGAACGTTCGTCTCAAGGAGCGAGGGGTCGAGCTCAAGGACGTGAAGCGGATGACCTCGGACCTGGGGGAGGCGGTCAACAAGAGCTACAACCCGTTCTGGGGGCCGCTATTCCGCGAGGGGCAGGAGACCAGCCGGTTCGGGCACCAGGTCAAGGACTTCGCCTGCCTCTACATGACCCGGGTCAGCAACTTCCTCCACTACGACTCCAACCACTACTTCCGTTCGGCGCTGGACCGGATGGCGCACGAGCTGGATTAGCCGGCGGAACGGCTCGCGCGCGGCTCAGCGCCGGCGGCGGGTCGCGGGCTCTCCGGCCGAGGCGGTCGCGGGGGACCCGGCCTCGGCGAACGGGACCGCCGCCGACCACACCGGGCGCGCCCCCACGATCTCACCGGCGCCGTTCACCACCGCCACGTAGTCCTTGCCGCGGATGCGCCCCTCGTCGGCGTGGAGGACCAGCGCCCCGTTGGAGCCGAGTTCCACCGGCTGCAGCACCGCCGAGGCGCGCAGAAACCTGCCCAGATCCGGATCGGTGCCGGCATGGAGCCATCGGGACCGGTCGGGGGCGCGGCGGAGGAGCTCGGCCAGCTCGTGGGCATGGGCGCGGTCGGGGAGATAGACCGCGTAGAGCGCGGTGTCGCCGCGGGCGAAGGTGGTGAGCCGTCCGCTCAGGTCGGCCAGGAGGAGGGCGTCCCCGCCGCCCGACCGGCCGCCGATCTCGGGGGGAACGTGGCGGAAGAGGACGGCGGGGGCCCCGGGCTCCCATCGCACGCGCTCCTGAGCCAGAACGGCCCCGGCGGCCAGGGCCAGCGAGGCGATCGAGATGATCAGGATTTTCAGGACGGCGCGCATGGCTCTCCCCCCGGTGTCCAGGACGTGGTCCTCGCCATGCCCAGGCCTTACGCATGAACGGTGCCAACGGCGATGTGCTTGCCGGACTGCAACTTCGGTTCTACGGCGCCGGGGCGGGACCGGTTACCAAGGTACCGGAGTGGCGACTTTCTGCCCGGCAGGGCACGATTCGCCGCCGGGCGCACGGTCCCTCCCGGAACCCGTCCGGAGTCCGCCCGGCCGGTTCGGGGAGCGTCCCCCGTCCGGAACCCTACCGCGCCGCGGTCTGGTGCCGGCCGCCGTCCACCGGCAGCGTCACCCCGGTGATCCAGCCCGCCTCGGAGGACGCCAGGTACGCGATCGCGGCGGCGACCTCCTCCGGCCGGCCCACCCGGCCCAGGGGGTGCGTGGATTTCGAGTGCTCCAGGAACGCGGCGTACTTGTCCTCGGGCATGCCGCCCGCGCGGTGGAGGTTGGTCACCACCACCCCCGGATTGACTGCATTCACCCGCACCCCCGCCGGCGCCAGCTCCAGGGCCAGGCAGCGGGTGAGCTGGTCGGTGGCCGCCTTGCTCACGCAATACGCCAGCACCCCCGGAAACGCGCGGGTCCCGGTCACGCTCGACACGTTCACGATGGAGCCGCGGGTCTTGCGGATGTGCGGGAGGGCGAGCCGGGTCAACGCGAACAGGCTCCGGAGATTGATGTCCATCATCCGGTCCCACTCCTCGAGGCTCGTGTGCTCCCAGTCCGCGGAAGCGATGATCCCGGCCGCGTTCACCAGCAGATCCAGCCCGCCCAGGCTCCCCGCGGTCTGGTTCACCAGCTTCCGGCGGAAGGTCTCGTCGGTGAGGTCGCCGGCGAGGGCGTCGATCGTCCCCGCGCCGCCCGCTTCCTCGCTGAGCGCCTTGAGCGCGTCGTGGTTCCGCGCGGTGGCCATCACCCGGGCCCCCGCTTGCGCCAGCAGCAGCGCGGTCGCCCGCCCGATGCCGCTCGAGGCCCCCGTCACCAGCGCCCGCGTCTCGTGAAAGTCCCAGCTGGTCATGCCGATCTCCCGATGAAGGTTCCCCGGCGGGCCTCCCGCCCAGGCTCGCCGCTTCCGCGACCGCTCCGGCCCGCGCGGTGAGCGCCGCCGAGTCTATCGCCCGCCCGCGACCAGCGTCATGGGGAAAGCGCCGCTCCGCCGATCTCCGCTTCCTGCGACCCTGCCCGAGGCCTCGGAGTCCGGGAGCCCGGGCGCCGGGGAGCCGGTGACCCCCTCCCGCCGGTTTGCTAGAGTGACTTGCCGGCCGCCCTCCGGGGCGGCGGCGTGAATTGCCGGCCGCGCTTCACGGCCGCGCACGAGGAGGAGGTCACGATGGGCAAGCTGGATTTCATGACCGCGGAACTGGAGCGGCTGAAGGGCGAAGGGCTCTACAACACGGTTCGCACCCTGGAGGGGCCGCAGGGGGGATGGATCCAGATCGAGGGGAAGCGGGTCCTGAACCTGTGCTCCAACAACTACCTGGGGTTCGGCAACGACGAGCGGCTCACCGGCGCGGCCGGAAGAGCCCTGGAGACCCACGGCATCGGCCCGGGAGCGGTGCGCTCGATCGCCGGCACCATGGACCTCCACCTGGAGCTGGAACGGAAGCTGGCCGCGTTCAAGGGGGCGGAAGCCGCGCTCTCGCTCCAGAGCGGCCTCATCGCCAACGTCGCCACCATCCCCGCGGTGGTGGATTCGGCCGAGGACGCGGTCTTCACCGACGAGCTCAACCACGCCTCGATCATCGACGGGGTGCGGCTCACCAAGGCGCAGCGCTTCATCTACAAGCACAACGACGTGGCGGACCTGAAACGCAAGCTCGCCGACGGCGCCGGGGCCCGCCGCAAGCTGGTGATCACCGACGGGGTCTTTTCCATGGACGGCGACGTGGCCCCGCTCGACAGGATCGTGGAGGCGGCCGAGCCCGCCGGCGCCATGGTCATGGTCGACGACGCCCACGGCGAGGGGGTGCTGGGGAGCCACGGCCGGGGAATCGTGGACCATTTCCACCTCCACGGCCGGGTGGAAATCGAGATCGGCACCCTGTCCAAGGCGTTCGGGGTGGTAGGCGGGTTCGTCTCCGGATCCAGGACGCTGGTCGAGTTCCTCCGCCAGAAAGCGCGGCCGTTCCTCTTCTCGAGCGCGGTCACCCCGCCCGACGTGGCCGCCTGCATCGCCGCGGTCGACATCCTCGCCGCCACCGACGAACCGGTGAAGCGCCTGTGGGAGAACGGCCGGGCGCTCAAGGAGGGGCTCGGCAAGGCGGGCTTCGACACCGGGCACTCCCAGACTCCGATCACCCCGGTCATCCTGGGCGAGGCCACCGTCGCCCGTGAGTTCTCCCGGCGGCTCTTCGCCGAAGAGTCGATCTTCGCCCAGGCCATCGCCTATCCCACCGTGCCCCAGGGAAAGGCGCGCATCCGCTGCATGGTGAGCGCCGCGCACTCCCCCGAGGACATCGCGCGGGCGGTGGCGAGCTTCGCCAAGGTGGGAAACGCCATGGGGCTGGTGGGCTGACCGCGTCCAGAGGCCGCCGGTAACGGTTGCCGCCCGGGTGGGAATCCCGGAACCACCCGGGTTCCGCCGGCACGCGGCGGGCGCTCGCCCCGGACCGCCAACGGCAGGCTTGGCAATAGATTGGCTGATAGGACTGTTTTGGTCGGCGCCCTTGAAGCGGATGCAAATGCACTGTAAACTATCTTAGTTTGATGCCCATGGGGCCGTTCCTCATCCCTCGGTCCCTCTCGCGTCCGCCCCGGTGGTCCGTTCCGGGGCCAGTCCCCCCGGAGGCATCCATGACCGGCAGCACGTCCGCCCGCAATTTCGTTCGATCCGGCTTCGCCCTCCTCTTTCTCGGTGTGTTCACGGTGCCCGCCTCGGCGCTGAGCGGCAGCTGGCGCCAGATGGGCCCCGACGGCGCCGCCATCCGGGACCTGGCCGCCGACCCCGCGAGCTCCGGCCGGGTCTACGCCGCCACCCGCTATGGAGGGGTGTACGTCTCCGAGGACGGGGGGGCGAGCTGGGTCCAGCGAAGCACCGGGTTCCCTCAGGACCTCTCCACCGGCGGGTACCTGGACGTCACCGGGCTGGCGGTGGCCCCCGACGGGTCCCGGATCTACGCGACCGCCGGGCTGGGGCTCTTCGTCTCCATGGACCAGGCCCGGACCTGGCGGCCGCTCACCCTGCCCCCGGCCCTCTCCGGAGGGATCCGCAAGCTGGAGATCGACCCCGGCAACGTGAACCGGTTGATCGCCGCCACCCGGTTCGGGGTATTCGTGAGCGCCGACGCCGGCATGACCTGGAACGCGGCCTCGGTGGGGCTCGGTGACGGGGTCTCCATCATCCACGACTTCGCCATGGCCTCCGGCAACCCCGTCGCCTTCTACGCGGTGGCCGCTCCCGGCTACACCCTGTACGTGGCCGGAGCGGGCCTCACCCGGTGGCAGAGCCTGGGCGCGCTTCCCGGCAGCGGTTTCCGGAGCCTGGACTTCGACCCGGTGGACCCCGGACGCCTCTACCTGGCGCAGACCGACGGTTGCTTCGTGAGCGCCGACGCCGGCCGCTCGTGGAGCCGCATGGACCTGGCGATCACCAACGCCCAGATCTTCCAGGTGGTGCCCGCGGGGGAAAGATCCTGGGGGTGGGCCGCGGCGGGCTCTACGCCGCGAACTACGGCAACTTCCAGTTCGAGCGGGTGCAGGACTTCTACTACACCCGGCCCGCCGGGTTCGTGCGGCGCCCGGGCGGTTCGTTCCTCCTCGGCACGGATATGGGGGTGTTTCAGGGGACCCAGGACGCGCTCACCGGCCGTTCGCCCCTCCGGCTTTCCACCGAGGGCATGCTCAACGCGGACGTGGTGGCGGTGGCGCCGGTCTCCGGGACCGGCGTGCTCTACGCCGCCTGCGGGCAGGGCTACGACGCCGGCGTGTTCCGGAGCGACGACGGCGGCATGACCTGGAGCCTGCGCTCGAACGGGATCGCCAACCCCGATATCCGGAGCCTCGCGGTCTGCCCCGGCCACCCCGACGTGGCCTACGTGGGCACCGCCGACGCCATCGACGACACCGGAGAGAACGGAAAGATCTACAAGACCACCGACGGCGGGATCACCTGGACCGACATGTCGGCGGGGATCGACAACGCCAACGCCCGGATCATCGTGGCCATCGCCGTCGATCCCAACGATATGAATACGGTCTATGCGAGCGTTCAGGGATATTTCGGAGGTGTCTACAAGAGCACCGACGGGGGCGCCACCTGGACCCGCCGTGCCGCCGGGCTCCACTCCATGCCGGAGATGCCCGGGTTCAACGACAACCCCTTCATCAACTACTTCGCCATGCTCAGCCTGGCCATCGACCCCACCGACACCCGGAACGTCTACATCGGCGCCGGCGGATGCTGGGGGGGCACGTACGTGAGCCGCGACTCCGGCGACCACTGGCTCCGCCGCGACGCCGACGGCATGGAGGTGGACAGCGAGGTGCCCGATCCCATGATCTTCGGGGTCCACCTCGAGCTTTTCGACTTCGACATCGACCCCGCCGACCCCTCGCATCTCCTCGCCACCGGCGACCGCGGCGCGTTCAAGGGAAACGGGCAGTTCGGTCTCATCTACGAGTCCCACGACCGGGGCATGACCTGGAAGCTGTTGCGGCGGAGCCGCAAGTCCGACTACTTCCCGAGCACCAATACCGGGCTGGCCATTCGCCCCGACAACGGAGAGATGATCCTGGCCAGCCGGGACGGGGTCGAGGTGTCCGGAGACCACGGCGCAACCTGGCAGTACGCCAACGAGGGCCTGCCGGCGGTGGCCCGGTTCACCCGCGCCGTGACCCTGGATCCCGACCGTCCCTCGCGGGTCTACCTGGGCACCGCGTTCGGCGGGGTGTGGATGCGCGACTTCGAGCCGACCCCGGTCACCCTCACCCACTTCGAGGCGGCCGCCGACGGCCCCGGGCGGGTTCGCCTGGCCTGGGGCGTGTCCGACGCGGTGGACCATGCCGCCTTCGCGGTGGATCGCGAGGTCGCGGGGGTGCGGGCCCGGCTCGACGGCGAGCCGGCCGCCCGGGGGTCCGAGTTCAGCTTCACCGACGCCGCCCCCGTGCCGGGGGAGGTGAACCGCTACTGGCTGGTGGACCTGGACCGGTCCGGCCGGGAGACCTCCTACGGCCCCGTGGAGGTGACGGTGCCGTCGTTCCGAGGCCTCATCCTGAGCGCGGCGGTCCCCAACCCGCTCCACCAGAGCACCCGTCTCTCGCTGTCTTTGGCCGCGCCGGGGCCGGCCTCGGTCCAGGTGTTCGACGCCCAGGGACGGACGGTGGCGACGCTCCTCGACCGGACGCTGGCCGCGGGCGTGCACGACGTCCAGTGGAACGGCGCCGGCGCGCAGGGCGGGCGGGCGCCCGCCGGCGTCTACTTCATCCGCGCCCGGGCCGGCGCCGGGCAGGCGGTGCGGAAGGTCATCCTCACGCCGTAGCCGCCGGTTGAAGGCCCGGTCCCGGCAGCGCCCGGATCCGGTCGTTCAACCGGTTGACGGCGGGCGGGAGCCGCTCCCGGCCCCCCGCCCTCACCCGTCGGCGGCGAGGGCGGCCTCGAGCCGGGAGTAGGCGGCGGGGTCGAGCACCTGCGCGGCGAGCCGCCGCACCCCCTCGAACGCCTCCGGAGGCGTGGAGGCGCGGATCATGCGCAGGAGGAGCGCCCGCTCCTCGTGGCTCACGGCGGGGAGCATCCACCCCCTGGCCGCGGCCCGGTCGTTCGGGCTCCGGGTGGCCAAGAAGCCCTGCACCACCCGGACCAGTTCGTCGTCGCTGTAGCGGGCCCAGAGCCCGGGCACGACCGCGGTCTCCTCGCCGTCGATGTGGAGCAGATAGCGGGCGGTGAAGCGCATGAACTCGGTATACGCGCGCTGCCAGATCTCCCCGCCGGCTCCCGCCCCCGCCTCCAGCTTCGCCGCGGTTCCGTCCAGCGACTCGATCATGGGGTGCATCTCGGAGTGCTCCGTCGCGAACCGCTCGGTGAGCCGGGGGTCGATCGAATCCAGCCAGGGGCGGAAGTAGGTCTCCTCGTGCTCGGCGTGCTCGCGGATGTCGGCGATGAGGCGGCGCAGCTCCGCGGCCCAGGTCCGGATGGCGTTCGCGTCCTCGGGACCGAGGGCGCCGGCGCGGCGGCCAAGGTCGAACAGCCGGGCGCGCTGGCTCTTGTGAATGCCGGAGTAGGGATCGTAGCGCTGCATGGAGGCTCCTTCATGTCGGACGGGCCGGATGCTGGGGAATGGGGTGAACAGAAAACCGAAGATAATACGGATTCTGGGACGGGAAAGGGCGCGAAAACTTGAGCGGGCTGTAACCGATTGTCCCAAAATACA
The DNA here is from genome assembly GCA_963728475.1 of Candidatus Eiseniibacteriota bacterium. Taxonomy (GTDB): domain Bacteria; phylum Eisenbacteria; class RBG-16-71-46; order JABDJR01; family JABDJR01; genus CAVSKL01. The sequence goes on from CAVSKL010000001.1 coordinate 1,095,725, forward strand.
CTATGCGAGAAGCCGGCCCGCCCGCTCCCCCCCGGCAACCATTCGCCCCGGAACGGCGTATGATCTGCTGGAATTGCTTGGAAGGAGCGTCTCCGATGTTCGAGCTTCTGATCCTCGGGCTGGCCCTGTTCGTGGGGCTGCTCGTGCTCAAGTTCACCTTCTGGGTCCTGGGAGCGGTGCTCCACCTGGCGCTCTTCCCGGTGAAGATCCTGGCCGGGCTCTTGGCCGTGGTGTTCCTGCTGCCGCTCCTGGCGCTCCTGATGCCGGTGATGGTGGTGGCGGTGATCGGACTGGTGCTCCTGGTCTTGGGGGGGATCGTGGCGGCTTTCGTGGGGCTTGTGAAAGTCGTCTAGCCTACGAGCGATTCCCCCGTGACGAAGGCGGCCGCCCGGTGCGGCCGCCTTCGTTCGTTGCTCCCGGCCGGACCTCCAGGCCCGGAACGGGGTCGGCTTGGGCCGCCGCCGGGGTTCGCGGCCGGCGGGGGAGGAGGCGCATGCGAATTCTGGTGGTGGACGACGAGCTCAACATCCGCAAGACGCTACGGATCGCCCTGGAGGCGGACGGGCATCGGGTCGCCGCGGTGGCGGGGGGACGCGACGCCCTGGACGAGGTCGGGCGCCACGCCTACGACGTGGTGTTCCTCGATCTCCGTCTGAACGACGAGAACGGCATGGACCTGATCGGCCCGCTCCGCGAGCGCGCGCCGTGGGTCAAGGTGGTGGTGCTCACCGCCTACGCCTCGGTCGAGACCGCGGTGGAGGCGATGCGGCAAGGCGCGGCGGACTACGTGCCGAAGCCGTTCTCTCCGCCTCAGATCCGGTTGGCGCTGGAGCGGGTGCGGGAGGTGAAGGGCCTGGAGGACCGGGTCGAGGCCCTGGAGTCCGCCCTGGCCGCCGCCGACCCCGAGCTGGACCTGACCAGCGCCAGCGCCGCCTTCCGCGAGGCGGTGGAGACGGTGCGGCGCGCCGCCCCCACCGATGCCGTCATCCTGTTGCGCGGCGAGAGCGGCACCGGCAAGTCGGTGCTGGCGCGGGCGGCCCACGGCTGGAGCCCTCGCGCCGGGCGCCCCTTGGGGGTGGTCTCCTGCCCCACCCTTTCCGCGGAACTCCTGGAGAGCGCGCTCTTCGGCCACGCGCGGGGCGCCTTCACCGGCGCCGTCCGCGATCAACCGGGCAAGGTCACGGTGTGCGAGGGCGGCACCCTGTTCCTGGACGAGATCGGGGACCTGCCCCCCGGCATCCAATCCAAGCTGCTCCGATTCCTCCAGGACCGGGAGTTCGAGCGGGTGGGGGATCCGGTGACCCGCCGGGCCGACGTGCGCATTCTCGCCGCCACCAACGTGGACCTGGAGCAGGCGGTCTCCGACGGGCGCTTCCGCCCCGACCTCTACTACCGGCTGAACGTGATCCAGATCACGCTCCCTCCCCTGCGCGAACGGCTGGAGGACCTGGGCCCCCTGGCCGAGCGGATGCTGACGTTCCTGGGCGGCAAATACCACAAGCCCGGCCTCGTCTTGGAGCCGGCGGCGGTGGAGGTGCTCCGGAGCTACCCCTGGCCGGGGAACCTGCGCGAGCTTCGGAACGTGCTCGAGCGCGCGGCCATCCTTGCCCGCGGCGATCGGGTGGGGTCCGATCTCCTTCCCGAGCCGATGCGGACCGCCCCGCCGGCGATCCGGCTGGGGGATCCGGTGTCCCTGCGCGAAGTGGAGGAGGCGCACATCCGGCGGGTGCTGGCCGAGGTCCCCGCGGTCCAGGAGGCGGCGCGGATCCTCGGGATCGACCAGGCGACGCTCTGGAGGCGGCGGAAGACCTACGGCATCTGACCCCCCGGCGAGGTTCCGTGCGCGGCGGCCCGGCCTTGCCGGATTCAAGGCGCCGGCGGCCCCGCCTTGAATCCGGCAAGGCGGAGGGGTCCCGGCTCCTCCCGGGATGGCGGTGGCCCGGCACGCCGGTTGCATTCTCCGAAGGTCATGCTGAGCCGGATGACCCTGCGCAAGAAGATCCTGGTGGGCTTTGGATTCGATCTCGCGCTCCTGAGCCTGGTCCTGGCCGGGGCGGTGGGAAACCTGGTCGGCCTGGGACGGGCCACCAGCGCCATCCTCCGCGAGAACTACGCGAGCATCCGCGCCGCCCAGGTCATGGAGCAGAGCCTGGCCGCCCAGGAATTGGGTGCCCTCCAGGCGATCACCGGACCCGGGGACCCTGGCCGGAGCCGGATGCGCGCGGGAGAAACCGCGTTCCTCCAGGCCCTGGGCCGCGCCCGCGACAACGTCACCATCGAGGGGGAGCAGGCGGTGGTCGACTCCATCGCCTCGGCCTACGACCGGTTCCTCTCGCTCACCGGGGCGCCCTTTCCCACCGGCGACGCCGGCTATTTCGAGGCCGGGGTCGCCCCCCGTGCGCGCGCGGTCCTCGCCCCGGTCCGCTCCCTGCTGGAGCTGAACCAGGCCACCATGTACAGCGCCAGCGACCGGGCCCGGCGCACCGCTTCCCGGGCCATCCTCTCCACCATCGCCATCGGCCTGGCCGCGGTGCTTACCGGCCTCGCCTTCAGCTTCTGGATCAGCCTGCGGCTGGTGCGCCCGCTTCGCCGGGCCATCGCCGCCGCCGAGGCCATCGGGGAGGGGGACTATGGAGTGAGCCTGCCGATCGACGCCGGGGACGAGACCGGACAGCTGGCCCGGGAGTTCAACGCCATGGCGGGCAAGCTGCGCGCCTACCGGGATCTCAACGTGGAACAGCTGGTGGCCGAGCAACGAAAGGGGCAGGCCGTTCTCCGGGCCATCGACGACGTGCTGGTGGTGGTCGATCCCACCCACCGCATTCTCGAGCTGAACCCCCGGGCGGCCGCGGTTCTCGGCACCTCCGTCACCGAAGCCCGCGGGCGGCATCTCCTGGAGTTGCTCCGGAACGAGATGGTCTTCGAGCGGGTGAAGGCGACCCTCGCCGGTGAAGCCGCGCCCTCCCCCGACGAAGGCCCGGAGGACCGGATCCTGACCGTCGGGGACGGCGAGGCCGCCCGCGACTACCTGTTCGCGGTGACCCCGGTCCGGGCGGAAGGGGGGACGCTCCTGGGTGCGGTGCTTCTCCTGCGCGACGTCACCCGGCTTCGCGAGGTGGAGCGCATGAAGAGCCGGTTCGTGACCGCGGCGTCCCACGAGCTCCGCACCCCCCTCACCTCGCTGGGGATGAGCGTGGACCTGCTGCGGGAGCGGGCCGCCGGCCGTTCCGAGGAGGAGAAGCAGCTCCTGGACGCCGCCCACGAGGAGCTGGAACGGCTGAAGTCGCTGGTCTCCGACCTCCTGGAGCTGTCGCGGCTCGAAGGAGGCAACATCGACCTCGCCCTGGAGGCGTTTCCGGTGTCGCTCCTGGTGGAGAAGGTGCTGGGGATCTTTCACACCCAGGCCGAGGCCAAGGGGGTTCGGCTCACCGCGGCCAGCGGAGACCCGCTTCCCCCGGTCCGGGCGGACCTCACCAAGATCGGATGGGTCTTGAGCAACCTGGTTTCGAACGCGCTCCGGTACGTGGACGCCGGCGGCCGCATCACCCTGCGGGCGCACCGCTCGGGCGACCGGGTGGTGATGTCGGTGGAGGACGACGGCCCGGGGATCCCCCTCGAATACCAGTCCCGGGTGTTCGAGAAGTTCGCGCAGGTGGAAGGCGATCCCCGCCCCGGCGGGTCGGGACTGGGGTTGGCGGTCTGTCGCGAGATCGTGCGCGCCCACGGCGGGGTCATCTGGCTGGATTCGGAGCCCGGCCGCGGCAGCGTGTTCAGCTTCACCCTTCCCGCCGCGGGGGGCGGGGGCGAGGAGACGAAACCATGAACCGTATCTTGATCGTGGACGACGAGAAGAACATCCGGCTCACCGCGGCGCGGGCGCTCGAGGCCCCGGACATGTCGGTGCGGAGCGCGGTGAACGCCGAAGAGGCGCTCCAGATCCTTCCCGAGGGATTCGACCTGATGCTTCTGGACCTGCGGCTCCCGGGCATGGGGGGACTGGAATTGCTCCGGCGGCTTCGCGAGGGCGGAGCCGGCATCCCGGTGGTCATCGTCACCGCCCACGGCTCAGTGGAGTCGGCGGTCGACGCGATGCGTTTGGGGGCCTCGGACTTCATCCAGAAGCCGTTCGCCCCCGACGAGCTCCGCGAGGTGGTGCGCCGCGTGCTGGGGCGGGCGCGGCTGCGGGAGACCGGGCTCTCCGACCCCGAGGCCTTGTTCGAGCTGGCCAAGGATGCGGTGGCGCACCGGGACCTGGAAGCGGCGCTGGCGCTCCTGAAGCGCTCCATCGCCGCCGACCCGGGGCGGGCCCGGGTGTTCAACCTCCTGGGCGCGGTGCGCGAGATGCGGGGAGAGATCGACGAGGCCCGGCGAACCTACCGCGCCGCGGTCGGGCTCGATCCCGGCTTCGAGGGGGCCCGCTACAACCTGGAGAGGCTGACCGCGTGGTCGCCGGCTCCCGGCTCCCGCCACGAGGGGCCGCCACCCGCCGGCGGGGGGAAGGAGAAGGTGTGAGCGTGTTTGCCGAAACCTACGTGGTGGTCGTGGGCTGCGGGCGAATGGGGTCCCGGCTCGCCAACGGCCTCAGCCGGCGCGGCGAAAGCGTGACCGTCATCGACCGCCGTCCCGAGGCGTTCGCGAACCTGGACTCCGAGTTCAGCGGGTTCCGGGTGGAAGGGGACGCCACCGAGCTCGCCGTGCTCCGCCAGGCCAAGGCGGACCGCGCCGCGGTGGTGATCGCCGCCACCCGCGAGGACAACGTGAACCTGATGATCGTCCAGATCGCGCTCAAGGTGTTCGGGGTGAAGCGCAGCCTGGCCCGGGTGTTCGACCCGCGGCGTGAGGAAGCGTACCGGGAGCTGGGGGTGGAGACGGTGTGCCCCACCCGGGTGGCGGCGGATCTCTTTCTGGCCGCGCTGGACCGGCCCTCGGGGGCGGGAGCGGTGCGATGAGAGTCGTGATCGCCGGCGAGGGCCGGACGGTGTTCTTCCTGGCCCGGGCGTTTCTGGCCAAGGGGCACTCGGTCTCCACGGTATCGAGGGCTCGGGAGGAAAGCGTGGAGTTGGCGCGGCGGCTCCGGGTGTTACCCGTCCACGGCGATCCCTCCGACCCCGAGGTCTTGGAACAGGCGGGGACCGCGGAGGCGGCCGCCGTCCTGGCCGCAGGATCCCGGGATTCGGACAACCTGGTGGTCTGCCAGCTCGCGCGCGGCCGGTTCGGCGTCCCCCGGACCCTGGCGGTGGTGAACGATCCCGAGAACGAGGAGGTATTCCGGAAGCTCGGAGTGGAGGCCATGTCCACCAGCCGCACCCTGGTCTCCCTGGTCGAGCAGCGCACCGAGCTTGAGGAGATCCTGAACATGTTTCCGGCGGCGGGAGGCCGGGTGATCCTCACCGAACTGGTGCTGCCGCCCGAGTCCCCGGCGGCCGGCCGTCCCCTGCGCTCGGTGGCGCTTCCCGAGGACAGCCTGGTGGTGACGGTGATCCGGGGGGGGGAAGTCGCGGTGGCCCGGGGGGGGACCGTCCTGCGGGCCGGGGACCGGCTCCTGGTGGCCAGCCTTCCCGAGCATCTCGGAGCGGCGGTGCGCGCCCTGACCGGCGAGCGGCGGTAGGCCCCTGAAACCGCCGACGGTTCGCGACCGCTACGCCGCCATTCTCTCCTCCTGGGGCCGGATCCTCGTCCTGGCCGGGCTCATCCAGGCCGCGCCGCTGCTGGCGGTGGGGATGGACCCGGTGGGCGCGGGAACCGCCGGCGCCTATCTCATCCCCGCGGTGGGGTTGTTGGCGGCGGGGCTCCTCCTCTGGCGCGGGTTCCGACGTGCCGAGAGCCCGCCGCTCCGCCTCCAGGACGGCGGGGTGATCGTGCTCCTGGCCTGGGTCTCGGTGTGCCTGGTGTCGGCGGTGCCGTTCCTCCTCGCCGGCGGCCTCGACCTCACCCAGGCGGTGTTCGAGTCGGTGAGCGGATGGACCACCACCGGGTTGTCGGTGCTGGACGTGACCCACGCGCCTCCCTCGCTTCTCCTCTGGCGGAGCACCATGCAGCTTGCCGGGGGGGCGGGGCTGGCGGTGATCATGCTGGCCGCGATCCTGGGCCGCGGGGGGATCGGGCTCTATGCCGCCGAGGGGCGGAGCGACCAGCTGGTACCCCACGTGCGCCGGTCGGCCCGGTTGGTGCTGCTCCTCTACCTGGGATTCACCGCGGCGGGGATTCTCGGTTACTTGGCCCTCGGCCTGGGGCCCTTCGACGCGGTCAACCACACTTTCGCCGCCGTCTCCACCGGCGGCTTCTCCACCCGGGCCGACAGCATCGGGTTCTGGAACTCGTTTCCGATCGAGATCTGGACGGTGGTGCTCATGGTCCTGGGGAACCTCAACTTCGCCACCGGTTATCTGCTGGTGCAGGGGCGGTTCCGCGCGGTGTGGAGGAACGGAGAGGTGCGGGTGATGGCGTGGCTCCTGCCGGCGGCGGTGGCCTCGGTGTACCTGCTGGTGACCCGGGGGGCGTTTGCCGCCCCCGGCAAGGATCTGCGGGTGGCGTTCTTCGAATGCGCCAGCGCGCTCACCACCACCGGCTTCTCCACCGTGGGCTACGGCCACTGGAGCGACGCGGGCATTCTGACCTTGATCGTTCTCATGCTGGTGGGGGGCGGCACCTGCTCCACCGCGGGCGGACTCAAGCAGGCCCGGGTGTTCCTCCTCGTTCGGTCGGTGGCGTGGGAGGTCCGCCGCATGCTGGCGCCCCCGCGCGCGGTCCTGGAGTCGCGGGTGTGGGGGTACGAGGGGCCGCGGTTCGTGGGGGATGGGGAGCTGCGCCAGGTGGGGGCGTTCACCTTCCTCTACCTGGCCACCTGGCTCGTGGGCTCCGCGATCCTTTGCGGCGCCGGGGTGCCCTTCCGCGACGCTCTGTTCGAGTTCGCGTCCTCGGTGGGGACGGTCGGGCTGTCGCTGGGAGTGACCGCTCCCGGGGCCTCGAAGGTGGTGCTGTGGACCGAGACCCTGGGCATGTTCCTGGGCCGGCTCGAGTTCCTGATCCTGTTCGTGAGCGCGATCCAGCTCGCCCGGGACCTCCCGCGCCTGCTCTCGCCTTCTGCCTCCCGTCGCCGGCGACCCCCCCACGCCCCCCCGCCGGGACCGGCCCCGGCTCAGGCCAGCATCGACGGCAGATAACCTTCCGGGGGCGCGAACCCCAGGAACTCGAGCAGGGTGGAAGCGACGTTGGCCAGGCCGGCCTCGGAGAGGTCGCGGCGGAGCGACACGGGCTCGCCGTCGTAGCGCCGCACCCAGAATCCCACCGGGTTCAGGCTGTGGCTGGTGCGCGCGGCCACCGCGCCGTCCTCCTTGCGCTTGGGGACGCCGGTCTTGTCGCGCTCGGCCATGTCCTCGGCATTGCCGTGGTCGGCGGTCACGATGAGCGTCCCCTTTACCTTCGCCACCTCGGGAACGAGCCGGGTGAGGCAGAGGTCCACCGCCTCCATCGCCACCACCGTGGGCTCGAATTTTCCGGTGTGGCCCACCATGTCCCCGTTGGCGTAGTTCACCCGCAGGAAACGGTACCGGCCGGAGCGGAGGGCCTGGATCAACCGGTCGGTGACCTCGGCCGCCTTCATCCACGGCCGCTGGTCGAAGGGGACCGAATCCGACCCCACCTCCTGGTAGGTCTCGCTCTTCTCGTCGAACTTGCCCCCGCGGTTGCCGTTCCAGAAGTAGGTCACGTGGCCGAACTTCTGGGTCTCGGCCACCGCGTACTGGGGGACCCCGGCGGCGGCGAGGTACTCGCTCACCGTGCGGTCGATGGAGGGGGGAGTGACGAGATAGTGCACGGGGACGTGATACTCGCCGTCGTAGAGGGTCATGCCGGCAAAGAAGAGATCGGGGACCACTCCCCGGTCGAACTTGTCGAAATCCCCGCCGGCATCGAAGGCGCGGCTCACCTCCAGCGCCCGGTCGCCCCGGTAGTTGTAGAGGACGACGGCGTCGCCGTCCTTCATCGCGCCCACCGGCTTCCCGCCCTCGGCCACCACGAAGGTGGGGAGGTACTGGTCGATGATCCCCGGATCCTCCTCGCGGAAGGTCTCCACCGCCTCGCGGGCGCTCGCGAACGCGCGCCCCTCGCCGTGGACCTGGGCGTTCCAACCCCGCTCCACCATGGTCCAGTCGTTCTGGTAGCGGTCCATGGTGGTGGTCATGCGCCCGCCGCCCGAGGCGATCCGGTAGCGCCGGTTCGGCTTGGCGTCGATTGGGCCGAGGACCTCCTCGAGCCGGTCCAGGTAGGTCAGCGCCGAGGTCTCGGGGACGTCCCGCCCGTCCAGCAGGACGTGCACGTAGACCGTCCCGAAACCCTCGGTGTCGGCCTCGCGAAGGATGGCGTGGAGGTGCTTCTCGTGGCTGTGGACGTTGCCGTCCGACAGGAGGCCGATCAGGTGGAGCGCTCCCCCGCGATCGGCGCACCGCTCCGAGATCGCCTTCCAGGTCTCGCCCTTGAAGATCGAGCCGGACTCCAGGGCCCGGTTCACCAGCCGCGCCCCCTGGGCGAAGATCCGGCCGGCGCCGATGGCGTTGTGGCCCACCTCGGAGTTGCCCATGTCGTCGTCGGAGGGAAGGCCTACCGCGGTGCCGTGGGCGCGAATGGTGCGGTAGGCGCCCTCCTCGCGAAGCCGGTCGAGGGTCGGGGTGCGGGCGGTGGCCACCGCGTCCCAGTCGTCCTCCCGGCCGACTCCCACGCCGTCCAGGATCACGATCACCACCGGCCCCGCCGAGGGGCGGACGCGATCCGACTTTTCGAGTTCCAGCTTCAAACCAGCCTCCGTCCTCCGCCGCTGCGGCCGCCCGGGTGAAAAGGCGCGGGAACGAGTGTACCCCAGCCGACGGCCCGAGTCCGGCCCCGCCCGCCGGGTCCGGGCGGAGCGGGCCGGGCCATCGGGGGCTTCGCGTGAATGGACCCCCTATTGGACCTGTCATTGGCCAATAATTCCGCTTGCGGAGGGACTCCCGGGCCGAATATCCTCATTGATGCCCTTGAGAGGGGACCAATGAGTATGCCAATAAACCCGCCCTTCCAGCTCGATCGCCACGGGAACGGGTCCCTGGTGGAGCGGCTCCAGGCCGAGATTCTCCGCCGGATCCGCCTGGGGCTGCTGCGTCCCGGCGACCGGCTTCCCCCCACCCGCCGGCTGGCCGCCGAACTCGGGGTGAACCGGGGGACGGTGACCGCCGCCTACCAGGACCTGCGGGCGGCGGGGGTCCTGGCCGGACACGTGGGGCGCGGCACCTTCGTGGATCGCGAGCTTTCCCTGACCGCGCTCGGCCCCGCCGAACCCACCGGGGGGCGCTTCCGCTGGTCGGACCACTTCGCCGGTTTCGACCCCCCGCGCGAGGAGACCTCGCTCCGCCAGGCCGCCCGCGCCGCGGACGGGGACGTGATCTCCTTCGCCGGCGGCGTGCCCGATCCCAGCCTCTTTCCCACCGAGGCCTTCCGCAAGGCCCTGAACGCGGTGCTCCGCGAGAGCGGGAGCGCGCTGCTCGCCTACGGCGCCCCCGAGGGCCACGCCGAGTTCCTGAGCTTCCTTCGCGGCTACCTGAGCGCGCGCGGGGTGGTCGCCCAGGACGACGAACTCCTGGTGGTCAACGGGTCGCAGCAGGCGGTGGACCTGGTGGCGCGCGCGTTTCTCCGCCCCGGCGACACCGTGGTGGTGGAGGAGCCGAGCTACTACGGCGCCATCGAGCTCTTCCAGGGATACGGGGCACGGCTGGTGAGCGTCCCCCTGGACGCGGAGGGGATCGTGCTCGAGGCCACCGAGGCGGTCCTGGCCCGCGAGCGTCCCAAGCTGGTCTACGTCATGCCCACCTTCCAGAATCCCACCGGGGGAGTGATGTCGCCGGCCCGCCGCGAGGCCCTGGTCGCGCTCAGCACCCGCTACGAGATCCCGGTGGTGGAGGACGACTTCGACGGCGAGCTGTACTACGACGGCCCTCCGCCGGCGCCCCTCAAGGCGCTTCCGGGGAGCGCCGGGGTGATCTACGTGGGCACCCCGAGCAAGATGCTTTTCCCGGGGCTCCGGATCGGCTGGATCGCCGCCCCCGCCCCGGTGGTAGCGCGACTGGGGCGCATCCGCCGCATGGCCGACCTCTCGGGGTCGCCGCTCCTTCAAGCCGCGCTGGCGCGGTTCGCCGGGGGGGGCGGTCTCGAACGGCACATGGCGGTGGTGCGCGAGGCGTATGCGGGCCGCGTGGCGCGGCTGACCGGGGCCCTGGAGCGGCACATGCCGCCCGGGACCCGGTGGACGCGGCCCCGGGGCGGATTATCGCTCCTGGTCACGCTTCCGGAGGGGCTCGACAGCGGCGAACTCCTCCCCGACGCCGCCCGGACCGGGGTGCTCTTTTCCCCTGGCCGCCTCTTTTACCTCAACGACGGGAGGCGGCACTTGCGCCTCTCCTTCGGCAACGTCCCCACCGGGCGGGTGGAGGACGGGGTGCGGCGGCTGGCGGAGGTGATCCGCCGGGCCCAGGCGCGCACCGCGGCCGGACCGGAATCGCTCCGGGACGTGGCGCTGCCGCCGGTGTGAACGTGAATTCCGGGCCGGCCGCGGGGCCGGGGCCTCGGACGGATGGAAAGACAAGGAGAATCGCCATGGCGCACGAATACACGATCCGTTTGAAGACCGGCCTCGCCGAGATGCTCAAGGGCGGGGTCATCATGGACGTCACCAACGCCGACCAGGCCAAGATCGCCGAGGACGGGGGGGCGGTGGCGGTGATGGCGCTCGAGCGCGTGCCCGCCGACATCCGGCGCGAGGGGGGCGTGGTGCGGATGGCGCCGGTCGAGAAGATCCGCGAGATCATGAAAGCGGTCTCGATTCCGGTCATGGCCAAGTGCCGGATCGGCCACTTCGCCGAGGCCCAGATGCTGGAGCAGATGGGGGTGGATTACATCGACGAGAGCGAGGTCCTGACCCCGGCCGACGAGGCCTTCCACGTGGACAAGTTCAAGTTCAAGACCCCGTTCGTGTGCGGCTGCACCAACCTTCCCGAGGCGCTCCGGCGGATCGGCGAGGGCGCGGCGATGATCCGCTCCAAGGGGGAGGCGGGAACCGGGGACGTGGTGCAGGCGGTCCGGCACCTGCGGAGCGCGCTCGGGCACATCAAGCGGCTCTCGGTGATGCCGGATGAGGAGCTCATGACCGAGGCCAAGACCATGGGCGCGCCCTACGAGCTGGTGCGGATGGTGGCCCGGGACGGCAAGCTCCCGGTCCCGCTCTTCTGCGCGGGGGGGATCGCCACTCCGGCCGACGCGTCGCTGGTGATGCAGCTCGGCGCCGAATCGGTGTTCGTGGGGAGCGGCATCTTCAAGTCGGGGAACCCGGCCAAGCGGGCGCGGGCGATCGTGGAGGCCACGACCCACTTCCGCGATCCCGAGGTGCTGGTGCGGGTGAGCGACGGGCTGGGCGAGGCGATGGTGGGGATCAGCGCGTCGTCGCTCGACGAGAAGGACCTCCTCGAGACCCGGGGCTGGTGAGCCGGTCATGACCCGGACTCCCCTGGTCGGGGTGCTGGCGCTTCAGGGCGACTTCGCGCTCCACCGCCGCGCGCTGGAGCGGGCGGGGGCCGCGGTGCGCGAGGTCCGCACCCCCGCCGACCTGGCCGGCCTGGACGGGCTGGTGCTCCCGGGCGGGGAGAGCACCACCATGCTCAAGCTCATGGAGCGGACCGGCATGGAGGCGGCCATCCGCGCTTTTCATGAGCACGGCGGGCCGATGTTCGCGACCTGCGCGGGGTTGATCCTGGTGGCCGGCCGGGTCACCGGCCCGGCCCAGCGCTCGCTGGCGCTGCTCGACGCCGCGGTGGAGCGGAACGGCTACGGACGCCAGATGGACTCCTTCGAGACCGATCTCCCCTGGACCGGGGACTCCGGCCGGATCCGCGGGGTGTTCATCCGCGCTCCGCGCATCCGCGACCTGGGGGAGAAGGTGGAGGTGCTCTCGCGGATCGAGGGGGAACCGGTGCTGGTGCGGGAGGGAAGGCTCCTGGCCGCGACCTTCCACCCCGAACTCACCGACGACCTCCGGGTGCACCGCTATTTCCTGGAGGAGGTGATCGGCGCCGGGAACGGGAAGCGGAACTCGAACGGGGGCGGGGGCGCGTGATTCCCGCCCCCGGCTAGGAGCCTGCTGATATGAAGTGACCGGTTGTCAACTCAGCGAGGACGTGGCCTTGGGGGTGGAGCGGGGGCATTGGCGTAGCTGGTTTCGTTCATCTCGATCACACGGAACCTCGCGAGCGTTCCTTCGCGAAGTACGCCGCCGTCTTTTTTACAAATTCAAGCTCCAGGCGGAGTTGCCGATTCTCGCGCTCCAATCGCCGAAGTTCCTCCTCCGCCACCTTGACCCGAACCTTTCCTGGAAACGGCTCCACCGGATCGGCCAGAACCTGCTGCTTCCACAGGCCGAGCAGACCAGCACCGATCCCCAGCTCTCGGGCTACCTCCGCCACCGTCCGGTTCTGCTCCACGACCTGGCGAACCGCTTCGATCTTGAATTCCCGGGTGTACGACCGCCGAGCCTTCTTCTTCATGGACTCCTTCCTCGGTGGGATCATCCCACCTTTTCAAGGTGTCCATCAAATCGGGGGAGGCCCACCATCTTGTTGGAACGGGAATGTGGACATGGGGGGGGCGGTGTGTTCGGCACCGTTTGCGATCGAAGTTGGGATTAGCGAGGTGCCTGATGGGTCCGGGTCGCTCCGTCTCCTGGGTGCCTGGCCGAACCCGATGCAGGCCGCAGGGCACGTTCGGTTCGAGGTGGCCCAGGGGGAGACGCAGGCCAGCGTAGCGATCTACGACGTGGCCGGAAGGCTGGTCCGGGACTTCGGAGCCCTGCAGTTTGAATTAGGGGAACAAACCGTCTCCTGGGATGGCCGGACCGACACGGGGGAACCGGCCAGATCAGGTATGTACTTCATCCGGGTGTCGCCAGAGCATGCGTCACCCATCGTGGCCAAGATATTGGTAGCCCGCTAGGAAAGGAGTCTGACCATGAACCGGAAGCTCGTTGGAGTGCTGGCGCTTCTCACTTTGATGGCGGCTCCCCTGGCGGGAGCTTGGGCCGATACGCTGACCCTGGCCCCAACCCAAGCCGTGGTCCTGCCTGCAGACCGATCCGGGGTGACCAAGGTGGCGCTGAAGTACGATCTGAGCGCGATGCGGGAAGGTGCGGACCGCTTCGTCGCAGCGGCTGTGCTGGATTGGAGGATCAGCGGGATCACGAGCGGAGAACGAGTCACCTTTACCGCGCACGAGCCCACTACGTCCTGGACGGCAACGGGAATCGGGGCCGGAACTCTCCCGACGATCTCCGAGGATGCGATGACCGAGTGGGACCTGGAGGATCTGGATTACTCCCGGTTGGGAGGGTTCATGCGGCTCAACCTGACCGAGCTCGTGGACGGCTGGGCTGCCGGGACCACCCCGAATCTCGGAATCGTGGTCGAGACCCCAGACTTGTCCGGGAATACGCTCTCGAGCGAACTCCAGAAGGCACAACTGACCGTCTATTACGGGTTCGGGCGGTAAGATCTCCACATATGTAAGGTGGGCGCCAGCTGCCTGCTGCCAGCCGCGCCAGCGGCGGGACGCCACCGTCGGAGCTGGAGTGGGGCCGGTCGAACCGGACACTCCCGATTCGTAGCCGTTCGGAATCGTCGATCCCCACCCACGTGATACGCTTCGCCTTGACCGGTCTCCTTTCATCCGTATGCGGTATTTTTGTATTTTTAGACGTCCACCGCCTGATAGCCCGTGATCCTACGGACTGCGAGACCGGTCACTTCATTTGGTCTAGACTGGAAGGCCGTCGCCGTCGCTCCCCGGCCCGAGGAGGCCCTCCGTCCATGAAGCTCGCGCCCGCCCTTCCCGTCCTCGCGCTCCTGGTGGGCGCGGCCGTCGCGCCGGCGCCCGCCGGGGCCTCGGGACCGGACGCGGCCCGCGAGTCGGTGGCCGCCCCCGCCCCCTACCGCTGGATGCTCGAGCGCTTCACCGTGGTCGATCCGCTTCCCGCCGGCGGCTACGTCTCCCGCTTCGACTACGGCCGCTTCGCCGCCCAGGGAGACCAGGCCGACGTCCGGAGCTACCTGGACGACGCCTTCGAGCACGTCCGCCCCGACACCCTCTCCGCCGCCGAGCGCACCGCGTGGGCGGTCAACGCCTACAACTTCTTCGTCATCGATGCGGTGATGGAGCACCTGGTCGGCGCGAACGGGGACACCCTGGCCTCGATCGCCGACATCGGAGCCAAGCGGTTCGCGGTCTTCGACCGGCCGCGGATCCGGGTGGCCGGGGTGGACTACGGACTCGACGCGTTCGAGAAGCACTTCGTGTTCGGCGACCCCGACCGGGAGCGCCGGAAGATCCCCGCCGGCCTCGACCCCCGGCTCCACTTCGCCCTGGTGTGCGCGGCCCGGGGTTGCCCCGCGCTCCGCCCCGGGCCCTACACCGCCGATTCGCTGGACGCGGAGCTGGACACCGCGGTGCGGAACGCGCTCGGGAATCCGGACCGGATGTGGCTCCGCGCCGACACCCTCCACGTGTCGAAGATATTCGACTGGTACCGGCCGGACTTCGATCCCGGCGGGCCCCGCGACTTCATCTACCGGTACGCGCCGGAGCCGGTTCGCCGCGCCCTGGAGGCGGGGCGGGTCCGGGTGATCGCTCCCGACGTTCCCTGGGACTGGAGGCTCAACCGGCCATGAGCCCGATCCGGTTCACCACCATCGCCCACCGCGATCACCTCTACTGCAACCCGGTCAGCCCCGAGAAGATGGAGCGGGTGCTCGACCTCCTCGACCTCGCGCCCTACGCGAAGGTGCTGGACGTGGGGTGCGGGAAGGGCGAACTCCTCATCCGGCTCGCCGAGCGGTTCCGCATCGACGGGCTCGGGGTGGACGTGAACCGCGGCTTCCTCGCCGAGGCCCGCTCGCGCATGCGGGCGCGGGTCCCCGACGCCCGCATCGCCTGGGTGGAGGGGGAAGCGGCGAGCCTGGGGGCGGCGGCCGGCTCCTTCGACCTGGCCGCGGCGATCGGAGCCAGCCATGCTCTGGGCGGCTACCGGGCCACCCTGGAAGCCTTCCGCGGCCTGGTGCGGTCGGGGGGGCGGCTCCTGGTGGGCGAAGGCTACTGGCGGCGGGAGCCCCCGGTCGAATACCTGGAAGTCCTGGGGGCGAGCGCCGGCGAGTTCACCGACCACGCCGGAAACGTGGCGCGGGCGGTGGAGGCGGGGCTGGTGCCGCTCTACGCCGCGGTGTCGAGCCCGGACGAGTGGGACCACTACGAAGGGCTCTACAACCTGAGCGTGGAGCGCCACCTGGCCGACCATCCCGACGATCCCGACGCCGGCCCCATGGCGGAGCGGATCCGGCGGTGGCGCCGGGGCTATCTCGAATGGGGTCGGGAGACCCTGGGCTTCGCGGTCTACCTGTTCCAGAAACCGCGGTGAAGCGCGGCCGCCGCCGGACGTCCGGGCGCTCGGCGGCGCGCGTTCCTCAGGGCCGGCGCCAGGTCCAGCTTCCCACCGTCACGTCGCTCTCCCCGGACCACGCCTCGACCTGGATCACCGCCTCGGGGACGGCGGGATCGGGGCGATAGACCACCTCCGCGCCGCTCCCCAGAATCTCGCCCGCGCTCGACCGCCAGCGGTAGCGGAGCCCGTCCCGCCCCCGCCCGGGGAGGTTCACCCGGGCGGTCAGAGCCACTCCGCCGCCGGCGGTCGCGCCCGCGGCGACCGCGACCTCGAAGTGGAGGCCGAGGGCCGAACCCGGCCCGGGCAGCTCCGCCACCGTCGCGGTGCCGGTGGAGTCGACGTCCACGGCGATCGGGTCCCCCAGGCCGCAGTGGGTGGAGTCGTCCTCGGCGGTGTAGGCCACCACCTGCAGGGCCGGGTGCAGGAGGTAACGGCCGGGGGCGGGAAGGCCGCCCTCCCGCCGCGCCGTCCATGTGAACGCGAACGACCGGGGCAAGGTGAACTCCACCCCGGTGACCGTGCCCGCCTCCGCGTAGACGTCGACCGCCATGATGCGCTTCACCAGCGTATCCACCACGGTGCCGGTGAAACGCACCGCCGAGTCGGGCGGAACCACGGTGCGGTCGGCGGTCACGTGGGTGGAAGGATTGCGCTCCAGGAGGCCGCACAGGGCGGGGGGCGGAGGATCGCAGACCGTGGTGGTGGTGCCGCAGGCGCCCAGGCCCGCGGCCGCCACCGCCCCCGCCGCCGCCGCCAGCTCGCGCTTCCGGGGTCGTCTCATCGATGGGATCCTTTCGCCGCCGGAGCGGCCTCGTGCGTATAGCGGGGATGCGTCGCCAGGCCGTTCGCGGGCGCGGGCGTCCGCGCCGCCGCGGCCACCCGTCCGCGCAGCTCGCGGAGCGTGCGCTCCAGCTCGAGATCGCGCCGCGCGGTCTCCCAGGCGAGCCCGGCCGCCGCTTCCGCGGTGCGTTTCGGCGCGGTGCGCTCCGAGGCCTCGGCGAGGGCGCAAGCGGCCTCCAGGCGGTCGCAGGTGTCCTTCACCAGCTCGCGATGGAAGCGGGCGACGCGGTACTGGAGCGCGGTCAGGTTCAGGCCGGGGCGGGCCCGCGCCAGCGCCGCCGGCTCGTATCCCAGGCTCGAGGCCGCGTTGAGGAGCCCCTCCACGTGGAAGGCGCGGCGGCGGAAGATGAGCGAGACGATGCGGGCCGCGGTCTCGGCGGCGGGCTCGGCGGTGCGGTAGGTGCGGGCGAGCTCGGGGCCGAAGAGCCGGCGCCCGCGGGTGAGGAGCCGCTCCAGCGGGGTGCCGGCGTAGATCTCGACCCGCCCCACGTTGAACAGCACCTCGGGATGGGCGCGGGCGAAGGCGACGTCCTCGCGCACTTCGGCCAGGCGGGCCTCGGGGTGGAAGGCCAGGAGGTTGTAACAGGCGAAAACCCCGATCCGGGTGAAGACCTCCAGGGCACGATGGTTGGCCTGGAGGGGAAGCCCCCGGCCCAGAACCTTGAGCCCGTGGGGGTTTCCCGATTCCACCCCCACATAGGCCCGGACCAGGCCCGCCTCGCGAAGCACCCAGACCAGGTCGTCGGTGACCACGTCGGGGCGGATCTTGATCACCAGCGCCGCCCGGTCGAGCCCGGCGGCGGCGGTCGCGTCGCGGAACTCCGCCGCGCGGGCGAAGGCCTCGCCGGGGGTCGCGCCCAGGAAGTTGTCGTCGTGGAAGACGAAGATGCGCACGCCGTGCTCGCGGTAGAGCGCGCTCATCTCCATCGCCACGTCCCGGACCGAGCGAAAACGCTGGGGCGGGCCCGGGCGCTGGCGGCCGAAGGTCTGGATGGAGCAATAGGTGCAGCCCTGCCGGCAGCCGCGCCCGGCCAGCATGGAGGCCACCGGGAGTCCGGCCTGGGTCGCGAAGGGGGGCGTGCGAACCGGGTGGGGGAGCCGGTCGAGGTTCGTCTCGGCGGGGCGGGCGGCGGTCTCGACCACGGTGGCGGGGCGGGCGCCGTTGGCGCGCCGGTAGCTCACCCCGGCGACCCGCCGCGGGCTCCGTCCCCGGCGCACCGCGTCCAGCAGCTGGGGAAGGGTGTCCTCGGCCTCGCCCCGGACCACCGTGTCCAGCTCGGGCGCCAGCTCCAGCAGACGCCGGGCGTAGACGGTGGCGAACTGGCCGCCGGCGGTGAGGTGGCCGGTGAAGCCGTCGCGGCGGAGCCGCCGGGCCAGCCGCAGGAAGGCGGGGGCCCCGGCCTGGAAGGTCATGGAGAGCCCGATCACCCGGGGATCGAGCGCGTGGGCGCGCCGGACCACCGGCTCCAGATCGTCGTCGCCGGAGAAGGGCGCGGTCTCGGCATGAAAGCCGGCTGCGCGCGCGGAGGCGGTCAGGTACCGGAGCGCAAGATTCTCTTCGAGTTCGGGGCCCACCAGGAGCACGTCAGCGCGGGGCATCGAGCCTCCGGGGGCCGGGGGGAGCCGGCCGCGGCAAGAGAGCCGTGGAAGGGGAACACCTTCCATCATGCCGCGGGGGCCGGGCCGGCGGGGTTACACAATCTGGAATTGGCAGTTTAGCGGGGGAGCGCGCCCGGAGGCGGAAGGCACGCTCCCTGGGCTATGCTCCGCCCATGCAGATCGGGATCGACCTCGGCGGGACCAAGATCGAGGCGGCGGCGTTCGGCCCGGGCGGGGTCGAGCGTTTCCGGCGGCGCGTCGCCACCCCGCGGGACGACTACGACGCCACCCTGGACGCGGTGGCGGCGCTGGTCCGCGACGTCGAAGCCGCCACCGGCGGGACCGGCGCGGTGGGAGTGGGCACTCCGGGAGCGATCTCGCCCGCCACCGGGCTGATCAAGAACGCCAACTCCACCTGGCTCAACGGCCGGCCCCTCCGCCGCGACCTGGAGTCCCGGCTGGGGCGGGAGGTGCGCGTCGCCAACGACGCGGACTGCTTCGCCCTCTCCGAGGCCGTGGATGGCGCCGGCGCCGGCGCGGCGAGCGTGTTCGGGGTGATCGTGGGGACCGGCACCGGGGCCGGGGTGGTGATCGGGGGGCGGCTTCTGGCCGGGCCGAACGCGGTGGCGGGAGAGTGGGGCCACAACCCGCTCCCCTGGCCCCGGGACGGCTACGAGCGGCCGGGACCGGCGTGCTGGTGCGGGAAGCGCGGCTGCCTGGAGACGTATCTCTCGGGACCGGGGCTGGCCCGGGACTACCGGGCGCGCACCGGCCGCGGCCGGCGGGCCGAGGAGATCGTGGACGGGGCCTCGGGCGGCGACGCGGAGGCGGAGGGAGCGCTGGCGCGCTACGCCGACCGGATGGCGCGCGGTCTGGCCATGGTGATCAACGTGCTCGATCCCGAAGTGATCGTGCTGGGGGGCGGGATGTCGGCGGCGGCCGGGCTCTACGCCGCGGTCCCGGCCCGCTGGGAACGGTACGTGTTCTCGGACCGGGTGGCGACGCGGCTCCTGCCCCCGGTGCACGGGGACGCGGGCGGCGTCCGGGGGGCGGCCTGGTTGTGGCCGGAAACCTGCGGGTCCTGATCCTGTTGTCCCGGCGAAACCGCCCGTCCGCGCGGAGGTCCACGCGAGCGGTAGCTGGAAATGGGTCTCCGGGCGGCGGTATCCTGGTTCCGGGCGGGGCGCCGGTCCGGTTCGATCCGGACCCGGGCGGGCCTCGCGCGAGCACGAACCGCCACGTCCGTACCCGCGTTCAGGCAGGAGGGTCGACATGAAGCATCTGTCCGTCGCTCCCATGGATTTCTTCAAGGTCCTGACGGGTACCGAACGGTCCCAGGTCGCGACCATGGTGCTGGAGACGGGGCAGTCCACCGGCGGTCCCCAGAACCGGCACGAGGGAAGCGACCAGTGGATCTTCGTGATCGAGGGCGCCGCCACCGCGGTGGTGAAGGGCGAGAAGGTGCACCTGAACGAGGGCTCGCTGCTCCTGATCGAGGCCGGCGAGACCCACGAGATCGTGAACAACCGGAACGAGCCCTTCCGGACGCTCAACTTCTACTCCCCGCCGGTCTACTAGCGCCGCTCGGAGAAGAGGCGGGAGGGCCGGACCCGCGGCGTCGGTGCGGAGAGAAGCCGCCCGGCGCCCGGCCCCCGCCCCCGCGGTCCTCAGCAGACCGGCGGCCCTCAGCAAACCGCGTCCGCCCGGACGTCCCGCGGTCAGCCTCCGCCCCGGCCGTGTCCGTGCCGGTGGTGAAGGTCGGGCAGATGCGGGTGGGCGTGGATCTCCGGTTCGTGGACGTGCTCGTGGGTATGGCGCGTCCACGCCGGGATCCCCGGATGGACGTGGCGGTGATGGCCGTCGTCGTGGCGGTGGGCATGGGTGTGGCGGATGGCGTCGTGGGCGTGTTCGTGGGCGTGGCTCTGGGTGAGCATGAGAAGCACCCCCGCGGACATGATCGCGGCGGCGATGAGCTGGCTCGCGCGAACCGGTTCTCCCAGGGCCGCCCAGCTCACTCCCGCTCCGGCGAACGGCGCGGCGGCGAAGAGCATCTGGGAGCGGGCGGCGCCGAGTTCCTGGGCTCCCCCGATGTAGAGCACCAGCGACAGCCCGTAGGCCAGCGCCCCCACCCCGAGCGCGACCGGGACCGCGGCCGGCGCATGGATCCCTCCGCCGACCGTCAGTCCCAGCCCCAGGTCCACGACCCCGGCCACCAGCCCCTTGGCCAGCACGGTCTGGGCCGGGGTGAAGCCGTCGATGAGCGCGGTGAGGTTGTTGTCGAACCCCCAGCAGACGCAGGCCAGCGCCACCAGGGCGGCGGCCGGGGCGAGCCCGAATCCTCCGGGCGCGGCGAGCACGATCCCCGCTCCGGTCACCAGCGCCACCGCGGCCCCGCCCCGGACCCCCAGATGCTCGCGGAACAGGAACGCGGCGAGGAGCGCGGTCGCCGCCGGCTCCAGGTTGAGCCAGAGCGACACCGAGGACGCGGGCGCCGCCCGGAGTCCGGTCAGGAGCAGCACCGGCGCGAGTACGCCCCCCAGGCCCACCGCCCCCGCCAGCCGGAGCCACTGGGACCGGGTGCGCGAAGCGGCGGCGCGGCGGCGAAGCGCGGCGGGCAGGACCGCCGCGGCCGCCCCGAGGTAGAGAAGCCCGGCCAGCGCCGCCGGTCCCATCGTGTCGAGAAGCTTCTTCGAGGCGGGAGTGGATGCGCCGAAGAGGACCGCGGCGAGCAGGCAGGCGAGGACCGGCCCGGGAACGGGACCGCGCACCTACTCCGCCACCAGCCGCGAGCGGAGCACGGTGACCGCCTGCCCGCCCAGGAGCACCCGGTCCCTGCGCACGGTCACCCGCACCGTGCCGCCTCGGGCCGAACACTGGTAGCCGGTGAGTTCCCCCTTGCCCAGCCGGTCCGCCCAGTAGGGCCCCAGCACGCAGTGGGCGGAGCCGGTGACCGGGTCCTCGTCCACGCCGGCGGCGGGGGCGAAGAAGCGCGAGAGGAAGTCGGGGGCGGCGGAGTCGCCGGTTCGCGCGTCGGAGTCGCCGGTTCGCGCGGCGGAGACGCCGGTTCGCGCGCCGGAGTCGCCGGGGGCCCGGAGGCCGCGGCAGGTCGCGATCACCCCCCGCGCGGGGAGGGCGGCCAGCTTCCGGAAATCGGGGCGGAGGCCGCGCAGCACCTCCTCGTTCTCCACCTCCACCAGGAGGTCGTGGCGGCTGCGGCCCACGTACTTGGGGGCCGCGCCGAGGGCCCGCGAGATGCCCTCGGGCTGAGGCGCGGGTTCTTCGGGGAGGGCGGGAAAATCCAGCGTCACCCAGCTCCCGGTGCGCGAGGCGGTGAGCGCGCCGCTCCGGGTGTGGAAGGTCACGATGTCGCCCGCCGCCGCCATCCCCGACTCGAACAGCACGTGCGCCGAGGCCAGGGTGGCGTGCCCGCAGAGATCGACCTCGACCGCGGGGGTGAACCAGCGGAGCCGGTACCCGTCGTCCCCGGGGAGGAGGAAGGCGGTCTCGGAGTGGTTCATCTCGCGGGCCAGGCGTTGCATCCACCCCGCGTCGCGCTCGCGATCCAGCAGGCAGACCGCGGCGGGGTTGCCGGCGAAGGGGCGGTCGGTGAAGGCGTCGACCACGACGATGTCCTGGGGCATGAGGCGGCTCCGATTGGGGACGGCCGGGGCGAAACCCGGCCCTCGGCTCTGCGGCTGCGCCTGCGGCCGGCGGGTCCGCCCATCCGCGTGCGGCTGCGCTCTCCGGAATGCTACAGCAAGTCGAGGGGCACGTCCTCCGACGGCGCGGGGAAGGCGGCGTCGAGTTCCTCCAGGTCCCGGGGCTCGAGCGCGATCTCCGCCGCGCGGGCGTTGGCGCGCACGTGTTCGGGGTCGGCCGCCTTCACCACCGCGGCCACGCCGGGGAGCCGCACGGTCCAGGCGAGGGCGATCTGGGCGGGGGCGGCGCGGTGGCGCGCGGCCACCCGGGCCAGGGCCTCGCGGCTCTGGAGCCCCCCCTGCTCGAGCGGCGAATAGGCCATGACCGGCACGCCGCGGGCGACGCACTCGGGGATGAGTCGCCGCTCGATCCCCCGGCGTTCCAGGTTGTAGGCGACCTGGTTCACCGCGATCCCGGCGCCGCCGGGAAGAGCCTGGGCGCGGGCCACGGCGCCGGCGTCGAAGTTGCTCACCCCGTAGTGGAGGATCTTCCCGTCCCGCTGGAGGCCGGCGAACCCCTGCAGGGTCTCCTCCAGCGGATGGTAGGACGGCCAGTGCAAGAGATAGAGGTCGATGCGGTCGGTCCCGAGGCGCCGCAGCGAGCGCTCCGCGGCCTCGATGGTGCCGCGCCGGGATGCGTTCTGGGGAAGGACCTTCGACACCAGAAAGACCCCGTCGCGGCGGCCGCGGATCGCTTCGCCCACGACCTCCTCGGCGCCGCCGTTGGCGTACATCTCGGCGGTGTCGATGAGGGTGAGTCCCAGGTCGAGGCCGAGCCGGAGGGAGTCGGCTTCGGTGGCGCGGCGGCGGCGGTCCTCGCCCAGGAGCCAGGTGCCCTGGCCCAGGACCGGAAGCCGCGCGCCGGCCCGCGTGACGACGGTTCGCATGAGTGCCTCCTCGCCCCCACCAAGGTCCGGCCGGTTCCTTCGGCGAGTTCGGGCCTGCGGATCGGGGCCGGACCGACTGCTCCTTCGAGTCTACTCCCGCGGGGGTGGGGAGATCCCAGGCCCGTGGGGGCGGGGTGATCCCAGACCCGTGGGGGTGGGGAGATCCCAGACCCGTGGGGGCGGGGTGATCCTCGACCTCGCCGGGTTCCGGGCGTCGGGAGCGTGGGGTTGAGGGAGCGGGGTTCGGGGAGCTCCGTGCGGGGGCGGGGCGTACGGGGCGTGGGGTCGGGGGAGCTACGTACGGGGGCGCTGCGTACGGGGCGTGGGGTCGTAGCGGGTGCGCGCGGGGACGGGCGCGCGGTGGGACCCGGGTCCAGACGGAGTCGCGTGCCATCGTGCCGGTCCCGTGAACTCAGGACCTGGGTGGATCTCGGGCCGGCGCCCCGCTCGCGATCTTCGGCGGACCGGCCACGCCGGCCCGAGCAGTCCCCGCAGAAGCTACCCTCCCACGAGGGCTCGACCCGCGCCGGGTCAGCTGAGGCGGAAGCGACCCCCCGGCGAGGGCTCTCGACCCGCGCCCCCGGGCGGCCTACAAGGGAAATTGCTTGTATTTCCAGTACCCGGGTATCGCGTTGCGGAGCAATGGGTTAACGCAGGTGCGCGAAATACCGGCCCCCGCGCGAAGCACCCACCCCCGCGCAGAATGACCGGCGCCCTCCCGCGAAATACCGGCCCCTTCGCGAAATAGTCGGCCCCCCTTGCAAGACATCGGCCCCCCCGCGGAGGAGCGAGCGCCCGGCCGCGCCGGCCCGCGCAGTCCCCGCAGAAGCTACCCTCCCACGAGGGCTCGATCCGCGCGGGGTCAGCTGAGGCGGAAGCGACCCCCCGGCGAGGGCTCTCGACCCGCGCCGGGTCAGCTGAGGCGGACGCGACCCCCCCGGCGAGGGCTCTCGACGCGCGCCGGGTCAGCCGAGGCGGACGCGACCCTCCGGCGAGGGCTCACCCGCGCCCCCAGGCGGCTCACAAGGGAAATTGCTTGTATTTCGAGTACCCGGGTATCATGTTGCGGGATAATGGGTTAACATAGGCGCGCGAAATACCGGCCCCCCCCAAAGTACCGGCCCCCTCCCGCGGAATACCCGCCCCCGCGCGAAGCACCCACCCGCGCGAAACAACCAGCTCACCCGCAAGACATTGGCCCCCCCGCGAAGGAGCGAACGACCGGCCGCGCCGGCCCACGCCGTCCCCGCGGAAGCGACCCCCGGCGAGGGCTCAACCCGCGCCGGGTCAGCCGGGGCGGAAGCGACCCCCCAGCGAAAGCTCGACCCGCGCCGGGTCAGCCGAGGTGGACGATGTGGGCGCCGTCCAGGTGCCGGTAGCGGTCCGGGAACGAGGTGAGGATCAGGATCTGGAGCGCGGCGCCGGCTCGGGCCAGAATGCCGCCCAGGACGCGGAGACGGTCGGGGTCGCTGTAGCCCAGAACGTCGTCGAGGATGAGCGGAGCGCCTTCGGTGGCGCTGACCAGCTCGGCGGCGGCAACCCGGGTGAGGAGCGAGAGCTGCTCCCGGGCGCCGGTGCTGAGCAGCGCATACGGCAAGGTGTCGCCCCCCGCGGCGCGCTCGACGATGCCGAGATCGTCGTCGAGCACGATCCGGAAGTCCTCACCGAAGAGCGGGCGCCCCAGGCTCTCGATGCGGTTGCGGAGCGGCGCCTGGTAGCGGTTCCGCGCCTCGTCGCGGGCCTCGGTGAAGGCGGAGTACAGCAGCCCGGCCGCCCGGGCCCGCCGCTCGAGATGTTCCAGTCCCTCGCGGGCATGCTCGGCGCGGGCGCCGGCGGCCTCGGTCAGCTCGTAAAGGCCCTCGCCGCCGGCACGGTCCAGGCGATCGGCCAGCACCGCCAGCTCCCGCTGGAACTCGTCGCGCGTCCCGGCCAGCGCCGCGGCGCGGGCGGCGGCTTCGTGGGCCTCGCGCTCCACCGCCTCGGGGTCGACCCCGGCCAGCTCCGCCCGCTTGTCGTAGCGCTCCTG
Source organism: Candidatus Eiseniibacteriota bacterium (assembly GCA_963728475.1). Classification (GTDB taxonomy): domain Bacteria; phylum Eisenbacteria; class RBG-16-71-46; order JABDJR01; family JABDJR01; genus CAVSKL01. The sequence continues at coordinate 1,120,277 of CAVSKL010000001.1, forward strand.
ATCCCGCTCCATCTGTTCCTTCTTGACCGCGTTGAGCTCGGCGAAGAGCGTGTTGTCGGTTTTCGCCGCGCGCGCGGACTCCAGCGCCCCGGCGGCCGCGTCCCGACGACCCGCCGCCTCCTCCCGGGTTCGCTCGACCTCCCGGCGCGCCTGGCGTGCGCGGTCCCGCTCCTCCCGGGCGGCGTCGCGCCGGGCGAGGGCGGCCTGGGCCGCCTCGCGCGCCCGCTCCACCTCCGCCTGGGCCTCCTCGACCGCGGCTCGCGCTCCGGCCAGGTCCGGGGCCGGGGGAGGTTCGGGGGTCCGGTCGGCCGGGTAGACCCCCACCCGCTCGCGGAGCCGGACCAGGACCGCGGAGTCGTCCCCCCGTTCGCGCCGGCGATCTCGGCGAGCTGCGCTTCCGCCGCCTTGAGTTCCGCCGCCGCCTCCTGTCGCGCGCGATGCCGGACGCGCGCGTCCTCCACCGAGCCGGCTCCCGCTTCGGCCAGAGCGGCGTCCAGCGCCCCCTGCGCCCCCTTCGCGGCCGCGGCCCGCGAGGCGGCGTCGCCGCCCGCCGACACGCGCACCCGGAGCACGCCGGGGATCACCGCTTCCCATGCCCCCTCCACCGTCGCCTGGACATCCCCGCCGCGCGCGAGGCGCACCGGCTCGCCCTCCACCTCCAGCTCCATCTCCTCCATCGCCGACAGGGTGACCCTCGGAGCGGCGGCCTCGAGCGCGGCGCGAGCCTCGGCGAACCGGCGCGAGGCGTCCTCGACGGCGACCAGGCGCGCGTCGTCCACAGTGAGCGACGCCAGCCGCTCCCGGAGCGCGTCGCACGCTTCCAGCGCGCGTCCCCGCGCTGCGACCCGCCGTTCAAGCGCGGCCAGCTCCTCCTCGTCGGCGCGGTGCCGCTCGTCGCGGCGGCGGAGGTCCAGCGCCCGCTCCGCGGCCGCTTGCCGGTCCACCGAGGCGGCGCATTCCGCCTCCACCGCGGAAAACGCGGCCTCCGCGTCCCGGGCCGACCGGACCGCCGCCGGGAGCGCCGCTTCCGCTTCCCTGACCTCTCCGGTCGCGCGGTCGAGTTCCTCGGTGAGACGGAGCCGCTCCTGGTGCTCGAGCTGGATGCGCTTCCGCCGGTCGTGGACGGCCTCCGCCTCGGCCTCGAGCTTCTCCGCCGCCGCGGCCAGAGCGCGGACCTCGTCCCGGCGGGCCGCGGCGTGTTCCCGGCCGGCCTCGGACCGGGCCGCGGCTTCGCGGGCGGCCGCCAGTTCCCGCTCCACCGTGTCCCGGCGTTCGGCGTCGGCCTCGATCGCCTCCAGCCGTCCGCGGAGGGTGTCGTGGGACGCGGCCGCCTCCGCCGCCCGGTCGCGCGCGTCCTTCAAGGGCTTGCGCTCCCGGCCGGTCTTCAGGGTGTAGAACTCCTCGTAGGCATTCCGGATGCGCTCGTAGAGCGCGGTGTCGCCGGCGTCCGAGTCCCCGCCCGAGGCCCGCTCCAGGATCTCCAGCAGGGCGGGAGCCTTGGCCAGGTCCGGCTGCGCGACCGCCAGGCCCTGGTCCACCCGGAGCGCGTGCCAGAGCCTCAGGTCCACCGACTCGGCCAGGATCGCCGCCACCCGGTCGTGGGCGTCGGACCCGGAGAGGCGCTCGGGCCGGGGGGCGGTGATCTCGAGTTCGGTCATGGGGCTCTTCACGAACCGCTTGCGGTAGAGGAACCGGTAGGGGCCGGACTCGGCCTCCAGCTCCACGAACGGGCCCACGTCGCGGCCCACCGGCTGGGCGGCCCGCACCGCCGCCTTACGGGTGGAGTCGTACTCTTCCAGAAGCAGATCCAGCGCCTGGGCCAGGGTCGACTTGCCCGCTTCGTTGGGGCCGACCACCAGGGTCACCCCCCGCGGGGCGGGGACGATCTCGCACTCGGCCAGCCCCTTGAAGTTCTCGACCCGCAGGCGAAGGAGCCTCATCGCCCGCCTCCGGCGGTCCGCCCGTCTCCGGGAGCCCCCCCGTCCCCGGCGCCCCTTCCCCCGGGAGCCCCCCCGCCCCCCGCGAGCCGGTACAGCAACCCGAGCGCGTCGCCGGCGGCCGCCGCGTCCTCGCCTCCGGCCGCGGCCGTATCCCGCAAGCGGCGGAGCACGGTCTCGCCGGTGCCGGAAAGGCTCACGGCGTCCAGGTCCGAGGGATCCGGCAGGACGACCAGATCGCTCCGGCTCTCGGAGTGCACCAGTCCGGCCACCAGCTCCTGCGTCTCATCGAGCGCCCGGTCCAGCGCCGCCTTGGCCCCGAGCGACAGCGTGCCGGTGAGGCCGAGCTTGAGCACGGTGCGGCGCTTCCCGGGAAGGTCCCGGAGCCGTGCCGCCAGCGCGGCCACGTCGGTCCCGCCGGTGAGCGCGGCGTCCTCCCGCACGAACGTCCACTTGCCCACCCGATGCTCGCGCACCGCGCAGCCGTCCGGTCCGGCCTCGACGACCAGCACGAACCCGGGGCCGGTCTCGACGAAATCGGTGGCCTCGGGCGTGCCCGCGTACCACACCCGGCCGGTGTCGCCGACCCGCGTGAGCGAGTGCCGGTCGCCCAGGGCCAGGTAGTGGATGCGCCCGCCGGCCAGCGCCGCTTCCACCGGGGCGAGCCGGATCACCCCCGGCGCGTCCGGATCGGGGGCGAGCGCGTCCACCGCCCCGTGGGCGGCCATCACCCGCGCGGTGGCCCGGGCCGGCTCCAGCGGCGCCAGCGCGGCGGCGACCAGGTCGGTGCCGGGACGCTTGGAGAACCACGGCGCTCCCACCAGTTCCACCCCCGGCGCCACCGTGACGACTTCCGAGGTCGAGAGCACGTGAACGTTCGCGGGCTTCCGCTCCCCGAACGCGCTCCCGCGGTAGACCGAGGCCGCGTTCCAGGGGTCGTGGTTCCCGGGAAGGAGATACACCGGAATCCCGGCGCCGCCCAGGATTTCCAGCGCATGGGTCACGACGGTGCGGTCGATCTGGTTCGACTCGAACACGTCGCCGCTCGCCACCACGAACGCGCAGCCCTCCCGTCCCGCCAGCTCCAGGAGCCGGTTCACCGCGTCGAAGCGGGCGTCGGTGTAGCGGGCCTGGGCGTCGCCGGCCAGGAAGTGGCGGGTGATGCCGAGCTGCCAGTCGCCGGTATGAAGGAACTTGACCATGCTTGCCTGTGCGGGGGGAAGTCCGGGAGCGGGCGAAACGGTGCCGGATTATAGCAGGGGCGGGAAAGGGCCGGTTTCGTGCGGCGCGGGCCGCTTGCGGGCGGGGCTATCTCCCCTGACCGGCCCGGATCCGCCGCAGCGTGTCGGCGAGCACCACGAACATGACCGCCATGAGAAGGAAGATGTTGAGGAGCCCGCCGATGTGAAACGGCAACGCGTACCCCACCCCCCAGAACACGAATGAGACGACGGCCAGGATCCAGAACATGATGTTCTCCTCGATTGCCGGCGCCGGGGGTCCGCGCCGCCGGAGCGCCGGTTCCCGGCGGCCCGGCTCCACGACCGGCCGCGGCCGGGACAATGCGCGTCCCGTCCCGCGCCACCTCCCATTGTTACTCCGATCCGCCGCCGGATGCGAGGGAAGATCCGTCGGCGGAACCCGCTCCGACTCCCGGATCATCGGCACCTTCCCCCGGCTGCACGCCCCCGCCCGCCCGCCATCCCACACTCCGCACCAAACGGCGTATCCTGAACCTATGCCCCAGACGCGAGCGCGGCTCACCAACGAGGACGTGGCCGATCTCCTGGACCGGGTGGCGGATCTCCTCAAGGCCCAGGACGCCAACCCCTTTCGCGTCCGCGCCTATCGTGACGCCGCCGCCATCGCGCGCGCGCGCCAGACCCCCCTCGCCGACGTGCTGGACGAACGCGGCCTGGAAGGGCTGGAAGACCTTCCCGGGATCGGCAAGAGCCTGGCCTCGGCCATCCGCGAGATCCTCCACACCGGGAAGCTCGGCATGCTGGAGCGGCTCCAGGGCGAAGTGACCCCCGAAGCCGTCTTCCGGAGCGTTCCCGGGATCGGCGGGGAGCTCGCCCGCCGGATCCACGAAACCCTGAACCTCGAAACCCTGGAGGAGCTGGAAGAGGCCGCTCACGACGGGCGCCTGGAGGAGGTCGACGGTTTCGGGGACCGGCGGCTGCGCGCGGTGCGGGAGTCGCTGGCCTCGATGCTGGGGCGGGAGACGCGGAGGCGGGCGCTGACCGCCCGCGACCGCGAGGGGCAAACCCGCAATCCCGGGCGATGGGCGCAAGGGGACCGTCCCACCGTCCAGACCCTCCTCGAGGTCGACCGCGAGTACCGCGAAAAGGCCGCCGCGGGCAAGCTCCGCCGGATCGCGCCCAAGCGGTTCAACCCTACCGGCCGGGCGTGGCTCCCTATCTACCACACGGAGAAGGACGGATGGTCCTTCACCGCGCTCTTCTCCAACACCGCGCGCGCGCACGAACTCCAGCGCACCCAGGACTGGGTGGTGCTCTACTTCGAGCGCGACGGGCGGGAGAGCCGGGGCACGGTGGTGACGGCGCACCAGGGGGATCTCAAGGGCAAACGCGTGGTCCGGGGCCGCGAGGAGGAGTGCCGGGATCACTACGCGAATCGCTAGTTCCGCGGTCGGATTTCCCCGCTCCCGTTGACTGCGGCCGCCGGTCCTGCTAGCCTGAAAGAGCGGGCTTGGGGGGGGGCACCATGCGCTCGAAATCGCGACCTTTGTTCGCGCTGGTCCTGGTCCTCGCCCTGGGCGGCTGCTCCGACTCCTCGCCGAACCACGAGGTACAGAACCCGGACAAGGTCTTTCCCTCCACCGTGGGCACCACCTGGGACTATCGCTGGCACGACGACGTGGCTGAGGCCACGAACACCGTAACCGTGAGCGTGGCCGGCACCGCTTCGCTCCCGCGGTACGGCACCGTGAAGATCCTCACCTACGAAGCCGGCGCGGCGCCCGACACCGGGTTCCTTGCCGTCACCGGCGACACCGTGAGCTTTCTCCAGAAGTCGTACTATCCCCTGGGCCAGTACCCGCGCGTCGCCGTCTTCGTGCTTCCCCTTGAGGTGGGAGCGACCTGGCGCCGGCCCTTCTTTTTCAACGACACCTCGCGGGTCGAGGCGGTGGAGACGGTCACCGTCCCCGCGGGGACCTTCGCGGGCGCGATCCGGATTCAGGAGACCTGGGGACCCGCCTTCAACAGCTTCGGCAGCGTGACCACCTGGGTCGTGCCGGGAGTGGGAATCGTGAAGGAGGATCGACGGGAGTACTCCCTCGGCCCGCTCGCGGAGTACCAGCGAGAGCTCATCGCGTATCATCCGGCTCGCTGACCGCCGCCTGGGCCTACCGCTCTTCCCGTCCCGCCGACCGCTCCCGGTCGATCATGTAGTCGAGGATGACCAGGACCAGCACGTTGAAGGCCAGCCCGATCAGCGCCTCGAACTGCTTCTCGTAGAAGATGAAGATCTGGGTGAGGAAGATGGTGACCAGGACCGATCGCTTGAACGCGCGGTACGCCTCGAGCTTGGACCGCCGCACCCGGATCACCCCCAGCACCACGAACACACCGGAAAGCAACGACGATCCCACCACCGCGAAGTGGACGAAGCTCGAGGTGGGCACCCGCCCGGTGATCAACCAGAGGAACCGGCTCTTCAGGATCTCCTCCCGCCCCAGCCCCACCACGAACACCAGCGCGAACACATACCCGAGCCGCACCAGCAACTGCGCCCCGAAGAAGATCACCAGCCCCGCGTCGAACCCGGGAAGCTGCGCCACCCGCACGTAGAACGCCCGGAGCCGCCGCCGGAGCCGGCTTACCGGGTCCGGCGCCGACACCGCCACCGGCTCCACCCGGTCCAGGACGTCGCCGAGGGGCGCCACCAGCGGGTTCGCCGGGTCGCTGCGCTCCAGGTAGCGGCGGGCGCGGCGGCGCTCCTCCACGTCCAGGTCGTGGCGCGCCACCTCCTCGAACTCGCGGAGCGCGTTCACCAGGTATTCCTCCCGGGAATAGCGCTGGTGCCCCTGGATCATCCGCACCACCAGGACCAGGATCACGAACACCGCGTAGATCATCGCCGCCGCGGGGCGGAAGAAGTAGTCGTTGTCCTGGGTGACGAACTTCCCGACCTCGTCGATGAAGAGCCCGAACCCCACTCCCCCGATCACCGAGGCGATCCGCATCGAGCGCCGGCTGGTGAAGAGCAACAAGTTCACCACCGCCACCGTGAGGAAGAGCCCGCCCCAGAGCACGTGGGCCACGTGGATCACCTCGCCCCCGACCTGGGGATAGCCGGTGAGCCGCAGGTAGAACCGCACCACCAGGATGGTGGCCACCGCGGCCACGAGGGCGGTCTGGAGGTACTCGGCGGCGCGGACGTTGCGGACGAAGCGCCGTTGGCGGCGGGCCGGCTCCGCCGGCCTCCCGCGTTTCGTATCCCCCGCCCGAGGCCCCATCAGCGCTCCACCACTCCCAGGAACTCCAGAAGCGCCGGGGTGAAGTCCTCCAGCCGCCGGAGCCGCGGGGCCAGGGTGCGCGCGCCCTCGCCGAACACCAGGGTGGGGACGGGGTTGTGGGTGTGGGTCTTGATCGAGAGATCCTCCACGTTCCCGTGGTCGCTGGCCACCACCAGGGTGGTCTCCGCGAGGTCGATCCGCGCCAGGGCCTCGGCCAGGAAGCGTTCGAGCTTCAGGAGTTCCCGTTCCGCCTTCCCCTCGTCCATGGCGTGCCCGGCCTTGTCGGTCTGGAAGAACTCGAACAGCGTGAAGGCGTACCCGTCGCTGGCCCGGGCCAGGACCCGGCCCGCCTCCTCCGGGGTCCGCAGGGCGAGGTCCACCCCGCGGGAGCGGACGGACTCGTGGGTGATGTCCTGGTACACCGCGCGTCCGGCCACGAGGTCGTCGACGGTGCGGAAGGGGAGCCCGGCGGCGCGGTTGGACCAGGTGGTGGCGCTCATCCCCTTCTTCCACACCGCCTCGCCCAGCTCGAAGAAGAGGGGGCGGAACGCGTTCAGGAAGGCGGTGGGGAGCGAGGCCTCGGTGAGCCGCTTGAGGATCGAGGCGCGCATCAGGATCCGCTGCAAGGTGATGGTGGGGAAGCCGTTCAGGTGCCGGTTCAGCGCCGCCGCCCCGTTCTCGCCGGTGAAGAGCGTGGTCTGGCCGGTGGCGCTCTGGGGCAGTCCCGGCACCCCGAGCGAGGCGTCGGTGGCGACCACCGCGCCGTCGTGGCGGAGGGCGGCGGGGCGGAGCACCTCGGGCAGCTCCGGCGGGCGCCCCCCCTGGGGCGGCGCCCGCCATCCCCGGGGAAGGAAGTTCGCGAGGAGATCGAGTTCCGGATGCCGGAGCGGGTCGGCGGGGGAATCGGGATCGCCCAGCCCCAGTCCGTCCACGAACACGAAGATCACGCGACGCATGGAACCGATGGTAGACCCCGGCGCGGCCGCGGACCACCGGGATGACGCGCGGGAGGCGGTTGCGCTCCGTGGAGGCGGCCCGGCAAGACACCCCCGTACCGGGCCGAGGATGGCGCCCGCCCCCGGGGCCGTGGTATAACCCCCCCCTCATGACTGGCCATGACCCGCGCGCCGGCGCCGCGTCCCCGCCCGAGGCGGGTGCGGTGGACGGGGTGCACCTTCGAGAGGGACGGCTCGGAGGCCTCGGGGGGTTGGAACCCCCCGGGCGGTTCCTGAGCGGCGCCCTCTACTCCATCTACCCGCGCGCGTTCAGCCGCGAGGGCACCCTGGCCGCGATCGTCCCCGCGCTCGACCGGATCGCCGCCCTCGGCGCGACCGCGATCTGGCTCCTGCCCATCCATCCCATCGGGGTCGAGGGACGCAAGGGCACCGCGGGTTCCCCGTACTCGATCCGCGACTACCGGAAGGTGGATCCCGCCCTCGGCACCCTGCAGGACCTGAAACTCCTGGTGGAGGCGGCCCACCGTCGCGGCCTGGCGGTGATCCTGGACTACGTGGCCAACCATGCCGCCAACGACCCGGACATGCCGGAGGCGCGGCCGGATTGGTTCACCAGCGACGCCGCCGGCCGGCCCACCCGGCGCCACCGGGACTGGTCCGACGTCTCCGACTGGCGGCACGACGCTCCCGGCGCCGCCGACTACCTGGTGGAGAGCGCGCTCTTCTGGGTCCGCGAGGCCGGCGTGGACGGCTTCCGGTGCGACGTGGCGGGGATGGTGCCGCGCCCCTTCTGGCGGACCCTTCACCGGCGGCTAGAGGAAGTGCGCCCCGGCGCGTTCCTGCTGGCGGAATGGGAGGACGCCGAGCTCCACACCATCGCCTTTCACGCCTCCTACGACTGGATGCTCTACCGGGCGCTCCGGGACGTGGTGATGGGGCGATGCGACGCCGGCGCGGTGGGCGAGGCGCTCACCGCCTGGCAGGAGAACTTTCCCGGGCCCGCGCTCCCGCTCCGGTTCCTGGAGAACCACGACTACCCGCGGGCGGTGGCCACCTTCGGCCGCGAGCGGCTCCCCGCCTGCGCCGCGGTCACGTTTCTCTCCGGCGGCCTCCCGCTCCTCTACAACGGGCAGGAGGTGGGGGCCGTCCGCCGGCCGAGCCTCTTCGAACCGGATCCCATCGACTGGAGCCGCCCCGGCGACGAGTACGCCCGGCTCTACCGGGAGCTGATCGCGCTCCAGCGCGCCGGCGATCCCTGGGGCCCGGGCCCGGCGCGGGTGATCCCCACCGACCGCCCCCGGGAGGTGGCCGCGTTCGTGCGCGAGGGGGTCCGCAAGCGGGGCCTGGTGGTGGCGAACCTGGGCCGGAACCGGCTGGGGGTCCTGAACGGCACGCCCGCCCCCACCGGAGTGTTCAGCGGAGTCCTCGGGACCGGGGTGTGGCGGGCGGGAGACACGCTCATCCTCGAACCGGGAGAAGCCTGGGTGGGGGAGGCTCCGCGGTCATGAATCCGGTCACGGCCAGGAGGACGGGAATCCTGGAGCGGGTACTCGAGCGCTGGCAGCTTCCCCGCCCGGCCTTGCCCACGGCCGAGGCCCTGGACGATCTCCACGCGGCCTGGCTCGTCCACGTCCCGTTCGAGAACGCCACCAAACTGGTGAAGGCGGCCCGGCTCATGAACCCGGAGGCGGCCGTGCGCGGGCCGGTGGAGTTCTGGGAGGACCATCTCCGGTGGGGGAGCGGCGGTACCTGCTTCGCCTCGTCCTACGCCTTCCAGTTCCTCCTTCGCTACCTGGGGTATCGCTCCCGGCTCCTCTTCTGCCACCTCCCCGCCGAGAAGCCCCAGGCCCACACCGCCCTCCTGGTCGAAGCCGGCGGCGGCACCCATCTGGTGGACGTGGGCTACGCGCTCCCGGCTCCGGTTCCGCTCCCGGCCGGGGATGCGGTGAGCCGCCGGAGCACGATCTACTACGACGTGGAACTCCGCCCGGGCCCCGGCGGGGAGATCCTGGTCTTCTCGGAGGACGCCCGGGGCCAGCGCTTCCGTTACCGGTTCGCCCCTCACGCCGCCGCCGACGGCGCCTACCTGGGGGCCTGGGCCCGGACCTTCGCCCTCACCGCTCCCTACATGCGGCGCCTGGCCCTGGGCCGATTCCAGGAAAACGCGCGGTTCCTGTACAAGGAGCCGGGCCGGGTGTTCGCGATCAACCGGGAGGGGGAGCGCGAGGTTCCGATGACCGGCCCCCCGGCGGCGGCGCTCTCGGGCCTTTTTCGGATCCCCCAACCCCTTCTCCAGGCGGCGATTGGGTCGTTGGGCCGGCTTCAGGAGATGCGCGCCGGCTCATTCCGATAACCGAAAAGCCGATTCGATCGTTGACCCGGCCTCCCAAGAATCCTAAACTCGCCCCCTGAGATTGAGATTGCGTCTCAATTGCAGCAAGTCCCGCCGGGGCCTCGGGGAGCCGGCGGGGAGTCACCGGCCGAGGCAAGGAGCACCCGTGATATCCGGAAGCGACGTCGGGACCGTTCGCGATCGCGGCAAGGACCGGAACGGCCCGCTGGTCCGGTTCGAGGAGTACCTGCGGAAGAACAACCTCCGCATGACCCCCGAGCGCCGGGCGGTGCTCGAGGTGGTCCTGGGCCGGGAGGGGCACTTCGACGCCGAGGAACTCCTAGAGTTCCTGCGCCGGAAGCACAAGCGGGTGAGCCGGGCCACCCTGTACCGGACCCTGGAACACCTTCGGGGGGCGGGCCTGGTCAAGATGCACCGCTTCGGACGGGGGCAGGCGCTCTTCGAGCGCATCTACGGCCGCCAGCACCACGACCACATGGTCTGCGACCGCTGCGGCAAGGTGATCGAGTTCGTGAACGGGGAGATCGAGCGGCTCCAGGACGAGGTCTGCGCCCTCCACGGTTTCCGCTCCACCAACCACGTCATGCAGATCTTCGGGATCTGCGCCGAGTGTCAGGAAAAGAAGGAAGGGTAGGGCGGTCCCGGGGAGAGGCTCCCCCGGTCGCCGACAACAACCATGGCCAGCATCAGCGAACCCATCGTCCAGTGTCACGGCTCCGGCGACGACCCCGCGCTCCGGGGCGTCGCCGCCCGCTCCCGGCTCGTCCTGGTCGGGAACCCCAACGTCGGAAAGAGCGTGATCTTCGGCTTCCTCACCGGCCGCTACGTCACCGTCTCCAACTATCCCGGCACCACCGTCACCATCACCCGCGGCAAGGCCACGCTCCACGGCGAGACCGTGGAGGTGATCGACACCCCCGGGGTGAACAGCCTCATTCCCATGTCGGAGGACGAGCGGGTGACCCGCGACGTGCTCCTGGAGGGGCCGGCCGAGGCGGTGGTGCAGGTGGCCGACGCCAAGAACCTGCGGCGCTCGCTCCTCATCTCCTCGCAGCTCGCGGAGATGGGGATTCCCTTCGCTCTCGACCTCAACATGACCGACGAGGCGGGGAGCCTCGGGGTCGAGGTCGACGAGAACGCCCTGGCCGCCGAGCTGGGGATCGCGGTGGTGAAGACGGTGGCGGTCCGCCGCAAGGGGTTCGACGAACTCCGCAAGGCGCTTCAGGATCAGCGCCCCGCGACCCTCCCGGTGGCCTATCCGCAACCGGTCGAGGACGCGGTGGCCGAGATGGAGGCGCGCCTCCCCGACACCCATCTCACCCGGCGGAGCCTCGCGGTGATGCTCCTGGCCGGGGATGAATCGCTGGAGCCCTGGCTCCGGGAGCGGATGGGGGATGCCGCCTACGAAGAGATGGAAGCGATCCGCCGCCGGGCCGCCGCCCGGGTGCGCGATCCCCTGAGCCTGGTCATCAACCGGGCCCGGCTGGCCGCGGTGGACGCGGTGGTGAGCCGGGTCGAGATCCGGCCCCGGCGGCGCCGGGGGACGGTGCTCGACACCGTGGGGTATCTGGCCATGCACCCGGTGTGGGGGGTGCCCATCCTCCTGGCCGTGCTCTACGGCATGTACCAGTTCGTGGGGGTCCTGGGCGCCGGGACCCTGGTGGACTTCTTCGAGACCACCGTCTTCGGCCACTACCTGAGCCCCTGGGCCATCCACGCCACCGACTTCCTTCTCCGCTTCCCCCACCAGTACGCGATGCAGAACGGGGTGGTCCAGCCCGACTACACCGTGCTGGCGGCGCACCTCGACTGGTGGCAGTACGGGCTCAAGTTCGTCCACGATCTGCTGGTCGGCCCCTACGGCCAGGTGACGATGGCGCTCTCCTACTCCATCGCGCTGATCCTGCCCATCGTGGCCACCTTCTTCATCGCCTTCGGGCTGCTGGAGGATTCGGGGTACCTTCCGCGGCTCGCGGTGATGGTGAACCGCATCTTCCGCACCATGGGGCTGAACGGCAAGGCGGTGCTCCCCATGGTGCTGGGCCTGGGCTGCGACACCATGGCCACGCTGACCACCCGGATCCTGGAGACCAAGAAGGAACGGATCCTGGTCACCCTGCTCCTGGCCCTGGGGGTGCCGTGCTCCGCGCAGCTCGGGGTGATCCTGGGCATGATCCGCGCGCTTTCCTTCGGCGCCACCCTGGTGTGGGCGGGATCGATCGCGGTGACCATGCTGGCGGTGGGATGGCTGGCGGCGCGGCTCGTCCCCGGCGAGAGCTCGGATTTCATCCTGGAGCTTCCTCCCATCCGCCGGCCCCAGCTTTCCAACATCGTGGTCAAGACCCTGGCCCGGATCGAGTGGTACATGCGCGAGGCGGTGCCGCTCTTCCTGCTGGGCACCTTGATCCTCTTCGTGGTGGACGCGTTCCACCTTCTGGGCTACCTGGAGCGGGCGTCCGCCCCGGTGGTCCACGGCGTCCTCGGGCTGCCGCCGCAGGCCGCCCAGGCGTTCCTGGTGGGGTTCCTTCGCCGTGACTACGGCGCCGCCGGCCTCTACGACCTGTCCCGGCGGGGGCTCCTCGACCCGGTCCAGCTCATCGTGGCCATGGTCACCATCACCCTGTTCGTCCCCTGCATCGCCAACTTCTTCATCATGCTCAAGGAGCGCGGGGTGAAGACGTCGCTGGCCATGGTGGCGTTCATCGTGCCGATGGCGTTCCTGGTGGGCGGCGCGCTCAACTACGGGCTCCACGCCCTGGGGGTGACCTTCCGATGAACCAGACCTGCCCCATCTGCGGCGGAGAACTCAAGGACCAGGTCACCACCTGCAACCGCTGTCCCATGAACGGCGGGGGCTGCGGCATGCTCTGCTGCGATAACTGCGGCTACGAGACCGTGGCCCCCAGGTCCGTCACCGTCGACCTTCTCCGGAAGCTCTTCCGCCGGAAGAAAGAGACCGATGCCCCATCCCGAGTTCCTGAAACAACCGACCGACGAGCTTCTTGAATCGATCTGGAACCGGCGGGAGGACGGGGCGGAGCAATCCCCGGCCGCGCTTCTCACCGGGAGTCTGAACGGCGAGGGCCCCGCCGCCCTCCGGCAGCTGGCGGATGAGGGCCTGATCGCGCTTGCCGGCGACCGGGCGTCCCTCACCGAGGCCGGAGAGGAGCGCGCGCGGGCGGTGGTGCGCGGACACCGCCTGGCCGAGCGCCTCCTGGTCGACGTGCTCGGTGTGCCCGAAGACGAGGCGGAGCGGACCGCTTGCCTCATGGAGCACGTGCTGAGCCCGTCGGTGATCGACGCGGTGTGCGGATTCCTGGGCCATCCGCCCACCTGTCCCCACGGCCGGCCGGTTCCCCAGGGTCCGTGCTGCACGTCGCGGCGGAACGGGGTGAAGCCGGTGGTGGTGCCGCTCGAGAACCTGGAGCCGGGGCGGGTGGCGCGGGTGGTGTTCATCGCCCCCGGCGTGGCCAAGCGCCTGGAGCGGCTGGCCAGCTTCGGCCTGGTGCCGGGGACCGAGGTGGAACTCCGGCAGAAACGGCCGACGTTCGTGGTGGAGATCGGGGGCACGACCCTCGCCCTGGAGAAGGAAGTGGCGCGCGGGATCTACGTGCGCCGCACCGAGTAACCGCCGGCGCCCCCCGGTGCCGGCGTCCTTTCAAGCTTCTTGATGAGACTGCGTCTCAGTATCACTATAGGGGGGAATCGCATGCTGCGGCTGCTGGTTATGAGCGTGGTGGGGTTGGTGTTCGGGGGGATCTTGGGGCTGGGGGGGGCGGTCGCGTCCGCCTCCGAGGCCCCGGCGGGGGACGCGGCGGCGGGGGCCTCCTTCGCCGCCCCCTATCAAAAACCCTTCCTGGGCCACGGAACCGCCGCGCTCGGGGGCTACTTCGACTTCCAGTTCCGGGCCGGCCGGGAGGGGAGCGGATTCGACCTGGCCCGGTTCGTTCCCTTCATCTTCGCCCAGGTAAGCGACCGGGTGCACCTGGCGAGCGAGATCGAGTTCGAGCACGGCGGGTTCGTGACCGGAGAGGATGAGCCCACCGACGGCGAGATCTCGGTCGAGTTCGCCACCGTCGACTTCCGCGTGAACGACGCGCTCAATTTCCGGGCGGGGATCATCCTGTTGCCGCTGGGGCGGCTGAATGAGTTCCATGACGCGCCCATGCTCGCTCTCACCGACCGGCCCCTGGTGGACCAGCTCGTCATCCACACCACGCTGAGCGAGAACGGGTTGGGAGCGTTCGGAAGCTGGACGACCTCCGGGGGGGCGGTCCTGGACTACGAGGCGTACGCCGTGAACGGCCTCAACGAGGACGCGGTCGAGGACGGCGTGCTGAACCTGGGCGAGGCGGAGGGGATCGCGACCGGCGACAACAACAACGACCGGTCGTTCGCGGGGCGCGTGGGGGTGAGCCCGTGGCTGGGCACCGAAGCGGGGGTGAGCCTCCACTCCGGAGCCTACAGCGACGACGGCTCCAGGAGCCTGACCATCGGCGCCCTGGATTTCCACGCCGCCCGCGGCCGGTTCGAGTTCCTGGGCGAGGGCGCGCTGGCCCGGGCGAGCCGGCAACCCCTGGCCGGGGGCCCGGAGCCGGTGGTCGAGGTCACCCCCCGCTCCGGTGGGTTCTACGCCGAGGCCCGGGTGCACGTGCTCCAGGGCGTGGTCCGCGCGCTTCCCGCGAGCGGGTTCACCGGAACGGTGCGCGCCGGCTACGTGGACCGGGACCGGAACACCGCGGGGGCGGACCTCGAGCGGCTGACGGTGGGGGTGAGCTTCCGGCCCACGGAGGAAACCGTGATCAAGAACGACGTCCTGTTCGACCGTGCGCGCGAGGCGGGCGCGCCGGCGTGGGGCGCCACCCAGGCGGGGTACCGGTTCAGTGTGGCGACCTACTTCTAGCCGGTTGGGGGCGGCGAGGTCGTTGCCGGCCGCGCTGGTCCTGGCCCTCCTCGTCCTGGCCGGCCCCGGCCGGGCGTCGCCAGCGCCGCCCGGGACCGGCGACGCCGCGATCGGCCCCGAGCAGGTCTACCTCACCCCCGGCCGGGCGATCGAGGAGATCTTCGACGGAGCGGTGCGCGCCGACACCGTGACCGCGCGGATCACCCCGGAGGAGCGCGACGCCCTCCGCGGTGAGCTGGGCTTCGCGCCGCCCTCGGACAGCGTCACCGTTTTCGTGCCGAGGAACGACCGGGGAGAGCCGCTTGGTTTCGCGGTGGTCGCCGAGGAGGTCGGCAAGTACCGCCCCATCACCTTCATGGTGGGCACCGACACCACCCTCGAGGTCCGGGACGTGGAGGTTCTGGTCTACCGGGAAAGCCGCGGGGGCGAGATCCGCCACACCCGGTTCCTGCGGCAGTACCGGGGGAAGACGCCGGACTCCTCGATCCGGACCGGGGTGGACATCGTGAACGTGGCCGGCGCCACCCTCTCGGTGAGCGCGCTCGACCGCGGGGTGAAGCGCGTCCTGGCCACGCTGGCCATCCTCAAGAAGCGAGGCGCACTGTGACCCAGTACTACGCCTACCGGCGGTTCCGGCTCGATCGTGCTCCCAAGAACACGCGCATCCTCATCACCTGCTTCTACGTCATGGTCGCCCTGGGGGTGGGGGTGGGGATCGTGAACTACAAGGTGCGCACCCATCTCACCCCCGAAGGCACCGCCACCTGGTACCGCGGAAACGAAGACGCGCCGGGCCAGGTCACCGAGATGCGCTTCGCCAAGTCGGTGCGGGAGATGCTGGACGTCACCCACCCGCATCTCTTCGAGGAGACGATCTTCATCTTCGTGCTCTGCCACCTCTTCGGGCTCACCAAGGTGCGCGAACGGCGCAAGCGCGGCGTCTATCTGCTCAGCTTCAGCGCCGTTCTGGCCGAGGTCGGGATGCCGTGGCTGGTGCGGTTCGTCTCGCCCGCCCTGGCCCCGGTCCAGATCGCGGCGACCTCGCTGCTGGCCCTGATGTTCACGGTGCTGATGGTGGTCCCGCTCTACGAGATGTGGTGGGGATTCGAGAAGGAGGAGCAATATGACTGGGCACGGCAGTGAGGGCGGAGGGCGGCCCTCGGGAGGCTCCCGTCCTGCCGCCGGAGCCGCGGGCGCGATCGAGCGCCGCCGGTTCCTGGTCCGCGCGGTGCGGGCGGGAGTGCTGGCGGTGCTGATCCCCGATCTCCCGAGGTGGGCGCGGGCCCTGGGCGCGCTCCCGGCCCCGAGGCCGCCGGTCGCGCTCCCCGGCGCCCCGCCGCCGTCCGGCGCCCCGGGCGCCCGGGCCGAGACCGCCCGGGCGTGGCGCGCCATGGGGACGCTGATCGAGGTACGGGTGCCCGACCTCCCTCCCGGGGAAGCGGTGGAAGCCGTCCGCGCCGTCCGCCGCCGGGTGGAGGCCCTGGAAGCGGCGATGACCCTCTACCGGCCCGGGAGCCCGCTCGTCGCGTTCAACCGGGGGCGGGTGGAAGGGTGGCGGGACGTGCCGGTGGAGCTGGTGGACGGTGTGGCCGCGGCCCTCGCCGGCGCGCGGGCTTCGAGCGGAGCCTTCGACCCCACCGTAGCCCCCCTGATGCGGGCGTGGGGTCTGACCCGGCTCCAGGGCGGCCACGTCCCCGGCCGGGCCGTGCTCGCGGCCTGGCGCCGGCATCCCGGGCCCGAGGCGGTCGAGATCGACCGGGCCAACCGCCGGCTCCGCCGGCTGGACCCGCGGGTGGAGATCGATCTGGGGGGGGTGGGGAAGGGGATCGCGGTGGACGAGGCGCTGGCGGTCCTCCACCGGGCCGGGAGCCGGAGCGCGCTGGTGAACCTGGGGGGCAGCATCGGCGTCCTCGGTCCGCCGCCGGGGCGCCCGCAGGGATGGCCGGTCGGGATCGCCCACCCGCGCGAGCCCGGGGAACTGTGGTGCACGCTCGATCTCGGGAGCGGCCATCTGGCCACCTCCGGGGACTACGAACGCTGGGTCCGCACCCCCGCCGGCCGCAAGCATCACCTGCTGGATCCGGCCACCGGCGAGCCCACCCGGGGCGTGGCTTCGGTCACGGTGTGGCGGGCGGACGGGACCGCCGCCGACCTGGCATCGACCTCGACCATGGTGCGGCTGGCCCGAGGCCGCGACCCCCGGCGGGATCCGGGGGTCCTGGCGATCCTCGACCGCCCCGGCGGGCTCTGCGCGGTGCGGTCCGGAGGCTTTCCCGGGAGGGCCTGACCGCCCGTCCTCCCGCCCCGCCCGGGGAACAAGAAACCCGCCGCGCCGGCGGGAGGAGTAGATGCCGGCGCGGCGGGGCGCCCAACCCTTGGGCCGCGAAACCGTGGTCCACCGCCGGGGCCTCGGGGGGTTGGAACGACGCCCGGGGGGCCCGCGGCGGTGCGACCCGCACGCCTCCCTAATGCAGGCGCCGTGCCACCGGTCCCGGGACGGGGCCGCAACGACTTACGGGGTGGGGGGAGGGCTCCAGTGTGGCGCGGCAGGCACGGGTGTGTCGCGCGCGGATCGGCCGGCGGGGCCTCCGGCGGGGGAGGGAGGGGGCGTGCGCGGGTTAACGCGAGGGCTTGGGCTCGGCCCGCTGCGGTTGCGGCTGGCCGAACGCGTCGCCGGCGAGCACGTCGGGATAGCCGCCGGGGTGGCGGCGGATGAAGTCGTAGGTGTTGACGATGATCTCGTCCAGGTCGCGCCGGGGCGACCAGCCCAGCACCTGGCGGGCGCGGGCGTTGGACGCCACCAGCACCGCGGGATCGCCGGCCCGGCGGGGCGCGGTGTGATGCGGCACCGGGAGCCCGGTCAGCCGCTCCACCGCCTCGAGGATCTCCAGCACCGAGGTCCCGGTCTCGGTCCCCAGGTTGAGCGACACGCTCTCGCCCTCGTTCTCCAGGTACTGGAGCCCGCGCAGGTGGGCGTCGACCAGGTCCTTCACGTGGATGTAGTCGCGGATGCAGGAGCCGTCGCGGGTGGGGTAGTCGGTGCCGTAGACCGCGAGATCGCTCCCCTCCTGGATCGCCGCCTTCACCGCCAGCGGGATGAGGTGGGTCTCGGGCCGGTGATCCTCGCCCAGGCCGGCCTCGGGATCGGCCCCGGCGGCGTTGAAGTAGCGGAAGGCCACGTAGCGGATGCCGTAGGCGCGGGCGGCGTCGGCCAGCATCTGCTCGCCCACGAGCTTGGACCAGCCGTAGGGGTTGATCGGGGCCAGGGGATGGCTCTCGGTGATCGGAACCTCGCGCGGCTCGCCGTAGAGGGCGGCGGTGGAGGAGAAGATGAAGCGCGGCACCCCCACGTCGAGCGCCGCCTCGATCAGGGTCGCGGTCCCGGTCACGTTGTTGTGGTAGTACTTGACCGGATTCTCCACCGACTCCTTCACCGAACAGAACGCCGCGAAGTGGACGATGGCCGAGGGCCGGTGGCGGCGCAGCGCGGCCCGGATGGCCCCCTTGTCGGTGATGTCCTCCTCGATGAGTTCGGCGTCGCGGAGCGCGGCACGGTGCCCCTCGGCGAGGTTGTCGAGGATGACGGTTCTGTAGCCCGCCCGGCGAAGGGCCTGTACCATGTGGCTACCGATGTAGCCGGCCCCACCGGTGACGAGGACGGAGTTCATGGTGGCGTCCTTGGTGCGGAGAGCGATCCCGATCGTCCAGCCGGAGCGCAGCCCGGGAAGACGCCCTCAATCTTAGCCGGTTTTCGTCCGTTTTTCCCGTTCTCTTGAGGATCCCATGCAACCGTTTTACGTCAAGGCGAACGGACTCCGATTTGAATGTACGAAGTGCGGCAACTGCTGCACCCGCCCGGGTCCGGTTTATTTCCCGGAGCCGGAGCTGGCCCGCACGGCCGGATTCCTGGGGCTCACCCCGGCCGAATTCCGCCGCCGGTACCGGGTCCGCGACCGGGACGGGGTGCCCACCGTGGACCCGGGGAGCGAGGCGCCGTGCCCGTTCCACGACTCCGGCCGGGGCTGCACCGTCTACGAGGCCCGGCCCACCCAGTGCCGGACCTGGCCCTTCTGGCCGGAGACGGTGCATCGCCGCCGCTCCTGGGAGCGGGCGGCCCGGGATTGCGAGGGGATCGAGCAGGGTCCGCTCCACGGCGTGGCCGAGATCGAGCAGGCGCTGGTGGAGTGCGAGGACGCGGGGCTGCCGGAGGGCGATCCGTGGTGACCTCGGCCGCCCTGCGCTATGCCGAGGTCGCGGTGCCGGTCCCCCTCCGGCGCACCTTCACCTATCGGATCCCCGAGGATCTCCGGGACGCGGTCCGCGAGGGATCGCTGGTCCGGGTCCCGTTCGGGCGGCGGTCGATGAGCGGCTTCGTGGTGGCGCTGGCGGGATCGTCGCCGGTGGCCTCGGTCAAGGACATCGCGGGGGTGGAGGATCCCGAGCTGTCGCTCCTGCCCGAGGTGCTCGAACTCTGCCGGTGGGTGGCCGACTACTACCTGGCGCCGGTGGGGGAAGTGCTGCGCTCGGCGCTGCCGGCGGGGCTCGGGAAGAAGAGCCCGGGCGAGGTGCCCCACGCCGAGGGCACGGTGCCCACCATCCGCCTGGACGCGGAGCAGCAGACCGCGCTCGATGCGATCACCGAGTCGCTCCGTGCACGGCGGTACGAGACGTTCCTGCTTCACGGGGTGACCGGGAGCGGCAAGACCGAGGTGTATCTCCGCGCGGCGGCGGAAGCGGTCCGCACGGGGGGGAAGGTGCTGATCCTCATCCCCGAGATCGCGCTCTCGCCGCAGATGGTGCGGCGGGTGGAGGCGCGGTTCGGGAACCGGGTGGCGCTCTGGCACAGCGCGCTCACCCCGGTCCGCCGGCGCGAGGTGTGGGCGCGGACCCGCCGCGGGGAGATCGACGTCCTGGTGGGGGCGCGGTCGGCGGTGTTCGCCCCGGTTCCGGACCTCCGGCTGGTGGTGGTGGACGAGGAGCACGAGGGCGCCTACAAGCAGGCCGAGAACCCCCGCTACCACGCCCGCGACGTGGCGCTGGTGCGCGCCCGCGCCGCCGGGGCCACCGTGGTGCTCGGCTCCGCCACCCCGAGCCTGGAGTCCTATACCAACGCGAAAAAGCGCAAGTACCGGCTTTTGACCCTGCCCCACCGGGTGGAGGGGCGCCCGCAGGCCCCGGTGGAGCTGACCCCGCTCCCTTCCCGCGAACCGGGCGCGCCCCGGCCGGTGTCGCCGATCTTCGGCGATCCGTTGCGGGAGGCCATCGCCGCGACTCTTTCCCGCGGCGAGCAGTGCATCCTGTTCCTCAACCGGCGCGGCCACTCCACCGTGGTCCAGTGCGAGGCGTGCCGGGAGATCCTCACCTGCCGCCAGTGCGACATCGTGCTCACCTGGCACGCCGACACCGACCGGGTGGTCTGCCACTACTGCGGCGAGCGGCGGCCGACCCCCACCGCGTGCCCCTCCTGCGGCGGGCCGGTCACGATCTTCAAGGGGGTCGGCACCCAGCGGGTGGAGCGGGAGATCGCGCGGCTCTATGCCGGGGTGAGGCTCCTGCGCCTCGACACCGACTCCACCCGCAAACGGGGCGCGCTCGAGGACGCGCTCGAGACCTTTCGCCGCGGCGACGCCGACATGCTGCTCGGCACCCAGATGGTGGCCAAGGGGCTCGACTTCCCCAACGTGACCCTGGTGGGGGTGGTGAACGCGGACCTGCAGCTGGCGCTGCCGGACTTCCGGAGCGCGGAACGCACGTTCCAGTTGCTCACTCAGGTGGCGGGGCGCTCGGGGCGGGGGGTGCGGCCGGGGCGGGTGCTTTTCCAGACCGCCAAGCCTGAGCACTACGCGCTCACCGCCGCCGCCCGGCAGGACTACGAGGCGTTCTACGAGGTGGAGTCTCGCGAGCGTCGCGATCCGCCCTACCCCCCGTTCCGCCGCCTGGTGAACCTGCTGTTCGACGGGCGCGACCTGGAAAAGGTCACTGCCGAGGCCGAGGCCACCGCCGGCCGCCTGGAACGCCTGGCCCGCCGGGAGAAGCTGCAGCTCGAGTTCATGGGGCCGGCGCCGCAGCCCTTCTCGCGGCTCAAGGGGAAGCACCGCTGGCATCTCACCCTGCGGGGAGCGGACCATCGCGCGCTCCGGGGGCTGGCCGAACAGGCGCTCGCGCGCCACGAGGCCTCGCCGGGCGCGGTGCGGTTGTCGGTGGACGTGGATCCGGTTTCGCTGCTCTAGCCGGCCCCCCGTCGAGAACCTGGATCCGCTCGCAGGAGCCGGCCGGCGCGACCGGGACCGGTTCTTCGGCGGGCGGCCGGACGCTTCCCCGGTGGGCCTCCTCCCCCGCTCTCCCCCGCGGGCACGGGATTTGCTCAACCCATACCGTGAAATCCTTCCCCCAGGGTCCTTTTCGGGCCGGTCCGGCCACCTGCCGCCGGGGTGCGCGGCTAACTTGAAGGGTTCCCGCGGCCCCCCAGGATGATGGCGGGCCCGGGCCGGCCCGGTTCTCTCCGGCGCGGATCGCACGACCCCCGTTGCAGATCGGGGGGCTTTCCCGCCTCCCCGCCTTGACACCCCCCCTTCGAAACCGAAGAATCCGCACATGCTCGACATCGTCCCCACCCGTCCGGAACCCGGATCCCGGATCCGGCCCCGCCGGCCGCACCCCGCGCCCCCCCGGCGCCCCCCCTTCACCGCGGGCGCCGCCGCCCTGTGGTTGGCCGGCGCGCTGGCGCTCTGGCTCGCCGGCACCGGATCCGGCTGCGCGACCCGTGGCGGCGCCGGTCCCGAGGTGGACGTGGCCCGGGCTCGGCCCGATTCCGCCGCGGTCGAGGCCCGCCGGGCTCTGGCCCGGAACCCCAACGACGGCTCCGCGCACCTGGAGCTGGCGGTGGCGTTGGCCGAGGAGGGGAAAGCGGACGAGGCGGTGGTGCACTTCGAGAAGGCGGGCGCGTTGAAGCCCGGGCTCGCCGGCCGGGCCCTCGAGGAACGCAAGCACTACGCCCAGGCCTACGAGGAGGACGCGCGCGCCGCGCTCGACCGCGACGACGAGAGCGCGGCCGGCACCTGGCTCGCAGCGGCTCTGGCCATGGTCCCCGGGGATCCCGGAGCCGCCTTCCTCCAGGCCCAGCTGGCCGAAAAGAGCGGGCGCACCGACGAGGCGATTCCGGCCTACCGGAGGGCCTACCAGGCCGACCGCGGCAACGAGGAAAAGCGCGAGGCCTTGGTGAACGCGCTCAAGAAGCGCGCCCAGGCCCGCTACGAGGCCGGACGCTACGACGAGGCGTGGGCCGACCTCTCCGAGGCCGCCTCGGTGGACCGGAGCGCCGAGACCGAGTACCTGATGGGGACGGTGGCCTACGCCTGGGCCCAGAACACCACCGGGTCCGATCGCGAGCAGCATCTGGATCAGGCGGCCGCCGCGTTCGAGGAGGTCCTCCGCCGGAACTCGCAGGACGAGGACGCGCGCTTCAACCTCGGCACGGTGTACCTGGCCGCCCAGCGCTACGCCGACGCGGCCCGGGTCTACCGCGACCTGC
This sequence comes from Candidatus Eiseniibacteriota bacterium, assembly GCA_963728475.1. Classification (GTDB taxonomy): domain Bacteria; phylum Eisenbacteria; class RBG-16-71-46; order JABDJR01; family JABDJR01; genus CAVSKL01. The sequence goes on from CAVSKL010000001.1 coordinate 1,142,440, forward strand.
TTTCCGACAACCCCACCGACGGGGATCTCTACCTGGCCCTGGCCCGGGTCCACGGGTTCATGAGCCTCCCCGACACCGCCCAGACCGAGGAGGCGGTGGGCCGGGCGCTGCGCGCCGGGCAGCCGGTGAAGGATCCCATGGACTGGGCCCGCCGCTCCGCCGACCGCTTTCCCGACACCGATCTCGCCTCGGTCTACTACGTCGATCTCGCCCCCGATGCGGTTTATACCTATACCCTCCCCGGCGGGGGGCTGGTCGAGGTGTGGCTCTACTGGTCCAAGGGACTGGCCGAGGCGTTCCGGGACGGCGCCCGGCTGGGGACCGAGATCTCGATTCCGCGTCGCTGAGGAGAAATTTCCCTGGTATGCAGCGGCGCCCGCGGCCGCGCCCGCGGCGGGGCCGGCGGGGGGGCCTCGGGCGAGGCGGAAAGGCCGCCGGGGGCGGCCCGGGAACCCCTCCGGCGCCCCTCCCGGACGTTGACAACGGGTTTCCGGGCGTTCTAGACTCAACCTGTCCAGACGACCGCCTATCTCCGGCGACCCCTTCCAGCCCGTCTCCCGGCTCCGGAACCCTGTCTCGCACGTAGGGGCTCGAACTTCCAACCCGTTCCGTTTCCGACCGCCTCGCCGCCGATCCGGGCACCCCGCCCGCGAACCCGGTGGGCTCATCATCCCAAGGAGTGATGTCCCGTGTCAGACGTGACGCCCCTGGATCTCGCGGAAATGAAATCGAAGACCGTGCCCGAGCTCCAGAACATCGCCGAGGAGCTCAAGCTCGGCTCCACCTCCAGCATGCGCAAGCAGGACCTCATTTTCCGCATTCTGGAGGCGCAGACCGAGAAGAGCGGCCTCATCTTCTCGGAGGGCGTGCTCGAAATCCTGCCCGAAGGCTACGGATTTCTCCGATCTCCGGATTACAGCTACCTTCCCGGCCCCGACGACATCTACGTCTCGCCCTCCCAGATCAAGCGGTTCGACCTGCAGACCGGGGACACCGTCAGCGGGCAGGTACGCCCGCCCAAGGAGGGGGAGCGCTACTTCGCCCTCCTGAGGGTGGAAGCGGTCAACGGCGAGGCCCCGGAGGTCGCCAAGGCCAAGACCCACTTCGACAACCTCACCCCGCTCTACCCCGAGAAGCGGGTGGAGATGGAACACGACCCCGACGACATGTGCACGCGGATCATGGATCTCCTGACCCCGATCGGGTTCGGGCAGCGCGGGCTCATCGTCTCCCCGCCCCGGGCGGGAAAGACGGTGTTGCTCCAGCGGATCGCCAACGCCATCACCGCCAACCATCCTGAATCGGTCCTGATCGTGCTCCTGATCGACGAGCGGCCCGAGGAGGTGACCGACATGTCGCGCTCGGTGAAGGGCGAGGTGGTCTCCTCCACCTTCGACGAGCCCGCCGAGCGGCACGTGCAGGTGGCGGACATGGTGATCGAGAAGGCCAAGCGCCTGGTCGAGCACAAGAAGGACGTGATCATCCTCCTCGACTCCATCACCCGGCTCGCCCGGGCCCACAACACGGTGATCCCTCATTCGGGAAAGATCCTCTCCGGCGGCGTGGACGCCAACGCGCTCCAGAAGCCCAAGCGGTTTTTCGGCGCGGCCCGGAACATCGAGGAAGGTGGGTCGCTCACCATCATCGCCACCGCCCTCGTCGAGACCGGAAGCCGGATGGACGAGGTCATCTTCGAGGAGTTCAAGGGGACCGGGAACATGGAGCTGGTGTTGGACCGCAAGATCGCCGACCGGCGGATCTTCCCCGCCATCGACATCAACCGGAGCGGGACCCGCAAGGAGGAGCTGCTCCTGGACCCGGCGATCCTGAACAAGGTCTGGATCCTGAGGAAGTTCCTCAACGAGCAGAGCTCCGTCGAGGCCATCGAGTTCCTGATCAACCAGATGTCCAAGACCAAGACCAACAAGCAGTTCCTGGAATTGATGAACGCCTGATCCGGTCCCGGAGTTGAGTCGGGGGTCCGGATCTGGTACGCTATTTCGCCCTCTCCCCGGAGGGGGAGACAACACCATTCAGCCCGGAAAGACCGGCTCCGGCCGGAGATCGAGGATTCGTCATGAAGACCGACATTCATCCCGACTACCAGGTGGTGAAGGTGGTCTGCGTCTGCGGCAACACGTTCGAGACGCGGTCGACCATGGGGAAGGACTTCCACGTGGAAATCTGCTCCGCGTGCCATCCCTTCTTCACCGGGAAGCAGAAGCTGGTGGACACCGCCGGCCGGGTGGACCGTTTCCGCAGGAAGTACGGAACCGACTACGCCGGCGCCAAGGCGGGGCCGGCCAACGCGAAGACGCCGGTTGCCGCCAAGGCGGAGCCGGCCGCGAAGGCGGAAGCGGCCGCGAAGGCGGAAGCGGCCCCCAAGGCCGGGTCCCCCGCCGGCGACAAGGCCGACGCCTCCTAGCGACCTTTACCCGGCACGGCCCTCCGCGGTCCCGCCGGACCGGGGAGGGCCTCGCCGTATCCGTCCCGGGAGCGGACTATGACGCTCAAAGCGCGCTTCATCCTGATGAACAAGATCGTCCTCTCCCGCTACGCCCCGGTGGGGGGGCAGGCGGTGATCGAGGGGGTGATGATGCGCTCGCCCCGCATGGTGGCCACCGCGGTCCAGCGCCCCGACGGCGGGATCGCCCTCCAGGTGGAGCCGTTCACCTCGCTGACCAAGAAGAACCGCCTGCTGTCGATCCCGGTGGTCCGGGGCACGGTGGGGATGGTGGAGACCCTGGCCCTGGGCATGCGCTGCCTGTCGTTCAGCGCGTCCGAGGCCGTTCGGGACGAGGATGCGCCTCCGGCCAAGGAGGGCGGGAAGAATCAGGGCGGCTTCTCCGGCTGGGGCATGACCCTGACCATGATCGTGTCCTTCGCGCTGGGGCTCCTGGTCTTCTTCTACCTGCCGCTCCGGCTGGCGGAGTGGACGGGGGTCCGGGGGAGGATCGGGTTCAACCTCGTCGACGGGGCCTTCCGGCTGTCCTTCTTCCTGCTCTACATGTGGGGAATCAGCCTGTGGGGGGAGATGCGGCGGCTGTTCGAATACCACGGCGCCGAGCACAAGGTGATCCACGCCTTCGAGGCCGGACTCCCGGTGACCCCGGAGAACGCCAAGCCGTTCAGCACCCTCCATCCCCGCTGCGGGACGTCGTTCCTCCTGAGCATCATGGTGCTGAGCATCGTGGTCTTCACCTTCTTCGGACGCCCCGACGACATGGCCCAGCGGCTCCTGCGGTTCGCGGGGGTGCCGGTCATCCTGGGCCTGGGGTTCGAGTACATCCGTTTCAGCGGCAAGCATGCCGAGAACGCTTTCGTGCGGGCGCTGGCCCAGCCGGGCCTCTGGCTCCAGCACATCACCACCAAGGAGCCCGACCTGGCGCAGCTGTCGGTGGCCTGCCGCGCCCTGGACAGCGTGCTCCCGCTCACCGAGGAGGACCGTCTGGACGTGCGGGTGATGTGACCCGCGCGCGGCTCGCCCCGTTCGGGCCGGGCATCCGGCGACGACCATGAATCAGAACGACCGCTTCCTCGACCATCTCTCGCAGCTCGACCGGCGCCTGGACGAGATCAACCACGAACTCACCGATCCCAGGGTCCTGGGGAGCCCGGCCTCGCTCAAGCGGCTGGGGAAGGAGCGCGCCGAGGTCCAGGAGATCGTCTCGGAGCTTCGCAAGTACGAGTCGCTCCGGAACCGGCTGGACGAAGCCCGGGAGATCCTCGACACCGCCGGCGACCCCGAGATGCGGGAGCTTGCCGAGGCCGAGGTGGAGGAGTGCGAGCCCGGCTTGGAGCCGCTCCGCCGGCGGATCACCGAGCTGCTCTTCCCCGCCGACCCCAACGACAGCAAGGACGTGATCGTGGAGATCCGGGCCGGCACCGGGGGGGACGAGGCGGCGTTGTTCGCGGGCGAGCTGTACCGGATGTACACCCGCTACGCCGAGCGCCAGGGCTGGGGGAGCGAGGTCCTGAACTCCAGCGAGACCGGGATCGGCGGCCTCAAGGAAGTGATCTTCAACCTGTCCGGGCGCGGGGTGTACGGACGGATGAAGTACGAGAGCGGCGTGCACCGGGTGCAGCGGGTGCCCGAGACCGAGGCCTCGGGCAGAATCCACACCTCCGCGGCGACGGTGGCGGTGCTCCCCGAGGCCGAAGACGTGGACGTCGAGGTCAACGAGAAGGACCTCCGGGTGGACGTCTACCGCTCCAGCGGCCCCGGCGGGCAGGGGGTCAACACCACCGACTCCGCGGTCCGCATCACCCACCTCCCCACCGGGCTGGTGGTCACCTGCCAGGACGAGCGCTCCCAGATCAAGAACAAGGCCAAGGCGATGAAGATCCTTCGTTCCCGGCTCCTCGACGCCAGGATCCGGGAGCAGGAGGAGGCGATGCGCACCAGCCGCCGGACCCAGGTATCGACCGGCGATCGCAGCGCCAAGATCCGCACCTACAACTTCCCCCAGGGACGGGTCACCGACCACCGCATCAACTTCACCGCGCACCGGCTCCACGAGATCCTGGAGGGGGACCTGGACGAGCTCACCGAAGCCCTGGTCGCGGCGGCGGCCGAGGAGCGGCTGGAAGAGGCGGAAGCGGGGGAGCGCGATGCCGGAGCGGCCCAACGCAACTGACCGAGGCCCCGTCCCCGGCGGCGGCTCGCCCCGGGTCCTGGACGCCTGGCGCCGGGAGGCGCGGAGCCGGCTCGCCGCCGCCGGAATCGAATCCGCCGCCGCCGAAGCCGACCTCATCGCCCGTCACGTGCTGGGGCTCACCCGGGTGGAGCTCGTCGCCGGCCCCCGCCGCCCGCTGGGCCCGAACGAGCGCCGGAGGCTGACCCGGATCCTTCACCGCCGCCTCAACCGCTTTCCTTTACAGTACTTACTGCGCGAAGTAGACTTTTTTGGCCTGACCCTCGAAGTCACCCCCGCGGTGCTGATTCCCCGGCCCGAGACCGAGGGGTTGGTGGAGCGGGTGCTGGCCGGGCTGGCGCCGGACGAGCCGGCCACGGTGCTCGACGTGGGAACGGGAAGCGGGGCCATCGCGCTGGCGGTGGCGGCCGGGCGGCCGCGGGCGCGGGTGTGGGGGACGGATCTCTCCCCGGCCGCGCTCCGGGTGGCGCGGCGGAACGCGCGCCGGCTGGGGCTTGCGGACCGGGTCCGCTTCTTCGCCGGGGACCTCACCGATCCGGTGGAGAGAGCGCAACCGGTCCCTCCATTCCGGGTCGTGGTGAGCAATCCGCCGTACGTGGCGTCGCGGGAACGCCGGAGCCTCGCGCCCGAGGTCGCCGACCACGAGCCGGCGGCGGCGCTCTTCGCGCCGGAACGGGGGCTGGGGGTGATCCGGCGTCTCATTCCGCGAGCCGCGCGGCTCCTTCCCGAGAAGGGTCTCCTGGCCCTGGAGATCGGGGAGAGCCAGGGGGAAGCGGTCCGGAAGTTGGCCGCGGGCTCGAGGCAGTTCCGAGAGGTCCGGGTGGAGCGGGACCTGGCGGGCAGGGACCGTTACCTCCTGGCCGTGCGATCCCGTTCGTGAGGACGGGGCGCGCCCCGAAGGAGATCGCAGCCATGGCACGCTTGATCCTGATCCTCGCTTCCGTCGCCCTGATCGCCGGCGCCGTCCCGGGATGTGGCAAGAACGAGCCGACCCGGCCCAACCAGCCGCCCACCGTGAGCTGGGTCCGCACCCCCGACCTGAGCCGGCCGGTGGCCGGGGACGCGGACTTCGCCTGGTCCGGCGCCGACCCCGACGGGGCGGTGGACCACTACGAGGTGAGCCTTGACTCCGAGGACGCCTACGCCGCCACCGGCGACACCGCCCGCACCCTGGCCTTCACCCGGGCCGACGGCACCGACAGCAACCCGCAGAACCACGTGTTCCGGGTGCGGGCGGTGGACGACAAGGGCCTGGCCGGAGCGGTCCTGAGCGCCGGCTTCGTGGTGGCGTTTCCCAACCAGGCTCCCACCGTGGCGTTCACCGGAGCGCCCCCGAGCGGGGTCTTCCTCGGGCCCTCGGTCTCCCTCTCCTGGCACGGTGAGGACCCCGACGGCTCGATCGCCGCCTACGAGTACGTCCTCGACGACACCGCCGCGGCCTGGACCGCGACCCCGGACACCGTGCTCGCCCTCGACTTCAACGCGCCGGGCGCCCCCCGGCCGGCGCCCCTCCACCATCCGGTGGACCATACGTTCTACCTGCGGGCGCTGGACAACGACGGGAAGCGCTCCACCGTCGTGCACACCGGATTCACCGCCGGACCCGACAACCGCCCTCCCGCCGTGGCCCTGGACGTCTACCCCCAGGGCACGGTGACCGGCCAGGCGAGCTGGAGCTGGACGGGAACCGACCCCGACGGCGAGATCCTCGCCTACCAGTGGGCGATCGATCTGGTGGACTCCCTGGGGTGGCGCACGGCCGGCCCCGCCACCACCGACCTCACCCGCACCTTCACCCGCGCCGACGGCACCGCCGAGGCCCCGCGGACCCACGCGTTCAGCGTGCGGGCCATGGACGACGATTCCACCCTGAGCGCGACGGTGACGCGGAGCTTCACCGTGGGGGTCCCCAACCAGCCCCCCACCGTGCTGTTCAACCCGGTTCCCGATCCCAACCTGGTCCGTTTCTACCAGGTGCCGGTGGTGTGGAAGGGGCAGGACGACGTGGCCATCGCCGCCTACTTCGTGGCGGTGGACGACACCAGCTCCTGGACCCAGCTCGCGGCCTCGGTCACCAGCCGCACCTTCGTCCTGAGCTGTCCCGATCCGTCCCCCTACGACCCGCCCCTGAACGCGACCGCCCCCTTCGACACCAGCTTGGGGGCGCACACCGTGTACCTGAAGGCCCAGGACGGGGCCGGGCTCCAGTCCGCGACGGTGTCGGCTCCGGTCAAGGTGAGCACGCGCACGCCCTACACCACCATCACCGATCCGGTCGCCGCCGACGGCGCGGTGACCGCGCTCCCCGGACCGTTCCCGGTGGTCTGGACCGGCCGCGATCCCGACCGGCCGGTGGCTCCGCCCCAGAGCCCCGCCGGCTACGACTACAAGACGTTTACCGTGACCGATTTTTCGCAGGTGCCCGACGCGCGGGCCGCGGTCCTGGCCGACGGCTCGGCGTGGGTGGCGGTGACGCCGGGGGTGGGGCAGGTTACCCTCACCCTGGTGCCGGGGCGGCGCTACGTGCTGGCGCTCCGGGCGCGCGACGAGGCCGGCGCGATCGAGCCCTACTTCGATTACGGCCGGAACGTCCTCAAGATCACGGTCCCGTAGCCGGGCCCGCCCCCGGACGGCGGAAAGGAAGCGCATGGACAAGTTCGTGGTCACCGGGGGAGCCCGGTTGGAGGGGCGGGTGGACGCGGCGGGGGCCAAGAACGCGGTGCTCCCGATGATGGTGGCCACCCTCCTGGCCCCCGGGGTGAGCCGCATCCGGCGCACCCCCCGGCTCCGCGACATCGCCACCCTCGGCCGGTTGCTGGAGACCCTGGGAGCGAAGGTGACCCGCGACGGCGACGTCCTCGCCATCGACACCTCCGGGCCCACCTCGGTGGAGGCGCCCTACGACCTGGTCAAGACCATGCGCGCCTCGGTCTACGTTCTGGGGCCGCTCCTGGCCCGCGCCGGCCGCGCCCGGGTCTCGCTCCCCGGTGGCTGCGCGTGGGGTCCCCGACCGGTGGACCTGCATCTGAAGGGCATGCAGGCCCTGGGAGCGGAGATCACCATCGACGAGGGTTACATCGTGGCCTCGGCGCCGCACGGGCTCACCGGGGCGGAGATCGTGCTCGACATCCCGTCGGTGGGGGCCACCGGCAACATCATGATGGCGGCGGTGGGCGCCCGCGGGCTCACCCGCATCGCGAACGCGGCGCGCGAGCCGGAGATGCCCGCGCTGGCCGAGTTCCTGATCGCGATGGGGGCGCGCGTCCACGGCGCCGGGACCTCGGAGATCACGGTCGAGGGCGGGGGCGACCTGCATCCGGCCGAGGCCTCGGTGGTGGCGGACCGGATCGAGGCCGGGACCTTCCTGGTGGGAGCCGCCATGACCGGCGGCGACGTGACCGTGTCGGACTGCGTTCCGGAGCACTTGCAGGCGCTTCTCTCCAAGCTCCAGGAGGGGGGGGCCGAGGTCTCCCGCGGCGAGGACTGGGCGCGGGTGCGCGGGGTCCGCCGGCCGCGCGGGATCAAGGTCACCACCGATTTCTTCCCCGGCTTCCCCACCGATCTCCAGGCCCAGATGATGGCCCTGGCCGCGGTCTCGGAGGGAACCTCGGTGATCACCGAGCAGATCTACCGGGACCGCTTCACCCACGTGGCCGAGCTCGCGCGGCTGGGGGCGCGCGTCTCCCTCGACCAGAACGTGGCGGTCGTCGAGGGGCGGGAACGGCTCTCCGGCGCGCACGTCATGGCCACCGACCTGCGCGCCTCGGCCGCGCTCATCCTGGCCGGTCTCGCCGCCGAGGGGGAGACCCACATCTCGCGCGTCTACCACATCGACCGGGGTTACGAGCGGATCGAGGCCAAGCTGGCCGCCCTCGGCGGCACGGTGCGGCGGGAAGACGAACCCCTGGTCACATGAGCGATCCCTCGCGCTTCGCCATCCTCGGGACCGCCGGACACATCGATCACGGGAAGACGGCGCTGGTGGGACTCCTGACCGGCACCGACACCGACCGGCTCAAGGAGGAGAAGTCCCGGGGCATCTCCATCGATCTGGGCTTCGCCCACCTCGACCTCCCCGGCGGGATCTCCTGCGGGGTGGTGGACGTTCCCGGCCACGAGCGGTTCGTGAAGAACATGCTGGCGGGGGCGTGCGGGGTGGACGCGGTGCTGCTGGTGATCGCCGCCGACGAGGGGGTCATGCCCCAGACCCGCGAGCACCTGGACATCGTGGATCTCCTGGGGGTGCGCAAGGGGGTGGTCGCGCTGACCAAGACCGATCTGGTGGACGGGGAATGGCTGGAGCTGGTGACGGAGACGGTGGCGGACTACCTCGCGAAGCGGGGATTCGAGGAGTTCCCGGTGGTGCCGGTCTCCTCGCGGACCGGCGCCGGGAAGGACGCGCTCCTGGACGCGCTCTCCGCGGTGATGGGCACCCTCGAGGAACGGCCCACCCAACGGTCGCCGCGCCTCCCGGTGGACCGGGCGTTCGTGGTGGAGGGGTTCGGGACCGTGGTCACCGGCACCCTCTGGCAGGGGACGCTCCGGCCCGGCGACCGGATCCGGGTGGAACCGGCGGGGGTCGAGACCCGCATCCGGAACGTGGAGGTGCACGGACGCCCGGTGCCGGAGGCGCGGGCCGGCCAGCGCACCGCGGTGGCCCTGGCCGGGGTGCCTCGGGAGACGGTGCCGCGCGGCTCGTGGCTGGTGGCGCCCGGCACCCTGGTCCCTTCCCACATGCTCGACGTGAGGCTCCGGGTGCTCCGCGACGCTCCCAAGGAGATCCGCCACCGCCAGCGCATCCGCTTCCACCTGGGGGCGAGCGAGCTGCTGGGGCGGGTGGTGCTCCTGGAAGGGGACACCCTCGCGCCCGGAAAGGAAGGGCTGGCGCAGATCCGGCTGGAGGCGCCGGTGGTAGCCGATCGCGGCGACCGTTTCGTGCTGCGGTCCTATTCCCCCGCGCGCGCGGTGGCGGGGGGGACGGTGCTGCTCCCGGTCGCGCCCAAGCGGCGCCGCGGCCACGCCGCGACCCTGGAGGAACTCCACCGCGAGGAGTCGGGGAGCGCCGAGGACCGCCTTCTGGCCGCGCTGGAGACGATGCCGTTCGGCGGGTCGTGGATCGACGGGGGGCGCCAGGCGGGCTTGGCCGAGGCCGAGGCGGTCCGGGCCGGGGAGGCGCTCGCCGCCGAGGGGCGGGCGGTGGTGCTGGAGGACGGAAACGCGATTCCGGCGAGGACGCTCCTGGGCCTCGCCGCCAGGGCGGAGGAGGTGTTGGCCGGACTCCAGCGCGCCTACCCCTTCCGCTGGGGCGCGACTCGGGGTGAACTCAAGAGCCGGGTGGGGCAAAAAATGCCGGCGCCGGTCTTCGACCGGGTGATCCGGGAACTGGCGGCGGCGGGGCGGGTGAGCCAACGGGAGGAGTACGTGCGCCTGGGCGGCGAGAGCCTGGATCTCCCGCCGGAGCTGCGCATGCGGGTGGAGCAGGTGGCGGGGGAGCTGGCCGGGGGCGGCCTCACCCCCCCCTCTCCCAAGGAACTCCAAGCCCGGCTGGGGTTTGCCGCCGGAGAGGTCCTGGAGCACTTGACTTTCGAAGGGGAGGCGGTGAAAGTGACGCCCGAACTCTTCCTGAGCGCGTCCAGCACGGGGCGCATCGTGTCGTGGGTTGAAAATTTCTTTCAAGACCACGCCGAGCTGAGCGTCGGCGACCTGCGCGACGGCCTGGGAATGAGTCGCAAGTTCTCGGTTCCGGTGCTCGAATTCCTGGACCGCCAGGGCTGGACACGCCGTCTGGGCGATGTACGAGTCCCCGGGCGTAGACTGGGAGATACGCCCCACGCATGAACCTCCGCAAATGGGGGCGGAATAGCCGGCGGTGAGCCTAGGTAACACGCAATGGAACGACGCCTGAGTGGGAGCCCGGGGGAAGAACTCAAGGGCGCCCGCGATGCCGAGCTGGTGGCCCGCTCCAAGGCCGGAGACACGGAAGCCTTCGGGGAGCTGGTTCGCCGGTACCAGAAACCGGTCTTCCGGATCGTCCTGCGTATGGTCAAGAGCATGGACGACGCGGACGACCTGACCCAGGACACGTTCGTCCGGGCGCATCGCGGGCTCAGGACCTTCAAGGAAGAGTACGACTTCCATCCCTGGCTCTACCGGATTGCGGTCAACCTGGCCATCAACTTCATCAACCGTCGCAAGCGTCAGGCGGCGGTGGATCTCGAGGATGTGCCGGAAGGCGACGTCAAGTCGGGACCGGATCCGGAAAGCCCCATCCAGGCTGCCTCGAGACGGGAGCTCCTCGACCGTCTGGAGGGTGCGCTCGAGCGTCTTCCCGACGAACAGCGCACCGTGTTTCTCCTGCGAGTGCAGGAAGGACTTTCCTACGAGGAGATCGCCAAAGCCATGGATACGCCCAAGGGAACGGTGATGTCCCGTCTGGCCAGAGCCCGCATGGCATTGCGCAAGTATCTCAATATGCAGCAGCTGCCTTGACGTCATGAGGACCAAGCCATGAGCGCGCCGATCCACCCCTCACCCGACGAACTCAGTGGATTTCTCGACCGGGAGCTCCCGGAATCCCGCCGCCAGGAAGTCGACCACCACCTGAGCGATTGCCCCGAATGCCGTTCCCTGGTGGACGGCTTCACCTTTCTCGAGGAACTGGGACCCCGAATCACCGAATCCCTTCCCGGGGACGCCTACTGGCTGGATCTCCCCGACCGGGTCCTGGCCCGGATCGCCGCGGCCGACCGCGCGCCGGCGCCGGAGGCCCCGGCCGAACCGCGCCCTTCGCGGTGGCGGCAACTCTGGAACCCGCAGGGGATCTGGCGCTGGGCCGCGGGATCCGCGGCGGCGGTGGTGATCCTGGCCGGAGCCTGGGTCACCGTCCACCAGTCCCGAAGCCCGGTCGCCCCCGAGCCGATGCTGGCGGAGAACCGTGAGGACAACGTGGCCCTGCCTCCCGCGGGGCTGACCCGCGCCGTCTCCACCGGGGACGAGGAGAGCCAGCCGGCCATGAACCCGGATGCGTTCTCCCGCCGGGTGATCATGACCCTGGGCGGTTCGGGCAACCTGGGCCAGACCCTGGACATGCCCTCGGGCCAGGCGGTGGTGAGCGCCGGGGACCCGGGCGGCCTGGGGAGCCAGGTGGACTTCAGCCTGCCTCCGCTCAGCCCGGAGGGCCGGGCCGAGACCGCGGGAGTGCTGAGCTGCGGCCCCGGGGTGAGCCCGCTCGAGACCGCCTTCCTGTGCGCGGCCAAGGCCGACGAGATGGGCAACGACGACCTCGCCCGGCAGGGGTACCAGATCGTCCGCAAGATGGCCGGCCCCAGCCAGCCCATCTACTGGGAGTCCGACTTCCGGCTGAACTACCACGCGTGGCGCGAGCGGCTCGCCGCGGCTCCTCCCGGCGCGCCGCGGGCGGAAGTCCTGAGTGAGCTGGGCCGGCTGGCCGACCAGTCCTACCAAGAGTGGCAGGCGAGCGGCGGCCAGACCGACTGCCAGCGCGCGTGGTGCCTGAACCGGACGTTCTACAAGCTGGCCGACGAGGTATCGCCGTCGGCGCAGCTCCAGACGGTGGTGGATCGGACCCACGAGCTCGTCCGCTGTATGAACAAGCGTTGAAGGGGGGCCGGCTTGACCGGCCTTCATGAAACAATCGTCTCGTTGAGGCGCGATGCAATAAGAGCCATCATGTCGAGGTGCGAAAGCCCGGCCCGCCGCCGGGCTTCCGCTTTTTCGCGGGCGCCGCCGCCTCCGAGACCCCCCGTCCCCGCTCCCGGCCTCGCCGGCACCGGCACCGGCACCGGCACCGGCACCGGCACCGGCACATGGATTGTGGTATCCTTTTTGTCGTGTTCCGCTTCCCTTCCGCCGGAGGGACCCTCATGACCCTGCGCCGTTCCGTCGCCGCCTTCACCCTCGCCGCCCTCCTGACGCTTCCCGCCGCGGCCCTGGCGGTGGGGGTGGGGGACACCGCTCCCGATTTCAGCTTCACCGACGTCCAGTCCGATTCCACCCTCACTCTCTCGTCGTTCCACGGGAAGGTGGTGGTGCTGGCGTTCTTCTTCTACGGCTGAACGTTTTGCCGGGCCTGGGCCGGGCCCTTCCAGCAGAACGTGGTGCAGGCGTACGCCGGCACCGACCAGGTGGTGTTCCTGGGAATCGAGGACGGGAGCACCCTGGATCTCGTCCGGAGCTGGATCGCGCAGTACGGCTGGACCTTTCCGGTGGGGGTGAAGAGCCCGGCCGACGACATCTATGCGCTCTACGGCGCGTACTACGACAACTTCTTCGTCATCGGCCGGGACGGGGTGATCACCCAGAAGCTCACGTACGGCACCGAGGTCGACCAGGTCCTCTCGGTGATCCCCGCCGCGGTGGACGATGCGCTCGCCCACGTTCCGGTCAGGCCCGCGACCTGGGGCCGGATGAAGCGGCGGTATCGGTGACGGTACTTCCGCGATCGCTCCGGCGCGTCCGCGTCCCCGTCCGAGGCCCCGCCGCCTGGGTGCTGGCATTGCTTCTAGCCGCCCCCGGCGTTTCCGCCGCGCCCGGCGCCGCCCCGGACGGCGCCAAGAGCCTGGGAGCGGCCCCTCCCCTGGCCGCCCGGGACCTGGACGGCAAGCCCTTCGACCTGGCCCGGCGCCTGGATCGCGGACCGGTGCTGGTGACCTTCTGGGCCACCTGGTGCAAGCCCTGCCGGAAGGAGCTTCCCGAGCTCCAGAAGCTCCTGGAGCGCTACCGCGACCGCGGCTTCGGGGTGGTGGCGGTGGGCGAGGACGGCCCGGTGGACGCGGCCAAGGTGGCGCCCTACGTGCGGGCCTCGAAGTTCACGTTCACGGTGATTCCCGACCCCGACGGCGACATCCGCCGCCGCTTTCAGGTCGAGGCGCTTCCCACTGCCTTCCTGATCGGGCGGGACGGCGAGGTGGTCCACCGGCAGATGGGCTACCGGCGGGGCGACCAGGACATCCTGGAGCGGGAGCTGGGGAAGATCCTCCCCGCGGCCGCTCCCGCCGAAGGCGGTCCGCCTCCATCCGGCGAGGGGCGGTGAGGGGCGGTCCCCTCGCCGCGGCGTTGGCCGCGGCGGCGCTGGCCGCGGGCGCGACCCCGGCCGGGGCCTCGGACTGGGTGCTCACCGGTTCGGGGCGGATCGATGCGCTCTCCTACCGGAATCCCACCCCGTTCCTGCGCGCGCAGGGGGTTTCCGGCGGCGCGGTGAACCTCGACGGCTGGTTCGACACCCGCGCCTACTACCGGGACTGGGAGGCGTCGGCCCGGTTCCGGGTGCATCAGTCCTCGGGGATCGCCGGCGACGCGTCCGAGGAGACCATCGACCGGCGGCACGTGGCGTTCCATTCCTCCGATCTCGAAGTGTGGGCCGGCAACTACTACGTCACCTTCGGGAACGGGCTCATCCTCCGGACCCTGGAAGAGCGGTTCGTGACGCTCAACCGGACCGAGCGCGCGTTCAACCTGGACCGGAACCTGGACGGAGTGCGGGTGCGCAGCTCGCAGGGGCCGGCGGCGCTGACCCTGGTGAGCGGGCGGCCGAACCGGCAGAGCCTCTCCACGGTGGGCGGGGCGAGCGCCGAGACCACCCAGGACCTTCTGCAGGGGGGCGAGGCCACGGCGAGCGCGGGGCCGTTCACCGGCGGGTTCGGCTACGTGCGGGCGGAGCTGGAGGACGCCGGCGCGGCGGTGCCCACCCGGAACCAGGAGGACCTGGTCTCCTACCGCGGACGGGCCGCGGCCGGCGGCTGGAGCGGGGAGTTCGAGTACGCGGAGAAACGACCCCACGGGGAATTCGACTCGCGGGGGTTCGCCCGCTATCTCCGGGTGGACGGCGCGGTGGGCCCGGTGGGGATGAGCCTGGAGGCCAAGAGCTACCGCCGGTTCTCGTTCCCCTACAACCAGCCGCCGACCCTGGTCCGCACCCAGGAATCGGTGCTGCTGAACCGCGCCACCCACGTGCTCCTTCCCGAGGACGAGCGCGGGGTTCAGGCGGAAATCCTCGTCGCCCCCAGCCTGGACACGAGCGTGCTCTTGAACCTGTCCGGCTCCGGCGACCACCACGACTCCTACGGGCGGCAGTACCGCGAGGTGTACCTGGAAGGGCGGGGGGAACGCGACGGGGTGGGGGCGGCGCGGCTGGGCCTGGACTGGGGGCGGGACCGGCTGGAAGGCGTCGACGACCGCTGGACGGCGGCCCTGGAGCTGGAGCGGTTCGTGACCGGGGCCCAGTCGCTGATCGTGGACCTGGAGATGCAGGCGGTGGACGAGTTCCGCGCCCGGCACACCCACGGGCTGATGTCGCTGGCATGGTCGAAGGCGGGGGCGTGGACGGCGTCGGTGACCGGCGAGCATGACAGCGAGCGCGACCTGGACCGGCGCGACTGGCTGTTCGGGTCGCTGGACCTGCGCCTCTCGGAGCGCCACGACCTCACCGTGGGCTACGGCTCCCGCCCCGAGGGGACCGTCTGCACCGGCGGGTTCTGTTTCGTCTCGCCTGCCTTCGAGGGGGCGGAGGTACGGCTGCTCAGCCGGTTCTAGTTCCTAGCTGTCTGGAGCTAGGGCGACGGCGCCGGGACGTGCGCGGAGGATGGAGGGGTTGACCGCGGCAACCCGCAGCACCCGGCGTCGCCGGGGGTGAGCGCTGCGTCTTTGCGAGGACGTCGCGGGCGGCCCCTCCATCCTCCGCGCTTCCTTCCGTCGGTGCCCCTAGTGTACCCGCTCCACCGTGATCCGGGCCACCGGCATGTTCACCGGCCATCCCCAGTCGGCGGGCGACAGGTCGCCCACGCCCGCCTGGATGCCCGGGTGCGGCATGATCATGCCGTGCTCGGGGGTCCCGTTCCGGCCGGTGTCGCCGCAGCAGGGTCCGGGGATGTGGGTCTTGAGCTGGTCGTTCATCTCCGCCCCCGCGTCGTAGGCCATGACCTCGTAGGTGCGGCTGGCGGCGGTGAGGTGCACCGCGTCGAGCCCGGTGAACCCGTCGTTGGTGTTGACGAGCATGGTCACCAGCGACAGCTCGTTGTCGTCCTTCGACGTGGTGAAGGTGAAGGAGCCGCTCTGCCCCGGGGGGATGGGGTTCCCGAACGCGTTCACCATGCCCACGTCGGGGTCGCCGGAGTACATGGAGACGCCGGTCGCGGTGACCGCGTCCTCGGCCACGTCCACCACCGCCTGGTTCGCGGCCATGCCCGGCCGGAAGAGATGGAAGCCCTGGCGGTGGGCCACCGCCAGGACCGGCGAGAGGACCTGGGAGCCGCCGGGGACGGTGGCGGGGGTGAGGTTCTCGATGGTGACACGGTAGGTGCGCGTCCCGCCCGGGTCGGCGGCGGCGGGGCCGGCGGCGAGGAGCGCCAGGACGCCGGCGCCGGCGAGAGCGGTGATGAGCGATCGTTGAGCGTGATGCCGCGCATGAAGCTGCATGATGATCGGCCTCGGCGGGCCCGGGAAGGCAAGGGGGCGCGGCCCGGGGCCCTGGCGAGGCGCGCCGGATGGTTCCGTTCAAGACACATCTCTGCCTACGCGGCGGGCGGTGCGGGTGTGACCGAGGCTCCGCCCATGCTTTGCTCTGAGATCCGAGGAGGACACAACCGAATTCGGTTGTGTCCTTAATACCCGGGTACCGCCCTGGTAGACAATGGGTTAGCCAGGTTCAACCGACCGGGGCTCCACCGATGCTCTGCGCATTTCCCAGGGCATGGTGATCGAGAAGGCGTGAGGGTCAGTGCGGGTAGCGGCTGCCGAGCGGTTTCCAGGCGCTGGGCGCGGGTTTGGCCTTCGCGCCGCAGCCGGGAGTGTCGTAAACGCCCAGGACGCCGTCCGGGGTGATGGCGGGGGAGTTGACCGCTACGTGGTAGTCGTCGTTGACGGGGTCGCAAAACAGGGGATCGGCGAGGATCTGGTTCTCGGACCAGGATGGCCAACAGGATCCAAGCGACACGTTATGCCAAGGATCCATGTTCTCCCAAAAGAGGTTCACGCCCAGCGCGAAGCCGGAATCCATGTTTCCCGAGCAGGCGAGATTGCAGCCGGGGTTTTCGAAGAAGATGTTTCCGAACACCGCCAGGGTGGTAGGCGGGCTGTAGAGTGTGAGGCCACCGCCCGGGCACGCTCCATTTCCGCCGGAGAGACCCTTGTTGGCCACAAAGGTGTTTCCGCTGATCTCACCAGGCCCAGAAAAGAATAGCCCACCTCCGGCACCGAACCCAAAGTGCTGCCCCCTGGAAAGGTTGTCGACGAAGAGGTTGGACCGAACGGTTACGGCGTAGGCCCCGGCGTTCGTGTTCCCCACCAGGATGGCGCCTCCCTTGTCATAGGATTCGTTGTCCCAGAACTCGTTCCCCTCGATGATTTGCGGTCCGTTCCCCTGTCCGATCGTGATGGCTCCGCCGTCCGAGCCGCTGTGGTTGTTTCGGAACACATTGCCACGAATCTCGGAGCTACCCCACCCGGTGGTGATTGCCCCCCCGAAGTACGCCTCGTTGTCTTCGAACAGATTCCCTGTGATGAGCGGGGAGACAGGGCGCGAGAGATCTTCTTCAACCCCCGTGACTAGCAACGCTCCCGCGTAATCCGCCGATGTGTTCCCAACAATCTGGTTGCCTCGAATTGTCGGGGAAGCACCAGCGCAGTAGATTCCACTGCTGTAGCGAGTCAGGGTGTGTGGTCCATGGGCGCCGGTGATGGTAAGCCCTTCCAAGACGGTCTTTCGGGACTCGTTGCTGTTGAAGAGAACAACGGTGTCATCCCCCGCGCTCCCGTCCAGGATCGTCGTCTCCGGGCCCGCCTCGGACCGCACCACGATGTCCCGGCCCCGAAAGCGGATGTTCTCCAGGTACCGCCCCGGCTCGACCAGGACCGTGTCCCCCGTCCCCGCGCTGTCGATCCCCGCCTGAACCGTAGGTGCGTCCCCGGTCCCGTCCACCCGGACCAGCCAGGTCCGCGGCTTCCCTCGCACATAGACCTCGGACGGATTCGAGACCGGAGCTTCATTTCCCGCCTCGTCCTCCGCCCGGACCGAGAACCAGAGCATTTGCCGTCCCGGAAGCCCGGTCACGATCACCGACTCCTTCTCTCCCGCCTCCTTCGGGCTCAGCGTCACCGCCACCGGGACGGCCGCCTCCCAGGTGGCCGCGGTGATCGCCTCCCCGGCGTAGCGGACCGCGTACCGCGCGGCCCGGCCCTCGCTGCCATCGTTCCCGGGCGCCGTCCAGGTCAGGGTGGCCTGGTAGGCGGTGTCCGAGACCGCCTGGAGGTCGGCGACCGCCCCCGGGGGAACGGTGTCCGCCGGCAGCGCCGCCACCACGTCGTTCGAGACCGGCCCCAAGAGCCCCACGTTGTCCCGGGCCCGGAGCGCGAAGTGGTAGGTCGTCTCCGGCGTGAGCCCGGTCGCCCGCGCGGTTTCAGCGGTTCCGGCGGGGTGCGGCGTGGGGAGGTCCGGGACCGGGGCGGCCGCCTCCCAGGTGGCCTCGGTGACCGGAACCGCAGCGTAGCGGAGTTCGTACGCGGTGGCGGTGCCCTGGTCGCCGTCGTCGCCGGGGGCGGTGAACCGGAGGCTCACCGCGTGGGGCTCGATGGTTGCGACGCCCAGATCGGTGACTTGGCCCGGGGGTTCGGTGTCGCCGGTCTCGACTTCCACCACGTTGGAGAGTCCGGAGGCGTTCCCCGCGTCGTCCAGCGTGCGGAGGGCGAAGAAATAGGTGAGGCCGAAGACGAGGTCGGTCACCTGGGCGGTGTCGGCCCGGCCCGCGAGACCCGGAGCCGCCAGACCCGGGACCACGGTGGCGCTGTCCCAGCCGGCGGGAAGCGGGTCCAGCGAGTAGCGGAGGTCGTAGGCCGCGGCCCGACCCTTGTCGCCGTCGTCCCCGGGGGCGGTCCAGGTGAGGGTGACGCCGGACTCGGTGGCACTGACGACGGTGAGGTCCTGGATCGCTCCCGGAGGCACGGCGTCCGGACCGCGCCTCCCCCCGCCGCAGGAGACGGCCGCCCCGGCGACCGTCGCCAGGGAGAGGGCGATACCCCAACGCACGCATCCCGTCATACCGCACCCTCCCGGCCCGGGACCCTGGGAAAGTCGCCGGCGAAGGGTCCGATTCGCCTCCTGCCGGTTCCCACAAGTAGTAGACCGGCAACCGCGAGCGATCAACGCCGAAGGAGCGGGAACGGTTGCGCCGAAGACGGCTCGCTCTCGCCGGTATGATCGCCCCGACACCTGCCCGCTCGCGCCGACGGGCCGGCGCCCGCCTGCATGGCCTCCCGCTCCCGAGCGAGACGAGCGGCGCTTCGAGCACCCGGGTACCATATTGTTGCAGAACGACTTAACTTACATCACGCCGCCCGCACAACCAAAATAGATTGTACTTCTCGAACCCGGGTACCGTGTTGTGATACAGCAGATTAGCTAGTAGCAATGCCGCCGCCGAGTTCTCTTCTTCTAAGCGGCCCTCAGAGCGGAATGTTCCCGTGCTTTTTGGCCGGGAGCGTCTGCCGCTTGTTGCGCAAGGAGTGCAGCGCCCGGATCAACCGTGGCCGGGTCTCCCGCGGCTCGATCACGTCGTCCAGGTAGCCCAGCTCGGCTGCCACGTAGGGGTTGGCGAACTTGGCGTTGTACTCCTCGACGCGCTCGCGGCGCTCGCCGGCGGGGTCGGCGGAGGCGGCGATCTCGCGGCGGTAGAGAATGTTCACGGCGCCCTCGGCCCCCATCACCGCCAGCTCCGCGGTGGGCCAGGCCACGTTGAAGTCGCCCCGGATGTGCTTGGAGCTCATGACGTCGTAGGCCCCGCCGTAGGCCTTGCGCAGGACCACCGTGAGCTTGGGCACCGTGGCCTCGCAGTAGGCGAACAGGAGCTTGGCGCCGTTGGCGATGATCCCGTTCCACTCCTGTCCGGTTCCCGGAAGGAACCCGGGCACGTCCTCGAAGGTCACCAGCGGCAGGTTGAAGGCGTCGCAGAAGCGCACGAAGCGCGCACCCTTCTTGGAAGCGTCGATGTCCAGCACCCCGGCCAGGAACCTCGGCTGGTTGGCCACCACCCCCACCGGGTGCCCGTCGAGCCGCCCGAACCCCACCACGATGTTCCGGGCGAAGTGCTGGTGCACCTCCAGGAACCGGCCGTCGTCGAACACCGCCCGGATCACCTCCTTCACGTCGTATGGCTTGTTCGAATCGGCCGGGACCACGGTCTGGAGTGCCTCGTCCCTGCGGCTGGGATCGTCGGTGGGCTCCAGGTAGGGCGGGTCCTCCACGTTGTTCTGCGGCACGTAGCTCAGGAGCTCCCGCACCAGCCGCAACGTGTCCCGATCGTCCTCGGCGGCGAAGTGGGCGACCCCGCTCTTGGCGTTGTGGGTCATGGCCCCGCCCAGCTCCTCGTGGGTGACTTCTTCCTTGGTCACGCTCTTGATCACGTCCGGCCCGGTCACGAACATCTGGCTGGTGCCCTTGGCCATGATCACGAAGTCGGTGATGGCGGGGGAGTACACCGCGCCCCCCGCGCAGGGCCCCATGATCGCGGAGATCTGCGGGACCACCCCGCTGGCCAGCGTGTTCCGGAGGAAGATGTCGGCGTAGCCGCCCAGGCTCGCCACCCCCTCCTGGATCCGCGCCCCCCCGGAGTCGTTGAGCCCGATCACCGGCGCCCCGTTCTGCATGGCCAGGTCCATGATGTTGCAGATCTTCCGGGCGTTGGCGGCGGAGAGCGTCCCCCCGAACACGGTGAAGTCCTGGGCGAAGAGGTAGACCTGCCGGCCGTCGATCTGCCCGAACCCGGCCACCACCCCGTCCCCGGTGATCTTCCGCTTCTCCATCCCGAAATCGGTGCAGTCGTGGGTCACGAAGACCCCCAGCTCCTGGAAGGTGCCGGGGTCGAGCAGCAATTCGATCCGCTCCCGGGCGGTGAGCTTGCCGGCGGCATGCAGTTTCTCGATGCGCTCAGGGCCCCCGCCGAGGGCGGCCTCGGCCCGGCGGCGCTGGAGTTCGGCGATGCGGTCCTTGACGCTCATGGGCGGTCTCCGGAAGGGGCGCCGAGCCGGCGTCCGTCGTGGAATCTGGTTGCGACTGCGGCAATTACGCGCCCTGGATCGTAGCCGGGCGGGGGGGTGGGGTCAACGCCCGGCCGCCGGCGCGCTTGACGCACCGGCCCCCGGTCCCTAGCATGGACCGGTTGACCCCCCCGGGTCCGGCCTTTGGGACCCTGCCCACCGTCCTTCGTGGAGGCTCCGCCCGTGTCCACCGCCCCCCGTGTCGCCGTTCTCTCCGCCAAACGAACTCCTATCGGGCGGTTCCTGGGGGCGTTTTCGGGGGTGAGCGCGGTGGAGCTGGCCATCCGGGCGGCCGTCGCGGCCCTGGCCGAGGCCTCGGTGAAGCCGGACCAGGTGGACGAGACCATCCTCGGCCATGCCCGCCAGGCCGGATGCGGTCCCAACCCGGCCCGGCAGGTGGCGGTGGGGGCGGGGATTCCGGTCACCTCCCCCGCGGCGACGGTGAACCAGGCCTGCGGATCGGGGCTTACCGCGCTCCTCCTGGGCCGGGACCGGATCCGCCTCGGGGAGGCCTCGGTGGTGCTGGCGGGGGGGATGGAGAACATGACCCAGGTGCCCCACCTCCTGCCCGGGCTCCGAACCGGCTACAAGATGGGGGACCGGCCGCTGGTGGACGCCATGTACCGGGACGGCTTTTTCTGCCCGCTTGCCGGGGACGTCATGGGCACGACCGCCGAGACCCTGGCCGGCCGCGAGGGGATCTCGAGGGCGGAGCAGGACGCCTACGCCGCGCGCAGCCAGAACCGGGCCGAGGCCGCCGCCGCCGACGGCCGCTTCCGGGATGAGATCGTTCCGGTCGAGGTCCCCGGCCGCCGGGGTCCGGTCCGGGTGGAGGCGGACGAGCGCCCCCGGGCGGGGGTGACCGTGGAGGCCCTGGCCCGGCTCGCCCCGGTCTTCCGTTCCGACGGCACCGTGACCGCGGGCAACTCCAGTGGGATCACCGACGGGGCGGCGGCCCTGGTCCTGGCGTCGGAGGCGGCGGTGCGCGAACATGGGTGGAAACCCGTAGTCTGGCTCGAGGACGGCGCCACCGCCGGGGTGGATCCCCGCATCATGGGGATCGGCCCGGTGCCCGCGGTACGGAAGCTGGAGGCGCGGACCGGCCGGCCGGTCGACGCCTACGACCTGGTGGAGCTCAACGAGGCGTTCGCCGCCCAGGTCCTGGCCGTGGACCGGGAGCTGAAGTTCGATCCGGAGCGGCTCAACGTCAACGGTGGGGCCATCGCTCTGGGGCATCCCATCGGGGCCTCGGGCGCCCGCATCGCCGTGACGCTCATCCACGAGATGCGCCGCCGGAACGCCCGCGCGGGCCTGGCGACCCTGTGCGTTTCGGGCGGGCTGGGCGTGGCGGCCTCGTTCATCCGGGAGGTTTGAGATGGAACTCAAGGACAAGGTGGCGATCGTGAGCGGGGGGAGCGGGGACCTGGGGAGCGCCATCTGCATGCGCCTGGCCCGGGCCGGCGCCAAGATCGCGTTCACCTACCGGGCGGACCGCCGGGAAGCCGACGAGGTCGTGCAGGCGATCGAGTCCATCTCCGGATCGGCCCTGGGCGAGGCGCTCGACATCACCGACTACGATCAGGTCTCGGAGTTCGTGAAGAAGACCGTGGCCAGGTGGGGGCGGCTCGACATCCTGGTAAACGCGGTGGGGGCCAAGGACCCGGCCTCCCTCTTCGAGATGACCCGGGAGCAGTTCGACCACGTTCTGGACGTGAACCTGAAGGGGTACTTCAATTTTATCCGGGCGTCGGCCACCGTCTTCCGGGAGCAGGCGGCGGGGAAGGTGGTCAACGTGGCCTCGCTTCAGGCCACCCAGGGGGCCTCGGACCTGAACGACGTGGTGGCCAAGATGGGGGTGATCGGGCTCACCCTGGCCGCGGCCCGGGAACTGGGCCCCTACGACGTGAACGTGAACGCGGTGGCCCCGGGCATGGTAGAGACCGCGGCGCTCAAGGCCGTCTCTTCCGAGGAGATCGACAAAGCGTTGTCTCGCAGTGTCTTGGGGCGTCTGGCCAAGCCCGAGGAAGTGGCCGACGTGGTCCTGTTCCTCTGCTCCCCCAAGGCCCGCCACATCACCGGCGAGGTCATCCGGGTGGACGGCGGGCAGCACCTCTAGCCCCTCGCTGCGCCTCCATTCGAGCCCGGAAATCGGCCTTCCCGGAGCCCCGGAAACCGCCCCGGAAGACCCCTCAACCGACGGTCTGGGGGCTCCGGCGGAGCCCCCCCCATCATCCGGTAGCGCCCCTCCGGACCCCCAGGTGGCAGTCGTGTGCCATTTTACCCCCTTGCCAACCTGCTCAAACTTCGTGTACTCGTTTTGCCGATGCGGGTTTTCCCCCCCGTCCCGTGGCGG
Source organism: Candidatus Eiseniibacteriota bacterium (assembly GCA_963728475.1). Taxonomy (GTDB): domain Bacteria; phylum Eisenbacteria; class RBG-16-71-46; order JABDJR01; family JABDJR01; genus CAVSKL01. Next base: position 1,165,492 of record CAVSKL010000001.1, read on the forward strand.
AGAGCCGCCGAAGGGGGGCGGATCCGGATTGGAGGATTGGGGACGCGACCGGATGGTCGGCCCCCCTTCGTCATGTCGCTCCGCGCGGCTGCGCGGAGCGCACAGCAGAATCAAGGAGGGTAGCTCAAATGAAGAAGATCCTCTTCTTCACGGTCGCGCTGACCATGATCGCCACCGCGGCCATGGCGGCGAATGACATGTCGGGCCGGATCGGCCTCGGTTTCACCAGCAGTGACTTCCCGGTGGGCGTCCGCTACTGGGCCTCTCAGAAGGTCGGGGTGGACGTCGGCCTCGGGTACATGACCCATAACGATCACGAGGCCAAGACCTACGGGATCGACGTCGGCGTTCCGATCGTGATCGACAACATGGCCGACCGGGTGGCCTTCCTCGTCCGCCCCGGTTTCAACTGGATGACCATGGATCCCGGTAACGGGGGGGACAAGGCCAAGGTCCTGAACGTGAGCGCCGCCCTGGAGTTCGAGGTCAACGTGACCGACGACTTCACCGTCAGCGCCGCCCAGGGATTCCAGTTCTCGAGCTACGACTCCGGGATCTCCGGGTCCAGCTCGACCTCGGACTACGGATTCTTCGGGAACAACTGGACCAGCTTCGGATTTCACTACTACCTGAAGAAGTCGCAGTAAATCGGCCCCAAGCCGATGACCTCCGTGCTCTGCCTGGGCCCCGCCGCACGCGCGGCGGGGCCTCGGCTTTTTCCCGCCCTCCTGGCCGCGCTCCTCCTGGCCGGCGCCTCCCCGGCTCGCGCCGGCGGGTTCGGCCACGACGTCTCCCGCCGTCTCGGGGTGGCCATGATCTCGCCCGAGGTCCCGCTGGGGGTGCGTTACCTCTTCGAGCGCCGCGTGGGGCTGGAGCTGGGCCTGGGGCTCACCGCCCGCGAGCGCGCCCACGGCGATGCCCACCTGGACGCGGGAATCCTGATCGCGCTCGCTCCCGGCGACCGGGTGAACTTCTACCTGCGTCCGGGAGCGCGCTTCGCCAGCATGCACCCCGCGGGGGCGCCCGAGACCACGGTGGAGCTGAACCTGGGTTTCGACTTCGAGGTGTTCGTGGCCCCCGACTTCAGCGTGACCGCGTCCCAGGGGGTGGCCCTGGACTTCGTGAGCGCGGGAGCCATCTCCTCCTCGCCGAGCGAGGATCATCGCGAGTTCAACCTCTTCGGAGGCGGCTGGCCGCACCTGGGCTTCGTCTACTATCTGCCTCGCTGACCGGGGACGAGGGCGCGTTCTCTCCGGGTATCCCCCTAGCCGAACGCCCCGAACCCGCCCCAGAACGCGGGGTGGCCCCACCGCTCCCGGATCGAGCGCCGGGCCGCGGCAAGCGCCTCGGCGGGATCGGCGCCGCCGGTCAGTTCCCGGTAGAACGCCTCCATGAGTTCGCGGGTGGCCCGGTCGTGAACGCGCCAGAGACTCGCCACCAGCCCCGACGCCCCCGCCGCCAGGAATCCATGGGCGACTCCGGAAAGATCCTCCCCCCCTCCGGTGAACACCCGCCCGGTGTTGCACGCGCTCAGCACCACCAGCGACGCCCGGAGCCGCACTTTCAGCACGTCGTCCAGGAAGAGGGCGCCGTCACCGGTGCTGAGGTTGGAGAACGCGGGGTTGTCGTCCCGGAACACCCCGTGGGAGCTCAGGTGAATCACCCCCGCCCGGGGGAGCGCGGCCAGGAGGTCGGCGGTGGCGGGATCCCGCATCACCGTCCGCCGGTCCCGGGGGAAGAATGCGGCCACCGCCTCCAGCTCCTCGGCCACGAAGGCGGGGCCGGAACGGAGGGTGCCCGCGAGGAGCGCGGGGCCGGGCCGGTGGGGGGGGCGTGGGCGGAGCAGGAAGTCGGTGAGCGGAAGCCGTGACACCGTGGTTCTCTCGTCCAGAAACCCGCGCCCGTCGCGGAGACACTCGAAGGGGGCGTGGTGCAGGAACCGGTGGGGGACCAGGTAGAGCCGGCGCGGGAGGGGCAGCCCCTCCAGGACCGGGGCCAGAATCAGGTCGTGGAGCGCGCGGAGCGAGGCCTCGGCGGAGCGGCGCAGGAAGCCGAGGCCGGCGGGGCCGCGCTCCCCCACGAACAGCGCGGACTCCAGCTGGAACCGCGCCCGCTCCACCGCCTCCCGGAGCGCCGAGGCCGGGGTGGGCAGGACCCGGTGGAGGGCGCGGTCCCGGGTGAGGGCCAGGGCCAGGACCCGTTCCCCGCTCACGAAGTAGCCGACCAGGGCGCCCCCCTCGCCCAGGCGCCGGCGGAGGCGGGCGGGATCGACGGCGATCCGCTCCTCATGGGTCTCCGGCTCGCGTTCGGCGGCGTGCCGCCGCTCGCGGAGGATCTCGTCCTCCAGCCGGAGCACCCGGCGCTTGAGGGCGTCCCGGTCCGCCCCGGCCGCGGGATCGAACTCGGCCTCCTCCAGCCGCCGGGTGAGGGAGCCCAGGAGTTCGCGGCGCCGGCCGAGGGCGGCCTCTCCGGACCGGTGGCCCGCCGCCAGGTCCCGGAACCCTCGGGCCCGCGCGCGCTCTACCAGGCCCAGCAACCGCTCGAACCGGGGGGCGGCCAGCTCCAGAGTGACCAGGTCGTGGTAGACCCCCGCCCGCCGCTCGAAGCTTCGCAGCCGGAGTTCGAGTCCGGGGGTGAGCCGGCGCCCTTGCTCGAGCAGGGCGGCAGCGCGCTCCAGCCGGCTCCGGGCGGCCGCGGTCCGTCCCGAGGCCAACGCCGCCCGCCCCGCCAGCATCCAGAGTTCCTGCCGCTGGGCGTGGGGGAGGGTCCGCGCTTTCGGGAGCGCGCCGGCCAGCGCCCGCTCCGCCCGCCCGGGCCGGCCCGCGTCGAGGTGCAGCCCGGCCACCAGGGCCCGGGCCTCGCTCTCCCATCGCCCCAGCCGCCGGCGGCGGAACACGTCGCGGGCGCGCCGGGCATGGGCGGCGGCCCGGGAAGGGTCGCCCGCCGCGCCTTCCGCGCGGGCCAGCTCCAGGAGCACCAGGGCCCGGCGGGCGGGGTTGCGCTTGGCGGTGAAGTCGTCCCGGGCCCGGATGAGGAGCGGAAGCGCCGCGCCCGGGCGGGCCAGGTCGAGAAGGCTCCGGGCCTCGACGAGGGCGGCGAGCGCGGCGTCGAGCTCCATCCCCTCGGCGGCGAAGGCGGCGCCGGCTTCCTTCGCCAGATCCCGCGCCTCGGCGGGCATCCCCAGCTCCAGGTAGATCTCGGCCCGCGAGTGCGCGGTGGCGGCGGTCATGTCCCGCGCCCCCTGCTCCGCGAACGAGCGGCCCGCGGTCTCGAGCAGGTCGAGGGCGGCCCGGGTGTCGCCGCGGAGCCGCTCCAGGAACGCGCGGTTGTAGCGGGCGTAGGCGACCAGGTGGTCCAGGCCCAGGGGCGCCGCCACCTGTTCGGTCTCCTCGAACCGTGCGCGGGCCTCGGCGAAGCGGTCGAGGCTGGTGGCGGTCACCCCGCGGTTCATGAGCAGTCCCGCCCGCGCCGGTTCCTCGGTGCCGGCGGCGGCCAGGAGCCGGTCCGCGCGGGCATAGCACCGGTCGGCGTCGCGATACCGGTCCTCCTGGTAGAAGGAGTTGCCCCGGTTCATGTAGAGCTTTCCCAGGAGATCGTCCCGGCCGGCCCGCTTCAGGAACCGTTCGGCGCGGCGGAAGAGCCGCGAGGCCTCCTCCCGCCGCCCGGCCAGCGCGGCGACGTGGACCCGTCCCACCAGGATCCGGCCGGTGAGATCGGGCCGGCGGGCGCGGTTCGCGAACTCCGCCGCCGTCCCGTAGGCCGAGGCCGCGTCCTGGATCCTTCCCGCCGCGTTCAGCGCCTCGGCGCGGGCGCACCAGGCGGCGGCGCGAGCCTCGGCGGCGTCGCGGGGGAGGGCAGTGGGGGCGCCGCCGACGCCTACCGCGCCGAGGAGGAGCCCGGAGAGGTCCAGGTAGACCGCGGGGGCGGAAAAGCGGAAGGCGGCGGCCCGGTTCCAGATCGCCCGGGTGAGGGCGGCGCCGGGGGGCGCGGCGAGCCCGCGCAGGCGCGCGGCCAGCTCCGCGGGCTCGGCGCGTTCCCAGAATTCGAGATCGGGACCCGGCTCCGGCCCGGGAACGGACGAACGCGCGATGCTCTCACTCCTTCGCCGGGGTCCGGCCCCGGCCGCCGGACGGGCGGCTAAGATCTCTCGGCGTCGCCTCCCTCGGAACCCAGCGGGCCCAGGCGGATGAGCTCTCCGCCCAGGGCGACGGCCAGCACGACCGCGCCGCGGGGCACGCCGCGGAAGGAGAACTCTCCGAACTCGGAGAGATCGGCCTCGGAAAGCCCGCCGGATCGATGAAGGACGACGTGCCCTCCGCCGGGGAGCCGGTCCGCGCGCCGCGGGGCGACCTGCCCCTGGAGATCCAAGGTGCCGGTCGGCTCGCCCGCGGCCAGGGAAATCGAGATCGAATAAGCGTCGGTCTCGTAGAGCAGAAGACGCGGCGAGGCCTCGGTGGAGCCCCGCACCGCTCCGGGGGCGGCGAGGGAGTCCGCGGCCAGGCCGGCCCGAACCTCGGACAGGCCCTCGGCGAACCGGGCCCGGATCGCCGCCCAGGCTCCGGTGGGAAGCGCGGCCGTCCGGGCTTCCGCCCGGACCCGGTTCAGGGCCGCGCGCTTCAGCGACTCCGGCGCGTCTTCCAGCCGGGCGTGGGCCAGGCGCGCGAGCAATTCTCCGGCCTCGCGGTCCCGCTCGCGACAGCGTGCGCAACCGGCGAGGTGCGGATCGAGGGACGGCGCGCGCCCTTCTCTCGCGTCCAGGATCTCGGCCCAATCGGGATGTGCGTCAGGTGACTTCACGGCTTGCCCTCTCCTTCCCCCCTGGGGGCGATTCCCGGCGTCCGATCAGTAGTCGGGGCCGTTTCCGGGGTTGATACCTCGGGAAAGAGGCGGCGGAGCTTCTCCAGGCACCGGGCGCGGGTCGGGCCGATGCTCCCGAGCGGCATGCCCTCCTCCTCGCCCAGCTCCTTGTAGCTGAGCGGAGGGTCCTGGAGGTAGAGCGCAGTGAGGAGACGGCGGCAGCGTTCGTCCAGCAGCTCCAGGAGATCGTAGAGGCGGGCGGCCTCCTCCACCCGCTGCAGGTGGGCGTCGGGGGCGGGGCCCGGATCCTCGCGGCGCCCGGGTTGCCCGTAGGGCTCGGGGTCGTCGGTGAGGATCTCCCGCTTCTTCTTGCGGAGGGCATCGATGGAGAGCCGGTAGGTCACACCGTAGATCCAGGACGAGAGCTTGGACGGGTCGCGCAGGGTATGGACGGAGCGGTGGATGACCACGCAGGCGTTCTGGAAGACGTCGTCGCGCTCGTCGTCGTTGAGGTCGAACCGGCGGACCACCGAGTAGATCAGGCGGCCGTATCCGTCCAGGAACAGCCTCCACGCCCGATCGTCCCCGGCGGCCAGCCCCGCCACCATCTGGTCCCGTTCCATGATCTCCCCGGCCTCCTGGGCAAGTGTGCAAAAACAAACAGTATAGCGCCTTCGCCGGCGCCCGGCGCCCGGTCCCGCGAATTTCCCGGTCCCGTATCACCGGGGGGGGCGTATCCGTCTATTGAACGGAGCAGGGACGCCGCCGGCGGTTATACTCGGGCCCATCCCCGGATCCCCCCCCGGACCCCGGACCCGGCCATCGGTCCCGACGGGAGCTCGAACCATGAACCTGCATCGCCCACCCGTCCGTCAAGCCGCCCTCTTGAGCCTGGCCGCCCTCGCCGCCTTCACCGGCGGGGCGTGGGCCTCGGGCGACTACGTGTCCGGGCAGATGGTGGTCAGCATGTACACCGGCTACCCCATCAGCGAGGTCAACGACAAGTACGCCAGCGTGACCCTGGGCGCCTATCCCGAGGCCGACCTCTACCTGATCACCGTGCCCTCGGGCTGGACCGAGGTGGAGTTTCAGGACTCCCTCCGCGCCGACTCCGACGTGGAGGAGGCCGAGGTCAACTACTACCAGGAGACGCCGGAGGCGATCCGGCAAATGGTGATCTCGGCCACCGGCGGAACCGTGACCGAATACGCGGATCAGCAGGCCGCCCTCCGGGTGGGGGTGGATGCCGCCCACACCCGGGCCACCGGGCTCGGGGTGACGGTGGCGATCCTGGACACCGGGCTCGACGTGAACCACCCCGTCTTCGCGGAGCGGGTGAGCCCGGAGCGGTTCAACTTCCTCGACTACAACGATGACGTGACGGACACCGCCGACGGGATCGACGAGGACGGGGACGGGATGATCGACGAGGGGCACGGCCACGGCACCATGGTGGCGGGGATCGTCCACCTGGTCGCCCCCGACGCCACCATCCTCCCCATCCGGGTGCTGGACGACGAGGGGCACGGCGATTCGTACCACATCTCCAAAGGTATCCGGTACGCCCAGTTCCACGGCGCCCAGATCCTCAACATGAGCTTCGGGGTGCCGCGCCACATCTCCATGATCGCCCACGAGCTGGACGTGGTGACCGCGGCGGGGATGGTGGTGGTGGCGGGCGCCGGGAACGAGGATCGCTCGAGCCCGACCTATTTTCCCGCCGACTACAGCAAGGCGATCATGGTCACCGCGCTCGACTCCGCCGACGTCAAGGCGAGCTTCGCCGACTACAACTCCAAGGTGTTCGTATCCGCTCCCGGGGACGGCATCCGGAGCGCTTTCCCCGGAGGGGGATGGGCCACCGGAAGCGGCTGCTCCTTCGCCACTCCCTTCGTCGCCGGCGAGGCGGCGCTTCTCATGAGCGTGGCCCCCGGCGCCACCAAGCAGCAGTGCGAGAACTGGATCGCCAACGCGGTGGCTCCCATCTATCAGCTTGCCGGGAATCAGCCCTACGACGGCGACCTGGGCACCGGCCGGGTGGACCTGGCGGACGCCGTGGACCTGGCGACGGCGGTCTCGGGGGTTCCCGACGTCGGCCCGGCGCGGCCGCGGGTTCTCGCCGCCCCCAATCCCTCGCGAGGCCGGGTGGAGATCCGGATCCCCCGGGCGCCGGCGGGCCAGGCGGCCCGGGCGGAGATCTACGACGTCACCGGGCGGAGGATCCGTGAGATCGACGGGATCGCCTCGGGCCTGGTCTGGGACGGCCGGGACGCGGAAGGGCGCCCCGCCCCCGCCGGAACCTATTTCGCCCGCGTGCGGACCGCCTCCGGCGCCGAGGCCTCGGCGCGGATGGTGTTGATCCGCTAGCGTCCACTTTCCCGGCCGCCCGTCGAAAAACCGGATCTGGCCGCGTTCGGAGCGCCGCCGCGCCCGGCGCCGGGCGCGACGGCGATGCGCTTGGGCCATCGCCTCCTCGTCGTTCCTGGATCCGCCGGCAAGAGCCGGTCGGGACCGGTCTTTCGACGGGTGGCTAGTTCCCGGAAGGACCCCCGGGGCGCACGGTGTTGCCCGGTTCGAGCGCGGCCAGGGTCCGCAGGTTCCGCCCCACCCGCGCCGCCAGGAGCGCGGCCATCCCGCCCGCCGCCGCGATTCCCGCGATGTCGAACACGGTCATGCCGATCCCGAACAGGTTGAACGGGAGGCCTCGCGCCGCGAGCGCGGTGAGGTTGAGCCCGATCAGGAGAATCCGCGCCTCGGTCGGCCCCACCACCCCGTAGCCGTAGCGGAACTCCCCGAAGAGGTAGGTCTCCAGGTAGACGTTGATCGAGAGCACCAGGTACGCCACCACGATCGCGAGCGAGGTGCCGAGCAGCATGAAGGGCGAGAGTCCCATGCCCAGCCCGATGGCGAAGGTGGCGTAAGCGTCGGAGATGTGGTCGACGTAGAAGCCGTAACGCGGCCGCTCGATGTGGCGGACCCGGGCCAGGGTGCCGTCCAGGCTGTCCCCGAACCAGTGCGCCACCAGGGCCGCGTTCACCGCCCACAGCCAGGCCGGGTCGCGGTTGGAGAGCACGTACCCGGCCCCGATCGCGGTGGCGGCGGCCAGACCGAGGAGGGTGAGGTGGTCGGGCAGGACCCGGCCGGGGAGCTTCCGGGCCAGCCGGGGCAGCGCCCACTTCTCGAAGCGGGCGAGCACGAAGCCGGCGGTACGGGTGTGCTGGGCGGGCGTCTCGCTCACGGTGGGGTCATGGGAACCCGGAAGAGCGTCCCTTGGCAAGATGGAAGTCGGGACTGCCCGGGACGCGGCCCGGGCCTCCCGGTGGCGGCTCCATCCCCCCGGGGAGACCGCGGCGGGAGCGACCCCGCCAGGCCGGCGCCCGGCGAGGCCCAAGGGCCCCTCCGGTCAAAAATTTGGGGCACCCGGCTTTCGGGTGCCCCTACGGCGCCAGCAAGAGCGGGCTTGTATACTCTTGCGACGCGCGATCCCCCCCTCAGGGATGGGATTGGTTCCCTGGAGCGCGCCGCCGTCCGGGAACGAGCCAGACCTGTGTGGGAGGCATCCCTTAGGCCGAGCGGGCGCTTGCTTTGCATAACCCTGCGGACGTTGACGGTCCCAGGGAACCAGCCTGGACGGCTCCGAGTCGCGGAACCGAAGTCTTTGTCGCCTCGAACTCCCCCAACCCGCCTCGCCAGGAGGGCCGCGTGGGTGGTTCGCCCGGTGGCTGCCTCATCACCGAACGAACCACCCTGCCGGGGTTGGAGAGTAGCATTCGCGGCTTTTTGGTGCGTCTGAAGCTTGCTTCCCTCTTCCGAGAGTCTCGCTGCTTCGATCACCCCACTACGCAACCTGTGTGCCACTTCCGGTCGGATTCGTGACACGGCTTGTAAATCATTACCCCAAAATCAGATGCGAAATTGGTGACGTTCCCGGTCGGCTTTCCTCCGAGGCCGGGGTCGGGAGGCGGGGTGGATACCCCGACCCCACAAAAAGTGCGGCCGCGAAGGTAACCAATTGTTTTTCTTGGAATTAGCTCTGGGTACTTGCTACCCGCGACCGGTCGCGCGGGAATCGCCAAGTTAACTGTTTGAAGTGATCCCGCCTCGCGCCGCCGCTCCGGCGGCGGGAGGAGTTATCCTCCCTCCACCATGCCCGACTGGAACGAGCTCTTCAAGGACGCCGCCAACGTGCTTCCCGACCCCGCGCCCCTGGCGATGGAGCTGGCCGAGTCCGCTCCACCCCGATGGCGGGTGCTGGACCTGGGGTGCGGCGCGGGACGCCACCTTCTCCCCCTGGCCCGGGCCGGGCTCCGGCCGGTGGGGTTCGACCGCGCGCGCCGGGGCCTGGCCCGGAGCCGCGACCTGCTCGAGGACGCCGGATACGTTCCCGCCCTTGCCCTGGGCGACTTCCGCCGGCCGTTCCCGTTTCCCGACCGCGTGTTCGACGCGGTGCTCGCGGTCAAGTCGGTGAATCACGCGCTCCCGGAGGAGGCCGGAAACGCCTTTGCCGAGGTCACGCGGGTGCTGCGTCCCGGGGGCCGGTTCGTGGGCACGGTCATCGCATCCTCCGACGCCCGGTTCGGGGACGGCCGCGAGGTCGCGGAGAACACCTTCGTCCACGATCGCCCCCCGGAGGCGGGGGTGGTCCACCACTACTTCACCGAAGCCGAACTCCGCGGGCTCCTGGCCGGGTGGAGCTTTCTGGACCTGTCCCTGGTCGAGCGGGTGGTCTCGCCCGGGGAGCCGGTCTTCGGAGCGTACCGTTTCCGCCCGGGGGTGGCGCCGGTCTTCCGGCACTGGAACTTCCGCGCCATCCGCTGACCGGGCCTCGGGAGGATGCGGAGCGGTTCAGGCCTTCGTCTGCATCCTCTGGAGCAGGTTCACCAGGTCGTCGGCGTGCTCCTCCTCCTGCTTGAGGATGTCCTCGATCAGCCGCCGGGTGGTGGGATCGTCGTCGTCGAGCCAGCGCGCCACCTCGCCATAGGTCTCGATGGCGATGCGCTCGGCCACCAGGTCCTCGCGGATCATCTCCTCCAGCGAGTTCCCCTCCTCGTAGTCGGCGTGGGATCGGTCACAGAGGCCCTTGGGGTTGAAGTCGGGGGCCCCGCCGAGCTGGACGATGCGCCCGGCCACCCAGTCGGCGTGCTGCTGTTCCTGGCCGGCGTGCTCCAGGAACTCCGCCGCCACCGGGCCGCTCTCGATCCCCGTCGCCATGTAGTAGTGCCGCTTGTAGCGGAGGGTGCAGACGATCTCGGTGGCCAGGACCTCGTTCAACACCTGGATGACCTGGTCGAGGTCGCCCTTGTACCTGCCGACCACCGCCCCCTTCTCCATGTGCTGGCGGGCGCGGGAGCGGATCGATTCCATGTCCAAGACGAATTTTCCGGGCATAGGGGATAAGTCCTCCTGCGATGAGTCCATGACGATCGCGACCGGGAACGAACCGGAAAGCGGAGCTTTCATGGTAACGCGGGGGGCGGGGTGGAAGCCAGGGCCCCGCGGGAGCCCCGGTTTCGTTTCGGATCGAAGCGATGTTGCCGAATGGAACAGCCGATCCGCTTCATCTTGAATCAAGGGGCTTGGAGGCGGCCTGTCGCAGATTGGACCGCGGCGCTTGACCTTGTCTAACGCGTTGTTTACCATTGAATTGTGAAGCCGGACAGGCGCCGGGGCTCCTTGGCACGTTGCCTGCACATATAGGTGGGCGACGGTTTGAAGCGCGACGGCGAGACGCGCGAGACTCGAGGACCCAACAAATCAAACTCGCCCGGGCGAGCGCCCGGGAACGGAGGTGGCAGACATGGCGCTTGTACGCTGGAGACCGATGAGCGATCTGGTCAGCATCCAGGACGAGATCAACCGGGCTTTCGACGAGGTCTGGCGGGGTGGCCGGCCGGCCGGGGCGGCCCCTCGCGGCTGGTATCCCGCGGTGGATCTCAAGGAGAACGAGAGCGAGTTCAAGCTGGTGGCCGAACTCCCGGGCCTGAAGCGGGACGACGTCAGGATCTCCCTCACCGACAACGTCATCACCCTGCGGGGCGAGAAGCGGGCGGAACGGGAGAGCGACAACGACAACTGGCACCAGATCGAGCGGAGCTACGGGACGTTCGAGCGGAGCTTCCAGCTCGGCTGCCCGGTGGACACGGACAAGATCAAGGCCCGGTTCGAGGACGGCGTCCTCACCGTGGTGCTTCCCAAGTCCGAGGAGTCCAGGCCCCGCGAGATCGACATCGACGTGTAACTTCGAACCGCGACCGGGGAGGTCCGTGCGGATCCCCCCGGAGGCGGTTGGTGGCGGGTTGCGGCGCGGCAACGACCGAGGAGCCGGGCCCGTCTCATATGTCAGCAAAGGCAGGGTGATTCAGCATGGGAAAGATCATTGGAATCGATCTCGGGACCACCAACTCCTGCGTCGCGGTCATGGAAGGCGGCGAGCCGGTGGTCATCCCCAATTCGGAGGGTGGCCGGACCACGCCCTCGGTGGTGGCGTTCACCAAGAACGGTGAGCGGCTGGTGGGCCAGGTGGCGAAGCGCCAGGCCATCACCAATCCCCGCAACACCATCTTCTCGATCAAGAGATTCATGGGCCGCGCGCACAGCGAGGTCGAGTCCGAGGAGAAGATGGTGCCGTATGCGATCGTGCCGCACGGGAGCGGCCAGGTCTCGGTGGACGTGGGGGACAAGGAATACACCCCGCCCGAGATCTCGGCCATGATCCTCCAGAAGATGAAGCAGACCGCGGAGGACTACCTCGGTCAGCCGGTGACCGAGGCCATCGTCACCGTTCCCGCCTACTTCAACGATTCGCAGCGGCAGGCCACCAAGGACGCCGGCCGGATCGCCGGACTCGACGTGAAGCGCATCATCAACGAGCCCACCGCGGCCGCGCTCGCCTACGGCCTGGACAAGAAGAAGAAGGACGAAAAGATCGCGGTCTACGACCTGGGCGGCGGGACCTTCGACATCTCCATCCTCGAGATCGGGGACGGGGTGTTCGAGGTGAAGTCGACCAACGGCGACACCCACTTGGGCGGGGACGACTTCGACCAGCGGGTCATCAACTGGCTGGTCGAGGAGTTCAAGAAGCAGGAGGGAATCGACCTCAGCAAGGATCCGATGGCGCTGCAGCGGCTCAAGGAGGCGGCGGAGAAGGCCAAGATCGAGCTGAGTTCGACGCAGCAGACCGACGTCAACCTGCCCTTCATCACCGCGGACCAGAACGGTCCCAAGCACCTGAACGTGAACCTCAGCCGGTCCAAGTTCGAGCAGCTGGTGGACGATCTGGTGCAGCGCACGGTCGAGCCCTGCAAGAAGGCCATCGCCGACGCCGGGCTCAAGACCAGCGAGATCGACGAGGTGGTGCTGGTGGGCGGATCCACCCGCATGCCCAAGGTCCAGGCGCTGGTGAAGGAGCTGTTCGGGCGCGACCCCCACAAGGGGATCAACCCGGACGAGGTGGTGGCGGTGGGCGCCGCCATCCAGGGCGGCGTCCTCTCCGGCGACGTGAAGGACGTGCTGCTGCTGGACGTGACCCCGCTCTCCCTGGGGATCGAGACCCTGGGCGGGGTGATGACCAAGCTCATCGAGCGCAACACCACCATCCCCACCAAGCGGACGGAGGTGTTTTCGACCGCGTCCGACAACCAGACCGCGGTGGACATCAAGGTGTTCCAGGGCGAGCGCCCCATGGCCGGGGACAACAAGCTCATCGGCTCGTTCCAGCTGGTGGGCATTCCCCCCGCGCCGCGCGGGGTGCCGCAGGTCGAGGTCACCTTCGACATCGACGCCAACGGCATCCTGAACGTCTCCGCACGCGACAAGGCCACCGGCAAGGAGCAGAGCATCAAGATCCAGGCCTCCTCGGGCCTGTCCGAGGACGAGATCAAGAAGATGGTGAAGGAAGCCGAGGCCAACGCCGGCGAGGACCAGAAGCGCCGCGAGGAGGTGGAGGCCCGGAATCGGGCCGAGTCGCTCACCTACGAGGTGGAAAAGCAGCTCAAGGAGAACGGCGACAAGATCGACGCCGAGACCAAGGCCAAGGTCGAAGCCGCGGTGGGACGGGTGCGCGAGGCGCTCAAAGGCGCCGACGTGGGCGAGATCAAGTCCTCCACCGAGGCCCTCCAGGAGGTGTTCAGCACCGCCGCGCAGAAGATGTACCAGGCGGCCTCGGGCGAGCAAGGCGGCCCGCAGGGTGAAGGCGGCCCGCAGGGCGAGGGGGGCGCCGGTCCTCAGGGCGGCGGGTCCGGCGGCAAGAAGGGGTCGGTGGACGCCGACTTCGAGGTGGTCGAGGACTGACGGTCCCGGCCCCGCGCCCGAACGTTTCATTCGACCGGCCGAACGGGGAGGGGGCACCCGGCCCTCTCCCCTTCGCCTGCCGGAGCGCCGGGCCGGCGAGCCGGGGAAACCGGGAGGAGGTGGCGATGAGCGAGGAGTTCCAGACCGGGCGTCTCATTCCCTATCTGGTGGAGACGTTCCGCTACCAGGCGTGGATCGCCATGGGCAAGGTCGCCAACCCGGTCACCGAAAGGGTCGAACGGGAGATGGCGGTGGCCCGGATCATGATCGACATGCTTGCCGAGCTGGACACCCGTACCGAGGGGAAACGCAGCCCGGACGAGAACCGCCTGCTGCAGGGCGCCCTCACCGACCTCAGACTCAATTATCTGGACGAGATGAAGAAATCACCGGAACGGGCGGCCGCGGCCGGTCCGAAGGCGCCCGGCGCCCCCGCCGAGGCCTCGGAAGCCGGTGCCGGAGACTCGCAATCGAGCGAGACGGAGCGATCATGACCAAACGACCGAAGAGCTACGACATTCCCATCGAGGACGCCCGGCGCCGCCCCGGCCCCGGGCCGGGAGGGGAGGCCGGGCGCGAAGGTGATCCGGCGCGCGGCGCGGACGGCCCCCGGGCGCTGGAGCCCGAGGGCCCCCCGGTGGAGGAGGACGTCGCCGCCCAGGTGGGAAGCGAGGGCTCCTACCAGGAGGCGATCGACCACCTCCGGCGGCTCCAGGCCGAGTTCGCCAACTACCGCCGGCGCACCGAGCGGGAGCGTATGGACACCGCGGCCTGGGCTCAGAGCGGGCTGGTGGAGAAGCTGCTGCCGGTCCTGGACGATTTCGACCGGGCGGTGGCCTCGCTCCAGAAGGAGGAGGATCCGCACCTCACCGGGTTCGCGATGATCCGCGAGAAGCTCTTCCGCACCCTGGCCGACGCGGGTCTGGAGCGCGTTCCCTCCGAGGGCGAGACGTTCGATCCCGGGGTCCACGAGGCGCTCATGACCCAGCCGGTGGAGCCGGGCCGGGTGGGAACGGTTCTCCTGGAGTTCGAGCCCGGCTATTCCTTCAAGGGTAAGCTGGTGCGGCCGGCGCGGGTCCAGGTGGGGGTGGCGGCCGAGTGATGCGGACAGGCACCCTCCTCCGCGCGCTATGCTTCAGGAACGAATCGCCGGCCCCCCGCCGGCCCCGGACGGGGCCGCGGGCGGGCTGAGAGCCAAGGAATCATGCAGGCCAAGGACTACTACCGGATCCTCGGGGTGTCGGAGACGGCGACCCATGAGGAGATCAAGAAGGCGTATCGCAAGATCGCCCGGGAGAGCCACCCGGACCGCAATCCGGGCGACAAGGCCGCCGAGGACCGCTTCAAGGAAGCGAGCGAGGCCTACGACATCCTGGGCGACAAGGAGAAGCGCGCCAAGTTCGACGCCCTACGCAAGTACGGTTTCGGCGAGAACGCCCCCGGCGGCGCCCAGGGGTTCCCGGGCGGGTTCGGATTCGATCCGCGCCAGGGCGGGTTCCGGGTGCACGTGGAGAACGCGAACCTGGAAGACCTGGACTTCGCGGAAATCTTCTCCGAGGACTCGCCCTTCGCCTCGTACTTCGAGCAGCTCTTCCAGCAGATGGGAGTGCCGGCGGGAGGGGCCGGAGGGCGGGTGCGGGTCCGGACCCGGAGGGCCCGCGGACCCCGCACGCGGACCGGCGCGGCCGGGCCTTCTCCCGACCCCGTCGCCGGAGATCCTTTCTTCCGGCGGGAGGGTCTGGACGTGCACTGCACCATCTGGCTCCGGCTCGAGCAGCTCGAGAAGGGGGCGAAGGTGAAGGTGCGCATCCCGAGCGGCAAGAAGGCCCTGGTCCGGGTGCCGCCCCATACCAGGATCGGCGCGGTGCTCCGGCTCCCCGGCATGGGGCTGTCCCTGGACGGGCGCCGCGGGGACCAGTACGTCCACGTGGAGGGGGTGGAGTGAACTCCCCCACCGGCACCGGCCGCCTTCCCTTCGTCATCCGGCTCCTGGACGACGACTCCCCGGTGGTCCGGCACGCGGTGGCGGCGGAGCTGGCGGCCTACGGAGCCGGGCTTCGCGAGGAGCTGGACCGGCTTCCCGAGGCGGTCGACGCCGACGACCGGCGCCTGATCGCGCGGATCCTCGCCCCCTACCATCGCGCCTGGCTCGAATCGGTGTGGCCGTCCTGGCAGGGCGAGGAGGACGAGGACCGGCGGCTGGAGCGGGGGGTGTCCCTGCTGGCCGAGTTCCAGGAGGGACGGCTCCTGAAGCGGACCCTGCCCGAGCTTCTGGACCGGCTCGCCCAGGCTTTCCGCAACTCGGGTCACGACGTCAACGCACGCGAGCTGGCGGTGTTCCTGTTCGAGGCCAGGCGCATCCGGGGGGCGCGGACCCGGTTCCATCACCCCGCCAACAGCAACCTGGTGCGGGTGCTCCGGACCCGCCGGGGGCTGCCGATCAGCCTCGCCCTGGTCTACATCCTGCTCGGCCGGAGGCTCGGCCTGGCCATCGAGGGCTGTAACTTTCCCGGGCATTTCCTGGCCCGTGTCCGCGAGGACGGCGAGGTGTGGTTCGTGGATTGCTACCACGGCGGCCGGTTCTTCCGCGAGGACGACTTCCTGCGGGCGGGCCCGGATTCGGAGGAGGCGCTGATCCAGGTGTTGCGCGGGGTGCCCTCGGCCCGCGCCATCCTCGCCCGGGTGCTCAACAACTTGATTCGCGCCTATCACGAGCAGGATCTGACCGAGGACCGCGATCTCATGCGGCGCCTTCTCGCTGCGACCGGCGGGGAGGACCGGGGCAGCCTGGCCACCTGACCGTCCGTATCGGGAGCGGGCCGCGCCGGTCCGGGACGCCTCCGGTCCTCGGGATCCGCTCAGGGGGTGCCGTAGGTGGTGGCGCCCCCGGACCCAGCTCCCAGGCCGCCCGGCACCACCTCCACCACCCAGATCGGGTCCTCGGGGATCTTGAAGGTGAGCCCGGGATTCGCTTCCACCTCGCGCCGGATCCGCTCCGCTTCCTGCGGCGGATAGCGGTCGGCGTGGACGAGCACGTACCCGATCCCCAGCTCCCGCAACATGGCCAGCGAATTGCGGTCGGGAAATTCCTGCATGCGGGCGCGGAGCTTCCGGGTGATGGGGGGAACGAAGCCGCCCATGCCGTTCGCGAGCCGCTTTTTGTGGAAGAGCGAGAAGAGAAGGTAGCGGGCGATCTCCGTCGACTCGTCCCGCTCGGAGGCGGCCATGGGAAGCTCCAGGATCGCCATGGGCCCGGCCACGCTTCCCAGCCAGCGGTACACGGTGGGAACGCCGTGAGGCAGGGGATCGAGGAGCCGGATCGGGGCCGCGAAGATCTCCAGCGCCGCCACTGCGACCAGGCCGTAGGTGATGGCGCGGCGCGCCGGGCGCTTTCGCGGCCGGAGGGAAGCGAGCCGGACCAGGCCCGCGCCGGCCAGGAGCGCCAGGGCGAGGGTGGCGGGGAGCGCGAACCGGACCGGAGCCCGCATGAATGCCGCCCCCGGCACCACGAAATGGACCACCGCGAAGGGGAGGGGGAAGCGGCGCCCTCCCGCCGTGAAGGCGGGACCCAGGCAGAGGGACGCGGCCAGCAGGAAGAACACGGTGTAGAACAGCATTTCCGGACGGTGCCGGTGGTGGCGCCAGCCCCGGCGGAGCATGAAGTAGAGGGCGAGGCCGAGGCCGACCACCCCGGGGAAGAGGGGCTGGCGGGCGGCGTCGGACCAGGGCGCCAGCCCATGGAGCAGGCTCCCCGGCGCCGGCGTCACGAAATCCGCGAGCCGGGCGCTGAAGAGGGCGGCGGCGCCGAGCGAGCGGCCCTCCGCCAGTCCCAGGCTCAGGTTGTCCAGGTAGGGGCTCACGAACGGGGCCAGGATCGCCATCCCCAGGCCGAATACGATCAGGATGACCCAGCGCTGCCGGGAGAGAAGCTCCAGGGTGGAGCCCCGCTCCACCGCCAGGAGCACCCCGAGGTAGACGAGAACGGCCAGGATGAGGAAGGCGCCGCTGTAGGCGGTGCACAGGAACTGCAGGACGGCGAAGGCCAGGAAGAGGAAGAGGTGGCGGCGAAGCCGGGTTTCGACCCACAGGTGGAGCGAAAGGAGGGCGAACGGAATCCACATCACGGCGAGGACGTTGATGAGCCCCGCGTTGTGATAGCGGAACGGCTGGAAGGCGTAGATCACCCCGGCGAGACCGGCCGCGGCCGTGTTCTCGGTGAGGTAGCGGGCGAGAAGGAACGCGCCCAGTCCCGACAGGACGAAGGTGAGCATCCAGGCGACGTTGAACCCCACGAACATGCTTCCGGTGAGCCAGTCGACCGGGGCGGCCATCACCGCCACCCCGAAGGTCTCGTCGAGAAACGAGAGGGAGGATTGATAGGGGTAGAAGAACGCGGCGGAGAAGTAGTGAAAGGGGTGGTCGCTCAGGGCCTGGGCGCCGGAGGTCACCCCGTAGAGCATGTTGGGGGCATCCGCCGCGGGAGTGCCCACCGGAATCTCGTGGCGCAGGTGCAGGGCGAGCGGCCATGAGAAAGCCAGCGCGAGGGCGGTGAAGACCGCCAGGGCAAGCAGGAGTTCTCGGCGCGAAACGATCACGGGGGGGACCCTCTCGCCGACGCTCGAACGCGACCGGGGTGGGCTGGGTACGGCCGAGTGCGCTCGATTGACAGTAAGTTCACGAATTATATAGGGTTGCTGGATCGTTGGCAACCTCGGGGACGCGGCCCGGAGCCGCCCCGCGGGCGGCCGCTCCGCCCCCGGAAGGGAGTTGCGTGAAGCCAAAAACCGGCCGCGCGGTCTTCGACGAGATCGCCGGGCTCGCCACCGAGGCGCCGAACCCCCGCTCCCGGGACCTCGATCGCCTGTCCGTGTCCGGGATCCTGCGTCTCATCAACGACGAGGACCGCACGGTGGCGGAGCGGGTGGGGGCGGAGATTCCCCACATCGAGCGCGCGGTGGAGCTGGTGGTCGCCGCCTTCCGGTCGGGGGGGCGGCTCCTCTACGTGGGGGCGGGGACCAGCGGACGGTTGGGGGTGCTCGACGCCGCGGAGTGTCCTCCCACCTTCGGCTCCGACCCCTCGCGGGTGGCCGGGGTGATCGCGGGCGGCCCGAAGGCCCTGGTGCGGGCGGTGGAAGGAGCCGAGGACGATGCGCAGGCGGGGGCCGAGGCGATGCGGTCGCTTGCCGCCGGCTCGCGGGACGTGGTGCTGGGGATCGCGGCGAGCCGCCGGACCCCGTTCGTGCTGGGAGCGCTCTCCGAGGCCCGCCGCCGGCGGGCGAAGACGGTGATCCTGGCCATGAACCCGCGAGAAGAGCTGGGGATCCGGGTGGACGCGGCGATCTGCCCGGTGGTGGGGCCGGAAGTGCTCATGGGTTCCACCCGGATGAAGGCGGCCCTGGCCCAGAAAATGGTGCTCACCATGGTCACCACCGCCGCGTTCGTCCGGATGGGCAAGACCTACGGCAACATGATGGTGGATCTGAAGGCCGCCAGCGCCAAGCTCCGCGAGCGGGCCAAGCGCACGGTGATGCTGGTCACCGGAGTGGACTACGAGACCGCGGCGGATCTCCTGGCCGCGGCCAAGGGCTCGGTCAAGGTCGCGCTGGTCATGCATCTGGCGGAGGTGGAGGCGGAAGAGGCACAACGGCGTCTTGACGCGGCCGGAGGCTTCGTCCGGGACGCGGTGGCGGCGCCACCGGCCCCGCCGGGACGCGCATCGAAGGGGACCCGCGGGCGGACCCCGAGGAAAGGAACGACTCGATGATCACCGAACTCGCCGGCCGGGGGCACTTCGCCCTCAAGGCCGCCCGGGGGGTGGACGTGGTGGCGGGCACGGTTCTCGACAATCCGGTGGTGCTGGTCCGGGAGGAGCGCATCGTCGCTTTCGGGAAGGGGCTCTCCATCCCCTCCGAGGTCTCGGTGATCGACCTTGGCGACGCCACCGTGATGCCCGGGCTCCACGACAACCATTGCCACC
This sequence comes from Candidatus Eiseniibacteriota bacterium, assembly GCA_963728475.1. Taxonomy (GTDB): domain Bacteria; phylum Eisenbacteria; class RBG-16-71-46; order JABDJR01; family JABDJR01; genus CAVSKL01. Next base: position 1,184,558 of record CAVSKL010000001.1, read on the forward strand.
TCTTCACCGACCCCTACGACCTGGACGCCATGGTCTACAAGCGGACCTCGGCCAGGAAGACCCTGGATGCCCTGGTCAACGCGCAGAAGACGCTGTGGGCGGGCTTCACCACCGTGCGCGACCCCGGGGACTGCGACTGGCAGAACGGCTTGGTGGACCTCCGCAACTTCCTGGCCGCGGGCAAGGCGGCGGGGCCCCGGATGCTGGTGGCGCCGCATTATCTCTCCATCACCGGCGGCCACGGCGACGCCAACGACTTCGCCTGCGACCTCTGCATGCGGGGAATGGGGAAGATCGTGGACGGGGTGGACGAGATGCGCAAGGCGGTGCGGGAGGAGGTGAAGCTGGGGGCGGACTGGATCAAGCTCTTCGCCTCGGGCGGGGTGCTCAGCATGGGGGACAACCCCGCGCACTCCCACTACACCCAGGACGAGATCCGGGTGGCGGCGGAGGAGGCGCACCGGCTGGGGAAGCGGATCACCGCCCACGCCCACGGCCCCCAGGCCATCCGCTACTGCGCCGAAGCCGGATTCGACTCGGTGGAGCACTGCACCATGATCGACGAGCAGGGGATGGGGATGATGAAGGAGAAGGGGATCCACTGTGTCCCCACCCTCTACGTCCTGGACTACCTCCAGATCCCCGAGAACCCCATGAACCTGGACCCTTCGATCGTCGAGAAGGCGCGGGAGATGCGGGGCTTCCAGCGCGACCGCTTCGCCCGGATCGTCCGCGCCGGGGTTCCGGTGGCCTACGGCACCGACATCGGGGTCTTTCCCCACGGCGAGAACTGGCGGGACTTCCCCTGCATGATCGAGTGCGGCATGGAGCCGGTGGCGGCGATCCAGGCCGCCACCGTGAACTCCGCCCGCATGAACGGCATCGCCGGGGACGTGGGCACGCTGGAGCCGGGAAAGCGCGCGGACGTGATCGCGGTGGCGGGCGACCCGCGCAAGGACATCGGGGCCATGGGCCGGGTGCGTTTCGTGATGCGGGACGGAGCGGTCTTCCGCAACGAGGAGGCCTGAGCATGAAGCAGGGGTGGAGGGTGGTGCCGGCGGCGGTGTGGGCGACGTTGCTCCTGGCGCTGGCGGCGGCCGGGTGCGGGGGCAAGGGGGGGAAGAGCGCGGGGCCGGTGACGGTGACCTTCTGGGAGTTCTTCCCCGAGGCCACCGTCCGGCCCCTGGTGGAACGGTTCGAGGCGGAGCACCCGGACGTCCGGGTGGAGATGCAGCAGCTCACCTGGCAGAGCGGGCTGGAGAAGATCACCGCCGCCGCCGCCGCCGGCAACCCGCCCGACCTTTGCGAGCTGGGAAGCACCTGGTTCTCCAAGTTCGCCGCCAACGGCGCCCTGGCCGACCTCACCGACGACGCGAACCGGCTCCGGCCCGATTACCTGATGTGGGATGCCTGCACCTTCGACGGGAAGCTGTATGCCCTCCCCTGGATGACCGGCACCCGGGCGCTCTTCTACAACCGGGCCCTGGCCGGCCACGCCGGCCTCGACCCCGGCCGGGCCCCGGAGACCTGGGACGACCTTCTCGCCTTCGCGAAGGCGGTGAACGATCCCGCCCGCCAGGTGGCCGGTTTCGGCATGAACAGCGGTGAGCGCTACATCCAGTTCAAGAAGTTCATGCCGTTCGCCTGGGGCAACGGGGGGAGCATTCTGAGCCCGGACCAGCGGCACTGCACCTTCGACCAGCCCGCGGTCGAGCAGGCCCTGGACTTCTACCTGAAGCTCAAGCCCTACTCGCTGCTCGAGAAACAGGAGGTCCTGGACCAGGCGTTCAAGGACGGCAAGCTGGGGGCGACGGTGAGCGGGGCGTGGTTGCTCAAGACCATCGCCCGCGACGCCCCCGGCCTGGACTACGGGGTGGCGCTGGTGCCCAGGCCGGCCCCGGACGAAGGCACCCATGCCTCCTTCGGCGGGGGAGAACTGCTCGCGGTGTTCAAGAAGTCGCAACACCGGGAGGCCGCGCTCAAGCTGGCGCGGTACCTCATCGACGGCCCGCAGGCGATGGCGGTGACCCGGGGCGAGCAGAGCGTGCTCCCGGCGGCGGTAGGCGCGGCCGGCGATTCCTTCTTCGTGGCTAACCCCCGGCAGGCGGTATTCTTGAAGCAGTTGCAGACGGCCGTCCTCCCCCCCAACGTCGAGAACTGGGTGGAGATCGAGGACGTGGTGGACTCCTGGCTGGAGAAGGCGGTTTACGGCAAGGCCGCCCCCGGCGAGGCGCTCCACCAAGCTTGCCGGGAAATCGACGTGATCCTCGCGCGCAATCATTGAGGAGACCATCATGGAAGAGAGACGTCTGGGCGCCCGCGGCCCCCGGGTGTCGGCCCTGGGGCTGGGGTGCATGGGCATGTCCGAGTTCTACGGCCCCCACGACGACGCGGAGTCGATCCGGGTGATCCACCGGGCGCTGGGGCTGGGGGTCAATTTCCTGGACACCGCGGACATGTACGGCCCCTTCGTGAACGAGGAGCTGGTGGGAAAGGCGATCGCCGGCCGCCGCGACGGCGTGGTGCTGGCCACCAAGTTCGGGAACCGCCGGGGCGAGCACGGGGAGTTCCTGGGGATCAGCGGCAAGCCCGAGTACGTGCGCGCCTGCTGCGACGCGTCGCTCCAGCGGCTGGGGGTGGACCACATCGACCTCTACTACCAGCACCGGGTGGACACGGAGGTGCCGATCGAGGACACGGTGGGCGCGATGGCGGAGCTGGTCCAGGCGGGCAAGGTGCGCTGGCTGGGGCTTTCCGAGGCCGCCCCCGCCACCATCCGCCGGGCCCACGCCGTCCACCCCATCACCGCGCTCCAGACCGAGTACTCGCTCTGGACCCGGGACCCCGAGGACCGGATCCTGCCCACGGTGAGGGAGCTGGGAATCGGGTTCGTGGCCTACAGCCCGCTCGGTCGCGGCATGCTCACCGCGCGGATCGAGTCGCCGGAGGACCTGGACCCGGCCGACTTCCGCCGCCGAAATCCGCGCTTCCAGGGGGCGAACTTCGAGAAGAACCGGGAGCTGGTGGACCGGATCCGGGCGGTGGCCGAGGACAAGCGGGTCACTCCGGCTCAGCTGGCCCTGGCCTGGGTGCTCCACCAGGGGATCGACGTCGTCCCCATCCCCGGGACCAAGCGGATGGCGTATCTGGAGGAGGACGTGGCCGCGGCCGACCTGGTGCTCAACCGGGAGGAACTCGAGCGCCTGGACCGGGCCGCGCCCAAGGGGGTCACCGCCGGCGACCGCTATCCGAACATGGCCACCGTGAACCGCTGACCGGCCGGGCGCGCCGCCTCCGGCGCTCCCCGGCGCCGGCGTCTCCCCCCGGGCCCCCGCGTCCCGCCCGGCGCGGGCGTTCTTCCGAGCGTCCTGCCGGGGTGCGCCGGACCCGGCCGTTTACCGCGACCGGCGCGGACCCTATGATCCCCCGGATGCGACGCGCACGCCTCATACCGCGGGGGACGGCCCGGGGGACCCTGGTCTTCCTGAGCCCGTGGCTGGTGTCGTTCGCGTTGTTCGGACTCTATCCGATCCTCTTCTCGCTGCTGGTAAGCCTTGCCGACTACAACCCGCTCCGGGGCGGTCCGTCGTGGCTGGGGCTCGCCAACTACCTGAAGGCGCTCCACGACCCGCTCTTCTGGCAGTCGCTCAAGGTGACGCTGCTGTTCGTGGCCGGCACCATCCCCTTCACCACCACCCTGTCCCTGGGCCTGGCCCTCCTGTTGAACCGCCCGATCCGAGGGCGCGGCGTGCTCCGGGCCTCGTTCTTCCTGCCCACGGTGGTTTCGCTGGTGGTGGTCTCGCTCATCTTCAAGCAGGTCTACTCGCCCTTCGGGCTCCTCAACGTGTTCGCGCGCGCGCTGGGGCTCGCCGGCCACCCCTGGCTCCAGGACCCGTTGACCGCCCTCCCCGCGGTGATGGCGATGGACGTGTGGGCGGCGGTGGGCTACTACATGGTGATCTATCTGGCCGGGCTCCAGACCATCCCCGCCGAACTCTACGAGGCGGCGGCGCTCGACGGCGGCACCGGCTGGCGGAGGCATCTCCACATCACGCTGCCGCTCCTGCTTCCCACCACGTTGTTCGTGGTGGTCATCAACACCATCCGGAGCCTCCAGGTCTTCATCGAGGTCTTCGTGATGACCCGGGGCGGACCGCTCGACTCCACCCTCACCACCGTCTACTACCTCTACGACCAGGGATTCCGCTATTTCGACATGGGCTACGCCAGCGCGATCGCCTATCTCCTGTTCGTGCTGATCCTGGCCTTTGCGCTGGTCCAGAGCCGGATCCTGCGCTCGAGGGTGGAAGCGTGAGCGGCGGCGGGGGCGGGATGCGCGGCGGACTTCCGGGCGGCGCGCCCGCGGTGCCGGCCCCGCGCCCGTCGCTCCCCGCCCGAGGCCCCGGCGGAAGGCGCGGGTTCGGGGCGGGGCGGGCGGTGCTGTGGGCGGTGCTGGCGGCGAGCCTGGTCACCATGCTGTTTCCGCTCTACTGGATGCTCCTGCTCTCGCTCAAGACCGAGGGTTTCAACCTGAGCGGACCGGCGAGCCTGGTGCCGGCCGGGTTGACGCTGGCCAACTATCGCGACGTGTGGGCGGCGGGCCCGTTCGGGCGCTACTTCCTGAACAGCGCGGTGGTGGCGGCGGTGGTGGTAGGGGGGAACCTGCTCTTCGCCTCCATGGTCGGCTACGCCCTGGCCCGGCGGACCTTCCGCGGAAAGCGCCCGCTCTGGGTCGCGATCCTGGCCACGCTCATGATCCCCAAGCAGATCATCATGATCCCGCTCTACATCCTGGTGGCGCGCGCGGGGGCGCTCGATACCTACTGGGCGCTCACCCTGCCGTTTCTGGTCGACGCCTTCAACGTGTTCCTCATGCGCCAGTACATCCAGCAGCTCCCGCTCGACCTGGAGGAGGCGGCCCGGGTGGACGGGGCGGGGGACTGGTCGATCCTCTTCCGGGTGGTGATGCCGCTGGCCCGGCCGGCGCTGGCGGTGGCGGCGATCAACACGTTTCTCGTCAACTGGAACTCGTTCCTCTATCCGCTCATCCTCACCCAGAGCGAGAGGATGCGCACGCTTCCGGTGGGGCTGGCCCTCTACTCCCAGGGCGAGCACGCGGTGGACTGGGGCCACCTCATGGCGGGGTCGATGCTCGCCACGCTCCCGGTGCTCGCGGTATTCCTCGTCTTCCAGCGCCACATCATCGAGGGCATCACCGCGGGGGCGGGGAAGTAGCGCCGGAGGGGCTCCCGGCGGAGGTGATCAGCCGGCCGAAGGGATCCGGAAGCGGCCAGGGGCGGCTCAGGGGCCCGGTTTGGCCGAGGATCGGCGCCTGAAGCTCCAGGAGCTGTCCGTGGGCGTAGTCCAGAATTGCCGGCGGAGCGGGAGTCTGCCCCAGCACCACCGGGAACTCGAACCGGATCGTCCCAAACGGAGATCCGTCGCGCGAGAGATCCCCGGCCGCCCCCCACTGGCAGTACGGACAATCCCAGGGCACCCCGTTGAGGCCGCCCCCCCAGGTGATCCCGTTCGGAATCGCGTAGGTGGAGCCGTTGAAGGTCCCGTGGTCGTTCCAGGTCCTGTTCCACGAATTGGATTCGCCCTGAGGCCCCCAGCCGTCGCCGGCATCCCAGGTCTCGTCGAAGACCAGGTCGCCTCCCGAACTCCGGGTGGCCGTTCCCTGAAGCGTGTCGGCCCAGGCTTCCACGTCGGTCACGTTCGAGAGGGCTCCCCGGTGCTCGAGGTCCAGGTTCATCCGGGTCCCGAAGTTCCGGAGCGTCGTGCCCTGGATCCGGCGAACGAACACGTACCCGTAGAGGGAGCGGAACGGGCCGGGGGCACATTGGTGATCGACGGTGATGTTCAGGTAACCGCTCATCTGGAGCTGGAACTGCAGGTGCCCCAGGTAGTAGGCACCGAGCGGCTCGGGCGCGTAGTTGAATACGGGGGCGAAGTCTCCGTCGGCCGCGGTGACGGTGTAGGTCCAGTCCAGGCCATCCGGGGGGATGATGACCAAGTGGTTGGTGGGGTAGGCGAGGTAGTCGTAGTCGGAGCCGTTCCACTGGAGGGTTCCGATCGGGTAGGGGTTCGAGGTTCCGGTGATCTGGCCGACCCGGTAAAGAGCGTAAGCCAGTACCCCGGTCGCCTCCTCGGAGAGCAGATAGAGTCTCCGGCCGCCGGTGAGGAGATCGCTCACGTACCGGATCTCGTCCGCGCCCGGGGCAGGGACGAGCGTGACGACGGCCTCGTCGTAGGCTCCCGGGTCGCCGTTGGCGGTGGCGCGGACCGTGGCCTCGGGCGGGTCGGGAAGGACGGTGGGAGCGGTGTAGAGCCCCGACGAGCTCACGCTGCCGAACGCGGAGCCCCCGGTCACCGACCAGGTGACGGTGGGGTCGGCGAGGCCTTCGGTGGCGGCGGCGAGCTGGCTCACGCCGCCCGCGGAGACGACGGCGCTGTCCGGGGTCACGGTCACCACGTGCTCGGGGAAGATGGGCACGGTGGTCTCGACGAAGGGGCCGGGGCCGGGCAGGAGCTCGGCCCGGATGGTCACGAAGGCGGAATCGGGAAGGACCGAGGGCGCGGTGTAATGGCCGCTACCGTCGATGCTGCCGGTGGCGGGGCCGAGGGGCAGGCTCCAGGCGATGCCGCTGCCGGCGTGGGTGGGAACGGTGACGGTGAAGGAGTAGCTCGTGTTGAGGCGCACGTGGGGAGGAATGCCGTTCAGGACCATGCCGCCCGAGTTGGGGAAGGAAACCGAGACCGAGACCGAGTCGGCGAGTTCGGGGGCGGCGGCGGAACGCGCCGTCACCAGGCAGACGCCGGTACCGGGGCCGGCGTGAAGGACGCCGGCCGCGTCCACGGTGGCCTCGGGCGGGGATGCGGAGCCGGAGGAGGCGATGCTCCACGCCACCTGCCGGTCGGAGATGCCGAGGGCGTACGCGGTGAGCTGCAGGGTGCCTCCGGGAGCCACCCGCGGGTCCCGGGGGCGCACCACGATCGCCCGGCCGCGGCCGGGGTTGTCGGTGAGGAACACGATCGAGGCGTCGGCCCCTCCGGCGCGGCTCTCCGCATGGATCCCCAGCGTGTGGAGACCGTTGGCGAGACCGGCGGTGTCGAGGGTGAAGAGGAAGGGGGCGTGGTCCACCGCTCCCCGTTCGCCACCGTCCACGGAGAGGGTCACCCGGTCCGCTCCCGCCGCCTTGAAGGTGATGGAGGCGGCGCCGGTGAGAACGGTCCACGGGGCCGGTTCGACCGCGGTCACGGTGGGGGCCGCGGAGGGCCGGGACGGCGCGTCCCGCCCGCAGGCGGCAAGGACGAGGGCCATGGCGAGCAGCGGGAAGTACGGCGATTTCCGCATGGAACCCCCTGGCGAGGAGGATCTGGGGGAAGCGCCACCAACATAGCACCGTCCCCCCGCCGGATCCAACCTTCCTATGGCTCCGGGGGGCGTTCCACCGAGGTGCGGTACCGGTCTTCGAAGGACTTGAGGTGGGCCTGGTGGGGCGGCGCGATCTTGTCGAGGAAGGCCTTCCCCCCGCGGGGGACCACCATGCGCTTCCCGGCGGGGACCGGCTCCAGGGCCCCGCCGCGCCTCCCGACCTTCGCGGTCCCCTCGTCCACGCAGACGCAGGTGCCGGTGGAATCCGCGTAGACCGAGATCACGGTGCCGCTGACCACGACGGCCGCGTCCGGCGTACGCATGCGAAGGCGGTCGCCGGGGAAGGCGGCTCCGGTCATGACCCGCACCTCGCCGCGGGCCACGTCGCTTCGCACCGTTCGCTTCAGCCACCGGCCGGGGGCGTTGGGCACCGTCATCTCGGTGCCCGGCGCCACCTCCATGACCAGGGTGCGGTCGATCACGAAGTGCAACCCGGCCCGGTCGTCGAGCGACACCACCGCCCCGGGGTGGAGGAGCCGGCGGAGCCGGGGAACGTCGCCCGCCGGCACCCGGGCGCCGTCGACGGTGGCGTAGCCCGCCGAGGGCTCGTTCAACAGGGTCACCGCGGGGCCTCGGTTGAGGACGGAAAGCGCCACCAGGGCGATCGCGGCCGCCGCCGGCAGCGCCGCCCACCGCGCGGCATGAGCCCGGATCGCGCGCCGTTCGGGGTGGAGGCGGCGCCCCTCGAAGGTGCCGGAAGCGAAGTCGTTCTTCAGCCGCTCCCGGAACGCGCTCTCCGCCCGGGGCACGCCGAGGGCGCGCAGGGCGTTCCGCGCCTTCATCTCCTCCGGGGTGAGCGTGGGTCCTTCGCGGTCGGTCATTCCGAGAGATCCTTCAGGAGTTCCCCCAGCCGCCCGAGGGCGCGGGAGTAGCGCTTGCGCACCGCGGCGTGGCTGGCCCCCACGATCGAGGCGATCTCGTCGTGGCCCAGCCCTTGGTAGTCGTGGAGCACCACCACCGACCGGAGCGGCTCCGGGAGCGCGGCGATGGCCTCCTGCACCTTCTGTTCCCGTTCGCGGCGCACCAGGTCCGGCCCGCCCGGGTCCGAGGCCAGGGAGGCCGCGTCCCCCAGGCCGGGGTGCTCGTCGAGCGAACTCGAGAGGCTGTCCATCCGGTGGCGCCGGGACCGCCAGAAGTCCCGGCAAACGTTGTAGGTGATGGTGATGATCCAGGGACCCGGGTCCCGGGCGGGGTCCAGCCGGTGAGCCGCCCCGTAGATCTTCACGAACACGTCCTGAACCGCGTCCTCGGCGGCGGTGCGCTCGCCCAGAAGCCGGTAGGCGAGGCCGAAGACCCGGTCGAAAAATGCCTCGAAGAGTTCGGTCAGGGCGCCGGGATCGCGTTCACGCACCAGCTCCAGGGTTCCGGGGTTCAGACTCCGGCCGGCCGTTCCCACCCCACCCGCCCGGTGTCCCGGGGAGGGCGGGGAGCCCGGCCGCTGACCCTTCTTGATCTCCATGGCTGGTACGAATCGGCCCTAGGGAGTGTGTCGAAGGAATGGAGGGGTGGGATTCCGGGGGTACGTCACAAGCGAGGACCTCTCCCGTATCGGGGAACGTAGGGCCGGACCCGTCGCGGGCCGGGCGGAAAAACAGGATTCCGGCCGGGGCTCTTCCCTCGGCTCCGGAACCGAAGCGAGTCTAGCAAACCGCGCGCGGGCGCGGTCAAGATACGCAACCCCAAGAGATTCGGGCGGTTGCCGGGCATCCGGCGCCGCCCCGGCGACTTCGGGGGGGCGGTGGCCGATGAGGGGACACGAACGTAGAGGCAGCTCTCGGTTGCCGGATGCTCCTGAAGCGGGCGGGCGTCGGATACCAGCTCCGGCGCCCGCCGACTTTTTTCCCCGGAACCCGGCCGGTTCGGAGGGAGGGGCGCCGCCGCCGGCTCGACCGGGACCGGTCCTCCGGCGGGCGGTCAGGGCGGGAGTTTCCGCTCCGGCCGCCTGGGGATCTCGCTCGCAGGAGGGCGGGGCCGGCTGGCCTGCTTGATCCGGACCATGACGTAGGCGCTCACCACCAGGACCAGGACCGCTCCCAGCCAGATCAGCCGCCGGCCGGAGAAGATCCAGCCCCGGCGGGGCGCGCCGCGAGGCGGCAGGTGGGCGGGAAGCGGCGGCCTGTCCGGCCCCTCCCCGTCGCGGTTCCCGGTCACGTGCGTCCCGATCCTCCCCCCGCGTCGCGGTCAGGGCATGGTGGAGTCGATGGCGGCCGAGGAATCCGGGGCGGGGGCCCCCCCGGCGCGGGCCGGTTGCGCCGCGCCCAGATGAACCAGACCATGGCCAGGAGCACCACGATCACGATCACCCAGAAGACGATCGTGCTCCGGCGGATGCCGCTGGAGGTCCGCGGGTCGAACTGGTCTCTGCGTTCCGGATCGTCGGTCATGGGGCACCTCCCCTCCGGAACTGAGCGTACCCGCCGCCCCTCGGGGGCGCAACCGGGCCCGGGGGCGGGAACGCGCCGCCGGGACCCGGGGGCAACCCGCCGGGGAGGGCGAGAGGATCAATCGGAGGCCGCCAAGCCCGGCACCGGCCTTTCCACGGACGGCTACAGGAGCTGCTCCGCGGGGAGGCCGAACACCCGGATCTCCTCCCGGCAGTCGCGCGCGGAAGCGAATTCCCGGATCGCGTTCACCAGCGCCGAGGCCTCGGGCGAACGCAGGATGGTGAGGATCATGGCGGTGGTGCCCGGAAACGCCCGCGTCCCCAGCTTCCGGCCGCTCGTCCCCGCCCCCAGCACGTTCGGGATCTCGGTGTAGGCGTGGATCTCGTGGCCCTCGATCACCTTCTGAAGGTCGCCCAGGCAATCGGAGGGGACGAGCACCATGAGAAGCTTCATGCGCATTCCTCCCGCGCGGCGCGGCGCCGGCCGGGGCGGAGGGAGCCGGTCACGCCGTCTCCGCCGGCTCGGGCTCGCCGCCCCGCTGCTGCAGGTAGTAGAGCACCGGAACCACCACCAGGGTGAGCACGGTCGCCGCCACCGAGCCGCCGATGAGGGAGATGGCCAGCCCCTGGAAGATGGGATCGAACAGGATCACGATCGCCCCCACCACCACCGTCCCCGCGGTGAGGACGATGGGCCGGGTGCGGACCGCGCCCGATTCGATGATCGCCTCCTTGAGCGGCAACCCGCGCTCGCGCGCCAGCCCCACGAAGTCGAGCAAGAGCACCCCGTTTCTCACCATCACCCCGGCCAGGGCGATGAATCCGATCATGCTGGTGGCGGTGAAGAAGCCGTGGAAGATCCAGTGGCCGGGGATGATGCCCACCAGGCTGAGCGGGATCGAGACCATCATGATGAGCGGGGTGCGCAGGTCCTGGAACCAGCCCGCGATCAGCATGTAGATGAGGATCAGCACCACCCCGAACGCGATCCCCAGGTCGCGAAAGACCTCGCGGGTGATCTGCCACTCGCCGTCCCAGCGCACCGCGTAGGCGCGCTGGTCGGCGGGCTCGGCGGCGAACAGTTCGCTCACCGGCTCCCCGCGGGAACCGGTCAGCGCGGCGATCCGGCTCTTCATGTCGAGGATGGCGTAGACCGGACTCTCCTGGCGGCCCGAGAGCTCGCCCACCACGTAGACCAGCGGCACCCCGTTCTTGCGGTAGCGGCTCTCCTCGATCACCGAACGCACCGGGCGGGTGACCGAGACCGCGGGAATCAGCGCCCCGTTCGCGGAGGGGAGCCGGAGATCCTCCACCGCGAGCAGGGAGTTCCGTGCGTCGCGGGGCCAGCGCACCACCATCGGCACCGGCTCGAACGCGTTCCGGGGATGGAGCGCCCCCACCGGCATCCCGGAAAGCGCCAGGTGCACCCCCTGCGCCACCGTGGCCGGGGTCACCCCGGCCAGCGCGGCCCGGGTGCGGTCCACGTCCAGGTTCCACTGGGTCTGGGGCGCCTCCACCATCCAGTCCACGTCCACCACCCCCGGGGTGGAGGCCATGATCCCCTTGACCTTGTCCGCCAGCTCCAGCCGGCTCTTCTCGTCGGGCCCGTAGACCTCGGCCACCAGGGTGGAGAGCACGGGGGGACCCGGCGGCACCTCCACCACCTTGATGTCGGCGCCGTAGCGCGCCGCCACCGGGAGCGCCTTGGCGCGGATCACCCCGGCCAGCTCGTGGCTCTTGCGCTTCCGGTCCCCCTTGGGCACCAGGTTCAGTTGCACGTCGGCCGAGGCCGGGCCCCGGCGGTAGTCGTAGTGGCGCACCAGCCCGTTGAAGGTGATGGGGGCCGCCTCGCCGGCGTAGACCTGGAGGTCGGCCACCTCCGGCACCGAGGCCAGCTCGGCCGCGATGTCGTGACCCAGAGCGGCGGTGGTCTCGAGCGGGGTGCCCTCGGGCATGTCGGCCAGGACCTGGATCTCGCTCTTGTTGTCGAAGGGGAGCATCTTCACCGTGACCAGCTTCAGGGGGATCATGGCGATGCTGGCCAGGAGCAGGAGTCCGATCACCCCCAGCACCGCGAGCCCGCGGCGGGGACGGTCGAGGAGCGGTCCCACCACCCGCTCGTAGAACCGCCGGATGGCCGGCGGGGCGCCCTCGGCGGCTTCCTCGCCCTCCACCGGGGCCTCTCCCTGGGCGCGCCCCACCAGGAGGCGCTTGGCGAGCCACGGCGCCATGGTGAGCGCGATGAGGAGCGAGAAGGTCATGGCCAGCGAGGCGCCTATGGGCATCGGCCGCATGTAGGGACCCATGAGCCCGCCCACGTAAGCCATGGGAAAGACCGAGGCGATCACGGTCAGGGTGGCGAGCACGGTGGGATTGCCGACCTCGGACACCGCGGCCAGGATCGCCGCCCGGGGACGGTGGTTGCGGGTCATGCGCAGGTGCCGGTAGACGTTTTCCACCACGATGATGGAGTCGTCGACCACGATCCCGGCGATGAAGATCAGCGCGAACAGGGTCACCCGGTTCAGGGTGTAGCCGAAGAGGTAGTAGGTGAAGAGCGTCAGCGCGAAGGTCACCGGCACCGACACGAACACCACCGCCGAGCCGCGGATCCCCAGCACCAGCCCGGTGAGCACGGTGACGAGGAGAATGGCGATGCCCAGGTGGAGCAGCAGGTCGGAGGCCTTCTCGTCGGCGGTCTCGCCGTAGTCGCGGGTCACGGTGAGGTGCACGCCCTCGGGCAGCAGCCGCCCGCGCACCTCCTCCACCCGCGCCAGCACCGCTTCCGCCACCCGGGTGGCGTCGGCGCCCTTCCGCTTGGCGATGGTCAGCGTCACCGCGGGAGCGGTCCGTCCCGGCGTGTACCCGGCGAGCGCGGGGCCGACCTGGTGGGTCCGGTCGACGGCGGCTCCGGTCATGAGCGACACGTAGCTGTCCGTCTCCGAGGCCTCGGAGATGGAGGCGACCGAGCCCAGTCGAATGGGACGGCCGTCCGAAACCCCCACCACCACCGAGGCGACGTCCTCGGGGGAGGTGAGGAAGGCGTTGGTGCGGACCAGCGCCGCCTGGCCGCCCTGGACGATCTCGCCCCCGGGGAGGGCGGCGTCGGCGGCTTGGAGGCTCCCGATCACCTGCTGGGGGGAGAGCCCGGCCGCGGAGAGCGCCCGCGGGTCGAGCCGGACCTCCAGCGTGCGCCGGCGGCCGCCGATCAGCCGGGTGGCCGAGACCAGGGGAACGGTGCGGACCTCGGACTCCAGCCCCGCAGCCAAGTCGCGCAGGAGCTGCTCGTCCCCCCGGTCCTGCCACAACGTGAGGGCGAGGATGGGCACGTCGTCGATGAGCCGCGCCTTCACGAGCGGCGGGGTGGCGCCGGGGGGGAAGCTGTCCATGCTCCCGGCCAGCGCGTCGTAGAGCTTGACCATGCTCCGTTCCTGGTCGTCGCCCACCTTGAATCGCACCGTGACCATGGCCATGTCGGGGAGCGAGGTGGAGTAGACGTACTCCACCCCGGGAAGCTCCATCAGGAGCCTTTCCATGGGCTCGGTCACCCGGGTCTCGACCTCCGAGGGCGAGGCGCCGGGGAGCCCCACGATGACGTCGGCGAAGGGGACCACGATCTGCGGCTCCTCCTCGCGCGGGGTCTTGAGCACGGCGAGCGCGCCCAGGAGCATGGCCGCAATGAGCAGGAGCGGCGTGATCTTCGAGTCCAGGAACATCGAGGCCAGCCGCCCCGCAATCCCGTACCCTTCCTGCTTCATCGCGCCACCTCCACCCGGTCGCCGTCTTCCAGATCGGCGGAGGGAGCGGCGATCACGGAGTCGCCGGGGGCGACTCCGGCCAGGACCTCGCCGTCCCCGGCGAGACGGATCCAGTGGAGGGCGGCGCGGCCGTCGCGCACGATGAAGACCCCGGTCAAGGGGCCGCGGCGGACCACCGCGTCGTCGTCCACCCGGAGCGCCCGCACCGAGTCGGGCCCGAACACCGTGGCCTGGACGAAGCTCCCGCTGGGGGCGGAGAGGCCGTCCACCTGGAGGTAAGCCTCCAGGGTGTGGCTCTCCGCTCCGGGGGTGACCCGGCTCACCGTCGCCGGCACCGGGCCGCCTCCGGCCAAGGGCCCCTCCACCAGGGCCTTCGCCCCGGGCGCGACCGGGAAGCGCAGCTCGGCGGGGAGGGTGACCCGGACCTCGAGGGCCGCCGGGTCCTCGATCACCACCAGCGGACGGCCGGGGGTGGCGAGATCGCCCGCCCGCGCCAGCCGCTTCACCACCACTCCGGACCGGGGCGCGCGGAGGACCGCGTAGTCCAGGTTCCGCCGGCTCATCTCGGTCATGGACCTGGCCCGCTCATGCGCGGCCACCGCGCCCGCCGCGGCGACCTCGGCCATCTCCAGGTCGTGCGGGGTCACGACGTCCTCGGCGGCCAGCCGCTTCATGCGCGCGGCCTGGCGCTCGGCGGTCTCACGAGCGAGGCGGGCGGCGTCCTCGGCGGCCTGGGACTGGACCAGGGCCGACGCCAGCTCCGGCGAGTCGAGCCGGGCGAGCACGTCGCCGGCCCGGACCGGGGTGCCCTCGGTGACCGGGAGATCGGTGATGCGGCCGGCGATCTTGGACGCCACCTCCACCCGGTCCCGGGCCACCAGCTCCCCGGAGAGGTCGATCCGCGAGGGTTCGTGATCGTAGGCGGCCACCCGCACCGAGACCGGAACCGGGGGACCGGAGTCGTGGGAAGGGGCGCCGTTGCCCTGGGAGCAGGCGGCGGCGCCCATCGCAAGGGCGAGCGCGAAGGCGGTCAAGGTCGGGTTGCGCATGGTCATCGGACGTCCTCCGGAAGGTTCGTGAGCCCCGCGGCCAGGCGCAGCGCGGCCCGGGCCAGCGCCCGGTCCTCCCGCGCGGATGCGGCTTCGAGCCGGGTGCGGATCAAGGTGTTCTGGGACTGGGTGAGGTCGAGGGTGGTGGCGAGCCCTTCTTCGTGGCGGCGTTCGGTGAGGCGGAAGGACTCCGCCGCCGCCGCCACCGCGGCCTCGTAGGCGCGAGCCTGGAGCTCCGCCGCCCGGAGGTTGTCGTGGGCGGTCCGCACCTCGTGGCCGGCGTGCTCCCGGGCGAGGGTGGCCCGGCTTTGCGCGGCCCGGCGGGCGGCGCCGGCGGCGCGGATCCGGCCGGGGATGCCCGCGTCCAGGCTCCAGCGGGCGCCGAGCGCGACCAGCCACTGGTCGCCGCCGGCCCCGAAGAAATCCTTGCTGTTGTGCTCGACGGTACCCATGAGCTCGAAGGCGGGGAAGAGCTGGGCGCGCGCGAGACCCACCCCGGCCGCCGCCGCCCGCTCCTGGGCGCGCGCCGCCACCACGTCCTTGCGGTCGCCCGAGGCCTCGATGGCTTCCGCCAGCGCCGGGTCGTCGCCGGGGGAGTCCCCGGGCGGCGGCTCCAGCGCCTCGGTGACCGGACCGTCCAGCCCCATCACCAGCCCCAGCCCGCTTCGGGCCGCCGCGCTCTCGGCCTGGGCGGCGGCCAGCGCCGCCTCCATTTCCAGCTCGTGGGCGGCCAGGGCCTGCCGGTCGGACTTGAGCGCCAGCCCCTCGGCCCACAGGCTGTCCACCCGTACCGCCTGGGCCCGAGCCTCCGACAGCGATCCGCGCAGCACCGCGACCTTCTCCTCGGCGAGCCGCGCCATGCGGAAAGCCCTTTCGGCGTCGAACGCGGTCTCCTCCGCGGTGCGCCCGGCCATGGCCCGGGCCGCCTCGGATTGGGCCTCGGCGGCGTGGAGGCCGCTGGTGACCGCCCCGCCGGTCCAGAGCGGCTCTCGCACCGTGACCGCGCTCCGCACGTTGGTGAGCGGGTCGGGGTGGTTCAGGATCGAAAGATCGAACGTGCCGGCGGACGGATCGAAGGTTCCGAAGTGGGCGGCGTCGAACCGTTCCTGGGTAAGGAGTCCCCCGAACACGTAGACCGGATGATCGGTGCGCGAGGCGCCCACTTCCGCCTGGACCTTGGGAAGGCGGGACCAGGAGGCGGCGCCGGCCTGGGCGTCCGCCGCGGCGGCCTCGTCCCGGGCCGCGCCGGTGCGCGGGGAGGCGGTCACCGCCCGCCGCACCGCGTCGTCAAGGGTGAGGGCGTCGCCGGACCGGGCCGCGCCCAGAAGCACGGCGCCGGTGAGCAGCGCGCCGACCGCGAACTTCATCATGCCTCCCCGTGTGGGTATTCGAAGGTGATTGGGGTATGCTGGTGGATTGTTTGTGGGCGGCCCCAGGCGTCACACTCCAAGGACGCGCCGCGACGGGATCGGTCACTATTCCATGGACGGCGCCGGAGGTGGAACCCCGTTATGGTTCAAGGCGAAGAGGGGCGGGTAGTTACGCGGGAGAGGGCGGAGGACGAGGCGGTCCTCCGGGCGGTCCAGGTCAGGGAGCCGGACTCCTTCGACCGGTTCGTGGACCGTTTCGGTAACCGGATCTACGCGTTCGGGATGCGCATGTGCGGCCGCCGCGAGGACGCGGAGGACGTCTTCCAGGAGACGCTCCTGACCGTGTTCCAGAAGATCCAGACCCTGCGCGAGCCGGGGGCGCTCACCACCTGGCTCTACCGCATCGTGGCCAACGGGTGTCTCACCCGCCGCCGGAAGAGCAAGTTCGCCCCCGCGCGCGAGCTGTCGCTGGAGGAACTCCTCCCCCAGGGAGGCGTGGTGGAGCAGGGGCCGTTGGTTCCGGAGGGGGAGGGCCCGGCGGGAAACCTCTACCGCCGCGAGATCGCCGAGGCCCTGGACGACGCGGTGCGTGACCTTCCCCCCGACTATCGCGTCGTATGGTTGATGCGGGACGTGGAGGGGCTGGACACCGCGGAGACGGCGGAGGCGCTGGGCATCAGCGTCCCCAACGTGAAGATGCGGCTGCATCGCGCGCGGCTGGTCCTGCGGAAGAGCCTGGTCCACTTCCACCCCGACGGAGCGTCGTCATGAGCGAGCGGCACGAACGATCCAAGCTGTGCGTGGAACTGGCCGAGAAGATCTCGGAGTACCTGGACGAGGAGCTTCCCCCCGAACTCAAGCTGGAGGTGGAAGCCCACGTGGAGGGCTGCTCCGCCTGCGAGAAGTTCGTGGACTCGGTGCGGCGCACCCGCGACCTGGCCCACCTCCTGCCTCCGCTGGAACTTCCCCCCGAACGGATGCGGGAGATTTCCGACAAGGTGCGTCGGGAATTGAGTTCCTGACCGCCGTGACCTCGAAGCCGGTTTCCGTGTCTTGCCGGTGACGGGACGGAGCGGCTCCCTCCCGTCCGTCCGGCTTTCGGGAATCCGGAAGCGGCGCAGCCATCGCCGCCCGAGGAACTGCACATGAAGGTCGAGAACGGCGTCCGGCTGCTGGCCGGATTCCTGGTCCTGGTCGGGTTGGGTCTGGGGATCCTGGTGAATGCGTGGTTTTTCGCCCTGGTTGTGTTCGTGGGGGTGAACCTGATGCAATCGGCGTTCACCGGGCTCTGTCCCGCCGAATCGATCCTCCGCAGGACCGGCGCCTGCCGGACGGTAACCCCGGCGCGCTAGCCGCCCCCACGCCCTCGCGCCCCTCGCCCTGCCGGCCGCGCATGGGCTAGCATCGATCCACCGGCATATTTCTCCCGCGAACACTTTCCGGAAACGGGGCGGCGGTGGATTCTATCTGGACCTGGACGGCCTTCAACGCGTTCGTTTTGGTGCTCCTCGCCCTGGACCTGGCGGTCTTCCACCGCCGCGCCCACGCCATCGGGGTGCGCGAGGCGCTCGGCGAGAGCGCGATCTGGATCGCGCTGGCCCTGGGGCTGGGTGTGCTCATCCGGTTCTGGAAGGGCCCGCACGCCGCGGTCGACTATTTCACCGGGTACGTGGTGGAGGAGTCGCTGAGCGTCGACAACCTCTTCGTGTTCCTGATGCTCTTCGGCTACTTCCGCACCCCGCCACGCTACCGGCATCGCGTGCTCTTCTGGGGAATCGTGGGCGCGCTGGTCATGCGCGGGCTCTTCATCTTCGCCGGGGTGACCCTCATCCGGCGCTTCGACTGGCTCCTCTACGTCCTGGGCGGCTTCCTGGTGGTGTCGGGGGTGCGGCTGGCGTTTCACACCGGGGAAGACGTGCACCCGGGGCGGAACCCGGTGGTGCGGCTGGCCCGACGGATCTTCCCGGTCACCCGCCGCTACCACGACGGGCACTTCTTCAAGCGCCGGCGCTCGACCGTGTTCGTGACCCCGCTCTTCATCGTGCTCCTGGCGGTGGAGACCACCGACGTCCTGTTCGCGGTGGACTCGGTGCCGGCGGTGTTCGCCATCACCCGCGATCCCTTCATCATCTATTCCTCGAACGTGATGGCGATCCTGGGGCTCCGCGCGCTCTTCTTCGCCCTGGCCGGGATCATCGAGCGCTTCCGGTACCTTCACTACGGCCTGGCGGTGATCCTCACCTTCATGGGGGCCAAGATGCTGCTCGAGCACTGGGCGCCGATCCCGACCCCGGTGGCGCTGGCGGTGGTGGTGGCGGTGCTGGGGGCGAGCATGGGGGCGTCGGCGGTGGTGGGCCTCCGGCGGGGTTCCGGCACGGCGGGGCCCGGGGGTTCGGAGGAAGGCGAGGGGCGCGGGGAGTAGGGAGGCGCGGGGCGCGGCGAGTAGTGGGGTCGCGACCGGCCGGGGGTGCGATGTGGTGGCGGCGGTGGGCGGAAGGTCGCGATCCGGCCGGTTTCTCGGGTGCAGGCTGCCGGGCGCGCGTTCGGTCGATCACACGGACCTTCTGTGCACCCGGGTGTGCATTCATGGGTCGAGCGTTTCCCCGGGGGACTCCTCGGGGTTTCCTGTAGGGGGCGCGCATGCTGCATCGCAATCCAGCGCGGCACGGGGCCCGGACGTTTCCCCGGGGAAACGCCTCCCCGGCCGCCCGCCTCCCCGCACACTTTCACGCACCCCGCCTCGGAGGGGAAACCGGAATCGCCGGCCGCTCCGCCGCGGCCGCGCCCCCGAACCCGCGCGGAAATTTCCCCGGGGAAACTCACGCCCGGGTCCCGGAGCAGCACCTTCCGCCGGCCCACCCGCCCCCGCACGGTCACCGGCCTGCGCGCCTTCGGGCGTAGGCGGGCTATCGGCCCCGCCGCGCACCCGGGTACACTCCACGGCATGAAGTCGCTGGTCACGTTGATCGGGAAGCGCCGCCGCCGGATCGTGGGGCTCATGTCCGGAACCTCGGCCGACGGTGTGGACGCGGCGGTGATGGACGTGGAGAGGCTGGGCTCGGGCCAGGGGAACGGGCTGACCTGGGAGCTTCTCGATTTCCAGCACACCCCCTACGATCCCGCGGTGCGGGCGGAGATCCTGGCGGTGCAGGAATCCGGCGACCGCGTGCTCCCGCGGCTGACCCGGTTGCATTTCATCCTCGGGCACCTCTTCGCCGACGCGGTGGAGCGCGCCGCCGCCGAGGCCGGGGTGCCTCTGGCCTCGGTGGACGTGGTGGCGTGCCCGGGGCAGACGGTGTGCCACCTCCCCGCCTTCGGCCACGATCGGCTCGCGTCCGGCGGCGCGGTCGCGGCCCGCCGCCCCGACCGCGCGGGTTCGGGGTACGTCTCGCTCTCCACCCTGCAGCTCGGCGCGCCCGCGGTGATCGCGGAGCGGCTGGGGGTGCCGGTCCTTTCCGACTTCCGCTCGCGCGACGTGGCCGCGGGGGGGACGGGGGCCCCGCTCGTCCCCATCGTGGACCATCTTCTTTACGCCGACCCCGAACGCTCCCGCCTGGCTCTGAACGTGGGCGGGGTGGCCAACTTCACCGCCGTCCGCGCGGGCGCGGCGGTGGAGGACGTGATCGCCTTCGACACCGGTCCCGGCAACATGGTCCTGGACGGGGTGATGACGCTCCTCACCGGCGGGGCCAAGCACGTGGACGGGGGGGGCGCCCTGGCCCGGAAGGGGAGCCCCCGCGAGGACGTCGTCGGCGAGATCCTCCGGGATCCATTCTTCAGCCAAGCCCCGCCCCGGGCCGCCGGCCGCGAACAGTTCGGGCTGGACTACGCGCGCGCGTTCCTCGACCGCTGCCGCAAGGCCAAGCTCTCCGACGCCTCCACCCTCGCCACCGCGACGTGGCTCACCGCGGCCTCGGTCCACGACGCGTACTCCCGGTACGTGGCGCCGGCGTTCGCGGTGGACGAGGTGATCGTCTCCGGGGGCGGCGCCCACAACGTGACCCTGCTGCAATACCTGTCG
Source organism: Candidatus Eiseniibacteriota bacterium (assembly GCA_963728475.1). Taxonomy (GTDB): domain Bacteria; phylum Eisenbacteria; class RBG-16-71-46; order JABDJR01; family JABDJR01; genus CAVSKL01. The sequence continues at coordinate 1,204,577 of CAVSKL010000001.1, forward strand.
CGGGTGTTCGGCCGCGCCTCGGTGGTGACCTCGGACTACTACGGCCTGGATCCCGAGGCCAAGGAGGCGGCGGCGTTCGCCCTTCTGGCGGAACTCAGCCTGGAGGGCCGGCCCGGGAACCTTCCCGGAGTGACCGGCGCGGCGGAACCGGTGGTGCTGGGAAACCTCACCCCGGGGCGGAGGCCGAGCGCGTGAGCCTCCGGCCGGCGCGGGCCTGGATCCTGCTCGCGGAAGCGGCGGCGCTGCTGGCGGCGTTCGCCGGGTGCGCCGGTCCCCGACCCGCGGCCCGGGTGGAGGAGGGCGAGGCGCCGCTCCTGCGGGTGGGCGTGCTGCTTCATGCCGACCAGGTCCAGGTGGGCGCGGCCGGTCCCTACACCATGGTGGATGCCAAGGGCGTGGTGGCGGTGGGCCGGGCCGGCGACCGCTACCGGGTGAGCCGTTCCGGCGACCGGCTGGTGATTCGCGACGACCGCGGGGAGGCGGTGACCGCGACCGCGGGGCCGGTGGTGCTGGAGCCCGACGACCACCGCGCCGACGTGAGCGTGGACGGCAGCGGCTACCCGAAGCGGCTGGAGATCGTGTTGAGCCCGGGGAAGGGGCTGAACGTGGTGAACGTGGTGGACGTGGAGACCTATCTCCGGGCGGTGGTGCCGCTCGAGATCGGCCATGAGGGCAAGGATTACCTGGAGGCGGCCAAGGCCCAGGCGGTGGCGGCGCGCACCTACGTGGCCGGCCACCTCGAGCGGAATCCGGCCGAGGGTTACGACGTGCAGGCGGGGGTACAGGACCAGGTCTACGGGGCGGTGGACAAGCGCCACCCCGACGCCGACCGGGCGGTGGCCGAGACCCGGGGGCTGATCCTGACCTACGACGGGAAGCCGATCCGGGCCAACTACAGCTCCACCTGCGGAGGGGAGACCGCGGGGGTGGAGGAGAGCTTCGACGCCGATCCGGTCCCCTACCTCAAGGCCCAGAAGGACGAGGTGGACGGCAAGGTCTGCTGCCGCACCTCGAGATACTACCGGTGGACGGTATCGTGGGCGGGCGACGACCTGGCCGCGACCCTGGCCCGCACGGTGCCGGCGGTGCTCAAGCGGCCCTGGGACGGGACCTCGGTCCGGGACGTGAAGGTGCTGGATCAGGGCCGGAGCGGGCGTGCGACCAGGCTTCGGATCGAGACCGATCACGCGGTCTACCAGGTGGAGAAGACCGCCATCCGCCGGGTCCTGGAGCGCCCGGGCGGAGCCGGGTGGCTCTGGAGCGCCGATTTCAAGCTCGACGAGAAGAAGTCCGGTGGTAAAGTCGTACGCCTCACCGCCGAAGGGCGCGGCTGGGGTCACGGCGTCGGCATGTGCCAGTGGGGCGCCATGCAGCTATCCAAGGACGGGTACGGGTTCCGGAAGATCCTGGCCCACTACTATCCCGGCACGAAGCTCGAACCCTGGTACCTGGGCTTGAGCGCGGGCGGAGGGGGTTCCTGATGGCGATCCTGCGACGGACGAAGACGACCGAGGCCGCGGAGCCGGAGAAGTCCGAGCGCGCCCAGCCGATCGAGGTCCTGGTGGGGCAGCTCTTCGTGGTCCACCTGGGCCCGGAGGGCCGGCTGAGCGAGGCGGTAAAGCCGTTCCTGGAGCACAACTTCGGCGGGGTGTTCCTGAACCGTGACAACCTGCGCTCGGTGGACCGCGTGCGGCGGCTCACCCATCGCTTCCGCCGCCAGACCCGCAAGGGGCTCCCGTTGGTGGTGAGCGTGGACGAGGAGGGGGGGCTGGTGAGCCACCTCTCGCATCTGACCACCTCCGCGCCCTCGGCCGCCGCGCTGGGGGTGCTGGACGACGAAGCCATCACCCGCGACGTCTACCAGGGGATCGGCGAGAAGGCGCGCGCACTGGGGTTCAATACCGTGTTCGCCCCGGTCCTGGACGTGAACTCCGAGACCCGGAATCCGGTGATCGGAACCCGCGCCTTCGGTTCGCTGCCGGCCCTGGTGACCAAGCACGGGCTGGCCGCGCTGGACGGGCTGCGCGAGGCGGGGGTGGCGGCGTGCGTGAAGCACTTCCCCGGGCACGGATCCACCGCCGCGGACTCCCATGTGACGCTTCCGGTGGTGAAGGAGGACCTGGCCACGCTCCGCGCGCGCGAACTGGCCCCCTTCCGCGAGGCGTTCGCGCGCAAGCACCCGCCCGAGATGGTGATGACCGCGCACGTGGCCTACACGGCCCTGGACGGGGCCTCGGTCCCGGCCACGCTGTCGTCGAGGATTCTCCAGGACGTGCTCCGCAAGGAACTCGGATTCCAGGGGGTGGTGATCACCGACGCCATGGAGATGAGCGCGGTGAGCGCCCGGATGGAGCCGGGGAAGGCGGCGCTGGCCGCGCTGGACGCGGGCGCGGACCTCCTGTTGTACGCGATGGATCCGGCGATGGCGGTGACCGCCTATCAGGCGGTGCTGGACGCGGCCCGGTCGGGGAAACTTTCGGAGGCGCGCATCCAGCAGTCGGTCAAGCGGGTGCAGGTGCTCCGGCGGGCCTACCGTTCGCATCCGTGGCTCAAGGACGAGGAAGCCGACGAGATCCTGGACGCCGAGCACGAGCCGGCGTTCTTCGAGGCCGCGTTGAAGGCCCTGGTTCTGGAAGGGAACGCGGGGGTGCTGGGCGAGATCCCCGCCGCCGCGGGGCCCAAGGTGATCGTGGTGCCGCGCGAACTCAACCGGTGGTACCCGGTGCCGGTGGGGGTGGTGCGGGAGCAGATGGAGCCCGCAGGGTTCACCGTGGTCGAGGTGGGGGCTGAGCCGACTCCGGAGGAGATCGGGAGTGCCGAGAGCCGGTCCTCCGAGGCCTCGGTGGTGGTGGTGGCCACCGCCTCGCGCGGGCCGATGAACGAGGAGAACCGGACGCTGGTGGAAGCGCTCACTCGGCGAGACGTGATCAAGGTGGGGGCGGCGCTCCTGGATCCGGCCGACGCCGACCGGATGCTTACCGCCAACTGCCGGATCAAGACCTTTGGGTTCGCGGTGCCGCAGGTGTGGGCGATGTGCCAGAAGTTGCTGGGATAGGCTCCGACGGGGCCGGTGACGCCGCCCCAAATCCCGTTTGACACCGGTTCCGGCGATTGCTAGCCTAATGCGCCCGCGGGCAGGTCGTGAGCCGGTCCGCGTGCCTCTTGGGCCCGGTCCGGCGACGCCGCCTTCCGAACCAAGCCCAACCGATGGAACGATTTGCGCGGGGTCGTAGTTCAGCTGGTTAGAACGCCGGCCTGTCACGCCGGAGGTCGCGAGTTCGAATCTCGTCGGCCCCGCCAGTCACGAGAAGGAGCCCCCCGGCCGCGCGGCCGGGGGGCTTTTCGTTGGGACGCAGCGGTCTCGCCCCCCGGCATCCCGGGTAGCGCGCCGGGCAACCGCAGGATTACCCGATTCCGACTCGGGGGCGCCCCGGCCGGCCGCAGTCGGTATACTCCCCCGATCGGACTCCGGCTCGGAGCCGGCGGCCCCGAGTTCCCCCCCGGGCTGCGCCATGGTTCGAACCCCCGCGTTCCCTCCGGAGCGCCGTGACCCCCAGCCGGAACACATCGTCATGCGTCGAGTCCATTGTGGAGTCTCATGAGTCGAAAGAAACCCACCCGTCCAGCCGAACCCCGCCCGGCAACCCCGGAGACCTCGGGTGATCCCGGGGCCGGGAGTGCGTCCGGTGCGCTCCTCCATTCCGTATTCGACGAGATGCCTCGAGGGCGTCCAGCTCATCGATTTCGAATTCCGGTACGCCTACGTGAACCGGACGGCGGCCGCGCACGGGCGGCGTACCCGCGAGGAACTCCTCGGACGGAAGATGGCCGACGCGTACCCGGGCATCGAGCAGACCGGGATGTTCGCAACCCTCACCCGCTGCATGGTCGAACGGACGCCGCAACAGATGGCGAACCATTTCACGTACCCCGACGGCCGGTTTAGCTGGTTCGACCTGCGCATGAATCCGGTGCCGGCGGGGGTGCTCATTCTCTCGATCGACATCTCGGATCTGAAGGCGGTCGAGGAGCAGGCGCGCCGGAGCGAGGCGCACCTTGCGGCCACCCTGGACTGCATGGCCGAGGGGGTGATCACCGCCGACCTGGAGGCCCGCGTCACCGGAATGAACCCGTCGGCCCAGGTCCTGACGGGATGGTCCGAGCACGAAGGCAAAGGTCGCCGCCTCCAGGAACTGGTGCGCCTTCTCAATCAGGACACGGACCGGCCGATCGACGACCCGGTGGAGGTCATCCTGCGGGATGGGCTCAAGCTCGGCCTGGCCAACCACACCGTCCTGGTGGCGCGGAACGGCGTCAGGATCCCCATCGCCAGCAGCGGGGTCCCGATCCGGCATGCCGATGGAACCATACGGGGGGTCGTGCTCGTCCTCAAGGACATGAAGGAGGAATACGACCTGGCGGCGATGTTCCAGCAGGCCCAGAAGATGGAATCGCTCGGACTCCTGGCCGGAGGGGTGGCGCACGACTTCAACAATCTCCTGACGGTGATCTCGGGGTACGCCGAGGTGGCGCTCCGGCACGCCGAGGCGGGGAGCAAGCTCCACGATCAACTCCAGCAGATCCTGCGAGCCGGCGATCGCGCGAGGGCGCTGACCCGGCAGCTCCTCGCAGTAGGCCGGAAGCAGGTGCTCCAGCCGCGGGTGCTCGACGTGAACGAGACCGTAGGGAACCTGGAGAAGATGCTGCGGCGCTTGATCGGCGAGAACGTGGAGTTCGTCACCCGCCTCGCTCCCGATCTGGACCGCGTTCTGTTCGACCCCGGGCAGATCGATCAGATCCTCATGAACCTCGCGGTAAATGCCCGGGACGCCATGCCGGACGGGGGAACCCTGATCCTCGAGACCGCGAACGTGGAGCTGGGCCCGGACTACGTGCGGCTGCACGAGGCGGCACGGCCCGGGCCCCACGTCATGATCGCGGTGAGCGACACCGGGACCGGTATGGACGCGGAGACGAGGTCCCGGATCTTCGATCCGTTCTTCACCACGAAGGAAGCGGGGAAAGGGACCGGTCTGGGCCTCTCGACGGTCTACGGCATCGTGAAACAGGGGGGCGGAAACATCTGGGTCTACAGCGAACCCGGCCGGGGCACGTCCTTCAAGATCTACCTCCCGAGGACCGAGGCTCAGCCCGACGCGCCGGAGGGAGCGACGGGGGCGGAGACGGCGGGGCCGGTGGGGGGAACCGTCCTCGTGGTGGAAGACGAGAAGGCGGTGCTACGGCTCCTGGAGCTGGTGCTGAAAGAGAACGGGTTCACCGTCCACTCCGCGGACACGCCGGAGGCGGCGGTGGAGGCGTGTCGCCGGCACCCGGAAATAGACCTCCTCCTGACCGATGTGGTTCTTCAGAGAAGCGACGGCAAGCGACTTGCCGCCGAACTCGTGTCGCTGCGGCCGGGGCTCAAGGTCGTCTTCATGTCCGGCTACACCGACGGCGTTCTTGCCCACAACGGGGTTCTGGAGCCCGGCATAGATTTTCTTCAGAAACCGATCGGCGCCGAGGCATTGCTGACCAAGATCCGGGCGGTGCTCGCGACGGGCTCGTAGCCGCCTTTCCGGAGAACCGGATCCGTCCTCCCCCACCCTGGCCCGTCGTTCTTCGGGGAGCCGGTCCCATCCCTCAAGCGGCGGCCGCCACCGCCCGGTCTTTGGGCTCGAGATCGTAGGTCGAGCCCCGGGGCCGTCCGGAAGCCGGATGGGTGTCCGAGGCGGCGACCTGCTCGTGCAGGGCCTCGTCGAGCCGGCGGATGGTGTCTCGCATCCATTCCGCCGTCTGGGTGTGACGCACGGTGACCGCGGCGTTCTGGGCAAACACCTCCAGGGCCCGGATGTCCGTCATGTCGTAGGCCATTCCGGCGACCCGGCTGCTGGTGCTCAGCACCCCGAGCAGCTCGTCTCGCAGGAGGATGGGGACCACCATGGCGGCGGTGAGGGCGGTCAGGCGCTCCGGAAGGTTCCGGAACCGGCCGGGATCCACGTACGGTCCGAGTATCACCGCCTCCCGGGTCTGCGCCACCCGGCCGGCGATCCCGTCGCCGAGACGCTGCCGGACCCCGAGCACGCGGCTCATGTCCTCGTGCCCGGTGGCGGACCTGACTTCCAGCGTCCCCTCCTTCGGGTCGAAAAGCATGAGCGAGACCTGGTCGCACCGGAAGGTCTGGGAGCAGATCCTGGTGATGACGTCGAAGACCGCCTGGGGGTCGCTCAGGGTTCCGGTGGTCCGGGTCACCTCCAGGATGTCGTCCAGGCGCCGGTAGTGCCGCTCCAGCCGCTCGATGGTGCTTCGCTGGAGCCGGTCGAGGGTCACGCGCATCCGCACCACCCGCCTCTGCTGCTGGGTGAGATAGGTGATGAACAGGAGTTCCACGATCACGAGAGCGGCCAGGAGAAGGGCGTCGCTGTGCGGCCACGGCCATACCCCGGGGCCCTGGGCCCGGAGCAGGGAGAGGATCGCGGCGGCCAAGCCGGTCGTGACCATGAGGAGCATTCCGGTCACCAGGAACCAGTTGCGCCAACCGTGGCTATCGAGGGCGGCTTCCTCCGGAAGCATCGTCACCGTGAGATCCGGGAATTCCGCGTCCTGCGGCGTCAGCCTTCTCGGCTCCATTCTCTTCTCCTCGGAATCGGGCCTATGCGGGAGCCGGACCGAACCTCCGGGAGCCGGGGGTGCTCCCCGGTTCGGGACCGCCCGCCGCCGTGCCCGCGAAATTGTGGTGTGGAGTCCTCCTCCGGCGCAGAGTGCCTATCTAGACATCGGGACGGCTCCACATGTTCGTTAGGTCCGGGGGAGCGCCGAAAGGGGGGCCGGGCGGTCGGGATTCCGCGGGGCGGACGCGGCCCTTCCCGGCCGGGGGGCGATTAATCCACTGCTATGGATTGTGCGGAACGGGCTTGGCCCGCCGGCGCACCGGTTCCCCGGTCCACCGATTCGCATGGGGCGCGAAGGATTTCCGGAGCTTGGAGATGTGGTGGTGGGGCGGCCGACCCAGGCGACCCTCCGCCGGCGCGCTCGGTTGCCGTTTCCCGAGCGGCTCCCCTACGGCAACGAGCCGGATACCGGCCCCGCCGCCGGCGAGCGGGTGTCGACGATCGCGCGCGGAGCGAGCCCTCCCAGGACGAGGGCCACCACGAGCGCGGTGAAGGCGATCCGCTCCCGGGGACGGAGGTACTGTTCGGCGGGCGTGTGAGCCCGGGTGCCGCAGAAGAGCCGGAAGTACATCCGCAGAAGCGTGATGCCGTTCACCGCCGCCGCGAGGAGAACGACGAGTCCGGCGCCGGGGCCGGCCCCCGAGGATCCGTCGACCAGGAGTTCCTGTCCGACGAACCCCAGCGTGCCGGGAAACCCGACCAGAGCCAGGCCCATGAGGAGGAAGCTGGTGGCCAGGAGGGGCATCCGGTCATACCCGCCGTGCGAGCGCCCCAGATCGAGGCGCCCGCGGCGGGCCTCCAGGGCCCAGAGCGCCAGCGCGAGGCCGGTGCCGGCGAGCCCGCAGGAGATCCAGACCGCGAGGCCTCCCGCGGTCGCCTCGGCGCTCCCGGACGCCAGGCCCACCAGGACAAGCGCGGACTGGCTCAGGAAGAGCCATGCCATGGCGCGGCGGGCGTCGCGCTGAACCAACCCCAGCGCGGCCGCGTGCAGGGAAGTGATGAGGGAGGTCACGACGATCAGCGCGAGCATCCAGGGGGGGGCATGAGGAACGACCAGCAGCGCCGCCGGATACGCGGCGATCTGGGGGGCCAACGCCGACATCGCCGGCCCCGGCGCCACCCGGGAGGAGAAGGACGCGATCCAGGACTGGAACGGAAACACACCGGCCCGGCTGAGGATCGCGATCACCAGGAGAAAGGTGCCCACCGTCCCGTGGTGCCCGGCGAGGAGCAATACGCCGCCGCTGAACGCCGCCGCGCCCCCGAGTAGGTGGCCGGCCTCGACGCGGTGGGCCAGGAGCCGCCGTCCGGTGCCCGAGCGAAGCTCGAACAGCGGAAGCAGAGCAAGCCCCCACCAGAGTAGCGCCAGGAGCGGGGGGTGGCGGCAGGTGAATGCCGCGACCAGGAGCGCCTGGGTGAGAAGCGCCCGGCGAAGGAATCCGTCGTCCTCCCGGCGGCGGGGGCGGGTGAGGAGAGTGACGAGCCCGGTTCCGCTCACCAGCGGGAGCAATGGAGCAAAGACCGCATCGGGCCGGAAGTAGGCAACACCCCGGGGGACGAGCGATCCGGCCCAGGACGGCGCCTCGGTCGGGATGGGGTGAGTCCGGGAAACCGCCGCCAGGACCAGGCAGACCCCGAATTCCAGCGCCCCCGAGGTCACCGCCACCAGCCGGCGGTGACCGTTCAAGCCCCGGACGCCGGCCAGCATCGCTCCGAGGAACGGAAAGCCGGCGGCGAGCAGGATCAGCAGAGCTTCCACGTCAGTCATCGTCCTCTACCCCGTCGATCCGGTTCCGTGGCGCCGGTCCGGAAATGCCGGCCGGGGACCGTCCCGCCAGCGCCTTCTCCCAGCGCGACTCCATCCGATCGAGGCGCCGGAGGACGCCGAGGATGGGTTGGAGGGCGAACCGTTCGAGCCAGGCCTCGGTGTAGGTCCGCTCGAGGGCAAAGCGGTAGAGGCGGGGCCCGAAGACTCGGGGAACCAGGCGCTCCAGGTGGATACCGGAGCGGCTCATGTGGCCGCCCAGCGCGCTCTCGACGCTGTGGAAATCGTGAAGCACGGACGGGGCGCGCAAGAACTGCACCGATCGCAGCACCGCGTGTCCCAGCAGATGGAAGAGCGGGAGCCACCGTAGCCCCAAACCAATCTCGACGAAGATGATGCCGACCTGGGTCAGGGTGGCGTAGGCGAGGGCCGACTTGATGTCGGTCTGGACGCGTCCGGCCAGGGATGCGTGCACCACCGTGGCCAGGCCGGCCGCCACCACCAGCGCGGATACCCAGGGCGCGCGATCCAGGAGCGGCCCCATCCGCAGCAGCAGGAACGCCCCCGCGTGCACCGAGAGAGCGCCATAGAAAATGGCGCTGGAGGGAGTCGGACCTTCCATGGCCCGGGGAAGCCAGATCGAAAAGGGCATCTGGGCGCACTTCCCGATGGCGGCAAAGGTGATGAACAGGGCCACCAGGGCCGCCTGGTGCGGCACAAGGGGTGTGGCTCCGTGCGGCCATGACGCTCCCAGGAAGGCGAGATAGCGCCCGGTCCCCACGTAGTCATGGATCAGCACCGCCGCCCAGAAGATCCCGATGTCGGCGACCCGGTAGATCACGAAGGTGAGGAGCCCGTTCTTGACCGGGAGCGGCCGGTCCTGGAAGAAGGCGATGAGGAGCGCCGAACTCAGGCCCACGAACTCCCAGCCGGCGAAAGCGACCTCGATGCTTCCGGCGAGGGCGATGAGCTGGATGCCCACCCCGAAGAGCGCCAGAAGCAGGAAGAAGCGCTGGTAGCCGGGTTCCCGGTGCAGATACCGATGGGAGAACGCGGCCACCAATCCGCAGAGAAGGGAGGCGAGAAAGGCGAACGAGAGCGACAGCGGGCCGGCCAGCAGCACCACCTCGTAGAAGTAGGACCCCACGCCGAACCAGCGGCCCAACGAGACCTCGGTGGGGAGGGACGCCCCCGCGGAGACCGCCAGGAGCCCTCCGAACGTGATCGAGGAGAGGAGGAAGGCGGCCCGGGCGAGATATCCGGTGGCCGCCTCGCGGAGCGGCCGCCCCAGGAGGGAGAACGTGCCGAGGAGGGCGAGCAGGACCGCGGGCCCGGCGAGTCCCAGCAGCACCCCGGCGCGGAAGACCAGGGCGGCGTTCATCGCGCGCCCGGCGCGGCCGGGCGCACCCGGGCCAGGGGGAGGTGGCCGCGGCGACTCCGGTACCACTCGGCGGAGCTGCCCACCACGGCCACGGTGGGCGCTTCCGGTACGTGGGGCACCCAGCGCCCTGCTTCGTACCCGTGGAACTCGTAGGTATCCGGGCGCCAGGCCACCACCCGCAGCCAGCGGTTGCGCGCCAACCGCGAGAGCACGGGATCGGCATCGAGGACGCGGCCGAGCTTCTCCGGTTCGCTCTCCACGATGAGGAGCAACCGGACCGGTTCGTGGATCTCCACCATCTGCCAGGGGAGGCCGGTTCTCAGATCGGTGCGGTGGCCGTCCATGACCCCGAGGAGGCCGGACACGTTCTGGGGAAGCTTGGTGCCGCAGCCGTAGCCCTGGGGATCCACGAACGAGAAGTAGTATTCCAGGTTGATCCCCGCCCCCACCGGCGCCGACGACGCCAGGACCTGGGCGAGAACGGAACCCTGGTCGTCGTCCCGGGCGGGATCGTAGGAAACCAGAAACGCCCGTCGATCCAGGAAGAGCCCCCGGGTGCGGCTTCGCCGCCCCACGATACAGACGGCGTTGCCGGCGTGGCCGTATTCGGGACGAGGCTGGGCGAGGTCCTCCGCTCGATCCTCCACGTGGGCCAGCGCCAGCCGGGGGGGAAGCCAGGTGGGAACCTGCTCGAACCGCCGGCACCGTTCGTGCGCGTTCCGGGTGCGCGCCTCGTCGAGAGCGGACCGTGCCCGGTCCAGGAGGGCGGCGAATCGCGGCGGCACGAGATCCTCGTCGAGGAAGCGGACGGCGTCGCTGCAGGTGTTGTGGTCGACGGCGACAAACCACACGGTGTCGGGGAGCACCAGGCCCTCCGCGGCGAGCGCCTCGCGCACCTCGGGATCGCCGGCCATCCGCGCGAAGGCGCGCGCGTTGGGCCCCCCCCGCCCTCCGCCGCACGCGCCGCAATCGTGGGCCGACTCGTGGGGGTTATTGAGGCTGGTGGAGCCGTGCCCGACGATCAGGACCAGGGGGCACTTGCCGACTTCGAGTCCGGTCTCGCGCACCAGGCGGGCGACGACCGCCGCCATCTCGCCGGCGGTGTACCCCGGCCGGGGGTTCACGCCGGACGGGCCGGGCGGGGGCGTATCGGCGCGCCGGAGCGCCAGTCGCGTGTGGGGGGCAAGGCCGCCGGCGAGGACGGCCGGGCTCAAGCGGGCCGCCCACCGGGGGAAGAGGACGCGCAGAACGAGCGGGACGGCGGTGAGGATGCCCAGGAACGCGGCGAGGATCGTGCCGCGGGCCGGATTCCTCGTCCCCTGGAGCCACTCGTGCCGGGCGCGTCCGGAAGCCCGGCGCAATCGGCGCCGGAGGAGTCCTCCCCATCGGCTCTCATCGACCGGAACCTCCCGGACCTCGTGATCCGGGCGCACGGTGATCGGGCAAAGCGGCGTCGGCTTGGCCTCGTCGAGAGCCCGGTAGCTCATCGCGACTCCGAAGTAGCCGGGAACCCCGAACGTCTCGCAGGCGGGCTCCACCTCCTCCAGGTGGCGGCGAAGCGACTCCTCCCGCTCGTCGATGCAGAAGACGGCCTGAAAGACCGGCGCCGGCGGCGGCGGCGGGGGATCGGAGGCGTGGGCGATGAGCGGGTCGAGGATTTCCACGGCATGGCGGCGTTCGAAGGCCCGGTGGAAGATGCGCCGCCGCGCGACGTCGCCGAACGCCTCCATCTCGGTGAGCACCTCCGCGCAGGAGCCGGGATCGAGGGCGGCGATCCTTTCCTCGGTGAGGCCCAGGCACTGGGCGAGATGGAAGAACGCGAAGGCGCGTTCCTCCGGGGCCCGGGTCGGGGTGCGGGGGAGGCGGGGAGCGAACGCCTCGCGAAGCCCCTGCAGGGGGCCCCGGTATCCTCCGTGGACTCGTGCGACATGAGCCGCCGCGAGCCGTTCCAGCAGAAGCCGCACGGCCAGGAACCCGGCAAGGGTGACCGGCGGAGCGTGTACCGGGGCGCGGTCGGGGCGCAGTTCCAGTTGCCGGGCGATGCCCCCCCAGCCCCGAAGCGCCAGCAAGGTGGGCACGGTGAACGATTCCCACTCCTCCGGCGGGACCCCCAGCGCTTCCAGCGAACGGAGGATCGAAGCCTCGTCGCCGCCTTCCGCGTCGCGTTCCGCGAGGGCCAGGGCGGGGAGGCCGGTCAGCCAGGCGTCGGGGGGGCCGCCGCGCCCCCCGTAGATCCGGAGGAATGCCCGGTGGAACCCGAGTTCGGTTCCGGGTAGCGGCCACTGGGCCAGTCCCTGGTCGAGATAGGCGGCGGAGTAGCGGATCAGCAGGGGGTGGACCAGGGCGTCGGTATCGGCTCCGGTCACCGCGAGCAGTACGTCCCGATGGCGGCTGGGCCGGGCGGGGGACGCCGGCGCCGCCGGCGGCAGCTGGGCCACCGCGCCCAGGCAGGCGTGCCACAGGCGCCGGGCGGCGCTCCGCTCCAGCCGCCCGCCGTCGAAGTCGCGCCCGTAGCGGGCGCGCACCGCGGATAGGATCCGCCCCCGGGCGTCGGGGGGGAGGTCGTCGCGCAGGCTCCGGGTGGCGTCGGTCTCCTCCAGGAGCCATTCCAACTCGGGGCCCCGGTGGGGAGGGATCGCGTGGCGGAGCATGGCCAGCCGGATCTCGTAGCGGCCGGCCAGCCCGCCCACCGGCTCGGCCCCCGAGGAATTCAGGTCCAGGGCCAGGACCCTCGCCAGGTCCCGATCCTGGATCCGTCCGGCGTGCAGCTCTTCCCGGTAACGCCACTCGGGCAGGAAGGGGTCGCATCCGAATAGCTCTCCGGCCTCGACGACCGCTTCCTCGAAGGGGAGGTGCTCGAACGCGTGAAGGGTATTGTGGTGGACGAAGACCGAAATGGGGCCCTGCGCCGGCAGCAGGCGGGAGGCCCGGTTCAGTATCTCGAGAACCCCCCCGGGGGGCTCCCTGCGCCCGGGCGCGCCGATCCCCGGGCCGGGTTCGGGATCAGCATTCATCGACGGGCCTTACCTCGCTCCTCCGGACGCCTCCTACCCCGTAACCGAAGGCGCGGATTGTAGACCGGAATCGATGGACCCCAAAGGGAATTTCATGCCCCGAAGCCCGGAATAGGGGCGCGCCGCCGCCGGGCATTTTCTCCTTACCGGAAATGCAGCCCCAGGTAGTAGGGCCAGAGCACGATCGCGTAGAGGAGCTTGGGCATGCCCAGGCCCAAGTAGCCGATCATGAACAGCCAGGCTCCGAACCATAGGGGGCCCACCACCCCCGCCACCTGCACCTTGCCGCGGATGTTCCGGTCGTCTCCCATTCGTAGTCCTCCCTGCGGTCCGGCGCCGCGTATGTTCCCGGTGGCCGGAAACGGGTTGGGCGGAAATCTACCACCGGCAGGGCGTGAGGCCAACTCACTCCCCATCCGGGCTGCCGCGGGCTCCCGGGCGCCGGGGACCACGGGCGCGCCGTCGCCGGAACGGGATCAGTCCAGCGCGCTCCAGGTGGTATGAACGCTGAACGGGCTACCCGAGGCATCGGTCCCGGCCGCCGAACTCGCACTCGGTCTCCCCGTTCAGGACGACCTTCAATCCCTGGGAATCGTCGTTCTGATCGTCGACCAGGAACCGCAAGACGCGATCGAGGGCGTCCCCGGGAAGCGCTCCAGTTCCGACCGGAATCGCCCGAGGAAATTGCCGGCCTCGGACTTGCCGTCCACGGTCTCCTCGACGGTGACGTCCAGGTCCAGGTCGGCCGCCGATGACGCGGCGGCCACCTCCCGATAGGTCAGGGCGAGCCTGCCCGACCGGCTGCCGTCGCAGTCCACCAGGGTCAGGGTGGCGACGTCGCCGGGGGAGAGGACGCCGCTGCCGTCCGCGTCGTTCCAGGTCAGGCTGGATCCGCCGCTCTCGCAGAGACCGATGTCCCCCAGTTCGATCACCCCCGCCGGCCTGAGGGCGGCGGGGGGACCTTGCCGGTCACGGATCGCGCCCGCGACCGCGATCCGCCCCAGTTCCGGAAACGGGGCCAAGGTGGCCGCGGCCACCGAGGCGCACATCACGACGTTGTCCTGGCTGAGAGCGATCCCGTTCATGTCGACGGTGTCGTCCGGACCCCCCGGCCCCGGTTTGTCACTGCCGCCGCAGCCCGCGAGGGCCGCGCCCAGAGCCGCCACAAGAAGAACTCGCCGAGCGCTTCGTATCACACCCACCCTTCCTCGGGGCCGGTGTGGGTCGGCGGACGCGGGAGGGCGCCCACCCGGCTCCTGAATGTCACCACAATACTGCGAGGCTCCCGCCGGTTCATCGATATACTAAAATGATCCGATCGGTCGCGTGAGGCCACGAACTCCCGGAGCCTGAAGGAAGTCATGGGCATCCGCCGCGCCGTTCCCGGAGACGAGCCGCTGAAAGGACGCGACGCCGGCCGGAGCGACCCCCACCGGCCGCAGGGGGGAAGCGGGCACCCGGGGGGCAAAGAGGAAGCCCCGCCCGGAAGGGCGGGGCTTCGAGCGGTCACGTGCGAAGAACTGTCTTACTTGTAGTTGTTCTTCAGCAGACCCCAGGTGGTATTGAAGACCGGGGTGGAAACGCACGACGGGTTCGCCGCGCTCTGCGAGTTGCGCGGCACCGGATCGGTCACGATGGTGAAGTCCGAGGCGTTGTCGTCGGTGTCGGTGACGCCCCCGCCGTTACGGACGGCGCCGGTGGTCTTGCTCAGGGCTCCGACGGCCCCGCTACCTTCGTAGCAGTTCGCGGTGCCCCAGCCCACGAAGTCCTCCACCGTCCCCAGGGGGCAGGTGGTGGTGCCGACCGGGCCGACGCTGACCAGCGCGACCTTGCCCGAGGCGGCGCCCATGTTGGGTCCGGTCATGGTGGTGTCGGCGGCGACCGGGAAGGCGGCGCCCGCGCTACCCGCGCTACCCACGCCGATCAGGAAGTACCCGCAGGCCGGGACTACCGAACCGTCCGGGATGGTGAAGGAGAGCGACGTGCCGAAGTTGCCGGTGGCGGAGGCATAGCAGAGGAGCCATCCACTCACGTCCACGGGGCTGGCCGAGTTGTTGAACAACTCGATGTAATCCTGCATGTAGGTCACGGGCGGAGAGCCGCTGCCGCCGCCGGAGTAGACCTGGCTGAGCCGAACCGGGCCCGCATAGGCGACGCTCGCCACGAGCGAGAGCGCCACCACTGCCATAGCAATCCGTTTCATCGTCGTTACCTCTGGTTGTGGGTCTCTTGCTGCACCAAGCCCCCGACCATGGTCACGGCCGAGGGCTTCAGCATAAGATGTCGATCACTGGTCTCGGACTCTTTCCCGATCCGGCCTCTCCCACCACCCGTCGCCGCGATCGAACGGGACCCAGGCGCAGGGCGCGGCGGTTTCGGACCTTTTTTCCGAACACGGAAATTATACTCGAACCCTGCCTAAATTAGCAAGCGGGTACCACTTCCACGTATGTCCGGGGACCGCCCGGCCGGCCCCGCACCCGGTATCCCGCATTGTTTCCGATCCGGGAGGGCCGGCCGCGGTGGGTGGTCGCACCTTGCTACCGGGTATGGGGTTAGCCGCCCGGTGACGAATCGATGACGGATACAGTCCGTTTTCCCACATGGTTACCGGCCCGGTTCGGACAGCAGGCCTTCCCAGGTCGTGGTCCCGCTGAAGGCCTGCCCCGAGGCGTCGACGCCGGCCAGAACCACCGTCCCGTCCCCGGTCGCGGCCTGTAATCGGCGGTCGAAAAGTGCGGCACCCTTGCCGGCCCGGGGAGACGGGTCAAACTGGTCGGTTCTTGCCGGCCGATTGGAGGGACCCCCTATCCCGGGAGGTCAGGAGGTGTACACAGACATGGAGCAGTGGGCTGAGATCCGACGCCGGGTCCTCCGGGTGGGGTTGAGCGCGCGCACCAACCGGGGCGGCGGGGGCGGCCCTGCCGACTCCTACACGCTCACCACCCGGGCCGGCCGGCTCACCTCGCACCGGCTGGCCCTGGGCACCCGCCATACCCGCTACACCGGCCCCGAAACCCGCGGCGACACCACTTGGTTCGGGGCCAACCTGGACCTGGGACTCTTGCCGGGGTGGTATCTGCTCCTCTCCGCCGAATCCACCCGGGGCGACGTCGAGCGCAACGACCAGATCTACTCCAGCCTCACCTATCGGTTCTGATCGAGACCGGCGACGCAAGGCGGCGCAAGGCGACGCAAGGCGCCGCAAGGCGCGGCCGGCCAGCGGCGCATGGGGGCGCCGGACCCGTTCGGATCCCCGGTCCCGGCGAGCTGCTATACTCCCGCTCTCCACGACGGTCCGCCCTCGGTCCGGTAAGGAGAACGGGTTGAGACGCTTCCGGTGCCGGTCCGCGGCGGTCCTGGCCCTTTCCGCGGCGCTCATGAGTTCGCGCGCGGAGGCCGACCCCGGCGCCGGCGACCCGGTGGCCCTTTCCCGGGAGCACTACCGGGCGGCGGTCCGCGCCTACCGCGCGCACGATTTCGCCGCGTTTCGGGATGAAATGCGGGCCAGCGCCCGGCTTCGCCCCGACCATCCCGGCCTCCAGTACAACCTCGCCGCGGCCTACGCGCTCACCGCCGCCGCCGATTCCGCCCTCGCCGCCCTCGGCCGGTTCGCGGTCCTGGGCGCCGGCTCCGATCCCGCCGCCGACTCCAGCTTCGCCGCCCTGTGGCCGGATCCTCGGTTCCGGGCGGCCGCCGCGCGCATCGCGAGGAACCGGGAGCCGGTGGGAACCGTGGACACCGTGTTCACCTTTCCCGTGCACGATCTCATCGCGGAATCGGTGGTCCGTGATCCGGCCGACGGCGCGTTCTACGTCTCCAGCGTCCACCACCGGAAGATCGTGCGGGTGGCCGGCGGGGCGGTGTCGGACTTCGTGGAGCCCGGCGCGGACGGCCTGTGGGGTGCGTTCGGGATGAAGATCGACGGCGCGCGAAAGCTGTACGTGGCCACCAGTGCCCTCGCCGAGGCCTCGGGGGTCGACTCCACGGAGTTCGGGCGTGCCGGCGTGTTCCGCTACGACCTGGCCTCCGGGCGGCTCGAGCGGAAGATCCTGCTCCCGCCGGACGGCCGCGCCCACCTGTTCGGCGATCTCGCGCCGGGCCCGCGAGGCGAGGTGTACGTGACCGACAGCTTGGAGCCCGACATCTACGTCATCCCGGCCGGCGCGGACACCCTGATCCCGCTGGTCGCCGGCGGGCCGTTCTCCTCGCTCCAGGGAATCGTCTACGACTCCTCGCGCAAGACGCTCTTCGTGTCCGACTATTCCCGCGGCCTCTTCCGGGTGGACCCGGCCTCCGGCACGGTGGCCGCGGTGCCCGGCCCCCGCGACGCCACCCTGATCGGGACCGACGGGCTCTACCTGGGTCCGGGGGGGGCGCTGATCGGGGTGCAGAACGGGCTCGACCCCACCCGCATCGCGCGGATGACGCTGAACGCGACCAGCGACCGGGTGATCGGAGTCCGGGTGCTGCTCGCGAACCGGGGTCCCGCCCAGGACCCGGCCCTGGGCGCCGTGGCCGGCGACCGCTTTTACTTCCTGGGCCGGAGCGGATGGAGCCGCGCCGGCCGGGACGGCGCCCTGCCGCCGCCCGGCGAGATGGAGGCCCCGATCCTCCTGGAGCTGACGCTTCCCCCGGCCCGCTGACCGGCCCCCGCCGGGAATCCCGCCCGCGCCGCGGCCTACCCGTGCCCCCCGGGTGACCGCGTCGCCCGCGGTGCCGCATAATGGGCCGGTCCCAGTCGACCAGGGCGCCGGAACGCGGAGAGCGTGGGGGAGGGGCATGGCCAAGAAGACGGATGCGGCCCGGTACCGGGAGAACCTCCAGGCCGAGGTGGACAGCGCCGCGCTCTATCACGCGCTGGCCGAAGCGGAAGAGCGCGAGGAGATGGCCGGGGTCTATCGCCGGCTGGCCGAGGTCGAGGAGCGCCACATCCACTTCTGGGAGACCCAGCTCAAGGCGGCGGGGGAGCCGGTGCCCGCGCTCCGTCCGAGCTGGCGAAGCCGGTTCCTCTCCACCATGGCCCGGCGCTTCGGATCGGGGCTGGTGCTCCCCACCGTGATCGGGATGGAGGAGGTGGAGACCAACACCTATCGCTCCCAGCCCGAGTCGCGGAAGACCGCGCTCCCCCGCGAGGAGGGCTGGCACCGCCGGGTGCTCCTGGCCGCCCTCGGCACCCTGCGGGGCGGGATGGAAGGCCCCTCGGTGGCCCGCCTGGAAGGCCGCCACCGTGCGGTGGGGGGGAACGCGCTCCGGGCGGGCGTGCTGGGGGTGAACGACGGGCTGCTTTCCACCTGGAGCCTGGTCATGGGGGTGGCCGGCGCCGAGCTCTCCAACCGGACGATCCTGGTCACCGGGCTGGCCGGGCTCCTGGCCGGATCGATCTCCATGGCCCTCGGGGAATGGCTCTCGGTCCAGAGTTCGCGCGAGCTCTACCAGAAGCAGATCCGGATCGAGGCCGACGAACTCCAGACCGCACCCAAGGAGGAGGAAGCGGAGCTGGCGCTCATCTACCAGGCGAAGGGGCTGCCCGAGGCCGAGGCCAGGAGCCTGGCCGCCCGGCTCATCGCCGACGAGGGGACCGCGCTCGACACCCTGGTCCGCGAGGAGCTGGGGATCGACCCGGAGAGCCTGGGCGGCTCGGCGATCGGGGCGGGGGTGACCTCGTTCCTGTTGTTCGCGGTGGGGGCGATCGTTCCCATCCTTCCCTTCCTGCTGTTCACCGGCCGGGCGGCGGTGGCGGGAAGTTCGGTCCTGAGCGTGCTGGCGCTCTTCGGGATCGGCGCGGTGACCACGGTGCTGACCGGCCGGAGCGTTCTGTTCTCCGGCTCCCGCCAGGTGGCGTTCGGGATCGTGGCGGCGGCGGTGACCTACGGGATCGGGTGGTTCCTGGGCGTGAAGGTCCTGGGATAGGCCCGGGGATGCGCCCGCTGGCAAGCCCGGCGGCCGGCCGGGCGGCGATCGTCCTCCTGCTCTTCGCCGCTTCGGCGGCGAGCGGGCAATCGGTGGGGGAGACGGTGGGAGAAGGCATCGTGCGCTTCTACCCCTCGCCCGAGGCCGCGGCCCGGGCCCAGCCCTATCCCGGCCTGGTGAAACCTCTGGTCGCGACCGGCGCCCCTCCCGCCGGCTTCCCGGTCGTCCCGAAGTTCGAGTCCCGGATGGGGCGGAACGTGGCGCGGATCGACGTGGCCTCGGGGACCGACTTCTACGGGACCGGAGAGGTCACCGGGCCGCTCCGCCGAAACGGCCTTGCCGTCACGCTCTGGAACACCGACGCCTACGGGTACGGCGACGGAACCTCGCCCCTCTACCAGTCCCATCCCTGGGTGCTGGCGGTGCGCTCCGACGGCAGCGCTTTCGGAGTCCTCTTCGCCACCACCTGGCGGGGGTACCTGGACCTCTCCCGGGGCATCCTGTTCGCGGCCGACGGCCCCCCCTTCGGGGTGATCGTGATCGACCGGCCCTCGCCCCAGGAGGTGGTGGAGGCGCTGGCCGGCCTCACCGGCCGCATGCCGCTCCCGCCCCGGTGGGCGCTGGGATACCAGCAATGCCGTTATTCGTACGTGCCCGATGCCCGGGTGCGCGAGGTGGCGGAGACCTTCCGCGAGAAGCGGATTCCCTGCGACGTGATCTGGCTCGACATCGACTACATGTGGGGGTTCCGTTCCTTCACCTACGATCCGGCCCGGTTTCCGGATCCCGCCGGGCTCAACGCGTTCCTCCACGATCGCGGGTTCCACAGCGTGTGGATGCTGGACCCCGGGATCAAGCGCGACCCCGGGTACCGCCAGTACGAGAGCGGCACCCGCGATTCGGTGTGGGTGCGGACGGTGGACGGGCGCGCCTACACCGGTTCGGTGTGGCCGGGGCCCTGCGTCTTCCCCGACTTCCTGAACGCCGCCGCCCGCGCCTGGTGGGGCCGGCAGGTGGAGGGCTTCGTCGCCACCGGGGTGGACGGGCTCTGGAACGACATGAACGAGCCCTCGGTGTTCAACGTCTCCGGGAAGACCATGCCGCCGGACAACCGGCATCGCGCCGACCCCGCTCTGGGCGGTCCCGGCCCCCACGCCCGCTACCACAACGTCTACGGGATGGAGATGGCGCGGGCGAGCCGGGAGGGGTTGCTCGCCGCCCGCCCTACCCGGCGCCCGTTCGTGCTCACCCGCGCGAGCCACCTGGGCGGCCAGCGCTACGCCGCCACCTGGACCGGGGACAACGCCTCGGATTGGCCGCACCTGGCCGCATCCGTACCCATGGCGCTCAACCTCGGCCTGTCCGGGCAGCCGTTCTCGGGACCCGACATCGGGGGCTTCGCCGGAAGCCCCTCCGGACCGCTGTTCGCGCGCTGGATGGGAATCGGCGCGCTCCTTCCCTTCGCCCGGGACCATACCGAGAAGGGCTCCGACGACCAGGAGCCGTGGGCGTTCGGGCCGCAGGTCGAGGCCACCTGCCGGAGGGCGCTGGAGCGCCGCTACCGGCTGCTCCCGTACCTCTATACCGTCTTCCACGAGGCCGCCGAGACCGGGCTCCCCGTGGCCCGGCCGCTCTTCTTCGCCGATCCCGCCGATCCGGCGCTCCGCCGGGTCGAGACCTCGTTCCTCCTGGGCGGCGACGTCCTGGTGGCGGCCCGGGTGGCCCGGGAGGGCTCCCCGTCCACGGTCCGGCCCGGGGGGGCCTGGCGACGGTTCGGGTTCGGAGCGGAGGACCTGGGCGATCGCGAGCTTCCCGAGCTCTACCTTCGGGGAGGCGCGATCGTGGCGGCCGGCCCGGTTCTCCAGCACGTGACCGAGGCCCCCGCGGACACCCTGACCCTGCTGGCGGCGCTGGACGCGAACGGGCGGGCGGAGGGGACGCTCTACGAGGACGCCGGGGACGGGTTCGGCTACCGGGAGGGGGAGTACCGGGTGATCCGCTACACCGCGCGCACGGACGGCGACTCGGTACGGGTGGCGGCGGCGGTGGTGCAGGGGAACTGGGCCCTTCCGCCCCGCATCCTCCGGATCCGGCTCTTGACCCCGGCCGGCGAGGTGGGCGCGGCGGGACCCAATCGCCGGCCGCTCGCGCTTCCCTTGACCCGTTGACCCCGGCGCGGTGACCCCGGCGCGTGGACCCCGGCCCCTTGACCCCGGCCGCCCGGGGCCGCAGCATCAATGGACGATTCGGCTTGCTCACAATCAATTCCGCCGGCGCACGGCGCCGGTTCAGACCAGGAGGTTCTTCATGCCGGTCCGGAAGTCGGAAGCCCAGTGGAACGGAACGCTCAGGGACGGAAAGGGGACGATGAAGCTCGGGAGCGGCGCGTTCTCGGGCGAATACTCTTTCAAGACCCGGTTCGAGAACGAGCCCGGCACCAACCCCGAGGAACTGGTCGGGGCCGCCCACGCCGGGTGCTTTTCCATGGCCCTCTCCTCCATCCTGGAGAAGGGCGGGTTCCCCCCCGAGAGCATCCACACCGTGGCGGAGGTCAAGCTGGAGAAGGTGGGGGAGGGGTTCGAGATCACCCACATCCAGCTCCGGACCGAGGCCAAGGTGCCCAAGATCGACAAGGCCGCCTTCCTCGAGAAGGCCAACATGGCCAAAGCGGGGTGCCCGGTGTCCAAGGCTTTGGCCGCCACCAAGATCGATCTCGAGGCCACGCTGCTGTAGCCGGAGCCTTTTCCAGCGGACGGAACCGGGATCGCGGGGCCGGCGCCTGCCGGGCGACCGCGGGGGGCGCCGTCTACGCCGCCTTGGGCGGCGGGGCGCTCTTCCTGACCAGCGAGAACACCCACCGCCCGTAGATCCAGATTCCCACCGCGGAAACGATCCCGACCGCCCCCATGATGTTCCACACCATGGCCACGTGGTGGCTGTGGTAGAGGGTGTCGGTCAGGGTCTGGGGGCTCTGGCCGGTGAAATCGACCAGGTGCTGGAAAGCCTCCCCCTGCGGAATCCCGCGCACCGCGTCCACCGCCATCCCCTTCTGCATCAAGAGCTCCCGGGAGAACCGGTCCTTGGAGGCGAAGATGTCGTAGAGCTGGGGGCCGAGCTTTCCCTCCAGCGTCCAGCCGATGGCCAGCGGAGCCTGGGAAAAGCCCAGGTACATGGCCTTCTTGTCGGCGGGGGCGAAGTTCCCGATGAACTCGCTGAACTTGGGACTCGAGAGCATTTCGCCGATCGAGAACACCGCGATCCCGAAGAGGGTCACCCAGCCCGCGGTGGCGTGCCCGCAGATGAAGAGCGCCACCGTGGCGAACAGCGTCCCGATGGTCATGCTGGTGGTGGCCCGGAGCTTGCCGCCCAGGTAGGCGAAGAGAAACGCGGTGGTCATGATGAGCCCCGCGTTCAGGTTCACCATGCCCTCGGGCTGGATCGCGGTGCCGGAGGGATTCATGACCACGAAGAACTTGATGAAGGGATTGGTGGTGCCGCCGCTCCCGAACAACGTGTGCACGATGTCCGAGGTGTTGACCCAGTCGTCGATGTGGGCGGGGAGCACGTCGAAGAGCGCGTTGAACATGAACCAGAAGCCCGAGAAGATGGCCAGGTAGGTCCATACGTGGGGCTTGGCCAGCTCGTGGAGCGACTCCCGGACCAGGCTTCCCCGCTCCATCTCGCCGGACTTGAACTTGCGGTTGCGCTCCAGCCGCTCCTCCTTCCCGACCTCCCGGTAGGTGAGGAGGAGCAGGAAGTTGAGGCAGATGATCGCCGCGCAGGCGAAGAACACGTTGTGCCAGGCCATCTTCCGCATGAGGCCGGCCACCAGCGGCCCGATGAAGCCGCCCACGTTCACCGTCTGGTAGAAGATTCCCCAGGCCACCGAGCTGTTGGCGCGGCTGGTGGTCTTGACCAGGGTGCCCTGGATCCCCGGTTTGAAGATCGCGGTCCCGGTGGCGAGCAGGAGCGCTCCCGCGAAGAATCCGCGGTAGCTGGGGAAGA
The DNA here is from genome assembly GCA_963728475.1 of Candidatus Eiseniibacteriota bacterium. Classification (GTDB taxonomy): domain Bacteria; phylum Eisenbacteria; class RBG-16-71-46; order JABDJR01; family JABDJR01; genus CAVSKL01. The sequence continues at coordinate 1,227,323 of CAVSKL010000001.1, forward strand.
ATCCCATCACCAGGTACCCGGAGATCTTCACGATGGTGGAGACGAAGATCGTCTCCTTGTACCCGTAGCGGTCGGAGAGCCCGCCGGTGAGAATGGGGACGAAGGTCTGGACCAGGGCCCAGACCATGAGAATGGTGCCGAAGGAGGTCATGGTGATGCCCAGTCCTCCGGCGGACTTGGGATCCTTGGCGTAGAGGGTCGCCACCGCCTTCACCCCGTAGTAGGCGAGGCGCTCCACCATCTCCATCGCCCCCACCACCCAGAACACGTAGCCCAGGCTGGCGATGGCGGCCATGAGTCCAAGCTGTTTGACGTCGGCCAGCGCGGCGAAGTCCTCGGCCAGAGTCGTCGTTCGCGCGGGTTTCCGGCTGGGTTCGTTCACGTCGTCGGCCCTTTCCGATGGGTGCGGCGAGGCGGTTGAATGCGGGCGGTGGAAGGTGGAAGGCCGCCGGATCATCGCACAAAACCGGCCCCGGTCCCAGGCCCTTCCGGCGCCGGCGGATTACCTAATGTGCAGTGAAACAACATGTTGCGCTTTGGGCCGCGGGGAGCCCGGCCGGGCTCCGGTGGCGTGCCGCCGGTCCTCCGCCCTACCCTTGGAAGGCGGGGAGCGTCTGGCCAAACCATTGCCGGAAGGAGAGCGTTCATGGAAATCAGTCTCACCGGATCGCGCGCGCTGGTCACCGGAGGCAACTCCGGTATCGGGAAGGCGGTGGCGCTGGCCCTGGCCGGCGCGGGGGCCGACGTGGCGGTGAACTTCCTCGTCCATCCCGAGGATGCCGACCTGGTGGTCGCCGGCGTCCGGGGTCACGGAGTCCGGGGGATGAAGGTGGAGGCGGACGTGAGCGACTCCGCCCGGGTGGATGCCATGTTCACCGCGGTGGAGTCGGCCTGGGGTGGAGTGGACATCCTGATCAACAACGCGGGGATGGACGGCACCCGCGGGAACGGATGGGAGATCGATCCCGATCGCTGGCGGAAGGTGATCGCGGTCAACCTGGAGGGGGCGTTCCTCTGCGCCCGTCGCGCGCTCGAAGGGATGGTGAAGCGAAGGAAAGGGGTGGTGCTGAGCACCTCCTCGGTCCACGAGGTCATTCCCTGGGAGGGCTACAGCGCCTACGCCGCCAGCAAGGCGGGGCTGGGCATGCTCACCAAGACCCTGGCCCAGGAGGCGGCGCCTTTCGGGGTGCGGGTCCTGGCTCTGGCCCCGGGGGCGATCAAGACCGACATCAACCGGAACGTGTGGGACGATCCCAAGGGGCTGGCCGACCTCCTCACCAAGATCCCCATGAACCGGATGGGCGAGGCCGAGGAGATCGCCCGGATGGCGGTGGTGCTGGTCTCCGACGCCGCCAGCTACGTCACCGGCACCACCCTGTTCGTCGACGGGGGCATGACCCTGTACCCGAGCTTCACGCACGGGGGCTGATTCGGCTCCGGCGCTCCGGCGGGAGGGACGGGAAGCGGCCGCGGGCCCGCGCCCGCGGCCATCCGCCGCCGCAGGAAACCGCCGCTCAACTCCCGGACGGCACGAAATACACGTCGGTGGGCTTGAGCTTGCTGTTCCGCAGGAACCTCGGCGCAACCGGCATGCCGATCCAGTCCAGCGAAGCCTGCTCCGGATCCACCCCCATGAGGCGGGTCAGGAGGAGCGTGTCGACCCCCTCGAACTCGATGAGCCCGAGCACGTACGGGGTCTCGGGAAGGAACTCCTCGGAGCCGAAGTGGCAGACGGTGAAGGCATGCACCGAGGCCTTCCGATCGGTGATGTCGATCCAATCGGTCGGTTCGCCGGTGAACATGTCGTCGCCGCGGGGATTGGCGTAGGTATAGCCGGTTTCGGGCTCCCTCGACGCCAGCAGGTGCTTGTTGGTGAGTCCGGCGAACCAGGGGCTGTCCTGGCCGTAGGAATGGAGATAGCGGATCGAGTAGTCCTGCTCGATCTGGATCGGGGCAAGGCGCTTGAGCAACGCCAGGCTATCCGGGTCGGTCTCGACCGGGAAGGGGATGCCGTGAACGATGTAGCCGCCCAGGGATTCCTCCCGGCGATTCGGCAGCTTGGTCATGGAGAACTCCTTTCACCGGCCCCGGGCCGGCGACCGCCGGCAGGGCCATGAAGACCGCCGCGCGGGATCAGGCCTCGCGCTCGAGAACGGTGACGGTGACGTAGGTGCCGGTACCGGCGTGGGAATGGATGGCTCCCTTCCTCGCGTTCCGGACCTGGAGGGTACCGTCGCCGAAGTGCTTGGCCACCCTGCCCTGGAGCTGCCAGATCGCGAACACCGCCTGCATGAGTCCGGTGGCCCCCACCGGATGCCCGCAGGCGATGAGCCCGCCCGACGGGTTCACCGGACACACCGGCGTCTCCTTCAGGTCCAGACCGTACTCCACCCCCGGCATGAACGCTTTCCCGGACGCGGCGAAGGGGCCGCCCTCGCCGTAGCGGCAGAGCCCCATGTCCTCGTAGGTCTGGATCTCGCTCGAGGTGTAGGCGTCGTGGAGTTCCACGAAGTCCAGCTCGGCCAGCGGATCCCCGACCCCGGCCATCCGGTAGGCCATGTTGCCGGCGGTGCGCCCGGCCCGGAACGAGTGCACGCCCGGGTAGCGGGTTCCCCTCTCCCAGAGCTTGGTGTAATAGGCCTGGGTATCCGCCGAGTCCCGTTCCATGGGAGTGGCGTAGTCGCGCATGAAGGTGTCGTAGTCCAGGTGCGGGCGGTCGGCCATTCGCATGGCGTCGGTGCCGCGGCCGATCCCGCCCACCTTCACCAGCGGACGCGGGACCGCCGCTCCCGCCGCTTCGAGCCGCTTGATCCCCTCCTCGGAGGCGAGGATGGTGGCCGCCGCGCCGTCCGACATCACGCAGATGTCGAGCCGGGTCAAGGGCCACGCCACCATGGGGGCGTTCCGCACGTCGGCCACCGTGTACCGGTTCCGCTTCTGTGAATACGGGTTGTGATAGGCGTTCAGGTGGTTCTTCACGCTCACGTGGGCCATCTGTTCCACCGTGGTCCCGAACTCCTTCATGTGCCGGGTGACCATCATGGCGTAGTAGCCGGAGTAGAACCCGCCCACCGGGTAGTCGAAGGACACGTCCGAGGCCAGGGCGATGAACTCATTCCCCTTCCAGGTCTCGACGTGGCTCATGTTCTCGAAGCCGTAGGCCACGCACACGTCCATGTGGCCGCTGGCCACCGACTTCCACGCCTCCTGGAAGCAGAGGCCGCCGGTGGCGCCGCCCCCCTCCACCCGGTGGCCGGGTTTGGGGCAGAGGCCCAGGTAGTCCTGGACCATGATTCCGGCCATGAGCTGGCGGGAGAAGTGATCGGAGAAGTACGAAGCGACGGAGCCGTCCACCACCCGGGTGAAGTCGGCGAAACCGATCCCGAGATCGCGGAGGGCGTAGTCGTACGCCTCCTTGACCACGGCCTGGAAGGTTTTGTCGGGACGCGCCTTGGCGAACTTGGAGACGCCCCCGGAAACGGCGTAAACGGGTCTCATTCTGGATTCCTTTCCTTGGGGAGGAAGAGCGGAAAGGGACGGGAGGCACCGGGCATTCTAGGGAAGGGGAGCGGCGGTTAGTAGGGACAATTGCGATCATCTAAAAATGGAATCACACGACAAATAAGGTCGTATTATTCCCGGCGCCGGCGGGGGGCGCACGGGGCCTCGGGGGAAATGCGGAGGCGCCCGGAATTTCCTCCGGACGCCTCCGACCGGGCCGGAAAGCGGGATCAGGCCCGAACGGCCTGATCCAGGTAGTGCCGCACCGCCCGGTACTGGCTCTCGCCGTCGAGGCCGGCCTCGGCCAGCACCATCTCCGCCCGGCCGCTCCCCAGGAAGTGCCCGTTGCGGAAGGGATGGAGGGTGAGCGACCGCCCGCGGTCCGAGCGCACCCAGCGGTAGAGGGTGGGGAGGGTGAACCCGGTGATCCCCATCGCCTCCATGGCCAGTTCCTCGGGGAAGAGGCGCGCGCGCTCGTCGGCGGGAAGGGCGTCGAAAAGCTCGACCGAGGCCACGTAGACCAGGTTCAGGTCCACCCCCTCCCGGTCCAGGCGGGGCAGGGCCTCGTTCACGAAGGCCAGGGTCTCTCCGCTGCCCTGGAACACCACCGTGCCGTCGCCCTTCCCCCGCGCGCGGCGGAGGAAGTAGAGCCCGGTGCGGGCCTCGGTGGCCGGGGCCAGCCGGAGCTTCTCCCGGTCGGGGACCCGCTCCGCGGGCCGGGTCACGAAGGGGGCGATGACCGCGGGACGGCGGGCCAGGGCCGTGCTCATCAGGGTCCACATCTCCAGGGGATCCCAGGGGGTGAGGGTGATGAGCGTCCGCCCCGGGAAGTTCTCCTGCAGGAGCTGGAGCGCCTGGGGGTCGGCGTGGGTGGGGCCGTCCTCGCCGGTCTTGAGCCCGGCGTGGGCGCAGATCAGGATCATGGGATTGTAGGCGTCGCCCGCCACCGCCTCGCGCGCCTGGTTCCCGATGGCATGGAGCCGGGCCGAGATGTGGCTAAGGGGCGCCAGGAAGGCGCCATAGGAGGAGGCCACCCCCAGGTGCCGGCCGTAGGAGGCCAGACCCGAGATCACCCCGCTCATCGCGTCCTCGCAGATCCCGCCCACCGACAGGAGCCGCGAGGCGGGGTTGCCCCCGGTGTGGAAGAAGCCGGTTCCGAACCCCTCGCCGATCACGTTCACGCTGGTCGAGCCGAGCAGGTCGGCGGCGGCGATGAAGATGGCTCCGCCGCTCTCCCGGTTGTAGCGGTTCAGCACTCTCCCCAGCTCGCCCCGGAGGGTGGTGGAGGTGCCGGGCGCGAGGGCCAGATCCGCGGGGATCGAGCCGCCCTCCCGTTCCGCCAGCTCGTAGATCGCGCCCACCCGGGGAGCGCCCTCCCGGGGCGTGCGCCCCAGCTTGTCCAGACGGTCGCGGGCGGCGCGAAGCCGCGCGGCCAGCTCATCGACCATCGACGCCCGTCCCTCGATCTCCTCGCGGATGATCGCCAGAGCCTCCCAGAAGCAGTCCTCCATCACCCCCGCCCCGTTGGGTCCCGCGCAGCGGGCCGTGTCCAGCCCGTGGCAGGTGGGGAGATCCACCTTGCGGCCGCCCAGGAGCGGCTCCAGCGCGTCGTAGAACCCGTCGGTGCAGAGCTTGTGGCCGGCGCCGTGCGAGGCCCGTCCCTCGATCCCGTACTTCCATCCCTTCACCGTGCGGTACACGATGGCGGTGGGCTGGCCGTTCTTCAGGGTCGCCGCCTTGCGCTGGGCGGCGATCACCTGCTGGAAATCCTTCCCGTCGGGGACGTAGATCACGTTCCAGTCGTGGAGGTAGGCCAGCTCCATGGGATTCCACTGCACGTAGTCGCCGGGGTCGGCGCCGTCCCGGCAGACCCGGTTGCTGTCGATCGAGGCCTGGTTCCAGTCGATGTGGAGCACCGCGTTGTCGAGCCCGGAGGTGCCGGCCGACGCCAGCGCCTCCCCCACCCGGCCCGGGGTGAGACCGCCTTCCCCTTCCAGGATGTGGACCCGGGGGGCGTTCTTGCCGAAGTAGTCGCGGGCGCCGAAGGCGAGGCCGAGCGACGCCGACACCCCCACCCCCGAGGCCCCGGTGGAGAGCTTGATGAAGGGCGTGGCCGGGGTGGGATGGCCGTCGAGCGCCTTGGAGCGGTACTTGAGGAAGAGGCCGGTGGCGGTGACCGGGTTCCGGCGGAACCCCAGGAGGTCCTCCAGCCGGAGCTGGCGCCGCTCGTCATGGGGGAGCATCTTGGGGAGCCCCACCCGCACCACCTCGTTCCGCATCGCCCACATCGCGTACAGGCCGAGCGCCTTGTGGCCGGCGGCATAGGAGATGACGTCCGCGTCCCGGCGGTCGGGGTCGCCCACGTCGTAGCTCATGGTGTCGTAGAGGATGCCGGTGACGATGCGCCCGGAGGAGATCGATCCCCCGGGATGCCCGGAGGTGGGCACGTAGTTGAAGAGCACCGCGCACAGGGACCGGTAGATGAGGTCGTAGGCCTCGAAGTGGGCCAGTTCGCCGGGGGCGAGGGGGGGAGCCTCGAGATCGGTCTCGTCGGTGATGTCCAGATACACCCCGCGCCGCGGGCCGAAGGTCAAGGACATGGGATGCTCCTTTCGAGGGCGGAGCCCGTTCGCCCGGGAGGGCATGGGGGCGTCGCCCGAGCCGTGGCGCCGGTCCCCTTCCGGGTGAAACGCGAGTGGATTGGTCGGCAATCGCCGGCGCCCGGCGAGGACCCGTGGATCCCGGAAAGGACCGACCCCACCCTACGGCGGAAGCCCCATGGAAAACCAGGGGTGAAGTCGGTTTTCGCAATTCTGGACCCCCGGGTACCCGGGGGTCCGCCGCCGGGCCGGGAGGGGGAGCTATCCGGCCCGGTCGAATTCCTCGCGGGTCACGTGCCAGCGGGCCCCGCAGCGGGGGCAGAACGCCTCGACCTCGGGGTCGCCCCGGAAGAGTTCCTCGGGATCGGCGGTGAAGATCTGCCGGAGCGCGGCCACGATCTTCTCCGGATTGCAGCCGCAATGGAAGCGGAAGGTGCGCTCCTCCAGATCCTGGAGTCCGGAGTCGAGCAGCGCGACCGCGTCCTCGCGGCTCATGGACTCCAGCCGCCCTTCCCCGGCGTCGGGAAGAGCCAGCAGCATGATGTAGCGATCGTCCTCCAGGTCGAAGAACCGGGCGGAGTGCTGCTCGGAGCGGGCGTAGTAGTCCTCGAAGATCCCCAGCACGTCCAGCCCGTCCACGTCGATGGTGCTCTGGACCGGCCCCGTCCCGGGGCGGAAGGTCTGGACGAAGAGCCGGCCGGTCTCCGCCGTCCGCACGTCCTCGGTGAAGATCCGCCCCGCCACCGAGGACTCCCCCGCGTCGCCGGTCAGGAACAGGTTGAGCGGCGGTTCCTTCACGTTGAGGGTGACTCCCGCCGTCTCGGTGGGGGGGCGGGTGGCCAGATGCAAGGTGAGGGCGGCCAGCCCCTCGCGCATCATGGCGCGCGAGAGCCCGTCGAGGGGGAGTTCCCACCTCTCCACATGAGCCTCGTAAGCGGCGAAGAGCCGGCCGAAGTCGGCCTCGGCGACCGCTACCGTGCGTTGGGGGTCCAGGCGGCGGACCACCGTCGCCTCGCCCAGCCTGTCGTTCTCGTTCAAGACGTCTCCCGGGTCGGGGGGTTCCCGCCGGCCGGGCAAGGGCCGGCGGCGCGGCTCGACGACCGCGACCGTCATGTTAGAATAACCGACGTAAGCCCACCATGAGGCCGTAGTTCGCGCGGAGGCGCCGCCTTGGAACCCACCTTCACCGAATCCCAACTCGAGGACGCCGTGAACCGGGCCCTGGAGGAATCCGGGCTTCATCCCGCCTTCCGTTCCATGGTGCGGCGATTCGTGCTGGACCGGAGTTCGGAGTGGCGGATCTGCTGCGGGAGCGACTGCGATCCGTGCGTGCGGGACGTCATTCCGGTGGTGGACCGGGCGCGGGAGATCCTCGGCGCGCCGACCGGAAGCGCCTAGCCGTCGCCCGGGCGAGGGCCGGCGGGGCCGGCCGACGCCCGGGCCCGGCCCCGGGCCGCTCCGGCCCGCTACTTCTTCCTGGCGGCCTTGTTCCCCTTGCCAGCCCCGGCCTTCCCCTCACCGGCCCCGGCCTTCGCCTCGCCGGCCTCGGGCGCGAGGTTCTTGCGCGACAGGTACCAGTCGGTCACGTCCAGGCTCTTGTCCTTCACCCGCGCCTCGGCCGCCTGCGTGGTGGTCGGGGGAGGCACGATGACCTGCTTCCCCGGAGTCCAGTCCGCCGGCATCGCCACCCCGTTCTTGTCCGCGGTCTGGAGCGCGTCCACCACCCGGAGGATCTCGTCGAAGTTACGGCCCACGTTGAGCGGGTAGTAGATCATGGCCCGCACCGCGTTCTTGGGATCGACGTAGAACACGCATCGCACCGCCGCCGTCACCGAGCTGGGGGCGTGGACCATCCCGTAGAGCCGGGCCACCTTCTGATCCAGGTCGGCGATGACCGGAAACGGCACCTTCACCCCGAAGTGCTCCTCGATGTTCCGGATCCAGGCGATGTGGCTGAAGATGGAATCGATGGAGTTCCCGATGATCTTGACCCCGCGCCGGGCGAACTCCTCGTTCCGGCGGGCGAACTCCAGGAACTCGGTGGTGCAGACCGGGGTGAAGTCGGCCGGGTGGGAGAACAGGATCGCCCAGCTCCCCTTCTTCCAGTCGTGGAAGTGCAGCTCCCCGTGGGTGGTGTTGGCGGTGAAATCGGGGGCGGGGCCGTTCAATTCGATGCGTGGATGATCCGCGGCGACGGGATCGCTGGGCAGGACGCTCATGGTTTCCTCCTCGGGGGCCTGGTTCGGGACGGCAATACTTTCGGGCAAGGGTGGGCCCGATTCAGGACCGGTTCGCGCGGACCGGGGACGGATCGATCACGGACCGGGGACGAAATAATACTGTCCCACCGGGGGCCCCCCATAGCAACGTCCACCTCCCGGTTTCTCCTCCCGGTCGCGTCCGGCGGGCGGGCGCCCGCGCCCGTCCCCGTTCCCCGGCATCCCCACTCCAGGCCCCTGTGCTAGGCTCTCCCGGTTCCGGCGGTACCCGGGGCCGCCCCCGGCTCCGGCCGGGGGATGTGGTAGGTGGAGTCCGTCGGAGGAGAGATCATGTTCAGGAAACGCCGGGGGGGAGGCGCCGCGGTTCTGGCCGTCTTCCTGACCCTTCTGGTGCACGCGGCGGGGACCACGTCCTGCGCCCGGCCCGCCCGTACCGCGGGCGCGCCCGGCCTCGCCGCCGCGCTCAACCCCTTTTTCGGCCCCTACAAGCGCGCCCTCTTCCTCAGCGGACAGCCGGATGCGGAGGGCGCCGCCGCCTCCCTGGACTCGGCCCGGACCGCCTTCGCCGAACTCTCCGCCCACCCGCCCGATGCGTTCGGGAAGGACGGAGGATGGCCCGCCCGGCGGCGGGCGATGGGGGACTCCCTGGCCGAGGCGGGCCGCCTGCTGAAGGCGGGGGAGGCGGCGGCCGCGCACCGGGTGCTGGAGCCGGTCCGCTACCAGCTCCGCGAGCAGAACGACGCGGTGGGGTACACCGGCTGGCCGGACATGCTCCTGACCTTCCACGATCCCATGGAGGACCTGGTCCGGGCCCCCGACGTCGAGTCCATGGAGGACCAGGTGGCCGGAGTCCGCGAGGCGCTGGAGGATCTGCGCGCTTATCGCGACCCGCGCTGGAGCCCCCTCGAGTGGCAACGGACCGGGACCATGGTGGACTCGCTGGCGGCGGCGGTGGGTTCGGTGGCGTCGGCTCTCCGGGACGACGCCCCGCTCTCCGAGGTCCGCCCCCGCGCCCTGGCCCTCCAGCGAATTTTCGTCCGGCTCTACCTGAAGTCGTCCTACTAGCCGGCGGTTGGACCGGTTCCGGTGGTGCTGGGATCGCGGCCCTCCCGGTCCCGGGCCGTCACTTCCCGAGGCGCCGGGCGAGCGCGGCCACCACCCGGTCCTCGCTGGGCCAGCCGATCCCCCGGAACACCCGGTGGAACATGGTGGCCGAGCGCGACGCCACCGTCTTCCCGTCCACCGTCACCTCGAACTGGCCGCGCGAACCCAGCTCGAGGGCGGCATCCACCCCGAGTTCCCGCTTGATGCGGGCGGCGAGACTCGCCGCCTGGGGACCGTAGTCTCAGATATTGCAGTAGATGATGCGGACGTCCATGGCGGCTCCGAAGGTGAAAGTCGTTCGGCGGGACCGCGGGTCTCCGGCGGCGGGCGGTCCCCCGGCCGGCGGCCCGGTCCCGCCAAGAATACGGTATCGGACGCCGCGCGGGACAAGTGAGCCCTGCGTCCTCCAGCGAGGCCTCGGGCGGGTTTCCGGTCCCCGCCCGGCGGGCCCGGCGCCCCCGGGACCGGTGGTGGGGCGGGCCGCGTCGCGCACGACCCGCCCCGGAACCGTCAGCTCGCGGCGAAGATCGCGAACATGGTGCCCAGGGGATCCCGGCACTGGGCGGCCCTGCCGCCGGGGACGTCCATCGGACCGTTGAGGATCGTCCCGCCGTGGCCGGTGATCCGCTTCACCCCGGCGTCCATGCTCTCGAGGTTCACGTAGTAGAGCCAGAGGGGAGCGACGTTCGGCGAATTGAACATGCCGCCCAACCAGGCGTCCTCCTTGTCCCCGGGATGGCGGAAGATGACGTACTTGCCCGCCGGGCCCATGTCCATGGTCTGGGCTTCCTTCCACCCGAAGAGTTCCGAGTAGGACCTCATGGCGCCCTCGTAGTCGGTGGTGTGGAGTTCGTGCCAGCCGACCTGCCCGGGCTTCCGCTGGTCCGGGGCCGGCATGTCGCCCTTGGACTTGAAGATCGCGATCGTCGCTCCCTGGGGGTCGGTGAGCAGCGCAAAGCGCCCGACGTCGGGGACCTCGGTCCCCGGCACCAGGATCCGGCCTCCGAGCGTCTCTGCGCGGGCGGCGACGGCGTCGACGTCGTCCACCCCCACGTGCGCCCACCACAGCGAGGGCATGTCCTTCTTCTCCATCACCCCCCCGATCGCCGCGTCGCCCGCCTTCCAGAGGTAGTAGGGTTCCTCGCCCCCCCGGAATTCCTCGGCCTTCCAGTTCATGACCTGGGTGTAGAACCCGCGCGCGGCCTTCGAATCGGTGGTCAGCAGCTCATACCAGACGAAGCGTCCCGTGGTCGCCATTGTATTTCTCCTTTGAGTCGCCGTTATTCAGGATCTCAACCGTTCCAGGTAGTCGCATACCGCCTCGCACGCCGCAAGCATCAGCTCGGGACTGCGCGAGCTCTTGCCGGTGCCCCAGATCCCCATCTGCGAGGCCACCAGAAGCGCCGCCGCGCCATCCGGCGCCGCGTCACCGCGCACGGCGCCCGCCTCGATCCCCCGCCGGAGCGCGGCCGCGAACGCCGCCCGCCAGGTGTCGTACAGCCTGTCGATCCGCTGGTGGAATCCCGCGTCCAGGGGGGACATCTCCTGGGCGAGGTTGTTGAGCGGGCATCCGTTCAGATAGGACCCGCTCTCCACGTCCACGCGGGTGAACTTCCGGAACGACGCCTGCAGGACCGGAATCGGATCGGCGGATCCCTCCAGCCCCGAGAGCCAACGTTCGAGCAAGAGCGGCTCGATGATCTCGTCCACCACCGCATAGCCCAGGGCCTGCTTGCTCCCGAAGTGATGGAAGAGCGCCCCCTTGGTGATGCCGGCCGCGGCCACGATCCGGCTGAGGCTCCCCCCCTGGAAACCGTTCCGGTAGAACTCCCGGAACGCCGCTTCCAGGATACGGCGGCGGGTCGCGTCGGATTGGCGGGTGGCGCGTGGGGCGGTCATGAAGGTAATAATACCAACCGGTCGGTATGTTTGCAACAGCAATTGCCGCAGGGGCCTCGGACGGGGGGCGCCGCCGGCCGAGGCCCCACCGCTCCGCCTCCACCCCGCCCGCGGACCGGGTGCTAAACTTCGAGCCGCGCCCCGTTTCCCGATCGTCCGGAGGAGGACACGCCCCATGCCGACTTGGCGGCCGGCCGGCCGATGACCCCCCGCTCCGCGGCCTCCTGGCCCGAGCTTCCCGCTCTGGAGGAGTGGCAGGACACCCTCACCACCGTCCACTTGTGGACCCAGATGGTGGGGAAGATCCGGCTCGCCCTCGGTCCCTGGGTCAACCACTCCTGGGGCTCGGCCCTCTACGTGACCACCCGCGGGCTCACCACCTCGCCCATTCCCTACCAGGGGCGGACCTTCACCATCGACTTCGACTTCGTGGAGCACCGGCTCCGGATCGCGCTCTCCGACGGCTCCGGGGCCGCCTTCGACTTGCGGCCGATGACGGTGGCCGGGTTCCACCGGGAGCTGTTCGACACGCTGGGGGAGTCGGGGATCGAGGTCCGCATCCTCGCCCGGCCGGTGGAGATGGCGGAAGCGATCCGGTTCGAGCAGGACACGCGCCACCGGAGCTACGACGCGGATGCCATCCACCGGTTCTGGCTCGCCCTGGTCCAGGCCGACCGCGTGTTCAAACGCTTCCGCGCCGGATTCACCGGAAAGGTGAGCCCGGTCCACTTCTTCTGGGGAGCGTTCGATCTCGCGGTGACCCGGTTCTCCGGGCGTACCGCGCCGCGGCATCCCGGGGGGGCGCCGAACTGCGCGGACTGGGTCATGGTGGAGGCGTACTCGCACGAGCTTTCGAGCGCGGGGTTCTGGGCGGGGCCGGGGCTCGGGGAGGCGGCCTTCTACTCCTACGCCTACCCGTCGCCGGCGGGGTTCGCCGGGCATCCGGTGAAACCGGCCGCGGCCTACCATCACCCGGGCCTGGGGGAGTTCGTCCTTCCCTACCGGGCGGTGCAGTCGTCCGAGGCCCCCGACGCGGCCCTCATGGCTTTCCTCGAGAGCGCCTACGAGGCCGCCGCGGACCTCGGGAAGTGGGACCGCCGGGCGCTGGAGTGGGACGGGCCGGAGGCGTTGCGGTGACGGACGCGGAGCTTGCGGGGTTCCTCCGGAGCCATCGCCTGGCCGTCCGGGCCCCGGCGGCGCTGCAACCCGCGCCCCGGTCCGCGGTGGGGGTGGGCATTCTCTGGCCTACCGCTTGATTCCCGATATAATCGATCCGGCCGGTCCGGCTGGCCGGGACCGGCGGCGCGAACCCGTTTCCTTCCCTTTCGCGGAGGTCGACCGGTGTCCGAACCCACCTATCCCGTCAAGTCCCACGTCGCCGAGCGCGCCCACATCAACAGCATGGCCGAGTACCAGCGCCTCTACCGGCTCTCCCTGGACAATCCGGAATGGTTCTGGGCCGAGCAGGCCAAGATCCTGACCTGGTTCCACGACTGGAACACCGTGTTCGACGCCGACTACGAGGAGGTGGACTTCGCCTGGTTCCTGGGCGGACGGCTCAACGCCTCGTTCAACGCCGTGGACCGGCATCTGAAGGAACTCGGCGACAAGACCGCCATCATCTGGGCGCAGGACGAGGTGGGGACCTATACCCACATCACCTACCGCGAGGTCAAGCACCACGTGGCCCGCGTGGCCAACGTGCTCCTGGCCCACGGGGTGAAGCGCGGGGACCGGGTGTGCATCTACATGCCGATGATACCCGACCTGGTCTACGCGATGCTCGCCTGTTCGCGGATCGGCGCGGTGCATTCGGTGGTGTTCGCGGGGTTCAGCGCCGAGGCGCTCCGCGACCGCATCGTGGACGCGCGCTGCCGGGTGGTGATGACCGCCAACGAGGGGCTTCGCGGCGGGAAGCACATTCCGCTCAAGAAGATCGTGGACCGGGCGGTGGACGGCATGTCCTCGGTGGAGACGGTGCTGGTGGCGCGCCGCACCGGGGCGGACACCGACATGACTCCCGGCCGCGACTACTGGCTGGAGGAGGAGAAGCGCAAGCAGCGCTCCACCTGCACGGTGGAGTGGATGGGAGCCGAGGATCCGCTTTTCATCCTCTACACCTCGGGGAGCACCGGAAAACCGAAGGGGGTGCTTCATACCACCGGCGGTTACCTGGTCTACGCGGCCCTGACCCACAAGCTGGTATTCGACTACCATCCCGGCGACATCTACTTCTGCGCCGCCGACATCGGATGGATCACCGGACACAGCTACATCGTCTACGGCCCTCTCATCAACGGCGCCACCACCGTGCTCTTCGAGTCGACCCCCACCTACCCCGACCCCGGCCGCTACTGGCGGATCGTGGACGACCTGGGGGTGAACATCTTCTATACCGCGCCCACCGCGCTCCGCGCGATCGCCCGGGCCGGAGACGAATGGGTGAAGCGCCACCGGCGCACCTCCCTCCGCATCCTGGGGAGCGTGGGGGAGCCCATCAACCCCGAGATCTGGAAGTGGTACCACGACGTGGTCGGCGACAAGCGCTGCGCCCTCGTCGACACCTGGTGGCAGACCGAGACCGGCGGCATCCTCATCACCCCCCTCCCCGGGGTCACGCCGACCAAACCCGGCTCGGCCACGCTCCCCTTCTTCGGGGTGAAGCCGGTCATCGTGGACCCGGAGGGGAAACCCCTGGAGGGAAACGACGTGACCGGGGCGCTCTGCATGGGTACGCCGTGGCCGGGCCAGGCCCGCACCGTGCACGGCGACCACCACCGCTTCAAGGAGACCTACTTCGTCAAGTACCCGGGCTTCTACTTCACCGGGGACGGCGCCCGCCGGGACGAGGACGGGTTCTACTGGATCACCGGGCGGATCGACGACGTGATCAACGTCTCCGGGCACCGTCTGGGGACGGCGGAGGTGGAGAGCGCCCTGGTGGCGCACGAGTCGGTGGCCGAGGCCGCGGTGGTGGGCTATCCGCACCCGATCAAGGGAACGGCGATCTATGCCTACGTGGTCCTGGTGAGCGGAAACGGCGCTCCCGACGGCGGCCAGATGGAGGGCGCGCTCAAGGAGCAGGTCCGCCACGCCATCGGGCCCTTCGCCGCTCCCGACGTCGTCCACATCGCCGCCGGACTGCCCAAGACCCGGAGCGGGAAGATCATGCGGCGGATTCTCCGGAAGATCGCCCGCTCCGAATACGAGGGGATGGGGGACATCAGCACCCTGGCCGACCCCGAGGTGGTGGAGAAGCTGATCGAGGAGCACCGGTCCCGGGTGGAGCCGGCGTAGCCGGCGGCCGAAAGCCCGGTCCGGCCGCGCATCCGGCAAAGCGGCCCGGGCGCCCGCGGGGCAAGGTCCGCCCGCCTTGCCCGTCTTCCCGGGAGCGGTGTAAGCTTCAGGCACTTCACATCGTCGTTACGCGCCTCCTTGCCCCCAGGCGCCGGTCAGTCGTTCCTTCAGGCCTTCGTCATCCGGGCCCTCAACCAGGAGTCGATTCCGCCATGACCTCGCGCCCGTCCGCCTCCCGGCCGCCCGTCTCCACTCCGTCCTTCCTGGAGCGCTTCCGGCGGGTTCGCGCCGCCACCGAGGCCCTCTGCGCCACCCTCCGGACCGAGGACTACGTCATCCAGTCGATGCCCGACGTGAGCCCGACCAAGTGGCATCTGGCGCACACCAGCTGGTTCTTCGAGACCTTCGTCCTGGAGCGCGGCGTCCCGGATTTCCAGCCTTTTCACCCGCAATACCGGTATCTCTTCAACTCCTATTACAACTCGGTGGGGCCGATGTTCTTCCGTCCCGAACGCGGGCTTCTCTCCCGGCCCACGGTGGAGGAGGTCTTCGCCTACCGCAAGCACGTGGACGAAGGGATGACCCGGTTCCTGGAGTCGGGCGATCCGGCGCGGGTGGCGGAAGTCACCCCGGTGGTGACCCTGGGGCTCCACCACGAACAGCAGCACCAGGAACTCCTTCTCACCGACATCAAGCACGTGCTCTCGCTGAACCCTCTGGGACCGGTGTTCCGGGACCGTGAGCCGGGGCGGGAGGGCGACACGCCCGCCGCGGGATGGCTGGAGTTCGAGGCAGGGCTCCGGGAGATCGGCTTCGCCGGCCGGGGTTTTGCCTACGACAACGAGGGCCCGCGCCATCGCGAGTTCGTGAGGGCGTTCCGGCTTGCCGACCGCCCGGTCACCGCCGGCGAGTATCTGGCGTTCCTGGAGGACGGCGGATACCGGCGCCCGGATCTCTGGCTCTCCGACGGCTGGGCCACGGTGCAGGCGCAGGGTTGGACCGCGCCGCTCTACTGGCGCCGCGATTCCGACCGCTGGCTCCAGTTCACTCTCTCCGGATGGCGGCCGGTGCTCCGCAGCGAACCGGTGGCCCACGTGAGCCTGTACGAGGCGGACGCGTTCGCCCGATGGGCGGGCGCGCGCCTTCCCACCGAGGCGGAATGGGAGATCGCGGCGGAAAGATCGGCGATCCGCGGGAACTTCGTGGAAACCGGGCGGCTCCATCCCGCGGGGGCCGGGGCCTCGGAGGTGGAAGCCGGTCCCGACGGTGACGCCGTGCCCGCGACCGCCGGCGGGCCATCGCGGCGGATGTTCGGCGACGTGTGGGAGTGGACGGCGAGCCCGTACTCGCCGTATCCGGGCTACCGGCCGCCGGCGGGGGCGCTGGGGGAGTACAACGGCAAGTTCATGGTGAACCAGATGGTGCTCCGGGGCGGGTCGTGCGCCACCCCGGTTTCGCACATCCGCCCCACCTACCGGAACTTCTTCCCCCCGTCCGCGCGCTGGCAGTTCTCGGGCATTCGGCTGGCGCGGGACTGAGCGCGGGCGCGGCGGCGGGCAGCGCCTCGTCGCCGGGGCGGTCGCCGGCCCGCCCGGCGGCGGCGCGGGAAGTTTCCCCGGGAAACCGGCCCGGCCGCGTTCCCCGGGCGCGTCGCTTTGAGATACCCGGGTGCGGCCCGGGTCGCCGCCTCGGAGCCTCTGAGCGCGACTGCTGACCGTGCCGGTCGAGCCCCGCGAACCCGGAGCGTCTGAGCTACGGCCGCCGGCGCCCATTTGCCGCCGGCCGCGAACCCGGGTAGTACGTTGGGGCGCTTGAGGATACCCGGGTGCGGCCCGGGTCGCCACCCCGAGCCTCCGGGCGCTACGGCCGCCGGCGCCCATTTGCTGCCGGCCGCGAACCCGGGTATTGCGTTGGGGCGCTTGAGGATACCCGGGTGCGGCCCGGGCCGCCGCCTCGGAGCGTCTGAGCGCGACGGCCGCCGGCGCCGGTCGAGCCCGCGAACCCGGAGCGTCTGGGCGCTACGGCCGCCCGCGCCCTTTTGCCGCCGGCCGCGAACCCGGGTATTGCGTGGGGGCGCTCCTACCGGCCCTGGTCCGCCCGCGCCGGGGGCCGGGCGTCGGGGCCGGGCTGTCCCGCTGCGCGGAGGGCGCGGGCCCATCCGCCGGTGAACACGAACTTCGGGAAGGCGTACCACTCCTCCACCAGGGTCCGCCGCACCGCGTCGCCGGAACCTATGTAGGGAACCGGCGGAGTTCTCTCCAGCCGGTGGCCGCGCCCCTGGGCCCAGAGCGAAACCGTCACCGCGACCAGGGAGACCGCCCCCAGGAGCAGCGTGCCGTTCGCGAGGGTGATGAGTATCCCGACGTTGCCGGCCAGGAAAAGTGGCACCGCGACCAGGTGGATAAGCAGGTTCGCCCGGGAGCGATGGTGGAGCGCGTAGTCGCGCGGACGGGGCTTCCGGGCCGTGGTCGCGGTCATGAGCGTCTCCTCGGTTGGGGGGCAGTGGCGCCGGACGGCATTGTCGCAGTTTTCCCGGCGGGAGCGAAAGGCCGATGGCAGGGATCTCGACCGGCGGCGCTCGAGGGCGCGGCGGGGGCGTCTCCCCCGGAAATTCTCGATCCGGGCCGGAACGCCCGAGAGGTCAGGCTTCGGGGTCCCGTTTCCGCACCAGCCCCACCCCGAGCACCAGCACCCCCGCCGCCAGGAGCACGGCCCCGGCATAGGCCAGGTAGATGAAGCCGTTGGGCCGGGTGGCGTCCGGGCTGAGCACCGACAGAAAGAAAGCCGCAGGGAGCAGGATGGCGGAGAGGGGGATGGCGCTCCTCACGAACTGCTTGAGCCTCTCGCCCAGCCCCGCCTCGTCGACGTATCGCAGCGCGATCAGGGAGAGGAGCAGGAGCACGCCGGCATGGGCGTGTCCCGCCCTCCAGAGATTCTGGCGGAGGGGGTTCGCCATGTAGCGGGGGTCGTGTACGAGAAGGCGCAGCAACTCCACCCCGCCGTACATCACGGTCGGCAGCACGATCAGGAGCAGGCCGGCGAGCTTGCGTGAGTTCCGGCTCATGCGTTCCTCTCCGCGCGGCAATCGCCCCCGCGGCCGGTCCCGCGGCGCCGGCCGGCGGTCAACCGAGCCTCTCTTCCAGTTGCTCCAGGAGATCCAGTTGCCCCTCGAGGATCTTGCGGCGGGCGGACTCCAGCGAAAACCACTCGGCGCGGTCGATCTCGGGAAACTCCTTCCGCTTCCCGGACCGGGGGGGCCACTCCATGGAGAAGGTGTTGCTCCGGACGGCCGCCGTATCCAGATCGCCGTCCACCGCCCAGGCGTGCACGATCTTCCCGCCGGGCTGGCGGACCGGATTCAGCGCGATCTCTTCGCCCGTGACTCCGACCCCGGTTTCCTCCTCGAACTCCCTCCTGGCGGTGGCCAAGGGTTCCTCGTCCTCCTCCAGCTCGCCCTTGGGGATGGTCCAGGCGCCGTCGTCCCGGTCGGACCAGTAGGGTCCTCCCGGGTGCACCAGAAGAACCTCGACGCCGTCCCCGGTGCGCCGGTAAAGCAGGAGTCCCGCGCTCTGCCTGGGCATGATTGCTTCCTCTCGCAAAGTGATGAGCGAGGCTGCCCCCCGCCTTACCATGAATCGATGACGGCGCCGCGCGCCTTTTCCCAGTGTACCCCGCCAAGCGGCGTCCGGAACACGGTGTTGTCCTCCGCCGGCGGCGACGGCGCCTGAATCACCCGCCGGGGCCCGGCCGCGGCTTCCGGCCCGCCACCGCCACCTGCACGCCGGCGAAGCCGGCGCCGGGGCCCGCGGATTCCCGGTGACGGGTCGAAAGCCGACCGAAACGATCCTCCGATATTCGCCCTTGCGGGCGCTCCGCGCAAGGCGCCGCCGGCCGGAGGTATACTGGGTCTCGCTTCCGGTCGAGAGGGGAGGTTCGCCATGGGTACTGCACGGTATCGGTGCGCGGGGTTTGTCCGGGCGGCGGCGATGGTTCTCTTGGCGGCGCCGGCCGCGGGGTGCGGGGGCGGCGGGACCGAGCCTTTGCCGGAGACGCTTCCCTTCGAGCACTACGACGCGGGCTTCTTCTCCATCGACAAGCCGCGGGGCTGGCAGGTGCTCACCGCCGGCGGCTGCACCACGTTCGCGTTCCTGCTTCGCGATCCCCAGGAGCCGCTCCGCCAGATCTTCTACTTCGGCACCCTGGGCCCGGTATACCTCAATCAAGAGCAGAAGGACCTCGACGCCTGGTACGTGGCTCACGGCGGCTTTCCGCACACCTGGATGGATGCGCCGGTGGTCGACCCCCTCACGCCGGAGAACTTCATCGCCCACTGGCCGCGGATCGCGGAGATGAACGCGGCGACGGCGTTCATGCCGGACTTCCCCCCGCTCGCCGACCTGGCGCTCGTCGCCCATGCCTCGCAGGCGGCCATGCTTCCCGGGGCGTTCACCGGGAACGCCCGGGGCCTCTTCGGCCGGAACGGCCGGGTGGGGGAGGGCATGTTCCTGGCCACGGTGAAGACCTTCTCGCCCTGGACGGGAAACCCGGGAGGCGGAACCGCCTACGGCAACTTCGTCTGCGGGGTGAGCGCGCCCAAGGGCGAGTTCGCCGGGGTCGCCGACCGCCTGGTGGCGTCGCTCGAGAGCTTCACCGTGACCCGGGGCTACGTCGACGATTGTTTCCGCCAGGCGCAGCAGCAATGGGGGGCGGTGGCGGCGGCGGGAAGAACGCTCAGCGAGGCCTCGGACGTGCTGTGGGAAGGATGGGAGGCGCGCACGCACTCCGAGGACATCTCCGCGGAGAAGTGGAGCGACGCCTATCGCGACGTGGAACGCGTCTACGACCCGGGCACCGGCGAGGTCTACGAGGTGCCGGTGGGGTGGTACACCGACTACGACCTTCACCGGGGCGAGTACGACATGAGCGGGCTCCAGCCCATGCCCCCGGACGACTGGGAGGCCTGGATGCGGGCGGTGCTGGAAGGGTCGAGCCGCATCCACTGATCCCGGCGCGACTCCGTTCCGGAGCGCCGGACCCCGCCTATCCGCTGACCTTGATCGAGCCGCTCCCGGTGTCGAGCTTGACCTGCGCCCCGCCGTCGCCGATCCTGAAGTTGAGGTCGCGGCGGGTGCTCTTGTGCACGCCGTCCCCGGGGAAGTCGAGCACGATGGAGCCGCTCCCGGTGGAGGCGGCCACGTCGGCGCCCGCGTCCTTGGGGACCGCCAGCTCGATGGAACCGCTTCCGGTGTCGAGCTTGAACACGCCCGTTCCCATGTGCACCAGCTCGAGGGTGATGTCGCCGCTCCCGGCGTCCAGGTCGGCCTCCTCGGCGCTGATGCCGGAGGCGTCGATGGAGCCGCTCCCGGTATCCACGTAGAACGTGGTGCAGGTGGCGCCGCGCACCGAGACCCCGCCGGAACCGGTGTCGATGTGGATGCGCGGCCCCTTCACCGTGTCGAGCGTCACCGAGCCGCTCCCGGTGTCCACCAGCAGCTCGCCGTCGATGTCGCCCGCAGTGACGGGCCCGCTTCCGGTCTCCAGGTCGGCCTTGCCGGCCTGGTTGCGCGCCTCGATCCCGCCGCTCCCGGTGTCGGCGCGAAGCTCGCCCTTGATCCCGTTCAGGTTCATGCCGCCGGACTTGGCGTGCAGGTCCAGGTCCGCTTCCACGTCCGAGGCCTCGGTGGCCCCGACTCCGCTCCGCACCTTGAGCTTGGCCCCCCGCGGCACCTTGATCGTCACGTCGGCCCAGGCCTCCATGCCGCGCCCGGACCCCGAGACCTCGATCTTCTTGCCGCCGATCGCGCCCAGGAGTTCCGACCAGATTCCGTGATCCTTCCCCCCGTCGTCGCGGAGGGTGAAGGTGGACCGCGAATGCGATCCCAGCTCCGGATAGACGTACCGCGTCTCCCGGTCCACCGGGAACGGCACGCGGAGGGTGGGTTCGGCGCCGTCGGTGCGTTCGATCCGGATCGCGTCCCGGGTGGCGTCCTTGCCGTCCACCGCGACGTCGACCTCGAACGCGTCGCCGTCGGTTCCCTCGATCCGGATCTTTCCGATCAGGTCGTCCACGGTGAGCGATCCGGACCGGAAGGTCTCGTGCTGCGAGAATCCGGCGCGGGCGGGCGCCGCCGCCAGGACGGAGACGGTCAGGGCCAGGACGTACGGTGCCGGACAGGCGAAGCGGCGGGAAAGGCGCGTCATCAGTCTCTCCTTGGCACGGGACCGCGGCGGGGGAGGGGCGTCGCCCCGCCTCGAAGGTATGACGGCGGCGACAGGGGAAAGGTTGGAACGGGTCCGGGACCCGCGCCTGCCGCCGGCCGCCGCTTCAGTGTACGCAACCGGGCCTCGGGGGGTTGCACGGGGGGCGGGCTTTCCCGCGCGGCCCGCATCCCGTGATTCCATCGGTGGTTGGGGGCGGCGGCGCTCCCATCGGGAGGCGCTTTCCCCCCGCCCGCCCCGGTCGCTAGAATGGAAGCCGCTTCGTCCTTCGAATCCGAGCCGACGGCGAAGGGAGGTATCGCATGGACTGGCACGAACTCGAGAAGAAGAAGGTCACCGAACTCCGCGAGATGGCCAAGGAACACACCCAGCTCACCGGGGTGAGCGGCATGAACAAGGAGCACCTGGTCGAGGCCCTGGCCCACGCCATGGGGATCGAGAAGCCCCACAAGGTGGTTCACAGCGCCCAGAAGACCAAGATCAAGCAGGAGATCCGCGCGCTCAAGGCCGAGCGGCAGGACGCCATCGCCAAGCGCGACAAGGCGACCATGGAATCCACCCGCGAGAAGATCCACCGCTTGCGCCGGAAGCTCCGCCGGATGGCGGTGGTCGGGACTTAGCAAACCGCGGAATGACCGGTCCGGCCGCGCCGGGAGCGCCGCCGGGCCGGCCCCGGTCTGCTACGCTCTGGTCCCGGGCGATCCGCCGG
Source organism: Candidatus Eiseniibacteriota bacterium (assembly GCA_963728475.1). Lineage (GTDB taxonomy): Bacteria > Eisenbacteria > RBG-16-71-46 > JABDJR01 > JABDJR01 > CAVSKL01. Next base: position 1,248,871 of record CAVSKL010000001.1, read on the forward strand.
ACCCGGCCTTCGTCCCGGGCTGGCGTTCACGGTCCCGTCCCCACAGGAGGATCTCCATGAAGCGACTCGCGATCGCAGTTATCGCGTGCATGTTCTTGATCGCACCCGTCCCGCTCCTGGCCCAGGAGCACCCCGAACACCCCACCGACAAGCCGGTGTCGCAGGAGCCCGGCCTCACCAAGGACGGCCTCGCCGACGCCGCCCAGACCTGGGTCCAGCACCAGACCGCCATGCAGGGCGGCTACTTCCTGGTTTACGACCCGGTGGCCAAGGCCCCGCTCGTGCTCACCCTGGACAAGGTGCACCGCGACCGGGTTTCCCGGCTGGGGGACAATGAATACTTCGTCTGCGCCGACTTCAAGGCGACGAACGGCAAGACCTACGACATCGACGTGTTCATGACCCAGGGCGAGGACGGGGGGCTCCAGGCCACCGACCTCGGCATCCACAAGGTCGACGGCACCCCGCGCTATACCTGGTCCGAGGAGGACGGAGTGTGGAAGAAGAAGAAGGCGTAGCTCTCCCGTGAGCCTGACGGTCTCCGAGGGGTTCCGGAGGCGGGGGCGGACGGCGTGGGTCGCGGCCGCGCTGGTGGCCGCGACCGTGGCCGGCTGCTCCCGGTCCGGGCCTCCCCGCGGCGCGGCCACCCCGATCCCCGCCCCCGCCGCTCCCGGGAGCCGGGAGCCGGGCCTGACCCTGGGCGCCGACGGCACGCTCTACCTGAGCTGGATCGCCTCCGTCCCGGAGGGGGCGGCGCTGGAGTTCTCGCGCTGGACCGGCGAGGGCTGGTCCCCGGCCGACACCGTCGCCGTGGGAGGCGACTGGCTCCTGAACCCGGCGGACCCTCCCGCGCTCAACGCCCTCGCCGACGGCACCCTGATCGCCTCGCACGCGGTGCTCCTTCCCGGCGGCGGGACGGCGGAGCGGCTGGAGCTCAACGAGTCCCGGGACGGGGGCAAGACCTGGCCGGGTCCGGTGGTGCCCCATCCCGGGGCGGCTCCCGCCGAGCGCGGCTTCGTCACGCTCTTCCCGATCGCCCCCGACACCATGGGGATGGTGTGGCTGGACGGCCGGGCGATGGCGGCCCGGCCCGATGGGGCCTCGGGCGGGGACTCCGCCGCCGGGGAACCGGCGATGGCCCTCCGATTCACCACCCTCACCCGCGAGGGGACCCTCGGCGACGACACTCTTCTCGATCCCCGGGCCTGCGACTGCTGCGCCACCGGCGCGGTCCGGCTGGACGACGGCACCCTGGTGGTGGTGTACCGCGACCGGAGCGCGGCGGACGTCCGCGACGTCGCGGTGATCCGGCGGGTGGCGGGAGCGTGGTCCGAGCCCACCCCGGTCCACGACGACGGCTGGAGGATCGTCGGCTGCCCGGTCAACGGACCGGCGCTCGCGGCCCTGGGGAGCGAGGTGGCGGTGGCCTGGTACACCCAGGACTCCGGCGGCCGTCCCCACGTGCGGGTGGCGTTCTCCACCGACGGCGGCGCCGGCTTCGGGCCGGCCTTCGAGGTCGGCGAGGCCACCCCGCTCGGCCGGGTGGACGTGATCGTGGCCGACGACGGATCGGCATGGGTGTCTTGGGTGGAGCAGACCGCCGGGGACGCCGCCTCGATCCGGCTGCGCCGCGTCGCCCCCGACGGCGAGCGCGACGTCTACGACACCGTCGCCCCCACCACGGTGTCGCGCGCGGGGGGCTATCCGAAGCTGGCGCGGTGGAAGGATGAGATGATCGCGGCCTGGACCGAGGTCTCGGGCGACACCACCCGGGTGGCCACCGCGGCGATCCGCTGAGCCGGGGGCGCCTCCCCCGCCCGCCGCCCCGCCGCGATCAGGCCCGCGGCGCCTCGCGGAGCGCCGCCCGGCGCCGCCACGGCACCTGGACCAGGGTCACCCCGGTCAGCACCAGGAGCCCTCCCGCCACCACCTGCGCGCCCGGCACCAGCCCGAACACCAGCCAGGCCAGGAGCGCGGTGGCCGGAGGCTGGAGGTTGGTGAACACCGCCACCTGGCTCGGCTCCAGCCGCCGGAGGGCGTAGTACCAGAAGGTGAAGGCGAGCCCGCTGGTCATGGCGCTCAGATAGAGCACCTCGAGCCAGCCGCGAAGGCCGGGGGCGGTGGGGTGGAACCCGCGCCAGACCCAGGGGGCGGCGGGGAGCACGGTGAGCGCTCCCACCACCATGGCCCAGGTGATGGCGGTGAAGGGGTCCACCCGCCGGAGAACGTCCTTTCCGGCCAGGGTGTAGCCGGCCCACGCCACCACCGCGCAGAGGATGAGGAGGTCCCCGGCGAGCGGGCCGGACGAGAGGGTGAGCCCCTTGGCCAGCAGCACCAGCACCACCCCCCCCACCGCCAGCGCCACCCCGAAGAGCTTCCCCACCGACGCGCGCTCGTTCAGCCAGAGCGCGGCCGCCGCCAGCACCAGCACCGGGGTGAAGGCGTAGAGGAGCGCGGCGTGCAGCGGGGTGGAGAGCCGGATTCCGAAAAGGAAGAGCACCTGGTTCAGGCTCACCCCCAGGATACCCACCAGCGCCAGCCGCCGGCGGTCGCCGGCCTTGGGCCAGGGACGTCCCCGGCGCACCAGGAGATGGGCCGAGGCCATGAGCACCGCGCTCAGCATGAGCCGGAACCAGACGAGCTGGAGCGGGGTGAAGAGCGCGGTGGCGTCCTTGGCCACCAGGAAGGTCCCGGCGGCGATCAGGGTCTGCGCGGTGAGGGCGAGATAGGCGGTGATCTTCATGGGATACCCCGCGGCCCCGGGCGGACCCCGGAACGCGGGCGGCCCACCATAACCCGGCGGAGGCGGGGCCGCCACGGTCCGGGTTCGGGATCTCCCCGGCCGTGCCCGCGCTCTCACGTCCCCGGACCGCCCCGGCCGCCGGCGCGGCTGCTGTGCTTTTCGTCCCATGACCGCCCCGACCGCCGGCGCGGCTGCTGTGCTTTTCGTCCCATGACCGCCCCGTCCCCCGGCGCGGCTGCTATGCTTTTCGTCCCATGACCGCCCCAACCGCCGGCGCGACCGGCTTTTCCTGGACCGACCCCCTCGAGGGTCTCCCGCTCCTCCTGGGCACGCCCCGGGCCTGGTGCCGGGCCGCGCTCGAGAACCTGGACGCGCTCCTGGTCGACCACGCCCACTGCGAGGAGAAGGCGGCGAGCCAGGCCCTGGCCCTGATCGGCCGGTTTCCCGCCCACCCCGGCCTCGCCCGCGGCATGATCGCGCTGGCTCACGAGGAGATGCGCCACTTCCGCCAGGTCCTGGACCGCATCGAGGCGCGCGGCGGCGTCCTCACCCGGCCGCTACCCGACACCTACGTCCACGACCTCCGCCAGTGGGGGTTCCGCCACCGGGGCGGGATCGGACCGCTGGGCGACCTCCTCCTGGTGAGCGCGTTCGTGGAGGCGCGCTCCTGCGAGCGCTTCCGGCTCCTGGCCCGGTCCCTGGCCGATCCGGACCGCGAGCTCTCGCTCTTCTACGCCCGGCTGGCCGACGCCGAGGCCCGCCACTGGGAGCTTTTCCGCGACCTGGCCTACGGGGCGGAAGCGCCGGCGGCGGTGGACCGGCGGCTTGCGTCCATGGCCGAGGCCGAGGCGGCGATCGTCGCGGCCCGGGGGATCGTTCCCCGGATGCACTGACCGGGGCGGGCGGTTACCGGCGCGGCCGGCTGAGGAAGGCGAACCCGAGCATCTTGTAGAGGAGCCGCGCTCCCACGTTCCCGTCCCATCCGTTCCCTCCGGCGGGGTCCGGCGCCACCTCGCAGAGGTCCAGGCCCACGATCTCGCGGCCGCTCTGGACCACCGTCCGCAGGAGCGAGGTCGCCTCGGCGAAGGAAAGCCCTCCCGGGACCGGAGTCCCGGTGTGGGGGCAGAGGGCGGGATCGAGCCCGTCGATGTCGAACGATAGGTAGACCTTTTCAGGAAGATCCTCGATGATCTCGACGGCGATGCGGCTCCAGGGCTCGCCGTCCTGGAGGCGGGATCGAACGTCGCTCTCGAACCGGGTGCGGAGCCGTTCCGCGCCCTTCCGGATGAGCGCGTCCTCCTGGCCGGCCAGGTCCCGGATCCCGACCTGGACGATCCGGCTCACCTCGGGAATCCGATCGTACACGTTCGCCATGATGGAGGCGTGGGACCAGGTGAACCCCTCGTAGGCCCGGCGAAGGTCGGCATGGGCGTCGAGGTGGAGCACGCCCACCCCGGGATGGCGGCGGGCCGCCGCGCGGATCGAGCCGAAGGGGACGGAGTGGTCGCCGCCCACCACCGCCACCAGCTTCCCCCGGTCCATCCAGCCGGAAGCCTCGGCCTCGACCCAGGCGTTGAGCTCCTCACCCAGCGCGTTCACCCGGGCCGCCTCCGGCTCCAGGGACGGGTCGTGCTCGACCCCGCCCCCCGCGATCACCGTGGCCGCCGCCTCCCGGGCTTCGGCGTTCAGCCGCGCCACCTTCGCCGGGAGGGGCAACATGGCGATCCCCCGTTCGTAGGGGCGTCCGGTCTCGCGGTCGAAGAGGTCCACCTGGCGGCTGGCCTCCAGGATCGCCGCCGGCCCGCCGGCGGTGCCGGCGCCGTAGGAGACGGTGGCCTCCCAGGGGACCGGAATCAGCACCGCTTCCGCGGTTTCGGGGGTGAAGGGGAGGCCGTAGATGCCGTCCCCCCGGGCGGCGGCGTCGGGGTTGAAGGGTTCGGGCATGGGGTCGAGACTCTCCGGATACGGGGTGGGGGCCGAGCCCTCGGCGGAAACGCTTGTCGGATAGAGGGATCTGATGATCCCGACAGTCCGCCAGTATAGCCGCGGAAACGTGAATCTCCCATATTCATAGCATGAAGGCGCTGCCCCGGTACGAAAGGACGATGATTGGAGGCCGGAGCGTCCGGGGCCGGCGTCGCCGCCGGCGGACGGGACGCGCCGGTGGGGGCGCAACCGGCCGGAGGGCCGGGGCGTGGGGCCGCCGCCGCGGCCGAGGAGGCAGGTCATGATCATCGGGGTTCCGAGGGAAACGCATCGGCTGGATCATCGGGTGGGGCTCACCCCGTTCGCGGTGGCGCGTCTCACCGAGGAAGGGCACACCGTTCTCGTCCAGAAGGACGCGGGGAGCGCCGCGCACTTCAAGGACACCGACTTCACCGCGGTGGGGGCCAAGGTGGTCTACGGCCCCGAAGAGGTCTACCACCGCGCCGACCTGGTGTGCCGGGTGGGGATGCTGGCCGGCGACGAGCTGGAGTTCCTGAAGCCGGGCTCGGTCATCGCCGCGTTCCACCACCTCGCGGTCACCCCGAAGGCGCGGGTGGACCGGCTGATGGAGCTCGAGACCACCCTCATCGGGTACGAGATCATCCGCGACCGCGTGGGCGACCTTCCGGTGCTCTTCCCGTTCAGCGAGATGGCGGGGCAGATGGCGGTCCACATCGCCGCCCACTACCTGCAAAACGGGTTCGGGGGGCGCGGGATCCTGCTGGGATCGGTGGCCGGAGTGCCGCCGCCCACCGTGCTCATCCTGGGGGCGGGGACGGTGGGGCGGATCGCCGCCCGCCAGGCCCTGGCCACCGGCGCCCACGTGATCATGCTCGACGTGGACCTGGCCAAGCTCCAGCGGGTGAACCACGAGTTCTCGGGCAAGGTGGTGACGGTGGTGGGCGGCCTCGACCGCATGGAGAAGTACACCGCCATTGCCGACGTCCTGATCGGGGCGATCCTGATCCCGGGCGGGCGGCCCCCGCTATTGGTCACCGAGGCCATGGTGAAGGCGATGAAGCCGGGGAGCGTGATCATCGACATCTCCATCGACCAGGGTGGGTGCGTGGAGACGAGCCGGCCCACCCGCCTGGACAATCCGGTCTTCACCGCCCACGGGGTGGTGCACTACTGCGTGCCCAACATGACCGCGAACATCCCCCGCACCGCGTCGCGGGCCCTCTCCAGCGCCGCGCTCCCCCACGTGCTGTCCCTGGCGGGGAACGGGGTGGCCCAGGCGCTCCGCGAGGACCCGGGCCTGGCCGAAGGCGTCTACCTCTACCGCGGCAAGATGGTGCGGCCGTTGGTGGGGGAGGCGCTGGGGATCTCCACCGCCTCGTTGCCGGAGCTCCTGGAGAGGGGGGCCGGACAATGAGCTGGCTCGACGACTACAAATCCAAGCTCTGCACCGCCGCCCGCGCGGTGAGCACGATCAAGAGCGGGGACCGGGTCTACTACGGCGGCAACGCCGCCATCCCCCAGACCCTGGTGCGGGCCCTGGCCGAGCGGCGGGACGAACTCGAGAACGTGCAGCTCAACCACGTCCTGCTTCTGGGCAAGGACCCGCTCTCCGCCCCGGACATGGCCGGGCACTTCCGGCACAACTCGCTCTTCGTGGGTCCCGCCGACCGCGAGGCGGTGAACGACGGGCGCGCGGACTACGTTCCCATCTTCCTCCACCAGATTCCGAGGCTCTTCCTGGAGAGGGTGGTGCCGCTGGACGTGACCATGGTCCAGGTCTCCCCCCCCGACGAGCACGGGTTCATGAGCCTGGGGGTGGAGACGCTGGCGTCGAAGGCCGCCTGCCAGAGCTCGAAACACGTGATCGTGCAGGTGAACGAGAAGATGCCGAGGCTCCTGGGCGACTGCTTCCTGCACGTGCGGAACGTCCATTCCGTGGTGGAGGCCACCGAACCGCTCCCGACCCTCGTTCCCAAGCCGGCCACCGACGTCGAGATGGCCATCGGGCGGCACATCGTCAAGCTCATCGAGCCCGGTTCCACCATCCAGATGGGGATCGGGGGGATCCCGGACGCGGTCTACGCGGCCATGGAGGGGGCCCTGGACCTGGGCGTCCATACCGAGATGATCTCGGACGGGGCGATGCGGGCGATCGAGCGGGGCATCGTGACCGGAAACCGCAAGTCGCTCCACCCCGGGAAGGTCATCATCACCTTCGCTTTGGGAAGCGAGGAGCTGTACGAGTTCCTGGACAACAACCCGCTCATCGAGGCCCACCCGGTGGACCACGTGAACGACCCCTTCATCGCCAGCCAGAACGACAACCTGGTGGCGGTGAACTCGGCGATCGAGATCGACCTCACCGGCCAGGTGTGCTCGGATTCGATCGGCTCCTACATCTACTCCGGCTTCGGCGGCCAGGTGGACTTCATCCGCGGCGCCGCGCGCTCCCGGGGGGGAAAGCCGATCATCGCCATCCCCGCCACCGCCAAGGGCGGAACCATGTCGCGGATCGTGCCGTTTCTGAAGGAGGGCGCGGGGGTGGTCACCAGCCGTGCCGACGTCCACTACGTGGTGACCGAGTTCGGCGTGGCTCACCTTTTCGGGAAGAACCTGCGCGAACGCACCGAGGCCCTGATCGGGATCGCCCACCCCGACTTCCGGGGCGAGCTGGAACGGGCGGCGAAGGCGCGGAAGCTGTTGCCGTAGGGGCGGTGGTTGGGCTAGCGCCCTGCCGTGTCCGGCGGGGCGCCCTCCGGCGAGCGGCCCGTCCCCGTGCTTCCCGGCGCCGCGGGCGCGCCGCCTCCCTCCGGCGGCGCCGGGTTGGTCTGCCGCCACTCCCGGAGCAGCGACAGCCAGGTCTGGGCCGCCTGTCCGGTGTAGAGGAACTTGCCGTCCGGCATGATCGCCTTCAGCCGGTCGGGATGCCTGGCCGCCGCCCAGCGGACGAACGGGGGGAGCTTGCGGGCGATCTCGAACTCGCTCCCGGCCGAATAGGGCGCCGGCACCACCCGCACGATCCGCCCTTGCGAGAAGATGAAGCGGGTTCCGGGCTCATAGGTCACTTCGGGGATACCCAGGAGGCGGAACCAGTCGCTGCGCTCGGTCACCGAGCCCGCGACCAGGGTGTCCCCGGCCACGGTGAGGCTGTCGATGTGCATCTCGCCGTTGAGGGCGGCGTCCCATTCCTCGATGTTCCGGATGGCGGAGCGCCCTTCGAGGCGTCTCTGACCCGCGATCTCCACGACCGCGTTCTGGGAGAAGAAGCTCAGCGACCGGGTGACGTCGTGCGAGTTGTGGGCGGCCAGGTACTGCTCCAGACGCTCCCGGTTCGACTTCCCCCCTTGCCCGCACCCCGCGACGGCCGCCGCGAGGAGAGCGAACGCCACCATCGGGAACCGCCACCCACCGTGTCCTGCCTGCATCATGTGTCCTCCCTTTCCGCGTCCGTCGGGCGGCGCGGTCCGCCGCCGGGCGGCTACGCCCCCTCCACCGGTATGCCGTTCTGTGAGGCCTGGGCCAGGAACGCGGCCAGGACCTCGGTCCGGTTGTCCACCCCTTTGAGATTGATCCGGTGCGCCCGACCCTCCCCGGTCTCGAACTCGATCACCCGCTCGCTCGCCCGCACTCTCTGCAGGCTCTTCCAGGTGAGATCGAGGTGATGAAAGCGGGACATCCGGGCGCTGAACCCCAGCGGATTGAAGTGGATGGCCCGCCGCCGCGCCCGCCGCGCGCCGAGCCGGGCGGCGAAGACCCCCTGGGCGAGGGTGGCCAGCCCCAGGCAGATCCCCGCGTACGACGGATGGAACCCGGTTCCGGGATGGGGCCGGGTGAGGGCCTGGGCCAGGAGAACGAGCCCGGCGAAGGCCTCGAGCCAGCCCAGGGTGATCCGCTCGCGCGCGCTCAGCCGCCGCCACGTGAACACGATCAGGAAGAAGAGCATCATCCCGCAGGCGATCCCCAGGCCGCCGAGCAAGATCCGCGCGAGGCCGCCGGCGCGGATGTGGTCGAAGCCGCCGGTGATGAGGGCGAAGCCGAAGGGGAAATAGAGCAGGGTCTGGAGCTTTTCCACCCGCTGGAAGCGGGACATTTCGAGCGGGACGGTGAACGTATCCATGGGGCTCCGGAAGGCGCGGGGCCGTGGGCGGGAAGCGGACGGGGAGGACGGCGGGTGCCGCCCTCCCCGGAACCAAACCTGTTCGGGCGGCTACACGCTGCCGGGAGCCGGGAAGTCCCGGTCCATGACCGTCTTCCGCCCGTCGGCCCGGGCGTTCTCGATCGCCTGATTGCAGAGCCTGCGAACGTGGTCGGACAGCGCCTCGGGAACGCTCCCCGAGGTGTTCATGCCGGACTGATCCTTGATGTAGTTCTTGATCTTCGAGACCACGACCAGGACTTCGTTTTCGCTCATGAAATCCTCCCTCCGGACGGAGCCAGGCCGGCGCACCGGACGCCGGCACTCCGGGATCTTCCCAGATCCGGGCCGAACCGGCAAATCCTTGCTAGCGGGCGCAGGTGCGGAACCCCGCCGGAACGTCGTTCCGTTCCGGCAGATAGAAATTCCGCCAGGTATTGCGCAGCAGCCGCCCCCGGGTGGCCCAGCCCCCCCCCCGGAGCACCCGGTGCCGGCCGTCCATCCAGGGTTCGGAATAGTCCTGGTAGGGGTCGGGAACGAACCCGGGGTAGGGGAGGAACGCGCTCGCCGTCCACTCCCAGACGTTGCCCACCAGGCCCCGGATGCCCAGGGCGGAGTCGCCGGCCCCGAACGCCCCGACCGCGACCGGGCCCAGCCGGCGGCCGTCCAGGTTCGCCCGGTCCGGGCCGGGAGGATCCGCGCCCCAGGGGAATCGGCGCTTCCCGCCCGGTGCGGCGGGATCGTAGGTGGCCGCCCGCTCCCACTCGGCCTCGGTGGGGAGCCGCCGGCCCGCCCACGCGCAGTAGGCCTCCGCTTCGAACGCGTTCACGTGGATCACCGGCTCCGCGTCCCCGAGGGGGACCCAGGCGTCGAACTCCCGCCGTTCCCAGCCGCCGGTGCCCCCCCGCCGCCAGTAGACCGGATGGTCCGCGCGCGCCGACTCCAGCCAGCCGCGCCCCCCCGGGGACCAGAGCTCGGGGCGGCGGTAGCCGCCGTCCTCCACGAACGCGGCGAAGCCGGCGTTGGTGACCGGCGCCCGGGCCATCCGGAACGGGGCGACCGCCACCGGGTGCGCCCACTTCTCATTGTCGAAGACGAAGGGCTCCCCGTCCGGGGTCGCGCCCAGGGCGAAACGTCCGCCGGGGACTTCCACGTCCCCTTCCAGCCCGCCGGCTTCCGCCCCCCGGTCCCGGCGGGCGGCCGGCTCCCCCCCGCGCGGGAGGGAGGCCCCCTCCGGGGCGAGCCGGAGCCGGGGGGCGGGATAGGCCAGGGTCTGGCGGGTGTAGGTGAACGCCTCGTCGTGCATGTCCTCGTGGAAGATCACCAGCCGCAGGAAGTAAGCGAGGCCGGGGGGAACCGGATCGGCGTCGAGGAACCCCAGCACGCGGTCCAGCACCGCCGCCATGTAGGCCAGGGTGCCGTCCAACGAGGGCAACGGCAGGTCCCAGCGGGTGTGGTGGGGGACCGCCATGGAGTCGTAGAGGGCGTCGGCGTCGGGCCGGGCCGGAGGCTCCCGGTTCAGATGGCGCACCACCCAGTTTTCCTGGAACCAAGCCAGGTGGCCGATCTCCCAGAGGAGCGGGTTTACGGTCCCGAGCCGGGGACCCATCAGGCGCTCCGGGCCCAGGCCGGACACCAGGTCCAGGGTGCGGGCCCGGGCATCCAGCAGGTCCCGGCGGAGGCGATCGGCGGAGGCGGTCGGATGGGAAGACGTCACTTGCTCCTTTCCCCGGCTGTGAAGGCAGGGCCGGCTCGACTATTCTATCCGCCGATGGTCCGGATCGTCTTGGTCAGCCCTTCCCCCTGGAGCGGAGAGACCGGGAACGCGGTCACCGCCCGGCGGTGGGCCCGTATCCTGCGGCACCTGGGTTGCCGGGTGACCGCGGCCGCGCGCTACGACGGCGAGCCCACCGACCTGGTGGTGGCGCTTCACGCCGCCAAGAGCGCGGCCTCGGTCCGCCGCGCCTACCTGGAGGGGGTGCCGTCGGTGGTGGCGCTCACCGGCACCGACCTCTACCGGGACCTCGCGCAGAGCGAGCCGGCGCGCGAGTCCCTCCGGACCGCCTCCAAGCTGGTGTTCCTCCAGCCCAAGGGGCTGGAGCAGGTCCCCGGCCACTACTGGTCCAAGTCGGTGGTGATCCACCAGTCGGTACGGATGCCGTGGGTGGAGGCGTCGGAGCGGCCCCGGCACTTCGACGTGGCCGTGCTCTCGCACCTGCGCGAGGTCAAGGACCCGCTCCGGGCCGCTCTGGCTTCCCGCCGCCTTCCCCCCGCCTCCCGCATCCGGGTGGTCCACGCCGGCGATGCGCTGGAAACGGCCTGCGCGCGGCGGGCGCGGGAGGAGGCCCGCCGCAATCCCCGCTACGTGTGGAAGGGGCCGCTTCCGAGGTGGCGGGCGAAGCGCCTGCTGGCCGGGAGCCGGCTCTTGGTCCTCAGCTCCCGCATGGAAGGCGGGGCCAACGTGGTGTCGGAGGCCTGCGTGGCCACGGTGCCCATCCTGGCCACGCAGATTCCGGGGACGGTGGGGATCCTGGGAAGCAGCTATCCCGGCTACTTCCCGGTGGGGGATACCGCCGCCCTGGCCGCGCTCATGAACCGGGCCGAGACCGAGCCCGCATTCTATGCGACAATGCGGGCGTGGGTTCGCCGGCTGGCTCCCCTTTTCCAGCCGTCCCACGAACGCGGGGCCTGGAGACATCTGCTCGAAGAGTTGCTGGGCTGACCGACCGGCCCGGAATCTTGCCCCGATCGAGGGAACCACGACATGACACGCGCACCCCGACTGATCGCCGCCGCGCTCCTCCTGCTCGCCGCGGCGCTCCTTGTGCTCGCCGCACTTCCCGCCGCCGCCGGCCCGGCCGATCCTCCGCTCCCGGGCGCCCAGGCCGCCGCGGACAGCCTGTTCGAGGCCGGGCGGTGGGGGATGGCGGCCGCCGCCTATCGCGACCTTCTCGACCGCGACGGTTCGGTTTCCCGGAACTGGTACCGGCTCGGCACCGCGCGCTACCGGCTCGGGGACTACCGCAAAGCCGCCGACGCCTACGACCGCGCCGCCGGCAAGGGGTTCTTCCCCCTGGCCAGCCGCTACAACGAGGCCTGTTCCTGGGCGCTGGCCGGGCGGCCGGGGTCCGCCTTCGACGCCCTGGACAAGGCGGTGGCGGCGGGGTACCGGCAGGACACCGCCATGGCCCAGGATCCCGACCTGGCCTCGCTCCACGACGACCCGCGCTGGGGGCCGCTCCTGGAAAAGGTGGGCCGCGCCGCCCATCCGTGTCTCTACGACGACCGGTACCGCCGGCTGGATTTCTGGCTGGGGGACTGGACGGTGACCCGCTCCGAGGGGCAGGAGGCGGGCTCCAACCACGTGGAGCGGATCCTGGACGGCTGCGCGATCATCGAGAACTGGTCGGGCGCGCTTGGCGGCGGGGGCAAGAGCCTCAACTACTTCGATCCGACCAGCGGGCACTGGAAACAGACCTGGGTGGATGATTCGGGGGGCGTTCTCGAGTACTCCGAGACCGGCGAGCACCCGCCCGAGGCCGAGATCCGCTTCCTGGCCCGGGTGTATGGGCCGAGCGGCACCGTGACCCTGCGCCGGATGACGTTCTACCGGAAGGGGCCCGACACCGTGCGGCAGTTGATCGAGAACTCCAACGACGGCGGGAACACCTGGATCACCGCGTTCGATGGGACTTATGTCCGCCAGACCACGGATCGGTAGCGGCGGGGCCTCGATGGGGACGTGGGGCGTGCTGGTTCTGCTGGGCGCCCTGACCGCCGGAATCCTGCCGCCCGGCCCGGGCGCGCGCCCCGCCCGGGCCGGCGGCGCCGACGGCAAGGACCCGGGCCCGGCCTGGGTGCCCACCACCCCGGCCGACTCCACGGCCGCCGACTCGGCCGGCGCCGACTCCGCCGGGGCCCCTTATCGGCTTCCCGGGTACCGGGTCGAGACACCCACCCTGTCCACCGCGGACAAGATGACCCTGGACGAGATCATCGACCGGTGCGTGGAGGGGGAGAAGACCAAGCTGGCCGGCCACCACGACGTGACGGTGACCCTCACCCTCCGGACGGTGGTGTCGTGGAGGAAGAAGAGACTCGTGACCGACGCGGGTTATCTGGCCTACCAGGACGAGAGCGGGTTCGGGAAGTCGGTGCGGTTGGGGGAGCGCGAGCGGAAGTTCAAGCTCGAGGACGGCGCGTGGGTCTACGACAAGGACGAGGGCAAGGACAAGAGCCCGGTCACCCTGGAGGTGTCCGACAATGGAAAGGGGCTCCAGGACGTGCCGTTCTTCCTGGCCCAGCGGTCGGAGTACGACTTCAAGCTGTTCAGCCGGACCCTGGAGGGGGACCACGTGATCTTCAAGGTCGCGTTCAGCCCCAAGTCCGACTTCAAGCCGCTCCCCTCGGGCATCGTCTACGTGGACACCGACGCCTTCCGCATCATCCACGAGGAGTTCACCTTCGAGAAGCAGAACCCCCTCCCGCTTTTGCTCAAGAACGTGAAGCGGATCTCGCGGGAGTGGCGGCAGCTCCCCACCGGCGAGTGGGTGGTATCGCGGATCCTCGCCGACGTGGATCTGCGCGGCGGCTGGACCGGGGTGATGCCGGAGAGCGTGACCTTCGCCCTGGCGCTCGACGACTACCGGTTCGATCAGGGCTACGACGCCGCCCGGTTCGGGAAGCGCTGAGGTGCGCGCCGTCCTCCTGCTCCTGCTCGTCGCGCTCGCCGCGGCGGTCCCGCCGGGCGGAGCGGACGCGGCCTCGGGCGGGGACGCCGATACCACGGGGGCGCCCGCGCGCGCCGACACCCTCCGCCGCGGCGACCTTCTCCGCGAACTCCAGCGCGAGGACCAGGACTTCTATCCGCCGGGGCTGCTGGAGCTGAACCGGAGCCTGGCCGATTCCGGGCTCGCCCGGCTCGATTCCCTGGGGTTCCGGACGTTCGTGAAGGAGGAAGGCCGGCGGGCGCGGGGACGGGGGATCGGGATCAGCGCCCCCGACCTGGGCGACTACAACCGGGTCGAGGGTGGGCTCCTGGCCGCCGGGCTGTCCTTGCGGGAGCCGGTCTGGCACGGGATGGGCCTGCAACTCCAGGGGGGGTACTCGACCTCGTCGCGGCGCTTTCGCCATTACGAGGCGCTCACCGTCCGCCTGGACGACTTTGCGCTTCTCCCGCAGGTGGAGCTGGGCTACACCGACCGGGTGGTCCCCTTCGGCTCCAACCGCCCCGCCGCGAACGGGATCCGCGCCCTGTTCGCCGCCGACGAACAGGACTACCTCGAGGAGCGCGGCGGGTGGGGCGGCCTCCGGTGGACGCGGAGTCCCGTCGGCAAGGTCGAGGCCCGCTACGTTGCCAAGCGGCAGCTCTCGGTGGCGACCCACACCGACTTCCGTCTCATCGGCAACCCGGGCCTCTTCGGCCCCAACCCGCCGGTGGATGAGGGGATCGACCGCGCGGTGGACCTTTCCTGGACGGCGGGCTCGCTCGCCTCGGGCCGGGAGTCGATCCATCTGGAGCACCGGGTGTCGGGGGGGGCGCTCGGCGGAGACTTCGACTACGTGCGGTCGTCCGCCGAGGCCTCGGCGCGCCGGTATCTGGCGGCCGGCCACGAGCTGGTGCTGGACCTGGGCTACGTCCGGGCGGGCGGCGATCCCCCGGTGCAGCGGCTGGCGGACGCCGGGGGCCTGAGCACCGTCCGGGGCTTTTCCCGCCGGACCGAGACCGGCCGGGAAGCGGTGCGTGGGAGGGCGGAGATCCTCGTTCCCTACGACCTCCTGGGCCGGAGCGGGATTCCGCTGGTGCGCCGGCTCCACCTGCAGTTCGTGCCGTGGGCCGACGCGGGGCGGGTGCTGGGCGGGCCGCGCTGGCTGACCTCGGCCGGGATCGGAGCCCAGTACTACCTGGGGCCGTTCGGGGGGGTCTCCTACCTGAGGTTCGACGCCGCCTTTCCCCTCGGGCCCGACCGGCCCGGGGACGTCCGCTTCTACTTGAGGTTCGCGCGCGGGCTGTTCTAGGAACCGGTTGAAGACCCGGTCCCGGTCGCGACCGGATCCGGGGTTTCAGCGGGGAGCGGCCTTCGCTTCCCGGGCCGGGGGTCAGACGCGCGCGGCCACCAGGACCTCGGAGGGGACGGCGAAGGCCACCACGGTCCGGCGGTAGCGCACCTCCCAGCCCGCGCCCACGTGGTCCAGGAGTTCCACCGGGCGGCAGCCCCCCACCAGCACCGGGCTCAGCCGGTGCAGGCCGCGCCACAGGCCGATCACCGACTTCGATAGAAGGCCGGTCCCGTGGGTGAGGCTCACCAGGCAAAGAAGCCCGCCCGGCGCCAGCACCCGGTGCGCCTCGGCCAGCCAGGCCCGGATCTCGTCTCCGGGCAGGAGGTCGAGCACGTAGTTCGAGACGAACCGGTCCGCACCGCCCTCGGGAAGATCCACCTCGGGCTCGCCGGGGATCCGGATCACCGAGGCCCGCGGACCGAACCGGGCAAGCCGGTCTCCGGCCAGCCCCGCCATGGTCTCGCTCAGGTCCACGCCCAGGTAGTGCGCGCCGGGGGGGAGGGCCCCGGCGAGGAGCCGCTCGGCGAAACTCCCGGTGCCGCAGCCCAGCTCGAAAACGGAATGCGCATGCTCGAAATCGGCGTGGGCGGCGAGGTCCCCGGTCGCGGGGTTCTCGTAGAAACGCTGGGAGTCCTGACCGGCCCCCAGCCGGTCGTAGAACCTGCGGGCGCGGCGGCGGCTCAGGGTCCGGCTCAACGGAGGCCTCTCACGACCAGCTCTGGAGCTCGATCACGTTCCCCTCGGGGTCGGTGAGGTAGCACCAGGTCACGCGCGCTCCCGCCGGGGTGGTGAGGGTGACCACTTCGCCGACCACGCCGCCGCCGGCTTCCAATACCAAGCGCCGGGCGGCGGCCACGTCCTCCACCTCGAACGCCAGGTGGCCGTAACCGGGGCGATTGACCGCGGTGGGAGGGCGCTCGGCCGGGGCGTCGTACTGGTAGATCTCCAGGGTCGGCCCGTTCTCGCCCCAACCCGGAAGGCGATAATGGGCGCCCCGGAGATGGGCGTCCCGGAGCGCGGTGCCCCGGTCGAGCGCCTCCCCGCGGTAGTCCCGCTCCGGGGGCGCGGGCACGCATCCGAAGACCTTCCGGTAGAAGTCCCCCAGGCGCCGCCAGTCGCGGGCCACCAGGTTCGTGTGCACGTACTTCGCCCGCATGGTCCTCTTCCGGCGAACGGAAGCGGGCGGGCCGCGGACGCCCGCTCCTTCCGGTCAGCGCTTGCTGGTGGGCTCGCCCCGGATTTCCACCTGGATCGTATCCGAGGCCCCGATCCCCTTCATCGCTTCCCGCACCGCGCGGCTGGCGGCGGCGGCGTTCGCGACCGAGGTCAGGCCGACGCTGGTGCCGAGCACGACGTTCCCGGCCGCGGGGCGGGCGTTGGCGCCCAGGAAGATGTTCATGCCGGGGTTTCCCTTGACCCCGTCCACCAGGATCTTGACCCCCTCCGGTTTCAGGATCTGGGTCTGGGCGCGGTAGGTCCCCGCCGGGGCGAACGAGGCCCCCGAGGACCCGAGCTGGAAGGGGGTTTCCAGGCTGTAGGCCACGCGCTTGCCGTCGACGCTCAGCACCCCGACCTGGCCGCCGGCGATGGCGAGAAGCCGCTCGATCGTCATCCTGTGCATTCCCATGCTGGATTCCTCCGAGAAGCCGCCGCCCTTGGGGTTCCTCCCGCCGCCACGGACGGGCGGGCGGGCGTCGAGAGGTCTCGACCGCAGGCACCTCTGCGCGAACCGGATTGCCGGCGCGGTGGGCCCGGGCCGGGCGGGCCGACGGGATGGGGGCGGCGGTCCGCAGCCCGTGAGTCTACCGGTTCCCGGCCCTCGTGTTGAGTGCGAGTTTTTACGGCCCCGGGGCCGGGCCACCGCCCGGCGAGGTCGGCCGCTCCGGCGCCTCGGGGACGGGCGCGCCGGAGTCCCGGGACTGGACGGATCGCCGCCCCCGCCCCCGGGCCGCCCCGTGGAAGCCCAGGGCCGGCCCCAGGGCGAAGAACACCAGCCCCGCGGGCAGAACCCCGCGCCGCCCCAGGATCGCGGCGATCAGGAACGAGGCGAACCCCACCGTCACGTAGATGAGGTGCACCTGGATGCTGGTGACGGTGTCGAATCGCTCCACCGCGGTCAGCTCCAGTTCCCGGCGGCGCCGCCACGCGTGCAGGTAGAGGAACGCGAACACCCCGAACACCGCCATGAACCCCGCGGCGTAGGTCATGAGAAGGCCCGCCCCCTGGTCGGGCCGGATGGTGAGCGGGATCTCGCCGGATCCGGTCCCCAGGATCTGCTGGAGCATGAGGGTGAACACGAACTTCAAGGGATAGACGTAGAAGAGCACCACGAACAGCAGCGCCGAGTTCAGGAACAGGGTCGTCCCGTCGCTCAGGCCGTACCGGCGGAAGAAGACGTAGTGGGCGTGCCAGATCACCAGCAGAAGGGTGAAGCAGATCCCGAAGGCGGGGAAGTTCCGCATGGTGCCCAAGAGCTGATCGAAGGAGTGCGGCACCTCGAGCGAGACCACCAGGAGGGTGATCGCGAACCCGAACACCGCGTCGCTCAGCCCTTCCAGGCGCGACACCTCGCCGCCCCGCCACCGGAACCCCGGACTTCCGCCCCATCCCCGCCGCATGGCCGCCGCCCGCACTCCCGTCATCGCTCCTCTCCCCGGCCCGGCTCGGCCTCGCTCTCCTCGCGATCCTCTTCCTCGGCGCGCCGCACCGTCTCTTCCTCGGGCTCGGGCTCCGCCGTCACCCCCGACTCCACCTCCACCAGCCGCGCGTCCACGTCGGCGAGGAGCTTCTCGTAGGCTTCGTGGCTCAACGTCCCCTGGTGGTAGGCCGAGATCGCCTTGTTCTTCTCCACCAGCAGCAAGTGCCGCCGCGCCCAGCGCATCTCGTCGCGATGCAAGACATCCTCCTTCACGTGCATCTCCCGCAGTTCCGACTCGGCGTCGTCCACCGCCTTCCGGTAGGCCTCGCGCAGCTCGCCGAGGACGTCGGTGGGGGTGGCGCGGGTGCGGGCCATGTCCTCGATCTCCTCCAGCGCGGCGTTGGCCGCCTGCAGCAGCCCCCGCTTCACCTCGTATTCGGTGCGCCCCGTGCTCATCGTCACCACCCCGAGCTTGCGCAACAAGGGCGCCATGGTGACGCCCTGGATCAGGATCGACAGGAATACCACCCCGAAGGTCATGTTCACCAGGAGGTCGCGGTGGGGAAAGTCGGGGGCCAGGCTCAGCACCAGCACCATGGAGAGGCCGCCCCGGAGTCCGCCCCAGGTGACGATCGCGCTCCAGGACCGGGAGATCGGGTTCCGGGTGGCGTGCAGGAGCGCCGACACCCCCGTGATCACCACCGCCCTCCCCGCCGTCACCGCCAGGTAGGCCACCAGGACCGCCTGCCAGGAGTGGAGGAGGCTCTTGAGATGGATCTCGAACCCGATGAGCAGAAACACCATCGAATTCAGCGCGAAGGCGATGTACTCCCAGAACGTCTCCACCGCGATCCGGGTGGACGGGGACATGCCCACCCTTGCCCCGTAGTTGCCGCAGAAGAGTCCCGCGGTCACGACGGCGATCACCCCCGAATAGTGGAGCTGCTCGGCCAGCACGAACGACCCGTAGGCGGCGATGGTGGTGATGGTGATCTCGATCATCGGCTCGTCGACCTGCTTGATCACCTGGGAGGCGGCCAGCCCCACCCCGGTTCCCACCAAGAGGCCCGCCCCCACGATGACCAGGAAGTCCATGGCCAAGCCCCTGGCCTGGACCTGGGAGCCGGTGGCCAGCGCCAGCGCCAGGGTGAAGAACACGATGGCGGTGCCGTCGTTGAGGAGGCTCTCGCTCTCCATCAGCACCGCCAGCCGCTTGGGCGCCCCCAGCGAGCGGAAGAGGCCGACCACCGCGATGGGGTCGGTGGCGGAGATGAGCGCGCCGAACACCAGGGCGTAGTGCCAGTGGAAGCGGGTCACGAAGTCCAGGGCGTCGGCCACCGGGGTGATGATCAGCGTCACCAGCACCGTGGCCGCGATCACCCCGGGGACGGCCAGCGCGAACACCGCGGTCCGTTCCTGCCAGAACGCGCGGAACTCCAGGTGAAAGGCGGCCTCGAACAGGAGCCCGGGGAGGAACACCGAGAACAAGAGGTCGCGGGTGAGGTGGGGGGGTTCGAAGGCGTGCGTCACCCCCAGGATCAGCCCGGCCACCACCAGGGCCACGGTGTAGGGGATGCGTAGCCGCCGCACCATGATCGCCACCGCGGTGGCCACCATGAACATCAGGATGAAGACGGTTTCGCCGTGCATGTCCCTCCCGGAGGCGGTTCAGGCCCGGTGCGATTGTTTCCCGGAGCGACGATGGATCAACTCAAGGACGGATGCTTCTCATGATACCCGGTTTTGTCCTGGTATGCCTTGGCCACGGCAAGGAGGCGGTCTTCGCCGAAGAGGCGCCCGGTGAAGGTGATCGAGGCCGGGGTGCCGTCCTCCCGGAACCCGTTCCGCACCACCACCGACGGCTGCCCGGTGAGGTTGGTGATGAGGAGCGTGCCCCCGCCGTAGGTGGGGTGGACGTAGACGTCCACCTCCTCGACCGCCTTGCGGTACGCCTCCATGAGGAGCGTGCGGGCGCGGTTGGCCTGGATGTACTCCACCGCCGGGACCAGCTGCGCGGCGCGGAAGACGTTGGGCCAGGCCTGGGCCGCCTGCCGCACCATGAGGTCGTCGCGGTTGGAGAGCGTCAGGTCGTTGAAGGCGGCGGCGGCCTCGGACTCCAGGATGAAGAGCATATCGCCCACCGGGAGGTCCGGCAGCTTCACTTCCCGCAGCCGGAACCCCATGGCGCGCAGGGTCCGGAGCGCGGCCTGGTCGAAATGGTAGTCGGTGCCCTCGTCCTGGAACGCGGCGGCGTCGAAGCCCACCCGGAGGGTGCGCGGATCCAGGCCCGCGTCCCAGTTGAAGGGGGCGTCGATCACCGCCGGGTCCTTGCCGTCCGACCCCCGGACCGCGTCGAGGACCAGCGCGCAGTCCTCGACGGTGCGGCAGATCGGCCCGGCCTTGTCCATGCTCCAGCTGAGCGCCATGCACCCCGCGCGGCTCACCCTTCCGAACGTCGGACGCAGCCCGGTAGCGCCGCACCGGCTGGAGGGCGAGATGATCGAGCCCAGGGTCTCGGTCCCGACCGCGAAGCCGACCAGGCCCGCCGCCACCGCGGCGGCCGGCCCCGCCGAGGAGCCGCTCGAGCCCTGATCGAGCTTCCAGGGGTTCATGGTCTGGCCGCCGAACCACACGTCGCCCCAGGCCAGCGCCCCCACGCTGAGTTTTGCGGTCAGAACCGCCCCCGCGTCGCGGAGCCGGCTCACCACCGTGGAATCCTCGTCCGGCACCCGGTTCCGGTAGGGCGCCGCCCCCCAGGTGGTGCGGATCCCCTTGGTGTCGTAGAGGTCCTTGATCCCGTAAGGGATGCCGTGGAGCGGCCCGCGGTACCCGCCGGCGCGGATCTCGCGGTCGGCCTCCGCCGCCTGCCGCATGGCCTGGTCCTCGGTCAGGGTGATCACGCAGTGGAGTTCGCGATCGAACCGCTTCAACCGGCCCAGGTAGAACTTGGTGAGATCGGTGGAGGTGATCCGCCGTCCGCGAATGAGAGCGCCGAGATGGGTGAGGGGGAGGAAGGCCAGGCCGTCCCCGGAGGTGGGGAGGGCCGGCGCCGGGACCTCGGTGGGACGGATGGGGAGGTCGGGGCCGGTGATGGCCTCTCCCGGCCGGAGCGGGCGGAACACCAGCGCGGGGGGGACGTCGTGGGTGAGCGGAAGGCCGCGGAGCCTGTCGAAGTTCTGGAGGTGGTCGTTCACCCCCTTTTCCATCAGTTTCCGCTCGCCGTCGGTGAAGGTGAGCCCGGCCAGGGTCTCCGCCTTGGCGATGGCGGCGGCGGTGACCGCTTCCTTTCCCTGCGCCCATACCTCGGGGGCGATGAGGGTGGCGGCCCCGATGGTGGAGAACCAGGCCAGGAAGCGGCGGCGGTCGAGCGGCTGGGCCATGCGGAACGCTCCTTCCGGTGGGTCGCGGCGATGCGGATCCGGGACGCCTTCTTATAGCACGGGCGCGGCGGCCGCGCATCCGGCGCCTTCGCCGGCGGGGGCCGGTCTTGTATAGTCCCGGGCGCGGGTCTTCCCCCGCCCGCCGCGCGCGACGGTCGGGCCGCGCGCCTGATCCGGGAGCCCCTCATGAACCGGAAACCACAGAGGCCGGGACGCGCGATCACCGCCGCGGTGTGGCTGGCCGCCGCGACCGCGGTTCCGCACGGCCGGGCCCTTGCCCAGCCCCTTCACACCCTGTTCCCCGAGAGCCGGGTGGACTGGACGCTCCTCGAGCGCCACGGCGACTTCCATCTGAGCTACGGGGTGGCCGACCGCGACCTGGCCGGCCGCGCCCACTGGGTGTTCGTGGTGCGGGGGGCGGCCCCGCGGCCGGGCGCGCGGGCGGTGTTCACGCTGCGGCTCTCCGACTTCGGATACGGGCCGCAGCCGGTGGCCTCGGCGGGATTCTGGTTGTGGCGGTGGGAAGCGCGGGCGGTGCGCCCCCCCAACGCCGTCGTCCTCCAGCTCGAGGACGCGGAGGGGCGCGTGCTCGATCTCACCCCGGGCGGGCGCACCCGCGACTACGCGGAATACGGGGAGCTGGCCCCTCAGGATGCCCTGTGGGAGTCGTATGCCTCGGTGGACGAAGCCCTGGCCTGGGACCGCGCCCGCGGGCGCGCGCCCGCCGGCGGGTTCGGTCCGGTCACCGGCCTCCGGTTGACGTTGGCCGTGTTCGACGACCAGGAGGTGCGGGTGGGGCCGATCGCCTTCGGGCCCGCGCGCGGAGACTCCGGGATCCCCCCGCTCCTCTACCGGGGCCTGGGCGAGGACCTGGAGCCGGGGGCGTCGCTCACCGTGGACCTGGACGGGGACGGCGTGCCGGAAGTGGTGACGCCGGACCGGGCCGGGAGCAAGGTCTGGCGCTACCGCGCGCGCGACCGCGCGTTTCATCCCCAGGCCCGGAACGGAGCCCTCGGCCGGGCTGCGCCCTATCACCTGGCCGTCGCCGCCGACCTGGACGGGGACGGCGACCCGGACCTGGTCGCCGCCGATCCCGACGATCGCACCTTCCACGTTCTGCTCAACCGCCGGGACGGGTTCGCGGACCGGAGCTTTTTGGTGGAGTTTCCGGCGGGTCCGGACCGCGCCGCCGCTCCCGGGCGGACCTACCTCAGCTCCATGGCCCTGGCCGACGACGACGGCGACGTGAAGTTGGATCTCTTTCTGGGCTATCTCCGCTTCGATCGCGACTCCAGCGCCTGCGTTCTGCGGCTTTCCGGGCGCGGAGCGGGGTTCGGGCCACCGGCTCCGGTGGCCGCGACCCGCGGACCCGCCTCCGGGAGCACCGCGCTTCAGGCGGTGCTGGATCTGGACGGGGACGGCCGGGACGACCTGGTCACCGTCGCCGCCGGGCGGGGGATCTTCGCGGCGCCCGGCCGGGGCGACGGGGCCTTCGGGCCGGCGGTCTGCCTGGATCCGCTCATCAACGACGGGCGCCCCCGGGCGATCGCGGCCGGGGACGTGGACGGGGACGGGCGGATCGACCTGTACTTGCCGGTGAGCGGGATGTCCCGGCTCTCCAACCGCTCGGATCAGAACCGGCTCTACCTGAACCGCGGAGGATTCCGGTTCACCGAGGCGGCCGGCGGCTACGGGTTGACCGGTGAGCCGGTGAGCCGGGACGCGGTGTTCGCGGAGGTGAACGGACGCCCCGGCCCCGAGCTGGTGGTGCTGGAGCGGAACCTCGGGGTGGTGGTGTACGACGTGGCCGCCGCCGGCGGCGGGACGGCGCCGGCGGACACCCTTCGGCTCCCCTCCGAACTCACCGCCGGCGCGCACCGGGTGGCCGCCGCCGATCTGGATCGAGACGGGCGGACGGAGCTGGTGGTGACGCGTGAGGAGGGGCCTACGGTGGTGCGCCTCCCGGACGCGGGCCCGGTGCGCACGGTGCGGCTGCGCGCGCCCGGCCCGGGCTCGGAAGGGGTGGGGGCGGTGATCCTGTTCGCCGGGGGACGGCGGTTGCCGCTCGTCTCGACCGATCATGCCGCCCCCGGGCCGGTGGTGGTGGCGGCCGGGGAACGCGCGCGGGTGCTGGGGGGGGCCGACACGGTGGAAGTGCCGGTGGGCGCGCCGGGGGGGATGGTCACGGTGAACTTCCGCCCGCGGGGAGGCGGCTGGCTCCGCTACCGCGCCCCCACCTGGTGGGAGATCCCCTACGCCGCGGCGGCGCGGCGCGGGGTGCGGGTGGCGGGCGTGCTGGCGCTGGTGGGGCTGACCGGGCTCACCTGGTCGGGGTGGCGGCGCGCCACCCGCCGGAACCGGGAGCGGATGTGGCGCGAACTCCTGGCCGGGATCGGGCTCTCTTCCCATGCCTCCTGGCGGAAGGCGCTGGTCGCGTTCACCCGGGCGGTCTCCGCCGGGGCCTCGGAGGAGGGGGGCGAAGCGGCGGGAGTTCCGCGGGAACGGCCCCGCGACCGGCTGCCGGAAGCGGTGCTGGAGGAGCTTCGAGGCTCGGTGAAACTGGCGGCGCAGCTCGACCTGGAAGGGGCTCGAAGCGCGGGGCGGGCGATCCGGGAGCTGGCGCGCGTTCACGGTCCCGGGCCCGGCCCCGGCCGGCCGGTGGAGGCGGCGCGGGCCCTGGAATCCTCGCTCCGGCTGATCCAGCGCGAGCTGGCCGAGCGGTTTTCCTGCGATCTCGACGCGGTGTTCGCCGGCGTGGCCCGGTTCCGCGCCGCCCCCGGAACCCGAATCGAGAGGGGGGAGGGCGATGCCGAGCTGTGGGCGCGGTTTCCGCTCCGCGAGGGCGACGCCTTCGCCTGCCTGGACGAGCTGGTGGCCAATGCGCTCAAGAAGGATCCCGCGCCGGGCCGGATCACCGTCGCCGCCCGCGCCCGGGGAACGCAGGTGGCGGTGCTGGCGGTGGAGGACGACGGCGCCCCCCTGGACCGCGAGCGGTCGCGGGAAGCGCGCCCCGGCACCCGCCGGGGGCTCGATCTCCTGGCCGCGAGGCTCCGCCCCTACGGCCCCCGGGTGGGCCTCGAGGATCGTCCCGAGGGCGGAGTGCGGGCGGAGATTTGCGTGCCCCGCTTCGACCTGGACTGACCCCGGCGGCGGCGCCGCCCCGGCCACCGGATCGATTTGGCCGGCTTGTCTCAAATTTGATAGCCTGGGGGGCGTCCGCCGTCTCCGGCGGACCGAAGCCGGTTCGGACTCCGGCGGGCGGCCGCCCGGCCCCCCGCGATCCGCCGATTCCACCCGAGGTACCGCGATGCGTCGATTCCCCCGCGTCCCGGCCGCGTTCGCGCTCCCGGTCGCGGCGTTGCTCTTGGCGGCCTCCGCGGTGCGGGTTCCGGCCGGCGAGATCGTCCTCACCCCGCCGGTGGCGCAGGTGGTGGTCTACCACGACTCCCTCTGTACCCACGCCCCGTGCGGCGGCCGGGAGCAGGACGGCGGGGCCGAGATGGGAGTGGAGCGGCGCGACGGTTGCGGGAGGCAGAGCCACATGCTCCTCGCCTTCGACCTCACCGATCTGCGCTCCGACCAGGAGATCACGAGCGCGGTGGTCCGCCTCTACGCGGTGGAGCAGACCGAGTACAACAGCGCCACCTTCTGCGTGGCCCGGCTCACCGAGGCGTTCGTGCCCGGCGAGACCGACTGGTGCCGGCGCGCGGAAGGGAAACCGTGGACGACGCCGGGGGGCACCTACGCCGTCGCGGGCATGGCCGCCCGGGTGGTGCCGAGCAAGGTGGCCGAGGACCTCCCGCCGGTCAGCACCAAGTACGCCTACCGCCAGTGGCTGGAGTTCGACGTCACCGGCATCGTCCGCGACTGGGTGGAAAAGAAGGCGCCCAACTGCGGACTGGTGGTGTTCCAGCGGAGCCTGGGAATGCACGGTCGGAACCAGGCGGTCGCCTTCGCCACCGAGAAGCGCGGGGCCGGCGCCGAAGCCCCCCAGCTCGCGATCACCTTCGGCGGGGAGGCTCCGCTCGCGGACGGGAAACCGGAGCCGAAGTAGCCGTCACGCGTCCGCGCGCGGGACCCGCACCGTGCCTTCCCGCACCAGATCCACCACCGTGTCCACCCACGCCGGGCCCGCGTTCAGGGACGGCACCAGCTCGAACGCCTCGCCGCCGGCCTTGAGAAACGTCTCCTTCCCCCGGATCGCGATCTCCTCCAGGGTCTCGAGGCAGTCCGCGACGAACGCGGGGCTCATCACCGCCACCCGCTTCACCCCCGCGCCGGGCAGCGCGGCCAGGGTGAGGTCGGTATAGGGGCGGATCCAGGGGGTGCGGCCCAGCCGCGACTGGAAGGTGATCTGCCACCGGCCGCTTTCCAGGCCCAGCGCGGCCGCGAGCCGGCGCGAAGTCTCGAAACACTGGGCGCGATAGCAGTTCCGGTTGGCGTCTTGCAGCCGGTCGCAGCAATCCGCCGAGGCCAGGCAGCGCGACCCGGTGGGGTCGGCGCGGCGCACCTGCCGTTCGGGAAGCCCGTGATAGCTCATGAGCACCCGGTCGGGGCGGAGCCGCGCCAGGACCGGGCGCGCGGTCCCGGCGAAGGCGCGGATGAATCCGGGGTGGTCGAAGAACGCGGGCACGGTGGCGAGATCGGGCACGTTCCCGAGGCGGCCCGCCTCGGCGTAGACCTTCTCCAGCGCGGAGCCGGTGGTGGCGGAGGCGAACTGCGGGAAGAGCGGCAGCACCACCACCCGGTCGGCTCCCGCCGCGCGCAACCGCTCCAGCGCGCCGCCCACCGGGGGATTCCCGTAGCGCATGGCCAGCTCCACCGGGACGTCCGGCCCCAGCCGTTCCCGCACCGCCGCCGCCAGGTCCTCGCCGTGGACGAGGAGCGGCGAGCCCCGCTCCGTCCACACCTTGCGGTAGGCTTCCGCCGAGCGCGGCGAACGGAACGGGGCGATCACGAGATTCACCAGCGCCCACCGTCCGGCCGCGCTCACGTCGATCACCCGGGGATCGGACAGAAACTCGCGCAGATACCGGCGCACCTCCGGGGTGCGCGGCGCGTCGGGGGTCCCCAGGTTCACGAGGAGGACCCCGGTGCGGCTCGTTCTGGACGGTGTGGAGTCGGGCGCGTTCATGAGCGCTCACAGACTAGGCGCGGGGCGCCCCCCGGGCAATCCCCCGAGGCGCGGGTCGCTGGCCCGGCCGGCAAGCCCGGTGCTAGGATGGCTTTCGGCTCCCATGCCGTCACCGACCGGGCCCCGGGCCCCGCGGCGGTCCCGCCCCCGTCCCCGCCGCCCCCTCCGCGCTGGCTCAGGGCCCCTTCCACTATCCCGACGCCCCCCGGGGCACGGTGGTGGACGACTACTTCGGGACCCGGGTCGCCGACCCCTACCGGTGGCTCGACGTCCGCGAGGTGAAGTCCGACCAGGACCTCCTCGATCGCATCCGGTGGGTCAAGTTCAGCCACGCCGCCTGGCTCCCCGACGACAGCGGGTTCTTCTATACCCGCCGGCCGGAGCCCGGAAGCGCGGGACGGGGGCGCCGGCGCCTCGACGCCGGCCCTCCCGTCCCGTATCGTCAAAGGGCAGCGCGGCTGGTCGAGTGGAAGCGCGGCGGGTCGAATGAAAGCGCGGCGGGTCGAGGGGAAGCGCGGCGCCGGCCCGAGCCCTGCACCCGATTCGAACCGAGGCACCGGGCCGCGGCCGCCCGCCGGCCGGTCCGCCAACCCGAGGAGCACCAAGAGACCATGACACGGAACCTGATTCTCCGGAGCGCCGGGGCGGCGCTCCTGGCCCTCAGCCTGGCCGCCTGCGGCGGCGAACGGAACTCCTCGAAGACCGCGGGCGCCGGCGGCCTGTCTCCCGAGAGCCCGCCCCAGGAGATTCACGCCAAGCTCGAGTTCCCCAATTTCTACGTCTACGACCTCGACAGCACCGAAGTGCAGACCTCCTCGCTCCTCGCCGGGCACGAATCGCTGGTCCTCTACGTCTCCACCGGATGTGAGGTGTGCCACGAGACCATCGAGGCGTGGAAGTCGATGCTCTCCGACATTCCCTCCGGCGTGAAGGTGTTCGCGATCGTCAACGACGACGTGGACTTCGCCCGGAAGTGGGTGAAGACCATCGAGTTTCCCTTTCCGCTCTACGTGGACACCCGGGGGGTGATCATCGACAAGTACGGGGTGGAGATGTATCCCACGGTGTTCGGGGTGGGGTCCGACGGCAGGGTGATCTACGTCCGGCGCGGGGTCTCCAACATCTTCACCCCGGCCCGGGCGGTGATGCTGCTCCACCCGCCGGCCGCCTCCGCCGACACCGTCGAGTCGGAGAACTAGGCCGGTGGGGGCGCTCGACGGGATGGTGGCGGTGGTCACCGGGTCCAGCCGGGGGCTGGGAAAGGCCCTGACCGAGGCGTTCCGGGCCGCGGGAGCGGCGGTGGTGGGCGCTTCGCGTTCGAGCGGGGTGGACGTGAGCCGCTCCGACCAGGTGGCCAAGCTCATGGCGGGGGTGGCGGCGGAGCACGGCCGTCTGGACCTGCTGGTCAACAACGCCGGTATCCTCACCCCCCGCAAACCCGTGGTCGAGGTCACCGACGCCGAGTGGGAACGGTCGATCGCGGTCAACCTCACCGCGGTCTTCACCTGCACCCGGGAGGCGCTCAAGGTCATGCTCCCCCAGGGGAGCGGGCTCATCGTGAACGTGTCCTCGGGCGTGGCCGGCCGCGCCGCCCCCACCTGGGGGCCCTACGCCGCCGCCAAGTGGGCGGTGGAGGGGCTGACCAAGCTCACCGCGGAGGAAGTGCGTGAGAGCGGCATCCGGCTGGTGGCGGTGAACCCCGGGCGCACCCGGACCGGGATGCGGGCGGCCGCCTATCCGGACGAGGATCCGCAGACCGTGAAGACGCCGGCTGAGACCGCGCGGTTTTTCGTGGCCCTGGCCTCGGGCGAGGTCGCGTTCACCACCGGGGATTCATTGGAGTACCGAAACACTTAGTTCTCGCCTCGCGGCCGGCGCGGCGGCGCCCCGGCGCAGCCGGCCCGGCCCGGACGGGAGGAGGGGCCATGCCCGAACTTCCCGACGTCGAAACATTCAAGCGCTACCTGGACTCCACCGCGCTCCATCAGAAGGTGACCGGCGTGCGGGTGGCCGACGCCCGGGTTCTCAAGGGGGTCTCCAAGAGCGGGCTCGGCCGCGCGATCGAGGGCAGGAAGTTCACCTCCACCCGCCGCCACGGCAAGCATCTCTTCGCCCGGCTCTCCGGCGATGGATGGCTCCGGCTCCACTTCGGAATGACCGGGTTCCTGGACTACGGCAAGGACGAGGGGGAGCCGCCCGAGCACGCCCAGGTCACGCTCTCCTTCGCCGGCGGCCACCGCCTGGCCTACCTCTCCAAGCGGAAGCTGGGGGAGGTGGGGCTGGTGGACGACCCCGGCGGGTTCGCGGAATCCGAGGACCTGGGCCCCGACCTGCTGGGCCTGGGCCTGGACGCGTTCCGCGAGCGGCTGGGGTCGCGGCGGGGCAGCATCAAGAACGCGCTCATGAACCAGTCGTTGGTGGCCGGTCTGGGCAACGTGTATTCGGATGAGGCGCTATACCAGGCGGGCCTTCATCCCCGCGCCGAGGCCTCGGAGCTGGATGCGCGGACGCTGGCGCGTCTCCACCGGGCGCTCGAACGCGTGTTGCGGGTGACCATCCGTCACCAGGCCCAGCCCGAGGATTTTCCGGAGGGGTACCTGACCCGGCATCGCGAGGAGGGGGCCCGGTGCCCACGGTGCAAGGGCAAGGTGAAGCGGATCAGCATTTCCGGGCGGCACACCTACTTCTGCCCGGGCTGCCAGAGCCGGGGGGGATGAGCGGCGGCGGCCCGGGCGCCGGCGCGGTTTTGTTCAAGGTATACCTTGCATAATTTGGCGGGGCCGGTTGTTGCGCTCCGGGGGGCCGGGGGCGGCGGAGTGATTCGAGCGGGAGTAAACCGGTTGGCGGCGGGGTAGCAATAGAAAGCCTTGTGCCCTTGGAACACTTCACTTTAGGGGAAGAATGTGCCGTGATTCGCCCAATCGACCAGCTTGGAAGGACCCGCCGCGAGATACTCTCCGCCCTCAAGCAGAACGGACAGGCCACCATCGCCCAGCTATCTGAACGGCTCGGCGCGACCGGCGAGGCCGTCCGCCAGCACCTGGCCCAGCTCCTCCGGGCCGGTTGGGTGGAGGCTCACACCGAACGCAAGACCCACCGGCACGGAGGCGGCCGGCCCGCCGCCCTCTACACCCTGACCCCCGCCGGGGAGCACCTCTTTCCCAAGACCTACGAGACGCTCTCGATCGACCTGGTCGATGCGGTGAACGATCGCCTGGGCCCGGGAGCGGTGCGCGAGGTGCTGGCCGCGGTCACCGACTCCCGGGTGCGGGACTGGGCCTCGCGCCTGGAAGGAAAGTCCCTGGCCGAGCGGGTGGACGCGCTGGCCGACATCTACCTGAGCGGCGATCCCTACACCCAGGTGGAAATGGTCGACGACGGCTGGCTCCTGGTCGAGCGCAACTGCCCCTTTCTCACCGCCGCCATGGAGCGGCCCGCCCTTTGCAGCACCACCGTGAACGCACTGGCCCGGCTCCTGGGAGTCCGGGTGGTGCGCGAAGCCCGGTTCCAGAACGGGGACGGGCGGTGCGCGTTCCGGATCCTGGCCGGGGAGCCGGTGCCCAAGTCGCTTGACTTCGAGTTCGAGCCCCAGCCCGAGCCGGCGGTGGAGCTGGCTTCCGGAACGCATTCCACCGCCTGATCGCCCGCCCCCGGCCGTTCTGCTCCGGTTGCCGGGCCGGGCCGCACCGGGCCGCGGCCGCTCCCGTTCCCTGGCCGTGCCCGCTCCCGGGGCCTGGCGTCCCCCCCGGGGACCCCGGTTGCGCCAACCGCCGCACTCCGCCCACGCCCGGAACGCCGCGGGCTGGGGGCGCCTCCGCCCCCGCCGATACCTCGGGTAACGACTCCGTCCCCCGGGCGGCCCGCCCGCCCGGCGCCCCGCGTCCCCCACATCCCCTGCGGAGGCTTGGAACCCATGCGCACGAGTCTCGTCCTTCTCCTCGGCCTCGGAGCGGCCGTCGCCGCCACCGGGATCGCCCGGGCCCAGACCGTCGGACAGGAGATCGTGGTTCTGGTAAACCAGGCGAGGTGGGACAACGGACAGTTGCCCCCGCTCAAGGACTGTTCGCTCCTCGACACCTCGGCGGGGGGGCACAGCGCCGACATGGCGGACCGCGACTTCTTCGCCCACTGCGACCTGGACACGCACACGCTCCCCTGGGACCGGATGGCGGCCGCCGGGTACAGCCGGAACTGGTCGGGGGAGAACATCGCCGCCGGCTACTCGACCGCGGCCGACGTCATGACCGGATGGATGGGGAGTTCCGGCCACCGCGCCAACATCCTGAGCGCGAACTACCGCGAGATCGGGGTGGGGTACGACTACCAGTCGAGCGACCAGGGGAACGTGCGCTACGACCCGGACGGGGATTGTGCGTCCAACGGCACCGAGGGGCCGTTTCGTTCCTACTGGACCCAGAACTTCGGCTCGCGCACCGGGGTCTACCCGGTGGTGATCGATCGCGAGGCGGTCGTCACCGACACCAGGAGCGTGGCGCTCTACGTCTACGGCGCGGGCTGGGCGACCGAGATGCGATTCCGGAACGAGAGCGGGGCGTGGTCGGAGTGGGTGCCCTACGCCCCCGAGGTGGCCTGGACCCTGAGTCCGGGGAACGGGACCAAGACCGTGAACGCGGAACTCCGTAAGGGAACGACCGTGCTCGACGCCAGCGACGCCATCGACCTCGACGCGCCGCAGGTGGGGGTGGCGGATCCGGTGGTTTCGGTGACCGCGCCGGCGTTGCTCCCGGCGGTGCCGAATCCGTTCGCGGGCTCGACCGAGATCGGGTTCGAACTGCCGCAAGCGGGCCCGGTGCGGCTCACGGTCTACGACCTGGCCGGGCGGCCGGTGTCAACGCTGGTGGATGGGGCGCGGGCGGCGGGGCGCGGCTCGGTGCGCTGGGATGGACGCGGGTCGGACGGCGTGGAGCGGCCGGCGGGGATCTACTTCATCCGGCTCGAGGTTCCGGGCGGCGTGCGGATGGGGAAGGTGATGCTTCAGGACTGACCGGCGGGGGCGACAGATCCGCCCACTCTCGGCCGGAGGCGGGGCTGACCGGGGGGCTGCCTGCCGGCGATCTGCGGACCGGGTACGGCCGGGTACAAGACGATGGTGACGATCCAGGCCACCGCCGGCTTGAACCGGCCCTCACCGTGGCGGTGAGCGTCGTGCCGTTGATCCCGGCTGGTATCTACGAACCGGCACCGGACATGCGGACGCGCAGCACCGCGTATCGAGCCGCCGCCGGCATTGCGCTTGCGGCAGCCTTCCACCTCATGGGTTATCCGCGGCCCGCGCCGGTTCTAACCCGAACCCGACTGAGCACCTGAGCGCGGGCCGCCGGGTGCAAGCGCTTGTCGGGCCCTATCCGTCCTGCCGCGGCCCCGATCCACCGCCCAGACATGGCACTCGTGGAAGAAGCCGCTTGTCTCACCTGGGTCGAGCCACCCCAGCTCGTGCTGGCCAGAATCACCGGGTTGACCCTGAAATTCGGCGCGGAAGAACCTTGCGAACATCTTGTACCACCGCGTCGAGTCCCGGAAATACTGGATGGCATCTCCCAGATGGCTGGTGACTCGCGACGAGCAAGCGCATTCCTCTTGAATCTCGCGAAGAACGGTCGCCTCTGGAGACTCGCCGACGAGACTGCCTCCGCCGGGGAGGAACCAGAACTCACCGGACCGGACGACCGCGACGCGACCGGCGGCATCGAAGATGACGGCGTAGGCCGCTCGCCGGTCCTCGCACCCGGTTGTGGCGGGAGGAGAGCCGAACGTCCTGGGCATGCGCTCATCGGCCATGTCGTCACACCCTTGCCGAAATGGGCCCAACTACCCGTTGAACCTGACGGTCGCGCCCCCGTCGCGAACAGTCGGAGGTTAGGCAGATGACTCGATTCAGGGTCGGCCTTCAGGACGTGGAACCGCCGCGCCGTGCGGCTCGCACCGTAGCGGCCGGCGCCGCCCTGTCGAGGTCGCCCACAACTCACACGGGAACTCCCGTCCCGTACGCCACCCTCGCCACTCCACGAACCGCCGCGCGGCCCGGCCAGGGGTGCAGGAATGGCCGAAAACCTGCAAACGCGTAAGGAGATCCCCATGCGAATCAAGAAGCTGTTGGCACTTACATTGATCCTGCCCCTGCCCCTGGCGATGGCAGCCTCCTCGACCGTTGCGGCCCAGAACCGGTGCGGTACTCCCGTACCGACGCCCGAGGAGCAACAAGACCTGGCCGACGCCCTGGAGGCATGGGTTGGGAGCCGGATCGAGGGCCTGACCAGCGTTGTGACCATCCCCGTGGCCTTTCATGTGGTGCGGGACGACGCCGGCAACTTCAACGTCACCGATCAGCAGATCTACGACCAGATCGACGTGCTCGATGCTTCCTTCCTCGGAACCTTGTTTCAGTTCACGCTGGTCAGCATAGACCGGGTGAACAATAGCGCCTGGAGCGATGGAGTGTCCCAGGAGGCGGCCATGAAGGCCGCCCTTGCCGTGGATCCCGCCACCACATTCAACATCTACACGGCGAACCTCCCCGGCGGATTACTCGGATACGCGTGGTTTCCCTGGTCGTTCCCCGAAGACAGCCACATGCACGGGATCGTGAACCATTGGAATTCCCTTCCCGGCGGTGGAATCCCCAACTACAATGAGGGGGACACCGTCGTTCACGAGGCGGGCCACTTCTTCGGGCTCTGGCATACGTTCCAGGGTGGATGCACGCCCCCTGGGGACGAGGTCGAAGATACACCCTATGAGGCTACCTCGACCGAGGGGTGTCCGGTGGGGAAGGACACCTGTCCCGCTCTCGGGGCGGATCCGATCCACAACTTCATGGACTACTCTTTCGATCCCTGCATGTACGAGTTCACCCCGGGACAGGCGGTGCGCTCGGAGCAGGTGACCACCTTCTACCGACCCACCATGGTCACCGTGACGACCGTCGTCGAGTACCCGGGAGAGGGATTCTATCTGACGCTGCAAGCGGCGATCGATGCCGTCCCAGCAGGTACCACTGTGGAGGTCGATGGGTATCGAGTGACCGAGTCGGACCCTGAGCCCGCCATCCGGATAAAGCGAGGTGTGCTCGTTCGGGCCAAGCCGGGTGAGCCGGCGCCGGTCATCAACGCTCAGGGCGCGGGTTCCGGAGTCATCTTCCCTTCGAATAGCGATGCCCTCACGGAGATCTCGGGATTCCTGGTCAAGAACTTCTCGATCAACGGGATCGAGGTGGAGCGGGACCCCATCCAGGAGTCAACGACGGCCACGGTCACGGCGTGCAGTATCGTCGGGGGTAACGTGGGGGTCTTTGCAGAAGAAGCGAACCTGGTGGTGCGAGACTGCGTGATCCGCGACCAGAGCGGAGCGATTCCCCCCGCGGGGATCTACCTCGAGGACTACTGGTTCACAGCGACGATCTCGAGCCGGCTTGACCCGTAGTACCCCCCACCTCCACAGTGCCGGCCCTCACGCGCTCTTCCTTTCCTCGGTTGTCAACCACTCAGCGAGCTTCTGATACCCGTCGACCTTTCGTAGCCGGATCGCTCCCGAGGCGATCAGGCCGAACAAGAGCACCAACGCCGCGGCCTCCGTGGGAAACGAGCCCTGGGTCTTGACCCGGCGCCGGAACTCCCCATTGATCCGCTCGATCAGGTTGGTCGTCCGCAAGCTCTTCCACATCTCCGGCGGAAACCCATAGAACGTCAGCAGATCCGTCCCCGCCTCCTTCAGGCTGGTCACCACCTCCGGCACCAACTTCTGCCACTTCTGGCAGAACGCCGCGTAGGCCTTCTCCGCCTCCTCGCGATCCCCGGCATGGGTGATGCCTGCATAGTCCCGCTTCAGCTCCTCGTGGCAGTGCTTCGGCGCCTTCGCCTTCAGGTTCTCCCACTTGTGGTTCGTGCACCGCTGCAGCTCCGCCTGCGGCCAGACCGCCTGCACCGCGCCGATCAGCCCCGCGTTCCCGTCCACCAGAACCAGGCGCGGGGAGGCCATCCCCCGACTCGCCAGCCCCTCGACCACCCCGTCCCACGCCTTGCGGCTCTCGCTCGGCGCCACCCGCAGCTCCAACAGCTCCTTCTCCCCAGTCACCCGAACCCCAATCACCACCTGCACCGGCACCTTCACCACCCGACGCGCCATCCGGATCGGCAGCCGGATCCCATCCAGAACCAGGATCGGGTAGCTTTCCGCGCTCAGATCCCGACTCCGCCACCCCTGGAACACCCCCTGCAGCCGCTTCGTCAACCGCGACACCGCGCTCCGCGACAGCCCCGTCCCCTCCACCAACGGCTTCAGGGCCAGCTTCACCTTCCGCGTGTTCGCCCCCGTCAGATAACTGCTCAGGACCGCCGCATCCAGCCGGCGCGTCCGCCGCTGGTAGCGCCGGACCAGCTGGCTCTCGAACTCCTGCGTCCCCGCCTCGTTCTTCAGCCGGCCTCGTGGCACCGCGATCTCCACCGGACCAAACGAGGTCAACAGCTTGCGCGGCTCCCGGGTGCCGTGGCGGTAGCCCGCCCGGCCAGGGGTCCTCTCATGGCTGGCCGCCCCCAGAGCCGACTCGAGCTCCTCATCCAACACCGCGGCAATGACTTCCCGAATCCGACCCCGGATCAACGTCTCCAGGTCGTGAAAATCACTTCTCGGCGCGAGCACCTGTGCGGTACGATCATCCATGGCGTGTTCCTCCGGTTCAAGTCCACCGCGGACTTGGGTTTAGGTCATCCGGAGAATACGCCTTTTCCCTTTTTCAACAACTCCCGAGACGGGACCTTCCCTGGAGGCGGGAGACCTACCTGTAGAGCGCCTTGAGCCGGCCCCAGGTGATGGGACGGACCGCGGTGCCCTGGCAGCCGGGCTCGGAGATGGCACCCATCGGGCCGTTGGGGTCGGTCAAGGCGGGCGAGTTTGCGGCCACCGACCAGCCGCCCGAGGTCGTGTCACAGAAGGCCGGATCCGCCACGAGATTCCCGTTCGATTGCCACCACTCGGGGCACTCTCCCGCCCCATCGCCACCCTCGTTCTGCCAGGCAAGATTGTTCCGAATGAGGGCCGTCGTTCCCCCGTAACATTCGATCCCGCCTCCGTCGCTGGAGTACGCGATGATGTTGTCCTCGACCACCATGGTTCCCTGCAACCACAACCCGATGCCGCCTCCATAGTCGTTCACATGACCGACGGCCGCGCACTGAACCACCGTGTTGTTCCGAACGGAGGCATTTGCCAGGGCGAGACATATTCCGCCTCCCGCCACCCCCTTGTTGGCCCGCCCGCCCGCACCGTTCGACCAGATGAGATTGCCTTTGATGGTTACGAAGTCATCGGCTTCATTGCCTTCGACGTAGATACCTCCGCCCTTGTCCGCGGCGAAGTTGCCATGAATACGATTCCCGGAAACGACGCTCCCGAGCTTGCAGCCCGTGCACATGACCCCGCCGCCATCACCGTGCGTGACAATATTGTTGAAGACATCGTTGTTCTCGAAATCGATGATCATGTAGGCCCCCTCTATGCCTCCGCCCACGAGATAGGCCTGATTGTCAAACACGGTATTCCCGATGACTAAGGGACCCGTCTCGGTGCCGCTACCCGCAGCCAAGATGCCGGTTCCTTCGCCGCCCCCGGCAACTGTTGAGTTGCCGGTTACGATGTTGCCACGCACTATTGGGCTCGCTCTGATCACGACAACCCCGTGCCCTCCGCCGGTTATCGTGAAGCCCTCCAAGACGGTTGCGCGCGTCTCCCCGTTCTCCATGGTCACGACGGTTCCAAGGTAGGCCTCGGGGCCAAGCCACCTGTCGTTCCCCTCGGCATCCGGTCCAAGGCGGATCGCCTTTGCCTTGAGCCCCGTCGGCCGCACCGTCGGCGAACCCTGGATGATGGTTGTCTCCGGGCCGGTTTCGCTCTTGAGCACGATGTCTCGACCACGAAAGAGGATGTTCTCGTGGTAGGTGCCGGGGCCCACCAAGACCGTGTCCCCGACCGCAGCGCTGTCGATCCCGGCCTGAATGGTCGGGGCGTCGCCTGTACCGTCAGCGGCGATGTACCATGTTCTCGCGGTGGCAGCAGTCGGTAGGGCCTCCAGGATGGCGAGCGGAGCTAGTATGAGCGCGGCCAGGGGAACGGCCGTGGCTGGCAGGCGGCCTCTTAGGGAGGACCAAAGCGGTCTGCGTTGAGTTCTCACCTGCTTACCTCCTTCGGGAACTGCGGGGGGGCGGGCTTTAGTCGCGGGCAGAAGCAGGGGGCAAACTGTCCGCCCTTTGGGGGGGCGGGACGGCATGGACCAGCCTGCGGGTCCCATCGGTTCACAGCAGAGGCCTCCTACTTCATGAATCCGTACCAGAGCAAGAGCCGCGCCTGTCCCAGGTACGGCCGGAGCTGCGCCGGCGTGAGATCCGGTGTGGCGACAGTCACTCCGTAGTTGGAGGCGGCCGTAGCCGCCCAGGATTCCACCATGGGGCGGAGGTTCAGGACGACCATGCCGCGGTGGCCCCGAGCCGCATCTCTGGGGCCCACTTCCCAGCGATCCGCAGCTTCCCCCTTCGCCTGGACCGTCGCTGTTCCCGCCGCCACTCCGGCGGCGTCCCGGCTCCTCGTGATCTCGCGGACGGAGAACCCCGCCGTGGCCTCCATGGACAGTGTCGGGACTTGCCAGATAAGGAGCGCCTTGTCGATCCGCCGCCCCTCACCCGCTTCCAGCGTCGAGAGGTCAAAGACCAGCGCGACCCGGGTCGTGTCGTCGCCTTGCACACTTGGCAGAACCACAGTTCGGACCGGCTCCAACGTCGCCGTCTGCGCCCACACCTCCTTGGCGCCCACGCCCAGAAGGAGGGCAGCCATCACAATGCTCGCAATCGCCCGCAACATGACGGTTTCCTCCTTCTCTCTAGCGGACGACCAGGATCTTCGCGGTCTGGCGAAGGCCCTTGTCCGTCCGGACACGCACGAAGTACATGCCGCTTGTCACGCGCTGGCCCTGCGCGTTTCGTCCGTCCCACTGGACATCATGGTCTCCTTCCGGGAACTCGACGGGACCGATCTCCCGGACAAGCCGTCCGGCGATGTCGAAGACCTCCGTCATTACCTTGGCCCGTCCACCTTCGAGATGGAACCGGATTGCGTGGAGCTCGTTTCCTGGGTTCGGCCAGACGCCGCGGACGCTGAGCGCCCGGGCGGCAGTTTCTCCCACTCGCACGATGGGGGCCTCGACGTTCAGCGGCCCGTAGGGATCGCTACAAAGGTAGCTGTCGGCGATCAGGGTGCCGTAGATGCAACCTGGTGGCGGGCACGCTCCCCACCAGTTCCCCTCGGCAAGGATCCCGATCCCGGTGCTGTTCTTGACGCAGTAGGTCGTGTTGTCGTAGAAGCTGTTCTTCCCCTCATGACTCGTATCCGTCCCCAAGTCGGGCCGTCCGCTACGGTAGGTCACCTCGATCCCTATCCCGTTGCTCGCGAGGTAGTTGTGCCGGACGGTTCCACCAGCAAGGGACCCCGAAAAGCGGAGCCCATCGGTCACGTTCCCGGTGATCGAGTTGTCCCGCGTGCTGCCACCAGCATCCCCGATCACCGGCGTGCCCTTGCTTACCAGGATCCCGTACTTGCAGCCCGAGATGGCGTTCTGGTAGATGTCCGGGGCGCCGTCCTGGATCTCGATCCCGGCCTGCAAGTCGAAGTCCGTAATCGTGTTCTCCTCGATCGTCGGCGCCGAGCTTCCCGAGTTGGACGTGAGCACCCCCTGCGCGTAGGTTGCCACCTTGTCAAACGTGTTGCCGACGACGTGGACACCGGAGTTGTTGTACTCGAGGTAGAGCCCGTAGGCTCCGCCGCTGTTGAACGTGTTACCCGCCACCAGCACCGTGTCTCCCCCGCTCACCCCCCAGGCTTCGCAGTCGGAGATCCCGTCGTGGGCGAAGGTGGTGTTGGTGACCCGCCCGTTGGCGCCGGCCCTGAACCGCAGCCCGTAGGTGCCGTACATCACCTCCGAGTTCACGATCACTACCACGCCGCCGTCCCTGACGTCGATCCCATACCAGTCATCGTAGGCGGGCGATGCCTGAGCGGATGTGAAAGCAACCCGGTCGGCACTCAGCACTCCCTCGACAAGCAACTCCACCTGGTCAGAGCTACTCCCACCGGACTGGTTGTCGCTCTTTGGCGCGTCGATTGTCACTGCGGTGGAGATGCTGCCCAGCGTCAGCGTGTCGCCGCTCAAGACCGTGACATCCCCCGGGGCCGACAGAGTGCCGTTCGTGAACGTCGAGGAGCGCGAGAGGGTGTCGTACATACAGGCCACCGGAAACGCGCCGATGAGCCCAAGGCTGCTTGTGTTGTCGGTGTTCTCCGGGTTCCCGTAGGAGTCGATGCGAAGGGAGTATTCCCCGGGGCCGCAGTAGAGCGGATCTTCGTTGGCACAGGTGGAACTCAGCGTTCCGGAGGCGAAGCCATTGGGTCCGGGCGCGATACAGTAGGCCACGGAATCGCCCTCGAAGCCGTAGGTGGTGAACCCCGTGCTGATGCAGTTCTCCACCGTTCCCGCGCTGTCGATCACCCCGATGTCGGTGCCGTCGATGGTGCATTGCTGGAGGATGGAGCCCGCGTGGACGACGGCGCCGCGGCCGCCCGGGGCCGAGATGAAGCTCTTGGACACCTTTCCCAGGCCGGATTGGAGTTGGACACCGTAATTCTCGGCTGCGGAATCGGTCGCGGTAAAGCGGCAGTCGGTGAACTCGAAGGTCGCCCCGGAGGAAGCCCTGACCCTGGCGGCGACACCGGTCGCGACCGTCACGTCGGAGTTGGAAATGGTCCCGGAAGCTCCGTCCACATCGATCCCGTAGCTATGGGGAGCGCTGACGCGGAGGACCGAGTAGTTGCCGCTGCCGTCCACGATGTCAAGGCCGTCGCCTGAGGATACCACGACCAACGTGTCGCCCGTGGCCGTCCCGGTGAAGTCAATGGCCCGGAACGCAACGCCGGTACTATCCTGGATCCGGCAGCCCTGAATCGTCAGGCTACTGTCACCTCCGCTGACCAGGAGGCCGGTGCCCGTGCCGACGGACACGCCGCTCGCGGAAAGCGAGCCAGAGGCGTTATCCAGGCTGACCCCGAGACTATCCGGCACGTCGACAAGGAGCCCAGAGTACGTTGCGGTTCCACCGTTTACACTCAAGCCCGATCCTGACGTGGCGACGACGAGGGTGTCCGCCGAGAGGGCCCCGCTGAAGTCGGTGGCTTGAAGCGCCGACCCGGAGTCTGCCTGGA
Organism: Candidatus Eiseniibacteriota bacterium; assembly: GCA_963728475.1. Lineage (GTDB taxonomy): Bacteria > Eisenbacteria > RBG-16-71-46 > JABDJR01 > JABDJR01 > CAVSKL01. The sequence goes on from CAVSKL010000001.1 coordinate 1,288,165, forward strand.
CCCGGCTACTCCGGAGCGTCAGATCGGAACCGCCGCTCAGCTTGACCCCGGTCCCCGTACCGACCGTCACACTGGAGTTCGACACGGACCCCCCACACCGTCGAAACTGAAGCCGACGCCGTCCGCTACGTCGGCGATCACCCGGGAGTAGATCCCGCTTCCTCCAATCGCTTCCAGGCCAAGGCCGGAGCCGAGCACCTCGACCGTGTCGTCCAGCGCGGCGCCGGCGAAATAGCTGGCCTTGAGGGCCGACCCATTTCTGACACGGATGCGGCAGTTCTGGATTCTCGCGTCGGCTCCGGTGCTCTCGGCGAAGACCCCAACCGGAGTGGTGGCGCCCGTTGTGTCGATGAGGCAGTCGCCTAAGAACCCGTCGCCCCGCAAGTGCACGACCTCGCCTCCGCCTCCCCGGAGGACGAAGTTGGCGAAGACCGTGTTTCCACCCGCGGAATCGGGGTATGAAACCGCCGCCGTCGTGTCGGGAGCCGCAAGAACGGGCAGACCACGAGTAGGACTGGATACGCCGATGACCCTGACGCCGCTCTTCAGTCTTAGGTTCTCGTTGTAAGCCTGTCCTCCGGTCTTCGGACTGACCTGGATCACGGCGCCTGGGCTGCTCGCGTCGATCGCGGTTTGGATTGCAGGCTTGTCGAACGGAACATTGATGATGCTGGGCGAGAAACTCTTCCACCGCGTCCCGTACTCCGAGGAAGAGAGGGCGTACATGTTGAAAGCCCAAAGCCGCGTGTTGTCCGACGGGTCGATGGACATGCCGCTATAATCGCCCCACCGGCTATTGCTCCCGGGAGTGTATGCAGCCACGCCAAGCGCCACGGTGTCCGCTGGGCCGAAGTAGCCAATCGGATCTCCGGGAAGGCGCATGGCGAAGTACGCCCCAGGGTAGACGGAGGGCCCCGAGGCTCCGAACCCGAGACCGATATAGCCCTCGCTGGTGACGGCGATCGACGGAAAGTAGGTGGACGTGCTCTCGGCGATGTCCTCTCCTCCCACGTTGCCTTGCATAACGATCGTCAGTGAATCTAGGTCTGCCGTTGAAATCTGCCACCAGTGGGCAGTGACTTGGGCGGAATCAGGCCCGGCGGTAGGGACGACTTCGGCGGTAGCATAAAGATAGCCATCACGCCAAACGGCGGACAAGGCGATGCGGTTACGAACATCTATCGTAGCAGTCGTGCCCGGCTCGGGGGCATGGAGGTAGCTGGTACCCCCAACCGTCGTGTCGTCTATCGCCCCCACGGGCACAAACTGACTCGTGAAAACCGGGCTGCCCAGCGGGTCGTCGACGCGGATAATGCTGAGATACTCCTGCGTTGAATCATGGCACACGGAGTACCGCACAAGAAACATTCCGAGATCTGGGGAGATAGGACCGTAGATCTGTGTAGGCGCTGAGACAGCGCCATCCGTGCCCGCCAGGGCATTCGGATCGTAAACGGAGACAGTGGAGGTACCGCCCTGGTACAGGTCACTCTTTTGGGTAATCCAAAGTCGAAAGCCCAGTACGGTGTTGCCACCGTTGGACATCTAAGCCGTTATATAGACTGCGCTGTCATCCACGGCGAGCTGAGGGAAGTCGGCAAGGGCCTCGTGTCCGCTTATGGTCATAAAAGAATCAATTCTCTGAAAATACCATTCATCATTGGGATTGCCCGTTGAGGACACGGCGACCAGAATGTGCGAATAGGGCCCATACACGCTCTCTTCTATGGCGATAACCACGAATCGATCTTCGTACGTGTCATAAACAACACGAGGATCGAAAGGGCTTCCTGTGGCGATAGTCGTGAAGAAGGAAGAGAGGTCACTCTCGCACTCTGATGTCCCGTCCTTGAGGTGCCACGCGATCTGGGAATTTCCAATTGACACGAGATAGTCCGGTCCGACTGCGCCGTTTGGGTCAGGAGGGAAGTTTGCGATTCCGCCGCGAAGGTACCCCTCGAAAGTTGCGGCATGCCAATCGCAATTGGTCCCAGACTGTTGCCCTGCTTCGGCACTGTCAGGAATTGCTGATGGCTCCAGAAAGACCGGGTGGCTCTGGGCGGCGGCGGACGGCGGGGAGGTGGCCGGTAAACAGAGGACTGTGGTAAGCGTGAGGAGAGGGAGTAGCCGGCAGCGGCTGGGAACGGAAACGGGCGGCATGATACCCCCTTCGCCCCCGGCACAATGCGGGGGCTGTGCGCACTGGCACGCTGTCTCGGGGGAAAGCTGAGTACTGATTACACCCGATCACGATGATGATCAAGCGCGAATTACCGAGAGGAACCGCTCCGGGATTTCCGAAGGCCCGGTTCTTGAGAGGATTGGGCCCATGGGAGGAGCATGGAGTGGGAGGATTGAGGATTGGGAGCCGGTCCCCGCCTCGCAGTCCCGGGCCGTAGTTCTCGTCGCCCGGGGAGCCGGCATCACGATAGGCCAGCGGGTCTCGGCGAACATCAGCGGGAGCTGGAGACCAAGGTGGGGCGGGCCCTGGTGGGCGGCGAGGTGGGGGAGGTGGCGAAGCTCCGGGTGTCGGTGAAGGATGGGGGCCTGGAGGTGGTGGGGAGCTGATGCCGGGCGGTCTGACCGAGCTGTAGACTGGTCCCGATTGCGGGTACGCCCGTCCGGAGCGGTTGGTTTGAGTGGGTTCCGTCGGACTCGGGGGAGCAGGAACGAGCCCCCCGGCGGTATACCGGCCGCGACACCCGGAGCGCAGCGCTCTGTACCGGGTGGTGGAGCGGCACCTGGACACCTACCTGGGCAGCTACGAGGAGCGGTTCGAGCCGCGTCACGGTCCCCTGCGCTCGGTGGTGAAGCGCACGGCGGAGGCGTACCTGGAGTGCGGGCGGCTGCAGAACGGGTTCGCGCGGATCCGGTGTCCGCGGTGCCGGGGTGAGCACCTCTTGGCGTTCTCGTGCCGGAGGCGGAACTTCTGTCCGAGCTGCCAGGCCAAGCGATCGGCGTTGTTGGCCGAGCACCTGAGGTTCCGGGTTCTGGCGCCGGTCCCCCACCGGCATGTGGTGTTCACGATCCCCAAGGCGTTGCGGGGAGTGTTCGAGCGGGAGCGCCGATTGTTGGGGCTGTTGTCCCGATGCGCGTACGAGACGGTGCGGCGGACGTGGGGGGTGGGATTCGAGGCTGCGGACTCGAGGCCCGGCACGGTGTGCTCGATCCAGACGTTCGGGTCGTACGCGGCGAACTTCCACCCGCACATCCACGCGCTTCTGACCGATGGAGTGGCGACCCCGGACGGGGAGTGGCTGCGGCTGCCGCAATGGACACCGCAGACGCTGGAGGAGGTGTTCCGCCGGGTGGTGGTGCGTCGGCTGGTGCAGGCGGAGCGTCTGTCGGAGGAGTTCGCGGACAGGTTGCTGACGTGGACGCACACGGGGTTCTCGGTGTGGGGGGAGCAGGTGGTGTACCCGGAGGAGGGGGAGCGGCTGGAGCGGTTGGCGCGGTACGTGACGCGGCCTCCGTTGGCGGTGGGGTTGGTGGAGGAGACGGGGGAGGGGAGGATCCGGGTGCGGACCCCACCGGACCCGCGGACGGGGACGACGGAGGTGGAGCTGGACCCGGAGGAGTTCCTGCACGCGCTGGGCCGTCAAGTGCCGGACCCGGGTCAGCACATGGTTCGCTATTACGGGCTGTACGCGAATCGATCGCGCCGGGAGTGGCAGGCGCGGTGGCGGGGGGATCCGTGGGGCGAGGGGGAGCCGGCTCCAGGGGTGACGGTCCCTGAGGCGTCCGGACCGGGACACGGGGGCCGGGCGGGATCGAGGACGGGGAGCTGGGCGCGGTTGCTGCGCCGGGTGCTGGAGGTGGACCCGCTCTTGTGTCCGCAGTGCGGGGTGAAGATGAAGGTGGTGTCGGTGGTGACCGAGCCGCGGGTGGTGGACCGGATCCTGCGGCACGTGCGGCTGGGCGGCGGTCACGACCCGTTCGCGGAGCGGGCGCCCCCGCAGGTGCAGGCCACGCTCGCGAACTGACCCCCGTCCCGTGCCGGATCGCCACGGCGGGGCCGGTGGGTGGGGGAGGCGCGTGCTGGGCCGGCGGTTCGGGCCCCGAAGGCGGGGGAGATGGCCGGGTGGGTGAGATGACTGCGCCCGCTCAGCCCCATCACGCTCCCCCCGTGGTCACCGGGCGACACCGGAAAGGGACCGTGCGCCGCGGCTGGACGCCCGCGTCGCGCATGATGATGCCGTACAATCGCACATTCCGGCCGCAAGAAGAATACCCGGGTACTTCATTGTGAGAAAACAAGATAGCTAAGATGAGCCTGAATGAGAGGCCGGCGAAGCAGGCCCCGCGATCCCGCTACCGGCTCACGCCCAGGTAGGACCGTAGCCGGGGGGGCACCGGACGGCGGGAGAGCGCCTTCCGCGCTTCCCAGGCCTCGGGCTTCGGCAGATCGAGCAGCACCCGGGTTTCCCCGGCGGTGCGAACGGCCAGCGGCACGCCGTCCCGGTAGAGCACGCGGTTGCCCGCAAGCGCCGGGACCCTCGGGCCGGGAGTCAGGATCCCCACCAGGTTGAGCGGATCGGCCGCGCCCACCGTCACCAGCTCGTCGCCCGCGGCGGGTTTCCGGCGCACGTCGCGGAGAGCGCTCACCGCCTCGGGGAGCGCAAACTGTTCGCCGGTGAAGCCGCTCACGAACCGCCCGCCCCTCAGCTCGCCGCGCGCCTCCAGCCGCCGGTAGATGCGCAGGAGGTCCCTCCAGCGCGGGGCGGTGCTCTCCCGCTCCAGGATCCTCCGGAAGACGACGCCGTAGCGGCGAAGCAGCACCCGCGCGAGGTGCTCCACGTCCTCGGGCGGAATCCCGGGAGCGCCCGCGCGTGCACGGCGGCCGCCGTTCTCCGGCACCCCGCCCCCGGCCGCGGCCCCGTCCTTCGCCGTCGAGCCGTCCCCTTCCCCCACCGGCGGTCGCAGCACCGACCACCGGCCGCCGTCCTCGATCCCGAATGCCGCCCGCCGGCCGCGCTGCGAACCGCCCCGGATCGCCCGCCGCCGGCCCGACGGCACCAACAGCGCGCGCAATCCCCCGAACCCGTCCGCGGTCACGAGCCCCGCCGCGGCCAGCTCGCCGAGCGCGGACTCGAGCTGGGTGCGCAGGAGCCCCGTCGCCGAGAGCAATTCCTCGAAGAAGAGCGCGCCGCGCGTGGAGAGCGCCTCCCACACCCGGCCCGCGTTTCCGGTGGGGGGCGCGGCCGGCGCCTTCCCCCGGGTCGCGGCGAGCCAGGTCCCGAGGCCCCGCCGCGAGACCAGGGCAACGGGGGTCGAGCGCACCGGCCCCGCCCGGCCCGAACCCACCGTGGCCGGCCCCGCCCGGCCCGAACCGGGGCGGGAAGGCGCCGGGCCCTCGCTCCCGCCGAGGGCCGTCCCGCCGGAGCCGTCTCCATCCGGGGCCTCGGGCCGGGACGCGGCAGGCGGGGAGAGCCGCGCCCACGCCGTTCGCCCCGACTGACAGAGCGCGTCCAGCCACGCCGGATCGTAGTCGGCGATCCGGGCGGGGAGGAGGTCGCCCTCCCAGGCCACCGCGGGCGCCTCGAATCCCTCGAGCTGCTCCACCGCGCGGGCGAGGCTTTCCGGCCCCTCGCCCTGCTCGCCGGGGAGCGCCCCCTGCCAGCGGAAGAGGAACCGCAGGAAGTCGGCCGCGGTCACCGGCTCGATTTCCCGCCGCAGCCGTTGAATCGTGTACCTATGGATGCGGGCGAGCAGCCCCCGCTCGCACCACTCGGTCCCGGGGGCGCCGGGGGTGAACGAGCCGCGCAGGACCACGCCTTCCGTTTCCAGAGCGACCAGGGCGGCCTCGACCTCGGCCTCCGAAGCGTCCAGCGATGTCGCCACCGCCGCCGCGGTCACCGGACCCAGGCCCTCCAGGCGCCCCCGCACCAGCTCCCGCAAGGCGTCGCCGCGTGTCCACGCCCGCGCCTCCGGCGCCCGCACCGGAGGTTCCCACCGCGCGTCCGGGAGCGCCGCCCGGAGTTCCTCGCTGCGCTCCGCCGCCGCCCAGAGGACCGGGCCGCCGCCGGTGGGCACGACTCGCGCCGCCCGCCCCTGCGAGGCCAACGAGTCCAAGAAGCCGCGCCATGCGCCGCCCGCCCCGGCGCCCCCGGAGACCCCGCCCGCCCCGTCCCCACCAGCGCCGCCCGCCCCGTCCCCACCAGCGCCGCCCGCCCCGTCCCCACCAGCGCCGCCCGCCCCGTCCCCACCAGCGCCGCCCGCCCCGTCCCCACCACCGCTTGCCCCACCAACGCCGGCAGCCTCGCCGGAATCCAGCGCCCCCCGGAGCCCTTCCGATTCGGTGAGGTATCCGAGCACCATCAACCCGTCGTGCAGCTCGTCGGGATCGCGGGCGTCGGGCCAGGCTTCGGCGCGCACCCGCGCGATCGCCTGAACGTCCAGCGCGCCCAGATCCGAAGCCGACTCCGGATCCAGCCAACGCCGGCTCATCACCGCCTGGGTGCGCCGCTCCTCCAGAGGCGCATCGTCCAGGAACGCGTAGGGCTTGGCGTTCAGGATCTCCTGGGCGAGCGGCGACGGTTCGCGCAGGTCGCGTGCCACCAGCCGCCGGGCGCCGCTCTCCATGGAACGCAGGAGCGACTCCAGCCCTTCCACGTCCATGGCCCCGGTGATGCAGTCGCGGATCGCCTCCTGGACCAGGGGATGATCCGGAATCTCGCGGTCGCCGGCGATGTTCTCCAGACACGCGAGCTGGTCGGGGAAGACCACCGCCGCCAGGTCGTCGGCTTCCATGCGCTGGATCTGCGGCGCCACCTTCCGCCCGCCCCGGAACCGCAGCACCGCCAGCGCCCGCGCCGCCGTCCACCGCCACCGCACCGCGAAGAGTGGAGCGTCCAGCAATGCCTGGACCAATACCTCCCGCACGGTGGCGGAATTCAGGTACCGGAAGACGTCGTCGAGGGGAAAGCTGTGGGTGGGGCCGAGCGACAACACGATCGCGTTCTCGTCCGCCGCCGCCTGCAGTTCGAAGTTGAACTTCCGGCAGAAGCGCTTTCGCAGCGCCAGCCCCCACGCCCGGTTCACCCGGCTCCCGAGCGGCGCGTGGATCACGAGCTGCATGCCCCCGGTCTCGTCGAAGAAGCGTTCCAGGACCAGCGTGTCCGCGGTGGGCAGGACCCCGAGCGCGGCCCGGCCCGCGGCCAGGTACTCCACGATCTGGTCCGAGGCCTCGGGGGGGAGCCCCACGGTGTCCCCGAGCCGGCGCGCGGCGCCTTCGACCGAACCGGACGCGAGCCATCCCTCGATCTCCGCCCGCAATCGCGACACCGCGTGCGAAAGCTCGTCGGTCCGCCCCGGCGCTTCGCCCAGCCAGAACGGGATGTTCGGCGGCTGCCCTCCCGCGTCCTCCACCCGCACCACCCCCGGCTCCACCCGGAGAATGCGCCACGATGCGTTCCCGAGCTGGAACACGTCGCCGGCCATGCTCTCCACCGCGAAGTCCTCGTTCACGGTGCCGATCATGGTCTCGGCCGGTTCCAGCACCACGCGGTAGTCGGCGGTGTCGGGAATGGCTCCCCCCGAGGTGACCGCGGCCAACCGCGCCCCCCGACGTGGCCGCAAACGCCCGTTCACCGCGTCCCGGTGAAGGTGGGCGCTCCGCCGCCCCCGCCGGGTGGCGAAGCCGTCGGAGAGCATGCGCACCACCGCGTCGTAGTCGGCCCGCAGGAGCCCCCGGTACGGCCAGGCCCGCCGCACCAGCGCGTAGAGCCCATCCTCGTCCCGCTCGCCGCAGGCGACCTCGGCCACGATCTGCTGGGCGAGAATGTCCAGCGGCCGCTCCGGAATCCGGAGCCGGTCAAGCTCGCCCCGGCGAACCGCGTCGAGGAGCGCCGCGCACTCCACCAGCTCGTCACGGCTGAGCGGAAAGAGCCGCCCCTTGGGGAGCCCGGTCACCGCGTGGCCGGAGCGCCCCACCCGCTGCAGAAAGGTGGCGATCGACCGGGTGGAGCCGAGCTGGCAGACCAGGTCCACGTCGCCGATGTCGATCCCCAGCTCCAGGGAGGCGGTGGCCACCAGCGCCTTCAAAGCGCCGTTCTTGAGGCGCCTCTCCGCGTCCAGCCGCTGCTCCTTGGACAGGCTCCCGTGGTGCGAGGTCACGTCCCCCTCGCCCAACCGCTCGCTCAGGTGGCGCGCCACCCGCTCGGCGTGGCGGCGGGTGTTGACGAAGACCAGGGTGGTCCGGTGCTCCCGCACCAGCGCGGCCAGCCGGTCGTAGATCTCCTCCCACACCTCGCCGGCCAGGACCGGCTCGAGCGGCGAGGAGGGAAGCTCCAGCGCCAGGTCCAGGGTCCGCCGGTGACCGGTGTCCACGATCACGCAGTCGGGGGCCGCGCCCGCTCCGGCCCCGTCCGCGGCGCTGCCCGAGGCCTCGGAGCCGAAATCCGAGCCCGCCCCTACCAAGAACCGCGCCACGTCCTCGATCGGCTTCTGGGTGGCCGAGAGCCCCACCCGGACCAGGGGACCGGCGACCAGGTCGGCCAGCCGCTCCAGGGAGAGGGCCAGGTGCGACCCGCGCTTGGTCCCCACCACCGCGTGGATCTCGTCCACGATCACCGTGCGCACGGTGCGGAGCATCTTCCGGCCCCGGTCGCCGGTGAGCAGGATGTAGAGCGACTCGGGGGTGGTGACCACGATGTGGGGCGGGCGGCGCACCATGGCCTCGCGCTCCGAGGCGGTGGTGTCGCCGGTCCGGACCAGGTGGCGGATGGGGGCGGCGTCGGGGAAGCCGCGGATGGCCAGCTCCGAGCCGATCTCGGCCAGCGGCTCCTCCAGGTTCCGGTGGATGTCGTTGGAGAGCGCCTTCAAGGGCGAGACGTAGAGAACGTGGGTCTGGTCGGCCAGCTCGCCCCGCTCCGCCCGGCGGACCAGGTCGTCGACGGCGGCGAGAAAGGCGGCAAAGGTCTTGCCCGAGCCGGTGGGGGCGGCGATCAGGGTGTGGCGTCCCGCCTGGATGGCCGGCCAGGCCAGGCGCTGCGGCTCGGTGGGCCCGGGGAAACGGCGGGTGAACCATGCGCTCACCGCGGGATGAAAGAGTTCGGTGATCATGTCTGTACGGTTCCAGCAAGGGGGCCGGTGCCCGACACGGGGCCGATCCCGCGGGGGCGGACCGGGTGCGCCCCATCGGCGGCGCCCGGCCGTTCACCCCGAATCCGGGGTGGGGAAGTGGGTGCGAATAGATTACCCCTTGACCCCGATCCGATTCTCCAATTATCAAAGGACAACTAATTCGGCTCCGGTTCGATCTCGCGCCGATTCCCGTCCGGCCCGGCGGCCACCGCCGTCCGGATCCGCAGGAATGGGGAGGAGATCCCCACGTCACCATGTCCCCCAAGAACCTGGAGGTACGCATGTTCCGCCCGTCTTCCCGCCTCTACGGGCCCCTCGGTTGCCCCTTTTCCCTTCTGGCCGTGGTGGCCCTCGTCGCGGTCCTCATCCTGCCCCTGGTGCTCGCCGCCTGCCAGGCCAAGGCGCCCGCCGGGGGCGACCAGCCCGCCAACGCCGCCCCCGCCATGGACCCGGTGGCCCACGGGAAGTACCTGGTCACCACCGCCGGATGCAACGATTGCCATACCCCGCTCATGATGACCGACCAGGGCCCCAAGCCCGACATGAGCCTCATGCTCTCCGGCCATCCCGCCGGCTCCCAGCTCCCGCCGCCCCCCGCGCCGTCCGGACCGTGGCTCTATAGCGGCTCCGCGGACATGACCGCGTGGGCCGGGCCCTGGGGGGTCTCGTTCACCGCCAACCTCACCCCCGACACCACCACCGGGATCGGCGCCTGGACCGAGGACATGTTCGTCCAGACGCTCCGGAACGGGAAGCACATGGGGTCCGGCCGCGCGCTTCTTCCCCCGATGCCCTGGATGTGGGTGGGCCAGATGAACGACCAGGATCTGAAGGACATCTTCGCCTACCTCCGCACCATCCCGCCGGTCCAGAACCAGGTTCCGCAGCCGCTGCCGCCCGCGGGCGGCGGTATGGGAGGCGGCGAGTAGCGCGCCTCCGCTCCACGGCAACCGGCAGGCAGCGCTTCACGGCAACCGGCAGGCCGGGCTTCACCGGTCCGGGTGACGGCCGCCCGGCGCCCGCCCTGCCCGCTGTGCGCGACCCACCCGAGGCCCCGTCGCCCGCGCGGCGGGGCCCCGGTCCTTCCCGCTTCGGGACATGGATTTGTACCGGCGCAACTCTCTGACTCGTAACGAAATACCCGAGCTATGAAAGGCCCGCGCCCGCTCCCGTCGTCTACACTGGTCCCGGGCCGGGTCCCATTCGACCGGCCGCGTCCCGGCCCCCGACCCCCAACCGGAGCCTCCATGCCCGTCCGTATCCGGCGCCTGCAACGTCTGCTCCCGGCCGCGTTGATCCTCGCGATCGCCGGCCCCGCCTGCTCGGGGGCCGGCGGCACCACCGCCGGGAGCCAGGCGTTCACCGCGGGCGCGCCCGGGGCGTTCGACCCGCGCGTGTCCGACGGCACGCTCAAGCAGTGCGGGGTGAACTGGGTGGCCGGGGACTCGGTGACCGGCGCCGACCTGGACGCGCTGGTGCGCGACCACGTGACCTGGATCGCCCAGACGCCGTTCGGGTGGCAGAACGGCGTGGGAAACCCCGAGGTGAGGCTGGTCACCGAGGGGCGGGTGTTGTGGGGGGAGCGCGACTCCGGGCTGGCGCAGACCACCCGCATGGCCCACGAACGCGGGATCCACGTGATGCTGAAACCGCACCTGTGGGTGCGCGGCGCCGGCACCGGCGGACCCGAATCGATCGCGATGGCCGATGAAGCCGGCTGGGACGCCTGGTTCGCGAGCTACCGCGCCTTCATCCTCCACTATGCGGCGTTCGCGGAGGCGCACGGGATCGAGGCGCTCTGCATCGGGACCGAACTCGGCTCCACCCTCCCCGGCCACGAAACGCAGTGGCGGGAGATCATCCGCGCGGTGCGCGGGGTCTATCCCGGCCGGCTCACCTACGCCGCCAACTGGTACGGGGAGTGGGAGAAGGTGCCGTTCTGGGACGCCCTCGACGAGGTCGGGATCCAGGCCTATTTCCCGCTCTGCGACGCGCCGCGGGCCGGGCTGGATTCGCTCCGGGCCGGCTGGCGGCCGCATCTGGCCCGGATCGAGGCGTTCCAGAAGCGGACGGGGAAACCCGTCGTCTTCACCGAGATCGGCTACCGGAGCATCCCCGCCGCCGGGGCCAGGCCGTGGGAATGGCCCGACCGGCGCGTCGCGGCCGAGGCCGACTCGGTCGCCCAGGCCCGCTGCTACGAGGCGTTCTTCCGCGCGGTCTGGGCGAAGCCCTGGTTCGCCGGGGCCTACGTGTGGAAGTGGTTTCCGCACCCCGGCCGCTGGAGCGAGCGGGCCGACGGCTTCACCCCCCAGGGAAAGCCGGCGGAGGGGGTGATGGCGCTCTGGTACGGGGCCACCGGGGCCTCGACCGAGGCCGCCGGACCCGCCGGCAACTGACGCCGCGCCCCCCCCGTTTCCAACCGCGCCCGCGTGTGGTTTCATGGAGGTATCAGCCGATCAGTTATCGGGAGGTGGGCATGAAAGTGATCGCCGATCTGAGCGTGGTCCCGCTGGGGGTGGGAGTATCCGTCTCGAAGTACGTGGCCGCGTGCGAGCGGGTGCTCCGGGAGGCCGGGCTCGAGCCCGGGCTCCACGCCTACGGCACCAACGTCGAGGGGGAGTGGGACGCCGTGTTCGCCGCGGTCAAGCGCTGCCATGAGGTGCTCCACGAGATGGGAGCGCCGCGAGTCTCCTCCAACCTGCGGTTCGGCACCCGCACCGACCGCGACCAGACCATGGCCGACAAGGTGCGAAGCGTGGAGGAGAAGCTCCAGAAAGGCGGCGCATGATGCGGGCCGTGCTCGCCGTCATCGTGGGCTACGTGCCCATGGCCGCGGCCGTATTCGTGTCGTTCCATCGCGCCGTGACCGGTACCGACGCCACCCTCTCCGCGGGGCCCGACCTGGGACGGCTCATCTACGACGTCATCGCCGCCCTTCTCGGCGGCTACCTGTGCGGGTGGGTCGCGGGGCGGAACGAGATCAAGCACGGGGTGGTCCTGGCGGTGGTGGGCGTGGTGATCGGCACCTATTTCCTCTTCATCTCCGCCGAAAACGTGCCGCCGTGGCTCGAGTTCCTGGACCTGGCGTTGATGGTGGCGGCCGTGCTGGCCGGCGCCCGGATCCGCGCCTGGGTGAGGGCGCAGCCGGCGCGCACCGGGGCGCGGTCCGCATGAGCCGGGAGGTGCCGCCGGCCGGAGACGCCCGTGCCGGGGGGGACGGCATGCGCGTGCTCACCCTTTGCCTGGACCTCTTCGTGGACCCGCTCCCCGGCTGGTCCGGTCCCCGGGCGGAGCGGCTCCTGGACCGCGACCACAAGGTGTGGCCGCCGGACCGGGTGCGCGCGTTCCTGGAGGAGGGGCTGGGGTTCGGCGCGCACGGGAACCCCCCCGCGCGCGTGGTCCGGGACCACGAGGCCCCGCTCGCGGCCTTCCACGACCTGATCGGCTCCGGGCGGCTGTCCACGCCGTTCCACCTGGTCCAGGCCGACGCCCACACCAACCTCGGAACCGGAGACGCGGGCTGGTTCCACGTGCTCGGCACCCTTATGCACCTTCCGGTGGAGCAGCGGCGGGAGCCCGATCCTCTCCGGGTCACTCCCGAGAACCATCTCCTGTTCGCGCTGGCCGCGGAGTGGCTGTCGGGGTTGGACCTGGTGGTTCACCCCGACTGGAAGCCCGACGTCCTCCCCATCCTCTTCGAGTCGGCCGACCCGGGAACGGGCCGGCTTCAGCTCCGCGCCTACGACCGGAACCTCCTCCACCTGGCGTTCGAGATGGAGAAGATGGAGCTGCCGGAACCGGTGGACGCGGGGCCGGCGGTGCCTCTCCGCACCGCGACCATCCCCGAGGCCTCCGCGGCCGGCCCCTTCGATTTCGTGCTGGTGGTCACCGCGCCGCACTTCACCCCGCCCGCGGCCGACGCGCTCCTGGACGTGGTCACCGCCTCTCTGAAGCGGGAGAGCTGACAACCGCGCCGGTCCTCCATCCCGGCCAGTCGGTCACCGGGCCGCGATCCACCCCTCCACCATGGCGGTGAGCGTGGCCAGGTCCACCGCGCCCTGGCCCAGAACCACGTCGTGAAAGGCGCGGAGGTCGAAGTCCTTCCCGAGCGCGGTCCGCGCACGGTCACGGAGCTTCAAGAGGTGGCGCTTGCCCAGCATGTAGCCCAGCGCCTGCCCCGGCCAGGCGATGTAGCGGTCCACCTCGTTCACGATGTTGTTCTCGGCGAGCACGGTGTGGCGGAGCATGAACTCGATGGCGGTCTCCCGCGACCAGCCCAGGGCGTGCATGCCGGTATCCACCACCAGGCGGCAGGCGCGCCAGGCGTCGAAGCTCAGCATCCCCATCCGGTCCAGGTCGCCGGAGTAGAGCCCCATCTCGTCGGCGAGGCGCTCGGCGTAGAGTCCCCAGCCCTCCACGAACGCGGTCACCCCCAGGTGCTTGCGGAACTCGGGGAGCCCGGCGAGTTCCTGGGCGATGGCGATCTGGGTGTGATGGCCGGGCACCGCCTCGTGATACGCCAGCGCCTCCGCCTCGTAGCGGGGGCGGGTCTCGGGGGCGTAGGTGTTGATGTAGTAGCGCCCGGGCCGCGACCCGTCCACCGAGGGCCGCTGGTAGTAGGCGATCGTGCTGTGCTTCTCCTCGTGGGGCTCCATCCGCACCACCGTGCACGGCGCCTTGGGGAGCCGCCCGAACCACTCCGGCACCGCGGCCTCGGCCCGGCGGAGCGCCGACTCGGCCTTCTCCGCGACCTCGTCCCGGGTGGTGAAGTGGACGGCGGGGTCCTCGCGGAGCCGGCGATGGATCTCCTCCAGGTCCGACGTTCCGAAGAGCTTCGCCCCCAGCGCGCGCGTCTCCTCGTCGATCCGCGATACCTCGTCCCGGCCGATCATGTGGATCTCGCTCGGGGTGAAATCGAGCGAGGTGTGCGCCCGGATCAGCCGCGGGTAGGCCTCGGCCCCCCCCTCGACGTGCAGGATCCCCGGCTCGTCGTCGCTGCGGGCGGCGGGGAGCACCTCGTCGCGCAGGAAGTCGCGGTAGCGGAGGAGCGCGGGGCGGAACCCGCCGGCCACCGCCGCGGTGAGATCCTCCAGGAAGCGCGTCCGCTCCGCCGGCGGCCAGTCCGCCGGGATCCGTGAGGCCGGGTCCGCCACCAGGGTCCAGCTCTCCACCGGCCGCGCCTCCAGATCGTCGATTGACGCCACCACGCGCTCCAGCGCGGACACCGTGGCCGTCCTCCCCGCGTCCAGCCCCCGAGCCAGGTTGTCGATCCGCTGCGCCACCGCCGGGCCCAGGGCGCGCCACCGTTCCAGCATGGCCCCGGCCTCGTCGCGCCCGGTCAAGGGCTGATAGGCGGGGAGGTTGGGAAAGTCGATGTGCGGCCCGGTCATGGGATCCACGTTCCAGGTCTCCATGCCGCTCTCCAGCTCGGCCAGGTCGCTCCGGATCTGGTGGAGGAGCGCGGTCCGGGTCACCCGGTCCCCGGCGTCCAGCGCCTCCAGCGCCGAGGCCTCGGCGCGCCGCAGCAGGTCCCGGAGGCGGGCGCGGGCGCGCTCCAGCCCCTCCGGCGAAAGATCCCGCACCCGGCCGTGGTGGCGGGGGTCGCCGAGGACGGTGGCCTCCTCGGGATGGGTCTCGAGATACGCGTCCCAGTACTCGCGGGAGAGGTCCTTCATGTCGCGCTCCTTCCCGGCGTCCGCCGCGAAAAAGGTCCGGCTACGAATCGATCCGGATGAACGGTAGGGCCGCTCCCGTAGTCTTAGCCAGAGCGAGGCGCCGGACAAGCGGTTTCGGGATATCGGAACCTTCCGACATCCAGCGTGCCACTCCCGGTGGGGGGGCCGGATGTGCTAGTCTCTTCCCCTCAGATTTCCTGCCCTCGATACCCCTCGACACGCCCTTGCAGCCTTCGCCGTCACCGACGGTGGAAACCGCCGGCGCCCGGCAACCGGACATTCGTCCAGCCGTGTCGCTCGAGCCATGAGGTCGACTCCACATGAAGCGTGAACTGAAGGGTCGGGGCGTGTCCGCCTCCCTTCGTCTCCTGTCCGGGCGCCTGTTCCTGGCCGGCCTTCTCGTCGCGGCGGTGGCCGCCGCCGGTTGCGGCAGGAAGGGCGATCCTCCCGCCGGCGCCCGCGGGGCCGGCAACGCCGAGGCCGCTCCCGGCATGATGCGTCCGCAGGTCCCTCCCATCCCCGTCGCGGTGGAGCCGGCTTCCCGAGGCCCCATCGCGAGCTATTACCGCGCCACCGCCACCCTGGAGCCCAACAAGCAGGCGGAGATCCTGGCCCGGGTGAACGGGGTGGTGCTCAAGACCCTGGCTGAGGAAGGGGACTATGTGAAGGAAGGGCAGGACCTTCTTCTCATCCAGGACGACGAATACCGGTTCCGGCTGGAGCAGGCCGAGGCCTCGGTGAACCAGGCCCAGGCCAAGTTCGACCGCACCCAGAAGATGTTCTCGGGGAACCTGGTCTCGGCCGAGGAGTTCGACACCGCCAAGACCGACCTCGCCACCGCGAGGGCCAACCGGGACCTGGCCAAGCTGGAACTCTCCTATACCCACGTGGCCGCCCCCTTCTCGGGGCGGGTGACCCGGCGGGCGGTGGACCCCGGCCAGACCGTGTCGAACGGCACCTCCCTCTATACCCTGGCCGACCTGTCCAAGCTCCTGGCCCGGGTGCACGTCCCCAGCAAGGAGTTCGGCAAGATCCGCTCCGACCAGCCGGTGGAACTCAGCCTGGATTCGGACCGGGAGAAGCTCCAGGGGCAGATCTCGCTGGTGTCCCCGGTGATCGAACCCACCACCGGCACCATCAAGGTCACGGTGGAGATCACCTCGCATCCCGCCGACACCCGCCCCGGCGACTTCGCGGAGGTGCGGATCGTGACCGAGCGTCACCCCGATGCGCTGCTCGTGCCCAAGGGCGCGGTGATCACCGACAAGGGCGACCAGGTGGTGTTCGTGGCCGCGGACTCGACCGCGGAGCGGCGCGTGGTCGGCGTCGGCTTCACCGACGATGAGCACGCAGAGATCCTGACCGGCCTCAAGGACGGGGAACGGGTGGTGGTCCAGGGCCAGCGCTCGCTCAAGCACGGCGCCCCCATAAGGATCATGGACAAGATGACGTTCCAGCCGGCCAAGGCCGACTCGAACGTGGATTCCTGATGCGCTCCTTCGTGGCCATGGCGGTCAAGCGCCGCGTGGCCGTGCTCATGACCGCGCTGGCGGTGGTGGCGTTCGGGATCGTGGGCTACCAGCGGCTCGCGTTGGATCTGCTCCCCGACATCAGCTACCCCTCGCTCACCGTCCAGACCGATTTTCCCGACACCGCTCCCGCCGAGGTGGAGAACCTGGTCACCCGGCCGGTGGAAGAGGCGGTGGGCGTGCTGAAGGGGCTCAAGACGGTCCACTCCGTTTCCCGCTCCGGCGTCTCCGAGGTCACCCTGGAGTTCGACTGGGGAACCGACATGGACATGGCGTCCATGGACGTGCGGGACAAGATCGACCGGCTCAGCCTTCCCGAGGAGGCGGACTCCCCGATCGTGCTCCGGTTCGATCCCTCGCTGGACCCCATCATGCGGCTGGCCCTTTCCGGCCCCGGCGACCTCATCGAGCTTCGCCAGATCGCGGACAAGAAACTCAAGCAGGAGTTCGAGACCATCAAGGGGGTGGCGGCGGCCCAGGTGAAGGGCGGGCTGGAGGAGGAGATCCAGGTCAACGTCTCCCAGGACCGGCTGGCCGCGATGGGGATCCCGATCGACCGGGTGCGCGAGGTGGTGGGCGTCTCCAACGTGAACCTCCCCGGGGGATCGCTGGAGGACAAGGACAACCAGTACCTCATCCGCACCGTCAACGAATACGGCTCGGTGGACGATATCGGGAACCTGATCCTCAGCCAGGACGCCCGTGGCACGGTGCGGGTGAAGGACGTGGCCCAGGTGCTCCGCGGCCACAAGCAGCGGGACGAGATCACCCGGGTGAACGGGAAGGAGGCGGTGGAGGTCGCCATCTACAAGGAGGGCGACGCCAACACCGTGACCGCGGCCCGCGAAGTGCGGGCCCGGATGAAGGAGTTCGAGTCCAAGCTCCCCCCCGACCACCACCTCACCGTCCTCTTCGACCAGTCGCGGTTCATCGAGCGGGCCCTGAGCGAGGTCCGGAGCAGCGCGCTGATCGGGGGCCTCCTGGCCATCCTGGTCCTGTTCGCGTTCCTGCGTGACGTGCGGAGCACGCTCATCATCGCCGTATCCATCCCGCTCTCGGTGGTGGCCGCGTTCCTGGCCATGTACCGCATGAACATCTCGCTCAACCTGATGTCCCTGGGCGGGCTCACCCTGGGGATCGGGATGCTGGTCGACAACTCGATCGTGGTTCTGGAATCCGTCTACCGGAAACGGCAGGAGGGGCTGGGGGTGGTCCCGGCGGCCATCGAGGGCACTTCCGAGGTCGGGGGCGCGGTCATCGCCTCCACCCTGACCACGGTGGCGGTGTTCCTGCCCATCGTCTTCGTGGAGGGGATCGCCGGGCAGCTCTTCGGCGACATGGCGCTGACCGTGACCCTGAGCCTTCTCGCCTCGCTCCTGGTGGCGGTGACGGTGATTCCCATGTTCGCGGCCATGGGCCGGCGGGGGGACGGGCCCAAGGCGGTTCCCGCCGACCGGGCCCCCGCCACCCTGGGCCGGTTCTCCCGCGGCTACGACCGGTTCATCCGCGGCGCGCTTCGCCGGCGCTGGACGGTGGTGGGGGCGGCGCTGGGACTCTTCTTGGCGTCGCTGTGGGGGGTGCGGTTCCTGGGCACCGAACTCATCCCCTCCATCAACGAGGGTGAGTTCTACTTCGAGGTGAACATGCCCGAGGGCACGCCGCTCGCGGCCACCGACCGGGTCATGGCGCAGATGGAGTCCGCGGCCCGGGCGGAGCCGGGGGTGGAGCGGGTCTACAGCACGGTGGGGAGCCGGCTGGTGGCGGGGGGGATGTCTCTCAACACCAAGGCCGAGAACCTGGGGCAGGTGAACGTGGTGATGAAGAACCGCTCCGACGAGCGCGGAGCGGCCCGGGTGATGGAGGATCTCCGGACCCGGTTCGAGCAGGTGCCGGACCTGGAGGTGAAGGCGGGCAAACCGACCTACTTCAGCCTCAAGACCCCGGTGGAGGTGAACCTGTTCGGGGAGAACCTGGACGATCTCCGGGCCTACTCGCTCGGAGTCTTGGGCCGGATGGAGGAGATCCCGGGGCTGGTGGACGTGCGCTCCTCCCTCGAGGCCGGAAGCCCCGAACTCCAGGTCCACTTCAACCGGGCCAAGCTGGCCGCGCTGGGACTCGACATGCGCACCCTCTCCGAGACCCTGCGCGACCGGGTGCAAGGGGTGGTTCCCACCCGGTTCAAGGAAGAGGACCGCCAGATCGACATCCGCATCCGGAACCGCGAGGCCGACCGGGCCGACGACCAGGACGTGCGGAACCTGGTGGTGCCGGGCCCGGACGGGCAGCCGATCCGCCTGGTCACGGTGGCGGACATCAAGGTGGACCGCGGCCCGGCCGAGATCCACCGGGTCCAGCAGCAGCGGGCGGCGATCGTGAGCGCCGACCTCCAGGGGCGGAGCCTCGGATCCGTGGTAAACGACATCCACGCCATGCTCGCCGCCGACCCGCCCCCGGCGGGCATCACCGCCGAGCTGGGTGGGCAGAACGAGGAGATGCAGGTCTCCTACCGGAGCCTGCGCTTCGCTATCGCGCTGGCCATCTTCCTGGTGTATCTCGTCATGGCCGCCACCTTCGAGTCGCTGGTCCATCCCTTCATCGTTCTGTTCAGCGTGCCCCTGGCCCTGGTGGGGGCGGTGATGGGGCTCCTGGCCACCGGGACCGACATCAGCGTGATCGTGCTCATCGGAGCGGTGATGCTGGTGGGGATTGTGGTCAACAACGCCATCGTGCTCATCGACAAGGTGAACCAGCTCCGGCGGGAGGGAATGGGCAAGGAAGAGGCGGTGGTCCAGGCCGCCCACATCCGGCTCCGGCCGATCCTCATGACCACCCTCACCACCGTGCTGGGACTCCTGCCCATGGCGATCGCGGTGGGGGAGGGCTCCGAGCTGCGGGCGCCGCTCGCGATCACGGTGTCGTTCGGGCTGGCCATGAGCACGCTTCTCACCCTGGCCGTGATTCCGGCGATCTACATGCTGGTCCCGTCCTCCGTGCGCCCGGAATCCGAGGCCTCGGACGAGGTCGCGGTGGGCCGCGGGACCGCCGCCGGAGGCGCGCTCCGATGACTCTTCCCGATCTCGCGATCAAGCGGCCCATCACCACCCTCATGGTGATCGTGAGCCTGGTGGTGCTGGGCACGGTGGCCATGTTCCGGCTGCCCCTGGGATTCCTTCCCGACGTCAACCGGCCCTATCTCTTCGTCAACGCCCCCTATCCCAACTCCACTCCCGAGCAGACCGAGCGCATGGTGATCCGGCCGCTCGAGGAAGGGCTGGGCTCGGTCAAGGGGCTCCGCAACATGTGGTCGTCCTGCGACCGCGACGGCGGGGTGGTGCGGCTCGAGTACGACTGGTCGAGGAACATGGGGGCGGCGCGGGTCGAGGTCCAGGAGAAGCTGGACCGGCTGAAGCAGGATCTGCCGGATGGGGTCGGCGACATCACCGTGGGCTCGAGCTGGGACTCGCGCGAGGCCGAGGAGCCGGTGCTGGAGGGGCGGCTCTCGTCCAAGCGCGACCTGAGCGCGAGCTACGACCTCCTGGACCGGAAGATCGTGAAGCCCCTGGAGCGGATTCCGGGGGTGGCGCAGGTGCGGCTGGACGGCGTGAACCCCCGCGAGGTGCAGATCAACCTCCACGTGGCCGCGCTCGAGGCGCACGGGATGGACGTGCGCGAGGTGACCCGGATCCTGCGCGGCACCAACTTCGACCAGAGCCTGGGCAAGATCACCGAGCCCGACATGCAGTACGCCATGCGCACGGTGGGCACCTACGCGACCCTGGACGAGATCAAGAACCTGCCGCTCCGGGCGGACGGGCTCCGGCTCAGCGACGTGGCCGACGTGGTCTACCAGGAGCCGAAGCTCGAGTACGGACGCCACCTGGACGGGAAGTTCGCGGTCGGGATCACCGTGAGCAAGGATGCCAGCGCCAACGCGGTGGCGGTCTCCGACGAGGTCCGCCAGCGCGTGGCCGCCATGGACGCCGATCCCGAGCTGGAGGGAGTGAACTTCCTCATCTGGTTCGACCAGGGGAAGGAGATCCGCAAGACCCTGCGCGACCTCATGTTCACCGGGATCTTCGGGGCAATCCTGTCCGCGGTGGTGCTGTTCGGGTTCCTGCGCCGGATGTCCATGACCATCTACTCGGTGCTATGCATCCCGTTCTCGCTGATCGTCGCCTGCGGGGTGATCTGGGCGGAGGGAAAGACGCTCAACACCCTCACCCTGCTCGGTCTGATCGTGGGAATCGGGATGCTGGTGGACAACGCGGTGGTGGTGATGGAGAACATCTTCCGGTACGAGGAGATGGGGGTGGACCGGAAGCGCGCCGCGTTTCTGGGCTCCCGGGAGGTGGCGACCGCGGTCACCGCCGCCACCTTGACCTCGGTGATCGTGTTCCTCCCCCTGATTTTCAACAAGCCGAGCGAGATGAACATCTATCTCAAGGAACTCGGCATCACGGTCTGCCTGACGCTGTTGGCCTCGTTGTTCATCAGCCAGACCCTGATCCCGCTCGCCACCAGCCGGTTCATCCACACCCAACCCAAGCCCAAGGGGCCGGTGATGCGGTGGGTGGAGGAGAGCTACGTCCGGCTCCTCTCCTACAACCTCCGCCACCGGTGGCTCACCCCGGTGGTGGGGCTTCTGGTCACGGCGTCGGCGGCCTACCCGTTCATGAAGATCGACAAGAACTTCGATACCAACGAGAGCGAGGCCTTTGTCTCGCTCCGGTACAACTTCAGCGAGGACCTGAGCCTGGAACGGAAGGAACAGGTGGTGGACAGGGTGGAGGCGGCGCTGAACCCCCACCGCGGGGACCTTCACGTGAAGTCGGTGTACAGTTTCTGGAGCCAGCAGTATTCCATGACCCGCCTCTACATGGACGACGGCCACGCCAACGAGAAGGACATCGCCGGCGCGCGGGCCGAGCTCAAGCAGATCCTCCCCGAATACCCGGGGGTGAAGCTCGAGGTCATGGATGCGGGGCCGATGTGGCGCCAGGACCGCGGCAAGCGGATCACGTTCCAGGTTGTGGGCGAGGACTCCGAGGTGCTGGCGCGGCTGGCCGACGAGGCCAAGTCGCGGCTGGAAGGGATTCCCGGGTTGACCGACGCGTTCTCGAGCAGCCAGTCGGGCGGCCAGGAACTCTACGTGGACCTGAACCCGGAACTGGCCTCGCGCTACGGGGTGCCGCTGGTTCAGCCCGCCGACGTGGTCAGCATGACCTACCGGGGGCAGCGGCTCCAGCGGTTCCGCACTCCGGACGGGGAGCGGGAGATGCGGCTCACCCTGGACGAGAAGGACAACGAGACCCTTTCCCAGCTCCGCACCCTGCCGCTCGTCACCACGGGGGGGGACAAGGTGCCGCTGGCCTCGGTGGCGGACTTCAAGCTGGTCCCGGGGCCGGACCGCATCGAGCGGGACAACCGCATGACCAGCGTGTGGGTAGGGGCGCGTTACGAGGAGGGCACCCGCGACGACTACCTGCCGGCGGTGAAGGCGGCCATGGAGGGGATGAACTTCCCCTACGGTTACAACTGGACCTTCTTCAACGTGGATCAGCGCCGGAAGGAGCAGTCGCACGAGTTCATGGTGAACCTGGTGCTGGCGCTGCTCCTCATCTACGTGGTGATGGCGGGGCTCTTCGAGTCCGCCCGGCAGGCCCTGGGGCTCATGGTGGCCCTTCCCTTCGCGCTCTCGGGCGCGGCGTGGACGCTGTGGATCACCAAGACCGATTTCGACCAGCCGGCGGCGATCGGATTGCTGCTCCTGATCGGGGTGGTGGTGAACAACGGCATCGTGATGATCGAACACATCAACGGCTACCGGAGGCAAGGGATGCCCCGGGAAGAGGCGATGATACGCGGGGGCCGGGAGCGGCTGCGGCCGATCCTCATGACCGCCATCACCACCCTGGTGGGGTTGGTCCCGATCGTGATCCAGCGCCCGGCCCTGGCCGGGGTCTACTACTACTCCATGGCCCTGGTGATCATGGGCGGGCTCACGGTGTCGACCTTCCTCACCTCGGTGC
This sequence comes from Candidatus Eiseniibacteriota bacterium, assembly GCA_963728475.1. Lineage (GTDB taxonomy): Bacteria > Eisenbacteria > RBG-16-71-46 > JABDJR01 > JABDJR01 > CAVSKL01. Next base: position 1,310,482 of record CAVSKL010000001.1, read on the forward strand.
TGCTCCCCACCACTGCGGCCCTCTCCGAGGACCTCTTCGCGGCCCTGGGGCGGGGGATCGGCCGGGTGGGCGGGCGAATCCGGAGGCGGCGCGGGAATTTTGCCGCTTGAGGCCGGGCGCCCTACCCCCTAGTCTCTGGAGCGCTTCCCCCGTGCGGCGCCCTCCGCCGCGCCCCGAAAGGAGACGCCCATGAAACCCCGAGGACGGATCTGGGTCCTCTGCGCCGTCGCTCTGGCCATCGCCGCCACCCCCGCCGCCGCCCAGCTGGAGGACAACCTGTCCGCCTATACCGGGGCCAACGCGGAAGGGTATCTCCAGCCCCTGGAGGAAGCGTTCGGGCAAACCCTGAACAGCAACCTGTTCTCCACCGCCTACGTCCCCCGCGCGGGGCTCCGGCTCCGGGTCGAGCTGAAGGCGATGTCGGTGTTCTTCAAGAACGGCGACGACACCTTCATGGCCACCACCGGCGAGGGATTCGCTCCGCAACAGACGGTCTCCGCGCCCACCGTGGTCGGCTCCGAGAGTTCGGTGGCGGTGAACGGCCAGGGGGGGAGCCAGTTCGTGTTCCCGGGAGGGTTCGACCTGGGGGCGCTGACCATCGCGGTGCCGCAGGTCACGGTGGGCACCTTCGCCGGAACCGAGGCGGTGGGGCGGTGGGTTTCCTTCGATACCGGCAATGCCGACATCGGCAAGATCACCCTGGCCGGGTTCGGCCTGCGTCACAGCCTCTCGCAGTACCTGCTGGCGCCGCCGGTGGATCTGGCGGTGGCCGGCTACTACCAGAAGCTCAAGCTGGGGGACGACCTGGTGAACGCCCATGCGTTCTCGCTGGGGCTCCAGGCCAGCCGGGGGATAGGGATGCTCACCCCCTACGGCGGCGTTGCCTACGACACCTTCACCATGACCGCGGACTACACCGCCACCGCGGGGGGCACCGACCAGAACATCCACCTGGAGCTGAAGACGCGGCGGACGCTCCATCTCACCGCGGGACTGGGACTCGACCTCGGCGTGGTGCACCTGAACGTGTCCGGAGACGTGGCCCAGCGCGTCGGCGTGAACGCCGGCGTGGCCGTGGGCCTGTAGGAGGCGGCCATGAAGAACAAGGCGTGGATCCTGCTCGGCCTGGCGGCGGCGCTCCTGCCGCTCACCGCGAGCGACTGCCTGACCAAGTCCAAGGCGGTCGACGTGGTGCTCCACGGCGACGCCACCTTCACCTTCCACCCATCCGGCGCCGCCGGCACCCACTCGGGAAGCCAGAGCGTCGACTTCGCCCCGCTCCTGCATCAGGCGTTCGAGGACCTGGGCACCGACTCGGTGGTGAGCGTTTCGGTCGAGACCGCGTTCTGGCACGTCACCCAGAACAACGGGAGCGCCTCCGCCCAGGTCACCGGCGGGGTCCAGGTGGACCGGCTGGCGGCGGCCGCGCCCAAGGCGGCGGTGGACCTGATTCCGGCCACGACGCTCACCCTGGGCGATTATACCGGGGACTTCACCCCCGCGCCGCTGGCGGCGGCGGGAGTCGGGCTCCTGAACGCGGGGTTCAACGACTACGTGGACTCCTGGAACGCGGGGAGTCCGATCGCCGGCCTGACCTACCGGTTCGACTGGACGGTGACCTCGTCCGAAGCGGTGGATTTCCAGTTCCAGGTCAAGGTCAAGTTCACCGCGGTGGGGAAGAAGGGCGTGGAGGTGCCGGAGATTTAGGCGGTTCATTCGCCGCCCCCGGCGTCCCGGGTCAAGAGCACCCGGCCGCCGGGCCGCCCGCTCACCGAGCCGGCTCGGGGGCCCCGAGCGTCAGCCCTTGATCACGGCCAGCGGCCGGAGGCGGGCGACCACGGTGCTGAGGCCGGCCTGGGCCACCGCTTCCACGACTTCAGCCACGTCCTTGTAGGCGGCGGCGACCTCCTCTTCCTGGGTGCGCCGGCTGGCCGACCGCACCAGGATGCCGCGCTTCTCCATCTCGCGCGCGATGGGGCGGCGGTGGGAGAACGCCCGCGCCTTGGTGCGGCTCATCCGCCGCCCGGCCCCGTGGCAGCTCGACCCGAAGGTGAGTTCCATGGCCCGGGGCCGGCCCGCCAGCACGAAGCTGTAGCGCTCCATGTCGCCGGGGATGAGCACCGGCTGGCCCACCCCGCGGTAGTCCTCGGGTACGTCGCGATGGCCGGGGGGGGAAGGCGCGGGTGGCGCCCTTCCGGTGCACGCAGACCCGGCGCTCGCCGCCGTCCACCCCGTGCGTCTCAAGCTTGGCGATGTTGTGGGCGACCTCGTACACCGTGCGCGCGCCCAGGGACTCCGCGGGGGCGCCGAGCGTCGACGCCAGCGCCCGCACCGCCTGGGCGGCCAGGATCTGCCGGTTGGCGAAGGCGAAGTTGACCGCCGCGTTCATCGCGCCCCAATAGGCCTCGCCCTCGGGGGAGCGGACGGGGACGCAGCAGAGCTGGGGGTCGGGGACCTCGATCCCGTGGCGCCGCATGGCCGACCTCATAGTCTTGAGGGAGTCCGTGCACACCTGGTGGCCCAGGCCGCGGCTTCCGCTGTGGAGGATCAGGGTCGCCGTGCCCTCGGCGAGCCCGTACACCCGGGCCGAGGCCTCGTCGTAGACCGCGTCCACCACCCCCAGCTCCAGGAAGTGGTTCCCCGATCCCAAGGTCCCGAGCTGGTCCTTGCCCCGGGCCAGCGCGGTCGCGCTCACCCGCTCGGGATCGGCACCGGCGATCCGGCTCTCCTCCTCTACGTGGCGGAGATCGTCCGCGGATCCGAACCCTTCCGCCACCGCCCACCGGCCGCCCTCGGACAGGACGCGGGCCATCTCACCGGGGCCCACCTGCACGTTCCCGCCCCGGCCCACCCCGCACGGCACCGCGTCGAACAGCGCGTCGGCGATGGCGGGGAGCCGGGGCCGGAGATCGCTCTCGGAAAGCGCAAAGGCCAGGAGTCGCACCCCGCAGTTGATGTCGTAGCCCACGCCGCCGGGGCTCACCACGCCCGTTTCGGGGTCGGTGGCGGCGACCCCGCCGATCGGGAACCCGTAGCCCATGTGCAGGTCGGGCATGGCCCACGCCGCGCCCACGATCCCCGGGAGCGAGGCCACGTTCTGCAACTGGCGGAGGGACTCCGCGTCCTCCCGGATGGATGGGAGAAGCTCCACCGAGGCCACGACGCGGGCAGGGACCCGCGCGTCGGGGCGCGGCTCCAGTTCCCAGAGCGCCTCGCCGATTCTCTTGATCTTCACGGTCATGATCGTACCCCCGGGCGACCGCAAGGCGCGGGCGCACGTTCACTATCCTGCCGCCGCGGGGGAATTCAATCAATCCCTGGGCAGGGGGGGCGACTACCCTCCGGGCGGAGCATCCGGGGATGACGGGGGGCGGGCAGAGCCTTCGGGATTGCGGGACCGGGCGTGGCCGTTACCCTGCCCCTCCGCCCGGATTGAACTCAAACCTGGCTTAAGCCGGCGCCGTCACGTAGGCTGTGGAGCATCATGATCCACCCCTACAACAATGCCACGCAGACTCGCTGGAACCGCGGGGAGTTCAAGGTTCAGCTCAACCTGCCTGACAACACACGTCCCCTGGGGTTCTGCGACGGCAGTCCCGAGGACGTCGCCGAGCTTCTCTCGATCGCCGAATCCGAGGGGGCCGACGACGTGAAGATCCACAAGAAGCGACTCAAGACCGGTCGGGAAGTCTGGACCCTTGGTGGACCGGGCTGAATTCACATGCCTGCCCCGCGAACTCATACCCCTTGGTTGAACTCCGCCAGGTGACGATGAAAGCCTCGGATGCTTCGGCCCCGCCGCAATTCCGATACGCCGTCGCGGACTCCATCTCCTTCTTGAACTCCGATGACTGGGACCGCGTAACCTCGCAGGCCGGAGTGTTCCTATCACGTCCCTTTCTTCAGCTCCTGGAACAGCATGTACCCGAGGACTTGTCGGTCCACTACGCGATCGTCTATTCCGGGAGCCGGCCGGTCGCATCAGTGGTTGCCCAGAGTCTGGAAGTCCGGGTTGCCGACCTGTCCTCCGCCGACCTCCCGAGAATCACTCCCGGTCTCTGGCATTCTCTGGAGGCGGCCTCGCAGCGGTCCATCAAACGGGCCCGCAAGCGCTTTCTGCTCTACGACAGCCTCCTCCTGTGGCCCTACCGGGACGAAACCGTGCCCGAGGCGGCGCCGGGGGAGTCATGGCCCGATCTGGCAGCGGGCATTTGGCAACGACTGCGGTATCTGTTGAAAGCGGCGGAGCGCGTTGCCGAGCTTCCTGTGGCCTCGGCTCACTTGCGCTTCCTGGTGTGTGGAAACCTGCTCTCCACGGGGCCGCACGGCGTTGCCTTCGCGGAGGGGGAAGAGCCGGAGACGCTTTGGCCGGCAGCGGTGGAAGCCCTCTATCGCATCAGGAGGAGCAGTACGCTCTTTGGTGAGTCGGATATGGTGCTGATCAAGGACCTTACCGACGACCAGTGCGGCGCGGGGGCCGCCTTGCGTCGCTTGGGGTTCCGGCGGTTCGAAACCGAGCCGAACATGCTGCTTCAGCTCAAGTCCTCGTGGGCCAGCTTTAACGACTGCCTCGACGACATGAAGTCGGCCTACCGGAGCCGGATCAAGAAGACCCTCAAGGAGCTGGACGATGCCGGCGTCGTCCTAAAACGTCTCAGCCCGAAGGAGGTGCAGGCTGAGGCCGGCGAGATCTACGGCCTGTATCATCAAGTACACGATCGGCAAAAGCTCCGGCTCGTGACCATTCGGGAAGGTTGGATCCCGGCTCTCGCCGCTCGCTACCGGGAGGACTTTCGCACCGTGGTGGCGCGTCCACGCGGAGGCGGGAGGATTCTCGGCTTCATCACGCTCATCCGGGACAAAGACGGCGCGTTTGGATACTATGTCGGGTTCGACAAGGCGAGCGCAGCGAAGGGTCTCCCTCTCTACGTATCCCTGGTTTATGCGGGAGTGGGGCAAGCCATCGAGATGGGAGCATCACGCGTCACCCTGGGCCGAACGGCCCTGGGCCCGAAGGCGCAGATCGGCTCGAAGGCGCAGGGAATGTACGGCTACCTTCGGCACCGGAGCCGAAGCCTGAATCTGGCCGTCCCCAGCGTCCTGGCGCTGCTGCCGGAGCCGGCGCAGGCTCCGGAGCGCCATCCCTTCAAGGCGTGATCGTCACACCACCGGGCGCCGCACGATTGGGCCGCCACCCGGCTCACTACCGGACCGGCGGCCTCAGAGGTTTACGGGAAGGATCCCTTCAATGGCGAGGGGGGCGCGCAGCGTTCGACCGGCGTTGACGGCACGTAACGTGGCTGAGTTCGGGAGAGCTGAAAAGTCTAGACTGCTCTATGCAAGTGCACTAAATTTGCCCTTGTACCGCAACCTGCGGCTATGGAAGGGAAGGCGCGTCGGCCATGACCACCTATTCAGTCAAGGGGAAGGGCTTTCGACAGCTGCTCAACGCCGCCGGCGACGCCATGCTCGTGGTCGACGCGCGGGGAGACGTGGTCGCGATGAATCCGGAGGCCGAGCAACTCCTCGGGTGGACGGAGGCGGAGCTCCTGGGCCAACCCTTGGACCGCGTCGTTCCCCAGCGCTTCTCCCAGAGCACCGAGTCGCACCGCGCACACGAGGGCGGGTCGCCGGAGACCCCGCGGAAGGGCGTTTCGGTCAACCTGTCCGCCCAGCGAAGGGACGGGACCGAATTTCCGATAGACTTCAACCGCAGCTCCCTCGGTCCCGGAAAGGATGCGCTCGCGGTGATAACGATTCGCGATATCACCAAGTTGCGGGATGCCCAGGAGATGCTCTTTCGGGAGAAGGAACAGGCCTCCGTCACCCTGGCTTCCATCGCGGATGCCATCATTACGACCGACCTGGCGGGGGCGGTCACGTACCTGAACCCCACGGCTGAGCGGCTTTCCGGCTGGCGCATGACGGAAGCACTGGGGCAGCCCCTGGGCACCGTCCTGGTCCTCGTCTCCGAATCGACACGGCAACCCATCGAAGACATCGCGGCCCGCTGTCTCCGCGAAGGGCGCGCGCTGGATCTGGTCAACGGCGTGCTGCTGCTGCGGCGCGATGGGACGGAGTTGGCGATCGGAGACTCCGCTGCGCCACTCCGAGACCGCAACGGGTCCACGACCGGAGTAGTGGTGGTCTTTCGTGACGTCACTGAAAGACGGCGCGCGGTCCACACCCTCTCGCACGAAGCGAAGCACGATGCTCTCACCGGTCTGATCGGTAAGCGGGAGTTCGAGCGACGACTGGCGCGGGTGCTGGCGGAAACGGAACCCGGAACGTCGGAGCACGCTTTGTGCTTCCTGGACCTGGACCGCTTCAAGCTCGTGAACGATGTGTGCGGTCACGAGGCCGGAGACAGCCTCCTCAGGACGATCGGCAAGCTGCTGGCCGGTCGTCTGCGCAGCCGCGACACCGTCGCGCGCCTTGGCGGAGACGAGTTCGGCGTGCTCCTTGAACATTGTTCCCTGGCCAAAGCGGAGGAAATCTCCGGCAACCTCCTGCGGACCATCGAGGACTTCCATTACGTGTGGAAGGACAAGAGTTTCTCGCTCGGGGCCAGCATCGGCGTCGTCCCGATCACGGGCCCGGGCGGACGGGTGGCTGACTTCTTGAATGCCGCCGACGAAGCCTGTTACGCAGCCAAGGATGCAGGAGGCAACCGGGTCCATCTGGGGCCGGAGCCGGCCCGGGGGGTCATGCAGCAGGTGGAGACCCGGCGGATCGTGCGCCTGACCCGCGCAGTGGAGGAAGGTCATTTTCAACTGTTCGCCCAGCAGATCGTGCCGCTGGTGTCGCCGCACGCGGATCGTCCCCGGTGCGAGATTCTGTTGCGGTTGCCGGATGATCATGGTGGCACGGAAACCTCCGAGTCACTCCTCCAGCACGCCGAGCGCTATCGCCTGAGGCCGGCGATCGACCGCTGGGTTGTGCGGCAGACGGTCGCGCTTTTGGGAGCCTGGCATCGGGACCACCCGGAGCACGATCTGCCCCTCTGCTCGATAAACCTCAGCCTCTCCTCGCTGGGCGATCTGGACCTCATCTCCACGCTGCGTGCGAGTTTGAGGGAGCACGAGCTTCCGCCGGAAGGCCTTTCCTTCGAGATCGCGGAGGCGGCGGCGCTTGGGAATTTCGCCCAACTGGCGCGGCTCGTCTCCGAAATCCGGGCGGTGGGCTGCGGAGTCGGGCTGGACGATTTCGGCGGTGGACTGGCTTCATTCACCCACCTCAAGGCGCTGCCGATCGATTACGTGAAGATCGGCGGCCTCTACGTGCGACGTGTCGTCGAAGACCCCGTGTACGGTACCCTGGTAAGCGCCATCAACGAGGTCGGTCGGATAATGGGTATCACCACGATCGCGGAGGATGTAGAGGATAGGGCCCTTCTGCCGAAGCTTCAGGAATTGGGAGTGGGATTCGCGCAGGGAGAAGCGGTGGCCCCGGCAACGCGGATGACGAACGCGGACGGAAAGGTGGTCTTCCCCGGCGTTCGACTGGCCGACCGCTGAAGAGAACAGGGGTAACGATCGTTCGGGCCCGGGGTGCCTTGGTTGCTTGGCCTGTGAACACCGGTCCACCCTCGTTCACCATGAACCGTGCAGTGGAGGGAGATGCTCATGCTCGCCGTGAGAGGTCTCTCTGGGCAGATCGTGCGGGCGCTTCCGTTGGCCGTCTTGTGGTTCGGACTCACCGGACTCACCGGACTCGGCGCCGGCCCGGCGCCCATGGGCGAGGCTCCAGCCGCCACGGAGACGAGCGCGAGGGAAGCCCCGCCAGTCTACATCGTCGTATCGACGACCCCGCTGGGCGGCGATGAATTCGAGTACTCATACGAGGTAGTCAATGGCGGCGCCGTTCCGATTTCGGCGATTTCGATAGGGGACTCCCGCTACGGGAGCCAGCTGCTCACCTGGCCGATCGGAGCCACTGCGGACTCGATTCCACCAGACTGTTACACCTCTCCAATCGGATGGGAGTTCAACTTCTTTACGACGGAGGAGCAACCGACTAAGTACATCTACTGGCTACGGACCGATCCCGCACGCGACATTTTCGGCGGGCAGCAGCTTGGTGGATTTGCCGTGAAGCTGCCGCATGCCGACTCCCTCTACCAAACCTGCTCGTGGATTGCACACCTGACGGATGGCCAGGAGTATGAGGGCGTCTTGCAGAGCCCGCCCGTGTCGGTGCCGCCATCGAGCACGGAGGTACACGAAGGTGTGGAAGTAACTCCGAACCCCGCAGCGCAGGGGACCGGGATTCGATACTACTCCCCGAGCGCGGTCCGAGGGACGGTTGATATCTATGATGTCCGCGGACGACTGGTCAAGCGACTGTTTGAAGGAAACGTAAGGGTCGGCTGGAACAGCGTTGTGTGGAGCGGCGATGGCGAAAGCGGAAGGAATGCCCCGTCCGGGGCTTACTTTGTGAAGATCAAGGCCGGCACGAGGCTGAGATTTGCCCGATTCGTCCTCGTCCGGTGAGATGAAGCCGGCCGGGCCAGCGTATTTGACTTACGCCACCGGAGTCCGAAACGTCCGGCTGGGGTGTGGTGGGAAAGGGTCTGCCGATCTCCCGGGTGTAGCCTATGAGCGGGCTCGCGGACGGAGGATCGGGTCTTGCAATCAGCGATCGTCATCTTGCTCAGCGTGATCGAGTCTGCGCGGGCCAGCGGGTTTGACACTTTGTGCCGGCCACGCGTCCACGTCGTGGCGGCAGCCCATTACGCCGTTCGCTGACCGCTTACCCCCCTGCTTCGGCTCTCCACCCGCTCGGATGTGAAGAGCCTCACCCCGGCACGGGTGGAAGGAGCGGCTCGAAGCCGGGGTCACCGCCCGCAGCCACGAAGTCCTGCAGAAGATCCTCGGTACCTCCTGATCCCCCCCGTCAACACAAGCGGGACCGAACGGTTACAAGTAGAGTAAGGCTGCCGCTTCGGCGGCCCCTGCGGCCACGCCGAAGTCCCCGCCGCCAGGCCGGGTGAACCGGGAATCGGGAGGCGGAGCCCGGGCGACAGCGGGCCGCCCCAACCGGGGCGGCCTGCTGACGCCGGAGGATGGATGCGCGCCTAGTAAAGCGCCTTCAGATTTCCCCAGGTGGAGGGAGTGGTGGGCACCGACCCGGAGTGCAGGCCCTCGATGAAGACCATGTCCACCGAGGTGATGCCGACGAAGGAGGGGGAAAGGCCGGTCTGGAGGTCCTGGCCGCCGGAGTAGGGGTTGCTTCCGCTCTCGGCCCAGCGGAAGGAGAGACCACCGTTGTTCACCGGGACCACCTCGATCACGTAGGTGTTTCCAGGCGTGAGGGCGACCTGGGAGGATAGGTCGAAGTGCACCATCGACAAGGTCGTGCTCGAGAGGGTGACGGTTCCCGAACTGCCCAGGACCGTTCCGCTCAGCCCGGAGGCGCCGCTGACGCCGTCGAGGATGTTCACTTCGACGTCAATCGGGCTCGAAACGGCGGCGAGCGCGATCTCCACCGCATCGACCGCCGTATCGGACGGTGTGAACGACTGTCCGACCGGCTGGGAGAGCGTCCCGCTGTTCGGACCGCTGAGGTTCTCCTGGTCGACGGTAACGATCGGGGAAGCAGTACCGAGGGAGGCGACGAGGCTGAGACCGAGGCCGAGCGCGATTGTCAAGCTGGCTAGATTCTTCATGGCGTGGGTCCTTTGAGGAAGGGTCGACTGAAAGCGGCATACAGTCAAAGCGGACAAGGCCGGTATGCTATCAGCGGGAGCCGGCGAGATCCACGGGAATAATGCCGGTGGAAATTGCGGACCTTCCCTGCCCCATCCGTTTGACCGGATCAGACCGACCCACGGATGCCGGGCAGCAGGTCGGCCTAGATGTCCAGCAACACGTACGCCCTGAACCCCTCGGGCCCCTCCTCGACCCGCAAGTCGTGCCACGTCACCGCCTTGACTTCGGTGCGGAGGCGGTGGCGCGCGGGGTTCAGCGCCTCGCCGTGCGCCGCCCCCTCGACGCGATCCCCGAGGACGGTCACCGAGAACCGGGAATAGAGCTCGCCCCGCACCTGGTGGAGCGTGTTGAGCGCCTCCAGCCACTCGTGGAGGAGATCCTCGGGGGAGTCGCCGACCACCCGCACCGTGCGCGCTCCGCGGTCCCGGACCGTGGCCGGATCGGCAATCACCGCGAAGAGGCCGGAAGCCATCACGGCAAAGAGCCGCGGCAGGTCCGGCGCCCACCCTCGCACCCCCACGTCGGCGGTGTGCTCCGCCAGTTCCCAGCCGGCCGCGGACTCGGGCAACCCGGTCAACTCCCGGAGGGAAGCAACACCACCCGGACCGCCCGACCCGCGGACGGGGCCCGCAGGAAGTAGGCGCCGGGCGGAAGCCGGCGGCCGTCGTCCCCGGTACCGTCCCAGGCGGCGTCGGCGGCGCCGGCCGGGCGCAACGTGCGCACCAGCCGTCCCTGGACGTCGTAGATCTCCACCCGGCCCAGCGCGCCCGGGGCGGCGGAGAGGTGAAGGCGCGAGGCGAACGGATTGGGCCACGCCCGCACCGGGTTCGGCGGGGGCGCGACCTCGGCCACTCCGGTGGGGACGGTTTCGGTGTGCGAGTCCAGGAGCTTGTTGGACGGGTCCAGGACCAGCGCGCCCGGCTGAAACCCCAACGCGAAGTGAAGCACCTCGTGGACGTCGCTCACCCAGCCGGTGACCGTGGTGTCGGCCCCGCCCCCTCCGGTAAACCGGATCTCCAGGGGGAACCGGAACACGGTGCCGGTCTGGACCTGGCGCAGATCCACGAAGGCGTCGTAGCCGTTCGCGTTCGGGTAGTAGTTGGCATAGTAGTTGATCCGGGGATGGCCGGTGCCCAGGAGCCACTGGTCGAAGTACCACTGGAGCGACTGCCCGTAGCGCGCCTCCATGGCCGTGCGCAGGTCGTCGGTGTCGGCGTTGCCGTAGGCGTGGGCGGCCAGGTAGTCGCGGATGGCCTGGTTGTAGGTGTCGCGCCCCAGCAGGTCGCGCAGCATCCGCAGTACCCACGCTCCCTTGTAATAGACGATGTTGCTGAACTCGGAGTTGATGGGCGGATCCACGATGGGATGGTCGTGGCCGGTGTTCTCGGCGTTGAAGACCAGGTTCTGGGCGTTCAGCATGCGCGCGTCGAAGGTGGCCGCGCCGTAGAACGACTCCTGCCACACCGCCTCGTAAAAGGTGGCGAACCCCTCGTTCAGCCAGATGTGTCGCCAGTCGGCCAGGGTCACGTAGTCCCCGAACCACTGGTGGGCCAGCTCGTGGGCGGCCACCCACTCGTAGGTATGCCCGCTGGTGAAGACGAAGGACGCCATCAACGTGCAGGTCTGATGCTCCATCCCGCCCCCCAGGTTCGACTCGCACATGGAGTACTTGTCGAAGGGATAGGGCGCGAGCAGGGTGTCGAAGAACGCCACCATGTTGGGGACGTACTTGAAGGTGTTGGCGGCCGCGGTGGCGTCGCCCGGGTAGCTGTACCAGGTGAGCGGGGTCACCGTGGACGCGGCGGCCACCGGGGTGTAGTTCGAGATCGCCGCCGCCATGAGATAGGTGGCCAGGCGATGGCTCTCGTGCCAGTGATAGGTGGTCCAGGCGCCGTCCACGGTCGTGGAGTCCAGGACGCCGTTACTCACCAGCTTGTAGATCGAGGCGCACCGGCCGTGCATGGTGAGAGTGGCCTTGTCCCAGGGAACGTCCCGGCAGGGGAACCAGTAGCGTGAGTCCTCGGGCTCGGTGAAGGTATAGGAGGCGTTGAGGAAGACGTAGAAGCCCTGCTGGAAGGTGTGGCCGCCGTAGTCCACCGCCACCGCAACGGTGTCTCCCCGGACCGGTGCCGGCACCACCGTGATGTCGATCCCGGAACCGTTCTGGGCGTACGCAAGCGGCGAGCCGCCGCCGTCCCGGACCGCGGACGCGGCCAGCCCGATCAGATCCAGGTGAAGAACGTTGTTGGGCTGGCTTCCCCAGACCAGGGTCAAGGTGGCGGTTCCGTTCAGGGTGGTGTCGGCCACTCCGAAGGTGACGGCCAGGTCGTAGTGGAGCACGTCCACCGCGGGGTCGGTCTCGGCCGGGGGCCAGTTGGAGAGCGGGCTCAGGCGGTGCCCCTCCCAGGCCGCGATGTCGAGGCCGCCCGACGGCCCCGGGGACCGGACCGAGGCCTCCTGCTTGTCCGGCTCGGGATGCTGCGGCCCGATGGCGCCGCCGGCGAGGGACGCCACCAGGATCAGGGGCAGAGCGAACAGCGTGTTTCGGGGGATGCGCATGAGGGTACCTCGGGTTGGACGGAGGGGAAGCCCGAGCCACCAGTATACCCGACCGCCGGACGCGGATCTGGCCGGGGGAAGGAGCCGGGCGTAGAGTGTCCGCGGTCCGCCGGCGAGCCGGCGGCAGGAGGTACCCCATGACCCGACACGCCTCGCCGCCTCTGATTTGCCCCCTCTGCGGCCGGACCCTTCCCCGGCGCCAGCTCGTCCCCGCCGAGACGCTCCGTTCGGCCCTGGTGGACGAGATCCACAAGGACCGGCCGGACTGGACCCCCGACGGGTTCGTCTGCCGGGACGACCTCAACCGCTACCGCGGCCGCTACGTGGAGTCGGTGTTGGCGGCGGAGAAGGGGGAACTGTCCAACCTGGAATCGGAGGTCATGCGCAGCCTGCAGCAGCACGAGCTCCTCTCCCGGAACGTGGACCTGGAGTTCGAGAAGGCCCTCACCGTCGGGGACCGTCTGGCCGACCGGATCGCCGACTTCGGCGGGAGCTGGCGCTTCATCATCATCTTCTTCGGGATCCTGGCCGGTTGGATGTTGCTGAATTCGGCGCTCCTGCTCCGGAGACCCTTCGATCCCTTTCCCTTCATCCTCCTCAACCTGGTGCTGTCGTGCCTGGCGGCCATTCAGGCCCCGATCATCATGATGAGCCAGAACCGGTCCGAGGACCGCGACCGGGCCCGCGCCCAGCACGACTATCAGATCAACATGAAGGCGGAACTCGAGATCCGCCACCTCCACGACAAGGTGGATCACCTGCTCTCCCGGCAATGGGAGCGGTTGGTGGAGATCCAGCAGGTGCAGATGGAGCTGATGAACGAGGTGACCGGGATCGGGGGCCGGAAGAAGTAGCTCCGACCCCCGATCCCGGAAGGCACCGGCGGCCGCCGGTTTACGGCAGAAGCACCATCTTCCGCGCCACCGACTCGCCGCGCGCGGTCACCCGGTAGAAGTACACCCCCGCGCTCACCCGCCGCCCTTCCTGATCGGTGCCCTTCCACGGCAGCTCGTGCAGCCCCGCGGCCTGCTCCACGCCGTCGAGGAGCGTGCGCACCAGCCGCCCGCGGTAGTCGAAGACCATGAGGGTCACCGGGCAGGGCTGCTCGAGCGAGAACCGGATCACCGTCTGAGGCCGGAACGGGTTGGGCGCGTTGGTGAGGGTGGTGATCATCCCCGGCATGGCGCGGCTGGAATCGCTCCCGCCGCCCCCGTTCACGGCCAGCGCCTTGAGCCGGATGTCGGCCAGGACCGCGGGGGTGGTCCCGTTGAGCGCGATCTGCTGCGCCACCGCGCCCCCCGCCACCGTGAAGTAGGCCGGCTGGTAGCCGGGCCGGTCCGCGAAGGCGAGATAGGTCCCGGCGGGAAGGCCGGTCACCACCACGCTCCCGTTGTCGCCGGTGACGTCGCCGGCCACCGGGATCTCCACCGGTGATTCCGAGAGCGCGTTCACCAGGTAAAAGAATGCGCCGGGCAGGTTCTCGCGGTCCCAGGCCAAAGCCCGGCTCCGGGCGTCGGCGAACACGGTGTCGGTGACGCCGGTCGCCACCCGCACCCGTCCCGCCTGGAGATAGGGGCCGCCCTCCACCGCCCGGGCGAGGGTCATCTGGAGGGGAGCCACGTCGATGGCGGGGCCCCCGGTGGTCGCCCGCTCCGCCTGCTGCCACCGGTGCGCGGACGGGTAGTAGGCGGGCACGAATCCCTCGGCGTCCACCGCAACCAGCACCGAGGCCCCGGCGGGGAGCCGATTCATGTGGAACCACCCGTCGTCGCCGGTCAGGGCCATGGACACCCTGCCCTCGGGCGCTTCCGGCTGCAGGAACGCCCGCACCCGGGCGTTACCCACGGGATGCCCGGTGCCGTCCAGGATGCGGCCGGCCAGGAACCCGCTCTGGGGCGGCGTGGTGGGCCGTCCGAGCACGATGCGCCCCGCATTCGCCGCCTTCCCGGCGTAGACCATGAGCGGCGCCGCCTGTTCACGCGGCACCCCGCCCGGATAGAAGCCCGGCTCCAGGCCCGGGTACTCCGCGGAGACGTAGTAGGGAAGGCCTTCGGCGGACGCCACCAAACCCCGCACCACGAAGTGGCCTTCGCGGTCCGCTACCCCCCGCATCTCGTAGGGGGCGAAGGTGGGGTAGGCCGCGGTCACGCGCACGATCGCGCCCGCCGCCGGCTCGGTGCAGAGGGTCGCGTCGCAGGCGCTGTCGGGGGCGGCGCGGAGGATGGTCCCCTCCACGACCCCCCCGCCGTTGCCGGGCGGAGGCAGGGCGTGAAGGAGGAAGTCCACTCCGGCGGTGGTGTCGCCGGGCGCCACGTCCACCCAACTCGCGGCCGCGCCCTGGGACGCGTACTTGTAGAACTGGGTCGTGGCTCCCGCGGCCGTGATGTAGAAGAGGTAGGGGGTGTCGGCGGGAAGCTCCACCACGTAGGCGCCGGTGGAGTCGGTGACCGCGCGGTGGGGGGCATGGTCGGCCAGGACCGACGGCAGGATCGGCGCCGCGTACACCGGCACCCCCGGCGCCGGAGCCACCTGGTTGTTGTCGGCGCCGGTGAGCACGCGGCCGCTCACCACCGCCATGCTCCCGCCCTGGAGCGAGGCCAGGTGGAAGTCGTAGCGCGGCGGGAGGGGCGACGCGGCGTCGGAGGGGACGTACACGGTCGCTGCCTGCCGGAAGCGCTCGGCCCCGGCGAAGTACTGGTAGCGGTCCTGGATCAGCCGCCCGGCCAGGAGCCGGTAGCTCCCGGCGGGAAGGTCGAACTTGTAGCCGCCGTCGGCGCCGGTGATCGCGGTGAACCGGGCGCCACCGGGGGGCACGACGCTGCCCGTGGACCCGCCGGCGGCCGGGACCGGCACCGAGTCCCCCGGCGCGGGCGCGGTCGCCACCGCCAGCACGGCGGCTCCGGCCAGGGGCACGCCCGGCGAATCCGCCCCGACCTCGTAGACCGTGCCCGCGAGGGGAAAGGTCGACGGCGGCGGCGGCACCGTCCCGTCGATCGGGAGTTTGACCTCGGTATAGCTCCCGGCGCCCAGCTGCAGGGGCTGGGCCCGGGCGGGATCGGACGTTCCCGGATACCAGGTGACGGTCCCGCCCAGGCTGACCGCGCGCAAGTACCAGGTGCCCGGCGGGACGCGGGCGAAGAGGAACCAGCCCTGCTCGCCGGCCCGGGTGCCGAGATCCGGAGTCAGGAGGCGAAGGCTGTCCGTCGCGCTCCGGCTGAGGATCATCGTGGCCCCGACCGCGAAGCCCGAGGCGTTGGGGAACACCACCCGGCCGGCCAGGGCGGCCGCGCCGCTGTCGGGGGGGGTCACCGCGAAGCCCACGGTGTCGGCGCCGGCGCCCGGCACCTCCAGGAGCGCCTGGTGCCGGCCGGGGCCCAGTGGAAACTCATGCGGGTCGAACTGAAGGTAGGGGGCATCGTCGGGTCCGAAGGAGACGCTCTGCCCCGGCGGCACCTGGATCAGCCGCGCGAACTCGGCGCAGGCCACCGGTGGCGAGTACGATCCATCGATGAGGAAGTGCACCGGGCAGCCGTCTACCGTGAAGGACTGCACGGCGTCGGTGATGTTGATCACCGTCACCCGGAACTCGAACGGCGCCCCCACCGGGGCGGCAACCGGCGAGACCTCGCCCCGCACCTGGAAGGGTTGCGAGGACGGACCCGGGCCCACCCGGATCCCCGTTACCGCCCGCGCGTAGGTGGGCACGATCCCGGTGACGGTGTGCCCGCCGGGGGCCAGCTTGTAGTCGGCGGGCGTGTGGTTGAACTCGGCCAAAAGCCGGGTCTCGCCCGGGAACAGGGTCACGTTGGCGGGGGCGGCGAAGAACCGCTTGCCATCGCTCCAGCGGTACACGCCGTCGATAGCGTAGTCCGCCTGCGACACCGCCCCGCGGTCGGCGAACCGCAAGGTCACCGAGTCGGGGGAGGCGTTGACCGCGAAGACCCGGATCACCACGGTCTCGCCGGGGGCGTAGACCGCCTTCCCCGTCTCCACCCGGGCGAACACGGCGCCGGTGGAATCGGCGGTCTGGGCGAGGGCGGGCCGGATCGCGCCGGCCGATGCCGCCGCGGCGAACAGGGACAGGAAGGCGATCGCGCGCGAGTGTGAAGTGCTCATCACCGCTCCCCCGGCACCGGCGTGAAAGAAGGTGGTGGGCCAGCAGCGTTTGACCGCGACGCGGCCGGAGGGGGGCCCGGAAATCCGCCGATGCTCCGGTTCATACTACCGCCGCCAGGGGGGCGGGTTCCAACCCTTCCCGGAGCGCCGTGCGCACCCCTCCGAGGCCTCGGAGCGGAGATTTCAAGGCATTGCCGGGTAAGCGGTTGCGGTGCCGTCCGCGGCCGGATCGAGTGTTTCGACCGGCGGCTAGACCTTTTCCCCGGTGGCGGGGTCGATCCCGTGGAAATCGCAGATGATGTCCCAGGCGCCGGCGGCGGTCTCGGCGAAGCGGAAGAGATCCAGGTTCTCGGGGTCCACCGTCCCTTCGTTCACGAAGTGCTCCCAGTTGACCGCTCCGCGCCAGTAGGCCTCGTTGACCAGCACCACCGGCACCGGGTCGATCTTCTTGGTTTCCAGCAAGGTGAGGGTCTCGAACAGCTCGTCCATGGTCCCGAACCCGCCGGGGAACGCCACCAGCCCCTTGGCCCGCATGAGGAAGTGCATCTTGCGAAGCGCGAAGTAGTGGAACCGGAAGCAGAGTTCGGGCGTGATGTAGGGGTTCGGTTTCTGCTCGCGGGGGATGGTGATGTTGAGTCCGATGCTCTTTCCGTCCACGTCGAAGGCGCCCCGGTTGGCCGCTTCCATGATGCCGGGGCCGCCCCCGGTCACCACCACGAACTCGCGGTAGCCGTCCCGCTGGCAGACCCGGGTCACCATACGGGCGAATTCCCGTGCTTCGTCGTAATAATGGCTCTTGGCCAGGACCCGCCGCGCCACCGCCAGCCGGCGTTGCCGCTCCGCGTCCTCGGGCTTCTCGTCGAGGGCGCGCTCCAGCTCCTGCACCCGGGCCAGGGCCTGCGCCTTCTCCAGGATCCGCGTCCCCCCGAACACCACGATGGTGGAGACGATGTTGTGCTCCCGGAAGCTCAGCTCCGGCTTGAAAAGCTCGAGCTGGAGCCGGACCGGCCGAAGCTCGTCGCGCTTGAGGAGCGCGATGTCCTCCTCGGCCAGAACGTAGCTGGGCGAGGCCAGGATGGCTTCCGCGTTCTCTTCCGGGGTGCGGGCGGCCTGCGCCTCGCGGGTCCGGGTGTCGGTGGACCTGGTCATGGCCGGCTCCCGGGCGGACGGCGAGGGAGCGCGGAAGCGGGGCCGCTTGGTAGGATGATGGTCGACATGAGTACCTCTCTTGAGCGCGTCCCGGGCACGATGATCGGCGGAGTGGACTCCGACGGAGTCTACCGGGCCTCGGGGACCGAAGCCAGCCCGGTTCCCGCGTCGATCTCGGTGGTGATTCCGGCCCTGAACGAGGGAGAACGGATCGCCGCCGCGGTCCGCTCCGCCCTTCGCCAGGTCCCGAGACCCCTGGAGGTGCTGGTGGTGGACGGCGGCTCCGGGGACGGCACCGTCCACGAGGCTCGGGCCGCCGGCGCGCGGG
This sequence comes from Candidatus Eiseniibacteriota bacterium, assembly GCA_963728475.1. Lineage (GTDB taxonomy): Bacteria > Eisenbacteria > RBG-16-71-46 > JABDJR01 > JABDJR01 > CAVSKL01. The sequence goes on from CAVSKL010000001.1 coordinate 1,328,344, forward strand.
TCCTGGCCGCCCCCCGCGGCCGGGGGCGCCAGCTCGGGGCCGGCGCCGCCGCCGCCCGGGGGGATGTGTTCGTGTTCCTCCACGCCGACACCGTGCTGCCCCCCGGCGCGCTGGCTGCGGTGGCGCGGGCGCTGTTCGAGCGCGACGCCGCCGGGGGCCGCTTCCGCCTCGCCTTCGACCGGCGCCACCCGGTGCTGGATCTCATCGCCTGGGGTTCGCGGTTCCGTGCCCGCGGCGCCGCCTACGGCGACGCCGCCTTCTTCGCCCGCCGCGACCGCTACGAGGCCTCGGGGGGATACGAGGCGGTGCCGCTCTTCGAGGACGTGCGCTTCTACCGGCGGCTGGCCCGCACCGGGCGGCTGGCGGTGCTGCCGCTGGCGGTGCGCACCTCCTCGCGGCGGTTCCTGAGGCGCGGGCCCCTCCGGCAGCTCCTGGCCAACGCCTTGCTGGTGGCGGCGCACGCCCTGGGGGCGTCGCCGGAGCGGCTCGCCCGCCGGTACGCGGCGGGGGACGGGCCTCGCGGCCGGCCCATTGCTTGAAAGGAAGCCGTTGATGTCCGAGGGAATCTGCGACCACATCGAGGCGATCGCCGAGGTCAAGGGACCGGCGAAGCGCGAGTGCGAGGACTGCGTCAAGACCGGCGCAACCTGGGTGCATCTCCGCACCTGCCAGGAGTGCGGAGGCACCCGGTGCTGCGACAGCTCACCCAACCGGCACGCCTCCAAGCACGCGCACACGACCGGGCATCCCGTGATCACCTCGGCCGAGCCCGGCGAGCGGTGGTTCTATTGCTATCCGGACGACGCGTTCGCCGAGTACTGACCGCACTCCGGGAACGCAATGCGGGACCAGGCTCGCCCTCCATGCCGAAGCGCACACCTCGAAGGCGAGCTCGATCTGCACCACCTGGACGCCGACCGCCAAAGGGATCCCCTGCGCCGACCAGGGAACCTGGACGGTGGACTGGCCGCTCGATGAACCCGCGGACCTGTACCTGGTGGCGGCGATGGCGCCGGACGTGAACCTGGGGATCGTGGGGCTCTCCTGCGGGTCCAGTATCCACGACACCGGGGGATTCCAGCACGCTTCAGGTCGACGCCGGCGCGTTCTACGTGTACGCCTACAGTGACGACCTCTTCCGGATCACCGCCAACCGGAACCTGCTGTCGGGTCCCGGTGAGTTCCAGGTCGCCGACTGCAACGTCTCCGACCTCGTCTACCCCACCGCCGCCGGCGAGGTCGCATTCGGCTCCACCTACACCGGCTACAACCCGTGCCTGGCGGTGCCGGTCCGCCGGACCACCTGGGGCGCGATCAAGGCGAAGTACTGAGCCTCGGGGGCCGGCGCGCCGCGAAGAGGCCCCCGCCGGTGCCCGCATCCCCGATGTGTTAGGCTCGACCAGCGGAATCATTCGTTTCTTCGTCATTGATCCCAACCCGTTTCCTTTGGGCGTTCCTGTGAGGGGCCGGCTTATGGCCCTGCCGCCGGATGTCCGGGGACTTGCGGCGGATCCGACCCCCGAGCCCGACCGACTGGCGCCGACCCCGGCCCGTGGAGGAATCCAAGATGGCAGAGCAGACCCGCAAGTTCTCGATCGAATACTCCGTCTTCCTGGAGGACGGATCCCAGGTGGACACGAACGTCGGCGAGAAGCCCCTGGTCTACGAGGAGGGCGAGGGCCAGATCCTCCCCAAGCTGGAGGAGGAAATCCAGGACATGACCATCGGCGACTCCAAGCGCGTGACCCTCTCCGCCGAGGAGGCGTACGGCCCGGTGGATCCCGAGGCCTACCAGCACGTGGACTTGGAGCTCATCCCCGAGGAGGCCCGCGAGGTGGACGCCATGCTGGTCGCCCAGGACCAGGACGGAAACCGCCGCCAGGTGCGGGTCCACGAGGTCCACGACGACGGGGTGGTGCTCGACCTCAACCATCCCCTGGCCGGCAAGTCGCTCACCTTCGACGTGAAGCTCCTGGGGGTGGAGGGGTAGCCGGCACCTCCGCCGGCGCGGTTCCTCCGGTGGACCCGGTCCGGGCGCCGGCGTCTCGCTTCGGGCGGCGGCTCAACCACCCCTGCTCCAGGCGGGATTCCTCGTCCAGCCTTCGCCGCTGCGCCGAGAGCACCTCGGCCCGCCCCAGATAGCCCACCAGCCGTCCTGGGTCCCGGCGGCTTACCACCGGAAGCCGTCCCACGTCGCACCGGATCATGCGGTCCACCGCGCGGCGGAGCGGCTCGTCCGGAAACGCGGTCACCGGCGGTCGCGAGCCGGCCTCGAGGACCGTCCGGGTTCCCGAGGGATCGGCTGCCAGGGCACGGACGAGGTCCCCGCGTGTGATCACTGCCACCAGGACTCCGCCCTCGCCCAGGATCGGCAGGGCCCGCGGCCGCGCCAGCCGGGGCTCTCCCGCGGCGATTCTCCCGGCCAGATCGGCCACGGTCATGGTCCCGGGAACCGTGGCCGGGTCGGGGTTCATGACCTCCGCCACCGTCACCCGGTCGAGAGGGTCGGTCTCGTAGTCGGTGGGAACGCTGAGCCCGCGCCGGGCCAGCTTTTCGGTCATGATGGAGTTTCGCTCCAGGAGGAGCGCCACCCCGTCCGCCAGCACGCAGACCAGCATCAGAGGGAGGATCGCATCGTAGTCCCGGGTGATCTCGAACGCGAAGATGATGAAGGCGAAGGTGGCCCGGGACGAGGCCCCGAAGAACGCGGCCATCGCCACCAGCGCGAACGCCCCCGGCGCGAGGTGGACGGCGGGAAGGAGGCGGTTCACCGCCATCGCGAACGCGCCGCCCAGGGCCGCTCCCGCCATGAACATGGGCGCGAGCAGTCCGCCCGAAGTCCCGGAGCCCAGGGAGACCATGAGCGCCAGGCTCTTGAACACCGCGATGAGGACCAGGAGGGTGATGGGGAGGCGGGCGTTCAGGATGTCGGTGATGGTGTCGTATCCCACTCCGAGGACCCGGGGCACGAAGTACCCGATCACCCCCAGCCCGAGACCGCCGATGGCGGGCCACCACATGCGGTCCAGGGGGAGCGACTCGAACCGGTCCTCCACCCAGTAGAATGCCCGGTTGAAGCCGGCCGCCGCCAGGCCGCACAGGAGTCCCAGCAGGACGTAGAAGGGAAGCCCCGCCGGCACCCCGAAATCGACCGGTGCCACCGAGAGCATCGGGCCCCGGCCGAGGAGCGCGAAGTGAACGGTGGTGGCGAGGGTGCTGGCGATGACGAGGGGGATGAAGGAGCGGGACTTGAACTCGAACAGTAGAAGCTCGATGGCCAGCACCACCGCAGCGATGGGGGTGCTGAAGGTGGCGGCCATCCCCGCGGCGGCGCCGGAGGCCAGGAGCACCTTCCTCTCGGCGGCGGTGGTGTGGATGAGCTGCCCCACCAGGGAGCCGAACGCGCCCCCGGTCTGGATGATGGGCCCTTCGGCCCCGAACGGCCCCCCGGTCCCGATGGCCAGCGCGGCCGAGGTGGGCTTGAGAAACGCGACCCGTGGCTGGATCCGGCTCCGGTTCACCAGCACCGCTTCCATGGCCTCGGGGATCCCGTGGCCCCGGATCTTGGGCGAACCGTAGCGGGCCATGACGCCGACCACCAGTCCACCCAGGGCCGGTACCACGATCACCGCGAGCCCCAGGGGGTTGGTGCGGATGCTCGGGAGCCCGGCGGCGAATCGCTGGAAGAAGACCAGGTTGGTGATGAGCCCGATCAGGGTGTAGAGCCCGTAGGCGATGGCGCCGGCGGCGAGGCCGATGAGGGCGGCCAGGACCGAGATGAGATTCGTGCGGAAACCGCCCCGGAGCGCCGCGCGCTCCGGGGCGGGGGGATCGGCGTTGCTCGCCGGGGTCGCGGGGGAAAGTCCGGAGGTGTCCGCCACGCCCGCGATGATATATCGTAGTACGATATAAATGCAACGCCGGCGCCGAGCGTCGCCGGGGGAGGGGGTGCCATGATCGCCGAACGTCCACGCCCGGTCTCCCAGGCGGAATACGAACTCCTGGCCGGATTCCGCTACGGTCTGCGCCGGTTCCTGCGTTTCAGCGAAGAGGCCGCCCACGCCGCCGGCATCACCCCGCAGCAGCAGCAGGCGCTGCTGGCGGTGAAGGGCTTCCCGGGGCCCGATCCGATCACGATGGGGGAGTTGGCGGAGCGGCTCCAGGTCCGTCCCCACAGCGCAGTGGGGCTGGTGGACCGGCTCCTCGGTCAGGGACTCCTGGTCCGGGAACCCGACGCCGCCGACCGGCGCCAGGTCCGGCTTCGGCTGACCCGGCGGGGCGGCCGGGTCCTGGAGAAGCTCACCGCGGCCCACCGGGAGGAACTCCGACGGCTGGGTCCGCAGTGGATTCCGATCCTTACCCGGCTCCTGGCCGCCGGGTCCGCGGACGAGGCCTCGGGCCCGGGGGCAAGGACGCGGGGATGACCGCTCCCGCCGCCTCCCCGAATCCCTTGCCCGCGGCCGGGTTGGAGCCTCCCCCCCGTCCGCGGAAAATCGGACCCCGCGGATCTATTTACCAATTCCAAATTCCGTAACCCCCGATCCGTTTGTTCCTTACAGGGTTGGGCGTACACTCGCCGCTCACGACGCATACCGGCGGGTGGTCCGTCCGGACAGGAGGCGGAAGACATGGCTCGCAGCCAGGTCACGATGGACGGCAATGAAGCCGCTGCCTACGTGGCATACCGAACGAACGAAGTCATCGCGATTTATCCCATCACCCCCTCGTCCGCAATGGGCGAGCTTTCCGACGAGTGGAGCGCCCGGGGAATCCGGAACATCTGGGGCACCGTTCCCCGGGTGATGGAAATGCAGTCCGAGGGGGGCGCGGCGGGAGCGGTCCACGGGGCGCTTCAGGCGGGGTCGTTGACCACGACCTTCACCGCCAGCCAGGGCCTCCTGCTCATGATCCCCAACATGTACAAGATCGCGGGTGAGCTCACGAGCACGGTGTTCCACATCGCCGCCCGCTCGCTCTCCGCCCAGGCGCTCTCCATCTTCGGCGACCATTCCGACGTCATGGCCGCCCGCGCCACCGGCTTCGCCATGCTCTTCTCGAACTCGGTCCAGGAGGTCATGGATCTGGCGCTGGTCGCCCACGCCGCCACCCTCGAATCCCGGATCCCGTTCCTTCACGTCTTCGACGGCTTCCGCACCTCCCACGAGGTCCTGAAGATCGAGCGGCTGGACCCCGAAGACATCCGGGCCATGATCGACGACGACGCGGTGCGCGCGCACCGGCGGCGCGGGCTGACCCCCGACCATCCGGTGATCCGGGGCACCGCCCAGAACCCCGACGTCTACTTCCAGGCCCGCGAGACGGTGAACCCGTACTACCTGGCGGTGCCCACGATGGTCCAGAACGCCATGGACCGCCTGGCCAAGCTCACCGGCCGCTCCTACCGCCTGTTCGACTACGTGGGGGCGGCGGACGCGGAGCGGGTCGTGGTGCTCATGGGGTCCGGGGCCGAGGCCGCCGAGGAGGCGGTCACCCACCTCGCCGCGAACGGCGAGAAGGTCGGCCTGGTCAAGGTCCGCCTCTACCGGCCGTTCTCCGTCGAGCACCTGCTGGCCGCGCTTCCCGCCACCGTGAAGACCATCGCGGTGCTGGACCGCACCAAGGAGCCGGGCGCCAGCGGCGAACCCCTCTACCAAGACGTGGTGACCGCGGTGAGCGAGGGGATGATGACCGGCGCCGCGCCGTTCAAGACGCATCCACGGGTGATCGGCGGGCGGTACGGGCTCTCCTCCAAGGAATTCACCCCGGCTATGGTGAAGGGCGTCCTGGACGAGGCCGCCAAGGCGGCCCCGCGGACCCACTTCACCGTGGGCATCCACGACGACGTGACCCATCTCAGCGTGGACTACGAGCGTTCGTTCAGCACCGAACCCGCCGAGGTCACCCGCGCCGTCTTCTGGGGCCTGGGCTCTGACGGCACCGTGGGCGCCAACAAGAACTCGATCAAGATCATCGGGGAAGAGACCCCGTTCCACGCCCAGGGCTACTTCGTCTACGACTCCAAGAAGTCCGGCGCCCGGACGGTATCGCACCTGCGGTTCGGGCCCAAGCCGATCCACAGCACCTACCTGATCGAGAAGGCGAACTTCGTGGCCGTCCACCAGTTCGGCTTCCTGGAGCGCTACGACACCCTCTCGCTGGCCGGGGACGGCGCCACCTTCCTCCTCAACAGCCCCTACCGGCCGGACGAAGTGTGGGACAAGCTCCCGCGGCCGGTTCAGGACACGATCATCCGGAAGAAGCTCAAGCTCTTCGTGATCGACGCCTACCAGGTGGCGCGCGAGAACAATCTCGGGGTGCGCACCAACACCATCATGCAGACCTGCTTCTTCGCGCTCTCCGGGGTGCTCCCCAAGGACGAGGCCATCGCCAAGATCAAGCAGGCGATCGAGAAGACCTACGGCAAGCGGGGCGAGGCGGTGGTGGAGATGAATTTCGCGGCGGTGGATGCCGCGCTCGCCCATCTCCACGAGATCCCGGTTCCGGCGAAGGCCGACGGCGACATCCGGGTGCCGCCTACCGTCCCCCCCGAGGCCCCGGAGTTCGTGCAGAAGGTGACCGCTCCCATCATGGCCGGGGAGGGGGACCTCCTCCCGGTGAGCGCGCTCCCCGCCGACGGCACCTACCCCAGCGGCACCACCCGCTGGGAGAAGCGGAACATCGCGCTGGAGGTGCCGGTGTGGGAGACCGACATCTGCATCCAGTGCGGGAAGTGCGTCCTGGTCTGCCCTCACTCGGTGATCCGCTCGAAGGTCGTGCCGGCCGAGGCCCTGGCCGGGGCCCCCGCCGCCTTCAAGTCCGCCGACGCCAAGTGGCGGGAGCTGGCCGGCCGGAAGTACACCCTCCAGGTGGCGGTGGAGGACTGCACCGGTTGCGCCCTCTGCGTGGAGGTGTGCCCGGCCAAGGACAAGCGGGCGGTGGGGCGGAAGGCCATCAACATGGCGCCCCAGATCCCGATCCGCGAGACCGAGCGCGTGAACTGGGAGTACTTCCTGGGGCTTCCCGACATCGCGCGCACCGCCGAGGACGGCGTCCCCGCGCTCAAGTTCACCAAGCCCAAGGACGTGCAGCTCCTGGAGCCGACCTTCGAGTTCTCGGGCGCCTGCGCCGGCTGCGGGGAGACCCCGTACCTGCGGCTGGTCAGCCAGCTCTTCGGCGACCGGTCGCTCATCGCCAACGCCACCGGCTGTTCCAGCATCTACGGCGGGAACCTTCCCACCACCCCGTGGTCGGTCAACAAGGCGGGCCGGGGCCCGGCGTGGAGCAACTCGCTCTTCGAGGACAACGCGGAATTCGGGCTGGGGATGCGGTTGGCGGTCGACAAGCAGGTCGAGTACGCGCGGGAGCTCCTGGAGCGGCTCCGTTCCGAAGCCGGCGAGGATCTGGCCGAGGCGCTGCTGAAGGCCGACCAGTCCACCGAGGACGGCATCGCCGCCCAGCGTGAGCGGGTCGAGGCGCTGAAGCAGGCCATGAAGGGCCGCACCGACCCCGCTTCCCGCGACCTGGCCGGCCTCGCCGACGCCCTGGTCCGCAAGGACGTGTGGATCGTGGGCGGCGACGGCTGGGCCTACGACATCGGATACGGCGGACTCGACCACGTCCTGGCCTCGGGGCGGAACGTGAACCTGCTGGTGCTCGACACCGAGGTCTACTCCAATACCGGCGGCCAGGCGTCGAAGGCCACCGGGCTGGGCGCGGTGGCGAAGTTCGCCGCCGGCGGGAAGCGAACCCCCAAGAAGGACCTGGGCCGGCTGGCCATGAGCTACGGTTACGTGTACGTGGCCCAGATCGCGCTCGGAGCCAACGACAGCCAGACCATCCGCGCGCTCCAGGAGGCGGAGTCCTACGACGGGCCCTCGCTGGTGATCGCCTACAGCCACTGCATCGCCCACGGCATCGACATGTCCAAGGGCATGAACCAGCAGAAGCTGGCGGTGGACTCGGCCTACTGGCCCCTCTACCGGTTCGATCCGCGGTTGCGGGCGGAGGGCCGGAACCCACTTCAGCTCGATTCCAAGAAGCCCTCGGTGCCTCTCGAGGACTACATCTACAACGAGGGCCGCTACCGGATGCTGGTGCAGTCTGATCCCGAGGTCGCGGAGATGCTGCTGAAGGAAGCCCAGGAGACGGTCGAGGCGCACTGGCGGGACTACGAGAAGATGGCGCGGGGGGGGGGGCCCCTTCCCTCCGAGAGCGTCCGGCCGAAGGAGAACGGCGTCCCCGCGTAGGGGGCGCGCGGGAGGAGTGAACCCATGAACCTGCAAACGCGTTACCTGGGCCTCGACCTGGCGAATCCCATCGTTCCCTCGGCGTCGCCGCTCTGCGAGAGCGTGGACAACATCCGCCGGATGGAGGACATGGGAGCGTCGGCGGTGGTGCTCTACTCGCTCTTCGAGGAGGAGATCCTGAGCGAGAGCCGCCGCCTGGACCAGTACCTGAGCTACGGGAGCGAGAGCTACGCCGAGGCGCTGAGCTACTTTCCCGATCTCAAGAGCTTCCACGTGGGTCCGGAGGAGTACCTGAACCACGTGCGCCGGGTGAAGGAGACGGTGAAGATCCCGGTGATCGGCAGCCTGAACGGGGTGTCCTCGGGCGGGTGGATCCAGCATGCCCGGAAGATCGAGCAGGCCGGCGCCGACGCCCTGGAACTCAACATCTACTACATTCCCACCGACCCCGACCGCACCGGGGTCGAGGTGGAGAGCATGTATGTGAACGTGGTCCGGGACGTGAAGGAGAGCGTGAACATCCCGGTCGCGGTCAAGCTCAGCCCCTACTTCAGCTCCATGGCCAACATGGCCCGGAACCTGGTATCGGCGGGGGCGGACGGGCTGGTGCTGTTCAACCGCTTCTACCAGCCCGATTTCGACCTGGAAGCGCTGGAGGTGGTGCCGCACCTGGTGCTCAGCAACTCGCACGAGATGCGATTGCCGCTCCGGTGGGTGGCCATCCTGCACGGCCGGGTGGAGACGGACTTCGCCATCACCGGCGGCGTCCATACCTTCGAGGACGCGTTGAAGGGGCTCATGGCTGGGGCCAAGGTGACCATGATGACCTCCGAGCTGCTCCAGCACGGAATCGGCCGTATCCGCACCATCCTGGGCGAGATGACCGAGTGGATGGAGGATCACGAGTACGAGTCGGTGGCCCAGATGCAGGGGAGCATGAGTCAGCAGCACGTGGCCGAACCCGCCGCCTTCGAGCGCGCCAATTACATGAAGGTGCTCCACTCCTGGCGGCCCGACCCCACCGGGCAGCTCATGTACTGATCGGGGCGACTGGGGGCTTCCCCAGGGGGCTCGGAGATGGCAATGTTACGCCATGTCCGAGCCCCTTTTTCCTTCCTGGTCCGGGGTGAAGCCCGTGATCGGCATGGTGCATCTGCTCCCGCTCCCCGGTTCGCCGCGCTACCACGGCGACCTCGGGGCGATCCGCGACGCCGCCCTCCGGGACGCCGGCGCCCTCGTCGAGGGGGGCGTGCACGGCCTCATCCTGGAGAACTTCGGCGACGCCCCGTTCTTCCCGGGTCCGGTGCCGCCGGAGACCCTGGCCCACGTGACCGCCCTGGCCGCGGAGATCGTTCGCGCGGTGCCGGTTCCGGTGGGGGTGAACGTTCTCCGGAACGACGGCCTGGCCGCGCTCGCCGCCGCCCACGCCGCCGGGGCCTCGTTCATCCGCGTGAACGTGCTGGTGGGGGCACGGCTCACCGACCAGGGAATCGTGACCGGGATCGCCCACGACCTGCTTCGCCGCCGCCGCGCTCTCGGCGCCGACTCCATCCGCATCCTCGCCGACGTCCGGGTCAAGCACTCCGCGCCGCTCGCCCCCTACGACCCGGTGGAGGAGGTCGAAGACACGCTTCTCCGGGGCGGGGCCGACGCGGCCATCGTGACCGGCGAGGGGACCGGGAAGGGCGCCGATCCGGCCGAGGTCCGCGCGGTGAGGGCGGCGTCCGGGGGCGCCCCGGTCCTGGTGGGGAGCGGGATCACCGCCGCCACCGTGGCCGCGTTCGCCTCCCACGCCGACGGGTTCATCGTGGGCACCGCGCTCAAACGCGACGGCCGGCTGGAGAACCCGGTGGATCCGGCCCGGGTCCGGGAGCTGCTGCGGAGCCTCGGGTAGGGAGGCCGGCGGTGGGGTGACCGCGAATCCGCGACCGCCGGTGGACGGCGCCGCGTTGCAATCCTCTGGTTCGGAACTTATGCTAGGCGGCGTTCCGGTCCCGGTTTGAAATCGTCGTCCGGTCTCCGGCGCGTCCAGGCCGCGTCTCCGGGGGGATCCCGTGTCGTTCCGCTCCATCTTCGTCGCCGTCGTCATCGCCACCGCGCTGATCGTGGCCGCTCTCGTCCTCAACTCCCGGCGCCCCGCGGTCGAGACCGCGCAGCCCACCCCCGAGCTGGTGAAGGCCAGCGGGAAGTGCGCCGAGTGCCACCGCAAGGAGACCGGGGCGATGGTGGTGGAGTACGAGCAGAGCCGCCACGCCGCCAGCGGGGTGAACTGCCTGGATTGCCACCGGCCGCAGGAAGGGCAGGAGAAGGAGGATCACAAGGGCTTCGAGATCGCCAAGCACCTCACCGCCAAGAACTGCGCCCAGTGCCACCGCATGCAGTACGAGCAGTTCCTGCGGAGCCGCCACGCCGCTCCCGCCTACGCCGCCATCCTGGGCCGGAAGCCGTTCACCGACGAGGAGATCGCGGCCTCGGAGCAGTTCCACCAGGGCGCGGTCAACCGTCCCCCCAACGCGCTGGTGGGACTGGAGGGCGAGGCGGCGGCGCTCAAGGGCTGCCTGTCCTGTCACTCGGTGGGCAAGCCCAACCCCGACGGCTCCATCGGCACCTGCACCCAGTGCCACTCGCGGCACTTGGCCTCGGTGGCCCTGGCCCGCATGCCCGACACCTGCGGGCAGTGCCACATGGGCCCCGACCACTCCCAGCTCGAGATCTACAAGGAATCCAAGCACGGGGTGATCTTCAACGCCCAGCGGGAGCACATGAACCTCTCCGCGCCGCCCAAGACCCTCACCGTGAACGACATGCCGGTCCCCACCTGCGCCACCTGCCATATGAGCGGGATCGAGGGCCTGGGCTTCACCCACGACGTGAGCGAGCGGCTCTCCTACTGGCTCTTTGCCGACATCAGCGAGAGGCGCCCCAACTACGCCCAGGCCCAGGCCAACATGAAGCAGGTGTGCAACGTCTGCCACGTCCCCGCCAACACCGACCGGTTTTACGCGGAGGCGGAGTCGGTGGTGGTGGACACCAACCGGAAGGTGAAACAGGCCGAGGACATCGTGGCCGGCCTTCGCAAGGACGGGCTCCTCACCCCGCAACCCTTCGACGAGCCGATCGAGATCACCGAGTTCAATTTCTGGCACTACTACGGCCGCACCGCCAAGCACGGCGCGTTCATGGGGGGCGCGGACTTCGTGCAGTGGCACGGGAACTTCGAGCTGCTGACCAGGATGGTGGAGATCAAGAGCGAAGCCGCCGAGATCCGTCGGGAGCATGGCCGCAGGTAGCCGCCCGAAGATCCCGCGCCCGCTCCTGGTCGAGATCTTCGCCGTCGCCAACCTCGCGTTCCTCACCCTGGACGTGCTCATCGCCCACTCGGTGAACGCGTTCGAGTCGCCGGTGGAATGGGTTCCGGTGGCGTTCTCGGCGGGGGCCGCCCTCCTCCTGGCCGCGGCGCTGGCGGCCTCCCGGTTCGATACCCGCCGGCTGCCCGTCCGCTGGACCGGATACCTGGTGGGAGGGCTGGGGGTGCTGGTGGGGGTGACCGGCCTCATCCTCCATCTCCGGAGCGCCTTCTTCGAGGAACTCACGCTCAAGAGCCTGGTCTACACCGCCCCCTTCGCGGCGCCGCTGTCCTTCGCGGGGCTCGGGATGCTGCTCCTCATGAACCGCCGGGTGGCCCGGGGCTCGGTGGAGTGGGGACAGTGGGTGCTGTTCCTGGCCTGGGCGGGGTACGTGGGGAACTTCGTGCTCTCCCTGGCCGACCACGCCCAGAACGGCTTTTTCAATTCCTGGGAGTGGCTGCCGGTGATCGCGAGCGCGGTCGCGATCGGGTTCCTGTTGCTCGCGGTGTTCCACCCGGGGGATCGGCGGCTTCTGCGGTGGTGCTGGTGGGTGCTGGGGGCCGAGGTTGCGGTGGGGCTCCTGGGCTTCTATTTCCATGCCCATGCCGACCTCAACGGGCCCACCCCCAGCCTGCGTTCCGACCTCCTCTTCGGCGCCCCGGTGTTCGCGCCGCTCCTCTTCGCCGATCTGGCCGGGCTGGCCGCGATCGGCCTCTGGGATCTCCGGGCCCGGGCCGCGGTCCTGGCCGCCACCGAGCGCCCCCGGATCGTGGCCGGCCCCGGCCGGTCGTCCATCCGGCAGGAGGCGCCCCACGACCGGTTCGCGGTCCGCCGGGTCAACGAGGAGGCGTTCGGCCGCCCCGACGAGGCCGAACTGGTGGATTCGCTCCGCCGGAGGGGCGCGGTGGTCCTGTCCCTGGTCGCGGTGGAAGGGACCGAGGTGGTGGGATACATCCTGTTCAGCCCGGTCACGGTGTCGGCGAAGTCCGGCGAGATCGAGGCCCTGGGTCTGGGGCCGATGGCGGTGCTGCCGGCGTATCAGAGCCGGGGGATCGGGGGCCGGCTGGTGGCGGCGGGGCTCGACGCCTGCCGCCGGCGCGGCGCCCGGGCGGTGGTGGTGCTGGGGAATCCGGACTTCTACGGGCGGTTCGGGTTCGAGCCGGCCAGCCGCCACGGCATGCGGAGCGAATTCGCGGTTCCCGACGAGGTGTTCATGGCGCAGGAACTGGAGCCGGGAGCGCTCGGCGGGGCCTCGGGGGTGGTGCGCTACCAGCCGGAGTTCAATCAGGTCTAGCCGCCCTTTGAAACCGGACCCGGCCGCGCCGGGGGCGGCTCGCCCGAGGCCCGGTCTCGCCACCGGCCTCCGGCTTTGCTATCGTCCGACTCTTCGCGGCCCCGCCGCGGTCGCGCCTCACCTCAGGTCCCCTTTCGGGAGGATCCCTCATGCCTCGAGGAAACGGACGCCGCACGTTGACGGTGGAGGATCTCTGGGCGATTCCCAGGGTCGGCGCCCCCGCCGCCTCGGCCGACGGCACGGTGGTGGTGGTGCCGGTGACCACCTACGACATGGAGACCAACGAGTCCCGGACCCGCCTCTGGCGCGTGGAACCCGGCCGCGACCCCCGGCCGCTCACCGGGGAGGACGGTTCCGCCGGCGATCCGGCGGTGAGCCCCGACGGAACCCGTCTCGCCTTCGTCCGCAAGGACGGCAAGGGGAAGATGCAGCTCGCGGTGCTCCGGCTGGACGGCGGCGAGGCCGAGACCCTGACCGACTTCCCGCTGGGGGTTGCCGATCCCCGGTGGTTCCCCGACGGGCGGCGGATCGCCTTCCTGGGTTTCGTGCTTGCCGGCGCCCCCACTCCCGACGGCACCCGCAAGCTCCTCGAGGAGCGCGAGAAGGAGCCGGTGAAGGCCCACGTGACCGAGGACCGGATCTACCGCTTCTGGGACGGCTGGCTCACCGACGGCGAGGTGCCGCACATCTTCACCCTGGAGCCCGCCACCGGGAAGCTCACCGACCTCATCCCGGACTCGCGCATGTGGTTCGAGCCCATGGACCCCAAGGGGAGCTACGACATCTCGCCGGACGGGACCGAGGTCGCGTTCAGCGCCGACCGGAGCGATCCGCCGCACTCGCCCACCGACTGGGACGTCTTCACGGTGAGCGCGGAGGGGGGCGAGGTCCGGAACCTTACCCGCCAGAATCCGGCCGACGACATCCGCCCCCGCTACAGCCCCGACGGGAAGGCCATTCTCTACGGCATGCAACGGCGGCAGGACTTCTACGCCGACCGGCACCGGCTGGCGGTGTACGATCGCTCCACCGGGACCCACCGCGTCCTCACCGAGGCCTGGGATTACTCCGCCTCCGGCTGGGAGTTCTTCCCCGACGGACGGGTGGTGCTGGACGCGGAGGAGGACGGGCGGACCGCGATCTTCACCACCGTGCTCGAGGAGAAGACGCCGGTGCGCCTGCGGGTGGGGGGGAGCTACTCCGGCCTCAGCCCCCTGGCCGACGGGAGCGTGCTCGCGGCGCGGCACGACGTGTCGAGACCGCCGGAGCTCTACCGGATCGCCGCCGACGGCAAATCCGAGGCCGCCATCACCCGGTTCACCCACGACGCGATGGAGGGGATCGACCTGGGCGAGGTGAGCGACTTCCACTACCCCGGCTCCGAGGATCGCGAGATCCAGTCCTTGCTGGTGCTCCCCCCCGGCTTCGACCCGGCGCGGAAGTACCCGCTGGTGCTGGTGCTCCACGGCGGCCCCCACGGCACCAGCGCCGACGGTTTCCATTTCCGGTGGAACCTGCACCTGTTCGCCGCCCCCGGATACGTGGTGCTGGCTCCCAACTTTCACGGCTCCACCGGGCGGGGCCAGGACTTCGCGGCCTCCATCCACGGCGGGTGGGGGGACAAGCCCTACTTCGATTCCATGGCCGCGGTGGACGCGATCCTCACCGGGGGTTACGTGGACGAAAAGCGGATGGCCGCGGTGGGGGGCTCCTACGGCGGCTACCTGGTGAGCTGGATCGCGGGGCAGACCGGCCGCTTCGCCTGCATCGTGAACCACGCCGGAGTTTCCGACACCCTGGCCCAGTTCGCCTCCGACGTCACCTTCGGGCGCGAGACCTCCCTCGGCGGCAATCCCTGGGAGGGGCTGGAGGCCATCGACCGCATGAACCCGATCCGCTTCGCGGGGGGATTCAAGACCCCCATGCTGGTGGTGCATGGGGAGCGGGATTTCCGGGTCCCGGTGACCCAGGGGCTGGCCCTCTACAACATCCTCAAGGCCAAGGGGGTGCCGGCCCGGCTGGTCTACTTCCCCGACGAGAACCACTGGGTGCTCAAGCCCCGCAACGCCCGCCTCTGGTACGGGGAGTTCCACGGCTGGCTCCGCCGCTGGTTCGAGGCCGCGGGGGCCTGAGCCCGGGACGGCCCGGGGCCTCGGGCGGATGCGGGACGCCGCCGGGCCGCCGCGGCCCCGCGAACGCCGGCTACTCGTACCCGCGCTTGATCCGCCCCCAGGTGGTGGGCTTCACCGGGTCGCCGGGGTAGCAAGCGTTGTAGCCGCTCTCGCAGAACCCGGCCGAGCCCAGATGCGACGGGAAGGAGTCGGTGATGTCGTCTTCGGCGATGTCGCACCCCGCCACCTTGGCGCGTCCCGAGACCGCCCGCGGCGTGATGTCCAGCCGGTCGGGGGAGTAAAAGGTCACGTCCAGCATCCCCCCGATCGCCATCACCGTGTTGGGCACGTAGGGGAGGGCGTCGGTGATCTGGCAGTTGGTGTCGTAGACCCAGACGATGACGTTGCCGGAGCCGTCGGCGGGCCAGGTGGGCTGGCCGTCGCTCCCGCCGCTGGCGAAGTCGAGGTCCGCGCACAGGGTCCAGCCGTCGACGTCGATCCCGCTCCCGGCGGCCCCGTCGTAGCCGATCCCCAGCTCCATTCCCGCGATCCCGGTGGAGTCGGAGCCGTTGCACACGAGGATCCACACCCCGAAACGTTCCCCGGCGGCGGGGCACAGGTCGGTGACCATGTAAGCGGAGTGCAGGTCGGGGGTGTTGCCGCAGACATTCTGGGTCACAATGGGAGTGACGTGGACGGAGATGTCGGCCTGGGCGTTGTCACCGGCGGCCCCGGCGGGCCGGGCCGCCGCTCCGGAAACGACGAGGACGGCGCCGAGGGCGCAGACGATCCGCATGGCAACCTCCGGGGTGGGGGATGCGCCTGGGGGACGCCCGCTCATTGTACCGGACCGGGGCCCTTTGGCGCGGGTCCCGGGGACCCTCCCCGCCGCCGGCGCCCGGAACGGAATCGGCTTCCGGGGCCGGGACCCCAGAAGAGGACTCTCCGCTTCGACGGGGCCCCGGGTGCCCCCGGCCGCCCGGGGCCAGGCCGGATCCGCGGCCCCGGACCTGCCCGCGAAAGGATGCTTGCGTGAACCTCGGGGCGGCGGCGGTGGCGGCGGCGGGGATCCTGGTGGGGGGCCCCGTCCTCGCCGCGGCGGTGATCGCGTGGCGGAGCTTCGACCCGCCGCGCCGGCGCGGCGAGCGCCCCGCCGGTCTCGACCCCGGGTCCATCGAGGACGCCGAGTTCACCGCCCGCGACGGCCTCACCCTCCGCGGCTGGATCGTCCGCCCCGCCGGCGCCCCCCGCGGAGTGGTGATCCTGGTTCACGGTTGGGGGAGCAACGCCGAGCACATGCTCCGCTGGTCGGCGTTCCTGTCCGAGGCCGGCTGGGCATCGGTCGCCTTCGATGGGCGCGGGCACGGGCGGAGCGACGGCGGCGGCTTCGTGACCCTGCCCCGGCTCGCCGCCGACCTCGCCGCGGTGCGAGACCGGACCGGAGCGCGCCCGGAGTTCGCCGGGCTCCCGGTGTGCGTGCTCGGCCACTCCATGGGGGGCGCGGCGGCGCTCCTGGCTTTGGTCCGGGGCATGGAGGCCCGGGCCGCGATCGTCTCCAGCGCGTTCGCGCGGGTGGAGACCCTCACCGACTACGTGCTCCGCCGCCGGTTCCTCCCCCCCGCCTCTTCGGACCGGTGGTGCGGGCGGTCTGGGGCCTGCGCCTGGGCCGGGAGCTGGAGACGAGCGAACCCGAGAACACCGTCGGCGCGGTGCGGACGCCGCTCCTCCTTACCCACGGCTCCGGGGACGCGGTCATCCCGGGTTCCGAGATGGAGCGCCTGGTCCGCGCCGCCGGCCCCGGGGTCCGGGTGGTGGAGGTGGCGGGAGCCGGGCATTCGGACCTCGCCGGCTTTGCGGCGTACCGGGAGGCGGTGGTGCGGTTTTTGGAGGATCGCGCCGGCCGGCCTTGAGCCTGATCCCCGAATTGATTACAATGAGCGTCGTTGCGGGCGTATCCAGGAGGTCCATGACCCGACTTCGGGAAGCCTCGAACGTCTCCCCGCGGCGGCGCGCTCCCGATCGCCGCTCCCCCCCCGGCCGCCGGTTCCTCCCGGGAGCCGTCCTTGCGGTGGCGCTCGCCCTGTGCGCTCCGCCCGCCTCCTTCGCCGCCCCTTCCGCCTCCTCTTCCGCCCGGCCCGACACCGTTCGCCTGGCCACCGGCTCGGTGGGCGGCACCTTCCTTCCGGTGGGCCTGGAGCTGGCCGCGTGGTGGGAAAGGACCGTCCCCAACGTCGCGGTGGTGGTCGAGACCACCGCCGGCTCGGTGGAGAACCTGGACCGTCTCACCCGCGGCGAGGCCGACTTGGCCATCGTGGGGGGGAGCCCGTTCCGCGAGGTCCTGAAGGGCTGGGGGAACTTCGCCGACGAGGCGCAGGCCATCTGTACCGTCGGCACCCTCTACGAGGACGCCGAGCAGTTCGTGGTCCGCAAGTCGCTGGTGCGGGCGGGAAACCTCCTCGACCTCAGCGGCCTCGTGATGTATCCCGGACCCCACCAGAGCGGCGGTGAGGTCGACACCCGCCGCATTCTCACCGCGCTCGGGATCGAGCCCCAGTTCGTCTACGTGGAGGACCGCGACAAGGGCTACACCGCGGCCGCCCAGGCCCTGGCGCGAGGCGACTTCGACGCCGCCACCTTCTCCGGCGGGGTGCCCATCGCCGCGGTGACCCAGCTCTTCCGCGAACACCCCGGCGAGTACTGCATCCTCCCGTTCTCCCGGCACATGCTGAGCCGGCTTCAGTTCTACGAGAAGGGATTCGACGGGGTGGTCATCCGCGCGGGAAGCTACCCCGGGCTCGACCGCGACCTGCGGAGCGTGGGCGGACCGAACCTCCTGGTGGCCCGGCCCCGGCTCGACCCCGCGGTGCTGGCCGCGCTCGACCGGGCGCTACGGAAGGGGATCGCGACTCCGGGCGCCGGCCTCCGCGGGCCGGAGGCCCACCCGGTGCTTCAGGTCCTGGACCCCGCCCGCTGGAACGCGCTTTCGATGGGGAAGCGCTGTCCCTGCCTCGAGGGCGCGGATCTCACCGGCTCGCCGTGAGCGGTCCCAAGGGCGACCGCGCCTGCGTGCTGGTGGTCCGGGACGGCCGGCTCCTCCTCATGCGCCGCCGCCGGCAAGGCCGGTCCTACGACGCGATCCCGGGAGGAACGGTGGAGCCGGGGGAGCGATTCGAGGACACCGCGATGCGCGAGATCCGTGAGGAGACCGGGCTCGAGGTCCGGCTGTCGCCTCCGGTCCTGGAGCTGGGGAACCAGGGCCGGCGCGAGGTCTACTTCGACGCGGTCGAGGCGCGGGGCGAGCCGGTGCTGGGCGGGCCCGAGGCGCTCCGGAACTCGCCCGAAGACTTCTACGCCCTGGAATGGGTGCCGGTGGACGCGCTCGGCCGGCGCCCGATCCTTCCCGAACCGCTCCGGCGCTGGCTGGCCGAACGGGACTGGCCGGGGGTCTGAAGGGTCCTACCCCCGGACGAGCGGGACCGGCCGGCGGTCTGAAGGGCCAGAAGGGTCCGAAGTCCGGACGAGCGGGACCGGCCGGCGGTCTGAAGGGTCCGAATGGTCCGAAGGGTCCGAGGCCCGGCCGGTAGGCTCAGTCCAGCCCGGCCAGGCTGGCCAGAAGCTCCTCGTTGGTCTTGTGCCGCTGCATGAGCTTCAGGATGCCGAGCATGGCCTGGTCCGCGGGGTAGGAAGCGGCCAGGCGGCGGAGCTTGTGGAGCCGGCTCACCTGGTCGTCCGGATAGAGCTTCTCCTCTTTCCGGGTCCCGCTTTTCCCGACGTCCACCGAGGGGAAGATCCGCTTCTCGAAGAGATCCCGGGAGAGCACGAGCTCGGTGTTCCCGGTCCCCTTGAACTCCTGGAAAATAACCTCGTCCATCCGGGATCCGGTCTCGACCAGGGCGGTGCCGAGGATGGTGAGGCTCCCCCCGTCCTCGATCTTCCGCGCCGCGCCGAAGATCTGGCGCGGCGCCAGCATGGTGGCCGCGTCCAGGCCGCCGGACAGCGTCCGCCCCGAGTTGCCCTGGACCGTGTTGTAGGCGCGGGCGAGCCGGGTGATGGAGTCGAGGAGCAGCACCACGTCGCCCCCCTCGAGCACCGGCGGCACGATGGTGTTGACGCACTCCTCGGTGATCTGGATGTGGTCCCGTGCGGACATGTCGCTGGAGGCGGCGTAGACGGTGGCGTGGGTGCTTCGCCGGAAGTGGGTGACCTCCTCCGGCCGCTCGTCCACGAGCAGCGCGAACACCTGCACCTCGGGGTGGTTGATGTGAAGCGCCTCGGCGGTCTGGATGAGAAGCGTGGTCTTGCCCGCCTTGGGGGGCGACACGATCAGCGCGCGCTGGCCGCGCCCGATGGGGGCGATGAGATCCATGACCCGCATCGACACCTGGTCGGGAGTGGTCTCGAGCTGGTAACGCTGGTGGGGATCGATGGAGATCTGCTGCTGGAGGAGCTTGAGGACCTCAAGCCCCTTGGGGCGCTCCGGACCGGGGCGGTTGCCCTGGTTCATGGGACGCCGGCGGCGCTCCTGGGGAAGGCGCCGGTTGCCCTGGTTCTCGGCGGCCTGCATACGGGAGGCGGTGGCGTCGCGGATGCCTTCCCGTGCCGGCCCCCCCGGCCGGCGGCGGCGCCTTGGCGCGTCGCCTCCGCGGCCGTTCTGACCTCCTTCGCGGCGCGTCCCGTCCGAGGCCTCGGGGCCGGAGCGCCGGCGCCGTCGGACGCGCTGCTGCTGCTGTCCTTCGCCGGACCCCTCGGCGTGCGGTGCGCGCTCTCCTTCTCCCCCTCCGGGACGCCGGTCGCGGGGCCGGTGCACGGGGCGGCCGGTGCGTGCGGACTCCGAGGATTCCGGCGCGCCCTCTTCGTTCGCCGTCCGCGGGGGATCGTTGGTCTCAGCGTCCGGGCGGACGCGGCGGCGGCGCAGGCGGCGGGGCCGCCGCGACTCTCTGTCTTCGAACATCGTCTCACTCATCCTTTGTGGTTTTGAACGGGCCGCTCCGGAATCCCGGAAGCCCCCTCGGGGGGAGGACCCGGGCGCGACGGCCGGACCCTCGAAAGGGCCGCCGTGGCCGGAGGCGGGCTCGGCGCCCGACTCCGCCGGATGAACCGTGCCTTTGCGCAATGAATCGGTCGTACCGCAATCGGTCGTTCGCAGCGGGCTCGATAGCCCCATCCGAGGCCTCTCCATCGAGAGGCGCCCTCTCCAATACCCGCCCCGCACCACGTCTCGGAAACAGCTTCGGTGCGAGCGCCGGTCCGGGGGCGCGCCTGGCGGGCCCGGACCGTCTACCGGCTAAGATTGGTGCTGAAATCGGTGATCTTGTCGTTCCCTGACGCCGGCGACCCTCATGTCGAGCGCCGGCTCAAAGCGATTCACAAATGCCGGGAATCGAGATTAGGAGCCGGTTCGCGGGCTCCTGGGGGCCGGGTGTCGCCGAGCCTCTTCCGAGGGCCTGCCTCTTCCGGGAACCTTGCCGGGGGGCCTCGAGGGGCCTCACGCCGGGAGTCGGTGACCGGGGGCGTCCGGTATCCGGGGCGACCGCTTCCAAGCCCTCCTTATCGGCGGCCGCCGGCGACCCCCTTAGGATGCACTTTCCGGGGCGGTTTCGTCCAGTAATTCGTGAGCTCTCCGGAGATGAGGGATCACGATCGACCCCCCCACCACCAGGCCCACGTCGAAGACCTCCATCATCTCGCTCCGGGTCACCCCCTCTTCCAGGGAGCGAAGGACATGGTAGGAGATGCAGTCGTCGCACCTCAGGACCAGCGACGCCACCAGCCCCAGCATTTCCTTGGTCTTGGCGTCGAGCGCCCCGGGACGATAGCACTGGCTGTCGAGGTTGAAAAATCGCTTGGTAACCAGGGTCCCCTCTTCGAGGATCCTGTCGTTCATACGCTCGCGGTAGGCCCGAAATTCCTCGGCTTTGCTCACGACGTCTCCTTGCCCGGAGGGATCGGCCGGGACCGTGCCCGCGCGGCGCCGCTCAGGCCGTTTCCCGGCGGCGCACCGGGCGCTCCGAGGCCCGGAGCACGCGCTTGCGCAGACGGAGATTCTTGGGCGTCACCTCCAGCACCTCGTCCTCGGCGATGAACTCCAGGCATTGCTCGAGCGACATGACCCGCGGCGGCACCAGCTTGGTGGTGATCTCCGAGTTCGAGGCCCGCATGTTGGTCAACTTCTTTTCCTTGACGATGTTGACGTTGATGTCGTCCTCGCGGGAGTTCTCGCCCACGATCATCCCCTCGTAGACCGGGGTGGTGGGGGCGAGGAAGATCTCGCCCCGGGACTGCAGGTGCTCCACCGCGTACGCGGTCACCGTGCCCGGCCGGTCCGCGACCAGGGCCCCGGTGGTGCGGTGCGGGATCTCGCCCGCCCACGGCGCGAAGCCCACGAAGAGATGGTTCATGATCCCGGTGCCGCGGGTGTCGGTCAAGAACTCGCTGCGATAGCCGATGAGCCCCCGGGAGGGGATTTCGAACTCCATGCGCACCCGGCCGGTGCCGTGGTTCACCATCTTGGTCATCCGGCCCCGGCGCATGTTGAGCTTCTGGGTGACCGCCCCCACGTACTCCTCGGGGGCGTCCACCACCACGTTCTCCATGGGTTCGTGGACCTTGCCATCCACCTCGTGGGTGATGACCTGGGGCTTGCCGACCCCCATCTCGTAGCCTTCGCGGCGCATGGTCTCGATGGTGATGGCGAGCTGGAGCTCGCCCCGTCCCGAAACCTTGAACGAGTCGGGGGTCTCGCCCGGCTCCATCCGGAGCGCCACGTTCCGCTCGACCTCGCGCTCCAGGCGGTCCCGGAGATGCCGGGAGGTGAGGTAATTCCCGTCCCGCCCGCTGAACGGCGAGTCGTTGACCAGGAACATCATGGAAATGGTGGGCTCGTCCACGGTGATGGGGGGGAGCGGCATCGGGCGCTCGGGGTCGGAGATGGTCTCGCCGATGTCGATGTCGTCGAGCCCGGCCAGCGCGATCAGGTCCCCCACCGAGGCCTGGGGGATCTCGGAGCGCTTGAGCCCCTCGAACCCGAAGAGCTTGGTGATCTGGCCGCGGATCACGGTGCCGTCCCGGCGGCACACCGAGACCGTCTGGCGGGCGGCGATCCGCCCCTGCACCACCCGCCCGAACGCCACCCGTCCCAGGTAGTCGTCGTAGTCGTAGCTGGCGATCAGCACCTGGAGCGGTTCCTCGTCGTCGCCCGCCGGCGGGGGGATCACGTCGATGATGGTCTTGAACAGCGGCTCCAGGTTCTCCTGGGGCTCCTCCAGGCTCATCGCGCAGGTGCCGTCCCGGGCCACCGCGTAGACCACCGGGAAGTCGATCTGGTGCTCGTCGGCGTCGAGATCGATGAACAGGTCGTAGATCTCGTCCAGCACCTCGGCCGGGCGGGCGTCCTTGCGGTCGATCTTGTTCACGACCACGATGGCGGGGAGCTTCAGCTCCAGCGCCTTGTGGAGCACGAACCGGGTCTGGGGAAGCGGCCCCTCCGAGGCGTCGACCAGGAGCAGGACGCCGTCCACCAGCTTCAGGATCCGTTCCACCTCGCCCCCGAAGTCGGCGTGGCCGGGGGTATCGAGGATGTTGACCCGAACCCCTCCGTGGATGACGGAGGTGTTCTTGGCCATGATGGTGATCCCCTTCTCCCGCTCGAGGTCGATGGAGTCCATCACCCGCTCCGCGACCTCCTGGTTCTCGCGAAAGACGCCGCTCTGCCAGAGCATGGCGTCGACCAGGGTGGTCTTGCCGTGGTCGACGTGGGCCACGATGGCGATGTTGCGAAGGTCGCTGCGCACGAGCGATGTCATGGCGTACCTGGTTTCGAGAGAGGGGGGCTTCGGCGGGCGGGCTCGGGGCCGGCGCCCGGGCCGGGGCGGAATTCGCGTCCCGGCGGCGAACCGAAGCGAACGATCGGGAAGGCCGGACAGGCGGGGCCTGTCGATCCGAACGCAATAGGCTAGCAGGGCGGGGGCTGGGCTGCAAGCGAAACCGGAGCGGGCCGGGGGGCGGCGCCCACCCCCCGGCGGCGGTCACAGCAGGGCCAGCACCTCGGCGGGGTGGGTCCTGACGTCCACCTTGGCGAAGGCGTGGGCGATGCGGCCGTCGGGGCCGATCACGTAGGTGATACGATCGGCGTATCTTTGATCCGGGGCTGCGGCGGCCTGGTAGGCGATGCCGATCTCACGATCGGGATCGGACAAGAGGAGGAAGGGAAAATCGAACTTCTCGGCGAACGCGCGGTTCTTCTCCACGGTGTCGAAGCTCACCCCGAGGACCACCGCGTTCTTCTTCTCGAAATCCTGGATTCCGGCCCGGAACCCTTGACCTTCGATGGTTCACCCGGGGGTGTCGGCCTTGGGGTAGAACCACAGGATCACGTTCTTCCCGGCGAGGTCCGCGAGCCGGACGGTCTTGCCGTCGTGGGCCCGGGCGGTGAAGCCCGGCGCCGGCGTTCCGACCTGGAGCATGATGGTCTCCTTTCCATAGGCGCCCGGTTCTCCCGGCTTCGGACGATTCCGGACCTCGGGACGGCGCTCGTCGCAGCATAGCATGAGACGCTTTCGGGGACCGGCCCGAGGCTCCACCCACCGCGCGCTGGCCGCGGCCTTCGCCGCCGCCCTCGTCGGCTCCGGGTCCGCCGCGGGGGCCTCGGGCGAGCCGCCGCGGGCCGGCGGGATGACCGGCGAGCCCGCTCCCCCCAGCATCACCGCCCCCGTGTGGACCGAGGCCGCTCCCGGGCTGGAGTTCGCCCGGGTCCAGGCCCTGCGCTACTGCCGGGAGGGAAGTCCCGGGGTGGCGCTGGTCCGGATCGATCCCGCCCGTTGCCGGATCGAGCCGCACCACGAGAGCGAGTTCCCGGGCGAGCCTCCCGCCGCCATCGAGGGGTGGATGGAGCGGCTCCGGGCGCCGGTGGTGTTCAACGCCGGGCTCTACGACGAGAGCCGCCGCCACCTGGGGACGCTGGTTCGCGACGGGCGCGATCTGGGCGGCATCGAACACCGCACCTGGAAGGGGATGCTGGTGGCGGCGCCGGTGGACTCGCTTCCGGACGCGGCGGTGCTGGACCTGGCGGTGCCGGCCGACCTCGCCCTTGCCGGGCGCTACCGGACCGCGGTGCAGTCCATGATGCTCTTCGATCGCGGGCACGCCAAGCGGGTGGCCCGTTCCGACCGGATCGCTCCCCGGACCGCGGTGGCCGCGGACAGCGCGGGTCGCATCGTGGTCGCGGTCACCGAGGGGGGGTACACCCTGTGGGAGGCGGCGGACCTGCTCCTGGAGTCGGGCCTGCGGCTCACCGCCGCCATCGCGCTCGACGGCGGAAACGAATCGGAGCTGGCGGTGGAGAGCGGCGCCGTGAGCTACCGGAGCTACCGCGCGGCCGGCGCCACCGGGCAGATTCTCCGGGCCGGCACCACCCTCCCCGCGGTGGTGGCGGTCACCCCCGCGCGCACTTCGAGGTCCCCGGCCGGCGAACCGTGATCGCGCGCCCGCTTCATTCCGCACCACGGTAGGAGCCCGTACGCCGGGTAGTGGTACGCCGGAAAACCGGTCCCGGACGCGATCCCGTTTGACCCGCGGCCGCTCCCTTTGTTACCTCTAGAAGAAGGAGCGGGACCGCACCCGGCGGTCCGATCAAGCAAGAACTCACAAGGCGCCCGGGCGCCTTTGCCCCCGGAAAGGAGATCATGATGGCCACCATGCCTTCCATTCACACCCGCAACGATCACTACGACCTCGTGAGCATCCTCTATCACTCCTTGCAGAGCGCCAATACCTGCGAACGGTACTCCGAGGACGCCCGTAAGGAGGACGACGAGGACCTCGCCAGGTTCTTCGACGAGATCTGCGAGAACGACCGGAAGCGCGCCGACCTCGCCATGGAACTCTTGTCCAAGCGCCGGAAGTGAAGCGGGTCCGGACGGGGGGCGCCGCCCCCGGCGGCGGCCGCCGTCCCCGGGGCCGCCGGATCCCCGCGCGGCCCGTCGCCGGCCATTCACATCAGGGAGGGTACGCAATTGCCCAAGAAACTCGAAAACAAACGAATCGCCATCCTGGTCGAGAACGGCTTCGAGCAGGAGGAACTCACCTCTCCCCGGGACGCGCTCCAGGAGAACGGGGCCCGGGTGGAGGTGGTCTCACCGGCCACCGGCCACGTCCGGGCCTGGAAGCACACCGATTGGGGGGAGGACTTCCCGGTCGACCGGCCGCTCGACGAGGCCAGGGCCTCGGACTACGACGCGCTGGTCCTTCCCGGCGGAGTGATGAACCCCGACCACCTGCGCATGAACGAGACCGCGGTCGCCTTCGTCCGCGAGTTCTTCACCGAACACAAGCCGGTGGCGGCGATCTGCCACGGACCTTGGACCCTGATCGAGGCGGGGGTGGTGAAAGGCCGCACTCTGACCTCCTACCCCAGCCTGCAGCGCGACCTCGCCAACGCGGGGGCGAAGTGGGTGGACAAGGAAGTGGTCACCGACCACGGCCTGGTCACCAGCCGGCGCCCCGACGATCTTCCCGCCTTCAACCGGAAGATGGTCGAAGAGATCGCGGAAGGCGAGCACGCGCGCCGGACTGCGACGCGTTGATCCGGCCTGCGGCCGGCTCCCGTCCCCGAAGGCGGGAGCCGGCGGCGGCCTTCCCGGTAACGGCTACCGGCCGCCGAACCGTTTCAGGATCCACGCGGTCATGGTCTTGAGGGGGACGTCGTTGAAGCTGTCTTCGTTGGCGTAGTACTCGCTCACCGCGCCGGTCTTGCAGGTCTGGAACATGTGGTTGAGGCCGGGGTACTCGCGCACGGTCACGTCCTTGTCGCCGGAGAGCGCCTTCTTGAGTTCCGGCACGTTCTGATCCGGGGGCACCTGGAGGTCCTTCTTGCCGTACATGGCGAGCACCGGCACCTTGACCTTGGCCAGGGTGGGGCGGGGATCGTAGGTTAGGAAGAACCGCATCCAGGGGCTCACCAGAGCCTGGGTCTGGGTGTTGACCAGGTTGTCCAGGTTCTTCTCCACCGCCTCGCGGTTCGCGGGGGGCAGCGACTGCATCTGCCGCTCGGCGACCTCCCGCACCGCGGCTGCGACCCGGGCCGAGTCGGCTCCGCCCACTACCAGGCCGGTAAGCCGCCGGTTCTGAGCCGCCGTCGAATCGGCCTCGGCCGGGGTGGCCCCCGCCGCCAGGGTCATGAGCCGGTTCTGCTCGGCCAGGACATCCGCGCCCGGCACTCCCGGCCCGGCGAGGAGGATGATGAAGGCCACGCCGGGGTCTTCGACCGCGACCATCGGCGCGATGAGCCCACCCTCGCTGTGCCCGGCCAGCCCGATGGCGTCGCCCCGGACCTCGGCTCGGGACTTGAGGAACGCCACCCCCGCCTCCACGTCCTTGGCAAAATCCGCGCTGGTGGCGCCGGCCACGTCGCCCTGGGAGCCGCCCACCCCGCGATCGTCCACCCGCAGCACCGCGATCCCGCGGCGCGAGAGTTCGTCGGCGATCACCCAGAACGGCTTGTGGTCGAAGATGGTCTCATCCCGGTCCTGGGAACCGCTGCCGGAGATGAGGAGCACCGCCGGGAAGGGGCCGGGGCCCGGAGGCACGGTGAGGGTGCCGGCGAGAACCACGTCGCCGTTCCGGTAGGTGACGTCCTCGGACCGGTAGGGGAAGGGGGGCATCGGCCGCTGGGGGCGCTTGGGCGGGGCCGCCGCCTGGCGCCCCAGGTGGAAGGGGAGCTGGGCGCCGTTCTGGCTGAACGTCCCCTGGATCCCCCCCGCCTCCAGCGTGCCTTCGAAAGTCGGGGTTCCGGGAATGCCCTTGATGGAGAATCGCACCGCCGTCCCTTCCACCGACACGTTCTCCAGGGCCAGGCCCTTGGCGCCCTGCTGGGGGATGTCCACGGTGCCCGACCACACCCCGCCGTCGTTCGCGAGGTCCACCCTCACGTTCAAGTCCCCGGAGGGAAGCTGGATTGCCCCTTCCCAGTGACCGCTGGGGTCCCCGGGCGCGGCCCCCGCGGCGGCCGGAACGCTCACGGACAGCAAAGACGCCAGGACCGCCCCGAACCACGCTCGCATCCTCATCCCGATCTTCCTCCTTTGCCGCCCCGATCTCTCTCCCGCCCGGGGCGGACCCCCGGACGCCGGGTTCTTCCCGGAGCCCACGGCCCCGGCTATCCCCGGAGCCCACGGCCCCGGCTATCCCCGGAGCCCACGGCCCCCGGCTATCCCCAGAGCCCACGGCCCCCGGCTATCCCCAGAGCCCCACGCTGGCGTAAGTCACGGTTCCGGTGGGGTCGTTGGCCTGTTCGTAGCGCAGAACCTTTCCCTTCGCTCCGGGGACCGCGGCCAGAAGCCCGTAGATGGGGCTCAACCCGCAGATCCGGCGCGGATCGCCCTCCGCGGTCACCGCCCGGTAGAAGCCGCCGCGATCGACCTGAACCACCGTTTCCAGGGTGCGCCGGTCGTCCCCTTCCAGGAACGCCAGCCCCTCGGTGTTGAGCGCCCCGCCGTCCCCGAATCGCGGACCCACGTGGGCGAGGTCGGCGGCGGCCAGCACCACGGTACGCCCGTCGCCGGCCTCCAGGAGTTCCCGGAGGGCGTCCAGGAACGGGTCCGAGGCCTCGGCGAAGGGGTCCGCCCCTCCGGGATCGTGCGGGAGCGCGCCGCACAGAACCGGCACCATGCGGAGGTCGCGCCCCTCCCCGCGGAGGCCGGCCAGGAAGAGCGCCTGGAACTCGACCGAGTGTTCCTTGCGGTGGAAAAACTGGTCTTCGTCCGAAGTTCCCGCGGCGCGGGCGAGCCCGGCCGCAGCGTCCTCGTCCACCGGCACCGGCCCGAGCGGGGTCTCGTAGGGTTTGCGGCTCACGATCCAGGCCGGCCGGGGGCAGGCGTGGGACGTGCCGAGCACCACCACGGTGCGGACGTCCGAGGCCTCGGCGAGAAGGCGATGGGCGAGAGCGGTGCACGGCCCCCCCACCCGCAGATCGATGTGGGGCGCCACCAGCCCGCGGAGCCGCCCTTCCGGCCGCGGGCCCTCCTCCTCCAACTCCGCCGCCGACTCGTAGAACCCCCTCACCGAGCGGCGGGCCTCGTCGGGGTCGTCGGGGTAAGAGACCCCGGCGTGGGCGGCGGGCCGGGTGGGGGCGGCCAGAAAAGTTCGATAGAGCTCCCGGCGGCGGGCCTGGAAGGCCTCGGTCTCGAGCATGCCCGCCTCGTCCAGGCGCTGGATCAGCCGGGCGACGTCCTCGGGCTTGGGCGCCTTGCCGTAGCGGCGGTCGAAGGCGTCGCGGAGCTGGACCTGGTCATGTTCCCCGTCGCAGTGGGCGGCCACGAAGAGCGCGGCTTCGCTCAGGATGAGTTCCTCGTCGGTGAACCCCTCGGGGTCGCGCAACAGGTAGGAGGCGCCGTCCTCCTCGGGCAGGTGCAGAACCTCCAGGGAGCGGAGACGGGGGAGGCGGGTCATGACGTGGGACCCGGCTTGGCAAACGGGCGGCGAACGTCTTGAATAGGGGAGGCCGGCGCCCGATGAGGCGCCGGGCCGGCTCCGGCGGGAGGAATCCCCGCGGCGGATCGGCCGTGGGCGGGATGTTCGACGCGGCCGGCGTCCATATCACGCTCCTTTTCGTTGGGCCGGGACCGCGGACGGCGGCGGTTCCGGCTCGGCGCGGTGCGCCGGGAGGACGGCAAGTACGGGAGTATAGAGTAGTCGAGGCGGCTCCGCATCCGCTCCGGGGACGCGCCGCCCGAGCGGGGAGGTTGCGATGGGTACGTTCCTGAAGACGGTGGCGGGGGTGTTGGTGGCGTTCGCGCTCATGGCGCTGGTGGTGCTCGGGGCGGTCTACGCCCGGTTCGGGAAGAGCACCGAGGTCCGGAAGGAATCGGTGCTGGTGATGCCGGTCTCGGGGGAGATCCTGGAGTACCCGGTGACCGGCTATCCCGGCGGCTTCCTGGTCCCGGGCGGGCTGAGCCTGCAGGGGATGCTGGACGATCTTTCCAAGGCGGCGGTGGACGACCGGGTGAAGGGGGTGGTCCTCACGGTGAGCGCACCCGGCGCCGGCTACGCCAAGCTGGACGAGATCCGGGCCGGGATCGCCAAGGTCCGCAAGAGCGGGAAACCCGTGTGGGCGTGGTCGGAGGGGATGGATCTCAAGTCGCTCTACGTGGCCTCGGCGTGCGACTCGTTGTTCCTCCTGCCCACCGCGTCCGTCAACCTGACCGGCATGTACGTCCAGCCCTTCTACGTGACCGGGATGCTGGAGAAGCTGGGGATCGAGCCCCAGATCGACCGCATCGAGAGCTACAAGTCGGCGGCGGAGATGGTGCTGAGGAAGGACATGTCGCCGGCGGCGAAGGCCGAGGAGAGCTGGCTCATCCACGACATCTATCCGCACGTGATCGCGGGGATCGCGGAGGGGTTCTCGGTGGATACGACCGAGGTGGCGAGGGCGATGTCGAAGGTCCTCCTCACCCCCGACGACCTGGTGGCGGCGAAGCTGGCGAACGGCGCGCGCTACTGGGACGAGATGAAGGACGCGCTCCCGCGGCCGGGCGGGAAGGACGAGCCGGTGCTCCTTTCGGCCTCGGAGTACGCCAAGGTCTCGCCGGCGTCGGTGGGGCTCAAGGGGAAGAAGAAGATCGCGGTGGTGCACGCGCAGGGGTACATCGGGGGGGCCAGGAGCGGGGTGAATCCGCTTCTCGGGCCCACCATGGGGAACGAGACGGTGAACCGGGACCTCCTGCGGGCCATGAAGGCCAAGGACGTGGCCGCGGTGATCCTGCGGGTGGATTCCGGGGGGGGGATCCAGCCTCACCAGCGACCGGATCAGCCGCATGGTGCAGGTGGTGAACGGGAAGAAGCCGGTGGTGGTGTCGATGGTGGACATCGCGGCGTCGGGCGGCTATTCGATTTCCTATCGTGCGCGCACCCTCGTCGCGAACGGGAACTCGATCACCGGCTCGATCGGGAGCATCACCGGGAAGTTCGACATGAAGGGCTTCTACAACAAGATCGGGATGACCAAGGACGGCGTGGGGGTGGGGCCGGACCCCGACTTCTACTCCGATTACCGGGAGTGGACGCCCGACGAGTTCGCCAAGGTTCGCGCCGACCACCGGCATTCCTACGACACGTGGGTGGCCGACATCGCGCGCCATCGCGGATTGACCGCGGCCGAGGTGGATTCGGTGGGGCGCGGGCGGGTGTGGACGGGGCGCCAGGCCCTGGACCGGAAGCTCATCGACGAGCTGGGCACCCTCGACGACGCGATCGCCGCGGCCAAGGAAGCGGCGGGGCTGGCCGCCGACACCAAGGTCACGATCGTGAACTACCCCAAGCCCGAGGGATTCCTGGCCCAGATCCTGAGCGGCGGGTTCTCGGAGACGGTGGGGCGGCTGGGGGCGTCGTGGGTGCGCGCGCAGGTGCAGGAGCTGGATCGGGCCGCCCGCACCGAACAGCGGCTGACCGAGGTGCGGGTGCCGTAGGGGGCCGTGGGGGCTCTAGAGAGGGCCGTGGACGACGCGGGGGTGGGCGGCGACGCGGGGGCCGTGGGGGCTAGAGAGAGGTCGTCGGCGCCGCGCCGCTTTGCCAGCAGTTCAGCCCACAGCGCCGGTAGATCGCGTCGCGGGGGGCCGTGGGCGACGCGGGGGCCGTGGGCGACGCGGGGGCCGTGGGCGACGCGGGGGACGCGGGGGCCGTGGGGGCTGCAGAGGGCCGTGCGTGACGGCGGGGCCTTGGGGGACGCGGGGGCCGTGGGGGCTGCAGAGGGCCGTGCGTGACGGCGGGGCCTTGGGGGACGCGGGGGCCGTGGGGGCTAGAGAGGGCCGAGCGCGTCGCAGGGGGCGCCCACCGAGCCTCCCGGCGCTTGCGTTCGGTCGCGCGGGTCGGGGTTGCGCGGGCCTCGCTCTGAACATCCAGGGCCGGTCGGAGCCCCCGCGGATTCCGGCCGGGGCCCGATCGGGTCCCCCGGCGGATTCCGGCCGGCCACGGCTAAAGCGCGCCCGCCGTGGGCGGCGGAACAGGCCTGGCCAAGTCCCGGCGCGCCCGTAACAGGCACCCTCACAAGGTAATTTGCTTGTATTCGGCGTACCCGGGTATCATATTGCTACACAATGTGTTAGAAGGCTAGCACGCGGCTGGTTGCGCCGCGCTGGCGGTTGGTTTCGCTGCGTCGCCGGCTGGTTGCGCCGCGTTGCTGGTTGATCGCTCCGCGCTTTGACTGCGCCACGCTACTGGTTGATCGTGCCGCGGGGGCGCCCACCGAGCCTCCCGGCGCTTGGGTTCGGTCGCGCGGGTCGAGAACCGAGCCGCCGGTCTCCGATCGACCGAACAGGCTCCCACCGCCCGGTCCAAGGTGCGTCGAATATCACGCAACCAGCTTATTTCGCAATGATTTGGGGTTGACGCCGCCGGCCCTTGTGCTACTATCCATGTGATGAGTCTAGCCGTTCGCCCCGCCCGTGGGAGGTGTATCGTCATGTCCGAGTTTCGCCCCGGTCTCCCCGCTCAGCAGGTCGATCTCGAACTCCGCGCCGCCGTCCGCGACTACCGCGGATCGGAGCGGCGCGTGGTGCTCTGGTTCTCCGATCTGCACCGGCGCCGCTTGTTCCGTAAGCTGGGATTTTCGTCCATCCAGCTCTATGCCGCCGGCCGGCTCGGGTTCTCCGAGGCGACCACCGCGCAGTTCCTGCGGCTCTGCCGGGCCCTGGAAGGGTTGCCGGAGCTGCAGCGGTCGGTGGCTTGCGGGGCGGTGCCCTGGACCAAGGCGCGGGCGGTGGCGACGGTGGCCACGCCGGAGACCGAGCGCCGGTGGGTGGAGAAGGCGCGCACGGTCTCGCGGCGCGAGCTGGAGCGGGAGGTCCGGGAGACGCGCGGCCGGGCCCGGGCGCGGCGGCGGCGCAATCCCGCGCAGGGGTCACTGTTGGCGGCGGCCGGCGGATCCCCCCGGGCCGGCGGCGGCGCGGGAGGCCGGACCGGCGAGGCGGCCAGGGGCGCGATCGGGAACGGTGCGTCCGGGAACCCGGCGTTCGACTCGGCGGTCTCGCCGCACGAGACGCTCGACGTCCCGGTTTCGATCTCGCTTCGGTTCCCACCGGAGCTCTACGCCCGATACGAGGCGCTCGTGGAGAAGCTTCGCAAGCGCGGCCGCCGCGCGAGCCGCGAGGAGATGATCGTGGCTGCCCTGGAAGTTCTGGCCGCCGAGGAGAGCCCCCGGCCGGCGCGCGCTTCTCGCGCTGAAGGCCCGAAGGCGGCCGCCGGCCGGCCCGGCGCCGGTCCGAGTGCGGAGTTGGATGCCGCTTCCGCCGCGGCATCCGAAGGGCCACGCGGGACGACCGGTCAGGCTGCCGGCGCCGGCGTGGGGCCGGAGCCGGACACCCGGGGAGCGTCCACCGCGGCAACGAGATACCCGGGTTCGGAGCCGGGGGAACGGATCCCCACGGACCGGACCTCCGGGCCGGAGCCGGAGACCCGGGTAGCGTCCACCGCGGCAGCGCGAGACCCGGGTTCGCGATCGGCCGGGCGGCACCCCGTCTACCAGGTCGTGGTGCGGCAGTGTCCCGAGTGCGGGCGCGGCCGCGTGGTGGCCGGGCGCGAGGACCGGCCCTTGAGCCCGGCCCGGATGGAGGCGGTGCTTTGCGATGCGCGGGTGCACCGCTCCGGCCAGCGGAACCGCGCGGTGATCCCGCCCGCGCTGCGTCGCCGGGTGCTGGGACGGGACGGCCATCGTTGCCGGGTGCCCGGTTGCGGGAGCGCGCGCTTCCTGGAAGTGCATCACCTGGTCCCGCGCGAGTCGGGCGGGAAGAACGTTGCGGAAAACCTGGTCACCCTCTGCTCCGGTTGCCACGCCACCCTCCACGAGAAGGGCACCCGACGGACGCGGGCGCTGCTGGGGGCGCCGCACGAGCCTCGCGAGCTCACCCCGGCGTCGTAGAGGGACCGGGGCCGCCGATCCCCGGGCCGGAATGCGCCGGCGCCCGCGGACGGGCTGCCGCGGCGGCGGCGGGACCGTGACGCCGCAAATGGGCTGCTGCGTTGGCAACGGCAGGGCCAACCGCGCCTGAACCCAGCCGGCACCGGCCATGGGGGTACCGAGCCGCTCCCGAATTGAGCCGGCATCGGCCGTGGACGCCGATCCGCAACTGGGACGGCGCGCCCGTTCATTCGAGTGGGATGGTCGGGGGCGCGCGCCGTATCGAGCCCTGCGGCGGTTGTGCGCCCGCGGGCGCGGTCGGCAGGAATCATGCAAGTGGGGCACGCTCCAGGGATGCGCGCCGGGTGAAGGCGTGAAACGCCTGCGACTGATCCGTGCCGCGGATGCGGGCGATGGATCGCGCGCGACAGATGCGGGTGGCACGCGAGCAGGTTGAACCTCGGTTTCGGGTGAGGACGAGCGGCCGAACGCGAACCGCGGCTCCTGGCGGAGGCGAACCGCCGGGCGAGGACAACGTGGCTCCAGGCGAGACCGAGCCGCCGGCCGCGGGCAAGAACAGGCTTCAAAATGAGTGCAAGAACGCGCTTCAAAATGAGGACAAGAGCGCGGTTCCGGGCGGCGGGGAATTGCCGACGGCAGACACAAAGCACAATGCCCGGCGAAGCCGGAAGAAAAAACACAAAAAGAGAGTCGTGAGGCTGTCCGTGCCCCTCCAGAGGCCTACGACGAACCGGCTGCGGCACCGGATCGCTCCGGCGACGCCTCCTCCCGTGAGGTTGCGTGCCCTTCAGGGGTTGCCTCGGACGACCGTAGCGCGTTTATCGGTTGCGCGCTCCCTTTCGACCTGCGATCGCTTGCAGCACTGCGTCGAAAGGTCTTCCGGCATCCGCCGCCGCAATAACGCTCGAATGAACTGTTGCGGGCCCCTCCTGGGCTTCAGCTCCTCTTCGGAGTATGACCGATTCGCGTTGCGCATCGCCTCTCGACGTTGCGCGCCTCTCCAGGGTTCCTTTCCCTACAGCGCTTGAGGAAGCGGGAAGCGACTACCCCGGGTTTACCTCGCCCGGGTACGCTACGTCTTCAGGGTTTCGCGCCCTCTTGACGTCTTCTTCCTCCCGCAACCCTTCGACCGTATTTCAGATCGATAACGCTCCTGGGATTCAGCCCTTCGAAGGTTTCCCCTTCCGCGGCATGGCCCGCGCCTCTCGGCCGGTCCTGCCCGCCTGGCGTTGGCTCAAACGGACCCGCCGCGCTTTCGCGACGGCGGCCTCCTCGCTCGCCTTCCGGGCTTCTGGCTCCGCGGAAGTCCGTGGCCCGCCCGACGCCGAGGCGGCGGACTGGGGCTCGATCCTCCCTTGGGTTTTCGCCCCCTCCAGGGGTGTATCTCCCGCCGCGGCGACCCCGCTCTTCACGGGACCTCCTCCCATCGGCTTGGTTGCGTGGGGCGGGCAAGCCGCCTGCCGCGTCGCGCCGTTCGGAGTCTTTACCGCGGAAGGCCTTGGCGTTCTCCTCGGAGACCGCCGCCCCTCCTGAGGTTCTTGCACCTCGTCCCGGCGATGCCGGGTGTCGGTGCCGGACAGGTCCATCACGACCCTCGAGAACAAATTACTCCCGGCTCCTAACCCGGTCAAAGGGATTCGCCCATTCACGCATCCCGGGGCCTCCTTTCGCTCCAACCCAAGGCGGCTGCGACCGCCTCGTGCCCTCGTCTCCGGCCGCGTCGAAGATGAAGAGCGCAACCTCAACCCGTATTCGGGGTTGGGCGCGGGAACGACATGTGGAGAACGATGTAGAAACCATGGAGTCGGCGTGGATAAGCCGAAACGTGCTCTCGCCCGGCCGGCGGAACCCATGCATCCCAAGTGCCGTTCCTTGCGCGGCTTCCAAATGGCGTTCGCGGAATCGGGAAGCGTCTGGGCCGCTGTGCAGAACTTCTCCGAGGCCCCGGTACGGTGCGGCACCGGAACGGGGGTGATGAGTCGCACGCGACAACAACGGACGAAATCCTGGGTGGGAATGGACTTCCAGGACCGGCGCGCCCTGGGCGGACGGGCGCCCCCACCGGTGAACAAGGCGCCCGCGCAGGTCAACGCGCGCCCCCACCGGTGAACAAGGCGCCCGCGCAGGTGAACAGGTTCCCCCACAGGTGAGCAGGCGCCCGCGCAGGCGGCCGGGCCGGAACCGCGGGCGACGAGAACCCCGCGCGCGCCGGGCCCTTCACTGGACCGGCTCCACGGCCGGAGCGAATCGACCGGGGGACCCGAAGCGCACCGGGGCCCGAACGCTCGTCCGGAGTCTAGAGTAGATCCGACGCGCGCTCGGCGAGCTCGCTCCGCTCTCCCTTGATCAGCTCCACGTGCGCGGCGATCGGCTCGGGACGGAACTTCTGCACCAGGTAGTTGAATCCGTTGGACGATGCGTCCACGTACGGGTTGTCGATCTGGTACGGATCGCCGGTGAGCACGATCTTGGTGCCGTCGCCCACGCGGGTGATGATCGTCTTCACCTCGAGCGGGGTGAGGTTCTGGGCCTCGTCCACCAGCAGGAACTGCCCGGGAATGCTGCGCCCGCGGATGTAGGTGATGGGCTCGATCCCCAGGGTTCCGCTGGCCAGGAGCTTGGATATGGAGAAGCCCTTGCGCGCGCGCTGGCGGTCGAAGATGAACTCCAGGTTGTCGTAGATGGGCTGCATCCAGGGATTGAGCTTTTCCTCGATCTCGCCGGGAAGGTAGCCGATGTCGCGCCCCATGGGGAAGATCGGCCGCGAGACCAGGAGCCGGCCGTAGAGCCCCAGATCCTGCACCTGGTGGAGCCCGGCGGCGATGGCAAGGATGGTCTTGCCGGTGCCCGCCTTGCCCATGAGCGTGACCAGCTTCAGCTCGGGGTCGAGAAGCGCGTCCAGCGCGAAGTGCTGCTCCTTGTTCTTGGGTTTGAGCCCGAGGAGCCCACGCTCGGGCAC
The DNA here is from genome assembly GCA_963728475.1 of Candidatus Eiseniibacteriota bacterium. Taxonomy (GTDB): domain Bacteria; phylum Eisenbacteria; class RBG-16-71-46; order JABDJR01; family JABDJR01; genus CAVSKL01. The sequence continues at coordinate 1,364,209 of CAVSKL010000001.1, forward strand.
CCGAATGGGTTGGAGGGTGGCGCGGTCGGCGGAGACCCGCGCGAGCGCCGAGATCACCGGCGTCTTTTCGGTGCGGACCAGCGCGTACTCGTTGGGAAAGAACTCGCCGGGCGGGGCGGGGAGGGTGTTCCCCTCGCGGAGCGCATCCACGTCGTCGTAGGAGAGGGTCAGGTCCACCGCCCCGCGGTAGAGTTCCTCCAGGTCCACGCGGCCGGTCTCGTAGTCCTGGGCCATGATCCCCAGCGCGTCGGCCTTGATCCGGAGGTTGGTGTCCTTGGTGACCAGGACCACCGGGGTGTCGAGGTGCTCCTTGCTCTCGGCCAAAGCCAGAGCGAGGAGCGCGTGGTCGACCTTCGAGGGGTTCCCGTTCATCGCCTCCAGCGGATAACCGTCGTGGAGCGCGACCTGGAGCCGCCCCCCCGACGGCAGCTCGATCCCCTGGGCCAGGCTTCCCCGGGTACGATAGTCGTCGAGGAGCCGCGAGATCTCGCGCGCGTTCCGCCCCAGCTCCGAGGCTTCCTTCTTGAAGTGATCCACCTCCTCGATCACGTAGATCGGGATGATCACGGTGTTGTCCTGGAACGAATGAATGGAGCCGGGATCATGGAGCAGGACGTTGGTATCGAGGATGTAATGCTTGCGCATGAAGCGATGCTCTCCTCCCGCGATGATACGCCCGCCCCGCGGCGGGTGGGAACCGGGGAAGTCCGTTCCGGAGGGGCGGCCGGGTGAACGCGCCGCCCCCGCGCCCTACTCCGAGGCCCAGTCGTAGAACCCGCGGCCGCTCTTCTTCCCCAGCTTCCCCTCCGACACCATGCGCCGCAGGATCCCGGGCGGGCGGAATGATTCCGAACCGAGCGCGGTGAACAGGTGCTCGGAGATGGCCAGACGGACGTCGAGTCCGACCAGGTCGGTGAGCCGGAGCGGGCCCACCGGGTGGCGGTAGCCCAGGGTCATGGCCTTGTCGATGTCCTCGGCCGAGGCCACCCCGCTCTCCAGCATCCGCATGGCCTCGAGCCCCAGCACCACCCCCAGCCGGCTGGTGGCGAAGCCGGGGACGTCCCGGACCACGATGCACTCCTTCCCCAGGCGCGCGCCGGCCTCCAGCGCGCGCTCCACGGTATCCGGGGCGGTCCGCTCCGCGCGGACGATCTCGAGGAGCGGCATCAGGGGAACGGGGTTGAAGAAGTGCATCCCGACCACCTGCTCCGGGCGCGCGGTCGCCCCCGCGATCTCTCCGACCGGCAAGGAGGAGGTATTGGAAGCGAGGATCGCGTCGCGTGGGGCGAGCGCGTCCAGTTCCCCGAAGATGCGCTTCTTGAGTTCGAGGCTCTCGGGGGCGGCCTCGATCGCCATCGCGCAGCCGTCCAGCGCCCGCCCGAGGTCGCTTTCCCCCTCGATCCGGCCGAGCGCGGAGGCGCGGGACTCCGGCGATACCTTCCCCCTGGCCACCCCCTTGTCCAGGCCGGCCTCGACCGCGGCCAGGCCCCGGGCGATCGCGCCGGGGTCCACGTCGAAAAGGCGCACCGCGTAGCCGGCCGCCGCCGCGGTCTGGGCGATGCCGTGGCCCATGGTGCCGGCGCCGATCACCGCGATGCGTTCGATCTCTTGCATGGGGCCTCCTCGCGGACTCGCGGCAGCGGAATGGGACGCCGCCGCCGCTAGGCTCCGGTGGTGAGCACCACCTTTCCGATGTTCTTGCGGTCGTGGAGATAGGCATGGGCCTCGCCCGCGCGCTCCAGCGGGAACGCGCGGTCCACCACGGGCCGGAGCGCCCCGCTCACCGCGCCGGTGAAGAGGTCGGCGGTGGCCTCGGACAACAAGGCGTCGTCGTCCCAGAGCCGGAGCACGTTCTCCCCGAACACCCCGCGATTCTCGTTCACCAGGTCGAGCAGGTTGAAGAAGAGGAGGCGCAGGACCGCGGGCGCGGCCCGGAACCAGTTCCGGGTGCGGCCGGTCACCAGCTCGCTTACCCCGAACGACACCACCCGCCCGGTGGGCCGCAGGAACTTCAGGCTCTCGCGGAGCCCCTTCCCGCCGCGGGACTCCAGCACGATGTCCACGCCGTCCGGCGCCCACGCGCGCACCACCGCGCCCACGTGCTCGGTGCGGTAGTCGATCGCCCGTTCCGCCCCCATCGCCTCCACCGCCTTCACCTTCCGGTCGCCGCCGCAGGTGCCGATCACCCGTGCCCCCGCCGCCCGCGCGACCTGGAGCGCGGCCAGGCCCACGCCGCCCGCGATCCCCTGGATCAGCACCCGGTCGCCGGCGCGCACTCGCGCCATCCCCCGGAGGCCGATCCACGCGGTGAGGAACACCACCGGGAACGCGGCGCCGTCCTCGAACGACCACGTGTCCGGAAGCGGGAATACCTTCCCCGCCGGGACCACCACGTCCTCCGCGTATCCGCCGAAACGGGTGACCGCGATCACGCGCTGCCCCGGGGCCAAGCCGGGGTGGGCCGCGGCCGCCTCGGCGGACACTTCGCTCACCGTCCCGCTCACCTCGTAGCCCGGGCTGAACGGGCGCGGCGGCGCCTCTGGATAGAGCCCCATCCGCATCATGAGATCGGCGAAGTTCACCCCGGCGGCCTGGACGCGCACCCGCACCGCGCCCGGGGCGAGCGGGGCGGGCGGGCCGCTGCGCACCTCGAGCACGCCCACGTCCCCGAACCGGGGCACCACCACGCGGCGTACCGCGCGCGCGGAATCGAAGGTCGGGGCCGATGCGTCCATGGGGCAATCAGACACCGGGGCGCCCGGTTGCGCAAGCGGCGATCTCACGGCGGAGCGCGACGCGATCCCGTCGTTCCTTCGCGCCGCCCTGGTCCCCGCCGCCGTTCCACGGCCGCCGGAGCGTCGGCACCGTCCATGCAACGACCACCGGTATCGCCCCGTCCACGCCGGCCCGCGCCGCGCGCGGGCGAGGAAGGAACCATCCATGCTACGTCGTCGATTCCTGGTCGGTTGGCTCTCCATGCTGTTCGTCGCCTCGGGGGCGCTTCCGCTCTCCGTCGCCGCCGCCCCCACCACCTGGGGAAAACTCAAGCGCCTGTATGGGGCGGAGCGCACGGTCGCCGCGGGCCCCGGCGTTGATGCCGCCACCGCCGCGGCCGCGGTGCGGACCGCGCAGTCCGGAAGTCTTCTCCCGATCGAGGGGCCGGTCAGCGTCCGCTGGCTCGCGCACTCCGATCAGGGGCGGCTCCTGGAAGTGCTGGCCTCGGGCCCCGGCGCCATCCGGAGCGGCTACCTGGTGACCGAGCGTGGCCGTTACCTGGGAGGGGCCACCATCGACGCCTCGTCGGGGGTGCTCCGGGACGCCGCGAGCGGCGCCGAACTCTGGCGCGGCGACCTGTCCGGCGTCCTGACTCCCCAGAACATGGGCGACACCCTGGACCAGTGGCTGGAAAAGGCGGGGCAGATGATGTGCGGCAGCATCGTCGCCGACATCCTTCGGACCTGCGTCGCGTCGTTCGGGCTGGGGTTCTGGCCCGGTGTGAGCTGCCTCGCCCTGGCCGCGGCCACCGCCCTGGCCTGCGACCATCTGCTTCACGTGCGCGTGCAGCTTCCCTTTGGGGGTGGGGGGGGAAGCTGGGCCCCGGTGGGGCCGGCCCTGCCGCATCCGCCGACCCCCTGAACCCGAACGCCCCGCTGAAGCACGTTGCTGGACCTGCTCGCGAGAGCCGGCCGGCGCGACCGGGACCGGTTCTTGACCGGCGGCCACGACCAGGCGGCGCCGAGGAAGGCGCCGGGCCCGGGGCGCGAGGACGCCGCAAGGCGAGGGCGCCGGGGCGCGAGGGCGCCAGGACGAAAGGGCGGCCTCTCGACCCCGGAGGGCGGCGACCCACCCGCCGCCTGCCCGTCCGATTCCGGCCGCCGGGCTCGCGGGGTTCGTGGAGCTTGCCCGTCCGATTCCGGCCGTCTGAGCGCCCCGTGGGCCCGGCGCGCGTCGCGGGCTTCTTGCCTCCGGTCGGGCCATCCCCTCAACTCCTTGCCCGGCAACGGATGGCACCGCCGCCGGGCTCGATTTCCCGTTGCGCCCGGAGACTCTCCGGCCGTACCTTCAGGCTATTCAGCGGGGGGCCGATACCCTCCGAACTGGACGCCGGCCGCCCGCGGCCGGAGACAATCCGTTCTACCCGAGGGTTTTGTGTATGTGGAGGGCATCGCAACGCGCTCGGAAGGCGACCGTGCTCGTCGCGCTTGCCGGCATCCTGGGGACGGCGTTTGTCCCCCGCGGCGCGGACGCCTTCTCCCTGCGCGCCCGGAACGCCGGGATCTACGATCCCGCGACCGGGACCTGGCTTTACACGAAGTCGATCGACGATCGCGTCCCCGTGGCCAGTCTCACCAAGCTGGCCGCCGCGCTCACCTACCTGCGCATGAACGGGAGCCTGGACGCCGTCATCACCGTCACCCGCGCGGACTGGACCGGGGTGGGGCGCACCCGGCTCCGTCCCGGCGACAAGGTGCCGGCCCGCACGCTTCTGGAGATGGCGCTGGTCTGCTCGGACAACTGCGCGGCGCGCGCGCTCACCCACCCCTTCGGGATGAGCTACGAGACCTACGGGTTCAGGATGCAGGAGACGGTGCATTCCCTGGGGTGCACCCAGAGCCGGTTCGTGGAACCGACCGGCCTCGATGAGCGGAACGTCTCCACCGCGCGGGAGGTGGTGACCATCTTCACCGCGGCTCTCCGGAACCCGGTCCTCAGGAAGTTCATGGGGACGAGCAAGTTCGAGCTGACGACTCCGCGCGGCCCCTGCACGATCGTGCACTCCTCGCGGCTTCTCCGGGCACGGCCGGACGTGGTGGCGGCCAAGACCGGCTACATCGACGAGTCGGGCTATTGCATGGTGCAGTCGGTGCGCGATCCCAAGGGGAACTTCATCACCATCGTCCTCGGCGCCCCCACCAAGCAGGCGCGGACGGTGGAGTCCTCGAAACTCATCGACCACGGGCGGGGAATCCGTTCCCGGCATCTCTGACCGGCCGGGCGCGCGCGCCGGCGGACACGGCGCCTCCGGCCGTCCCGGGCGCTTCTGACCGGCCCGGCCGTCCGGGGCGCTCCTGACCGGCGGACCCGGCGCCCGCTTCGCCCCCGCCGGGAGCACGCGCTCAGCCGGCGCCCCGCCTTCCCCGCTCCAGCCACCGCCATGCCGCGCGCAGCGCGGGCTCCACCCGGTAGGCTTGCTCGGCGGGCGCCACCGCGAACACCCGCTCGCCCCGCTCGGCCAAGTGAAGCATCACCTCGATCAGCCGCTCCTCGGGGACGCCGCGGGCCCGGGCGGCGATGGCGGCGAGGTAGCCCGGGGGGGCGGAGATCTCCCGCCAGTCCGGCGCGCCCGGGAAGTCGCGCCGCCACCGCGCCTCCACCGCGGCCAGGTTGGGAAGCGACGACGCCGGTCCACCGTCCCGCGTCCAGCGGCGCCGGTGACCCTCCACGAAGTCGTCGGGATCGGTGGGCGGAGCGGCCGCCCGGGCGGCGAAGTAAGGCGCGAGCACCAGGTGGAGCGCCACCTGCGTCGCGGGAAAGCTCTCCAGGAGCCGCTCGGCGATCAACTCCCGGGAGGCGTTCACCGAGTAGACCGGCACTCCGCGACGGCGGGCCAGGTCGTGGATCGCGCCCCCGGCACCGTACCGCCGCACCACCGAGGCGCGCCCCGGCGCCGCGCACCCCACCCGGTCCCCGATCAGGGTGACCCCGGGGCGGAGCGCCATCCAGCGAGCCACCAGGTCGGCGATCTCGGGCGCCCGCGGATCGCGGGTCCCCGAACAGCCATAGACGAGGACCGCGCTCCCGGGTGCGGTGAGCAGGAACACGTGGGGCCGGGCGCCACGGGCCGCCGCCTCGCTCTCGAGGGCTCCGAGGGCCGGAAGAATCGGCGCGCGCCGCGAGAGGCGAGGAAAGTCGGCCGGGCTCGGCCAGGCCCGGGCCGGCTCCACCCCGCCCTCGGTGGCGGGCCCGGACTTTCGTGGGATGGCGCGCATGACGGAATCGCTCCCTGAGGGTCGGCGGATGGAGGGCCGGGCAATGAGCCTTGAGGAGGGACCGGGTTCCGCCGGATTGGACGACGCCCCCCCTCCGAACGTTCATACGAAATCCGACGGGAATGGTTGCGCCGGGGCCGGGGCGAGGCCTTCTTCGCCGGCCGTGCGCGCCGGCGCGAGTCAGGCGGGGAGGAGCGCGGAGTCCATCTGGTCCAGGCGGGGGTTCTTCATGTCGCGGGGGGAGAGGAGCGGATCGGCGATCCCCCAATCGAGACCGATTCCGGGGTCGTTCCAGGCCACCCCGTATTCATCCGAGGCATCGTAGTACCGGTCCACCACGTAGGTGAGGGTGGAGTCGGTCAAGGCCAGGAAACCGTGGGCGACCCCCACCGGCACGTAGATCCCCAGGGGATCGTCGCCTCCCACCTCGAGCGTCTCGACCGCGCCCCGGGTGGAGGAGCCTCGGCGCAGGTCGACCAGCCCCACCCGGATCCGCCCCATCGCCGGGTACCAGTAGTCGATCTGGTTCAGGTGGTAGTGGAGCCCGCGCAGCACCCCCTTCCGGGAGTCGGAGCGGTTGCCCTGGATCTCGCTCCACTCGCGCTCGGGAAACCACTCCCGGCGGAAGGTCTCGATGAAACGCCCGCGCTCGTCCACGAAGGCGGTGAGCCGCGCGAACTTCACGCCGGCGATCCGGGTGGAGGCGACGATCTCGGCCATCCGGTCTCCTTGCCGGGGGGAGGCGTTCTGCTCCCGCCCCTGGTACCCTGGTTTCATCGGCGGAACGCGCCGAGGGGGCGCGACCGGGAGCAGGCCGTGTAAGCCTACCGATTGCAAACGATTATCTTAGCACGGCGCGGAGACGCGTCCGGCGCGACGGGGAGGTGCCCGATGGGTCGATGGGTCGACGTGGGCCGGGAAGGCGATCTGGGTCCCGGCGAGTACCGGTTGGTGGAGGCGGGCGAGGTGGACCTGGCGCTGTTCAACGTGGAGGGCCGGCTCTGCTGCATCGAGGATCTCTGCACCCATGACGGGGGAAACCTGGTGGAGGGCGACTTCGACGGCCGCGTGGTGACCTGCCCCCGGCACGGGGCGAAGTTCGACGTCTGTTCCGGCGAGGCGCTCTGCCTGCCCGCGGTGGCCGGGACGCCGGTTCACGCGGTGCGGGTGGTGGACGGGCGGGTCGAGGTGGAGGTCGAGGACGAGGACGAGGACGAGGACGAGGACTGAGTCCAGGGTCCGCCCGGGGCCGGCCGGTGGGGCCTCGGGTAGGGAGGCGGACGCTGGAAGCGTTGCGCGGGCGCGCTCCGGACCGCCCGCGTCGTGGAGTGGTGATGGCAAGCAAGAAAGATCGACAAATCGCGCTCCTCAAGGTGCTGGCCGCCGCCGCCTGGGCGGACGGCAAGCTCCAGAACGAGGAGGTGAACCGCATCAAGGACCTCATGCTGGCCTACGATCTCGCCCCCGACGAGGTGCGCGAGGTGCATGGGCTCTTGGAGGCGCCGGTCTCCTACAACCGCTGCGCGGAACTGACCCGCGAGCTTCTGGGCCTCCTCCACAGCTACGGCGAGCGGAACGAGGTCCTGGAGGAGGTCGCCGCCATCTTCCGCGCCGACGGGGCGATGGAGGACTCGGAGCGCGAGGTGCTGGAGAGCCTCAAGGGGATCATGGACGCCGAGGCGTCGGTGGACCGGTTCATGGGGCGGATCAGCGGCGTGTTCAAGCGAATGTTCGCCGGGCGGGAGGGCGGCGCGCGGGGGGAGCTCGCCGAATACCTCAAGAATACGGTGCTCCAGCGGCTGGACGACGTCTCCGCCGGGGCCTGGCGGGACGAGGTGGAGGCGGCCCGGCTCAACCGCTACACGCTGTTCGGGGCGGTGCTGGGGCGGGTGGCGGACGTGGAGGGGGGGATCTCCGACGCCGAAGCCGGCAAGGTCCGAGGCATCCTGGCCGGCCGTTTCGGGCTCACCCCGCCGCTCCTGGACTGGACGGTGCAGTCGGTCCGCGAGGCGGCCTCGGCCCGCATGGACCGGCAGGGGCTCCTGAGCGAGTACAACCGCATCTCGACCATGGACGAGCGGAAGGAGCTGCTCGACGCGGCGTTCGCGGTGGCGGCGGTCGACGGGGAGATCGGACGCGAGGAGATGGAGGAGATCAAGCTCATCTCCAACTTCCTCTGGATCGACCCTCGCGAGTTCGCCGACGTTCGCGCGCGGTGGATGCGGTTCGAGGTGGGCTGAGCGGCGCCGGCGGAAGGGGGGCAAGGACCGAGGCCGCCCCGCCGGAGCGGGAGTGCCGTCCGTCCCCGCCGAACCCGGCGGCAATGAAGACGCGCCCGGCCCCCCAAGGGGGACCGGGCGCGGAAGCTACCGGGGCGCGGGCCCTACATGAGCGCCCATACCTCCACCCGGCGGTCGGTCTCGAGCTGCGTGGGCTGGTACTGGTCGCCCTTGGCGTACGCGGAGCCCAGGCTCTGGAGGGTGATCCGGCTCTTCTCCACCCCCTGGGAGATCAGGAACTCCTGTGCCGCCTCGGCGCGGGCGCGGCCGAGCGCCAAGGACCGGCCCTGCTCGCCGTGCTGATCCGTGAAGCCGACCAGGAGCGCCTGCCAGCGGGGATTCAGCTTGAGCTGCCTGGACGCCTCGATGAGCGCTCCCTTGGCCTCCTGGTTCAACGCGCTGCCGCCGGCGGAGAACGTGAGCTGGTTGATCAGCTTGTAGGGGCGAACCCCTGCGGGCGTGGAGGCCGCCTCCTGGTACGGCCAGCTCCGATACTCGGCGGGAAGCTGGGTCTGGGGCTCGGAGGGAGGCGGTGGGACCACCCCGTGCACCATCGTGGGATTCTCGGCGGCGGACGCGGAGGAGGAGGTCATTCTCGAGCTGGCGCACCCGGCGGCGGCGACCGCGAGGGCGAGCGCTCCCAGCCCCGCCAGGGCGAGGACGCCCCGACCACCTTGTTGCCGTCTCGTGTCCGGCCTAGAATCGGCACCCTTTGCGGCGCGGCGGGAGTGTCGGGAGCGTGACGTCTTGGTCGTTGATTCCAAGTGCATGGCGGTTCTCCATTCCAATGAGGACTCCCGAAAGGGAGGGTTCGTACTTTATTGGATGCAAATCACGAGACGCACGACTACCAATGATGCCTGGAATTTCGCGTCAGATCAAGCCGAAGCGGGGGATCCTCCGGGCTGGGTCCACGAAGGCGCCCCGCCCGGCCCCCCGAATGGGTCGGAATGCTTTCACGGCTTCCGGGTCGAAAATGCCGGCCGCATCCATAAGCGCTTTTCCGGCAAAGGAATACGGCACGAGTTCAGCCGGGAGCAAAGCGCCTCGGCCCGACGGGAGCTGGGAAAGGCCCCGGCCCGCCCGGCGGCCCCGGTGCCGGCCGGCCGGCATCCCGCCTCCCCGTCCGGGGGCGGAACCGGCCCGGGACGGGCGGCTCCGTTGCTAGAATCCGGTCCCTGAAGCACGAAACCAACCCCGAATGACCTCCGGGAGCGACGCATGAAGACCCTGGCCCTCGACTGGAACACCGTCCGCGGACTTCTCCTCACCCACGGCATCCGGATCGTCGTCATCCTGATCGCCGCGTTCGTGGCGTACCGGGTGGTGCAGTTCGTCGTGCGACGGGTGGAGCAATCGGTGGAGGACGACGACCCCAACACCAAGAACGAGGTGGAGAAGCGCGCCGAGACCTTGAGCCGCATCGTGAACCAGGTCTCGCTGGTGCTGATCGTGCTGGTGGTGGGTATGCTGATCATGAAGGAGCTGGGCTTCGACATCGCCCCTATCGTGGCCGGAGCGGGGATCGCGGGTCTGGCGGTGGGCTTTGGAGCCCAGAACCTGGTCAAGGACGTGATCACCGGATTCTTCATCCTCCTCGAGAACCAGTTCCGGGTCGGCGACGTGGTCTCGATCGCCGGCAAGAACGGGCTGGTGGAGGCGATCAACCTCCGCACCACCGTGCTCCGGGACCTCGAGGGAAACGTGCACGTGGTCCCCAACGGAGCGATCGAGACCGTCACCAACATGACCCGGGAGTGGTCGCGCATCGTGCTCAACGTGGGGGTGGCCTACAAGGAGAGCGTGGACCGGGTGATGGAGGTCCTGGCCGAGCTGGGCAAGACCATGGAGGCGGACCCCGAGTTCGGGCCCAAGATCCTGGAGCCCCTCACCATCCTCGGCCTGGACTCCTTCGGCGATTCGGCGATCGTGATCAAGGTCATGTTCAAGACCCGGCCGCTCACGCAGTGGGCGGTGGGGCGGGAGTTCCGCCGCCGGATCAAGAACCGGTTCGACGAGGAGGGCATCGAGATTCCGTTCCCCCACCTCACCCTTTACGTGGGCGAGGGCCCGCAGGGGGTGCTGCCGCACCGTCACATGGCCGGATCCCCGGGGCCGGAGGGCGGGAACGGCGGGAGCGATCTGACCGACCCCGGACCCCAACTGCCCGAGGCCGAGGCCTCGGGGGAGGCGGAAAGCCGTTGAGACTCTGCGAGTTGCCCGATCGCATCCGAGAAGTGACCCTGGACGGCCGGAACCTCACCCTGGAGGAGATCGTGGCGGTGGCCCGCTACCGGGCGCGGGTCCGGCTGCACCCCGAAGCCCGCCGCCGGGTGGGGTTCGCGCGCGCGGTGGTGGAGCGGCTGGTGGAGGACCGGGCCAAGGTCTACGGGCTCACCACCGGCTTCGGCTCCAAGCGCGACATCCTGATCGCCCCGGAGGAGCTGGGGGAGCTTCAGGTGAACCTGATCCGGAGCCACGCCTGCGGGACCGGCGATCCCCTCCGCGAGGATGAGGTGCGGGCGGCGATGCTCCTCCGCGCCAACACCCTGGCCCGCGGGAACTCCGGGGTGCGGCCGGCGGTGATCGACGCGGTGCTGCGGTTCCTGAACGAGGACGTGTATCCCTGGATCCCGTCCAAGGGATCGCTGGGCGCGAGCGGGGATCTGGCGCCCTTGAGCCACCTGGCGCTCTCCCTCTGCGGCGACCCCGAGGCGCGGTTCTACGCGCCCGGGGCGGACGAGCCCGCCCCCGACGGGCCCTCGAGCGAGGGGGGCCGGGCCCCGGACTACGTGGCCCGGCCGGTGCCGTGGCGCTTCACCGCCGCCCCCGCCGGGCTCTTCGACGACGAGCGCCCCCCTCTCACCCTGGCGGCCAAGGAAGGGCTGGCGCTCAACAACGGCACCCAGGTGAGCGTGGCCATCGGGGTGCTCACGCTCTTCGACGCCATCGTGCTCCTGGAGAGCGCGGAGCTGGCCTGCGCCCTCAGCCTGGAGGCGGCCAAGGGCGTGCGCGACGCCTTCGACCCCCGCCTCCACGACGCCCGCCCCCTGGAGGGACAGCGCGAGACCGCGGCCAACGTGCTCGCCTTCACCGCGGAGAGCCAGATCCTCACTCTCCCCTTGAACACCGCCCGGCTCCATCGCGCGCGCTGGGCGCTGTCGGCGGCGGCGGAGATCCTGGACGGCGGGGAGGGGAACAAGGCGCTGTCGGAACGGGTCCGGGGGGCGGCGCCGCTCCTGGACGAGCTGGAGGCGAACGCGGGCGTTCCCGGTTCCGGCGCTCCGGGGTCCCCGCCCGAGGCCACCGAGCGGCTCACCGCGCGGGCGCGCCTCCACCGCTCCTACCGGGAGGCGCTGGCCCCGGTCCGGGGCCAGGTGCTGGCCCTCTACGCCTCGGTGCTGGAGACCCCGCTCCCCGGGGAGGCGGTCAAGGGGCGCGACTTCCTGGCCGACGCGGTGCTCCAGCTCCAGCTCGCGCTGCCCGAGATGCCCTCGGTCCAGGACGATTATTCCTTCCGGTGCACGCCGCAGGTGCTGGGCACCGTCCGCAAGACGGTCGAGGATGTCCGCCGCACCCTGGTCATCGAGGCCAACAGCGCCACGGACAACCCGCTCCTCTTCCCTCCGCGGCCCGAGTTCGCGGGAACGGTGGAGGCGTACGCGGCCTCGCTCTCGGTCACGGAGTGCCTGGAGGCGGTGGTGAGCGGCGGGAACTTCCACGGGGAACCGATCGCGGTGGCCCTGGACTACCTGGGGATCGCGCTGGCCGAGCTGGGAAGCATCTCCGAGCGGCGCACCGCCCACCTGGTGGACGGGAACCTCTCCAACGGGTTGCCGTCGCTGCTGGTGGAGCGGAGCGGGCTCAACAACGGGCTCATGATCCCGCAGTACGTGGCCGCGGCCCTGGTGAGCGAGAACAAGGTGCTGGCGCACCCGGCCTCGGTGGACTCCATCCCCACCTGCGAGAACACCGAGGACCACGTCAGCATGAGTCCCCTGGCCGCGCTCAAGTGCCGGCAGATCCTGGAGAACGTGGAAACGGTGACCGCGATCGAGCTCCTGACCGCGTGGCAGGGAGTCTATTTCCGGCGCCCGTTCACCTGCGGGAGGGCGACCGAGCGCCTGTGGCGGGCCATGGAGGAGGCGGGGATGACCCCGGTCCGGACCGACCGGGTGCTGTACCGGGACATCGACTGGGCGAGGAGCTTTCTCAAGCAGGGCCGGGCCTGGCACGTGGCCCGCGAAGCCGGTTCCAGCGTGGTAGACTGACGGGCCGGCGGCCCCCACGCCGCGACCGGCCGACCTTCGACCGCATTCAGCGAGGAGATGTCATGTTCGCCGAGCGCCGCACGCGATTGATGGAACGCATGGGCGGGGGAGTGGCGGTGTTCTTCGCCGCTCCCGAGCGCACCCGCTCCAACGACACCGAATACAAGTTTCGCCAGGACTCCTACTTCCACTACCTGACCGGGTTCGGCGAGCCGGAAGCGGCCGCGCTCCTCCTGCCCGACCACCCCGAGCACAAGTTCGTGCTCTTCGTGCGGCCCCGGGACAAGGAGAAGGAGACGTGGACCGGCCGCCGGGCGGGCCCGGAGGGAGCGAAGGAGCGCTACGGCGCCGACGCCGCCTACACCATCGACCAGCTTCCGGAAATGCTGGCCAAGTACCTGGAGAACACCGACCGGCTCTACCACACCCTGAACCGGTATCCCGACCGGGACCGCCAGGTCCTGGCCGCCCTGGACGCGGTGCGGGCCCAGGTGCGGCAGGGGGTGAGGGCGCCCTCGGCGATCCTGGACCCCGCCTTCATCCTGAACGAGATGCGCCTGGTCAAGACCTCCGCCGAGCTGGAACGCATGCGCCGGGCGGCGGCGATCTCCTCCGAGGCCCACCGCGAGGCGATGCGGATGACCGGGCCCGGGGTGAAGGAGTTCGAGATCGAGGCGGCCATCGAGTACGTCTTCCGCCGGAACGGCGCCGCCGCTCCCGGCTACAGCTCCATCGTGGGGAGCGGGATGAACGCCACCATCCTCCACTACACCGAAAACGACGCGGAATGCCGGGACGGCGACCTGGTGCTGATCGACGCGGGAGCCGAATACGAGGGTTACAGCGCCGACATCACCCGCACCTTCCCGGTGAACGGCAGGTTCAACGGCCCCCAGCGCGAAATCTACGAGATCGTGCTCGACGCCCAGCTCAAGGCCATCGCCGAGGCGCGCCCCGGGAAGCTGTTCAGCGACGTCCATGACATCGCCCTCCGGACCCTGGTGGAGGGGCTGGTGGCGGTGGGGATCCTCTCCGGTTCCGCCGACGAGGCGATCGAGAAGGAAACCTACAAGCCCTACTACATGCACCGGACCAGCCACTGGCTGGGCCTGGACGTGCACGACGTGGGCGACTACCGGAGCGGCGGGGCCTGGCGTACGCTCGAGCCCGGAATGGTGCTCACGGTGGAGCCCGGCCTCTACTTCGGGGAGTTCATCGAGAACCTGCCCGCCGCCTACAAGGGGATCGGGGTGCGGATCGAGGACGACGTCCTGGTCACCGACGGCGATCCCGAGGTGCTGACCGCCGCCGCTCCCAAGACGGTGGCCGAGGTGGAGAGGACCATGACCGAGAGCCCGACCACCGCGCCGGTGCCGGTGCGGGCCTGAACGGGCAAGCACGGAGGAGTACGATCATGCGCAGAATGTGGATGACGGCGGCCGCCCTGGCGATCGCGCTCGCGGCCGCCGGGTGCGGGCACGGAAACCGGGCCGGGAGCGCCGACCGGGCCGCGGTGAGCCGGGAAACCCCCGCTCCGGAGCCCGCCGCGCCGGCCTCCGGGCAGAGCGGGCGGATGCTGAAGGCGCCGGACGAGGTCCCGGCCGCCTCGGTCACCCTCAGCGGGACAGTGGGATGCGGGCACTGCACGTTCGGCGTGACCGACGACTGCGCCCTGGCCATGAAGACCGGCGACGGCAAGATCTACGTGGTCGCCAACGATCCCGAGAACGACGCGCACATGGGTGAGCGGTTCTCCGGAAAGGCGATCACGGTCACCGGGCGGGTCGAGAGATCCGCGGACGGCGGGAACGTGATCCACGCGGAGAAGGTGGACCTCCGCTGATCCCGCGGTCGTGAAGCAGCCGACGCCCCCGACCGGATCCGTCCGCGGGGGCGTCGTCGTGGAGGGGAGAGCCTGGTGAGTCGCCGCACCGACATCTATCGCGTGCTTCAGATCGGCGCGGGATTCGGGCGCCGGGTCCAACTCCCGGTGTTCGCCGCCCATCCCCGGTTCACGGTGACCGCGGTGGCGAGCGGGCGGGCGGGGACCGCGGCCGCCGCCGCCTCCGAGTTCGGGATCCCGCACCACGGCGGCGACTGGCGGGAACTCCTCTCGAGAACGCGGGACCAGGTGGACGTGGTCTGCGTCTCCACCCCGGTGGCCCTCCATCGCGACCCGGCCCTGGCCGCGTTCGCGGCGCAAAAGCACCTGCTCCTGGAAAAACCCGCGGCGATGAACGCGGAGGAGGCCGCCGAGATCGCCCGCGCCGGGGCCTCGGCGGGATGCGCGGCGGCGGTGGATCACGAATTCCGCTACCGGCCCGAAATCCTCACCCTCCGGCGCCTGATCGCCGACGGCCGGCTGGGGGCGCTTCGGGGGCTGGAGATCCGCGACTTCGCCTCGTTTTGGGCCGACCCCGCCGCTCCCACCTTCGGCTGGCTCTCCCGCTCCGAGGACGGCGGGGGCCTCCTCGGCGCGCTCGGCTCCCACAACGTGGACTCCCTCTGGTTCCTGAGCGGGCGGGCGCCCATCCTCGCGCGCGGGCGCATCTGGACCGAGGTCCCGGCCCGCGCCGACCGCGAGGGGAACCTGCGCCCGGTCACCGCCGACGACAACGCCGCCTTCACCGTGGAGCTCGAGGGAGGGGTGGTGGGCCGGATCGACATCTCCGGGACCTCGGGCCGGAACGAGCACTGGGTGCGGGCGCACGGCTCCCGGGGGGCGGCCCACGTGGAGGGGGGGAGGATCCGGATCGCTTCGGCGGACGGAGCCGAGGAAACGGTGGGTCCCGACCCCGATCTGGACTGGACCTCGCCCGAAACCGACATCCGGCGGCCGCTCTTCTCCCGGCTCCTGGACCGGTTCGCCCTCCGGCTGGACGGCGAGGAGGTGGCCGACCTGGCCACCCTCGACCAGGCGATCCGGGTCATGGAAGTGCTGGACGCGGTGCGGAAGGGCGCGGCATGAGACGCGCCGGCTGGATGCGGGGCCTGGTCCTGGCGGTGGCGGCGGCGGCGGCGTATACGGCCCTGCCCGCGGCGCCGGCCGGTGCCCAGAGCCTGGGGTCGATGGTGGGGGGCCGGGGGAAGAAAACCGAGGCCGACAGCACCGCGCTCCGCCCCCGTCCTCCCGTTCCGTGGCAGGCGGCGGTGGGGGAGGTGGCGCTCGGCACGGTCCTCGCCGCGGCGGGAGGCTACGGGATCGGGCTCCTGGCCCAGAGCTTCTGCTCGAACTGCAGCGCGTCCAAGCCCGGCGGGGACACCCCCGGCATCCTGGTCGGCCTCCCGGTGGGGGCGTTCATCGGGGTCACCATGGTGGGCCGGACCGCGCCCCCCCCGGGCCGGCTCTCGGATACCGCGATCGGGGTCCTCTCGGGGACCGCGGTGTTCGCCGGCTTCAGCCGCGTCCTGGAGGGGCAGAGCGATCTCATCCGGTGGTCGGGGGTGATCCTCCCGGCCGCGGTGGGGGCGATGAGCTGGAACCGGAGCCGGCCGCCGCTGCCGCCGGCGGTGTCGTTCAACGTGCCGGCACCGTCGCGGTGGGGGCGGGCGGCGCCCTCGGCCGAGCTGGCCCTGGTGAGCTTCGGGTTCTAACCGGGCGGGCGGAACCCGGTCACCGGCCGCCCATGGGCTTGAACCGGGACTTCAGCTCCAGGAGGTTCTGTTGGGGATCCCAGGGGTCGTAACCCTGTCCCTCGCCGAAATCGAGCCAGCCGAGGTTCTCCGGCTTGACGTTGTCCAGGCGGCTGGCGGCGTTGATCTGCTTGATCCCGCACGCGGCCACCCGGGCGAGCCCGTCCACCGGCCGGGGGATGAGCTTCAGCCGGTCGGGGGAATAGGCGGTGAGGTAGAAGAAACCCACCACCACCGGGTCGTCCTGCTGGCAGCCTTCGTTCTGGTCCCAGGTGAGGAGGTTCCCGCTGTTGGCGCCGGGCCAGGCGTCCATGGGCCACTGATAGAGCGCGCAGTCCTGCCACGAGAGCACGTCCACCCCGCGGCCGACGCTGTCGTCGTAGGAGACGCCGAACTGGACCCCGGCGATCCCCTCCTTGGTGTCGAAGTCGGTGATCAGCACGTAGGCCAGGTAGTGCTGGGGGTAGAGATCGCCGTGGGTGAGCACGTCGGAAAAGGCCTTCACCCCGTGCTCCGTGCAGACCCGCTTCTTGCCCGGTTTGGTGGGCACGAGATGGAGAACCAGCTTGGCGTCCGGACTCACCACCGCGCGGGCGGGACCGGCATGGAGGAACGCGCCGACCACCAGGCCGAAGACGCACAGGAGCGACGCACGGCGCTGCAGCATGGAAAGGATCCTTTCCGGGGGCATCGGCCATGACCCCGAACATTTCCCTTTGAGAGAACAAGGCAGAACAGTATAGGGTTCCGTGAATTTGGGGTCAAATTCGGCCGGCCTCCCGGCCCGGAGAAAGGAGCCCGCGGACAGATGCCGAGCCGATTCCTCGGGGGGGTCCTGGGGGCCGCCCTGGCCGCGGTCATTCTTGCCCTGCCGCCGGCGGCGGGGACCGCCGCGGCCCTCCCGCACGCCCAGGTCCCCAAGGTCGTGCTCCACGGGGTGCCGTTCAACATCGGAGTCGCCGACACCGATCTTGCCCCCGGGGACACCGCGGTGGTCACCGTCCGGGCAGGGGGGGAGGAGCGGACGATCCGGGTGGGTCCGGGGGAGACGGTCCCGGTCGAGGGGATCCGCCTGGGCCGCGGACAGACCCTGACCCTCTCCGGGCCGGGCGGCGAGGCCTCGGTGCCGGTGCACGGCCTTCCCGGCTGGTCCAGCCTGCTCCCGCCCCTCTGCGCCATCCTCCTCGCCGTGCTCTTCCGCCAGGTGGTGCTGGCTCTGTTGGCCGGGGTGTGGCTGGGGGCGATGCTGGTCTTCGGCGCCGGCCCCTTCAACGGGCTCCTGCGCGTCATGGACACCTACGTGTCGGGTTCGCTCCAGGACTCCGGCCACGTGGACATCCTGCTCTTCTCGTTCCTGCTCGGGGGCATGCTGGGGGTGATCCAGCGCATGGGGGGAACCAAGGGGATCGTGAACTCGGTGGCGCCGCTCGCCCGCACTCCGCGGAGCGGGCAGGTCACCGCCTGGTTTCTGGGGATCCTGGTCTTCTTCGACGACTACGCCAACACGCTGCTCGTCGGCCCCACCATGCGTCCCATCACCGACCGGCTCCGCATTTCCCGGGAGAAACTCGCCTACATCGTGGACTCCACCGCGGCGCCGGTGGCGAGCATCGCGGTGGTCTCGACCTGGATCGGGGTGGAGGTGGGCCTCATCCACGACGCCTTCGTCAACGCCGGCATCCACCGGGACGCGTTCGCGGCGTTCGTCTCGTCGCTCCCGTACCGGTTCTATCCCATCTTCGCCCTCGTGTTCGGGCTCATGGTGGCGGTCACCGGCCGCGACTTCGGCCCCATGCTCAAGGCGGAGCGGCGCGCCCGGCTCAAGGGGCTGGTCCTGCGCGAAGGGGCGATGCCACTGGCCGACTTCGGGGGGGAGGCGCTGGAGCCGCCCGAGGACAAGCCGCACCGCTGGCTGAACGCGGCGATCCCGATCCTGGTGGTGGTGGTGAGCGTGCTCGCCTTCATCTACGTCGGCGGCCGCCGGGCCGCGATCGCCGACCACAAGGCGCTGGATCTCAAGTCCATCGTGGGGAGCGCCGACTCCTACTCCGCGCTCCTGTGGGCGGCGTTCCTGGGGGCGCTGACCGCGCTGGCGCTCGCGGTGGGGGAGCGCATCCTCTCCGTGCACCAGGCGGTGGAGGCCTGGCTGGGCGGAGCCAGATCGCTCTTTCTGGCCGCGGTGATCCTCACCCTGGCCTGGTCGATCGGGATGATCACCTCGCAGATGGGAACGGCGGCCTACCTGGTCCACGTGCTGGGGGACAGGCTCCAGCCCCACTGGGTCCCGGTCCTGGTGTTCGCGTTCAGCGGACTCACCTCGTTCGCCACCGGCTCCTCGTGGAGCACCATGGCCATCCTCATGCCGCTGGTGATCCCGCTCGCCCACCGGCTGGCCCCGGGGAGCGACCTCATCCTCGCCGGCACCATCTCCAGTGTGCTGGCGGGGTCGGTGTGGGGGGACCACTGCTCGCCCATCTCCGACACCACCGTGCTCTCGAGCATGGCCTCGTCCTCGGACCACGTGGACCACGTCAACACCCAGCTTCCCTACGCGGTGGTGGTGGCGCTGGTGGGGATGGCGGTCGGGGACGTCCCCACCGCGTTCGGACTGCCCTACTGGGTGTCCTGGATCGCGGGGACGGCGATCCTGGCCGGGATCCTCTTCCTGTTCGGACGGCGGGACGAAAGCGCGGGCCGGGAGCTGCTATGACCTTTCCCGAGGCCCCCCCGGGGGCGGAAGGCGCCGGAAATCCGACCCGGACGCCGGGCGGGACCGGACACCCCGCGAACCGCCGCTCGGGCGGCCGGTCCGGGGCGCGATGGGGCGCGGACGCGCGGCCCTACCGGGGGCCGGCCGCGTCAATGGTTGCCGGCGCTGCTCTTGACCAGACCTCCTTCGGGGGTCGCCTTGATCCGGTCGCCGGCGGTCTCCGCCACCGAGGGACCGGTGTTCGGACCCGTGGACTGGTTCTTTACTTCGCAGCGCACGAGCACGTTGTCGCTGTCGAAGTAGAGGTTGGTGATGGTGCCGCCCACGAAGTAGTTCCCGTAGATCCAGTGCTGGGCGACGTCTTCATTCCCGGCGGTGACCGCTTCCATACGGACCGGTTTGCCCCATGCGACCTGGACCATTTCCTGGCTCATCCCTACCATGATCTGACCGTTGAGGATGGCGTCGGCCACCTGTTCGGAAATTTCGGGATGCTGGTCGACATAGAGGCTCCGCTGCATCGCGGAACGGTTCGTGCTGGAGCAGCCGCCGAAGAGGAGCGCGACGGCGAACAACACGGCGAGGGTTAGGAAGAGGCGCTGACGCATAGCCATCCCTCCCGGGGGTCGCGCCACCGGCGAGGCAGCTGTGGCGCGACTCCGGTCGATCCCCCTGGTTCAGAGACTGAACCTCGCCAGACCAGACCGGAGCGATCCGGACCTATACACCGGCCTGCAAAAGGATTCCATGCACAAGCCGGACCGACTCGGATCTGCAACTGGAACTTACTCCCGCCCCGGCGGGGAAACAATGCAAATACGCGACATAGCACGGACTTTCCAGGATAGCGCAGGATTCTGATATGACGACCCGGACGCCGGTGCGGGGCATTTCACCCAAAATCTGGGGTATTGCGCTCATCGTCCTACTGTTCCTGGTGGGGGGCGCCCTCCTCGCGGACCTCCCGGCCGACCCGCCGCTGGGCCCAACCGACCTGGAAGGTCAGCTTCTGCTGGCCGCCCGGGCGGCAACCCCCGGGCAACGAGTGCCGCTGGGGGACTGGAATCCCGCCATATTGATTCCGGTCCAGACCCAGGTGGACCGCCTGGCGTTCTCGATCGGCGGCGTCGGTTTCGGCCCGGCGAGGGCGGCGGGAGCTCTCACCGCGCTGCTGGTCCTGGCGCTCTTCTTCCTCCTCATCCGGCGCAGCGGCCATCCTTTCACCGCGTTCCTGGCCACCGCCTTCCTCGCGGTCAATCCGATCTTCTTCGGGGTGGCCCGGACCGCGCTGCCTCTCACCACCGGCCTCCTCCTCATGCTGGTTGCAATATGGCTCTGGCTTTTTGGAAGCCGCCAGGGGTGGGCGGCGTTTCTCAGCGGCGCGGTGGTGGTGACCGCGGGGCTGGTGGAGAATGGACCCGCCGACGCCTTCTTCCTCCTGGCCGGGGGGATGATGGCGATCTTCGTGCGCATGCACGGCTGGAAGATGACCTGGGCCGGGGCCGTCCACCGCCGGGTGCAGGCGTTTTTGGCCGGCGCCGCGGTGGCCCTGGCGGTATTCGTCTTCGTGATCCTCCACCACTGGACCGAGGTGGGGGCGGTATGGGGCCACTTCGTGCGGGGCAGCTTCCGGTCGCTGCCGGTCTCGGTCATCCTCTCTCCGGTCCACTTCGCCCACATGGTCCGGCTCATGCCGGTGGTGGCGCTGGTGGCGCTGGCCTACTTCCTCTTCTTCGCCAAGTCGGTGGTGGGGCCGGTGATCCGGCACCGGCGGCTGGACGAGGGCCGGCTCTGGTTCCTGGTCTGGCTCCTGGGAGGGGTGCCGTTCATGGTGTTCGGGACGGGGCCGAGCCTGTACGACCTGGCGCTCTTGGTGCCTCCGATCTGCGCGCTGGCCGCCGAGGGCACCGTCCGCCTGTTCGCGCTGCGCCGGATCGAGCGCCCCCGCCTGGACGTGATGATCGTGATGGCCATGATCGCGGGAGTGACGTGGTTCGTGGTGTTCTGGGCGGTCCACCTCCTGTTCGCGCGCAACGATCTTCCCCTCTTTCTCATGGCCCACCGGATCCGCTGGGCCTTCGTGTTCGCGACGGTGCTGTGGTCCGCCCTCACCGGCTTCCTGGGTTGGTTCTACCTCACCTGGAAACGGTTCACCCTGACCCTGCGCCCCCTCCCGGTGGCGGCGCTCTCGGTGCTGCTGGCTCTGGTCATCCTGGGGAGCGGCGCCGCCAAGAACCTCGAGTGGTGGCGGAGCCGCGGCCACTCGGAGCGGGATCTGGCCCGCCGGATCGAGGGCCTCGGGGGGCATGCGCTGGTGGTGGGTTCGTGGGCGCCGACCGCGACCCTGGGTACGCCGGTCGGGGCGGCCATCATCTGGTCCGGGATGAACGAGGACCGGCAGTCCTGGCGGCAGGAGGTCACCCACCTCCTCCTCAGCTTCGGGCGGGAGAGCGATCCCTACGGATCCCCCGCCCGGCTCTTCGACGTGCAGGGGGGCGGACCGGGCATCGCCCCGGTGGACACCCCGATGCAGGTGGGGGGGGCCCGGCTTCAGCTCTACCGGATTCTGCGGTCCGAATAAGTCTCATTCCCTTGTGAGCCCTCCCCGGCGAGCCTATACTCGACCGCCATGTTTGGACGCCGGCTCGTCTCCGACCCCGAGGTCGGGAATCTGCTCCGCTCGGTGAAGACCATCGCCGTGATCGGATGCTCTCCCAACCCCGGCCGCGACAGTCACCGGGTGGCCGCCTACCTCCAGTCGGCGGGCTACCGGGTGGTGCCCGTGCATCCGGCCCGGGAAACGATCCTGGGGGAGCCCGCGTACCCTTCGCTGGCCGCCGCCGCCGAGCGGGAGGAGCTGGATCTGGTCGACGTGTTCCGCCGGCCGGAGGCGCTGCCGGAGCTGGTGGACGAGGCGATCCGGGTATGCGCGCGGCCCCTCTGGTTCCAGCTCGGGGTGGTCCACGAGGCCGCCGAGGAACGCGCGCTGGCGGCGGGGCTGGATCTGGTGGTGGACCGGTGCATCCTGGTGGAGCACCGGAGGTTGTTCCGGATCTGAGCGGCATCGGGCCGCAAGGTGTTGCCATACCGGTCCGACCGGCCGGCCCGGTCGGAGCGGATCGTGGGGTGTGGGGTGCTCGCAATGCGCATCGGTGAGGTAGGTTTCGGCCGCGGGGACGCGATCGCGGGGGCCTTCGCCCCCCGGCCCGGGCGCCCGGCGCGGAAGTGGATGGTCGCCGTCCTGTTGGTCGCGGGGGCGCTCCTGGCCGCCGTGCCCTCGGCATGGGCGGCGGCGGAGGGCGGGGAAACCGCCGGAACCATCCCCCCCCTCTGGACCGCGGTCTTCTTCGTGGCCATGCTCCTGGCCATCGCCCTCTTCCCGCTCACTCCGCTCCATCACTGGTGGGAGAGCAACTTCAAGCGGCTCCTGGTCTCGATCGCGCTGGCCGCCTACCCCGCCCTCTACTATTTTCACCACGATGTGGGAGAGCTGTCCCACGTCATGCTCCAGGAATACATCCCCTTCATCGTGCTTCTGGGGAGCCTGTTCATGATCTCGGGGGGGATCCGCCTCACCGGGGACCTGCAGGCCACCCCGCTCAACAACAGCCTTTTCATCGCGCTCGGCACCCTGCTGGCCTCCTGCATCGGCACCACCGGGGCGAGCATGCTTCTCATCCGGCCGCTGCTCCAGACGAACCGGGAGCGGCAGTTCAAGATCCACACCGTGATCTTCTTCATCTTCCTGGTATCCAACATCGGCGGCTCGCTGCTCCCGATCGGCGACCCGCCGCTCTTCCTGGGCTATCTGGCCGGAGTCCCCTTCTTCTGGACCCTGAATCTCTGGCAGGTGTGGCTCCCTACCTCGCTCCTCGTCCTCGTCATCTACTTCCTCGTGGACCGGATCTACTATCGGAGGGAGCTGCCGGCGGTGCGGGAGTGGGACCGGACCGCGATCCAGCCGCTCCGGGTCCGGGGAAGCCTCAACTTCGTGTGGCTGCTGGGGGTGGTGATGGCGGTGATCTTCATGCAGCCGCACTCGCCGGTGCCGTTCTTCCGTCTTCCCTATCTGCGCGAGGCCACCATGCTGGTCATGGTGGGCCTGGCGTTCGCCACCTCCCCCATGGCCAACTGGCGGGAGAACCACTTCACCATGGGACCGATCGTGGAGGTCGCGGTCCTCTTTCTGGGGATTTTCGTGACCATGACCCCGGTGCTCGAGATCCTGCGGGCCCGCGGAGGCGAACTCGGGGTCAACACCCCCGGCAAGTTCTTCTGGAGCACCGGATTCCTGTCCAGCTTCCTCGACAACACCCCCACCTACATGGTGTTCTTCAAGGCCGCCTCGGGCGCGGTGGCCGAGGGCGCGATCCACGCCGGCTCCCTGGTCGGCCACGGGATCGACAAGGTGCCCCACCGCATGCTGATGGCGATCTCCGCGGGAGCGGTGTTCATGGGCGCGAACACCTACATCGGGAACGGCCCCAACTTCATGGTGAAGGCGATCGCCGAGGAATCCGGCATCAAGATGCCGTCCTTTTTCGGATATATGCGGTGGTCGCTGGGGATTCTCATCCCCGTGTTCCTGCTGGTGACCCTCGTCTTCTTCCGGGGCGCCTGATCCGTCCCTTCGGGCCCGCTCCGATGCCCGCGGGTCGCGCGGCGGCGAGCGTTGCATCCGGCACGAGCGGCCGGGAAATCCGCCCGCGCCACGCGATGCGGGAATCGCCCCCGGGATTCTGTTATGATTCGTCATCCGAGGGGGGGCGTTTCCAACGGATTCATGCCATCCCGGTTTTTTTCCCGGTTCGACGACCCCGCTCCACCCCCGGCCTCCAGATGAGCTGCAACCCGGACGATACCGGAGGCAGTGCCGCGCGCTCCCGGAGCCGTCCGCCCGGTGCCGGCGCTTTCCTTGAACCATCGACCTCGGAGGAAGCATCGTGATCCCGAAGCGTTTCGCATTCCCCCTCGTACTCGCTGTCGCGGTCCTCGTCTCGACCGTGGCCCCCGCCCTGGCGGGGCCGGAGAAGGTAGGGCCTCTCCTCCACAAGTACACCGGTTCCAGTCTGAGATACGGACTCGATCCGGTGCCGGCGCAGGTGGCGACGGGCGTGATGTCCTCGGCCGAGGCCGGGTTGGGAGTGCGGGCTCTCATCCAGGGCAACGTCACCCGGGCCCAGCTCGAGGCGATGGGGGTGACGGTCACCTCCCACGCCGGCACCGTGTTCAGCGCCTACATCCCGCCGTCGGCGGTGAGGGCGGTCTCGGACCTGCCCGGCATCATCCGCATCCAGGCCGCCCACACCCTGAAGCCCAACCTCGACGTGGCCACCGCCGAGACCCAGATCATTCCCAAGGTCCACGGGCAGAGCGCTCCCTACGGCGGCAACACCGGCTCCAACGTGGTGCTGGGAGTGGTGGACTCCGGCTTCGATTACAAGAGCGCCGACTTCCGGACCGCCGCCGACCAGAGCCGCTTCGTCAACATCTGGGACCAGACGGTGTCGGGGACCGCGCCCCTCCCCTTCGGTTACGGCGCCGAGTACTCGCAGGCCCAGCTCACCGCGAACACCCCGACCATCACCAACCCCGACGGCCACGGTACCCACGTGACCGGGATCTGCGGCGGCAACGGGCGGGGGACCGGGAACGCCTTTCCCCAATACCGTTACACCGGGGTCGCCCCCGAGGCGACCCTGATCGGGGTCAAGACCGACTTCAGCGACGCCGGGATCATGGACGGGGTCGACTACGTGTTCCAGAAGGCCGCGGCCCTGGGCAAGAGCGCGGTGGTCAACCTCTCGCTCGGCGGACAGTACGGGCCGCACGACGGCACCGATCCGCTGGACGTGGGGCTGAGCGCGCTCACCGGCGCGGGCAAGATCGTGGTCGCCGCCGCCGGGAACGAGCGGGGGGCGCAGATCCACGCCCGCGCCCAGATCCCGGTTTCGGGGGCGCCCAGCCTGCGCAACATGATCTTCAACGTGGGCGCCTACTCCGCGAGCCCCGGCTCCCAGAACGACCTCTTCCTGTTCGACGGGTTCTATGAGAGCACCGACAACTACACCGTGACCGTTTCCAGCCCCAACGGGCACATCCTGGGCCCGATCGCGCTCGGCAACTCGAACGCGATCAGCACCGCCGACGGAGCCATCGAGATCGACAACGGGATCTCGACCAGCTCCTCCGGCGATTACGAGGTGTTCGTCGCCTTCTACGACTACAACGCGGGGAGCCCCCCGGCGGCGGGGAACTGGACCATCACCTTCACCCGGGTGAGCTCCACGAACTCCAACATCGACCTCTGGAACTACTACGAGTCCAGCAGCACCGGGAAGTTCACCACCTTCTACACCGACGATGTGACGGTGGGAAGCCCGGGGAGCGGCCAAGAGGTGATCTGCGTGGCCGCCTACACCGGCAAGAAGAGCTGGCAGTCGATCGACGGCAACACCTACAGCTACACCGGGGCGCCCGCGCTGGGGGTGATCGCGCCGTTCTCGAGCCGCGGCCCCCTCCGGGACGGGACCCAGAAGCCGGACATCGCCGCCCCCGGGTTCGGGATCATGTCCACCCTGGCCTCGGACGTTCCCTCCAACGCCGCGTCGGGCAACCAGCCGCTGATCGACCCCGACGGGAAGCACTGGATGGAGGCGGGGACCAGCATGGCGTCGCCGATGGTGGCGGGGCTGGTGGCGTTGATCCTCGACGCGCAGGGGGCGCTGACCCCGGTCCAGATGAAGACGCAGCTCAGCACTTTCGCCCGGACCGACGTCTACACCGGGTCGGTGCCGAACTACGACTTCGGCTACGGAAAGATCAGCGGAGAGCCCGCCGACGTCACCGCGCCCACGGTGGCGGTGACCGCTCCCAACGGCGGGGAGAGCTATGTTCCCGGGCAGGCGGTCGCCGTCGACTGGACCGCGACCGACAACTTCTCGGTCGACCACGTCGATATCTTCTACTCCTCCGACGGCGGCTCCAGCTTCAGCAGCGTCGCTACCGGCCAGGCCAATTCGGGCAGCTACGCATGGACCGCGCCGGCCGGGACTACCACCATGGGCCGGATCCGGGTGGTGGCCTACGACGCGCTCTCCAACTCCGCCGCCGACACCAGCGACGCGAACTTTACCATCCAGGCCACCGATTCCACCCCGCCCGCGGTGGCGGTGACCGCTCCCAACGGCGGGGAAATGATCCCGGCCGGCAGTTCCACCGACATCACCTGGACCGCCAGCGACACCGGCGCGAAGCCCTCGGGGGTGTCCGGCCTGGCCGCCGTTCTCAACGGGGTGGATTCGGTGCGGGTCTCCTACTCGCTGAACGGCGGTTCCACCTGGACCATCGCGGCGACCGGGATCGACAACACCGGGACCTACTCCTGGACCACTCCCAACTCCCCCAGCGACAGCGTGCTGGTACGGGTCCAGGCCTGGGATCCCAGCAACAACCTGGGGTCGGACCAGAGCGACGCGGCCTTCCATCTCACCTCGGCCACCGGGATCGCCGAACAGGGCCTGCCCACGGTGTTGACCCTGGCCCAGAACCGGCCCAACCCCATGGGAGCGGCCGGGACCCGGATCTCGTTCGGGTTGACCCGGCCGGGACCGGTCACCCTGCGCATCTACGACGCGGCGGGGCGGCAGGTGGCGATGGTCGTCGACGGCACCTTCGGCCCGGGGTTCCACTCGGTGGAGTGGGACGGCAAGCTCCAGTCGGGGGAGCGCGCTTCGAACGGCCTCTACTTCTACCGGCTCGAGACCAAGGAAGGCACGGTCAACCGGAAGCTCATGGTCGTGCGGTAACCTCCGCGCGAGCGATCGCGGAAGAGCCGGGGCGGACGCCGCCCCGGCTTTTTCCTTGGCCGGAGGCCGGGCCGCGTTTCCCGGGGATGCAGGACGGCCCCGGGCGCGTACCATGAGAGGCCGGAAGCCGCTCCGGCCTCCCGTCCGCCTCACGAAAACCCATGAACCGGAACGACCGCCCCCCCCGCAGCCCGTCCCAGAGCCGGATCCGGCCGCGTTCGGAGCGCCTGGCCCTGGCCGGGATCGCCCTGGCCGCGCTGGCCCTCCGGCTGGCGCTCTGGCACACCCAGTCCATCGTCTCGGTGGACGGCACCGTTTACATCCGGCTCGCCCGGGCCCTGGCCGGCGGCCCCGCCTTCGACACCGTCCAGCCTCCCGGCTATCCGCTCCTCATCCTGCTCGCCCATCTCCCGGTCCGAGACTGGGTGACGGCGGCGCGCGTGGTGGATCTGGCCGCGGGGGTGGCGATGGTGCCCCTGGTCTGGCTCCTGGCCCGCCCCTTCGTGCGCTCCCCGTGGCTCCGGCTGGCTCCGGCGGCGGCCGTCGCCTTCCTTCCCCTCCCGGTGCGCTACTCCCTCACCACCATGAGCGAGGCCCCGTACCTGGCGGTGCTCCTGGCCGCGTTCCTGCTCGCGGTGCGCAAGCGCGAGTTCCTCGCGGGGCTGGCGGGAGGCGCGGCCTATCTCATCCGGCCCGAGGCCCTGACTGCGGTGGCGGTGCTGGCGCTCTTCCGGGCCCGCCGTCCCCGGCGCGCGCTCCTGCTCCTCGCCGGCACCGCCCTGGTGGCGGCGCCCTACGTCGGGTGGCAGGGGTTGAAGACCGGCACCTGGAGCCTCACCCGGAAGACCGTGAACATCGGGGGGGACGCATGGTGGCAGAACGAGCCCTCGGCCGGGGGGAAGGCGCCCGCGGACGCCGCGTCCCGGGTGGAGCGGTACGGCCGCGGGAGCGTGGCCGCCTGGCCCAGGAACCTCGCCGCCGACGGCCTCCAGGTGCTTCGCCACGGCGGGTGGGCGGCGCCGGTGGTGGCGCTGGCCGGCCTCGCGGGTCCGGCGGCGATCCTCGCCGCCGGGCTCGTCCAGTTCCTGGTGACCCCGTTCTTCGCGGTGGGGGCCCGGGCCCGGCTGGTGCTGCCGTTCCTGCCGTTTCTGTGGATCCTGGCCGCGGCGTTTCTGGACCGGACCGGTCGTCGATGGCGGATCGTGTTGGGGGCGCTCTGCGTGGCCGGGTTGGCGATCACCGCCGTCCACGAGGCCCCGGGCTACCGCGTGAACGAGGACGGGTCCTTCCCGGAGCTGGTGGAGGCGGGGAGGTGGCTCCGGCCTCACGTGGGTCCGGCCACGGTGATCTACGACAGAAAACCCTATACGGCTTTTTATGCCGGGGGTTCGTACCGCGCCCTCCCCATGGGGAGCTATGATCAGATCCTGGACGCCGTCGTCCGGGACGGCGGCGACTACGTGGTGGTGGACCAGGGGGTGGTGGACTTCTTCCGGCCCGCCCTCCTCCCGCTGGTGCTCGACAAGGGCGTGATCTGGAACGAATCGCGCCTGGCGCCGGTCTACGTCAACTCCCGGTACCGCAACCGGCGCACGATCGTGTACCGGGTGGTGCGGGCGGGAGGACCGCCGCCCCTGGCCGCCGAGGCCAAGGTGAAGGACGATGCCGGGGCCGTCGATCACGGCCCGAACCACTACCTGCACGGCCTCCTGGCGATGCGGGGAAAGAAGTGGGAGATCGCGGCGGGCGAGTTCGAGTACGTGATTCTCAGGGACTCGACCGCCGCCCGCGCGCTCAACAACCGGGCCTGGTGCCTGCTCCAGGCCCACGACAACCTGCCCAGCGCCGAGCACGACGCCCGGCGGGCGGTGGCGGTGGAGCCGGGAAGCCTGGACTTCCTGGACACCCTGGCCGAAGTGCTGGTGGCGGAAGGAAAACGCGGCGAGGCGGACCGGGTGCGGGCCCGGATGCGCGGCCTCGGAGACTCGGACGGGGGTGCGGCCGCCCCGGATACCACCGGAGGCGGCGGACCCTGAACGCGCCCGGGCGGGCGGACGATGACCGGCGGAGGGAACCGCCGGAAGGGGAGGTGGGGCTCGATGACGCAGTACCTCTACAGCGCGGAATCCGTGGCCGAGGGACACCCCGACAAGCTCTGCGACCGCATCTCCGACGCGGTCCTCGACGCCGTCCTCGCCAAGGACAAGTACGCCCGGGCCCTGGTGCAGACCGTGGCCACCCGGGGCCTGGTGCTGGTGACCGGGGAACTCACCACCCGGAGCTACGTGGACCTGGACCGGGTGGTCCGGGAGGCGATCCGGGAGGTGGGCTACGACGACGCCGAAAGCGGCCTCGATTACCGGTCCTGCGCGGTCCTTCCGCTCCTCCGGGAGGAGTCCGAGGAGATCGCGAGCGTGGTCGACGACCGCCGGGCCGGCGACCAGGGGATGATGGTCGGCTTCGCCACCGACGAGGCGGTGGAACTCGGCGCCGACACCCACCTCATGCCCCTCCCGATCGCGGTGGCCCACGCGCTCATGCAGGGCCTCCGGGATGCGCGCCGGAACGGTGTCCTGGACTACCTCCGCCCCGACGGCAAGGCCCAGGTGGCGGTGGCCTACGAGAACCGGGTGCCGGTGGGGCTGGCCTCGGTATCGCTGTGCGCGCAGCACCGTGCTTCCGCCGCGGTGGCGCGGGTCCGCACCGAGGTCGCCGAAGCGGTGGTGATGCCGGTGCTGGCGCGGTTCGGCCTCCGCCCCGGTCCCGACACCCGGATCGACGTGAACCCCGCCGGTCCCTTCGTGGGGGGCGGCCCCGAGGTGGACGCGGGGCTCACCGGACGCAAGATCGTGGTCGATTCGTACGGCTCCATGGCCCACCACGGCGGATCCGCCCTCTCCGGGAAGGATCCGACCAAGCTCGACCGCTCCGCCACCTACGCCGCCCGCTGGGTGGCCAAGTGCGTGGTGGCCGGCGGGCTCGCCCGCCGTTGCGAGGTGGACCTGGCCTACACCCTCGGCCGCGAGGACCCGGCCGGGATCCGGGTCGAGACCTTCGGCACCGGCGTGGTCCCGGATGAGGACCTGGCCCGGGCGGTGGCCCTGTCCTTCGACCTCACCCTTCCCGGCATTCTCACCGCCCTGGAGCTCCGGCGGCCGATCTACACCGCCACTTCCGCCTTCGGGCACTTCGGGCGCTTCGACGTGGACCTGCCCTGGGAGCGGACCGACGAGGCCTCGATCCTGGCCGACCGGTTCGCGGGGCTGGGCGCGGAGAAGGAGACGACATGAGCGAGCGCAAGAAACCCGGCTTCGCCACCCTCGCCGTCCACGGCTCCAAGCACGTGGACAAGCACGAGGGATCCGGCCCCATCCGCTCGGTTTCGACTCCCATCTTCATGAGCTCCACCTTCGCCTTCGCGAACGCCGACCAGGGGGCGCGGCTGTTCGCGGGGGAGGAGGAGGGCTACGTCTACACCCGGCTCGGCAATCCCACCACCGCCGCCCTGGAGCGCGAGATGGCGTTCCTGGAGGAAGGCGAGGCGGCGCTGGCCTGCGCGTCGGGAATGGGGGCGACCACGGTGGCCTGCCTGACCCTGTGCGGGGCCGGGGACCGGATCGTGGCCTCGAACACGCTCTACGGCGGCACCCACCAGCTCTTCGCCCAGACGCTTCCGCGCCTGGGGATCGAGGTGGTGGAAGTGGATGCGCGGGATCCGGCGAAGGTGGCTTCGGCGATCGACGACCGGACGCGGCTCGTCCACATCGAGACCCCGGCCAACCCGACCCTGGCGCTGATCGACATCCGGGAAGTGGCCGAGGTCTGCCGCCGGCGCGGGGTGCCGCTCATGGTGGACAACACCTTCGCCACCCCCTACCTCCAGCAACCGCTCACCCTGGGTGCCGACATCGTGCTCCATTCCGCCACCAAGTACATCGGCGGCCACGGCGACGTGGTGGCGGGGGTCCTGGTGGGGAGCCGGGAGTTCATCGACCGGGCGCGGGGCGAGGGGATGCGCGATCTGGGCCCGGTGCTGAGCCCGTTCAACTCGTGGCTGCTGCTCCGGGGGCTCAAGACTTTGCCGGTCCGGATGGAGAAGCACTGCGAGAACGCCATGGAGGTGGCGCAGTTCCTGGAGTTCCACCCCGCGGTCGAGAAGGTGCTCTATCCGGGGCTCCGCATCCACCCCCGGCACGCGCTGGCCAAGACGCAGATGCGCGGGTTCGGGGGGATGGTGAGCTTTCTGGTCAAAGGCGGGCGCGAGGCCGGCCGCATGGTCATGGACCGGGTGGGGCTCTGGACCCTGGCGGTGAGCCTGGGCGACGTGGACAGCCTCATCGAGCACCCCGCCAGCATGACCCACTCCACCTACAACGAGGAGCAGCTGGCCGAGGCGGGGATCGGGCCGGGCCTGGTGCGCCTTTCGGTGGGGCTCGAGGACGTCGACGACCTGGTCGACGACCTCAAGCAAGCGTTGGAGCCGCTCGTCCATCCCGTCCCCGCGGGCTCCCGGCACTGACCTCCGAGGCCCCGGAGACGATTCCGGGGCCCTGGAGATCGCTGAACTCCGGGAGCGGGGGGCCGATAACCGGGGTGGATGCGGCGCGCGCCGGGACGGCCCGGGGCCGGTGGAACGGACCACGGCAAGGCGCGGCCCCGCCGGCCGCGGAACCTCGATCCGGCGCGTCGAACGAGGGTATACTTCAAGCCGGGGCGCGGCCCCGTTCGGGACGGGCGCGGCCCCGCCGCCCGGTTCCCTCGTCCAAGCCTTTACGGTACGTCCGACTTCGGGGAACGCGCGCCGGCGCCCCGCCCCGGGAGAATCAATGATTCAGATTCCGGTGCAGGCCGACTACAGCGCCCACCCCATGTTGGACCCGCACTATCTGGAACGCGACCACCTCGCCGCCCGGGTCCTGGCCCGCGCCTACCTGGAGATGGCCCGGGACGAGGAGACCTACAACCGGTACCTGAACCGGCTTCTGAACCCGGTGGAGCGCTTCCACACCCTCACCGAGAACCTGGAGGCGGCCCGCCGGTACCTGGTGGACGTGAACGCCTACGTGCGCGAGGTGCTGCACCTGCTTCCGACCCGGCTCCGCAAGCCCCTGGCCATGGATCCCGAGGTGGCGGCGCGGAACGAGATCCTGGGGCTGTTCGACCTCGCCTTCCGCGGCGAGTCGCCCCGGGTGCGGTTCGAGGCCCAGCGCAAGCTCTACCTGGCCAAGCTCATCTTCGACATCGACCACGACCCCGGGGTGCAGATGGGCCCGGTCCACAAGGAGTACTTCGAGGGGCTGCTGGACCGGGAGCTCTGGCCCGGGGCCAGCCGCATGAAGACGGTGGACGTGTTCTACGACATCGGCGACGACGGGCTCCGCATGGAGATCAACACCCGGCGCACCGGACCCCAGCAGGAACGGTGGCGCTTCCGTCTCATGCGGGTGCGCCGGCCCGGCCGGCGGGCCATCCACGTCTACCATTACGCCTGCCGGTTCAAGCGCGAGGTCGCCCCCTTCCGCTACGAGGAGGGGGAGGCGGAGTACGAGGTCCAGGAGAAACCGATCTGGGAGACCCTGCACATCCGGCGGAGCGGCTCCATCCTCTCCAAGATGATCCGGAACAACGAGGTCCATCCCCGGAAGATCCAGGACATCATCGGGGCGATGTTCATCGTCAAGGACCTGCGCGAGGTGAACGACCTCCAGGAAGTCCTGTTCGACGTGTTCGGAGGGCCGCTCCGGTGGAAGGACCGGGTCAATACCATCGTCCATCCCGACGACCGGGCCCGGCTGAACGCCTACTCCGGCAAGGGGTACGAGGTGCTGAAGAGCGACGTGGACGTGATCTACGCCCCGCCCAAGAACGGCCGGAAGCCCTACATGTTCTCGGTGGAGGTGCAGATCTACACCGTGGAGGGGTTCCTGCGCACCGTTCACAGCGGCCACTACGCGAGCCACCAGCATCTCAAGGTGCGCCAGTTCCTGGAGGGGCTCCTTCCCCGCCTCTATCCGGTCTCGGTGTACGGCGAGGACACGATCTCGCGCTGTCTGGAGAGCCTCGGGCCCGAGCCGCCGGCGACCCTGCCCGCCTGAGCGCGCCCTCCGGCCGGCCTCGGCGCGGGCTCGCCGCCCGCCGGGGAGCGGCGCCGGCTCAGACCGGCTCCAGCTGAGCGATCGCCGAGGCGAGCTTCAGCGTGTGGAGCGCGCGCAGGGTGATCCAGGGGCTGCTCACGTTCCTCTTCTCCATCCGGATCGGCATGCGGTCGTTGTAGTCGAAGTCCAGCCGCCACCGTCCGTTCTTGAGCTGCTTGCCGAGGATCACGTCCAGGGCCGGCTCCA
Organism: Candidatus Eiseniibacteriota bacterium; assembly: GCA_963728475.1. Taxonomy (GTDB): domain Bacteria; phylum Eisenbacteria; class RBG-16-71-46; order JABDJR01; family JABDJR01; genus CAVSKL01. The sequence goes on from CAVSKL010000001.1 coordinate 1,397,241, forward strand.
TGGCCGCTTCGTGACCGTAGCCCAGCCGGGCGAGCACCCACGCCACCTCCAGGAGATCGGTGTTCCAGAACCGCGGGAAGCCGAACTGGAGCCACTCCTCCTTGGGCGCGCGCCGGCCGTCGGGGGTGCGCTTGTACCGGTAGAGGCCGAAGGCGAGAAGGGTGTTGGCGGTCTTCTCGATCAGCGCCCGGACCTGCGGATTGCGGCGGCGGGGCGGGATCGCGGCCACCGCCAGGAGCGGTTTCACCGAACCCATGAAACAGTTGAAGGGAAGAGTGCCGGCGTTGGGGGAGAAGTTCTCGCAGGGATAGAGGCCGTCCCCCTGTTGCCGGCTGACCAAAAACCCGATCGCCCGCTGGGTGCGGGGGTCGTTGCCGTAGCCGAAGTGAAGGAGCATCTCCACCACCGCGCCGGTCAGGCACGCCCACTGGCCGCCGATGGTGCCGCCCCGGCGCGGGCTGGCGACGTGGCTGAACCCGCCGCCGTCCCGGCTCTGGGCGGTGGTGAAGAGGAACTCCACCCCTCGCGCGATCTCCTCGGTCCGTTCCGCGCCGAGGTGGGCGGCCAGGATGAGCCGCCACGCGGTCCCGTAGTAGTAGTCGTCCACCGCGAGGTCCGGATTCTCCCAGGCCCCGGTCCGGCTCTGACCGGCCAGGAGACGTCCCAGCCGCGGATGCCGGGCGGCGGCTTCGCGGGCCTCGCGGACCGCGGGATCGGTGGTTGGCCGCTCCTGGATCCAGGTGAGGGTGCGATAGCGGATCATGGGATCCGGATGCTCCCGGAGCCATTCGGTGGGATCGCTGTTGAGACGGCTGAGCCAGTCGGTTGCCACGGCGTCTCCTCTCGGCGCGGGTCGGGGTCAGGCGGCGAACAACAGGTCGACCCCTTCCCGGTAACCGCGCCTGCGGGCCTCGGGTCGAATGAGGGCGCGCGCGCCGGGCGCGCCCACCGCCGCCACCAGCGGAAGCCGGCCCGGAGGTTCCAGGTCGGTCCAGGACGCCACCGGCGCTCCCTCCACCGTGCGTCCGATCTTCTTCCCGTCCACATCGTAGAAGCGCTCCACCGCCACCCCTTCGGCGCGGAGCCGCCGTCCGAGGCGCCGCCCGGTGCGCCCGGCGCCCCACATCGCCACCCGGCCTCCGGCCAGGGCGGGATGGCGGGCCAGGAAGTGCGCGCGGGCGTCCAGGAAGGCCTCGGGGGAGTAGCGCGCGGAGGTGAGGGAATGACGATCCGGCCGCTGCCGCCAGGCCAGGAGCACCGCATCCACCTTGGCCAGGTCCCATCCCGCCTCCGCCAGCCTCAGCCACAGGTCGTAGTCCTCGGCCCAGGCCACCTCGCGATAGCCGCCCACCGCCGCCACCGCGCCGGCGCGCATCAGCACCGAGGGATGAGCGAGCGGCGATTCCACGAACCGCTCCCGCGCGTGATCCTCGGGAGTGAGGAGCCCGTTCAGCCAGCGCTCGTACCGGCGCCAGCCCGGTCCCAAAGCGCGCCGGGGGAAGAGCGCGACCCGGCACCCCACCGCGGCGGTGCGGGGATGCTCGCGCAGATGGTCGAGCTGACGGGCGAAGCGCCGGGGATGGCAGACGTCGTCGGCGTCGACCCGGGCCAGGAAGGGGGCGCGGGCCCCGGCCCGGGCCAGCTCCAGCGCCGCCACCAGTCCGCGGCCGCCGCCGGCCAGCACCCGCAGGCGCGGCTCGCGGGACGCTTCCCGGTCCAGAATTGCGCGGCTCCGGTCGGTGGAGCCGTCGTCCACCGCCAGCACCTCGAACCCGGCCAGGGTCTGCCGCCACAACGAGCGCAGGGTGCGCTCCAGGGTGGGGCCGGCGTTCCGGACGGGGAAAAGTACGGAGACGAGGGGAGAGGGACCGACCGGAACCGTCGGCGGCGCCGAGGCCGGCTGCGTGGCCCCCCCCAGGACCGGTGAGCGTGCGGGGGCATCCTTCCGCATGATCTTTCACTATAGCAGCCGGAACCGGAGCCGGGGAGGGATTGCCACCGGGGATGGGAGCCTTTATGCTAACCGCATTCGAACCAAACGTTTAGCCGGTGAGGCGCCCGCTCCGGGGCGCCCCAACGCGGCCCCGGCGATGGAAAAGCCATGGTATGGGAGGTGGCGCGCGCTCATCGAGAGAGCCAAGGGGGCTCCCGCCTTCACCCTCGAGAGCCGGGACGATCCGGAATCCACCCTGCTCTCCGAAACCGGCCGCCTTGCCATGGGAAAATGTGGTGTATGGCAGGAAAAGAACATGTATGGGAAGCGGCCGGCGGGGATCGTGCGCATCGCCGGCGTCGTCGACGGGGCCGGGAAGGTGACGAAGGCCTTCCCCCGGGCGAAGGTGGACGGGATCCTGGCCGGGGGGCTCGAGTCCCGGTGACCGGGGGGCGGTTCGAACCCCGGGTGATCGGGTCCGGCCGGGGCCGGACGGGGACCGGCGGGCCGGTCCCCCCGTTGCCGCTCCTCATGTGGGTGGCGTTCATGGCCGCGGTGCTGCTCTACGGGGTGGCGGGCTTCGCGCTCGCGGGCCGGGTGGACGCGTCGGCGCCGGCGGTGCCGCGCTGGCTCTTCCCCGCCGCCGCGCTCCTGATGACGGTGATGGCGGTGTTCGCGCCCCGGTTCCTGGGGGGGCGGGCGCCCGCCAACGCCCCCGGTCCCCGCACCGTGGATCCGGGGCGCCTCATCGCCTGGGCGTTCGACGAGGCGGTGGCGCTCCTGGGTCTGGTCTCGGTGCTGGTGGGGGCGCCCACCTCGACCCTGGTCCTCTACCTCCTCGCCTCCTGGGCGCTCCTCTGGCTCCACCGGCCGGTGAGCTGAGCCGCTCCCGTCTCCGGGAGCGGGCGGTTCCTGAACGGGCGGGGTCCGGCCTCCGGCTAGGAGCGCGGGGCGTACCGCCGGCGGAGCCTCGGGATCCGGAAGACCAGCGCCGAGGCCAGCGTGAAGAGCGCGACCCCGCCCAGTATGAACACCAGCCGCGTCCACGGTTCCCCCCGCGCCTGGCGCTCCCGCACGAACACCAGGAGCGTGCGGAGCCATACCAGGGTTCCCAGCGCCAGGCCGGACTGCAATACCGCCGGCACCCACCGCCGCCGGACCAGGAGCAGGAAGGGGGCGGCCAGGCAGAGCGCCACCCACGCGTCGTGTGCGCCGCGCAGGAAGTGCGCGGCCAGAACCAGCGCGCTCAGGATCACCGGCAGGAGCCAGGCCAGGGTCATCGCGATCTCCTCAGGTCGTGGACGCCAACCCGCCCGGAGGCTTGCGGTTGGCGCTTCGGCCGGCGGATCCGGACCGGGGCCGGAAGCGTCTCCTGAATCGCAGATCATTGCCGGGCAAGGCGTTGTGCGCTCCCCTCTTGTTCCGGGCGGCCGGTCCCGGTAAGCTCATCATGTGATTAGCAATCGGACGACGAGCTGAACGGGACGGCTTCGGAGGGCGGCCGGGAGGACGCGATCATGAGGTTGGAACGGCTGGACGAAGCGGTCAAGGTGCGGGCGGATTTCCAGGGGGGGACGGTCACCCCGCTCCTCATTCGCCGGCGCGGACAGGAACTCAAGGTGTCGCGGGTGACCGCGCGCTGGGAGGACCGGCGCGGCACTCAGAAAATCCACTACTTCTCGGTGCAGTCGAACGCGGGCGACGTTTACCAGCTCGAGTTCGCGAGCGGGGACCTGGTATGGAAACTGACCTCGGTGATGCTGGAAGGATGATCGGCGGGCGGACGGTGCTCCATCTCGACCTCGACGCCTTCTTCGCCTCGGTGGAGCAGCTCCGCTATCCCTCGCTTCGCGGGAGGCCGGTGATCGTGGGAAACGGGGTCATCGCCTCGTGTTCGTACGAGGCGCGCCGGCACGGCTGCTACGCCGGGCAGCCGCTCTCCGAGGCGCGCCGGGCCTGTCCCGGCGTGGTGATCCTGGACGGGTGCGAGTCGGTCTACCGCGCCTTCGCCGAGCGCACCTTCGCGCTCGCCGCCGCGCTTTCGCCCTCCATGGAGACCTTTCTCGACGAGGCGTTTCTGGAGCTCACCGGGACCGAGCGGCTGCACCACGACCTGCTCGCCCGCGCCGCCGCCCTCAAGCGGCGGGTGCGGGACGAGGTCGGGCTCCCGATCACGGTGGGGCTGGGGCCGAACCGCATGCTGGCCAAGATCGCCAGCAAGTCGGTGAAACCGGATGGGCTTCGCTGGATCCGCGAGGACGAGATCGAAACCGCCCTTCCGCCCCTGCCCGTCGACCGGCTTCCCGGGGTGGGTTGGAGCATCGGGCGGGAATTGCGGAAGCTGAACGTGCAGACGATCGGGGACCTCCGCGCATTCTCCCCCGAGGTCCTGGAGCGGCTCTTCGGGGCGCCGGGGCGGGCGCTTCACGACCGCTGCCGGGGGCGCGACACCCGGGCGGTGGAGTCCCGCGAGATCCCCCGTTCGGTGAGCCGCGAGACCGCGTTCCACGCCCCGGTCACCGATCCCGCGGAGATGGAGAGCATGCTCTACTACCTCCTGGAGCGCGCGGTGCGCCACGCGCGGGGGCTCGGGCTCTCCGCCCGCACGGTGGCGGTGTGGATCGACTACGAGGACTCGGGGCGGGAGCAGGCGGCGCGGTCCCTGGATGCACCCTCCGACCAGGACGCGGTCTTCTTCGAGCGGGCGCGCGCGATTCTCGGCCGGCTCCTGGGCCGGCGCGAGGCGGTGCGGCGGATCGGGACCGCGCTCTCGCGTTTTACCCCCGACGCCGGCGCCCAGCGCGAGCTCTTCGGTGAGGGCGCCGATCTCCAGCGCGAGAAGCTCTACCGAAGTCTCGACCGGGTGCGGTCGCGGTTCGGGCATGCCGCGGTGGTGGCCGGGCCGTCGGTCCGGTTGCTGGGGAAGCTGGAGCAGGACCGAAACGGCTTCGTGCTGCGGACGCCTTCGTTGACCAAGTAGCTTCGCGGTGGGGCGGGTGCCGTGCGGAGAGCGCCCGGCCCGGCCGGGGGCATCGCCGCTCCGCGGTCGCTCGGACCGTCCACCGGACGGTCCGTCGCTCCCTCTTCCGGCACGGCGTTCGCCGTGCCGTCAGAGTCGCGGCTCCGCGCCCCGGCCGGCCCGGGGGTTCGGACGGCGCCCGCGCGTGGTTCAGACACGAGGAGTCGCGGCTCTGCGCTGGCGGGTGCCGTGCGGAGAGCGCCCGGCCCGGCCGGGGGCATCGCCGCTCCGCGGTCGCTCGGACCGTCCACCGGACGGTCCGTCGCTCCCTCTTCCGGCACGGCGTTCGCCGTGCCGTCAGAGTCGCGGCTCCGCGCCCCGGCCGGCCCCACGAACGTCGCGTACCCGGGTATCGCGTTGACGTGTAATGAGTTCGATGGTGTGCGGGCGAGGGCGTCAGGCCAGGAGATCGGTCAGCGCGGGCGTGAGTTCCGGGAACCGGAACACGAACTCGTGGCCGCGGGCCTTGATCGGGAGCACGCGCTGGCTGGTGAGCGCGGTTTCCTCGGCGGCGCGTCCGAAGAGCGCGAGCTTGAGCGCGAAGGCCGGGGCCCGGAATAGGGTGGGGCGATGGAGAACGCGGCCCAAAGCGTGGGTGAAGTCCTCGTTCCGGACCGGGGTGGGCGCGGTCAGGTTGAGCGCTCCGCGCACCGCCGCGTGGTCGAGCGCGAAGAGGACCAGCGCCTCCCAGTCCTCGATGTGGATCCAGGGCAGCCACTGGCGACCGTCGCCGAGCGGTCCCCCGAGACCCGCCTTGAAGAGGGGCAGGATGGCGTGCAGGAACCCGCTTGCCGGCGAGAGGGGAAGTCCGGTGCGGAGCAACACCGACCGCGTTCCCAGCGCCTCCACCGCCCGCGCCTCGGTCTCCCAGGCCACGCACACCTCGGGAAGGAATCCGTCGCCGGGAGGGGAGTCCTCGGTCAGTTCCTCCTCGCCCCGGGACCCATAGAAGCCCACCGCCGACCCGGAGAGCAGAACCGCGGGCGGGTGGTGCGCCTCACGGAAGCCCTGCACCACGTGGCGGGTGCCGGTCACCCGGCTCTCGCGGATGCGGCGGCGCTTGGCCTCGGTCCAGGGCCCCGCCACCCGCTCTCCGGCGAGATGGATCACCGCATCGAGTTCGTCCAGGACCGAGGGCGGGAGCGGATCCACCCCCGGATTCCAGGGCTCCAGGTGGACGCCGGGCGGCGCCTGCGCCGCCGCCCGCTCCGGACTTCGGGTGAACACGCTCACCCGGTCTCCGCGGGCGATCAGGGTCCGGCTGAGAAGATCGCCCAGAAAGCCGGTGCCTCCGGTGATGCCGATGCGCATGGATCCTCCGCTGTCGCGATGCCGATCTCGGGGGGAACCTGGCTCACCCGAGGCTTCGCCCCCCAGCATGCGGACCCGCTCGGCGTCCGGTCAACCGGGTTCGATCGGCCGCCTCCGGCCCGGGCCGGCCGGGCGCACGACCGCCGGTGCGGGGAACCCGGGCTTCCCGGCCCTCCATGCCCCGGCCACCGGCCTCCGCGGCCTTCCACGCCCCCGGCAACCGGGCTTCGCGGGCGCCCCGCCAACCGCTACCATGGGAGCGACGCGCCCCCCGAAGAGGCTCACGCCTCGGCCTCGAACCGGGCGCACCGCCCCGGAGAGTTCCCATGCCCGCCGACGCCCCAACCAGCGATCCCCTCCGCAGCCGCGCCCGCGCGGCCATCGTCGAGAACGCCCGGCTGGGCATCCGCGCCCCCCAGTTCGGGGACGACAAGACGTGGCTCAACGTCCGCGGCCCGCTCTCGTTGAGCGGGGACCTGGCGGGCCGGGTGGTCCTGATCGACTTCTGGACCTATTGCTGCATCAATTGCATGCACGTGCTCCCCACCCTGGCCGGGCTGGAGGAGCGTTACGCGTCCGCCCCCTTCACCGTGGTCGGTTGCCACTCGGCCAAGTTCGCGAACGAGGCCGACGCCGACCACGTGCGCCTGGCGGTGCTGCGGCTGGGGATCGCGCATCCGGTGGTGGTGGACCGCGACTTCGACATCTGGCGGCGCTACGCGGTGAGCGCCTGGCCCACGCTGGTTCTGGTCGGTCCGGACGGCCGGGTGCTGGCCCAGATCCCCGGCGAGCCCGCGCCCGAGGCGCTGGACGCCCTGGTGGCGGAGGCGCTGGCGGAGTACGGGGAGCGGGGGCTCCTGAATCCCCGGCCGCTCCCGCTCCGGCCCGAGACCGCCGCCGAGTTCCCCGGCGCGCTGGCTTTCCCGGGCAAGGTGGCGGTCGACCCCACCGGGGAGCGGCTCGCCATTGCCGACACCGGACACCACCGGATCGTGGTCACCTCGCTGGACGGGCGGCTGGTGCGCACGTTCGGGACGGGAGAGCCCGGGTTCGCCGACGGCCCGGGCGGGGACGCGCGCTTCCGCGAGCCGCAGGGGGTGACGTTCTACGAGGGGGCGTTGCTCGTCGCCGACACCGGGAACCACGCGCTGCGGCGGGTGGACCTCGCCGGCGGCGCGGTCACCACCCTGGCCGGCACCGGCGTGCAGGGCAACCTGCGCCAGGGGCGGCACCCGGGTCCGGGAACCGCGCTCAACTCGCCGTGGGACCTGCTGCCGATGGGCGACCGGTTGCTGGTCGCGATGGCCGGCATCCACCAGCTCTGGTGGTACCGGTTCCACGACGGCACGGTGGAGCCGGCGGTGGGGGACGGGAGCGAGCGCAAGGCCGACGGCCCCTTCGAATACGCCGCCTTCGCCCAGCCCTCGGGGCTGGCCCTCCTGGAAGGAGTGGTCTACGTGGCCGACTCCGAGTCGAGTTCGGTGCGCGCGGTGGACTTCGGGGCGGAAGAGGTGTCCACGGCGGCCGGCGGGAACGACGACCCGCGTGACCTATTCCACTTCGGCGACGAGGACGGAAAGGGCTACGGCCGCCGCTTCCAGCACCCGCTGGGGATTGCGGCGGGAGACGGCGTCCTCTACGTGGCCGACAGCTACAACCACAAGCTGAAGACGCTCGACCCGGACACCCGAGAGGTGAAGTGCCTGGCCGGCGGCGCCCCCGGGGCCGCCGACGGGCCGGCGGGGAAGGCCTCGTTCCACGAGCCGGGCGGGCTGGCCGTCCACCGCGGCCGGATCTACGTGGCCGACACCAACAACCACCGCATCCGGACGGTGGATCTCGAGTCGCGAGCGGTCGCCACCCTGGCGCTCATCGGTCTCACCGCGCCTCCCCGGGCGATGACCGGCGCCGGCGCCCGGTCGATCAGGCCCGATCCGCTTCCCGAGGTGCCGGGCACGGTGCACGTGGAAGCCGACCCGCCGGCGGTCCGCCGGGGCGGGATCGCCCTCCGGCTCCGGTTCCGGCTGCCCGAGGGAGAGACGCTTCTGGACGGCGCGCCGTCGCAGTTCCGGGTTTTCGTGGAGAAGGGGAAGATCATGCCCGAGGCCTCGGCGGGCCTTGTCGAGCGCGACCGGGTCGAGACCGATCTCGTGGTCCGGAGCAACGGACGGATCCGGGTGGAAGCGCTTCTCTACCACTGCCGGGAGCACGCGGCCTGCACCCTGAGCTCGGTGCGCTGGCGGGTGCCGGTCACCGTGGACGAGGGCGGAACCACCGCGATCGAGCTCGAACATGAGATCATCGCGTGAGCCCGGAGCCGGAGCCGCCGGAGGGGTCTCCGGCCGATCCCTGGGGCCCGCTCGGCCTGGCGCTTCGCGACTATCTGAACGGCGACGCCGCCGCGCAGGTCACGGTGGAGACGGAGGGGGAAGGGATCGAGGTGATGTCGGCCCGCCACTTCCTGCGCGACCGCGGAGATTTTCCCCCCGCCGAGGAGCACGCGCTGGCCCTGGCCCGGGGGTGGGTGCTGGACCTGGGGGCGGGGGCGGGGGATCATGCGCTCGCGCTCCAGGCGCGGGGGCTGACGGTGACCGCGCTCGACGTGTCGCCGCTCGCGGTCGAAATCATGCGGAAGCGCGGGGTGCGCGACGCACGGCGCGGGGACTTCCATGGATTCGCCGGCCTGTCGGGCAGTGCCGGGGCGGGGGATGCCGGCGGCCGATACGACACCGTGCTCCTCATGATGAACGGGATCGGTCTGGTGGGCGACCTCGGCGGCCTCGACGCATTCCTGGAGCGCGCTTCGAGGCTTCTGGCCCCTCACGGACAGATCCTCTTCGATTCCACCGATCTCCGGCTCACCCGCGACCTGGCCGAGCGGCGGGCGCTGGAGGCGCGCGTCCGCGAGGGGCGCTACCTGGGCGAGGTGCGCTTCCGCATGAGCTATCGCGGCCGGCCGGGCGCTTGGTTCTCCTGGCTCTTCGTGGATCCGGATGCGCTCGCCGGACATGCCGGGCCCCGGGGATGGCGCGTGCAGACCCTGTTCGAGGAGGAGGGGGGCATCTTCCTGGCCCGCCTCACCCGGCGGGCGGGTTAGCCGCGAGGGGGGCACGGTTCGCCTGGGGGGGGCGAGGGGCGAGCGGGTTGCGCTCGGGGCGCGGTTCGTGCGAGGGGCGCGGTTCGTGCGAGAGGCGCGGCTCCTGCGAGAGGCGCGGCTCGTGCGAGGGGCGCGGCTCGTGCGAGGGGCGCGGCTCGTGCGAGGGGCGCGGCCGCGCTACTCTCCGCCCCCCAGGGCCACGTTCCCCGAGGCCTCGAAGGGCGCCGCGAAGGACCCGAAGGACGAATCCAGGTCCATCTGACCCTTGAGATCGACGGCGGCCGAGGATCCGCCGAGCAGGTTCACTGCGGCCGCGCCGATCTGGATGGGCGAGAAATCGATGGCCAGGTCCACCCGCTGCGAGCCCTGGGCGGCGAAGGTGACGGTGCGGGTGAGCGCGCCCTGGGTCACGTCCACCCCGGCCAGGTTCAGGTGGTAGTCAAGACGCGACAGGCTCACCGGAAAGGTGTTGGTGTTGCCCACGTTCAGGGACACCGTCGCCTTGGCGTCGGTGGGGGTGGCCTTGTCCCACCGGAACCCGGCCACCGACACCGTGGGCGGCGCCGGCACCGGGACCTCGCCGTCGTGGCTCACCGGAACGGAGACCAGGCCCACCACCGGCGCGTCCATCGACAGCCGGAGTTCGGCGCGATAGGGGACGACCGCCCCGGGCTCGATCTCGCTCGCGGTGGCGAGAAGGTCGTGGAAGCTCACCGTCACCGGGACCGGTACGGTGGTGGTGGCGTGCGCGGCGACCGGCTCGGGGGTGTCGGCGTCCGCGGTGAGAAAGGTCTGCCCCCGGCTCGAGAGCCCCACCTGAATCCGGCGGACCGGGAGATCCACCCCGTAGGGGTTGGTCACGGCCACGTCCAGGCGCAGGGTGACGCCGGAGAGGTTGAGGTTCTCGAGTCCCACCCCGCTGATCCGGGCGCTGGGGGTGGGGACGCCGGCGCGGAGGGCGGCGCACCCGTTGGGAAGCAGGGCGAGCAGGGCGAGGGCGCCGAGGGTCCGGGCGCGGAGTGGGTTCATGGACGAGGATCTCCTCCGGGGCGATGGGCCGGGCGAAGCGTGTCCGATGAGCTTCTCCCGGCGCGCAGGGTTTCGTCCACCGGGGTTTGCGGCGCGGTCCGCCCGGCCGGCCGGCCGGACCACCACGGGCCGCGGGGCGCGTGCCGGGCCGCGGTTTGCGCCTCCGGCGGTTCGCGCTCCCGGAGCGACCCTCATCCGGGGCGCCCCCGGTCGAGGGCGCGACCCCGGATCAGGAGATCACGCCCGGCTTTCCCAGCAACCGCCTCAGCACCCCGGTCTGCCCGGTGTGATACGCCTCGTGGAAGGCGAACGTGGCCAGGGTATCGGACAGCGGCTGGAGCTTCGCGGGGTCGGGAGCCCCGGGTCCGGTCGCGGCGAGATCCCCGGGGGTGAGCCCGGCGAGGCGCGCGACCAGGATCTCTTGCATGGCGTCGTAGTCGGTGAGGATGGCAGCCAGTTCGCGGGCCTCGGCGGCGGCGCGGATGCCGGTGCCTCGGGCGTAGCCCTTGCAGTCCTCGGGGGTCCAGAGCGGCGGCGCGCCGAGCCGCGTGAGCGCCGCGTTCCGGGTGGCGGTGATGTGCCCGGCCACCCAGTTGATCGTGCTCCCGCCGGGCCGGGGAGCCCGCACGCTCTCCTCGTGGGTGATCCCCTCGAGGTTGGCGTGGAGCACGAAGCTGATGAACCGGAACTGGGTCGCGAGGATGTCGGTGATCATGGTCACTCCGGGTTGGCGGGGTAGGTGGTGCCGGGTTGCCGGGTGGCGGCCGCGATGGCGGCCATGACGTTCCGAAAACCTTCGAGGTCGGCGGGTCGCACCCGCGTACGGATCCCGGCTTCGAGCGCGTCCAGGTGGCGCTGGATCCGCTCTCCCAGCCGGCGGCCCTCCGGCGTGAGCCCCAGCCGGTATGAGCGGCGGTCCTCGGGGAGGATCTCGCGCACCAGCAGCCCGCGCATCTGCAGCCGGTCCAGGATGCCGGTCAGGGTGGAGCCCTTGAACCCGAACACCGCCCGGATCTGCGCCACCGGGCAGGGCCCATAGCTCCGGAGGTACGAGATCAGGTGCCCCTCCGGGTTCGAGACCTCGAGGTCCCGGAGCCGCGGCTCCAGGTGGAGCGCGATCTGGCGGCCGGCCTTGTGGATGGGGGAGAGGAAGAGGAGCGCCATCGGGGTTCTCCAGTTCATTCGTTTTCGGATAGTACGATAAAGAACAAGATACCCGGCGCCTCCTGAGAGCGCAAGTCCAGGGCGCTCGGGCGCTTGCCGCGACGGCTCCGATTCCCGGTCGAAGCTAAACATGCGGATGGTATCCTGGAGATCCGGCTTCCCCCCGGAGACTCCGTCATGTCGCTCTATGTGCCTCTGCATGTCCTTGGCGCGTATTCACTTGGCCGGGGGACCGCCCCGCCCGCGGCCCTGGTGGAGCAGGCCGCCCGCTACGGCCACGACACCCTGGCGCTCACCGACCGGAACAACCTCTACGGCGCGGTCCCCTTCACCCGGGCCTGCAACGAGGCGGGGATCCGCCCGATCCTCGGGGCGGAAGTCGACGGCCCGGATGGACTGGCGGTGCTCCTGGCGCGCGACGAGGCCGGGTACGCGAACCTCTGCCGGCTTCTCACCCGGCGCAAGCTCGATCCCGCGTTCACGGTGGCCGGCGCCCTGGCCGGCTTCCATCCCGGCCTCCACGTCCTCACCGCCGACCCCGCGTTGCTGGTCCGGCTCGCGCGCTTCGTTCCCCGCCAGTCCCTGTGGGGCGAGCTCTCCGCGCCCCGCCACGGCACCGCGGCCTTCGCCGAGGTGGCCGGCCGGGCGCAGGCGCTGGGGCTCGGGGTCGTCGGGACCGGCGAGGTGACCTGCCTCCGCCGCGAGGACCACCGGCTCCACGCCACCCTGGCCGCGATCCGCGGGAACACGCTGGTCGCGCGGCTCGCCCCCGGCGACCTGGCCCCGCGCGAGGCGTACCTGAAGGCTCCGGCGGCCATGGCCTCGGTCTTCCGCACCCGGCGCGGGGCGCTGGCCAACGCGCGCCGGGTCGCCGAGAGCTGCCGCTTCCGGCTGGAGCGCACGCGCTGGATCTTCCCCGACCCGCCGCTCCCCCCCGGCGAGACCGCGGCGTCCTACCTCCGCAAGCTCTGCGACGCGGGCGTGGTCCGCCGCTACCGGGGGCGGCCTTTGGCGGTCACCCGCCGGCTGGAGCGGGAGCTGGCGGTGATCGACCGGCTGGGATTCTCGAGCTACTTCGTGGTGGTGGGCGAGATCGTGCGCTTCGGCCGCGAGCGCGGGATCGCCACCGTGGGCCGGGGGAGCGGGGCGAGCGCGGTCACCACCTACGTGCTGGGCATCACCAACGTGGACCCGGTCCGCTATGGGCTCACCTTCGAGCGGTTCCTCCACGAGAAGCGCCCGGACTGGCCGGACCTGGACGTGGACCTTTGCTGGAAGCGCCGGGACGAGGTGATCGAGCACGTCTACGCCGCCTACGGCCGCGACCGGGTGGCCATGATCTCCACCCACAACACGTTCCAGCCGCGCTCGGCGTTCCGGGAGGCGGCCAAGGCCCACGGGATCTCCAACGCCACCGTGAACAAGCTCAGCCGGTGCGTGCCGCACTCGACCGACCAGCCGCTCAGGCGCGCGCTCGACGCCTCCCCCCGCGGGGGCGAGATCCCGCGCACCGAGGGTCCGTGGCCGCGCATCCTGGAGGACGCGGAACGGCTGGTGGGCCTCCCGCGGCACCTCGGGCTCCACCCGGGGGGGATCGTGATCTCCGACCGGCCGCTGGACGCGTACGTGCCGCTCGAGGAGGCCGCCAAGGGGATCGTGTGCACCCAGTTCGAGATGCGGGCGGTCGAGGCGGTGGGGCTGGTGAAGATCGATCTTCTCGGAAACCGCGCGCTCTCCACCATCCAGGAGGCGGTGGAGCTGGTGGACGCGCGCCACGGCGTGCGGCTCGACCCGGACGCGTTTGCGCACGACGACCCCGCCACCGCCGCGCTCATGAGCGCGGGGGACACGCTCGGCGTCTTCCAGATGGAATCGCCGGGAATGCGGAACCTGAACCGGATGCTGGGGACCCACGACCTGGCCACCGCCATCGCCGCGGTGGCCCTCATCCGCCCGGGCCCCGCCGCGAGCGGGATGAAGGAACGCTTCTGCCTGCGGGCGCGGGGGGCGGAGCCCGTGACCTACGCCGACCCGCGGCTCGAGCCGGTGTTGCGGGAGACCTTCGGGGTGCCCCTCTACGAGGAGGACGTGATGTGGACGGCGGCGGAGGTGGCGGGGGTGTCGCTGGAGGACGGCGACGTGCTCCGGCGCGGGATCGCCGAGGCGGGCCCCGCCGAGCGCGCGGAGCTGGAGCGGGTGTTCCTGGCCCGCGCCGCCCGCCGGGGCTACCGGGCGGACGCCGCGCGGGCGATCTGGGAGGGGCTGCTGCAATTCGGCGCCTTCGCCTTCTGCAAGGCTCACGCCGCGGGCTACGGGGTGCTGGCCTGGGAGGCGGGCTGGCTCAAGGCGCACTACCCGCTCGAGTTCGCCTGTGCGCTCATGAACCACCACGCCGGCATGTACGACAAGCGCACGCATCTCGAGGACGCCAAGCGGCGCGGGGTGCGGGTGGCGCGGCCGGACGTGAACCGCTCCGGCGACGGGTTCGTCGTGGACGGCGGCGCCATCCGGGTGGGGCTCGAACGGGTGCGCGGGCTCGGCGCGGCGGCGCGGGAGGCGTTGACCGCGGCGCGGGCGCGCCGTCCGTTCGCGGGCCCCGAGGACTTCCTCGCCCGGGTCCCGGTGTCCCGCTCCGAGGCCGAGTCGTTGATCCTCGCCGGCGCCTTCGACTTCACCGGACGCACCCGGCCGGAGTTGTTGTGCACCGCGGGCGCGGGGTTCGACCTGCTGCGGCGGAACGGCCGCCTTCGAGGCGACGGCGAGGACCTGTTCGAGGTCGCGTCCTCGGTCCCGTGGGCAACCCCCGCGCTCCCCGAGTTCGGCCCGGTGGAGCGGTTGTGGTTGGAGTGGTACGTGCTGGGGCTCTGCGTGGACGACCATCCCATGCGGGTGTTTCGGGCGGAGTCGCTCGACCCGCGGGTGCTGCCGGCCGCCGAGGCCGAACGCCGCCGCGGCGCCCGGGTCCGGACCGCGGGAATCGTGGCGGCGAGGCGCACCGTACCCACCCGCGAGGGGCGGACGATGGCGTTCGTGACCCTGGAGGACGAGAGCGGGATGATCGAGTGCACGTTGTTTCCGCCTTCGTACGAGCGCCACCGGGCGGTGGTGCGGGACCTGGGGCCGTACCTGGCGGAAGGGCGCATCGAGGAGCAGCACGGCGCGCCGAGCCTCAACGTGGAGCGCATCACGCGGCTGGCGCCGCCGCCTTCGGTGGCCCGGTTCCTGGCCGGGGCGGGGGAGGGCTTGGCGGTGACGGCGTAGGCGCCGGTCCGTCCGCCGTGGGAGGAGAACAGGGACCCGGGTCCCCGCATCGAAACCTGGCGCCTGCCGCCGGCGGGTGGCCCCGGCGGCGCCCCCGAACAGAAATACCCGGGTATCTCGTTTTATTACAATAAGTTATGCCAACGACGCGCGGTGCCGGCAACCGGGCGGCTCGTCAACGACACGCGCCTCGCCGCGCGAAAGGCGACCTCCGGGGATCCCGGCCCCTCACCAATCGCGCCGCGGCGCACCCGCACCACCCGCCGCGCCGCCGGGATCGCCGGCAGGCCCGGCTCCCGCCGGCCACCGCCCTCAGGGCTTCCGGAACGTCCCCCGGTGGAAGTGCCGGTCCAGGAACGTGCGCGCGGCCTCGGCGTGCTGGTAGAACGCGCTCGCCTGCTGCGGGAGCCCGACCTTCATCAGCGTGCGCCCCGTCTCCTCCTGGTACACGGGGTCGAGCGGATTCTCCAGCACCGCCTGCCAGAGCTCGAGAAGCCCCTCGCGGTACTCGCTCTCCTGAAGATGGTAGAGGCCGTAACGGTAGTGGGCGTCGGCCAGCCCCGGGTCCAGGGCCAGCGCGGCCTCGATCTCGGCCTTGGCCGGAGCCGGGTCGCCGTTCTCCAGGTACACCGCGGCCCGGAGCGAGCGGGCCTCGGGGAAGTCGCTCCGGAGCGACCGGGCCTTCTCCGCCGCGCGCCCCGCCTTGTCCAGGTCCCGGGCCAGGAACGCCGCCCGGCCGTACAGGTACCATACCGCGGCCCGGGTGGAGTCGCGGTCGAGGTCGGAGCGGAACGCGATCATCGCGTCCAGGAACCGCTCCTCCTCCAGCGCGTGAATCCCCTCCCGCACCTCGGCGGTGGTATCGCGCACCGCGTACCCGACCCGCGCCCGCTCCAGCTCCAGCGCCTGCTCCATGTCGGCCTGGGCGCCGGCGAAGTCGCTCAGCCTCTGATGGGCGAAGCCCAGGAAGGCGGGGGGGCCCGGGTGGTCGGGGGCGAGCGCCGAGGCCTCGGTCAGGTCGGTGATGGCGTCGCGGGGATGGTCCTCCACCTCGTGCGCCCCTTCCCGGTAGCGCGCGGGGAACGACTTGGAGTCGTGCTCGAGCGCGTCGTGGAGTTCCTTCTGGGCCAGCTCCAGCCGCCCCTGGGCCCAGTGGAGGTCGGCCTGGCGCACCGCCTCGCTGTCGGGCAGCGCGTTGTGGGCCGAGATCTTGGAGCCGCACCCGGTGAGGGCCAGGGCGGTGAAGGCGGTGATGACGATGGTGCGAGCGTTCACGGGGACCTCCCAACCCGGCTTTCGGGCGCCCACCATGGTACACTCCCGCGTCGTTTTTGCACGGAGGGGAGATGCCGCCAGTGACAGCGGGCCGGCCGCCACGTCCCGGTCCGGCCGCCGGGCCGCGCACCCAGAACACGCCCGGTCCGGCCGCCGGGCCGCGCACCCAGAACACGCCCGGTCCGGCCGCCGGGCCGCGCACCCGAAGTGCGCCCCACCCCGCCCGGGGGGCGGCGCTGCTCCTGGCCGCCGCCCTGGCGCTCGCCCTTGCCGGCTGCGCGGAGAAGGTCGATCCCGCCCTCCGGGCGTTGCCGGGTTACCCCGTGTACAAGTCCACCTGCATGCGCTGCCACGGGGGCCGGGGGGACGCGGCCAAGGCCTCGCGGGTGGCGCACCGGCGCGTGGACCTCTCGAGCCCCGCCTTCCGCGACACCACCACCCTCGCCGACGTGGAAGTCGTCGTGACCAAGGGGAAGGGCAAGATGAAGGGCTATGAGGATGAACTGAGCGGGGTGCAGATCACCGCGGTCTCGCGCTTCGTGCTGGCCCTCTCGGCGCCCACCCCTCCGGACTCCGCCGCTCGGGTACGCTGAGGAACAGGGTCGCCTCCTCCGGACTCCGCCGCTCCGGCGCCGTGAGGACCATCGTCACCCCTCCGGACTCCGCCGCTCCGGTACGCTGAGGAACAGCGTCGCCCCCGCCGCGGCCATCACCGCCAGCACTCCCACCGCCAGCCGGTAGCGCGCCGGTCCCATGGGCTCCGCCACCAGCACCGTCGCCCCCCAGAGGAGCGGCCCCACGATCGCCGCCGCCTTGTTGCTGAAAGCATAGAGGCCGAAGAGCCGCCCCTCCTCGCCGGGCGGGGTCAGGGCCAGGAGGAGAGGCCTCGAGGTGGTCCAGACCGCGCCCAGGAGCGCGCCCACGACCCCGCCGATCACGTAGAACACCGCCCGTGACGGGGTCGCGGCCACCGCCACCAGCGATGCCACCCAGAGCCACGCGGTCGCGGTGAGCACCCGCCTGGCTCCCAGCCGGTCGGCCAGCCATCCCGCCAGGAACGACCCGCCGATGGCGGGCACGGTGGCGAGCATGAAGAACGTGACCTTGGCCGAGTCGGGGAGCCCCATCACCTTCTGCGCATAGACCGCCATGAAGATGATCACGGTCTGGATGGCGTCGACCAGGAGCAGGTTGGCGATCAGGAACCGGAACACCCCGGGATAGCGGCGGGCGTCGGCGAGGGTGGCGAGGATCTGCGTCAGGGCCTCGGGGAAGGACGGAAGGGGTGCGGCCGGAGCACGGCGCGGCTCCCGCACCCGAAGGAACACCGGGAGCGAGAAGAGCGCGAAGAAGATCGCGGTGGGGAGGAACGCCGCGGTGCGCCCCCCCGCGTGCACGCCGGGCACGGCCAGGTTCAGGATGGGCACGGTCCCGGTCACGAACGGGGTGACCAGGATCATCCCCACGAACGAACCCACGTAGCCGAGCGCCACCCCCAGCCCGCTCACCCGGCCCCGGGTCTCCGGAGTCGAGACCGTGGGCAGCAGCGCGTTGTAGAAGACCAGCGCCCCCTGGAAGGCGTAGTTCGAGATCGCGAACACGGCGAGCGCGGCCAGGAGCCCGGCCAGGCCGGAGGCGCGCGTGAGGAACCCCAGGAGCGCGGTGGCCCCCACCGAGGCCCCGGTGAACACGGCCAGGAAGCCCAGCCGGCGGCCGGTGCGGTCGGAGCGGAGCCCCAGGTAGGGCAGCGTGAGCGCGACCAGAGCCATGGAGGCGCTGAAGAAGAGGCTGTACCAGAGGTCCTCGCGGCCGCGGTCCACCGTCACCCACTGGGCGAAGAACAGGGTGAGCACGTTCATGGAGTAGACGGTGTTGGCGAGGTCGTAGAGCGCCCAGGAGAGGGCGCCGCGGGGGGCTCGGGTGGGGCCGGGCATGGCCGGAGTGTAGAGGGTGGGCCGGAACGCTGCTAGGCTTCGGGGTTTCCCGTCCTGGGCGGGGGTCTCCGGCCGCCGGAGATCCGCAGGCCGCCGCGGCGCCCGGCGCGGGCGTCTCCGGCCGTCCCTAGCCCCGGGGCGGTGGGGGCGCCGGGCTCAGCCGCAGCGCGCGGTGCCCGGAGCGGCCCCCGGCCCGAAAGGAACTCAGATGACCGGACGATCCGGGGAGCCTCCCGTCGAGGTGGCGGCGGCGGTGCTGGTGGAAGGGAACCGGGTCCTGGTGGCCCGGCGCACCGACGCCCAGGCCTTCCCCGGGATGTGGGAGTTTCCCGGCGGAAAACTCGAGCCCGGCGAGGACGCCGCCCGGGCCCTGGCCCGCGAGCTGCGGGAGGAGCTGGCGATCGAAACCCGCGCCCTGGGCCCCTATGCCGAGGTCCGCTACCGGGGCGACCGGGGCCGCGACGTTCACGTGGCCTTCCTCCGGACCGAGCGCGTCTCCGGCGAGCCCAGGACGGTGGAGGTGGCCGAGATCCGCTGGGCCGACGCGGCGGCCCTGGGCATTCTGGACTTCGTCCCCTCCAACCGTGAGGTCGCGGCGCGGCTGGCCGGGGAGTTGAGCGGGGCTCCAGGGGAAGTTCGCGGCCCCGGGCCGCAGCACCCGCGCTCCGGTAGGGTCCGGTGACCCGCGCTTCCGCGCGAGCAGGCTGACGGAATCTGGTAGGAGCCGGCGGGAAGAGGGGCTGCTAGCGGCGGAGCCGCGCGGCGGCAGGGTTCTCGAACATCTTCTTCAGATAGCCCCAGGTGGTGCGGTCGACCGGGGTGCCGTCCAGCACGGTGACGGTGCCGAGCATGGTTCCGGGATGGTCCTTCGAGTAGTAGTGGAAGGTCCCGACCTTGTCGAACGTGACCTCGATCTGCGGGTTGGAGGAGGTCAGGGAGGCGTCGAGCGGCGTGTCCCAGTCGGTTCCGGCATCCATGTCGATGGAGGGAACCCCGGAGGCCAGCCGGTTCACCCCCGACTGCCATTGCCACTGGACGACGTCGCCCTTGGTGATGCGGATGTCGGCGGGGGTGATCGAATTGGAGGTCACCGTCACCACCGTGGTCTTGGCCGCCCACGCGGGCGCCACCGCGCCGAGGAGCGCGAAGGTTCCGACGATGGCCGCGAGCCTCGATCGCATCCGGACCTCCTGGGACGGGTAGACCAAGCTCCCAGAGTATAGGCGGTTCCCCGAGCCGAGGCAAGTGCAAGCCCCACCGCGCCTTCAGCTCCCCTCCCGGGAACCCAGTAACGCCTACTTGTAAAAAATGTTAACCCGTCCGACCCGGGGCGACGATACCAAACCGGACCGGGCGGGGAACGGGTTCCGCCGCCGGTTCGGGGAATCATCCATGAAGGGCTTCGGGAAATGCGCGCGCCGGACGGGGGCGATCCTGGCGGTGACGTTCCTCCTGGGCGGCGCCGGCGCCGGCGCCGGCTGCGGTGGCGGGGACGGTGCGCGCCCGGCCGCCGATCCCGTCGTTCCCCTCCATGGGGGCACGTTCCGCATGGCCCTGGAGTCGCCGGCCTCGCTGGACCCCGCGGTCACCCAGGACATCTACGAGGCCACCGTGACCAACCAGGTGTTCAGCGGCCTCGTGCAGTGGGACGCGGACCTGAACGTCACCCCCGACGTGGCCGAGTCCTGGACCATTTCCCGCGACGGCCTGGAATACGTCTTCGACCTCCGGCACAACGCCCGCTTCCAGAACGGCCGCCAGGTCACCGCCCAGGACTTCGTCTATTCCTTCACCCGCCTCTTCGACCCCTCCCAGGTGCCCCCGGGCATCATCCAGGACTATCTGGACAAGATCGACGGGGTGGCCGAGTTCACGGCGGGCCGGGCCGACCACGTCCGGGGGCTCACCGTCCCCGATCCCTTCACCCTGGTGATCCGGCTCCGCAAGCCCTACACCTCGTTCCTCTCGGTGCTGGGGATGGACCAGGCGAAGGTGGTGCCGCGCGAGGAGGTCGAGCGCATGGGCGCGCAGGCCTTCGGGAAGCACCCGGTGGGCTCCGGTCCATTCCGGCTCGCCTCGTGGGATCCCCAGCGGGACCTGGTGCTGGTGGCCAACCGCGAGTACTTCGGCGCTCCCGCCTACCTGGACTCGGTGGTGATCTACCACTACCCCCAGGAGCAGGGCGACCGGGAGAAGCAGGAGTTCTACGCCGGGAACCTCGACGCGATGGAGGCCCGCGAGAGCGAGCTTCCCGTGCTCATGAGCCGCGGCGACTACCAGGTCGCCCGCCGGCTGGAGCTGAGCATGGAGTTCCTGGGGTTCAACCTCCACCGGGCCCCCTTCAACGACGCGCGGGTGCGCCAGGCGGTGAGCATGGCGGTGGACCGGGAGGCGCTGGGACTGGCGGCGGGACCCGGGTTCCACGTGCCCATGGGACTCTTGCCGCCGGGCATGCCCGGCTACACCCCCGAGTCCAAGATCCTGCCCGAGGACCCGGCGCGCGCCCGGGCGCTGCTGGCCCAGGCGGGATACGGTCCGGGGCGTCCCCTTACCTTCGAGCTCTACACCTCCAACCGCAGCCGTCACGCGGTGGTGCGGGACAGCGTCCTCACCGCGAGCTGGGCCCGGGTGGGGGTGGAGGTGCAGCTCAAGAACTGTTCCTGGCCCGAACTCAATCGGGCGGTGGACGGCCGGACCGCCCCCGCCTTCGAACTCACCTGGATCGCGGACCTGCCCGATCCCGACAGCTTTCTCTTCACCCTGTTGTCCTCGGACGGGGTCTACAACCTGTTCGAGTACCACAACCCCACCGTGGACTCGCTCCTGGCCGCGGGGCGGGACGAGGTCAACGTGGCCCGGCGCCTCGGGCGCTACCGCGACGCGGAACGGAGGATCCTCGACGAGGCGCCCCTCATCCCGCTCTTCAACGCCATGACCATGTACGCCTTCCAGCCCAACGTGCGCGGGGTGGAGATGTCGCCGTTCGGCATCTGCAGCGTGCCCATGGAGAAGATCTGGTTCGACCGACGTCCCCGGGAGAATCTCTATGTTGGGACTTGAACGCCGCGGCCGGTTCCGCCTGCAGACCCGGCTCCTGATCTCGCTGGTGCTCCTGGTCACCGGGGTGATCGCGCTGGTGATCATGGTGGTGGACTTCCGCCAGCGGCGGGTCACGATGGACCTGAATCGCGAGCGGGGGCTGGCCATCGGGCACAGCCTGGCCGCCGCGTCCTCGAGCGCGCTCCTCTCCTACAACTACGTGGCCCTTCAGCAGCTCACCCAGCGCGCGGTGCGCGAGGACGGCGTCCGCTACGTGATCGTTCTCGACAAGGAGAGCAAGGTCGCCGGGTACAGCGGCCGCCCCGACTGGCAGGGGAAGGAGCTGGCGGACCCGGTGAGCCAGATCGCCGATACCGACTCCGAGGAGAAGGTGCAGACCGTGCTCTCCGATGCCCTCGGCCGCCGACCGGGGCTGGACATCGCCATTCCCGTCTACGTGCAGGGCTCGCCTCGCAAGTGGGGGTTGGTGCGGGTGGGCCTCTCCCTGGACGGCACCTACGCCGAACTCAACCGCACCCGGGCGTGGCTCCTGGGCCTCGGGCTGGCGGTGCTGGGCCTGGCGGTGATCGCCGCGCGGCTCATGGCCCGAAGCATCACCGACCCCATCGACCGGCTGGTGCTGGCCACCGGCGAGCTGGCCAAGGGCAATTTCGACTACCGGGTGGGGATCACCACCGGGGACGAGATCGAGGACCTGTCGAGCAAGTTCGACTGGATGGCCCGGGAGATCCGGCAGAAACAGGACGAGGTGGAGCGGACCAACCAGGAGCTGGCGGCTTTGAACGCGAGCCTGGAGGAGAAGGTCGAGGAGCGCACCCACGCCCTCACCGAGGCCGAGGAGAAGTACCGGCTCCTGGTCGAACAATCCCCCAATCCGATCTGCATCATCCAGAAAGGACGCCTGGTCTTCTTCAACCAGGCCTTCTGCGAGAGCTTCGGGTTCACCCCGGAGCAGCTCGCCGCCCCCGGCTTCTCCCTGGACGTGCTCATCGACCCCGAGCAGCGGGAGCAGCTCATGGGCCTGTGCGCCGGCGAGCGCACCGGGGACGACCCCGCCAACCCGCCCATGGAGGTGCTGGCCCGCTCCCGGGACGGGTCACGGATCTACCTGGACATGCGCTCCACCTGCATCTCCTTCGACGGCGAGCCCGCCCTGGAAGCGATCCTGGTGGACGTCACCGAGCAGAGGGAGCTTCACGACCAGGTGGTCTCCTACGAGCGGCTTCGCGCCCTGGGCGAGATGGCGAGCGGGGTGGCCCACGATTTCAACAACGTGCTGGGGGCGATCCTGGCCCGGGCGCAGTTCCTGCGCCGCCGGGTGGAGGACCCCGAGCTGGAGCAGGGGCTCCGCATCATCGAGAAGGCGGCCCAGGACGGCGCCCAGACCGTGAAGCGGATCCAGGAGTTCACCCGGGTCCGCACCGATCGGGACTTCGCCCGGGTGAACCTGGCCGGGGTGCTGGAGGACGTGCTTGAAATGACCCGGAGCCGGTGGGTGGACGAGGCCCACCGCCAGGGGAAGCGGATCGAGGTGGTGCGGATCCTCAACGAGGTCCCGCCGGTGGCGGGCAACATCTCCGAGCTGCGCGAGGTGTTCACCAACCTCATCCTGAACGCGGTGGACGCCATCCGCGGTGAGGGCGTCATCACCGCCGAGACCCACGTCGAGGGCGATTCGGTCATCATCCACATCAGCGATACCGGAGAGGGGATGTCTCCGGAAACCCGGCGCCGGCTCTTCGACCCGTTCTTCACCACCAAGGGTTCCAAGGGCAACGGCCTGGGGATGAGCATCGTCTACGGCATCATCCGCCGCCACGGCGGGGAGATCGAGGTCATGAGCGAAGTCGACCAGGGAACTTTGTTCCGCGTCCGCCTTCCCGCCCTGGGCGAGGAGATGCTGGCCGCTCCGGAGAGCGCTCCCGAACCCGAGCTCCGGCTGAACGGAACCGGGACCATCCTGGTGGTGGACGACGAGGAGGACATCCGCAGCCTGGTGGCGGACATCCTCGCCGATTCCGGCTACCGGGTGGAGGTGGCCGAAGGTGGGGCGCGGGCGGTGGAGCGGGTGAAGTCCGATCTCTACGACCTGGTGGTCACCGATCTGGGCATGCCCACGGTGTCGGGCTGGGACGTGGCGCGGGAGACCAAGGCGCACCAGCCCGAGGCCCGCCTGCTGCTCCTGACCGGCTGGGGAGCGACCCTGGACGCGGAGGAGGTCGAGCGCCACGCCATCGACCGGATCCTCAAGAAGCCGTTCGACATGAACGAACTCCTGCTCGCGGTCCAGGAACTCCTGGCGGCGCCGGCGCTCCGGCGGTCGGCATAGCCGTCGCGCCTGCGCGCGGGCGGTTGCCGCAGCCACCGCGGCCGGGCGCCGGCGGGGCGCTCGACGGGGACGCGAAACGATCAGTGCTCCGCGGTGCCCTCGGCCACGAACCTGTATCCCACCTTGTGCACGGTGCGGATGAACCGGTTGCGATCGCGGGGTCCCTCCAGCTTCCGCCGGAGGTTGGCGATGTGGGTGTCCACGGTGCGGCTGGTGGGCGCCTCTTCCGGGTCGCGGCCCCACACCGTATCCAGGAGCTGTTCCCGGGTCACCGTCTCCCCCCGGTTCTCGATGAGAAGCCGCAGCACCTCGAACTCCTTGTAAGAGAGCTGGACCTCGCGCCCCTTCTTCCGGCACTCCCGCCGTTTGAAGTCTACCTCCACGTCCCCGAAGGTGAAGCCGGCCAGCTCCTCCTTCTCGCCCTGGGTCCGGCGGAGAACGGCGCTGATCCGGGCCATGAGTTCCCGGATCGAGAACGGCTTGGTCACGTAGTCGTCGGCGCCGAGGGCGAACCCCCGCACCTTGTCCATCTCCATCCCCTTGGCGGTGATGAGGATGACGGGGACGTCGCGGTCCTCCTCGCGGATCTCGGCCAGCACGTCGAGGCCGCTCAGCTCGGGAAGCATGATGTCGAGGAGGATCATGTCGGGGCGCTCGCGGCGCCACGCCTCCAGGGCGGCGCGGCCGGTGGCGGCGGTTTCCACCGCATACCCCTCGTACTTCAGGTTGTGCTCGAGGCCGAGGAGCATGTCGGGCTCGTCCTCGACCACCAGGATCCTGGCGGTGGCGCGCCGGGGCGTCGTGTCGGCGTTGCTCATGTCGATCTGCCTTCCCGGTTCTCCCGGTCCTTGCCGGAGGGTGGGCCTCCGAGGGGTAGGAGGATCGAGAACCGGCTGCCCTCGCCGGGACGGCTATCCACGCGGATCCGCCCCCCGTGGGCGTCCACGATGTGCTTGACCAGGGACAATCCCAGCCCCGAGCCCTTCACGTCGTGGACGAGGCTCTTTTCCACCCGGTAGAACTTCTCGAATATCTTAGCCTGTTCCCGGGGGGGGATGCCTACCCCGCGATCCTCCACCGCGATCACCGCATCGCCGTTTTCCCGGCCCAGCTCCACCTTCAGGTACCGCTCCCGGGGAGAGTACTTGATCGCGTTGTCCATCAGGTTGAGGAGCGCCTGGGTCACCGCGTCGCCGTCGGCGGGGACCTCGGGCAGCGCCCGGTCGATGTTGCTCTCCACGGTGAAGCCCTGTTTGCGGAGCTGGAAGTCGTAGGCGGCCAGGGTCTCGCGCACCACCCGGGCGAGGTCGGTGGGGGCGAAACGGTAGGTCTTGCGCCCCTGCTCGATCCGGCCCACGTCGAGGACGTTGTCGATGAGGTGGGTGAGCCGGTCGCTCTCCTTGTGGATGATCCGCAGGAACTCCTTCTCCTGGGCCCGGTCGGAGGCGCGGTCCATCTCCAGGGTTTCCGAGAAGAGGCGGATGAGGGAAAGCGGGGTCTTGAGCTCGTGGGACACGTTGCTCACGAACGCGGACTTCAGCTCCGCCAGCTCCATTTCGTGGAGCATGAAGCGGAGCGAGAACGCCACCGCGGCCACGATGACCAGGAACATGGTCACGATGATGGCGAGGTGGGTCACCACGACGTTCCGCACCCAGGCCTCGAAGCGCGGGTCGCTCAGCCCCACCGCCACCTTGTAGAACGGGAGCACCCGGTCGAAGGCGCGGGTGGCCACCACCCGGGGACGGTCGAGCTCGGCGGTGCTGTAGAAGGCGCGGCCCTCGTCGTCCAGGAGCACGATGTCGACCTCGGAGCGGGTGAGCGCCCCCCGGAACACATCGGAGTCGGCGTCGAGGCGATGGACGAGCACCCGGTCCAGGAACTTCCGGTCCCGCTTCACGAAGCCCAGGTCCCACACGAACCCCGCCGCCCCCAGGAGTTCCCCGGTGACCGACTGGACGGTGAAATAGGTGACCTGGGCGGGGTGGGCCGGATCGGGGGAGGTGAGGTGCACGAGCTCGCTGGGCATGGCCGTGTGCCGGCCCATGAATTCCATGATCGGGATCAGCACCCAGTCCGGCACCGGGCGGAACTCCGGGTCCTGCGCCCCCTCGGAGTAGTAGACCAGCCCTACCGGGCTCACGAAGAAGGCCTGGCGGTAGAGAGAATCCTGCTGGACGAAGCTGTTGAGGAAGCGGACCACCTGCTCCGGGTTCTCGGGCGGGACCAGGCGGGCCGCCACCATGTTGACCTGCTCCTCCTCCCAGAATGCGTTCTCGAGGGAGGTCGAGGCCACCCGGGCCATGTAAGCGCCGTAGTCCGACTGCACGCCGCGGGTGATGGCGGTGAAGTCGCGCAGGAGCTTCACCCCGAGCAGGCTCAGGAGGAGCGCGGGCACCAGGAGTCCGCCCCCCACCAGGAGCACCAAGGTGCGCTTACCGACCGGGGCCCCCGGGGCGAACGGTCTGGCCATGAGTCCTCAGTAGGGTATGAGATCCCCGCGCACCGCGCGCGAGGCCTGTTCGTGGAGCAGGGTGGCCATGGCGGGGTCGTCCGAGGTGACGATGGCGAAGAACCCGTGGGCGCACTCCTTGGATATCACCACCTGAACCGTGCCGTCCGCCAGCTTGCCGTGATAGTCGTTGTTCATGCGCATCCGTGCCTGCAGGTCCGGATCCTTGCGAATCCTTGTGCTCAGCCGGTCCCGTTCGTAGGCGAACCGGCGGAGCCCTTCGATGACGGTGGGGTTGTCGGAGTGGTAGTAATACACGACCCCGTTCTGCAGGGACCCTACCTCCTGGCCGGCCTGGAGAAACACCTCCCGGTTCGTGTTCCACAGGTCGCAGACCGGACATCCGGCTACGGTCCCGGGGATACGCCCCGGGGGAGGGGGAGTCTGGGCCCCGGCGGGCGCGAGGGCGAGCAGGAGCCCGGCGGCGGCGAACCGCGCCCCGGCTCCCAGGCGTCTGAGCATGGCAAATCCTCCGGAAACGGTCGCGGAGCAACAAGGTATGGTTTTCGCGCCCCCGTTCGTCCGCCATAATGGTACGCGCTGGGGAGCCCTTCCGGGTCCCCGAACTGAAGGCCGGCCGCGCGCCGCCGAAGACCCAGGGGGGACCGGGCCCCCCCCGGAGAGCCGAATGTACGAAGCGCATTTCGGGCTGAGCTCGAACCCGTTCAGCTCCAGCCCGAGCCCAGAATTCATCTATGAGAGCCGCGAGCACCGCGAGGCGCTCGCGCACTTCCAGTTCGCGCTGTCCAACCGCGAGGCGTTCGTCCTCCTGACCGGGGAAGTGGGGACGGGCAAGACCACCGCGGTCCAGTCGCTCCGGCGCCACCTGCCCGCCGGGGCCCCGGTGGCGGTGGTGACCCATACCACCCTGGAGCCGCGCGAACTTCTGGAGGAGATCGCGCTGCGCTTCGGGCTGGAACCGGTGCCCGGCGAGAGCAAGCCCGCCCTCATGCGGCGGATGGAGAATTACCTGGAGGACCACCGCCGGGGCGGCGGGCAGGCGCTCCTGGTCCTGGACGAGGCCCACCTGATGAGCCCGGCGCTTCTGGAGGAGGTGCGGCTCCTCTCCAATCTGGAGAGCCCGGAGGGGGGAAAGCTCCTGCAGATCTGCCTGGTGGGGCAGCCCGAGCTCGAGAGCCACCTCCAGCAGCCTCAGCTCCGCCAGCTCCGCCAGCGGATCAGCGTGCGCTACGCGCTCAAGCCCCTGGGGCGCGACGAGACCCGGGGCTACATCCATCACCGGCTGGCCGCGGCGGGATGCGCTGACCCGGTGGCGGTGTTTCCACCCGAAGCCTGCGACGCCGTGCACACCCTCTCCCAGGGAATCCCCCGGGAGATCAACGTGCTCGCCTCCCAGGCGCTCCTCAACGCCTTCCTGGACGAGAAGCCCGCGGTGGTCCGGAACCACGTGTTCTCGGCCAAGTCCGATTACGGCTTCCAGGGAATCGTGACCGGAGCGGCCGCGCTCAGCCCCGAGGCTCCCGCGCCCCCGCCGGTGCCGCGCCGGGTGCCCACCGATCCGGTGGGTCCGCCCCCGCGGCGGGTGCCGCCGCCCCCCCGGGTGCCCAAGTCCCCTCCCGCTGAGCCCACGGGACCGCCTCCGGCTTCCGCCGGTGCCCCGCCCCGGCCGGTGCGCCGGCCCATTCCACTGCCTCCCTCCTCGCTCCGGCCTCCACCGCGCCCCCAGCCCGCGCGCGCCGCCCCTCCGGCGGCGCCCATCGCCGGCGGCGAGCCGGAACGGGGGGGCGCGGGGGGCCGGGTCCGAGTGAC
This sequence comes from Candidatus Eiseniibacteriota bacterium, assembly GCA_963728475.1. Taxonomy (GTDB): domain Bacteria; phylum Eisenbacteria; class RBG-16-71-46; order JABDJR01; family JABDJR01; genus CAVSKL01. The sequence continues at coordinate 1,424,935 of CAVSKL010000001.1, forward strand.
GGTGGAGCCCGGCCGGCGCCGGGGGGACCGGCCCGGTCCCCGAAAGCGGGGGGTGTGGATCCTGGTGGGACTCGCGCTGGCGGTGGCGGTGGTGGCGGTGTTCATCCGGAGCCAGATCGCCCCACGCTCCGCGGTGACGCTGGATCCGGCGGTGGTGGACAGCATGGCGGCGAACCTGGCCCGCACCGTTCCTCCCGGGACGGCGCCGCCCGGGACGGCGCTGCCCGGGAACCCCGCGTCCGGCGCGGCGGCTTCGGGGCCCGCCGCCGGGTCGCCGGAACCGGCCGCCACCTCCGCGGACACCGGCGCCTCCGCGGCTCCGGCTCCCCCCCCGCTTCCGGCCGAGGGCGGGGAGAGGGGCACCGCGCCGGGCATCCGGGCCGGGGGGGAGGCGGGGGTTCCGGCGGCGTCGACGGCCGCGCCCGAAGACTCCGCCGGGGGACCCTTCACCATCCAGGTCGCCTCGTTCCATACCCGCGCCCGGGCGGAACAGGTGCTGGCCGAGGTCACCCGGCTCACCGGGTTCCCCGCCGCCATCCTCCCCGCGCGGGTGGGGGGGAGCGACTGGCTGCGGCTCTTCCTCGGCTCCTTCCCCTCCCCGGAGGCGGCACGGGAGGCCGCGGAGCCGCTGGTCCGGAATCGCACCATCCACGAGGTGATGGTGATCCCGGTGCCGGAGGGGGCGGGTCCCGCGTTGTCCGGAGACCACACCCCCTGACCGGCCGGCTTCCCTCCCGGAGGTCCCTCCGTTGACACGGCGCACCCGCGGCGATTAAATCGTGAGCCTCATGATCCGACCCCTCGCTGCCGACCGCTTCCTGGCCCTCGCGGCGCTCGCGCTCGCCGTGGCGGCGCCGGCCTGTGCCCGGCATACTCCGCCCATGGAGCATCCCGCCGGGGCCTCGGCCGTGCCCGACACGCTCCGCATGGCGGGCGAGGACCACCTGCGCAACGTCCGCCAGCTCACCTTCGGGGGCGAGAACGCGGAAGCCTACTTCTCCCCGGACGGGAAGGAGCTGACCTTCCAGTCCACCCGGCCTCCGTACCAGTGCGACCAGATCTTCCGGATGCCCGCCCACGGAGGGCCCGCGGTCCTGGTGAGCACCGGCAAGGGGCGCTGCACCTGTTCGTACTTCCTTCCCGGCGGGACCTCGATCCTCTACGCGTCGACCCAGCTCGCCTCGCCCGACTGCCCCCCGCGGCCCGACTTCAGCCAGGGCTACGTGTGGGCGGTCTACCCGGGCTACGACATCTTCGTGAAGTCGGCGGGGGATTCGGCGCTCCGGCGGCTGACCGGCACGCCCGGCTACGACGCCGAGGCCGTGGTGAGCCCCCGGGGAGACAAGATCGTCTTCACCTCCATGCGGAACGGGGACCTGGACATCTACACCATGAACCTGGACGGGAGCGGGGTGAAGCAGCTCACCTCCACCCTGGGATACGACGGGGGTCCGTTCTTCTCCCCCGACGGGAAGGAAATCGTCTACCGGGCGTATTATCCCCAGGACTTGCAGGAGGAGCGGGACTACCGGGAGCTCCTGGCCGGGAACCTGATCCGTCCGGGGCGGTTGAACCTGTACGTGATGAACGCCGACGGGTCCGGCAAGCGGCTGGTGCTGGAGAACGGCGCCGCCAACTTCGCCCCGTACTTCTTCCCGGACGGGGAACGGATCATCTTCAGCTCGAACATGGACGACCCTTCGGGACGCAATTTCGACCTCTACATGATTCACAAGGACGGTTCGGGGCTGGAGAAGATCACCACCAACCGGACCTTCGACGGTTTCCCCATGTTCTCGCCGGACGGCCGCTACCTGGTGTTCGCGTCCAACCGGAACGGCCGCCACCCCCACGAGACCAACGTCTTCATCGCCGAATGGGCCGATTAGACGGATGAAAGGATTCCTGATGAAGCACTCGATCGCAGCCTCCGCGACGGTACTGATGCTGTCCGGCACCCTCGCCCTCTCGGGGTGCGGGGGCGGGAAGCTCCCGGCCCAGGACCAGCAGCAGACCGCCCAGGCCGACCCCGGCCGGACCCAGGCGCTTCCCCCCGGGCACCCGGCGGTGGACGGCTCGCCGGGCGGGGCCGCCCCCACCCCCGGGTCCGCGCCCATGCTGGGCGATGCCGACGCCCCCACCGACGACGACCCCCTGCCCCTGAAGCTCACCGGGCTGAGCAGCGTGAAGGAGATGGAGGCAGGGAAGAAGGCGGCCACCGACAAGGAGGCGGCAAAGCTGTTCGAGCAGGGCTTTCGCAAGACCTTCACCGCCGACGGTTCCAGGCGGGACTATCCGGGGGCGGTCCAGGACCTGCAGCAGGCGATCCGGATCGACCCGAACTACGCCCAGGCCTACCGTGCCCTCGGATATGCCGAGTTCAACATCGGGTTCAACGTGGACGCCGCCATGCAGAACTACACCAAGGCGGTCCAGCTCGACCCCGACTACGGCGAGGCCCATTACGCCCTGGCCTTCATGTACGCGATGAGCGACCTGGAGAGGGGGCGGGTGCACTACGAGAAGGCCATGCAGCTGGGGGTTCCGGACGAGCGGAACCTGGGCGAACGGTTCTACAACGCCGCCGGGGGCGGCGGGGGGAAGTAGGCGGCCGGCCGGCATCCGCCCGCTCGGGCGCGGAAGACCTGACGAGGGGGCCCCCCGGCCGGGGAGCCCCCTCGCGCGTATTCCCGCGGGCCCGGCGTCAGCGGATGCGCACCGCCCGCTGCACCAGGTCCCGGTCCGCAGTCCGTAGCCGGATGAAGTAGATGCCGGCGGCGCCGGTCGCGCCCCGGTCGTCGCGCCCGTCCCACACCGCGGCGTGGCGGCCCGCGGAGAGCTCGCCCTCCACCAGCGACCTCACCCGGCGCCCGCTCAGGTCGTAGACCTCCAGCCGGACCTCGCCGGCGCGGGCCAGTTCGAACTCGATCCGGGTGGAGCCGGCGAAGGGGTTGGGGGCGGCGGGTGAGAGCACGGCCACGCGAACGGTCCCGTTTGCGTCCGGGACCCCCGTCGTGGGCTGGATGCTCACCGGCACCGTCTCCGAGGCCATCGCCACCGGCGTGGACCTACCGTGCGCGGTCCAGGCCGCGTAGAGGTCGTCCCCGGCGGAGTTGGTGTGGTTCTCGTCCCGCAGGAACTCCACGTACTCCTTGCTGGTGGATTGGTAGAAGAGGGTCACCCGCACGCTCTCCGCCTCGGCGGGGAGGAGGTACCGCGTGTCGTCCCAGTACTGGCCGTCGGCGTAAGCGCGGCCCACCGGGGGGGACTGGATCGTCTCGAACTGGGAGTTGGTGAAGCCCCGCGGGGGGATCCGGTCGTCCTCGTAGACGGTGTCGTTGAGCACGAAGTGGAACGAGGGGGCGGCCGGGAGCCCCAGAGCCGAGGCCAGGGACGGGCTCAGCCCGGGGTGGATCGCATAGACCTTGGCGTCGGCGTCCTCGGTGAGGACTCCGGTCGCGAAGTCGTAGGCGCCGGATTCGTACACGGTCTGCCCGGCCGCGTCCACCGCGGCCACCTGGAGCCAGAGCCGGCGCCCCTCGGGATAACCCGAGGGGAGCTTGTGGCCGGTCTCGTTGGTGACCCGCACCGTGATCCCGGCGGAGTCGGGGGTGACCTCCAGGGTCGCCGCCTTCTGAAGCATCGCGACGGCCCGCGCCTTGGCCGCGGCCAGGGCGGTGGCGTCGACCTCACCCGGATACATTCCGGCGAGAACGTCGGGAATGAAGGTGTTGCCGCCGGTGAAGTCGTGCACCCCGAGATCGGTTCGCGCCTGGATCCCGTTCACGTTGCAGCCCTTGGCGCTGGCGTCGGCCATGTGGCAGTCCTCGCAGGTCGAGACGATCCCGTCGGGTTTGGTCCCGGCGAACTGCGGCGCGTAGACCCCGCTCGTCGCGTACTCGCTCTGCCCCCATTCGCTGAACGTCCGCTCCACGGGGAACATGTTGCGCAGATCCATGTCCGGATGCTCCTGGTCCAGCACCGCGGGGGCGTAGTCCACCGCCCCCGTCTTCACGAACACGGGGTTGGAGACGTCGTGACAGGTGCCGCAGAGATTGCTGCTGCGGTGGATGGGGGAGGCCGCGAACTCGTGGCTGGCCTGGGCGTCGGAGTAGGGGCCGCGTTTGAGGGGGGCGGGGTCGTTGACGAACTCTCCGTTGGCGTACTGGAGCGGCGGCGAGGGGAGGGCGGCCAGGACCTGGTAGTCCTGGAGCGGGCTCACCCCCGCCTCGTAGACCGGGTCCACGATGCGGTGGCAGAAGTCGCATTGCACCCCCTGGCGGTCGGTGGCGGTGAGGAGCCCGCCCCCGGTGTCCGCGGATCGGCCTTCCTGCCATCCTCCCGGGGTATGGCACCGGAGGCAGAGGTCGCCCACCGAGGGCGCGTCCTGCTCCGCCACCGCCATGCAGGCCAGGAAGAAGGGATCGCGGGCGGCCTGCCCCATCATGCTCCCGCGCCAGGTCTGCCACGGTTCGTGGGTCGGGTCGTAGTTGCCGTGGCAGGTCACGCAGGTGACCGAGGGATCGTCGAGCACCGCCCCCTGGAAGGGCTGGGTGCCGGGCAGGCGCATGTCCCGAAGCGTGGTGGGGACGCGGCCGTAGCCCACCGTCGACACGGTGAAGTCGGCGTCTCCGGCGTCGGATCCCGGGTTCCCCGCCATGTCCACCGCAGTGACCCGGATGCGGGCGTGAGTGCCGGGCAGGTTCTGGACGAACCAGGACCAGCTGCCGGTCGGGGGCCGGCGGGCGGCCACCGGTTCCCAGGTGGCTCCGGAATCGTCCGAGAAGTCCACGTTCACGTAGTCCACCCCGCCCGCGTCGGCGGCGGTGTAGCTCACGGTGACGGTGGTGCCCGGGGTCACCATCCCCCCGCCGTTGGGCGAGACCACGGTGACCGACGGCGGCGTGGTGTCGCTGGCTCCGGAGGGGGTGAGGTACGGAATCACCTCGCTCTGGGTCACGTTCAGGACGCCCCCCACGTTTCCCGAGGAAAGCCCCGGGAAGGTGGGGGTGTTGCCGTACGCGGTGCTGGTGATCTCGGTGAGGTTGGTGGAGCCGTCGCCGTCGGAGTCGCCCCCCTCGATGGCGTGGAAGGCGTCCACGTTGGTGAAGCCGGCGGCCCGCTTTACCTCCACCGCAAGCCCGTAGGGATTGCGGGGTCCGCCGCCGTTGAAGTCGAAGTGGCACACCCCGCAGTGCCCGGGGTGGCTCGGCAAGTCGTCGAGCTGGGTCCCCACCGCGTTGGGATAGGTGGAGAAGAAGTCCTTCCGGATGAACGGCTTTCCCGCCGCCTCCGCCGGGATCAGAGCGAGAACGAAGGAAACCAGGAACAGTACGCGGGTCCAGCGCCTCATATCGCACCCCCCTCCTCGGAGATCTATCCGAATGACCGCCCTCGTTTCCACCCTAGTCCTGCGTGATGGAGAAAATGGCGGGGAATATGGAATTCAAGAAATCCGAATATCCTGTCGGCCGTCTTTACAGGCGAGACGGCTTCTCACTGCCGCCGGCCCCGGCAACCCGCTGTGGCGCCGACACCTGTGTGGTAGGATCGGTCCGCGGGGGCGGGTCCCCGGGGGCGGGGCCTCGGGCAGGGGCCGGAGGCCCGGCGGGCCGGCGGAAGCGCCCTCCCCACCGGAAGGAGGCGTCGTGAAGCTCAAAGTCGTTTACTGTTCCGCCTGAGGCTACGAACCCAGGGCCGTCGGTCTGGCGGCCGAGGTATTGCCGTATTTCAAAATGGACCTCGAGGAATTGATCCTGGTCCCATCCGATCGGGGCCGGTTCGAGGTCTCCCTGGACGAGGAACTGCTCCACTCCAAGCTGGAGACCGGGAGGTTTCCCGAGAACCGGGACATCGTGAAGGCGGTGGAGGCCAGGCTGCACGGGTAACCGGGGGCCGATGAGAAGGAGGTTCGGGATGCGAGGAATGGTGCGCCCCACGTTGGGTCTGCTGGCGGCGGGGATGGTCCTCCTGGGATGCGCGGGGAAGACGGTGACCCGGGTCGGAACCGATACCACCGTGGATCTTTCCGGCCGCTGGAACGACACCGACTCCCGGCTGGTCGCCGACGAGATGATCCAGAGCTCGCTGGCCGACCCCTGGCTCACCGACTACATGCAGGCCGAGGGGGACAAGCCCACCGTGATCGTCGGCACCATCCGCAACAAGACCGACGAGCACATCCAGACCGCCACCTTCGTGGGCGACATCGAGCGCGCGTACGTCAACTCCGGCAAGGTGCGGGTGGTGGCCACCGCCGCCGAACGCGAGGAGATCCGCGACGAGCGGATGGACCAGGGAAAGTACGCCTCGGACGAGACGATCAAGAAGTTCGGGCTGGAGCAGGGCGCCGACTTCATGCTGATCGGCACCGTCTCCTCGATCACCGACCAGGAGGGGGGGACCCAGGTCCGCTTCTACCAGGTGGATCTCACCCTGGTCGACATCCAGTCCAACGAGAAGATCTGGATCGGCCAGAAGAAGATCAAGAAGGTCATCGGGCGGGGCAAGTACCAGCCGTAGGGGCCGGGTGCCCGCCGTGAACGCGCGTCTCGCCTCCGCGCTCGCCGTCCTGCTCCTGGCCGCCGGGTGCGCGGGAGCGCGGCTCGACACCGCCGGCTTCCAGTCCGACGTGGCCCAGGGGCGTTACGCCTCCGCCCTGGCCGGACTCCGCCGGGCCGGGGACTCCACCGACGTCTCGGTGCTCCTGGACCGCGGCCTGTTGTTGCAGGCGCTCGGCCGCTTTCCGGAATCCAATCTCGCTTTCGCCGAGGCCGAGGACCGGATCGAGGACCTCTACACCCGGAGCCTCGGCAAGGAGGCGCTGGCGCTTCTCACCAGCGACCGGGCCCTGGACTACCGCGCCTCCGGCTATGAATACGCCTACGTGGCCTATTACCGGGCGTGGAACTACCTGGCCCTGGGGCGCGCCGAAGACGTGCTGGTGGAAGCCCGCCGGATCGGGGAGCGGCTCACCTTCCGCGCCGACACCTGCCCCTCCGAGGACGGCGCCTGCGGACACGACGTGTTTCTCCGCTGGTTCAGCGGGCTCCTGTTCGAATGGGGGGGTGAGGACAACGACGCCTACGTGTCGTTCAAGCAGGCGGATCTCGCCCGCCGGACCGCGGAATCCCGGTACGGGATCGCCCCTCCCGCGGGCCTGGGGGAGCGGCTGATCCGCCTGGCCCGCGAGCTGGGATTCGAGGACGAGGCGCGGGAGTACGCGCGGACCTACGGCCTGGACCCCGACTCGGTGCTGGCCGGGCCCGCCTCGTCGGTGGTGGTGATCCTGGAGAACGGGACCATCGGCCGGCGGGTGGAGACGTCGCTCACCGTGCCCATCCTGAAAGGCGAGACCGAGGAGATCGAGCGCGATCGCGAGGGCTGGTCGCGGAAGCTGGCCGGACGCGCCCACCGGCACCACGAGAACGTGAAGCTCGACTATCTCCTCCGGGTGGCGCTCCCCGAGTACGTGGCGCGTCCGCCGGCGGGGGTGGACGCGGTGTTCCGCTTCGGCCCGGCGGGGGGGGAGACGCGGCCGGCGGCGCCGCTTTCCGCCATGGCCGAGGCCTCGCTGGGGGACGCCATGAGCGGGATCCTGGTGCGGTCGGTGAGCCGGGCCCTGGTCAAGTACCTGGCCAAGCGGACCGCGGACGAGAAGATCGGGGAAGGGGCGGGCCTTCTGGTGAACCTGTTGGAGGCGGCCACCGAGAGCGCGGACACCCGGTCCTGGCGCTCCCTTCCCTATGAGATCCAGGTCGCCTCGTTTCCCGCCGCCGCCGGCCGGTACGCGGGAACCCTCACCGTGCAGGGCCCCGACGGCTCGGTCCTCACCTGGGAGTCCTTCCCCGACATCCGGGTGCCCCGCGACGGGGTGGCGTTCGTGCGCTACCGCTCCGGGCTCTAGCGGCCCGTCGACATCCTGGATCCGGCCGCGTTGGAAGCGCCGCCGTGCGGGCGCTCCGGAGCAGGGCCCCGCCGGCGCGGGTCCCGGCTACGGAAAGGGCCGGAGCGTTTCCGCCCCGGCCCGGCCGGTTCGCTCGCGGACCGGGATCAGGCGTCCCAGCCGTTTCCTCCAAAACCGTTTCCGCCACGCGGGGGCGAGGGTTCCTCGGCGGCGGGAAGCTCCGCCAGCACCCGCGCCCAGGCGTCGGTCTCTCCGTCGTTCTCGCCGGTGTCCTCGGAGTCGTCCGCTTCCTGCGCCCGGAGGCCGGCCCGTTCGCGCGAATGCCGGGAGAGGATCTCCTCGGCCAGGGATTGGAAAGCGCGGCCGGCCCGGCTCCGGGTGTCGCCGACCACGGTGGGCCGGCCCCGCACGCTCTCCTCCGCCACCCGGATGCTGCGCGGGATCACCGTCTGCAGGAGGTCGCGGGGATAGTCGGCGGAGAGCTGCTGGATCACGTCGTTGGCGTGCCGGGTCCGGGTGTCGGCCATGGTCACCACCAGGCCGTCCAGTTCCAGCTCCGGGTTGTGGGAAGCGCGCACGTCCTCGGCCAGAAGCCGCAGGCGCCCCAGGGTGGTGATGTTCATCGCCTCGGCCTGGACCGGGACCAGATAGCGGTCCGCCGCCACCAGCGCGGCCAGGGTCATGGGTCCGAGGGCGGGCGGGCAATCCAGGAGCACGTAGTCGTAGTCGTCCTTCAGATCGCGAATCACCTCGCGGAGGACGGTGGGATCCTGCTTCATGCTCTCCAGGTAACGGGTCTCTTCGTCGTGGGACCAGACGTTGGCGGGCAGGAGGTCCAGATTCTCGGTCACCCCGACCTCGATCGCGTCGCGGGGAGTCAGGTTCCCGGTGAGGCAACCGAAGAGACCGTGATGCAGGTCGAACCGATCCAGCCCGAAGCAACGGATGAGGCTTCCTTGCGGATCGACCTCGACGAGTAGCGTCTTGAAGGAAAGCTCGGTGAAGGCCGCGGCGAGGTTCGCGGCCAGCGTGGTCTTACCCACGCCCCCCTTCTGGGACGCGATGGCGATGCTCATCCCCATGGTGAACGGATTCTCCCTCCTGGGAGCGGGCGGGAGTCCCTCCGTGGATAACCCGGCCCCTCTCCCCGTCGAATTGTGGACAACTCCCGAACGTCAACGGCGGCTTGCGGTAGGACGTTGGGCGCGGCCGTCGAGCGGTCTATTACAACGGACCACGCGGGGGTTTGAACAGGGAAAAAACGCGAACGGGGCCCGATCGGGACGATTGATCCGGCGCGGCGCGGACAAGGCGGTGAGCGCACGGTGGAAAAGGCGGTGGAGAACCCTGCAAAACTCCCGGCCCGGGGGAGAACTCGCGATGCCGCGGTGGACGCTCGGTGGAAAGCCGGTGGAAACCCGGAGAGCGGCCGGGTCCCGGAAGCCGCCGCCGCCCCGGCGTGGCGCGACCCGATCGTGCGCGGTCTTCGCCGGTGACGGAAGCCGGTCCAGGACTTTACATTTGCCGGAAATCGTTGGAGTATAGGCCAGCGCAGAAGCCAGCCCGGTAGTCTGTCGCGGAAGGGGGCAACGTGTGATGGAAATCACCGAGGTCAAGGTGCGGCTTTGGAGAGACCAGCGTTTGCGCGCCCTGGTTACCGTGGTCTTCGAGGACTGCTTCGTGGTTCGCAACATCAAGGTGATCGAGGGTCGGGACGGGAAGCTCTTCGTGGCCATGCCGAGCCGGCGCATGCCGGACGGACGCTACGGTGACATCGCGCATCCGATCACCCGCGAGTTCCGCCGCCAGATGGAGTCCACCATCCTCGGGGCCTACCTGGACGAGTGCGAGCTGGCGCGCCACGACCCGGCCTACACCTCCTCCGGCGCCGAGGACGAGTTCGAGGAATACGACGCCGATGACGAGCCTCCGCCGAGCTCCACCTCCGACGGCCGGATGTCGGGCCGCTAGCGGCGCCGGCTCTCCCCCGGCCGGCCGCCGTCATCCCCGGGTCCATCCCTAGAGCGGACTCGGTCCTCCTCCTCCTCCACGACCTCCCTCATCGAACCCTCCCCCTTCGCGCTCCGACTGCCCCAACCAGAGCTGCACCGCGCACGGCGCCGCTCCCCGGTCCAGGAGGTGGGCGGCGAAGCTTCGCCGAAGCAGGCTCGGGGTCACGCGCCGCCCCAGCCCGGCCCGGGTGCCCGCGCGCTCCAGCGCATTCTGGGCCGCCCGGGAGCTCAAGGGCCGGCCCAGGCCGCTCTGGAGCAGGCGTGCCCACAGGGAGCGGCCGGCGATCAGCCGGGCCAGATGAGGGTCGAGGCGCGGCGAGAGCGGAACCCATCGCCGGGGCCTCGGACGGGCCGCGGCCCGGATCCGGAGACCGGCACGGTCCACGTCCCCCACCGCCACCGCCAGGGCTTCGCCCAGACGAAGACCCGAGCCGTAGAGGAGCCCCACCAGCACCCGGTCGCGGTCGGTGGGGGCGGCGCGCCAGAGCCGGAGCGCCTCGTCGCGGCTGAGGACCGGCGGTCCCAGGGGAACGATTCGCGGCCGGGCGCGGAGCGCGACCATGACCTCGGGCCGGGGAACGGTCTCCCGGTACAGGAATCGGAGCGCGGTCAGGGTCTGGAGCACGCTCCCCCGGCCCCGGCCGGGATCGGCGGCCAGCTCGTCCACGTAGGCGCGCACCTCCCGGGGCGCCAGCGCCCGGGGGGGGCGGCCGAATTCGGTCAGGAACCGACGGATCCTGGACAGGTAGAGCCGCCGGGTCTGGGGCGCCAGCGCGCGCCGGCGCATACAGGCCTCCGCCAGGATCAGGGTCTGCGCAATTTCCGGCGGGGGCGCGAGTTCAACCGGAGTTCCGGCGGAGCGTCGAGGGGGGATCGCTGCCGTGGACACCGTGGACATCCTCCTTTCCCGGACGGGCGTCTTGGGGGACGCGGTCTGGGAAAAGCAGGATCCGGGCCAGCGCTTCCGCCCGGCGCCTCCACCCGAGGCCCCGGGAGGCGGAGGGGCGCGTCGGGGAGCGTCCGGCCCGGTCCCGGGCCGCCGGCGCTTGGAGGTTCCGGCATGAGCGAAGCCGCGCGGAGCGCCCTCGACGACCGGAACCGCCGTGACCGGGCCGGGGTCGTCGCCGCCCGCGCCCCCGGGGACGCCTACTCCGATCCCCCGGCCCCTGGACTCGCCGGAGCCGGACCGGCTTCGGGGGCGGCCTCGCCGGGCGGGGGGACGTGCTCCGGAACCGCCGCCTCTCCGAACCGGGCGCCCAGCGAGCGCAGGTAGCCGTCCAGCGCGGAGTGGTAGCCGAACAGGAACCGCGCGGTGAACCGGTAGAGGGCGTTCCGGATCCGGGCGCGCTCGACCAGGGTGACCGAGGTTCCGCCCCCGGCCGGCCGGAGGAGATAGGTGCGGGTTTCGTCGAAGGGGAGGCCTGTCTCCGCCATCCGCGTCACCAGGCGGCGCGGCGCGTCCTCGGAAACCAGCTCGTAGGGCAGCTCGCCGGTCGCGGCCACCTCCACCCACCTCGACCGGCCGTCGCGGGGGGGGAGGGCGTTCACCGCTTTCAGCTCCGGCCGCCACGCCGCCATGTGGACGAAGTCGCGGACCACGCTCCACACCGAATCGGGGGGGGCGTCGAGCACGGCGCGGCTGGCCGCCACGTGTTCGGAGGGGAGGAAGCTCCCGACCGCGAGCATGACCGCGATCAGGGCCACCGGGATCCCCATGAACCCGAAGATCCAGCGCAGGCGGCGCCGGGTCAGGAATCCGCCGGGCTCAGTACCCGAGCTTCCCAATGTCGACCTTCCCCCGGAACACCCAGTAGATGACCGCGGTGTAGGAGAGCACGAACGGCATCCCGATGAAGGCAATGTTCCGCATCACCCCCAGGGTCTTGGCCGAGGACGCCGCGTTGTAGATGGTGAGGCTGTGGGAGGGGTCGCCGCTCGAGACGATCAGGTTCGGAAAGAGGGCGGCCCCGAACAGGAAGGTGAGGGCGGCGATGGTTGCCGACGAGGAGATGAAGGCGTAGAACGGCCGCCCCTGGAAGATCGCGCGGGGGATGTTGGCGATGGCCAGCACGTTCAGCACCACCACCGCCCACATCCACGGATGGGTCTCGAAGTTCCGGTGGGTGGCGGGAAGCGCGACCAGGGTGGCGATGGTGGTGAAGAGGTAGACCACCAGGAAGAACCCGAAGGTCCTCCACATCCACCCGTGTACGCGCTTCTGGAGGTCGCCCTCGGTCTTCAGGTAGAGGTAGATGGAGCCGTGCATGAGGAAGGTCGCCACCGCCAGCGCGCCGACCAGGAGCGAGTAGGGCCCCACCAGGGAGAGAAGGTTGCCGTGGAACTCCATGTCCGCCCCGATCGGAAGCCCGTGCATGGAGTCGCCGACCGCCACCCCGAACAGCAGGGTGGCGAGCCCGCTGGCCCCGAAGAAGCACCAGTCCCAGAACCTCCTCCAGGCACCGTGGGCCTGCTTGCTGCGGAACTCCATGGACACCGCCCGGAAGATGAGGGCGAACAGCAGCACCATGAACGGCAGGTAGAACGCGGAAAAGGCGGTGGCGTAGGCGTTGGGGAAGGCGGCGAAGAGCGCTCCACCGAAGGTCACCAGCCAGACCTCGTTGCCGTCCCAGAGCGGGCCGATGGAGTTCATGAAGATCCGCCGTTCCTGGTCGGTCCGGGCCAGAGGGTGGAGCATGCCCACTCCCAGGTCGAACCCGTCGAGGACGGCGTATCCGGTGAGGAGGACCCCCAGGAGTCCGAACCAGAGCGTGTTGAGATCCATGATCGTCCTCCTCCTCAGCGGTCCCGGCCGGATTCGCGGTGGGCCTCGGTCATGGACGGCCCTTCCGCGCTCGCGAGCGCGGTGGCGGCGTCGAGCCAGCTCCAGTGTTTGCGGCTCCGGTCCAGATCCGCGTACTCCTCCTCGGGTCCGGCCTGGATCTTGTGGTTGAGGACGAAGATCCACACCGCGAAGAGCAGCACGTAGATGATCCCGAACAGGATGATCGAGGCCAGCACCTGCTCCGCCGCCACCGACTTGGAGACGCCGTCGTGGGTCCGCAGCAGCCCGTACACCACCCAGGGCTGGCGGCCCACCTCGGCGGCGACCCAACCCACCTGGTTGGCGACGAAGGGGCCCAGGACCGAGATCGTGAACACCCACATGAGCCAGCGCTTGCGGAAGATCGTGCGTCGCCACACGAAGAACCACCCCACCGCGCAGAGGAGAACGAAGTACATCCCCAGCGCGATCATGAGGTGGTAGGCGTAGAAGGGGACCGCCACCGGCGGCCAGTCCTCGCGGGGAAACGCGTCCAGGCCCTTCACCGGCTTCGAGGCATCCTGGTAGACGAGCCAGCTCAGGAGCCCCGGCACCGAGAACCCGTCCTTCACCGTGAGGTTCTCCTCGTCCACGATCCCCCAAAGGTGCATGGCGGTGCCGCCGGTCCCGGTGTGGAAGTGCCCCTCGAACGCGGCCAGCTTGGCCGGCTGGTACTCGCTCACCTCCGCCGCCTGGAAGTGTCCGGATAGCGGGGCCAGGACCGAGAACACGCTGGCGATGACGAGGCTCAGCACGAAGGTCTTGTGGGCGAACTCCAGGTGCCGCCGACGGAGCACGTACCAGGCGGAGATGCTCATGCCGAAGAAGGGGCCCAGGATGTAGGCGCCGATCAGGACGTGCGCCAGCCGCTGGACCGAGGAGGGGTTGAGCACCATGGCCCAGAAGCTGGTGATCTCGGCCCGCCGCGCCAGCCCCTCGCCGACCAGGTGGAACCCGGCCGGGGTCTGTTGCCACGAATTGGCGACCACGATCCAGACCGCCGAGAACACCGCGCCCATGGCCACCATCCAGGTGGCCAGGTAATGCATCCGGTCCGAGACCCGGTCCCAGCCGAACACCAGCACCGCCAGGAAGCCCGACTCCAGGAAGAAGGCGAAGATCCCCTCGGCGGCCAGCGCCGACCCGAACACGTCGCCCACGAAGCGGGAATAGGTGGCCCAGTTGGTGCCGAACTGGAACTCCATCACGATCCCGGTCGCCACCCCCATGGCGAAGTTGACCGCGAAGATCTTGGTCCAGAACTTGCCCATCGCCCGGTATTCCGGGTCCTTGGTCTTCATGTACATCGATTCGATGAAGACCAGAAGCGCTCCCAGCCCGATGGTGAGAGGCGGGAAGATGTAGTGAAACATGATCGTGATCGTGAACTGGATTCGCGAGAGGAGAACCGTGTTCAGATCCATGGCCGATCTTCCCTTCTCGGGGGCCGGGTGGAGGGGGCGGGGGCCGGGCGCGAGGGAAACCCTACCGGTTCGGTCGGGTTTGCGGGGTGGTGAAGACCGTTATCGAAAAGAGCGAAGCCGGTAAGGGGGCGGCTCATGCCGCCGGATCATGCACGAACGACGGTCTCCTCGCGGTCCCGGGGCGCCGCGGCCGGGCCGGATGCGGAAAGCATGCAGCCGGACACCGCGCAAGAGTAGGAGCCCGGCCCGGTTCTGGCAAGCCGGGGCGGACCGGGCCGCCCCGGTCGTGCCTCAAGCGCAGCAGGCCCGGTCCGAGGCCCCTTTGGACGGAGCCTCGGCGTGCCGCACCCAGAACTCCCAGGGCCGGCCGTCGGGATCCGTCACCCAGAACTTCTCGGCCGTCGCGTAGCAGCAGGTGGTCTCGTGTTCCTCGCGAACCGGCCGGCCCGCGCCGGCCAGCCGCTCCTTCCAGGCCGCCAGTTCGGCGTCGTCGAACAGTTCCACTCCGTAGTGCCCCCGATCGGAGCCGGGATCGCCGGGGCTGAGCGCCAGGTGGAGGGCGGGGACGTCCAGGCGGAAGCTGGCATAATCGGGATGGGCCTTGGTGGGCTCGACTTGGAACAAGGTCCGGTAGAAGGCGGTCGAGGCCTCGAGGTCCCGGACCGGGAAGTGGAGATGCACACGGGTCTTCATGGATGCCTCCGGATCGTAGGTGATCGTTAATTTGCGATAGGAATTCAAATCGTCCCCACCAGCGCCCGCAGCCGGGCCAGCGCCTTTCGGTTGACGCAGTAGCAGCGACGGGGGCCCTCCACCTCTCCCTCCACCAACCCCGCCTCTTTCAACACCTTGAGGTGCTGGGAGACGGTGGATTGGGCCAGGGGGAGCGCCTCCACCAGGTCGCCGCACGCGCACGCCTCCCGTGCGCTCAGGACGCGCAGCATGTGGACCCGCGCCGGGTGGCCCAGCGCTTTGGCGAGTGCGGCCAACTCCTGCTCGGCCTCGGCTTCGGATTCGATCTTGGGTGTCCACTGGATCGACATGCCGCCCTCCGTGGGTTGATCGTATATCGCAAATAAACGATAGCCACGAGCCTCCCCCTTGGTCAAGTCCCATTTTGGCTTTCCGGCTCTCCAGCTTCCCGGCTTTCCGGCTCTCCAGCTTCCCGGCGCCGGGCCGGACCGCTGGCCCCGGGGGGGGGGCTTTCACCATTCCCACGACCGGGTATGATGGGCGGCCGGAATCCACGCGCCCCGTTCCGGAAAGGCGGTCCCGTGCACTACGTCCTCCTGGCCCACAGTCTCGTCCGCTGGTTCGTGCTCCTGGTCGGCCTCGCCGGCTCGGTGAGCGCGATCGTGCTCCTCGCTCGGGGACCTCGGGAAAACGGCAAGCTCCCGCGCACCCTGGCCTCGGTTTACCTGGCACTTCTGGATCTGCAGGTGCTGCTCGGGCTGGCGCTGATGGTCGGGGCGCCTCCGGTGCGCAAGGTCGCCTCCGGCCACGCCGTGGTGATGCTGGCGGCGGTCCTCCTCGCCCACGTCCTCCGCGTGCGCGCCCGGAAGGCGCCCGAGGCCTCGACGGCGCGGCTCCTGACCGTGTTCTACCTGCTCCCGCTCGCCCTGATCATTCTCGGGATCGCGATGGCGCCGCACATTCCCCTGGGCCGGTAGCCGGACCGCGGCCGCTCCTCACGCATTCCCCGGGGCGGTCGCGGGACCGCGGCCGCTCCGGCCGGTCGCGGGACCGCGGCTCCGGATACCCCGGCCGCCGGAGCCCGGCGACCCGGTCCGCGTGGTACGCTTGTTCGTCGTTCGGAGCCGGGCGCATCCGCCCGGCCCCTCATCAGCGAGGTGCCCCATGAGCCGAATCGCCTTCGATCAGCTTCCCGACCCGGCCCGGCTCTGGGTCTTCGCCGCCGACCGCCCGCTCACCACCGGGGAACGGGACGCGCTCGCCGGCGCGGTCGAGGCCGGGCTGGCGGCCTGGAACGCGCACGGCAGTCCCGTCCGCTGGGGATGGCGGATCGCCCACGAGCAGTTCCTCCTGATCGGCGTGGACGAGACCGAGACCGCGCTCAGCGGCTGCTCCATCGATAGCGCGGTGCATGCCATCCGGGCCCTGGAGTCCCGGCTCGGCGTGTCGTTCCTCGACAACGCCCGGATCTTCTACCGGGGGGAGGCGGGGGTCGCCCGGGCCACCCGGCCCGAGTTCAGGGAGCTGGCGCGCTCGGGCGCAGTGGACGCCGAAACCGTGGTCTTCAACAACGTGCTCGAGACGGTGGGCGAGTTCCGCCGCGGGCTCTGGGAAGTACCGCTCCGGGAGTCCTGGCACGCGCAGGCGTTCCCGGTGGAAGCCAAGTGACCGGACCGGAACTTCCTTTCTGGGAGCGCCCGGAGATGGTGGCGCGGTTCGCCGGCCGGGAGCCCGACGTGAGGCTGACCCGTCTCGCCGCCGAATACGCCGACCCGCCGGCGGTGCGAGTGCTCGACCTGGGGTGCGCCGGGGGACGCAACGCGGTCTTCCTGGCCCGGCTCGGATTCGATCTCCTCGCGCTCGACTCCTCCCAGGCCATGGTGGCGGAGACCCGGCGGCGCCTCGGCGCGATCCTGGGCGAGGCCGAGGCGGCACGGCGCGCCCGGCTCGCCGCCATGGACCGCCTGGAGGGGATCGCCGACGGTTCGGTGGACCTGGTGGTGGCGCTCGGCGTCCTCCACCAGGCGGGGAGCGAGGAGGAATGGAACCGTGCGTTGGCCGAGGCAGCACGGGTGACCGCCCACGGAGGGCGGATGCTGGTGGCCAACTTCACCGACGAGTTCGATCCCGACGGCACCGGACTCGATCCGGTCCCCGGCCAGCCGCACCTCCGCGACGGCCGGGAGTCGGGGCGGGCTCACCTGGTCGACGCCGCCACCCTCGACCGGGAGATGGCCGAGCACGGGTTCCGGCCGCTCGTCCCTACCGAGACCGTTCGCCATCCCACCGAGTCGGGCGGCCGGCGGGTGACCGCCAACGCGCTTTACGTGAAGCCTTGAGCCGGGCCGCCCTGCTCCTCGTCCTCGGGCTGGTGGCGGCCGCGCGCCCCGCCGCCGCCGGCGCCCTCACCGGCGGGCTCCAGGCGGTGGTGGATTCGCTGGAGCAGGCCGGGAACGGGGTGGAGCTGGGGCTGGAGGTGGTGGACGCGGGAACCGGGGTGCTCCTCAGCCACGATCCCGAGGTGCCCCGGCCCACCGCGAGCGCGATCAAGTCCGCGATCCTGGTCGACCTCCTCACCCAGCGCGCGGAGACCCTGGCCGAGGTTCCGGCCGGGGTGGACGGGCTCCTCGCCCCCGGGGGCCATCCCGCCTTCGCCGGCTTTTCCGGGGACGAGCTGGACCGGGCGCGGCGGGAACTCGGCGGCAAGTCCTACCTGGAGCTGGCCCGGGTCATGATGGGGCGGACCGACGCCTCGAACCCGGTCTACAACGCGGCCTGCAACCTGATCATGATCAAGCTGGGCGGCCCCGGCGCCATCACCCGCCGGCTCCACGACGCCGATCCCGCGTTCGCCGGTTTCGACGTGAACCGTTACATGCTCCAGTGGAACGGGGACGGCGACAACACCGCCACCCCCCGGGCTCTGGTCTCGCTCTACCGCATGGCCGCCCTGGGCCGGGTTCCGGGGCTCGACGCGAACGGGGTGACGCTCTTCCGGGAACTGACCCTGGACCAAGGGGACGGGGGCCCGGGCTCGGTGTTCGAGAAGGCGGGGACGCTCTATCCCAAGCCGCTGGTCCGGGTGCACGCGGGCTACGTGGTGAGGCCGGGAGGGGCGCTCATCTACGCGGTGATGGGAGAGGTGCCCGACCCCGGCGACCGCAATCCCTCCGACCTCTTCGTGGAGCTGATGGGGGCGGTGGACCGGGTGGCCGACGCCGCCCGCCGCCTCGCCCCTCCCGTCCGAAACTGATATCCTGCCCGGCCATGGGCAACACCTTCGGGCGCGTCTTTCGCGTCACCACCTTCGGCGAGTCCCACGGCGGGGGCGTGGGGTGCGTGGTCGACGGCTGCCCTCCCCTCCTCGCGCTGGCCCCCGGCGACGTGCAGGCCGATCTCGATCGCCGCCGCCCCGGGCAGAGCCGGCTCACCAGCGCCCGGCGGGAGACCGACCGGGTGGAGATCCTCTCCGGCGTGTTCGAGGGGAAGACCCTGGGAAGCCCCATCGCCATGCTGGTGCGCAATTCCGACGCCCGCCCCCGGGATTACGCGGATCTGCGGGATCTCTTCCGCCCCTCGCACGCGGATTACACCACCGAGGCGAAGTACGGGATCCGGGCCTGGCAGGGGGGCGGCCGGTCCAGCGCCCGGGAGACGGTGGGCCGGGTGGCGGCGGGCGCGGTGGCGCGGAAGCTCTTGGCCGAAGCGTGCGGGGTGGAGATCACGGCCTACGTGACCCGGATCCACCGGATCGTGGCGGCGCCGGAGCCGGCCTCGGTCACCCGCGAGGCGGTGGAGGCGAGCCTGGTGCGCTGCCCCGACCCCGCGGCGTCGAGCCTCATGGTGCAGGCGGTGGACGCCGCGCGCACCGCCGGTGATTCGGTGGGAGGGGTGGTGGAGTGCGTGGCCCGGGGGGTCCCCGCGGGCTGGGGAGAGCCGGTGTTCGGAAAGCTCGAGGCGGAGCTGGCCGCGGCCATGCTCTCGCTTCCCGCGGCCAAGGGTTTCGAGAGCGGTGACGGCTTCGCCGGGGTGGATCTCACCGGAAGCGAGCACAACGACCCGTTCGTGGTGCGCGACGGCCGCATCCGCACCGAGACCAACCGCTCCGGCGGCATCCAGGGAGGGATCACCAACGGCGAGGACGTGGTGATCCGGGTGGCGTTCAAGCCCACCTCCACCATCCGCAAGGAGCAGCGCACCGTCACCCGGGACCTGCGCCCGGCGACCCTGTCGGCGCGCGGGCGCCACGACCCCTGCGTGGTGCCCCGGGCGGTGCCGATCGTGGAGGCGATGACCGCCCTGGTCCTGGCCGACCAGTTCCTGCGCCACCGCGCGCAAACCGGTCGCGAGGGCTCCGCGCTCTAGCCCGGGGTTCAGGACGGACGGGGGAGGTAGGGACCCGGGTCCGCACCGGTGGTCGTGACTGCGGGAGGCCGGCGCCGGTGACCCGAACAAGCGGGACCCGGGTCCGCACCGACCGGATCCGGTGGCCGCCGGCGCCGCGCGCGCGGCACAACCAAAATCGCTTGTGTTCGCGAACCCGGGTATCATTTTGTGCAACATTTAGTTAGCTGATGTTTGCCGCAGAACGGCCCCCCGGTTGTCGGCGACGTCCTGATAGGGACCCGGGTCCGCACCGGTGGTCGTAACTGCGGGAGGCGGGGCCCGATGACAAACGGGACCCGGGTCCGCACCGGTGGCCGCGAGTGCGAGAGGCCGGCGCCCGATCACAAACGGGACCCGGGTCCGCACCGACCGGACCCGGTGGCCGCCGGTGCCGCGCGCACGGCACAACCAAAATCGCTTGTGTTCGCGAACCCGGGTATCATATTGTGCAACATTTAGTTAACCGATGTTTGCTGCAGAACGGCCCCCCCGGTTGTCGGCGACGTCCGGATAGGGACCCGGGTCCACACCGGTGGTCGTAACTGCGGGAGGCGGGGCCCGATGACAAACGGGACCCGGGTCCGCACCGGTGGCCGCGACTGCGAGAGGCCGGCGCCGTGATCACAAACGGGACCCGGGTCCGCATCGACCGGACCCGGTGGCCGCCGGTGCCGCACACACGGTACAACCAAATTGGCTTGTGCTCGCGAACCCGGGTATCATATTGTGCAACATTTAGTTAGCTGATGTTTGCTGCAGAACGGCCCCCCCGGTTGTCGGCGACGTCCGGATAGGGACCCGGGTCCACACCGGTGGTCGTAACTGCGAGAGGCCGGCGCCGGTGACCCGAGCAAGCGGGACCCGGGTCCGCACCGGTGGCCGCGACTGCGAGAGGCCGGAGCCCGATCACAAACGGGACCCGGGTCCGCACCGAC
The DNA here is from genome assembly GCA_963728475.1 of Candidatus Eiseniibacteriota bacterium. Lineage (GTDB taxonomy): Bacteria > Eisenbacteria > RBG-16-71-46 > JABDJR01 > JABDJR01 > CAVSKL01. Next base: position 1,445,112 of record CAVSKL010000001.1, read on the forward strand.
CGGACCCGGTGGCCGCCGGTGCCGCGCGCACGGTAAGACCAAAATCGCTTGTGTTCGCGAACCCGGGTATCATATTGTGCAACATTTAGTTAACCGATGTTTGCTGCAGAACGGCCCCCCGGTTGTCGGCGACGTCCTGATAGGGACCCGGGTCCGCACCGGTGGTCGTAACTGCGGGAGGCGGGGCCCGATGACAAACGGGACCCGGGTCCGCACCGGTGGCCGCGAGTGCGAGAGGCCGGCGCCCGATCACAAACGGGACCCGGGTCCGCACCGACCGGACCCGGTGGCCGCCGGTGCCGCGCGCACGGCACAACCAAAATCGCTTGTGCTCGCGAACCCGGGTATCATATTGTGCAACATTTAGTTAACCGATGTTTGCTGCAGAACGGCCCCCCCGGTTGTCGGCGACGTCCGGATAGGGACCCGGGTCCACACCGGTGGTCGTGACTGCGAAAGGCGGGGCCCGATGACAAACGGGACCCGGGTCCGCACCGGTGGCCGTGACTGCTAGAGGCCGGCGCCGGTGACCCGAGCAAGCGGGACCCGGGTCCACATCGACCGGACCCGGTGGCCGCCGGTGCCGCGCGCACGGTACAACCAAAATCGCTTGTGTTCGCGAACCCGGGTATCATTCGGTTCCGCGGTCTTGCGCGAGATAGCGCCGAGCCACGCCGAGGGACTTCGGTCGAGGCGTCCGTTCAATAGCTGGTCCCGGTCGCGCCGGCCCGCCACCGGTAGAGGAGCCCCCCCACGAGCTGGCCAGCGAAGAACGCCCCCAGCATCACCGGGAAGGTGGCGAGGTGGAAGCCCAGACCCGAGGCCAGCCGGAGGGCGATCACGAACGGGACCGGGAGATGCACCGCCAGGAACCACCCCCGGGAGAACTTCACCGCGCGCGCCCGGTACCAGCCGAACGGCACGTTGAGAAGAAAGACCAGGAGCGCCACCGTCCACAGGTTCACCGCGGCCTCCGCTCAGTAGGCGAGCATGAGACGGAGCATGGAGTGGGGCCGGAAACCCACCCGTTCGTAGGCCCGGACGGCGGGGGTGTTGTCCGCGTTCACGTGGAGGGCCAGGAAGCGCAGCCCCTGCTCGTTGATCAGGCGGCGGGCCCAGGCGGCGATCCCGCGAGTGGCGTAGCCCCGGCCGCGGAACGCCGGATCGGTGTAGACCCCGCCCACCAGCACCCCGTCCCCGGAGCGGGCCACTTCCTCGGTCTTGAACACCAGGCGCCCCCCCTTCATCACCACCCACACCTTCCCCGCCTCGATCCGCCCGCGGGAGAGCTCGCGCATGCGGGCCATGTCGAGGTGCGCCCGGGGGATGGCCAGGTCCTCCTCGGTCATGGCGGCGTGGGCCACGGTGATCTCGCGGAGCTCGTCGGCGACCGCGGGGCGGATGCCGTCGTCCTCGGCCCGGAGGAGGTTCTCGGGCTCCAGGACCAGGTATGCCTGGGCGCGGTCCAGGTAGGGAACGACGGCGGCTCGGGAGAAGACCCGCCGGATGAGTCCGGCGTGGGCCGCCGGTCCCACGAAGAGCCGCGGGCTTCCCCCCGAGGTGAGCATGCGGTCGAGGGCGGCTTCCACCGCGGCCACGGAGCCGTGGGTGGTGATGTTGCGCGAGTTCCCCAAGAACGCCACCCCGTCCAGGACCCCGGCCCGCCCGGCGCCGAAGAAACGCCCGTGCCCCTGGCGGTCGGTGGGGGAGAGTCCGAACTCGTGCACCAGGCTCCGCAGGTAAAGGGTGCCCTGGCGCTCGCCGTCGAGCAGCTCGGCCAGCGCGGGCCGGTCCTCGTCCACGAGGAGGCTGACATGGAGACCGTCGGTGCGGGACACTGAGCTCATGGGACTCCTCCAGGAAGGCCCCGAGAATAGCAGGCGATCCGGTCCGCTGGAACCGGCGGGGCCGGTGGCCACCCTCCCCACCCCCGCGCTCCTGGTGGACGAGGCCCGTCTCGCTCGCGCGCTGGCCGGCATGCGGCAGCTGGCCGCGGGGGCGGGGGTGCGGCTCCGCCCCCATGCCAAGAGCCACAAGTGCCCGGAACTGGGCCGGCGGCAGGAGGCCCTGGGAGCCGTGGGGCTCTGCACCGCCAAGGTCTCCGAGGCCTCGGTCTTTGCCGCGGCGGGATTCGAGGATCTCACCGTCGTCTACCCCCTGGTGGGGCCCAAGGCAGATGCGCTGGCCGGGCTGGCGGCCCGGTTTCCCCGGGCGCGGTTCGGGGCGGCGGCCGACTCGGAGGCGGGGGTGGAGGCGCTGGCCGGGGCGGCCCGGAAGCGCGGGGTGAGCCTCGACCTCTGGCTGAAGATCGACAGCGGGCTCCACCGGGCGGGGCTGGAACCGGGGGACCCGCGGCTGGAGGCGCTGGCGCGGCGGGCGCGGGGCGCGCCGGGGCTGCGGCTGCGCGGGCTGGTCACCCACGGCGGACATGCCTACGCGGCGCCTCCGGAAGCGATGCCGGCGATCGGGCGCGGCGCGGCCGAGGCCATGCTCCGGGCCCGGGACGCGCTGGCCGGCGCCGGGATCCTCGGGCTCGAGATCGCGCTCGGCGCGACCCCCACCATCCGCTACTCGGCCCGGGTCGCCGGGGTTGACGAGATCCATCCCGGGGTCTACGTCTTCGGCGACCGGCAGCAGGCGGCCCTCGGCGCGATGACCGTGGACGAGGCGTCCCTCACCGTGCTCGCCACCGTGGTGAGCCGCCCCGCTCCCGGCCGGTGGGTGGTGGACGCCGGGTCCAAGACCCTCTCCAGCGATCGCGGCGCCCACGGGAGCGAGGCGGTGCGCGGCTTCGGCGCGGCGCGCCCGCCCGGCCGGCACCGGGCGCCCGGGGACGGCGACCCGCTCCCGTTCGCCGGCGGCCCGGTTCCCCGGGAAGCCGGCGGCCCGGATCCCCGGGAAGGCGGCGGTCCGGATCCCCGGGAAGCCGGCGGGTGGGCGGGCGCGGCGCTCCTCACCCGGCTCTCCGAGGAGCACGGCGTGATCGAGAGTGATCGCGACCCGGGCTGGGAACCGGGCGACCGGGTGGAGATCCTCCCCAACCACGCGTGTGCGGCGGTGAACCTGGCCCGCACGCTCCACCTCACCGCGGGGGAGGGGGAGGATCGCCGGGTGGTCGCGGCGTGGCCGGTGGCGGCGGCCGCCCACACCGCCTAGCGTCCGGGGTCAGGGGGTGTCGGGGGCCGGCGGTTCCGGGGCCTCGGTGGGGGCCGCCCGAGGCCGCGGGGATCGCGCGAGGGGGGCGGAACCCAGCGTCTCGATCTCCTCCCGGTCCGCGTCCACCAGGTAGTGGGCGATGGCCTCCCGGTCCCGGATCTCCAGGTAGCCCAGGTTTCCGCCGTAGTCCTCGGCGATCCCGATGTCGATGTTGATGCGCCGGCCGTCGGAGGTGCGGCGGAAACGCGCCCCTTCGTAGCCCTCGGGAGTGTGGCCGAATACCTGGTGGACGCGGGGAGCGCGGCGGGGGGCCTCCAGCTCGTCGTCGTAGTCGGCCCAGAAGATGCCGCCGGTGGCCTCGTCCCCGCCGCGGGAGTGTCCCACCGCGAAGATCGGGTCGGAGTAGTCCCCCGATTCCACCGCGGCCAAGAACCGCGCGTTCAGGTGCGCGGCCAGGCGGCGCGGGGTGAACCGCCGCCGCCCGTCGGCGGCGCCGGTCATCTCCAGCCGGATGCGGGTGAGCAGGTTGTAGTGGAGTCCGGCGTGGGTAAAGAGCCAGCCGCCGTGGGCGAAGGCCGCCTGCACCCGGCCGTCCAATACGTCGCGACGGATGGCTTCGGCGAACTTCTCCGGCTCCGGGAAGTCGGCCAGCTCGAAGTAGCCTTCGAGCAGCGCCACCTCGTGATTGCCCAGGAGCCGGACCACCCGCCCCTTCCCCTTCCGCGCGCGCACCTGGAGGCTTGCCAGGAACTCGTAGGTGGCGATGGAGTCGGGGCCCCGATCGACCACGTCCCCGAGCTGGACGAGAATCGCGCGGCCGCCGCGCCAGGAATCCTCGGCGATGAGGCCGGCCCGCCCGAGAATGGCGCGAAACGCCTCCAGGCTTCCGTGCAGGTCGCCCAGGACCACGGTGCGGAGGGGGATTCGACGGGGTGCCACGCGGCTAGGATGCTCCCCCCGGGGCCGGACCGGCAACCCGAAACCGATCGCGTCCCCGGCTCATCGAAACCGATCGCGTCCCCGGCTCATCGAGACCGGCGCGCGGGCGCCTGCTACAATCCGGGCGGCCGGGCCCGCCCGTTCAACGGGTTCTTTGGCCGTGAACGGGAGGAGGGGGGAACATGAAGGACCGGAACTTCGAACGATTCGTGCGCGAGGCGGTGGAGACCCTTCCCGATGAGTTCAAGGACGCCCTCGACAACATCGACATCGTGATCGAGGACTTTCCCGATCCGCGCCTCTACGACGAGTACGGCATCGAGCCTCCCTTACTCGGTCTCTACGAGGGCACGCCGCTGCCGGAGCGGGAGCTGGGAGGCTCGGTCATGCCCGACAAGATCAGCATCTATCGCGGGGAACTCCTCCGGATGGGGCTGCACGGCCGGGAGCTGGTGGAGGAGATCCGGATCACCGTGATCCACGAGATCGGACACTATTTCGGCCTGAGCGACGAGGAAATGGAAGGGATGGGTTATTGATGCCGGGTCGCGCCGCGGGAAGCGGGGACGTGCGATGAGCGCGGCCGGGTTCACGTTCGTGGAGACGCGGGACCTGCCCGAGGCCCCCGGCCGGGGCACGGTACGCCTGGCCGCGGTGCAGATGGAGCCCCGGATCGGCGAGGCGCCGGCCAACGCCGGACGGGCGATCGAGGCGGTGGCGGCGGCGCGCGGCCGGAGGGCGGACCTCATCGCCTTCCCCGAGTGCGCGCTGACCGGCTACTGCTTCGACGACCGCGAGGAGGCGCTTGAATCGGCGGTGGAGGAGGGTTCGGCCCCGCTCACCCGGCTGGCCGAAGCGGCCTCGGACCTGGGGGCGACGATCGCGGTCGGCTACCTGGAGCGGGCGGCCGGCCGGCTCCACAACACGGTGGCCCTGATCGGCCCCCACGGACCCGTCGCCCGCTACCGCAAGACGCACCTGCCCCACCTCGGGGTGGACCGGTTCGTGGACGCGGGCGACGAGCCGTTCGCGGTGTTCGAGGCGGCGGGCCTCCGGGTGGGCATGCTCATCTGCTACGACGCCTCCTTCCCCGAGACGGCGCGGCTCTTGGCCCTGGCCGGCGCCGACCTCGTCCTCCTTCCCACCAACTGGCCCCAGGAAGCCGACGTGAAGGCGGGCTGGCTCCCCAACGCCCGCGCCTACGAGAACGTCGTCTACTTCGCCTCGATCAACCGCACCGGGATCGAGCGCGGCTTCGTCTTTCACGGCCGGAGCCGCATCTGCGCCCCCACCGGCGACACCCTGACCGAGGGCCCGGTCGACGCCGAGGCCATCCTCCTCGCCGACCTGGACCCGGCCCGCGCCCGCGCCAAGCGGATCGAGCGGCGGGAGGGGACGTACTGGGTGGACCGCATCGGAGGACGCCGGCACGATCTCTACCGCCTTCTTCCCGCGGATCCCGGCCAGGACCCCCGCTGATGCTGACCGCCGGACAACGGCGCCCGCTCTTCGGCCCGGAGTCCCCGCCCGAGGGCGCCCGCCCCGCCCTGGGCTACGGGCTCGCGCTTCTGAGCGCGATGGTGACCGCGGTGGCCTTCATCTCGGCCAAGCCCGTCCTCGACTACCTGGATCCGCTCAGCTTCAGCATCAGCCAGCTCGGGCTGGCCGCGGTGTTCTCGTTCCTGTGGCTGGTGTTCGGACGACAGGTGGGGACGCTCAAGCGCATCGGAATGCGGGGATGGACCTTCCTGGTGGTGGTGTCGCTCCTTTTCCTGAGCGCGATCTACACTATGTGGATCGGCCTCTCCATGATCCCCGCGACCTCGGCCAGCCTGCTCAACCGCCTGGAAATCCTGGCCACGGTGTTCCTGGGGATGGCGATGCTCGGCGACCGCTTCACCCGGCGCGAGGGGTGGGGCGCCCTGGTGATGTTCCTGGGGGTGGTGGTCATCCGGTACCAGGCCCCGCCGTCCTTTTCCGCCGGTTTCTGGATGATGGTGCTCTCCAGCACGCTTTTCGGCTTCACCGAGGTCCTGGTCAAGACCCGGGTCCACGCCATCCCCCCCGACGTGTTCGCCTTCGCCCGGAACTTCCTGGTGTTCTTGTTCTTCCTGGTCGCCGGCTGCTGGCGGATGTTCATGCGGGAGGGGCCGTGGTGGCACGGGCTCGCCGACTGGCCGGGGATCTGGCGGGGGCTGCCGCTCATCGCCACCACCGCGATCGCCGGGCCGTTCTTGGCCCGCACCATCTACATGCACAGCCTCAAGCACCTCGAGGTCTCGCGGGTGGCGCTCATCAACCAGCTCCAGCCGCTCTTCGTGGCGCTCTACTCGGCCATCCTCCTCCGCACCCTCCCCAGCCGGCGGGAGTGGACGGGCGGCCTGCTCATCCTCGGCGGCGCCCTCCTCTTGGTGCACTGGCGGCGCGGGTTCAGCTGGTGGCGGACCTGGAGGGCGTCCTGAATCCGGGGACGTTCGGATCCGTGCTGGTGGCGGTTCTGGCCGGGGTGGCGGTGGCCGCCGCCGCCGGGCTTCGCGCCTTCCTTCCGCTCCTGGTGGTGGGGTCGGCGTCGCGGCTCGGTCTCTTCCACCTGGATCCGTCGTTCGCGTTCCTGGAAAACGGGGTGGTGCTGGGAGCGCTGGCGGTGGCGGCGGCGGTGGAGATCGCCGCCGACAAGATCCCGGTGCTGGATCACGGGCTGGACGTGGCCGCCACCTTCGTTCGCCCCGCCGCGGGCTTCGTGGCCGCGATGGCGGTGATGGGCGAGCTTCCCCGGCCGGCGGCGGCGGGACTGGCCCTGGTGATGGCGGTGCTGACCCTGGGGGCGCACGTCGTCCACGCCAAGACCCGCGTGGTGTCGACGCTCACCACCGCCGGGATCGGGAACCCCTTCCTCTCCGGGTTCGAGGACGTGGCCTCGGGCGCCTTCTCCGTGCTCGCGGTGCTGGCGCCGGTGGTCGGCGCCCTGATGGTGCTGAGCCTCGCAATCCTGGTCTGGCGCCTGACCGGCCTCCTTAGGCGCGGCCGGCGCAAACCCGCATCCTGATCCCCGGCCGCCCGCCGGGGGACGGGGGTCCGGGCGCGGGTTCGGGCTCGATATGGGCCCGGCATTCCCGCGGGAAGCGCCCGGGTATTCGTTTATACCACAACAGGTTGCAATTGCGGCTACCGCCGCCCCCCCGGAACGGCGCGCCGCCCCGGGCGGGGGAGAGGATCGACCGCCACCCTCGTCGCCCGGCGCCCCGCCTCGTATAGTTGAGACGGGGAGGGGGAGGCGCTTCGACCTCCATCCACACTTGCACCAGGAAGGATTCAGCCCTCATGAAAGGATTCATTCTCGGCGTCGTGGTCGCGGTTCTCCTGGGGGCGGGCATTCCCTACCTCGTGATCGTGAGCGGCCACATCGACGTCACCGCTGACGGCGGCCCCAACCTCATCGAGAAGACCTTCGCTCACAAGGCCATGGACCGGGCGGTGGAGGTGCACGCGGGAGACGCCAAGAACCCGCTGGCCGGGAATCCGGAAGCGGTTCGCGAGGGCTTCGAGCACTTCAAGGAAACCTGCGTGACCTGCCACGGCGCGCCGGGGGTGAAGCGGTCGGAGTTTGCGCAGGGCCTGGAGCCGCGGCCTCCGGAACTCTCGCATTCGCTCGACGACATGTCGCCGGCCGCGCTCTTCTGGGTGACCAAGCACGGCATCAAGATGACGGCGATGCCGGCCTTCGGCGAGACCCACAACGATCAACAGATCTGGCAGATGGTCACCTTCATCCAGCACCTGCCGCATCTCACCCCGGAGGAGAAGGCGGAGCTTCAGGCCGCCACCGCCGAGCACCATGAGCACGGCGGGGAAGAAGGCGATGAGGCGCCGGCCGATACCACCGGCATGAACTGACGGGGGGCGGGGTGGCCCCGGAGTGTGAATCCGGGAACACGAGAAGGGGGTGGCGCTCGCCACCCCCTTCCGGCGACGCGCCGGGCGGAGGGCCGCCGCCTGAAGCCGTGAGGCCGCGCTAGTCCATGCCCATCCCCGGCATCCCGTGCGCCTCCCCTTCCGGCACCAGGTTCATGCCGCAAAGCGGGCACTTGCCGGGATCCTCGGCACGGTAGTCCGGGTGCATGGAGCAGGTGTAGAGGGCCTCCGGCATCACGGTCACCGGAGCCGGGAACGTGACCGGCGACTTGTCCATGCCCTCGACCAGGAACTCGGCCGGCTTGGCGCCGGGCCCGAGGTTGCCGAAGTCGAAGGAGCCGGCGAAGCAGGCCTGGCTCCGCCCCGCGGCCGAGTCGGGGCCCAGGTAGCTCATGGGCACGGTCACCCGCTTGCCGTCCGTGCCGGTGAGAGTCACCGACGCCCGCATGGAGTTCGTCATGGGGACGGGGTTCCCGTCGGGATCGTAGGCATAGAGCCGTATCCCCTTGGGCATGAACAGGGCCTCGAAGTGATGGCCCGAAGCCATGACCGCCTCCCCTCCGTGGAGCATGGGCAGGGCGTGGGCGGCGGAACCGGGTGGGTTCCCGCCCATCCGCATGCCGCCGTTCATGGCGTGGCCGCCTCCGGCCTGAACGGGCGCGGTTCCCAGGGCCAGCGCGGCGGCCAGGCCGCCGGCGATCGCCAGGATCTTGAAGCTCTTCATCGGTCCTTCCTCCTCGGGCCCGGCGCACCGGCGCGGGGCTGCAATCGAATGGGTCTTCCTCGGGCGGCGGGGGCCGGTCCGGTCCCGGCCGCCGCGCGCGGCCACAGCTTCGTCAAAGCAAGGCCCCTGCCAATGGGGCCGCGCATCTCGTTGGTCGCCGCTAACGCTTGGGACGCGGCAAGATCGGAAGATCCTCGCGGTGCCCGCCGGGGCGGGCCCCCACCCGGGAGGACGCCAGAGGCTGGTGGGCGCACGCCACTTCCTGGCGCGGGAGCGGGGAGGAGCGCCGGCCCCCGGGCTCCCGTCGCCGGGGAGGTGCTTGGCGGACAAGGGCTTCCCACGCCCGCCGGCGTCCCCTGAAGCGTGGCACGCTCCCTGCTCTCAAGGACGGTGAAGCGTCCCAGGCCCCCGCGGGAGTTCGCGGGGACGGACCCAAGGAGGTTATTCATGAGCCGGCACGCGCACGCCGTGGCGACCGATCCCACCGTCATTCCCCGGGAAAGCGCGGGGCCGGCCGGGGAGTACGTCTGCCCCATGCACCCGGAGATCGTTCGCGACGCTCCCGGCAGCTGTCCGCTCTGCGGCATGGCCCTCGAGCGCCGCCTCGTGCCTGGGACCGCGGCCGGCGAGGAGGAGAGCCCCGAGCTCCGCGACATGACCCGGCGGTTCCGGGTGGCGCTCGCCTTCACCGTGCCGCTGTTCGCCCTCGTCATGGGGAACATGCTTCCGGGGCATCCCCTGGCCGGCCTGCTCAGCTTCCGCCTGCGTGGACTTCTGGAGCTGGCCCTGGCCTCGCCGGTTTGCGTGTGGGCCGGCTGGCCGTTCTACCTGCGGGCGGTGGCCTCGGTGCGAAACCGAAGCCTCAACATGTTCACCCTGATCGGCCTGGGAGTGGGGGTGTCGTACGCCTACAGCCTGATGGCCGTCCTCCTTCCCGGCGGCTTCCCCGCCGCCTTCCGGGGGCCGGAAGGCGAGGTGGGGCTCTACTTCGAGGCCGCGGCCGCCATCGTCACCCTGATCCTGCTCGGGCAGGTGCTTGAACTTCGCGCCCGCCACCGCACCGGAGCCGCCGTCCGCAAGCTCCTCGGCCTGACCGCCACCTCCGCGCGGCTCATTGGACCCGACGGCGCCGAGGCGGACGTTCCCCTGGGGGCGGTGGTTCCCGGAGACCGGCTCCGGGTGCGGCCCGGGGAGAAGGTGCCGGTGGACGGGGTGGTGATCGAGGGCCGCAGCGCGGTGAACGAGTCCATGGTGACCGGAGAGCCCATCCCCGCGGCCAAGGAGCCCGGAGACGAGGTGATCGGATCCACCGTCAACGGCACCGGCTCGCTGATCGTGGAAGCCCGGCGGGTCGGTTCCGAGACCCTGCTCGCCCGCATCGTGAACCTGGTGGCGGAGGCTCAGCGAAGCCGCGCCCCCATTCAGGGCCTGGCCGACCGGGTGGCGGCGGTGTTCGTGCCGGCGGTGATCGGGGCCTCGGTGGTGGCGTTCGGAGCGTGGGCGTGGCTGGGGCCGCCTCCACAACTGGCTCACGCGCTGCTCGCGGCGGTGGCGGTACTCATCATCGCCTGCCCCTGCGCGCTCGGCCTGGCCACCCCGATGTCGATCATGGTGGCCACGGGCCGCGGCGCCGGGCTCGGCGTCCTCTTCCGCAACGCCGAGGCGGTGGAGGTTCTTCGCAAGGTGGATACCCTGGTGGTGGACAAGACCGGCACCCTCACCGAGGGAAGACCCCGGCTGCTGGAGATCGTCCCGGCCGGGGGATGGGACGCGGACGAGGTGCTGCGCCTGGCCGCCGGCCTGGAACGGGGAAGCGAGCATCCGCTGGCGGCGGCGATCGTGGCCGGGGCGGTGGAGCGCGGGGTGGGGGTGGCCCCCGCCTCCGAGTTCGAGTCGGCGACCGGGAAGGGGGTCCGGGGACGGGTCGACGGCCGCAGCGTGATGCTCGGAAGCAGCACGTACCTGGCCGGGGCCGGCGTCGCGCTGGGCGCGCTGGCCGGGCGGGCCGAGGAGGAGCGCGCGGAGGGCCGGACCGCCCTGTTTGCGGCCATCGATGGGCGCGAGGCCGGCCTGGCGGTGCTGGAGGATCCGCTCAAGGAGAGCGCGGCCGAGGCGATCCGGGCCCTGCACGCCGAGGGCCTGCGGATCGTCATGCTCACCGGCGACGGCCGGACCACCGCGGAAGCGGTGGCGCGCCGGCTGGGTATCGACGAGGTGCGGGCGGAGGTGCTGCCGGAGGAGAAGGCGGAGGTGGTGAGGCGGCTCCAGGGCGAGGGCCGGATCGTGGCCATGGCCGGAGACGGGGTCAACGACGCTCCCGCCCTGGCCCGGGCCGACGTGGGGATCGCCATGGGCACCGGAACCGACGTGGCGATGGAGAGCGCGGGGGTGACGCTGGTGCGGGGCGACCTCACGCGGATCGTCCAGGCCCGGCGGCTCAGCCGGCGGACCATGGCCAACATCCGGCAGAACCTTTTCTTCGCGTTCGTCTACAATGCAGCCGGGGTTCCCTTGGCCGCCGGGGCGCTCTACCCGGTCTTCGGTCTTCTGCTGAGCCCGGTGATCGCGGCCGTCGCCATGAGCCTGAGCTCGGTTTCGGTGGTGGGGAACGCGCTGCGGCTTCGTAACGCCGCCCTCTGAGACCCGGTCGCGACCGCGGGGGCGGCCGCCGGGGGTCCCGGGGACGGCCCGAAGCCTCCGTCTTAAACTGGGCCGGTTGAAGGCTCCCGATCAGCGGGCCGGCCTTCCTTCTTCCACCGTTCTGAAGGATTCATGTCGAACCCACTGCCCAGCACAACCACCGGCCGGGGCGCCGGCCTCGGCGCCAGCATCCGGGCCTGGATGCTGGTGGTGGGCCTCCTTCCCCTGGCCGCGCTCTTTATCTTCGGCTATCTCTCCTCGCGCGCCGCCCTGGTGGAGGCCAGCGACAACCACCTGGTGAGCGTGGTGGAGGCGCGCCGGGCGCGGATCGAGTCCTGGCTGCGGGAGCGGATGACCGATCTCGAGGTGATCAGCGGTAGCCAGGACTGCATCGCGCTGGTGGAGCAGGAGCTTTCCCACGAGAAGCACGCCGACGCCTGCCGGTACCTCGGGTCGTTCCAGACCGGGGCCCGGGACTACCGGACGCTGGCGATCTACGACCTCGACTGGAATTGGGTCGCCTCCAGCAGCGGCTTCCACATCCCGCTCGCCGATTCGCTCAAGACCTGGGTGCGGACGAACCTGGAGACGCGCGGCGGACCGGTGATGGGCGGCGCGCGGTCCGGTCCGGACGGGCCGAGCCTCTCCATCGCCAACTATCTGCGGTCGCCGGACCGGGGGAAGGTGGGGTACGTGGTGGCCACCCTCGACCTCGGCGCGTCCTTCGCGCCGGTCCTCCGCGACCGGGCGGGACTCAAGCGCACCGGGCGGATCTACCTCGCCGACTCCACCGGCGCGGTCATCCTGGCCGGCGGCCCCCCCCCGGGGGCCCTGGACTCGACCCTCGCCCCCATGCCGGGGCCGGCGCCCGGACGCCGGGCGGCCGGCTACGTCCACTTCCGGGCGGAGCCGTCGCGGAGCATGTTCGCCGGCTTCACCCGGGTGGCCGGCCCTGACTGGCTGGTGGTGGCGGAGATGGACGAATCCGAGGCGCTTTCGCTCCTTCACGCCCTTCGCCGCGCGTTCGTGATCGCCGGGGCGCTCACCGTGCTCGCGGTGATCGTCCTCTCCTCGCGGATCTCCAAGCGGCTCTCCACCCCGCTCGCCGAGCTCGCCGCCTCCGCCCGCCGGATCAAGGGCGGCCGCCCCCACGAGCGGATCCCGGAGACCGCCGGGCGTGAGGTGGGCGACGTGGGGCGCGCGTTCAACGAGATGCTCGACGCCCTGGAGGAGACTCAGCGCCAGCGAATCCAGGCCAGCACCCTGGCCGCGGTGGGGGAGCTCAGCTCGAGCGTGGTCCACGAGATCCGGAACCGGCTGTCCTCGGTCAAGATGAACGTGCAGGCGCTGGAGCGGCGCGTGGGCTCCGACGAGACCTATTCCGAGCTCGCCCGGATCGCGGTGGACCAGGTGCGGCGGGTGGAGGAGATGCTCTCCGAGCTTCTCAACTACGCGCGGCCGGTCTCGCCATCCTTCGCGCCGGTCAAGGCGGCGGACCTCATGGCCTCCATGGCCGCCGAGTTCGGCGCCGAGGCCTCGGAGCGGGAGGTCACGATCGAGGTCGAGGACCGGACCGGGGGCGCCAGCATCACCGCGGACCGGAAGCTCCTGGAGCAGGCGCTTTCGAACCTGGTACGGAACGCGGTGGAGGCGTCGCCGCCGGGGGGGACGGTCACCCTCCGGGTGGCGCCGGGGCCCGCGCGGGAGCGGCGAGTCGCGCTGGAGGTCCAGGACCGGGGAGCCGGCTTCGACGGCATCCCTCCCGAGGACCTCTTCCGGCCGTTCTTCACCACCAAGGAAACCGGGACCGGGCTGGGGCTCGCCCACGCGCGGAAGATCGCCGAACTCCACGGCGGACGGATCCACGCCGAGCGGCCGGCCGCGGGGGGGGCGCTCTTCCGGCTGGAGCTCCCCGAACCCAGGGAGGCACGATGAGCCGCATCCTCATCATCGACGACGACAAGGCGCTCGCCCGGTCGCTCGAGATTCACCTCTCGGGCGAGGGGCACGCGACCCGGCGCGCCCATACCCTGGCCGGGGGATGGAAGCTCTTCGTCGAGGACCCCGACGACATCGTGTTCCTGGACCTGAAGCTCCCCGACGGCGACAGCCGGGAGCTCCTCGGACGCATCCGCAAGGAGAACCCGTCCACCGCGGTGATCATGATCACCGGGCACCAGGATATGCAGGCCACCATCGACGCCATCCGCGCGGGCGCTTTCGACTACATCCGCAAGCCCCTGGACCTGGACCAGATCCTGAGCGCGGTGGCCAAGGTCGAGGCGCGCCGGCGCGCCGAGCCCGAGGGGGCGGCCCAGCCGGAGCTCCCCGAGGAGATGACGCGGCCCCGGGAGATCGTGGGGCGAAGCCCCGGCATCACCGAGATCCTCAAGCAGATCGCCATTCTCTCCCAGACGCGGGTCACGGTGCTGATCCAGGGCGAAACCGGAACCGGGAAGGAGCTGGTGGCGCGGGCGCTCCACGAGGCCTCGTCGGTGAAGGGGCCGTTCGTGGCGGTCAACTGCGGCGCCATCGTCCCCACCCTCCTGGAATCCGAGCTTTTCGGCCACGAGCGGGGCGCTTTCACCGGCGCCGAGTCGCGGAAGTTCGGAAAGCTGGAGCTGGCGGGGGAAGGAACGATCTTCTTCGACGAGATCGGGGATCTTACCCTGGATCTCCAGGCCAAGCTCCTTCGTACGCTTCAGGAGGCGGAGTTTGAACGGGTGGGCGGCATCGAGACGATTCCGCTTCGCGCCCGGGTGATGGCCGCCACCCACCGCGACCTCGACCGGCGGGTGGAGGAGGGGTCGTTCCGCCAGGACCTCTTCTACCGGCTGGCGGTGGCCCGGATCCGGGTCCCGCCGCTGCGTGAGCGCCCCGAGGACATTCCGCTCATCGCCGAGTTCCTGCTCCGGCGGATCACCGGCGAGCTGGGACATGCCCCGGTCCGCCTCTCCCCGCCGGCTCTGGAGCGTCTGCAACGGCACCTCTGGCCGGGAAACATCCGTGAACTCGAGAACGCGCTCACCCGCACGGTGGCCCTTCTCCGCGCCGACGTGATCGAAGCCGGCGATCTGGCTCTGGACGGCGCGGGGCCGTCGGCCGGCGCCGCGGCTTCGGGAGGCGGCGCTCCGGTCCCGGAGGAAGGCGGCATCCTCCCGCTTCGCGAAGCCGAACGGCGCCACGTGGCCGAGGCCCTGGAGCGCTTCGACTGGAACATCACCCGCACCGCGGAGGCGCTCCAGATCAGCCCCACCACCCTCCGAAAGAAGATCGCCGACTACGGGCTCCGCGGGGAGGGCTCCGAGGACCCGCCAGCCTTTGATCGATGACCCTCCCCAGGATCTGACCGCCCCCGGCTCCCGCCGGACTGGGCGCCTCCATAACCTACTGTCGCACTGCGTATTACGATTTTGGTCGGCGCTGGCATGGGTCCTGCTCTGCTCAAACTACGTTGCCCGATGCGGGCGGTGACGACCAGCTTGCGACCGGAGGATTGCCAGGACCCATGCGACTCCAGGACTTGAAGAAGACGGCGGCCGTGCTCGCCGCGCTCGCGGCCGCGGGGGTGGCCGGCGGCTGTGCCGGTCCCGCCGAGCACGCGGCCCGGGATCTCTGGCAGGCCGATCCCTACCGGGCGGCTCCGGCGGCCGCGGCTCCCGCCCCCGACTCCGTCGCGCTCACCCCGGCCTCCGGCCTCGGCGACTACCTGGAGATCGCGCTTGAGCGGAACGCTTCGGTGCGCGCGGCCCGGGAAGAGTGGAAGGCGGCGCTGGAGCGCGCCCCGCAGGCCCGGGCGCTCCCGGACCCGATGCTCACCTACGGCTACTTCCTGCAATCGGTGGAGACGCGGGTGGGCCCGCAAAAGCAGCGCCTGGGGGTGAGCCAGTCCTTCCCGTGGTTCGGAACGCTCGGGCTCAAGGCGGACGTGGCGCTCCAGGCCGCCGAGGCCGCCCGCCAGCGCTACCGCGCCGCGCTCCAGATGACCGCGGTGGGGGTGGCCCGGGCCTACGGCGATCTCTACTACGTGGGCGCCTCGGTCCGGAGCGTCGGCGACAACCTCGCCGTCCTCCGGCAGTGGGAGGACGCGCTTCAATCCCGCTATACCGCGGGGAGGGCCAATTTCAGCGACGTCATCCGGGTCCAGGTGGAGCTGGGGAAGCTCCAGGACCGGCTGACCACCGTCGAGCGCCGTCAGGCGCCGGTGACCGCGCGCCTCGACGCCCTCCTGGACTACCCGTCCGCGGCCCGCCTGCCGCTTCCCGATGCTCTTCCCCCCGTTCCCGTCCCCGCCGGCCGGGACTCGCTCGGGCGGAGCCTGGAACGGGAGAACCCCGAGCTGGCCTCGCTCAAGGCCTCGGTGGCGAAGGAGTCGAAGTCGGTGGATCTGGCGCGGAAGGCGGGCCTTCCCAGCTTCACCCTGGGCCTGGACTGGATCCAGACCGATCCGCGGGACATGCCGGACCTCGCCGACAACGGCAAGGACCCGGTGATGGCCGTGGTGGGAGTCAAGCTCCCGATCTGGCGGGGGAGCGTCTCCGCCGGCGAGCGGGAGGCCCGGGCGCGGCGCGCCTCGGCCGAGGCCCGCCTCACCGGCCGGGCCGATGCTCTCCAGAGCGATCTCGACGACGCGCTCTTCCGCTACGACGACGCCGATCGGAAGATCGCGCTCTACCGCGACTCCCTGATCCCCAAGGTGAACCAGTCCCTGGACGCCTCCTACAGCGCGTTCGAGGCGGGGAAGGGGACGTTCCTCGACGTGCTCGACGCCGAGCGGACGCTGCTCGAGTTCAAGCTTTCATTGGAACGCGCCCGGGCCGACCTCCTGGAAGCGGGGGTCTCGATCCAGGCCCTTACCGGAAGCGCGGTCCCCGCCCGTTAGCGGGGCCGCCGGCGCCCGGCCGGAACGACGGAACGATGCGCCCCCCCGGGCGCGAAGCATGGAGTGAGAGTCATGAACGACCACGAACGCCCCGACCGTCCCGAATCCGATCATCCGGCCCCGGGGGGGCGGACGCCGCCCCCCGGCCCCCGGGTCGGGCGGCTGTTGGGGTTCGCGGCGGTGGCGGCCGCGATCCTGGGGATCGGCGTCCTGGCCGGCCCCCGGCTCCGTGCCGCGGGGAAGGCCGCGGTCCACGAGGTGGCTCCCAAGGAATCGGCCGCAGCCACGGCCCCGGACAAGGACGCCAAGGTCCAATTCTATACCTGCGGCATGCACCCCTGGGTCATCCTGCCCAAGCCCGGCAACTGCCCGATCTGCGGGATGAAACTGGTGCCCCTCGACTCCGCCAAGTTCACCGGCGAGGTCACCATCGACCCGGTGGTGGTGCAGAACATCGGGGTGCGGGTGTCGCCGGTGGTGACCGGCCCGCTGGTGAGCGCGATCCGTACGGTGGGGACCGTGACCTACGACGAGCGCCTGGTCCGGGACATCAACACCAAGGTCTCGGGCTGGATCGAGAAGATCCACGTGGATTACTTGGGGGCCCTCGTCCACAAGGGAGACGACCTCTTCGACCTCTACTCCCCCGATCTGTACTCGGCGGAGGAGGAGTACCTGGTGGCGCTGCGGGGAGCGAAGGCGGACTCGATCGCGGGCGGTCCCAGCCTGGCCCGGGCCGCTCGCACCCGGCTCCTCTACTACGACATCGTCCCCGACCAGATCTCGGAGCTGGAACGGACCGGCAAGCCGGCCAAGACGATGGCGATCCGGAGCCCCTACACCGGCATCGTCACCGAGAAGTACGGGAACGAGGGGATGAAGCTCGATCCGGGGATGCTGGTCTACCGGGTGGCCGACCTCTCCAAAGTCTGGGTGATGGCGACCCTCTATGAGTACCAGCTTCCCTACGTGGAGGCCGGGCAGCACGTGGTGATGTCGCTCTCCTACGTTCCCGGCCAGAAGTTCGACGGGAAGATCGTCTACATCTACCCCTACCTCAGCGACAAGAGCCGCGAGGTCAAGGTGCGGATCGAGTTCGACAATTCCGACGGCCTGCTCAAGCCCGGCATGTTCGCCAACGTGGACATCAAGAGCGAGCTGGCCGCGCACCGGGTGCTGGCGCCGCGCTCCGCCATCATCGACACCGGGGAGCGGCAGGTGGCGTTCGTGAGCCTGGGGGCCGGCAAGTTCGAACCCAGGAACGTGGTCATGGGCGCCCAAACCGAGGACGGGATGGTGGAAGTGATGGACGGCCTCAAGCCGGGAGAAATGGTGGTGACGAGCGGCGAGTTCCTGCTCGACAGCGAATCGAAGATGCGCGAGGCGCTGGCCAAGATGATCCGGGGCGACATGGCCTCGGACCAGAAGTCGGCGGTGGCCGTGCTGGCGCCGGCCGCCGTCGACTCGCTTCCCGAGGCGATCCAGAAGTCCCTGGGGGACGCGCTCAACGGTTACATGGCGATCGGAGAGCGCCTGGCCGCCGACGACGTGAGCGGGGTCGCCGCCGGGGCGCGGCGGGTCGCCGGCGCAATGGACGCGGCGGTGGCGGTCGCGGTGCCCGGCCGCCCCGGGTTCTGGAACGACCACCCCGAGGCCGCGGTCGCCCGGGGGAAGGCGCTGGAGCTGGCCGGGACCGGGGACCTCAAGACGGCCCGCGAGGAGTTCGCCGATCTCAGCACCGCCATGGCCAAGCTCCTGACCGGGACCGGCGTTCCCGGAAGCTACGGCAAACGGGTGGACCAGCTCCATTGCCCCATGTTCCGCCAGGGCCAGGGCGGCTCGGTGTGGCTCCAGGGGGACGGGGCGGTGCGCAACCCCTACTTCGGCCAGGTCATGCTGGGGTGCTTCGACCAGCGGCATACGGTTCCGATGGCGGGCGCGGAGAAGCCCGCCTCCGGGGGAAGCGGCGACGGGGGGGAGTGAGCCGTGATCGCCAAGCTGATCGGTCTCTGCGTCCGGAACCGGGCGATGGTGGTGCTCCTCACCGTGTTCGTGATCGCGGCCGGGATCTGGTCGGTCTACCACATCACCGTGGACGCGATCCCGGACCTCTCCGACGTCCAGGTGGTGATCCGGACCGAGTATCCCGGCCAGGCTCCGCAGATCGTGGAGGACCAGGTCACCTATCCGCTCACCACCGCCATGCTGGCGGTCCCCTTCGCCAAGGTGGTGCGCGGGTACAGCATGTTCGGGACCAGTTTCGTCTACATCATCTTCAAGGACGGGACGGATCTCTACTGGGCCCGGAGCCGGGTGCTGGAGCAGCTGAGCGCGATCTCCGGGAAGCTCCCCGGCGGCATCTCGCCGCAGCTGGGCCCGGACGCGACCGGGGTGGGCTGGATCTACGAGTACGTGCTCACCACCGGCAAGTACTGCCCGGACCATCCCGACGGCGCCTGGCACGATCCGGTCACCGACAGGTGGTATGCGAGCCCGGACCGGGCCCCCGACGTGCCCGCGGTCCGCGAGCGGCTGATCCACCACCGGGTGTTCCAGGACACCAAGCTCGCCTACGTGGACCCGGTCGACAGCCGCCGCTACGGCTCCCCGGAGGCCGCCCCCGCCGCCGACCGCGACCGGCTCACCAGGGTGGTGCTGGTCCGGGGGCGGGATACCTGCCCTCTCGACGGCAAGCCCCTGGTCCGACCCGACCTCGACCTCTCCGAGCTGCGGAGCCTCCAGGACTGGTACCTGCGCTACGAGCTGAGCGCGGTGGAGGGGGTGAGCGAAATCGCCTCCCATCGGCGGGTTCGTCAAGCAGTATCAGGTGGTGGTGGATCCGGTGAAGCTCCTCGCCTACAACATCTCTCTCTCCAAGGTGAAGCAGGCGATCCAGCGCTCCAACATCGACGTGGGGGGGCGGCTGATCGAGCAGAGCGAGACCGAGTACATGGTGCGGGGGATCGGCTATCTGGGCACCCTCACCGACGAGGAGATCGCCCGGGCCAAGGCGTCGGGGGAGTCGGTGAACCGGCTTCGCACCGAAAAGGCCCTGGATGAGCTCCGCAAGGTCTCGCTCGGCGCCTCCGAGGACGGATCCCCGATCTACCTCTCCAGATGTGGCCGGCGTGCGGGTCGGCCCCGAGATCCGCCGCGGGGTCGCGGACTGGAACGGGGAAGGCGAGACGGTGGGCGGAATCGTGGTGATGCGATTCGGCGAGAACGCGCGGGTCACCATCGACCGGGTGAAGGCGAAGCTGGCCACGCTGGAGCAGGGGCTGCCGCCGGGGGTGGGTCATGGAGGTGGCCTACGACCGGAGCGACCTGATCGATCGCGCGGTCCACACCCTCGACCACACGCTTGATCGAGGAGATCCTGATCGTCTCGCTCATCTGCATCCTGTTCCTCCTCCACGCCCGCTCCGCGCTGGTGGCGGCGTTCGTGCTTCCCACCGGGGTGCTGGCCAGCCCTCGCCATCATGAACGCGCTGGGGATCAACGCGAACATCATGAGCCTCGGGGGGCATCGCGATCTCGATCGGGGTGATGGTGGACAGCTCCATCATCATGGTGGAGAACGCCCACAAGCACCTGGAGTACGAGAAGCACCGGGTGGAGGGGGGCGGCGCTCCCCGGAGCCGCGCCGTGGTGATAACCGAGGCCGCGCGCGGAGGTGGGGCCGAGCCTCTTCTTCGCCCTTCTCATCATCGTGGTGAGCTTCCTGCCGATCTTCGTGCTCGGGCGAGCAGTCGGGGCGGATGTTCAGGCCGCTGGCCTTCACCAAGACCTTCGCCATGGCCTCCGGGGCGGTGCTGGCGGTGACCATCATTCCGGTGCTGATGGTGTTCTTCATCTCCGAGCGGGTGGTTCCGGCGGCCTGGAGCCGGCGGCGGCGGCTGGGGACCTACCTCGCCGTAATCGGGCTCCCCGCCCTGGTCCTGGCCGTCGTCCCCCTGGGGCGGCTGGGCGCCCACCGCTGGCCGGTGGTGGCGGTCTGGGTGCTCCTCTCCGGGCTCATGATCCTCCCCCAGCGGATCCCCACGGAGCGCCGCAACCCGCTCAGCCGGGTGCTGGAGTCGGCCTACAATCCGTTCTTCATTCTCGCCATGCGCTTCCGATGGCTGGTGATCGTGGGAGCGGCGGTCCTGGTGGGGGTGACGGTGGTGCCGCTCCGGCACCTCGGGCAGCGAGTTCATGCCGCCCCTGGAGGAGGGGGACCTCCTTTACATGCCCACCACCGATCCCGGGCATCAGCATGACCAAGGCGCGGGAGCTCCTCCAGCAGACCGACGACCTCATCAAGCAGTTTCCCGAGGTGAAGACGGTCTTCGGCAAGGCGGGCCGCGCGGAGACCGCTACCGACCCCGCTCCGCCGAGCATGTTCGAGACCACCATCACCCTCCGCCGGGACAAGGACCGGTGGCGGACGGTTCCGGTGCACCGGTTCTTCAGCTCGTGGCCGGGGGTGCTGCGGAAACCCCTGGGTGCCGTCTTTCCGTTGGCGCGGCCGATCACCATCGACGAGATGGTCTACGGCTACAACTGGCCGGACGGGACCCACGTTCCGGGACTCAACGAGGTGATGAACATCCCCGGCCTCACCAATTCCTGGACCATGCCGATCAAGACGCGCATCGACATGCTCTCGACCGGGATCAAGACCCCGGTGGGGATCAAGGTGATGGGGCCGGATCTCGAGACGCTGTCGGAGCTCTCCAACCGGATCGCCCAGGTGGTGAAGACTTCGGAGGGAACCAGCCAGTACACGGTGAGCGCCTTCCCCGAGAAGAGCGTGGGCGGGAACTACTTCGACATCGAGGTGAACCGGGACGAGATCGCCCGCTACGGCCTCACCGTGGGGGACGTCCAGGACGTGATCATGTCGGCGATGGGCGGCATGAACATCGGCGGCACGGTGGAAGGGCTCCAGCGCTACCCGATCAACCTCCGCTACCCCCAGGAGCTTCGGGACAACCTCCAGGCGCTGAAGCAGACCCTGATCGCCACCCCCGGCGGCGCCCAGGTCCCGCTCGACCAGGCTGGCGACCTTCCGGATCCACAAGGGCCCGCCCATGATCAAGAGCGAGAACGCCCGGCTCACGAGCTGGGTGTTCGTGGACATCGCGGGGATCGACGTCGGGACCTACGTGGCCAACGCCCGGAAGGCGGTGAGCGGGAAGGTCCAGCTCCCGTCCGGCTACAGCCTGGTGTGGTCGGGGCAGTACGAGTACATGGAAGCGGCGCGGAAGCGGCTCATGATCGCGGTCCCGCTGGCCTTCGTGGCCATCGTCCTGCTGCTCTACCTCTCGACCCGGAGTTGGCTGCGGGTGGGGATCGTCCTTCTGGCGGTGCCGTTCAGCCTCGTCGGCGCGATCTGGCTG
This sequence comes from Candidatus Eiseniibacteriota bacterium, assembly GCA_963728475.1. GTDB lineage: Bacteria > Eisenbacteria > RBG-16-71-46 > JABDJR01 > JABDJR01 > CAVSKL01. The sequence continues at coordinate 1,466,746 of CAVSKL010000001.1, forward strand.
CTCTGGTTCATGGGGTACCACCTCTCGCTGGCGGTGATGGTGGGGATGATCGCCCTGGCCGGACTGGACGCCGAGACCGGTGCTGGTGATGCTCCTCTACCTGGACACCAGCTACGAGCGGTTCAGGTCCGAGGGGCGTATGCGGGACGCCAACGACCTCTGGCACGCCGTTCACGACGGGGCGGTGAAGCGGATCCGGCCCAAGACGATGACGGTGGTGGCGATCTTCATGGGCCTGGTTCCGCTTCTCTGGGCCCACGGAGCGGGCGCGGACACCATGCGACGGCTGGCGGTTCCCATGATCGGGGGGGTCGGCACGAGCTTCGTGCTCGAGCTCCTGGTATTCCCCGCCATCTTCTTCACGGTGAAGACCCTGACCCTTCGCCGGAAGGCGTGAAAAAGGGCCCCCCGGGGATCGACCCGGGGGGCCCGAGGTGCCACCGGCCCGGCGGGGGCCGGCGGTGTCGCCCGGCGGTCAGTTCATGATGAACATCCGCTTGACCGCGGTGAAGTCGCCGGCCTGGATGCGGTAGAAGTAGATCCCGCTCGCCACCGGCTTACCCGCGGTGTCCCGCCCGTCCCAGGTGATCTTGAAGTTCCCCGCCGGGAGTTCGCCCGGGGTGAACGACCGGACCGCCCGGCCGGAGACGTCGAAGATCGTGAGTTCGACCCGCGACGGCGCCGGCAGATCGAACCCGATCCGGGTGGCGCCCCGGAACGGGTTCGGCGAGTTCTGGTAGAGGGCGTGGACCTTGGGGGTGATTCCCCCGGTTCCGGCGGCGGCCTGGGTGATGTGGAAGGCGGCGTCGGAGCCGTCGTACCCCATCACCCCGTGGTTATCGAACAGGTAGACCCGCATCCGCGCGGTGTCGGTGATCTCCTCCGGCACCAGCCAGTTGTAGGTTTCCCCCTGCACGCCGTCGGCGACCAGATTCCAGCTCACGCCGTCGTCCACCGAGTAGTAGAGGGCGGCGTGGTCCACCGGCCATCCCTGAGGATCGGTCCAGGCGAGGTCCACCCGCATCCCCTGCGCGAAGTACTCGCCGCCGTTGGGCACGGTCAGGTGGGGCCGGATCACCCGGATGACGGCGGTGCCCACGAAGCAGGCCACGTCGTCGATCTCGCCGCTGATCGTGACCGCCACCGAGTCGCCCGCGTCCAGCGCCGCCTCCACGTCCGCGCGCAGGAACTTGAACGACCAGTCGGGAACTCCGTTGTTGTTGAAGTCGCCGATCGAGGACTTGTTCGCGTCCGCGACCACGGCCCCGTTCAGGGTCACCGTGGACGGGTCGACCAGGCTCGGGTCGTACTCCGGCGGCAGCTCCACGGAGCCGGTCACGTACTTTCCGTTGCTGCCCATGTTGAGGGTGTTGGGATCCATGCTGACCGCGGTGGCGTACACGGTGAGGACGTGGAACATCACCTCCATCGACTCGTTGGGGTTGGCCGGATCGTTGGAAGTCATGGTCACGGCCCCGGTGTAGTCGCCTTCGTCGAGCGCCGACGCGTCCATGGTCACCGTCATCTCCAGGCACTGGCCCGGGGCCACCGTCCCGCTTTCGGGCGAGACCGAGAGCCAGGCCGGCCGGGTCGAGAACAGGACGGCCATGCCGGTGTGCAGGTACTCCGCGTTGTAGACCACGGTCAGGCCGTCGTTCTGGGCGCCGTTCTGGATGCCGACGGTGGAGCTGTTCACCGTTCCCGCCAGGTCCTTGTACTGGTACAGGACGTTCCCGTTGGGATACAAGATCACCTGGTAGGAGAAGTAGGGACTGGTGAACTCGCCCAGCCGGCGGACGTGGTCGAACTGGAACGTGGCCTTGGTGCCGTCGTAGTAGTAGTACGCGTCGGCGCCGTAACTCTCGTCGAAGACCATGTCGTCCCAGAACACCGCCAGCAGGTTCTCCGGCGCCCCGCTGTTGGGCAGCGGTTGGTTGCTGTACGCGGTGGACGAGCTGGTGAAGCTCATCCAGCCGTTGGTGCAGGCGCGCACCTGGGTGAAGTTCTGCCCGTAGAACGGGAACGAGAATCCGATGGGGAGCGGTCCGGAGTTGGCATCGTCGCGGTAGCCCCCGCCGAAGTCGAAGGCGGTGCCCACCGCGCTGATGTCGGTCCAGTCGTAGGCCGGGCCGCCGGGTTCGTCGCTGTCCGTCCACCTGTAGCCGAAGGTGTCGGGTCCGCCGGTGCCCTGGATCCCGGGACGCGGGTCCTTGGCCTCGGCTCCGCCCTCGACGTCGGAACCCTTCGGGGTCTGGACGAAGCCATAGACCACGACCGAGGCGCCGGCGTGCTCGGCGGCGGCGGCGGTGAAGGTCAGGTCGCTCCCGCCGGTATTGCACACCGTCATGATCTTGGTCTTGGTCTCACCGGGACAGGCCGCTCCGATCATGGTGTCGGGAGCCACCGTCATCACCGGCGCGACCACCCCGTTACCGAGCAGGGTCACGGTGCCGGGGGAGTCCGGGTCATTGCTGTTCACGGTGAGAACCGCGTTGCGCGGACCGGGCGCCAGGGGCGAGAAGGCCACGGTGACCTGGGCGCTCTGGAGCGGGTCCAGCTCCGCGGTGGCCGGACTCACCGCGTAGTCTCCCGACCCCGGCGACATCGAGGTCACCGAGAGATGGTCGGTTCCCACGTTGGTCAGGGTGAAGGAGAGAGTATCGGGATATCCGATGAACACGTTCCCGAAGTCGAGGCTGTCGGGGTCGAATCCCGCGCGGGGCACTCCGGTCACGTCCAGCCGCGCCCCCACCCTCAGGAGCCCGTGGGCGGGATCATTGGTCAGGATGCGGACCTCCCCGTCGTAACGCCCCCCGAAAAGGGTCCCGGCATTGAACCGGACGTTTACCGGCAGGCTCCCGCCGGCAGGGACCGTCCCCGTGGCCGGGGTCGCGCTCAACCAATCGGGGCTGCTCCCGATCCGGATGGCCAGGTCGTCGTGGGCGTAGGCCGTGTTGTAGACCACGTTGAGGGCCACGTCCCGGGTGTCGTTCTGGATCCCGATGGTGGCGCTGTTCACGGTGGCGCCCAGCGTCAGGTACTGGTAGACGATGGTCCCGTTCGGGTAGAGCAGGATCTGGAAGGTGTAGTAAGGCGGGGAATTGCTTCCGTACTTCTTGACCCCGTCGTACTGGATGACGAGCTTGGTCCCGTCATATTCGTAGTACACCTGCCCGCCCACGCTCAGGTCCACCACCATGTCGTCCCAGAACACGGCCAGGAGGTTCTCGGGACCGCCCGGACTCGGCAACGGATCGTTGCTCAAGTCGGAGGTGGTGTTGGTGAAGCTCACCCACCCGTTGCTGGAAACCCGGAAGTCGGTGAAGGTGTTTCCGTAGAAGGGGAAGGTGAACCCGACCGGGAACGGACCCGCGTTCACGTCGTCCGAGGTGGACGAGAAGACCGCGGTTCCGGTGGAGCTGATGTCCTGCCAGGAGAAGATCGGGCCGCCGGGCTCGTCGCTGTCGATCCACTGGTACCCGAACGAGTCGGGCCCGCCGGATCCCAGGATCCCCGTGCGCGGATCCTCCTCACCCTTGGCCAGCTCGTGGTCCAGGGGCGCCACCGGCGGGTTCTTGTCCGCCAGCGTGGTGAGGGTGTGGACCTCGAAGTTCAGATCGCTGGCCCCGGTATTGGTCAGGGTCACGGTCTGGTTTTCGATCTCGCCGGTCAACAGGTTTGCGTACACGCTGTCCGGGGTCACCGCGCCGGCCGGAGGTGGTACCCCTTCTCCGCTCAGCGCCACCGCCACCGTAGGCTCGTCGGCGTCGTTGCTGACCACCGACAGGACGGCCGAGGCCGGCCCCGGCACGGTCGGGGAGAATCGCACCGTGACCAGCGCCGCCTGGAGCGGGTTCAGGTGGAGGGGCAGGGTGATGCCGGTGAAGTCCACCCCGAAGGCCGGGTCGCTGGAGTTGAGCGCGGACACGGTGAGGAGATCGGTCCCCATGTTGCGGATGGTAAAGGTATGGAGATCCGGGTATCCCACGAACACCTGGCCGAAATCGACGGCGAGAGGACTCACGTCGATGTCGGGGGCGCCGGTGACGTTGAGGACGGTAGGCACCGTCACCTGCGGGGCCACCGGGTCGTTGGTGTTGAGGATGACCCCGCCCTCGTAACGCCCGCCGAACAGGCCGGAGGCGTCAAGGAGCACGTCCACGTGCAGGCTGTCGCCGGGCGGAACCGTCCCCGAGAGCGGGCTGGCGTTCAACCACGGCGGGGTGGCCGAGAAGCGCACCGCCAGGCCGGCATGGACGTAGTCGTCGTTGTAGACCACGGTGAGCCCGTCGTCACGGGCGGCGTTCTGGATGCCCACGGTGGCGCTGTTCAGGGTCGGCCCCATGGAGTCGTACTGGTACACGACGGTCCCGTTCGGATACAGGATCAACTCGAAGTTGTTGTACGGCCCGGAGCTCTGACCCAGCTTGCGCACGTCCTGGAACTGGACGATGAGCCGGCTGCCGTCGTTGTAGTAGAACACCTGCCCGCCCACCGAGAGGTCCACGTTGAGGTCGTCCCAGAACGCGGCCAGCAGATTCTCGGGAATGTCCGAGGCGGAGGCGCTGGGAAGCGCGGTGTTGGTGTACCGGTGGCTGGTGCTGGTGAAGCTCAGGAACCCGTTCGAGCACACGTTGAACTCGGTGAACGAACTTCCGTAGAACGAGAACGCGAAGCCGATGGGGAAGGGCCCCAGGGTCACGTCGTCGTTGCTGCTGCCGGTGTAGACCGGGGTGCCCACCGCGCTGATGTCCACCCAGTCGTAGGTGGGGCCACCGGCCTCGTCGCTGTCGATCCACTGGTAGCCGTAGTTGTCGGGGCCGCCCGTGCCCAGGACTCCCGGGCCCGGTTCCGCCGCGCCCTTGGCCAGCTCCGCCCCGGCATCGTACTGCTGGACCTGGGTTCCCAGATCGAGGGTGATGTCGAAGTCGAGGTCGGCTCCGCCGGTGTTCTGGACGGTGAGCGTCTTGTGCACGCTCTGCCCGGTGAGGAGATCCGCGCTGAGCGAGGACGGGGTCACCGAGAAGTCCGGCGGCGGGACCGCCTCCCCGCTCAGGGCCACCGGGAGCGTGCCCTGGTCGGGGTCGTCGCTGGTGATGGTCATGACGGCGGGGTAGGTCCCCACCGAAGGCGGATCGAAGGTCACGGTCAGCCCGACCGCTCCGTGGGGCGGCACGTCGAATGCGGACTGGTCCGCGGTGTAAGCCCCGTCGTCGAATCCCACCGACGCCACGTGCAGGGTGTCGGTTCCCGGGTTCCGCACCGCGAAGTCCGCGGTGGGGGTGGACCCGAAGAACACCTGGCCGAAGTCGTAGGACGTGGGATCCACCGCGATGTCGGGCGCTCCGATCACGGTCAGGGTCACCGGGACCACGAACGGGTTCTCGTCGGGGTCGTTGCTGAAGACCCGGATGTTCCCCTCATAGGTTCCGCCCAGCAATCCGCCCGCGTCGAAGTTCACGGAGAGGGTGGTGTTGCCCGGTCCCAGCAGGGTTCCCGAGCCCGGAGCCACCGTCATCCACTGCGGCACCGCCTCGATCCGCAGCGCCAGATTGTCGTGGATGTAGTTCACGTTGAACGCCACCGTGAGCCCGTCGGACCGGGAGGCGTTCTGGATGCCCACGGTGGCGCTGTTTCCCGGCGACCCCATGGACAGGTACTGGTAGGTGATGCTCCCGTCCTGGTCCAGGATGGCCTGGAAGGTGTAGGGACCGCCGCCGTTGTAGTGTCCGACCGCGTCCCACTGGACGATGAGCTGGGTTCCGGTGTTCTCGAAGTACACGGTTCCGCCCGCCACGTCCAGGTCGTCCCAGAACGGCGCCACCAGCGCCGGCGGCGCGCCGCCGTTGGGGAGCGGCTGGTTGGAGTAGGCGGTGGAGTTGCTGGTGAAGCTCAGGAAACCGTTCGAGCACACCTGGAACTGCGAGTAGTTGACTCCGTAGAACGGGAAGTCGAACCCGATCGGGAAGGGCCCCGAGCTCGCGTCGTCCCCGGTGGACATGGCCACGGTGCCGGAGGCCGAGATGTCGATCCAGGCGAACGCCGGGCCGACCGCCTCGTCGCTGTCCACCCAGCGGTAGCCGAATCCGTCGGGCCCGCCGCTGCCCAGCGTCACCGGATCGCCGGTCCGCGAATCCACGCCGCCCTTGGGCACGTCCAGGTACGCATAGACCGAGCTCGGGTTGGTGAGGAGTTCGGGGAGCGGAATCTGGAAGTCCAGGGTGGTGTTGGCGTTGACGTTGCTGAGGGTGAGGTTCTGGGTCGAGGTGGCTCCGGTGAGGAGCGTCTCGGTGAGGGAGGTCGGGGTCACGTCCACGTCCGGCGGCCCCAGCGTGGTGGCCGAGGCCACGTTGGAGACCGGGCCGGCGTTTCCGAACTCGTCCAGGGCCTTCACCGCGAAGTAGTACGGGGTGCTGAAGTCGAGCCCGTCCACGTGCATCGACTCCGGGGTCCCGGCAACGCCCGGATCGGGAGCGCCGGAAGCCTTGGCCGCGGCGCCGAAGTTGGCGGGGGTGATCGGGGAGGTCGAGTACCGCAGGTCGTAGCGGCTCGCCGTCCCGGTGTTCCCGTCGTCGCCGACCGCGGTCCAGGCCAGGTCCACCCAGTTCGACCCCACGCCCCCGGCGGCGAGGTCGTCGATCTGGGCGGGCGGGAGGCTGTCCGGTTCCGCGATGGGGAGGAACGCGTTCAGGCGCCCTCCGGACAGCACGATCCCGCTCAGGTTGGGAAGCGGATCGACGTTGTTGAGCAGCAGGTTCTTGGCGTCGAGGGCGTCGATGTTCGGGAAGCGCCCGAAGATGAGCCCCAGCGCGCCCGAGACGTGCGGGGTGGCCATCGAGGTGCCGCTGATCGACCCATAGCTGTTGCCGGGGAAGGTGCTGAGAATGTCGACTCCCGGGGCGGCCAGGTCCACCGACACCACGCCGTAGTTGGAGAAGCTGGCCAGCTGGTCGTTGTCGTCGGTGGCCGCGACGCAGACGATGTTGGGGAGGTCGTAGGCACCGGGGTATTCCGGGTTCAGGTCGCTGTTGGCGCCCGAGTTCCCGGCGGCGGCCACGAACAGCATGTTGTGGGCGCCGGCGTCGGCGATGGCGTCGTAGAGCGTCTGCGAGAAGCCGCCGCCGCCCCAGCTGTTGCTGGTGAGGTTGACCCCCATGGTGGTCGCGTACTCGATGGCGCTCACGGCGTCGTCGGTGGAACCGGATCCGCTGGCGCTCAGAAACTTCAGCGCCATGATCTTGACGTGCCAGTTGACCCCGGCCACGCCGATCCCGTTGTCCCCGACCGCGCCGATGGTCCCGGACACGTGGCTCCCGTGTCCATGGTCGTCCATGGGGTCGTTGTCGTGGTTGATGAAGTCCCAGCCGTGGATATCGTCGATGTAGCCGTTGCCGTCGTCGTCGATCCCGTTCCCCGGGATCTCGCCGGGGTTGGTCCAGATGTTGGCGGCGAGATCGGGGTGGGTGTAGTCGACGCCGGTGTCGATCACCCCGATGAGGACCGAGTCGGAACCGGTGAACACGTCCCACGCGCTGGTGGCGTGGATGTCGGCGCCGGCGGTGCCGCCGGTCTGGCCGGTGTTCTGCATCCCCCAGAGCTGGTTGAACATCGGGTCGTTGGGGACCTCATTGATCGAGACGATGTAGTTGGGCTCCGCGTACTCCACGTGCGGGTTGCCCTGGAGGCGGCTCATCGCCTCTTCCACCGTCATGTCGTCAAGGTGGTTGATCTCGGCGCGGATCCTGCCCCAGGCCTTCATCTGGTGGCCGTGGAGCTCTGAACGGAGCTGATCCTTGTCGTGCTCGGTGGTCCCGGGCTTGTACTTGATGATGATCTCGCCGGGCACGTGCGGCGCTCCGCCCTGGTCGGCGGGGGCCGGTGTCACCGGAATCATCAGCGCGATCATGAGAAGGGCAGCAAGGAGGGAATAGAGCACTCCCCGTGCGGTCATGGCGCTACCTCCAGGTGTGATGAGGGGGGAGTGCGCATACGCCGGGGCAGCGGCGGATCGCCGAAGCCCCGGCCGCATGAAGACGGTCCCCCCGGTAATCGGCTTCGAAAAGGAGGGAGCGGGCCGAACTTCCTGGAGCGAGGGTGCGCAGGTTCCGCCGGGGCGGGCGCCCCGGCGGTCGCCTCTGCAATTCCGAAAATACCCGGCTTCAGGAGCGGAGTGTCTGGCCGAGCTCCCCAGCGTCACGTTTGTTTTTACACGGGCGCCGGTGGATTATCAAGAATGTTTCCAGTCTCGCTTGAAATTCGCCCCCCAGGGCTCCAAACCGGACCGCGCCCCTGCAGTTTCATGCCGCGCACCGGCCGGCGGCGTGCGGCATGTCGCCGTAATCGGCCGCTATACGAGTAGTCATTCCACCGACACCCGTTCCCCGGGGGAGCGGTCAGAAGAGATCGAGCTGCGCCCCGGGTCCCGGCCGGAACGCCGCCGTCGAGAGCCTCGGCCGGTCGCCGCGGATCCCGGCCCGGCGGCAAGCCAGCTCGAACAAGGCGCGGATCTCGGCGGCGTACACGCCGTCCCCGCGCATGCGCGAGCCGAAGCGGGGGTCGTTGAGCTTCCCGCCCCGGAGCGCCCGAACCCGGTTCAACACCTTGTCCTTGCGTGCCGGAAACCGGTTCTCCAGCCACTCGGTGAAGAGTTCCTTCACCCCGTGCGGCAGCCGCATCACGATGTAGCCCGCTCCGGTGGCGCCGGCCTCCGCGGCGGCGGCCACGATGGCGGGGATCTCGTGCTCGGTTAGCCCCGGCACCACCGGGGCCACCATCACCGACACCGGGATTCCCGCCTTCGACAAAGCCTCGACGGCGGCCAGGCGGCGGGTGGGGGAAGCGGTGCGCGGCTCCATCACCCGGCGGAGGGAATCGTCGAGGGTGGTGATCGAGATCGAGACCATGGCGGCGTGGTCCCGGGCCAGGTCGGCGAGAATGTCCAGGTCCCGCACCACCAGGTGGTTCTTGGTGATGACCCCGACCGGGTTCCGGAACTCGGCCAGCACCTCCAGGCAGCGGCGGGTGAGGCCGAGCTTCTTCTCGATCGGCTGGTAGGGGTCGGTGACCCCGCTCATCGCCAGCACCTTGGGTTCCCAGCGGGGGGAGGAGAGTTCCCGGCGCAGGAGTTCCGGGGCGTCCTCCTTCACCATGATCCGGGTCTCGAAGTCGAGGCCGGCGGAGAAGCCGTAGTACTCGTGGGTGGGGCGGGCGTAGCAGTAGATGCAACCGTGCTCGCAGCCCCGGTAGGGATTGATGCTGGCGTCGAAGGGGACGTCGGGGCTCCGGTTGGTGGCGATCACCGTCCGCCCCCGGTCGCGGTAGTAGCGGGTTTGGGGGGGTGGGGGACCGCCCTCCTCACCGGGATCCTCCCCCGGCTCGGGGATGTAGCCCAGGTCGTCGAATCGGTTGGCGGGGTTGGACGCGGCTCCCCGGCCGCGGACCGGTCCGGCCGGGGCCTCGGGCGGGGACGCCGGTCCGTCGGGGTCGGGGACGAGGTCCTCCCGTCCGTAGGGATGCTCGTTCATGGTTCCTGGTGGGGGAAGAACCGGGTGAGGCGAGGCGGCACCGGGGCCACCGGAGTAGAATACCGGACGCGTCAAGTTTGCGGACCGGTCGGGCCGGGATCGCGGCCCGCCGAACGGGCCGGGCGACCCCGGCAACCTTCGGGGCGCCCGGCGCGTACGCGTTTGCGGAGGCCGGCCCCCGTTCGCGTCGGGGGAACGGCCCTCCCGCGCCTTGCGGGCCGCGCCGGCCCGCCCTTCCAGGAGGCTCCATGCTCGAGATCCAGGATCTGGTCAAGGTCTACCCCGGCCCGGTGGCCGCGCTCCAGGACGTCAACCTCTCGATTCCGCGCGGCATGTTCGGGCTCCTGGGGCCGAACGGCGCGGGCAAGACCACCCTCATGCGGATCCTGGCCGGGCTCCTGGAGCCGACCTCGGGCCGGGTCACCCTGGACGGGGAGGACCTCCTCGCCGACCCGCGCCGGACCTGGAAGCAGCTCGGATACCTGCCCCAGGAGTTCGGCTTCTACCCGCACCTGACCGGCGAGCGGATGCTCGACTTCCTGCTCGAGCTGAAGGGAGTGGAGGCGCCGGGCGGGAACAAGAAGCTCCGGGCCGAGCTTCTGGACCGGGTGAACCTCGCCTTCGCCGCGGGGCGGAAGGTCAAGTCGTACTCCGGCGGCATGCGCCAGCGGCTGGGGATCGCCCAGGCGGTGGCCGGCGACCCCCGGCTCATCATCGTGGACGAGCCCACCGCGGGGCTGGACCCCGAGGAACGCATCCGGTTCTACCGGATCCTGGCCGAGCTGGCCGAGGACCGGACGGTGATCCTCTCCACCCACATCGTCGAGGACGTGGCGGTGCTCTGCCCCCGGTTCGCGGTCATCCGCCGGGGCCATGTGATCGCCCGCACCACCCCCACCGCGGCCCGCCGGGCCATCGAGAACACCATCTTCGAGGGGCGGGTCGACCCGAGCGAGCTGGAACGCCTGGCCGCCGGGCACACCGTGACCCAGGCGGTCCTGGTCGAGGGGAAGGACCGGGTCCGGATCTACGAGCCCGGCGGGCGGGCGCCGGCGGGGTTCGAACCGGCGGCCCCGACCCTGGAGGACGCCTACCTCGTGCTCATGCGGACCGGGGGGGACGGGGTCCGGCGGTCCATGGAAACGGCGGGAGCGGCGCAGTGAGCGGGCGGCGGTTCCGTCTCCTGTTCGGGCTGGAGTTCTCCCACGACGTGGCCCGGCCGCTCTTCTGGGTGCTCCTGGTGGTGCTGGGGCTCACCTCGTGGGGGCTGGCCGCCGGGCACGTCACCATCAACTCCGGCGACTCCAGCGTGGGGGGGACCAAGGCCTGGATCACCTCGATGTACGCGGTGAGCCAGATGCTTTCCATGCTCGTCCTCATCTTCTACGCGTTCTTCGTGGCGGTGGGGGCGGGGATGCCGGTGATCCGGGACGAGGAACTCCGGGTGGGCGAGCTCCTCCACGCCACCCCCCTCACCCCGGCGGAGTACGTGTGGGGGAGGTTCTGGGGCGTCTTCAGCGCCTTCCTGCTGATCCTCGTCCTTCACGTCGGGTTCATGATGGTCTTCGCCCATCTCCTCCCCCACTCGGGAAAAGAGGAGATCCTGGGGCCTTTCCATCCCTTGAACTACATCGTCCCCATGCTGGTGTTCGCGACCCCCACGCTTTTCTTCCTGGCCGCGGTCTCGTTCTCGATCGGCGTGTTCACCCGGAAGCCGATCCTGGTGTTCATGTTCCCGCTCGCGGTCCTGCTGGTGGTCGGCTTCTTCATGTGGAACTGGTCCCCGACCTGGCTCGACCCGAGATGGAACAAGCTCCTCATGGTGCTCGACCCCGCCGGCTTCCGCTGGATCAACGAGACCTGGCTCAAGGTGGACCGGGGGGTGGACTTCTACAACCACGCCCCGGTGGCGTTCGACCGCGTCTTTCTGCTCAATCGCCTTCTGGTGGTAGGCGCCGGCCTGCTGGCGCTGTTCGGCGCCCAGCGCGCGTTCGCCCGATCGCTCCGGGGCGCTTCCGCCCTCCCCTCCTGGTGGCCGCGCCGCCGTGCGCGGTCCGCGGCCCGCCGCCTTCCGCCCGAGGCCTCGGAGAGCGGCGGTTCCGCCGAGCCCGCCGCGATCCCCGCCGCCCGAAAACCCCTCTCCGCCCTGCAAATGAGCGTGAAGGCGCCGGGGCTCTTCCGGGGGACCTGGATCGTGCTGCGCGCCGAACTCCGCGAGCTCCGGAGCCAGCCGGGACTCTATCTCTTCGTCCCCATCATCCTGATCCAGGTGATCGGAACCGCGCTGGTGGCGGTGGGGGCGTTCGAGACGCCGCTCCTCCAGACTCCCGGGGGCCTCGCCGCCCGGGCCCTGAACACCTTGACCCTGCTCACCGTGCTCCTCCTCCTCTTCTACACGGTTGAATCGCTGGAACGGGAGCGGAACACCGGCTTCGGCTCGATCTTCTTCGCCACCCCCCTGCGGAGCGCCTCCATGCTCCTGGGCAAAGCCCTGGCCAACAGCGCGGTGGGAATCGTGGTCGCCCTGGCTTGCCTGGCCGCGGACCTGGTGGTGCTCCTGGTGCAGGGAAAGGTGGCGTTCGATCTCCGCCCGTTCCTGGTGGTGTGGGGACTGCTCCTGGTTCCCACCCTCGTCCTCTGGACCGCCTTCGTCTCGACGCTCTGGACCCTGTTCCGGAACCGCTACACCGCCTACGCGGTGGGCCTGGCCGCGCTCATGGCTTCCGGCTACTTCCAGATGACCGGCAAGATGAACTGGGTGGGGAACTGGGACCTCTGGTCGGCGATCCGGTGGAGCGACATGAGCTGGCTGGAGCTGGACCGCCGCGCCCTCGTCCTCAACCGCCTCTTCGTGCTCCTCCTCGCCGCCGCGTTCACCGCGATCACGGTCGGACTGTTCACCCGGCGGGACCGGGACGCGGTGGGCATGGCCGACCGGCTCCGCCCGGCGAACCTCCTGCGGGGGGCGAAGCCCGCCTTCCCGTTCCTGGCCGCGGCGCTGGTGGCGGGCATCGTCCTCGGGCACGACGTCAACGCCGGGTTCCAGGGAGGCGCGGCCAAGAAGCTGGCCAAGGATTACTGGCGGAAGAACATCCAGACCTACAAGGACTACCCGCTCCCCTCCGTTTCCCACGTGGATCTGGCGGTGAACCTCGAACCCGCCCGGCGGAGCCTGGCGGTCAAAGGCGCCTACCGCCTGGTGAACCGGCTCGACCACCCCCTGGACAAGATCCCCTTGACCGGGGGGCTCCACTGGAAGGATCTGGTGTGGACGGTGGACGGAGACACCACCAAGCCCGAGGACCGCTCGCACCTCTACGTGTTCTCGCCGAAGCCGCCTCTGGCCCCCGGGGATAGCGTGACCGTCGGCTTTCGCTTTCACGGCCGCTATCCCGACGGGATCACCAAGAACGGCGGCGGAAACGAGGAGTTCATCCTCCCCTCGGGGGTCGTGCTCACCGCCTTCCAGCCCACCATGGCGCCCATGCTCGGTTTCCAGGAGGAGTTCGGCGTGGACAAGGACAACAAGTCCGACTCCAAGGATTACGCCGGGGACTGGTACCTGGGGACCACCCCGAGCGCGTTCGGGGTGGATCGCCCGTTCACCACCCACATCGTGCTCACCGGCCCCGCCGGCTACACCATGAATTCGGTGGGGGCGCTGACCGCGGACTCGACCTCCGGCGGGCGCCGGACCGAGGTCTGGGACAGCGACCGCGGGGTGACCTTCTTCAACGTGGTGGCCTCGAACAAGTGGAAGGAGTGGAAGGGGAACGGGACCGAGATCTACTACTATCCGGGCCACGCCATGAACCTGGCCGAGATGGGGGAGGCGCTCGACGCCGCCCGCAAGTACTACTCGGAGTGGTTCCTTCCCTTCCCCTGGAAAACGCTCAAGCTGAGCGAGTTCCCGGCCATGGCCTTCTATGCCCAGGGATTCCCCACCGACATCAGCTTCAGCGAGGGGATCGGGTTCCTGACCAAGAGCAGTCCCCGGACCGACCTCGCGTTCATGGTCACCGCCCACGAATCGGCGCACCAGTGGTGGGGAAACATCCTGAACCCGGGCAAGGGACCGGGCGGCGACGTCCTGTCCGAGGGAATGGCGCATTACTCCACCATCCTCCTCATGCAGCAGGTGAAGGGCGAGGCCACCCGCATGGAATTCTGCAAGCGGATCGAGGAACGTTACGGCGACCGCCGGCAGGAGGACTCCGAGCGGCCCCTGGTCTGGGACGACGACACCCGGGCCGGCGACGAGACCGTGACCTACGACAAGGGCGGCTGGGTATTCTGGATGCTCCTGAACGAGATGGGACGGGCGAACGACCTGGCCGGGGTCCACGCCTTCATCACCAGGTATGCGGACAATCCCGACCACCCGGTGCTGCAGGACTTCGTGGCCACCATGCGGGAGTACGCGCCCGACATCGCCGCCTACGACACCTTCGTGCAGCAGTGGTTCTTCGAGAAGGTCGTGCCCGAGTACACGGTCACCGGCGCCAAGCGCACCGAGCTGAACGCGGTGGCCTCGGCCGATTCCACCGCCGGGGAGTCGTGGCAGGTGACGGCGACCGTCACCAACAAGGGGACGGGAACCATGCCGGTCACGGTGGCGGCGGTGGCCGGGAAGCGCTTCGACGCCGACGGAAAGCCCGACTCCACCTACGCCGACGCCCGCACCACCGTGACCCTGGGGGCGGGGGAGTCGAAGCCGGTCACCATCCGTTCCGCCTTCAAGCCGGACCGGGTGGTGGTGGACCCCGACGTGCTGGTGCTCCAGCTCGAGAGGAAGAAGGCGGTGGCAAAGCTGTAACTGCGACCGCTTTCGGGCGGGGCACGGTCGTCGCGATTGCTCGGAGGATGGAGGGACCGCCGGCGCCGTCCTCGCAAGGACCCGTCGCTCATTCCGGGCGGAGGCGGGTGCTGCGGGTTTCCGCCGGCCGCCCCTTCATCCTCCGGGCTTGGCCGGCGCCGCGCGCACGGATCCTACCGCACCCGCACCACCCGCACCCCCGGCGCCTCCGCTCCGCGCACCTTCAGGAAGTACACCCCCGCGGGGGCCTCGGTCCCGCGCGCGGTACGCCCGTCCCAGCGCGCCGTCCACCCGCCGCCCATCGGCACCGCCCGCCGGTCCGCGACCAGCCTTCCGGCCGGGTCGAAGACCTGGAGCAGCGGGGCCTCGGAGCCGGCGGCACCGCGGTCGAAGCGGAGCACGACCGTGCTCCGGAAGGGATTCGGGTACGCGGTCGGCGCCGCCGCCACCGGCAACCCGCCGTCGGGCACCGCGGTGGCGGTTCCGCCGGAAGAGAAATACCCCGCGAGCACGATCAACGACGCCTGGATGTTGATCGCGGTCTCGTTCAGGGTGTAGTTGCCCTTGTAGTAATACGCGGGGTCGGCGATGTCCTGGTAGCAGCGGCCGGGGTACGGCGAGAGCGATCCGTTGTCGGCGGCGTTGGGTCCGCCCACCAGCTGGTACGGGATCGGGTGGCAGAGCGAGTCCTCGACCGCGGTGTAGCCCGCGGCCAGGTTCCAGGCGCCGTGGGAGTGGAGCACCGGGTTCGATCCGAAGCCGGTGGCGTAGACCTTGCCGAGGGGGTTCCGGCCCAATATGTAATGGAGCTGCTCCCGGGCGGCTTCCTCGTAGGCCGGGTTCCCCGAGTAACGGTAGGCCTGGAGCATCGTCCACGCGTACCGGAGCAGCACCCCGGTGAACCCCCAGTAGTAGTCCCCGGTCGAGGCCACGCAGCCGTAGCCGTCGGCGGCCTGGCGCGACGCCCAGCCGGCCGCGGAGGAGAGCGCGCTCTGTTCCACGCTCCACCATCCCCCGGTGGTGACCGAGGCGGTGGCGCCGGGGGTGTCGCGGTAGGTGAAGGCGCCGAGGTTCGCGGGCGAGCCCCAGTCGTCGGGGTACCAGACGCCGTTGAAGGTCTTGCCGTCCCCCCAGTGGGCGTCCACGTACGCTTGGGCCGAGGCGTCGCCGGTGAGCCGGAAGATCTCCGCCGCGGCCCAGAGCCGGTGGCCGAGGTCGTCGCTCCCCACGTAGGTGGCGCCGGTGTGGCCGTAGAGGTTCTGGAAGCCGCCGGTGGGGACCCGGTCCGGGTGGGCGCCGAGCCACCACCATGCTTGAACCGCCGCGGTGCTGCAGGCGCCGGCGAACGACGGATCGAAGGGGGCGTAGACCCGCGCGGCCAGGGCCAGGGCCGCGCACTGCATGGCGGTGGCGTCGCTCGAGACCGAGGTGTAGTACCGGGTCACCGCATCGTCCTCGGGGCGGTAGTCGCCGGCGTAGTTCGCGATCGACTCGCGGTGCCGGACCCCCCCGTCGGGGTCTTCCATGGAGAGCATCCAGGCGAGCGACCACCGCGCCTCGTCGAGCAGATCCGGCACCCCGTTCCCGCTCTCGGGGATGTTGCAGTCGTCGAAGGCGTAGCGGGCGGGGAAGAGTTCATACGCCTGGAGGAGAATCCCCACCGCGTAGGCGTTGTCGGTGGAGTACTTGCCGTAGTCGCCGGCGTCGTGCCAGCCGCCCACGGTGTTCCGGTACCCCCCCGGCGTGCCGCCGGCGGTGGCCCAGTCGTAGGAGGCGACCCCGGCCCCGTGGTCGTGACAGGGCCCATGAGTCCAGGCTCCGCCCACCGCGGCGTCGACGGCAGTCCCGCAGCGCTGGTAGTCCAGGCCCTTCAGCGCCTCGCGAAAGATCCGGTCGTAGATCGCGTCCTGGACCAGGATCGGCGGCGAGTCGCCCACCCCGGGGACGTGCACGCGGTACTCGCCCGGCGCGGTGAGCGAGGTGAAGTCCCCCTCGTAGACGTCGTCGCCGCTCGCGGGGTCGGCGGACCGGCGAAGGTTCAACGTGCCGGAGAGCACCACGGCCCCGTCGGAGCTGCGCACCACCTGGAAGCCCGCGGCCGGGGCCGCGACCGCGACCCATTTGGTCTCGGGCGGCGAGTATCCCTCCTGGTCCACGCGCACCGGCGCCGAGGCCTCGGCGCGGGCCGCGAGGACGAGAAGGATGGCCAGGGCCGCCGTCACCGTCCGGAGCATGGGCCTCATTCTAGCAGGGCCGCGGAGTCCTCCCCTTCGCCCCGGATCGCTTGCCGCCCGGCCGGTCCCGCCCGGCCGGGGGAGACCCGGCCCGGGGAGGCCCGCGCCCGGCGGAGCGGGATCGGATAGAATGGTCTCCATCGGTTCCGGGCTCTTCGGGGAGGGCCGCGCCGGGAAGCCGGGAAGCCGGGAAGCCGGGAAGATGGGAAGTCGGGAAGACGGGAAGACGGGAAGACGGGAAGACTGGAAGTCGGGAAGACGGGAGGACGCGGGCGTGAAGCGGACGGTGTTGCTCGGGGTGATCTTCCTCGCGCTCTCAGGGAT
Source organism: Candidatus Eiseniibacteriota bacterium (assembly GCA_963728475.1). Classification (GTDB taxonomy): domain Bacteria; phylum Eisenbacteria; class RBG-16-71-46; order JABDJR01; family JABDJR01; genus CAVSKL01. The sequence goes on from CAVSKL010000001.1 coordinate 1,483,644, forward strand.
TCCCGCGACCGGTGCTCCCGGGGTGCGGGTGCTCATCCAGGCCCGCAATCCCGCCTCCCTCGCCGCCTTCTACCGGGACGGCCTCGGGTTTGCCGAGATCGCCCGCGACTCCTCCACCGGATCCTTCGTGTTCGACGCGGGGAACGTCGAGCTGGTGCTGGTCCCCCTGGCCCGGACCGGGAACCCGGGAGGGGTCCGGCTGCTCCTTCCCACCGGCGACCTCGACCAGGCCCGTGCCCGCCTCCTGGCGCTCGGGGTCAGCGCCCGGGAGGTGACGGGCGCCGGCGGCCGGCCGGTGGCGCTCTACTTCCACGACCCCGAGGGACACCCGCTCGGGTACGTGCCGGCCGGCGAGCCCCCGGCGTCCTGGCTCCCGCCTCTGGCGGCCGGGCGGGAGGCGGGGACCACGGACCGCTCGGGCCGGGTGGGGCTGATGGTGTTCGGCGGGATCTACGGCACCTGGCTCGGGGTGGCGGTTCCGGTGGGAGCGGGGGCGGACGACGCCACCCCGATCGGGCTGGGGGTGATCATGGGAGGGCCGCTCGGAGTGCTCGCCGCCGACCGGTTCGCGGCCGGGCACGAGGTCGGCCGGGGCCGGGCGGGGGCGGTGAGCCTGGGGGGGACCTTCGCCACCTGGCAAGGCCTGGGGTGGTCCGGGGTCGCCGACCTGCGGGGCCGCGACGCGGTTCTGGTGGGAGCGGGGTCCGGACTGGCCGGGATCGCCGCCGCCGTGGCGGTAACCGCCCACGCGGAAGTGGGCGAGGGCCAGGCCGGGCTCCTCCACTCCGCCGCGGATTGGGGAGCCTGGTTCGGGCTGGCCGGAGCGCGGATCGGCCGTGCCTCGGGCGACGGCACCCTCGCTTCCATGCTCCTGGCGAGCGGCGCCGGACTTGCTGCCGGCACGGTTTGGTCGCTGGGCCACGACATCGAGCCGGCGCGTGTGCTGCTGATCTCGCTGGCCGGGGTGCTGGGGACGGCGGCGGGTATCGGTTTGGACCTGGTGGTGCGGACCGACAACGAGGCCGAGGGGTTCGCGATTCCCGCGGCCACCGGCGCGCTGGGGCTCGCCGTGGGTGCCTACCGCACCTCCGGGCGGCCCCGGCCGGGTCCCGCCGACTCCGGTGCTCTCCTTCCGGGTTCCGGCATGACCCCCGCGCCCGGCGGCGGGTGGCGGGTGGAACTCTTGCGCGCGCGGTTCTGACCGGCCGCACCCTTTTGACGCTCCGCCCGCCCCCTGCTAGGTTGAAGGGATCGCAATTGGTTTATCCGGTCCGGAAACCCGCCCGGGCGGCGGCGCATTCATCGTGTGCTTGGAGCCTGCCCCGCCCGTCTCCCGAGCCCCTCGGCACCTCCTTCCGGGCCAGGACGATTGGAGCGTGAACCTATGCCGGAAAGTCCCGCGGAAGGCCGCCGCCGGGTGGTGATCGAAGGGGTCTCCCCCCAGATCGATTGCGGCCGCTTTCCCATCAAGCGCGTCCTGGGCGAGGAGGTCCGGGTGGAGGCCGACGTCTTCACCGACGGCCACGACCAGGTCGCCTGCGTCCTCCTGGTCGCCCCCGAAGGGGAGGCGGTGTGGACCGAGATCCCCATGGGATCTACCCTCAACGACCGCTGGCGCGCGGCGTTCACGGTGGAGCGCCTGGGCGGCTACCGCTTCACCGTGGAGGCGTGGGTGGACCGGTTCCGGACCTGGCAGAACGAGTTCGAGAAGCGGGTGGAGGCGCGACAGGACCTGAAGCTGCCGCTCCGGGAGGGGGCGGCCCTGGTGCGCGAGGCGGCCGGACGCGCCCCCGCCGGGGACGCGGACCGGCTCCGGGGCTGGGCCAAGGTGATGGAAGGGGACGGCGACCTTGCCGAGCGCGCCGCCCTCGCCCTGGATCCCGCGTTCACCGCGCTCGTCGATCGCTATCCCGACCGGAGCGCCGCCCGGCGCTATCCCCGCGAACTCCGGGTCACCGTGGATCCGGTCCGCGCCCGGTTCAGCACCTGGTACGAGATGTTCCCCCGGTCGGCCTCGGGCGGGCTTCGCCACGGCACCTTCCGCGACGTGGAGGGGCGCCTTCCCTACGTGGCCGCCATGGGATTCGACGTGCTCTACCTGCCCCCCATTCATCCCATCGGGGTGACCCGTCGCAAGGGGCCGAACAACGCGCTCCAGGTCGGACCCGAGGACGTGGGGAGTCCGTGGGCGGTGGGTTCGGCCGAGGGCGGGCACAAGGCGGTGGATCCGCGCCTGGGCACCCCGGAGGACTTCCGGAGCCTGGTGGCGGCGGCCCGGAAATCGGGGATCGAGATCGCGCTCGACATCGCGCTCCAGTGCTCTCCCGACCATCCCTATCTCACCGAGCATCCGGAGTGGTTCCGCACCCTTCCCGACGGTTCCGTCCGTCACGCCGAGAACCCGCCCAAGAAGTACGAGGACATCGTCCCCTTCGACTTCGAGACCCCGGACTGGCGCGCGCTCTGGGAGGAGCTTCTCTCCATCTTCCTCCACTGGGTCGGCGAGGGGGTGACGGTGTTCCGGGTGGACAATCCCCACACTAAGGCGTTCGCGTTCTGGGAGTGGGCGATCGCGCGGGTCAAGGAGAGGTGCCCGGAGGCGATCTTCCTGGCCGAGGCCTTCACCCGGCCCAAGGTCATGTACCGGCTGGCCAAGCTGGGGTTCACCCAGTCCTATACCTATTTCGCGTGGCGGAACACGAAATGGGAAATCGAGCGGTACTTCGGCGAGCTCACCCGCACCGAGGCCTCGGAGTTCTTCCGCCCGAACCTCTGGCCCAACACTCCCGACATCCTGACCGAGTATCTCCAGTTCGGCGGGCGCCCCGCGTTCATGTCGCGCCTGGTGCTGGCCGCGACCCTGGGGGCGAGCTACGGCATCTACGGCCCCGCGTTCGAACTCCAGGAAGCGAGGCCCCGGGAGCCCGGGACCGAGGAATACCTGGACTCGGAGAAGTACCAGCTGAGGTCCTGGAATCCGGACGACCCCGGAAGCCTGTCCGAGTTCGTCGCCCGGGTGAACCGGGTCCGGGCGGAGAACCCGGCGCTGCGCACCGACCGCACCCTGCGCTTCCATCCCGTGGACAACGAGCAGCTCCTCTGCTTCAGCAAGTCCTCGGATGCGGACGCGAACCTGGTCCTGACGGTGGTGAACCTCGATCCGCACTTCAAGCAGTCGGGGTGGGTGGAGCTTCCCCTGGAGGAGCTGGGGGTGGACGCGGCTCGCCCCTTCCAGATGCACGATCTCCTGAGCGGAAGCCGGTTTCTGTGGAACGGGACCCGCAACTACATCGAGCTCGACCCGGTGACCCATCCCGCACAGGTCTTCCGGGTGCGGCGGCGGGTCCGGCGGGAACAGGACTTCGATTACTACCTGTAACGGATCAAGGAGTCACGGATGAAGGAACGGGACGGGACGGCGCCCGACCCCCAGTGGTACAAGGACGCGGTGATCTACGAGGTCCACGTGCGGACCTTCCAGGACGCCGACGGCGACGGGGTGGGGGACTTCCAGGGCCTGACCGACCGGCTCGACTATCTCCAGGAGCTGGGGGTGACCGCGATCTGGGTTCTGCCCTTCTACCCCTCGCCGCTCAAGGACGACGGCTACGACATCGCCGACTACACCGCGGTGAACGCGACCTACGGTTCCCTTCGCGACTTCAACTCGTTCCTGGCCGGGGCGCACAAGCGGGGGCTCCGGGTGATCACCGAGCTGGTGCTGAACCACAGCTCCGACCAGCATCCCTGGTTTCAGCGGGCCCGCCGGTCGCCGGCGGGAAGCCGGTTCCGCGACTTCTACGTGTGGAGCGATTCCCCCGACAAGTACCGGGACGCGCGGGTCATCTTCAAGGACTTCGAGGCCTCGAACTGGACCTGGGATCCCAAGGCGGAGGCGTACTACTGGCACCGGTTCTACTCGCACCAGCCCGACCTCAACTTCGACAACACCGAGGTCCGGCGGGCGATGAAGCGGGTCATGGACTTCTGGCTCCAGCGCGGAGTGGACGGACTCCGGCTCGACGCCATTCCGTATCTCTACGAGCGCGAGGGCAGCAACTGCGAGAACGTGCCCGAGACCCACGCGTTCCTGAAGGAGCTGCGCGCGCACGTCGACCGGACCTACGGCGACCGCATGCTCCTGGCCGAGGCCAACCAGTGGCCGGAGGACGCCATCGCCTACTTCGGGGGCGGCGACGAGTGTCACATGGCCTTCCACTTCCCGATCATGCCGCGGCTCTTCATGGCCATCCGCATGGAGAACCGGTTTCCGATCATCGACATCCTCCAGCAGACCCCCTCCATCCCCGACGTCTGCCAGTGGGCGCTGTTCCTGCGCAACCACGACGAGCTGACCCTGGAGATGGTCACCGACGAGGAGCGGGACTACATGTACCGCATGTATGCCCACGACTCCAAGATGCGGATCAACATGGGGATCCGCCGGCGGTTGGCCCCCCTCCTCGGCAACGACCGCAAGCGGATCGAGCTGATGAACAGCCTCCTCTTCTCCCTTCCCGGCACCCCGGTCATCTACTACGGGGACGAGATCGGGATGGGGGACAACATCTACCTGGGCGACCGGAACGGGGTCCGCACCCCCATGCAGTGGAGCGCCGATCGCAACGCCGGGTTCTCCAGGGCCATGGCCCACAAGCTCTACCTCCCGGTGAACATCGACCCCGAGTACCACTTCGAGGCGGTGAACGTGGAGGCGCAGCAGAACAACCCCCACTCGCTGCTCTGGTGGATGAAGCGGATCATCTCGCTCCGGCGGCGGTTCCAGGCGTTCAGCCGGGGGGAGATCCGCTTCCTTCAGCCCGAGAACTACAGGGTCCTCGCCTTCCTCCGCTGCTTCGAGGAAGAGCGGGTGCTGGTGGTGGCCAACCTGTCGCGATTCGCCCAGCCGGTGGAGCTGGACCTTTCCGAGTTCGAGGGCAGGATCCCGGTGGAGCTGTTCGGGGGCACTCGCTTCCCCCGGGTCGGCGAGCTTCCCTACTTCCTCACCATGGGACCGCATTCCTTCTACTGGTTCTCGCTGGAGGTTCCCGAGCCGGTGGAACCGGCCCCGGCGGAGCCTCGGCCGGCGGCGCGGCCCCGCCGGAAACCGGAGGAGCCCGCTCTCATCCTGGCCCGCGCCTGGACCGACGCATTCAAGGGCCGGGCCCGGGGGGCGCTGGAGGCGCTCCTGCCCGCCTACCTGGCCGAGCGGCGCTGGTTCGGGGGAAAGGCCCGGGGGATTCGCGGGGCGGAGTTGCGGGACGTGATTCCGGTGGGGCGGGACGGCGACGAACCGGCGGGGGTGGTGGCGGTGGTCGAGGTGGAGTTCGCGGAGGGGGAATCCGAGAGCTACGTGCTCCCCTTCGCCTATGCCTCGGGGAAGGAGGCGGCGCGTCTGGGGCGCTCCGCCGCCCATGCGGTGGTCGCATCCGTCGGCTTCCGGAACCGCCCGGAGACCGGAGTTCTCTACGACGCGCTCTCCTCGCCCGCCCTCGCGGTGGCGCTCCTGGACGCGGTGGGGCGCCGGCGGAAGTTCCGGGGGGGGCACGGGGAGATCCAGGCCTGGCCCACGCGGGTGTTCCGCGAGGTGAAGACCGCCGCCGACGGCAACCTGGAGCCTCGCTTCATGCGGGCCGAGCAGAGCAACACCTCGGTCGTCTACGGCGACCGCTTCATCCTCAAGATGTTCCGGCGGCTGGGGGAGGGGCGGAACCCGGATCTGGAGATCGGCCGGTTCCTGACCGAGAAGACCGGGTTCCGGAACACCGCCCCGCTGGCCGGCGCGGTGGAGTACCGGCGTCCCAAGGAGGACCCGCTCACCCTGGGCATCCTCCAGGGCTACGTCGAGAACCAGGGCGACGCCTGGAACTACACCCTGGACGCGTTCGGGCGCTACATGGACCGGGTGCGGGCGGAGCTGACCGCCGAGCCGCCGCCGGACCCCCGGCTTCCTCCGGATTCGTTCGTGGAGGGGGTGCGGGCGGGCTATCCGGCGCCGGTCCACGAGATGCTGGGGACCTACATGGAGAGCGCCGAGCTTCTGGGGATGCGGACCGGGGAACTCCATCTCGCCCTGGCCTCCGACCTGGAGAACCCGGACTTCATGCCCGAGCCCTTCAGCACGCTCTACCAGCGGTCGCTCTACCAGTCGATGCGGAACGCGTCGCGGCGGACTTTCCAGCTCCTGCGCGGGAGGCAACGGTCGCTGCCGGAGGAGGTGGTCCCCGCAGCCCGGCGGCTGGCCGAGGAGGAGGACGTGGTCCTGGCCCGGTTCCGGGCGGTGGTGGATCGGAAGCTCCCGGTGACCCGCATCCGTTGCCACGGGGACTACCACCTGGGGCAGGTACTGTTCACCGGCAAGGACTTCGCGGTCATCGACTTCGAGGGGGAGCCGGCGCGGTCCCTGACCGAACGGCGGCTGAAGCGGTCGCCGCTGGTGGACGTGGCCGGCATGCTCCGTTCCTTCCACTACGCCGCCTACACCGGGCTTGCCCGGGCCCTGGAGTCGGGCTTCATCCACGCCGATCGCGAACGGGAGGGCGACTGCTGGACCCGGTTCTGGTACCTGTGGGTGAGCGTGGCGTTCCTGCGGGGCTATCTGAGAACGGTGGAGGGCGCCTCGTTCATACCCCCCCGGGACGAGGATCTGGAACTCCTGCTCGAAGCCTTCCTCCTGGAAAAAGCGGTCTACGAGCTGGGATATGAGCTGAACAATCGGCCCGGGTGGGTGAAGATTCCCCTCCAGGCGGTCGCCCGTCTGCTCCGGATCGAGGAGCCGGCGGCCGGCGGCAACTAGACGAGACGAGGAGCTGGATCATGGCGCGAGCAAAGAACCGGCCGAAGGACACGGACGCGGGCAAGGCGGTGAAGAACGACACCGTCAGCACCGAGGTCTCCCTTCTCGGCGACAACGACCTCTACCTTTTCAACGAGGGAACCCACCTGCGGCTCTTCGAGAAGCTGGGGGCGCACCCGGTCGAGACCGCCGGCGCCCGCGGAACCTATTTCGCGGTCTGGGCCCCCGACGCGGAGCGGGTCTCGGTGCTGGGGAACTTCAACGGCTGGAACGGCGCCGCCCACCCGCTCCGGGCCAAGGGAAACTCGGGAATCTGGGAGGGGTTCATCCCCGGGGTGGGGGAGGGGGAGGTCTACAAGTTCCGCATCTTCTCGCGTTATCACGGGTACCGGGTGGACAAGGCCGACCCGTTCGGGTTCCGGCACGAGACCCCGCCCAAGACCGCCTCGGTGGTGTGGGAGCTGGATTACCGGTGGGGCGACCGGGAGTGGCAGGAGGGCCGGGACCGCGCCAACGCCGCCGACGCCCCCATGTCGATCTACGAGGTGCACCTCGGATCCTGGCGGAGGGTCCCGGAGGAGGGCAACCGCCCGCTCACCTATCGCGAGGCCGGGCCGCTATTGGCCGAGTACGCCCGCCGCATGGGCTTCACCCACGTCGAGTTCCTGCCGCTCATGGAACATCCCTTCTACGGCTCCTGGGGCTACCAAACCACCGGCTACTTCGCCCCCACCAGCCGCTACGGCACCCCCCAGGATTTCATGTACCTGGTGGACGTGCTCCATCAGCACGGGGTGGGGGTGATCCTGGACTGGGTCCCCTCGCATTTCCCGTCCGATGAGCACGGGCTGGGCTACTTCGACGGCACCCACCTCTTCGAGCACGCCGACCCGCGGCAGGGGTTCCACCCCGACTGGGGAAGCCTCATCTTCAACTACGAGCGGAACGAGGTTCGTTCCTTCCTGTACTCCAGCGCGATGTTCTGGGTGGAGCGGTATCACGTGGACGGCCTGCGGGTGGACGCGGTGGCCTCGATGCTGTACCTGGACTACTCCCGGAAAGCGGGAGAGTGGATCCCCAACAAGTTCGGCGGGAGGGAGAACCTGGGAGCGATCGAATTCCTCCGGCGGTTCAACGAGGAGCTGTACCGGGAGTTTCCCCACAGCCAGACGGTGGCCGAGGAGTCGACCGCCTGGCCCATGGTCTCGCGCCCCACCTACGTGGGCGGGCTCGGATTCGGCATGAAGTGGGACATGGGGTGGATGCACGATTCGCTGATCTACATCTCCAAGGACCCGATCCACCGCCGCTACCACCACAACCAGCTCACCTTCCGCATGATCTACGCCTTCAACGAGAACTTCGTGCTGCCGCTCTCCCACGATGAGGTGGTGCACGGGAAGGGCTCGCTCCTGGGGAAGATGCCGGGCGACGACTGGCAGAAGTTCGCCAACCTGCGGGCGCTGCTGGGTTACATGTGGACCCAGTCCGGGAAGAAGCTGTTGTTCATGGGGGGCGAGATCGGCCAGTGGAGCGAGTGGCATCACGACGAGGGCCTGGACTGGAACCTGCTGGAGTACGCGCCCCATGCCGGACTCCAGCGATGGGTGGCCGACCTCAACCGGCTCTATCGCGAGCGCCCCGAGCTCCACCTGCACGATTTCGATTCCCAGGGGTTCGAGTGGGTGGACGCCAACGACGCCGACAACAGCGTGATCAGCTACCTGCGCCGGGGGCGCGACGAAACCGAGGTCGCGCTGATCGTGATCAACTTCACCCCGGTTCCCCGCCCCAACTACCGGGTGGGGGTGCCGCGCGGCGGGTTCTGGGAGGAGATTCTGAACAGCGACGCGGAGCACTACGGGGGAAGCGGGCAGGGAAACCTGGGCGGGGTCGAGGCCTCGCCGCTCCCCATGCACGGCCGCACCCATTCGCTCTCCCTGAACGTGCCCCCCCTGGGGATGGTGGCGCTGGCGCCGCGGCGCTGAGCGGATCTCCGGGGTTGCCGAAGCCGATGTTTACCCGCCGCCACCGTCGCATTGAGAGCGGCCGGAACCCGGTCATGAAGGACCTCCGCCAGCTCCACGGCGCCAAGGGGATCCGGACGCAGGGCCGCGCCTTGCTCTCCGGCGCCCGGCTGACCGCCGAGGCCCTCCGGTTCGCCCCCGAACGTTGCCTGGGGTGGATCACCCCCCCCGGGGGCGAGGGCCCGCCTCCGGAAGCGCCGCCGGAGTGCGTCCACTACGAACTCCTCCCCGAGCTTTTCCGCGAGCTGGACGCGTCCGGCACGCAGGCCCCCCTGGTGCTCCTCTCGGTTCCGCCGATCCCGGCCTGGGATCCCGCGGGCGGGTTGCCGCCGGGAGCGAGCCTGCTCCTCCCCTTCCAGGATCCCGAAAACGTGGGGGCCGCGGTGCGCTCGGCGCTGGCCTTCGGGGTGGCCCGCACGGTGGTTCTCGCCGAGTGCGCGCACCCGTACCACCCCAAGGCGCTTCGGGCCTCGGGGGGGGCGGCGCTCCGGATGGAATTCCTGGCCGGGCCGTCCCTGGCGCGGCTCCCCGCGCTCGACGGGATCGTGGCCCTCTCGGCCGAGGGGGTGGACCTGGAGGGATTCGCCTTCCCCGATCCCTTCGCCTTGCTCCCCGGCCTGGAAGGGGAAGGATTGCCGCCGGCCTGGCGCGAGCGCTCGGTCGCCATCCGCATCCGGCCCGAGGTCGAGTCGCTGAATGCGGCCGCCGCGGTGGCGGTGGCTTTGTACCGGTGGTCGCGATCGTCGGGGTGAGCGCGCGGAGTTTTCTCAGCCCGGCCCGGCCGGGTGCCTCGCCGCTCCGCGCTCGCGCGAACCGTCCACCGGACGGTCCGGCGCTCGCTCTTCCGCCGCGGCGTTCGCCGCGGCGTCAGAGTCGCGGCTCGGCCACCCGGCCGGGCCGGCGGCGCGGATCCCCGCGCGACCACGGTCAGCTCCAGACAGCGGGAGGGACGGTCCGGCGCTCGCTCTTCCGCCGCGGCGTTCGCCGCGGCGTCAGAGTCGCGGCTCGGCCACCCGGCCGGGCCGGCGGCGCGGATCCCCGCGCGACCACGCCCGGCTCCAGACAGCGGGAGGGACGGTCCGGCGCTCGCTCTTCCGCCGCGGCGTTCGCCGCGGCGTCGCGCTCACTTCCAGACAGCGGGAGGGAGCTACGGCTTCGACGGCCCGGCCGCGGGGAAGTCGCTAAGCGACATCGGCGGCGGTTCGTGCTCGGGGTCGGAGCGGTACCGGGCGAAATCGGTCCAGCCGCGCGAGCGCAGGAACGGCTCATCCAGGAGCGCCTGCCCGGAAAGCTCCCCCGGCGGGGTGGTCACGATCTCGATCACCGCATCGCTCACGATCGCGGGCTTTCGCCACTGGGCGGGCCCGCCCAGGCCGTGGTTGATGGTGGCCTGGCTCTCGATCGCGGTCACCGGCCACAATGCGTTCACCGCCACCCCGGCCGCCCGCAGCTCGGAGGAGAGCCCCAGCGCGAGCATGGTCATCCCGAACTTGCTCACCAGGTAGGCCGTCTTCCCCGGAAGCGCATCCAGGTCCACCGGAGGCGCGATCATCACCACGTGCCCGGCGCCGCGCTCGATCATGGACGGCAGGCAGGCGCGGGTGCAGGCGAAGGCGCCTCGGACGTTGACGCTCATGACCAGATCGAACCGCTTGAGCGGCGTCTCCATCACCGGCTGCCACCAGAGCGCGCCGGCATTGTTGACGAGGATGTCGATCCGGCCGAAGCGGTCCAGCACCGTCCGCGCCATGGATTCGACGCCGGCACTGTCGCGCACGTCGACCCGGCACGGCAGCGCGTTTCCTCCGAACGCGGCGATCTCGGCGGCCACCGAGTGAATGCTGCCGGGAAGGCGGTCGCGGGAGCGCTCGCTCTTGGCCGCCACCGCCACCGAAGCGCCCTCGTGGGCGAGCCCCAGGGCGATCGCCCGGCCGATGCCCCGGCTGGCGCCGGTCACCACCGCAACCCGCCCGTTCAGGCGGCCTGACCCCGGCCCCCCGGCGCCGATTGAACCGCCCACGCCCCCGCCGGCCTCAGCGCTTGCGCGGCCGGCGCCCGAAGGTGACGACCCGCTCCCCGTTCCCGTTCTCCTTCTTCTCTTCCTGCGGCCGGTAGAGGGAAAGGATGGCGGGAGCCTTCTCCCATTCCTTGCGGGGGAGGGCGTGGCCGACCGCGGCCTCGATCTTCTCCAGCGCCTGGAGATCGGTGGGACAGACGAAGGTGATGGCGTCCCCCTCGGAATTCGCGCGGGCGGTGCGGCCGATCCGGTGGAGGTAATCGTCGGCGCTGGGAGGGATGTCGAAGTTGATGATGTGGGATACGCCCTCGATGTCCAGGCCTCGGGCGGCGATGTCGGTGGCCACCAGGATCTTGAACTCGCCGGCCCGGAACCCGTCCAGCGCCTCTTCGCGCTGGATCTGCGAGCGGTCGCCGTGAATCTGGGAGGCGTTCAGCCCCTGTTTGCGGAGCAGCCGCCCCAGACGCTCGGTGCGGTCGCGGGTGTGGCAGAAGATCACCGCGGAGTGGATCTTCTCGCCCTCATCTTCCAGCACCCGGGTGAGGAGGTCGATCTTATCCTCGGGGCGAACCGGATAGAGGATCTGGTGCACCGAGTCCACCGGCTTGTGGACGTGACCCACCTCCACCCGCACCGGATCCCGCTGCATCTGGTCGGCCAGGTAGGAGATCTCGTCGGGGAAGGTGGCCGAGAACATGAGGGTCTGCCGCTCCCGGGGGAGCTTTCGCACGATTCGCTTGATATCCGGGAGGAAGCCCATGTCGAGCATGCGGTCGGCCTCGTCCAGGACCAGGATCTCGAGCTGGGGAAACGCCACGTTCTGCCGGCGCATGTGGTCCAGAAGCCGTCCCGGGGTGGCCACCACCACCGATCGTCCCTGCTTGATCGCCTTGCGCTGGTTGTCGATGCTGACCCCGCCGTAGACCGCGACCGAGCGGACTCCCACCGCCTTCCCCATCACATCCATCACCCCCTCCACCTGCACCGCCAGCTCCCGGGTGGGAACCAGTACCAGCATGGAGCTTCGGACGATCTTGCCCTTGGCCAGCCGGCTGAGCGCGGGAAGCACGTAAGCCAGGGTCTTCCCGGTCCCGGTCTGGGCCAGGCCGACCACGTCGCGGCCTTCCAGAGCGTAGGGAATGGCCTTGTCCTGAATGGGGGTGGGGATCCTGATGCCTTGCTGCTCGAGGACCTGCAGGCAGCGGGGGTCCAACCCGAAGCCTTCAAATGACATGAAACAACCTTACCGCTCGCCCAGGGGGTGGCGCTTTCTCCGTCGCGTCTTCGCGTTGGGTCCGGGGGTCCGGATGGTGCTCGGGTACGAACGTCGGGCGGGGTGCCCTTCGAGGATTCCCGTAGCTCACACTCTCGTTGATCACCAAGCCCTCTAGTTTACGGGGCGCGGGGGCCGGGAACAAGGGGGGCCTTGCATCCGGCCCCCGCCCCCGGGGCCGGGGGCCGGGGCCTCGGGTGAAGGGGAAATCGCCCCCTTCACCCGCCGGACCCCGACCGGCACAATCGATGAATGTCCGCCCATGAGTCGAAAATCTCGGTGATCGCCGCCATTGCCGCCAATCTCGCGATCGCGGCCACCAAATTTGCCGCCGCCGCGGTCAGCGGAAGCTCGGCCATGCTCTCCGAAGCCATCCATTCCCTGGTCGACACCGGGAACGGCGCCCTCCTCCTGCTCGGCATGCACCGGAGCCGGCGACCGGCGGACCCCGAGCACCCCTTCGGATACGGTTCCGAGCTCTACTTCTGGACCTTGGTGGTGGCGATCATGATCTTTGCCTTGGGGGGCGGAATGTCGGCCTACGAGGGGATCAGGCACCTCCTGCATCCGGGGCCGATCGAGGACCCCACCATGAACTACATCGTGCTGGGGGCGGCGGCGGTGTTCGAATCCATCTCCTGGGTGTTCGGCCTGCGAAGCTTCCTCAGGGACAAGAGATCGCAGGGAATTTGGACGGCGATCCGCCGGAGTAAGGACCCGACCAGCTTCAGCGTTCTCTTCGAGGACTCCGCCGCGCTCTTGGGGCTGGCGTTCGCGTTCTTGGGGGTATGGCTCGGACACCGCCTCCGGAACCCCTACCTGGACGGGGTGGCGTCGGTGGCGATCGGGCTGCTCCTGGCCGGGACCGCGCTGCTGCTGGCGCGGGAGTCGAAGGGGCTCCTGGTGGGCGAGTCGGCCGATCCCGAGGTGGTGGAGAGCATCCGCTCCCTCGCTGCCTCCAACCCCGCGGTGGACCGGGTGGTGCACGCCTTGACCCTCCAGCTGGGTCCCGAGGACGTGCTCCTCAACCTGGACCTGCGGTTTCGGGCCGGGCTCTCCGCCGGAGACGTGGCCCGGGCGGTGGACGAGGTGGAGGGCGCGGTCCAGGAGAGGCACCCCCAGGTCCGCCGAATCTTCATCGAGGCCGAGTCGATCGCGGAGCGGGCGCGGCCGCGGGATTGAGAGCCGTTGGCGCACCGGACGCGGGTTGTCGATTCGATGGGGGCGGGCACTGACGAATCCTCGCCGACGGGATAGGACCGAATCCCGCCGGGGGGAAGCACTTCCTACCGGTAGAGCGCCTTGAGCCGGCCCCAGGTGGTCGGGCGAACCGCTGTGGCCTGGCAGCCCGGATCGGTGATGGCCCCCATCGGTCCGTTGGGATCGGTCAGCGCGGGCGAGTTCTCGGCCACCGATGGACTTGCCCCGAAATAATGGACACTCGGTTTACGCAATGTGAGCGGCCTCGAAGGCAGCCGGGCTGACGTACCCGAGGTACGAGTGAAGGCGCTCCCGATTGTAGAAGGCCTCGATGTAGCGGAACGTGTCCCCCAGGCCCTCGGTGATCGTATCGTAGCCTTCTTCCGGCATCCACTCCGTCTTGTACGAGGCGAAGAAGCTCTCGGAGACGGCGTTGTCCCAGCAGTTTGCCTTCCGGCTCATGCTTGGCCGGATGCCCAGACGCTTGAGCTCTTTAGTGAAGGCCTTCGCCGCGTAGGTACTGCCTCGATCCGAATGAAAGATCAGGCCGGGCGCGGGCTTCCGGGTGGCCACGGCCATGGCCAGGGCCCGCAAGACCAGTTTGGTGTCGTTGTCCGTGCCCATGGCCCAGCCGACGACCTTGCGGGAGTAGAGGTCCAACATGATCGCCAGGTAGAGCCAGCGCTCCCGGGTCCGGATGTAGGTCACGTCGCCGGCCCACACGGCGTTCGGTTTCGAGACCCTGAATTGCCGGTCAAGCAGGTTGGCGGCGCAGGGAAGGGAGTGGTTCGAGTCCGTCGTCCTGCGGAACCGCTTTCTGCGGCGCGCCCCCAAGTCGTTCTCCCGCATCAGACGTGCCACGCGGTGACGTCCGCACCGATGGCCCAGAGCCCGCAGGCTCTTCGTCATGCGCGGACTGCCGTAGCACTGCCGCTTCGCTCTCTGCGCCGCACGGATCTGCTGGACCAAATCACGGTCCTCCAGCTCCCGCCGACTGGGCGGCCGCCTCCGATACGCGTAGTATCCAGCCCGGGATACCTCCAGAACCCTGCACATCATGACGATGGCGTAGCTGGTTTCGTTCATCTCGATCACACGGAACCTCGCGAGCGTTCCTTCGCGAAGTACGCCGCCGTTTTTTTTACAAATTCAAGCTCCTGGCGGAGTTGCCGATTCTCGCGCTCCAATCGCCGAAGTTCCTCCTCCGCCACCTTGACCCGACCCTTTCCTGGAAACGGCTCCACCGGATCGGCCAGAACCTGCTGCTTCCACAGGCCGAGCAGACCAGCACCGATCCCCAGCTCTCGGGCTACCTCCGCCACCGTCCGGTTCTGCTCCACGACCTGGCGAACCGCTTCGATCTTGAATTCCCGGGTGTACGACCGCCGAGCCTTCTTCATGGACTCCCTCCTCGGTGGGATCATCCCACCTTTTCAAGGTGTCCATCAAATCGGGGGAGGCCCACCGACCAGTCGCCCGAGGTGGTGTCGCAGAAGACGGGATCGGCGGCGATGTTCCCGTCGGTCCCGGGCCAGGAGGTGCAGTCGCCGGTGGCGTCGCCGTCCCCGTTCTGCCAGACAAGGTTGTTCCGGATCACCGGGGTCGCACCGTTCAGGCAGCCGATGCCGCCGCCCGAGTGCGTGTAGGCGATGATGTTGTCCTCGATGGTGACATTGCTTGCAAAGGTGATGCCGATACCGCCACCCACCGAGCCAAGCGAGCCGGTGACCCGGGACCCGACGATCGTGTTGTGGGTGATGAGAGCGTTTCCAGCTTCCAGTCCGATGCCCGCGCCGGCCACCAGGACGTACTGATTACCACCCGAGACGTTGTCGATGACGAGATTCCGTTCGACCGTCACGAATTCGTCCGTAGCGTTTGCAGCCACGAAAATCCCGCCCCCCTTGTCCCCGGCAACATTCCCTTGAACGAGATTGTCGGAGACAACACTACCAATCCGGCAGCTGACGCAGTAGATCCCACCACCATCACCGGCTTCGGCCCAGTTGCCGATCACTGTGTTGTGTCTCACCGTGGCTACGATATCGGAGCACACGATGCCGGAACCTGTGCCGTTGACGTAGTTATCGGAAACGATGTTGTCCTCGATGACTGGACTTAGAGGGGTTTGAGGGTTGCTAGCGGCAGCGATGCCGGCACCGACCTCTCCGTGGAAGGTAGCGGAGTTTGCGGTGACAGTGTTCCCGCGAACGGTCGGGCTTGCGTCGTTAACCAATATGCCCATGTACCCACCGGTGATGGTGAAGCCCTCCAGGACGGTGCTCCGCGTCTCCCCGTTCTCAATGCTAACCACGGTACCCCTGAAAGCTTCAGGTGACAGGTAGTGCGGGGTGCCGTCGGGATTCACGCCCAGTTGTATCGGGGCTGCCCAAAGCCCGGTGGGAATGACGGTTGGGGAACCGTGAATGATCGTGGCCTCGGGGCCGGCCAAGCCCTTCAAGACGATGTCCCGCCCCCGAAACAGGATGTTCTCGTAGTAGGTACCGGGGCCGACCAGCACGGTGTCCCCGACCGCAGCGCTGTCGATCCCGGCCTGGATGGTGGGGGCGTCGCTTGTACCGTCAGCTGAGATGTTCCACGTCCGCGCAACCGCACCGGACGGCATGAGCAACGAGGCCGGGGTGAGGAGCAACAGGAGCCACAGAGCTGAGGGAGGAGATGGCAACATAGCCGGCTGGTGGTGATTCCCGGGGGACGGCGAGGATCCTCGCATGCCGACTCCTTGATGGCTAACGAGCTCCCTGCGGAGGTGAGCGCTCCGCCGGAGACGCTGAAGGGAACCCGGGCAACCGCGTTGCCCGCTATTGGAAGGTGAATGATAGCACGTACCCCGTCGGTCAGGCGGGGGAATTCGCGGCGCGGGGGGGCACGATCCCTTGCGAGCACGCTCCGTACCTACTTCATGAACCCATACCAAATGGAGAGGCGGGCAGCGGGCAGAAACGGCTCCACTTGGGCGGGGGGCAGGTCCGGGGTGGATACGACGATCCCGTAGTTCTCCCGGGTATCGATCGCCCAGGATCGGACGAGGGGGAGGACGTTCAGAACCACCGTTCCCGCGTGTCCTCGCGCGGCATCCTTCGGGGTAGCAGCCCACGTCGTGGATGACTCAGGCCCGACGGGAGGCGCCGTGGTCGATGAAGAAGAAAGCGAGCTGGAGTCCCAACGCTGGGTGATCGGCCGGACCGAGAACTCCACCGTTGAATCCGGCGAGATCGAGGAGACCCGCCAGACCAGGAGGGCCTTGTCGATTCGGCGCCCCGGGCCCGCCCGAAGCCCGCTCAGGTCAAAGACGAAGGCAACCCGGGTGGTGTCGTCGCCCTCGACGCTTGGAAGAACGGCGGTGCGGACCGGGGCCAGGGTCACCGTCTGAGCGCGCACTCGGGTTGCCGTGACGGTCATCATGAGCACCGTCAGGCTGATCGCGGTAAGTTCTCGCGTGATCATCTTCCGCTCCCTTCTCATCGCCCCCGCCCCCGCCCCCGCCTCCGCCCGGCGCCCTACCCCCGCACCAGCTTCTTGTACTTGATCCGGTGGGGCTGGTCGGCCTCGGCGCCGATGCGACGGTGCAGGTCGGCCTCGTAATCCTGGTAGTTCCCCTCGTACCACACCGCGCGGCTCTCCCCCTCGAAGGCCAGGATATGGGTGGCGATCCGGTCCAGGAACCAGCGGTCGTGGCTGATCACCACCGCGCAGCCCGCGAACTCCAGGAGCGCGTCCTCCAGGGCCCGCATGGTGTCCACGTCGAGGTCGTTGGTGGGTTCGTCCAGAAGCAGCAGGTTTCCGCCCGATTTCAACAGTTTCGCCAGATGGACCCGGTTCCGCTCGCCTCCCGAGAGAACGCCGACTTTCTTCTGCTGGTCGGGGCCCTTGAATCCAAACGACGACACGTAGGCCCGGGAGTTGATCTCGCGGCCGCCCAGGAGGAGCGTGTCCTTGCCGTCGGAGATCTCTTCCCACACCGACTTGCCGGCGGCCAGCGCCTCGCGGCTCTGGTCCACGTAGGACGGGACCACGGTGTCGCCCACGGTGAGCCTTCCGGAGTCGGCGCCCTCGGTCCCCACGATCATGCGGAAGAGCGTGGTCTTTCCGGCGCCGTTGGGGCCGATCACCCCCACGATGCCGCCTCGGGGGAGGGCGAAGGTGAGATCCTCGAACAGCAACCGGTCCCCGAACCCCTTGGCTACGCCCACCGCCTCCACCACCACCTCGCCCAGGCGCGGTCCGGGGGGGATCACGATCTCGGCGGTCTCCTGGCGCTTGGCCACGTCCTGGTTCAAGAGGTCCTCGTAGGCCTTCAGGCGGGCCTTGCTCTTGGCCTGCCGCGCCCGGGGCGCCAGCCGCACCCACTCCAGCTCCCGCTCCAGGGTCTGCTGCCGCTTGCTGTCGGAGCGCCCCTCCTGGCGGAGCCGTTCCTCCTTCTGCTGCAGCCACGAGGAGTAGTTGCCCTCCCACGGAATCCCGTGGCCGCGGTCGAGTTCCAGGATCCAGCCCGCCGCGTTGTCCAGGAAGTAACGGTCGTGAGTGACCGCCACCACCGTCCCCGGGAATTCCTGCAGGTGCCGCTCCAGCCACGCCACCGACTCCGCGTCGAGGTGGTTGGTGGGCTCGTCGAGCAGCAGCAGGTCCGGCTGGGAGAGGAGCACCTTGCAGAGCGCCACCCGCCGGCGCTCCCCGCCCGAGAGCGTGGTCACGTCGGCGTCGCCGGGCGGGCAGCGGAGGGCATCCATGGCGATCTCGATCCGCCGGTCCAGCTCCCACGCCCCGGCGTGGTCGATCCGCTCCTGGACTTCGGCCTGTTCGGCCAGGAGCTTTTCCATCGCGTCGTCGTCCATGGGCTCGGCGAAGCGGGCGCTGATCTCCTCGAAGCGCTTCAACAGGTCGCGGATCTCCGCCACGCCTTCCTCCACGTTCCCCTTCACGTCCTTGGCGGGGTCGAGCCCGGGCTCCTGGGAGAGGTAGCCGATCCTGGTCCCGGGAGCGGGGCGGGCCTCGCCGAGGTGGCCGGTGTCCACCCCGGCCATGATGTTGAGCAGCGACGACTTCCCCGCGCCGTTGGCGCCGAGGACGCCGATCTTGGCCCCCGGATAGAAGGAGAGCCAGATGTCGCGGAGGACGATCTTGTCCGGGGGATGGACCTTGCCCACCCCCTTCATGGTGAAAATGAACTGGTGCGCCATGGCGGATAACTCCCGTGGGTGAAAGGAACGGAAGAGCATAGCGCGGGGGGAGGCGGGAAGCCAGCGGGAAGGGGCGCGGGGGGTGGGCTCGGCGGTCAGCGAATCCAGGGTGAGGTGGGGGGAGTGAGCAGCGCCGCCGCCGCCGTGCCCGCGGCCAGCCCTCCCAGGCTCCAGAGCCAGGCCCGGCGGCGGGAACCCCCGGCGGCCGGGTACGGCCGGTGCAGCAGCGCGACCCCCACCCCCGCCGCGCTTCCGATCCCCGCCGCGGCGAGCACGTCGGTGGGGAAGTGGGCCTGGGCGTCGATCCGCAGCAGCGCGGTGGCGGCGGCGAACCCGCCCTCCAGGAATCCGGCCAGGAAATGCGTGCGTGGGGAAAGGTCGGGGCGGGCCTCGGCCAGGTAGCCGATCGCCGAGAGCGCCGACGCGTAGGCGAGGGTGGCGTGCCCGGACGGGAACGACTCGAACGCCCGGTCCGAGGCCACGTCGTACTCGCTTTGCCCGGGGCGTTCCGCCTCCGGAAGATAGGCATAGGGGCGCGGGCGCGACACCAGGTCCTTGAGGAGGAAGGCCGCCCCCGCCGCCGCCGCGGTGGCCTCGGACTGGATGCGCACCCCCTGGAGAAAGGCGCGGTCGCGCTCTCCCGGAGGGCCGGTGAGGAGGAAGAGGGCGGGCGGGGCGAGGCCGGTGGCGACCAGGGTCGCGTTGCTGGAGGCCAGGGCGCCCACGGCCGGCCGGTCCAGCGACCGCCGGTCGAGGCCCAGGTGGATCCCGCTCCGGTCGAGGCCTCCGGCGGGGACGGGACGCCGGTCGGGGTTCAGCACGAACTCGCCCACCGCCGAAGCCACGGCGCCGGTCCCGAGGAGCAGGCCGTCGCGCACGGTGAGGCGGAGCGCCGGGGCCTCGGGCCGGGATGCGGCCCCCGGGGCGGGCTCCCGGGCGCGAACCGGCCCCGCCGCCAGCAGCAGGAACCCGAGGAGAAGGGCCAGGGACGTGCGGCGACCTCGTTCCATCACACGGGACCTCCGGAGAGTGAGCGTCATCGCGGGTTATGGTAAACCAGAGCGGGGCGGGGCACCACGAGCGGGGAAGCGCGGGCGGCGCCGGCGGGTAGTTCAATTTCAGGCGCCCGCACACGGCGGGCCTTCCGGGAGGCGGCCATGGCAGAAAAGGATCCGGTTCCCCGGCTCGCGCCCGGACGGGCGCTTCCCCCCTACGCATTCGTGCCCGGACGGACCCCCCATCCCCGGCGCGACCCGCGCGGGCACGCCTACGGCCGAACCGACCCCGCGCCCCGCCCCCTCGACCCCGACCGGTGGGCCGACTCGCCGGCCTATCTCCACGGGTTGGATCTCTTCAATCGCGGCTTCTACTGGGAGGCTCACGAGGCGTGGGAGTCGCTCTGGATCGCGAGCGGGCGGACCGGGGCGGTTGCGGAGTTTCTCCGGGGCCTCATCCGGCTGGCGGCGGCGGGGGTGAAGACGGCGGCGGGGAGCCCCGGGGGACGGCGGCGCCATCTGGAAGGGGCGGCGGCGCGCCTCGATCGGTCGCGCGAGCTTTCGGGGCGGACGGACTTCGCGGGCCTCCGCCTGGACCGGTTGGCGGCCCGCGCCCTGGCCGAGGCGGCGGCAAGCGGCGGAGCCGGCGGGTCGCGGGCGTTTTCGTGGATTCTGGTGCCGGCGGGCGCCGATGCGGACCCGGGTCCCTAGCGCCCGGCCAAGAGCCGGTCCCGGTCGCGCCGGCCGGCCGGTGAGAGGGGGAGTCCACCCGGCCCTCCCTGGCGGCCCGCCCGCCCATTCGCTAAGCTGGCTGGAGGTCGCTTAGGTGGCTGGAGGGTGCCAAGGTGGCTGGAGACCGCCAAGGTGGCCGGAGGCGCCAAGGTGGCTGGAGGCCGCCAAGGCGGTTGGAGGCAGCCAAGGCGGTTGGAGGCAGCCTGGGTGGTTCGAGGCGCCACGCGCCCGCATTGTTTGTCGAGAGCACTTTTTCGAGCTTCGTCCGAAAGGAGTGATTCCCATGTTCCAGTACTCACGGCTCCGGCCGGCCGCCCTCGTCCTCCTAGCCGCGCCCGTCCTCCTGGCCGCGCTGGCGGCCTGGCCCGGCAAGGCGGCGGCCCAGAAGGCCAAGGCGGAGGAACCGCCGGTCGAGAAGGAGCTGTCCCCCCCGTCCGAGTCCCTGGTGCAACCCGGATCGTTCATGGCCTACGACAATACGCTCTGGAACTCGCTGGCCAAGGAACCCCAGAAGGTCCTCACCGACGCCCGGGACCGGCTGGCCGACGGCCATCCCGGCGACGCCGCCGAGAGCCTCCGCAAGGTGGCCGCCTACGTGCAGCTGGCTGCCGAAGACACCACCGGCGACGCCCGGCCCGCGCTGGAGAAGGCCCTGGCCGGCCTTCGCGGCGCCGCGGATTCCCTGGACGCGGGAGGCGGGTCCGGGGCCGCCACGGTGAACCGGGTGGGGGCGGTCACCCTGGTCGCGCTGTCCCGCCACGACGGCGCCCGGGCCGCCTCGGAGTGGTCGGCCAAGCAGTACCAGGACGCGGCGGAGGACCTGCAAGCGGCGGTCGCCGACTTCCATTTCGCGCTGGAGTGGCTGCATCGGGATCCCACCGCGGAGCAGATCAACGCCATCAACGGAGCGGGCGAGGTGGTGAACACCGTCCTCGCCAACGACACCTTCGAGCCCGAGGCCTTCGCGGAACGAATCGCGGCCTTCCGGGCGGCGGTCCGCGCGGCCGACGCCGCGATCTCGGGCTGACGCCCGGAAGGGCGGGCGACCGGCACGACCGGCGCGGATGCCGTCCATCGCGAGCGGCGCGGACACCGTCCAACGCACCCGGCGCGGACACCGTCCAGCGGCCGCCACAGAGGAGCAAGGATGCGTTACCGGATTCTGGGACGGAGCGGGCTTCGGGTATCGGAGCTGGCCCTGGGGACCATGACCTTCGGCGAGGACTGGGGGTGGGGAGCGCCCCAGGAGGAGTGCGAGCGGATCTTCGATGCCTACGCGGAAGCGGGCGGGAACTTCATCGATACCGCGATCAACTATACCGACGGGACCAGCGAGAAGATCGTGGGGGACCTCGTGGCCTCGGACCGCGACCACTTCGTGCTCGCCACCAAGTTCACCCTCTCCACCGATCCCTCCGATCCCAACCGGAGCGGCAACCACCGCAAGAACCTGACCCGTTCGGTGGAACTCAGCCTGAAGCGGCTCCGCACCGAGGTCGTCGACCTTCTGTGGCTCCACATGTGGGACTACACGGTGCCGGTCGAGGAGATCGTACGAAGCCTGGACCACCTGGTCCGCTCCGGGAAAGTGCTCCACGTGGGGGTTTCGGATACGCCGGCGTGGGTGATCGCGCGGGCGGTGACCACCGCGGAACTTCGCGGGTGGACGCCGTTCACCGCGGTCCAGGTGCCGTACAGCCTGGCCCGCCGCGACGTGGAACGGGAGATTCTCCCCGCTGCCCGGGCGCTGGACCTGGCGGTCACGCCGTGGGGGCTCCTGGGAAGCGGGGTGCTCACCGGCAAGTACGCCCGGGCCGGCGGCGGGCCCCGGAGAATCGACCCCGCCCGGGTGCAGGAGAAACCGAAGCGGATGGCGGAAACGGTGACCGCGGTCGCCGGGGATCTGGGGATGACCCCGGCCCAGGTGGCGCTCAGCTGGGTACGGCGGCAGGAGACCCGGGCCACCATGGTGCCGATCCTGGGGGTGCGGACGGTGGAGCAGCTCCGCGACAACCTGGGGGCGCTCGAGCGCACCCTTCCCGACGAGGCCGCCGCGCGGCTGGAGGCGGCGAGCGGGTTCGAGCCGGGATTCCCCCGCGACTTCCTGGAGACCGAAAACATCCGGAAGCTCGTCTTCGGCGACACCTTCGAGCTTCTGGACGATCCGCGGCGGGGCGGGAGGGCGTAGCCGCCCGTCGAAGAACCGGATCCCGCCGCGTTCGGAGCGCCGCCGCGACCCGGACCGAGGCCCCTCGGGCGCCCTCTGCGTTCCATTAGCGCGAAGCGGCAATTCCCGGGTTTCCCTCCCCCGGCGCGGACCGATACACTCGCGCGCCGGAGGATGGCACCATGAGCGAACTCGGTACCGCCGCGCGGCCCCTGCGGGTCGCGATCATCGGGAGCGGCCCGGCCGGCTTTTACGCCGCCGAGGCCCTGTTCAAGTCCGATTCGACCGTTCACGTCGACATGTTCGACCGGCTCCCCACGCCGTTCGGGCTGGTCCGGGGCGGGGTGGCCCCCGACCACCAGAAGATCAAGAACGTTATCAAGGTCTACGAGCGCATCGCTCAGACCGACGGCTTCTCGTTCTTCGGGAACGTGACGGTGGGACGCGACGTCGGCGTGGAGGAGCTTCGCGAACACTACGACGCGGTGATCTTCACCTGCGGCGCCGAGAGCGACCGCCGCCTGGGCATCCCCGGCGAGGATCTGGCCGGAAGCCATACCGCCACCGAGTTCGTGGGCTGGTACAACGGCCATCCCGATTACCGCGACCGCGCCTTCGACCTCTCGGGACGGGTGGCGATGGTGATCGGCCAGGGGAACGTGGCCATGGACGTGAGCCGCATCCTGGCCAAGACGGTGGACGAGCTGGTGGATTCGGATATCGCCCACCACGCGCTGGAGGCGCTGGCCGAAAGCCGCCTCACCGACATCCACATGGTGGGGCGCCGTGGGCCGGCCCAGGCCAAGTTCACCCCCCCCGAGATCAAGGAGATCGGCGAGCTGGCCGACTGCGACCCGGTGGTGGATCCGGCCGACCTCGATCTGGATCCGGAGAGCCGGGCCGAGCTGGAACTCCCCGAGAGCCTTCACAACCGCAAGAACGTGGCGATTCTCGAGGAATACGCCGGGCGCCCCGCGCCGGCCAAGCGGCGCCGCTATCACATCCGCTTCTTCCTGAGCCCGGTCGAGCTTCGCGGCGAAGGCCGGGTGGAAGAGGTGGTGTTCGAGAAGAACGCGCTGAAGGGCGAGCCCGGAAACCTGTGGGCGGAGGGGACCGGCGAGCGGTTCGCCGAGCCCTGCGACGTGTTCTTCAGAAGTGTGGGCTACAAGGGGCTTCCCATCCCCGGCCTGCCGTTCAACGAGCGGAAGGGGGTCGTGCCGAGCAGGGAGGGCCGCGTGGTCGAGGGCGAGGTCATCCTCCCCGGGCTCTACGTGGCGGGCTGGATCAAGCGCGGTCCCTCGGGGGTGATCGGCACCAACAAGCCGGACAGCCATGCCACCGTGGCCTCGCTCCTGGCCGACGTGCCCAAGCTCGCGCCGTGCCCGCTTCCCGACTCCCAAGCGCTCCGGGAAAGGTTGGGCGGCCAGGGAATTCTCGTGATCGATTACGAGGAGTGGCGGAAACTGGACGCCGCCGAGATCGAGCGAGGCAAACCCAAGGGCAAACCCCGTGAGAAGTTCGCGACCATCGAGGAGATGCTCGCACACCTCAAACGGGGCTGAGGGGACGGCCGGGCCGGCCTCGGCGCCGGACCGGGCACGGTCCGGAAAGCCGTTCTGGAACGCCGGCTCCGGCCGCTCACGATGAGGCTGGTGGCCCTGCGGTGAATCCGGCCGTGATGCGCGGAGGCTGGTAGAATCGGCTTCATGGACGCGCCCGGCCTGGACCTCATCGAACGCGTGCGGGAACCGGTCTCCCGCCACGCCCGGCGCACCCCGCTCCTCCGGAGCGAGTGGCTGAGCGCGGCCGCCGGCGCGCCGGTCTACCTCAAGTGCGAGAACCTCCAGATCACCGGCTCCTTCAAGGTGCGGGGGGCGCTGGCGGCCCTGGCCGAGATGCCGGCTGAGATCCGCCGGAACGGGGTGACCGCCGCCTCCGCCGGAAATCACGGGCTGGGGCTGGCCTACGCGGCCTCGGTCCTGGGGGCGCCGTGCACGGTGGTGGTCCCCGGCGGCGCTCCCGACGTGAAGGTGCAGGGGATTGAGGCGCTCGGGGCGCGGGTCGTGCGCTCCCCCTTCCCCGGCTACGACAAGACCCAGGAGTGGGCGCTGGAGCGCATGGACGATCTGGGGGGGGTCTACGTCTCCGCCTTCGAGGACCCCGCGATCATGGCCGGAAACGGCGGCACCACCTTCCTCGAAATCCTCGAGGACCTGCCCGAGATCGAGACCCTGATCGTTCCGGTGGGAGGCGGTGGGTTCGCGATCGGCGCGGGGGCCGTCGTCCGGGCGCGCGCGCCCGAGGTCCGGGTGATCGGGGTCAACACCGATGCCTCGCCCGGGATGTGGCTCTCGCGGCGCGACCGCCGCGCGCACCTCACGGTGGAGAGCGCCCCCACCATCTGCGAGGGACTGGAGGGGGGGGTGAGCGAGGCCACCTACACCCTTGGCCTGGAGACGATCCACGAGGTGGTGCTGGCCCGGGAGTCCAGCATCCGGCGCGCGGTGGGGGAGATCCTCCATCGCGAGCACCTGGTGGTGGAGGGCTCGGGCGCGGCCGGGGTGGCCGCCCTCCTCGACGGCGCCGCCGTCCTCGGTCCGGGCCCGGCGGCGGTGGTGTTGACCGGGGGCAACATCGACCCAGGCCGGCTCGCCGGGCTCAGCGGCCCGTCGGCCCGGACGGGGGGATGAGGTCGTGGCCGGCCCGGTCTACGTGGGAACCTCGGGCTACTCCTATACCGAGGCCTGGGGGGGCCGCGCTCCCGCCTGGGGCCCTTCCTGTTCCAGCTCCCGCCGAACCTCGAGCGGTACGCGAAGGAGATGAACGAGGCATCCCGGGGCCGGCGGCCGCTGTTCGCCTACTTCAACAACGACGCCAAAGGAGCCGCCCCCGTCAACGCCCGGGAGCTGGCCGGAATCCTGGGCGCCGCGCCCGGGGAGTGAGGTCCCGGCCCGGCCGGACGCGAACCGGCCCGGGCCGGAAGCAGGCGGGGGAGGCGGTCAGAACGACCAGTTCACGATCGGCAGCACCGGGAGGCTCTTCTTCTCCTTGATCACGTTCACGATGCCGATCTGAAGGCCGTACATGGTGTCGGTCATGTTGAACAGGCCGAGCTGGAAGCCCGACATGTGGTGGGTGATGTTCACCGCTCCCCACAGGAACCCCTCGGCGTCTCCGTCCACGTTGAAGAAGCCGGTCTGGAGTCCGGTCGCCTTCCCGTCCACCATGTTGAGGACGTTGTCCTGCCACCCGGTGAAGTTCCCGCCGTTCATCCCGATCAGCCCGTACTGGAACCCCTTGGAGTCGGCGGTGGTCCGGTTGAAGATCCCCACGTCCAACCCGGTCATGTTGCGGTTGACGCCGTAGAGCAGGTCCAGCCGGATTCCTCGCACCGACGCGTCCTGGTTGACGATCTGGACGGGGTTGAAGAGGGCGATCTGGACCGGCTTGGCCGACTCCTGCGCCCGGGCGGGAGCGCTCACTCCGGCCGCGGCGACGACCAGGACCAGGGCGGCGATGAGGCGCGCGTTTCGCATGGACCATGTCCTCCTTGACGAC
Organism: Candidatus Eiseniibacteriota bacterium; assembly: GCA_963728475.1. Classification (GTDB taxonomy): domain Bacteria; phylum Eisenbacteria; class RBG-16-71-46; order JABDJR01; family JABDJR01; genus CAVSKL01. Next base: position 1,509,610 of record CAVSKL010000001.1, read on the forward strand.
GAGTGATACCGGGGACCCGGTGTCTTGGGACCGGGGCGCCAGAGCATAATCGCGCGTGCGGGATTCCGGCAAGGCGCGGGCCGGGGGGGAAAGGAAAGGGGGCGGCTCGGCGCCGCCCCCCGGGGTATCCACAACCGGGTCGATCAGTACCGCAGCTTGACCGCCCCCCAGGTGGAGGGCTGGGCCGGAACCGAGCAGCCGGTGATGACGAGGGTGAGGTTGGTCACGCTCCCCCAGGCGCCGGAGAGGTTGCCGTCGCCGGCTTCCGCCGGGCAGTTGAGGTAGTTGATGAAACCGGGATAGTCGGCGGGCTTGACCGACGGGGCGTATCCCGTGACGGAGCCGTTGTCGATGCTGTAGTCCATGCAGCTCTGGTTCCAGGAGGGATAGAGTTGATCGAAGATACCGATCAGGGTGATGTTGGAGCGGATTCCGTTCAGATTGCCCATCAGGAACTGGTGGGTGGACACGACCACGAAGTAGGTCACGTCCCCGGTGAAGTCGGCCAGGTTGTCCGCGCTCCAGGGGCCGGAGGAGGAGAGCCAGAACCGGCCTCCACCGTAGATCGTCCGGTAGACCGCATCCCCGGTGCCGGCCACCCGGGTGTCGCTGATCAGGACCGGGGCGGAGACGATCGCCGGGCACCACACCCGCCACTGAGACCCCAGGGTGGCCCCGTCCCAGGACTCGGCATGGATGGCGTTGTTGACGGCCCCTTCGGTGGGCATCCACGACTCGCTGAAACGGCCGGTGAGCATCAGGCCTCCCACGGCCTGGTCGGGCGAGTTGTAGGTGGCCTGGAGGGGGGGAGAGGATCCGCGGCGAAGGCAACCGGGGCGATGATCAGAAGCGCCAGAAGGATCACCAAGATACGCATGGGCATCTCCTTTCCGGCGGCAGGGATTCCGGGGGGGCTCCGGCCGATGCCGCAATTGAACCGATCTCATTGAAAGCCCGGCGCGGTCCCGGGTCCATGAGATCCGTCATGACGACGGTTGATCCGGATCAAGATCGCCGACCAATTCGGTATGCAGATCCAGAACGGAGGATGTGTCGCGGCCGGATCCGGTCTTTCAACCGCCTGTTAGAATCACCGGAGCATGGAAGCCACCTCGGGCCCCAAACCGGCGAGCTGTCGCAGCTGCGCGCTTCAGGTCGAGTCGGTGTTCGCCGGACTCGATCCCCGGCTTCTTCGCGCGTTCGAACGAGAGCGCGTTTCCCATCGGTACCAGCCGGGAGAGCCGCTCTATCTGGAAGCGACCCCGGCGGTGAGCCTGTTCTGCCTGGATTCGGGGCTGGTGAAACTCTACCGGTCCTGGCCCGACGGACGGCGCTACGTGCTCGGGACGGCGGGCCCCGGCGACCTGGTGGGATACGTCTCCATCCTCGACGGGCGGCTCTATGCCACCACCGCCGAAGCGGTGGAGGCGACCCGCGCCTGCATCGTGCCCCGCGAACCGCTGTTGCGGCTCCTCGAGGACTCGCCCCGGTTGGCATCGGTCCTCATCCGGCGCCTCTCCCACGCGCTCCTCGATCGGGAGGAGCAGTGCGCGGGGCTGGCGCAGCAGACGGTGGGGGAGCGGACGGCGCGACTCCTGCTCAAGCTCTCGCGTGGGGACGGAACCGGCGGGCGGGGACACCGGCCGGGGGAGCGCCGGGTTCCCGGCTCTCTCCGCCGGATGGACCTGGCGGAGATGGTGGGAACCACCCAGGAGACGCTCTCCCGCACCCTTCACGAGTTCGCCCGTCGCGGTTGGATCGAACTGGATAGCTCGGGGATCCTGGTGGGCGATGCGCAGGCGCTGAGGCGGGAGGGGGGCATGGGGACCGAGGCCCCGGGCCGGGGGGACTGAGCCTCGGGCCGGGGGCACGGCCGGCCGGGGGCGGCTATAATCGGGCTATGAACCGGACGCCGTTTTTCGTCGCCGTCCTGCTGGCATTGGGGGTCGCGACCGCGGGGGTGGCCTCGGGGCCTTCGGGTGCGGCCCCCGAGGCGCCGGCCGGCCCCCGCATCGCCGCCCCTCCGGACTCCCTGGGGGCCATTCCCGGCTTCGACGTGCCCGACACCGTGGAGGTCGAGGCGCACCGTGCGCCGTGGGGCCGCTATCGCTTCTCGCTCCTCTACGACGAGGTGCACCCCGCTCCCGGCCGCTTCGCCGGGTCGCGCCCGTCCCCGGCCCGCCCGCTCCTTCCCGCGCGGCCGGTGCTCCAACCCAACACCTTTCAGCGGATGGTGTTCGGAGCGGACCAGGGCGCCAACGCCGCCCTCATGGTGGGCGGCCTGGGGAACTGGTTCGGCTGGTGGGACGAGAAGACCGCGTACTCGTTGATGGGAGCCGGCGCGGCGGTGGGGGCGATCCTGGGTGGAGCGAAACCGCCCGCGGGACGCTGAGGGGCTTCCGGCGTGCCGCGGGGGGAAGGAGGTCCGGTGGAACGGATCGGACCGCTCGAGGTCCGGTCGTATGCGGGACCGGGTCCCCCGATTCTCGTCCTTCACGGCGGCCCGGCGGCGGTGGGGAGCGCCGCCCCCATCGCCCGCGGCCTGGCCGGCGATTTCCGGGTGCTGGAGCCGTGGCAGCGGGGGAGCGGAGACGAGCCCCTCACCGTGGCCCGGCACGTGGCCGATCTGGCCGGGCTCGCGGCCTCGGGGGCGGCGGGCGGCCGGCCCGCGCTAGTGGGCGAATCGTGGGGAGCCATGCTCGCGCTGGCCTATGCCGCCGAGCATCCGGACCAGGCGGGCCCGTTGGTCCTGGTGGGATGCGGCACCTTCGATCCCGAGGCGCGCGCGCGGATGAACGTCGTGCTGGAGGAGCGGATGGGCCCCGAGCTGCGGGCGCGGCTGGAACGGATCCCGGTGGAGTGCGCCGACCCCGCGGAGCGGCTGGCCCGGCGCTACGAGCTCATCCGCGCGCTCTACGCGTTCGACCCCCTTCCCGAGGAGCCGGATGAGACCGGTCGGTTCGACCTGCGGGCCCACCAGGAGACCTGGGCCGACATGCTCCGGCTGCAGGCGGAGGGCGTGTACCCCGCGGCGTTCGCCGCCGTCCGGTCGCCGGTGCTCATGCTCCACGGCGCCCACGACCCGCACCCGGGCCGGATGATCCGCGACTCGCTTCTTCCGTTCCTCCCGCAGCTCGAGTACCGCGAGTGGGACCGTTGTGGGCACAGCCCGTGGGTGGAGCGCCAGGTGCGGGAGGAGTTCTTCAAGGTTCTGCGGGAGTGGTTGGCGGCGCGGCTCGCGGAGGCATGACCCCGGCCCCCGCCGGGGCCCGGACCGAGGCGCGCCGCCGCACCGCGCCGTACAGGCGCCAGAGCGCGGCCGCCGCCGCCAGGGACACGACGGCGCGGCCGCGGAACGGGCCGTCCAGGTCCTGGAGCCCGCCGAAGACCAGGAAGAACGCCAACGACCCCGCCGCCAGGGAGAACTCGTGCCGGTCGTCGAGGAGTTCGCCGCCGCCGGACCAGCGGAGGATCAGCCGGACCGCGATGCCGTCGACGGCGAGCACCGCCCCGAGCGAGACCGGCCACGGAAAGAGCCGCGCCGCCGCCGAATCCGGAAGCATGAAGACGACGACGAAGACCGCGGTGGTGGCGACCCCGGCGACCAGGCCGTAGCGGAGGGGACCTCCCGGTCCGCGGCGCGGCCGGGGAAGAGCGGGTACGCGCAGCCGCCCCGCCCCGAGGACGAGGAGCGCGATGCCCACGGCCGCGGCGGCCACCGCCCAGGCCGGCGGGGTGAACGGGTGGAGGAGCCAGAGGGCCGGCATCCAGAGCGCGAGGCCCGCCGCGCACGCAATCCACTGGCACCGGGTGAGCCAGGGCTCCGATCGACGGCCGGGATAAAGTAGATGGACCAGGATCACGCTCGAGGCGATGCTGACGGTGACGTGGAAATGCAGGAGCGCGGCGGCGTAGGTCCAGGTCACCCCGTGCCAAAAGGAATAGGGGCCGATCGCCCGCAGCTCGGCCCAGCCCGGATCCCACACCGAGCGCGCGACCAGTCCCTCCTCATAGATTCCGAACGCGAGCGCGAGCAGGAGAAGGCTGAGCCGGCTCCTCTTCCAGCGCACGGTGGCCTCGCGACAGAGGAGGGCGCCGAACCCGTAGGGAAGCGCGAGGATCGCGAAGGTGACGGGGTTCAGGAACTGGAGCGGCGTCATGTGGCCCGAGACCAGCTCGCCGAGAACGGGAGCGGTCAGGAGCAGGGTGAGCGCGGGGCCGGGGCGGCGGGCGGAACTCACCGGGGGTCCGGGCCCGGTGGCGGGTCCGCGGTTACGGCGTTGCGTCCGACGACCGGAGCGGTCATTCCGGCGGAGTCGCGTGCTCGGGTTCCGCAGGTCTCACGGGAATGCCTCCATGTACCGGCATCTTATCATCGCTCCGGCGGCGGGCGTAGGCGGTGGGGCCTCGGGCCGGGGGCACGTGGTATCATGCACGCCCACGAGCATCCTGCCGGCTGCGAAAGGCATACTGGCCCCGGCCCCGTCCCTGACCCGGATGAGTCCGCCCTTATTGGAGTTTCCCATGGCTGAACCGGCGGCCGCCCCGGCCGGCGACCCCTTTCCCGAGCGCGGCCCGGACGCGCCTAGGCTTCGGCGGCGCCGCTTGGCGGCGGAGGTGGAGCGCCTGGCCTGCGCTTCGGGCGACGGCGAGGAGGTGCGCCGGCGGAAGGTCCAGTTCACCATCGCCACGTTGCTCGTCGTGCCGGCGGCGCTTCTCTGGAGCGCCTTCTACCTGGCCGGCGGCGAGCGGCTGGCGGCGGAGATCCCGCTCGCGTACTCCGTGCTCACCGGCCTCGACTTGCTGGTCTACTTCCGCTGGCGGAACTTCGCCTTCTTCCGCCCTTTGCAGCAACTGCTGATCCTGGTGCTGCCGCTCTTCCTGCAGATCGCCCTGGGCGGTTTCGTGGGCTCGAGCGGAGTGATCCTCTGGTCCTTCCTGGCGGTGCTGATGGCGGTCCTGTACGGGAACGAGGGCGAGGCCCGGTGGTGGTTCGGGGCATACGTGGCGGTGGTGGCGGCGGCCGCGCTCCTCGAGCCGGGCCTGACCGTGACCAACCGGCTCCCCCCCGGCATGGTGCTGGCGTTCTTCGTGCTGAACTCGATCATCGTGTTTTCCATCGCCTTCGTGGTGCTCCACACCTTCGTGACCGACCGGCGGAAGCTCCGGGAGCTGGAGGTGGCCTACCTCGACCAGGAGCTGATGCTGCGCCATTCGGAGAAGCTCGCCACCCTGGGGACGCTGGCCGCGGGGGTCGCCCACGAACTGAACAACCCGGCGGCCGCCGCCCGGCGGGCGGCGGAGCAACTGGGGAAGTCGCTCGACCGCATGGGGGAGGCGCGGTCGCGGCTGGAAGCCCGGCCGGTGAGCCCGGCCGGCCGGGAGGCGCTGGAGGCGCTCCGCGGGAAGGCGGTCCAGGCGGCGGGAGGCGGACTGGACCTTCCCGCCCTGGAGCGCGCCGACCGCGAATCCGAGGTGGAGGAGTGGCTCCTGGCGCGAGGGGTGAAGCGCCCGTGGGAGCTGGCGCCCTCCCTGGCCGCGCAGGGGTTGGGTCCGGCGGAACTCGACGGCCTGGAGGAGGCGGTGTCGCGCGAGTCGGTGCCCGCGGCGCTGGCCTGGCTGGAGGCGGTCGGGAGCGTCCACGAGCTGGTGGGGGAGATCGCAGAGGGCACCTCGCGCCTGTCGGAGATCGTGGGGGCGCTCCGGAGCTACTCCTACATGGACCGGGCCTCGGTCCAGGAGGTGGACCTCCACGAGGGGCTCGACAACACCCTGATCATCCTGCGCGGGAAGCTCGAGCCGGGGATCACCGTGCGCCGGGAGTACGACCCGGACCTCCCCCGCATCCAGGCCCACGGCGGCGAGCTCAACCAGGTGTGGACGAACCTGCTGGACAACGCCGCCTTCGCCATGCAGGGGTGGGGAACGATCACCATCCGCACCGCGCGGCGGGACGGCGGGGTGTCGGTGGAGATCGAGGACGACGGGCCCGGCATCCCCGAGGCGATCCAGCCCCGGATCTTCGACCCGTTCTTCACCACCAAGGAGCCGGGGAAGGGGACGGGATTGGGGCTCTCCACCAGCCACAGCATCGTGGCCCAGCGGCACCGGGGGAGGATCCGGGTCGAGTCGCGGCCGGGGTCCACGCGGTTCACGGTGGAGCTTCCGGTGAGGTCGCCCTGAGGCCGGCCCGAGGAGCTCGCGGTCGAGGGAGCCCGGGACGGCCGGCCTGGAGCCTGAGGCCGCGTGGCGGCCGGCGCCGGCGGTGATCCGGTGCGTTCCGCTTCTCCCCGCCGGGAAGAGCCGGCCCCGGGGACAGCGGTTTCATTCGGGACCCCTCTCTCCACCCGAGCCTCGAGTTCAGAGCCAATGCCGGGCTATTGCGCCCTTGCCGAGCGAAAGTAGAACTCGAGCATGGCGCTCAGAGGGGCGGCATCCCGCTTGAGCCGGCTTCTGAGCGCCGCACCTTCCCAGCAATCCACCAGGAGGCTCGCCATCTGCCGGGGGTCGGACTCGGCCGGGATGTCGGCCCTCCGCCGGGCCTCTTCCAGGCAAACGGCAAGCCGTTCGGCGATCCCGGAGAAACACTCCTCGATCTTGGCTCGGAATACGTCGCTCACCCCCGAGAGCTCCTGGCCGAGACCGCCGAGCAAGCACCCCATGTAGCCCTCCTTCCGGTAGTGCTGCTGGGTCATTTCGAAGAAGTGACGCACCCGCTCCAGCGGGGGATGGCGCGCGTCACCCAGGCAGGCATCCAGGCCGGCGTGCACCTCCCGCATGTACCGGTCGATGACCTGAAGCGCGAAGTCCTCCTTGTCCCTGAAGTGGTGGTAGAACGAACCCTTCGGAATCCCCGAGGCCCCCAGTAGAGCCTGCACTCCCAGCCCGTTGTAGCCGTGCTCAAGCAACATGGCCAGCCCGACGATCAGCAGGTGTTCCTTGGTCGGGTGTGTCGACTCCATTCCCTTGGGGCGCTCTAGCCCTTCACCTTCGCGATCATGTGGCTGATGACGTGGCTGTGCTCGGACTGGGGGCTGAACATCACGATCTCGGCGTCGGAATCGACTCTCACGTTGTGACCGGGAGGCCAGTAGAAGAGGTCATTCGCATTGACCGTCTCCTGCACGCCGTCGGCGTCGGTCGTGGTGATCCGGCCCCGGAGGACGTAGCCCCAGTGGGGGCACTGGCAGAGGTTTCCCTCCAACCCTTCGAAGAGCGGGGTCGTGTCGACGCCCGCCGACAGGGTGAAGTACTCGCCGCTGATCGCGCCAAACCCGCTCGCGTCTCCGAACCCCTTTTGCTGGCGGACCACGGCGCCGGGAATCTCCATCTGGACCTCGACATCGTTTTTTGCTATCCGCATACCGGACTCTCCTTTAGCGGGGATGTGGGTATTCAATTAGACCGATCAGTCCAAAGCAAGAGAATACAGCAGGACCTGGCCATGTCAAGAGAGGAGCGGCGCCACCTGGCCGGCCCTCTCGGTCCGCCACCCGACCTGACAAGAATCGTCCGGGTTATGAGACCACCAGCGGACCGATTCCGGGGGGGGACAGGTCGCCTGGTCCTGCCCCGGAGGAATGGCCCGGCCCCGGCACTCACCGCATCCCGAATCACGCCTCCACAATTTGATCGCATCGGCCCTTCGGAATGATGGGGTCGGGGGCCGGAGCCGGGCCGCCAGAAGCCGCCAACCGGTGTGAGGACCGGCGATTCGGGGATCGGATATAACTGGCATGCACATTGCTATTTACCATGTCGTCGGACGTCAATAAGCCGGAGAAGATGCCCAACTCCGGCGGGCCCCAAGAAATCTCCCACGACGCCCCGCAGGCGACCTTCTTTCAGAGGCGGGAACCGTGGGCAAGGAAGGCAGCCGCCCGCTTGCTCACGGTGACCCGGTTCCCGGTGGCGCAAGCGGTCGCAGGTCTCGGCTCGGAGCCGTGGGGGGACCGCGCGGAACTCAGCCGCTCCGTCCCGGGATCCGGATCCATTCGCGTCGCCCCCCGTATGCCCCAGGCAATGCCCCCGAACCCGTCCCCCGCGCCGGCTCCGCCAAGGCCGCCCTCGCACCCGAAGTTGACCCGTTCCGGGGCGCGGCTGACCGGCAGCACGTTAGTCAGACGGGGGCAGTGTGCAGTCGGAAATCTTCGGATGGCGAATTACGGGGATTGCGCCTTGGATGCTGTGAACCTCACTCTCCACCCAGGCACGGCTGCTCCCGAAGCCTGGGGGCGAGCGACCGCGGACACATTTGGAGCCGGCCCACCGCAGCCAATGAAGAGCTGTCCCCGCGGCGCTTTCCCGGGCCTATGCCAGGAAGGTAATGTCCGCGGCGTGCCGCCGGGCCGCTACACCAAGTCGATGAGGAACGCAGGATACGCACTCTCCGCGCTGCGACTCCTCAGGGTTGCTCCCAACCTGGCGGAGCGCCCTCAGGATCCCTGGCAAGAAGTTGTTCGCCCCAATCCAAAGGCGCACAACCGCCAGATGGATGTCGGCGACCCCCTCACGTCAGACCCTACCCACCCTTGAAGTCCACAGCGCCGCTGGTTGACAGGTTACGCCGGGACGTCAAGGCGCGCCACGCCGATACGGCTATCGGCCATCCCGTAATAGATGTCGAAGCGACTCGGTAAGCCAAGATCGCTACGCTGGTCAATGCCGGTGGGGAACACAACGTCATGGACCATCCCACGGCGTTCCGTCGGCAACTCCGGCATCAGTATCGGTTCAGCCGAACGAAAGAGGATCTTGCGCGGGTGCTCCTTCGATAGAACCATCAAGCCGGCGGAGTAGCATAGCCGAAGCGCTCCGTCCGTCGACGCGGCCAGGTCGCTGACGCCGTGGTACACGATCAGCCAGCCATGCCGGGTCATGACCGGGGGAGTGCCGCCCCCGATCTTGAGCCGCTCCCAGGGTGCCACCGGAGATGCCAGGCGGTGATGGGAGTTGAACAGGCCAAGGTGAGTCGGCTCCAGCCCGTCCATGGCGATCGGGCAATATGATATCCAGATGCTCTCACGATCGCGATCGACCGGCCGCGACGAGGCCCTCGCGGCAGTCTCCTCGGGGCGGGTGCCGGGAAAGAGTGGGCGATGAAGCATGGCCAACTGCCTCTTCCCGGCGTGATTAGGAATGGCGACTGGGAAGAGGCTGGCATCCTTGTCGTCCACGGAGACGAAGTCAATGCCTTCATACGAGGCAAATGACGCAAGCCCCAATCGCTTCCAGTAAAACAAATCCTTCGATATTGCGAAGGCGATCCGAGGGCCGCCGGGCGAGTGTGCAGTGTAAGTCATCACGTAGCGCTGGAACGGCTCGACAAACGTTATGCGAGGATCCTCGCAGCCCCCACTGCCGTCGGATCGCAACTCGTAGTCTGTTTCTGGCTCGAGGGCAAGACCAAGGCGCTCGACGCCACACGGGTCGCCTCTATCATTGAACCGGACACGGGCGATACCGATTCGTGAATGGTTACCCCGTGCGACAAGCCGCGGAAATAGATACAGCTCGCCATCATGGCCGCGGATGGCTGCCGGATTCAGGACACCTTCGGCTTCCAGGGAATTCCCGGGCTCCGGTTCCATGATCATGCCAAGCCGCTGAAGGCGAAAGTCGTTCATGGGTCCCGTTCGTGGACACCGTTGGCGGCGTGAAGGTCACTAAGGCAGGCAACCAAGGTCTCAATCACTCTCTTCGTCTCATCAGGATCCCTGACCTGGATGGACGCAGCACCTGTTGCCTTCGCCGGGTAATCGTTTCCCCCGGGGAACAACGCGTCTCCCACAAAGAGCATGTCATCAATCGCAATGCCGAGGGTGTCCCGCAACTTCCCAATCCCGTAGGCCTTGTCGATTCCAGGCTTTGTGATGTCTACGGATGTCATGCCGCCCAGGTGCACGGAAAAGTCGGGTATGAGCTCATCAAGGAGGGTCTTAAGGCGTTTCCTCTTGGTGTGGTCAGGGTCCCATTTGGCCTTGGCTTCGATTGGAGCCTGCTGTCCCAAAGCGGAGAAGGTAATCTGGCTGCCCCGATCCTCAATGACCTCGCCCCAGACCTTTTCAATCTTGAAATCTGCTACGGCGAGCGCCTTCTTGAGGGAACCGAAAATCATCCTTCTTTCACTATCGGTAAGGCCCTCTGAATAGAGCGGTCGCCAATCTTCAGCATACTGATAGAACTTGGTGCCACAGGTGGGAAGAAGCGAGAGATTGACTAAGCCGTCGCCGTGCGGAAGCTTGGAGAGCAATTGCTTCTCGAATTGCGGCCAGTCGCCGCCGGAGATAACTGCGACCCGGACAGTATTTAGAAGAGCCATGAGCAGTGAGGCCATCTCGGCATCGAGAGAGGATTTGCTTTCGGCCAGCGTTCCATCCAAATCAAATACAATGAGCTGCTTCATCCGGTGCCCCCAGGAAGAGAGATCTCCAGCAAACTGACGGTGCGCGCTCGGCAGAAGCAGGCCCCAACCACGGCCGGCAAGAGCAGCACGTCGCCTCTGCCGAAAGCATAGGTGTTGGTATGGTGCTCAAGCTGACCGTTACCGGCCAGGCACACCAGGACACGGGGCGTTTCCGCTTTGCCAACTGAAAATGTGGATGTCCCGCTGAATCGCCATAGACCAAAGTGCTTACAGAGAAACATCTGCTCTCGCAACCCGGACCCTACCTCCTGCACAAGCGGCACAATCGGCCCTACCGCGCCGCGCGCAAAATCGATGCAATCCATTGCTTGATCAACTTGCAAGGGGCGATGCTCGCCGGTCGTTGCATCAACGCGATTCCAATCGTAAAGCCGGAACGTTACGTCGCTGTTCTCCTGTATCTCGAAGACTACCAGGTCGCTCAGTGAATGGACGGTACCGGCCGGGATGAAGATACCGGCGCCTGGTCTGGTCCTGAAGCTGGCCAGATGGTCTGCTACCGTCCCGCGCGCAATCGCCTGCCGCAGTTCATCCGCCGTGGTGGCCGGTTTCAAGCCTGCGTAGACGCGGCCCTTGGGGCCGGCGGCAAGCACTATCCAAGCCTCCGTCTTTCCAGTCTCGCCCGCCGGAAGCTGGTTCGTTTGCCGATCCGATGGATGCACCTGGACGGAAATACTGTCGCGCACGTCGAGGAACTTAAGAAGCAGAGGAAAGCGGGGGAAGTGCCCGGCCAGTCTCCCAAGCAACTGGTCCGGCCATTGGGTAAGCAATTGAGTGAGGGTCAATCCCTTGAGTGGTCCGTGGGCAACGAGGCTTGCATGATCATCACGGTCACTCAGCAGCCAAGCTTCGCCGATAGGTCCGTCCCCGGGCAGCGGTGCGGAGAGCAGGTTGGCGAAACGCCGGCCCCCCCAGGGCCGATACTGGTAGAGCGGCTCGAATCGCAGTGGATACAGAGCTGGGAAATTCATGAGGTTCGGGGAGTCCAATTCATGCGATGTCCCTGAGCGTGTGCCCTTATGGGTCGAAGATTGAGGCCGCTGGACCCCGTCGTTTGATTTTGTTGCAAAAGCACACATCAGATTGCAAAAAAAGGAAGAGCCGTTCAGTGAGCAGTTTCCCACCTGTGGCTCGAAGAAGCAAGAAGAAGAAACCATTAGCCTCGACCCACCGCCGGCCGGTTTCGGCGATTCCCTCGATCAGGATGATCACGAGGTGGAGTTCCTCCAACCAGTTTGATCGATCGAAACCGTATTGCTGGGACGTGGAGGCGCCGGACAATCGATAAGCGCTCCAACCGCCAAGGCTTACGATGCGGCCGCTAAGCAGGCATGAAAGGTGCTTCTCAACAGAGCTGTCCCCTGAACATGGGGAGCTGGAGACGCTCCGCCTTCGTTGCACAAAGATCGCATTGTCGTAGCAGTCGCAGGCCGAGCCCCGCCGAGCCCCGGGACGGGCGCGTGCCCGCGTCCCGGAAGGGCCGTCCGGACGGGGAGGAGGTGTATTGGCACCCGTGGTAGGAGTGAGCGATTACGTCGCTGGGTTGGCGCCGAGGAATGACGATCTCCAGCGCCTCCAGGACAAACTCCGTCCGCAAGTGGTTGGTCATGGACCGGAGTACGATCCCCCGGCTCCAGGCGTGCAAGACCCTCGCCACGTGCAGGAACCTCGACCGCGTCGGAACATGGCCGATATCCCCGGCCCAAGGTTCGTTCGGTCCATCGCCGCGGAGGTTCATTTGCACCAGGTCGCCCGAGATGGGTTTGTGACCCGGTGTCGTGGTTCGGAACCTTCTACACCCGCAAGCACGCAGACCCGGCTGGCGCATCGGCCGGGCCGCCCGCTTCCGCCCGGTCCAGATCCCCGTTGCGCGCAGACTCTGGTGGATATTCGGTGTGACGGTCGCCCGCGCGGGATGCCGCACTCTCGGCCTTGGCAAGAACAGGGAGAGTTGAACCATGGAGACCAAGACCCTTTCCTCAGAGCTGCTCCACAAGATGGATGCCTACTGGCGCGCCGCCAACTATCTGTCGGTCGGCCAGATCTATCTCTACGACAATCCGCTGCTGAAGCGGCCGCTGACACTTGCAGATGTGAAGCACATGCTGCTGGGCCATTGGGGCACGACACCAGGGCAAAACTTCATCTACGTGCACCTGAACCGGGTCATCAAGAAGTACGACCTCGACATGATCTACGTCTCCGGCCCTGGGCATGGCGGCCCGGCCGTCGTGGGCAATACTTATCTCGAGGGAACTTACAGCGAGATCTATCCCAATATCGGCCAAGATGAAGCCGGACTACAGAAGCTCTTCAAGCAGTTTTCGTTTCCCGGCGGCATCCCCAGCCATGCATCGCCGGAATGCCCGGGTTCGATCCACGAAGGCGGCGAGTTGGGCTATTCGCTCAGCCACTCGTTCGGGGCTGTGTTCGACAATCCTGATCTGCTCGTCGCTTGCGTTGTCGGCGACGGCGAGGCTGAGACGGGTCCTCTGGCCACCGCATGGCATTCCAACAAGTTCCTCGATCCGGTTACCGACGGCGCGGTCCTTCCGATCTTGCATCTCAATGGCTACAAGATCGCCAACCCGACTGTGCTCGCGCGCATCGAGCCTGAGGAGTTGAATCAGTTTCTCCGCGGCTGCGGCTGGACGCCGTACTTCGTCGAGGGTCACGAACCTGAGTTAATGCATGAAGCCATGGCCGCGACACTCGACAAGGCAGTGGAGGAAATCAGGAACATACAGCACGACGCCCGCGCCAACGGCAACCGCACGCGCCCGCGCTGGCCCATGATCGTGCTCAAGTCGCCCAAAGGCTGGACGGGGCCGAAATGGGTGGATGGCCAGCAGATCGAAGGCACCTTCCGCGCGCATCAGGTGCCGATCGCTGTGGATGCGGCACACCCCGAACACCTTAAGCTGCTGGAGGACTGGCTGAAGAGCTACCGGGCGGAGGAACTGTTCGACGCGCAGGGCCGCTTGCAACCAGAACTGGCTGAACTCGCGCCTACGGGGGAGCGCCGCATGGGCGCGAATCCCAACGCCAACGGCGGCATACTGCTGCGCGATCTGGTCATGCCGGATTTCAGGAACTACGCGGTGAATGTCCTGTCGCCCGGGGCTGGGAAGGCAGCCGACACCCACGAACTCGGCGTCTTCCTGCGCGATGTGGCCAACCGCAACCGGGCGCAACGAAATTTTCGGATCTTCGGTCCCGACGAAACGCTTTCCAACCGCTTGAACGCCGTATTTGAGGCCACGAACCGGCAATGGGACGCGCGGACGCAGGACAACGATGAATTCCTCGCCCGCGATGGCCGAGTCATGGAGATGTTGAGTGAGCATCAGTGCCAGGGCTGGCTGGAAGGATATCTGCTCACCGGCCGGCACGGATTGTTCAATAGCTACGAGTCGTTCATTCACATCATCGACTCGATGTTCAACCAGCACGCCAAGTGGCTGAAGGTCACGGCGGATCTGCCGTGGCGGCGGAAAATCGCGTCCCTGAATTATCTTCTGGCCTCCCACGTCTGGCAGCAGATGCATAACGGCTTCACCCATCAAGACCCGGGTTTCATCGACCACGTGGTCAACAAGAAGGCCTCTGTCGTGCGGGTATATCTGCCGCCGGATGCCAACTGCCTGCTCTCGGTCTGGGACCATTGCCTCCGCAGCCGCCACTACGTCAACGTCGTCATCGCCGGTAAGTATCAAGCCCCGCAGTGGCTGTCTATGGATGCAGCCGTCAAGCACTGCACCCAGGGCGTCGGCATCTGGCAGTGGGCCAGCAACGACCAGGCGGTTTCACCTGACGTAGTCATGGCCTGCTGCGGAGATGTGCCCACGTTGGAGACGCTCGCCGCCGTCTCCATCATGCGCGAGCATCTGCCCGAATTGAAGATTCGGCTGGTCAACGTCGTCGACCTCATGAAACTGGAGCCGCAAAGCGAGCACCCGCATGGGTTGAGCGACATGGATTTCGACGAGCTCTTCACCAAGGACAAGCCGGTCATCTTCGCCTTTCATGGCTACCCGTGGCTGATCCATCGGCTGACTTACCGCCGCACCAACCACGACAACATCCACGTCCGCGGCTACAAGGAAGAAGGCACGATCACCACTCCGTTCGACATGACGGTGCTCAACGATCTGGACCGCTTCCATCTGGTCATGGACACCATCGACCGCCTGCCGCAAACCGGCGACAAGGGCATCTACCTGAAGCAGCAACTCAAAGACAAGCTGATCGAGCACAAGCAGTACATCGACAAGCACGGCCAAGACATGCCGGAAATTCGGGACTGGAAGTGGGGACTGACCCATGAATAGGTTCAGGCAACTCTGGAGCGATATGCGGTCGAGCTTCTGGTTCATGCCTTCGCTGATTGTCGTGTTCAGCATTGCTTGTGCGGTGGCGTTGATCGAAGTAGACTCCGCCGGGGGCGACCGATGGCTCACCCGGTGGCCGCGCCTGTTTGGGGCCGGAGCGGAAGGCGCGCGCGGGATGATGTCCACGATTGCCGGTTCGATGATGACGGTGGTGGGCGTCACGTTCTCCATGATTCTGGTGGTCCTGGCGCTGGCATCGAGCCAATACACGTCGCGCATCCTGCGAAACTTCATGCGCAGTCGTGTCACGCAGGTCGTGCTTGGGATCTTCGCCGGCGTGTTCACTTACAGCCTGATCGTGTTGCGCACCATTCGCAGCGGCGACGAAGGCGCGTTTGTCCCAAGCCTAGCGGTGTTCTTCGGCTTCGGCCTGGCGCTGGGAGGTGTTGGCGCCCTCATGTTCTTCATTCATCACATCGCCACTTCAATCCAGGCTTCCAGCATCATCGCCTCGGTCGCTCAGGAGACCTTCGGTGCCATCGACCGGCTGTTTCCGGAACAACTTGGACAAGGACCGGGCGAAGACGATGATGAGCATCCGCTACGCACTCTAGCCGACCGAAAGTGGAGAACCGTCCCGGCGAGGGGAAGCGGCTATATCCAGAGCGTGAATAGCTCAGCGATCCTACGCCTGGCTCGGGATAGCAAGACCATCGTGCGGATGGAGCACGGCATCGGCGAGTTCGTTGTCCAGAACACAGCGCTGGCCTCATTGGCTCTGGTTGACCCGCCGGATCAAGACGTGAGTTCCGCCCTGCAGGCAACGTTCAGCATCAGCCGCCACCGCACGGTGGACCAGGACGTGGCCTTTGGCATCAGGCAGATCGTGGATGTGGCGTTGAAGGCACTCTCCCCCAGCATCAACGACACAACGACAGCCGTGATGTGCGTGGACTATCTGACGGCGATTCTCGCGCGGATAGCGCCTCGGCAAATCCCCTCACTGCGCCGCTACGAGGAAGGGGAGCTGCGAGTGATTGCCAAAGGCCCGAGCTTTGAAAGCTTGCTGGCCGAATCGTTCGACCAAATACGAAGCAGCGCGCATGGCGATGTCGCCATCCTATCGCGGATGGTCCACGCCTTTCAAACCCTTGCGAGTGTGACGGTCAGCCCACACCGCCGGCGGGCGCTGCGCGAACAAGTGCAATGGACCGCCGAGCTGGCCGAGCGTACCGTCGAGACCGCCCATGACCGTGCGAGGATCGACGTGGCGCTTGGCCGCCTGCGGGGAACGCTCAGATCCGAACCTGCGCTGTGTTCAGAAGAAAATGGGGAAGAGTACGTGAGTACTTGAAGTCACCCAGCACAGCGACCGTCCTGCTGAGACGTGCCAGGAATCCGGAGTGTGAGGTGAAGCAGCCCCTAATGAGTGCGCCAATGCTAAGGCTCCGTCAGTAAAGTAGCTTTACGGCTAGTCTCTCCCAAACTAAAGTGGTGGGCATGGGAGACGTGGATGCGCTCCGGAAGAAGGTAGAGGCGCTTTGGCCCCACCTGGATGAACGAGCGCGGCGGTTGTTCGCCGCGGGGGAGGCGCGCGCCCTGGGTCGGGGCGGGGTCACGCTGATGAGTCGGATCTGTGGTTTGTCTCGAGTCACGATCACCAAGGGACTCCGCGAGCTGGATGAGGATCGGCTGCCGCCGGGTCGGGTGCGGCACCCGGGGGCGGGACGGCCGCGGATTGAGGAGACGGACCCGAAGCTTGCGGACCGTCTCGATGCCCTGGTCGAACCGCTGAGCCGGGGAGATCCGGAGTCGCCCCTGCGATGGACGAGCAAGAGCACGCGGATGCTGGCCGGGGAACTGACCCGATCCGGTCACCCGGTCAGTCATGAGACGGTCGCCCAGTTGTTGCGGTCGATGGACTACAGCCTGCAGGGAACGCGCAAGACCGTAGAGGGCAAGCAGCACCCGGATCGCGACGCGCAGTTCCGGTTCATCAACGAGGAGGTGTATAAGGCCCTGTCGGCGCGGAGGCCGGTGATCTCGGTGGATACGAAGAAGAAGGAACTCGTGGGCAACTACCAGAACGCGGGACGGGCGTGGCGGCCCGCCACGATGCCGCAGCGAGTCGACGTCCACGACTTTCCCACGCCGGACGTGCCGCGGGCCTTCCCGTACGGGATCTACGACCTGGCCCACAACACCGGGTTCGTGAACGTGGGAACGGATCACGACACGGGAGCGTTTGCGGCGGCTTCGATCCGGGGCTGGTGGCGGGCCGAGGGCCACCGCCTCTACCCCCGGGCCAGGAGTCTTCTGATCACCGCCGATGCCGGCGGCAGCAACGGCTACCGGCTCCGGTTGTGGAAGCTGAAGCTCCAGGAGTTCGCCGACGAGGCCGATCTGATCGTTCGCGTCTGCCACTTTCCGCCGGGCACGAGCAAGTGGAACAAGGTGGAGCACCGGCTCTTCTCCTTCATCTCCACGAACTGGTGGGGCGAACCGCTTCGGGACTACGAGACGATCGTGCAGCTGATCGCGAGAACAACTACCGCCAAGGGCCTCAAGGTGACCTGCCGCTGGACCGGCGGCGCTTCCCGGTCGGAAGAAAGGTGAGCGATGCCGAGTTCGCGACCGTGCGCCTCTTTCCAAACCGGTTCCACGGGGATTGGAATTACGTGATCCGGCCGCACCGCCCGTAAATGTTATTTACTGACACTGCCTAAGAGAGGCTGCGAGGGCGCTGGCCGCCGGCGACAAGGGCCCTCTCTGCCAATATGGATGAGACACGGACCCCCCGGGAGTTTAGTGTAGAGGGCGAGTAAGGGGTCTCCGATGGGGAGCGAGACGGAAGTCAGGACGAACGATCGAGAGGTTGAGGTTTTGGCCAAGGCACAGCGGCGGCGGTTCACGGCGGAGTACAAGCGGCGGGTCTTGCAGGAGGCCGAAGCTTGCAGCAAGCCCGGGGAGATGGGAGCGCTGCTCCGACGCGAGGGGTTGTACTCCTCGCATCTGTCCGCTTGGCGAGCTGCCCGTTCCCGGGGTGAGCTGGCCGGGCTCCGGCCCAGGAAGCGCGGCCCCAAGGTGCAGCCACCCGATCCGCGGGACAAGCGGATCTCAGAACTGGAGCGCGAGCTCAGGCGGTCCCGGGCGCGTGCCGAGCGTGCGGAAGGCCTGGTCGAGGTCCAAAAAAAACTCTCGCAGCTTTTGGGGATCGAGCTCTCCGAGAGCAACGGGAGGCGCTGATGCAGACGGTACAGGCCGTCGGTCCCGGGCTGGGCGTTGCTCCCACCTGCGCCGCTCTGGCGCTCTCCCGGGCGACGTACTACCGGAGCCTGAGTCCCAGGCCGGATCCCCAGCCTCGCACGATCCCCCGGGCATTGACTCCCGAGGAGCGGGATGCGGTGCTCGGGGTCCTTCACGAGCCTCGATTCGCGGACCTTGCCCCGGCCGAAGTCTATGCGACGCTCCTCGACGAGGGAAACTACCTGTGCTCGGAGCGGACCATGTACCGCATCCTGGCCGCGAATCGCGAAGTGCGGGAGCGGCGAGACCAGCTGAGGCACCCGTCCTACGCGGCTCCCGAGCTTCTGGCCACGCGCCCGCGTGAGCTTTGGAGTTGGGACATCACCAAGCTCCTGGGGCCGGCGAAGTGGACGTACTACTACCTCTACGTGATCCTGGACGTCTTCAGCCGCTACGTCGTCGGCTGGATGGTAGCGTACCGGGAGTCGGCGGTGCTGGCCCGGCGGCTCATCGAGGAGTCGTGCGCGAGGCAGGGGATCGTGCCGGGCCAGCTCACGATCCACGCCGACCGAGGTTCGTCGATGAAGTCCAAACCCGTGGCGTTCCTGTTGGCCGACCTGGGAGTCACAAAAACGCACTCCCGACCGCATGTCTCGAACGGACTGTGGACGGCCTCCGGCATCCGCGCATTAATGACCCTTCCGCGGTCCGCGCAGAGGCTCTCGCCAGATTCCCTTGCGTGGGGTAAGACTTCCCGATAGCGGACCCCAAAAAAGTGGGGACCCGGGCCATTCACACCCGAGTCCCCGAGTCGACAAGTTTGCGGACCGCCGACGTGGGTATGAGTGTGTCATTCCGCTTGCTTGTCGTCAATGAGGCTGATGTGTCCGCGGGGAGTGGGCATGCAGGACGACAGCTATCGTGAGGTCCGGTGCGGACTTTGCCAGGGGATCTTCTATCTCTGCCGGCGTTGCGACCGGGGTCACGTCTACTGCGACGAGACCTGCCGGAGGGAAGGCAACCTCCGGGCTCGACGGGCCGCCCAGGCCCGCCACCAGGCGAGCGAGCTGGGTCGCCAGGACCACCGGGATCACCAGCGCCTATCGTGTCCGGATCAAACTGGGTGCCGGCCGCGTGACGGATAAGGGTTCCCCACGCTCCCTTGCCTCCTCCACGGTTCCCCCCACTGCCAGCCGCTCCTTTCCGAGTTCCGGGAGGATCCGGGTCGGCGGGAGGAGGCTTTGTCATGGACCCACGGATCTGGGTGGCGGTGGCGCCGCCCTGCGACCCGACATTCCTGCCGGCGACCAACCCCGGGAACGAGCCCTCGAGACCCCGTCTGGCTCCCCCGTCTCCAACGTACCTCCGGGCGGCCCGGACCGTTCTGGAAGGGCTCTCGCTCAGGTGCCCGATGCCCCTGTCCGTTGTGCTCTCTGTGGACGGCGAGGCCGGTTCATCCGGTTCGCAGCTCTCGCGCGGCTTGGGGGTTGGGCAGCAGACCGTCATCGACGACGTCGCGGGGGTCGCCCGCCCGGGCCCCGGTCTGCCTGACCTCCGGCACCGGTGCCGGATCTGCCGGCGGGAGGCGTGATGAAGACCCCGCCCGCCACCGAAGCCGAGATCCTACGCCTGTACCATGCCGAACGCTGGAAGGTGCGCACGATCGCGACCCACTTGGGCGTTCACCACGACGTGGTCCGCCGCGTGCTGGGCACCCTGCCCCCCCGGGTCCACCGGCGCGGCTCAAGGGGTCCCCACCCGTCTCCCCTCGCTCCCTTTCAGGACTTCATCGCCGCCCAGCTGGCCGACTACCCTCGCCTGTGCGCCTCCCGCCTGTTCGACATGGTGCAGGGGCGCGGCTACACGGGGAGCCTACGCACGTTGCGCAAGCACGTGGCCCGGGTCCGCCCGGTGCCCAGGCGGGAAGCGTTCCTGAAGCTCTCCATGTTGCCGGGAGAACAGGCCCAGGCGGACTGGGCCTACGTCGGCAAGGTCGCCGTGCCCGGAGGGGAACGAGCCCTCTGGCTGTTCGTGATCGTGCTCTCCTACTCCCGGGCCCTGTGTGACTATTCCGAGCGATTCCGCCCCCCGATTCCGAGCGAAGACGCCCACCCTTCCGACTGATCGCGCCCGCTGATTCCGAGCGAAGCCGGCCACCGTTCCGAGGGAAGGCGCCCACCGTTCCGAGGGAAGGCGCCCACCGTTCCGAACGAAGCCGCCCACCCCGGTTCGGGGGTGGCGGCGCGGGGTAACCGGGCTACGCTGAGCCTTTCTCTCATCCCAGAGGAGGACCCCGCGTGCCAGCTAAGAGGTTACCCATGCGCAAGATCCAAGATGTGCTGCGGCTTCGCGCCGCCGGACTCAGCCACCGCCAGATCGCCCGCAGCCTGGGGCTGGGGCGGACCACGGTCCGAGAGTACCTGGCCCGGGCCCAGCGGGCCGGGCTGGCCTGGCCGGTGGCCGAGGACCGGAGCGAGACGGACCTGGAGCAGCTCCTGTTCCCCGCCGCCCACCCCTTCCCGGAGCGAGGGCGGCCCCGGCCCGACTGGGCGTGGGTCCACCAGGAGCTGCGCCGTCCCGGGGTCACGCTCTCGTTGCTGTGGCAGGAGTACCGGGCCGGTCATCCGCGGGACGGGTACCAGTACAGCCGCTTCTGTGACCTCTACCACCGCTTCGCCGGGAAGCTCTCCCCCTCGATGCGCCAGGTCCATGTGGCCGGCGAGAAGACCTTCGTGGACTTCTCGGGCAATAGGCCCGCCATCGTGGATCCGAAGACGGGGGAGGTGACCGAGGTCGAGCTGTTCGTGGCCGCCCTGGGGGCCAGCGGCTACGTCTACGCCGAGGCCACCCCCAGCCAGGATCTGGACTCCTGGATCACCGCCCACCAGAACATGGCGGCCTACCTCGGCGGTTCCACGGCGATCTGGGTCCCGGACAATCTGAAGAGCGGGATCACCACCCCCTGTCGCTACGAGCCGGGGGTGAACCGGACCTACGAGGAACTCGCCGCCCACTACGGCGCGGTGGTCATCCCCGCCCGGGTCCGGCGCCCCAAGGATAAGGCGAAGGTCGAGTTGTCCGTGCTGCTCGCCCAGCGCTGGATCCTCGCCGTGCTCCGCAACCGCACCTTCTTCTCGCTCGAAGAGCTCAACGCCGCCATCCGCGACGAGCTCGACCGCCTCAACGACCGTCCTATGCAGAAGCTCAAGGTGAGCCGCCGCCAGCTCTTCGAAGCACTCGATCGCCCCGCCCTGCGGCCCCTCCCCCTCGGCCGCTACGAGAAGGGCATCTGGAGCTACCCCCGAGTCAACATCGACTACCACGTCGAGGTCGAGAACAACTACTACAGCGTCCCCTACCAGCTCCTGAAGGAAGTGGTGGAGGCACGGACCACCGCCACCACCGTCGAGATCATCTTCCACTCCAAGCGCGTCGCCTCCCATCGGCGGCTACGCGGCCGGGGACGCCACTCCACTCACCGCGACCACATGCCCGCCTCCCACCGGGCCCACCTCGAGTGGACCCCCTCCCGGCTCGTTCGCTGGGCCGAGAAGACCGGCCCCCACGCCGCCGAACTTGTGACCCACATCCTCGACACCCGGCCCCACCCCGAGCAGGGCTACCGCTCCTGTCTCGGCCTCATGCGCCTGGGCAAGAAGTACGGTGAGGCGCGTCTCGAAGCCGCCTCCCGGCGGGCGCTCCACCTGCGTTCCTACAGCTACCGCACCGTCAAGAACATCCTCTCCGCCGGAACCGACCGGCTCCCGCTGGAGACCGAGTCGCCCGCCCCGGCCGCACCCTCCCACGAGAACATCCGCGGCGCCGCCTACTACGCCGCCCCAAAGGAGATCCCATGCTGAACCAAGCCACCCTGGACAAGATGCAGGCCATGAAGCTCTCGGCCATGATCGAGGCCTTCGAGCAGCAGACCGCCTCCCGCCAGGCCGCCGGCCTGAGCTTCGACGAGCGCCTCGGCCTCCTGGTCGACGCCGAGTGGACCCACCGCGAACAGCGCAAGCTCGCCCGCCGGCTCAAGGGAGCCAAGCTCCGCTACCCGGCCTGTCTCGAGGACGTCGACTTCCGCGCCTCCCGGGGGCTCGACCGCCAGGTCGTCCTCTCCCTCGGCACCTGCGGCTGGATCCAGGAGCACCAGAACCTCGTGCTGACCGGACCCACCGGCACCGGCAAGAGCTTCCTCGCCTGCGCGTTCGCGGAGCGGGCTTGCCGGCGCGGGTTCACCGCCACCTATGTCCGGACTCCCCGGATCCTTCACGAACTCGCCGTCGCCCGCGGCGATGGCTCCTACGAACGGCTCCTGGCCCGGCTCCTCAAGGTGGAGCTGCTGGCCATCGACGACTGGCTCGTGGCTCCGCTGCGCGACGCCGAGCGGCGCGACCTGCTCGAGGTCCTGGAGGATCGCCACGAGCGGGCCTCCACCCTCATCGCCTCCCAGCTGCCCATCACCGCCTGGCACGAGGCGATCGGGGAACCCACCCTGGCCGACGGGATCGTGGACCGGCTCCTGCACCGCTCGCACCGCATCCCGCTCAAAGGAGCCTCGATGCGCCAGACCGAACCCCTGACCCCGGCCACGGAGAAGAAGAAGAAGAAGCCCCAATCCAGAACCCCGTGATCCGGGGGGGGTACCCCAGGTCCCGGCCGGGCCGAGATCGTCGCTCCTGGAGCTTCTCTCGAGGTCGGATCCCGGTGCCTGGACCCGAGACCGGAAAATCAGGCTACCAACCCGGGACCGACCCGGTAAGATGCGACCCACGACCCTGACGAGGAACCCAACGACACAATCCCCGCGTCGCTACGCTCCGACGGTGGCCGGAATCCTTCGGAACCGGCGGGCGTCTTCGCTCGGAACGGGTGGGCGCCTTCCTTCGGACCAGGTGGGCGCCTTCGTCGGAATAGCCACCTGTGGGGGGAGTTCGTCTTTGAACTCACCGCCGACTCGCTCTGCCGCTCGCTGGTGCGCGCCGCCGCCTTCTTCGGCGGCACCCCCCGCCAGTGGCTGTTCGACAACGCCAAGGCCGTCGTCCTCGAACGCCGCGGCGGTGCCGTCCGCTTCCACCCCGACCTGCTCTCGGTGGCCGGCGCCTATCACGTCCAACCCCGGCTCTGCGCGGTGGGCAAAGGCAACGAGAAGGGTCGTATCGAGCGCCAAATCCGCTTTCTGCGCGACCGCTTCCTCGCCGCCCGCCCCATCCCCGATATCCAGACCGGCAACCGGGAGCTACTCACCTTCCTCGCCGACATCGCCTACCCGCGCCCCCATCCCGAGCTCCGGGACCGGTCCGTGGCCCAGGTCCTGGACGAAGAGCGCCCGCGGCTGTTGCCCCTTCCCCCCGTGCCACCCGCCACCCACCGCCTGCTCCCGGCCCGGGTCGACAAGACCGCCAGCATCCGCTTCGACACCAACCGCTACTCCGTCCCCGCCCGCTACGCCCAGTCCCTGCTCACCCTGGTCGTCGACGACGCCACCCTCCGCCTCCTCGACCGGGGAACCGAGGTGGCCCGCCACCACCGCTCGTGGGGACGCCACCAGAACCTGGAACTGGCCCCCCATCGCGACGAGATCCTGGCCCGCAAACGCGCCGCCCACGACCTCAAGGGACGCGACCGCCTCAAAGCCCTCGTCCCCGCCATCGACGACCTCTACGCCCGCTGGCTCGACGCCGGCCGCCACCTCGGCACCATGACCGCCCGCGCGCTGAAGCTCCTCGACCTCTACGGCGACACGCTGTTCACCCAGGCCGTCCACGAGATCCTCGACCGCGGGCTCCACGACCCCGGCGCCCTCGCCCAGTTCCTCGAGCAGAAGCGCCGGGCCGCACAACGCCGCCTCCCCGTGGATCTCACCTTCGCCGACCACGTCCCCGACGCCGACGTCATCCCCCACAACCTGGAGGACTACGATGCCCCGCCCGAGTCCTGATCTCATCCCCGCCCTGGCCGATCTGGGCTTCAAGACCTCCCCCGAGGCCCTCGGAGCCCTGCTCACCCATGCCACCCAGAGCCGCCTCTCCCCGGTCGAGACCCTCGAACAGCTCCTCGCCCTCGAACGCCGCGAACGCGAAGGGCGCAATCTCCAGACCCGCACCCGCCTCGCCGCCCTCGGTAAGTTCAAACCCCTCGACCGCTTCGACTGGAACCACCCCCGAAAGATCGACCGCAAGCTCTACGAACAGCTCCTCGCCTTCGACTTCCTCCACACCGGATACAACGTCCTGTTGCGTGGGCCCTCCGGCCTCGGCAAGACCACCCTGGCCCAGAACCTGGGCTGGCTCGCCCTCCAGAAAGGAGCCACCGTACGCTTCGCCACCCTCGGCCAGGCCCTGGCCGACATGGACAAACATGACACCCCCATCGGGTTCGAACGCAAGCTCCGCCACTACATCAAGCCCACCCTGCTCATCATCGACGAGCTGGGATACCTCCCCGCCGACTCCCGCGGCGGGGACATCCTCTACAACGTCATCAGCCGGCGACACCAGGAACGCTCCACCATCATCACCACCAACCTCCCCTTCAAGCAGTGGGGGACCATCTTCCCCGGCGCCGCCTGCGTCGGCGCCCTTGTCGACCGGTTCACCGAAAACTGCCACGTCCTGGACATCGAGGGAGACTCCTGGCGGCAGAAGAAGAGCCGGCCTTCAGATCGAGATTGACCGAACACGGGGCGCGACAGCGCCCAAAATGCGCGGACAGGAAGAGGTTACAAAACGCGCGGACCGGAGGGGCCGTCTACAAACGACAACCCGTACTCCGAGAGCCAGTTCAAGACGCTCAAGTACCGGCCGGACTTTCCGGAACGCTTCGGCTCGATCCAAGACGCCCGAGCTCACGGCGGTGACTTCTTCCCGTGGTACAACACCGAGCACCGCCACAGCGGACTTGGGCTGCTGACGCCGCACGACGTGCACTACGGACTCGCGCAGGAGAAGCTCGCCCGGCGCGCCGCCGTGCTGGCGCAGGCGCACGCCGCCCATCCGGAACGGTTCACGAACGGCAATCCTCAGCCGCCGGCGCTTCCCCGGGAGGTTTGGATCAACAAGCCGAAGATCGAGGTCGAACGCTCCACTGAGGGAATCGTCGGATCGCGACGCGAAATCGACGCACAGGGAAGTCCCAGGATCAACGATCTCGACCTGGGGAGTCACCGTAGTACCCCCCCTCTCAAGGGGTCGGGTCTCATCAAGGCCGTACAGTAAATTCACGCGATGAGTGTCTCATTCTCGTTGACAGGTTCCGGGGCCTACTGGCGATGGATAGAAGCAATCCGGCCTACAATGAACGGTTTGCCAGGGTGGGGATCCCGCAGACCGAGGAAGCCAGACGCGCCTATTGGGAGTTGATCGTGACCACGCCTCGCCTCGCTGAGTGCATCAGCAGCGCGATCCTCTACGACGAGACGATCCGCCACAGCAAGCAGGATGGCACTCTCTTCCTCAATACCATCATGAATGCGAGAGTCATACCCGGCATCAAGGTGGACGCCGGTGCAAATGACTATTCCGAGGCATTCCGGCCACCGATTCCGAGGGAAGGCGGCCACCGTTCCGATGGATCGCGGTCACTGATTCCGACGGAAGCCGGCCACCGTTCCGAACGAAGGCGGCCACCCTTCCGAGCGAAGCCGGCCACCCCGGCGGGGGGTGGCGGCGCGGGGTAACCGGGCTACGCTGAGCCTTTCTCTCATCCCAGAGGAGGGCCCCGCGTGCCGGCTAAGAGGTTACCCATGCGCAAGATACGAGACGTGCTGCGGCTCCAGGCCGCGGGACTCAGTCATCGCCAGATCGCCCGGAGCCTGGGCCTGGGCCGGACCACGGTCGCCGAGTACCTGGCCCGGGCCCGGGAGGCCACCCTGGCCTGGCCCCTGCCCAAGGATCTGGGCGAAGCCGACCTGGAGCGGCTCCTGTTCCCCGAAGCCCACCCCTTCCCGGAGGGGGGACGCCCCCTGCCCGACTGGGGCCAGGTCCACCGGGAGCTCCACCGCCCCGGGGTCACCCTGTCCCTCCTCTGGCAGGAGTACCGGCAAGGCCACCCCGAGGGCGGGTACCAGTACAGCCGGTTCTGCGACCTCTACCGCCGGTTCGCCGGCAAGCTCACTCCGTCCATGCGCCAAGTCCACCGGGCCGGCGAGAAGACCTTCATCGACTTCTCGGGCAAGGGGCCCGGCATCGTGGACCCGAGGACGGGCGAGATCACCGAGGTCGAGCTGTTCGTGGCCGCCCTGGGGGCCAGCGGGTACATCTACGCCGAAGCCACCCCCGGCCAGGATCTGGACTCCTGGATCACCGCGCACCAGAACATGCTCGCCTACTTCGGCGGCTGCAGCGCGATCTGGGTCCCGGATAACCTGAAGAGCGGGATCACCACCCCTTGCCGCTACGAGCCGGGGGTGAACCGGACCTACGAGGAGCTCGCCGCCCACTACGGCGCGGTGGTCGTCCCCGCCCGGGTCCGACGTCCCAAGGACAAGGCGAAGGTCGAGTTGTCCGTGCTGCTCGCCCAGCGCTGGATCCTCGCCGTGCTCCGCAACCGCACCTTCTTCTCTCTCGAGGAGCTCAACGAGGCGATCCGCGAGCAGCTCGACCGCCTCAACGACCGTCCCTTCCAGAAGCTCGGGGTGAGCCGCCGCCAGCTCTTCGAGGAACTCGACCGCCCGGCGCTCCGCCCCCTTCCCGCCACCCGCTACGAGAAGGGCGTCTGGAGCTACCCCCGGGTCAACATCGACTACCACGTCGAGGTCGAGAACAACTACTACAGCGTCCCCTACCAGCTCCTGAAGGAAGTGGTGGAGGCCCGGACCACCGCCACCACCGTCGAGATCCTCTTCCAGTCCAAGCGGGTCGCCTCCCACCGCCGCCTCCACGGACGCGGGCGGTACTCCACCCATCCCGACCACATGCCTGCCTCCCACCGGGCTCACCTGGGGTGGACGCCCTCGCGGCTTGTCCGCTGGGCCGAGAAGACCGGTCCCCACGCCGCCGAACTCGTGCCCCACATCCTCGAGACCCGTCCCCACCCCGAGCAGGGGTACCGGTCCTGTCTCGGCCTCATGCGGCTGGGGAAGAAGTACGGTGAGGCGCGTCTCGAAGCCGCCTCCCGGCGGGCGCTCCACCTGCGTTCCTACAGCTACCGCACCGTCAAGAACATCCTCGCCGCCGGCACCGACCGCCTTCCGGTGGAGCAAGACCCTCCCGCCCGCGCCACCCCCGCTCACGAGAACATCCGCGGCGCGGCCTACTACACCCCTCACGAGGAGACCCCATGCTGAACCAAGCCACCCTGGACAAGATGCAGGCCATGAAGCTCTCCGCCATGGTCACCGCCTTCGAACAGCAGGCCGCTTCCCGCCAGGCCGCCGGCCTGAGCTTCGAGGAGCGCCTCGGGCTCCTGGTCGACGCCGAGTGGACCCACCGCGAGCAGCGCAAGCTCGCCCGCCGGCTCCGGGGCGCCAAGCTCCGCTACCCCGCCTGCCTCGAGGACGTCGACTTCCGCGCCTCCCGGGGCCTCGACCGCCAGGTCATCCTCTCTCTCGGCACCTGCCGCTGGATCCAGGAGCACCAGAACCTCGTGCTGACCGGACCCACCGGCACCGGCAAGAGCTTCCTCGCCTGCGCCTTCGCCGAACGGGCCTGCCGCCGGGGGTTCACCGCGGTCTACGTCCGTGCTCCCCGCATCCTCCACGAACTCGCCGTCGCCCGGGGGGACGGGTCCTACGAGCGGTTCCTGGCCCGGCTCCTCAAGGCGGACCTCCTGGCCGTCGACGACTGGCTCGTGGCTCCCTTGCGTGACGCCGAACGTCGTGACCTTCTCGAAGTGCTCGAGGACCGGCATGAACGGGCCTCCACCCTCATCGCCTCCCAGCTCCCGATCTCCGCCTGGCACGAGGCGATCGGGGAACCCACCCTGGCCGACGGGATCGTGGACCGGCTCCTGCACCGCTCGCACCGGATCCCGCTCAAGGGAGCCTCGATGCGCCAGACCGAGCCCCTGACCCCGGCCACGGAGAAGAAAAGGACCAAGTCCAAGACCGCGTGAATGGGGGTACCCCAGGTTCAGACCGACCCGGGATCATTGCTCCTGGAGCTTCTCTCGCGGCCGGATCCAGGCCCTGAGGCGAAAGGTCGCAAGAATCGGGCTACGCCCGACCCGCAGCGGCAAGGTAAGATCCGAAGCTCAACCCAGAGGAGGACACCACACACCACACCCCCGCGTCGCTACGCTCCGACGGTGGCCGGAATCGATCGGAATCGGTGCCCGCCTTCGCTCGGAATCAGTGACCGCCTTCCTTCGGATCGGCTGACCGCCTTCGTCGGAATAGCCAGCAAAGGACATGGCGGGTCATCCCGGACAGGGAATAGCGGAAGGCCTGGACGGTTTGCGCGACCGCCTGGCTGAATACTCTGAAATGGGGCTCGTTTTGCGAAGTGGCGCGCGGTGATTGCCGTAGGGGATGGCATGTCCAGCAGGGGTTGCATCCATGCGAACGCGCACGCGTTGGGTCGCTATGCGGCGTTGTGCCAGGAGGCGGGACTGGTTCCCATCGTCGAGCCGGAAGTGCTCATGGACGGGGAGCATACCCGGGACCGGTGCCTCGACGTAACAGAGGGGGACTTGCGAACGGTATTCAACGAACTCTACACGCACCGGGTGACGCTGGAGGCTATGGTTCTGAAGCCCAACATGGTGCTTCCGGGATTGACCTGTCCCAAGCAAGGAGCTGTCGGCGAGGTGGCCGATGCGACCGTGGGGTCTCTCTTGCGAGCGGTCCCCGGAGCCGTTCCGGGGATTGCGTTCTTGTCGGTCGGTGAACCGGCCGAACTGGCCTCAGCACGTTTGAATGCCATGAATGGCAGAGTCAAGTCGCGACTGCCTTGGGCGCTGACATGTTCGTTCTCCGGGGCCATCCAACAAGCGGCGTTCGCGACCTGGCAAGGAATGGAGACCCAGGTGTTGGCGGCGCAGAGCGCTGATTCATCGCGCCAGGTGCAACCGGGCTGCGCGCCGTGGCGAATACACGGCTGAGATGGAAAGGGCACGAGGATGACCAGGGCGATGCCGCGCCCCGGGAAGATTGCGGAACGCCAGGAATCGAAAGGATGCCCGTAGTGAAACCCAGGGACGATCAGCTTCAGGCTCCCGAATTGAAGCCGGCAGGGAAGCCCGATGCCGATCCCGACGCGAAGGACGACCTGAAATCCTTGCCCCTGGCCGACGTGGAGAAGAAGTTGGGGTCATCGCCGGATGGCTTGACCCAGGTCGAGGCGGCGAAGCGTCTGACGAAATATGGGCCCAACGAGATCGAGGAGAAGAAGACCAACCCGTTCCTGAAAGTGCTCACCTATTTCTGGGGCCCCATCCCGTGGATGATCGAAGCGGCCGTGATTCTCTCGGCGGTAGCGCGGCATTGGCCGGACTTCGGCATCATCCTCCTTCTACTCCTGGCCAACGCCGGGGTCGGATTCTGGGAAGAGCGTCAGGCGGGCAACGCCATCGCGGCCCTGAGGGCCAAGCTGGCGATCAACGCCCGTGTGAAACGTGACGGGAAGTGGGTCACCCCGCCGGCGCGGGATTTGGTGCCGGGCGACGTGATCCGCATGCGCCTTGGCGACATCGTGCCGGCGGATGCGCGTCTGCTCGAGGGCGACCCGGTGGAGGTCGATCAGTCCGCGTTGACCGGGGAATCGTTGCCCGCCACACGGAAACCCGGTGAGGCCGTGTTCTCCGGTTCGATCATTCGTCGGGGCGAAATCGGCGCGCTGGTCTACGCGACGGGCGCAGACACCTACTTCGGCAAGACCGCGCAACTGGTGCAGGAGGCGCACACCGTCAGCCATTTCCAGAAGGCGGTCCTGAAGATCGGGAACTACCTGATCATCCTCGCGGTGGCTCTGGTGGCGACTATCGTCGGCGTCGCAATCCTCCGCGGCGACCCTATCCTCACGACCCTGCAGTTGGCCCTGGTGCTGACCGTGGCCGCGATCCCCGTGGCGATGCCGACCGTGCTGTCGGTGACGATGGCGGTCGGTGCGCGCCTCCTCGCGAAGAAGCAAGCAATTGTGAGCAAGTTGGTGGCCATCGAGGAGCTGGCGGGCGCGGACGTGCTGTGCGCCGACAAGACCGGCACCTTGACCCAGAACAAGCTGACGCTCGGCGACCCGTTCAGCGTGAACGACGTTCCTGCCGATCAAGTCATCCTTGACGGCGCGCTAGCGTCGCGCGCGGACAACAACGACACCATCGATCTGGCCGTTCTCGGCGGTCTAAAGGACAAGGACGCCCTAAGGGGCTACCAGGTGCTTCATTTCCAACCGTTTGACCCCGTGCACAAGCGCACGGAGGCCACCGTCAAAGCCAAGGACGGCAAGACGTTCAAGGTGACGAAGGGGGCGCCGCAGGTAATCTTGGCCTTGTCGGCGAACGCCGGACAGGTGACGCCTGCCGCCCTGAAAGCGGTCAACGAATTCGCGGCCCGCGGCTTCCGTTCGTTGGGCGTCGCGCGGGCCGGGGAGGACGGGCAATGGCAGTTTGTCGGCGTGCTGCCCCTGTTCGATCCGCCCCGGGACGATGCCAAGGCCACGATCGCGACGGCGCGGGCGATGGGCGTGAAGGTGAAGATGGTGACGGGCGATGCGTTGGCCATCGCCAAGGAAACGGCCAAGAAGCTGGACATGGGCACGAATAT
Organism: Candidatus Eiseniibacteriota bacterium; assembly: GCA_963728475.1. Taxonomy (GTDB): domain Bacteria; phylum Eisenbacteria; class RBG-16-71-46; order JABDJR01; family JABDJR01; genus CAVSKL01. The sequence goes on from CAVSKL010000001.1 coordinate 1,540,313, forward strand.
CCTCGATGCGGCCATGCTGGGCGACTCCAAGCACGAGGAATCCAGGGCGACGGCCGAGTCCATCGAGAAGGCTGACGGTTTCGCCCAGGTGTTTCCCGAACACAAGTTCCACATTGTGGATGTCCTGCAAGAGCGCGGCCACATCGTCGGCATGACGGGCGACGGCGTGAACGACGCCCCGGCGCTGAAGAAGGCCGACTGCGGCATCGCTGTCTCCAGCGCGACGGACGCGGCGCGGGCGGCGGCGGCAATCGTGCTGACGACGCCCGGCCTCTCGGTGATCATCGACGCGGTCAAGGAGAGCCGCCGCATCTTCCAGCGGATGAACAGCTACGCGATCTACCGCATCGCCGAGACGCTGCGCGTGCTGTTCTTCATGACGCTGGCGATCCTGATCTTCAACTTCTATCCGGTGACGGCGGTGATGATCGTGATGCTCGCGTTGCTCAACGACGGCGCCATCCTCTCCATCGCCTATGACAACGTTCATTACAAGGATAAGCCCGAGGCCTGGAACATGCGTCTGGTGCTGGGGATCTCCACGGTGTTGGGCGTCATCGGGGTCGTAGCTGCGTTTGGCCTGTTCTTTCTCGGTTTGCGCGTCTTTCACCTCGACCACGCGCACGTCCAGACGCTGATGTACCTGAAACTTTCCGTGGCGGGGCACCTCACGATCTTCCTGACCCGCACGCGGGGCCCGTTCTGGTCCATACGCCCCGCACGGATTTTGCTGGTCGCGGTGCTGGGCACGCAGATCGTGGCCACGTTGATCGCCGTGTATGGTCTGTTCATGACACCCCTGGGCTGGGGTTGGGCTCTGTTTGTCTGGGGCTATGCGCTGGTTTGGTTCCTTCTGAATGACCGCTTGAAGCTGCTTGCGTATCGGATCCTTGATCCAGACAAGGCCGAGCTGCCGTTTGATTTGGGGCCGCAGATCGCCGAGCGGGCGTATGAACTGTATGAGCAACGCGGCCGCCAGGACGGTCGTGCGGTTCAGGATTGGGAGATGGCGGAGCGGGAGGTCCGGAAGGCCGAAGCGAGGGTCCGGCCCAAACGTAACGCGAAGGCCGAGCCTACGCCTGACGCCAAGACTGGAACTACGCCTGACGTCGAGGTCGAACCCAAGCCTGGAGACAAGGCCGAACCGGCGCCTGAGGTCAAGGCAGAGCCTACGCCCCCCGCTTAGGCTGAACCTACATCGAGTGTCTAGACCGAACGCGCGCCGGGCGCCAAGCCCAGGTGTAAACGCCGGTCGAGAATTGCGGCGGGTGGCGGGGCGGTTGAGGAGTGCGGCACCCCTTCCTGATGGCGCTTTACTACAGCGACGCGTCCTTCCTGGTGGTCACCCCCCGGGAGTGTACGGAGATGTTCTGGGAGGGGCACGTCCGGGCGTTCGCGTTCTTCGGGGGGGTGCCGGTCCGGATCAGCTACGACAACAGCCGGATCGCGGTGCGCTTCATCCTGGGGGTGCATCGGCGGCGGCTGACCGACGGGTTCCTGCAGCTGGCCAGGCACTACCTGTTCGACTACCACTTCTGCGCGGTGCGGCGGCCGGCACCGCCGAGCGGGCCGACTACGCCACCTCTCTCCTCCGGCTGACCGAGCGGGCGCGGCTCGACCGGGAGCGCCGCGCCGCCGACCGCCGGCTCCCGGTGATGAAGACCCTGGACACCTTCGACTTCGCCGCCCTGCCCTCGGTCAACCAGACCCTGGTCCGGGAGCTGATGCGGGGCGAGTACATCGCCCGGCGCGAGAACGTCCTGGTCGTCGGCAATAGCGGGACGGGGAAGACGCACCTGGCCACCGCCCTCGCGTTCGCCGCCTGCGCCCAGGGCCGGAAGGTCCGGTTCTGGGCCGTGACCCAGCTCGTCCGCCAGCTCCTGGAGACCCGCAAGGACCGCTCCCTCCAGCTGCTCCTGACCCAGATCGAACGGCAGCACGTTCTGGTCCTGGACGAGCTGGGCTACGTCCCGTTCACCAAGGCCGGGGCCGAACTCATGTTCGAGGTGGTCAGCCGGGCCTACGAGCGCCAGAGCCTCGTGGTCACCACCAACCTGCCGTTCCCGGAGTGGACCGAGGTGCTCGGGTCGGAACGACTGACCGGGGCCCTCCTCGACCACCTCACCCACCGGGTCCACATCCTCGATGCCAACGGGGAAAGCTACCGGCTCCCCGCCGGCGGGGGATCTCCCACGTCGCGGTGATTCGTGCCATCCGCTCGGGCCGGATCTCGACCGTGGGCGGGAAGATCGACCCGGTCAACTCTCGTGAAGAACCAGCATCACTTCAGCCAGCTCCCGCACCGGTGCGCTCTGGACTTGGTACATCTCGTTGAGCGTCTCAGACAGGTTGCCGGCCTTCCATGCCTCAAGCGACTCGGGAGAGTCCCACACGTAGATTCCCCCGTACTCCCCGGTCTCGTTGAAGTGCACATAGTACTTCTGTAGAAGCCCGGGAACCTTCCGGTAACGATCCGATCGTTCGACGAAACGCCGGTTCACCTCATCGTGGGAAAGACCGGACTTGTAACGAAAGATCTGGATGATCATCGACTTTCTCTCCTTTCGAGGCTCGAGTCGACAGACTGGGTTGTGCTGAGTATGCGGTCACGGCGATGAGCGGGGCCGCCGTTGGTCGTCGGTCCCGGATCGTCCGTGAGCTGGTGCATCGCTATCTGGTCAGCCTAGGCACTCGACGCGGGTGCGTGCAACGGTGGGATGCAGGTCAAGAAGGACTCGGATGGATCGTGGAACCTCTGCGGAAGCCGCAATTCGCGACGATGGTATGCTGAAAGCAATCGCTCGACTGACCAATCGCCTACACAAGGAGGCTTTCAATGAATGACCAGCCGTTCAAGGGAAGGGTCGCCATCGTTACCGGCGCGGCCTCGGGAATCGGGGAAGCGTGTGCACACGTTCTCTCCAGGCGGGGCGCGGATGTGGTAGTGGTCGACATCGAGCCTGAGTCGGGGCAAAGGGCCGTGGAGGGGATCACCCGAGCCGGGGGTAGAGCTTCCTTCCTGCAGGTGGACGTCTCCGATCCGAAGGCGGTGGAGAGGATGGTAGAAGGCACCGTTGCGGGGTTCGGGAGGCTGGACATCGCGGTCAACAACGCTGGAATAGGCGGAGAGTTGAACCCGGTCGGTGAGTACAGCCTGGCCGGCTGGCACAAGGTCATCGACATCAACCTGAACGGCGTCTTCTACTGCATGCGCTATGAGATTCCCGCGATGTTGAAGAACGGGGGCGGAGCCATCGTGAATATGGCGTCGATTCTCGGGGCGGTGGGCTTCGCGAATGCTCCGGCGTACGTGGCAACGAAACATGCCCTGGTAGGACTGACCAAGGCGGCTGCCATCGAGTACGGAAGGCAGGGTTTGCGGATCAACTCGGTCGGCCCCGGGTTCATCAAGACCCCACTGCTCGATGCGCTGGATGAGAAGACACGGGCGCATCTCACCGAGCTTCACGCCCTCGGAAGGATGGGGGAGAGCCAGGAGGTGGCCAGCCTGGTCGCCTATCTGTGCTCGGATGAGGCTACGTTCTTGACCGGCGGGTACTATCTCGTCGATGGCGGCTACACAGCCCAGTGACCGGTTGCCCCGCGCCCGGCCTCTGCTGTCCTGGGCAGAGCAGGCACGATTCGTGGTCCCCATTGGGGTCCCCAACGACTCATCCTCTGGGCGGGCGCGCGGATCGCACGTCTCATCGTCATGAGGAACGCCGGCTTGATGAGGAAGGCTCCTCCTGGCTGACCTGCCGCGAGGCGGCCGGGGCGGCCCGGTGGTAGTCTCACAAGCCGAACCATGTACGGTCTGCGGATCGGCCCGGTCAACACAGCCCGGCAGAAGGAGAGGTTTCCGGCTCTCCATCGTAGATTGCTCGTTCTGATTCCCCGGGGGCCCGGGCCGAGCCCGTAGCGGGTCTCTCATCGAGGAGGACGATCGTGCCCCGTCATCCCTTGCCCATTTCCAGGCGCTGGTTCCAGGGTGCGCTGTTGACCTATCTGTTCGGATTCAGCGTCCTCGGCATCCTGGCCTACCTGGTCTACCGCGACCAACCGCCGATCCCGGCCCGCACGGTGACCGAGAGCGGGGACCTCCTCTTCACCCGAGAGGACGTCCTGGCCGGAATGAACGTCTTCCAGCGCTTTGGGGTCATGGAATACGGCACCGTCTACGGCCACGGCGCCTACCTGGGTCCGGACTTCACTGCCGACTACCTGCACCGCGCCGCCGAGGACCTGCTGGCCCGGTACCGGTCCGGGGAAGCGGGGGCGGCGGGGGCGGAGCAACGGGTGGCGGCCGAGCTTCACCGAAACACCTATGACCCGGCGACGGGCACCGCCACCTGGTCCGACGACCGGGGAGCGGTCCACCGGGAGATGGTCGATCACTACGAAGCCCTGTTCCGCAACCGGGTGAGCCGGGGGGGCGCCCAGGCCCAGTGGATCCGGGATCCCGAGGCCGTCCGCCGCCTCACCGCCTTCTTCGCCTGGACCGCCTGGACCGGCACCACCGACCGGCCCGGCGGGGGCGAGTCCTACACCAACAACTGGCCCCCGGAGCCCCTGGCCGGAAACACCGTCACCGCGGGGGCGGTCACCTGGAGCGTGGTGTCCATCATCGGGCTCCTGGGCGGGACCGGACTGGTGCTGTTCTTCTTCGGCCGCTACGACTGGCTGGGATGGAGCGATCCCCGCCGGCAGGTCCGGTTCAAGCCGCTGGAGGCGGTGACCCTGGCTCCCGGCCAGAAGGCGGTGGTCTGGTTCCTGGCCGCGTCCTCGGTGCTGTTCCTGGTCCAGACCTTCTGCGGGGGGCTGATCGCACACTACCGGGCCGAGCCGTCGAACTTCTTCGGCTTCGACGTGTCGAGCATCCTTCCCTACAACATCGCCCGCACCTGGCACGTGCAGCTCTCCATCTTCTGGGTCACCGCTTCCTATCTCGCCGCCGGTATCTTCATCGCCCCCCTCATCTCCGGACGGGAGCCCAAGGGACAGAAGCCCCTCATCCTGATCCTGGTCGGGGCGGTGGTGGTGGTGGTGGCGGGAAGTCTCCTTGGGGAGTACGCGGGGATCAAGGGCTGGCTGGACGCGGGGAAGTGGTACTGGTTCGGGAGCCAGGGCTGGGAGTACCTGGACCTGGGTCGGATCTGGCAGATCCTCCTCATCGTGGGCCTCTTCCTGTGGGTGGTCATCCTCTACCGGGGGCTGCGCGGGGCGCTCCGCGAGCACGAGCACGGCAACATGCCCTGGTTGTTGTTCTACGCCGCGCTCTCAATCCCGCTCTTCTATGCGGTGGGGCTCCTCGCCCGGCCCGACCAGGCCTTCGTGCTGACCGACTTCTGGCGGTTCTGGGTCGTGCACCTGTGGGTGGAGGACTTCCTCGAGCTGTTCACCACGGTGGTGGTGGCCTACATGTTCGTGCTCCTGGGCATGGTGCGGGAGAAGACGGCGATCCGGGTCATCTACCTGGACATCATCCTCTACTCCGCCGGCGGGGTCATCGGGACCATGCACCACCTGTACTTCAGCGGGACCCCCGCCGCCCACATGGCGCTCGGGGCCACCTTCTCCGCCCTGGAGGTGATCCCCCTGGTGCTCCTCACCCTGGAAGCCTGGGGGTTCATGCGCTCGGGGGAGCGTTCGGTGACCGGCGGGCAGCACTTCCATCGCTGGGCGGTGTGGTTCCTGGTCGCGGTCGGGGTGTGGAATTTCTTCGGGGCGGGGGTCTTCGGGTTCCTGATCAACCTGCCCGTGGTCAGCTACTACGAGATCGGCACCAACCTGACCGCCAACCACGCCCACACCGCCATGATGGGGGTGTATGGGATGCTCGCGGTCGGCCTCCTGCTCTTCTGCCTCCGGTACCTGATGCGGCCGGACAAGTGGAGCGACCGGGCGGCGGCGATCTCCTTCTGGTCGCTGAACCTGGGGCTGGCCTGGATGGCCTTCGTCACCCTGTTCCCGGTGGGAATCGTTCAGCTCTACGACGCGGTGAGCAAAGGATACTGGCAGGCCCGGAGCCTGAGCTTCCTGTCCGAGACCTGGGTCCACGTTCTGGAGTGGGCCCGGCTGCCCGGTGATGCGGTGTTCATCGTGGGGGGAGCGGTGCCCCTGGTCTGGCTCTGCTGGCGGGCTCTGCGATATCCCAACCTGCGGGTGGCGGAGGTGGGGGCGGCTCTTCCCACCCGACTGTTCACCGAGGAGGAGCCGGCGGAGGGTGAGAATCCGGCCTCCGGAAGCTGACCCGGCAGCGGGGTGGGGAGGTACCGGATCCGGATCGCCCGGGATCCCGGCCTGACCGTCCTCGAGCGGGTATTCCCGAACCCGGAGCACGAGCTCAAGCGGTTGGAACTCCAGCAGGCTCTTAAGGCCGCTGTCCTGGAGCGAACCTCGGAGATCGAACGGGCCGCTGCCGAAGTTGTAAGGACCCCAGGTGGAACTACAGTGCCGCGGTAGAAGAAACACCGAAGGCCCCTATCCTGCAAGGGGATAGGGGCCTTCGAAGGTGGTAGCGGGGGCTGGATTTGAACCAGCGACCTTTGGGTTATGAGCCCAACGAGCTACCGGACTGCTCTACCCCGCATCAAAGTCGAGCACGGCTCTCGCCGTGGGGAACGAACCTTAGCAACCGGCCGGGATGGGGTCAAGTCCGTTCCCGCCCGCTTGTCGCCCGTCCGCCCGGGGCCGAAGCCCGGGGCCGAAGCCCGGACCGGGTCAGTTCCCGCCGGCCTCGGAGGCGGCTCCCGAGCCGGCCCCGGAGCCGGCCCCGGTCGAGCCCCCGGCGGGCTCGGAAGGCGGCGCCGCCTCCCCCGGGTCCTTGGGGAGTTCCGGCACCGTCTCGTTGTCGTCGAAGCGGAATACCACCTCGTCCGGGCCCACCATCCAGTACTTCTCCCGTGCAAGCTTCTCCAGGCTGAAGGGGTCGTTCTCCTTGAGCCCCACCTCCTGGTCCAGCCGCGACTTGTCCACGCGGAGCCGGGCGTTCCCCGCCACCAAGCCGGCGAGTTGCTCCTGGAGCTGGCGCCGCCGGAGCATGCCGTGGCTCCCGAACACCAGGTCGCCCAGATAGAGACCCAAGAGCAGCGCCGCCACGGCGTACCAGAGCCGTCGCGACGACGTGAGCCCCTTCCCCCGGTACACCGTGCGCAGGTACCGGTAGCGGAACGGCTCCAACGGTTTGCGGTGGGGAACCAACCTCGTGCCCTCCTCGGTGGTCCGCCGGTCTGAAGCGGTGGGCTGCACTATAGGCCCGCCCGCCCCGGCGTTTCAAGCGTCCGGGCCCCCCCGCCCCCCCCGGCGTTTCAAGCGGCCGGACCCCGCGCCGCCCCAACCGCCGCAGCTATTCCTTCGTCTTCGCCCCCACCGGGAACGCCTGGATCCCCGGAAACACTCCCATCTCCCCCAGCGCCTCCTCGATCCGGAGAAGCTGGTTGTACTTGGCGATCCGGTCGGAGCGGCTGGCCGAGCCGGTCTTGATCTGCCCGGTGTTCATGGCCACCGCCAGGTCCGCGATGTAGGGGTCCTCGGTCTCGCCCGACCGGTGGCTGATCACCGCGGTGTACCCGTTGTGCTGGGCGAGCTGCACGGTCTCGATGGTCTCGGTCACCGTCCCGATCTGGTTCAGCTTGATCAGCACCGAGTTGGCGATCTCCTCCTCGATCCCGCGCCAGACCCGCTCGAAGTTGGTGACGAAAATGTCGTCGCCCACGATCTGGATCCGCTCGCCCATCCGGTCGGTCATGACCTTCCAGCCGTCCCAGTCGTCCTCGGCCAGGCCGTCCTCGATCGAGATGATGGGGAAGTCCGCCACCAGCTTCTCGTAGTAGCCCACCATCTCCTCCGAGGAAAGCTTCTTGCCTTCCCCCTCCAGCACGTACTGCCCGCTCTTGAAGAACTCGCTCGCTGCCGGGTCCAGGGCCAGCGAGATCTCCTCCCCCGGCTTGTACCCGGCGCGCTCGATCGCCTTCACCAGGTACTCCAGGGCCTCGACGTTGGATTTCAGATTCGGGGCGAAGCCGCCCTCGTCCCCGACGGAAGTGGCCAGCCCCTTCTCCTTGAGCACCCCCTTCAGGGCGTGGAACGTCTCCACCCCCATCCGGAGCGCCTCGGCGAAGGAATCCGCCCGGTGGGGGACCAGCATGAACTCCTGGATGTCCACGTTGTTGTCCGCGTGGACCCCGCCGTTCAGCACGTTCATGAGCGGCACCGGCAAGGTTCGAGCCCCCGTCCCCCCCAGGTAGCGGTAAAGGGGGAGCCCGGAAGCCATGGCCCCCGCCCGCGATACCGCCATCGACACCGCGAGGATCGCGTTCGCCCCGAGTTTCTCCTTGTTCTCGGTGCCGTCCGCTTCCTGCATGATGGTGTCGATGAGCGACTGATCGGTGCCGTCCTCGCCCAGCAGGTGCTCGCTCAGGATGTCGTTCACGTTCTCGACCGCCTGGGTGACCCCCTTCCCACCGAAGCGTTTCTTGTCCCCGTCGCGAAGCTCCACCGCCTCGTGGGTGCCGGTCGAGGCCCCGGAAGGGACCGCTGCGCGCCCGACCGCCCCCCCTTCCAGCTGCACTTCCGCCTCGATGGTGGGGTTGCCCCGGCTGTCCAGAATCTCGCGGGCGCGGACGATCTCGATCAACGACATGGCCTCGCTCCTCCCCGGTTTCCCTGAAGGTATTCAACCTCGCCCGCCGGCCGCTCCCAGACGCGTGGCCGCAGGCGAAAAGTCCTGAAAACGCTGGGAGTTATCTTGAACGCTCCCCCGTCCGGGCGCAACCTGCCCCCCGCCGGCCGGCTCCAACCCGGGGGGCCCCGGGCGCGGCCGGAGCCTGTCTCCGACAGCCGTAGTAGATTGGAATCGACCCCGCGAACGAGCGGTGCTTGACCGGATTCGAACCTCTCCCCTAGTTTCGCCCGCGGTGCGGGGAAAGGGCGGGGATCCGCTTCCGGCGCAACCCGTTCCTGCAACCCGGCGCGCCCGGCATCCGTAAGTCCGGGCGAGAGCGGAGGACGCGCAAGTTGACCTCGGAAGCCCATGAGGACCGCGAGCTCGTCCTGCGTTGTCGCGACAACGACCAGGCGGCGTACCGGCGGCTTCTTGAGAAGTACCGGCGGCCGGTCTACGGAATCGTCCGGCGCATGGTGCCGAACGAGGAAGAGGCGAGGGACCTGGCCCAGGAAGCGTTCATCCGGGCGTTCCGGCATCTGGACCAGTTCGACCCGGAACGGAGGTTCTCGAGTTGGCTCTTTCGCATCGCCAACAACCTGTGCATCGATCACTATCGGCGGCGCAAGCTGGACACGGTGCCCATGGTGCGCGGGGAGGGCGAGGACGAATCGACCTGGGAGTTTCCGGACTCCTCCCGGAGCCCGGCCGAGTCGTTCTCGGACCGGGAGCGGGGGAGGCGTCTGGCGGCGGTGGTGGAGTCGCTTCCCCCCGCCTACCGGGTGGTGATCGTCATGCGACATCAGCAGGGCCTGGCCTACGAGGAGATCGCCGAGGCCCTGGAGCTGCCGCTGGGTACGGTCAAGGCCCGGATCCATCGCGCGCACCGGCTTCTGCGGGAGAAGCTCACGCGCCAAGGCTTCGATTGGCTGGACCGGGAGTCCTGAGGGCATCATGAACGGCATGGACGAGCGCGCACATCTGGCGGCCACCGTGGTGGAGCGGTTCGCGGACGGGGACCTTCCCGCCCCGGAGCGGATCCTCGCCGAGCGGCATCTGGGCGCCTGCCCCCGCTGCCGCCGGGAGGTGGATTCCTACCGGGCGCTCTTCGCCGACCTCGACCGGCTGGAGGCGGCGGCCCCCCCCTTCGGTTTCGATCTGCGCATCCTTCAGGCGGTGTTCCCGCGCCCCAGCGAGAACGCGGTCCTCCTCCGGCTGGCCACCCGCGCCTACGCCGTCCTGGCGGTGATCCTGGCCGCGGTCGCCGGCGGGGTGCTCCTCGTCGCCGGGCCCGCCCCCTTCGAGAACGCGGTGGCCGGCGGCATCGCCAAGGGGGTGAACGGCATCCTGAATCTCTTTCACCTGGCCGGGGTGGCGGTGGGGAGCGTGTTCAAGTTCGTGATCGACCTCCTGTCGCTGGCCGACGCGGCCCGGGCCTTGGCCCGCGGCCTCGAGGCGGCGGCGGTCTCGCTGGCGCCCCAGGTCGTTTTCCTGGTCTTCCTCACCGTGACCTTGGCCGCGCTGGTGCTCGTGTGGGCGCTGAAGCCGGTGCGTGAAAGGGGTGTTCCTCATGTCTCGCTCTCTCTCTAAGCGGATCGGGGACCGCGCGGCGAGGGCGTTCCTCCTGGGCGGGGCGGCGGTGATGGTGGGGTTCCTGCTCCCGGTGGGGAGCGGGCCCGGCGCGACCCCCGCTGAGGCGCTCATCCGTCCCGAGGCCCCACCGGAGGGGGACTCCACCGGAGGCGGCGGCGCCCCGGCCAAGCGGCGCATCACCTTTCCGGACAGCGCCGCGCCCGACACCGCCGGCCGGCGGCCGACCGCCGGCGGCCGGCTCAAGCACCTCACCGTCAACATGGACGACGACTCGACCCGCGCCCACATCACCATCGACCTCGACCAGGGCCGGGTGACCAAGGCCTCGGACAAGGTGCGTTTCGGTGAGAGCGTGCACGTGGGCCCCGGCGAACGCCAGGCCGGCGACGTGGTGGCGATCGGCGGCTCGGTCACCGTCGAGGGCGAGGTGAGCGGCGACTGCGTGGCCATCGGCGGGAACATCGAGCTGAAGCCGGGCGCCTCGGTGGTGGGGGACGCGGTCGCGGTGGCCGGCAACGTCACCCTGGACGACAGCACCGAGGTTCTCGGCGACGCGGTGAGCGTGTGGGGGAACCTGGACCGGGCTCCCACCGCGCACATCGGCGGCCAGCCGGTGGAGGTGAGCGGGCTGGGTGGAATCAGCCTCCCCGGGAACATCGTCCTGGGCGGCGGCCGGCACGGTTTCGTCCACGACTTCTGGCGGTTCGTCCGCCGGCTGATCTGGGTGCTCATCCTGGGCGGGCTCGGGGTGGTCGCTTTCCAGATCTTCCCCTCGCGGATGGCGCGGCTCTCGATGACCGCGCACGACCGGGGCCTGGTCGCCTTCCTGGCCGGGTTCGCGGGGTGGATCCTGTGGCTCCCCGCGTTCATCCTGCTGCTGGTCACCATCATCGGGATCCCCGTCGCCATCCTTCTCATCTTCCTCACTCCGGTGGTGGCGCTCTTGGGCTACCTGGGGGTGGCCGAGTCGGCGGGACGGAAGGTGGGCGCCCGGTTCGGCCGCTCGGGCGCGGGATCGGCGGGCACCGTCTTCCTGGGCGTGCTGGCGCTGGAGGGAGCGCTCCTTCTCGCCCGCTTCTTCGGGATCTTCGGCTCGGTGTTCGATTTCATCGGCTGGATCCTCTCGGTGATCGGTTACTGCGTGATCTTCATCGCCGCCACCATGGGGTTCGGCGCCTTCCTCATGTCCCGGTTCCGCCCGGCGGAAACGGCGGGGCCCTCCTCCGGCGCCCCGGGCCCGCCGTCCGGAGGACCGGGATCGGTTCCGCCCCCGGTCTCGCCCTGGGGCGCGCCCAGCCATACCGCGAGCACCGCCCCCGGTCCGGCGATCCCGGCGCCGGTGCATCCGGGGTGGAATCCACCCCCTCCGCCCTCGTCGACGCCGCCCCCCCGGGAGACGCCGCCTCCGCCTCCGGAGGCGCCCCCGCCGCCGGCAGCGCCGCCCCCTCCGGGGCCGACGCCCCCGCCTCCCGAGCGGACGTGACCGGGAGCCGCCGCCCGCGTTCCGCCGGGCCGGTCGCCGCGCTCTGCCTTCTCCTGGGCCTCGGTGCCGCCCGCACCGAGGCCGCGGTGATCGAGGTCCCCCGCCAGGAACGGAGCCTGCCTGCCGCCGTCTTCCGCGCCGGATACGGCGACACCGTGCGGGTGGCCCCCGGCCGTTACCTGGGGCCGGTCTTCCTGAAGTCGGGAGTGCGGCTGGAGGCGGCGGCCGGACCGGGGGTGACCGAGATCACCCTTCCCGCCGCCCGCGACTCGGTGGAGACGCGGGCGGTGGTGCTGGCGGTGGGCGGCGCCCCCGGCACCGCCCTGATCGGGTTTGCGATCCGGGGCGGCCGCTACGGGATCGAGGCCGGGAAGACCGTGCTCCAGCTCTACGACTGCCGGCTGGCCGGCTCGACCGGGGCCGGTCTCCATTGCGGCGAGGGAAGCCTGGTCCGGGCGTTCACCACCGTCTTCGACGCGCTCCCGGTGGGGGTTCAAGCCGCTCCCGGGGCCGACCTGCTCCTCATGCACGACACCTTCAGCGGGGATGGCGAGGGGTTGCGGGTGGAAGCGGCGGGAGTGCGCGCGTTCCGGAACACCTTCACCGGCAACGAGACCGCGGTGCGGGTCCTCCCCACCGGCACTGCCAACCTGGGAGGAGCGCTTCGCGAAGCCAACGACTTCCTCGACAACCGTCGCGCGGTGGTAAACGAGTCGCCGGCGGCGGTGAGCGCGCGATTCAACTGGTGGGGGAGCGCGGAGTGCGACTCCGTCCGCGCCGGCTTCACCGGGCCGGTGGAGTTCCTACCCTTCTCGGACGCCGGCCACCGCGACTCGGTTGCCGTCTGCCCCTGACCGGATTCGTCCGAAAGCCGCCACGGGTGTGATAGATTTCAGGGACGCGGGCGCCGGGGACGCGGGCCCCGGGGACTTTGGGGGTTAGCACACCAATTGCCGCCGATTTGGGGGAAATCCCCCGATCGCCCCTCCCGGCCGGCCCCGGCCGGCGGCCGCCGCGGATTCGACCGATCGTGCAACCTATTGCTCTGAAGCTAATTGAGCCCCGAGTCGAAATCGGCCGGGGGGGACGGAGGCGCTTCCCGTATGGCATGCCGCTTGCCCAAGGGAAGGGCATGTCGTTGAAGCGCGTCCCCAATCCCATCCTGCCGCCCCGGCGCGAGTCCCGTGTCCGCGGCCCCGTTTGTGGGCTGGTGACGCTCGCCGTGACCGCGGTCCTCGCGGCCTCTGCTGCCGCCGAAGTGACCGTTCACGCGCCGGGCGAGGTCCTGGCGTCGTGGACGCAGCGGAACGGGGACGCGCTCGTCTTCTCGAGCCCCGAAGGCCAGCGCTGGGACCTGGTCACCGACATCGACGATCCCGCCATCGCCAACAAGGGCGCGGGTTCGTTCTACCCGGTGGATTCGACCACGGTGCGGGCGGCGATCGAGGCCATCACCTACCCCACCTCGGCGGTGGACGTCGACATCTTCATCCTGCCCTACCCGCGGCGGGATCTCCTTCCCTCCAGCGCCGGCGACCACTGCATCTATCTTTCTCCCGGCGTGGGCCCAATGTTGCCGGAGCAGGTGCACGCGCTGGTGGCCCACGAGTTCGGACACGTGGTGCAGCATGCGCTCTTCCCCGACGGGAGCACCGGGGCGTGGGCGAGCTACCGGGACCTGCGCGGGATCTTCAGCACCGCGGTCTACAACGAGAGCGCCGTTCACAAGAACCGGCCCCATGAGATCTTCGCCGAGGACTTCCGCTATCTCTTCGGGGGCGCCCTGGCCAACTACTCGGGAAGCATCGAGAACCCCGATATCGCGCTCCCCGACCGGGTGCCCGGGCTCCGCGACTTCTACCTCGCCCTCAACGGCACCGCCGCCACCCTCCAGGACTTCCCCGTCCGCCGCGACCTTCGCCTCTATCCCAACCCCACCGCGGCCGGCGTCCAGGTCGCCTTCGCCGATCCGCTCCCGGCCGCCGGCCCGCTCACCCTGAGCGTGTTCGACGTGAGCGGGCGGCTGGTGGCGCTCCGGCGGGACGGGTCGGCCTCGGACCTGCGCTGGGACGGGCGGGGAAGCGACGGCCTTCCCGCCGCCCCCGGCGTCTACTACGTGCGGGTCGACCGGGGCGGCCGGTCCTGGACCGGCAAGGTGCTGGTCGCGCGCTGACCGGGTTCACCGGCCGGGTCTGGGGACGAAGGTCAGGCTCCGGCCGAGCGCGCTCACGTCCCCCAGCCCGCTGAGATCGATCACGAACCCGGCCAGGGCCTTGGGCACGCCCAGAAGGCCGCCGTTTCCGCTCCGCCGGGTCACGTCGCCGGAGAGCCAGGCGTCCACCGCCTCCAGATCGTCCAGGTTCAGGGGCTGCAGCACCGCCTTCACCGTCAGGTAGTACCGCGACGAGGCCTCGAAGCGGGACGCCGGCCCCAGGGGGATTTCGTGGACGCGCTCCAGATAGAGGCGCAGGGCGTCGCGGTCGGTGAGGCGGGCGGTGGAGAGATCGGGGTCCACGATCTCATAGGCCCCGCTCCACACGTCGCGGCGGAAGCGATAGGTGTAGGACTGGCTGTGAACCAGCGCATCCCACCAGCCGCCGCGCTCCCGCCAGAGATCCACCACCAGGGTCAGGGTGGCCGGGATCCCCTCGCCCAGGGTCTCGTTCCCCTGGTCGAAGAGTCCGGTCAGGCCGAAGGCGGCGACCAGGGTATCGCCGGGGGCAAAGCGGGGAGCCGGCGCGGCTCGGGCGGAGTCGGCGGAGAAGGGCTCGCCGGGGGCGGCCACCCAGACCCCCAGATCCGCGCGCGCGGCCCCGGCGCCCAAGGTCAACGCCGCCGCGCAGAGCGCGATCACCATCCTGGAAGGTCCCCGGTCCGCCGGCCCCATCTCTCTCCTAGAAGGAATGCTGGAAGCGGACGAACGCCTTCACCCCGGACCCCGAGCGGTTGAGGCTCTTGCCGAGGAGAAAGGTCACCCCGTCCTCGCCCAGCCGGAACCCGGCCCCGCCGTCGACCGGAATGAACTGGTCGGCCAGCCCGCCCCGGTCCCATGCCGTGCCGGCGTCCACGAAGACCAGCGCGGCGTCGGTGCGCGCCACGTGGAAGGCGTACTCCAGGTTGGCCAGCGCCACGTGGTCGCCGGCGAGGCTCCGGTACTCGTGCCCCCGGAGCGTTCCCATCCCCCCGATGGCGTAGCGGCGCTGGGGGGGAAGCACGCCGGAGACGACCGGGCCGCTCCCCAGCGACCACGCCGAGGCCTCGCCGCTTCCCGCCAGAACCCGGGTGGAGAGCGTCTGTCGCGCGGAGAGCCGGTAGTAGGTGCGGAGATCGGCGGTTGCCCGCCAGAGGTCGAAGTCGCCCCCCAGCCCCGCTCCCGCGCGCTCCCACTCGATCCGGTACCAGTGCTCCACCGCGCCCCAGCTCGAACGCGGGGCGGGGTCGGAGTCCGCCCACACCCCCTTGCGGGGGCGGCTGTCGTAGGCGAGGGTGGCGTCGAAGGCGCGGTAGTCGCCCGACGCCGCCGGCGGATCGGGACGGAAGTCCCAGCTCTGCCGGAAGAGCGACCAGTCGGTGTTGGCCGCCGCCGCCGACTCGGTGCGCGAGGTCAGTCCGGCGGTGAGAGTGAAGAAGGGGGAGGGATGGAGCCCCACGAACGCGCGGCCCCCCTCCGCCTCGTACCAGTCGCGGTAGTCGCGGTGGAGGAAGAAGGCGCTGGCCGAGTTCTCGCCGTCTCCGATCACCTCGTCGCCATAGAA
Organism: Candidatus Eiseniibacteriota bacterium; assembly: GCA_963728475.1. Classification (GTDB taxonomy): domain Bacteria; phylum Eisenbacteria; class RBG-16-71-46; order JABDJR01; family JABDJR01; genus CAVSKL01. The sequence continues at coordinate 1,555,806 of CAVSKL010000001.1, forward strand.
GAAGGCGGCCAGCCGCCGGTAGGCGTCGACCCCCGCCGTGACCTTCTCCCGGGGGGCGACCGGCTGCTCGAAGCCCAGCTCGTAGGTGCCGCGGTGGGAGGAGAAGCCGTAGCCCAGGCTCGCGTGCCAGGCGGGAAGCCAGTCTCCGCGCACCAGCGGCCGCCGGAGTCCGGCGGCCAGCGAGATCCCCTGGACCCGGTCGTAACTCGCCCGGCTGTGGAAGCCGGCTCCATCCGGATTCCGCCAGTCCCAGTGATCCTCCAGGGTGATGCGCCCGGAGCGCTCGCGGGGGCGGATCTCCTCGCCGCCGGCCGCGCCCGCCTCGGGATAGAAGCTGAGCCGGACCCGCTGGGAAAGAGGCGGTAGGGTGGAGTCGGCGGCGGCGGGGACGGCGGTGGTGTCGGCCGGGGCCGCCGGCGCCGTTCCCGTCTCCGCGGCGCGGACGGCGGAGACCGGGGCGGCGAGGCCGCCCAGGACGAGGAGCGCCACCGGCGCCACCCGGATCATCCGGCTGACGCAAGAGGAAAGCGCGGCGATCTGCTTCATGACCTGCCCCCTGAAACCGGCGCGGGACCCCTCCGGCGGTTTCTCGGATGAGTGGACCGGCCGCGCGCGGTCGGCGCGACTTCTCCCTTCCCCGCGTCAAACAGCAAGAGGCGTTCCACTTCCCGGCTTCAGTCGCTACCGTAACGTGTTGTGCCACAATCGATTTCTTGGGCGGAGTCCCGGCCGGGGAACCGGGTCGGGCTCCGGCCCGGTCCATGCCGCTACAGGTGTGGCGCCATCGACCCACCCTGGGGCGCTCGCTCGCTCACTTCCGCTCGATCCCCAGCCGCCGCAGCTTGCGATGAAGGTTGGCCCGGTCGATGCCCAGGTTCCGGGCCGCCTGGCTCACGTTGCCTCCGGAGCGGTTGAGCTCCGCCTCCAGGATCTCCTTCTCCGCCGCCTCCATGAGCTTCCTGAGCGCTCCCTCCTCGCCCGCCTCCACGTCCAGCTCCAGGTTGAGGTTCACTGTGGTTCCCTCGGCCCCGGACCCGGTCCCCAGGAGGGCGGCCACCTCGCGCGGCCCCAGCCGGTCCCGCGACGCCATGATCACCAGCCGCTCCACCAGGTTCCGCAGTTCCCGCACATTCCCCGGCCAGGAGTAGCGGGAGAGGATGGCGACGGCTTCCGGGGTGAGATCCAGCCCAGGACGGCCGTACTCGCGGCGAAAGTAGGTCAGATAGTGCTCGACCAGGAGCGGCACGTCCTCGGACCGGTCGCGAAGGGGCGGCACGGTGATCGGGAGCACGTTCAACCGGTAGAAGAGGTCGCGGCGGAAGCGCCCCTCCGCCACCTCCTTTCCCAGGTCCTTGTTGGTGGCGGCGATGATGCGGGCGTCGAAGGAGAGGGTGCGGGTACCGCCCACCCGCTCGAACTCGTTGGACTCGAGCGCCCGCAGGAGCTTGGCCTGGGCCTCGAGGTTCATGTCTCCCACCTCGTCCAGGAAGAGGGTACCGCCGTGGGCCAGCTCCAGCTTCCCCTGCTTCAGCGCCGAGGCCCCGGTGAACGCCCCCTTTTCGTGGCCGAAGAGTTCGCTCTCCACCAGGTCGCGGGGAATTGCCGCGCAGTTGAGGCGCACGAACGGGCCGTCGACGCGCGGGCTCAGGTCGTGAATGGCGCGGGCCACCAGCTCCTTTCCCACTCCGTTCTCGCCCAGGATGATCACCTTGGCCGGGGTGGGGGCGGCCCGGCGGATGGCCCCCCGCAGCTCCTCCATGCCCGCGCCCTCGCCCACCAGGCGGTGGAGCGCCCCGTGCTCCTCCTTCAGCACCCGGTTCTGGCGGCGGAGGGCAAACATCTGAAGCGCCCGGTCCACGGTCAGGGCCAGCCGCTCCGGGGTGAACCCCTTCTCCAGGAAGTCGAAGGCGCCCAGGCGCACCGCCTCCACCGCGAGCTCGATGGTGCCGTGGCCGCTCATCATGATCACCGGGAGATCCTGCGCGATCTCGGGACGCCGCTTGAGAAAGGCCACCCCTTCCTCGCCGGGCATCCGGACGTCGAGCAGCACCAGGTCCACGGTCGCCCCGTCCCGGGCCAGCGCCTTCTCGGCGGTGGCGGTATCGGCGGACTGGAGCACCCGGTATCCCTCGTCGGTCAGGAACTCGGCCAGCGACTTCCGGATCCGCTCCTCGTCGTCCACGATGAGCACGGTGCGTTTCGGTTCGTCGGTCCCGCTCATCCCGGCTCCTTCCCGTTCCCGGCGCGCACCGGGGGGTCCCCGGCCAGGGGGAGGCTCAGGATCACCCGGGCGCCCCCGCCCGCCCGCTCGTCCAGTTCCAGCGTACCCCCATGTTGGAGCAGTGTGCGCTGCACGATGCTGAGCCCGAGGCCGCTCCCCTGGTTCTTGGTGGTGAAATAGGGCTCGAGCGCGGAGTCGCGGGCCCCTTCCGGCCAGCCCGGCCCGTCGTCCTCCACGATGACCCGGGCGAGGGTAGCGGTCGCCTCCAGTTCGATCCAGATGGTTCCCCCTCTCTCCATCGCCTCGGACGCGTTCTTGAGCACGTTGCCCAGGGCCTGCCGGAGCAGCGTCTTGTCCGCGTCCACCATCACCGGCCGGGGAGGCGGTTTCCACAGGATCCTCGTCCCTTCCAGACCTTCCGCCGAGGCCTCGATCACGCCGCGCAGGTCGACCGGGGCGAACTCCGCCACCGGCAACCGGGCCAGCTCGCTGAAGGAGGCGGCGAGCCGCTGGAGCCCCTCCACCTCGCCGAGCACGGTCTCGAGCGAGGCCTGGGCGCGTCCGGGCTCGGGGAGTTCGGGGGCGAGCTTCTTCAGCCGGTGGAGCGAGAAGGTGATGGGGGTGAGCGCGTTCTTCATCTCGTGGGCCACCCGGCGGGCCACCTCCTGCCACCCGGTCAGGCGCTCGGCCCGGGCCAGCGCCCGGCGGGAGCGCGACAGCTCCGCGCTCATGGCGTTGAAGGTGCGGATGAGCGCTTCCACCTCGGCGCTCCCCTCGGGGCGCACCCGGACCGACTCCTCGCCCCGTCTCACCCGTTCCATGCCGCGTCCCAGGTTCTCCACCGGCCGGCTCACCCGAACCGCCAGGCGCCGGGCGATCACGGTGGCCCCCACCGCCAGCCCCACCACCACCAGCGCCAGCCCCACCAGCACCGCCTTCTGGTTGACCCGTTTCAGCACTCCGAGCTGGCGGTAATAGGCCACCCCCCGGGAAAGATCCTCGAGCCGGTTGAACAGGGCGGGGTCGAGGTAGATTCCGCTCACCAGGATCCACTCCGACTTCCCCGGCTCGCCCGCGTAACCCACGTAGGCGAGAAGCCCCCGGGACGGATCCTGGTAGAACGGATTGTCGGACCGGGCCAGGGCGCGCACGCCGGGAAGCCGTCCGGGGGGAGCGAGCAGGGTGTCGCGGGTGGCCTGGAACAGGAGCGTTCCGTCCAGGTCGTAGAGCTGGACGAAGTCCAGGTTGTAGGCGGTGGCGAGCCGGTCGCGCACCGCGTCCTTCCGGCGGGGAGGTTCCAGCGCCTCATCCGCCCCCAGGAGCTGCCCGCGCTGGCGGAGGTCGTTCCGGGTCAGGTTCATGAGGTCCCGCGCCACCTCCAGGCTCCCCTCCAGGGCCCTCTGGACCCCGGGATTCTCCCAGCGCTCGAGCGCGGCCAGGAGCCGGTGGGTGGAGATCACGGTGAGGGTGAGGGAAGGGACCAGGGTGAGCGCGAGGAAGATGAGGGTGAGCTGACCCTTGAGCGTCCTGGGCGGGAAGGCCACGTGATCTCCTCAGGTCCGTCCGGTGACCCGGCCGGGCCCCGGGATCCGGGACGGGGCGGTCGCGGAAGTGGGCATGGGCATGATTCAACCCCAAGGGGAGAGCAAAGGTCCACCCGCCGCGTCGCCCCCCCCAGGGCTGTCACCCTTCGCCCCGGTCTCCGTATCCCCCGTTTGGACGGTGAAAACCCGCGAAAAGCCGGAAGGGGAGCCGGCCGCTTGCAGTATGTACGAAATGGTTCCTATGATCCGTCTTTCCGTTTGCGCCCGTATCCCGGGGACCGTCCGCCTCCGGACGCGGGCGTCGCACCCCCAGGAGGTTCATTCATGAAAAGGTTTCTGACCGCGCTCGTCCTTTCCTCCGCGCTCGTCGTCTCGGTGGCCGTCCTCGCCCTCGCCCAGGAGGGGGGCACGGCCAAGAAGGGCGAGACGTCCATGGAGAAGGACGCCCCCAAGACCATGACCTTGACCGGCGAGGTCGTGGACATGGGCTGTTACCTGGGTCACGGCGCCAAGGGCGAGGGCCACAAGGCCTGCGCGCTCAAGTGCATCGCCGGCGGAATGCCGATGGGACTTCTCACTTCCGACGGCAACCTCTACCTGCTGACGGTCAGCCACTCGGACGCCGATCCCTACACCAGCGCCAAGAGCATGGCCGCGGACATGGTGGCGATCACCGGCCCGGTGGCGGAGCGCGACGGCATCAAGTCGATCGAGGTCGACAAGATCGTCGCGGCCGCCCCCGACAAGGGCGACGCCAAGGGGAAGTGATCCAATCCTGATCCGTCCGGTTTGACCGAGGCCGGGAATCCCGTGGGGTTTCCCGGCCTCGTCGTCTCCGGGAGCGAGACGACGCTCACGACTCGGAGGTTCACCGCGCATGATCCGTGCCCGCACCCTGCTCATCCCCGCCCTCGGCGCCCTTCTCGTTCTGGCCACCGGGGCGGCGCTCTGGGCCGTCTATCTTCGCCCCGATCTTCCGCCGGCGGAGCGGGGCCGCCGCCTGGCCGAGAACCTGGGCTGCTTCGGCTGCCATGGTCCCGAGGGGAGCCTCGGCAGCCCCGACCCCGGGCGCGAGGACGGCGCGGTCCCGGGATTCGGCTCCGAACTCATGATGTTCGCGAGCGGCCCCGCCGAGATCCGCCAGTGGATCACCGACGGGGTCACCCGGTCCAGATCGAAGAGCATCAGCTTCAACGAGCAGCAGGACGCGGCCACCGTGGTCATGCCCGCCTTCGGCCGGCGGCTGGATCCCGGCCAGATCGACGACCTGGTGGTCTTCGTGCAGGCGGTCAACGGAGCCGCCGCCCCCGCCGATTCCCTGGCCGGGAGGGGGCGAAAGCTGGCCGCGGGCCTCGGTTGCTTCGGCTGCCACGGGCCGGGAGGGCGCTTCGCCCGCCCCAATGCGGGATCGCTCAAGGGTTACGTCCCCTCCTGGGACGGCGCGGATTTTGCCGAGGTGGTTCGGGACCGGGCCGAGTTCGAGGAGTGGGTGCGGGACGGCAAGAGCCGGCGGTTCACCCGGAACCCGCTGGCCCGGCGGTTTCTCGATCGGGCGGTGCTCCACATGCCCGCCTACCGGGACCATCTCGAAGCCGGGGATCTGGACGCGCTCTGGGCCTACGTCTCCTGGTTGCGGACCGAGGGCGCGGCGCCCACCGGGCGGTGACCCGGCATCATGCGGTCAGGCCCCGGCGGCGAGCTTCTGCTTCACCTGCTCGTAGCCGAGCTGCCCACAGGCGGCGAGGATGTCCAGCCCCTTGGAATAGCGCACGGTGACGGTGGTGCGGTAGGGCCAGAGCCGCCGGGCGAAGGCTTCCACCCGGCGCTCGGGGGGCCGGCGGTAGGGGAAGAGTTCGGAAGGGTTGAACGGGATCACGTTCACCTTGGACGGGAACCGCTCCGCGATCGCGCCCAGGCGGTCGGCGTCGGCATCGGTGTCGTTGAGCCCGTCGATCAGCACGTACTCCAGGGTCACCCGGCGCCGGGAGACCGCGGCGTACTCCTCGATCGCGGGCACCAGCTCCTCGATCGGGTACTTGCGGGTGACCGGCATCAGCTCGCGCCGCACCTCGTTGGTGGTCGCGTTGAGCGAGAGCGCCAGCCCCACCGCGGGCTGCGCGGCGGCCAGCCGCCGGATCCCCGGCACCACCCCCACCGTGGAGACGGTGAGTCGCTTGCCGGCCACGTTCATCCCGAAGCCGTCCTGGAGGATCTCCAGCGCCCGCAGCAGCTCGTCCAGGTTGTCCATCGGCTCGCCCATGCCCATGGCCACCAGGTTCGCGGCTTCCCGGGGGGACTCGCGCAGTGCCTTGAGCCGGTGGATCTGGGCCACGATCTCTCCCGCGGTCAGGTTCCGGATCCGGCCCATCATGCCGGTGATGCAGAACGAACACCCGAACGCGCAGCCGACCTGGGTGGAGAAGCAGATGGTGTCGCCGTAGTCGGCGCGCATGAGCACGCTCTCGATCTCGCGACCGTCCGCAAGCCCCCAGAGATACTTGACCGCCGACCCGTCCGGGCTGGCCAGCTCCCGCCGTGCGGGCGGCCCGGTCAAGCTGAGGAGTTCCGAGAGTTCGCCCCGGAGCCCCTTGGGGAGGTCGGTCATGACCCCGAAATCGTCCAGCCCCCGCTGGTAGACGTTGGCGAAGAGCTGGCGGGCCCGGTACCGGGGCTGGCCGCGCTCCTCGAACCAGGTCTCGAGGGCGGATCGGGTGAAGTTGTGGAAATCGAGTCGGGTGTCCATGGATGGGCTCCGCGCCGACGCGGCGCCGGAAGAGCGTATCAGGCGGGGGGGGCCCGGTCAAAATCTCCGCTTGTCCCGCTGCCGGCTCCGTTGTATTAATAGCTGTGAATGTATTCATCCGGATCGGCGTCGCGGCGGCTCGCCGGGAGGGGCGACATGGACCGGGATCGAGCGGTACGGGAACTCAAGGCTCTGGGCGAGCCTCACCGGCTCCTCGTGGCGGCGCTCGTGGCCGGCCGGGAGCGGGGGACGGCCGAACTCCAGGAGCAGCTCGGCCTCACCCAACCCAACCTTTCCCGGCACCTCAAGGTGTTGCGGGAGGCGGGGGTGATCCGGGAGCGGCGGGAGGGGCGGAACGTCTTCTACCGCCTGGCGGAAGGCGGCCTGGCCGGCCTCGTGCTCGGTGCGTTGGCCCCCGAGGCTCCCGAGGCGGCGCCCTCGAGTGCCGGATCGCATGAAAATGTTAAAATGCAAATAGATGCATCTAATTTGGAGCCGGAAGCGGACGATGACGGAAAATCCCGGCCTTTCGAGGAGTGGCTGCTCTAGCCGCAAGCTGAAGAACCGGCTCGGGTCGCGCCGGCGGAAACCCCGGCGTACGTCGCCTGACGCGGCCCGCCTGCCGGCGCCGGGGATTGTTATTCGGCGCACCTCCCGACACTATGGAGAACGAATTTCGTAGTCTATACTGAGACCGAGTGGACGGAGATGGGGACTCTCGTGCCTCCAAATTCCTGTTTTCGAGCCGCTCGCACGGTCGTACGGGCCCTCATCGGTGGAAGGGTCCGGCTCCCTGGTTGAAGCAGGTACACCAGCCCCAAGGGCTGTCCGGCATCGCCCCCCTCGCCGGCGGTCTCTGCTCGGCTGACCTGAGGAGTTCGTCGTCATGACCTCCAAGCGTCTCGGCTTCGCAATTTTCATCCTGGCAGCGGCCTGGAGCGTGGCTGGACTCAATTGGTTCGCTCCGGCGGTCGCGCATGCTCCGCGCTCGCCGCTCTTGATCGGCACCGCGCAGGCCGGTGAGGGGGACTGCACTTTCGGGTCCGTCTTTACCGTCAACTCGACGGGCGACCCGGACCAGTACGCCAACAGCGCCACCCCCGCCGGGGATCCCGATCAGTACGCAAACGGGGCCGATTCCACCGCCACGAACAGCGGATCGGGCTCCGGGGGCTCGAGTTCCAGGGGCGGCTCGACGATCAAGGTGGTGATTCAGATCGCCTCTTCCATCCTGGGAGGCGCATGCGGGTTCGTTCGCTAGTGGGACCGATCGCTGGCATGGACGCCGTCGCTCCGCTCTCCACCGGGAGCGCGGACGCCGGCCGAGGGCAATCATCGTGAACCGTTCGAGCAAGTCGGAACGGCGGCCGCGCGGGGTGACCCGCGCCCGCCGGGACGAGGAGTGGCAGGAGTTGCCCGAAGCGGTGAAGTACGGCGACGTCTGCTATCAGGCGGAGCGCTATGCGGACGCCCTCGAGGCTTACACCCGGGCGGTGGAGGCGCCGTCCGCCCGGAAGCTCCCCCCCGAGCTGCGCGCCCGGCTCCACTACCGGCTGGCCAGCTGCTACCAGCGCCGCTCCAACTACCGTCTCGCCCTGGAGCAGCTCGACCTGGCCCGCCGCGTGCTTCCGCGCCACCTGGACAAGGTGCGGCTGGCCAAGATCTACGCCCGTCGCGGCAGCATCATGCAGGAGATGGGGCAATACGACCGGGCCGAGCGGTATCTGCTCTGGGCGCGAAAGCTCCTGAGCGGCACCAACGAGCACGAGGAGCTGGCCGCGATCGAGACCGATCTCGGCACCATCTTTGCCCGCCGCGGGCAGACCGTCGAAGCCCGGCAGGGCTTCCTGAACGCGCTGGCCACCTACCGCCGGATCGGCGACGTGGGGGGCGAGGCCAAGTCGCTCAATAACTTGGGCCTCCAGTACAAGAACGGCTGCGAATGGCGCGAGGCGGTCCGCTATCTGGAAGAGGCCCGGGGGCTGTTCGAGCGGATCGGCCACCGCCAGCACCTGGTCACCACCCATCTCAACCTGGGCATCGTCCACTTCAAGCTCGGCAAGTGGGAGCTGTGCGAGGAGAACCTCGCCGCCGCCGAACGGCTGGCCCGGGAACTCTCCTGGACGCAGGCGCTGGTCCGGATCCAGCTCGCCCAGGGGAATCTGAACCTTCGCCGGCGCGCCTGGGACGAGGCCGCCCGCCTCTACCGCGAGGCGAGCAGGGTGGCCCGCGCCGAGGGCTTCGGCCGCGAGTCCATCCTGGCCCAGGAGTTCCTGGGCGAGCTCTCGGTGGACATGGGCGAGGCCGATCGCGCCGCCGAGATTCTCGAGGTCTGCCTGGAGGAGGCGCGTACCGTCGCCCCCGACGGCGACATGGTGAACGAGACCCTGCGGCGCCTCGCCGAGGCGCGACTGGCCCAGGGGCGGGCCGAAGAGGCGCTCCACTACGCCAAGGAGGCGGCGGCCTCGGCCAGCCGGATCGGCGACCGCTACGAAGAGGCGGTGGCGCTCCGGGTGGTGGGGTTGGCCATGCTGCGGATGGGGGATCGCGAGGAGGGCGAGCGTCTGGTGTCCATGAGCCTCGAGGCCCTGGGCGACATCGGCGAGTCCTACCAGAAGGGCGTGACCCATCTCGAGTACGGCCGCTTCCTGGCCGAGTCCGCGCGCGAATCCCGCGCGGTGGACGAACTGGAACGCGCGGGGGTGCAGCTTCAGCGGGCCTACGGGGCCTTCCTGGACCTGGACGCCCGGGTCCAGGCCGCCACCGGCGCCTACGAGCGGGCGTCCCTGGAGGCGGTGTTCCAGCGATTCGAGGAGGCGGCGGCGTTCCGGGCCAAGGCCCGGCAGGTGCTTCCCGCCGGCCGGGATCCCGAACTCGAGCGTCGGTTGACCGCCCTCGGCGCCGAACTCGAGGACGCGTTCGCCGAGCGCTGGTCCTCGGGCGGGGACGTCCTCGCCTCCCTCCGCGAGATGAAGCGCCTGTTCCAGGGCGCCACCGACACCGAGGGGGTGCTGCAGGAGCTCATCCGCCTCGCCGCCACCCGCTCCGGATCCAGCCGGGGTTGCGTGGCCCACGCCACCGGAAACGGCGGCATCCGGGTGGTGGCCACCTTCGGCTGGAAGCAGGACGAGGCATCCGCGCTGCTCCAGACCATGGGCCCGGCGCTCTCGGCCGCGCTGGAGGAGAACCGGCCGGTCTGGAGCAACAACGCGGCCGAGGACTCCCGCTTCAGCATGGTGAGCCGGGACCAGCGTTTCCGGACCCGGAGCTTCGTGCTCTTTCCGCTCATCCTGACCGAGGAGAAGCCCGGACTCCTCTACGTGGACAAGACCCAGGACAACCTGGAAGGCGCCTATCACCAGGGCGAGTTCCATCTCCTCACCATCCTGGCCAATCTGGCCGGCCTCTCCATCATGGAGCGCTGGAACTCGCGGCTCATCCGCGAGAACGAGGAACTCCGCGCCCGCATCGCCCTCGGCGAGGGCGAGGACCGGTTCGTGACCGCCAATCCCCAGCTCAAGGAGACCCTGCGGCTGGTGAGCAAGGTGGCCAACAGCCCGGTGTCGATCCTCATCGAAGGGGAGACCGGGACCGGGAAGGGCCTGCTGGTCCAGGTCATCCACGAGGCCTCGAACCGGCGCGACAAGCCCTTCGTGCAGATCAACTGCGCCGCGCTCCCCGAACCCCTCCTGGAGAGCGAGCTCTTCGGCCATGTGAAGGGCGCGTTCACCGGCGCCACCTACAACAAGGTGGGCCTGTTCAAGGAAGCCGAGAACGGCACCATCTTCCTGGACGAGGTGGACAAGACCAGCCTGGCGGTGCAGGCCAAGCTGCTCCACGTGATGGATTCCAAGGAAGTGCGCCCGGTGGGGTCGGTCAAGCCCTATCGCGTGGATACCCGGGTCATCTGCGCCACCAACTCCAACCTCCGGGAGCGCATCCGCTCCGGCGAGTTCCTGGAGGACCTCTACTACCGGCTCAACGATTTCATCATCACCGTGCCGCCGCTGCGCGACCGGCGCGAGGACCTTCCGCTTCTGATCGACTACTTCCTCAAGAAGTTCTGCCAGCAGTACGGGCGGAACGAGGTGGCGCTCACCGCCGAGGTGCGGAGGGTGCTGCTCGACCACCACTGGCCGGGCAACGTTCGCGAGCTGGAGAAGACCATCCGGCGCCTGGTGGTGCTGGCCGACGAGGAGCTGCCGGTGGGGCTCGACCTGTTGCCGGTGGAAATCCAGACCGAGAAGCCCAGCTTCCGCGGGCGGACCCTGCGCGAGGAGGTGGGGCGCACCGAGCGCCGGGTGATTTCCGATGCGTTGCGCGCCAACGGCTGGAACAAGGCGCAGGTGGCTCGCATCCTGAAGGTGTCCTACCCGTGTCTCCTGAAGAAGATCAAGGAATTCAACCTCGAGCGGCCTTCCGACTAGGCTTCTTTCCCGCACGAATGCCTATCAAATGATTTGATACACCCAACCCATTGAAATGATTGGGTTTGGGTTTTCCCACCCGATTCGCTGTGAACTCCGTTGATAGGTGCGGTTCCCAAGGTGCCTCCGCGCCGCCTCCATCCTGCCGACCCCCCCGCTGAAACGCAACGAGTTACAGCGATTTCGGGGCGATCCGCGTCTCTGGCACAAGGTCTGCATTGGACATCCTGCGGAGGGGGGACCTCCAGAGCCGACTGCCGTCGGGTTCCAAGGACGACGATCCTGCTTCGTAGTTGACACCACCGGACTTGGAACCCGATGCGGCGGCTTCGCTGCCGAACCCGGCCGACGTCCGTCCCTAGTGAGGCAGAACGACACCATGCGCCGCGAGTCGACTCAGGCCTACCGGGATCAGTTCGAGTATCTCGCGGACTGTTTCGACCTGGTGCGCAAGCGCGGCGACGCCTACAACATCCGGACCGAGGCGCTCGAGACCGAGCGGATGGCGCTCTACAGCGAGCGAAACGGGTTCGACTCCGACCGGAGCCAGCTTCTGGAGATCTACCGCGGCATCGAAGGCGAGGTGGACCGGAAGCTCGGCCAGATCCAGGCGCGCCGGCACGACACCGAGGAGCTGGGAGCGCGATTCCCCCTCGATCAGTTCGCCGAACGGTACCGGCTCCATCCCGAGGAGGTCGACATCCTCCTCGTTCTTCTCTACAACGAGTCGGTGGGCCGGAGCCACGCCCGGTTCACCTCCGGCAACGAGATCCTCAACCTGCTTTTCCCCAACCCGGTGAGCGCGCTCAAGGCCTCCCGGTTCCTAGACGTGGGGGCGACGCTCCTACAGGAAGGGCTGATCAGGTCCATTTCCGATGACGACGGCTCCAACTTCTTGAGGGCTGCCTACGAAGTCACGGAAAAGACCCTGCACGAGGTGCTGGGAGTTCGCGATCGCAGCTCCATAAGGGATCCGCAGCACGTCTCCCGCACTTCCAGCAGTCCTCTCGACAGCCCTTACCGGGTCGTCGCCCCCCGTATTCGCCTGGAGCAGGTGGTGCTTTCCCCCGCCATCCGCCGCCGCCTGGAGGAGGTCCTCTGGCAGGCGGACGAAGGCCGGACCCTGTTCGCGGAATGGGGTCTGGACGAGGTGGTGGAGAAGGGGAAGGGCACCGTCGTGCTCCTGTCGGGTCCTCCCGGGACCGGGAAGACCATGACCGCGGAGGCGGTGGCCGAGCGACTGGGCCGTCCGCTCTACATCGCCGACTATGCCCAGCTCGAGAGCAAGTGGATCGGCGAGACCGAGAAGAACATCGTGAGCGTGTTCCGCTCCGCGGCCGAGGCCGACGCCGTCCTTCTCCTGGATGAGGTCGACGCCATCCTGGCCGCCCGGATGGACGGGGGTCATTACAACGAGCGCGCCTACAACCGGCAGGTGAGCATCCTGCTCGGCGAGCTGGAGGCGTTCGAAGGGACCTGCATCCTCACCACCAACCGCAAGGTTTCCCTGGACGAGGGGCTGGCGCGCCGGATCGCGGGGGTGTTCGAGTTCGAGATCCCCGGACCCGCGGAGCGCATACGGATCTGGGAACGTCTGGTGCCGGCCCGCATGCCCCTGGCCGGGGACGTGAACCTCGAGGAACTTGCCCGCTGCTGGCCCATGGCCGGCGGGCACATCAAGAATGCCGTCCTCGGCGCGGTCCGCAAGGCCGCGGTTCGGGACGGCAGGCGCGCGCACGTGACCCAGCGCGATCTCATGGAGGCGGCGGCGGCCGAACAGGATAGCTTCCGCCCGTGTTCCCGACCCATCGGGTTCGGAGACTCTCCGGCCGTCTCCTATTCGTGAGATCGCGCCGCGTCATGCGTGTGCGCCTTGCTCCTGCTCCAAGTGAGCGACCGGCGTCGTGCCGGGGCACGGGCCCCGGCCGGCGGAGCCCGACGGGTCCGAGTGTCTGCGGACGGTCGGGTCTCCTTCCCGGCGCCCGGGGGACGAAAGCCGGCCCCCTTGCGCCAGGTGGAGGTGCAAGAGAGGGGAAGAGGGTCATAACGAGCGCAGGCCTTCTTCTCCGGCTATCCCTCCCCGTCTCCGGACGGGGACTGAACGGGACGTGATGGACGTCCCGGCGGACAGGCGGAACCTGCAAAGGTTCCGTTCGCGAGACCGGTTCCTGGTACGCAGACCATATATGGGGGATGTCCAGGCTCGTGCCATGGAGTTCCCGGTCTTTCGGACGAAAGGCGCGGCGCCGGACTTCAGTCCGGCGTCGCGTTCTTTTGAGCCGCAATCGCTTGAGCCGCGATCCCTGACCGCGTATCTCCCCACCGCGTTCTTCTGACCCGGCGCCCCGGCCGGGGGGGCTCCGGCGGGGAAATTGACCCGCCCCCGCCCGCTCCGGGGCCTCGCGCCGGCCGCACCGTCCCGCGGCGCGGGGCCGGAACTTCGACCGCCCTCGAATTCCGGCCCCGCCGCCGCTTGACCCACCGCACCCCCGCGCCGATAGTTTCCGCATGCAGGAACCGACCGCCGCGCCCCCAGCGCCTCCCCCCCGCAAGCCCTATCCCGGCATCGCCCAGGCCTTCCTGCTCCTTCTCTTGTTGTGGGGGGCCATGGTCGTCCTCCAGGCGGGGGTGATGGCGGTGCACCTGATCGGGCACCCGGAAGCGCTCCGCCACCTCTTGGAGCAGGGAGGGGACCAGGGGCTCCCGCTGGTGCCCATGCTCCTGATCGGGAACACCGGGGCGTTTCTTCTGGTGCTCTTGCTGGGCTCGAAGCTCAGCCGCTCGAGCCTGGCCGGGATCTTCCCCTTTCACTTCCGCGCCGGCTACGTCCTCGTCTTCCTCACCCTGATTCCCGCCTGCGCGGGAGGCGCCACCCTCATCTCCGAACTCGACAACGTGATCCGGACGGTCCTCCCCCCCGGGCTCCGCGACTTCATGGGGGCGCTCGACCGGAGCATGTTCGACATGATCCGCCACTCCTACTGGCCGGCGGTGGCGGCGCTGGTGATCATGGCTCCCCTGACCGAGGAACTCTTCTTCCGCGGGCTCCTCCTCCACGGGTTCCGGCTGCGCTACGGACGGACCAAGGCCATGGTCGCCTCGGCCGCGTTCTTCTCGCTCGCCCATCTCACCCCCAACCAGCTCATCCCCGCCTTCCTGGCCGGGATCTTCCTGGCCTGGCTCCTCCTCGAGACCCGGAGCCTGTGGCTGACCCTGTTCACCCACGCGGTCTTCAACGGCACCGCCGCCATCTCGGTGGGGCTCGCGCTCCGTTCCGGCCAGCTCGAACCCCCCCTCACCCCGGCCCTCAACCCCTGGTACGTGGACCTGGGGGCGCTGGTGGTGATGGGGATCGGGCTCGCGGCGACCGTCCTGGTGGTCCGCCGCCTCCCCTCCGAGGCCTCGGTGCGGGAGGTGTAGCGAAGCCGCCACACCCGCATCCCCGCGGTCACGCCTTCCCGAGCCGCCGCGAACCCCCGCCCCGTCCCCCTGAAGGTCAAGCTCTCCCCCCACAACGGATTGCGCGCGCCCCTTCCGGTCCCGGGCTACCTGGCACCGCCCTTGCTCAATGGGAACGGTGAGCCCGCGGCCCGGCGATCGGACGATCCGCCGGGCAGCGCTCCCAGCCGGGAGCGCGGGGCGGAAAGGGAGGCGGCAATGACCCGGTCGACAAGGAACATGCGGCGCACACTGGGACTCGGCGCGGCGGCGGTGGGTTTGGCGGTGGGGCTGGCCACGCTCTCCGGCTGCGAGGACTGGACGGTGCAGCCGGGTTGCGCCCAGGCCCCGCACGCCCCGGTGGACGTCTACTCGGTCACCGGTGACGGCGAGGTGTTCCTGTACTGGACGCCGGTGGACGGGGCACGGGTGGACTACTTCGTGGTCTATCGCTCTCCCCGGGCCAACGGCACCTACACCGAGGTCGGGCACAGCCGCGACGACGGTTTCACCGATCACGGGCTCGAGAACGGCCGCACCTACTACTACGCGGTGACCGCGGTGAACCGGTGCGGCGACGAATCGGACTTGAGCCGCGAGGTGGTCCACGACACCCCCCGGCCGGAGGGTTTCGGGGCGGTGATCCGGGATGCCGGTGGGCCCTATCCCGATCGGAGCGGCTGGCAGTTCAGCGACTACCGCGCGGTTCCCTGGGATTACGCCGGCGCCGACGTGTACTTCATCGTGTCGGACGGGACGCCCTATCTGGTGGCCACCGACACCGACACCGACATTCAGGATGCGGGATACGTGGACTTCGACACCGTGGACTGGGCGCCCGACGGGGGCTGGAGCCCCACCGGGACGGTGGAGGTGGTCCCCGGGCACACCTACGTGGTGTGGACTCGGAACGACCATTTCGCCAAGGTCCACGCGACCTCGGCGGACGGCGGGGTGTTGCGCTTCGATTGGGGCTACCAGGTGGACCGCGGGAATCCGGAGCTGGGCCCGCGGCCGCCCCGGGAGACCGTTCCCCAGGGGCTTCGCCCCGGAACGGGAGTGGTCTCGTGAACCGGACGGAAGACGTGATCGTGACTGGACAACCGACGCAGACTTCCCCAAGAAGGGAGACTCCCATGAAAACCCGACGCATCTCCATCCTCGGCGGATCGGTCCTGGCGGCCTTCGCGCTCGCCTCCGTCGCTCTCGCGGTTCCCGCGTTCGCGGGGAGCGTGGCCCCGGCGGCGAGCCGGGTGGAAGCGACGGTGGTCCCGGTGGGGCAGGGCACCTACGCCCCCGACCTCGTCCGGGTTCCGGTCGGCCGCGACCTGGACGTGCAGGTGTGGACCGACGCCGGTGACGGCGGCCTGGTCCGGATCGGCGAGACCATGAACGTGAACTTCCGGACCAGCCGTGACGCCTACGTGGCGGTCTACGACATTGATCCCGCCGGAAACGCCCGGCTTCTCTTTCCCGAGGATCCGCGTGACGACGGGTACGTGCGCGGCGGCCGCACCGTGAGCCTGCCCGGGCGCGGCGCCGGTTACCGGCTCATGGTGACCGGCCCCTCCGGCAGCGAGCGGATCGTGGCGGTGGCCTCCGACCGGCCGCTGGCCGGCCGGTGGCGCGAGTTCGCCGAGGAGGACCTCCGGGACGCCTCCTACCGGGGCGCGGACCGCGGTCGCCGCTCCTACGCGGTGGGCGTGGGCGCGGTGCTCGATTCCCGCGGCGGCCCCACCGTGAACGTCCACGGCGTCGTCCGCTCCGACTCCCGTCTGGCTCCGGTCTCGCCGCAGCTGGTCCGGGTGCCGGTTCGGGACGCGGTGTCCCGCGACGAGACCTGGTTCGAGGTCACGGCCTCCCGAGGCCGGGGCGGCCGGCACGGCCGGTAGTTCCCGCGACTTCGGGGATCCCGGGGTCCGCCAACGCGCCTCCCCGGCGATGCGGCGGCGCCGGGATCCCTGAATGCCAATCGCCTTCCGTCGGGAGTTCGGCCCCCCCGGCGGTCGGCGGGGGGGCCCCACGCTGGGGCCCCTTTTCTTTGGGCTGGCGCGCTCATCATTGAGCGGCTGCGGTCCGACGGGGCGCCTCGCCGCTCCGCGCTCGCTCGAACCGTCCACCGGACGGTTCTTCGCTCGCTCTTCCGGCGCGGCGGGGGCCGCGCCGGAAGAGTCGCGGCTCCGCTTCCCCGCCGGACCGCCGGGTTCCCGCCCGGCGCCCCACCAAGCCAACTGGGGCGGGACCCGGGTCCGTGGCCGAACGTCCTGGGGGCCTGCCCGGGGTGATTTCCGGGAACCGGGGCCTCCTGCGGGGGGTCTAAGGTGCGGCTAACGCGCGCTTTGCCCCCCGGGGAAAATGCGTTACCGTGGTGCTTCATTTCCCTCCGGGGATCCCACCGGACCCGGCCCACCCCGAACCGAGAACATCCAGAATGAGTCTCCGGCGAAACGTCATCGGACTGGTGCTTGCCCTCCTGGCGGCCGGGGCGGCCACGGCGTACGGGCAGGCGGGGATCCCGGCCCGGTATCTGGTGCCTCACCCGTGCTTCGTTCCCGCCAATCCCCTGAAGAAGGGAATGACGCATCCGGTCCCGGAGAAGCTGGTCCGGATGACCCCCGGGGCCGTGCTCCATACCCTGGAAGGGGCGGGGACCCCGTACCACTCCGATCATCTGCGCGAGGACCAGGCGCCCCTGACCGGCCCCGCCTTCGCGAAGCAGGTCCACCTCATCGCCATCATGGTGGACTTCAGCGATCAACCGATGGGGTCGAGGTTCGCCGCCGACGCCCCCGACTCCGCCCGCCTCTACGCCGGCCGGGTGCTCGACAACCTCGCGTCGATGTACGACGAGATGTCGGGCGGCGCCTTCGAGATCCGGTGGGACCTGGCTCCCACCGTCTACCGCTTGCCGCAGACCATGGCCTGGTACGGGCTCGACGACTCCATCGGCACCCGGGAGGGAGCGCTTTGCCGGGACGCGGTCCGGGCCGCCGATCCGGACGTGGACTTCGGCCGCTACGACCGGTTCCTCCTGATCCATGCCGGCGGAGGCCAGGAGGCGGACATCAACAACGACTCCCTGGAAGAGGTCTGGTCGGTGTTCTTCCGGCCAGCGGACCTGGCCTACTACCTGCCCGAGCCCGACGCCGACCGCGGGATCCGCACCGCCGACCGCACCGCCGCCGGCGACACGGTCTACGTGAACCACATGGTCATCACGCCCGAATACGAGAGCCAGGACGGGTACGACTTCGGCGAGCAGGGGGTGGTGTGCCACGAATTCGGGCACAGCTTCGGACTCCCCGATCTCTACGACACCACCGGCCCCGCCGACTTCATCTTCGCCGACAGCCAGGGGATCGGCGCTTTCGGGCTCATGGGTTCGGGGATCTGGAACGACAACGGCTATTTCCCGGCCGAAATGTGCGCCTGGAGCAAGTACTACGTGGGATGGCTCCGCCCCACCGTCTACCGCCCCGACTCCCGGGACGGAGAGCAGGAGGTGGCGGTCAAGGCGGTGGAGCTTGCCCGGCGAACGGGGGCGGTGCGCATCCCCATGGGCGGGGACGAGTACCTGCTGATCGAGAACCGCAAGCACGACTACAACGGGAACGGGAAGTTCGACTTCCACGACGTCGACGGGGACTCCACCTTCGGGTTCTGGACCGACGATTACCAGGGGGCGGAGTACGACTGGTGGCTGCCGACCTTCCAGGAGCAGCACGACGTGCGCTTCGACGGATCGGGGCTCCTGGTCTGGCACGTCGACGAATCGATCGTGCGCGATTATCTCCCGTACAACCTGGTCAATTCCGACGCCCTCCACAAGGGGGTGGACCTGGAAGAGGCGGACGGGATCCAGGACCTGGACAAGCTGGACTTCACCTTCGAGGCTTTCGGCGACCCGCGCGACTCCTACTGGGCGGGAAACGCCACCGAGTTCACCCCCGATTCCAATCCCAGCTCCGACGCCTACAACGACGCCCGGACCGGGATCTGGATCACCGGAATCTCGGCTCCGGACTCGGTGATGACGTTCAAGCTCCGGTTCACCTCCCCCGGCGGAAACGGCCCCGGCGACTTCCGGCCGGGCTGGCCGCGCGATCTGGCCGGGGAGACCCGCGACTTCCAGCCGGTGGTGGGGGACCTGGACGGGGACGGCCGGAAGGAGATCGTGGTGGCCTCGGCCGACACCCTGGGCCTGGGCGGGGTGACGGTGTTCGAGCCCGACGGCTCCGGTTTCCGGACTGCGACCGCGGCCCCGCTCACCCGGGGAAACCTTCGTTCCGGGCCGATCCTGGCCAACCTGGATCCGCAGGTGGATGCGCTCCCCGAGCTGATCTGGGTGAGCGGCGATACCCTCTACGCCTACAAGGGGACGGGGGTCTTCCTTCGGCAGGACGGGGCGCTCAGCCCGGCTCCCGCGCCCTTCTACCTGCTGGCGGGCGAACCGGGCCGCGTGCACCTCACCGCCGGCGACCTGGACAACCGGGACGGCCGCCCCGAGGTCCTGGTCTCCTACCCCGCGCCCGACGCTCCGGGTTGGAGCGCGCTTCTGGCCGTGGCCTACCTTCCGGGCACCGGGACCTCGGTGCGCACCCTGGTCGACTATCCGGGATCCATGCCGTACCCCGGGACCCTGGCCGACGTGGACACGGTGGACTCCGGGCTCAAGGAGATCGCGACCTCGGTCCGGACCGGCGCCGGCGGGTACCTGGCGGTGAGCCTCCTCGACGAAAGGCCCGTGAACGACCGTTTCGCGGTGAACCCGCTCTTCTACTCGGCGGGGGACTCGGTGTCGTTCACCCCTCCGGTGGTGGGGGATCTGAACCGGGACGGCATCGAAGAGATCGTGGTCGCCGATTCGCGCGGGTTCGTGCACGCCTTCGATCTCAGGATCGGAACCACCGACGGCGTCACCAAGCGGGTGGGGGGGTTCGCCTGGCCGCCCGCCGGCGGAGAGAACGGCGGGCAGCCGCCCGCCTTCAACAGCGACAAGTTCGCCGAGCTGTCCGGCTTCCCGGTCCAGATCGGCGCCCTGGGCGACGACGCCCTCAGCCTGGCCGACGTGGACGGCGACGGCTACCTGGAGGTGCTGGCCTTCGGTCCGGTCAACCAGCTCTACGTCATCAACTACAACGGGACCTTCGTGCTTACCCTGCCGGTGGGGGTGCCGGGAGAGGACCGCTTCACCGAGCCGTTCCTGGCGCCGCTGGTGGCGGACGTGACCGGGACGCCGGCTCCCGAGTTCCTGCTGCCGCTGCCCGACGGGCAGGTCCGCGCGCACACCCTCCTCGGCCGGCCCATCGATCACTGGAGCTATCTGGGGGGCGGGAACCAGGGGAGCTATCCCCAGGTCGCCGATCTGGACGGCGACGGAGATCTGGAACTGGTGACGGTCGAGGACGTGACCGTGAGCACTCCGGCCGCCCAGGCCCCCGGCGGTGACGACCGGCCCAACATCGTTCGCACCGGACGCGTCCTCGTCCGCGAAGTGGGCGAGGGCACCGGCGCCGGCCCATGGCCGGTCTTCCGGCACGATGCCGCCCGTTCCGGGCGCTCGCCGGCCCCGACCGGGGCCCGGTCCGATCCCGCGGCGCTCCTCACCGAGGCCTTCGCCATGCCGAACCCGGCGGTGGCGACGGATCCGGTCTTCCACTACCGGGTGCGATCCGACGTGCAGAGGCTCACCATCGAGGTCCGGGACCTGAGCGGCCGGGCGGTGCGGAGCCTGAACGGCAGCGTGGACCGTTCCACCGACAACGAGGTCCGGTGGGACCGGACCAACGACCGCGGGAACCCCGTCGCCCCCGGCCTGTATCTCGTCCGCTTCCGGGCGGAGGCGGGGGGGCGGGCCGAAGTGATGACCGCCCGCTGCGTGGTGGTGCGATGAACGGCCGCCTGCTCCCCCGGGCGGTTTTCGCGCCCCCGGGCGCGAAATGGGCTAGAATGAGACCCCCGGTGCGGCCGGTCGCGGCGTCCCCCGCCGGCCCGGGGACAACTGGAGGCTTCGTCATGAATCGACGCTTCGGGCTCTGCGCCCTCGGCATCCTGATCCTGGCCGCGACGGCCGCTCCGCCGGCGGCGCTCGCCGCGGACCCCGGCCTCACCGTCCTCTCCTTCCTCAAGCTGGGGGCGGGGGCGCGGGCGGCATCCATGGGCGACGCCTACGTCGCCGTGGCCGGGGACGCCACCGCCACCTACTGGAACCCGGCCGGGCTCCTGGAGATCGCCCACAACGACGCCTCCGGAACCCACAACGCCTGGATCCAGGATCTGCGCCACGAGTTCCTGGCCTTCGGCAACCACACCGGACGCCTGGCGGTGGGCCTGAGCTTCATCGGGCTCTACACCCCGGACATCGAGGGCCGCGACGCCACCGGCGCGGTCACCGGGCACTTCGGGTACTCCGACGACGCGTTCGGGGTGTCCGCCGCTTACCGGCTCTCCGAGGCTCTCGGGGTCGGCGGCACCGCCCGCTACGTGCGCGAGTCGATCGTGGGCACCGACAAGGGCGACTTCTCCCTCAGCGGCGCCGCCTTCGATCTTGGCGGCACCTGGCGTACCCCGGTGGAGGGGGTGACCGCGGCCGCCGTGCTGCGGAACCTCGGCGGGCAGATGCACTACAACTTCTCCGGAGCGCAGAGCTTCGACCTCCCCACCACCTTCGACGCGGGGCTCGCCTACCGGCGCGCGGCGATGCCCAACGGCACCCTCACCGTCGCCGCCGACTTCCTGACCGCGCGGGGGGACAACGGTTCGATGCGGTTCGGGGCCGAGTACGCCTTCCACAACCAGTTCATGGTCGGGGCGGGCTACAAGAGCAACCTCGACAACGAGAACGTGAGCTTTGGGGTGGGCTACGAGAACGGCATCCGCATCCACTACGCCTTCACTCCGCTCTACAACGATCTGGGCAACAGCCACCGCATCTCCCTCGGCTACGCCTGGTAACCGGACGGGCCCGGACCGTCCGGTGAGGCCAGAGGGGGAGGGCGGCCGCAAGTCCGGTTCCAGGCGCGCCCCCGGCCGGCTCGTCTCCCGCCGGCCCGCGGCCGCGCTCCTCCTGGCGGTCGCGCTCCTCGCTCCGGTCCCGCCCCCCGTCGCAACCCGCGCCGAGGCCTCGAACGCGGTCCCACCGTTCCCAGGGGGGATCTCCCGCACCGCTCCCGGCCAGATCCTGGTGATCGGCCGCGCCCCGGCTGCTCCGGCGGGCCTTCCCGGCCGGGGTTCGCTCGCCCCGCTCGAGGCCCCCGGCGCGCTGTCCGGGCTCTCGGAGCGCGCGGGCCTGGGGGAGGGTCGTTGGCGGCCGCTGGCCGCGGGCTCGCGCACCGCCGCCCTCGCCTTTCCCGGAGGGGCGTGGGTCCTGAGCTACTCCGGCGGCGAGGATCCCGCCGCCGCCGCCTTCCGGGTGGCCGCCGATCCCTCGGTGGCCTACGCCGGGCCCAACCACCTCATCCCGTTGGCGGCGAACGCCGCCGTCCGCGCCGCCGCATCCGGCGACAGCCTCTACGCCCGCCAGTACGCGCTGGCGGTAAGCCGGGTGCCCGCGGCGTGGGCGCGCACCCGGGGGGCGGGGGTGATGGTGGCGGTGATCGACACCGGGGTCCAGCTCGACCATCCCGACCTGGCCGGGCAGTTCGCGGTGAACGCGGCCGAGGCGAACGGCGCGCCCGGGGTGGACGACGACGGGAACGGCTACGTGGACGACGTGTGGGGTTACGACTTCACCGACGCCCCCGATCTTCCCGGGGCCGGGGACTATCTCGGCCGCGACCCCGATCCCACCGACGACCAGGGGCACGGCACCGAGGTGGCGGGGGTGATCGCCGCCGCCGCCGGCAACGGCCGCGGGATCGCCGGGGTCGCCCCCGAGGCGAGGATCCTGGCGGTGCGGGCGGGGTTCCGGACCTCGGTGCCGCTTCTCCCCGCCCTCCTCGAGGAGGACGACGCCGCGGCGGGGATCCTCTACGCCGTCGACCGGGGCGCCCAGGTGATCAACCTCTCCTGGGGCGACGGGGTGCCGGCGGCGCTGGTGGAGGCGGCGGTGGCCTACGCCCAGTCCCGGGACGTGGTGGTGGTGGCGAGCGCCGGGAACACTCCGGGCGACCGCGACTTCTATCCGTCGGCGCACCTGGGCGTGCTCTCCGCGGGCGCCTCCGACCGGTACAACCTTCGCGCCGCCTTCTCCACCTACGGCCAGGATCTGGACGTGCTGGCGCCGGGGGTGGCGGTGCTCACCACCGCGCTCGGCGGGGGATACACCGAGGCCTCGGGCACCTCGTTCAGCGCCCCCATGACCGCGGGGACGGCGGCCCTGGTGCGCAGCGCCTTTCCCGGCTGGAGCGCGGAAGAGACCGCATGGCGGATCCGGCTGGCCGCGAACGGGGCGGCGGACGGCTTCGACCCCCTCCGGGGGTACGGCGCGCTCGACGCCGAGGCCTCGGTGGCCCCGGGGCCGCCCCCTCCGGTGGCCGGGATCGAGCGGATGGATCCGGCCCCCGGCGGCTGGACGGTCACCGGCACCGTCTCCGACCGGCGGCTCCTGCGGTGGTCGCTGAGCGCGGCGCCGGTGAGCGGGGCGTTGACGGCGGCGCCGGCGCCGCCCGGAGCGCCGCTTCCCGGCGAACGCGAGCTGGGGAGCGGGACCACCCAGGTCGTCGCGGAAAGCCTGGGGACGTTCACCGCCGCCCCCGGCGACACCGGTGAATGGGTGGCGCGGCTCCGGAGCTGGGGAGTGGGGCGGACCCCGGTGGAGAAGAGGGTGCGATTCCGGCCGCCGATCACCCCCGCCATTCCCGAAGACCTCGTCCTGGACCTTCAGGCCGCCGTCGACGGCGGCTGGGATCTCATGGCCACCTGGAGTTCCACCGCGGCCTACCAGGGAGGGGTGCGGCTCGACTTCGTGGGGGCGGCGCCGCGAACCGCCCGGGAGTACTCCTCCCGCACCAACCACACGGTGCGGGTGCCGGGGCCGCTTCCCGAGGGCACGGGGCGGGTCGTTCTCACCGCGCGGGGCGACGGGCGGCCCCAGGACCAGGCGGTGGGGGTGTACGGCCTGGCCGTCCCCGCGGCCGTCGCGCGCTGGGGCGCGGAGTCCGCCGGCCCCGTCCCCGCCGGGACCCCCATGGCCCGGACCGTGGACTGGAACGGCGACGGCCGGCCCGAGATTCTGCTCGAGGAGCCCGCCGGAGGCGACCTCTACGGTTCGGTGGAGCGGGTGGAGGCGGGGCCGGGCGACAGCCTCACCGTGCTCGATTCTTCCGAGGGAATCTTCCAGGGCATCCCCATCGACGCCGGGGACCCGGACGGCGACGGCCTGGCCGATCTCGCCGTCTACCGCTTCGACGGGTGGAGCGTGTGGGAGGCGCGCGCGCCGGGCGCGTTCCCGTCGCGACGGGTGGCCCACGCCGGTTCCGGGGACGGCGTGCCGGTGGCCTTCGTCACCGTGGCGGGAGGTGGGCGGCTCCTGGTGGTGGCCGGCGGCGCCCTCCGGGTGTATCGCGCCGACCCGGTCCAAGGGTACGTGCTCGCGGGCAGCGCGGCGGACCCCGCGGGGGGCATCCTGAACCGGGGCGCCGCCGCTTCCGCGTCACCCCCGGGGACGGTGAAGGCCGCCTTTCCAACCGAAGCGGGGGCGGTCGCGCTGTTCGCGATCGACTCCACCGGCGTGCGTTTCCTCTCCGAGGCCCCGGCGCCGGAGTCGCCGGTGGCGGCCGCGACGGTGCCGCGCTCCGACGGCGGCCGGGACCTGGTCACCGCCGGCCCCCACGACACCGGGAGCGACCTGAACTTGAACCGGGGCGCGGTGGTGGTCCGGCGATGGCGGTGGAGCGACGACGGCGGGACCGCGGTCTCCGTCTCGCGGATCGCGTTCACCGGCTACACCGACGCCGGCGACCTCCAGCTCGTGCCGGGCCCGGGTCCGGACCGGCTGCTGCTCCGCCGGGGGGAGGGCTTCGACGCCCTCGCCGCCGCCGGCGACACCCTCCGATGGGACGGCCACCTCGCCGACGCCGCCGTTCCGTCGATCGGGGGGGCGGTCGCGTTCCCCGCCGCCGGCCGCGACTACCTCTGGGCGGGAGCCTCGGTCGGCCCCGCTCCGGGTGGGGATCGCCGCCGGGTCCTCCCCGCCGGGCCCCGGATCACCGCGCCTTCGGTGCGGGTGGTGGAGGCGGCGGAGACCGGGGCGGGCCTGGCGGTCCGCCTGGCCTGGGACGCCACCCCCTGCGGCGACGCGCTGGTGCTTCGGAACGGAAACGTGCGGGGCGGGGGCGCCCCATCCCTCGACGGGACCTCGGCCCGGGACACGGTGGTGGCGGGGGAGACGGTGACCTACCGGATCCTCGTTCCCGGCTGCGTCGACCGAGAGCTGACGGTGACCGGGTCGCCGATCGCCCGGCCCTCTCCGGTTTGGGTGGACCGCGACCGGGTGGCGCTGGACTTTCCCCGGCCGCTGGCCGCCCCCCCGGAGCGGGTGGAGGCGTGGGCCGGAGGGCGGGCGGAGCGGGCACGCGCGGCGCAACTCGACCGGGGCGGAACCCGGCTCCTGGTCACCCTGCCCGAGGCCCCGGCGGAGTCGCTCATCGTCATCCGGGCCTGGGACGTGGCGGGGCTCCCGGTGGGGGGATCGGTGCGCTGGGCGGCGGCGCTCCCGGCGGCTCCGGAGGCGGCGTCCCCGCTCCATCTTCTCGCCGCGGTCTACCGGAATCCCCCTGGGGCCGCGCCCTACCTCGCCATTTCCCTCTCCGGCCCGCTCCCCGACTCCTGCGAATCGCCCTTCCGGCTGGATCCGACCGGCTGGGACCTGGCCGCCACGCCCGATCCCGGGATCGGGCTCCGGCTCGAGCTTCCCCGGGCGCTGGAGGCCGGGGTCTACGCCCTGAGCCTGGACGGCGCCTGTGCCGGACTCTCCCCGGACGCCCCCGGCCTGGTCCTGGAGTTCCGGGTCGGCCTCGGGATCTATCCCAACCCGGTGGGGCCTTCCCAGCCCCTCACCGTGGAGAACGCTCCCGAGGGGGCGCGGGTGCGGCTCCTGGACCTGACCGGGAGGTTGGTGGCGGCGTGGGAGCCGGTGGGGGCCACCGACTCGCACCTCCTCCCCCCCCTGGCTCCCGGGCTCTACCTCCTCCGGGTGGAGGATCGGAACGGCCGCACGCTCCGGCTGGAAAAGGTCGCGTTGGTGCGCTAGAAGCCGAACCCGTTTCAGTCATTGAAGTACGTCACATGTGCATTGAAGCATGCCGTCAAAATAAATAATCACATGCACATTGACTTAAGTGGCCTCGAGTCACTCGGGCAGGGGCCAGGAGAGCAGCTCGAATCCTCCTCCCCGAAGCCGCGCGCAGGTGTAGCGGTGGAACCACTCGCCCAGGATGAGGAATTCGCCCTGAGGGTGCCGGTCGTGGAGGGGGAGGTGGTGGTGGCCCATGAGGACCGCGTCGGCCCCGGCCTCGAGAGCGGGGAGCGCCACGTGCCGGAAGAGGGACTCGGTGTCCACCCGGCGCTCGGCGGTGTGCTCGCGGGAGAGGTTGGAGCTTCCCAGGGCGAGGGGGATCCCCAGGTCGGGGTGGATCCAGCGGAAGAGGCCGATGGCGGCGGGATTCCGGAGCACCCGCTTCAGGATCTTGTAACCGGTGTCGCCGGGCCCGAGTCCGTCCCCGTGAAAGAGGCGAAGGCGCCGGCCCTGGGTCGTGACCAGGGGGCCGTCGGGGAGCACCTGCACCGCGGTCTCGCGCCGGAGGAAGTCGCACATCCAGAAATCGTGGTTTCCCCCCAGGTAGCGAACGGGGAGGCCGCTCCGGGCGAGGGAGTCCAGCCGGGCGAGCACCCCGAAGGCGGTCCGGGGGATCACGGTGCGATACTCGAACCAGAAGTCGAAAAGGTCGCCGAGAACGAAGAGCGCGGCCCGGTCCCGCTCCACCCGGTCGAGCAGCGCGAACAGGCGCTCGCGCTTCTCCCGTTCCGCGTCCGGCGGAGCGCCGCCCAGGTGGACGTCGCTCACGAAC
Source organism: Candidatus Eiseniibacteriota bacterium (assembly GCA_963728475.1). Lineage (GTDB taxonomy): Bacteria > Eisenbacteria > RBG-16-71-46 > JABDJR01 > JABDJR01 > CAVSKL01. The sequence goes on from CAVSKL010000001.1 coordinate 1,582,187, forward strand.
CACGCGGTGTCCCGGGGCTCGGAAAGGGTGATGGGAGGGGAGGCGATGGCGCTCATGATCCGGCGGGGAGGCTAGCACGGATTGGGCGGCCTCCGGCACCGGGACGCCCCGGGGGAAGATCCTGGTACCGGAGCCTTCGCCCCCGTATCATGAAGAGGAACCGGATTCCCCCGAGTGGGAGCCGGAGCGCCGCAGCGTCACCCTCGCGCCGGCGGGGAACGGTGCGGCCGGAAAGCGCGGCATGAGCGATCTTTGGGAAAGAGTCAAGAGGACGGCCGGCGAGATCTACCTCACCGCCACCGAGAAGACGGTGGAGGGAGTCAACCTGGGCGTGCGCCACCTTGACGTGGCCTCGATCCGCCGTGATCTGTCACGTGAATTCGCCGGCCTGGGAGGCCGGGTTTATCAATTGCTCAAGCGCGAGGAGCCCGACGCCATCCCCTCGGACCCGACCGTGCTCCATCACATGAATCGCCTTCGGGAGCTCGAGGAGCGCCTGGAAGAGCGTGAAGCCGAGATCCGCCGGCTCCGTGAGAGCGGCGTGCGGGCGGATCGCCGGGGCGGGCCCGTTCCCGGGGAACCGGGCGAGGGCGGCGCCGTACATTCAGAAACGGAGCCCGGAACCGCCGGCTCCGGGCAAGGCCCCGCGGAACCCCCGCGTAGCTGAGCATCCCAACCGGCCCCTCGTCCGGAGACGAAGATGCGGGACCTCGACGACATGCTCCGATCGGTCAAGTACGCCTTGATCGGCCTCACCCTGATCTCCATCGGCGTGGTGGCCGGGCTCGTCCTCTCCACCGCCCTTCCCGACGGCGTGCCGAGGAGCACCATCGGACTGGCCGCGCCGGAGTCCGCGCCCAACCGGGCGGCTCCGGGGGACCGCCCCTACGAGGTGCCGCAGTCGCTCCTGCCTCACGGCGAGGACGGCATGGCCCCGCTCACCAGTCCTTTCACCGAGGTGGCGCGGAAGGTGGTGCCGGCGGTGGTGTCGGTGGAGAGCCGCCGCATGATCTCCCACCCGCCCCTGACCGGCCCCCACCAGGACCTGTTCCGGCGCTTCCTTCCCGATCCCGGCCAGGGCGGGGATCCGGGCGAGGGCCGGGACGGCGACGACGGCGGCGACGACCAGATCGAGGTTCCCTCCTCGGGCTCGGGTTTCATCATCGATCCCGCCGGCTACATCCTCACCAACGATCACGTGGTCACCGACTCCGACGGGCTCACCGTCCACCTGGCCGACGGCCGCACCTTCGACGCGTTCCTGGTCGGCACCGATCCCGGCACCGACGTGGCGGTGGTGAAGGTGGACGTGCCCGGAAACGGGAAGCCCCTCCCCTCGCTTCCTCTCGGCGACTCCGACGAGGTGCGGGTGGGCGATTGGGCCATCGCGGTGGGGAACCCCCTGGGCGAACTCGAGGGAACCCTCACTGTGGGCGTGGTGAGCGCCAAGGGGCGCAAGGACCTTCGCATCGCCGGAGGCGGCCCCGTCTACCAGGACTTCATCCAGACCGACGCCTCCATCAACTTCGGCAACTCCGGCGGCCCCCTGGTCAACGTCCGGGGCGAGGTCATCGGGATCAACTCCGCCATCAATCCCACCGGGCAGGGGCTGGGGTTCGCCATCCCCATCAACATGGCCCGCAAGGTGGGGATCGAGCTCATCCGGACCGGCACCGTCCGCCGCGGCTACCTGGGGATCGGACCGGAGGACGTCACCGACGACATCCGCAAGGGTTGGGACATGAACAACCTCAAGGGGATCCTGGTCGGAAGCGTGGCCGACGACACCCCGGCGTCGAAGAGCGGGCTCAAGCCCGGAGACGTGATCGTCGACTTCAACGACAAGCCGGTCACCGACGTCTCCGACTTCCGGGTGCTGGTGGCGGAGAGCGGAGTGGGAGTGGATGTCCCGGTCCACTTCCTGCGGGACGGCAAGGATCACTCCATCCACGTGGTGCTGGAGGAGCGTCCCGACACCCCCGACCCCCCCGTGCCCCACGAGGAACAGCTTCCGGGCGCCGAGGGCCCGTGGCTGGGCGCCACCGTCCAGGACGTGACCGGCAAGCTGGCCAAGGACTACGCCCTTTCCGTGAGCCGCGGCCCCCTGGTCACCGGCGTGGCGGACGGCAGCCCCGCCGACCGGGGCGGCCTCCGGGAAGGGGACGTGATCCTGGAGGTCAACCGCCGCCGGGTGGAGGACACCGCTTCGCTCCAGCAGGAGCTGGAGCAGGTCGAGAAGACCGGAAAGCCGGCGGTGCTCCTGGTCCAGCGGGGGACCACCACCACCTTCGTGGCGATCCGATCCAGGGGTTAGGCGGGGGGCTCCGGGTGGCGGGGGTTGCCCAAGTCCCGGCAATCCACCTCACAACCCGTTTAGTGATAAGCGCTTAGCGCGCGAGGTCGGCTGTTTTGCGGGTTGACGCGTAGGCCTCCGGCGGGTACGCTTCCCAGGATTTTTGCGGGAGCCTCGGGCTGGCGCTCCCATCCGTCCGGTCGCCTGCGGACCCCGCCTCGGGCCCGCCGGCACCGGCTGGAACCATCGAGGACGGCCCCTCCGACCCCCGAACCTCCGAAAGAACCTGTTGGCCGCATCGTCGCACGACCACCATCACGTCCCGATCAGTCGCTCGGCCGCCCGTCTGGGGCGCCTGTCCGCGTGGGGGCTCAACCTGCTGGTGGTGTTCGGGGTGCTGGCGCTCATCGGCGGCGCGTTCACCGTGCGCCGGCAGACCCGGAACCTGGGAAGCCCGGCCCACGTGGAGGCGGTCGAAGGCGGCCGCGCCGAGCTTCAGACCGAGCTCGTGAACCTGAACCAGAGCATGGAGAGCCTCTTCCAGGGGCTCCTGGAGGCGCAGAGCATCGCGGTCAAGGCGCGTTCGGTGGTGGGGCTCCATCCCACTCCCGCCGTGGCCGACACTGCCGACCTCCTGCAGAGCGCCGAGGTCGCGGTGGCCGCCCTCGACGACACCGCCCTCGCCTCGGCCATGCTGAGCTCGGCGGTGCAGGTGGACGAGGCGCTGCACGAGGCCCGCGCGCTCAAGACCTCGTTCCGGGAGATCGTTCACAACATGGACGCCGAGGCCTCGGTGTGGGCGCGCATTCCCAGCATTCCACCGGTGAACGCGCGCCGGATCTCCAGCGGGTTCGGGCTTCGCCGGGATCCCTTCACCGGCCAGCTCGCCTGGCACAAGGGGCTCGACCTCTCCTCGCCCAAGGGGACGCCGGTCCGGGCTCCCGCCGAGGGGCGGGTACTTCGCGCCGGGCGGTATCACGGGTACGGGCTCCTGGTCGAGATCGACCACGGCAACGGCATCCACACCCGCTACGGCCATAACTCGCGGCTGCTGGTGCATCCCGGCCAGATGGTGCGGCGGGGTCAGGTGATTTCCTACGTGGGACAGACCGGCCGCGCCAGCGCGCCCCATCTCCACTACGAGGTGCTCCTGCACGGCACCGAGGTCGATCCCCAGCCCTACGTCCTGCCCGATCTGCTCCCCGCCGATTGAGTTCGCGGGCCGCCGGGTTTAGAGTAACCGGCGCCATGTCCCTCCCATCTGCATCCCGGATCCGGCTGCCGCTCTGCCTGCTCGTCGTCTTGGCGGCGGCCGCCGCCGGCGTTCGCCCCGCCGCCGCTTCCACCATCACCGCGATCCGGTACTCCTCGAACGCGGCGCGGACGCGGGTGGTGGTGGACCTTTCCACCGCCTCCGAGTACTCCCACCGCTCCCTCCCCGATCCGCCGCGGGTGGTGATGGAGCTTTCGGGGGCCGCTCTCGCCCCGGGGGTGGCGCCGCAGCCGGTGGGGGACGGCTACGTGGCCCGCATCCGCATCAACGACCTGCAGAGCGGCCGGGTGCAGGTGGTGCTGGACCTGGAGAAGCCCCTCGACTACTCCACCTTCACCCTCGAGGACCCCTACCGCATCGTGATCGACGTCAAGCACGCCGGCCCCCCCGCCCCGGCCGGGCCCGCGAAGTCCGGGACCGGCGGAGAGCCGGGAGGAGGCGCCCCCTCCGTCCCGCCCCCGCCGCCGGTGGTCAATCCCATTCCGCCGCCGCGGGGGGACTGGGTGATCGCGGTGGACGCCGGGCACGGCGGCCAGGACGACGGCGCGCACTACCACGGCACCGACGAGAAGGACGTCACTCTCGAGCTGGCCCGCGAGGTGACCGCCGAGATCAACCGGCGTCCCGGCATGAAGGCGTTCATGGTGCGCAAGGGCGATTACTACATCCCGCTCTACACCCGCCGCGCGATCGCGGAGAAGGACAGCGCCGATCTCTTCGTGAGCCTCCACTGCAACGCGTCCTCCAACCAGTCCGCCGCCGGCACCGAGGTCTACTTCCTCTCGCTCAAGGGCGCGAGCAACGAGGCGGCCAAGGAGCTGGCCAAGAAGGAGAACCAGGTGGACGAGCAGAACCAGGTCGCGCCCGAGTCGCAGGATCTGGACCAGATCCTCTTCGACATGACCCAGACCGACGTCCTGGCCAAGAGCCAGCTCTTGGCCGAGTCGTGTCTCAAGCATCTCTTCGACCTGGGCACGGTCTACGACCGGGGGGTGAAGCAGGCGGGGTTCGTGGTGCTGAAGTCGCCCCGCATTCCTTCCGTCCTGGTCGAGGCCGCGTTCCTCTCCAACAAGGGCGAGAACAAGCTCCTGCGAAGCGGCAAATGGCAGGGGTCGTTCGCCGAGTACCTCACCGACGGCATCCAGGCCTACTGCGGGAACGTGGACCGGGCGGAGCACACCAGCCGGGGCGGGGCCCGGGAGGAGCCCGGCAAAACCCGCTCGAATGTGATCCAAAATCCCCGCCGGCCTTGATTCCCCGCCCTCTCCGTCTCAAGTCCCCCGGGCGCCGGGCCGATAGCAGGGCAACGACGGGACCGCTCCGGTCCCGGCCCGAACCGCCTCGGAGTGCCCCGGATGAAGATCGAAGTCGAACGCCGCGAACCCTGGACCGTTCTCTCCCTGTCGGGGGACCTCGACCTGGAGGCCGGGCCCGGGGTCTACCTGCAGTTCCAGCGGGAGCTCCTCCAGGGGCGCACCCAGTTCCTGTTCGACCTGAACGGGGTGGCGTTGGTGGACAGCTCGGGATTGAGCGTGCTGGTGCGCTGCTACCGGGACGCCCGGGGCCGGGGCGGCGAGGTCTGCCTGCAGAAGGTGCCGGGGCCGATCGAGAAGATCCTGGACTTCACGCGCCTGAGCACGGTGTTCCGGATGAGCGCCGGCGACCTGGCCGGCGCCGGAGAGATGAAGGCGGCCTGAGATGCACCCCGCCGTCTCCCGGATCAAGAATCCGGTCCTCGAGGTGCTGCTATTCTCCGTCTCCGGAGTGCGCTACGGCGTGGAGCTGGGGCAGGTGGTGGGGCTGGTTCGCGATCTGCCCGCCGAGGGCGCGCGCTTCGAGGAAGGCCAGCTCCTGCTGTTCGAGGGCCGCGAGGTTCCGGTCTTTCCCGCCGAGGACTTCCTCCACGACCTCGGGCCGGGGGGCTGCGGCTCCCGGGAAGCCATCATCTTCGACGACGGCCGGGGATTCTACGGCATGGCGGTGGACGCCACCGAGTCGGTGCGCGAGATCACGGTGGGGGACGGCCTCTACGTCTTTCCGCCCCAGGAAGCCACCGACATCGCCCCCTGCCGCGCCTGGGGGCTCCTGAGCCTGGCCGAGCGCCCGGTGCTGCTCCTCGACATGAGCCGCGTCGCGGTCCACTGATCCCCCGGCTCCCGTCACCGTTCCCCCCGATTCGCATCCATCCTCCCGGGCCCCCCTCGCGGGGGGAGCCGGCGGGAGCGGTGATACCATGAGCGCCATGAACGGAGAGAACGCCAAGGTGCGCATCCCGGTCACGGGGATGACCTGCGCCGCCTGTGCCGCCACCATCCAAAAGGGCCTTTCGGGGCTCGCGGGAGTGACGAGCGCGGCGGTGAATTACGCGACCGCCGAGGCCTCGGTGGAGGGAACCCCTCCCGGCGGGGTCGGCGCGGTGGTGGCCCGGGTCCGCGACCTGGGCTACGACGTGGCCACCGAGACCCGGCGGTACGCGGTGGAGGGGATGCACTGCGCCTCCTGCGTGAACAAGGTGGAGGGGGAGGCGGCGCGGATTCCCGGAGTGCTCTCCGCCTCGGTGAACCTGGCCGCCGGGGAGTTGCGGGTCACCGCCCTGGCGGGCGCGGCCGTCGACCGGGCGGTGGAGGAGGCGGTGGAGCGCGCGGGCTACCGGGTGACCGAAGCCGCCGCCGCCGGCGCCGCCGAGCGGGACGAAGGGGCTCCCTGGAAACGGCGGTTCCTCCTCGCCGCGGTCTTCACCCTGCCCATCGTGCTCGAGATGTTCCGACGCTGGATCCCCGGCGCCCGGACGTGGCCGGCCGATACGGTGGCGTGGGGGCTCCTGGTTCTCGCCGCCCCCGTCTACCTGGGCGCCGGGCTCCCCTTCCACCGGGCCGCGCTCCGCGGGTTGCGCCACCGCGCGGTGGACATGAACACCCTGATCTCGGTGGGCACCACCGCCGCCTTCGCCTACAGCCTGGCCGCCACGGTGGCGCCGGGGCTTCTGGCCGCGCGCGGCGCCGCGCCCCACGTGTACTTCGACACCACCGCCGTCATCATCACCCTGATCCTGGCCGGGCGCTGGATGGAGGCGCGCCAGCGCGACCGCACCCGCTCCGCCATGAAGTCGCTGATCGGGCTCCGCCCCGATACCGCCCACCGCCTGGTGGACGGAGTGGAGGAAGAGATCCCGGTCGCCCGGCTCCGGGTGGGGGACCGGGTCCGGGTGCGCCCCGGCGAGCGGGTGCCCGCCGACGGCGTGATCCGCGAGGGATACACCACCCTCGACGAATCCATGATCACCGGGGAGCCGCTGCCGGTGGAGAAGGAGGCCGGGGACGAGGTGACCGGCGGCACCCTCAACGGGTCGGGAGGCCTCCAGGTCGAGGTGGCGCGGGTGGGCGACGACACCACCCTGGCCCGGATCGTCCGGCTGGTCCGCGAGGCGCAGGGGGCCAAGGCGCCCATCCAGCGGCTGGCCGACCGGGTGGCGGCGGTGTTCGTGCCGGCGGTGATCGGGGTGGCGCTTCTCACCCTCCTCGCTTGGCTGGTGTTCGACCCCACCCACAGCTTCGCCCGGGCGCTCATCCCCTTCGTGGCCGTGCTCATCATCGCCTGCCCCTGCGCGCTGGGGCTCGCCACCCCCGCCGCGATCATGGTGGGAAGCGGGGTCGGGGCGCGCCACGGCATCCTGTTCAAGGGGGGCGACGTCCTGGAGCGCGCGGGGCGCACCCGGGTGGTGGTGCTGGACAAGACCGGCACCGTGACCGCGGGGCGGCCGGCGGTCGTGCGCCTGGAAGCGGCGCCGGCGCCGGTGGCGGCGGCGGTGAACGGGACCGGGTCTCCCGGCGGAAGCGGGAACGGCCCCGGGAACGCCGCCGCCGGCTCCCCCGAAGACCGGCTCCTGGCCCTGGCCGCCGCCGCCGAGCGCGGCTCGGAGCACCCCATCGCGCGGGCGGTGGTGCGGGCGGCCGAGGAGCGCGGGCTCGAGATTCCCGAGGGAAAGCTCTTCCAGGCCAGGCCCGGCCGCGGGGTGATCGTCTCGGTGGCGGGGCAGGACCTGCGGGTGGGGAACGAGGCCTACCTCCGCGAGGAGGGGATCGATCCCGGCCCGTGGGCGGAGCGGGCGCGCGAGGCCGCCGCCGGGGGGGTGACCCCGCTTTTGGTGGCGCTGGAAGACGCGCCGCTGGGGTGGATCGGGGTGTCGGACCCGATCAAGCCCGAGGCCCCCGAGGCGGTGCGCATGCTCGACGCCCTGGGGCTGGAGGTCCACCTGGTCACCGGCGACCGCATGGAGACCGCGAGCCGGGTGGCGGAGCAGCTGGGCATCCGGCACGTGCGGGCGGGGGTGCTCCCCGGCGACAAGGCGGGGGCGGTGCGTGAGCTCCAGGCCTCGGGACGGGCGGTGATGATGGTGGGGGACGGCATCAACGACGCTCCCGCCCTGGCCCAGGCCGAGGTGGGCATCGCGCTCGGGACCGGCACCGACGTGGCCCTCGAGACCGCGCCGGTGGCGCTGCTCTCCGAGGACCTGCGGGCGGTGCCGGCGGCGATCCGGCTCAGCCGCCGGACCCTGCGCACGATCCGGCAGAACCTCTTCTGGGCCTTCGCCTACAACGTGGTGGGCATCCCGCTGGCCGCCGGCGCGCTCTACCCGGCGTTCGGGATTCGTCTCGATCCCATGATCGCGGCCGCGGCCATGGCGCTGAGCAGCGTCTCGGTCCTGACCAACTCCCTGCGCTTGCGCGCCTACGATCCCTGGAAGTAGGCTTCGGGAATGAAGATCTCATTCCACGGCGCCGCTCGCGGGGTGACCGGCTCGCGACATCTCCTCCAGGCCGCCGGCCACCGGATCCTTCTCGACTGCGGCCTCTTCCAGGGCCCCCGCGACGAGACCGAGCGGCTGAACCGCAAGTTCGGCTTCAACCCCCGGGAAGTGGACGCGGTGATCTCGAGCCACGCCCACATCGACCACTCGGGAGCGTTGCCGGGCCTGCTCAAGAACGGATTCGACGGACCCATCCACGCCACCTTCGCCACCGCCGACCTCCTCACCGTCATGCTCCGGGACAGCGCCAACATCCAGGAGCACGACATCGCCTACGTGAACAAGCGCCGCAAGCAGCACGGCGAGCCGCCCAAGGAGCCGCTCTACACCATGGAGGACGCGGAGGAGGCGCTCGCCCACCTGGAGGGCCACCGCTACCACCGCCCGGTGCCGATCGTGCCGGGGGTGACCGCGACCTGGTACGACGCCGGGCACATCCTGGGCTCCGCGGTGGTGGAGATCCGGATCGAGGAGGGGAACGAGACCCGGGTGCTGGTGTTCTCGGGGGATCTGGGGAGGAAGCACCTGCCCATCCTCCGCGACCCGGAGACCCCGCCCGAGGCCGACGCGCTGATCGTGGAGAGCACCTACGGCGATCGCGACCACGCTCCCATCGAGAAGATGGACGACGACCTTGCCGCGGTGGTGAACCGGGTCTACGCGCGCCAGGGAAAGCTCATCATCCCCGCGTTCGCGGTGGGCCGGACCCAGGAGCTGGTCTACGCCATGGCCCGGCTCCTCCGGGCCGGCCGGATCCCCCGCCAGGACATCTTCGTGGACAGTCCCCTGGCGGTGAACGTCACCGACATTTTCGCCCGCCATCCCGAGTGCTTCGACGCCGAGATCCGCAAGGTGCTCCGCGACACCGGCGACCCCTTCGGGTTCGATCTCCTTACCTACGTGCGCTCGGTCGACGAGAGCAAGGCGCTCAACTCCAGGAAGGGCCCCTTCGTGGTGATCTCGGCCAGCGGCATGGCGGAGGGGGGCCGCATCCTCCACCACCTGAAGAACGGGATCGGCGACAAGCGGAACCTGGTCCTGATCGTGGGCTACCAGGGCGCCCACACCCTGGGCCGGCGGATCGAGGACCGGGTGAAGGAGGTCCGGATCTACGGCGAGCCCTACCAGCTCGAGGCCGAGGTCCAGGCCCTCCACGAGTTCAGCGCCCACGCCGACCGCAGCGACCTCCTGGCCTGGGTGAACGCCTTCAAGCGCAAGCCCTCCCGCGCCTTCGTGGTCCACGGGGAGGAGGCGCAGAGCCTGGCCTTCGCCGAGCACCTCGAGAAGGAGGCGGGCATCGCGGAGGTGGTGGTGCCCCACCTCCACGAGACCTGCGAGGGATGGCCCGAGGCTCCACCCCGGTCCTGACCCCGTCCAACCCGACCCCCTCGGAGGCCCTAAGCATTTGGCCTAGGGGAAGTTGGGCTTTCCCGGGAGGCCCGCGCTCCGGGGGCGCTTTTTTCCAAGGCGATAATTTTCTGGAGTATGATCGGGTCTCCGGGGGTGCCCCCCGCGATCCCCCGGACCGTGGGCAGAACTGCAGTTGGAATGAGTCCAGGGAGCAGGGATCGCCCGAAGCGGACGGCCGTGGCCGTCTCGGAGTGGGATCGTAGAGACATGGGCAAGAAGATCTACGTGGGTAACCTTCCCTACAGCGCGAACGAAGACGAACTCCGGGAGCTCTTCGAGCATTACGGGAGCGTCGAATCGGTGATCCTGATCACGGACCGGGATACGGGCCGCCCCCGCGGCTTCGGGTTCGTGGAGATGGAGGATGGGGGCGCCGACACCGCCATCTCCGCCCTGGACGGAACCGAGCTGAACGGCCGGAAACTTCAGGTGAACGAGGCCCGGCCCCGTCCCGCCGCTTCCGGGGCGCCCCGCGGGCGCGGCGGACCCCGCCGCCCCCGCTGACCGCGCCCGCGGCCGGCTCCGCCGGCCCCCCCGGGGCCGGCGGGTTCCTCTCACCCGCCGGGCCCGGAAGCGGCGGATGCGCCCGGGTGTCCGCCGCCGAAAGGTTCAGACCCGCGATTCCACCCGTTCGGCGGCGCGCAGTCCGTCCGAGGCGCTGGACATGATGCCTCCGGCGTACCCCGCCCCTTCCCCCACCGGATAGAGACCGGCCAGGTTCAGGGACTGGTAGCTCTCCGGATCCCGGAGGATGCGCACCGGGGACGAGGTCCGGCTCTCCACTCCGATCAACGTGCCCTCGGGCCCGTCGTAACCGCGCACCAAGCGGCCGAAGTAGCGGATCGCCCGCCGCATGAGCGGGACCACGAACGGCGGGAAGAGCGGCTCCAGCTCGGTGGCGCGCACCCCCCGGCGGAACGAGGTCGCGATCTCGCCGCCGGACGGGCGGCCTTCGAGGAAGTCGGGGATGCGCTGGGCCGGGGCCACGTGGCCGCCGCCCCCGGCCCGATAGGCGGCGCGCTCCAGCGATTCCTGGAACACGAGCCCGGCCAGGGGGCCGTCCCCGCCGTAGTCCTCGGGGCGGACGGTGACCACCACCGCGGCGTTGGCGAAGACGTCGCCGCGATGGCTGTAGGACATGCCGTTCACGGTCAGCCCCTCGGGGTCGGTGCTGGCCGCCACCACCTCGCCTCCCGGGCACATGCAGAAGCTGTAGGCCGATCGACCGCGCTTGCGGTCGTTGTAGGCGAGCATGTAGTCGGCGGGTTCGATCGCCGCGACCTCGGTCCCCAGCTGGGCGCGGTTGATGAGCGCCTGCGGGTGCTCCGCCCGCGAACCCACCGCGAACGGGCGCGCCTCCAGGGCCACCCCCCGGCGGTGGAGCATGCGGTAGACGTCGCGGGCGCTGTGGCCGGTGGCGAGGAAGACGGTGTCGGATTCGAGGGTCTCACCGTTTACCACCACCCCGCGCACCCGCCCCCCCTCCACCACCAGGTCGTCCAGTCTCGCCCCGAACCGGAAGTCCACGGAGTCGCCGCTCAGCCGCTGGTGGAGCGCCAGGAGCGCGCGGCTCAGGCGGTTGGTGCCCAGGTGGGGCTTGCCCGCGGTGAGGACGTCGGGGGCATCGGCGAGTTGGGCGAAGGTGCGGAGGATCTGCGGATTGCGGGGGTCGTTGCGCCGGGTGTAGAGCTTGCCGTCGGAGAAGGTGCCCGCGCCGCCGTCTCCGAACACCACGTTGGATTCGGGGTCGAGCTCGCCCCGGGTCCAGTAGGCGTTGACGTCCTGCCACCGCTCCCGCACCGGCTTTCCCCGGTCCAGGACCACCGGATGGTATCCCTTCTCCAGGAGGGCCAGGGTGAGAAAGAGGCCGGCGGGACCGGCCCCCACCACGATCGGCTGCGCTCCCGGGCGGGCCAGGGGACCCTTGTAGATCGCGTCCTGGAGCTCGGGGGCGGGCCCCACCTGGGCGTCCCCCCGGAACCGGCTCAGCACCGCCTTGGGATCGTCCACCTCCAGGTCCAGGTTGTGGACGCGCACCGGACGGTGGCCGCGGGCGTCCACCGAGGTCTTGACCACCTCCAGGGAATGGATCTCCTCCGCCGGAATACCCAGCCGGCGGGCGGCCAGGGCCCTGAGATCTCCGCCGGGGTCGTGAAGGCGCAGGTTGGTGAGACGGATCTTCATGATGGTCTTTCCGCGAAGGAGGCGGGACGAAAGCAATGCGGCCGCCGGGCACGGCCCCGGCGCACAAACAAACCATTGTAGCAGCCCGTCCTGTCCGGGGAAGGGCAAGCCCGCGCCGGGACCGGGGACGAGGCGCCGAATCCCCGCCTCGCTCCCTTGGCAACCCGACCGGCGCGTCCTACGATGGCCGCCCGGCCCCGAGATCCCCGGCCCCGGCCGTCCCCTCAAGGAGGATTCCGTGATCCGCCCAACCCGACCGAGCCCGGCACCCCGCCGTCCCCGGTTCCGGTGGGCGGCCGGCGCGATCCTGGCCGCGGCGTTCGGGGCGTTCGCCGGCGGGTGTTCCCCCCCGGCTTCCCGGCCGCCGCTGGTGGCGGCGAGCACCCCCCCCATGGCGGAGCTGGTGGAGATGGTGGCGGGAGACCGGCTCCCGGTGGTCTCGCTCCTCCCTCCCGGCCGGAGCCCCCACGACTTCGAACCCTCGCCGAGCGACGTGGACCGGATCCGGAGCGCGGTGATCTTCGTCTACAGCGGCTCCGATCCCGACGGCTGGATGCGCCGCTCGGCGGTGGCGGTGGCGGGGGATCGCGCGTCCACCCTGGCCATGAGCGTGGTGGACCGCCGGCCCGAGGCCGATCCTCACCGGTGGCTGGACCTGGACCTGGTGCGGGCCTTCCTGCCGGTGCTCGCCGAGAGCCTGGCCGCGCGGGACCCGGAAGGGGCCTCGGGCTACCGCACCCGGGCCGGGGCCGCCCTGGACAGCCTCGCCGCCTTCGACCGCGAGACCCGGGCGCTCCTGGACCCGGTCCGCGGGGTCCCGTTCGCGATCCTCCACCCCGCCTTCGCCGCCTTCGCCCGCCGGTACGGACTGGACCTGGTGGCGGTGCTCCAGCCCCAGGCCGAGGGGGAGGCGCTCCCGCGATCGCTGGGGGACGTGACCCGGGAGCTCCGGCGGACCGGCGCCTTCGTGGTTTTTGCGGAGCCCCAGCTCAGCCGCCGCCTGGCCGACGCCGCCGCCGGCGAGATCGAGGGGCGGGTGGCGATGCTGGATCCCCTGGGCGGGGCCGGCGTCCCGGGCCGCGACACCTACCTGGGGCTCCTGCGCTGGAATGCGCGGAGCCTGGCGGAGAACCTCGGTCATGGCCGCTGACCCGGGGGGGCGGGTGCCGGTCATCGAGGTGGCGGGGGTCAACCTCCGCCGGGGGGGCGCGAGATCCTCCGCGACGTCGGCTTCCGGATCGACGAGCGGGAGCTGGTGGGCCTGATCGGCCCCAACGGCGGCGGGAAGACCACGCTCCTCCAGGTCATCCTGGGGGTGGTCCGGCCCGACCGGGGGACGGTCCGGGTGTTCGGCCGCGAGGTGTCGAAGCCGGACTCGCTGCGCGGGGACATCGGCTACGTGGCCCAGTCCAAGCGGTTCGAGCGCGACTTTCCCGCCCGCGCCAAGGACGTGGTGCTGATGGGCACCTTTCCGGAGGTGGGGCTCTTCCGGTTCCCCGGCGCCGAGCACAAGAAGCGGGCGCTGGCGGCGCTGGAGCAGGTGGGCATGGCGGGGCGCGCGGACCGACCCATCGGGCGGCTCTCGGGGGGGAGCAGCAGCGGGTGTTCATCGCCCAGGCCCTGGTCTCCCGCCCCCGCCTCCTCATCCTGGACGAGCCCACGGTGGGGGTCGATCGCGAGGGGGAAGAGGCGCTCATCCATCTCCTCCTCATGGGGCTGAAGCGAGAGCCGGGGCTCACCATCCTCATGGTGAGCCACAACGTGAGCCTCATCCGCGCCCATACCGACCGCATTCTGTGCCTGAACCGGGAACTCCTCTATTCCGGGCCCTCGGGGGAGCTGACCGACGAGATCATCGCCGGCGCCTACCACTCTCATCACGCCGAGGACGGCGATGGTTGAGCACCTGCGGGAAATGCTCTCGCTGGGGTTCATGCAGCGCGCCTTCCTGGGAGGCGCCCTGGTCGGCGCCACCTGCGCCTTCCTCTCGGTGTTCGTGGTGCTCCGGAGAATGGCGTTCGTGAGCCAGGGAATCTCCCACGCCGCCTTCGGCGGGGTGGCCCTGGCCGTGCTCGTGGGGGTCGATCCGACCCTGGGGGCGGGGGTGTTCGCGGTGGGAACCGCGCTGGGGATCGGCACCGTGAGCCGCCGCCGCCGGGTGGCCGAGGACAGCTCGATCGGGATCTTCCTCGCCGCCTCCATGGCCCTGGGGGTGCTCTTCCTCGGGTTCAAGAAGGGAAGCACCGCCAACCTCTTCGGTTATCTCTTCGGGAGCATCCTCTCCATCCTTCCCACCGATCTCCCCTGGATCGTGGCCCTGGTGGGGCTGGTGCTGGTGCTGTTGCTGCTGTTCGTGAAGGAGCTCTACTTTTACGTCTTCGACGAGGACATGGCCCGGGTGGCGGGGGTGCCGGTGGACCTCCTCTACTTCGGGATCCTGCTCCTGCTCGCGCTCACCATCGTGGCCAGCATGAAGCTGGTGGGGGTGATCCTGGTCACCGCGCTCCTCATCATTCCCGGCTCGGCGGCGCGGCTCCTCACCACCAACATCGTGCGGCTACTGGCCATCTCCGTCGCCATCGGGGTCCTGAGCGTGCTCGCCGGCCTCACCACCGCCTACCTGCTCGATCTGAGCCCCGGCGCCGCCGTCGTGCTCACCCTGTTCGCGGTGTTCCTGGCCTGCCTGGCGGTCTCCGGGCGTGGGAACCGCTGAGGCGGGTCCCGGCCCCCGCCCCGGTGCCTCCCGCGCCTCCGGGTTACAATCCCCGCATGACCCCCGCCGGCGTCCCCGAGTTTCCCGAGAAGGCCCTGGCCGAGGCCGCCCTGGCCTATTCCGGCGGCCGCCCGGGGCCGTTGCGCGAACTCGCCCGCTCCCGCGGCATCCAGAAGCCCGGGTTCCGGGTCGGGACCATGAGCGCGTCCGGGGTGGCCGACCTCCTGGCTGAGGCGGCGGGGCAGAGCGTCCCCGACCGCCGCGAGATCCTGGACGCCCTGCGGCGGGGCCTCGGGGACCCGCCCGAGGACCCGTCGGGGATGGCGCCGGACGCGCTCCGCGAACGGCTCCGGTCCCTGAAGCGGCCGGAGGCCGAAGCCCGCGCCCGGTGGATCGTGGCGCTCCTGCGCGATCCCCGCCCCGAGGTTCGGGCCCTGGCCGGGGAGATCCCCGCCCCCCGGGCGCCGCGCAAGCGCGCCGCCGCCCGCCCCGCGGCGGGGGCGCCGGCCAAGGCTCTGGACGACGCGCGCCGGCGGGCCGAGCGCGCGGCCGCCGACCTCCGCGCCCTTCGCGAGGAACGGGACCGGCTGCGCCGGGAGGTGCGCGATCTCCGGCGGAAGGTCGGACACGAGGAGAAGCTCCGGAAGGCGGCCGAGACCCGCGCCGAGGCCTCGGAGGGGAAGCGCGCGGCGGCGGAGGAGGCGCTGGCCGAGCGAACCCGGGAAGTGGCGCGGCTCCAGGGGCAGTTCCAGGTGAGCGACGAGGCGCGGGCGAAGCGGGAACGCCGCAAGCTCCGGGACCGGCTGGAGGAGGAGTCGCGCGGGGCGGCCCGGACCAAGCGCGAGTACTCGGCGCTGCTCGGGAAAATCCGGCTCCTGGAGGACCAGATCGCCGAGGCCTGGAGCGCGGGGAAGCTGGAGCAGGGGGACTTCCGGCCCGCCGACGCCGGGGCCCCGCTCGCGGTGGAGCCGCCGCTCGAGACCGACGAGCGGCCGGCGGCGGAGAAGGTGCGGATGCCCGCCGATCCGCATCACTGGCCGGGGGGCCACGAGGCGTTCCGGCGGTTCCTGGAACGCGTGGCCCGGAACCCCTACGTGCGGCGGATCGCTCCCCGCACTTTCCAACCGGTGCACCGGCACGAGATCGCGTCGGTCTCCGACGAGGGGTACCTGGTGGCCCTCGTCTCCGGCGGAAACTACGCCGCCCAGGTGCTCATCATCACCACCGCCACCCATCGCGGTCAGGGCGAGTACGTGCGCCGCGAGCTGGCCGCGCTCTTCACCGGCGGCGGGGTATAGCCACATAACTCGTTTTAAATCATACAATTACAGATTCGCGCCGCCCGGCCGGAGCCGGGGACCCGGGGTGCCGACCCCCGCCGTCCCCGCGCCCGCCGGCGGCCGGCCCGGTCGGGACTACACCCCCCGTTCCCGCGGTATGAACGATCGGAGCGCGGAACACGGAGAACTTGAGGATCAGAGGTCCGGACCCGGAGGGTTCGGACCGCCGTTTGCGGCGGCGATCGGCCGAGCCGGGGCCCCCCGAACGGACGGACTTGGTTTCCAGGAGGATCGACAACAATGAAGCGCAAACTATGGATAGTGTTCACGGCGGCGCTGGTGGGGGCCTTCATCCTGGGCGGTTACGCCGCGCCGCGGTTGTGGTCCGCCGACGCCCCCCGGATCGCCGACCAGATGACGCCGGCCCAGCAGCAGGCGGTGGCCAGCGCCAAGGCCATGTCGGAAGGGTTCGAGGCGGTGGCCTCGGCGGTCACCCCGTCGGTGGTGACGATCACCAGCGAGAAGCTGGTACAGCCGACCTCCGGACCCACGCAGTTCTTCGGCAACGATCCGTTTTTCCGCCGTTTCTTCGGCAATCCGGGCGAGGGCCAGCAGCAGCCGATGAAGGAACACGCGCTCGGTTCGGGGGTGATCGTCAACGCGGACGGTTACATCCTCACCAACAACCACGTGGTCTCCGGCGCGGATGAGCTGACGGTCATGACCTCCGACGGCAAGAAGATGAGCGCCAAGGTGGTGGGGACCGATCCCCGCACCGATCTCGCGGTGGTGAAGGTCGACGCCAAGGATCTTCCCGCGATGCCCTTCGGCGACTCCGACGCCGTGAAGATCGGCGAGTGGGTGATGGCGGTGGGGTCTCCCTTCAGCGAGAACCTGCAGCACACCGTGACCGCGGGGATCGTGAGCGCCACCGGCCGGAGCGGCATGAACCTGAACGACTACGAGGACTTCATCCAGACCGACGCCGCCGTCAATCCCGGCAACTCCGGGGGCGCGCTGGTGGATCTGGACGGGCAGCTGATCGGCATCAATACCGCCATCGCCTCCCGCACCGGGGGATCCAACGGCATCGGATTCGCCATTCCCTCCAACATGGCCATGGACGTGATGAACGACCTCATCACCAAGGGGAAGGTCACCCGCGGCTGGCTCGGCGTGAGCATCCAGAACGTCACCCCGGACCTCGCCTCGGCCATGAATCTGAAGAACACCGACGGCATCCTGGTCAACAAGGTGCTGGACAACGGACCCGCCGGTGACGCGGGCATGCAGCAGGGCGACGTGATCGTCAAGCTCAACGGCAACGCGATGAGGAACGTCTCCGACCTGCGGCTGGCGGTGGCCAGGATCGAGCCGGGGAGCAAGGCCACCCTCACCGTGCTCCGGGACGGCCGCGAGAAGGACGTCACCGTTACCCTGGGCGAGTACCCGGCCGACGACGCCTCGGTGAACGGGGAGACCGGAGAGACCCGCCAGGAGAACCTGGGGATGACGGTGGAGCCCGTCACCCCGGACCTCACCCAGCAGTTCAACCTGGACAAGGACGCCCGGGGGCTGGTGGTGACCTCGGTCGCCGACGGCAGCCCCGCCTCCGACGCCGGCATTCAGCCCGGCGACCTGGTGCTGAAGGTGAACCGGCAGGCGGTGAGCAACATCAAGCAGCTCCAGGACGCGGTGAACGGCACCGAAAAGGGCTCGCCCACCCTGTTCCTGATGAGCCGGGGCGGCAACACCTTCTTCGTGGCGTTGCGTCCCAAGAGCTGACGATTTCGACCGCCGGCGGCGGCGGCGCGCCATCCCCCCAGCGCCAGGGATCGCCGAGCGGGAACGAGAACGGGGCTCCGCAAGCGGAGCCCTGTTTCCTTATACTTCGGGAATGACCTCTCCCCGGATTCTTCGAGGAGCGCGGCGCGGGGCGGCGGCGTCGCTTCTTCTCTTCATCGCGGGATGCGCGGCCGCGACCGCCGGGCGGGGCACGGCGGCGGCGCCGGCCTGGCCCTATGCCGGCATCATCCCCCAGACCGACGTTCCTCCGGTGCTCGCCGACCGGCCGGTCTTCGGGGGGCGCTGGATCGCCTCGTCCCCCGACGGTGCGTCCGTCTACACCGACGCCGCCGATCCCCGCTACCTGATCCGCATACGCGATCTCCAGCGGCACCAGAGCGAGTTCTTCGATCTGGGAGACGGGGCCGTGGTGGAGAACGTCGGGTTCCTTCCCCAGGCGCGCGAGGCGATCCTGGTGGCGGGGGTGATCTCCCCCCACTCCGGAGGTGCGGTGGTGGCGCGGGCGGTGCTCGAGATGGATCTCGACTCCAGCAGCATGACCGCGGCCTTCGCCCTCTCCCGGGACGGGGTTTCGCGGGGAATGGATCTCGACCCCTACCGGCGGCGGGTGTTCCTGCTGGACGAGGCGGGGGGGGGCGAGGGGGTGGTGCGGGTGCTCGATCTCTACCGGGGGGCGATCGTGCGGCGGGCGCCGGTGGGGCTGTTGCCGGTGGGGGTGGGGCGCAAGGGGCTGGCGGTGGACGAGAACGTGCGCCGGGTCTTTTGCCTGAGCGGGGGAACCGATCTGCGGAGCGACTTCCAGCCGGTGGGGCCGGACACCACCACCCGGGGGCCCGAACTCCTGGTGCTGGACCCGGACAGCCTCATCGTGACCTCGCGGCTCACCCTCGACCGCGGTCTCGAACCGCGGGCGCTCGTCTACGACCGCGATCGCGCCCAGATGCTGGTGCTTCTCTCCAGTCGCGAGCGAAGCCGGGTCCTGTTCGTGGACGCCGCCTACAACACGGTGGAGGCGCGGGTGGATCTCCCCGCGGAGACCACCGATCTCGTGACCTCCTCCGGCTACGCGTTCTGTCCGGGTTCCGACGGCATCTACATCCTCGACCTCGCCGCCCGGACCTGGGCCGGCCGCTCGGCCCAGTTCTTCGACCTCACCACCGAGATGGCGGTCTCCGCCGGCGACGCCCTCGCCTTCGTGCTCTATCAACCGGTGAGCGTGGCCGGAACCCCCACCGTGGGCGTGGTCGACCTCCGGAGCGGCGCGCTCCTGGAAAACCTGAAGTGACCGGGAGGCGCCCCGCGCCATGAGCGACGAACTCCTCCAGAACCTGGACCAGCTCCCCCGCGCCCTCGCCGACGCGGGGGTGGACGCCGGGGCCCATGCCGCGCTTCTGGCCCGGGTGGGGGCGTTCCTGGAGCGCTATGCCGACCTCGAGAAACGCCTTCTCGGCCACGTCTGGGTGACCCTGCCCGCCCACCTCCTCGAGCTGGAACCGTCCGGGGAGCCCCTGACCGCGGCCGAAAGCCTGGCCGGGCGCGAGCGGGAGCGCCTCGGGTTGGGGCAGGCCGAGGCGGGGGACGTGATGGCGCTCCTCGACCGGGAGGGGATCAAGGTCTACCGGCCGGAGTTTCCCCCGGGGTCGCCGCTCGCCGGGCTCTTCCTCTTCGACCGCGAGCGGGGGCCGTTGCTGGTGGCCGACGGCGGCCTCGCTCCCGAGGACGGCGACCACGTGTTCGCGCGCCTCTACGCCCACTATCTCATGGATCACGATCCGTACCGCATCCGCCTGGTCCCACGCGAGCCGGGTGCCGCCACCGAAGCCTCCGACGTGCGCGCCGAGGCCTTCGCGGGGGCGTTCCTGGTGAGCCTGGAAGGGATGGCGGCGTTTCTGAAGGCGGCGGGGTGGAAGCAGGGGGAGCCGGTGCCGGCGGAGACGCTGGCCCAGCTCCGGGTCTACTTCGAGGTGGGCGCCCGGACCCTCCTGTCGCGGCTGGTGGCCCTCCGCCTGGTGAAGCCCGCGGACCTTCCCCGGCTGCTCCGGGAGCTGGAGCCGGCCGGCGGGGGCTCCACCATGGAGCGGAAGGCCGAGGCGATCCCGGAACGCTTCCGGCGCCTGGCCCTCGAGGCCCACGCGGTGGGCCTCTTCGACGACCGGACCCTGGCCGAGTACCTGGAAACCGACCAGACGGCCGCGCTCCGCCTGGCCGCGCGGTTCGAGATGCGGGAGAAGGAGAAGCCATGAGTGAGCGGCGGATCCCGGTGCTGGGAGGGGGATCCCTCCCGGTGGGGAAGATCCTGGCGGTGGGCCGGAACTACGCCGACCACGCCGCGGAGATGAAGTCCCCTCCCGAGCCGATCTTCTTCATGAAGCCGTCCACCGCGGTGCGCCTTCCCGGGGAGGACGTGGTGCTCCCGCGCGGCCGCGGCTCCGTCCACCACGAGATCGAGATCGTGGTCGCGCTCGGGGACGGCGGCCGGAACCTGGACCCGGCCAAGGCGGCGGCCCTGGTGGCGGCGTACGGGGTGGGGCTGGACCTCACGCTTCGCGACGTGCAGAACGAGGCGAAGAGCAAGGGGCAGCCCTGGACCCTGGCCAAGGGGTTCGACGGGGCTCTCCCGCTTTCCCCCTTCGTTCCCGCCGGGAGCGCGGCCGACCCCGCCTCGCTCGCGTTCCGGCTCGAGGTGAACGGCTCGGTGCGCCAGAGCGGCCATGCCGGAAACATGATCCTGGGGGTGGGGCCGCTCCTGGCCCGGCTCTCGGAGTGGATCACCCTGGAGGCGGGGGACCTCCTCCTCACCGGCACCCCGGCCGGGGTGGGGCCGGTGGTGCCGGGGGACGAGGCGCTCATGGCGCTGGAGGGGCTGGTCGAGGCCCGCGTCCACTTCCGCTGATCGCTTAGGGGGGAGGCCCGGCCCGGCCCGGCCCGGCCTAACCCATGCCCTACCTTGATTCTCCGGCATCCGGAGCGATACACTGCCGGGACCGCGCGGCCGCAGGAACCCTCGGATCCGCCGCGTCCGGCCCCGATTTTCAACAACACAGGCGGTCTCCCGTGAAGTTCTGGAACTCCCTCTTCGGCGGCGGCGCGCAAAAGCACGAGGACAAGGGCGACGAGCTTCGCCTGGACTTCGAATACCGGGACGCCGCCTTTCGCTACCAGCAGGCGCTGGATGCGCTGGAGGAGAGCGACGCCGCCGGCTCCGAGCGGTTGAAGCGCAAGCTTCGCGAGGTGCGCCGCCAGGCCCTCGACCAGCTGCTGGAGGAGTCCGAGGAACTCCTCGAGCACAAGGCTCCCGACCTCGCCCACGAGAAGCTCGAGATCGCGCTCAACTTCGCCGACGAGGACGCCGCCCGGGAGGAGGTGGAGCGCCGCCTGGATTCCCTGGGCACCCGTGCCCCCGCTCCCCCGGCTCCGGAGGCCGAATCCCCCGACGTGGTCACCGGCACCGAGGGCGACCTGTTCGAGCTGGCGCTCAGCGCCATGGAACCCGCGGACCAGGAACGCGCCCGCGAGCTGGGCGAGCCGTTTCGCGAGGCCTACGAGGCTTGTCAGAATGAGGAGTGGGAGGAGGCGCTCCACCGCCTGACCGACTTGGTCGAGTCCCATCCCGAGGACCCGTTGCTCCTGGAGATGACGGGGATGGCGGCGGAAAACCTGGATCGGAACGACGAGGCGCTGGCCTGGTTCCGGCGCGCCCGCGACGCCTCGCCCAACCGCCCCGCCACCGTGCAGGGGATGGCGGCGCTCTACCGCAAGCTCGACCGGCCCGCCGAGGCGCAGAACACCCTGAGCGAGGCCGCCGCCGAGCGGCCGCCGCGCCCGGGCCTTTCCGCGGCGTGGATCGAGATCCACATCGAGCACGCGCTGGCGCTCAGCGAGGCGGGCCACCACGAGGAGGCGCTGGGCGCGCTCACCGCGCTGATCGGGCTTCCCCAGGCCGACAAGGGATTCCTCCTCTACAACCTGGGCGGGGTGCTGGAGAAGGCGGGGAACGAATCCGACGCCCACGCCGCGCTGGAAGAGGCGGTGGAAGCGGCGCCCCGCCAGGCCCTCTACCGCGAGCGCCTGGCCGACTTCCTGCTCAAGCGCGGCCGGGATCTGGACACCGCGCTCCGGCTCCTGATCGGGGCCAACGAAATGGAGACCACCTCCGGGGGCGCGCTCCTCGGAGGCGGGGGCACCCGCGTCACCATCAGCCCCAACCGCGCGCGCTATCTCTACAAGATCGCCCGGATCTACTTCCTGAAGGGCGAGGACCTGGAGGCGGAGCGCACCATCACCACCGCGCTCCACATCTCCAAGGACCCGGAGGTGAGCAAGGCCCTCCAGTCGCTCCGGGCGGAGCTGAAAGAGGTCCGCCAGCAGAACCCCTGAGGCCGGGGTGGGGGTCCTCTGCGGCAAGTCCTTGTCCTCATGCCCGATACCCCGGGACCGCCCCGGATCCCCTCCGGCCGGGGGATCCCGCCGATCTCCCGCCTCACCGGCGCTTCGAGGCCTTTCCCCGATAAACCCCGGCCTCCTCGGGACCGATAACCGGAACGAGGACTGGAGTCTCCGCGGCGATCCTTCCCCCGATCGGGGCGATCTGCTTCGATCGCGGCGGCGCCCGCAATTCCAAGAGGCCGGACACGTGAGGCTATTGCTCCTGGCGGACCTTCATCTGGGGGCCCGGCTCCCCGAGTGGGGAGCGCGGGCGCCGGGGCGTCGCGAGGATCTCCTTCGCGCCTGGAACGAGGCGGTGAACCTGGCGCTGGCCCCCGCCCGCGAGATCGGGGCGGTGCTGGTGGCCGGGGACCTCTTCGACCAGCCCGATCCCGCCCCCGAGCTTCTCGACGCGGTCGGCGCCGGGGTGCAGGAGCTGATCGAGACCGGGCGTCCGGTGGTCTTGCTGCCGGGGGCCTACGACGGGCTCGCCCATCCCGGGAGCGCCTATCTGACCGGCGCTTTCCCTCCCGGTGCGGTGGTGGTGGACTGGACCGAGCCTCGCCGCACCGCGATCCCGGTGGGGGAGGAACTGCTCCATCTCTACGCCCGCGCCGCCGTGCCCGGCCGCAACTCCGGGGACGCCCCCCAGGCGATGCGGCGCGAGCCGGCCGACGGGTACCACGTGGCGCTGGTCCACGCGTATCTTGAGACCGCGCCGCCCGAGGCGCCGTCCCCGTGGGGGATGCCGGTGCTCGGACGCGACGAGGTCGAAGGCTGGGGCCTTGATCTGGTGGTAGCGGGAGGCGGCCATCGCTACCGGGAACGGCTGTGGGGCTCGACCCTGGCGATCCAGCCGGGAAGCCCGGTGGGGTTGCATGCGGACGAGACCGGCGACCGCTATTTCGCCGTCGCCGACCTCACCCCCGCGGGAAGCCAGGTCGCGCGTGAGGTGCGCGAGGTGGCGCCGGTGGTCGAGATCACGGTCGCGCTGGGGCCCGACCGCTCCGCCGAACCCCAGGCCCTGGCCGCGCGGGTGGCGTCGCAGGTGGGCGAGGCGGCCTACGCCCGCATCCGGCTGACCGGCGAGACCGACCACCCGGTGGACGCCCATCTCCTGGGGCGAACCCTTTCCGCGCTGCCCGCGGTGGTGGAGGTGGTCGACGAGACTGCGCCCGCCTCCGACTGGGGCGCCTTCCGGCGGCTGGGCGAAGAGAACTCGGTGCGCGGCGCGTTCGTGCGGGGGCTCCAGGAGCGGCGCGCCTCCGCCCGCGACGCCCGCGAGCGGCGGGTGATCGAGCGGGCGCTCTTGGCCGCGGCCGCCGAGTTCCACCGGCTGGAGGTCCGCCGTGTGGATTGAGAGCCTCCGGGTCCGGGGACTGGGCCGGTTCGGCCGCACCCTGGAGATCGACTTCGATCCCCGCCTCACCGTCGTGACCGGCGGCAACGAGTCGGGGAAGACCACCCTCACCGCCGCGCTGTTCGGCGCGTTGTTCGGCTTCGACGCGGAGGCCGGCGGGCTGGCCGCGCCCCCCTTCAGCGACGGCACCGCCCAGGCCGAGGTGCGGTTCCGGGTGGGGAAGCGCCGGTTCGGCGTGATCCGCGACTTCCTCCTGGAGCGGGCGACCCTGGCCGAGGCTCCGGCAACGGATGCCGGCGGGGGAGGGAAGCGCGGGAACGGCGCCCCCCGTGTCCTCTTCGAGGGACGGGTGCGCGAGCCGGCCGAGCGCGAGGCGTTCGGCGCCGCCCTGGAGGCGGTGCTGGGAGTGGCCGGCGGCGCGCCGTGGAGCCGGGCCGGGTTCGTGCTCGACGGAGCGATGGACACCACCCTCGACGAATCGGTCCGCGCGTGGATGAGCGGGAACCCGCGCGGCGAACACGAGACGGTGTTGGCGCGGCTCCGGGCGGAGCGGGCCCAGCTGCTGGGCGGACCGCCGGGACGCCCCGGAGCGCTGGACGAGGTGCGCGAGGAGCTGGCCCAGCGCCGCCGTGAGGCGGAGGCGTGGGATACCGAGGCCGCCGCGCTCCGCGACCGGTGGGAGACGCTGTCATCGAGCGCGATCGAGCTGGAGGCGCTCCGCTCCGACGCCCACGGCCACGAGGAGATGATCCAGAACCTGGAGCGCTTCGACGAACTCACCCGCGATCGCGCCCGGCTGGAGGAACAGCTCCTGGCCCTGCGCCAGGAGCAGGACCGCATTCGCAAGCAGGTGGAGGCGGCGGAGGCGGGGGAGGCGCTGCTGGAGCGCGACTTCATCGACTTCCTGGACGCGCCCGGCGACGTCGAGGATTGCCTGCAGACCTGGACCGAGGTCGCCGCCCGCCGGCGGGACCTCGAGCGCGACCTGGAAAACGCCGAGACTTCGGTGGCCGAGCTTCCCCGCGTCCGCACCCGCCGGAACGGTTCCATCGCGGCGGGGGCGGCGGCGCTCCTCGGCTTCCTGGCCTGCGTGGGGGCGGGGGCGCCGGTGGTGGGGCTCATCCTGCTCCCGGTCTTCGCCGGCGCCGCCTACGGCGCGGTGTGGTACCTGGACCGCAACGCCACCCGTCTCCGCATGAGCCGCGAGAACGAGATGGTGCGCCTGGGAGCGGAGATGGAAGAGGTGCAGGCCCGCGAACGCGACGCCAAGGCGGGCCTGGGCCGGCTGGCCGGGTTCGGGGATCCGGCGACCCTCCGGACCGAGTTCAAGCGTTACGCCGAGGCGCGGGGCGCGATCGACCGCGCCCGCAGCGCGCGCGACAGCCACCGTCCGCTGAGCGAGGTGATGGAGGCCTACGAGCAGGTCTTCCGGGAACTCCAGGTGCTGGACACCCAGACCCGGGACCTGGTCGCCCGCGCCCGCTACCTCTCCGGACTGGATGCCAACCAGCAGGTGCTGGCCGCGGAGCTGGAGGCGACCCGTACCCGGGCGGCCGCCGCCCTGGAGCGGCTCGACACGCGGGGTTCCGAGCTGGAGGAGATGCGGGCGGAGATCGCCCGCCGCGAATCCGGCCTTCCCTCGCCGGGCCGGCTGGCCGAGGATCTCCGCAGGCTGGAGGCGCGGGAACGTGACCTGTCGGAGCGCGCCGAGGCGCTCGAACTCTCCGCGACCTCCCTCGAGGCCGCGGTGCGCGGCTACCAGGAGGGCCACCTGGACCGGGTGGCCGCCCGGGCGGGGGAAGCCCTGATGAGCTTCTCCCGCGGCCGCTACGACCGGATCCGGTTCGGGGCCGGCCTGGCCCCGGAGGCCCGCGCCGAGAACGGGGTCTGGGTGGAGGCGCTGGCGCTGAGCGCCGCCACCCGCGACCAGATGCTACTGGCCGTCCGCCTCGCGGTGAACGAAGAGGTGTCCGGCGACCGGGGGCTCCCGGTGGTCCTGGACGCGGTCTTCCGCGCCTGGGACGACGCCCGGCTGGAGGAGGCGCGGCGGGTGCTGGACGGACTGGCCCGGAACGGCCGCCAGGTGGTGCTCTTCACCGCGGACCCGCGCCTGGCCGGGTGGGCGGAGCGGACGGTCTCGCTCGCGGATCCCCTGGAGGAGGGGCGCGACGCCCGGAGCCGCGCCGCCTGACCCGGGGGGGCCTCGGGTTTCCGCGACGGAATCGCCCGGAATCGCCGATTCCCTCCCGCCCCCGATTGGCCCCCGCCGCCCGCGCGGCTACAATCGGGTTCCCATGAACGTCTCGAAACCCGGCCTCGCCGCCCTCCTGCTCCCCGTGCTGCTCCTCGTCTCCTCCGGACCCGCCGGGGCCGCCGTCCTCGAGACCGTGCTCGACCTGGCCCCGGGAACGGTGCGGCTGGCTCTCCCCTCGCCCGACGGGACCCGGCTGGCGGTGCTGGGAGGGAGCGGCGACCCCGCCCGCGAGCACGTGGTGGAGGTGCTCGAGGTGGACTGCAAGGCGGACACCGTGCGCTCGGTCATGGTCTCGAGGAGCGCGCGCTACCTGGCCGCCCCCGACTCGATCCCCGCGCCGTACCTACAGCTCCAGTGGTCGCCGGACGGGAGCCGGCTCTTCGCCGCCGGGGCGGTGTACGCGATCTCCTCCGCCGGAGACTCCCTCCGGAGCCGGCTCGTGCGCCGGGTGCCGAAGCCGGTCTTCGATTTCCGGTTCGGCCCCGGGGACCGGGCGGCGGGGGTGATGGTGGACGGCGCCCGCACGGTGGAGGTCACCCGCGGCCGGCGCGCCCTGGTCATCAGCCTCGCCTACGCGCTCTTCCCCCTCGATCGCCCGCTGGTGATGCCGATCGCCCCGCGCGAGCACTACGGCGGGGACTGGGTCCCCGCCGACTGGGAGGGCCCGCCTGCGGTGTCGTTCGACCCCGACGGAGCCCTGCTCATCTTCTATCCGTACCACCGGGTCACCGAGCGCTACCTTCCGGGCAAGGCGCGCGACGCGGTGGCCGGCCGTCGGCCCGCCCCCCCGGCCGAGGCGGGGACCGGTCCGTTCAGGATCAAGGGCTCCTGCGTGAAGTCGTGGACCCCCGAGTTCTCGGGAACCGGCGACCGGGTCCGGGCCGAGACCAGGTAGATGCTCGAAGCGCGCGCGCTCACCCGGGACTACGGCTCGTTCCGGGCGGTGGATCGCCTGGATCTGCGGGTCGAGCCCGGCGAACTCTTCGGTTTCCTGGGCCCCAACGGGGCGGGAAAGACCAGCACGGTGAAGATGATGGTGGGGCTCCTCCGTCCCACCGGAGGGACCGCGCTGGTGGACGGGATCGACGTGCGGCAGGATCCCGTCGCGGTCAAGGCCCGGGTCGGCTACGTGGCCGAGGAACCGGACCTCTACGACAAGCTCACCGTGCGCGAGTTCCTGAACTTCTGCGGTGAGCTCTACGGGGTCCCTTCGCGGGAGGCGCGCCGCCGGGCGGAGGAGTGGATGGGGTTCATGGGGCTCGAGGATCGCGCCGACCAGCTGGTGGAAGGGCTCTCCCACGGCACCCGGCAGCGGGTGGCGCTGGGGGCGGCGCTCATCCACCGCCCGCGGGTGCTGTTCCTGGACGAGCCCACGGTAGGGCTCGACCCGCGGAGCGCCCGGCGGGTCAAGGATTACCTCCGCGACCTCTGCAACGCCGGCACCACCATCTTTCTCACCACCCACATCCTCGAGATCGCCGAGCGGATCTGCGACCGGGTGGGAATCCTCGACCGGGGGCGGCTCCGGGCGGTGGGAACCCTGGACTCGCTCCGGGGCGCCTCGCGGGGCCGAAGCTTGGAGGACATCTTCCTGGAGCTGACCGCCCAGACCGAGTCCGAGGCCACCCTCCACGGGGAGCGGTTCCTGGGACCGCCGGACCCGGACGGAAGCCCCGCCCGGTGATGCCGCTCCGCCGGCTTCTGGCCTACCGGTTCCGCTCTCTCTGGAACGCCACCCTCTCCCGCCACGCCCGCAATCGCCGTCTCAACTGGGTGATGGCCCTGTTCGTGATCCCCTGGTCGTTCTTCTTCTTCGGCGGGGTGGGCTACGGGATGGGGCTCCGGGTCCGCCTCGCCGGCAACGGCGCCCTGGCCATGACCTGGATCGCCACCGCCCTCCTCGCCGGGGAGTTCCTGCTCATGCTGGTGGGGGAGGTGGGAGGATTCGCCAACCTCCTCTTCTTCTCCGGGCGCGGGGTGTGGCTGCGCCGCGCCCCCATCCCCGGCCGGCGGTTCCTGGCCTACCAGATCATCGAGGGATCGCTGGTCATGGCGGCGGTCCCGACGCTCTTCCTCCTGGCCATCTACCTGAGCGTCCTCATGGGTTACCGGCCGGCGTGGAGCACGCTCGTCATGGGCCTGGCCACCTTCGGGTTGGTCCGGGTGCTGCCGCTCGGGGTCTCGCTGGTGGCGCTGTGGATCCTGGTCCCGCGCACCCATCGAGAGAGCTTCCGCTGGCTGGACGCCGCTCTCGGTATCCTCTTCGGCCTCCTCATGCTCGCGCTCTGGCGCCTGGAGTACCGGCCCGATCTCATGGAACACGTGCTGCGCGGCGGCTTCCTCCCCGCGGTGCCCGGTTATCTCCGGATCCTCTTTCCCCCCGCGGCGCTGGGGATCCTCACCGGAGCGGTGCTGGAGGGGGGGCATCTGCCGCTCGAGACCCTGGTCCTGGCGTTGACCCAGGCCGCGCTCCTCATCGGGTTGCCGGTGGCGCTGGCGGCCCGCCTGATCGAGACCGGACGGTTCCCCGAGGCCTCGGGTGGGTTCGCCCGGTCGCGGAGCTGGTGGACGGGTCCCTCCGGCCCGGTGGCGGCCATGGTGCGCAAGGACCTCACGGTGTTCGCCCGCGAGGGGCGTCTGGGCCTGCGGTTGCTCTCCTCGGCCACCGTGACCTTCGTGGTGTTGTGGCTGGTGGTGGGGGCGTCCAGGGTCGGCGCGGTGGCTCCGGCGCTGCTCCTGGTGTTCATCCTCGCCTCGGAGGCGGGGACGCTGGTGATCCCGTCCGAGGGACGGGCGGTGGTGTGGTCGTCGATGGCTCCGGTCACCCCGCGGCGCTTCATTCTGGCCAAGACCGCTTCCGCGCTGATGCTCACGGTGACGGTGACCGCGCCTTTCGCCCTGGGCCTGGGCCTCTTCAAGCGCTGGTCCCCGGAGAGCTGGGGGCAGATGGCGGTGGCGGGCCCGGCGGTGGCGCTCTTCGGGGTGGCCATGGGATTGTTCCTGGCGGTGCGGTGGGGGCGGTTCGACTGGGACGATCCCCGGCGGATGCTCCAGCCCGCCGCCCATCTCGTTCACGCCCTGGTCATGCTCACCGGGTTCGTCCTGATGGCGGGGGCGGGGGCGGCGTTCGAGTTCGGCGCGTCCGGGTTCGCGCCGTGGGTGCTGGGGCTCCTCACCGCGCTCTGCGCGGCCGGGGCGGTGCTGGGGCTGGTGGACGCGGTGCGGATCGCGCGCGCGAAGGAGTGGGTGTTGTGACTTCCCCGGCCCGGCCGCGGGCGATCGTGGTGGACAAGGACGAGAAACGGGCGCGGGAGATGACCACCTTCCTCACCGAGGAGCTGGGCTGCGAGGTGGTGCCGGTGCGGGACGGCGAGGCCGCCTACAACGTGCTCGATCGGGAGGCGGTGCAGGTGATGGTGACCGATCTCAAGGCGCAGCGTATCGACGGCATGCGTCTCACCGAGATCGCCCGTGCCCGCAATCCCGAGATCGCGGTGGTCATCGTCGCCCCCGACGCCGATCTCGCGGTGGCCACCGAGGCCATGCGAAACGGCGCCTACGACGTCCAGGCCCGGCCGGTGAACTACGACCGCCTGAAGGTCATGCTGGAGCGGGCGCTCTCCCACCAGCGGCTGGTGCTGGAGGTGAGCGACCTGCAGGCGCGCCTCGATCACCGCTACGGGATCCAGCACCTCTCGGGGCGCTCTCCCCAGATGGTGGCGGTGTACGACCGCATCCGCCAGCTCGCCAACGCCCGCACCACCATCCTGGTGTCCGGGGAGACCGGGACCGGGAAGGAGCTGGTGGCCAAGGCCATCCACCACCTGAGCCCGCGGCGGAACGAGCCCTTCGTGGCCCTCAACTGCAGCGCCCTGGCCGAAGGGGTGGTGGAGAGCGAGCTTTTCGGCCACGAGCGGGGCGCCTTCACCGGCGCGGTGGGGATGCGCAAGGGGCGGTTCGAGCTGGCCGACGGCGGCACCCTGTTCCTGGACGAGATCTCCGAGGTGAGCCCGGCGGTGCAGGCGAAGCTCTTGCGGGTGATCCAGGAACGGGAGATCGAGCGGGTGGGAGGCGAGGGGCCGATCCAGGTGGACGTCCGGCTCATCTGCGCCACCAACCGGGACCTGGCCGCGATGGTGAGGGAGGGGCGCTTTCGCGAGGATCTCTACTACCGGCTCGACGTGGCCTCGATCCAGCTGCCGCCGCTCCGGGAGCGCCGGTCCGACATTCCCATCCTGGTGGACGAGTTCATTCGGCAGTTCAACGAGGAGAACCACCGCAAGGTCCGTGGGATCACCCGCGGGGCGATGGAGCTTCTCATGCAGTACCCCTGGCCCGGTAACGTCCGGGAGCTCAGGAACCTGATCGAGGGGATGGTGGTGTTCGGCCGGGACGGCGATCCCCTGGACGTGGGCGACCTCCCCAACCACCTGCGCGACCAGCCCTCCAGCACCCGCGACCTGCATCTCCGGGTGGGGATGACCATGGAGGAGATCGAGAAGCGGGCGATCGAGGAGACGCTCAAGGCCACCGGCTTCGACAAGCAGAAGACGGCGCAGATCCTGGGGATCGGGCTCCGGACCCTCTACCGCAAGGCCAAGCAGTACGGGATCGGGAACTGAACGCCCGGTTTCGCCGCCCGGCAGCGCCGGTGCGCCGCTCCCGGACGGGGCGCGGCCCGGGCCGGCTTGCGCCGGACCCGGGCCGCGGGGGGGATCGAACGGGATCAGGCCGGCCGGATGTTCTGGTTCACCCGGAACACGTTCCCGGGGTCGTACTGCTGCTTGATCCGGGCCAGCCGTTCGTAGTTCGGACCATAGGCCGCCTTCACCCGGCCGGCCTCCTCGGCGGTCATGAAGTTCACGTACACGCTTCCCATGGCGTGGGGGGTGAGATCGTCGAAAACCTTCCTCGCCCACGTGATCACCTTGCCGTCGTCCTCCGGCAGGGTCCACCGGGCGTGCACGTTGACCACGAAATTGGCCGGGCGATGCGCGTAGGCGGTGGCTTCCACCGGCACCCGGGACGCGGCCCCTCCCAGCTGGCCGAGGAAGAGTTCGCACTGGGGGTCGGGAATGGTTCCGGCGCTGTCGATGAGCACGTCGATCATCCCGTCGGAGATCTCGGCGAAGTTGTGCGACTTCCAGTAGTTCCGCGCTCCGGGGGTGAGAAGCGGGTCGAAGGTCTGCTGCCAGGCGGTGTAGGGGGCGGGACCGAGGTGCTCTCCCACCGCTTTCCCAAGGCCTCGGAACGGGGCGATTTCCTTCTCGGCGGCGGCCGGCGTCCCGGCGTGACAGACGGCCAGGGCCAGGATCAGGGTTCCGTGGACCGGCTCCGGCAGGAAGGGGAGCGGCGGGGCGTGCCGTAGCACCGCCCACACCGTCAGGTCATCGGAACTCGTCGCGGCCAGGTCCCGGTAGCCGCGGAGCACCTTTCGTGCCTCGGAGATGGGGAACACGACGAGTCCGGCGGTCACCTGAGGATCGCGCGGGTGGAGGTCGAACTCGAAACGGGTCACCGCTCCGAAGTTGCCCCCGCCGCCCCGGAGGGCCCAGAACAGGTCCGGGTTCTCGTCCTTCGACACGTGCAACGTCTCGCCGCCGGCGGTGACCAGGTCGGCCCCGGCCAGGCTGTCCACGGTGAGCCCGTGCTTGCGGGAGAGCCAGCCGAAGCCCCCGCCCAGGGTCAGCCCGGCCACCCCGGTGGTGGAGTTGATCCCGGTCGGCACCACCAGCGATTGGGCCTGCGCCGCCGCGTCGAAGTCCGCCAGCCGCGCGCCGGGGCCGACGAGGGCACGGCGGGTCTTTCCGTCGACGGTGACCGCGTTCATCGGCGAAAGATCCACCAGGACGCCCCCGTCGGTGAGCGAACTCCCCGCGATGTTGTGGCCGCCGCCGCGGACGCTCATGAGAAGTCCGTGGTCCCGGACGAAACGGATCACGTGGGCGGCGTCTCCGGCGGTCTTGCACCGCGCGATCAGGCCGGGCCGGCGGTCGATCATGGCGTTCCAGATCCGGCGGCTCTCGTCGTAATCCTTATCGGTGGGCCGGAGAAGGGATCCGGCCATGGCCGCCTCGAGCTTGCCCACCGCCTCCGCGGATACGGCCCTGGTGTCGCCCTCCAGGTTGAGAATCTCTACGGGCTGCATGCATCGCCTCCTGGGGAATGATGGGAAAATGGATCACAAGAGCGAACGCATCCACTTTCGGGGAGAAGAGGCCGGAATTCAAGTGCGAATCCCGGGTTACCCGGATACGCAACGGAAAACTGGTCCCCGCCCTCGGGCGCCCGCCGTCCCTCCCGGGACGGAGGCGGTGTCCCCCAGGGTACGGCCCGGGCCCCGGCGGTGAACGGCGGGGGCGGTGGCTGCTCTGAACCTGTTATGGCTCAATCCGTTCGGGTGGCGGCTTCGGGGCGGAAAAATTGGCATCGGGGTTGCTTCAGGTAGGGGGCGACGGGCCGGATGGATGTTTCCGGCATCGGCGCCGCCCGGGCGCCGGGTTCGGCGGCCCGACCGACGAGACGCGATATGGAGGACTGGACGATGCAAACCAATCGGCGGCTCTGGGCCGCAGGACTCATCGGGACGGCGGCGGCGATCCTGGCGGTGGGCTGCGGCCAGCAGGACGCGGTCACCGGCACCAACTTCGACGGCTTCGGCTCCCGGCCGGCGGAGATGTCGATCGACCTGGCCCAGGTGGACGGCGGTACCGGCACCTCGGCCGAGGCCCCCAACTTCGGGGAGAAGTATTTCAGCTCCTATCTGGGAGAAGATGAACCGGTATCGGATCCCCTGGGGCAGGACCCGCGGATGAACCAGCTCGAGAACCGGAACGGCGCGTCCATTCAGTATCTGCGCGTCACCTGGGGAAATCTGCAGCGCGGGCCTGAAGCGGCGTCCGTGGACACATCCGCGGGTTCCGCCCTGGATTGGACCGGGAGCGCCAACGTGAGCGACGGGCTTCTCCTCCCGCTCCGCGTGCTCCGGTTCGAGCGCTACGACTCGCTGGCGCGGCCCAAGGTCGACCGGCAGACGGTGTCGTGGGTTTCGCACACCGGCCCCGGCTGGGACGGCGTGCTGCTCAAGATCGTGGTGCCCCCGGCCCACGACAGCACCTTCGCCGCCAACCGGCGGAACTCCAACAACGACGGGCTGGGCGGCGACGATACCTTCACCTTCTCCACCGCGCCCCTCACCGTGACCTTCCCGCTCGAACAGATCGCGGACCTGGATACGGTGATCATGATCGACGACACCCACGGGGTGACCTTCACCGGATTCAGCCGCGGCGACGTGAGCGTTTGCCCGCGCGGCTCGGTGGTGGGCGCGTGGGTGAAGGTGGCCGACGACTCCCTCCAGGGCGGGTTCTTCCGCGCGGAGTGGACGAGTCCGCTCGGGGTCCTGGTGGGCCAGGTCCGCGGACGCTGGGGGGTGGTGGACGACACCAGCCGGGTGTTCGTGGGCAAGATCATCGACCGCCGCGGCCAGTACCTGGGCCACGTCCGGGGCGGCTGGGCGCCCGATCCCTCCGACCCCACCCACGGCGTGTTCTCGGGCCAGTGGTTCGTGGAGCGGCCGGACGGCAGCCACCAGCTCCAGGGGGCGGTCCGGGGCCAGTGGCGGCTGAGCGACCGGATCACCGACGGCGGCCTCATGCGCGGGGTGTGGGCGTCGGCCTGCGCCGCCGACGGCGGCGGCGGGGCCTGACCGAGGCTCCGTAAGGACGTCACGATTCCGACTGGCGGGGGCGGTCCCGAAGGGCCGCCCCCGCCCTCGTGTCCGCGGCCGGCGCGGGGAACCGGACCGGCGCCCCATGCTATCCTTCGGAGCACCGAGAGGAGGGCCCCGGGTGAGCGCGACCGCCAGGCGTCTGGGCTGGGACCAGTACTTCATGCAGATCTGCCGGGTGGTGGCGACCCGCTCCACCTGTAATCGCGCCGCGGTGGGGGCGGTCATCGTGAAGAACCGCACCATCCTCGCCACCGGCTACAACGGGTCCCCCGCCGGCCTTCCCCACTGCACCGAGGTCGGTTGCCTCGTCTACACCTCGAGCACCCCCGACGGAGGCGTGGAGGAAAACTGCTTCCGCACCATCCACGCCGAGATCAACGCCATCGCCCAGGCCGCCCGGAACGGGGTCTCGATCGCGGACAGCCACGTTTACATCACCCATAGCCCCTGCATCCACTGCCTGAAGACCCTGATCAACACCGGCATCCGGCGGGTGTGCTTCGAGAAGCCCTACAAGCTGGACCGGGTGGAGGAGCTGGTGCGGCTGAGCGGAGTTCCCATGGACCGGATCGACATGACCGGAGCCGACGGCGTGTGAGCGAACCCCTGATCCTGGGCCTGGCCGCCATCGTGGTGCTGGGGATGGCGGCGCAATGGCTGGCCTGGAGATTCGGGTTCCCCTCGATCCTGCTCCTCCTCCTGTTCGGACTGGTGGCGGGCCCGGTGACCGGCCGTCTTCACCCCGACGCCCTCTTCGGGCCCCTGCTCCTCCCGGTGATCTCGCTCTCGGTGGCGGTCATCCTGTTCGAGGGCGGGCTGAGCCTCCGCCTCCATGAGCTGCGGGAGATCGGCACGCCGCTCCGGAGCCTGGTCACGGTGGGGTTGCTCGCGTCCTGGGGCCTGGGCGCCGTCGCCGCCCGGACGGTGCTGGGATGGAGCTGGGACATCGCGCTCCTCCTGGGGGCGATCCTGGTGGTCACCGGCCCCACCGTGATCGGGCCGCTGCTGCGCACCGTGCGCCCCCACGGGCGAACGGCGCCGCTGGTGAAGTGGGAGGGGATTCTCAACGACCCCATCGGCGCGGTGCTGGCGGTGGTGGTGTTCGAGGCGATCCTCCCCGGCCGTGCGGGAGCGGGCACGACCGCCCTCACCGGGGCCCTCAAGGCCACCGCGGTGGGGGGGGCGGCGGGCCTGGCCGGCGCGGCGGTCACCGTGCTGCTCCTTCGCTTCCACCGGCTCCCCGACTACCTCCAGAACCCCTTCACGCTGATGATGGTGGTGGCGGTCTACGCGGCCTCGGATCACGTGGTCGAGGAGTCGGGGCTGCTCGCGGTGACCCTGATGGGCATCGCCATGGCCAACCAGAAGCGGGTGGTGGTGAAGAACATCATCGCGTTCAAGGAGGATCTGAGCATCCTTCTCCTCTCTTTCCTCTTCATCCTGCTCGCCGCCCGGATCGAGCCCGCGAGCCTGAAGCTCCTCGGCTGGCGGAGCGGGCTCTTCCTGATCGTGCTCCTGGTCGTGGTCCGGCCCGCCTCGGTGCTGGTGGCCACTCCCCGGCAGGGGTTCACCTGGCAGGAGAAGGCCTTCCTGTCGTGGATGGCCCCGCGCGGGGTGGTGGCGGCGGCGGTGTCGTCGGTGTTCGCGCTGCGGCTGGCCGCGCTAAACCGGTCCGAGGCCCACGCCCTGGTCCCGGTGGTGTTCCTGGTCATCGTGGGCACGGTCACCGTCTACGGGCTCACCGCCTATCCCCTGGCCCGGTGGCTGGGGATCTCGGGCGGGAAGGACGAGGGATGCCTGCTGGTGGGGGCCCACGCCTGGGCGCGGGCGATGGCGGCCGGGCTCCGGGACGCCGGGATCGAGGTGCTCCTGGTGGACACCAACCGGGGCAACCTCGCCGCCGCACGCCTCGACGGCCTCCGCACCCGGCACGCCAACATCCTGGCCGAGGACCTGCCTTCCGAGCTTCCCCTGGACGGGATCGGCCGGCTCCTGGCGCTCACCGCCAACGACGAGGTGAACTCCCTGGCCGCGCTTCACTTCGCCGAGGTGTTCGAGTCGCAGGACGTGTTCCAGCTCTCCCTGGACGAGAACAAGGCGGGTCCGGGGGAGGAGCGCGCGGTTTCGCAGCACCTCCGGGGACGGCTTCTGTTCGGCCGGGAGGCGACCTTTGAGTTTCTCTCCCGCCGCTTCGGGGAAGGAGCGGTGGTGAAGCGGACCCACCTCACCGACACCTTCACCTACGACGATTTCCGCGCCCACTACGGAGACGGCACCTTGCTCCTGTTCACGGTCGGGGAATCGGCGCTCCGGGTGGCGGCGGCGGGGGAGAAGCTCGCCCCCCGCCCCGGGCAGACCGTGATCGCGCTGGTGGACGAGCCCGGCGGGGCCTCGGGCGGGGGCGCCGGCCGTCCCTGAACGCGTGGGACCGCCGGCCGTCCCTGAACGCGTGGGACCGCCGGCCGTCCCTGAACGCGTGGGACCGCCGGCCGTCCCTGTTGCCGGACCCGCTTCTCCGAAGTCTCCTACTTGGCCACCCGCGGCGGGGTGTAGGTCTCGTCCGGCTCCACCGGGAAGGCGTAGGGGCTCGACCACAAGGTGTTGAAGTCGCGGTCGAGAGCGGCGGGAAGCTCGTGCCCGTGGACGATCACCCCCACGTTCCGCGTCTTGTAGAAATAGGTCTGCTCCCAGTTCCCGGTTCCCACCCAGCACACGTTCCCGTCCACCGTCATGTACTTGGCGTGGGTCACCCGGGCGAAGGGAATGAAGCCCTCCTTGGCCTGGGGGATGGTGACCAGCCGGATCCGCATGCCCGGCACCCGGACCAGTTGCTGGAGCGCCCCGATCACCGGTTTCCGCTTGGACCAGTCCGCGACCATGAGCTCCACCCGGACCCCGCGCCCGGCCGCGCGCCGGAACGCGCCGTCCAGCTCGTTCCAGATCACGCTGTCCCGGGCCACCGGGCTGTAGGTGAGGACGGTGACGTGGACCGAGTCCCTGGCGGCGTTCATGGCCCGGATGATCAGGGGAAGGTCCCAGGTGGTGGAATCGGGGAGGAAGCCGCGCGGGCTGAACGCGGGCCAGAGCCGCGCGGTGTCGCCCGAGGCCTCGACGTAGGGGAAGGGGGGCGGAGGCACCGCCACCGCCGCGGCCGCCGCCGCGGTGTCCGCCGCGGTGGGGATCCCGCCCCGGTCGGGATCCAGCGGCTGGGCCACGCTCCAGTCCATCTCGAACACCCGGTCCACCAGGACGGCGTAGTCGGGAAGCTCGACCTCCAGGCCGATCTCGTGGATGTGGGCGAGGGAGCGCCAGTCCATGTTCTGGCTGCCGATGTAGGCGCTCCGGCCGTCTACCACGAAGTACTTGGCGTGCATGACCCCGCCGGCCAGGGTGCGGTAGTCGATGAGGCGGACCTCCACCCCGGGATCCCGCTCGAGCCGGTCCAGGGTCTGGGGGTAGGTCTTGTAGAAGCCGAAGTCGGAAAGCACGCGAACCGCCACCCCGCGCCTGGCCGCCGCCTCCATGGCCTGGATCACCGGCTCCAGGCGGCTTCCGGGCTCGTTGGAGAAGTAGAAGCTGGCCACGTCCAGCCGGGTCCGGGCTCCGTCCATCAT
The DNA here is from genome assembly GCA_963728475.1 of Candidatus Eiseniibacteriota bacterium. Classification (GTDB taxonomy): domain Bacteria; phylum Eisenbacteria; class RBG-16-71-46; order JABDJR01; family JABDJR01; genus CAVSKL01. Next base: position 1,619,338 of record CAVSKL010000001.1, read on the forward strand.
GCGGGGCCAGACCCGGTAGGCGTCGGGCACCTCGGGGTGGTCGAGGATGGTCTCGACCGGCGCCGTCTCCACCAGGGTGACCGCCGAGGGATTCGCGGCCTGGGCCAAGGCCGGGCCCGGACGAACCGCCGCGGCGACTGAGCCCAGGAGGACCGCGGTGACCGCGCCCAGGACGGCGGCCGCGACCGGGCCCGGCGAGGCCGCCGCGGCCGGGAGCGTTGCCGGAAGTCGTTTCATGGAAACACCGCCTTTCCCCGAAGGTCGAAGGAAGGATCATACGCGCCCGCGGACGGGGCGGGGAGGTCGCCGGACGGTGGGCCGGTTTCGCGGCGGTCCGGTAACCCGGCGTTCAAGGTGGCCGGCGGAGTAGGGACCCGGGTCCACACCGGCGAAACGCCGCGGCCGCCGTCGCCGGCGGGGTAGGGACCCAGGTCCGCATTGAGCGTTTCCGAAGTTCAAGTTGGCCGCCGGACGAGAGACCCGGGTCCACACCGGCGAAACGCCGCGGCCGCCGTCGCCGGCGGGGTAGGGACCCGGGTCCACACCGAGCGTTTCCGAGGTTCAATGCGGCCTGGGGACGGGAGACCCGGGTCCACACCGGCGAAGCGCCGCGGCCGCCGTCGCCGACGGAGTAGAGACCCGGGTCCACATCGGCGAAACGCCTCGGTCGCCGTCGCCGCGCACACGGCACAGCGAGGATTACCCGGTCTCGCGAACCCGGGTATCATCATGTCCCACAATTAGTTAGTCCATAGTTTCCGAACGACGCCCGCACCCCGACCGCGGGGCGCCGGCGGGTGCCGTTCGGAGCACCGGCCCGTGCGCACCGCCGCCGGACACGCGGTGCAGGCAGCGATCGATCGGCATTCGGCCAGCTTACCCGGTCAACACGTCGACCGGCGGAGTAGGGACCCGGGTCCACACCGGCGAAAGGCCGTGGCCGCCGTCGCCGGCGGAGTAGAGACCCGGGTCCACACCGGCGAAAGGCCGTGGCCGCCGTCGCCGCGCACACGGCACAACGAAAATCACCCGGTCTCACGAACCCGGGTAGCGCCACGTCCCGCAGGGCAGGCAACAAGTTGCGCCTATCCACGCCGAGGAACTTCGGGCTAGATTGGGGCTCCGGCGCGTGGCGCCGAGCCGGAGGCGGACATGTACTTGCGCGCACATCCCGGGTTCCCCCGGTGGGGCCCGACGCCCGGAGTTGCGGCCGGAGCGGCGGCACTCGTCCTGGCTTGCGCCCCGGGAGGGGCGGCCGACGCCGGCGCCCAGGCGCGCAAGGGGTGGGAGTCCTTCCGCCGGCCCACTGTCCCCGTCACCTATCCGGAGCTTTTGGTCTCCGCCCGGGAACTCCACGTGCGCCTCGGGAGCCCGAGCACGGTCGTCCTCGATGCGGGGCCCCGCGCGCGCTTCCTGCACGGGCATGTCCCGGCGGCAAGGCTCCTGGAGCCGGCTTCCTGGGACGGCGACCCCGCCTCGCTGGCCGCCCTCCTGGCCGCCGCCGGGGTCTCGGACCGGGATACCGTGGTCTGCATGGCCGACTCCTCCGACCCGGCGGCCTCGGGGACGCTGCTCTGGATGCTGGACCTGGCCGGGATGCGCGCCGGCCGGGTCCTGAACGGAGGGCTGGAGGCGTGGACGCGGGACGGGGGGGCGCTGGCCTCCGGTCCGCCGTCCCCGCGAACCGCGCGGTTCGCCGCCCGGCCCGACACCGCGCGCATCGCGACGTACGACTACCTTCTGGCCCACTACGGCCGCGCCGGGACCTCGGTCCTGGACTGGAGGCCGGTCGGAACCTGGGCCGGCGGCCACATCCCCTATTCGCTCCCGTTCAACCTGGGCAGTCTCCTCGACGAGCGGGGCGCCCTGCGCCCGGGCTCTTCGATCCGCCCCATCTTCGAGCAGTGGGGCCCGAGGCCCCAGGAGTACGTGAATCTGGAGGACGACCTGGTGGTGTGCGGCGACTTCCCCCCCGGCTCGGTCCCGGTGCATCCCTACCTGGCGGCGCGGGTGGCGGGGATCGCGCGGGTGCGGGTCTACCCGGGCGGCTACGCCGACTGGCGGACCCATGCCGACGCGCCGGTGGTGCGGATCGTCCACGCCGCCGCCCTTCGGCAGCGGCTGCACGACCAGTGGGGCGGCACCCTTCCCGATCTTCCCCCGGGGCGGTTCCTGCTCCTGGATCTCCGGGGGGAGCGGGACTTCGACCGGGGGCACATTCCGGGGGCGGTCAGCCTCCCGGTGGACCGGCTGGACCGGGACCTGGAGGCCACGGTAGCCGAGTACTGGCCGGGCGCGGACCGGGCGCGGACGCCGGTGGTCTTCTACTGCTACGGGCCGGGTTGCACGAGGAGCCGGAATGGAGCGAACCTGGCCGCGCACCACGGGTTCCTGAAGCTGGAGTGGTTCCGCGACGGAGTGGACGGCTGGAAGGAGGCGGGTGAGCGCCTGGTGAAGTCGCGGTGATCCGGATGCGGGCGGCCCGCGCGCCGCGGCCGGGCGGGCGGGCCGGATGGGATGCGTTCCCCGTTACGCCGAAGGGCCGGCGCTCAGTTCTTGAACTGCTGCTTGAGAAGCCCCCAGGTGGTGATCTTGGTCGGGGTGGGACCCGGCTCCAGGATCAGGTTCTGCCCGATTTCGTCGATGTGATAGAACGTCGTATCGGGCGTGCCCGGGATCTCGGTGTCGATGAAGTCGCAGATCGAGACCACCCCGTCCCCGTTGTCGTGGAAGCTGTCCACGTGGAACTGCGGTCCGAAGTCGGGAGCGATCTGGGTCCAGGTCTCGCACACCGGGTTCTCGCCGCTGTAGACGTCGCCCGGCTCGAAGAGCCCCGTCTGGGGACCCCCGGTGGGATCCTGCCAGCTCAGGTGGTAGGTGGGACCGGCCCACACGACGTGGAAGTCCATCCCGCTGAGCTTGATGAGGTCGCAGGCCGAGAGCACCCCGTCTCCGTTGTCGACGTACACGTCCTGGTGGTAGATGGCTCCCGGGTTGGGGTAGATCTCGCTCCAGGTGGCGCAGTTCGGGGGGATCCCCCCCAGCGCCAGGTTGGCCACGCCCGGAGCCGGCGCCCCCGAGGGGGCCAGCTCCACGTAGGTCAGCGCCACCGAGCTGGTCCCGGTGTGGACGGGTATAAAAAAGAACGCGAAGGCGAGGGCCGCGGCGACCCCGACCCCGAGGCGGGTTATCCAAGTTCGCATTACGAGTACCTCCGGTTGGTGAAAGTCATGGACACTAGAGCAGAGAGGATTCTAGTGGAATCGCAACCCGATTTCCAGTCACAGAGGGGGTCGTACTCCGTATCTCCTGAAATAACAATATATTATGAGCGTCTTTGGGGGCCCGAGGAGTGTCGGTTTTCTTGCCGTCGCCCCGACGGTTTTGGCAAAGCTCCGAAATCCCGATATCAACGCTATTCCCGGGGAGACCTCTGAAATTGTTCGCCGCCATCCGCAAATATACCCACTGGCTGCACACCCGTTTTCCCGCCGGGACGGTGGAGCGGCTGCCCGAGGTCGCCGAGGACGGGTCCACCAACGTTCCCGGGCTCTATGTGAGCGGCGACCTGACCGGCGTCCCTCTTCTCAAGTTTTCCCTGGATTCGGGCGCCCGGGCCGCCCGCCGGGTGGCCCGGGACCTGAAGACGGGCTCCGGAGGGGGGATCCCGGACCTGGTGATCGTGGGCGCCGGGGTCTCGGGTCTGGCCGCCGCGATGGAGGCCGGGCGGCTCGGCCTCTCCTACCGGGTGCTGGAATCCGCCGAGCCCTTCTTTACCCTGGTCAACTTCCCCAAGAGAAAGCCCATCTACACCTATCCGCGGGCGATGACCCCGGCCGGCGATCTCCAGGTCCGGGCCGAGGTCAAGGAAGAGCTGGTGGACGAGCTCCGGAACCAGGTCGCGGCCGCCGGGATCGCGGTGGAGCCGGCCCGGGCGCTCTCGGTGCGGCGTGCCGGTGGGGCGATGGAGGTGCGGCTGGCGGAGGGGGAACCGGTGCGGGCGCGGGCGGCGCTGGTGGCGATCGGGCGGAACGGCGACTTCCGGCGGCTCGGCGTTCCCGGCGAGGAACTCGACAAGGTCTACAACCGCCTTCACGATCCCAAGGACTTCGCCGGGAAGCGGGTGCTGGTGGTGGGGGGTGGGGACAGCGCGCTCGAGACCGCGGTGGCGCTGGCCCGGGAGGGGGCGCGGGTGACGCTGAGCTATCGGCGCCGGGAGTTCTCGCGCCCCAAGCCCGAGAACCTGGAGATGGTCCGCGAGCTGGCCGCCGGCACCGAGAGCGGGGCCCGCGTGGAACACCCCAGTTCGGAGCGGGTGACCAGCGCCGCCGACGACTTCATGGGGCCGCCGGTCGCGGGCGGCCGGATCGAACTCGTCCTGGGGAGCGAGGTGCGAGAGATCCGGGAGTCCGAAGTGGTCCTGGAGACGGCGTCGGGAAGTCGCACGGCCGGCAACGACGTGGTGTTCGTCATGATCGGGCGCGAGGCCCCGCTGGACTTCTTCCGGCGGAGCGGGGTCCGGATCGCGGGCGAGATGCGCCCCCGGAACTGGGTCGTGCTGGGCGCCTTCGTCCTCTTCTGCGCCTGGCTTTACAACTGGAAGTCGGGGGGATTCTTCGAGCGCCTGTGGGGGCGGCTCGGCTGGTTTCCGTTCGGGCTCTCCGGGGGCCTGGCCGGCCTCGCCGCCGACAAGACGTCGCTTCTCGGGGTGACGGTGGCCAGCGCCACCGGGCACCCGTCGTTCTGGTACACCCTGGCCTACTCGGCGGTGGTGGTGACCTTCGGCCTTCGACGCATCCGGCGCCGGCGCACGCCCTACGTCACCGCGCAGACCTTAACGCTCATGTCCATCCAGGTGGTGCCGCTCTTCCTTCTGCCGGAGATCCTGCTTCCCTGGCTCAACTACCACGGACTCCTCCCCACCGGGATCGCCGACGCCCTGTTCCCGGCGGTGAACTACGGGTTCGGCCGGGAGTTCTGGCGCGCCTACGGCCTGGTGCTGGCCTGGCCGCTCAACGTCTACAACGTGTTCACCCCGCATCCGCTTCCCGCGTGGCTCTGGATCTGCGGGATCCAGACCTTCGTGCTCATTCCGCTCGGGGTGTACTTCTTCGGGAAGGGGGTCTATTGCGGCTGGATCTGCTCCTGCGGCGCGCTGGCCGAGACCCTGGGCGACGGCTACCGGAACAAGATGCCGCACGGGCCGCGCTGGAACCGGCTCGACATGCTGGGACAAGGGGTGCTGGCGGTGGGGTTCGCGCTCCTGGCGCTGAGGATCGCGGGGTGGCTCCTTCCCGGAGTGGGCTGGCTCCAGCGGGCGTTCACGGTCGGGCTCGACGGCGGCGGGACCCACTGGTTGAGCTACAAGTGGACGGTGGACGTCTTCCTGGCCGGGATCCTGGGTTACGGCCTCTACTTCTGGTTCTCGGGACGGATGTGGTGCCGGTTCGCGTGCCCGCTGGCCGCGCTCATGCACATCTACGCCCGCTTCAGCCGCTTCCGCATCCTCTCCGAGAAGAAGAAGTGCATCTCCTGCAACGTGTGCACCTCGGTCTGCCACCAGGGGATCGACGTCATGAACTTCGCCAACAAGGGCGTTCCCATGAACGACCCGGAATGCGTCCGCTGCTCCGCCTGCGTGCAGAGCTGCCCCACCGGCGTGCTCTACTTCGGGCAGGTGGACGCCGCCGGGCGCACCGTCGCGGTGGACCGGCTCCCGGCGTCGCCGGTCAGGATGCGGGAGGGGGGGTAACGCCTGCGACCCGGGCGCTCCCTCACCCCCCGAACCGGCCGATTCCGAACAGGAGGCCGATCACCACCGTGACCAGCATCATCACGAACCAGCCCAGGATCACGGTGATGACGGCGCGGCCGGTGCCGAAGTCCAGGGCCTGGCGAATGGCCACGATCCCCGCCACCAGCTGCCAGACGATGGAGATCCCGGTCACCCAGCCCCCCACCGCGGGGAGGAAGGCGAAGAAGGCCAGGACCCGGGGGGAATACGAATAGCCCAGGCAGCGGAGCATCTCTCCCATGTCGGAGCGGGTCTCCGGTCCGCGGGTCACCGTGGTCCCGATCCAGAGGGTCACCGCCGACCACACCACCCAGGCCACCAACCCCGAGACGACGTCGGTGAGGACGGGCAACACTCCACCGTACCTGATCCCCGCGCCGATCCCCGAGGCCAGGGACGCCACCAGGACCACGATCAACGCTTCCCGGGTGTAGGAGGCGTCGGCCTCCACCATCTCGTAAAAATCGGCCTCGAGCCGGGCGGCCCGGATCATGCGCTGAATCATGGCTCCTCCCCGGTGGCGGTTACTTGCGGGAACCCTCCCCGCCCGCCGCGGCGCCCTTGGGCATGAGGGTGATCACCGCGTAGTTGTCCTCGGGATAGTTGTCCGCCACCGCCTTCTGTAACGCGGGCGCGGTGATCTTGTCCACCCGCTCCTTGCGCTGGAGGATAGTGGCCGGGTCCCAGCCCAGGAGGCTCACGGTGGTGAAGCTGGCCAGCCAGTACCCGTTCTGCTCCTCGCGGGTCTGGACCTCGCGAAGCTCCATCTCCTTCACCTTCCCGATCTCCTCGGGGGTGGGGCCCTCCTTCTTGAACCTGGACACCTCGGTGAACACCCGGTCGCGGAGCTTCCGGGCGTTCTCCGGCGACGACCCGTAGGTCACGTAGGTGGTCTCGTAGCCCGGATAGGGCAGCATGGAGCCCGACCCCACGTTCACCGAATAGGTTCCGCCCAGCTCCTCGCGAAGGATGTCCCGGAGCCGGATCTCGAGCACCTCGTTCGCGGTGCGGAGGTAGTACATCTTCATTTCGTCGAGCCCGGTGTGGGCGGGCCAGGTGATGAGCGTCCGGCTCTTCGGCTCGTTGCCCGCGACCACCGTCTTCTCGATGCGTCCGGAGGGGAAGGCGAGGCCGTTTGCACGGAACTCGGGAACGGCGGGGGCGGGGGGGAGCGAGCCGAGGTACCGGGCGATCAGCGGTTGGGCCTCGTCCACCTTGAACGATCCCACCATGAACCAGCGCCATGCCGGCGCCTCGGCCATGCGGGCGCGGTAGAAGGCGTACGCCTTCTCGCGATCGGCGTGGTTCAGGTAGGCCACGGTGGTGGGCTGGAACATGAAGTTCCCGCCGTGGGTGACCACGGTGACGGTGTCGCCGTAGAGCCCCTCCGGGCTCGACGCCCGGTTCTGCACGAACTCCTTGAACCGGGTGAGGACCACCTGGAACGCGTCGGCCCGGTCGTCGGGAGCGGTGATCTGAAGATGGGCGAGCTGGAGCGCGCTCTCCAGGTCCGCGGGGGTAGTGCGGCCCTGGATCCCCTCGGTGAACACGTCCACCGAGGGCGAGACGCTCACGATCTTGCCCGACAGAATCTTGTCCACGTCGGAGGGGGTGAACCCGCCCTCCCCGGCCTCGCCGGCGTAGTTCTCCGCGATGTCGGCGGAGGGGAAATCCGCGCTGTCGGCGAGCGAGGTCCCGCCCGGCGCCTGCGCCCCGAACAGCACCTCGTCGTTCTTGAAGTCGGTGGGCTTGAGCCAGATCTGGAGTCCGTTCTCGTAGTCGAGGATCGTCACCCCCAGGTCCTTGCGCTCCTTCCGCCCGGTGAGCTTGCCCGGCTCGGGGAGCTTGGCCATGAGCGCGGCTCCCGCCAGCGAGTCCACGTAGGCGGCCGGGGCCGAGGCCGCGGCGCGCCGGGCCACCGCGAGCAGGGTGTCGGCGGGGGGCATGGCCGCTCCGGCCTTGCGGGGGCCGGAGGCGAGGATGACGGTGTTGTCGTCGTGGACCAGCCGCGAGATCGCACCGTTCACCTCGTTGAGGGTGACCTGGGACATCAGGTCCCGGGCCAGATCGTACTCGTCGGAGATCGAGGGGATCGGCTCGCGCTCCAGGTAGTTGTTCACGTACTCGCCCACGTAGGACTTGCTCTCGGTCTTGTCCCGCTCGTTGTACGCCTTCTCCAGCCCGGCCAGGAACCGTGACTTGGCCCGGTCCAGCTCGGCCTTCTCGAAACCGTGGGCGCGGACGCGGGCGATCTCGGTCATGAGCGCGTCAAGGCCGCCGGAGATCCCGCCTTCCGGTGTCACCGCGAACGCCTGGTACACGTCCTCGGTGCGGACCAGGGAGCCGCCCCCCGATCCCGCGAAGAGGAACGGCGCGCCGGGCTTCTGGGCGATCTCCTGGAGCCGGGCATTGAGCATGCTGCTGAAGAGACCGGTGACCAGGCTCCGCCGGTAGTCGCGCACCTTGCCTTGCTCCTCGGACGGATGCTTGAACATGATGCCCACCTGGCTGTAGGTGAGCTCGGAATCGGTGGCCGCCGCCGCGAGCATGCCCGGGGTGGAGGGAACCGGGTAGGCGGGCCGGGTGAGATCGGCGGGAGCGGCGGGGATGTGGCCGAAATTCAGGTGAATGAGCGCCACCACCGAATCGGGGTCGAACGCGCCCACCGCCACCACCGCCATCAGCTTGGGTTGGTACCAGTGATGGTAGAAGTCGGTGATTCGCGAGGCCGGGGCGTGCTCGATGATGTCGGCCTTGCCGATGGGAAGGCGGTCCGCGTAGCGCGACCCCTTGAACAGGACCGGCCACTGGATCTTGCGCACCCGTTCCTGGGCGCCCCGCCCCAGCCGCCACTCCTCCATCACCACCCCGCGTTCCTTGCGGACTTCGGTGGTGTCGAAGGTCACCGCGTGGGCCCAGTCGCCGAGCACCAGCATCCCCTTGTCCAGGAGCCCGGGCTTGTCGGTGGGGATCTCCAGCATGTAGACGGTCTCGTCGAAGCTGGTGTAGGCGTTCAGGTCCGCTCCGAACCGGCTCCCGATCGACTCCAGGAACGAGACCAGCTCGTTGTGCTGGAAGTGCTCGGTGCCGTTGAAGCACATGTGCTCCACCAGGTGGGCCAGGCCCTGCTGGTCGTCCTGCTCCAGGACCGAACCCGCGTTCACCACCAGGCGCAACTCGGCCCGGTCCTCCGGCTTGTGGTTGACCCGGACGTAGTAGGTGAGCCCGTTGTCCAGATGCCCGATGCGCACGTCGGGATCGACGGGGAGGGCGTCGTCGGGGTTCCAGGCCGCCCATGCCGGGGCGGCGACGGTGACCAGGGTCAGGACCAGGAACGCGACCAGGCGCGCTTTCATGCACGACTCCTTTCGGAAGAATCCGGCCGGGGAATCCTTCCCGGAGTCTACCGTGCCCGGCGGTCCGGGGCCATCCCGCCGGGCCGGGGTCAGGCGATGCGGCTGCCTCGCTCTTCGCGCTCGTGGAGGGCGGTGTCGAGCTGGAGGATGGTCTGCCGCATCCAGTTGGCCTGTTCGGCGTGCCGGATCACGATCCCCGCGTGTTCGGCGAAGACGTGCATGGCCTGGAGATCGTCGGGATCGTAGTCGCGGCTCTCGCTCCGGCTGCTGGCGCTGATCACTCCCACCAGCTCGCCGCGGACCTCGATCGGCACCACCATGGAGGCGTTGATCGAGTAGCCCTTGGGCTTGAATCCGGGGTACTTCGCGGCGTCCACGTCCCGGCCCAGGATGATGGCCTCGCGGTGCTCGCCCACCCAGCCGGCGATGCCCTCGCCCATCCGGATCCGCGCCCCCAGCACCTTCTGGGGATCGGTGTGCCCGGTGGCGGAGCGGACCTCCAGCATCCCGGTGGTGCGGTCGGTGATCATGAGCGACACCTGCTGGGCGTCGAAGGTGTCGAGGCAGGTGCCGGTGATCACGTCGAAGATCGCCTGGGGATCGGTCTCGGTTCCGACCGCGCGGCTCACGGTGAGGAGCGCGATCAACCGGTCGCAGTGCCGGCGCATGCGCCGGTGGGTCTCGTCCCGCGACTCCCGGAGCCGCTCCCGGAGGGTCGAGACCTGGCGCTGCTGGAGGGTCAGGTAGACCGCGAAGAGGAGCACCGCCCCCGAGAGCGCGATCAACAGCGCCTGGTCGGTACCCGCCCAGGGCCAGATCTGGGCCACCCGCTCCCGCATGGTGGGAAGCGCGATGACCCCCAGTCCGAGGGTGGTGAAGACCGCCACTCCCACGATCAGGAACCAGTTCTGCCAGCTGATCCGCTCCAGCGCCCGGTCGTCCGCCGCCACCGGGGGGGGAGTCGCACACCAGTCACGGGCGGTCTCGTCGGATGCGCTTCGCGCCATGCTCGAAGATCCTTCCGAAAGTGGGCCGGGGGCTCCGGCCGGGTCGATTCCGGCCAGGAGGGCGCGTCCGGCTGCCGCCGGCTCGCTCCCCAGGACGGCGGATGTGCTCGACCAAAGGTGCGCCGGCCGGGCCGGCTTACCGTCCGTTCTCTATATCGAACCGCACCGGGAGGTCGCGGAGGAAAAAGGCCGCCGGGGGCGGAACCGTCTTCCCGGGTGGGGGATTCGGCCCGTCAACCCATTGTGCCGGACGGGTTTTGCAGATGGATCGAAACAATTTCGGGTTCCCGGCGATTTCCTTCATCCGGGCAAGGCCGGGCGGCGGGGCCTCGGGGGGAGGAGGGGCGGATCAGGTCCAGCCGCGGCGCCCCTCCCGCTGGAGGAAGGTATAGGCCAACAGCCCGCTGTTCAGGTCGATGAAGGCGTGGAGCGCCATGGGAATCCAGAGGCTCCCGGTGACCTTGTAGAGAACCGCCATCCCCAGGCCGACCACCGCGGTCTGGATCACCCCGCGCGGACCCTGGTAGGCGTGGGCCATGCCGAACAGGAGCCCGGCGGTGATCAGGGCCGGGATCAGGGGGATGAGCTGGAGCAGATACCAGATGAGGAAGCCGCGGAAGAGCACCTCTTCGCAGACCCCGGCGGTGAACGAGACCGCGCCGAACCCGAACATCTCCCCCCGGGAGTGGGGGAGGAGCGGGCGGATGTTGTCGATCTGCCGGAGGAGTTCCTCGGTGGCCACCTCGTCGGTCTCGCCCTTCCGGCTGATTGAGATCCGCTGCCAGGTGAAGAACGCGATCAGCGCCGCGGCCAGCGCGGCGCCCCCCCAGAACCACCAGCCATGGGGCGCGGCCACCCCCAGTTGAGGCCAGGCGCGGCCGGAGTAGGCCCACCACGCCGCGGTCGCCCCCACCAGCGTCCACTCCACCACGATGCTCTCGGTATAGGCGTGGCGGCGCGCCCGGGCCACCCCCTCCGGTCCCGCGCGCAGGAGCCGCGGATACCAGAAGAGGAGGTCGTGCAGCGGAAGCACGACGGTGATGAGCACCACCAGCACGTGGTCGAGGGGCGTAGGCATCCGGTCGAGATTACCAGCCCGGGCTACCGGTCGCCGCCGGCGGGGGTCTTCTCGAGATCCAGGAGGCGTTCGATCTCGGCCTTGAGGTAGGGCGTCGGCGGATTCTCCAGCGCCTTGGTGAGGTAGGTCGAGGCGTCGTCGTGGCGGTCCATGAGCCGGTAGAGATAGCCCAGATGGTAGTAGACCTCGGACAGGTCCTCGCGGCCCGCCTGTCCGGCGAGCCGGATGGAGCGGAGGAACGTCTTCTCCGCGTCGTCGTAGCGCTTGAGCCGGACCAGGGTCCAGGCCAGGGTGTCCATGTAGCCGGGGTTGTCCGGTTCCAGCTGGTTCGCCTTCCGGGCCAGCTCGTAGGCCCGCTGCGCGTTCTGGTCGGCGTCGGCATAGGTCATGGCGAGGTTGTTGTTGTAGACCGCTTTCGCCGGGTCGCGGGAGAGGAGCATCTCACCCACGAAGGCGGCGTCGTCGAAGCGGCGCAGGCTGGAGAGGAAGAAGCTCGTCATCTCCAGGAGGGCGGTATCGCTGTCGGTCACCGAGTCGGGGGGAGCCAGGGTGCTGTCCATGGACACCACCCGGCGCAGGGTCTCGAACGCCTTGTCGTCCCTGCCGGTCCGCAGGTAGGCCACCGCCAGGCGGAAGAGCACCGAGGGGTCCGGGTCGGCCAGGTCCAGGTAGTGCTCGAGGTGGACGATGGCCTCGCCCTTACGCCCCTGGTCGTCGGCCACGATGCCCAGGCCGAGGACCGCGCCGGGGTTGTCGGGCCGGCGGCTCAGGCAGTCCTGGAGATCCTTGCGGGCGTCGTCGTCGCGGCCGAGGTGCAGCTCCAGCGAACCCAGCACGCAGGGGATGTCGTCGGCGTCCAGGCCCAGCTCCTGCGCGCGCTTGAGCGCCGCCACCGCCCCCTCCTCCTGGCCCGGCTCCTCGGCCAGGGTGAGCCCCAGGAGCCGGAGCGAGCTGGGATCCTCCGGGTTCAACGCGAGCGCGTCGCGGAGATAGTTCTGGCCGTCCTCGATCCGTCCCGAGCGGATGAGGCTCGCGGCCAGGTAGTAGAGGGTTTCGGCGTCCTGGGGATCCGCCTGGTGGACTCCCAGCAGGATGATCGAGGCGTCGGTGGAGTTGCCCTGGAAGAACTTGGCGATCCCCAGGGCCTTGCGGTAGGCCACGGTCGGCGCCTCGGCGGCCACGTCCTCGAGAATCCGGGCGGCGTCGTCGTAGCGCCCCGAGGCCAGGAGCGCCCGTCCATACAGCCCGCGGTCGTCCAGGTTCAGCGTCCCGGGGTCCCGGGGATCGAGCACCCGCACCACCCCCGCCACCGCCTCGGAGTCGCTCTCGTCGAGCGAGAATGCGCGCCGGTAGTGGACGAGAGCGGCGGCGGTGTCCCCGGCCGCCTCCAGCACCCGGCCCAGACCCACGTGCGAGATCGCGTCGTGGGCGTTGAGTTCCAGGGCCTTCTCGAACTCGGGGCGGGCCCCGGCGTAATCCTTCTCCCGGAGCAGCGCCCGCCCCAGGGCCCGGTGCACCTCGGGGACCCCGGGTTCGGCGGCGGCGGCGTTGCGGAGCGCGCTCACCGCGCCTTTGACGTCTCCCTTCTCCAGGGCCCGCTGGCCCGCGGTCCACGCCTTGCGCCCCCGGTCGGACTTGAGCGGCACCGTCACCCCGTGCAGGAACCGCTCGGAGAGGAGCGAGACCCCGTTGTGAGCCTCGGTACTCTGGGAATCGTGATCGAGAACCCAGCGATACTGGGTGAGCGCCTCGGTGGCCGCCCCCTCCACGTCCTGGATCTGCCCGCCGAGCAGGGCGCCGGTCAGCCCCCGGGCCAGGAGCAGGTGGGCCTCCTGCCGGTCTGGAGCCAGGGCCACCGCCCGGGTGAAGTGGGCCACCGCGTTCAGGAAGTCCCCCTGCTCCAAGTAGATCTCGCCGTCGTAGAGCAGCAGATCCACGGTGGCGGAGTCGGGGACCGCGTCGGAACCCTGCACGTTCAGGGGGAGCGTGACCTGCTGCTGGGCCCGGGCCGGGCGCCCGGGCAGGGTCCCGAGGACGAGCAGGGCGATGATGGAGGGGAACAATCGCTTGATCATAGACCGATTATTGTACCTCCCGGGCCCGCCGCGAGTCCCGAAAACCGGGGTGGGGGGCCGGAATACGGGAGGGCGAGCGCCCGGTATCCCCAATGATATAGTCGTGAGCCGGAGCGAGGGGGCCAGGGCCGTTCAAGGAACCGAATGCTCAAGATTCTCATAGTTTGCCTGATCGGGATCCTGGGGCCGGCGCCGGCCGCCGCCTCGGACGGCGTCCCCGCCGGTGATTTCCAGGCCCGGATCCGCGCCAACGACGCCCCCATCGCCGGGCGCCTCACCGTTCACGCCTACTTCCTGGATTCCCTGGACGCCGCGGTCACCCTCCCCGGTCCCGGCCGGCTCCTGGCGGTGTGCTTCGACGAGGCCAACGGCAAGAACTCCTTCGTGGTCTCCGGCGATCTGGCGCTCCAGGACGAGCGCAACGGAGTCTGGAAGGACGGGTTCACCCCGGTGGAGGGGAAACGGATCTCGGGCTACCTGGCCAAGGACGCCTCGCGGTGGGCGCTCTGGTGGGTTCCCTCCGGCGATTCCCTGCGCTGGTCCTCGATGCGGGACCTCAAGCTCGTCTACGGGCTCTCCGACTCGCGCTTCGTCCCCCTGGCCGGCGACGAGCGGGCCGCGGTCCTGGCCGGGCTCCCCTGGGACCGGGTGCGTGGGTTCGATCCGTCCGGGCTTCGCGAGGTGGGGGATCTCCTGGCCGCGGTGGACCCGACCGCCTTCGACCATCCCCCCCGGGTGAGCCACGAGGAGGCGCCGGCCTATCCGAAGGCGGCCAAGATGTGGGATTTCCAGGGCACGGTGAACGTGGTGGCCGAGGTGGGTGAGGACGGAAGCGTGGCCGACGCCTTCGTGCTCCACTCCGACGCCACCCACGACTTGAACGTGGCCGCGCTGGTGGCGGTCATGCGCTGGACCTTCGACCCCGGGATCAAGGACGGCAAAGTCGCCTCGGGGGGGGTGGTGGTTCCGATCCGGTTCTCCCTGGACACCGTCCGATGACCGGCGCCCCCCTTCGCCGCTCGGTGGCCGCCGCGGCGGCGGTGCTGGGGGCGGTGCTTCCCGCCGGAGCGGGAGCCGCGCCCGAGGCCCCCGCCTTCAGCGCCGTCCTCCAGGTCCACGAGCTGGGCTTCGACGGTGGCTTCCGGCTTCGCCTCTATGAGGAGCCCGGCTACATCCCCATCCCCGCCGGCGCCGGGCACCTGTTCCTGGTGGCCGCGGACAGCGCCGAGGGGAGGAACGCGTTTTTCATCCCCACCGACCTGGCCTTTGAGGTGGGGGCGAACCAGATCTACCAGGTGGAGTTCGAGCAGGCCTCGGACCTGTTCGGCCAGGCCCTGGGGGGAAAGCTCCGTCCCGGCGAGACCCAGCTCGGGTTCATCCTGGTTCCGGCGGCGGTGCGGCTGGACCGCTACCTTCCCGGCCGGCCCGACTCGGTGGTGATCCGCTACGCCCACCGGCGCGCGGCCTTCTCTCCCGCCGGCCCCGGCGAGCGGGCGGAGTGGGAGGCGTCGGTCCCGCGGAAGCTCCTGGCCGCGGGGCTCAACGCCTGGTGGGAGTGGGAACGGGCGATGAACGGCGCTCCCGCCATGTCCGACGGCGAGAAGGCGTTCCTGGTAGGGCGCCTCTTCGGGGGCGACCGCTCCCTGCTCGCCGGGGAGGGGATGAGCGCCGAGGCGCTCCGGAACGCCATCCTCAGGGTGGGGGACCGGAAACTCCTCGAGGGCCCGGCGCGGCAACGGGTCTCGCCGGCCTATCCCGAGGCGGCGCGGCAGGCGGGGGTCTCGGGCCTGGTGGTGGCGCTCTGCTACGTGAACGAGTCGGGCGAGGTCGCCGACGCCGGCGTGCTCGCCTCCAACACCGCCCACATCCTGAACCTCTCGGCCCTGGTGGCGGCCATGGACTGGCGGTTCCCTCCCGCGAACGGCCCTGACGGGCGGCCCACCGACGGCTGGCGCCTCCTCCCCTTCCAGTTCGAGCTGAAGTCCGGCCGGACCGCCGCGGACAGCCTCGCCGCGGCCTCGGGCGACAGCACCGCCTACACGCCTCCGAGGATCGTGCGCAAGGCCGAGGCCGAGTACCCGGACAAGGCGTACCACCACCGGATCGCGGGCACCGTGGTCTACCGGGCCACCATCGGGGCGGACGGAAAGCTGACCCAGGCGGAGCTGGTGAAGGGGGTGCATCCCCTCCTCGACCAGGCGGCGCTGACCGCGCTCGAGCACTGCCTCTTCCTTCCCGCCTCCCGGAACGGGGTCTCGGTCCAGGGGACGATCGAGGTCCCCTACACCTTCGGCGGCGACGGGCGCTAGCCGCCCGTCCAAGACCTGGATCTGGCCCCGTTCGGAGCGCCGCCGCCCCGGATGCCGGGCGCGAACGCGGCCCCGGGGGGGGCCTTCCCGGCCCGCACCGGGCGCGCTAGCGTACTGCTCCGGAGCGGGCCCCCGGCGCCGCCCGCGGAGAGGCCCCCCCTCCTCCCTCCGTCCTACCTTCAAACCTTCCGCCCCCCGCGGGCGTCCCAAAGGTGAAGACATGAAACGACCCGGCAAGGCCTCGGACCGGGGGGAGGACGGCAGGTTGCTCGCGGCGGTCCCACAACCGGACATCACGGCGGCCGAGCCGGCGCTGGTGCGGGCGGCGCAGGGAGGCGACCTCCGGGCGTTCGAGAGCCTCTACCGGACGCACGTGGGACGGGTCTACGGGCTCTGCCTGCGGATGAGCGGGAGCCCCGACCGGGCCGAGGAGCTGGCCCAGGACGTGTTCGTGCGGGCCTGGCGGAAGCTGGAGACATTCGAGGGGCGGAGCGCCTTCGGGTCCTGGCTCTACCGGATGGCCGCCAACGCGGCGATCGACGCCCGGCGGAGCGAGATCCGCCGGAGCGCCCGCGAGGTGGGGACCGAGGACCCGTCCGGGGCGGAGCCCATCCGGACCGCCCCGGGGCCGGAGGCGGGAATGGACCTGGACCGGGCGGTGGCCGCGCTCCCGGCGGGGGCGCGGGCGGTGTTCGTCCTCCACGACGTGGAGGGGTACCGCCACCACGAGATCGCGGAGATGCTGGGGGTGGCCGCGGGGACCTGCAAGGCGCAGCTCCACCGGGCCCGGAAGCTCCTGAGGGAGACGTTGCGGTGACCCACGAAACGGTCCTCCACCGGCTCGACGACTTCGTGGAGGGGGCGCTGCCCCCGGCGGAGCGGTCGGAGGTGGAGACGCATCTCCGGGGATGTCCGGAATGCGCGGCCGAGGCGGCGGCGCTCCGGAAGATTCTCGAGGGCGCGCGCGGGCTGGCCCGCGGGACGGAGCCTTCCCGCGACCTGTGGCCCGGGATCGCCGAGGAGATCGGTGCGGCCCCGGTCCGGGCGGCGCGGCCGGTCCGGACCGGCCGCGGGATTCGCGCGGCCTGGGGTTGGGGGCTGGCGGCGGCGGCCGCGGTGGCGGTGGCCGGCGCCCTGGGGGTGATGCTCCTGCGCGGGCCCCGCACCAGCTTCGTGGAGCCGGAGCGGCCGGCGCCGGTGGAGTCGGCGAGCGCGGCCGCGCGCCGGTCGGTGGAGCCGGTGGTGACCGCGCTCGACGCCCAGTGCGCGGCGGCGGGGCAGGAACTGGTGGCCGCGCTCAAGACCGGAGGCGGCGTGCTCGACGCCCGGGCGGCGGTCGTGGTGGAGGGGGGGCTCTCGGTGCTGGACGGGGCGATCGCGCAGTCCATGAGCGCCTGGCGGGCCCACCCCGACGACCCCGAACTCATCTACCGGCTCACCGGCCTCTACCGGCAGAAGCTCCAGCTCCTGCGCGAGGCGGCGGACCTGGCCGGAGGGCGGTTGACCTGAGACGGAGGGCGGTTGACCGGAGACGGAGGGCGGTTGACCGGAGACGGAGGGCGGTTGACCGGAGCCGGAGGGCGGGGCGGCGCGGAGGATCGGCGGAAGGCGGGGCGAGCGCGTCCCCGGGACGTTGGAGAACGGCGGGAGCGGTCCCGGGACGGGGCCAGGAGGCGAACGACATGAGCAGCCAGGCAAGACGTTGGTTCATCATCGCGATGGTGGCGGGGGGGACGGTTCTCGCCGGAGCCTCGGTGGCGGCGGCGGGGACCCCCATCGATGAGACGCGCCCCGCCGGCCCGGATGCGGTGGTCTCGGTGAACAACCTGAACGGCACCATCAGCGTGACCGCGTGGGACCGGGACGAGGTCCACGTGACCGGTACCCTCGGCGAGGGCCCGGACCGGCTGGAGGTGACCGGGGACAAGGACCGGATCCGGGTGGAGGTGGTGTGGCCCGAGAACTCCCGTCACCAGGGCGGGGACGCCACCGACCTGGTGCTGCGCGTGCCCAAGGGAGCGCGGCTCCGGCTGGAGGGGGTGAACGGGGACGTGACCTCCTCCGGCACCGTCGGTCCGGTGGACGCGCAGTCGGTGAACGGCAACGTGAGCATCACCGCCGGCGGTTCCGACGTCAGCGCCAAGACGGTGAACGGCGACGTGACCGTGACGGGGGGCGCCCGGCGGGTGAAGGCGGGTACGGTCAGCGGCGGAATCACGGTGCGCGACGCCGGGGACGTGACCGCGGGCACGGTGAGCGGCGACCTGGAGATCTTCGGCGACCGGTTTACCGCCGCCGACCTCTCCACCGTCTCCGGCGACATCCGGTTCTCGGGGGGGCTGGATCCCAAGGGGAGCTTCGACTTCGAGGCCCATAGCGGCGATCTCACCCTCGGCTTTCCCTCCGGGGTGTCCGCCGACTTCTCGGTCAGCACCTTCAGCGGCGACATCGACAACCAGTTCGGCCCTCAGGCCCGGCGCACCGGCGAGCACGCCCCCGGCAAGGAGCTGCGCTTCTCCACCGGCGGCGGCGGGGCCCAGGTCACGGTGAACTCGTTCAGCGGCAACGTGAGCCTCGTGAAGCAGTGAGGCGTCCGCGGGGAACGCTCCCGCCTCCCCGCACGGCAAGGTGACGGATACCGTTCGTTTTCCGGTACACTGCCGGGAGGGCGGATCCCCCCGCCCCCGCTCATTCATCGAGGCCGGCCAGGTGACTTCCAGGGAGACGGACAAGGTGCTGCGGGCCGACCCGCGCTTCCGCCGCAGGATCATCGCCGTCCTGGTGGTGGGGATCGTGGCCGGGTTGGCGGCGGTGGCGGGAGGCCAGGTCTTCCTGAGCCGCATGCGCATCCTCGCCCAGCACTCCCCGCGCGACGCCGCCGACCGGGTGGGACTGGTGTTCCGGCTCCTCACCGCGTTCACCGCCCTCATCCCCCTGGGGCTGGGCCTCTACCTGGGCCGGATGGCGTGGCGGGGGTGGCTGGCCGGCGAGTTCCCGCCCCCCGGCACCCGCGTCATCTCCGACACCGCGGTCCTCACCGGCCCCACCGCCCGGCGCATGGCCTCGATCACCTTCTTCATGGCCGCGCTCCTGATCGCTTCCGGCGTGGTGCTGGCGGGGCTGGCCTGGTGGGTGGCGTCGTCGCTGGGCATGGCCCACGGCGGCTGACGGCGGCCGGCTGCGGACGGCCGACGGCGGCCGGTGACCGCACCCGCCCGCCCTCGATCCATCCGAGGCCTCGGACTACTTCTCCGGGGTCATCACGTACCGGATCTGCCAGGCGTGGAATGCCCCCGAGAGCCGGCGCTCGTAGAACTCCTGCCAGCCGAACCCCAGGTTCACCACCCGCGAGAGGAGCGGCGCCAGGAGCCGGTCCAGGGGCCCGGAGCGGTAGAAGTCGATCCGGACGGAGTCCACGGTGAACCGGGCGTCGGTGTAGAACGCGGGGACTTTGCGCCGGTGCGGCTGGCGTTCCGGCGCCACGAAATAGAACATGGTGTAGAGGCCGAAGAAGCGGACGTGGGTGGGGTCGGAGTAGGCGTAGACGTTGGAGAAGTGGGGGACGGTGATCTCGGCGGTTCCCCCCGGCCGGAGCACGCGATGGATCTCGCGCATGAGGGGGAGGAACTCGCGCACGTGCTCGAAAGCGTGGCGGCTGTGGATCCGGTCCACGCAGCCGTCGGGGAGAAGATCGAAGGGGGCGTTCAGGTCCGCCACCACGTCCACCCCCGGCAGCGGCAGGTGGTCCACCGCGTACGTCCCCGGTTGGGCGCGCCCTCCCGAGCCCAGGTCGAGCGCGAGTGGGCGCCCGGCGGCGAGGTCCTCCCGCACCTTCGGGTTCACGATCTCCATGGGCGGCCTGCCCCTTCCCCCGGTCAGCGCTTCACGTAGATCTCCGACCCCTTCTCGCGGAACTCCTCGGCCTTCTCTACCAGGCCCGCCTCCACCGCTTCCGCTTCGGCCACGCCGTGCTGCCGGGCGTAGTCGCGGACCTCCTGGGTGATCTTCATCGAGCAGAACTTGGGCCCGCACATGGAGCAGAAGTGGGCGATCTTGGCCCCGGGAGCGGGGAGGGTGGCGTCGTGGAACTCCCGGGCGGTCTCCGGGTCCAGGGCCAGGTTGAACTGGTCCTCCCACCGGAACTCGAAGCGCGCCTTCGACAGCGCGTCGTCCCACTGGCGGGCGGCGGGATGCCCCTTGGCCAGGTCGGCGGCGTGGGCGGCGATCTTGTAGGCGATCATCCCCTGCTTCACGTCCTCCTTGTCGGGGAGCCCCAGGTGCTCCTTGGGGGTGACGTAGCAGAGCATGGCGGTGCCCATCCAGCCGATCATGGCCGCGCCGATCGCGGAGGTGATGTGGTCGTAGCCGGGGGCGACGTCGGTGGTCAGGGGGCCCAGGGTGTAGAAGGGCGCCTCGTGGCAGACCTCGAGCTGGCGGGTCATGTTCTCCTGGATGAGGTGCATGGGGACGTGGCCCGGCCCCTCGATCATGACCTGGCAGCCCTGGTCCCAGGCCACGGTGGTCAGCTCGCCCAGGGTGTCCAGTTCGGCGAACTGGGCGTCGTCGTTGGCGTCGGCGGTCGAGCCGGGGCGGAGACCGTCGCCCAGGGAGAAGCTCACGTCGTAGGCGGACATGATCTCGCAGATCTCGCGGAAGTGGGTGTAGAGGAAGCTCTCGGTGTGGTGGGCCAGGCACCACTTGGCCAGGATGGAGCCGCCGCGGGAGACGATCCCGGTCACCCGGTTCGCGGTGAGCGGCACGTAGCGGAGCCGCACCCCGGCGTGGATGGTGAAGTAGTCCACCCCCTGCTCCGCCTGCTCGACGAGGGTGTCGCGGAAGATGTCCCAGGTGAGGTCCTCGGCCACGCCGCCCACCTTCTCCAGGGCCTGGTAGATGGGGACGGTGCCCACCGGCACCGGGGAGTTGCGCAGGATCCACTCCCGGGTCTCATGGATATTCTCTCCGGTAGAGAGATCCATCACCGTATCCGCCCCCCAGCGCACCGACCACAGCAGCTTCTCCACCTCTTCCTCGATGGAGGAGCTGACCGCGGAATTGCCGATGTTGGCGTTCACCTTGACCAGGAACCGGCGGCCGATGGCCATGGGCTCCGACTCGGGGTGGTTGAGGTTGGCGGGGATGATGGCGCGGCCGCGGGCGACCTCGTCCCGCACCGTCTCCGGGGAGACCCCCTCGCGCAGCGCCACGAACTCCATCTCCGGGGTGATCTCGCCCCAGCGGGCGTAGGCGAGCTGGGTGGGGCGGGCGCCGGCACGCGCGCGAAGCGGCCGGGCCGGGCGCGGGAAGCGGACCGCGCCGAGGGCGGCGTCGGTCTCGCGGAGGCGCCGGTAGGCGGAGCTGGAGCGCGGGAGTTCCTCGGTGTCGCCCCGCTCCAGCACCCACGGGCGGCGGAGTGGGGGAAGCCCCTCGTCGAGCCGGATCCGGTAGGCAGGGTCGCCGTAGGGGCCGGTGGTGTCGTAGAGGCGAAGGGGAGGGTTGGGCTCCTCCAGGATCACTTCCCGGAACGGCACCCGGACTCCCGGCCGGCCGCCCTCCACGTGAACCTTCCGCCCCGCCGGGCGCGTGATGTGACGCGTCTCCATGAGTCCACTCCTTCCTGTCGGCCGGGGCCCCGAAAGACGCCCCGGCGCCGTTCCTCGGGCGCCCCGAGCCGGGCGCCCGCCGGCGCCGCGGGCCCCCCCGCCGGGTCCGGTGCGTCCCGCGGGACACCGAAAAAAAGCCGCCGGAAAGCCGGCGGCCGAAAGGCCGGTCGCTTCCTACGCTGGCATTACCCAGTTCAGGTTCCTGCGGTCGGCGGTGGGTCAACCGCCCTCTCAGCCCGGTCACCCGAGCTCCCGCGCCGAAAGTTTCATTCAATCTACTCCCCGCGGCCGCCCGGGGCCACGGGAAAGTTGACCGGCCTCCCTGCTATCGTAGGCGTGTGGAAATCCTCCCCTACGAATCGCTTCCCGCCGTGTTCCTCCCCTGGGACCCGGGCGCGCCGCGGGTGGCCGCGGCGGTGGCCGGGCTCATCACCTCCCGGGAGCCCTCGGTGCGGGTGGAGCACGGCGCGGTTCTCGCTTGGGGCGTGCGGCTCCCACCGGCGCGAGCCGGGCGAGAAATCTTTGGAGCGCAGATTCTCACCATGAACCGCGCAACCGGCGCGAGCCGGGCGAGGTGGACCCGGGTCCACATCTTGTTTGGAATCCTTTGAAACCCGGGTTCGCATCCGGCACTGCTCGCGGCCCCGTCCCGCTGCCGGCCGCGGATCGCCTGGCGCGGCGGGTCCGCGACACCGGAAAGGGAACGTGTGCCGCGGCTGGCCGCCCGCGTCGCGCATGGCGATGCCGTACAATCGCCCATCCCGGCCGGAAGTAGAATACCCGGGTATTCAATTGCGGTACAAGTAATTAGGAACGATTACTTGTAAAACATGGGGTCATCCCTCGCAGCAGTTCCACTTGCCACAGTGGTCCGGCGGACGGGCCGGCCGCAGCGTTCGCCCGTCAACCGCGCGCCGGGGGTGAGCCGGCCGGGTCCCATCCGCCCTCGAAGCCTTTAGAGCCCGAGTTCTCACCATCAACCGCGCCACCGGCGCGAGCCGGGCGAGGTGGACCCGGGTCCCATCTGGTTTGGAACCCTTTGAAGGCCGGGTTCGCGGCGACCGCGCCCCGGTGCGAGCCGGCCGAGAAATCTTTGGAGCGCAGATTCTCACCATCAACCGCGCCACCGGCGCGAGCCGGGCGAGGTGGACCCGGGTCCCATCTGGTTTGGAAGCCTTTGAAACCCGGGTTCGCGGCGACCGCGCCGGTGGACTACGCCGAGGCCAAGTCGCCCTTCGTGGAGGCCGCCCTGGCCCGGCGGGCCGGCGGCGGCTAGGGGGACGGCGCCGGGCCGGTCACGGCGGGCCCGGCGGCCGCCGGCGCCGGATGGCCTGGACCATCTGGTCGAGCTGCTGGAGAAAGCGCGACCGGTCCGCCGCCGACACCGGGGGAGGTCCGCCGGTCGTCTCGCCGGCGCCTCGGAGGTGGGCGAGCAGGTCCCGGGTGGCCACCGCGCCCCCGATGTTCATCTCCGTGAACGGCTTTCCGGTGGTCCCCAGAACCCGCGCCCGCTTCTCCAGGCACCGGCCCGCCAGCAGGATGTCGGCGGTGATCACGATGTCGCCGGGCTCCGCGTGCTCCACGATCCAGTCGTCGGCGGCGTCGAACCCGCCGGACACCAGCTGGAGCGCGATCCGCGGATCGCCGGGGATCTTCATCCGGGTGTTCGCCACCAGGGTCACGTTCAGGCCGTAACGGGCGGCGACCCGGTAGATCTCCGGCTTCACCGGGCAGGCGTCGGCGTCGACGAAGATGTGGAGCATGGAGCCCGCCTCGCTTTGCTTCCGGAGGCCGGGCGGTAACCGGGCCGGGAGCCGAAAAGACTCGACCTTACTTACCGTCCGGGGGGGGCGGAGTCTCGATCCGCAGCGCCAGCGAGAGCCCGCCCACCGCCTGGATCTCGTCCACCGTCATGTCGCGGAACGCCGCCGCCCGGGCGGTGTCGTCGAAGGCGGAGACCAGCCCCGCCTGGGTCTCCGGCTCCACGAAGTCGTCGGCCACCAGATGCAGGGCCGCGGCCAGGGCCCGCGCTCCGGGGCTTCCCGCCGGATAGAGGCCGTCGGGCGGCGGCGCGGGGACCGGCGGCGCCACGAACACGCTCACCACCCCTTCCGAGGCGGTGCTCCAGCGGAAGCGCACCGACTTTCCGGTCCGGTCCACCAGCTTCCCGTTCCGGGTGGTGCCGTCGCGGCTCACCCCGAACGAGGCGAGCTCGAAGGGATAGATGAGGCCCAGCCCCTCGAGCGCGGTCTGCTGCCAGGCGGCCTCCTCCCGGATGTGGCGAGGGATTCCGCGCACGGCCTCCGCCGCCCGCGCCGCCAGGTCCGAGGCCTCGGGGACGTGCGCATCGAGGGGGAGGATTTCCGTGCGCGTGCTCCACCGCGTGCCGCCTTCGGCCGGCTCGAGCCGCGCCACCGCCACCGCGGTGCCGAGGTCGCCGGGGGCGAGCCGGGTGACTCCCGCCGAGGTGGAGGCGGCGCCCCCGGCTCCGGGCTCGTGCCCCACCACCATCACGTCCACCAGATCCGGAAGCCGCGCGGCCAGGGACGCCGCCCGGCCGGGGCTCACGTGGGCGATCACCACCACCAGGTCGGCGTCGCGGCGGAGTTCGGGGAGCACCGCGGCCAGGGCGGAGTCGGGGTCGCCCACCCGGAAGTCGCCGAATCCCTGGAGGCTCTTCCCCGGCCCGGGCGCGCAGAGCCCGGGGTCGGTCACTCCGGTGACCGCGAACCGCACCCCCGCCTTCTTCATGATCAGGGAGGGGGCGAAGAGGATCTTGCCGTCCCGGCCGGTCACGTTCGCGCTCACCACCCGGACCTGGGGGGCGCGCCGGTAGAGCCGGGCCAGGCGCTCGGCCCCCAGGGAGAGATCGCTCTCCCCGGGGGTGACCGCGTCGTAGTTCATGCCGTCCATGGCCGCGACCAGGAACCGGCCCGCCCATGGGGTCCCGGTCCGCCCGGGGTCGGCAATGTCGCCCCCGTCCACGATGAGGTGGGTGGGGGTGGCGCCGGCGAGCCGGGCGAGCGCGGTCTCCCGCCGCGCGATCCCGCCCTCGGTCCCGGCCCGCTCGCGGCCGCCGGAGAGGATGTGTCCCCGGGCGGCGGCGGTGGCCGCCACCAGGACCCGGATCGAGTCCGGCACGCCCCCTGGAGCCGCCGGGGCGGGCGCCGCCGGGGCGGGCCCGAGCGCCAGGAGCGCCCAGATGACCGGCAACGCCGCCGGCAGGGCGCGCCGCCCGCTCACGCCACCGACCCTTCGGTCCGGGCCCGCTTCACCAGCTTCCGCACCCCGTCCCGGAGATGGAAGGCCCGGAACCCGGCCTCGCGCATGAGCACCGCCAGGTGCGCGCTCTTGTAGCCCACCTCGCAGTAGGCCACGTAGGTGTGGCTCCGGTCGAAGAGCCGGTAGGCCTTGAGCGCCTGCAGGTAGTCCAGGTGAAGCGCCCCCTCCGGGTGCCAGGACTGCCATGCGGTCTTCGATCGCAGATCAAGCACCATCGCCCCCTCGGGAATGTCGTCCACCTCCAGCTCGCGCTCCAGGGCCTCGGGGCCGAGTTCGCGGAGGTTGTGGACGGCACGGCCGGCGACCGCCGCGTCCAGGATGCCCGGATCGAGCTTCCGCTCCTCGGCCTCGACCGCCTCGATCGAGGCCGCAGTGGCGGGGTTCCGGGCGGCCAGGGCGCAGTACTCCTCCACCGAGGCGGAGAGCCGGTAGGTTCCGATCCGCCGCGCCATCTCCACGATCTCCTCCTTGTTGGAGCCGATGAGCGGGCGCATGACCAGCCCCCGCACCGCGCCGGAGATCGCGGCCAGGTTGGGCAGCGTCTGCGAGGAGACCTGGCCCACCGCCTCGCCGGTCACCAGGCCCCACGCGCCCACCTCGCGGGCCACCGGCTCCGCCGCCCGCAGCATGAGCCGCTTGAGCACGATCTGCCAGTACCGGGGCGCGACCCTCTCCTGGAGGTTTCGGACCACCGGGGCAAAGTCCACCTCGAAGAGCCGCGGCCGGTCGCCGTAGCTCCAGAGGTCGGCCACCACCCGCATCACCCGGAGCACGCCCTCGCGGTGGGCGGGGCCGCCCAGGTTGCAGAAGAAGTAATCGAGAGACACCCCGCGGCGGAGCATCATCCACGAGGCCACCGCGGAGTCGAACCCGCCCGAGACCAGGGACAGCGCCCGCCCTTCCACCCCGATCGGGAGCCCGCCGTGGCTGGGGATCACGTCCAGGAAGTAGTAGGCGCCGTCGGGATGGATCTCGATCTGCACCGTGACCTCGGGTTGGGCCAGGTCGACCCCGTTCGAGTAGCCGAGGAGCGCGGTCCCCAGGGCGCGATCGATGTCCAGCGAGTTGAAGGGGATGGAGCGGACGTCGCCGCCCCCCCGGCGGGCCCGCACTGCGAAGGTCTTTCCCGCCACCGCGTCCCGGAAGAGTTCCTCGCCCGCGGCCACCACGTCGTCGAGGCTCGTCCACGGCCGGCGTTCCACCGGGGAGACCGACTGCACCCCGAACACCCGGGCCACCGCGTCCAGGGCCAGGGGGCCCGACACGTCGAGGTAGATCCGGTCCCACTCCCGGCGCACCTCGCACCCGGTGTCCATGGACCGGACCGCGTCCTTGATGTTCCGGGCCAGCCGCTTGGTGAATCGCTGGCGGGTGGCGTGGGCCTTGGTGGAGATGTCGCCGGAGTAGCGGACGAGGAGCGTCCGCGTCCCGGGGTTCCGGCCGGTATCCGGGGTCACGAGGCCTCCAGGGCGGAGTGGGAATCGAGCCCGCCGCGGCTGCGGCCGGTGCGGCGAACCATTGTAGCAAACGGGGTTGCGGGGCGCGAACGGCCGCCGGCCGCGGATCAGAACTGGAAGTAGATGAAGGGGCTGGTCCCGAACGGGGCGAAGTAGAGGAGCACCAGCACCACCCCGGCCATGGCCGGCCAGGCCAGCGGCCGGCGGAAGTCCAGGGACACGTCCCGCTCGCCCCGCAGGAGGACCCATAGGTGGAGGAGGGAGCCCAGCGCCAGCACCGTCATCGCGTTCACGTAGAACCAGCGGGCGCCGCCGGCGTCCAGGAATGCCATCTTGCGGAGAATCACCCAGGCCTCGGAGAAGGTCTGGGCCCGGAAGAAGACCCAGGTCACCAGCACGAACACGAAGGTGGCGAGCCACGACGCCAGCGCGCGGGGGAACCCGCCCACCTTGGCCCCGGCCCGGCGGCCCTGGCGCTCCAGGAGCAACTTGTGGCCGGCCAGCGCCGCCCCGTGCAGTCCCCCCCAGGCCACGAAGGTCCACGAGGCCCCGTGCCACAACCCGCCCAGGAGCATGGTGAGCATGAGGTTCACGTAGGTGCGGGCGCGCCCCTTCCGGTTCCCGCCCAGCGGAACGTAGAGGTAGTCGCGAAGCCAGCGCGAGAGGGTCATGTGCCACCGGCGCCAGAACTCGGTGACGTTGAGGCTCAGGTAGGGGTGGCGGAAGTTCTCGGGCAGCTCGAAACCCATCATCTTCCCCACCCCGATCGCCATCTCGGTGTAGCCGGAGAAGTCGTAGTAGATCTGCCCGGCGTAGGCGATGACCGCCATCCACACCGTGGTGGAGGCGAAGGCGGCGGGGTGGGCGAACACCGGATCCACGTAGAAGGCGAGGGTGTCCGCGAACAGCACCTTCTTCACGAACCCGCGGAGGAAGGTCTCGAAGCCGGGGCGCAGGTTGGAGCGCCGCATGGGGTGGATGTACTCGAGCTGGGGGAGGAACTCGGAGCCGCGCACGATGGGGCCGGCCACCAGCTGCGGGAAGAACGACACGAAGAGCGCGAAATCCCGGAAGTTGCGGGTGGCCTTGAGCTGGCCCCGGTAGACGTCGATGGAGTAGCTCATGGTCTGGAAGGTGAAGAACGAGACCCCCACCGGCAGGATGATGTTGAGATGGGTGGGGGGAAGGCCCATCGACTGCAGGACCGGGGCCACCGACTGCACGAAGAAGTTGGCGTACTTGAACACCCCCAGGATGCCCAGGTTGCCGGTGAGGCTCACCAGGAGCCAGCGCTTGCGCTGCTGCGGGGTGGTGGAGGCCTCCAGCCGGAGCCCCACCACGTAGTCGATGAGGGTGGAGACCAGGATGAGGAAGCAGAACCGCCAGTCCCACCAGCCGTAGAAGACGTAGCTGGCGGCCAGGAGCAGGTTCCGCCGCAGACTCTCCCGCCGCGAGAGCGAGAGGCCGGCCAGGACCAGGGCCAGGAAGACGAAAAACTCGATGGAGGAGAAGATCACGGGCCGGCCATCTCGCGCTCGATCTCGCGGGCCAGCGCCTTCCCCACCACGCGGTGGCCGCGGGTGTTGAGGTGGCCGGAGCCGATCAGGGAGTTGTTGAAGCCGTTCATGGGCTGCCCGGTGCGTGCGTACTCGGCGATCAGGGAATCGGAGGTATCGACGAGGGGGATTCCGCGCCGGGCGCAGAACCGGCGGTAGAACGCGCGCCGGGCGGGCCACTTGTTGTGGCAGGGCCCGTCGAAGTAGACGAGGTTGGGGATGTAGAGGAAGACGATGTGCGGGTTGACCGCGGCCATCTCCCGGTAGAGCGCGTCCAGTATCGGCTCCACCCGCGCATCCACCGGGGCGGTCTGCGGGCTGACCGAGGCCTCGGCCGGGGCCGGCTCCCCGAAATGGCGGCTCAGGCGGTGCTCCTCGCTGGTTCCCAGAAGCACCAGCCGGCGCGTGGCCAAGGTGACCAGGGCGGAACGGCGCATGAGCCCGCGCACCGCGGCCACCCAGCCGCCGCCGTGGAGGTTGTCGGAGGGCACCGCGGAGGGGGCGGCCGGCTCCGACCCGCCGGCGGAACCGGCGGCGGGCAGGCTCTCCGGGTGCCGGGCGTAGTCCAGGAGGTCGTCGACGTCGCCGTCGCTCACCTGCACCACCACCAGGTCGGGACGGAAGACGGCGTCGTAGTCGGCGAGGTAGGCGGCCTCGTTGGCCGGGGAGCGCCCGGACTGGCCGGCGTTGACCACCTCCAGGCCCGGCGCCTCCCTCTCGGCCACGGTGGAGAAGTTCCGGGCCACCCCGACCTGCTGGGCCTCGGAGTAGGAGTCGCCGAGGAGCAGCGCCCGGTAGCGGGGGTGCGGGAGGAGTTCCCGGTCGAAGAGCCCGTAGGCGTTCAACCGGGTGGAGCTCCGCCCCTCCAGGCTGTAGACCACGCGGGCGTGGGGCGGTTGAACCAGGCCGTAGCGGGGATCGACGTGGGCGGTGGAGGGGGAGGAGATGAAGAGCCGGGTGGCGATCTCGGCCACCGCGAGGAGGGCGAAGAAGGCGAGCACGGCCACCGCCACGCCGCCCAGGCGGCGCGAGCCCGTACGACCTTCGGGGGCCGAGTGGTTCTCTGGGGGAGAGAGAATCATCGTCCGTCTCGGCGGAGCGGTCCAAACCGCTCCAAGTAAAGAGAATGAAAGACAAATAATTATGAGGCTTCGGGGGGCGCGGTTCAAGCGATACGATGCGTGGGAGGGACGGTCCATCAGTCCGCGAACCCCGATCCGCAAATAGTCACCACGAAGGAGACCGGCAATGAAACTCGGACTCATCGGAACCGGCCTCATGGGCCGCCCCATGGCGGAGCGGCTCCTGGAGGCGGGGCACGAGGTCATGGTCTTCAATCGCACCCGGGCCAAGGCCCAGCCGCTCAAGGACTTGGGGGCGGGGCTGGGCGATTCCCCCCGCGACGTCGTCACCTTCGCCGAGGCCACCGTGCTCATGCTCGCCGACGCCCCGGCAGTGGATGCGGTGCTGACCGGCGCCGGCGATCCCGCCCTGTCCAAGAAAACGGTGATCCAGATGTCCACCATCGGCCCGGTCCAGAGCCGCGGGTTCGCGGAAAGGGTTCGCGGGGCGGGGGGAACCTACCTGGAAGCGCCGGTCCTGGGGAGCACCCCCCAGGCCGCCGCCGGCAAGCTCCTCGTCCTGGCCGGAGGCGACCGCGCCGAGTTCGATCGCTGGCTTCCGGTGCTCGAGGTGTTCGGCCCCGAACCGAAGCTCCTGGGACCGGTGGGGTCGGGGGCGGCGACCAAGCTCGCGTTCAACCAGCTCATCGCCTCGCTGGCCTCGGCCTACAGTTACGGGCTGGGGCTCATCCAGCGCCACGACATCGACCCCGAGACCTACATGGCGCTCCTCCGCCGGAGCGCGCTCTACGCCCCGGCCGCCGACGGCAAGCTTTCCCGGTGGCTCTCGCGGGACTTCACCGAGCCCCACTTCCCGGTGAAGCACCTGCTCAAGGATGTGAAGCTGGCCGTGGAGGCCGGGCGCTCGGTGGGCCTGGACCCCGAGGTCCTCGACGGCGCTTGCGCGGTGCTCCAGACCGCGATGGAGCGCGGCCTGGGGGAACTCGACTACTCGGCGCTGTTCGAGGTGATCGTCCCCCGGGCCTGACCCGGCGGGGGGGGTGCCCGGCGGCCGCCGCATCCATCCGGGAGGCCCGGCGCGGGCCGCACATGCCACCGAGGCCTCGGGCGGCTACTCCGCGGCCACGGAGGCGTCCTCCGGGGGCGTCTCCCCGTGTCCCCTGAGCAGGAACACCAGCGGGAAGCAGGCGAGGAAGAGAATCGCGACCAGGAAGAAGGCGCGATTGTAGGCGAGGGCGGTGGCCTGGGCGAGGACGGTTCCGTTTATGAGCTTGAGCGCCTGGAGGCGGGCGGTGGCGGCGTCGGATCCGCTCGCGGACATGGCGGCGGTGACCATGCGCAGCCAGTGGACGGCCACGTCGCGGTAGGGGGTGACGTGGGCCGAGAGCAGGGACCGGTAGCGGTCCTGGGCACTGGTCAACTGGGTGGCGGAGAGCGCGATCCCCACGCTCCCGAACACCTGCCGCACCACGTTGTAGAGGCCCGAGGCCGAGGTCATGTTCCGCTTGGCGATGGGGGCCAGGGCCGCGGTGGAGAGCGCCACGAAGATGAGCCCGAATCCCACTCCCTGCCAGACCTGGGGTACCACGATGCTCCAGGTGGTGGTGCCGGTGGACATGCGCGAGAGGAGCCAGAATGAGTAGGCGCTCACCACCAGCCCCGTGCCCACCAAGAGCCGCGGACCGATCCGGTTGTAGAGGCGGCCGGAGAGCGGCATCACCACCGCCATGGCCAAGCTCCGGGGCATGAGGGCCAGGCCGGAGTCGAAGGCGGGGTAACCGAGGAGCTGCTGGAGAAAGAGCGGCAACAGGAAGAGGGTGCCGTAGAGCCCCATTCCCAGCACCCCGCCGATGGCGGTGGCGCTGGCGAAGGGGAGGTTCTTCAAGAGCCGGAGGTTCACCGCCGGCGCGTCCACTTTGAGCTCGCGCCATACGAAGAGGGCGAGCCCGACCCCCGCCGCCAGCGCCAGGTCCACGATGAGCCCCGACTGGAACCAGTTCCTGTCCTGGCCCTTCTCCAGCATGAGCTGGAGCGCGCCCAGGCCGACCGCCATCAGGGTGAGCCCGGTCATGTCCATCGAGCCCCGGCGCCGCTCCAGGTAGGGCGGGTCCTGGATGAACCGGGACACCAGCATCAGGTTCACGATCCCGATGGGCACGTTCACGTAGAACACCCAGGGCCAGGAGTAGACGTCGGTGAGCCAGCCGCCCAGGGTCGGGCCGAAGGCGGGGGCCAGGACCACTCCCAGCCCGTAGAGCCCCATGGCGGTGCCCTGCTCCTCGGCGGGGAAGCTCTCGCGGAGGATGGCCTGGGAGATGGGGATGATGGCGCCGCCCCCCGCGCCCTGGATCACCCGGAAGACCACCATCGTCTCCAGGGAACGGGCGAAGCCGCAGAGCATGGAGGCGATGGTGAACGAGAGCACGCTCAGCATGTAGATGCGCTTCCGCCCGAAGCGCGCGCTCAGGAGCCCGATGAGCGGCATGATGATCACGTTGGCCAGGATGTACCCGGTGGCCACCCAGGTGATCTGCTCCACCGTCGAGCCGAAGGTGCCCTGCATGTGGGGAAGGGCCACGTTCACAATGCTCGAATCCAGGACCGCCATGATGGTCCCGGTGAGCACGGTGCCCGCGATCACCCACTTGTTGGCGTCGCCGCGATCGGACATGGAGCGGTCAGTCCCCCCGGGCGTTCCGAGCGGAGGCGGCGGGGACCGCGGTGGTGTCGGCGGGGACCGCCCGCAGCGCTTCCTTGACCGCCACGTGCACGGTGGCCGAAAGCCCGGGGAAGAGCGGGTGGGCGGGATCGGAGACCGCCTCCAGGGAAATCCGGACCGGGACCCGCTGCACGGTCTTGATGAAGTTGCCGGTGGCGTTCTCGGGAGGGAGGAGGCTGAACACCGCGCCCGTGCCCGGCTCGAAGCTCCGGACCACGCCGCGGACCCTGGTGCCGGGGTAGGCGTCCACGTCGACCTCCACCGGCTGGCCGACCCGGATCGAGGCGATCTGGGTCTCCTTGAAGTTGGCGGTGACCCAGACGTCGCGGTCGTTCACCACCGCCAGGAGCGGCTGGCCCACCTGCACGAACCGCCCCGGATCCACGTTCTCCTGGGCCACGGTGCCGGTGAGCGGCGAGGTGATCACCGTCCGGCCCAGGTCCCGGCGCGCGCGCTCGAGCGAGGCCTGGGCCGCCTGCACCGCGCTCGACTGGGCCGATTCCTGCGCGTCCAGGCTCTTGAGATCGGCCTCCGCCTTCTCCACGTCCGCCACCGCGCTCTTCACCTGGGAGTCGGCCAGCTTGCGACGGGTCTGGATCTGGTCGTACTGGCTCTCGGAGATCGCGCCCTGGGCCACCAGGTCCGAATAGCGGCTCTCGTCCTTGGCCGCGAGGGCGGCCTGGTCGCGGGCGGCCTCCAGCCGGGCCCGGACGGCGGCCAGGTCCTTGCGCGACTCGTCGGTCTGGGCGCGGATCCGGTCCACCTCGGACCGGGCCTGGGCCAGCCGGGCGTCGCGCTCTTCGACGGTGTTCCGATAATCGGCGGGGGTGATCTCCACCAGGGGCTGCCCCCGGGTCACGTGCTCGTGCGAGGAGACCAGGACCCGGCTCACCGTGCCCGAGACCTCGGCCGAGACCGGCACGATGGTGCCGTCCACGAAGGCGTCGTCGGTGCTCTGGTGGGAAAGGGAGTAGAGAAGGCGGGGGACCAGGAAGACCGCCGCCGCCAGCACCAGCACCGCCGCGATGCCCCCGCGGACCAGCCATTTCCGGCCGCGAAGCCCCGTCCTGGACGATTCGTTCCCGCTCATGATCGCGTCACCTACGTGTCTCCCCGTTTCCGGTCGGGTTCGCCCGGGGCCTCGGACTGCGGGTGCTCGGCGCGCCAGTCTTCCACCGTCCGCTCCAGCCGTTCGATCAGGAACCGGTAGAAGCGGTCCATGCCGGCCAGCCTCTCCCGCGCGAACCCCAGTTCCGGAGGGATCTCGCGGCGGGCCTCGGCCAGGATCTCGCGAATGCGGCGGCGGCGATGGAGCCGCCCCTCGATCAGGTTTCCGAACACGTCGGCGGTGATCCGATAGTAGACCCGGCGGTCGCCGGGCCGGGCCACCCGCTCCACCACCCCGCGCTCCTCGAGGAGCCGGGTGTTGGCGCTGACCCCGCCCCGGCTCACCTTGAGCTCGGCGGCCAGCTCCTCGAAGGGCACCGGCTCGGGAGCGAGCAACAGGTAGGCGAGGAGGCGCCCGGCGGTGCGGGAGAGTCCCTCGGACTCGGTGGCCAGCCCCAGCTGTTCGATGAAGTGTTCCACGGCGGGATGCCTGTTCATGAAGCGGACAGTTTATGTCATTCAGTTTGTTCAAACAATACTGAACACCAGAAACGCACATTCCCCCAAGGTGCGCCGGAACGAGAACGGGCCGGGAGCGCCCGCCGCCCCCGACCCGTGTAAGATGATGTTTAGAAATAAATTATGGAGTTCGAACGATCTTGGCGGTTCCCGCGGTCCGTCCGTCCACCGCCACCCGGGTGAAGAAGATCCCCGCGCCCACGTCGCGGCCGTCGTCGCCCCGGCCGTCCCAGTCCAGGCTGTGCGCGCCCGCCCCCATCCGTCCGGAGTAGAGCACCCGCACCCGCCGGCCGGACAGGTCGAAGACCTCGGCCCGGACCGCGTACTCCGCCTTGCCGCCGTCGGTGGGTCCGGCCAGCCGGAGGGGCACCCGGGCCGAGGCGGAGGCGGGGTTGGGATAGGCGGCGAGGATCCGGATCCCGGGACCGGTCCCGTCCGGCGGGACCGCGGTCTGCACGTTCTTGGCGTCGGGAGTCCCGTCACCGTCGGCGTCCACCGTCACCGCGCAGAAGTTGTCCACCTGCGGCAGCGCCGCGGTCCGGTTGTTGGGGCAGACGTCGCCGCCCAGCTGGCCGTCCGGCTCCGGATCCCAGCACACCGAGGCCACCAGCCCGATCCTGGCCCCCGCGGGCACCGCGCCCGGCCCCAGGCCGTAGATCGCGTCCCAGGGGATGGCGAGCTCGCTTCCGCCCTGGTTCCCGTTCAGGTGCTGCGGGTCGAAGGCGAGGATCACCTGTGAAGTGAGGTCGGTGGTGGTGGTGTCGCTGGTGATCCGCCAGAACGACTCCCCGTCGAAGGAGCCCTGGTGCTGGTAGGCGCCGTACTCGTAGTCCGGCTTGAACCCGGGCCCCGAGAAGCTCGCCCCCCGCTCCCAGGTATCGATGTGGGTGAGATCGGTGTACCCGCCGGGGCCGTCCAGGTCGGAGTCCAGGTAGAGGAGCCACGAGTTGCCCTGCACCCGGCCCAGGATCCCCACGTAGAGGTAGGTGTCGTCCCAGTCCACGTAGAGGGCGTTGATCTCGTTGGTGTCGCCGGGGGCGGGGCTGTTCCACTGGGAGTCCCAGAAGTCGTTGCACGCCCACCGGGGAGAGGTCCAGTCCGAGGGGGCGATGAACCCGTCGATCTGGATCGCGGTGGCCGGGGTGTAGGTCACGATCACGTCGTCGGTGTTGGTGATCGCGCCGTTGGGGTTCCCCGCGGCGTCCTGCACGCTCCCCGGGGCGAGGAGGAGCTTCAGGGTGGACGGGTTGAGCGCCTCCACCGCGCTCGCGGTGCCCGCGGAGAGATTGAAGTCCAGCTTCTTCCCCGTCCCGCCGGTGGTGAGCTGGTCGGAGCCGGTCAGGGTCACGTCGGCGACCCCGTCGTCGTTCTGGTCCAGCGAGAAGCCGGTGGTGACCACCGAGGAGGCGCTGACCGCCTCGTCGAAGTAGACGGTGAGGTGGTCGGTGCCGGGATAGTAGACCCCGGATACCGGGGAGGGCGGGAGCTGGTCCACCAGCCCGTCCCGAAGCGACTTCAGCTCGGGGACGTGCCCCTGGCCGTCCAGGGCGCCGGTGTAGCCTCCGTAGACGTAGACCTCGAAGGGGCTGTCGCCGTAGAACTCGTCCCCTTCCAGGAGCGGGCCGCTGAACTGGAGGTTGTGATGGGCGCCCCCGGCTCCCACCACCACCGCGGCGGTGGCGCCGGTGTTGGGGTCCTTCTGGCCGAAGTAGCCGCCGCCGTCGGGGTCCCACACCCGGTCCAGGGTGCCGTTCCAGCTGAGGTCCAGGAGATCCGGGCTGAACCCGTTCTTCACGTAGACCCGGCCGCCCTTGGCCCGGTACACCACGTCCAGGTAGGGATCGCCCAGGGTGAGCGACACCGTCTTGGTGACGTCGTAGCTGGTGAGCTCGGCGGTCACGGTGTTCCCGGAGCCGCTCACCACCTGGAGCCCGTAGAGGTTGCTCTCCTGGTCGGTGCCGTTCACGCTCACGTCGGAGAGCCCCGCCA
Source organism: Candidatus Eiseniibacteriota bacterium (assembly GCA_963728475.1). GTDB lineage: Bacteria > Eisenbacteria > RBG-16-71-46 > JABDJR01 > JABDJR01 > CAVSKL01. The sequence goes on from CAVSKL010000001.1 coordinate 1,654,271, forward strand.
CGTGGTTGGTCTCGTTGTAGTCCCCGTCGGTGTCCGCCCAGTAGGCGTTGTCGTTGGAGATCACGCTGTAGTCGTAGTCCGCGCCCTTGGCGAACAGCCACTGGAGCTTGCCGCCGATGGTGTCGAACACCCCCATCAGGCGGTCGTTGTAGATCACCAGCTCGTCGGTGCCGTCGTCGTCGATGTCGGAGAGATAGGCCCCGGTGGGGTTCGCGTAGAGGCCCGCCGCCCACCGCGCGGCCTCGGCATGGGGGTTGGCGGAGCGGATGTGGTTCGAGTAGTGGTTCTCCCAGCCCGAGATCTCGCCGTTGTCGTGCCAGCCGGTCTCGTGAAGGTTGGTGCAGAGGATGTACCAGGCCATCTCGCTCAGATTGTTGACCGGCGCCGCCAGGATGTTGTTGAGGGTATTGTTCCACTGGGTCCCGTAGTCCAGCTTGGGGCTGTGGTGATCCAGGTTCGAGGCCCCGGTGTAACCGGCCCAGTCTCCGTACCAGAAGTTGTTGCCCCCGCCGTAGCCGTCGTAGCCGCCCAGAAGCCCGTAGGTGCCGCTCTGCAGCGTGATGCTCTGGGTGGTGAAACCCGGGTCCTGGAGCACGTCGGTGAGCTTCCACACCCCCACCGCGCCGGAGTTGGCCGCGCACTGCTGCAGCACCCAGATGTAGTTGTTGAGCGCGTCGGGATTGCCGGCCCCCTGCGAGACCTCGGCCGCGATCTCGGCGTCGTTGCCGTAGATGATGATCTCGTCGGAGGTGCCGGCCAGGATGTCGTTCCAGGCGTTGCCGGCGTTGTAGTTGACGTCCCCCACGAAGGTGTTGTCGATGGGGAGCACCTTGAGCCCGTTGTAGGTATAGATGTGATGGTCGTTGAAGGCGTTGTCGTTGTAGCCGCAGTGGATGTAGTCGTCGAGGAGGACCGCCCACACCCCGTTGCCGGTGAAGTTGTCGCCGATGTAATCGATCACGTTGCCGCTGGCGGTGTGGCCGTTGCCGTCGTTGTCCGGGTTCTCGCACCAGACCCGTTCCGGCACCCACGCCACCCGGGGAGTGAACCCGTAGTGGCTCTGGATCATGGAGTTCTCGATGGCCACCGCCTTGCCGTTGATCTCGTCCCGGACGAACGGCATCATGTGCTGCCCGTAGGCCGAGGTGATCATCTCCACCCATCCGCTCGTGACCCCGCCGGCCAGCCACTGGTTGAAGGGCTTGTCGTACCACTGGGCGGCGGAGATCAGGAGCCCGCCCTGGTGCCAGTTGACCGGCAGGTTGTAGTACTGATGGGCGGCCAAGAGCTCGTCGGCGCCGTCGTCGGGGTTGCCGGGGTCGCCGCCGTAGGCCGCGTTCTCGCCGCGCTCGCCCCGGAACACCGTGGTATACGTCAGCCCCTGGTTCAGATGCTGCACGAAGGCCACGTTGTGGGTGTTGGAGACCGGAGCGTTGGAGGCGGTGATGGAATCCAGCACCTGCCCGTCCTCGGCGGTGAAGACGTAGAAGCGGATGGGGGTGGCGTCGTCGGCCGCGGCCCGGGCCGCCACCGCGTCGTAGTCCGCCGGGGGCTTTCCCGCCGCCCCCGCCACCGCCTCCTTGAACCCGCCGGGGAGCCACATGCTCGTCTCCAGCATGTCCCACTTGCCGGTCTCGCGGGCGGAGCGCACCCGCTCGGTCTCGCGGGTGTCGCCCCGGTCGTCCATCACCGTGGCGGCCAGGGCGCCGGCCTTGTCGGTGAGCTCCACCGCCCGGTCCCAGGCGATGGGCGCCCGGCCGGAGATGCCGGCGGGGAGCGCGTTGCTGCCGCCCTCCTGGTAGTCCATGAGCACGAACGCCCGCACCCCCGGCGGGAGGAGCGGGCTCCCATCGTGCGCTTCCGGAGACCGGTAGAGGTTCAACCGGAACGCGATCCGGTCGGTCTCCTGGTCGAAGTAGAAGCCCATGAGGTCGCCCACCGCCCGGGAGCCGTCGGCGCCGTCGTAGACCGGGTCGAGCGCCTTCACGGTGTGGTGCGTCCACACCCCGGGGTCGCCGGCGATCTCGAGGCCGGGGACGGCCACCGCCGGCGCCACCCAGTCGTGAGCATCCAGCTCGCTCACCCCGTGGTTCCAGAGCGTGGTGAGGGCGATCGCGAGAACGAGGGGAAAGAGTCGTCGCGTGAAGCGCATCCTGAGCTGCTCCTTGGGTTGGACCGGTCCAACCATCCGGGACGAGGACCGCGGCTCGAGCGATGATCCGCGGGTCGGATTCCGAGGCACAGGCGGGCCCGTTCCGGCGGAGCCGGAAGCGGCGGGAGACCGCGACCATTTTATCAAATCCGGGGAGTGAATCCCAACCGCTTCCCGGGCGGGGGGGCGGGCGCTCCAAGCTCGTCCGGGGAAAGCCGTTGCCCGGCCGGGCGGCCTGTGCGATTCTGGGACCGTCGTCGGTGGAACCCCAAGGAGGACCTTCCCGTGGCCAACCGTCTCCCTCGCAAGGTGCACCAGATCCTGCCCCTTCCCCGGATCGAGGGGCGGGACGCGCCCCTCGGACAGGAAGTGGCGCAGGAGGTCGAGTTCCTGATCGAGCTCCTCGATCTCAAGCCCGGCGAGGCGATCCTCGACGTGGCCTCGGGGGCGGGACGCCACGCGCTGGAGCTGGCGCGGCGCGGCTTCCACCAGGTCACCGGGCTGGACCTGTCCGACCAGCTGCTGGACATCGGACGGCGGACCGCGGAGTCGATGGGTCTGGAAGTGGAGTTCGTGAAGGAGGACGCGCGCAAGCCGCACCGGAAGAACCACTACGACGCGGCGCTGATCCTGGGGGGCGGGGCGTTCGGGCTCATGGAGTCCGACAAGGAGAATTACGCGATTCTCGAGGCGACCTTCGCTTCGTTGAAGCCGGGGGGACGGCTGGCGCTGAGCGCCATGAACCTCCTGCATCTGGTGCGCCATCGCGAGGAACTGGCCGGGTTCGACCCGCAGACCAACTACCTCACCACCACCGAGACCGTGCAGATCGAGGGGGACGTGGCCGAGAGCCTCCCGCTCCACGAGCGGTACTACGTGCTCCCGGGGCTCCGGAACGAGCTGGCGCGGGTGGGGTTCCGGAACGTGATGGGCTTCGGCGCCGACGCCGGCCGCTACTCCAGCCGCGCCATCAGCACCGACGATCCCGAGATCCTCATGTACGCGGTGAAACCGAAGGGGTGATCGAGTCGCGCGGCGCGCGCCCCCCGGCGGCCCGATCCCCGGGCGCGCCGGCCGATCGGGTGCGCCGCCGCCCCCCGCCTCCCGGTCGCGACGGTCAGGTGGCCCGGCGGCCGCCTTCCCGTTTCGCCGGAGCCGCGACGAAAAAGGACGCGGGGAGGAGCGCAAAGGCTCCCCCCCGCGGTGCACCCCCCAGGATGGACGGTTTCCGGCGAGAACCGGACATGTCCGCGATTACTTACTGAAGCTCGATCGCGTCCTTCGACACGAGGTCGACCCCGGTCACCTTCCAGATGTGATAGGGACCGTTGTCGCCCCCGGTGGCCAGGATCTGGTCGCCGGAACCGGTCAGCCGCAGGTTTCCCGCGATCACGGCGACCTGGAACGACAGGCTCTTCCCGGGAAGGTCGCCGGAGGTGAAGGAGGCACCCTTCACCGGCCGCACTTCCTGGGAGAAGGTCTGCACGAACTTGCCGCCCGAGGCCTCGTCCTTCCGCCGGTCGATCAGCACCAGGGTCTGGACGTCGTCCAGGCTGCCCAGCGCCGACCGGTCGATGCGGTAGTCGGTGCCGTCGTAGGAGAAGACCTCGCTCCGGCTTTCCGAGACCGGACCGTTCACCGCGGCGAGACCGTCGATGCTGGTGACACGCACCACCGCGATCTTGCCGTCGGGAATGGCCGACGCGGAGGCCGCCGGAGCCAGGGTCGCCGCCGCCACCAGGGCCGCCAGCGCACACGTTGCGAATTTCATGGGGCTCCACCTCCGATAGGGTCACGAGGAAGGGTTCGCCGTTGATTATATCCGTCTAAGTCGTTGTGGTTCAATGGGTTATTTCACCCGACAAGATAACCCGCGAACCGATAAGAACTTGCGTGCAATTTGCAAACGGGCGATTTTGCGGGAAGGGGAATTTGCCCCGGCGGGGAGCCGCGCGGCCGGGAAGGGGGCGGGTGGTTAGGCGGCCCGGTCCGAGGCTTCCGGTGGGGCCTCGGACGGGGAGGGGGTGGTGGAGGCCGGCTTGGCGCCCGCCCGCATGCCGGGAAGGAGCACGCGGAAGACGGCTCCGTGCCCGGGCACCGACTCCACCTCGATCCGGCCGCCGTGGTCCTTGACGATCCCCTGGGTGATGGAGAGGCCGAGCCCGGTCCCCTCGCCCTCGGGTTTGGTGGTGAAGAACGACTGGAAGATGCGGGGAAGCACGTCGGCGGGGATGCCGGGGCCGTCGTCGGCCACGGTGATTGCGGTCCAGGCGCCGTTCTCGACGGCACGGCTCCCGACCCGGACCAGCCCGCCCCCGGTGACCGCGAGCGCGTCGCGGGCGTTGGCGATGAGGTTGGTGAAGACCTGCTGGAGCTGGTTGGCGTCGCCGAGGACCCAGGGGACGCCCCGGTCCAGCGCCAGCTCCAGGCGGATGTTCCGCGAGCGGAGCTGCGCGCCGAGCAGGAGGCAGGTCCGCTCCATCACCCCGTTGGCGTCCACGGTGGAGAACTCGAAGCTCGCCTTGCGGGAGAAGTCCTTCAGCCCCTGGACGATCCGGGTCATGTGGTCCACCGCGGAGACGATGAGGTCCAGATTGCGGCGGGCGTCGGCCTCTTCCGGCGAGAGCCGGCCCAGCACGAGCTGGGCGAAGCCCCGGATGGAGGTGAGCGGCTGGCGAAGCTCGTGGGCGAGCCCGGCCCCCAGTTCCCCGAACGCGGCCATCTTTCCCGCCTGGATGAGCTGGGCATGGGCCTCGCGCAGCGCCCGGTTCACCGCCTCGGTTTCCTCTTTCGAACGATGGAGCTCGCGGTTGGCTTCCTCCAGCTCCCTCCCCCGCTCCTCCAGGATGCGGTTGGACCGTTCGAGGTGGCGGAGCGAGGTGGCCAGGCTCTCGGTCATGCGGTTGAAGGCGCCGCCCAGGTCCGCCAGCTCGTCCCGGGTCTCCAGGTGGACCCGCGCGGACAGATCGCCGCCGGCGACTTGCCGGGTGAACCCGACCAGCTGCGCCACCGGGATCGTGATCTGCCGGGCGAAGAAGTAGGAAATCAGAAAGGTGAGCAGGAGCGCGACCGCGGCGATCCCCACCAGCCCCTCGCGGATCTGAGAGAGGAAACCCAGAGCCCGGTCCTCGGAGCGGAGCACCACGAACGCGCCGGGCATCCCGCCGTTCGGCCCCTGAAGGGGCGCCCACAGCATGCGGTAGCGGTCTCCGCCGATCCGGAGCCGGGACGATTCCTCGGAGTTCACGGCCCGGCCGTTCAGCCCCGACCAGGCTCGGGCGAGGGGACCGTCGGCGGCGGCGGGCACGCCCTGGCTCCGGGCCAGGAGACCGTCCGGCCCCACCAGCGCCACCGCGCTTCCCGACATCGTCTCGAGCGAGTTGGCGAGCCGGGAATCCAGGCTGGTGCCCAGGCAGAGCGCGCCGAGCTGGAGGCCGCCCACCTCCACCGGCACCGCGGTCACGTGCACCAGGCCTCCGGATAGCCCCACGATCCCGTCGGCGTTGCCGTTCTGGACCGCGGAACGGGCCAGGCTCCGCACCGGGCCCAGGTCGTTGATCCCCCGCTCCAGGGCCGGCCCCACCGACACCACCGGCGCCCCCCGGGTATCGGTGAGCACGAGCAGGTCCACGTCCACGCTTCCGAGGATTCTCCGGGCCACGTCGGTGACGGTGGCCATCGCTTGCATCTGGTCTCCCGGGGGAAGCGTCGGGTCGTAGACCGAGGCCGCGGCCTTGAAGTACGGGAGCTCGGAGACCAGCCGGCAGCGCTCGAGCAGCTGGTTCCGCCGGTAATCCTGAAGCGCCTCGAAGGTGGCACGGGTGTCGCTCGAGCTGCTCCCCTTCGTCCACCTGAACCTCGCGCACCACGCTGAGGTTCACCAGAAGCGACATCACCAGGGCCAGGGTGGCCGCCCCCGCCCCCATGGCCAGGGTGAGCTTCCGCCGGAGCGTCCAGTGCACCTCAGCGGCCTCCGGCCAGGGACGCGGAATACTCCACGGCGGCGCCCGCGGCCACCGTCACCCGCCCCAGCTCGGTGGTCTGGGTCATCCCCTCGGTCCAGGCCACCACCCGGTAGGTTCCGGCGGGGACCCCCGCCAGCAGGTAGCTCCCATCGGCGCCGGTGACCGCGAAGTAGGGGGTGTCGAGCACCACCACGAAGCCGAGCATGGAGGAGTGGATGTCGCAGAACACCTGCACCACCCCCGGCTTGTCGAAGGTCACCGTCCGCGAGTCGCCCTTGGGATAGCGCCCCAGGTCGAACTTCCTGGCCGGGGAAAGGGAGAAGATGTTGTGAAAGACCGGGTCCGAGTTGGTGAAGCGGACCAAGCCCCCGGCCTGGACCGCCACCACGCGGGGCACGAACCGGATGCCGCTCTGGTTCATGACCGGAGGCGGGCCGGACGGGAAGGGCGCCTTCCCCGAAATCGGCACCAGCGCCACCACCGCCCCGCGCGCCGGGGGGGGGGCCTCGGTGGGGGGGGACGGGGTCTCCTTGTACTTGCCGTAGAGGTCGGCGGGTGGGCCCGGGGTTTCCCGGGGGGGAACGGCGATCCGCCCGCTCACGGTGCCGGTGCCGCCGGGATTGCCCGCGGCCACCAGGAACACCGCCGCCATCGCGGCCAGGGCCAGCCGCCGGGAATCGGGTCGCGCCTCGGTCATCGCGTCCACACCATGAGCTGAAGCGCCACCATCCCCACGTTCAGGGACGCGTCGTCGGGGCTGTGCCAGAGCTGGCCGTCCAGACGGAGCCGGGCCTGGGGGCGGAAGCGATAGCCCACCCCGGCCTCCCATCGGGTCACGTCGTCGTCCCAGTGGCCGCTCCGGCCGGCGCCGTCGGTGACGGTGCTGAAGGCGACCGCCTCCTGGCGGATCGCCGCCGTCCACTGCGGCCCGAGGTCGCGCTGGACCTCCAGGTAGTACGAGGTCGCGGTGAGGGCCGGGTCCACGTTGGGGACCTGGTAGCCCACCCGGCCCAGCTCGCCATGAAACTGCCAGGGCCCCCGGGCGAAGGCGCCGTCCAGGCCGAGGGCGGTGTTCTCGTAATCCTCCACCGACTTGCCCGCGGGGAAGTTCGGGTCGGAGGCGACCTTGCGGTCCAGGTACGGCCCCACCGCGCCGGAGGCCCCGAAGCGGAGTCCGAACAGCGGCCCTCCGGTGAAGAGGTACCCCACCCGGCCCACCACCCCGTGGCCGTCGTTGTAGTTCTCCACCTTCATCGCGGGACGGGAGACCGTGCCCTGGGTGCCCGCGACGGTGAACTCCAGTCCGCGATGCACCCCGTAAAGCTCCGCCCCCGCGTCCCAGCACGCGTCGTAGATGAGCGGCACCCCTACGAACGAGGTGCCGCCGGGCCCGGTCACCGGTTCGTAGCCGTGGCCCCGGAGTCCGGAAACGAGGAAGTCGGCGGGTCCGGCCGGGACCAGGTCGGGCCGGACCGCGGTGTGATAGTGGTAGAGGAGCGGGGTGCCCACCAGGCCGCGGCCGGTGGAGGCGGACCGCTCCCCGTAGGTGCCGAATACCGTGGGGAGCTTCCCCGCCTGCACGTTCAGCCAGTCGTGCCCGGCCAGCCGGGTCAGCCGCGCGAACGGGCGGACGTAGGTCAGGAACAGGCTCGAGGTGGCGGCGCCGTCCACCGGCAGCTCCACGAAGAGGTCGGTGTCCTCGTCGACATTGGCGCGGGTCAGGACCAGGAGCCGCACCGGCGAGAAGGGATTGTCCCCGCGGTTCATGTGGTCCCGGTCGTACGCCTCCTCGTTGCCGCCGTGAAAGGTGAACGCGCCCTGGGCCGAGGCCCCGAACGAGCCCGCCCGGGCGGGGACGCCGGCGAGGAGCCCTCCTCCCAGCACGAGGACGGCAAGGCACGATTTCCGGACGGCGGCGAACCGCATGCAACGCTCTCCTTGTCGGGGCCGGCCGGGCCGAGGAGGGGACGGGGCGCTCCGGCATGCCTTCAAGACGGACCAAGTGGTCTTTTGATCGGTCATAACGCCCGCAATCTTGAGGATTTGGAGCTTCCGGGGACTCCCGCGGCGCCCCCCGGGCCGGCGAAATCCATTGTCGCGCATTGGCTTATATCCTCCGGTCCGGCCCCCCGCCGCTTGACTCGCCCCCCGCTCCGGCGTACCCTTTTCCCGTCATGGAGCGAACCTAGCCCCGGCGGCCCGGCCGCGGGGGCGGCGGGCCGCCCGTGGCCCGCGAAAACGAGAGATCCGATACCTTCGGGGCGGGGTGCAAGTCCCCACCGGCGGTGACAGCCCGCGAGCGAAGCCGGTCCACGACCGGCCCAGCAGGATCCCGTGGAATTCGGGAGCCGACCGTACAGTCGGGATGGGAGAAGGGACGGAGTGACTCCGGGCGTCTCACGCGCCCGGCATCGCCGTGCGCCCTGCCCCGAAGCACCAGACGCTTCGGGGCTTTTCTTGTCTGGGGGCGGGGCGGGGCGCCGCCCGGCGCCGTGAAGGAGAGGACAGAGGTTGATCACCGACGCGAGGGCCATGGCCCGGGCGCTGGTCTTGGCCCGGCGGGGCATGGGAAGCACCCGACCCAATCCCCCGGTGGGGGCGGTGGTGGTGCGGGAGGGCCGCATCGTGGGCGAGGGGCGCCATCATCGCGCCGGCGAGCCGCACGCCGAGCGGCTGGCGCTGGAGGCGGCGGGCGAGGCCGCCCGCGGGGCCGACCTCCACGTAACCCTGAGCCCCTGCAACCACCAGGGGCGGACCCCTCCCTGCGTGCCCGCCATCGTCGAAGCGGGGATCGCCCGGGTGTTTGTGAGCGCGGTGGACCCCAACCCCGCCAGCGGGGACGGGCTCCTCGCGTTGCGGGCGGCGGGGATCGAGGTGCTGCCCGGAACCCGGCCGCGCGAGGCGGCGGCGCTGATCGCCGGTTTCGGCTCGCGGGTGGACCGCGGCCGCCCCCGGATCGCCCTCAAGGTGGCGGTGTCGCTGGACGGCAAGACCGCGCTGGCCTCGGGGGAGTCGCGCTGGATCACCTCGGAGGTCGCCCGGGCCTGGGTGCACCGCCGCCGCCGCGAGGCCGACGCGATCGCGGTGGGCTCGGGCACCGTCCTCGCCGACAACCCCGCGCTCACCGTGCGCTCGGTCCAGGGAGCGAACCCCGACCGGTTCGTCCTCGACTCCCGGCTTGGGGTCTCCCCGGAGGCGCGGGTGTGGGCGGCGAACGGGGCGCGGCGGGTGGCGGTGGCCACCGCGCAGGCGCCCGAGGCCTCGGTGGCGGCCCTCCGTGACCGGGGGGTGGAAACGTGGGTGCTGCCGGCGACGGCGGAGGGCCGGGTGGACCTGGGCGCGTTCGCGGCCAAGCTCGGCGACGAGGGCTATACGAACCTGCTGGTCGAGAGCGGCGGTTCCCTGGGCGGGGCGCTGTTGGCCGCGCGACTGGTGGACGTGATCTGGATCGTGACCGCCCCGCGGTTGCTGCTGGGGGGCGGCGGGCCGGGATGGACCGAGGGGCTCCGGGTGCCGGCGGTGGCGCGGGCGCCCCGGATCGCGCGCACCGGATTCCGGCGGCTGGGGCCGGACTGGCTCCTCACCGCGGTGCCGGAGGCGGCGCAGTGGTGGGACCCCTGGGCCGCCACCGCCGCCGGGGTGGCCCCGGCGATGGCGAAGGGATAGGCCCGGCGAAGGCCGGAGCGAGGCGGATATGTTCAGCGGAATCATCGAGGCGGTGGGCGAGGTGGCGCGGGTGGAGCGGCGCGGGGGCGGGGTGCGGCTCACCGTGCGGGTGCCCGAGGCGCTCCGGGGGCTGCCTCCCGGGTCGAGCGTGGCGGTATGCGGCACCTGTCTCACCGTGGTCGAGGCGGCGGGCGGCCTGCTCGCCTTCGACGCGGTGGGGGCGACCCTCGAACGGACCCTCCTCGGCTCGGTGGAGCCGGGGGCGCGGGTGAACCTGGAGCGGAGCCTCGTGCTGGGGGCGCCGGTGGACGGGCACCTGGTGACCGGGCACGTGGACGGCCTGGGGACGGTGGAGGCGCGCCGCCCCGGCGAGGGCGCGGTGTGGTTCGACCTCCGGGTGCCGGAGGGTCTCTCGCGGCAGATCGCGCCGCGGGGCTCGGTGGCGGTGGACGGGGTGAGCCTCACCGTGGCCGGGACCCGGGGTACCGCGTTCACGGTGTCGATCGTGCCCTTCACCCTGGAGCATACGATTTTCGGCGAGTACCGGCCGGGGCGCCGCGTGCACCTCGAGACCGACGTCCTCGCCAAGTACGTGGAGCGGGCGTTGAGCGCGGAGGAGGGGCGACGGGGCCTCGCCGCGTTCCTGAACCAAACGGAGACGAGCCGATGAGCAGCATGGACGAAACCCAGGTCGACCGCACGATGCCGTTCGACCCGATCGAAGATGCGGTGGCCGACGTCCGCGCGGGCAAGCTGGTGGTGGTGCTCGACAACGAGGACCGGGAGAACGAGGGGGACATCGTCTGCGCCGCCGAGACCATCACCCCGGCCCAGGTCAACTTCATCATCACCGAGGCCCGCGGGCTCCTGTGCGCGCCGATGACCGGGGACCGCCTGGCGCGGCTGGGCCTGGATCCCATGGTCCGGCACAACACCGCGCCGCTGGGGACCGCGTTCACGATCTCGGTGGACGCGGTGCGCGGCACCACCACCGGGATCAGCGCCCCGGACCGGGCGGCCACGTTGCACGCGCTGGCCGACCCCAACACCCGGCCCGAGGAACTGGCCCGGCCCGGCCACATCTTCCCGCTCCGGGCGGTTCCCGGCGGGGTGCTCCGGCGTCCCGGCCACACCGAGGCGGTGGTCGATCTCATGAACTTGGCCGGCCTCCAGCCGGTGGGGGTGCTGTGCGAGATCCTGGACCGGGACGGCACCATGGCCCGGCCGCCCTATCTCTTCGGGTTCGCCCGCCGGCACCGGCTCAAGGTGATCAGCTTGGGCCAGCTCATCGCCTACCGCTACCGGAAGGACCGGCTGGTGCGGCGCATCACCACCACCCGGCTTCCCACCCGCCACGGCGACTTCGAGCTCCACCTCTACCGGAGCGCGGTGGACGGCGAAGAGCACCTGGCCTTGACCAAGGGGGACGTGGCCTCGGGCGGGGCCGCGCTCTGCCGGGTCCACTCCTCCTGCCTGACCGGCGACATCCTCGGGTCCATGCGGTGCGACTGCGGCGAGCAGACCGGCGAGGCGCTCCGCCGGATCGAGGCCGAGGGGCGCGGCGTCTTCCTCTACATGATGCAGGAGGGGCGGGGGATCGGGCTCGCCAACAAGCTTCTCACCTACGCGCTCCAGGACGACGGCCTGGATACGGTGGAGGCCAACGTCCACCTGGGATTCAAGCCCGACGAACGGCATTACGGAATCGCCGCGCAGATCCTGGCCGACCTGGGGGTGACCGACGTGCGGCTCCTCACCAACAATCCGGCCAAGCGGTCGGGGCTCGAGGAATTCGGGATCCGGGTGGCGGAGCGGGTGCCGCTGGTGGTGGGGCACAACCCCGCCAACCTACGATACCTCGCCACCAAGCGGGAGAAGATGGGGCACTTGCTGGAAGCGCTCCCGGCGGAGGAGACTACCGCCCGGAGCCGGCCCCGGAACGGGAACGGGGGAGCCGCCGGCGGAAACGGCGTCGCGCGCCGGGCGGAGACTCAGGGGAGGACCGGGAATGAATGAGTTCAAGGGATCGCTGGACGCGTCCGGCAAGCAGTTCGCGGTGGTGGCGTCGCGGTTCAACGAGAGCTTCACCGCCAACCTGGTGAACGGGGCGGTGGACTGCCTCCAGCGGCTGGGCGCGGAGGAGGACGCGGTGGACCTCTACTGGGTGCCGGGATCGTTCGAGCTTCCCCACGCCTGCGCGGCGGCCGCCCGGTCGGGCAAGTACGACGCGGTGATCGCGCTGGGGGTGTTGATCCGGGGAGGCACCGCGCACTTCGACCTGGTGGCCGGAGAAGCGGTCCGAGGCCTCGGCCAGGCCGGACGGGATACCGGAGTTCCGGTGGCCTTCGGCATCGTGACCGCGGACACGCTGGAGCAGGCGGCCGAACGCTGCGGCTCCAAGATGGGCAACCGCGGCTGGGACGCGGCCCAGTCCGCGGTGGAGATGGCGAACCTGGGCGAGGCCTTCGACGGCTGGAGCGCGGGCGAGCCCCATGGCCACGTTCACGACGAGGCCGGCGGCGCGCCGGCCAAGCCCGCCCCGCGCCGGGCCAAGACCGGCAAGGCCAAGCGTGCCCGCAGCTGAGGGAGCGGGCCCCCCGAGGGGCCGCGCCGGGGGGCCGGGGCCGCGGCGGCGCGCCCGGGTCCTCTGCGTGCAGGCGCTCTACCGGGCCGAGGTGGTGGGGGACGACCCCCGCGCCATCGCCACCGAGATCCTCGGGGACGAGGCGCTGGCCCCGGAGGTGCGCAATTATGCCTGGCGGCTCCTGGACCTGGTGATCGAGCACCGGCCCGAGATCGACGCCGCCCTCGTCGCCGCCCTCGCCCGGTGGGACCTGGGGCGGCTGGCGGTCATCGACCGCGCGGTGCTCCGTCTGGGCGCTGCGGAACTCCTTCACGAGCCCGAGCTGGCCGCCGGGATCATCCTCGACGAGTCGATCGAGATCGCCAAATCCTACGGCTCCAACGAGTCCGGGCGCTTCGTGAACGGGGTCCTGGACCGGGTGGCCCGGGACCGGGCCCCGGAGGAGGAGACCGGAGCGTGAGCGGAGCGGGGCACCGCCCGGCGGCGGCGCCCGGGGCGCCCGGATCCCGCCCGCCGGTCCGGCGGGGAATAATGACCGATTTGGTTGGGAAACCCTCCGGACCCGGGGGTAGAATCGTGCTCCGACCCGCCCCAACCGGTTTCCCCCGTCCGCTCGGAGGGCTTTCGTGAAGATCGCGTTCATCTCCGATATCCACGCCAACCTGGACGCGCTGGAAGTGGTTCTGGCCGACCTGGCCGAGCAGGGGGCGGACCGCATCATCTGCCTTGGGGATATCGTGGGATACGGGCCCCAGCCCAACGACTGCGTGAAACGGGTGCGCGAGAAGGCCTCGGTCACGGTGGTGGGAAACCACGATCACGCCGCCGTCGGCCTCATGGACACCCTGGCCTTCAACGAGTACGCGCGGGCGGCGGCGGACTGGACCGCCGAGGCGCTGGAGGCGGAGAACGTGGAGTACCTCCGCTCGCTCCCGCTCCAGCTCGTCGACGACGGCATCCGGCTGGTGCACGCCTCTCCCCTGGAGCCGGAGCGCTGGACCTACGTGCTCTCGTTCCCCGAGGCCGAGCGGCAGTTCACCGCCTTCGAGGAGCCGCTCTGTTTCCTGGGGCACTCGCACCTGCCGGTGGTGATCGAACGGAGCCCCGGCGCGGAGCTTCAGGCGCTCCAGTACCCCGCCGAGGACTGGCTCTCGCTCGATCCCGAGTGCCGGTACATCGTGAACGTGGGAAGCGTGGGCCAGCCGCGGGACCGTGATCCCCGCTCGGCCTACGTCCTCTACGAGAAAGAGACCCACTCGGTGATGCTGCGGCGCCTGGCCTACCCGGTGGAAAGCGTGCAGCAGAAGATCCTGGCCGCGGGGCTCCCCAATTTCCTCGCCACCCGGCTCTCTTCGGGGGTCTGAACCGCTACTGCGCGGTGGGGTCCGACACCCGGCCCAGGAAGAGCACGCTCCCGGTCACATGGTCCCGGATCAGGAACAGGAACGGGTGATCGGCCCGGAACTGGGGAGGCAGGCTGGTCCGGCCCACGTCCACCGCGGTGGCGGCGGCGGCCTCGGTTCCGGCCTCGTCCACCTTCACGAAGGCCTTGTGATAAGCGTCGCTCACGAAGAGCCCGCCGGTCCCGTTCATCCCCGAGAAGTCGGCACCGAGGCCGAACGCCGAAGGCATGCCCATAGCCGAGAGCGTCGGCTTGAGCCGGAACTCCGAGGTCATCCCGAAGCGGGGGAGGTCGACCTCGATCTCGGCCTCCCGGAGTTCGGCGGTCCAGGTCGCCAGCACCTGCGGAGTGAGTGCTCCGGTGAGCGCCGTGAGCCCGTCCGCCGCTCTCGGGAGGAGGATGAGCATGGAAAGATCCTCCCCGGCATAGGGCAGATCCACGATCTGAACGCCGTCGGCGTAGCCGAACCGGAAGGTCCCCTCCTGGTGCATCATCGGCGCGGTCACGTCGCTCCCCGAAGCCAGGTGGAAGGGGGCGGCCCGGGTAGCGGCGGGGTCGAACCGGTACTTCCAGTTCCCCTTGAAGTAGATCGCGTTGGCCAGCACCAGGGTGGTGGCGGAGGTGATCGAACCCGCGGGAAGCAGGTCCACGATCCGGTTCTCGGTCTTCGACTCCACCCAGTCGTTGATGTGGGTGCGGGAACTCTCGGGGTCGCCGGCGAAGTCCAGCCGCTCCAGCTCCGCCCCGTAGCGCTCGCGGGTGAGGGCAAGGTAGCCGTCCAGGAACCCGTAGCCGGTCTGCCCGAAGAGCCGGTCGGCCAGGTTCAGGCGGTATCCGTCGAAACCGGTCCCGGTGTCGAGGCTCCCGAGCAGTGCGCCGAACACCGCGTGCATCCGTTCCTGGTCGAGGGGGAAGCCGAACACTCCGGCCATCTCGGCCTCCGTCTGGCCGCGGGCGCCGGCGAAGGTCATGGCGAACGCGGTGGAGATGCTGAACGGGGAGAGGAAGAGGTTCCCGTCGTTCCCGGCGGCCAGCCGGCGGTAGAGGCCCAGCGCGAACCCCGTGTTCGCCGCGACCAGGTCCGAGGCCTCGGCGGCGACGGAGTCGGGAAGCGCGCGGGCGGCGGCGATGTCCGCCGGCGTGGGAGGAGCCACCGCGTTCTTCCCCCCGCAACCGAGGTTCGCGCCCAGGGCGAGCGCGGCAGCCAAGACGACCGGGAAGATGCTTTTTCGCATCACGCCCCTCGCTTTCGCAGCCCGACGGTTCGACGATAGCGCACGGGGGCGCCAGGGCCAAGCGGGTTCGTCCCGGTTCAACTCCGGCCTGGATCCCCCACCCGCCCCAGGAAGAGCACGGTGCCGGTGGCGCGATCCCGGATCAGGAACAGGAACGGATGGTCGGCGGTGAAGCGGAACTGCGGCACCCTCACCGAGGAGAGCGACATGACCGGCGCGGTGGCCGCCGCGGCCTCGGTTCCGTGCTCGTCCACCTTCACGTAGGCCTGATGCACCGCCGCGGACAGGAAGAGATCGCGCTTTCCGTCCATGCCGGAGAAGTCCGCCTCCGGCGGGTTGAACGCGGCCGGCATGCCGAGCTGGGCCAGCACCCCGCCCAGATCCATCCTCGCGTTCAGGGTAAAGCGGGGGAGGGTCAGCTCCACCGAACGGCGGGTCAGCGCCTGCAGCCACACGTCCAGACTGTCCGGGCTGAACCTCGCCGCCAGCGCGGGGAGCCCGTCGTCGGCGTGGGGGAGGAACATCACCATGGAGTTCCCGTCCCCCCGGTAGGGGATCTCCAGAGCCTGGAAACCGTCGAACTCGGCGGCGAGATAGCTCCCGGTCCGGTGCATGAACGGCACGCTCGCGGTGTCGCCGTTCGCCTTGCGAAAGGGGCCGGGGTGGGTGTCGTCCACGTGAAAGGTGTCCGCCCAGGTCCCCTTGAAGTAGACCGCGTTGGTGAGCACGAGCCGGGTCCTGGCGTCGATGGAGCCGGGGGGGAGGAGGTCGGGGATCTTGTCCCGGGTCTTCTCGCTCACCCAGTCGTTGATCTTCCCGCGGGCCCCTTCCGGCGCGCCCTGGAAGTCGAGCGTGGCCAGTTCCGCTCCGTAGTCCTTGCCGGTGAGGGCCAGGTAGCCGGGGAGGAAGGCGAAGCCCTCCCCGCCCCAGAGCCGGTTGGCCACGTCCAGCCGGAAGGACGCGTCCTCGCCGGGGGCCAGAACCGCAAGCAGATCGCGGTAGGCGCGATGCAGGGTGTCCGCGCCGGGGAAATGGAAGACCGAGGCGATCTCCCCCGCGGTCCTCCCCCGCGCTCCCCCCTGCACCATGGCAAAGGCGGTGGAGATGCTGAACGGGGAGAAGAACGCGTTGGGCCGGTCGGCGGGCAGCGCCCGGTAGAGAGTCAGGGCGAAGGCGGTGTTGGCGGCGGACACGGCGTCGAGCACGGCGGGGGTCTCCGGGGGCGCGGCGCCATCGTCCGAGGCCCCGGCGCCGCGAGCATCGGTGTGCCGGGCGCCGCCACAGGCCAGGGCGGCCGCGGCCAGGATCAAGCCTGCGGTGGAAAGAATGCTGAGGGTTCGCTGGGTCATGGCCGACCTCCGGGGTTGGATGGCGTCCCATCACGTTGACGCAGATCGGGCGTTCCGCCAAGAGGCGCGCCGCCCGGGCCGGGGACCCGGGCGGCCCACCCCCCTGCGGTGCCGGTCTCGCTACCGGTGGATCTGCGGATAGTCGTCGTCGGGATCCCATTTCGGCCGGACGTCGTCCCGCCACTCCGCCGGTTTCCCGGAGGGCCAGAGCCGCTCCGCGTCCTGGACCAGCTCCACCAGCTCCTGCACGTCGTCCTGGCCGGAAAGCTCCCGGGCCGCCGACTTGGCCAGGGCCGCCACCGGGTCCAGGCTCGAGTCCTTGGCCCAGTAGCTGTGGCGGAGGATCTCGGCGAACTCCGCCGCCGCCGCGTCCATGCGAAAGGTGGGGTCGGCGTCGCGGAGGCTCCGCTCCACGTCCCGGAGCCCCATCGCCCGCTCCACCTCGTGGACCTCGCCGCTCCCGGGGTCCTCGTAGCGGACCCGCACCGTGGCCAGGGTGGCGGTGCGCGGCTCCTTCTCGAGCTTCACCTCGAAGAGCGCGGTGACCTCGTGGCCGGCGCCGACCTCGCCCGCGTCCACCTTGTCGTTGCGGAAGTCGCGATCGGCCACGTCGCGGTTCTCGTAGCCCAGGAGCCGGTAGCGCCGGACGGTCCCGGGGTCGAACTCCACCTGGATCTTCACCTGGCGGGCGATGGTCTGAAGCGTCCCGGTCAGGTTCTCCACGAACACCCGCCGCGCCTCGTCGAGGCGGTCCACGTAGTAGTAGTTCCCGTCCCCCTGGTCGGCGAGCTTCTCCATGAGGACGTCGTTGTAGTTCCCCATTCCGAACCCGACGGTGGTGAGTTCGATCCCCTTCCGCGCTTCCGCCTTGATCTCCGGGAGAATGGTCCCGGCGCCGGTGTTGCCCACGTTGGCCACGCCGTCCGAACAGAGGACGACCCGGTTGATGGCGCCGCGCGCGAAGGCGCGGCCGGCCATGGCGTAGCCCACCCGGAGCCCCTCCTCGGTGTTGGTGGCGCCTTCGGGAGCGAGCGATGCGATCGCCCGCTCGATCTCCCGGCGGTCACGGAGCGAGGTCGGGGGGAGCACGGTGCGGGCGTTCGACCCGAACACCACGATCCCCACCCGGTCGCCGCGGTCCATTTGATCCAGGAGGAGATAGAGCGCCCGCTTCACCAGCTCCAGCCGGTCCTCGCGGGCCATGGAGCCGGAGACGTCGATCACGAAGGTGAGATTGGCGGGTTTCCGGTTCTCCGCGCTCACCTCGCGCCCCTTGAGCCCCACCCGCAGCAGCGTGAGCCCCTCGCCGAAGGGCGAGGGCGCGGCCTCGAGATGGACGGCGAAGGCGTCGCGTTGCGCGCTTCCGTCCCGGTCGGCCACGTCCGAGACCTCGGGCGGGGCGTAGTGATGCTTGAAGGAATTGACGAACTCCTCCACCCGGACCGAGGCGGCGGGGGGAAGCTCGCCGCGCTCGAGGTACGACCGCGTCATGGCGTAGCTCGCGTTGTCCACGTCCACCGCGAAGGTGGCGAGACGGTCGTCCTCCGGGTCCACGAACGGGTTCACCCCGTAGTGCCGGAAGAACATGGAGTCGAAGGCCTCGCCGTTCACCGGGGCGTTGCCGCCGACCGAGATGGGCCAGCGGCGATTCTCGTCGCCGCTCGATCCGGAGATGTAGGGCACCGCCGTCATACCGGGGCTCGGACCGCCGTCCCGGCGCGGGACCTCGACGCTCATGTCCTTGGCGGGGGAACCGGCGCCCGCCCCGTCCACCCGCGCGATCGGGGTATCCGGGGGCCGGAGGCGCTTCGCCTCCCCTCGGGCCCGCTCCTTCACCTGGGCGCTCAGGGACGGCGCCGGCTCCGCCGCGTCCTTCGCCGCGGTCAGGCTCGGGGGCGGGGGCACGCCGTTGTCGGCCAGCCGGTGGAGCAGGGGTTTGGCCGGCGCGCTCCGGCCGGCGGCGCCCTCGTCCGGGGGGGTGCCGGCGGGGGGCGCGAAGGCCTGGATCCGGGCCGCCGGTTTCCCCGGGGAAACCCCGGCGCCGGTTTCCGACGCGCCCGCGGCGCCCGGCGATCCGGATACCGCGCCCCCGGGGGACGCGGCCCGTCCGGAAGCCGCGGTGCCTTCGGTCGAAGCCGCGGTGCCGGGCGAAGCCTCGGACCGGGGCGCGGCGGCGGAGAGCCCCTCGGCGGCCCCGAGCCCATCCCGATCGGCCGCGCTCCCGGGGGCGGCGGACTTCAGCGACTGCATCTCCGGCCGGGCCTGCCGCAAGAGCGCGTCGGAGCCGGCATGCTCCGCGGGCCCGCGGTGGACCAGCGTCACCGCCACCACCGCCACCGCGGCGGTGGCCAGCGCCGCGCCGGGAACCCGCCAGCGGCGCCAGCCCACGCGCCGGCGGACGACGGCGTCGTGGAGCGCGGCCCACACCCGCCGGTCTTCGCGGTCGTTCAGATGATCGCGGTTCCGATCGAAGATCTCTTTCATGACCTCTGCTCCTGTACGCGGGCGGCAGGGAGCGCCTCGGGCGTGCCTTCCAGCAGCGCCCGCAGCGTCTCACGGCCCCGGAAGGCGTGGACGCGTGCGGTGGCTTCGCCGATTCCGAGCGCTTCGCCGATCTCGCGGAACGAATACCCCATCCATTCGTGGAGGAGGACCGCGGCCCGCTGTCGTTCGGACAACCGGGACAGGGCCTGCCGCAGCCGGCGCCCCTCTTCGGGATCCGGCTGGGGAAGGCTCTGCTCCTGCGGGAGGGCCTCCTCCAGGGAGTCGGTGCGTTTGAATCGCCCGAGGAGCCGCCGCTTCCAGTCCCGGGCGCGCCGGAGCGCGATGCCGGCCAACCAGGCCTCGAGCGGGCCCTCGCCGCGATACCGGGTGATCCCGGTGACGGCGGCGACATAGGTGTCCTGGAGCACGTCGAGCGCTTCGTCGCGATTTCCCACGTGATACGCGAGGAGCGCGAACAGGCGCTCGCGGGTGGCGGTATAGATCTCCCGCCACACCGCCTCGTCGCCGGCGGCGGCCCGCCGGGCCAGCTCCAGATCGGGGTGAGGTTGTCGACTCATGCTTTGGTCTCCGTCCGGTGCCACCCGGTCAGGGTGCCTCCCACGGGTCCCGGCTCGTTCGGGCGTTCACCGGTGGAGTCGCCGGCGGGAGGGGATTCGTTTACGGGAACTGTGCCTGTAATACCCCGCCCCGGCCCCGGTCGGCCCGCGGAATCGGCGCCTCGCGCGCAACCCGCTCCCGGGCAACGCCTTGCGCCCCGCCCGAGGCCCCGCCGCGCCGCCGCGGGCGGTCCCGGCACGTGCTAAACTGGCCCGCGCGCCGGTAGAATCGGCGGGTACCGACTCGCCGGTCCCGCGCACCATGGACGGCACCGGCGCCGCGGTCCTCCCCCGACCGGGCCGCGGATGGAACGGAGGCGAGACGCCGTGAAATCCCCGCGCCAGCAGTCTTCACCCGGGCCCCGTTCGGGGCGGTAGGGAGACCGGAAGGGAATGCGACCCGGAGACTCGGTCGGGCGGTACCGCCTGAAGCGGGAGCTCGGCCGTGGCGGCATGGGCACGGTGTGGCTCGCCCACGATCCGGTCCTGGAACGGCCGGTGGCGCTGAAGTTTCCGGCCGGGGGCGTCGCGGGGAGCGAGGACGGCCGCCGCCGGCTGCTCCGCGAGGCGCGCGCCGCCTGTGCCCTGGACCACCCCGGAATCGCCACCGTCTACGACGCGGCCGAGGACGACGGCCGCCTCTACATCGCCATGAAGTACGTGGCGGGGAAGACGCTGGCCGATCGCGTCGCCGCCGGTCCCGCGCCTGTCCCCGAGGTCGTCCGCCACGCCCGCCAGGCCGCCGAGGCCCTCGCCCACGCCCACCGCCAGGGCATCCTCCACCGCGACGTGACCAGCCGGAACATCATGGTGGACGGGGACGGGAACGTGGTGATGGTGGACTTCGGCCTGGCCCGGCGCGAGGGCGCGATGCGGATCACCCGCACCGGGATCACCCTCGGCACCCTCGCCTTCCTCGCCCCCGAGGTGGTGGTGGGGAAGGAAGGGGACGCCCGCTCCGACCTCTACGGCCTGGGGGTGGTCCTGTACGAGGTGCTCACCGGGGCCCTTCCGTTCCGGCGCGACGGCCTCGAGGCCATGATCTACGCGGTGGTCTACACCGAGCCCGAAGCCCCCTCCACCCTCCGGCCGGATATCCCGGGGGCGCTGGAGGAGGTGGTGCTCCGGCTCCTGGCCAAGGATCCCGGGGAGCGCTATCACTCCGCCGAGGAACTGGCCGCGGTTCTCCGGCGCCTGGAAGCGGACCCGGGTGCGGCCGGGCGGCGCTCCGGCGCGGGCGCCACGGCGGCTCCCGGGGCCTCGGGCGGGGGCGCGAGGCCGGGGGGCGGACGCATGCGCGCGAAACGCGGGAACCCGGGCCGGGGCCGGTGGCTGGTGCCGGTGGTCGCGGTGGCGGCGTTGGCGGCGGCGTTCGCGTTCCTGGGGCGGGGACGCGGGCACGCGGGGAGCGGGACGACGGCCCCCTCGGTCAAACCCTGGGTGCTGGTGGCCGAGTTCGATGCGCCCCGGGGCGATCGCTCGCTGGGCCCGGCCGCCCGCCACCTGGTGATGGCGGCGCTCGACCAGTCGGAGGTGGTGTCGGTGGTGCCCTCGGACAACCTCGCGGCCGCGCTCTACCTGGCCGGGAAGTCCGACACCACCCGGGTCGACGGGCCGGTGGCACGCGAGCTGGCCTTCCGGAGCGGGATCAAGACGGTGATCGAGGGGCGGATCGACCGGCTCGGCTCCGGCTACTCGGTGGTCCTGCGGGCCCTCGACTCCGACGACGGTCGCCCCATCTGCGCGGTCCACGGCAACGCATCGGACCAGGGCAAGCTCATCGCCTGCCTGGAACGGCTTACCGGGGAGCTTCGCCGGGGACTGGGCGAGGAGCAGGAGCAGCTCACCCGGACCCGGATCCGGTGGGAGGCCTTCACGCCGTCCTTCGCCGCCTACCGAAAGTACGCCGAGGCGTTCGATCTCCAGCAGATCCAGGGGGACGATCGCGGATCGATTCCGCTTCTCGACGAGGCCCTGGAACTCGATCCCGACTTCGCCGAGGCCTGGGCGCTCAAGGGCTACGGCTACGTCCATCTGGGCGAGCCGGACTCGCAGCGGGTGTGCCTGCGCGAGGCCCTGGCCCGCCCCGGGCGCCTGACCGAGAACGGCCGGATGTTCCTCCAGGCCATCCAGGACGTGTACGACGGCAAGCAGGACCGGGCCGACGCCGCCTTCCAGGAGCTGATCCGGAGAGGCTACGAGCTCAGCAGCTCCTATGGAAACCGCGGCTGGATCCTGTCCGGAAGCGGCCGGTTCCGGGAAGCGATGGAATGCAACATCAAGGCCGCCCACGTCGGCCCCATCGCCCCCCAGCAGTGGGTGCTGGGCAACGAGCTGGGGATGCTCCTCCTGTTCGGGCGCACCCGGGAGGCGCAGGAGGAACTGCCCAAGCTCCGCGGCACCTACGCGGGGTTCTGGACCCTGGGGGTGGCGGTGGCGTCGGCCCAGTGGTCCCGGGTGGACAGCCTGGCCGCGATCTACCGCAGCGATCCCACCTGCGACCGCAACAACCGCTGGTGGGCCACAGTGTCTCAGGCGGCCAACCAGAGCGCGTACGGCGGGCTCGAGCGGGCGGACGAGATCCTCCGCGAGGGCCAGGCCGAGGCCGCGGAGGGCGGGCGCCCCTACCGGGTCCAGTACCTGGCCATCCAGCGATTCCTGCTCGGGCTGGCCACCGGGCATCCGGAGCGGACGCCGGATTTCCCCTCGGGCCCGGAGCCGGCCTGCACGAGCGTGGCGGTGGGCGCGTTCGAATACACCGTGCTCGGCGACAGCGTCCGTGCCCGGGAACTGGTGCGGCGCTACCGGGAGAACCCCGGCGAATGCGACGACCCCGAGGCCACCGCCCCCAAGCTGATCCGGGCCGCAGAAGCGGGGCTGGCCGGGCGGTGGATCGAGGGCGCGGAGGCCCTGGCTCCCCTCGCCCGGCACGAGTTCTGGTTCCAGGCGGACGTGGGGCCGGCGCTCGTCCGCTGGATGACCGCGCAGATGTTCCGGGTGGCGAACCAGCCCGACTCCGCCAACGCCTACCGCGAGCTGGCCCTGAGCAGCCACGGATGCGACTGGGTCTACCGGCCCGAGGTCCGGATGATCTCCACCGTCGTCCACCTGGAACTGGCCCGGGACTACGCAAGCCTGGGCCGGGTGGACGCCGCCGCCCGCCACCTGGCCCTGGCCAAGGCCCAGGCCACCCACCCGGATCCGGATCTGCAAGCCGACATCGCGTCGGTGGAGGCGGCGTTGCAGCGCGCCCACCGCGGGCGCGCCGTCACCACCACCGATTGAGCGCCTCCGCGCCCCGGCCACGCCGGCCCCGGCGGCGGGGCCGGGGGGCCGCCGGCCCCGGGGAGACCCCATCGTGAACCTTCCCCACGCACTGGAGACCCCGCGCACCCGCCTCCGCCGCTGGCGCGAACCCGACCGGGAACCCTTCGCTCTCATGAACGCGGATCCCCGGGTGGTCGAGTTCCTCCCCGCCCCTCTCACCCGCGCCGGGAGCGACGCCTTCGCCGATCGCATCGCCGCGCACTTCGCCGAGCATGGGTTCGGCCTGTGGGCGCTGGAGGTGCCGGGAGCGGCGGCCTTCGCCGGGTTCGTGGGACTTTCGATCCCGCGGTTCGAAGCCGCGTTCACCCCCTGCGTGGAGGTCGGCTGGCGGCTCGCCCCGGAACACTGGGGGCGCGGCTACGCCACCGAGGCCGCGCGGGCCGCGCTCCGCTTCGCCTTCGGCCCGCTGGGGCTCGTGGAAGTGCTATCGTTCACCGTTCCCGCCAACCTCCGGTCCCGGCGGGTGATGGAGAGGCTCGGCATGACCCGCGACCCCCGCGACGACTTCGACCATCCGCTCCTTCCCGAGGGCCACCGCCTGCGGCGGCACGTCCTCTACCGGATCTCGCGATGAGCCGGCGCATCGCGTTCCTGCGGGCGATCAACGTGGGCGGCCACACGGTGAAGATGGACCGCCTGCGCGCGCTCTTCGGGGAGATGGGGTTCGCGGAGGTCGAGACCTTCATCGCCAGCGGGAACGTCCTGTTCGAGGGGCGGTCGGGGAGCGGCCGGGCGCTGGAGCGCCGGATCGAGGCGGCCCTGGCCGGGGCCCTGGGCTACCCGGTGCCCACGTTCGTCCGCACGCTTCCCGAGCTGGCGGCGGTGGTGGCCGCCGCGCCCTTCGCGCCGCGAACGGTCGCGGCGGCGACGACCTTCAACGTGGCGTTCCTGGGCGCCGCGCCCCACCGAGAACGGATCGCCGCGGTCGAGGCGCTGCGGGCCGACGGCGACGCGTTCCACTTCCGGGGCCGGGAATTCTACTGGGCGAGCCCGCGGAGGCAGGCCGAGTCGAAGTTCTCGAACGCCGTCCTGGAAAAGGCTCTCGGCGCGCCCTCGACCATGCGCGGCATGAACATGCTCCGCAAGCTGGCGGCCAGGACCGCCCCGGCCTGACCGGTTACGAACCCTCGCCGAACCATGGGAGACCCGAACGTGAACGACGACCTGATCCTGGCCGTGGACCGTTACATCGACGACCTCTACGTCCCCGCCGACCCGGCGCTCGACGCCACCCTCCGTTCCACGGTGGAAGCGGGGATGCCGGAGATCCAGATTTCCCCGAACCAGGGGAAGTTGCTCTACCTGTTGGCGCGGATCCAGGGCGCCCGGAAGATCCTGGAGGTGGGCACCCTCGCCGGCTACAGCGCGATCTGGCTGGGACGGGCGCTGACCGACGGCGGGAAGCTCATCACCCTGGAATTCGATCCCAAGCACGCGGCGGTGGCGCGGAAGAACCTGGAGCGGGCGGGGCTGGGAGACCGGGCGGAGGTCCGCGTGGGCCCGGCCCTGGAAAGCCTGGCCGCGATCGCGAAGGACGGCGAAGGCCCGTTCGACGTGGTGTTCATCGATGCCGACAAGGTGAACTATCCGAACTACCTGGAGCGGGCGCTGGGGCTGACCCGGTCCGGCAGCCTGATCCTGGCCGACAACGTCGTGCGGGCGGGGCAGGTGATCAATCCCGCCGAGGACGATGCCTCGGCCAAGGCCACCCACGCCTTCAACGCGGCGATCGCGTCCGACCCGCGACTGGAAGCGGTGGTGCTCCAGCAGGTGGGGATCAAGGGCCACGACGGGCTGGCGCTGGTCCGGGTCCGGTAGCCGGGCGCGCGGGGAAGGGGGCACGATGACGGGACCGGACGGCTTGACCTACCGCGAGGGCTACTTCGGGAACCGGCTCCTGCGGAACGAGTTCAAGCGCTTCCTGCGCGAAATCCACGGCCTGGACCTCACCCGGTGGGAAGCGTGCGGATTCTGGGACGAAGGGTACCGGGCGTTCTCGCTCCTCGACGGCGACCGCATGGTTGCGAGCGTGTGCCTCTACTCCATGGACATGACGATCGGGGGCGCGCCCCGCCGGGTGGGGCAGTTCTCGGGGGTGGGGACGGTCCCCGGCCGCCGCCGGAGGGGCCTCGGGCGGTGGCTGAGCGAACGGGCGCTGGCATGGGCCGCGCCCGGCCATGACGGTTTCTTCCTCTTCGCCGACGAGGAGGCGCTTCCCTTCTACGCCCGCCTGGGGTTCACGCGGGCATCGGAGAGCGTTCCGGTCCTGGCGGTGGAGCCCCCGGCGCCCCGGCCGGGGATGCGCCGGATCGAGGTCGACGACGATCACGATCTGGCGCTCCTCACCGCCATCGCCCGCCGCCGTGCCCCGGCCTCCGAGGCCCTGGGCGTCCGGAACCCGGAACTCCTCCTCTTCCATTGCCTCTACACCCTGCCCGGGCGAGCGTGGTTCGTGCCCGACCTGAACGCGGCGGTGTTCTTCTCGGTGGAGGAGGGACGGCTCACCCTGTTCGACGTGGCCGCCGCCCGGATTCCGTCTTTCGCAGAGCTGCATCCCTACCTGGCCGGGATCCCGCACCACGAGGTGCGCTTCCGGTTCGAGCCGGACCGGATGGGGGTCGAGCCCTCCTCCCGGCTTCCCCTGGAGGAGAACAACCTCCACCTCCACCCCTCGCTCCGCCTCCCGGCATCGCCTATTCTCTTCCCCTACACCGCCCACGCCTGATCCCCATGCCCCCCGACCGCTGGGGGGGGCGTCATCCCGGGCGCAGAGGAATGCCATGCACAAGGGACGACTGGAAGCGTTCAGCGACGGCATGATGGCCATCCTGATCACGGTCATGGTACTGGAGATGAAGGTTCCCCAGGGAACGGGCCTCGGGGCGCTCCGGCCGATGATCCCGGTGTTCCTGTCCTATGTCCTGAGTTTCGTGTTTCTGGGCATCTACTGGAACAACCACCATCACATGATGCACGCCGCCGACCGCGTTACCGGCGGCGTCCTGTGGGCCAACCTGCACCTCCTGTTCTGGCTTTCCCTCATTCCCTTCGTGACCGGGTGGATGGGGGAAAACGAGTTCGCCCCGCTGCCGGTGGCGATGTACGGGCTGGTGCTGATCCTCGCGGCGATCGCCTACACCATCCTTCAGAGCCGGATCATCCGCGCCCAGGGGGCGGGGTCCCGGCTCCGGGCCGCGGTGGGGAACGATCGCAAGGGGAAGCTGTCCATCGTGCTCTACGCCGCCGCCATTCCCGCCGCGTTCTTGAGCACCTGGATCGCGGGCGGACTCTACGTGCTGGTCGCGCTGATCTGGCTGGTCCCGGACCGGCGGATCGAGTCCCGGCTGGCCGCCCGGCCGCCGGGTCCGCGCAGCGCGTAACCGCACCTCGGGAAACGAGTAATCGTTCCTGATTACTTGTCCCGCAATCGAATACCCGGGTATTCTTTCTTCCAGCCGGGGTGTGCGACTGTGCGGCTCGACATGCGCGACGCGGGGGCGGCCAGCCGCGGCGCACGGTCCGATTGCGGTGTCGCGGACCTGCCGCGCCAGGCGATCTGATTGCGGTTCGCGGACCCGCCGCGCCAGGCGATCCGATTGCGGTGTCGCGGACCCGCCGCGCCAGGCGATCCGCGGGCGGCGGTGGGACGGGGCCGCGAGCCGTGCCGGATGCGGACCCGGGTTTCAAAGGGTTCCAAACCAGATGTGGACCCGGGTCCATCTCGCCCGGCTCGCACCGGCGCGCGGTTGAGGATGAGAACTCGGGCTCTAAAGGCTCCGAGGGGGGGTGGGACGCGTCCGGCTCACCCCGGCGCGCGGTTGAGGATGAGAACTCGGGCTCTAAAGGCTCCGAGGGCGGATGGGACGTGGCCGGCTCGCATCGGGGCGTTGCCGTGGCCGCGAACCCGGGTTTCAAAGGGTTCCAAACCAGATGTGGACCCGGGTCCACCTCGCCCGGCTCGCACCGGCGCGCGGTTGAGGATGAGAACTCGGGCTCTAAAGGCTCCGAGGGCGGATGGGACGTGGCCGGCTCGCATCGGGGCGCTGCCGTGGCCGCGAACCCGGGTTTCAAAGGGTTCCAAACAAGACGTGGACCCGGGTCCACCTCGCCCGGCTCGCACCGGCGCGCGGTTGATGGTGAGGACTCGGGCTCTAACGGCTCCGAGGGGGGGTGGGACGCGTCCGGCTCACCCCGGCGCGCGGTTGACGGGCGAACACTGCGGCCGGCCTGTCCGCCGGACCACCGTGGCGATTGGGTCTGCCGTGGGGATGACCCCATGTTTTACAAGTAATCGTCCCTAATTATTTGTACGACAATTGAATACCCGGGTATTTCTCGTCCAGCCGGGATGTGCGACTGTGCGGCTCGACAGGCGCGACGCGGGCGGCCAGCCGCGGCGCACGGTCCGATTCCGGTGTCGCGGACCCGCCGCGCCCTGTCCGATTGCGGTGTCGCGGACCTGCCGCGCCCTGTCCGATTCCGGTGTCGCGGACCCGCCGCGCCAGGCGATTCGCGGCCGGCGGCGGGACGGGGCCGCGAGCCGTGCCGGATGCGAACCCGGGTTTCAAAGGGTTCCAAACCAGATGTGGACCCGGGTCCATCTCGCCCGGCTCGGCCGCGCCGGGCGATCCGCGGGCGGCGGCGGGACGGGGCCGCGAGCCGTGCCGGATGCGAACCCGGGTTTCAAAGGGTTCCAAACCAGATGTGGACCCGGGTCCATCTCGCCCGGCTCGCACCGGTGGCGCGGTTGATGATGAGAACTCGGGCTCTAAAGATTCGCCTCGTCAGCAGAATCTGTGGGCGAATTCCGGCTCGGGCAAAGCCCCGAGGGCGTGATATAGCGCGATTTCCGCGCCCCGATAGGTCCGAAAACCAAAAGCTTTTCTCGACGTCAGTTTTGCCTTGCCATTGAAGCCCTCCACGATGCCGCTGGAGAGCTGGCCTTTTGCGCGAAACCAGTTGAGCAGGAGCGCGCGGTGGCCGCGCAGCATGCGGGCGACTTTCTTCATCGGTGCGATCCTCGAGCGCATCGTCTGCGTGCACCACTGATCGAGAAAGCGCCCGGCCCAATACGGCGAGGCGTAGCTCCAGAAGAGCTGGAACTCCTCCTTCAGCAGGTAGGCGCGCACCGAGCGCAGGTTGTATTGCAGGAGCTCGGCGAGGCGAATGTCCTGCTTGTCGGTGAGGTTCTCCGGGCGCTTCAGCAGCAGCCATCGGCTCTTCGTCAGCACCGGCTCGTACCCCCTCGCCTTGAGTGCCTTCGTCTCTGCGGCGCGCACCTCGTCCAACGCTTTGCTGAAGTGCGTCATGATGTGAAAGCGGTCGAGCACGTGCACGGCCTGGCCGGCCTTCTTCGCGATCACCTTCAGGTACGGCTTCCACATGTCCGAGCACACGTACTTCAGCTCCTGGCTGCGCTCACGCCCAACCAGCGGAAAAAGCCGAGCAGCGTCTTGATCCTGCGGTCCTTCCCGATCCACAGCAGCCGCTTGCAGTGCGCGTCGATCTGGTACACCAACGTCAAGTACTTATGCCCTCGCTGCCAGGCGATCTCGTCGATCCCGATCGCCCGAACACCGGAGTAATCGGTCCGGGCTCGGCCCCATTCGACCGCCATCTCGACGGAACGGAATACGCTGTCCCAGGAACTCGCAAAAACCTCCGCCACCTCCTTCCAGCTCAGCCGCCTCGCCCAGCGCGCCAAAAACCAGGCATAGGCGTCCGTCAAACGATGCTTCCCCGAGGCCCACGGCAGGCGCTCCACCCGCACCCCGCAGCTCAAGCAATCGACCCGTCGCGGCGCGTAGACGAAAAACACCTTCATGCCCCACAGCGGCACAAACTCGAACCGCCGCGATGGCAGCTTGTCGTAACCAGGACCCCGTCGCTTGCAGCCTGAGCAGATCGGCCGACTGTTCGACCGGGCCCGAATCTCCACCTCCACCACAAGCTGGTCATCCTCCCCCTCGGCCCATCGAATCTTCCCGTAGACAAAAGACAGATGCTTCTCAACCCGATTGAGGATAGTCTTGACCTGCACCCTTGGCCCTCCCGGTTGGTTGGTGTTGCTGCACAACACGCCATCCTCCCAGGATGTGGCCCGGGGTGCGCTCTCTTTCTCTAGCCGCTACTGATGCAAAGGCTTACCCCGTCCAAGATCAGAACAGCGACTACCCACAGATTCCGCTGAAGACCCAAAGATTTCTCGGCCGGTTCGCATCGGCGCACGGTCGCCGCGAACCCGGGTTTCAAAAAGGTTCAAAAAAAGACGTGGACCCGGGTCCACCTCGCCCGGCTCGCACCGGCGCGCGGTTGATGATGAGAACTCGGGCTCTAAAGGCTCCGAGGGGGGGGTGGGACGCGTCCGGCTCACCCCGGCGCGCGGTTGACGGGCGAACGCGGCGGCGGTCACCCTGGCGGGTGGACCTCCCGGGGGAGATGACCCCATGTTTTGGCAGTAATCGTTCCTAATTACTTGGAGTTCCGCGGATCCCCAACCCGCCAGGTCTATAATTGCCGTCGAGCCGCCCGGCCCTCCCGGCCGGGCCGTCTCGGATCGGGAAGGAACCGTCACGTGAACCGCCTTCGCCTCTCCGCCGCGCTGGTCCTCGGCGCCGCGCTCCTGGCCGCCGATCCCGCCCCGCCCGGGTACGCCGTCGCCCACCGCTTCCCGGTGCCGGGGGACGGGTTCTGGGACCTCGTGGCAGTGGACGAGGCCGGCGGGCGGGTCTTCCTGACCCATTCCGTGGAGGTCCAGGTGGTGGACGGCGCCACCGGTGGGCTCCTGGGAACTATCCCCGGCACCCCGGGCGTCCACGGGATCGCGCTGGCCCCGGCCGCCGGCAAGGGGTTCGCGACCTGCGGCCGCGACAGCTCGATCGTGGTCTTCGACCTGGCCTCGCTTCGGGTGGTGGACCGCATCCCCTCCACCGGCCGGAACCCCGACGCGGTGGTGTTCGAGCCGGTCACGGGGCGTATTCTTGCGTTCAACGGGGGGAGCGGGAACGCCACCGTCATCGACGCCGCCACCGACCGCGTGGTGGGCACGGTAGCCCTTGCCGGCAAACCCGAGCTCGCGGTCGCCGACGGCCGGGGGGCGGTGTTCGTGAACCTCGAGGACCGGAGCATGGTGCAGAAGGTCGACGCCGAGAGCCTGCTGGCGGCGCCGCCATGGCCGCTGGGCCCGGGGGAGGGCCCCACCGGGCTCGCGCTGGACGCCGCCCACCACCGGCTCTTCTCCGCCTGCGGCAACCGGGTGATGGTGGTGATGAACGCGGACGACGGCGCGATCGTGGCCACCCTCCCGATCGGGGACCACGTGGACGGAGCCGTCTTCGATCCCGGGCTGGAGCGGGCCTATGCCGCCGGCGGCGACGGCACCCTCACCGTGATCCAAGAGACCGGCCCCGGCCGATTCCGGGTGCTGGAGACGGTCCCCACCGAGGCGGGAGCGCGTACGGTGGCGCTGAACGCGAAGACCCATCATCTCTACCTGCCGGCGGCGCGGTTCGGGGAAACCCCGGCGCCCACCGCGGACCATCCGAGGCCCCGGCCGCCCATCGTTCCGGGCTCGTTCATCCTGCTCGACGTGGCCCCCGCCGGCTAGCGAACCCGGCGGGGGGTTCGGGAAAGGAAGCCGTCATGAAGATTCGCGACGTGTCCACCACCGTCCACCCCGAGGCCACCCAGGACGGGGCCGGGGTGAAGCTTCGCCGGAGCATCGCCTCCCGCGCGCTCGACTACCTGGATCCGTTCCTGCTCCTGGACCACTTCGGGTCGGAGCGCCCCGAGGATTACCAGGCCGGTTTCCCCATGCACCCGCACCGGGGGATCGAGACGGTGACCTACATGCTCCGGGGTTCGGTGCGGCACCGGGACTCCACCGGCCGCGCCGGGGTGATCGGGGCCGGAGACGTGCAGTGGATGACCGCGGGGCGGGCTATCCTCCACGAGGAGATGCCGGAGGCGGCTCCGGAGGGGAACTTCGGATTCCAGCTCTGGGTGAACCTGCCGTCGGGACTCAAGATGATGCGCCCCCGCTACCAGGAGTTCGCCGCGGCCTCGCTCCCGGAAGCGACCCTGGAGGACGGCACCCGGATCAAGATCATCGCCGGGGAGGTGGACGGGGTGCGGGGCGCGGTCACCGACATCGCCGCCCAGCCCACCTGCCTCGACGTGCACGTGCCCGCCGGGGCCCGCTTCACCCACCCGGTTCCCGCCGGGCACACCGCCTTCGCGTACCTCTACGAGGGGGCGGCGGCCTTCGGCGCCGGCGACACCCGGGTGGAGTCGCCGATCCTGGTGGTCTTTGGGGAGGGGGACGCGGTCCGGGCGGCCCCCCTCGGCGGCCCCGCCGCGTTCCTGCTCGTCTCGGGGAAGCCGATCGGCGAGCCCATCGCCCGCTACGGCCCTTTCGTCATGAACACCCGGGAGGAGATCCTGGAAACCATCGACGAGCTCCGCGACGGGCGCTTCGCCGAGCTGGCCATGGACCGGGAGGCCTGACCCCGGGGGCTTGAACCGCCGGCCGCGGCGCCGCCCCTGCGGCCATCCGCCGGACGGCCTCGAGCGAGGACGCGCGACATGGACGAGATCACCATCCGGCCGCTCTCTCCGGGCCTCTGCCCGGCGTTGCTGGAGTTTTTCGACCGCGACGCCTTCACCGACAACCCGAAATGGGCGTCGTGCTACTGCTATTTCAACCACGCTCCCCATGGAACCGAGGACTGGGAGGCGCGGACCGGGGAACGGAACCGCGCCGATGCCGACGCGGCGGTGCGCGCGGGCCGGATGCACGGGTGGCTCGCCCTGGTGGGCGGGCGTCCCGCGGGCTGGGTGAACGCGAACATCAAATCCGCCTACACCACCCTCGATCCCGATTCCGCCGGGGCCGGGCGGGTGGGGGCGGTGGTCTGCTTCGTGGTGGCGCCGGCGCACCGCGGGAAAGGGATCGCCGGCCGGCTCCTGCGGGCCGCCTGCGACGGGTTCCGCGAGCGGGGCCTGGCCGCGGTGGAGGCTTATCCCCTCGCCGGGGCCTCGGGCCCGGCCGCGAACCACCACGGGCCGCTCTCCATGTACCTCTCCGCCGGATTCCAGCGGGTGGGGGAGAAGGACGGCGTGATCACGGTGCGGAAGCTTCTGGGATGAGCCGGGTCCGGGCGCCGGGGAGGATTCGCCGGCGGGGCGGACGGGAACGGGGGCGGCGCCCGGGGGACACCGCCCCGTCCGTCGGGAGGGCCGGGGATCGGGCGAAGCGGCCCGGTCGCCCGGCGGCGAGGATCACGAGGTCGAGGATGCGGGCTGGGGATGCCGTGCGGTCAGGGCGGCCAGCGCCGCCAGAACCGCCAGGCCGAGGGCGATCCAGGCCAGGGCCGGATTCCAGAGCCCGGTCAGCCCGAGCCAGGCGTCGAGCGAGTAGAGCCCGGGGCCGCCGAACGCGAAGGTCAGGGCGCCGAGCGCGTACACCAGCGGCACCTCGATTCCGTTCCCGGTGGCGTAGAACCCGTTGGGCCAGTGCACGGTCACCATGGCCACGGTCATGACCACGATGATCAGCGCCGGACCGATCGGACCCAGGAACCCGAGGGCGAGCAGGAGCCCGCCGGCGAACTCGCCGAGGCCCGCGGCACATGCGAAGAAGCTCCCCGGATGGAACCCCAGATGTTCGAAGAACCCGCCGGTTCCGGTGAGCCCGTGGCCCCCGAACCAGCCGAAGAGCTTCTGGGCGCCGTGGGAAGCCAGGGCCAGGCCCAGGATCAGCCGGGCGATCAACAGCCCGCCGCTCAGGGCCATAAGGCCGGAAGTGCTCAGATCGGTGAACATGATGGTCTCCTTTCGTCCATCGCGCCGGAAATGCGCGTTATAACAACGATATGCCCGAAAAAAACGCGGGCGGGGCGCCGGCCGGTTCCTAGACCGGATGGCGCAAGTCGTCCAGAATCGCGATCAGTTTCTTCAGCCGCGCCTCCCCGACTCCGGTGGTCCAGCGCGCCTGGGCCGCCTCGAGCGGGCCCGTCGACTTCTCCAGGAGCCCCAACCCTTTCCTGGTGATGCGGGAGGTGACGTGCCGGCGATCCGCCCGGTCCCGAACACGCGCCACCAAGCCCACGTCCGTCATCCGATCAAGAAGCCGCGAGACGTCGGGCACCTTGGCGATCAACCGCTCGCCCACTTCCCGCCCGCAGAGCCCGTCCGTGCCGGCGCCCCGGAGGATCCGGAGAACGTTGTACTGGGAGGAGGTGAGCCCGAACGGCTTCAACACCTCCGCCAGCGCGTGGTCGAGTATCGCCGCCGTCCGTAGAAGCCCCAATACCGCCTCGGCGGCGGGGCTCGGGAACGGCTTGGTCTGCTTGATCTCTTCCTGTAACCGGCTCTTCATGACCCCAAGATAGATGTTATAACACACATTGTCAAGGCCCTTTTTCGGGGATCCCGCCGGGGCGCCGTCCCCCCAGGCGGCGCTTGACACCGCCGGCCGGGCGGCAAAAGATTACCGGATCGGTCCGCATGGGGCGGGCCGGTCGTACCACCTCGAGGATGCATTCCGTGAAGGAAGGACCCGTGACCGGCTATATCAGCCACCAGTGAGTGGGTGAGCCGGGCGCAGGTCTGCGTCCGCTTCCCTGACTCCACGAAACCGACCGATTCCCCCCCCCGCCGGCCGGCGCCGTCCGCGGCGGGGAGCCTCGGGGCGGGAAAGGTGCGCGCGGCCCGGACCGCGGGCGCCCGTTCCCGGTCCATCCGGCTCCGGGACCCGCCGGTTTCACCCCGCCGGTCTGAATCCGTTTCCGAGCACGGCCTCGAGCCCGGCCCCCCGGCGTCCGCCGGGGGGCGGGACCACCCTCGGGAAGGGAGGCAGGCCTGTCATGTCGCGATGCCGCTCGATTCTGGTCCCGGTCCTTGCTGCCGCCGCCCTCGGTGCCGGCGCGGCGAGGGCCGACGACGCCCCCAAGCTCACCCCCTACGGATTCGTCCGTCTGGACGCCATCTTCGACGACTCCCGCATGTCGGACCCGCAGTTTCCGGGCTGGGTGCTGAGCGAGCCCGCCGGGGCCCGTAACGACAAGGAGCTCGACCTTCACCCCCGGCTCACCCGGCTGGGCCTCAAGCTCCTGCCCTGCGACGTCGGACATGGAGTGTCCGCGGACGGGCGGTGGAGGTCGACTTCCAGAACGGGGGCAAGGAGTCGCGCGAGATCCTCCGCATGCGCCACGCCTACGTCCGGTTCGTGAAGGGCAAGTGGGAACTCCTGGCCGGCCAGACCTGGGACCTGGTCTCGCCCCTCTACCCGGCCGCCAACAACGACGGCCTCATGTGGAACGCCGGCAACACCGGCGACCGGCGCCCGCAGGCCCGGTTCACGTATCATCCGGGAGGGGGGAAGTCGCGCCTGGCGCTGGCGGTGGGGATGCCCAACGCGGTCAACGGCCGCGACCTGGACGGCAACGGCCAACTCGACGGTCTGGACGCGGCGGTGCCGGCGGTCCAGATCCTGGGCGAGGTCCAGGCAGGGCGGGCCCGGGCCGGGGTGTGGGGCCACGTGGCGGTGGACCGGGCCTTGGTGTCGGGCCGCGAGAAGAACTTCACCGGAGCGCTTCTGGGGGCCCACTTGCGGGTGCAGGCCTCGGACCGGGTGGCGCTCCAGGGCGAGGGATTCTGGGGGCAGAACGCCGACGACCTGCGGGGCGGGATCGGCCAGGGGGTCAACCTGGCCGGCGGGCGCGCCAACGTGATCCGCACCGCGGGGGGATGGGCCGAGGTCTCGGCCGAGCCCTCGGGCCGGTACGACCTCGCGGTGGGAGCCACCGCGGACCGTCCCGACCGGAACGATCTCCCCTCCGGAGGACGCCGGCTGAACGCAGCGGGGTACCTCGTTCAGCACTTCCACCCCTGGGCGCGGACCACGTTCGGGCTCGAGTATCTGCACTGGGTGACGCGGTACCTGGACGCCCCCGAAGGGGTGGCCAACCGGATCGACACGTTCGCGAGCTTTTCGTTCTGACCGGAGCGGGCCGGGGCCCGGCTCCGGCCCGGACCATTCCCTTCGAAGGAGACCAATCATGAACTGCAAGCACCTCTGGACCCTGGCCGCCGCCGGCCTGGCGCTCGCGCCGGCGGGCCCCGCGCGGGCGGCGGACCCCGCCGACGCCCACGACGCCGCCCATGCCTACGACATGAACTGGACGATCCAGGTCGACGACGTCCCCGCCGGCGCCAACGAGGCCACGGTGTGGATCGCCGTTCCCCAGGAGCTGCCCGAACAGGCGGTGACCGGCCTGACCGTAGACGCCAAGTACGCCTGGAAGTACGTCGAGGACCCCACCTTCCACAACCGGGTGGTGATGGTGACCGTCCCCGACCCGGCCTCCACCTTCTCGGTGGGGCTGGCCGCCCACGTGGTCCGCCGTCCGGTCCTCCGGCCGGAGCCGGCCACCCTGAGCCCGGCCGAGCGGCAGCTCTACCTTCGCGAGGAGGGACTGGTCAGCCTGAGCCCCCGGATCCGCGCCCTGGCCGACAGCATCGGGGGCACCAGCCGGACCCGGTTCGACTACGTGAAGTCCACCATGACCTACGACAAGAAGACCCCGGGGTGGGGCCACGGCGACTCCGAGCGGGCCTGCGACGTCCACAAGGGAAACTGCACCGATTTCCACTCGCTCTTCATGTCGCTTTCGCGGGCGGAAGGGGTGCCGGCCCGGTTCGAGATGGGCTATCCCATCTCGCTCGCGGGGGAGAAGGATCACGCCGGCGGCTACCACTGCTGGGCCTGGTTCTACGACGAAAGCGCCCGGGCGTGGACCCCGGTCGACATCTCCGAGGCCAACCTGAAGCCGGAGCGCGCCGACTTCCTGTTCGGGCACCTGGACGCGGAGCGGGTCACCTTCTCCCGCGGCCGCGACGTGACGCTGCCGGGCATGAAGGGCGGGCCGCTCAACTATCTTCCCTCCGGCGCCTACGTGGAGGTGGACGGCACCCCGCTTGAGGCGGTCACCCGCACCATCAGCTACACCGTGGACGGGACGGCGAAGTCGGGGGACTGAGCCGGAAACGCAGGACGCCGCGGACCGGGCGGAGGAGCGCCTCCACCCGGCCCGGGCCCCCGAGGAGGATCTCCCGTGACGCTCCCCGACAAGGTGAACCTGGCCGAGAAGCTCTCCCGTTTCGACGAGCTCTGGTCGCCGCGCATCGTGGGGGAGCTGAACGGCCAGGAGATCAAGCTGGCCAAGCTCCGGGGCGAGTTCGTCTGGCACCGCCACCCCGACGCCGACGAGCTTTTCCTGGTGGTGCGGGGGCGCCTGGCCATCGAACTCCGCGACCGGCGGGTGGAGCTGGCCGAAGGGGAGTTCTTCATCGTCCCCCGGGGGATGGAGCACAAGCCCGAGGCCTCGGAGGAGGCGCACGTTCTCCTCATGGAGCCCGCCGGCACCCTGAACACCGGCGACGCGGTGAGCGAGCGGACGGTGCGCGACCCGGAACGGATCTGATCCCCGCCGCCGGTCAGGGAGGGGCCGCGCCCGGAGTGGGCCCGGACGCTGGCGCCCGCGCCGCCCGGCAGGTAGGATCGGGAGCCTTGGGGGGCCCTCCGGGCATCCGGCCCGGGAGTCGATCCCCCCGGGATGCGGGGCGCGACATGAGCCGATCGTCGTATTTCTGGCTTCCGGTGATGGTTTTTTTTCCGCTGGCGGCGGCGGGGTGCAGCGTGGGCGGCACCGCCCATACCGAGCAGGTGACCTCCACCCGGTCGAGCAGCGGGGCCTCGGTGTCCCTGCACCGCGACCCGGCGGAAGCGGCGCTGGAGCGCGGCCGCCAGGCGGTGATGGAGAGCCGGTTCAAGGACGCCGAGGAGGCCTTCCGCGGAGTGTACGAGACGTCGGGGGACAAGCCCGAGGCCCGCGCCCAGGCCCTCTACGAGCTGGGGGAACTGAGCCTCAACCTGCTCAATCCGGCCCGGGACCGGGACCGGGCGTTGGGGTATTTCCGGACCCTGGTGCAGAAGTTTCCCGAGTCCTCGAAGCGGGAGGACGCGGAAGCGCAGATCAAGGCTCTGGAGGCGGTGGGAAGCGATTGACCGCCGGCGGACCGGACCAGCGGCGCGGCGCCGGGGAGGAGGACGAGGATGTACCGGAAGCTCAGCGACTTCGAGCAGGCGTTCGGCCACCGCAGCGATGCAACCGCGCGGATGATGGACCGGCTCACCGACGCCTCCCTCTCCCAGCCGTCGGCGCCCGGCCACCGCACCCTCGGCGAGATCGCCTGGCACGTGGTGGTCTCGATTCCGGAGATGACCGCGCGCACCGGCCTCCCGCTCACCGCGGTGAATCCCCGGGAACCGCCGCCGGACCGGGCGGCGCGGATCCAGCGGGCCTACCGGGAGTTGGCGGACGAGCTGCTCCGGCTGGTCCGCGAGAGCTGGTCCGACGAAACCCTGCTCGAGAGCGACGACATGTACGGGGAGCGGTGGCCGCGCGGCCTCACCCTGGCCGCCCTCATCCACCACGAGACGCATCACACTGGACAGATGTCGGTGCTCATGCGCCAGGCGGGGCTGAGGGTGCCGGGAGTGTACGGGCCGGCCAAGGAGGAGTGGGCCGCGATGGGGATGGAGCCGCCGCGCTACTGAGGCGGGAGGAAGCGGCCGCCGAGGAACGCGGGAAAGGATGGTCATGCGGCGTATTTGTGTGTTCGCCGGTTCGGGGCAGGGCGCCAGGGACGGTTACGGGGATCTTGCCCATGCCCTGGGGGAGACCCTGGTGGATCGTGGGCTGGAGGTGGTTTACGGGGGGGGGGAAGGTCGGCCTCATGGGAGTGCTGGCCGACGCGGTGCTGGCGCGGGGCGGGTCGATCACCGGAGTCATCCCCGAGGCCCTGGTCCGCAAGGAGGTGGTCCACCGGGGGGTGACCGAGCTCCGGATCGTGCGTTCCATGCACGAGCGCAAGGCCCAGATGGCCGACCTCGCCGACGGCTTCGTCGCGCTGCCCGGCGGGACCGGGACCCTGGAAGAGCTCTTCGAGATTTTCACCTGGGGCCAGCTCGGGCTCCACGGGAAGCCCTTCGGCCTGCTGAACGGCGAGGGCTACTACGATGGACTGGTCGGCTTCCTGGACCACGCGGTGGGCGAGGGGTTCCTCCGCCCCGAGCACCGGGGAATGCTCTTCGTGGAGACGGATCCCGGAGCGCTTCTGGACCGGCTCGAGAGTTACGCGCCCCCCGAGACCGGCCAGTGGATCGACGAGACCGAGGTATGAGCCCCTCCTCCCCGGCCGCCTTCACCATCCGTCCCGCCGGCCCCGACGACGCCCCCCGGATCCTGGCCTTCATCCGGTCCCTGGCCGAGTACGAACAGCTCGCCCACGAGGTGCGGGCGGACGAAGCGATGGTCCGCGACACCCTCTTCGGCCCCCGTCCCGCCGCTGAGGTGGTGTTCGGCTGCGAGAACGGGACCCCGGTCGGCTTCGCCCTCTTCTTCCCCAACTACTCCACCTTCCTCGGCCGTTCCGGGATCTACCTGGAGGATCTCTTCGTGGATCCCGCGCATCGCGGAAAGGGTTACGGAAAGGCGCTCCTGGCCCATCTCGCCCGGCTCTCGGTGGAGCGGAGCTGCGGCCGCCTGGAGTGGGCGGTGCTGCACTGGAACACCCCCGCCATCGGTTTCTACGAGAGGCTGGGCGCCCGCCCCCTGACCGACTGGCGGGTGATGCGGCTGACCGGCGAACCCCTGGCGGCGCTGGCCGCGGAGGCGCCCCCCCGCTCCGCCTGACCGGTCCGAGGCCTCGGACCGGCGGCCCGGGAGGCCGGGACCGCTCCGCGAATCCCTGCCCCCCGCCCCCCGCCCGGGTTAGAATGGCCGCGCCCCCGGTATCCCTGGAAGTGAGGTGGAGGATGGACGTACCGGTCTTGCCCCGGAAGGTGTGGCAGCGGGCCTTGGGGATCTGCGCGACGCGCGCCCCGGGCGACGCGGCGGCGTGGTCGGTGGCGGCGGGCCGGATCCTGGTCGACGTGGACCGGGTGCCGGAACTCGGGCCCGAAGACTCCGCGGTGCGGCTGGAAGGGAGGGGACTCCCCGAGCGGATCCTTCTCGTTCACGGCGCCGACGGCGGCTACCGGGCCTACGTGAATCGTTGCGGCCACGGAGGCCGGAGGCTCGATCCGGTGCCCGGCACCGGGTTTCTGCAGTGCTGTAGCATGGGAAAGTCCACCTACGAGGCCGGCGGAGCCGTGGTCTCGGGACCCGCGTCCCGCGCCCTGGAGCCGCGTTCGGTGACGGTGGAAGGGACCCGCATCGAGATCGCCTTGTCGTAACCGGGCCGTATCCCTCCGCGGGAGCGCGCCCGGCCGTCATCAGCCCCGCGCCCACCACGGAGGAGCACGTGTCCGCCTACGTCATCCTGGACATCGAAGTCACCGACCCCGAGCGCTACGAGCAATACAAGCAGCTCTCCACCCGGGCCCTGGCTGCATTCGGGGGCCGGTTCGCGGTGCGCGGCGGGCGGGTCGAGGTGGTGGAAGGGAACTGGAGCCCCCACCGGGTGGTGGTGCTCGAGTTCGAGTCGGTGGCCCAGGCCAAGGCCTGGTACGACTCGCCCGAATACCAGAAGGCCAAGGCGGTCCGGCAGGGTTCCTCCCGCTCCACCATGATCCTGGTGGAAGGCCCGCAAACTGCCGGCTCTCCGCCCGAGCGGGGCCCGGCGAGGGTCCCCCGGCTGAGCTACCTGATCAGGTTCGTGGACGACATGGATCGCGCGACCGCCTTCTACCGCGACACCCTCGGGCTGCCCCTCAAGTTCCAGTCTCCGGAATGGACGGAATTCCTGACCGGGGAGACCACCCTCGCCCTCCACCCGGCCTCGGCGGAGAACCCGGCCGGAACCTCGCAACTCGGGTTCCAGGTGCCCGGGATCGCCCGGTTCCACCGCGACCTGGCCGCCGGGGGGGTGCGCTTCACCCGGGAACCGGAGGAGCGGCACGGCACCTGGCTGGCCGAGTTCGTGGACAGCGAGAGCGGGCGGGTGACGGTCTCCGGATCCTGAGCGGCCTTGCCGAGGCCCCGCCGGCCCCCTACAGTCATGCTTCCCGGCGCCGCCGGAGATCGTTCACCGGGAGCAGAAAGGGAACGCCGTCCATGGAATCGGTTCACGCGAAGACGCTCTACACCGGAAAGCAGGTCCTGGAGAACGCCTATCTGGCGTTTGAGGAACACCGGATCGTGGGCGTGGGGAAGACCGCCAGGGGAAAGGTGACCGGGAAGTTCCCGGCGGTGACCCCGGCCTTCATCGACCCCCACAGCCACATCGGCATGCACCGCTCCGGCGAGCCCGAGTCCGAGGGAGAGTCCAACGAGCACATGGACGCGCTCCTCGCGCTCCCCGACGCCCTCGATTCGGTGCAAATGGACGATGCCGCCTTCGGAGAGGCGGTCCAGATGGGGATGCTTTACTCCTGCGTCCTGCCCGGAAGCGGGAACATCATCGGCGGGTCCTCGGCGGTGATCCGCAACTACGGCGGCAACGGCACCGAGGCCCTCATCACCCGGGCCGGGATCAAGGCGGCCTTCGGCTACAATCCCATGTCCACTTCGGAGTGGCGGGGGAGGCGCCCCAACACCCGGATGGGGGCGCTTTCCATTCTCCGGGGAAAGCTTTACGACGTGCGCCAGAAGCGGGACAAGCGGGCCCGGGCCAAAGGGGACAAGAAGCTGGACCTGACCCCCAACGCGGAGGAGACGATCCTGCTCGCGCTCCTCGAGGGGAAGGAGCGGCTGCGGGCCCACGTGCACAAGATCGACGACATCGCCGCGCTGCTCCGGATCGTGGACGAGTTCAAGCTCAAGGTCACGGTGGAGCACGCCATGGACGTGCACCGGCCGGAGATCTTCCGCGAGCTCAAGCGGCGCAAGATCCGGGTCACCTACGGGCCGCTCGACTCCTTCGCCTACAAGGTGGAGCTCAAGCACGAGAGCTGGGAGAACGTGCGCCACCTGATGGAGTCGGGGGTCGAGTTCGGCCTCATGACCGACCACCCGGTGACCCCCTCCCGCCAGCTCTTCCTCCAGACCCGGTGGTTCACCCGCCACGGCTACTCCAGGCAGGACGCGGTGGAGTTGGTGACCCGCAAGAACGCCGGCATCCTGGGGATCGAGGACCGGCTGGGCACCCTTGAGAAGGGGAAGTGGGCCTCGTTCACCGGCTGGACCGGGGATCCTTTCGATCTCACCGCCTACCCCGCCGCGGTCTACGGCGAGGGGAAGCTGCTCTACTCGGCCTGAGCCGCGAAGCCCGGTCCGGCCGGGAAGGAACGCCATGGATCCCCGCGTCGACCGGCGGCCGCACCTCCGCGCGGCGGCTAGGGCGTGAGCCGGGTCACCGTGCTCCGGCCCCGGTCCAGCACCAGGAGCGACCCGTCCGGGGCGAACGCGGTGCCCACCGGCGCCTCGAACCGGGGAAGCCGCACCGGCCCCCAGGCGGAGCCGGGAGACGGGGGCAACTCGGGATCCGGCCGGCCGCCGGGGGTGGGGATGCCAGGGCCCGGGACAGGGGTAGGGAAGACGGGACGGCCATCCCGGCGACCAGGGCGATCCGGATCGCAAGCAGGCCGCGGCCCGGGGGGAGCGACGAAACCCGTTCCACTTGCGGGACCTCCGGGATGCGGGGGCTCAACCGGGGTTCCAGTCCACTGCCTCCGGCCGGGTCGGCGTTCGCGGGCCGGGCTGCGCGGGGCGAGGCGCCGATTGCCCCGGCCCGGCGGTCAT
The DNA here is from genome assembly GCA_963728475.1 of Candidatus Eiseniibacteriota bacterium. GTDB lineage: Bacteria > Eisenbacteria > RBG-16-71-46 > JABDJR01 > JABDJR01 > CAVSKL01. Next base: position 1,695,798 of record CAVSKL010000001.1, read on the forward strand.
GCTATCCTCTTACGCTCCAATCTTATAGGCTGTGGCCACAACCGCCGGGTCCGGAATCGCGTTCGCCCGGCCCGACACCACCCAATCGGGGAGGATCCCGCCCTTCCATGGCGCGTCAATCCACCAAGGCGCACTGGGACGCCTACTGGAAAGAGCACACCGATCCCCACGTCACCTACGACAACGACGACCGCGTGATCAACGCGATCCTCGCCCTGGGCGACGTTCGGGGCAAGCGCGTCCTGGAGGTCGGCGCGGGCTCCGGTCGGGATTCGATCGAGCTCGCCCGGCGCGGCGCCGAGGTGGTGGTGCTCGATTACGTCCGCTCCTCCCTGGACGTGGTGGCGCACAACGCCGCCGCCGCCGGGGTGACCCTGCACATGGTGTGCGGGGACGGCACCCGCATGCCCTTCGACGAAGGGACCTTCGACGTGGTCTTCCACCAGGGGCTCCTCGAGCACTTCCGCGATCCGGTGCCGCTGGTCGCCGACAACCGCCGCGTGCTCAGGACCGGAGGCCACGTGGTCATCGACGTCCCCCAGCGCTGGCACATCTATACCGTGGGCAAGAAGATGATGATCGCGCTCAACAGGTGGTTCGCGGGGTGGGAGACCGAGTTCTCGATCCGGGAGCTCTCGCGGCTCGTCGAGCGCCAGGGATTCGAGGTCACCGGACGCTTCGGCGACTGGATGGTGCCGGGGTTCTTCTATCGCGCCGCCCGCTACGGCCTGCGGGCCATGGGGGTGCAAATCCCCCGGCAGCCCCGGATGGGGGCGCTGGGCCGGGCCGGCGACGCCTGGCGCAACTGGTTCCGCCGCCGGCCCCTGTCCTACTGGACCTTCGCCATGATCGGGGTGGTGGGGAAGAAGGTGTGAGCTACCGCATCTGCGTGATCTCGTACCGGGACATGAAGCATCCCGAGGCGGGCGGTGCCGAGGTCATCATCCAGGAGGTTTTCTCCCGGATCGCCGGACAGGGGCACGAGGTGACGCTCTTGACCGGGATGTTTCCCGGGGCCTCGGAGACCGACCGCATCGGGCCGCTCGAGATCCACCGCACCGGCTCCGTCTACGATTTCAATTTCGCCGCGCCCAGATACTTCAAGTCCCGCCTGGCCTCCCGAGGCTTCGACCTGGTGGCCGAGGACCTGAACAAGATCCCCCTCTTCATGCCCCGGCACACCGACCGGCCGGTGCTGGCCATCGTGCCCCACCTCTTCGGCACCACCGTGTTCCGGCAGGCTCCCCCCCACATCGGGGCCTACGTATGGTTCTACGAGCGGTTCATCCCCGGGGTCTACCGGGACTCCATGTTCTCGGTGCTCTCGATGAGCACCCGGGACGACCTCGTCGCCCGAGGCATCCCCGCCTCGCACGTCCGGGTCATCCATAGCGGCATGGATCACGAGCTCTACCGGCCGGGTCCGGTTCCGGTGGCCGAGCGCCCTCCCCGGATCGTGTACCTGGGGCGGCTCAAGAAGTACAAGTGCGTCGAGCACCCCATCCTGGCGCTTCCCCGGGTGCTGGAGCGGGTGGCGGGCGCCGAGTACTGGATCGTGGGGGAGGGGGACTATCGCCGGGATCTGGAACGTATTGCCAGACGTGCGGGGGTGTCGGATCATGTCCGCTTCCCGGGCTACCTGGGCGGGCGGGACAAGGTCCGGCTCTTGCAGGAGTCCCGGGTGCTGGCCTATACCTCCCCCAAAGAGGGCTGGGGACTATCCGTGATCGAGGCAGGAGCGTGCGCCACCCCCGTGGTGGCCAGCGACAGCCCGGGCCTGTGCGAATCGGTGGTGGACGGGAAGACCGGTTTCCTGGTCCGCCACGGTGATCTGGAAGATCTCTCCGCCAGGATCATCACCCTCCTGACCGACGACGAACTGGCCCGGAGCATGGCCGACGAGGGCGTCCGCTGGGCCGCGACCTTCAACTGGGAATCGTCCGCGAGCCGGACCCTGGAACTCATCGAGGAAATTCTGGCCGGGCCGGGCCGACCGCGCGCCGCGCGCGGGGAGGTAGCACCTTGACCACGCTGGGTCGGTACACCGGGGACAAGACGAACACCCTGGTCGCCGCTGCCGTCTTCTTCTTCAGCCTCGCCGTCTACACCCTGACCATGACTCCCAGCGTCCCCTTCTGGGACAGCGGGGAGTTCATCGCGGTGTCCCACATCCTGGGCATTCCCCACGCCCCGGGAACGCCGCTCTACGTGTTGATCGGCCGGGTGTTCAGCCTCATCCCCATCGGGACCATCGCCCAGCGGGTGAACTGGTTCTCCGCCCTCTCCTCGGCGGTGACCGTTCTGTTCATGTACCTGATCACGGTCAAGCTGAGCCGGAAACTCTTCCCCTGGGAGAACAACCCCTCCAACCGCCGCCTGGCCTACGTGGGGGGGGGGTGGCCGCGCTCATGGTCGGCTTCGCCACCACCTTCTGGGACAACGCCATCGAGGCCGAGGTGTACGCCGCTTCCTGCGCCCTGATGGCGTTCGTGGTGTGGCTGGTCCTGCGCTGGGAGGAACGGCTGGACCTGGGCGACGAGGACGGGCTGCTGCTCCTGATCACCTACCTGGTGGGGTTGGGGATCGGCATCCACCTGGGGGTGGCGATCGCCGCCTGGGCGACGGTGCTGTTCGTGGCGGTCTGCCGGCCGAACTACATCTTCCGCTGGGACTACCTGGGCTGGGCCCTGGTCACCCTGTCCCTGGCCACCGGCATCCACGTGGGGGCGTTCCTGGTGGCGCCGGTGGTGCTGGCCATCACGCTCCTGGTCTGGATTGTGAGCGGCAAGCTCCGCAAGCTCGCCTTCTGGTCGTCGATCCTGTTCATGGTGGGGGTTTCCGTCCACCTGTTCCTCATCATCCGGGCCAACGACCACCCGATGATCAACGAGGCCGCCCCCGACACCTGGACCGCGCTCTGGAAGGACCTGATCCGCGACCAGTACAAGCCCCCGCCCATCTGGGACCGCAAGGCCGACTTCTGGTACCAGTTCAACACCATGTACCTCCGGTACATGTGGTGGAATTTCACCCTGTTCTTCTGGAAGGGCCGCGCCTTCTTCCAGATTCCGGTCCTGCTCCTAGCGGCGGGTGCGATCGTCCACTTCATCAAGGAGAAGCGCACCTTTGCCATGATGGCGGTGCTCTACCTTCTCCTCGGTCCCGCCCTGGTCCTCTTCCTCAACTTCAAGGTGGGGGAGGTTCGCGAGCGCGACTACTTCTTCGTGCAGAACTTCCAGTTCATGGGGCCCTGGGTGGGTCTGGGCGCGGTGTGGCTGGTGACCTGGGTCCGGGACCAGATCCGCACCCCCGCCCTCCAGCGAGCCTCGATCGGCGGTCTCTCCGCGCTCCTGGTGGTGATGGCGCTTCTCCCCGTCCATACCAACTGGCGCGAACACAACCGGAGCGGCTTTTACGTGGCCCGCGACTACGCCTACAACATGCTGATCGGACTGGAGCCGAACGCCGTCATCTTCACCAACGGCGACAACGACACCTTCCCCCTGTGGTATCTCCAGGAGGTGGAGGATGTCCGCAAGGACGTCCGGGTGGTGAACCTGAGCCTCCTCAACACCGACTGGTACATCAAGCAGCTCCGCGACCTGAAACCCAAGGTGCCGATCTCCTTCACCGACGCCCAGATCGAGAACCTCTCCCCCTACCGGGACCGTAACGGGAAGATCTGGCTGGTCAAGGACATCGCGGTCCAGGACATCATCAAGACCAACGACTGGAAGCGGCCGCTCTACCTGGCGGTGACGGTGCCGGACCAGATGGGCCTGGACAAGCAGCTCACCATGGAAGGCCTGGTGTTCCGGATCCACCAGAAGCCCACCGACGAGCGGATCGACGTGGCCAGGACGGTGAACAACCTGAACCACGTCTACCGCTACCAGGGCCTGGTCATCCGCGACTCCACCGCCGCCAACGGGTTCGGCAAGTTCGACTCCACCGTGTACAAGGACGACAACGCCACCAAGCTTTCCCAGAACTACGCCGCCGCGTTCAGCCGCGCCGCCATCGCCCTCTACCAGGACGGAAAGACGGCCGAGGCGCTGAACGAGATGGACAAGGCGGAGGTGGTCTCCCCCTATTTCCCGGGGGCGGCCCTGGCCAAGGGGGTGCTCCTGGAGCAGCTGGGCAGGAACGACGAGGCCATCGCCCACTACAAGAAGATGCTCGCGCGCTACCCCGGGGAATGGGAGATCGCGCAGCGCCTCGGGCAGCTGCTGCTGACCACCGGGAAGGCGGAGGACTCGCTCCAGTACTTCGAGCTGGCCGCCCGGCTCGCCCCCGACCAGTACTACCCGTACCAGGGGATGGTGAGCGCCGACTACCAGCTCGGCCGCTACAACGACGCCCTGGACGCGCTCCAACGGCTGGCCGTGCAGCATCCCGAGGACAAGAGCATCGGGCAGTACATCCAGCAGCTTCGCTCGTCCATGGCCAAGGGCCAGCTCCCGCCGGGGGTCTCCGACTCGACCGGGACGGATACCTCGGGGACGGAATCCCATGTCCAGTGAGCCGGCGCCGGCCGCCCTGGTGACGGGAGCGGCGGGCTTTCTGGGCTCGCACCTGGCCGAGGCGCTCCTCGACCGGGGACACCCGGTGACCGGGGTGGACTGCTTCACGCCGTACTACCCCCGGGAGTACAAGGAGGCGAACCTGGCCGGGCTCCGGTCGCGGCCGGGGTTCCGGTTCCTGGAGCTGGACCTGCGCGCCGCCCCCCTGTCCGAGGCCACCGAGGGGGCGGCGTGGATCTTCCACCAGGCCGCCCAGCCCGGGGTGCGGGCCTCCTGGGACGAGGGCTTCTCCGACTACGTGGGGCACAACCTGCTCGGGACCCAGCGGCTCCTGGAGGCCGCCCGGCGCTCGGGAACCGCCCGCTTCGTGTTCGCCTCCTCGTCCTCGGTCTACGGGAACGTGGCCGAGGGCGAAGTCGACGAGAACGCCCCCCTCCGGCCGCTCTCCCCCTACGGGGTGACCAAGCTGGCCTCGGAGAAGCTGGTGGAGGTGTATCACCGCGAATTCGGCCTCCACACCGTGAGCCTTCGTTACTTCACGGTGTGCGGCCCGCGGCAGCGCCCCGACATGGCCTTCCACAAGGTGCTGCGCGCGCTCTACCGCGGCGAGGCCTTCCCCCAGTACGGGGACGGGACCCAGGAACGCGACTTCACCTACGTGGCCGACGCGGTCCGGGCCAACCTCCTGGCCGCGGAGCGGGGTGCGGGCGGCGCCGTCTACAATATCGGAGGCGGCCACCCGATCGCGCTGGCCGAGGCGGTGCGGGTCCTGGAGGAGGTGAGCGGGCGCAAGGCGAGGATCGAGCGGCTTCCCCGGGCGGACGGCGATCCCCGGCGCACCGCGGCCGACCTGGGCCGGGCCCGGGCCGATCTGGGCTACGAGCCCCGGGTTCCGGTGAGGGAGGCGCTCCGCCGGGAGGCGGAGTGGTACGCCGGCCCCGGAGGGCCGCTGTCCCGGGAGCAGGAAGGGCGGTCGTGAACGTGGACGTGAGCGTCCTGGTTCCGGCCCTGAACGAGGCCGAGAGCCTGCCCGAGCTGGTGGAGCGGGTGGGGCGGGCGCTGGACGGCCTGGGGGCGAGCTGGGAGATCGTGGTGGTGGACGACGGCAGCACCGACGACACCCTGCCGGTGCTGAAGCGGCTGGCCGCCGGGAACTCCCATCTGCGCTACCGGTCGTTCCTGCGCAACTACGGGAAGTCGGCGGCGCTCTCGGTGGCCATGGAGATTGCCCGCGGAGACCGCATCATCACCATGGACGCCGACCTCCAGGACGATCCCGACGAGATCCCCTCGCTCCTGGCCAAGCTCGACGAGGGATGGGACCTGGTCTCGGGCTGGAAGCAGGTGCGGCACGATCCGCCCACCAAGACCCTCCCTTCCAAGATCTTCAACTCGGTGACCGGCTCGGTCTCCGGGATCAAGCTTCACGACTTCAACTGCGGGCTCAAGGGCTACCGCGCGGCCACCGCCCGGAGCCTGCCTCTCTACGGAGAGCTTCACCGTTTCCTTCCCGCGCTCGCCCACTGGCAGGGCTTCCGGGTGACCGAGATTCCGGTGCTCCACCACCCGCGCCGCCACGGGAAGAGCAAGTTCGGGGCGAGCCGGTTCGTGAACGGGTTCCTGGACCTGTTGACCGTCACCTTCGTCCATTCCGGGCGCCACAGCCCGCTCCACGTGTTCGGCCGGCTGGGGCTGGGCCTGGGCGTGGTTGGAGGAGGCATCTTCTCCTGGTTCGTGCTCGAGTGGCTGGGCGGTCACGGGGTGCGCATGCGGCCCATCTTCTTCATCGGATTGATCCTCATCATCGTGGCGGTGCAGTTCGTATCGCTGGGACTGCTGGGCGAGCTGGTGATCAAGGGGCACGCCCGGCCGGTCTACCAGTTCCGGGAGGACGCGTGAGCGAGCGCCCCCCGGTTCCCGCGCTTCCCGCGGCCGCGCTCCTGGCCGGAGGCCTCGGTACCCGGATCCGCACGGTGGGGGGAACCACTCCCAAGGTGCTCCTTCCGGTGGAAGGGCGCCCGTTCATCGCCCATCTCCTGGACTACCTGGCCCGCCAGGGGGTGACCGAGGCGGTGCTCTGCCTGGGGTACGCCTCCGACCGGGTGTGGGAGGCGGCGGTGGGCGCCGCCCCCCCCGGGCTCACCCTCCACGCCTCCCGGGAGGACAAGCCGATGGGGACCGGCGGGGCGATCCGGAACGCGCTCGGGCTCCTCGGCGACGCGTTCCTGATCGTGAACGGCGACACCTACCTGGAGGCCTCGCTGCATGGACTCTGGCGCCGCCATCACGAGGCGGACGCGCTCCTCACCCTCACCCTGGTGCGGTCGGAACAGGCGGCGGAGAAGGGGACGGTGAAGGTGGATCCCGCCGGGCGGGTCCTGGACTTCGAGGAGAAGACCCCGGAGGGGACCGGGCTCATCAACGCCGGAATCTACGCCGCCCGCGCCCGGCTCTTCGACCGCTGCCCTCCGGACGTCGGCTGCTCCCTGGAGCGCGAGGTGATCCCGGCCGCGCTCCGGGCGGGGGAGCGGGTGACCGCGGTGCGGGTGGAGGGGATGCCGTTCGTGGACATCGGCCTTCCCGAGGACTACCTCCGGGTGCGGGACCGGCTCCCCCGGCCGAGGGGACAGCGATGAAAACCTACCGCGCCAAGGCCCCGCTCCGGATCTCGTTCTGCGGCGGCGGCACCGACGTCTCGCCCTATCCCGAGGAGCGGGGCGGGGTCGTGCTCTCGAGCACGGTGGACAAGTACGCCTACGCCACCCTCCGTCCCCGCAAGGACGACCGGCTGCGGATCCGGAGCCTGGACTACGACATCGTGGCCAACTACCACCGCTCCGAACTGGTCTACGACGGGGAACTGGACCTGGTGAAGGCGGTGGCGCGGCAGTTCGAGCTTCCCTCCGGCGCCGACCTCTTCATCCACTCCGACGCCCCGCCCGGGAGCGGGCTGGGCTCCTCCTCCACCATGTGCGTGGCGCTGATGGGGGTGTTCATGGAGTGGCTGGGGCGGCCGCTGACCAGCTACGAGATCGCCGAGGCCACCTATCACGTCGAGCGCGAGGAGCTGAAGATCGCGGGCGGGCGGCAGGACCAGTACGCCGCCACCTTCGGCGGCTTCAACTACATCGAGTTTCTGGCCGGGGTCACGGTGGTGAACCCGCTCCGGATCCGGCCCGAGCTGAAGGCGGAGCTGGAGTACAACCTCCTCCTGTGCTACACCGGCCAGACCCGGCTCTCCGCCAACATCGTGGCCAGCCAGACCCGGTCGTTCCAGGAGAAGCGGAAGCCGGTGGTCCAGGCGCTGGACCGGATGAAGGGGTTGGCCCAGGAGATGAAGACCGCTCTCCTCCTGGGCGAGCTTCCCGAGTTCGGCCGGCTGCTCCACACCGCCTGGACCGAGAAGAAGCAGCTCGACGACAAGATCAGCTCCGGCCGGATCGACAACCTCTACACCCTGGCCCGGCGCCACGGCGCGCTGGGGGGAAAGATCCTGGGCGCGGGCGGAGGCGGGTATCTTCTCCTGTTCGTACCCTTCACCAAGAAGCACCGGGTGGCGCGCGTGCTCACCGAGGCCGGGGGCGAGGTGGTTCCCTTCTCGTTCACGGAAGGAGGGCTCGCCACCTGGAGCGTGAACGGTTGAAGTTCGTCCTCGTCGGCACCGCGTACCCCCACCGCGGGGGCATCGCTCACTACATCGCGCTCCTGGCCCGGGCCCTCGGCGAGGCCGGGCACGAGGTGAAGGTGATCTCCTTCACCCGCCAGTACCCCTCGATCCTCTTCCCCGGGCGGACTCAGGACGACGCCGGTCCCGAGGCCATCCGGGTGGACTCCGAACGGCTGATCGACTCCATCGGCCCGGCGAGCTGGCTCCGCACCGCCCGGCGGATCCGCGAGATCCACCCCGACCTGGTGGTGTTCAAGTACTGGATGCCGTTCTTCGCCCCCGCCTACGGCACCATCGTGCGCCGGGTGCGGGGGGCGGGGATCCGCACCTGTTTTCTCCTCGACAACGTGATCCCCCACGAGCGGCGGGCGATCGACCTGGCCTTCACCCGCTACGGCCTGGGGCCGGTGGATTGCTTCGTGGCCCAGTCCGGATCGGTGGCCGCCGATCTTCGCCGGTTCCGGCCCCACGCCCCCATGGCCGAGGTCCCCCATCCGGTGTACGAGATCTTCGGCGAGGAGGCCGACCGGGCCGGGGCCCGGCGCCGGCTGGGGGTGGCCGCGAACGAGGTGGCGCTCTTCTTCGGGTTCATCCGGGGCTACAAGGGGCTCATGGACCTCCTGCGCGCGGTGGCCCTCATCCCGCGCGAACGCGACTTCCAACTCCTGGTGGGGGGGGAGTTCTACGACGACGACAAGCCCTATCGCGCGCTCATCGCGGAGCTGGGGATCGCCGGCCGGGTGGTGCTCCACGACCGCTATATCCCCAACCAGGAGGTGGCCGACTTCTTCGCCGCCGCCAACGTGGCGGTGCTGCCCTACCGGAGCGCCACCCAGAGCGGGATCATCCAGATCGCGTTCAACTTCAACCGGCCGGTCATCACCACCGACGTGGGAGGGCTGCCGGAGGTGGTGCGGGCGGGGGAGGTGGGCGAGGTGGTCCCCGCGGAGGATCCCGAGGCCCTGGCCGCCGCCATCGTCGACTACTTCGACGCGGGGAAAGAGGCGGTCTACACCCCGCGGGTGGCCGAGGAGAAGAAGCGCTACTCCTGGACGCGGCTGGTGGAGGCGCTGGAGATCCTGGCCCGGGGGGGCGGCGCCACCGGAAACGCGGGCGGTTCCGCGTGACCCGCCGCCGGGTGCTTCTGGTCGCCTACTACTTCCCTCCCTCCGGCGGGCCCGGGGTGCAGCGGGTGCTCAAGTTCGTGCGCTACCTGCCCGACTTCGGCTGGGACCCGGCGGTGCTCACGGTGAGCGGGGCCGACTACCCGGCCCGCGACGAGTCGCTCCTGGCCGAGATTCCCGGGAGCGTGCCGGTGGTCCGCACCACCATCCCCGAGCCCTACACGCTCTACCGCCGGCTCACCGGCAAGAAGAAGGGCGCGGCGGTCGACGTGAACGTGAACACCCGCCGCGGCGAGAGGGTGGGGACCAAGGAGGCGGTGGCCCGGTGGGTGCGGGGGATGTTCTTCATCCCCGACGCCCGGGTGGGCTGGCTCGCCACCGGGGTGAGGCCGGGGGCGGCCCTGGCCCGCCGGTTCGGCGCCGACCTGGTGTACTCCTCGTCGCCCCCCTACACCTGCGCGCTCCTCGGCCGGGCGGTGGCGCGCCGCGCCGGGATCCCCTGGATCCCCGAGTTCCGCGATCCCTGGACCGGGTTCCTGAGCGCGCCCCACCGTCCCCAGCCCGCGCGGAGCCTGGAGCGGCGGCTGGAGCGCGGGGTCTACCGCGACGCCCCCCGGGTGGTGGTGGCGTGGCAGGGGATCGCCGACGACTTCACCGCCAAGTATCCGTCCGAGGCCTCGGAGAAGTTCCGCCTGGTTCCCAACGGCTACGATCCCGAGGACCTGGAGGGAACCGGCGCGCGCGCGTTCGACCGGTTCACCGTGGTCTACACCGGCTCCATGTACGGGGTGCGCAATCCCGACACCTTCCTCCGGGCGGTGGCGGGACTGCTGGCCGGCGGACGGATCGACCCCGGCAAGGTGCGGATCCGGTTCGTGGGGCGGTTCGGAGAGGAGGTCCGGGCCATGTTCCGCCGGCCCGAGGTCTCCGCGGTGGTGGAGGAGGTGCCCTACCTCCCGCACGCGGAGAGCGTGGCCGAGATCCTGGGCGCGCACGCGCTGCTGCTGGTGGTGGACAACGTGACCGGGTCGGAGGGCATTGTTCCGGGCAAGGTTTTCGAATACATTGGCGCCCGCCGGCCCGTGCTCGCGCTGGCGCCGGAAGGGGCGGTGGCGAATCTGGTCCGCCGCACCGGCGCGGGGCGGGTGCTCCCGCGGGACGACATCGGGGCCATCGCCGGCGCGGTGGCGGATCTCTACGACGAGTGGCGCCGCACCGGCGCCACCCGGTTTCCGGGCGACGAAGCCGAGGTCCGGCGGTTGAGCCGCCGCGAGCGCACCCGCGACCTGGCCGCGTTGTTCGAAGAAGTGCTGGAGGCACGGCATGGCGCGTAAGACCACCAGGAAGCCCCCCCCGAGACCCCGCGGCCGGCGCCGGCCGGGAGCTCCGCCTTCGAACGCCACGGGTTCTGGTGGGCGCTGGCCGGGATCGCCCTCCTCCTCGTCCTCTTCTTCAACCCGGTGTTCATCGGGGGGAAGACCTTCCAGCCGCCGGACCAGATCGCCAGCCAGGCCCACCGGCCCTACCTCCAGGAGGCGTTCCATTCCACCGGCTCCATCCTCGACCGCTATCCCCTGTGGACGCCCTACATCTTCTCGGGGATGCCGTCGTTCGGAAGCCTGATCGCCGCCCCCTACACCAACCCCATGAGCCTGATCCTGACCCCCATCCCCGGGGTGTTCAAGGTGGTGGTCTACTACCTCCTGCTGGGGATCTTCACCTGGCTCTTCCTCCGAAGGCAGCGGCTCGGCATCTGGCCTTCCTTCTTCGGGGCGCTGGCCTTCACCTTCTGCGCCCACGTGATCACCATGATCATGTTCGGGCACAACTCGAAGATCGCCACCCTGGTCTACCTGCCGCTGGTGCTCCTGGCCACTTCCGAGGTCTGGCGGAAGCCCACCTTGCGCTGGGGCGCCATCCTCGCGCTGGCGGTGGGGACCATGCTCGTCTCCTCGCACCTCCAGGTGGCCTACTACACCTTCCTCGCCGCCGGCCTCTACATGGTGGTGGCGACGGTGGCCGCGCTCCGGGAGCGGATGAAGGCGGGGAGCGTGCTGGCGCGGTGGGTGGTCTGGGGGATCGGGCTCGGGGTGGGGCTGGCCGCGAGCGCGGTGCTGTTCCTCTCGGTCCGCGAGTACGCCGCGCATTCGATCCGAGGCGGCACCGGGGGCGGCCTCCCCTACGATTACGCCACCAACTGGAGCCTCCACCCGCTCGAGATCACCACCTTCTTCGTGCCCGGGTTCCTGGGGTTCGGGGGGGCGAGCTACTGGGGCTGGATGCCGTTCACCGATTTCCCCCACTACATGGGGATGCTTCCCTTCTTCCTGGCCGTGCTCACCCTGGTGTTGTGGCCCCGGGAGCGGATGCACGTCTATTTCCTGGTGCTCGGGCTCTTCGCGCTGATCGTGGCGTTCGGGCGGCACCTGCCGGTCCTCTACGACCTGATGTTCCGGTTCCTCCCCTACTTCAACAAGTTCCGCGTGCCGAGCATGATCCTTTTGCTTCTCCAGTTCTCGGTGGCGGTGCTGGGGGCGATCGGGCTGGAACGGCTGTCGGGGGCGGTGACCGGGGCCGAGCGGAACCACCGGCTCCGGAAGACGTACCTGGTGGCCGGGGTGTTCGGGGCGGTGGTGGTGATCCTCGGAATCTTCACCGCGGCCGGGCTCCAGCACGCGGCGGCGGGCCGGCTGGCCGCGCGCGCCCCCGGGATGGGGGTGCCGGCGGACCGGGCGGGAACGTTCGCTCTCCAGGAAGCCCGCCAGGTGGTGACCATGGCCGGGCGGGACGTGTTCCTGGCGCTCTTCTTCCTGGCCGCCGGGGCCGGCCTGGTGGTGGCGCGGATCCGGGGCCGGATCCCGGCCCCGGCGCTGGTGGCGGGGGTAATCCTCCTCACCGTGATCGACCTCTGGCGCGTGGACGCCAAGCCCGCCGACTACCACCCCCGCACCCAGGATCCGACCGCGTTCCAGGCCACCGACGCGGTGCGCTACCTCCAGCAGCAGACCGAGCCCTATCGCATCCTGCCCCTGACCGGGCAGGGGCTCAACAACAACTGGTTCGCCTACTTCAAGATCCCCAGCATCCTCGGGTACCACCCGGCCAAGGTGAAGATCTACCAGGACCTGATCGACGACCAGGGCCCGGTGGGGATCTCCAAGAGCCTGAGCCGCGGCAACTTCAACGTGGTGGACATCCTCAATATGCGCTACCTGGTGGCCGACCGGGAGATCCAGGGAGGACCCCTGGAAACCGTGGTCCGCGGCCCGCAGTTCGTGATGCGCAACGACGGCGCGCTCCCCCGGATGTGGTTCGTGGACCGGGCCCGGGTGATCGCCGACCCCGGGTCGCATCTGGCCGCGGTGGCGGACCCGTCGTGGAAGCCGCGCGAGGAGGCGCTCCTCTTCCAGGACCCGGGGGCCCTGGACCCCGGGACCGGGGGCACCGCCAAGGTGACCCTGTACCAGCCGCGCGAGATCCACGCGGAGGTGAACTCGCCGGGGAACTCGCTGCTCATGATCAGCGAGGTCTACTACGAGCCGGGCTGGGACGCGTGGCTCGACGGGAAGCCGGTAGAGATCCGCCGCGCGGACTACGTGCTGCGGGCGGTCAAGGTGCCGCCGGGGCGCCACCAGCTCAAGATGCGCTTCGATCCCCCCGCCTTCCGGCGCGGCGTGTTCCTGAGCCTGGCCGCCTACGCCCTCATCCTGATCGCCCTCGGGGCCTCGGTGGTGGTGGACCGGGGCCGGGGTTCGCGGGGCGGCGCTCCCGGCGGGGAGGGGGAGGCCTAGGCCGCCGATGTGCGGTATCGCCGGCGCGTTTCACTTTGGCCGCGTGACCGCGGTGGAGGAGCCGCTCCTCCGTTCCATGGCGGCCTGCATCGCCCACCGAGGCCCCGACGACGAGGGCTTCCATCTGGATCCCGGAGGCCGGCTGGGCCTGGCCTTCCGGCGCCTCTCCATCGTGGACCTGGCCGGCGGCCACCAGCCCATGGCCACCGCCGACGGCCGCTACTGGATCGTGTTCAACGGCGAGATCTACAACCATGCCGATCTCCGGCGGGAGCTGGAAGGCAAGGGCCGGGTCTTCCGCACCCGCTCCGACACCGAGGTGATCCTGGAGTCGTTCGCGGAGTACGGCCCGGGGTGCGTGACCCGGTTCCAGGGCATGTTCGCGCTGGCCGTCTGGGATCGCGAGCGCCGGCGGCTCTTCCTGGCCCGGGACCGGGTGGGGATCAAGCCCCTCTACTTCGCCTCGGTGGGGGGCGCGTTCGTGTTCGGGAGCGAGATCAAGGCGCTCTTCGCCCATCCCGATCTCTCCCCCCGGCTCGACCGCGGCGAGCTCGCGCGCTACTTCACCTTCCTCTGCGTGCCGCCGCCGGGGACGCTGTTCGAAGGGGTGCAAAAGCTCCGGGCGGGCCACACCCTGGTGGTCGAGGAGGGCTCCGGGCCCGGCCAGCCCGAGCGCTACTGGACGCCGTTCACGGGGCCGGTGTCGCGGGCCTCCGAGGAGGACCTGGCCGGGGAGGTCCGTGAAACCCTCACCGAGGCGGTCCGCGCCCGCCTCATGGCCGACGTTCCCTTCGGCGCGTTTCTGAGCGGGGGGGTGGACTCGAGCGCGATCGTGGCGATCATGGCCTCGATCCTGGACCGGCCGGTCGAAACCTTCAGCGTGGGCTACAAGGACGACCCCGGCTTCAACGAGTTCGCCAACGCCCGCCGCACCGCCGCGCTCTTCGGCACGAATCACCACGAGGTGCTGATCGACCACGAGGACTTCCGCGCCTTCCTCCCCCGGCTGGTGCACCACCAGGACGAGCCGATCGCCGATCCGGTGTGCGTGCCGCTCTACTACGTGGCGGAGCTGGCCCGGCGGAACGGGGTGATCGTGACCCAGGTGGGGGAGGGGGCGGACGAGCTTTTCTTCGGCTACGACTTCCACAACCGGGTGCGGCGGATGGTGGAGCGGTGGTGGGGGCCCCTGGCCGGGGCCCCGGGACCGCTCAAGAGCGCGGGCACGAGGCTCCTGGCGCCCTTCGTGGACGCGCAACGCCGCGACTTCCTGCGCCGGTTCCGCGAGGGGGGGGAACCCTTCTGGGGGGGCGCGGTCACCTTCTATCCCGAGGAACTCCGCCGCCTGGCCCCGTCGCTCGCCGGCGACCACCGCCGCGAGGAGATCGTGCGGTCGCTCTATGCCGAGATCGACGCCGCCCGCCCCGGCGCCGACTTTCCCACCCGCGCCGGCTATCTGGAACTCATGTACCGGCTCCCGGAACTGCTGCTGATGCGGGTGGACAAGATGACCATGGCCACCTCGGTGGAGGGGCGGGTGCCCTTCCTCGACCACCGCATGGTGGAGCTGGCGTTCCGGATCCCCGGCGCGCTCAAGGTGAAAGGCGGGGTGAAGAAGGCCATCCTGAAGCGGGCGGTGGCGGGGCTCCTGCCCGAGGAGATCATCCACCGGCCCAAGGTGGGGTTCCACGTTCCGGTGACGCGATGGTTCGAGCAGGTGCTCTCGCCGCTGGCCGACGAGGCGCTCCTCGATCCGCGCATGACCGCGCTCGGCATCTGGGATCCGGCGGGGGTCCGGGCGCTCCTGGACCGGCAGCGCTCCGGCCGCGGCAACTACGGCATGCGCATCTGGGCCCTGGTCAACTTCGCCCTCTGGTACCGGCACTGGATGCTGGGGGAGGACCTCTGAGGGCGGCGGCCGCCCGCCGGCCCCGGGAGACCATGAATTCCACCGAACTCCACCGGGCGTTGTCCGGGCGGCGGGGCGAGGCGCTCCTCATCACCCGCAACAACCTGGCCTTTTCCCGCGCCCTCGCCGCCGCGACCCCGGACCTCCGCTGGACCGTGCTCACCAAGGACGATCTGAAGGGGGTGGGCGCCCGGGGGCTCCTCGGGCGGGTGCGCGGACGGCGGTGGGAAGCGGTGGTCATCGAGGACCGCGCCGGCGAGCTCATCCGCCGCCGCGACCTCTACCGGCTCATGCTCCTCGTCGCGCGGGCGCGCTCGCGGTGGCTGGCCGCCTCCGGCGACGCCGGCACCGCGGTGGAGGCGGTGCCGTTTCTGCGGGGCTGGCTCCTTCTGGGCCCCCGGTTGGCGGCGGAGGCGGCGGCATCCCTCCTCGCGCTCCGGTACGCCCGGGGCCTGAGCGACTCGCTCGACCGCGGCCGCTCCGGCCCGGCCGCGACGCCCCCCGCCGGCAATCCCCGGGTGGCGCTTCTCCGCACCGAGTTCTGGTTCGGGGTGAAGGCGGGGGGGTCGGTCTCGCACGTCGCGGGGGTGTTGACCGGCATGAGACGCCTGGGATTGCAACCGAGGCTCTGGACCACCTCGCTCGTCCCCGGGCTTCCTCCGGAGATTCCGCAGGCCGAGCTTCGCCCCGCGCCCCGTCCGGCCCTGGTCGAGGAAGCGGCCATGGCCGGCTTCAACCGCACGGTGATCCGCCGGCTCGCCGGGGAACTCCGCGCCTTCGCCCCCGCGGTGGTCTACCAGCGGCACGGGCTCTTCAGCCTGGCCGGTCTCGCGCTGGCCCGGTCCCTGGGGGTACCCGCGGTCCTGGAAGTGAACGCGAGCGAGGTCTGGGCCCGCGAGGCCTGGAGCCGCCTCCAGTTCGGCCGGCTGGCCCGCCGGATGGAGCGCACGGCGTTCCGGCGCGCCGACCGGCTGGTCCTCATCTCCGAGGAGCTCGTTCCCACCGTGCTCGAGCTGGGCGGCTCCCGCGATCGGATGGTGGTGAACCCCAACGGGGTCGACGTCGAACGGTTCGATCCCGCCGACCGGGGGGAGTCCGTCCGGCGCGAGCTGGGGGTGCCGGCGGAGGCGGTTCTCTGCGGTTTCGTGGGCACCTTCCACCGCTGGCACGGGGTGCTCTTCCTGGCCGGGCTGATCCCGGAGCTGGTGAAACGCCGGCCGGACCTCCACTTCCTGTTCATCGGGGACGGCGATCTCCGCCCCCGGACTCAAGCGTCCCTCGCCGAGGCCGGAGCCGCCGCGCACGCACGCTTCACCGGGCTCATGAGCCCCGACCGGGTTCCCGATCATCTCGCGGCCTGTGATATCCTTCTCAGCCCTCATCTTCCCTTCGAGGACGGGACGCCCTTCTTCGGCTCGCCGACCAAGCTCTTCGAGTACCTCGCGGCCGGCCGCCCGGTGGTCGCCAGCCGCCTGGGGCAGATCGGGCGAATCGTGGAGGACGGGCGGATGGGACGATTGGTCCCCCCCGGAGATGGGGAGGCCTTCGGCGCGGCGATCCTGGAGCTGGCCTCGGATCCGGAAAGCCGGGCGGCCATGGGCCGCGAGGCGCGCCGGGCGGCCGAAACGCGCTATACCTGGGAGGCGAACGCGAGACGGGCGCTCTCGGGCCTGATCGCGCTGCCGGAAACCACCCACGGGAATCAGGGCTAAATGGACGAGTCAGCGCTCAAGAAGGCAGTTCAGACTTACTGGAACGCCCATCCCTGCGGCACTCAGTTCACGGACCTGGAGTGGGGCTCGCGCGAGTTCTTCCGGGCGGTGGAGGAGGACCGGTACGCGAGACAGCCGTTCATGGAGACGGCGGTGGGCTTCAAGCGCTACCCGGGCCGGCGCCTGCTCGAGATCGGCTGCGGCCTGGGGACCGACCTCTTCCAGTTCGCCAAAGGAGGGGCCCGGACGGCGGGGCTGGACCTGACCCCCGCCAGCGTGGCGCTGGCCCGCCGCCGGTTCGAGCTGGAGGGGATGGGGGGGGACTTTCTGGTCGGCGACGCCGAGAACCTGCCCCTGGCCGGGGCCTCGGTAGACGTGGTCTATTCGTTCGGGGTGCTCCACCATACCCCCGACACCGCCCGCGCCTTCCGCGAGGTGCATCGTGTTCTCCGCCCGGGGGGCGAAGCGGTGGTGATGCTGTACCACGCGCGCTCCTCCCACTACTATCTGGGCTATCCGCTGGCCCTGGCCTCGCGGCTCCGCCGGGGAGAGGGGATGATCGGCAAGCCCGAGTACTTCCGGATCTACGACGGGGCGGAGAACCCGCTGGGAAAGGCCTATACGCGGGCCCAGGTGCGGGACCTGTTCCGGGGGTTCGAGATCCTGGAACAGAAGAGCTACGACACCTGGAGGCCGCACCTGGGAACGGCGAGCAACCGTCTGTTGCTCCGGTTGGGGCGGCGTTACGGGTTCTACCTCGTCACGCGCGCCCGGAAGCCCGTGTGAGCGAGAGGAGCTAGGTTTGTCGGAAGGCCGCCTGGAACTGGTCCTGGGGGGAGCCGGATTCCTGGGCTCGCACCTCACCGAGGCGCTGCTGGCCCGCGGGAGGAAGGTGCGGGTGTTCGACCGGCTGCACGCCGATCTGGCGAACCTGGAGGGCCTGGCCGGCGACTGGGAGTTCCGGGGGGGCGACTTCGTGAACGAGTCCGACCTGGCCTCGGCCCTGGCCGGCGCGCGCACGGTCTACCACCTGGTCTCGACCACGCTTCCCGCCACCTCCAGCGCCAACCCCGGCTACGACGTGGAGACCAACCTGGTGGCCACCCTCCGGCTCCTGGAGCGGGCGCCGGGGGAAGGGGTGGAGCGGGTGGTGTTCATCTCCAGCGGCGGCACCGTCTACGGGCGGCCGCAGTCGCTCCCCATCACCGAGGACCATCCCACCGAGCCCCAGGTCTCCTACGGGGTGGTCAAGCTCGCCATCGAGAAGTACCTGAAGCTCTACCACCGGATCCACGGCCTGGGATACGCGATCCTGCGGCTCTCCAACCCCTACGGCCCCCGGCAGGACCCGGCCGGCATCCAGGGGGCGGCCTCGGTCTTCCTGGGCCGCGTCCACGAGGGACGTCCCATCGAGATCTGGGGGGACGGGAGCGTGGTCCGCGACTACCTCTACGTGGCCGACGCGGTGGAGGCGATGATCGCGGCCGGCGAGCGCGCCCCGGCCGAGGGCACCTACAACGTCGGCTCCGGCCGGGGGGTGAACCTGAACGAGCTGGTGGAGGCGATCCGCGAGGTGACCGGGCGACCGGCGCCGGTGACCTATCTTCCCGCACGGCCCTTCGACGTGCCCGCCAACGTGCTCGACGTCACCCGCGCCCGGGCGGAGCTGGGGTGGGAGCCCCGGACGTCCCTGCGCGACGGCCTGGCCCGGACCTGGCGATGGCTCGAAGCCGGAGGGGGCGCGTGAGCGAAGCCGCCGGAGAGCCCCGCGCCGTTTCCCCGGCGACCGGAAAGCACGGCGAGCCGCTCCGCCTGTCCATCTTCTTCCCCGCCTACTACGACGAGCTCAACATCCCCAGGGTGGTGGAGGGGGCGCTCCGGGTGGTGGACGAACTCGGGATCTCCGAGTACGAGATCATCATCGTGGAGGACGGGAGCCCCGACCGCACCGGCGAGGTCGCCGACCGGCTGGCCGCGAAGCACGAACGGGTGCGGGTGGTCCATCATCCAAAGAACCTGGGCTACGGGATGGCGCTCCGCACCGGCTTCTCCGAGGCGCGCCTGGATTACGTCTTCTACACCGACGGAGACAACCAGTTCGACCTCCAGGAGCTGAAGAAGTTCGTGGCTCTCATCCCCTATACCGACATCGTCTCCGGCTTCCGGATCAAGAAGCAGTATTCCAGCTACCGCAAGCTCACCTCGCACGTGTACAACCTGATCCTGCGCGGGCTCTTCGACATCCAGGACCGGGACGTGGACTGCGCGTTCAAGCTCTACCCCACCCAGCTCTTCCGGCGGATCGAGCTGGAGAGCCGCGACGCCATGATCGACGCCGAGATCGCGATCAAGGCGCGTCTCCTCGGGTACCGCTCCACCGAGGTGGGGGTGACCCACCTGCCCCGGCTGGACGGGGTGTCGACCGGGGCGCGGCCCAGCGTGATCCTGCGCACCATCCGGGAGATCTACCGCTTCTACCGCAAGTACCACCGCGACATCGCCGACGCCCGCCGGCGGGGCTGGTAACCCGGAGCCCGGCGGTGGAACACGAGGTCTACGACTACTTCTTCACCGCCGAGGACGCCCACTGGTGGTTCCGGGCCCGGCGGCGGATCCTGGCCTCGTTCCTGGCCGGGCACTTCCGGCGGGGGGGGCTCCGGGTGGCCGACTTCGGCTGCGGGACGGGGGGGATGCTGGGGGCGCTGGCGGAGTACGGAGAAGTGACGGGGGTGGACGCCGCCCCCGAAGCCAGGGAATACTGCGCGCGACGGGGCTTTCCGCGCGTCCTCACCCCCGAGGCCTGGAGGGCGTCCGACCAGCGCTACGATCTCATCACTGCCTTCGACGTGATCGAGCACGTGGACGACGACGTGGCCCTCCTCGGCGGCATGGTGGAGCGGCTGGCCCCGGAGGGGCGGGTGCTGGCCACCGTCCCCGCCTACCCGTTTCTCTGGAGCGTGTTCGACGAGATGAACCATCACCGCCGCCGCTATACCCGGAAACGGCTGGCCGGGAGCTTCCGCGCGGCGGGGCTCCGGGTGGAGCGCGCGACGTACTTCAATACGCTCCTCTTTCCGCCGGTGGCGGCGGTGCGGCTGGTGGAGAAGGGGCTCCGGCTGGATCCGGCATCCGACGCCGACAAGCGCAAGGCCCTGTCCCGATGGTTCAAGGTGGGGCCCCTGAACGGGACGCTGGAGGCGGTGTTCGCCTCCGAGCGCCACTGGCTCGCCCACGCCGGCTTTCCCTTCGGCACCTCGATTCTCATGATGGGGAGGGTTGCGGGGTCATGAAACAGGTCGTCACCAACAAGTCGGGCGCGCTGGAGGTGATCGAGGCCCCCGCGCCCGGTCTCCGCCCCGGATTCGTCCTCATCCGCACCCGGTACTCGCTGGTGAGCGCGGGCACCGAAGGGGCGCAGGTTCGCGAAGGAAAGGCCGGGGTGCTGACCAAGGTGCGCGAGCACCCGGACCAGGTGCGCCAGGTCCTGGCCAAGCTCCGCAAGGAAGGCATCCGCTCGGTGGCGGCCCAGGTAAAGGACAAGCTGGAGCAGTGGCGCCCCCTGGGTTACAGCGTGGCCGGCCAGGTGCTGGCGGTGGGGGACGGCGTCGCCGACCTCGCCCCCGGCGATCCGGTGGCGGCGGCGGGGGCGGGCTACGCGGTGCACGCGGAGATCGTCTGCGTCCCCCGGAATCTGGTCGCCCGGATTCCCGCCGGGGTGGACCCGCGCCACGCCGCGTTCGTGACCCTGGGCTCGATCGCGCTCCACGGGGTGCGCCGGGCCGAGCCCACCCTGGGCGAGAACGCGCTGGTGGTGGGGCTGGGGCTGGTGGGGCAGCTCGCCGCGCAGTTTCTCAAGGCCGCCGGCACCCGCACCGCGGTTACCGATCCGGATGCCGCCCGCATGCGCCTCGCGCTGGAGCTGGGCGCGGACCTCGCCTTCGACCCCTCCCGCGACCAAGCCGCCGAGACCTCGGCGTGGACGGAAGGGGCCGGGCTTGACCTGGCGGTGGTCTGCGCCGCCACCAGCTCCAGCGACCCGGTGCGCAACGCGGCCCGCCTGCTCCGCGACCGCGGCCGCATGGTGGTGGTGGGGGACGTGGGGTTGGAGCTGGAGCGCGGGCCGTTCTACGCGCGCGAGCTGGACTTCACCCTGAGCCGCTCCTACGGCCCCGGCCGCTACGATCCGCTCTACGAGGAAGGGGGCCTGGACTACCCGGTGGGGTACGTGCGCTGGACCGAGGGGCGGAACCTGGGGGCGGTCCTGGAGCTGGTGCGAGCGGGGAAGCTCCGGGTGGAGCCCCTGATCGGCGAGGAGGTGCCGGTGGAGGACGCCGCCGCCGCCTACGAGCGCATCCTGGCCGGAAGCGCGTCCCTGGGCACGCTCCTCCGCTACCAGTCCATCGGAGCGCCCGCCCGCACCCTGTCCCTTCCCGGCGCCCGCGCCGCGGAGGGAACGGTGGGGGTGCTGGTGGCGGGCGCGGGATACTTCGCCCGCGCGTTCCATCTTCCCAACCTCGCCGCCACCGGCGGGCTCCGCCTGGCCGGGGTCGTGTCGGGGACCGGCGCCAACGCCAAGCAGGCGGCGGAGAAGTACGGCGGCGCCTTCGCCGCCACCGACTACGCGGAGGCGGTGGCCCGTCCCGGGGTGGACGCGGTCCTGATCGCCACCCGCCACCATCTGCACGTGCCGCAGGCCGTCGCCGCGATCGGCCTGGGGAAGCACGTCCTGGTCGAGAAGCCGCTGGCGCTGGACGCCGGCGGCCTGCGCGCGCTGGCCGAGGCGCTCCGCGCCCATCCGGTGCGGCTGGCGGTGGGCTTCAACCGGCGCTTCGCCCCCCTCGCGGTCGAGCTCAAGAAGCTCCTGGAAGGGCGCCAGGGGCCGATCCACGGGGTCTACCGCATGAACGCGGGGCGGCTCCCCCGCGCCCACTGGGTGAACGACCCGGCGGAAGGCGGCGGCCGGATCGTGGGCGAGGCCTGCCACGTCTTCGACTTCTTCAACTTCCTCACCGGCTCCGAGCCGGAGACGGTGAGGGCGGACCGGCTCCGCTCGCCGGATCCGGACGTGATCGACGACGACAACCTGACCGCCACCGTGAGCTACGCCGACGGATCGCTCCTCACCCTTCTCTACGACACCGCCGGACCCAAGGGATGGCCCAAGGAGGAGTTCACGGTGTTCGCCCCGGGATTCGCGGCCGCGATGACCGACTACCGGGAACTCCACTGGACCGGCGCGCGCTCCGGCCGGAAGACCCTTCGCGCCGAGGACAAGGGCCAGGCCGCGGAGATGCGCGCCTGGGCCGGCTACCTCACCGGGGCCGGAGGGGAGGTGGCGGACTTCCCTCGCGCGGCGCTTTCCACCTGGCTCACCCTGCGGGCCCTGGAGGCCGCGCGCACCGGCGCCACCCTTCCGGTGGCGGCGACCCTGCCCGAGGTCCTCGGAGGCTGAGCGGCGTGGGCTCCCTCGCCGACCTCGTCTACTTCGCTCCCGGGCTCGGGGCGTCCCGCACCCTGGCGCTCTTCGCGGCCAAGATCGCCAAGGCCCGGCGGATGCGCCGGGTGGCCGGCGCGCTCAGGCGGGGGGAGGGGGACGCCGCGCTTCTCGCGCGTCTGGGATTGCCGTCCGAGGCCTCGGCGCGGCGGACCGAACTGAACCGGCGCCTCTCACCCCTCGCCGCGCAGTTCCTCCCCGATCCCGCCCACGCCGGTCCCGGAGACGAGGACGGGACCCCGGAAGCGACGGTGGCCCGGGCGGAGGCGGTCCTGGCCGGGCGGGAACTCCTGTTCGGCGCGGAGCGGACGGTCGGCTGGCCGCCGCGCTGGGGCTGGCGCTGGGAGGGGACGCCCCAGGCCGCGGTCTTCGCCGGCGACGTCCGGAGCACCTGGGAGATCCAGCGGCTCCAGGGGATCCTGCCGCTGGCCCGGGCGGCGCGGCTGGCCCCCGGGGAGGACGGCGGGCGTTACGCCCACGCCTACGTGGAGGCGCTTCTCGACTTCCGGCGCGCGCACCCCGGGCCGGACGGCCTGGCCTGGTCGAGCGCGCTGGAACTGGGCCTCCGGCTCGTGGCCCTGGTCCAGGGGCTGGCGCTGGTCGCCGCAAGCGAGGCGTTCGGGGCCTCGGACGTGGTGCTTCTCGGGATGGTCGACCGCCACGCGCGCTCTCTCGCCGCCGGCCTGTCGCTGGACAAGGCGGTGCGCGGGAACCACCTCCTGGGCGAGCTGGCCGGGCTCTCGTGCGCGGCCGGGGTGTTCCCGGAGGCGGCGCCGGCCTGGGGCGCGGACCGGGCGCGGGCTCTCCTGGAGGACGAGATCCTCCGGCAGTTCTACCCCGACGGGGTGAACGTGGAGCAGTCCCTGCCCTACGAGAAGTTCATCCTGGAGTTCCTCGAGGTGGCCGGCGTCTGCGGGGCGGCGGCGGGGAGCCCGTTCGGCGAGCCGGCGCGGAACCGGATCCTGGCCGCGGCCCACCACCTGGAGGCGGCCACCACCCCCGCCGGGGATCTCCCCCGGGTGGGGGACTGCGACTCGGGGCGGGGCGCGGACTGGGGCGAGGCCGATCCCTTTCGCACCGCGGCGCTTCTCGCGCGGCTCCGGAAGACGTTCGGGGGGGCCTCGGGGGGGGACGCGGGAGCGGCGGAGGTCCCGGCGGCGCGGCTCCACGCCTTTCCGCAGGGCGGCCACGCCGTCGCCGCCACCCGCGAGGGGCACTATCTCTTTCTCCGGGGAGGGCCCTTCGGCTGGGGAATCCCCGGCCCGGCCTCCCACAGCCATGCCGACCGGCTGGCGCCGGTGCTCCACCTCGCCGGCGAGCCGGTCCTGATCGATCCCGGGGTCTACGGCTATGGGGTGGGCCGCCGGCTCCGCGACGCCTTCCGGGTCCGGGCCGCCCACGGCGGGGTGGGGCTGAGACCCGACCCGGGGCCGGTTCCCGGCGGGACCTTCCGGTGGCGGCGGATCACGGGGGAGGCCCGGCTCCACCTGGAGGCGGCGGAGAACGGGTTCGAGGCGGCGGGAGAGATTTGCTGGAAACCGGGCAACCGGGCTTTGATCTGGTACAGGTCCATACGTTACAATCAATTAGAGCAAACTTGGCTGATCTCCGACCGCTTTTCCCAAACCCTTTCCGGCCCCGTGACGTGGGCCTTTCACTTTGCCCCCGGCGTGCGCGTCGAACCCGGAACCGGGCCGGGGGTTTTCACGGTGGTCGCGGCTTCGGGAACGCGCTGGAGGCTGGCGCTGGACCCGGCGGGCGGGACGGCGCTGGAGGAGGGGTACGCGGCTCCGGGCTACGGAGAACTCGTGACGGCGCCGGTGCTCCGCCGTAGGCTTGCAGCGCCTTCCCCGTCCCGGGTCCTGATCGTTCCGGCGATGCCGGCCAACCCGGGGGCAGACCCCGAACAGGAGATACAGTGAACATTCTCATCACGGGCGGGGCGGGGTTCATCGGGTCCCACCTCTCCGACTTCCTCCTGGGGCAGGGGCACCGGGTGATCGCCATGGACAACCTCTCCACCGGCACGGTGGACAACATCGCCCACATCCGCGACCCCAAGTTCACCTTCTTCCAGTACGACGTCACCAACTACATCTACGTCGAGGGGCCGCTCGACTATGTGCTCCACTTCGCGAGCCCGGCCAGCCCCATCGACTACCTCCAGCTCCCCATCCAGACCCTGAAGGTGGGGGCGCTGGGCACCCACAAGGCGCTGGGCCTGGCCAAGGCCAAGGGGGCGAAGTTCCTGATCGCCTCCACCAGCGAGACCTACGGGGATCCGCTCGTCCATCCCCAGCCCGAGACCTACTGGGGCAACGTGAACCCGATCGGGCTCCGCGGGGTGTACGACGAGGCCAAGCGGTTCGCGGAGGCCATCACCATGGCCTACCACCGCTACCACAACCTCGACACCAAGATCGTGCGGATCTTCAACACCTTCGGACCCCGCATGCGGAAGAACGACGGGCGGGCGGTGCCCACCTTCATCAACCAGGCGCTGACCGGCGAGGACATCTCGGTGTTCGGGGACGGTTCCCAGACCCGGTCCTTCGGCTACATCTCGGACCTGGTGGCGGGCATCTACAAGCTCATGCTCTCGGAGGAGAACGAGCCGACCAACATCGGCAATCCACAGGAAATGACGGTCAAGGACATGGCCGAGCTCATCATCGAGCTGACCGGGTCGCGGAGCCGGATCGTCTACAAGGAGCTTCCCGAGGACGACCCCAAGGTGCGCCAGCCGGACATCTCCAAGGCGCGGCGGGTGCTGGGGTGGGAGCCCGAGACCCCGGTGCGGGACGGGCTCGTGAAGACGGTCGAGTGGTTCCAGGCGAACCATCGCAGTCGCACCGCCTGAGGTGACGTGAAATCCCTGGTCATCGTCCCCACATACAACGAAGCGGACAACATCCGCCAGCTGGTCCCCCGGGTGCTCGAACAGGATCCCGGGGTGGAGGTGCTGGTGGTGGACGACAACTCCACCGACGGCACCGGCCGCCTGGTGGAGGAGATGCGGGCGACCGAGCCCCGGCTCCACGTCCTCAATCGTCCCCGCAAGATGGGCCTCGGCACCGCCTACGTGGACGGGTTCCGGTTCGCGCTGGAGCGCGACTACGACAACGTGTTCGAGATGGACGCCGATTTCAGCCACGACCCCGACGCGATCCCCGCCTTCCTGGAGGAGATTCAGGAAGCGGACCTGGTGATCGGCTCGCGCTACCTGAACGGGGTCACGGTGGTGAACTGGCCGCTCTCCCGCCTCATCCTCTCCTACGGCGCCAACGTCTACACCCGCGTCGTCACCTGGATGCCGCTCAAGGACGCCACCGGCGGCTTCAAGTGTTTCCGCCGCGCCACCCTGGAGAAAATCGACCTCGACCGCGTGACCAGCGACGGCTACGGATTCCAGATCGAGATGAACTTCAAGGTCTGGCGCCGGGGCCTGCGGATTCGCGAGATCCCCATCCTGTTCGTGGACCGGCGGGTGGGGGTGAGCAAGATGAACAAGCGGATCGTGTGGGAGGCGATGTGGCTGGTATGGAAGCTGCGCGTCCGCGACCTGTTCGGAAGGCTCTGAGCCCATGAACCCCGAGATCTCGGTCATCATCGTCTCCTACCGGACGCCGGACCATCTCCGGCGTTGCCTGGAGGCGCTCGGCCGGGACCGCTCTCCGCGTTCCCGCGAGATCCTGGTGGTCGACAACGCGTCCGGGGACGAGAGCCCGGAGGTGGGACGCTCCTTCGCGGGGGTGCGGGTGATCGAGAGCGGGGCCAACCTCGGCTTCGCCGGCGGGGTCAACCTCGGACTGTCCGAGGCCCGCGGACGGTACCTCGCGATCCTCAACCCGGACGTGGAAGTGCCCGAGGGCGCCCTCGACCGCCTGGCGGCGTTCCTGGAGGAGCACCCCGAGGCGGGGCTGGCCGCGCCCAAGCTCCTGAACTCCGACGGCACCCTCCAGTATTCCTGCCGCCGCTTCTACACGCTCGGCACCATCCTCCTTCGCCGGACCTTCCTGGGCCGGCTCTTCCCGGGGGCGCGGGCGCTCCGCCGGCACCTGATGATGGATTACGACCACGCGACCGCCCGGGCGGTGGACTGGGTAGCGGGGGCGGCGATGATGGTCCGGCGGGAAGCGGTCGAGGACGTGGGGCCCATGGACGAGCGCTACTTCCTCTACTTCGAGGACGTGGACTGGTGCACCCGGATGCAGGCCCGGGGGTGGCTGGTCTACTACGTCCCCGGGGCGGCGGTGACTCACCACTGGCAGCGGGCGAGCCGGAGCTTCGGGCCCGCCGCCCGCCGGCACCTGGGCAGCGGACTCCGTTTTTACGACCGGTGGGGGAGCCTCCTCTACCTGCTCCGGGGCTACGGCGCCGCCTGGCGGACGGTGTCGCTGGTCGCCGGGGACGTGGTCGCGGTGGCGGCGGCCCTGGTGGTGGCCTTCCTCCTCCGCCAGCAATTCGCCTTCATCCTCCACAAGCCGGTATGGCCGCTCATCTTCTACGGCGGGTTCTTCGTGGCCAGCCTCCTGGTCTACCTGGGCACGTTCGCGGTCCAGGGGCTCTACCGGGACCTGAAGGACGGCGACTGGGTGGACGTCGCCTTCCGGGTGGCCAAGTCCGCCACCCTGGGCGCGCTCATCCTCATGGCCGCGACCTTCATCCTGAGCATGCGTTCCTACTCGCGGTTCATCGTGTTCGGATCCTGGCCCCTGGTGGCGGCGTTCGCCTTCCTCTCGCGCCGGCTCCTCTACGCCTTGGCGGTTCGCACCCGCCGCGACCGGTGGAACCTCCGCCGGGTGGCGCTGGTGGGCGACGATCCGGTGCTCGACCGGCTGGAGCGCTCGCTGGCCGCCGCTCCCGAGCTGGGCTGGGAGCCGGTGCGGTTCCGGAACCGGGCGCCGGGCGGGTTCGGGGTGGAGGTGCTGTTGAAGCGGCTGGGGGGGAGCGGGTGTCGGTGGCGGTGGTGACCCCGGGCTCGCTGGGGGTATCCGAGGACGCGGTGGCGGAGGCGGTGCTGCCGCTCCGGCGGGCCGGCTTCGGGGTGCGGGTGGTGTCGGAGTTCATCGCCGCCCTTCCCCGCCGGGCCCGCCTGGAGCGGGTGGGAGAGGTGACATGGCTGACTCTGGAGCGGCCGGCTCTCCACCCCTCCAAGCCGAGCAAGCGGATCCTGGATCTCGTTGCCGGGTCGGTGATTGTGGTGTTGGGAGCGGTCCCGTTCGCCCTGGTGCTGGCCGGGCGGGCGCTCTCCGGGAAAAGGATCCTGGAACCGGAAGAGGTCCTCACGGGTCGATGGGGTGAGCGGCACGGGGTCCGGCTCCTGGCCGGCCAAGGGTGGCTTCGCGAGTACCCCCTGCTCGGGAGCGTCCTCGCCGGCCGGTTCAGCCTGGTGGGCCCCCGCCCGCTCCGGCCCGGCGAGGCCGTCCCCGGCGGAGACGCCTGGTTGCGGATACGGGAACGGCATCGGCCGGGGCTGGTGGGGCCGTGGAGCCTCGCCCCCGCCCCGTCCCCCGAAGAGGAGATGCAGCAGGAACTTCGTTACATGGAGGACTGGTCCGCCGAGCTGGACCTGAAGCTCCTGGCCCGCGTGGCGCTCCGGCGTCCCGGCGGAGGGCGCGGTCGGGGTTCCCCCTCCCCGGTCACGCGGGCGCACTCCAATCAGGAACGGGCGGCGGCCCCCTCGCCGGACGCCCCTTCCGTGGGGATTCGAACGTGAGGCTCAACTTTCTTGCCCTCGGCTCGCCGCGCCCGGCGCGGCCCCGGTTCGTCTTCGCCTTGCTCGCCGCGCCCCTGCTCGGCCTGGGCGCGCCCGCGGCGAGCGCCCAGAACGTGGTGGACGCCTTCACTCCGTACGTGAACGCGTACGATCTTCGCGACCTGGACCACGACGGGAACGGCCACCTGTGGGCGGCCAGCATGGGAGGCGGCGCGGTGCGCTACGACCTCGCCGCCGGGACCTGGACCCAGTTTCCCAAGCTTCTGAACGGCCCCCGCGGCAACGACCTCGCCACCCTCTGCATCGACGGCTCCGGCCGGGTGTGGACGGGAAGCGCCACCCGGGGCTACACGTTCTACGATCCCGCCACCGGCCGCTGGGACCGGCTGGTGGACGACTGGCCCGATCCGCACATCCGGGTGATCCGTTGTTTCGGGAACGGGGTGTACATCGGCACCCAGGCCGGGCTCACGCTCAAACCCAGCGCCAGCCGCACCGACGTCTGCGCGCCGGCCGCTCCCGGCTGCATCGTGCCCTCCTACATCGTCAACGACTACGCTCTCTCTGGCGATACCCTGTGGGTGGCCACCCAGGCCGGGCTGGCCCGCTTCAGCGGAGGCACCTGGGATTCGGCGGGGACGCTGCCGGCCGGCTCCGTGGGTTCGGCGGTGCAGTCGCTGGCGCTGCACCGGGGCGTCCTGTTCCGGGCCGGCGCCCAGGGGGTGCAACGGCTGGCCGGGGGCGCCTGGGTCCCGACCGGCCTCGCCGCCGACCGCCTGGTGGCCCAGGGGGACACCCTGTTCGCCCTTCGCGGGAGCGTTCGCGAGTTCTACCGGTGGGACGACGGGCAGGAGGCGTGGAGGGCGGTGGCGCTCTCGCGCTACCCCGACGGCGACCTCAACGACGTGGTGCAGTTGGGCGGCGTGTTCTACTTCGCCACCTCCCGGGGCATCTCCACCGCGCGGGAGGGGGACTCGACCTTCGGCGCCCAGCTCCTCCCCCCGGGGCCCCCGGTGGCCTCGCCGGTCGGGGGCATGGGGGCGGACGCCCAGGGGACGGTTTGGGCGGGAACCCAGGAGTCGGCGATCGGGCTCATGAGCTTCAACGGCGATGTCTGGTCGGCGTACACCCCGGCCGACGGGCTGCACGAGGACTGGATCTTCGGCGTCTTCCCCGACCGCCAGGGCCGGGTCTGGGTCGGGCACTGTTGCTGCGGGGACAACCTGAACGGGTGCCCCATCGATCTCCGCCTGCCCAGTGCGATCGTCCCGTTGCCGTCGGTCCGCAACGTCTACTCCCTGGACGAGGACTCGCAGGGCCGCATCTGGACCGGCACCGACGGGCTGGGCGCCTACGTGCTTCAGGACCAGGGAGGCAACTCCTGGCAGCCGGTGCTCCATCTCGACCAGGCCTCGACCGGCGCCCGCATGGCCTCGAACTTCGTGCGCGCGGTGGCGGTGACCCCGGACGGCGTCTACCTGGGCCACCTGGCCGCGGGGCTCGACTACTGGCCCACCCAGGGGAATCTCGCCCAGGGCGCCGACGGGTCGAACTGGATCCACCTCGGCGCCGGCGCCTCCGGCCTGCTCGACCCCAACGTGACCGCCCTCACCGCGGTGGGCTCCGACGTCTGGCTGGGGACGGCGGGAGGGGGCCTTCATCTCCTCCGGGGCGGGGTGCTCCAATCCCGATGCCCCACCCGGGTCTCGGGACAGAGCGGCGACCAGCCCCGGCCGGTGAGCGCGATCGTCGCCGACCGCCAGGGAGGGATCTGGATCGGAACCTCCGGGGGGGTGCTGTACCTGCCCCGGGGCGGGACCTGCGATGCCTCGGGCGGGGAGTTCACCGTCTTCACCACCGACAACTCCGCGCTCCCCGACGACCAGGTCACGGCGGGGACGCTCGACCCGGTGGACGGCGCGGTGTGGTTCGGCACCCGGAACGGATTCCTCCGGATCGACCCCTCCGTCTACACCGGCGGCGCCCCGCCCGCCGAGAGATACGTGCTCTACCCCAACCCCATCGATTACACCCCGGGAAGTCCGATCAGCCTGCGCCGCGTCCATCTCGGAATCCAGGTGCGGGAGGGGGTGGTGAACCCGGTCGACCGCGGCGCCGCCGGGAAGCCGCTGGTCTACGACATCGCCGGACAGGAAGTGGGCGAGTTCGAGGAGGACAACACCACCGGGGGGAACGGGTCCTGGAGCTGGGACGGGAAGAACACCGCCGGGAACGTGGTGGCCCCCGGCCTCTATCTGGTGCGAGCCCGCACCGGCGCCAAGGGGACGGTGGTGCTCCGGTTGGGAGTGGTGCGGTGACCGAGACCCGGATCCTGATGGTGGGGGCGGGGAGCGCAGGCCGGATGGCGCTCACCGAGCTTCGCGCGCACTCCCGGTCGGGCATGATCCCGGTGGCGTTCATCGACGACGACCCGGCCAAGCAGGGGACGCGGGTGGACGGGGTTCCGGTCCTGGGCGGCCGCGGGGACATCCCGAGGGTGCTGCGGGAGACCGGCGCCACCGAGATCCTGATCGCGCTCCCCTCGGTCCACGGCGGCGTGATCCGGGAGATCGTGGAGACCTGCCGCGCCGAGCGGGTCCGCTTCCGCATCGTCCCCGGGATCTGGGAGATCATCCGCGGCGACGTCCGCCTGGACCAGATCCGCAAGATCGAGCCCGAGGACCTGCTGGGCCGGGAGACGGTGGAACCCGACCGGGCCCTGGTCGCCCCGGTCTATGCCGGGAAGACGGTGCTGGTGACCGGCGCCGGGGGCTCGATCGGCCGGGAGCTGGCCCGCCAGGTCCTCGGCCTGGGACCGGAGCGGCTGGTGATGCTGGGGCGCGGCGAGAACAGCCTGTTCGAGAGCGAGCTCGCGCTCCGGGGAAACGCGGGGACGCCGCCGCCCGAGCTGGCGCTGGTGGACCTCCACGACCGGGCCGCCCTCCGGCGGGCCCTGGACCGGATCCGTCCCGACGTGGTGCTCCACGCCGCCGCCCACAAGCACGTCACCTTCATGGAGCGCTACCCGGAGGAGGCGATCCTCAACAACGTGCTGGCCACCCGCGACCTGGTGGACGCGGCGGAAGCGGCGGGGGCCGGGCGGCTGGTCATGCTGAGCACCGACAAGGCGGTGAATCCGCAGAGCGTGATGGGGGCCTCCAAGCGCCTGGCCGAGCTTCTGCTGGCCGAGCGGACCGCCCGCGGCTGCCGCACCCGGCTCCTGGCAGTGCGGTTCGGGAACGTGCTGGCCAGCCGCGGATCGGTGGTGCCGCTCTTCCTCCATCAGATCGCCCGCGGGGGACCGGTGACGGTCTCCGACCCCGGCGCCACCCGCTACTTCATGACGGTGAAGGAAGCGGCGATGCTGGTGCTGGAGGCGGGGGCGCTGGGGAGCGGGGGAGAGATCTTCATCCTCGACATGGGCGATCAGCTCCGCATCCTGGACCTGGCCCAGGACCTCATCATCCTCTCCGGGCTCCGCCCCGGGGTGGACGTGCCGGTCACGGTCTCCGGCCTCAAACCGGGGGAGAAGCTCCACGAGGAGCTGACCCACGACTTCGAGGCGCTCGAGCCCACCCCGGTTCCCAAGATCCGCGCCGCCCGCCGGGTGCGGGGGGAGAACCCGCCGGTGGAGGCGTCCCTGGCCGAGCTGGAGCGGTTCGCCCGGGCCGCCGATCGCGAGAGCATCCTCACCGCCCTCGAGCGGCTCCTTCCCGAAGCGCGCCTCCGGCACGCGTCCGTTCCCGGTTCCGAGGCCCCGCGACCCCGCGGCGGGGCCTAGCCCACGGTGATCCGCGTCTCCGCCCGCGGCCGCCCGCCCCAGGAGTGGGCGGCGCTCTGCGCCCAGGATCCGCACGCCACCTTCTTCTCCGGTCCCCGGTGGATGGACGCGCTCACCCGGGCCTACCCCGCCTACCGGCCGGGCTTCCTGGTGGCCCGGGAGGGGAAAGCGGTGGCCGGCGTGCTTCCGTTCGTGCGGCTCCGCAAGTACGGTCTGAGCCAGATCCTCTCCCTGCCGTTCGGCACCCACGGCGGGCCGATCTTGGCCGCGGACGCCCCCCCCGGAACCGCGCCCGCCCTGGCCAGGGCGTTCGGCCGGCGGGTGCGGCTCCCCTCGGTGCTGCGCTACGAGATGATGGTCTACGACCCCACCCCCGCCCGCCGCGCCGCCCTCGCCCCGGTCTTCGGGCGGGTGTTCCAGGAGTTCCGCACCCACGTGGTGGACCTCACTCCCGGGTTCGAGGAGATCTGGACCCGCCGTTACGACAAGAACACGCGGAACTGCGTGCGGGTGGCGGAGCGCGCGGAGGTGACCGCGGGCGAGGAGCGGGGGCCCGAGGCGGTGGACATCCTGTACCGGTTCCACCTGGAGCAGAGCGAGGGCTGGCCGGGGATCCGGCCCCATCCCCGCGAGGCGCTGGCCGCGGTGGCCGGTTCGCTGGGGGAGGGGGCGCGCATCTACGTGGCGCGGGTCCAGGGCGAGCCGGTGGCGGCGGTGCTGTTCCTGGAGAACGAGGAGGAAGTCCACCCCTGGGTGAGCGGAGCCTCGGAGGAATCCCGGCCGGTGCGGGCCTTCCACTACCTGCTGAACCGCGCGCTCCGCGACGCCTGCGACCGGGGAAGGCTTCGATGGAACTTCGGCGCCAGCGGCGGGAACCCGGGCATCGAGAAGTTCAAGGAGTCGTTCGGGGCGCGGCCGGTGCCGCTTCTGCGCTGCTTTCACGCCGCGGGGTGGCTGAAGCGGATCCGGAAGGGGCCGAAATGGGACTGAGCCCGCGGCTTCACGTTCCGCTCCTGGCCGCGGCGGGGCTGGTGGTGGCGGCGGCCTTTCTCCTCCCGTTCCGGGCGGTGACCTTCGCCCGTGCCGACGGCGCCACCGTGCGGATGCCGGCGCCGGAGCGGCTCTACCACCATTCCGACGCCTGGGACTACCTCCAGCTGGGCCGGCGGCTCTGGCAGGGGGACGGGTTCACCAGCCGTTTCACCTACGTGCCCTTCCTGCCGGAGTCGGTGCCCGCCGGGGGCGGGAGAGCGGACGCCTTCCCGCTCCTCTGGCGCCAGCCCGGGTTCCCGCTCCTGGTGGCGGCCGCCTTCACCCTGGCCGGGGGGCCCGATCCGAACGCCTATCTGGCGCTCCAGGCGCTGACCCTCGTGCTCCTGCCGCTGGCCGCCTACTTCCTGGGTCGCTCGGTGCTGAGTCCGGGGTGGGCGGCGACGGCCTCGGTGTGGGCGCTCCTTTCCCCGGTGGTGGTCGGGGTGGACGAACCGATCATCGCCACCACCTTCTACGCGGTGTGGGTCACCCTCCTGTTCGCGGTGATGCTCCGGGCCCGGGGCGGGTTGGGGGCGCTGGGGGCGGGGATGCTGGTGGGGGTGGGGGCGCTCCTGCGGCAGGAGACCTGGGTCCTCTTGCCGGGGCTGATGCTGGCCTACGTCCTGGCCGGAGAGCGCCGCCGGAAACGGGACCTGGTGATCCTGGCGGCGGCCTCGGTCCTGGTCGCGCTCCCCTGGAATCTGCGGATCTGGCGGATCACCGGCGCCCCTCTCTACAACACCGGCTCCCTCCTCTATCACGCCACCCGGAGCTTCCCGGACTGGACCGCGTCCCGGACCCTGGCGGTGCGGGGCCTTCATCCCTGGAGTTTTCTGCTGGCCCATCCCGGGGAACTCCTGGGGAAGGGGGCCCTGGACCTCCTCCGCTATCTCCGCGACCTCGCGCTCATGCCCTCGCTCTTCCTGACCCCGTTCCTGGCCCTGGTGGTGCTCCGCCCGCCCCGGGAGCGGCGGGCGCGGGCGCTGGTATGGGGAGGGCTCCTGGCCACCGGTCTCCTGGTCCTGGTGCTGGCCCCCATGGAGTACTCGCGGCGCTTCCTGGGACCGCTCATTCCCGGGCTGGCGGTGGCCGCGGCGATCGCCCTCTCGAGGTTTCCCCGCCGGCGGGCGCTGTTGGGGGGGGCGGCCGTCGTGGTCGGCCTCGCCACCCTCGCCGCCGCCATGCACGCGCGGCGTCCCGACGGGTCCTCCGCCCGGGTGGCGGCGGAGCTGAACCGGCTCCTTTCCGATCCCGGGATCGCGAGCCGGATTGACGGCGCGACCGTGATCAGCGACGCTCCCACCCTTTACGCCTGGATCTGGGACCGCCCCGCGGTGGTATGGCCGGTGCCGGAGGACCTTCCGCGCGTGCGGAGCCTCGTGGGCCCCAGCCTGGGGCTCTTCACCTGCTACGCCGGACCCCGGGATGCGTTCGCCTCCGCCACGGTGGCGGCGCTGGCCGCGCAGGGGGGGCGCGAGGTCCTCGGTCCCTGTCCGGTGGCGGTCGTGTGGGACCGGCCCGCCGATCCGAACCCGTCGTCGCGCCCCGGAGCCCCCGGCCCCGGGCAGGAGCCGCCCCGTTGAGCCGGATCCGCACCAACACCCTGGCCCTGGGAAGCTCATTCTTCGTGACCGCGGTGCTGGCGTTCCTCCAGGTCAAGATCATCACCAACTTCCTCGGCCAGGAGGCGGTGGGGGTGTGGTCGGCGGTGCTCGCGGTGGGGGCCCTTCTGGGTACCCTGTCCGAGCTCGGCCTGCCCCAGGTGCTGGTGCGCTACGGTGCCAAGTACGACGCCGAGGGGCGGCTGGCGCGATTGGGGAAGCTCCTCTTCTTCTCGCTCCGCATCTACCTGGTCGCCCTCGTCCTGGTCACGGCGGTGCTGATCCTGATCGGTCCGTGGGTGAGCCGCCTTCTGGGCGGCACCGAGGCCTCGGTGCTCGGACGCCGGCTCCTGGTGATCGGGTACCTGGCGGTGGCCAGCGGGAGCGCCCGCGCCATCAACAACGCCTCGTTCCGGGGAATCCGCCGCATGGTCATCGTGGCCGTGCTCGAGATCACCTTCTCGGTGGTGGTGACCGGCGGGTACTTCCTGATGCGCCACCGGCTCTCGGTGGAGCTGGCCCTGGTGGTGTTCCTGGCCGCGAGCGTGGCGGTCGCGCTCCTGGGGCTGGGGGCGCTCGTCCGCTACCTGCGGCCGATCCGGGCCCAGGCCGGACCCGGGGTCTTCGCGGGGCCGGTGCTCCCGGAGGTGAAGGGCTACTGGCAGGGAGCGGCGGCGGCGGGCATCTTCCTCATCGCCATCGAGCAGCTCGACAAGCCGCTCCTGGCCACCCTGGTCTCGTTCGAGGCGCTGGCCATCTTCCACGTGGCCGCGCGGCTGGCGCTCTTCGCCCGCCGGCTCCTCTACATCCCGTTCCAGGTCATGAACCCGGAGATCACCCACAAGTGGGAGGGGCCGCGCCGGCCCGAGCTCCGCCGCGACATGGAACTCTTCATCAAGCTCGAGCTGGGCCTGGGACTCATGCTCCTGGCCTTCCTCACCATATTCGCCCGGCCGCTCCTCCTGCTGGTGAGCACCCCCAAGTTCCTCCCCGGCGCCCCGGTGCTCTGGATGTTCACCCTGGTGGTGCCGGTCCTCTGCCTGAACCAGCCGCTGGTGCTCTTTCTCCGCGCCATCGGCCACGTGTGGTACGCGTTCGGCAACGATTCGGCCTGGCTCGTGATCTACCTCGGCGCCGGCTCGCTCATGGTCCGCCGGTTCGGACTCCCGGGCTTCGTGTCGGGGCAGGCGCTGGCCTCGGTGGTGGTTCTCACCTATACCCTCATCGTCTTTCACCGGTTGCGCCTGCCGCGCCCGCCGGTGGGTTTCTTCCTCAAGCGCGCATCGCTCTCGATCGCGGTGTGGGCGGTATGCGTCACCGCCGGCCGGCATCTGCCCCTGTGGCCCTGGTGGGCGTACGTCCTGGTGGCGGGGGGAGTGGCGGCGGCGGCCAACTTCCTCCTGGTGCGCGGCGGCTTCCTGACCCGGGTCGAGGAGGAGCGGGCCCTGGCCATGTTCGCGGGGCGGGGGCCGGTGGGGCGCGCCGCCCAGATGGTGCTGGCCTGGCCCCGGGCCTCGCTCCGCCGCACCGTGTTCGGCTCCGGGCGGAGGCGGTGAAGCGCGCCGGTGCCCCCGGCCCGCCGGCGCCTCCGCCGCCGGAATTCGTCTCCGGCGGGCGGATGCCCGGCCCCCGTGCCTTGTCCCGCGGCCCCGGGTTCTCTAAACTCCATGGGTTTTCGCACCTGGAGCATGGCCTGTGACCGCAACCAAAGCGCTACTTCGCGCCGCCTTCGCGGCCTCCCCGGAAGGGAGGCGTGCGCTCCTCCTCGTCCTCGGGATGGGGGCGGCGGCGGCCGGCGTCCTGCTCGCCGCCGGTTGCGGCCCCCGGGCGCGCCTTCAGGACGGCTGCAACCGGGGGGACGAGGTCCCCAGGCAGGTCCGGGAGCAGGTGCTGTCGGCGGCCGAGGCTTTCTACACCCGCCTCCACGCCGGCGACTGGAAGGCGATCTACGAGAACGCCGCCGGGGCGGTCCAGCGGCAGCGCTCTCCCCAGGAATTCATCGGGCCCATCGCCCGGGTGGCCGGGCAGCTCGGCGTTCCCGGGAACCTCGCGACCCAGTCCCTGGACGTGATCCGGTTCGGGCCGAACTTCCCCCATGCCGCGCGCGTCTCCTGCACCGCCGCCGGAGACGCGCGCCCCACCGTCTATCTTCTCACCGACCACCCCCTCCAGGCCTCGCTGGTCCAGACCGGCGAGCAGGCCGGCGAGACCTTCTACTACTCGACCCTCTGGTACGGCGGCGACGACGGCACCTGGAAGCTCGCCGCGTTCTTCGCGAAGCCGGCCACCGTGTACGGGAAGGACTGGAAGGGGTATGAATCCGAGGCCTCGGACCAGAAGCTGGCCGCCCACCTTCGCAACGCCGCCCTCCTCTACAACGTGGCCATCGACCTGGCGGTGCCGGCGGCGTGGGTGAAGCCGGCGTCGGTGGACGAGCTTCAGCGGGAGCAGCGGCGGATCTCGGTGGACCGGCTTCCCGGAGGCCGGGTCGACGCCTGGCCCGCGCCGCCCGATACCTTCAAGGTGTTCACGGTGGGGTACACCATCCGCGAGGGGGGGCTGGGGCTCATCTTCCGCTACCAGACCCCGGCCGCCCCCGCCGACAGCGCCGCCCAGGCCGCCTACGGGAAGAAGCTCCTGGCCTACATCGAGCGGGAGTTCCCGGAGTATCCCGCGGTGTTCCACTCGGTCACCCTGCAGGCGGCCAGTCCCGGGGACCGCAAGCTCCAGTGGTACGGCACCTACCCGCTCCCCGCCGGCTCCTCGGGGACGGAGGCCGGGCGTTGAGCGAGCGGAAGCCGCTCCGGCTGGCGTACCTCTCCATCGGCCGCCACATCCACACCGAGCGGTGGCTCACCTGGTTCGCCCGCCGCGGCCACGACGTGCACCTCATGACCGTGCAGCCGGGACCCATGCCGGGCGTTCACGTCCACGACATCACCACCGGGTCCGGACCCAAGCCCTTCCGCTACGCGGTGAGCCTGGTCAAGGTGCGCTCGATCATCGGGGCGCTCCAGCCCGACCTCCTCCACACCCACTTCCTCACCGGTTACGGCTACTGGGGGGTGTTCAGCGGCTGGCACCCCTTCGTGCTCACGGTGTGGGGGGACGACGTCTACGTGACCCCGCACGAGACCCGGGTCAAGAACCGCCTGGCCCGCGAGGCGCTCCGCAAGGCGGACTACGTGACCGGCGACTCCGCCGACATCATCGACGCCTGCGTGGCCCTGGGCGCCCCCCGCGCGCGCACGGAGGTCGTGCAGTGGGGGGTGGACTTCACCCGGTTCCATCCCGGGGCGGCGGGGGGGGAAGTGCGCGAGCGCCTGGGGATTCCGCCCTCGGCGCCGGTCGTTCTCTCCACCCGCTCCTTCACCCAGCCCTACTACAACATCGACGTGATCGTGGACACCGCCGCCCGGGTGCGGGAGCAGTTTCCCGACGTGCACTACGTCATCGCCGGGAACGAGGGCGACGACGCCCGTTTCCGCGAGCACGCCGGCCGGCTGGGGCTCCGTGACCGGGTCCACTGGGTGGGCCGCATTCCCCACGCCGAGCTTCCCGGCTACCTCACCGCGAGCACGGTGTTCCTCACCGTCCCCTCGGTGGACGCCACCGCGGTGAGCCTGCTCGAAGCCATGGCCTGCCGCGGGGCGGTGGTGGCGAGCGACCTCCCCTCCGCCGCGGAGTGGATCCGGGACGGCGAGACCGGCCTCCTGGTGCCGCCGCGGGATCCCGACGCGCTGGTGGCGGCGATCGCGCGGTTCCTCTCCGACCCCGGGCTCCGCCGCCGCCTGGGCGAGGCCGCCGAGGGGGTGGTGCGGGCCAAGGCCGACCACGACCGGAGCATGGCCCGGGTGGAGGAGATTTACTACAGCCTGGTGGCCGGCCGCAGCCCCGCCGCCGGCCGGGCCTGAGAGCGGGCGCCGTGCGCCTTGCCGTCGTCACCCCCACCCACAACAAGTCGGCGCTCCTGCGCCGGACGCTCGCCTCGCTGGCCGCCCAGGACCTGGACCCCGCCGGCTACCAGGTGGTGGTGGTGGACGACGGGTCCACCGACGACACCCCCGCCTTCCTGGCCGGCTACCGGCCCCGCCACGGGTTCGAGGCGGTCCGGGTGGAGGCGAACCGGGGGCGGGCCGCCGCCCGGAACCGCGGCCTGGAGCGGGCGGAAGGCGAGGTGGTGGTGTTCCTGGACGACGACATGGAGCTGGTCCCCGGCTTCCTCGCCGCCCATCGCGCCCTCCACGAGGCCGGGCCGGGGACCGCGGGGATCGGAAACGTCGTGAATCACCCCGAGGTGGTGACCGCCCCCGTCGACCGGTACATGTCCACCCGGGGCGCGCAGAAGATCCGCGACTCCGGGCCCCTGCCGTGGAAGTACTTCAGCACCAACAACTCCTCGGTGCGCCGCGAGGACCTCCAGGCGGTGGGGGGGTTCGACGAGAACTTCGTCACCTACGGGTTCGAGGACCTGGAGCTGGCCTGGCGGCTGGAGCGGGAGCGGGGATTGGGGTTCCGGTTCGTGGAAGGGGCGCGCTCGTTCCACATCCATCCCCACTCCCTGGCCGAGGTCCTGGAAAAGAAGACCTTGTGCGGAATGTCCTCTTTGCCGTACTTATTTAACAAGCACCCCGAGACCCGACGGGCCCTGGGGTACGACCGGTTCGATCCCCCCAGGGCCGGCGATCCGTGGAAACTGAACGTCGCCCGGGTGGTGTACCGGACTCTGTTGACGCGGCCGGTGTATTCCGTGGTGAAGCCGTTGGCCCGCCTGCCCCTCGGCGGGCTGACCGACCGGGTGCTGGACTACCTCGTTCAGTATCACTACCTGGAAGGTCTTCGCCGGTCGCGCTAGCCCCGCCCGGCCGGGCCGGGAGTCCGTTCGAACCGTTCAAGGGCCAAGGCAGGCGGCCATGAAGATCACGATGCTGGCGCTCACGCGCCCCTACCCGGTGGATTTCGCCGCCGAGTTGCGCCGCCTGCTCCGGCGCCTTCCCCCCGAGCACCTGGCCGGCCTCTCCCGCATCGTCGTCTCCGGGGGGCGGCCCCTGGACGAGCGCCACGGGGAGGAGATCCTCGGGCAGTATTTCGAGGCCTACGAGGGCGAGCCCGCGTTCATCATGCTCTACCCGGAGGAGATGGCCGGCGATCTGCCCTCGTTCCTGCGCAAGGTGCCGACGGTCTGGCGGGTGGTCCTGGCCGAAACCCTCTACCACGAGGTCGGGCACCACTACCAGCGCTTCACCCACGGCATCCGCAAGCCCGCCCAGGAGGACCATGCCGAGAGCTACGGCCTGCGCCATGCCCGGGCCGCCTTCCCCGCGGTCTACCGCTTTCTGGACGGGTGGCGCCGGCTCCGGACTCGCGTCCGCCGGGTCCAGCGATGGTGGCTGGAGCGGCAGCGCAACTGGGGCCGCGCCTCGGCCGCCTCCCTGTACGAGCTGGGTCGCATTCACTGGGAGGGCCGCGACTGGTTGCGGGTGATCGAGGCCTGGGAGGGCGCTCTGGCCCTGGATCCCGGATACGCGGTGGCGGTGGAGTGGCTTCCCCGGGCCCGCCGCCGGCTGCAGATCGAGTCC
The DNA here is from genome assembly GCA_963728475.1 of Candidatus Eiseniibacteriota bacterium. GTDB lineage: Bacteria > Eisenbacteria > RBG-16-71-46 > JABDJR01 > JABDJR01 > CAVSKL01. The sequence goes on from CAVSKL010000001.1 coordinate 1,735,730, forward strand.
CGGCGCTCGCGCGGAGGCATCCGTCCGGCCCGTCGCCGCCGTCCGAGGCGCCGCCGCCGCCGCTGACCGCGGCCGCTTTCGCGGGGGCGCGCCGGTCGGGTATGCTCTGCGCCATGCACGTACCCCCGCTTCGGTTCCGCCGCTCCTCCCCGCGCTCCGCATGACCCGGCCCCAACGCGCCCGAGAGGTGCTCGTCCGGCTGCGGGACGCCTATCCCGGGGCGCACTGCGCCCTGGTCCACCGGAGCCCGTTCGAGCTCCTGGTGGCCACCATCCTCAGCGCCCAGTGCACCGACGAGCGGGTGAACAAGGTGACCCCCGGTCTCTTCCGCCGCTTCCCCGATCCCGGGGCCATGGCCGCGGCCGACCCCGAGGAGGTCTCCGGGCTCATCCGGTCCACCGGCTTTTTCCGGAGCAAGACGAAGTCGATCCTGGGCGCGGCGGGGCGGATCGAGCAGGCGTACGGGGGGGCGGTGCCGCGGACCATGGACGAGCTCCTCACCCTGCCCGGGGTCGCCCGCAAGACCGCCAACGTGGTGCTCGGCACCGCGTTCGGACGGAACGAGGGGGTGGTGGTGGACACCCACGTCCAGCGCCTCTCGCAGCGGATGGGGCTCACCGGCCACCAGGATCCGGCCAGGATCGAGCGCGACCTGATGGACCTCTTCCCCCGCGAGGAGTGGACCGATCTCAGCCACCGGCTGATCCTGCACGGCCGGTTGGTCTGTAACGCCCGGCTCCCCCGGTGCGCCCAGTGCGTGATGGGGCCCGGCCTCTGTCCGTCCTACGAACCCGACCCGGCCCGGTGGCGGTCGGGCGCGGCGGAGACGGCGGGCAAACCGGGAAGGAAGCCGCGCGGCGCCGCCAAGGAGTCCGGGGAGGGAGCCGCGCCGGGGAAGCAGACCCCCGCCGGGAAAGCCGCCACCGGGAAGTCCGCCCCCGCCGGGAAGCGGGCGGCGGCCGGGAAGACCGCCGTGTCCGGAAAGAGCGGGGCCCCCGGGACGTCCGCGAAGAAGAAGGCGGCCAAGAAGGCCGCCGGGAAGCGGGCGGCGACGAAGCCGGCCCGGAAATCGGCGGTGAAGAGCGCCGCGACCAAGCCGGTCCGGAAATCGGCCCCGGCACGGCCGTCCGGAAGCGCCGCCCGCCGGACCAAGCCGAAGGCCCCGGCCGGGAAGGCCGGGGCCTCGGGTGGGAAGCGAAAGCGCTCTTAGCCCCCCGTCGAAAAACTGGATCCGGCCGCGTTCGAAGCGCCGCCGCCCCGGATGCCGGGCGGCCGAGTCCCGTCTCTCAACGGGCGGCTATCCGCCGGCCGCCTGCTACAGGCCCGCCTCCACGTCCGGCTCTTCCTCGTGTCCCGGAGCCAGCGGAGGTTCGGCCTGGAGCTTGGCTCCCAGGGTCTCCATCGCGCTCAGGATGCGGTCCATGGCCTCCACCATGCTCTGGGCGTGGTCGGTGAGGTACTCCAGGTTCGCCTCGCGGTACCCGTCCCGGCTCGCATCCACGTCCGCGTCCCCGTTCGTGCCCGCATCCGGATCCGGGTCCTCGTTGAGTTCCTCGTAGCGGCTCATGGTGTCGTGCATGAGCCGGGCGAGAACTTCCATGTTCTCGCCCAGATGCTGGAGTTCGGCGAACTCGGGTCCGCGGCCCATGTAGTTGTCCGTGGAGAACCCGGAGTTGGTCTTCTCGACGTCGCCGGCGCGCCGCTCCATCTCGCTCACCGACCGCATGACCGTCCGCATCCGGCTCGCCCGCTCATCGGGGGCCACGCCGGGCGTCCCGCCCGGAAGGCCGCCGCCGTCCTCCCCGCTTCCGTGCTGAAGCGCGGGCTGCGCGGTGGTGGTGCCGGAACCGGGGTCCGCCGCGGAAAGGACGGCGACCGCCGTCAGGCCCGCCAGGATCGTCGCCAAGGTCTTGATCGAACTCATGCTTTGGTACCTCCATGAATGGCCGGGGCGGATCGACCGGGATGATGTGATGAGGATGATGGGGACCCGTCCTGCCGGCCCGATCCATCGACTATACGCCCGGGACCGGCGCCGGGGGGGAGGGGGAAGTGGGGCCCCGGGAGCCACTCGATCCGGGCCGCCCGGTCCAGGGCCCGCACCTGCCCGGGCGGGCCGGCCGGCGCGCCGGGGACGGTTGGGGACCGGTTTGCTAGCGGAGCCACCCCTTGGCGGTAGCCAGCCGCTGGAGCATGTCCATGATCGCCGCCGCCCCTTCCGGGCCGGAGCCGTTACAGAGGGCGCCCAGGTTGGTGTTGAGCGGGAAGAAGGAGGTGGGGCTCACCGGGTTCACGTCCACCCGCGCTCCCCGGGCGGGGTCCTCCTCGGCGTCCACGATGCGGGCGCTCTCGATGGCGAGGGTGTCGAGCGAGGCCCAGTAATTGCCCCCGAAGACGATGGGTTGGGCGCGGGGCGGATCGTAGCCTCGCACCTCCACGTCCACCGCGTTCTGGTAAATGTCGTTCTGCTCCACCAGGGGGTCGGCCCCGTCCTCGAGGAGGAAGCCCGAGCCGGTGTTGTTGCGCACCGCGTTTTCGGTGACCACGGGAAGGGCGCCGGCGGTGATCCGCGCCCCCACCTGGTTCCGGCAGAGCACGTTGGCGTCGAGAACCGCGTTTCCCGTCCCCTCCAGCAGGAATCCCACCGGGCAGTCGCGCACGTAGTTGGCGCCGAATCCCGCCCCGGAGTTCCGGTTCCGGACCCCGGCGGCGGCGGCCCGCTCGATCAGGTTCCCGATGAAGAGCGGCTCCTGCGCCTCGCTCACCTCCACCCCGGTCCCCACGTCGCTCACCCGGCAGCAGATGATGTCGCCGTTGGCGCGGGTGGCCAGGATCCCGGTCCCGAACCCCTCGCAGGCCAGGTTCTGGATGGAGGCGTCGGAGCTGAGCGAGTCGAACACCACCCCCACCGTGCTGTCGGCGCCGGTGGTGTCGCGGAGCACGGCGGTGCCGGGACTGCCCAGCCCCACCACCGAGACCCCGTCCTTCATGAACAGCGCCGCCCGCAGTCCGCCGGGATGGCGGGCCGGGTCCACCGGGCGCACCTCGGTGTGGGTGTAGACGCCGGGCTGGACCACCACCACCTCGCCCGGCTGCGCGGCGTCGACCGCGGCCTGGGGATCGGGGTAGGCCTCGGGGACCTTGTACACCCGGGGCCCCACGATCGGCTTGTCGTTGCCGCAGCCGGCGAGGAGCAACGCCGCCCCCGCGGCGAGAAGCAGGTAAATCCGGGGGCGATGGGCGAACGCGGGACGGATCATGGGTGCCTGCCGGTGGTGGCGAGAGGGAACCCGATCATACCATCCCCGCCACCCGGAGGCTCCGGGGAAGGAGGCCGATCTCCGCCGAGCGGACCGTCCGGTGGATGAACTCCCCGTCCACGTAGGCGGGGAGCCCTTCGGGGCAGCGGATCCCGACCCGGGGGGTGGAGGCGAAGCGGACCCGGCTCGAGGCGAGGTGCCCGCCCCCGAAGGTGCGGGGAAGCAGGAGCAGCATGCGGGGAAGCGACATGCCCGCCGCGAACACCAGGTCCAGGCGCCCGTCGTCGATCCGGGCGTGCGGCGCCAGGAGGAACGCGCCGCCCACCCGCCGCCCGTTTCCGACCATGAGGAGCGCGACCGTCCCCTCGTAGCCGCCCCCGTCCCATTCCAGGATCACCGGGTGGTTCCGGTACCGGGGCAGCGACCGGAGGAGCGCGCCCAGGTAGAGGAGCGGCCCCTTGAGCCGGCCCTCCCGGCCGCTGGCCTCGTTGACCGAGGCCTCGAACCCGAATCCCAGGTTGTTGTGGAAGCGGCCCGCGCGCGTCTCGCCCCCGGCTTCCGCCCGCCAGGTGCCCACGTCCACCCGGCGCTCCGCTCCGGACTCGATCCGGTCCAGGAGGAGGTCGATCCCGGCGGGGGCGCCGGTCATCCAGGCGAAGTCGTTGCCCGAGCCCCACGGAAGAACCGCCAGGCGTTGCCGCTCCAGGTCCAGCCCCTGGAGCACCTCGTGGACGGTGCCGTCCCCGCCCACCACCAGCACGGTGTCGGCCCCGGCCCCGTGGCCGGCGAGGATCTCCCGGGCGTGCCCGGGGCGCTCGGTGAGATGGAAGTCGTGAACGATCCCGCGCGCGGCCAGGGCCGCGGCCACCATCCCCGGATCGCGCCGGTGGCGTCCGCGGCCGGCGGCGGGGTTCATGATCACCAGGACCGGCATGGGCGGAGCATACCCCGCGCCGGCCCGCCCCGTCCCGGAAGCCGGTCCGCCTCCCGGAGCAGGGGCCGCGCCGGCTTCGGCAAGCCGGCTCAGCCCTGGAGGAGGCGCGCCTCCACCTCGGCCACCACCTCTCCGGCCCGCTCGCGGGCGGCGGCCACCGCCCGGTCGGCCCGCTCCCGGACCCCGGCCACCCAGCCGGCGTCGCCGGCCAGCGCCTTCAGGTTGATGAGGACGTTGTGATAGGCCCCCTCCGCGCAGGCGCGGGCGGTCATGGCCGCCACCGCGGCGTCGCTCACCGAGTTGGGGTTGCCCTTCTCCGCGGTCACCCGGGCCAGGTCGATCACCTCGCCGGTCCGTTCCAGGACCGAGAGGGGAACCAGGGTCGCGCCGCGGTTGGCGTCGCGGAGCGCCGCCGCTCTCTTCCGCTCCTCCTCCTCGCCCGAGGCCCTCGCGCGGATCGCGTCCATGACCTTGGTGAAGGCCTCGGTATCCTCGTCCACCGCCCGCAGGAAGGCGTCCTTGGCGGCCTGCGCCCGTTCCGCCGCCGCCGTCATCTCGTCCCACACGTCCTCCTGGCCCTTCCGCCCCACGGTGAGGTTGGCCACCATGGAGGCCAGAGCCGCCCCCAGCGCGCCGCAGAGCGCGGCCACGCTCCCGCCCCCGGGAGCGGGGGAGTCGGTGGAGAGTTCGTCCACGAACTCGGCCACGGTGCGGTCGACCAGGCGCTTCTTCCCCGACTCCCGGACCAACCGGTACTCGATGATCTTCTCGTCCGGGTCGAACCGCCCCAGCTCGCGGAGTCCCAGCGACTGGATCGCGGTCTCCACGATCCGCCGCTCGGGGATGCCGGTGGACTTTCCCTGCCGGGCCAGATAGTGCCGTCCGGCCGCGAGGACCGCCTCCAGGGGAACGAGCCCCACCAGCTCCGACCCGGTGACCCTCAGGCCGCGCTTGCGCGCCTCCTCCTCCACCACGTCGAACGCGAGGTGGGGCGGGGTCACGGTGTGGTCCACCAGGTTCATGGACACCTGGGCCCGGTCGTACTCCTCGATGAACCAGCCCACCCCCTTGACCGACGGGAGCCGCCCCGGCACCTTGACCGAGGTGCCGTCGGGGTTGCGGACGATCTCCCCGGCGGCGTCGCGCCGGGCCCGGCCCCCCTCGCGGATGTCGAGGGCGATGTCGTGGGCCAGCCGCCGGTCCCTGGTGTTGAGGTTCACGTTGTAGGCGATCAAAAACGGCCGGGCTCCGATCACGGTAGCCCCGGTCCGGGGGTTGAAGGTGGCGGGACCGAAGTCGGGCGCCCACTCCGAGTCGCGGAGCTTCTCGGCCAGGCCCTCGTACTCACCCTTGCGGACGTCGGCCAGGTTTCGCCGCTCGGGGCGGGACGCGGCGGCCTCGTAGAGATAGACCGGGATCCCCAGCTCTTCGCCCACCCGCCGGGCCAGCCGGCGCGCCAGCTCCGAGCACTCCTCCATGGTGATCTCCGACACCGGCACGAAGGGGCAGACGTCGGTGGCCCCCATGCGGGCGTGGGCGCCGCTGTGGGTGCGCATGTCGATCGCCTGGCTCGCGGTCCGGATCGCCTGGAAGGCGGCCTCCGCCACCGCCTCGGGCTCGCCCACGAACGTGACCACGGTGCGGTTGGTGGCCTGGCCTGGATCCACGTCCAGGAGCACCGCCCCCTCCACCCCGGTGATGGCGCGGGTGATCTGGTCGATGACGGCGCGGTTGCGCCCTTCGCTGAAGTTGGGAACGCACTCCACCACGGGCATTTCCAGGGCTCCTCAAGTTGTTGATAGGCAAAGCATAAGGGCGTACCGGGCCCCCGAGTCTAGAGAACGGCGCGGCCGGCGGTCAAGCCGCCCACCCGGAAGCGCCGCTATGCGGATCGCCGGCACGATTGCATGAGATTCGAATCTCCCGGGAATCGAGAAGATTCCTCATTCCGGCATGGAAACCGGGCGCGGCGGGCCGATAACCGGGATAGTTCATCTCGCGGCCGCGCCGAGTTCCCCCGGGCCCCGCGTGGACGGAGACACCATGTCATTCAGGGACGATCACGGCCTGGATCGGGCCGTGCTTCTGGTCTTTGCCGTTCTCTCGCTGAGCGCGGCGGGCGTGGCGGCGGCGGTGGTCGCCGGGCAGCGTACGCACGCCCTCGCCGAGGCCTCGGACGAGGCGCTCGGGACCTGCCGGGTCAAGGCGGAACAGTTCGCCGGCTGGCACCGTGAGCGCCTGGGCGACGCCCGGGTGATCCTCGCCGACCGCTACCTGGCGCGGGGGCTCCTCGAGCGCATCCGGGAAGGCGACGGCCCGCCCGGTACCGGGACCGCCCGGTACTGGATGCGCGGCCTGGCCGAGCAATACGGCTATCGGAACGTCCTTCTCCTGGACGGAGAAGGACGGCTGGTGAGCGCGGTAATTCCCGAGGACCCCCGGCTCCATCCCGCCGGCCGGACCCCTCCCGATTCGGTGTGGTTCAACGACCTGGCTCGTGATCCCGCCACCGGCCGGATCCGGTCGGAGATCTCGGTTCCGCTGGCCGATCCTCCCGGTTCCCCGCCGGGGGGGTGGGTGGTGCTCCGGATGGAACCGGATCATTGCCTCTTCACCACCCTGACCGAATGGCCGGAATCCACCCAGGTCGGGACCACGCTGCTGGCGCGGCTGGAGGGGGACTCGGTGACCTGCCTGGCCGCCCCCCGGACGGGCGAGGACGCCGTTCGCGTCCTCCGCCTCCCGCGCTCGCGATCCGGTCTCCCCGCGGTCCGGGCCGCCCTCGGCTACCGGGGAGCGCTCGCCGGTCCCGGGCTCGACGGGAGGCCGGCGCTGGCGGGAGCGGCCCGGGTGCCGGGCACGAGTTGGGCGATGGTCACCGTGATGGACCGCGCCGCCATCCTGGCTCCGGTGGTGCGCCAGGCGTCGGAAGTGGCGGCGCTCCTCATCGCGGCCCTGCTAGGCGCCGGCTATCTGCTGACCCTGGCCGCCCGGAACCGGGAGCGCCACTACCACCTCACGATGGAGCGGGGGGAGCGGGAGCGCACCGCCCTCACCCGCCACTATGAGCTCTTCGCCCGGCACTCCACCGACGTCATCATCCTCGCCGACGAGACCGGCAGCATGCTGGACGTGAACGATCGCGCGGAGGAGGTCTACGGCTATTCCCGCGCGGAACTCCTGGGCCGGTCGTTCCAGATGCTGCGCCCGCCCGAGGCCCGGGTCTCGCTGGAGGAGTACCTCAGGCCCCTGTGGGAGCAGGGCTCGGTGCGAATCGAGACCGTGCATCAGCGGCGCGACGGCTCGCGCATTCCGGTGGACGTGTCGGTCGGGCTGATCGTGGTCGACGGGCGCCCGTTCTTCCAGGGGATCGTGCGCGACATGTCGGAGTGGGCGGCCTCGCGGGACCAGCTCCGGGAGAGCGAGACGCGGTTCCGGGCCGCCGCCGAGCGCTTTCCCGGCATCCTCGCCATCTTCGACTCGGAACTCCGCTATACCTATGCCAACGGGACCGCCCAGGAATTGAGCGGCATGCCGCTGGAGCGCGCCCTGGGCCGGACCAACGAGGAGGTCTTCCCCGAGGAGTTCTACGCGCCCTTCCTGCCCCTCCTGAAGGCCTGCCGGGATACCGGCAGGCCGCAGCAGGCGGAGGGCGATGTGCGCTTGCAGGGCCGCTGGTTCCGCATGGAAATTCACGTGGTGCCGATCCCCGGCGCCGACGGGCGCCCGAACGAGATCTTGGGCTTCGCCTACGATCTCACCGCCCTGGCGCGCGCCGAGGAAGCGGCGCGGGCCAAGGAGCAGAGCCTGGCCCTGGCGCTGCGCGCGGCCCGGGCCGGGGCCTGGAGCGGGGATCCCGCCACCGGGAGGGTGAGCTGGGACGACCGGACCTGCGAGCTCTTCGGGGTTCGCCCGGGATCCTTCGGCGGCACCATGGAGGACTTCCTGCTCCACGTCCACCAAGCCGATCGCGAATCGGTGGCGCGGGAGATGCAGCAGTATCTGGCCCGGGGGGGCGAGTTCTCGCTGGAGTTCCGCGTTCCCGACGGCCGGGGCGGCGACCGGTGGCTCTCCAACATGGGCGAGGTGGTGCTGGACCCGGACGGAAGCCAGGTCTCCCTCTCCGGCATCACCATGGACGTGACCGAACGGAAGTCGGCCTTCGAGAACCTCCGCAAGCTGGCCCGGGCGGTGGACTGCAGTCCGGTCTCGGTGCTGATCACCGACGCCGAGGGGGTCATCGAATACGTGAACCCGCGCTTCTGCGAGACCAGCGGCTACTCCGCCGGGGAAGTCCTGGGGCAAAATCCCCGGATCCTGAACTCCGGGCGCCAGGACAAAGCCTTCTACGGCGACCTGTGGTCCACCGTCACCGCGGGCCGGGAGTGGCACGGAGAGTTCTGGAACAGGCGGAAGAACGGCGAACTCTTCGCCGAGCGGGCGGCCATCGCGCCGGTGGTGGATGACGGCGGGGTCATCACTCACTTCGTGGGGTTGAAGGAGGACGTCACCCAGATCCGCGAGCTGGAGGAGCAGTTCCGCCAGGCCCAGAAGATGGAGGCGGTGGGACGGCTGGCCGGAGGCGTGGCCCACGACTTCAACAACCTCCTCACCGTGATCGGCGGGTTCACCACCATGGCCATGCGCTCGGTGCAGGACGGATCTCCGGCCCACTCGAACCTGTTGGAAGTCCTGCGGGCTTCCGAGCGCGCCGCCAACCTCACCCGGCAGCTCCTGGCGTTCAGCCGGCGCCAGGTGCAAAGCCCCCGGGTGCTGAACCTGAACGAACTCCTCACCGACATGACCGCCATGATCCGGCGCCTGATCGGCGAGGAGATCACGCTGCGAACCTCGTTCGCCCCCGACCTGGGGCGGATCAAGGCGGATCCGGGGCAGATCGAGCAGGTGCTCCTGAACCTGGTGGTGAACGCCCGGGACGCGGTCGGAGGGCCGGGTACGGTCGAGATCCTCACCGGCCACGGTTCGGTGGACGAGGAATTCGCCGCCCGCCACCCCGGGGCCGCTCCGGGGCCCCACGTGGTCCTGACCGTCCGGGACACCGGCTGCGGGATGGACACGGAAACCCGGGCTCACATCTTCGAACCCTTCTTCACCACCAAGGGGCCGGACAAGGGAACCGGCCTGGGCCTGGCCACGCTCTACGGCATCGTCCAGCAGAGCCGCGGGGCGGTGGAGGTGGAGAGCGAGCCGGGCGCCGGCACCGCCTTCCGCATCTATCTTCCGGTCTGCGCCGAGGCCCCGGTCGCCCGCCGGCGCCCGGATTCCTCCGCCGGATGGGGGTCGGGAAACGGGTCCATCCTGGTGGTGGAGGACAACGACGGCGTGCGGGAGCTGGTCCGGGAGACCCTCACCGCGGCCGGCTACCGGGTCGCCGCGGTCTCGGGGGCGGGACCGGCCCTGGCCCTCGCGGAGGAATCGGGGCGCGACTTCGATCTCCTCCTCACCGACCTGGTGATGCCGGAGGTGGACGGATGCGAGCTGGCGGACCGGATCACCGCGTCCCGTCCCGGGCTCGCCGTGCTCTTCATGTCCGGCTACCCCGACCAGACCCTCTCCCGCCACGGGCTGGACGCGGGCGACGCTCCCTTCATCCGCAAGCCCTTCGCCCCCGCCGAACTGGTGGAACGGGTCCACGCGGTGATCGCGGCGGGCCGCCTGCGCAAGGCGGGCTGACCGCGGGGAGAGCCGGGCGGCGCCGGTCGCGCGGGGTCCGGCGCGAACGCGCTCCCCGTCACCGGCCCGCCGGCCGGAGGGCCAGGGCCGAGGGCCCGTCCCCGGCCAGGATGGTGTCGGTGGCCGCTCCGGCGGAGTCCAGCACCAGGACCGCGTCCCGGTCGAAGTTGGCGGCGTAGAGCCGGCCGCCCGCGGCCAGCACGTCGGAGTAGCCCGCCTCCGCGCGGACCGGGTTCCCGGAGTCGTGGACCGGGGTGAACGAGCCGGAGTCGTAACTCAGGATGCCGCCGAAGAACGCCGCCACGAACACGGTGCCGCCGGGAGCGAGGGTCGCGCGGTAGGGGGTGCCCCCGAGGGCCAGCGTGTCCCGCGCCGAGGCCTCGGAGGAGGCAAGCCGGACCACGAGCCCGCTCACCGCCCCGTAATCCCCGGTGCAGATCACCTGGAGGCTGCCGTCGGCCCCGCGAAGCACGAACTGGGGGTTGGGGGGGACCGGGATCCGGGCGTCCACCGCCAGGGTGGGCCGGTCCAGCATGACCACGGTGCCGTTCCCGTAGCTGCCCGCGGCCCCGTCGTAGCCGGTGAGGGTGACCGCGATCCGGTCCGCACCCACCCAGAGACCCTCCGCCGCCGTTCCCACCAGGATCCGGCGCGTGACGTGGAAGGCGGCCAGGTCCACCTCCAGGAGTTCGCCGGAGGAGAAGGTGGTGATCCAGGCCCGGGTGGAGTCGGTGGGGTCCACCGCCAGCGCCCACGGGCTCACCCCGGTTCCCAGGTCCAGGCAGCGCGCGGTCTCGCCGGTGGCGAGTTCCACCTCGGTCAGGGAGTTGTCGCCGGAGTTCAGCACGTAGAGGCGGTCGCCCACCACCTCGAGATCGTTGGGGGCCTGGCCGGTGAGGCCGTGGGCGGGGAGCGCCGCCGGGTGCGCGCGGCCCAGCGGCGCCGCCTGCCAGTCCTCGCCCAGGCTGTTCGCGATGAGAAGATAGGTGGAGTCGGCGGCCAGCCCCGGGCCGCGGTTCCCGACCACCGGACAGCTCGAGCCCGGCTTCTCGCCGCTACCGCCGCATCCGGTGAGCGCCGTCGCGGCGGCGAGCAAGAATGGAATCGATCGTCTGATCACGGGTCCGGCCCTCCTGGTTTCGATGGTTCACGATCGCCGGCGGGTCGCGGCGCGAGCCCGCCGGTTCCGACACGATCCCCCGGTTGCCGCGCGCTGCCCGCGGGTCAGGGCGCGAGCCCGCCGGGGGCGTAGCGCAGGCCGAACAGCACCTCGCGGCCGGGAGCGGCGTAGCCGCGAAGGTCCTGGTAGCGAGCGTCGAACAGGTTCCGCGCCTCCAGATCCGCCCGGAGTTCCGGGGTGATCCGGCGCCGGAGCCGCGCCTCCCACACCGCGTAACCGGCCTGCCATTTGGTGCCGGACGGGGTGAGCGGCACCCGCCCCACCCCACGCACCCCCACCGCCGCCGCCCAGGAGCCGGGCTCCCACCCCAGCTCCACGAATCCCGCGTCGCGGGCGCGCCCGACCAGGGTCTTTCCCCCGGTCACCCGGTCGACGCCGGCGTCCACGGCGTGGAGGCGCGTCCAGGAGCCGTCCACGCGAAGGGGCGGGCCCGAAAGCGCCAGCGACCCCTCCAGCTCCCAGCCGGAAAGGAGCGCGTCGCCCACGTTATGCGGCCGCCACACCCCGTCGGCCCCGGGATTCCATTGAATGAGGTCGCGCACCCGGTCGCGGTAGGCGCTCAGCATCAGCCGCGAGTCCCCGTCGCGCGCCTCCAGCCCCGCGTCCAGATCGAACGCGCGCTCGGGGCGGAGATCCGGGTTCCCGGCCGCGCTCGCCCGCGCCGGCCAGAAGAGGTCGTCGAAGGTGGGGGGCGGAACGAGGTGCCCGCGCCCGCCCGGGCGACCAGGTTGCGGGCCCCCCCGGCGCGGCCGGCGAGAACGCGGGTCACCCCCGCGCGCACGGTGGTCCGGGGCGCGAACCCCTCCACCACGTCCTCCCGCAACGCCGCCGACCCGCCCCACCCGCGCCGGCTCCGGTCGGCGTAGAGCGCGAGCGCGGCGCGGTCGCGGGCGGGCCGTCCGTCGGTGGTGCTCACCAGCCGGTCGCGCACCGCCTCGGCGCGGACGATCACCCGCCCCGCGGACGCCGGGACCCGCCAGGCGGCGGCGGCCCGGGTCCGGAGGTTCCGGTGCACGTCGTCCACCGCGCCGAAGGGATTCCGGGGATCGGTGAACTCCCTCCGGAAGGCGCCGGTGGAGAGGTCCAGGTCGAACGATCCGCGGATCGCGGACGCGGCGAGCCCGCGCAGCGTGAGCGCGCCCTGGATGAAGTCGTCGGTCCGCTCCGCGCCGGGGGTGGGGAAGTCGCGGCTCCCGGGCACGTCCCGGCGGTCGCGCCGCATCTCGCCCGAGGCCTCGGCCGAGGCCGCCCACCGCGGATGCCAGCTCAGGCGCCCCTCCACCCCCGCGCCGCGGCTCACGGCCGGGCGGTCGCCCGGCCGGGGCGAGGCGGTCTCCATGCGGAACCCGGCGGCGCCGGTCCAGCGGCCGGCCCGGAACCCGCTCCGCGCCCGCACCAGGCCGCGGCCGTCGCTCCCCCCCAGCGCGCGGAACGAGGTGGCGGGGGCGCGGTCGGTGCGGCGCACCAGGTTCACCGCGCCCCCCAGGGCGTCGGGGCCGTAGAGGGCGCCCATGGCGCCGCGAGCGATCTCGATCCGCTCCACGCCCTCCAGATCGACCGGCTCCAGGTCCACTCCGCCCCCCTGGGCGGTGTTGAGGACGCGGCCGTCCACCAGCACCGCCACCCGGTCGGCGGAGAGCCCGCGCATGGCCACCATCCGGCTCACCCCGTCCCCGGTCTCCAGCACCCGGAGTCCGGCCAGCGGGGCCAGCGCCTGAGCCAGGTCGTCGGGATCGCGGCGGGCGAGCCAGGCGTGGTCGAGCACGGTGCGCGCGCCGGGCGGCGCGGGCTCCGCGGCGGGGCGGGGCGCGGTTCTCAGGAACGGGGGCAGGTGGTAAACGGGCAGGGTCACGGCGGCCGGGTCGGAGGAGCCGGGAGCGGTGAAGGAGGAATCCGGCGCGGGAGCGGATGCGATCCGAGATGCGTTGGGAGTGGCTCTTTCGGTGTACGAAAGATGGCGTTCTAGCTGCGATGCATGCCCACTCACTCCCGCACCGGAGAAAACGATCATGAGGGCGAGGGCGAGCGGAGTCAAGGACGGATCTCCGCCGCGCGCGCCACCGGCCCGAGGTTCCGGAGTCCGAAGTCCGGAAGTACGGGATCCTCGCTCCTCAACGTCCGCGCGGTGGGCGAACGTAGAGTAGCCGCGGGCGCGGTGGGCATGTCGAAAGCCTCCCTATCCACGTAAGGGTCGGCCTTCGCGGGGGCGCGGCGTCCGGGACCCGGGCGGGTCGCGGACCCGGAAGTCGGCGGCGCGGGGGATCGCTCTCCGGGGCGGGATGGAAAAGACCCGCCTCGAAGAACGATCGAAGACGGGTCACGCCGTCGATCGTCCTCACCTCCTCGAAGGACTGGATCGAAGCGTCCGCAGCCGGTCTCCTGACTCGCGGGTCATCCTCGGGCCGCCCCTTCCCGGAGGATCGGGTCCTCCAGTGGGTCTCCCGCCGCTCGTGCGGGGCGGGAGTCGCGACCGTCGTCGCCGCTCACAGTGGCGGGTCCGTGCCGGATTCTCACCGGCTTCCCGTGCACTGCAGACGTTATGTCTGCGGTCCGCGCGAACGGACCGCCCAACTCCGCGCACTATAGACCCGGCCCGCGGGCGGGGTCAAGGCACGTGTCCTCTGCCGGGGGAGCTGAAATTCGTCTCCCGGGCGGGACGTGCGTCCAGGGCCGGTTTGGACGATCAGAACCGGAAATCGGCTTCCCAACCGGCCGATTTTGGCGACGCACTTAGCGCAACGCTAAACGGGACGGCTTGCTTTCGACGAGCTGGGCTGCCGATGGGTGAGAATGACATTCATGCGGATCGCCAGCACCGTTCGGGCGGCCCGCCACTCTGACGGCGGAATGGGCCCCGTCCGCGGAATCCCTCATCGGAACCTCACCTATTGTCCGGCTGGAGAGTAGAATGCGGGCGAGTATAAAAAGCGCGACTGCAGGTCGGCTGAGGCGAACCTGCGATGGCTGAACATTCATGAGGGACGATCGGCGCGAACAGCGGATGCAATCGGCGCTTTTGCCTTCACAAGGAGCGAACTCCTGATTCCACGCCAAAGGCCCGGCGATCTGCCGGAGCCAGGAAAGGACGACTGATGAGTGATCTGACCGAACTCACGCTGGACGATGTCAGACAAGCCGTGGCCGGTGGGGCGGCCGCCTTCCGTGTCGTGACCAGACTTCAGCCTGCGGGGGGTCCTGGGGACAAGGTGTTTCCGCCGACCTACGCGACCGGCGACCGCACGCTGAAATATGCGATGGAGTCCCGGCGCATCGACGGAAAGGAGGTGCCCACCGTCCTCCTCGACTCCGTGGCCTCGCAGGCGAACCGGATGGAAGCGGCATTGCTTCGCGGGTGGGAAGAGGAGGCGCTCCCGTTCCCGGTAGTCGCCGTCGACTTCACCGGTGAAGAAGGGATCGAGGACCTGGACCGCATTACCTCGCTCGACGCGCCGCACCGGATCGCGGACGCGCTGCTCCGGGACAGCATCGACGGGGAGGGAACGGCGTTTCGGGACACGGAGGCGGGCCGGGCCTTCACCGGCGCTACCCCGAGGAACGCCGCCGCCGTGTACCGGTACTGCCCGACGGCCCTTGTGTTCGGGGTCTGGGATTCCACTGGGCCCCGCGGTGGCCTGGGGAGCAAGTTCCAGCGTGCGCTCGTCTCCGAGATCGTCGGCGTCGGTGTGGTGCCGGGCGCGAAGGTCGGCAGCCGGCTCGATCCCGCCGGGATCCAGAAGGGGGTCACGATCTTCAAGCGCGCGGACTCGCCCTCGGACTGGACGATCCACGAGGAGGAGGCCCTCAAGGAGAAGGCTGGCCCGGCCAAGTTCAGCCGGAAGGGCGCCGAGGGGAAGGGTACACCCTCCGCGATCAACCACGGCAACGTGGCGCCGACCATCGATGCGTTCGCGGGCGGGGTCACCATGGACCACGCGCTCCAGACGACCGTCCTCTCCCTGCCCGCTCTCCGGCGTTTGGGCTTCCTGACGACCGCGTCCGGCAAGCGTCTTGAGGGGGAGCCGCGACGCGCGGGGGAAACGGCCGCCCGGACTGCGCTGGCTGCCCTCGCTCTCGCTGCGATTTCCTGGCAGCGCCGGGAAGGGTACGATCTCCGGTCCCGCTGTGCCCTCGTGCCGGAGGAACCGCTCATTCTCGAGCTCATGCCCGCGGACGGAGGGCCGCCGGTGAAATACTCGCTGCCGCCCAAAGCGGCGACCACGCTGCTCCGGGCGGCCGCGGCCCATGCGGCGGAGCACGGCTTCCCCTGGGAAAGGGAGCCGATAGCCCTCAGGCCGGCCCCCAAGCTCGCCGAGCTGATCCGCGAGAGCCGCCGCCTCGCATCGGCGGGGCAGACGGAGGAGGCGGAAGCCTGATGTTTACCCTTCGAATCGAGTTTCTGACTGGGCGGAGCGTCTCCTCCTCCTACAACGACCGCCAACAGGCAGAGTGGCCCCCGCACCCGGCCCGGGTCTTCTCGGCCTTCGTCGAGGCGTGGGCCGCAGCGGACCCACCGGCAGAGGATGAGCGCCATGCGCTCGAGTGGCTCGAGCGGTCGGGCGCCCCCGATCTGGCCTTCAGCGAGGCATCGAGCCGCGACGCGGTCACCCACTTTGTTCCGGTGAATGATACCGCCCTCCCGTCGGACCGCACGGCTCCCGCAAGTGCGGCGGCGGCGGCAGTCACGCTCCTCCCCGAACGCCGCAATCGCCAGGCCCGCCACTTCCCCTCCGTGACGCCGGAGAATCCCGTCGTCCACCTCTCCTGGGCCGTCGAGCCGCCGGCTGAAGTTCGATTCGCCCTCGACCGGCTCGCTGCGCGGGTAGTGCGGATCGGGCACTCCTCCTCCCTGGTCGCCTGTGTCTGGAAGTCCGAGGCCCCCGAACCCAACCTGATCCCGGATACGGCGGGCGATCACGTCCTCCGGGTACCGGGCGAAGGCCAGCTCGCTTCGCTCGAGGAGGAGTACGGGCGCCACCAGGGCGTGGAACCGAGGGTCCTTCCATGCCGGTTCCAGAGGTACCGCGCGAACTCGGGCGCCCCGCCGCCGGCCGCTCCGGTCTCGGTCCTCGGTGACGACTGGATCGTCTTCCGCCGGGTCGGCGGACCGAGGCTGCCCACGATCCGGTCCGTCGATCTCGCCGCCGCGCTGCGGGGGGCGCTTCTGCTCCATGCGGTAGATCCGCCGCCCCCGGCTCTCTCCGGTCACGAGGCGGACGGAAAGCCGGTCGAACGCCCGCACGCCGCCTTCGTCCCCCTCCCCTTCGTCGCCCACGAGCATGCAGACGGTAGCCTCCTGGGGATCGCCGTCGTCCTACCCCGGGACCTGCCGAGGGAAGAGCGGCGGGCGGTCCTCGCCGCCGTCGGCCGCTTCGAGGCGTCTGAACGGAAGGATGCCGACGAGGAAACGCCGGCCCTGCCCCTTCTTCTCGGCCGGGCGGGAAAGCTCGAGGTCGAGAGGGTGGCATGGGGACCGCCGCCGCTCGCCGGGCTCCGTCCGGGTACTTGGTGCCGGGCGGCGAGGCGGTGGGCCAGTGCGACGCCGGTCGCCCTCGACCGCAACCCCGGCGACCTCGGGCGCGGCGGCCGGGACCGGCAAGTGAAGGCGTGGCGTCTTGCGGAGGAGGCTGTGGCGCTCGCCTGCGAGAGGATCGGGCTGCCCCGCCCCGCCCGCGTGCTCGCCGCGTCTGCCGGTTCCCTCCACGGCACGCAGAGCGCCCACGCCTTCCCGCCATTCCCGCCCGACCCGCGGAAGACCCGGCGCGTGAAGATCCACGCCCGCATCGAGTTCGCGGAACCGGTCCGTGGGCCCATCCTCCTCGGAGCGGGCCGGTACTTCGGCCTGGGTCTGTTCCGGCCGGTGGATTCGGAGGTGTCCCCGTGACCGGGACCGAATTCGCCGCCTTTTTTCGGGCCGTGCACGGCTACGAGCCCTTCCCCTGGCAGACGAGGCTGGCCGCAGGGGTCGTCGCCACCGGTCGCTGGCCGGACCTCCTCGATCTCCCGACGGCGTCGGGCAAGACGTGCGTGCTGGACGTCGCGCTCTTCGCCCTGGCGCTCCGGCCAGAAGTCTCCCCCCGCCGGATCGTCCTCGTCGTGGACCGCCGCGTCGTCGTCGATCAGGCGAAGGACCACGCGGACCGCATTCGGGCCGCTCTCCAGGATCCGCAAGACCCGGTTCTCCGGACGGTGAGGGAGCGGATCCGGTGCCTCTGGGACGGTCCACCCGAGGCTCCACCCTTCCTCACGCAGGTGTTACGTGGGGGCATGGTTCGGGAAGACGACTGGGCGAAGCGCCCGGACCAGCCGGTCGTCGCGCTCTCCACCGTGGATCAGGTCGGCTCCCGCCTGCTGTTCTCCGGCTATGGCGTGTCCGACCGCATGGCGCCGGTCCACGCCGGCCTTCTCGGGAACGACACCCTTTTCCTCCTCGACGAGGTGCACCTCTCGGTTCCGTTCGCGGAGACGCTTCGAGCCGTCCGGGAGCGCTGGCGGCGGCTCCCCGACGGCCTTCCGGACCGCTTCGGAGTGGTCCGGATGTCCGCCACCCCCGGCTCTTCCGCCGCCGGCGAGAGCTGCTTTGAGCTCGCAGACGAAGACCGGACGGATCCTACGCTGTCCCGGCGCCTGGCCGCCCGGAAAGTAGCGCGCCTGGAGCCGGTTACGGTGGGGGGCGACGAACCTGAGAGAAAGCGCCGGCTGGCCGCCAGGGCCGTGCGGGAGGCGCTCGCGCTCGTGGAGAACGGGGCTTCCGCAGTCGGCATCGTCGTCAACCGCGTGGACACCGCCCGAGCCGCTCGGCATGAGCTCGAAGGCCGGAACCTGGAAGCCTGTCTCCTCACCGGGCGCATGCGCCCGTGGGAACGTGACCGAATCGTCGCGGCCGTCCTCGATCGGTTGAGGGCCGGCCGGCGGCGCGAGCCGGGACAGAGGCCTCTTGTGGTTGTTGCGACGCAGTGCATCGAAGCGGGGGCCGACCTCGACTTCGATGCGCTCGTCACCGAGTGCGCGAGCCTCGATGCCCTCCGCCAGCGCTTCGGGCGTCTCGACCGCTGTGGGGACCTCGGCGAGTCGCGGGCGGTGATCCTCGCGAGAAAGGACCAGATCGGCGAAAAGACGGAAGACCCGATCTATGGCGCTGGGCTTGCCGCGACCTGGGAATGGTTGACTAGCCACGGCGAAGACGTCGATTTCGGCATCTCCTCCCTTGCCCTGCCGCCGTCCGAGGAACTCGCATCGCTGATCACCCCGGCCACACACGCGCCTATCCTTCTCCCGGCCCACCTCGACGCTTGGTCGCAGACGGGGCCGCGGCCGTGGCCGCTGCCTGATGTCTCGTTATGGCTACATGGCCCCGAGCGGGCTGCGCCGGAGGTGCAGGTGATCTGGCGGGCGGACATCGAGCCCGGCGCGCTCGAGGGCGGACTCCCTTCGCTCTCTGCGTGCCCGCCGTCCTCCCTCGAAGCCGTTTCCCTGCCGATCTTTGCCGCCCGGCGGTGGCTTCTGGAAGTCGAGGCCGAAGTCGCTGATGCGCCGATGCCCGAGCCGGTAGATCGTAGCGAGCGCCGCGGCGGGAACGAGCGCCATGTTCTCCGGTGGGCAGGGGAGGAGAGCAAGGAAATATCCCCCGCCGAGATCCGGCCCGGCGACACGCTCATCGTCCCCTCCGCCTACGGAGGCCTGCGCCACGGGAACTTCGACCCGGACGCGCAGGAACCCGTCGTCGATCTCGGCGACCGGGTCCAGTGGGCGGCCCGGCGCAAGGCGACGCTCCGTCTGCACCCCCTCGTTCTGGCGGACTGGGGCCTCGCTCCGGGGCGGGCTTCCGCCGCGCCCCGTGTCCAATCGGCCGACGACTCGGATTCCGATCCCGGAGCCGAGGTGAGAGCCTGGCTCGAGGGAACGCCAATGGAACTCCCCGACCCCTGGCCCGAAGTGCGCCGGGAGCTGCTCCGCCGGGTTCCCGCTCCGCGACTGATCGCCCTCCCGAACGGCACTTGGGTGCTCGTCGCGAGGCGCGTGCCGGGAGAGGTGAGCACAGAGGACGACGGGGCGTCTTTTGTAGAGAGGGAGGTGGGGCTCGATCGTCACGGACGCGACGTGGCGGCGTTCGCATCGAACTTTGCGGCATCCGTCGGGCTCGCACCGAAGCTGCAGAAAGACCTCGCCCTGGCCGCCCGGCTGCACGATGTGGGGAAGGCCGATCCCCGCTTCCAGAAGATGCTTGTGGGAGGGAGCGAAGTGCGGTTCGCCATGCTCAAGGAGCCACTGGCGAAGTCCGCCGTCCCTCTGCGCGACCTCGGCGCCCGGCTTCAGGCGAGGGCGCGGGCGGGGTATCCGAGGGGCTACCGCCATGAGGTGCTCTCCGTGGCGCTGGCGGATTCGGCCCCGGAGCTCCTCGCCCGCGCATCCGATCCGGATCTCGTCCTGCACCTCGTCGGCAGCCACCACGGGTGGGGCCGACCGTTCGCCCCCGCGCACGACGATCCGGACGAGAGGGAGGTGGCTCTCGATTTCGATGGGCACCACCTTGTCGCGAGCACGCGGCACGGACTGGCGCGCCTGGATTCCGGCGTCTCCGACCGGTACTGGCGCCTTGTCGAGAGCTACGGGTGGTGGGGCCTTGCCTGGCTCGAAGCGATCCTCCGGCTTGCGGACCATCGCGCGAGCGAGTCGGAGCAGAAGGGGGAGGAGATATCGTCATGAGCATCGTGCTGCAGGGCCTGGATGGATCAAACCCGCTCGCCTTTCTTGCGGCCCTCGGTGTCCTCCGAGTCCTCGACGACCGCGCCCGCCAGGACGGACGGCCGCGGCCGCGGATGTCGTGGACCGACGAGGGGCGTTGGCGCCCGGTCCTCCACGACCCGGAGACCGTGGAGGAGGTGATCGACGCGATCATGGAGGACCTGCCGGCCTGGTCGGACGAACCCGCGCTGTCTCTCGCATACACGAAAGCGGGTGAAAGAGCCGCGCCCGGCGAGAAGGGGGCGATCCAGGACCTGAAGCCAGCCCCGGCGGTCATGCACGCTTTCCTCGAGGAGATCGCCGCCCACTCCGTGGACGGCGGGCGCCGTTCCGTGGATACCGTGGCGGCGTTAGCGACGGATGTGGCGCTCGACAACAACGGCAACACGAAACCGACCGCATTGCACTTCACGGCGGGTCAGCAGACCTTCCTCAAGATGGTTTGCCAGTTGCGGGATGGAGTGAGCGGCACGGATTTCGAGGAGGCCCTGGCGGGTCCGTGGCGTGGCGAGAGCCGGCTCCCGAGCCTCTCCTGGGATGCGACCACGGCCCGGATGTATGCCCTCCGGGCGACCGATCCTTCGAAGGAGAAGCGGGGCAGCGTTCCCGGTGCCGACTGGCTGGCCTTTCTTGGGCTGGGGTTCCTGCCGGTGTTTCCGGTGGGTCGGAGGGAGCCCCGAACCACAGGGGTCGAGGGGGGATGGAAGAGCTCCGCCTTCACCTGGCCCGTCTGGGAGGTTCCCTCGACCGCCCGCACGGTCCATTCGCTCCTCGCCTGGAAGAACATCGAGGGATCTGCGACGACGGAACGGGAGGCGCGCGGGGTTGGAGTGGTCTTCTCCTCGGCTATTCTGCGTGCCGACCAAGGCGGCTACGGGTCGTTCAGCCCGGCACGGGTCGTGTAATTCCGCCCGAGGTCGGCAGTCAATGGAATCCGATCAGCCGTAAGCCCTCGCAAGGGGGGGATCAATGCCTGAACCGAATACCGAACCCGAGGAGAGCGGACTCCTCCCCGCCCGGATGCTGAACGAGTACGCCTACTGCCCGCGGCTCTTTCATCTCGAGCACGTGGACGGGCTCTTCGCGGAGAGTGCCGACACCGCGGAGGGAACTTCCGTGCACCGGGTAGTTGACCGGAAGGACGAGCCCCTTCCGGAGGCCGGGGGCGAGGAGCCTCCGGCCGTCGCCCGGTCGGTCCTGCTCGCGTCGGAGAGGCTCGGGATCGTCGCTAAGATGGACCTCGTGGAGACCGCCGGTGACGAGGCCATCCCGATCGACACGAAGAAGGGGAAGGCGCCGTCCGTGCCGGAGGGTGCCTGGGAGCCGGAGCGGGTTCAGCTCTGCGCCCAGGGCCTCCTCCTGCGGGAGCACGGCTTCAAGTGCGACTATGGTTACCTCTGGTTCGCCGGGTCCCGGCGACGGGTGCGGATCAACTTCGACGAGGCCCTCGTGTCCCGGACGCAGGAGCTCGCGGAGGGGGCGCGTGCGGCCGTGTCTCGTGAGTCGCCTCCCCCGCCACTGGAGGACAGCCCTAAGTGCCCGAAGTGCTCCCTCGTCGGGATCTGTCTTCCGGATGAGGTGAACCTGCTTCGGCAGGGGGAAGCCTCACCGGCGCCCCGCCGCCTGATCGCCGCCCGGGACGATCGTGTGCCGGTCTACGTACAAGGAAACGGGCTTATGGTGGGGAAGCGTGGCGGCAGCCTCGTTGTGAGCGAAGACGGGAAACAGGTCGCGGAGGTGCCGATGAAGGACGTGGCGGGCCTTTCCGTGTTCGGCAACAACCAGGTGACGACCCCGGCAGTACAGGCGCTCTGCCAGGCGGATATCTCCATCTCGTGGTTTTCTTTCGGCGGCTGGTTTTACGGTGTAACACGCGGCATGGGGACGAAGAACGTTCATCTGCGGCTGGAGCAGTTCCGAGCGGCGGAGGACGCGGCCCGGCGGCTCGCCTTCGCCCGGTCCTTCGTGACGGGGAAGATCGCGAACTCCCGGACCTTACTCATGCGAAACCACCCGGCCGCTCCGAAGGCTGTTGTGGACGGTCTGAAGGCTCATATGGAAGCGGCCGACCGGGCCGACAGCGCAGAATCGCTCCTCGGATTGGAGGGGAATGCGGCCCGGCTCTACTTCTCGGCCTTCTCCGGAATGCTGAAGCCGCGGGCGGGGGACGAGCTTTCAACGTTCGACTTCCGCGGCCGGAACCGTCGCCCGCCGAAGGACCCCATAAACTCCATGCTCTCGCTGGGATACGCAATGCTCTGTCGTGACGTGACGGCCGCGCTGTTCGCGGTGGGCTTCGATCCGTTCGTCGGGTTCTTCCACACCGTCCGCCCCGGTCGCCCGTCTCTCGCCCTCGATCTGATGGAGGAGTTCCGGCCGATCATCGTCGACTCCGTGGCGATCACCGTCGCGAACAACGGCGAGGCTTCTCCGACCGACTTCATTACGGGCTCCGCCGGATGCATGATGAAACCCGGGATACGCAAACGCTTCCTGTCCGCCTACGAGCGGAGAATGAACCAAATGGTTACCCATCCTGTATTCGGTTACCGGTTGAACTACAGAAGGGTTCTCGAGCTTCAGGCCCGCCTTCTGGGGGCTTGCCTGGCCGGAGAGTTCGAAACCTACCCTGCTTTCCGGACGAGGTGAACAAAATGAGAAGACGCTTCATCGTGACCTACGACGTCTGTGACCCGAAGCGTTTGCGCCGGACATTTAACGCACTTCGGGACTTCGGGACGCACCTTCAGCTCTCCGTCTTTGAGTGCTTATTGAATGACGTCGAGATCGTGCAGGTCGAGGATGTCCTGCGTGAAACGATCAATCAGGACGAGGACCAGGTGCTGTTCTTCGACCTGGGCATCGCCGAACCCGGGCAGGAGATCCGAGTGAAGTCGTTGGGAAGGACGTACCGGCCGCAAGAGGTCCGACCTGTGATATTGTGATCCGGCGCAGGCCGGGAACTCTGCCTGGGGGCGCGACGCTCCGCTTGTCACTCGCGAGAGGCTCGGTGCTTTGGAATCTCCTGGGGGCGCTCGGGGCGGTAAGCGTTTGTTGTCCAACAGAGTAGTGACGTCTATCCGTGAACCTGACAGCTTCCAACGTCTCCCTGCCAGGCCCCTCGCGGGCGCGGCAAGAACCTGCTGTGCAGCAGAGAGTTCCGCGGGGCGCCGTTTCCGCGGCCTTCGGGCCGCGGCCCCATTGAAGGCAGGTCAGCTCACCATGCGGAGCCCAGTTTCCGCGGCCTTCGGGCCGCGGCCCCATTGAAGGGGCCAGGCGACGCTCCGCGGATGGGTTTCCGCGGCCTTCGGGCCGCGGCCCCATTGAAGGGCCTTGCGGAGGTAGTCGGCTGATGCACGCGGTCAGGGTTTCCGCGGCCTTCGGGCCGCGGCCCCATTGAAGGGTGCGACTCCGGGAAAGGACTGCTGATGGCCGCTGTGTTTCCGCGGCCTTCGGGCCGCGGCCCCATTGAAGGGGTGATCGGAAAGAGGTAGACGCCAGGGGGAAGAGCGTTTCCGCGGCCTTCGGGCCGCGGCCCCATTGAAGGGCGCACCGGATGCGGCCGTACCTGGGTGCTCAACACCGTTTCCGCGGCCTTCGGGCCGCGGCCCCATTGAAGGCCAGCCAACGCGCACGCTCTCGCACAACGGATGATGTTTCCGCGGCCTTCGGGCCGCGGCCCCATTGAAGGGCGCAATCGCGCGGGAAGGTGGCGCAATGAAGCTCGGGTTTCCGCGGCCTTCGGGCCGCGGCCCCATTGAAGGCATGCGGGGATTTCGGCCCCGCAGTGGGGGCAGGGTCGTTTCCGCGGCCTTCGGGCCGCGGCCCCATTGAAGGCGCCCCTCGTCCGCCTCAAGCTGCTTTCGAAGATCCGTTTCCGCGGCCTTCGGGCCGCGGCCCCATTGAAGGGAGAGCTCCGCCACGTTGGACCGCACCCCGGGATGGAACGTTTCCGCGGCCTTCGGGCCGCGGCCCCATTGAAGGCGGAACGCGAAGAGCGTGGTGGACTTCTCCTCGCGGGTTTCCGCGGCCTTCGGGCCGCGGCCCCATTGAAGGCCGAGATGCAGGCCGTCTATAACAGCATCGGCGCCGAGTAGTTTCCGCGGCCTTCGGGCCGCGGCCCCATTGAAGGGCCAAACAATCAGCAGAGCCGAGGAGGCAACATGGGTTTCCGCGGCCTTCGGGCCGCGGCCCCATTGAAGGAACCCTGTTGGTCGGGGATATGAGCCCCGCTGAGATGGTTTCCGCGGCCTTCGGGCCGCGGCCCCATTGAAGGGCTATATCCAGC
This sequence comes from Candidatus Eiseniibacteriota bacterium, assembly GCA_963728475.1. Classification (GTDB taxonomy): domain Bacteria; phylum Eisenbacteria; class RBG-16-71-46; order JABDJR01; family JABDJR01; genus CAVSKL01. The sequence goes on from CAVSKL010000001.1 coordinate 1,759,828, forward strand.
ATCAAGACCATCACGGTAGGACTCGTTTCCGCGGCCTTCGGGCCGCGGCCCCATTGAAGGCGTGCTCCCCCTTGCGCTTAGCCGCGCGTGGGTGTGAGTTTCCGCGGCCTTCGGGCCGCGGCCCCATTGAAGGACCTATGCGAGCCTGGACCTCACATCGACATCGAACTGTTTCCGCGGCCTTCGGGCCGCGGCCCCATTGAAGGACCTCTGCCAGGGTCAGCCTCCCCTTGCCTCGGATGGGTTTCCGCGGCCTTCGGGCCGCGGCCCCATTGAAGGGGAGAGGGGATCGTGGTCACCGAGCCCTACGTTGGAGTTTCCGCGGCCTTCGGGCCGCGGCCCCATTGAAGGTGGACGCCCTCAGTCTTGGTCTGGTACGGCACAATCGTTTCCGCGGCCTTCGGGCCGCGGCCCCATTGAAGGAAGACCCTCGGGGCCGGAGGCACCGAGCACGGGCTGTTTCCGCGGCCTTCGGGCCGCGGCCCCATTGAAGGGCGGCGGTGTAGACCGTCACGCTCGTGTCCGCCATGGTTTCCGCGGCCTTCGGGCCGCGGCCCCATTGAAGGGGATCGTTCCCTCGACGGGCTCCGCGAAGGTGAAGGTCGTTTCCGCGGCCTTCGGGCCGCGGCCCCATTGAAGGGCCGCCCGCCAGCTCCCATTCTCCCAAGGTGCCTCGTGTTTCCGCGGCCTTCGGGCCGCGGCCCCATTGAAGGATGCAGTCCGTCCCGAGAATCACCTTACCCTGGTCGGTTTCCGCGGCCTTCGGGCCGCGGCCCCATTGAAGGCGAACCGCCTCTTTGAACAACGCCCACGAAAAATGCGTTTCCGCGGCCTTCGGGCCGCGGCCCCATTGAAGGTCAAAGGCGGTGGATTCGGGCGACCAGACTGCGATCGCGTTTCCGCGGCCTTCGGGCCGCGGCCCCATTGAAGGTACGTCCTTCACGTGTTGCGCAAGGTCGGATACGGCCGTTTCCGCGGCCTTCGGGCCGCGGCCCCATTGAAGGACGTCGTACGCCGGCGGCTGGCGCGTCGGCGCGGGCGGTTTCCGCGGCCTTCGGGCCGCGGCCCCATTGAAGGGGAGTGGAGCCGGTGATATCGGGCTATGGATGGCCCGGTTTCCGCGGCCTTCGGGCCGCGGCCCCATTGAAGGACGGCCGACACCTCGCGCCAGGTGGTGAGCGACTTTGGTTTCCGCGGCCTTCGGGCCGCGGCCCCATTGAAGGCCGGCGACGGCGATTCGGACGGCGCCGATGATGCTGTGTTTCCGCGGCCTTCGGGCCGCGGCCCCATTGAAGGTTGGGGACCGACGCGATCGCCGACAATCCGGACCTGGGTTTCCGCGGCCTTCGGGCCGCGGCCCCATTGAAGGCGCCATGCGTAGCCGCAAGACTTCCGCGAAGGCTTCGGTTTCCGCGGCCTTCGGGCCGCGGCCCCATTGAAGGACCGGGTGGGTCGCCGTCCACCACGTCATCCCCGCGTTTCCGCGGCCTTCGGGCCGCGGCCCCATTGAAGGATGAGCGCGATCTTGACCACCGGCGTGATCGCACTCGGTTTCCGCGGCCTTCGGGCCGCGGCCCCATTGAAGGGATCATAGTTAGCAGGGCAAGGACCGGTTACCGTGTGTTTCCGCGGCCTTCGGGCCGCGGCCCCATTGAAGGTTGCTGTCCACGTCCTGGTTGTACAGGTCGCGGAGCCGTTTCCGCGGCCTTCGGGCCGCGGCCCCATTGAAGGCAGGTGACGGAGGCGGTGAACGACAAGCAGGAGATGTTTCCGCGGCCTTCGGGCCGCGGCCCCATTGAAGGACCGAGATGGAGAAGGTCGCTCCCCACGACTACGACTTGTTTCCGCGGCCTTCGGGCCGCGGCCCCATTGAAGGGAGCGTGCCCGGAAGGCGTTCCAGACCTCCACGGTGAGTTTCCGCGGCCTTCGGGCCGCGGCCCCATTGAAGGTATAAGAATCGTGCGTGCGTATCACACACCATGCGCACGTTTCCGCGGCCTTCGGGCCGCGGCCCCATTGAAGGGACCTCAAGATTTTTGGGACCCATCCCACTAGGAACTGTTTCCGCGGCCTTCGGGCCGCGGCCCCATTGAAGGGAACGCTCCAGTGTCCTCATCGTCCCCTCCAATCTCCGTTTCCGCGGCCTTCGGGCCGCGGCCCCATTGAAGGGAGGATCTGCCGACGCGCTGCAGGGGCGATGACTGCGAGTTTCCGCGGCCTTCGGGCCGCGGCCCCATTGAAGGTGCGAGCGCCACTCCGGCGCGACCGCCGGGGCGGGTGTTTCCGCGGCCTTCGGGCCGCGGCCCCATTGAAGGGGAGTGATCCCCTGGCGCCGCATGAAGGCGGCGACCGGTTTCCGCGGCCTTCGGGCCGCGGCCCCATTGAAGGTGGTCCCCGATCGTCAATCCCTCCGGCCGCTTCGGGTTTCCGCGGCCTTCGGGCCGCGGCCCCATTGAAGGAGGGCATCGTCGGTGTTCGTGATCCCGGAGGAGATGGGTTTCCGCGGCCTTCGGGCCGCGGCCCCATTGAAGGGCGTCGCCAGCGCCGGCTGCCACCCCCCGGCCTCCCGTTTCCGCGGCCTTCGGGCCGCGGCCCCATTGAAGGCAAGAGTCGAGAGTCAAGAGAAAAATCGTGTGACGGGGTTTCCGCGGCCTTCGGGCCGCGGCCCCATTGAAGGGAGCTCGCGCAACGGGTCCTGAATTGGCCCCTCCGGGAAGGTTTCCGCGGCCTTCGGGCCGCGGCCCCATTGAAGCGGGTCTCCGAGAGCGGTGATCGCCATCGCGACGGCGGGTTTCCGCGGCCTTCGGGCCGCGGCCCCATTGAAGCTCCGGCGTTGCTGGGCCGCTCATCGCGGCACCCGCGCGGTTTCCGCGGCCTTCGGGCCGCGGCCCCATTGAAGCCACTCACGTTCGTCAAGGTGACGCCCCTTGACCTGTTTCCGCGGTCTTCGGGCCGCGGCCCCATTGAAGCGGGCGAAGTGATGAACCCCGCCTGGCCGCGCCGATCGTTTCCGCGTCCTTCGGGCCAAGATCCGAAAGAAGTACCGGCCCCGGCGGGCGCCTGAGGCCGGGAGTGACAGCAGTCGCAAGTGTTCAGGGATTGAGCTGATCTCTTGTCCGGGCGGCATCCCGAAGCCGGGCGGTCTCTTCCCGGAGCCGGGGGCCGATGCTCACCTTGTAGACGTGCGGGTTGAGGAGTCGCCGCATGGTGGGATGGAGCCGCTCCAGGCCGTCGCGCACCCGTGCGCGAAGCTCGCTCAGCGGTGGAAATTCCCCGACCAGCTCGCCGTCCTCGATCACGGGGCGGAGGAGCGGCTCGGCTCCCGCGATTCCCCGATAGAGCTTTCTCTGATGCTCCACCACCGGGTGGTAGCCCCACACTCCCGCGCCGGTGTCGGGCTCGGACCCTTCCATCTCGATCCAGTCGCCCATCATGAAGCCGTCGGGACCGGTGAACCGCCACACCTGTTTGAGCCCGGGGAGGGTGGACTTTTTCGCCCCTTCCGAGAGCTTGAGTCGGGGGCGCCAGGCCTCCCCCGGCGGCCGGATTGCGGCCAGCTTGTACACCCCGGTGAGCGCGGGATCGCCGTGGGCGGTGGTGAGCCGGGTCCCCACGCCGTAGAGGTCGATGCGCGCGCCCTGGGCGTGGAAGTCGTGGATGATGTACTCGTCCAGCTCGCTCGAGGCCACGATCTTCACGTCCTGGAGGCCCGCCTCGTCCAGCATCCGCCGGGTCTCCACGGACAGATACGCCAGGTCCCCGCTATCGAGACGGACGCCGAACAGCTTCTCCCACCGCGACTCCATCTCCCGCGCCACCCTGATCGCGTTGGGGACCCCGCTCGCCAGGGTGTCGTAGGTGTCGACCAGCAGCACCGCCCGCTCGGGGTAGGTGCGGACGTAGGCGCGGAACGCCTCGATCTCGGAGGGGAACGCCATCACCCAGGAGTGGGCGTGGGTCCCGCTCACCGGAATGCCGTACTCCTTGCCCGCGTCCACGTTGCTGGTGGCCACGCAGCCCCCGATGTAGGACGCGCGCACCGCGCTCCGGGAGCCGTCCTGCCCCTGGGCCCGCCGGAGCCCGAACTCCAGGACGTTGTTCCAGCCCGCCTCCTGGCAGATGCGGGCGGCCTTGGTGGCGATCAGCGTCTGGAAGTTGACGAGGTTGAGCAGCGTGGACTCCACGAGCTGGGCCTGGTCGAGGGGCGCGGTCACCCGGAGGAGCGGCTCGTGGGGAAAGACCAGGGTGCCTTCGGGGATGGCGTGCACGCTCCCGGTGAAGCGCAGCCGCCCGAGGTCCCGGAGAAAATCGTCGTGGAAGGCGCCCTGGCCGGCCAGGTAGGCGAGGTCGTCGTCGGAGAAGCGCATTCCGGCCAGGAACCGCGCCGCCTCCTCCAGCCCCGCGAACACGGTGAACCCGCCCCCGAAGGGGGGCTCTCGGAAAAAGAGGTCGAACGCGGCCTGGTAGCCGCTCATTCCCTCGCGCCGGTACCCCTGGAGCATGGTGAGCTGATAGAAATCGGTGACGAGGGGCGAACGGGGGATGCTCACACGAACCTCAGGCCGTCCGGGCGGACCCGATTCCGGGCCGGCCGGCCGGCCGCCGGAACCGCCTCGTCGCCGGCGGGGACGGCCAGGGCGCCGCCCGGGCAGAAGTCGTTCTGGACGACGACGACGAGAAGCAGATCCCGGTCGTGGATCCGCAGCGGGTCGCTCATGGTTCGCCTCGGGCCCGGCCTCGGTGGACTTACGAGGGTGTGAAGCCTGCCGCCCGGCCCAATCCCCTCCCGGGTCTCATGATGCGGGAGCGACCGGGGTTTGGCAAATGGACACCGGGGTCCAGAAGCCCTATCCTGTGCCTCGATCACCAGAGTCCGCTCTTTCTCCCCCGAAGGGCGCCTCGCATCGGATCGCGTGCCGGACGTGGACCGGCCACGGCCTATGGAGCCCGTTCACAAGTCCATGAGACCCCTTTCCCCGTTCAGCCTCCGGATGCGCATGATCCTCCTGGTCGTGCTCGCGCTTCTTCCTTCGACCGCCCTCATGCTGGTCGACGCCTCCCGGGATCGGCGCCACGAGATGCACGAGGCCGGGCTCCAGGCGCTCGAACTCAGCCGCATGGCCTCGGCCCACGAGGAGGAGATGGTCGCCGACACCCGGCGGCTCCTGGCCACCCTCGCCCAGTACCCGAGCGTGCGGGAACGGGACGCCGGGCACCTGGGCGAGATCCTCCCGGGGATCCTCGCGCAGTATCCGATCTACACCAACATCGGGGTGGCGGGGCTGGACGGGGAGATCTGGTGCAGCGCGGTGCCCATGCCCGCTCCGGTGAACATCACCGACCGGGACTACTTCCAGGACGCGCTCCGCTCGCGGGACCTGGTGGTGGGGAACTACCAGATCGGCCGGGTCACCGGAAAGCCCGCCATCAACTTCGGCTACCCGGTGGCCGACCCGGAGGGGCGGCTGAGCGGCGTGGTGTACGCGGCCGCGGACCTGGAGCAGCTCGGGTTCGTCTCTCCGGAGCTGGGGGCGGTGCTCCCCGAGGGCTCGGTGATCACCCAGATGGACGACGGGGGGACGGTGCTGGGCCGCCGTCCCGCCGAGCCCGCGGCGATCGGGAGGATCGATCCGGAGTTCGCGGCGCTGGCGCCGTACTTCAAGCGGGGCCACGGGGTGGTCTCCCGGCCCGGCCCCTCTGGGGTGCGCGCCCTCTACGCCTATGCCTCGGTCCAGAGCAGCCTGACCGAGGGCACCGTGTACGTGCTCGTGGCCATACCGGAGAAGGCCGCGTTCGCCGAGGTGAACCGGGTCCTGCGGTGGAATATGCTGGGCCTGGGCCTGGCGGCGCTGGTGGCGCTGGTGGCCGCGTGGCTCGGGAGCTACTACCTGGTTCTCAAGCCGGTGCGGTCGCTGGTCGCGGCCACCCGGCGCCTGGAGGCGGGCGACCTGGGGGCCCGCTCGGGGCCGCCTTACCCGCGGGACGAGATGGGGGACCTGGGCCGGTCGTTCGACGAGATGGCGCGCACCCTGCAGGAACGGCAGGACGAGCGCGACCGCGCCCAGGCGGCGCTGGCGGCGTCGGAAGACGAGTACCGCTCGGTGGTCATGAACGCCCCCTACGGGATTCTCCGCTCCACCATGGACGGATCGGTGACCATGGCCAACCCCGCCCTGGTGCGCATGCTGGGGTACGACTCGGAGGAGGATCTTCTCCACGCGGACATGGGGCGGGACGTGTACCGGAACGAGCAGGACCGCCAGGCGGTGGTGAGGGAGAACCGGGAGGCGGAAATCATCGAGGGCCTGGAGGTGGAGTGGAAGCGGAAGGACGGCTCCCCCATCGTGGTCCGGGTGAGTGGGCGGCAGGTGCGGGACTCCGAGGGACGGCTCCGGTACCTGGAGGCGTTCGTGGAGAACGAGACCGGCCGCAAGCGGCTGGAGGAGCAGCTTCTCCAGGCCCAGAAGATGGAGGCGGTGGGACAGCTCGCCGGGGGGGTGGCCCACGACTTCAACAACCTCCTGGGGGTGATGCTCGGGTACAGCGAGCTTCTCCTGAGGGACATCGAGGAGGGGAGCGAGGAGCATCGCAAGCTCACCGAGATCCGCCGCGCGGCCGAGCGGGCGGCGGGCCTGACCCGCCAGCTTCTGGCCTTCAGCCGCCGCCAGGTCCTGGAGCCCCGGCTCACCGATCTCAACCGCGTGGTCGAGGACATGGACAAGATGCTCCGGCGGATGATCGGCGAGGACATCCACCTGGTGAACCGGCTCCAGCCGGAGCTGGGGCCGGTGCTGGTGGACCCGGTCCAGACCGGGCAGGTGGTGATGAACCTGGTGGTCAACGCGCGCGACGCCATGCCGGAGGGAGGGCGGCTCGCTCTGGAAACCCGCACCGTGGAGACCCGGGTCCCTACGGCCTGCGCCAACGAGACCATGCCGCCGGGCCGCTACGTGCTCCTCGCGGTATCGGACACCGGCGAGGGGATGTCGGAGGCGGTGCGGGCGAGGATCTTTGAGCCGTTCTTCACCACCAAGGGGGCGGGAAAGGGGACGGGGCTGGGGCTGTCCACCGTGTACGGGATCGTGCGGCAGAGCGGGGGCTACGTGGCGGTGGAGAGCGAGCCGGACCGCGGGACCACCTTCCGCATCTACTTCCCGCAGGCCCGGTCGGGGACGAGGGACGGCGCGTCCCGGCCGGCCGCCGGGCGGGATCTCACCGGGACCGAGACCATCCTCCTCGCCGAGGACGAGGCATCGCTCCGGCGGGTCACCAGCGAGTTCCTCACCGGCGCCGGCTACACGGTGCTGGAGGCGGCGGGGCCGCTGGAGGCGCTCCGGATCGCGGAGAAGGGCGCCGACGGCATCCATCTGCTCCTGACCGACGTCATCATGCCGGTCATGAACGGCCCGGACCTGGCGGCCCGGTTGCGGGGGATGCGCTCCCAGCTCAAGGTGCTCTACGTCTCGGGCTACAGCGACGACCGGATCGCCACCCGCGGGGTGCTGGAGGACGGCATCCACTTCCTGACCAAGCCGTTCACGCGCGAGGTGCTGCTGGCGAAGGTGCGGGAAGCGCTGGGGGGGTAGGGGGCCGGGGAGTTTCCCCGGGGAAGCGGGGGGTCCGGGCGGGTTCGGGCCGGAGGCGGGCCGGTGTCAAGCAGGATGACACTCCGTGAACCAAACTTAAATTGTTGTAACACTTGATGATACCCGGGTTCGCGGTCAGCGCTTGCGCGGCTTGGCGATTCCGAGCTTCTTGATCCGTCCGGCCAGGGTAGTGCGGCTCATCCCCAGGAGCCGGGCGGCCGCGGTGGTGTTCCACTCCGAGGCCTCGAGGGCGTTTTCCACCCGGGCCCGCTCGATTTCTTCCAGCTCGTCCGGCAGGGAACCGGTGCCCTGGCTCTCATCCAGACCGATGAAGTGCTCGGGACGAAGGGCTTCATCCTCGTCGGCCATGGCCGAGGCGCGCTGCACGGCCAGCTTCAGCTCGCGGATGTTACCGGGCCAGGGACGGCCCATGAGCCACTGGACGGTCTCGAATTCCAGCCGCTGATGCTTTCCCTGGTTTTGATTGATCCGGTTCAGGAAGTACTGGGCCAGGAGCTGGATGTCGCCGAGGCGCTCGCGAAGCGGGGGAAGAAAGATCTCGAGCCCCCGGAGCCGGAAGAAGAGGTCCTTGCGGAATCGCCCCTCCTTGGCCGCCCGCTCCAGATCCACGTTGGTGGCGGCCACGATGCGGACGTCCACCTTTTCGTAGCGGGTGCTACCCACCGGACGCAGCTCACCGCTTTCCAGCACCCGGAGAAGCTTGGCCTGGGCGGTGAAGGACATCTCGCCCACCTCGTCCAGGAACAGCGTGCCCCGATGAGCCTCCTGGAACAGCCCGAGCTTGTCGGCGAGAGCGCCGGTGAAGGCGCCACGGCGGTGCCCGAAAAGTTCGCTCTCGATGATGTCGGCAGGGAGGGCCCCGCAATTGATGGCGAGGAACGGCCCGTCCTTACGAGGACTCAGGTCATGGACCAGCCGGGCGAAGAGTTCCTTGCCGGTGCCGCTCTGGCCCTGGACGAGGACCGGCACCAGGGTGGGGGCAAGCTTGTCGATCCAGACCGCCTGTTTGTAGAGTTTGGCGGAACGGGTGATGATGCCGTAACGGGCGAGGTCGACCGGAGGCGGCGGCGCCTCCTCGAGAGCCTGGGCGGCCGGATCGTCGATCTCGTCATCGTCGCCCGCCGGATGCGGCTGGAGGAATCCCGCCTCCTCGCGTTCCTTGCGCCAGCGCTCCAGCAGGGGTTCCGCTCCACACTGCTCGGCCAGGAACTCGGTCCGCGCCCACCACTCGGAGGCGAGGGGGGGAAGGTTGGCCCCGACCGCAACTCGGAAGGCCGAGTGAGCAGTCAGTAGGGCCTCGAAGCCGAATCCCGAGGAGATCGCCTTGTTGGCATGCACGCTGAGCGCTTCGACCAGCTCCGCGCCGTCGAGTTCCTGCCTGGAAAGCAGGAGGGCGAGTCGATCGAGAGCGAATACATCCTCCGCCTCTGCGGCTTGGGTCGAGAACTGACGGGCCCGGGAGAGGTGGAAGGAGGCCCTGCGACGATTGCCCGCTTCGATCCAGAGTTCCGCCAGCCACCTATGCAGCTCGATTTGCATTTCGAACGCCTGTGAGATCCGTCTGGCTGCCAGGAAGGACTTGCGGATCGCCTGGAGGCCCGCCAAAGCATTACCGAGGGCCAATTCAATGAGGCCCGTGTATTCCCATGCATAGCTTTGCTCGCGAACGAGTTCGAGCTCATGGGATTCTTCCACTGCCCGAGAGCAGAGATCCCTGGCCGCTTGAAACTCTCCGCTCCTGATCTTCGTCAGTGCCAACCCAAGACGGGAGCGTAAGGCACGGTTCCTTGCTCCCAGAAGTGTTGAGCACTGCAAGGCAAAGGAGTGATGGCGTTGCGCCTCACGCAGATCACCACTCTCCACAGCGAGATTTCCGAGATTTACCGATACTCCGGCGAGGAGGGAAGGCTCTTCGATTTGAAGACAAATGGCTCTCGATCGCAAGAGCAGGGCCTTGGCTGAATCTCGGTCTCCCTCCACGCGGTGGGCTGCCGCGAGCGGCAAGGTGGCGCGGACGACATCAAGCTCGTTCGCTCCAGTTGAGGCGAAGATCGCGCGGCTCAGGTCAAGATCGCGGATGGCTTCCCGGCACCTCCCGCTTGCCAGGCGAGTGAGCCCGAGCCCGAGCAGCCCCTCTGCTTGTATGACAGGCCGTTGCTCGTGGACTCCAAAGTTGACGAGCGCCGTGGACGCTCTGGCTGCGCGAGATACCTGACCCGCCAAGAAGCGCGAGTTCCAGAGGCTGGATAGCAACCTGACTTTCGCGTCTTGGGATTCTCTAGAGAGGCTCCGCCACGCCTGCAAGAGTTCCCTCACCACTTTCTTTCGAGTTTGACTATCCCCGGCTTCAAATGCACTCCGCAGACGCTCGGTGGCTTCCTCGAGTTCGTTCGAAGCAAACTGAGACGGATCCTTCGTCTCGCGGGCCAAGTCTTGAGCGGAGCCACCGTGATCCGTAGTGAGCCTCCGCAGCAGTTCGCCTTCATGCTTAACAGCCATTTTCTACCACCCCCACGGTGAGAACAGGTGATAGATCAGAAGTTCGGCAATGGCTCGGATCGTGCTCACTTCCACTGGCTGGGTGGCGAGTGCCGGGGGCCTAAATGAAGGTGATGACCACTCGTCCGGCTTTCCGTCGAAAGCGCCCCCTCCGATCAGGCCACCTTGATGCTGAAAGTGGCTGGTGCTGGCGGACGCGACCGTGGAGCGGGAGGCCAGCGGCAGGGTGAAGCAGAGAGTGAAGGCGAACAGCAAAGCGAGTCGCCTGAAATGTCGCAAGGACATAGCGAGCCCTCCGGAGGGTCGTAGGAAGGGCGGGAGAGCGACGTTCGCCCGTGCTCTCCCGTCTATGTCGGGTGGAGACGAACGTATCGATAACTTATATAGAATATTTCGAATCGTCAACACGACAGCCCTAATCGCCTATCCCCTGACCACTTACGAGGGGCACCCGCTCCGTCTCGGCACGGTGATTGCGGCAGGCCAGGTCTAATTGGCGCGGTGCGAGAGAGTTGAGTACGCTCGGTTTCGACTTCCCCGGCTCCTGATGGAGCCGGGGCGCGGAAGGACGTGACCCGCTCCAGCGGCCGAAGCCACTCCCGGAGGGTAAGAACGGAAGGTGCGGGCTTTGAGCGCGGTTATGGAAGGAGACCCTCCCCTCCATATCGGAGCTGGATGAGGAGCAGGCGAAGGAGCAGAAGTCCATGCATGCCCGTTCCGGACGTGCTCTTCACCCTGCCGACGGACTTCCCCTCGCTTTGCGGCGACTCCCAGAAGTCGGGAGCGCCGTCGTAGAGGGCGATTCTCGTTCCCTGGCGTCCGCGATCCCTCTTCGAATTGCGTTCCCAGCCATCCGGTTGCCCCAGCATCGCTCCTCCGGTCTGCGGCGCGCCGGCGGGCGATCTGGGGCCGAACCGCGCGTCCGGCTTCCCGCCCTGAGCGCCGCCGATGAGCTGCAGGTGCGGCGTGGACGCTGCGGTCGGCCCGGCGAAGAGCGACAGAGCGAAGATCACGGCGAGGAAGGCGGCGGGGAGGAATCCTGGTGAGAGAGAACTTGGCCTCTTGAGGGTGTCCATGCGTCTACCTCCTGGATGGGGGACGGTGACATGTCGGGGCCTCGGGGGAGAGGGCACGGGTCATCCAGAAGCTACGAAGAGCGACGAATGGAAGCACGCAATCGGTGACGGCGCCGGTTCGCGCCCCCCGGGAAATGGGTTCGGGCCATGGATCGAGGCGCCGAGAACGAGCGCACACCGCGCCCTAACGCTCTGTGTGGAAGGGCATTGAAAAGCCGTCCATGCCGCCGGTAAGAGGATCTCGCGGAGGCGCGACGGGCCGCGGCCGGGAGGAAAAAAGTCCGCGGATGGAGGTGCGCGAAATATCAGGCCGCGCCAAAAAAAGAAGAAGCCCCGGTCTTTCGACCGAGGCTTCCTCCCGGTTACCTTGCCAAGAAGTGTCGCCTCATACCCTGTCGGCGAACTCCTGTCTGCCACTCCCAGAGATCGGCAACCGGGGCCTCGGGTTTAGCCCCAAAACGCTCCGATGTGGACCCGGGTCCAGGTCGCGGTCACAACTCCCCTGCGCTCCGCGGGGCCCGGACGCGCCTCCCGGTTCCCGAAAAATACCCGGGTATCGGCAAGTCCCGCAAACACTTAGCCGCCTTGGCCCCGAGCCGGCGGCCCGCCGCGGTGCAAATCGGCTCCCACCGGACAGGTGTCGGAAAAGGCGACACTCAAATGCGTAGACGATGGAAGGTCAATTGCTTAGAATCCCGTTCGTATTCGCGGTCTCGGTCCTAGTCCTCGGAGGGCACAGGCAGAAGGTGGGGGGGCCAAGCATAGCCGCTCCAGAGGCTGGAGGGCTTGCCGGCGCCGGTCGTGTCCGGGCCGGAACGACGTCCTGGCGTTCGCTCGCGCCATCCCCCGGCGTGCGCGCCGCGGGTCCGCCACTTCCCGCTTTCACCTCTCCTCCCATTCAAGGAGTCCCACGATGAGGCGAGTCCTGCTCCTTCTCACCATCGTCACGCTCGCCCTGGCCCTGGTGCCGGGCTGCCAGAAGAACACCACCGCTCCCGGCGACAACAACAACGGGGGCAACACCGGTGGCACCGGCCAGATCGGCGTCCCCGGCGACCTGGCCCTGGCCCGCACCATCGCGCCGATCCTCGCCGACGGCGTCTCCACCGCCACCGTCTTTGCGACCGTGGTGGACGGCAGGAACCGGGCCCTGGCCGGCGTGGGGGTCGGCTTCACCACCGACCACGGGACCATCGAGCCCACCGCCACCACCGACCAGTCCGGCGTGGCCCGCGTCACCCTGACCAGCGCCCCCAGCGCCACCGATCTCACCGCCACCGTCACCGCCGCCGCCGCCAGCGACTCCACCGGGCTCTCGGCCCCCGCCGGCGCCATGGTGATCCTGAGCAAGCAGCCCCTGGACGACATGCTGCTCCAGGCCGCCGTGCGCGCGCGGAATGATGCGGTGGCCGAGGGCATCGCCGCCGCCGCCGCCGACTCCTACGTGAGCGACCAGACCCAGGTGAAGTTCCTCGGAGTCACCCTCACCGTCTCCGCCGACCCCGGCACCATTCCCGGGGACGGGATCTCGCAGAGCCGGATCCGGGCGCGCGTCTTCGAGACCACCACCAAGGTCCCGGTGATCGGTGCCACCGTGCGCTTCGGCACCACCGCCGGCGCCATCACCGGCAAGGTCCAGACCGACGCCACCGGCACCGCCGAGGCCGTCCTCACCGGCGCCCCCACCGGCGCCGGCGCCCAGGTCTCGGCCTTCTACGGCAACACCCTCACCCAGGCCACCACCGTGAGCTTCAGCCAGGTGACCCTGAACCTGGCGGTGGGAAGCGCCTCGCTCCGCGCCGACGGCACCTCGACCACCGAAGTGGTGGCCACCCTCACCAACCAGACCCACAACCCGGTGGCGGGGGCGCCGATCGTGTTCAGCACGACGCTCGGAACCGTGTCCTCGCCGGTCGTGACCGGGGACGACGGTCGCGCGGTCGCCTTGCTCACCTCCGCCGCTCAGACCGGGACCGCCACCGTGACCGCCGCCTTCGGCCCCGGGAGCCCGGTCAACATCAACGTGGCCTTCGTGAACGCCCCCGCGCCCGACCAGGTCCTGATCGGGGTGGATCCCACTTCGCTCCCCGCCGACGGGGCCAGCCAGGCCACCGTCACCGCCACCGTCCTCGACGCCAACGGGGATCCGGTGGCCGACGGCACCCAGGTCACCTTCGCGGTGGCCTCAGGCGGCGGCAGCATGGTGGGGCCCGTCCGCCGGACCACCGGCGGCAAGGCCGAAGCCATCTACGTCGCCGGCACCCAGGCCGGCTACGTCTCTCTGAGCGCCACCGCCGGCCCCGCCCAGAAGACGATCCAGATCTCGCTCCTGCGACTCGAGATCGGCGGCCTCAGCCTGACTTCGGACAAGGAGACGGTGCTCGCCGATGGGCTCGCCTCCGCCGTCCTCACCGCCACCGTGACCGACCTTCGCGGCAATCCGGTGGCGCCGGGCACGGTGGTCCAGTTCACCCCCAGCAACGGCCAGATCGAGGACGTGAAGCCCACCGACGCCACCGGCAAGGCCACCGCGCGCCTCCGGGCCAGCCGGTTCGTGACCGGGACCTCGCGGATCACGGCGGGAGCGGGCACCTTCCAGCAGGTGGTGGACGTGAAGTTCGTATCCGAGGCCGCGTCGCAGATCGTGGTGGTGGACGTGAACCAGCCGCGGATCGGGATCGTGGGGAGCGGCACCGCCGAGACCTCGCAGATCGTCTACGAGCTGCGGGACCGGAACGGCATCCCGGTGGACGCCGACCACGCCGCCACCGTCAACTTCCAGGTGGTGCCCACCACCGGCACCCCCGACGCGGTGGTGGACCCGGCTTCCGCGGTCACCAACGACCTCGGGCGGGTGGTGGCCAACGTCCATGCCGGCATCGTGGCCGGCGCCGTCGAACTCCAGGCGGTGAGCGGTGCTCTCGCCTCCAAACCCATCCGCATCGCCATCCACGGCGACCTCCCCGACCCCGCCCATTTCTCGATCTCCTTCGAGAAGCTGAACGTGGCCGGGCTGGTCTACGACGGGCTCCGGGACGCCGTCACCGCCCGCGTGGCCGACACTTACGGCAACCCGGTGCCGGACTCCACCGCGGTGTGGTACCAGTCGGACTTCGGGATCGTCCAGGGGAGCGCCTTCACCGACGACCACGGCGAGGCCACGGTGTGGGCGGTGACCGCGGGTCCGCATCCGGACATTCCCGGCGGCGACGGGCTGGTGACCATCACCGCCCAGACCGTGTCCAAGGCCGGTAACGCCATCTACGCCGCCGGCAAGGTGATGTGGTCCGGGCCCACCATCCTGGAAATCACCCAGCCCGATCCCGCCGCCGGTTTCGACGTGCCCAACGGCGGCTCGATGACCATCACCTTCCGGCTTCACGACGCCAACGGCAATCCACTCACCGGAGGGACCCACATCCAGGTCTCGGCCAACTCCGGGACGCTGGGGGGGGACACCGACGTGGACCTGCCCGACACCCAGAACGCGGCCTACACCACCTTCCACGTGACGATCGCCGACGAGGCCACCGACAAGGACGAGGCCCACTCGGCCACCGTCCAGATCAAGGTGGACAGCCAGAACGGGAACGCCACCGCGTCCATCACCGGGGTCATCCACTGATCCCGGCCTGAACTCCGGGCCCCGGTCGCCATGCGGCCGGGGCCCTATCTCCCGGCGCCCATCTCCCGGCCCAGCCGTTCCAGCGCCCGCCGCACCCCCATCCGCACCGAGTCCACCGAGGGCTTGTGGAGCTTGCGCGCCAGATCCTCGTAGCTGAGCCCCAGCTCGATCTTGCCCACCACCAGGTCCCGGTCGGAGGGCTTGAGCCGGGCCAGCGCCTTCAGGTAGCGGTCGTGGAGTTCGCGGCCCAGGAGATCCTCGAGCGGGGAAGGGAGCGACGCCTGCGGCGGGAGGTCCCGGGAGCGCGCGGCGCGGCGGGTCCAGCGCCGGATCTCGTCCCGGATCCGGTTGACGATGGTCATCCGCAGGTAGGCCTGGAACGCGCGCTCGTGGCGCGGCTCGAAACTCTTGAGCCGCCGGAGCGCGCTCAGCACCGACTCCTGGACCAGGTCCTCGGTATCGATGCCGTCGCGGGCGTAGGCGGGAAGCCGCCCCCTCGCCCAGCGGTTCAAGGTGGGGAGATAGTGGCGGCAGAGGGCGTCGACGGCCTCGCGGTCGCCCGCCTGGGCCCGAGCGAGGATCTCGGTCAGATCCTGGGCGTTGTTGGCCCGGTGATCTTCCATGCCCGGTAGTCTCCGAGACCTTCAGGCTGGGGGGAAATCCGGCCGGAATCGCTTTTCAAGCTAGCAGGGCGGCGGGCATTCGGCAACGGCGGGGCGCGACAATCCGAGGCCGGCCCCGGATGCGGACCGGCCCCGCGCCCGTTATACTCCACGTCCGGTCATCATTGCCCCCCGGTCCGGAGACGCCCATGCCCGATCCCGTACACGCGCTTTGCCCCCTGGATTGCCCCGACGGCTGCAGTCTCTCGGTCTCCGTCGACAACGGCCGGGTGACCTCGGTCGACGGCTCGGACCGGAATCCCCTGACCTCGGGCTTCATCTGCGCCAAGGTGCGGAGGATGCCGGAGGCGCTCTACGGACCCGACCGCATCCTCCACCCGGGGGTGCGGGTGGGGGCCAAGGGCGAAGGCGCCTTCCACGACGTGAGCTGGGACACCGCGCTGGACCTGGTCGCGGAGCGGCTGAGCCGGGTGCGCGAGACGCGCGGGGGCGAGGCGATCCTTCCCTTCTACTACGGGGGCTCCAACGGGTTCCTCTCCCAGGGGACGATGGACGCGCGGCTCTTCCGGCGGCTGGGGGCCTCGAACCTGGCCCGAACGGTGTGCGCGGCCCCCACCGGGGCCGCCGCCCGCGGCCTTTACGGAAAGATGGCCGGAACCGCCTTTCCCGACTACGCCGACGCCAAGCTGATCGTGGTCTGGGGCGCCAACCCCGCCGCCACCCACATCCACCTCATGCCCCACATCCGGGCGGCGCAGGCACGGGGGGCGAAGCTGGCGGTGGTGGATCCCCGCCGGACCCGGCTCGCCTGGAAGTCCGACCTCCACCTGGGGCTCCAGCCCGGGACCGACCTCGCGCTGGCCCTGGGCACGATCAAGTGGCTCTTCGACCACGGCGCCGCCGACACCGCCTTCCTGGACGCCCACGCCACCGGCGCCGGACTCCTCCGCGAGCGTGCCGACTCGTGGAACGTGCACAAGACGGCCAGCGTTTGCCGCGTCACCGCGCTCGAGGTCGAGAAGTTCGCCGCCCTCTACGCGGAGTCGAACCCCGCGGTGATCCGTTGCGGCTGGGGCCTGGAGCGGAACCGGAACGGGGGATCGGCGGCGGCGGCGGTGCTGGCGCTGCCGGCGGTGGCGGGCAAGTTCGGGGTGCGGGGCGGCGGCTACAGCCTGAGCAACGGCTCCTCCTGGGGCCTCTCCGCCGAGCCCGCGGCCAACGCCCCGGCCGCGCCCACCCGCACCGTCAACATGAACCGGCTCGGCCGCGTCCTCACCGGCGACCTGGAGCCGCCGGTCCGGGCGCTCTTCGTCTACGACTGCAACCCGCTCGCCACCATGCCCAACCAGAACCTGGTGCGGGCGGGGCTGGCCCGCGACGATCTCTTCACCGTGGTCTTCGACTCGTTCTTCACCGATACCGCCCGCTACGCCGACGTGGTGCTTCCGGCGGCGGCGTTCCTGGAGCGGCGGGAGCTGGCCGCGGGTTACGGGAGCTACGCCCTCCAGGACACCCCGGCGGCGGCGGTCCCGGCGGGGGAGTCGCGCACCAACCACGCGGTGTTCCTGGATCTGGTGAAGCGGCTCCGGCTGGACCGCCCGGG
Source organism: Candidatus Eiseniibacteriota bacterium (assembly GCA_963728475.1). Taxonomy (GTDB): domain Bacteria; phylum Eisenbacteria; class RBG-16-71-46; order JABDJR01; family JABDJR01; genus CAVSKL01. The sequence goes on from CAVSKL010000001.1 coordinate 1,776,861, forward strand.
CGATCCGGAGTCCGAATCCGAGGCCTCGGACGCGATCGTGGGCGCGCATCCGAGCGGGGCGCGGCTCCGGCGGGAACTGGACGAAGGGGGGGCTGCGGTCCCGGATTTCGGCGACCGTCCGGTCCAGTTCGTGGACGTGTTCCCCGGCACTCCCGACCGCCGGGTGCATCTGGTCCCCGAGGCCCTGGATGCGGAGGCCCCCGGCGGGCTCTATGCGTTCCGGCACGAGGACGACGACCCGCGCCATCCCCTGGCCCTGATCTCGCCCGCCTCGGAGAAGACGATCAGCTCCACCCTGGGACAGCTCCGGCGGGGGGGCGCGACGCTGGGCATCCATCCCGCCGACGCGGTGGCCCGGGGGATCGGCGACGGCGATCCGGTCCGGGTGTTCAACGGCCTGGGCGAGGCGCGGGTGCCGGCCCGGCTCGACGCCGATCTCCGGATCGGGGTGGTGGAGCTGGCCAAGGGGCTCTGGGCCCGGCACACCCTGGACGGCAACACCGCCAACGCGCTGGCCCCCGACACCCTGAGCGACCTGGGGGGCGGGGCGTGCTTCAACGACGCCCGGGTCCAGGTGGAGCGGCTGCGGGCGGACCGGACCGTATGAAGTGACCGGTCTCCATTCCGTAAACTCGCCGCCCGCCCGGGAAACCCGGCCCGTCCGCGCCCGGGGATCCGCCGCGCCTCGCGCCGGCGCCGGGGTCACGCCTCCTTCACGCTGAAGGGGATGCGCACCTCACCGAAGATGTTCCCGCTGCTGGCGTTCACCAGGTCGAGGCGGAAGTTCACCTCGGGCTGCTTGGGGCTCACCCGCTGGAAGTAGACGAAGCCGGACACGTGGCCGCCCGGTTGCACCACGCCCTCGGGGAGCGCCTCCACCACCATTTCGCGCGAAGGCAGGTGATAGGTGGCCCAGTAGGCGTAGTAGTGGTTGTAGTAGAACGGGTCGTAATAGAACCGGCCGTGCCACGGCGGCAGATCCGGGTACATGTTCCCCAGATAGGGAGCCACCTCGTACCCGTCCTCGTCGAACTCGGGCTGGGCCACCGGAGGGTAGTCCTGGACCCACACCGGCTCCTCCACCGTCCCCTTGAGCGCGTAGGGGGGGATGGCGGCGTAGCGCGCGCCGTCCGGGCCCACCAGCGCGAGGTCGGTGTAGCGGACCCGCACCGGGCGGCGGCCGCGGTTACGGATGGTGACCCGCACCGGGGTCACGTCCTGCAGGATGTCCGCCCGGCCCACCCAGACGTTGGGCTCGGCCAGGACTTGCACCCGGTCCACGCCGGAGACCGCGGCGTACGGGCGGCCGGCCACCTCGTGGGCCCCGGGAGCGGGGGTGAGCTTGGCCTGGCTGGAACATCCGGCCAGGGCGAGGGCGGCGACGAATGCGGGGAGGGCGGACGCGGATACCCGGCGAAAACGTTGCTCGAGGAGCTTCATGACGCTTTCCTCCTCACCGACAAGTGCTTCGTGAGCCCGGGCAGGCGGTCCAAGGGCTCCAAAACGAACCCTTGCCGATTCGTGAATGCTTGTTCGATGCTGATCGCGAAACTACGTACACCGGTAATACACCGGACGACGGTGATCGCATTCGTCCTTTTTTCGGATTGACAGTCCGGGCTTAGACGGTAATAATTCGCACATGCGAAAAGATTCCGAGAAGCGCGGGGAGCGGCCGCCCGAGGTCGTGGTCCGCTGGCAGGAGGCGTTCGAGCGGCGGTGCCGCGAGCACGGGGTGCGAATCACCCCGCAACGGGCCGCCGTCTACCGCGTGGTCGCCGCCGACACCAGCCACCCCACCGCGGAGGCGGTCCACGAACGGCTCCGGCCGGCCATGCCGTCCCTGTCCCTGGCCACGGTGTACCGGATCCTGGAGTCGTTCGAGGCGGAGGGCCTGGTCCGCCGGGTGAGCACCACCCAGGGGGCGGCCCGGTTCGACGCCAACCTGGACCCCCACCAGCATCTCTTCTGCCGCCGGTGCGGTCGCATGAGCGACTTCGAGGCGGCGTCGCTGTCCGCGCTGGTACCGCCGCGGGCCCCCGAGGGGTTCCGGGTGGAGGCGCTGGACATCCGGATCGTCGGAGTGTGTTCGGAGTGCGCCGCGCCGAGCGGCGCGGGCGGCCCGCGCGGCCGCCGCCGTCAACCGGGAACCGGACGTTCCCGTTCCTAGGAGGAGATCGAGAATCATGGCAGAACTCAAGGGCACCAAGACCCACACGAACCTCAAGGACGCGTTCGCCGGCGAGTCCCAGGCCAACCGCCGTTACCTCTATTTCGCCAAGGTCGCGGACGTGGAGGGTTACCCCGAGGTGGCGGGCAACTTCCGCGAGACCGCCGAGGGCGAGACCGGTCACGCCCACGGCCACATGGACTACCTGAAGAAGGTGGGCGACCCCGCCACCGACCTCCCGTTCGGATCCACCGACGCGAACCTGAAGTCGGCGATCGCGGGCGAGACCCACGAGTACACCGACATGTACCCCGGAATGGCCCGGACCGCCCGGGAGGAGGGGTTCTCCGAGATCGCGGACTGGTTCGAGACCCTGGCCAAGGCGGAGAAGTCCCACGCCGGGCGCTTCACGCAGATGCTGAAGTCGATCAGCTGATCCGGCGGCCTGCGCCGGATCGCCGGCCTCCGGGGCCTCGGGTGGGCGGCGACGCCTGCCCGGGGCCGCCGGTGCGCCCGCGAAACACCCTTGCCAAGGGCGGGGAGGAGCGATGAGCGGAAACGGCAAGCACATCTCGTATCAACCGACCGGCGGGATCTCCTACGATCCCGCCGAACCCGTGTACTGGGACAAGGCCGGCCTGGCTGGGGAGATCTTACGCACCTTCGAGATCTGCCACGGTTGCCGGCTCTGTTTCAAGTACTGCGACACCTTCCCCGACCTCTTCTCGCTCCTCGACCAGAAGTACGACGGGGACGTGAGCGGGATCGCCCCCGCCGAGACGGAGGCGGTGCTCGACACCTGCTTCCAGTGCAAGCTCTGCGAGGTCCAGTGCCCCTACACCGAACGCGAGAAGCACGAGTACCGGCTCGACTTTCCCGGCCATGGTCCACCGCTTCCGCGCCCAGCGGAAACGCGAGAAGGGGGTGCCGCTCCGCGACCGCCTGCTCGCCGACCCCGACGGGGCCGGCCGCATGGCCCGGGCCAGCCTGGGCATGGCCAACCTGGCCAACCGGACCCGCATCCCCCGCTGGTTCATGGAGAAGGCGCTGGGGATCCACCGCGACAAGCTCCTTCCCGACTTCGCTCCCAAGACCTTCGAGGCGTGGGCGGAGAAAAACGGGAAGATGGCGGCGGAACCCGGGGGCGAGGCGGTGCTGTTTCAGACCTGTTTTGTGCAGAACAACGAGCCGCAGCTCGGGCGCGACACCCTCGAGGTGATGGAGCGGAACCGGGTGGACGTCCGCGTGCGCCAAGGGGCTCCGGTGCTGCGGCATGCCGGCCTGGGAGAAAGGGGACCTGGAGTCGCTGCGCAAACAGGCCCGGGAGAACCTCCGGATCCTGGAACCCTTCGCCGCCCGCGGGGCCAAGATCCTGGCCATCAACCCCACCTGCTCCATGATGCTCCGCCGCGAGTATCCGCGGCTCCTGGACGAGGCCGACCGCCGGGCGGCGGAGCGGGTGGCGGCCGCGGTCATGGACCCCAGCGAGTTCCTGTGGTCCATTCGCGACCAGGAGCGCTTCAACACCGATTTCAAGAGCAGCCCCGGGCGGCAAGGTGGCCTACCACGCGCCCGTGCCATCTCCGCGCCCAGGCGGTGGGGTTCAAGGGACGCGACCTGCTCCGGAAGATCCCCGGCGTCGCCCCGGCCATGGTCATGGAGTGCTGCGGCCATGACGGCACCTTCGCGATGACGGTGGAGGGGTTCGAGCCCTCCCAGCGGGTGGGGCGGAAGGCGTTCGAGGAGATGCAGGAATCCGGGGGCGAGGTGTGGTCCACCGACTGCCCCCTCGCCGCCCTCCAGTTCCAGCAGCACGCGGGGGTGAAGCCGATGCACCCCATGACCATCCTGGCCCGGGCCTACCGGGAGGACGGGTTCCCGCACAAGGTGGAGCCCCCGGCCCCGCGGGAGGAGGACCCCTCTTGAGACACGTCCGGCGCGAGGAGATCGTCGACTACCAGATCTACGAGGAGACCCGCCCCGCCTTTCGCGAGGAGGTGATGCGGGCCAAGGCGCTTCGCCGCATCCACGTGGGCCGGCACCTCACCTTCCTCTTCGAGAACCCGCTCACCATCCGCTACCAGGTGCAGGAGATGATGCGGGCGGAGAAGCTGGTGAAGGAGGCGGACATCCTCCACGAGCTGGAGACCTACAACGAGCTCCTGGGGGAGGAGGGGGAGCTGGGGGCCACCCTCCTCATCGAGATCGACGACCCCGGGCTCCGCCACCGCCTTCTCCGCGAGTGGCTGGCGCTCCCCGCCCGGATCTACGCGGTGCTGGAGGACGGCACCCTGGTGCGCCCCCTCTACGATCCCAACCAGGTGGGGGAGGACCGGCTCTCCTCGGTGCAGTACCTGAGGTTCCCGGTGGGGACCGAGGCTCCGGTGGCGGTGGGAGTCGACCTCCCCGGCGAGGCCGAGGGCGAAACGCGCCTTTCTCACCAGGAGCGCGAGGCGCTGGCGGAGGATCTCCGGGGGCGCTAGCGGGAGTCGATGGGAACGTCGCGCTCGGGCGCCGGGAAGGCGCCGTTCAGCGTGTTCAGATCCTCCCGGGTGAGGTGGATCTCCGCCGCCCGCGCGTTGGCGCGCACGTGGTCCTGGCTCGACGCCTTCACCACCGCGCATACGCCGTCCCGGTGGATGCTCCAGGCCAGCGCGATCTCCTCCGGGGTGCTGTCGTGGCGCGCGGCCACCTCGTCCAGGGCCGCCGGCGCCGGGAGCTTCCCCTGGTCGAGCGGAGAATAGGCCATGATCGCCACCCCGTGCTCGGCGCACCAGGGGAGGAGATGGTGCTCGATCCCCCGGTTCTCCAGGTTGTAGAGCACCTGGTCGGCGGCGATCCGGTCCCCCCCCTCCATGCCCACGGCCTCGCGAAGCCCCCCGTAGTCGAAGTTGCTGAGCCCGTAATGGAGGATCTTGCCCGAGCCGGCCAGCTCGTGGAACGCGGCCAGCGTCTCTTCCACCGACCGGGGGCCGGGCCAGTGCAGCAGGTAGAGGTCGATGCGGTCGGTTCCGAGGCGCCGGAGCGAGCGCTCCGCGGCCTCGACGGTGCCGCGCCGCGACGCGTTGCGGGGCGAGACCTTCGACACCACGAAGATCTCGTCCCGGCGGTCGCGGATCGCCTCGCCCACCACCTCTTCCGCGCCGCCGTTGGCGTAGCTCTCGGCGGTGTCCACCAGGGTGAGACCCAGGTCGAACCCCAGCCGGAGCGCGGCTACCTCCTCCCGCCGGCTTGCTCGATGTTCCCCCATGTGCCAGGTTCCCTGGCCGATCGCGGGCAGGCGGGCTCCGGTTCGAGTCTCGATGATGCGCATGATGCGAACCTCCTCCGGGGGGCCGGCCGCCGCGGCCGGGCCCCCTTGAGCATAGCGCGTCCGCGGGGCCTGTCCAGGCGGTGAGCTCGCGCCGGGGGCCTCGTCCCCGGGACCGGCGCCGGCGAGCGCTCCCGCGGTCTCGTCCCCGAAACCCCCATCGCCCCGGGACGGGTCCCCGATCCCACCGCTTGGAAGCGGCGCCGGAAGCGGCTATCCTTGTAGGCCAGCGGTGGGTGGGGGGATCCCCGGTGGCCCCGGCCGGCGGGCCGGACCCGGTGGGTTCCCCAAGACGGCGCCGGCGTGAGCCTCCCCAGGATCCCGATCCCTCCCCGAACCCTGTCTTTCCCGGGCTGAACACCGGGGCCTGGCCCCGATCGGGCGACATGTCACTGGAAACAATGACCTCACGAAACTTGCGGCGGAGCCGCGTCCTCGCCGTCCTCGGGGCGGCCCTGGTGGCCGTCCTGGCCGGCTGTGCCAAGCCCGTCGATCATCCGGTGGGCAACCTCTCCCCCCACGTGCGGGTGACCGGTGGGCCGGTGCAGGGGAGCCGGGCGGCCTACACCGCGCTGGTCTACTGGACCGGCTGGGACGACGACGGGGTGATCGACCACTACGAGTACGCCCTGGATCCGCCCCCGGTCTTCAGCTTCGAGGAGATCGCCGCCCCCGAATCGGCGGGGACGGTGGCCGTCACCGTGGTCCGGGGCCCGTCGGTCCGCGAGGACACCCTGCGGGTGAGCAAGACGGTGGCGGGGAAGTCCTACAGCTTCGACTGGGTGCAGACGGTGAGGTTCAGCCGCTCCTTCGCGTTCAACACCCCCGTCGCCGACACCGTCTACGTGGGCGGCCTCCGGCAACCCGACGACCAGTTTTCCGGTTACCACGCCATCTACCTGCGGGCCCAGGACAACGACGGCGCCTATTCGGCCCCCGACCGCCTCGCCTACACCGCCGAGACCCAGACCCCCACCGCCACCATCGCGCGCCCCGCCATCACCGCCAGCTATCTCACGGTGGGATCCACCGTGACCGTGGCCTGGGACGGCGTCGACCCCGATTCCCCGGAACCGAAGAAGAAGCCGGTGGGATACATCTACCGGCTCCTCGATCTGGCCTCCCTGCCCAACTCCCCGTCCATCCTCCACGTCCAGCCCTGGGTGTTGTTCGGCAAGGCCGGGCTCGACTCGGTCTGGACCTACCAGAGCGCGGATACCCTGCAGAAGACCTTCTTCCTCAACACCGGCTCCCGCTACGTGTTCGGGGTGCGGGCGGTGGACGTGGCGGGCGCGGTGGAACCCTTTCTGGACTACGGGCGGAACGCGTTCCGGTTCCAGTCGCTGAACGGTTCGGGAACCCCCACCCTCACCGTGAGCGAGCCCTCCCTGGGAAGCTTCAACTTCAACGGCTCCGGCACCCTGGTGAACAAGGAGGTGCCGGTGGGGGCCAAGCTGCGGTTCCGGTGGACCGCCACCGCCGAGGCGTACGGCGGCCTCATCGACGGCTACAGCTGGGGGGTGGACGTCCCCGACCTGGACCGGGAGGGACCCAACTCGGGCTGGAGCGGCTGGGGGCTCCTCGCCGGGAACTTCACCCCCATCGCCTTCGACCAGCCGGGAGTGCACGTGTTCTACGTCCGCGCCCGCGATCTGAACGGCACCATCACCCTGGCCACGATCATCCTGGAGGTGATCGACTTCCCGCTCGACAAGGACCTGCTGCTCATCGACGACTATTTCGACGACACCATCCCCCGCGACAGCGAACACGACGCCTTCTGGGCCGGGATCATCCGGGATTCCGGCCGGTTCGAGCCCACCACCACCGCCGTCTACGCCACCCACGGGGCCGACGACCACTACTCCATCAACCCCTCCTCGCCCCCCCTGTCCACCCTGGGGAGCTACCGGACCCTGATCTGGAACACCCGGGGGGGTGGCACCGGAGGGACCGCGCTCACCCAGGCGGCGGCCCGGGATCTGCACCTGGGCTCCTACCTGAGCGCGGGAGGAACGGCGTGGATCACCGGGACCATGACGGTGGGCGCGATGCTCATCGACGCCGCGGGCACCGCCGATCTCAACTACCCCAAGGCCATCGACCCGGCCACCTTCCCCGCCCAGTTCCTGAAGCTCTACACCTCGAAGATCAACAACGACAAGGGCACCGACCCCAAGAACAACCTCCTCGGGGTCAAACCGTTCCCGGGGAAGGCGGTGGTCTATCCGGCCATGGAGGCGGACTCCACCAAGATCAACCCCTTCAAGGGGGGGATCAGCCACTGCGACGCGATCTTCGATCCGATGTTCGTGGCCGGAGTGGCCGGGTTCCGCGGGGTCCTCGATTCGCTCTACGTGAGCGACACCTACGCCAACGTGGTGCTGAAGCGAGGCACCGTCTACCAGGCACGGCTCGACGCGGTGCGCTACCACGACCCCGATCCGGCCCGGACCCAGGGCCGGACGCAGTGGTTCGGCTTCCCCATGTACTACTTCAAGCAGGCGGGGGCCCAGGAGGTGTTCAACCGCTCCATCGACTGGTTCCGGGAAGAACCCCTCCCGCAGCCTCCGGGGCAATAGGCTTCGGCCCGGCCTCAGTCGAAGAGCGCCTCCACCCGCCGGTACTGGCCGTGAACGGCGTCCACCGCCTCTCCGATCGGACCCCAGTCCCCGTGCGCGGCGGCGTCGCGGAGCGCCTCGGTCCGGCCGCACAGGACCACGATCGCCGATCGCAGGGAGTCGGCGTCCCCGGTGAACCAGCGCGGAGCCGGGGCCTGCCCGAGGTCCCGGCAGCGGAAGCCCAGCGAATCCGCCGCCGCCCGGAGATTCGTGAGCTCGTGGTGGGGGAGATGCCGGTGCACGATCCGGTAGAGTTCCACGTGGTAGGCGTCGAGTTCGGGGGAGCGGGGGCGCACCACCCGGACCAGGGTCTCGAAGTCCCGGTGGAAGGATTCCACCGCGTTCATGAGGGCGTCCCGGTCCCCGGCCTCGGCGGCGCGCCGGTACCGCTCCAGGGAGGCGTCGAGCGCCGCCACCCCGGTCTTCCACGCCCCTTCCTTGTCGCGGAGGATGCCCGGTAGCGCGGCCTCGTCCACCCCGCGCACCAGGTCCCCGGCCCGGGGGAGGAGATCCTTCATCATCGCGACGTCGGAGTCGGGCCAGGCGTGGTGCCAGAGGGGAAAGACGACGTCGTGGAGCGCGGTGAGGGCCGGCACCTCGGAGCTGAGATCGGCGGCGGCGATGGTGTCGGCGGCAACGGCGGCGTTCCGCCCCGGAGGCTCCTCGGACCGGGCCGCTCCCGCGGCGGCCACCGTCCAGGCGATCACGATACAGGCGGCGAACTTCAGGCTCACGTCGTCCTCCCATCCCTCGCCGGCGCCGGGCAAAACGCTCCCCGATTCTGGATCGGAACCGCGGCGAATTCAAGGGCTGTCGTCTCCGGAGGACCCGGCGGCCGGAGGCCCCCGGGTTCGCGCCCCGCCCCCGCCGGGGTAGAGTGGGGGTCACCCGAACCCGGGAGCGGCCGCGCCCGGAGAGGAGATCGCGATGAAATCGTACCGGGAGACCCTCACCTTCCAGACCTCGGAGCGCATGGAGTTCGTGAACATCACCCCCGAGGTGGAGGCGGCGGTGCTCAAGAGCGGCGTCTCCGAAGGGCTGGCGCTGGTCAATGCCATGCACATCACCGCCAGCGTGTTCATCAACGACGATGAGCCGGGGCTCCACGAGGATTACCGGCGCTGGCTGGAAGGGCTCGCCCCTTACGACCCCAGCCCCGAGCGCTACCATCACAACCGGACCGGGGAGGACAACGGCGACGCCCATCACAAGCGCCAGATCATGGGGCGCGAGGTCACGGTGGCGGTCACCGGCGGGAAGCTCGACTTCGGCCCCTGGGAGCAGATCTTCTACGGCGAGTTCGACGGCCGCCGGCCCAAGCGGGTCCTGATCAAGATCATCGGGGAGTAGGCCCGGCGCCGGTCGCCTCCCGGACCTCCGCCCGGCCCGCGGTGCGGTCGCGGATCTCGCGGACGAAGGCGCCGGCCCGGCCGGCGGGCACCCGCACCGTGATCCCGACCGCCTCCCCGTAGTCCGAGGCCTCGGGGACCAGGCTCCAGGCCGCGAGCACCCCCTGCACCGCCCCCGACAGCTCGTACGCGAACACGATCCTGAGCGCCCGCGTCACCGTCACCGTGCGGACTCCGGCGCGGTCGAGGGCGGCGGCGGCGGCGGAGCCGTAGGCGCGGGCCAGGCCGCCCACCCCGAGCTTGGTTCCCCCGAAGTAACGGACGACCACCACCGCCGCGTTCACCAGCTCGCGGCCGTCGAGCTGGGCGAGGATGGGGCGGCCCGCCGAGCCCGAGGGCTCGCCGTCGTCGGAGTAGCGGAAGCGGCCGGATCCGGGCCCCAGCCGCCAGGCCCACGCGTGGTGCCGGGCGTCGGGGTGATCGCGCCGGGCGGCCTCCACCAGCGCGTTCGCCTCGTCCTCGCCCTCCGCCGGGGCGGCGCGGCCGATGAACCGCGACCCCTTGATCCTGGCGATCTCGTGCTCGGCGGACACGGCCGGGGTGCGATAGCTCGATTCGGTCAACGGGCGGCGCTCCTGGATCCGGGGTGGGGAGGCGCGGCCAGTATAGCCGGTGGGGGCGGCGCGTACACCCGAGGCCCCCGGGCGCGCGGAACCCGCCCCCCCCGGGGGAGGGTTCCGCCGTCGATCCGCCGATCGCGGCCCCTGCGGTCCCGGCGCCCGGCGAAGACCCCGGATCCGACCGCCACCGCCCGGCCGGATCGGAGTCCCGGCGGCCCCTCAGCGCAGGACGAGCAGCTTGGCCCGGAAACTCCCGGCGGGAGTCTCGAGCCGGTAGAAGTAGACGCCGCTGGGAGCGCCGGAGGCGTCCCAGGCCGCGGTGAAGGTTCCGGGGGCCATCTCCGCCCGCACCAGCTCCGCCATCCGGGCGCCGGTCACCGAGAAGACGTCCAGCCGCACCGCACCCGGAGCCGGGACCGCGAACCGGACGGACTGGAGCGCCTCGCCCGGCCCGCTCTGCGGGGTGAGGCCCGCCACCGCGGCCTCGGATGAGGACGCATCCTTCCTGCCGTTCCCGCCGCCCCGGATCCACACCGAATCCCGGGCATGGACCGGGGTGCCGTCGTTCAGGTTCGCGGTGAGGTCCACCGGGATTACCTCGTCCTTGGCCGCCGGGCCCAGCCCGGCCAGCACCTCCTCCGCCGGGAACTGGAGCACCAGGTCCTCGAATCCATCCTCGCCGGGGGCGGTGGAACCGCAGCCCTCTCCGCCCAATCCGATCGCGTCGTCGCGGAAATCCGCCCGCGCCGGAGCCGCGCCCGCCAGGGTCACGGTGGCGAGGTCCACCTCGCGCACGTCGAGGGCGCCGGAACCGAGGAGGATCACCGGGATCACCCCGCGCTTGCCCACGCTCAGCGGGTTGGGGCAGGCCCCGGGCTGGATGTCGAGCGCCGCCTCGACGGTGAGCGGGCCGGAGACCGTCACCGTCACCGCGTTCGCGCCGTACTCCAGGCCGAAGGTGCGGACGGGGAGCTGGGGGAGGGTCACGGTGTCGAAGGTCCCGGTATAGGCGGGCGCGGTGAGCACCTCGAACCGGGAGCCGGGATCGGGGATGAACCCGTCGGCGAGGGTGACCACGAGGCTTCCGCCCAGGGCCACCCCCAGGTTCCCGTTCACCACCTGCAGGCGGTCGTAGCCGGTACCCGGATCGTAACCGGCGAGGTCCACCGCGAGGGCGCCGGTGCCGCGCTGTTCGTAACCGGCCGCCGACGACGCGCCCACCAGGAGCACGCCGGTTCCGCCGCCGGCGCCCCCCGGGCTCACCGTGCCCAGGTTCCGCAGCACCTGGCCTTCCACCGAGCCGCCGTTCCCGCGGAGGACGCCGCCGGCCTCGAGGTCCACGCCGTAGGTTCCGCCGGCATGGCTCACCAGGCGGCTTCCCGCCTCCAGGGTCACCTCGCCCCGGGGGCCGACGGTGTGGGGCGCCGAGGCCTCGATGCCGCCGCTCACGAGGTCGAGGGAAGCGGGCATCCCCGAGGTGCCGACGGCGAGAACGGCCTGGAGATTGCCGGGAACGCTCAGCCTCACCGCGCCGGAGGCGACGTCGAGCCCGGCGATCTGGGTCACCCCCACCGCGCTCACCGGGTAGCCGGCGTCGAGGTTGAAGATCGCGAAGTCGAAGAAGAAGGCGGGGTAGCCCGAGGTGTTCCAGTTGGCAGGATCGTTCCAGGTCCCTCCCGAGGGATTGGTCCAGAAATAGGGACCGGCGACGGCCGGCGCGGCACCCAACATCCCGATCACACCCAAGACACCCACACCGGCGAGGAGCTTCACATGAAGTGCTCGCATGGCGGACTCCTTTGGGTTGTCTGCTTCCTTCCTCCGGCCCTTGCGACACGCCCTCGAAAAGGCCGGGGGGAGTAAGCAATTGCTATGGGAATGAAACGGCAGCCGGGACCGGAAGGTGAACGTGGAAATCGTTGGGGGGCGGGAACCTGGGTGATCCGGCGACGGCGGCGCCGCGTGCAACTCCGCCAACGCCGTTCGGTTTTTGCGGCGGGGCTTGCGAAATGCGTAACCCACCGGAAGGGTCGCGCAAAAGGCTACACGCCGGGCGGCGCCCGAGGGCCATGCTCATCGGCACGAACGTCCAATGACCCCCGGGGCGTCCGCCCCGGCGAAACCGAAGTCTACTTCTTCAGCGACTTGTCGGGGAAGGGCGGGACCGGGGGATTGACCACCGGATCCTCGGCGATCCGCTTCTCGAGATAGTCGACGGCGGCCTCGAGCTGGGCGTCGCGCCCCTCGAAGGCGGCGTGGGGGAGGTCGTCCACCGTGATGTCCGGCTCCACCCCGTGCCCCTCGATCAGCCACTCGCCGTTGGGGCCGTACACCCCGTACTCGGCGGCGGTGGCGATACCGTGATCCACCAGGAAGTTGTTGGAGGAGAGCCACACCTCTCCGCCCCAGGTGCGGGTGCCGATGACCTTGCCCAGCCCCAGGGTCTGGAACCCCTTGCAGAAGTCCTCCCCGTCGGAGGCGGTGTAGGCGTCGCAGAGCACCACCACGTGGCCGCGGAACGCGTACTGCATGTTCCAGCTCGGCGCCCAGCCCGAGTGCTGGTTCCAGTAGTGCCACACCTTGCGCATGAGCCGGCTCAGGATCCAGCTGTCGATGTTCCCGCCCCGGTTGTGGCGGACGTCCACGATCAGCCCCTGGCGGGTGAACACCGGATAGTAGTTCTCAGCCCAGCTGGTGAAGTCCTCCGCGCCCATGGCCCGGAGGTGCAGGTAGCCGATCTGCCCCTTCCCGAGCTTCTCGGTCTCCAGCCGGCGGGTGTACTCCCACTCGTCGTAGCGGAGTTCGGCGTCGGCGGAGAGCGGGATCGGCTTCACGATCACGTCCCGGGCCTCGCCCCCTCCCGCCGGTTTCACCGCCAGCCGGACCTGCCGCCCCGCCTGCCGGCGCAGGAGTTCCCCGGGCGAGGGGGCGGAGAGGGTGGGGGTGCCGTTGATCATGGTGATCACGTCCCCTTCCTTCACCCCGACCCCGGGCCGGGCCAGCGGGCTCAGCGATTCGGGATGGTCGGGGTCGGCGCGGTAGACGTGGACCACCCGGTATCCGCCCGAGGCCTCGTCGCGGGCGAGCACCGCCCCCAGGGTGGAGGGGGCGACGTCGTCGTCCCCCTTCCGCTGGTCCCCCCCGTAGACGAACATGTGGAGGGCGGAGAGTTCGCCGATCATCTGTCCCAGGATGTCGGAGAGTTCGCCGCGGCTGGTGACCCGGTCCACCAGCGGCCGGTACTTGGCGTGCATCGCCTTCCAGTCCACCCCGTTCATGTTGGCGGCGTAGAAGTAGTCGCGCTCCAGCCGCCACGCCTCGTCGAACATCTGGCGCCATTCCTCGCGCGGAACCACCGAAAGGGCCCAGTGGCCGAGATCCACCCCGGCCTTGTCCAGGTCCGCCGTCCCGGTCTTGGCGTCCACCACCAAGAACCCGTCGTCCTTCTGGATCGCGAGCTTCTTGCCGTCGGCCGAGAGTTCGTAACCCTTCACCCCCGGCACCACCGTCTTCACCTCCACCTTCTTGTCGGCGATGGGGGCGGCCACCAGGTCGGGCTTGTCGGAGCCGGGGGGGCGCGAGACGAAGAACAGCGCCTTGTCGTTCACGGTGAGGCCGCCGTAGTTGCCCGGGTCCACCGGCACCTTCCGGACGCGGGTCTGGATGCCGTCGAAGTCGATCTTCACCGCGACCCCCGCGTCCTTTCTCTTGCCGGCGTCCTTCTTTCCCCTGTCCCCGCCGTCGTCCTTCTCCGGGGCCTCGGCGTGCAGCTCATCCGGCGGGTCGAAGGGGGAGCGCTCGCCCGGAACCAGAGCGATCTGGTAGATCTCGGTGCGCTTGTCCAGGTAGGGCTCGGGCTGGTAGCTCCCCCACACTCCGGGCACCGAGGAGCGCAGGTGGCGGTCGGAGAGGACGTAAAGCCACTTGCCGTCGGGGCTCCAGGCCGGGCTGTAGCTGGCGAAGCGGTCGGTGGTCACCCAGCTCGCGGAGCCGGCGGCGGCGCTCCACACCTTCACCCGGGCGAACAGGTTCTCCCCGACGACCCCGTAGGCCAGCCACTTCCCGTCCGGGGCCCACACCGGCCGCTCGATCTGGGCCACGGTGGAGGAATCGATCTTGCGGTCGGTCCCGGCCCCGACGTCGTAGAGCCAGAGTTCCTGGTTCTTGTTGGTATGCGCGATGAGCTTGCCGTCGGGGGAGGGAACCGCCTCCCAGCGGAGCACGGTGCCGTCGTGGGTGAGCTGGCGGGCCTGGCCCACCCCGTCGGCGGGAAGGGTCCACAGCTCCACCTCGCCCGACTGGTCGGAGAGGGTGACCAGGTCCTTGCCGTCGGGCATGAACGCCGCCTCCCGATAACGGACGCCTTCCGCCCGGGTGGCGTGAACCAGCCGTCCCGCCTCGACCGGCGCCACGAACACCTCGCCGCGGGCGGTGAGCACCAGCCGGTCCCCGTCGGGGGAGACGTGCCAGGCGGAGAGATAGTCCATCGGCTTGTCGATCCAGTGCTCGCGGGTCTGGTCGAAGTCCGATTCCAGGGTGATGGGGACCACCGCGTCCTTGCCGCTGGCGACGTCGTAGAGATGGATGTCGGCGCCGAGCTGGTAGACGATGCGGCCGGAGTCGAGCGCGGGTCGGATCACGTCCCAGCCCACGTGATGGGTGAGTTGCTTCAGGTCGCCGCCGTCGGGGTTCATCGACCACAGGTTCATGGTCCCGTCCCGGTCCGAGGCGAAGTACACCCGTCCCTGCCAGTACATGGGCCGTTTGCTGGTGCCGGGGTAGTCCGCGGTGAGGGGCGTCGCCTCGGAGTCGCCGTCGGCCCACCGCCAGATGTTCTGGGCGGTGCCCCCCCGGTATCGTTTGGTGTGGCTCCCCTGAAAGGGGAAGCGGGTGAAGTAGAGGGTCTTGCCGGAGTCGTCGTAGCTACCGTCCGCGGCCTCGGCGAGGGGGATCATGGCGCCGATTCCGGCCGCGCCGGGACGGCTCACGTCGAGCACGGCGAGCTGCGCGCCGGGCAGGGTGGACCGCTCCCGGGTGGCGTAGAGGAGCTTCCCCCCGGGAGTCCATCCCACCACCTCGACCCGTTCGCCGCCGTAGGTGCGGCGCACGGTGGGGCCGCCCCCCAGCGGCATGGTGTAGACCTCGGACGGCCCCTCGTAGCGCGCGGCGAAGGCGAGGGTCGCGCCGTCGGGGGAGATCGCGGGGAACGCCTCCTCACCGGGGTGGCTGGTGATCCGGCTGGCCGCTCCCCCTTCCGCCCGCACCCGCCACAGGTCTCCCTCGGCCACGAACACGAGGACGTCTCCGCGGAGAGCGGGCTGGCGGTAGTAACCGGTGGGGAGTTCGGCGCGGGCGGGGGCCGCGGCGGCCACGGCGGCCAGAACGAGGGTGGAGGCCAGAATCGTTCGC
Organism: Candidatus Eiseniibacteriota bacterium; assembly: GCA_963728475.1. Classification (GTDB taxonomy): domain Bacteria; phylum Eisenbacteria; class RBG-16-71-46; order JABDJR01; family JABDJR01; genus CAVSKL01. The sequence goes on from CAVSKL010000001.1 coordinate 1,792,340, forward strand.
ATCGTAGTTCCTCGCAGTGGTATTTCGGCGGCGCGGCCCGGAATCGGAGGAGCGGCGGGCGCGCTGAGCATCGGGCCGAGGGGGGCCGGGGGGCGGTTCATTAAACTCGATGCCGCCGCCGGGCACAAGGGTGGGGACCGAGGGGGCGCGCGGGGGCCGCAATCAGTGGGCGGCGGCGCCCCGGAAGGCGAGCTTCGCCTCCTCGTTGCGGGACAGGTAGACCAGGGTCATGATGCCGGCGATGGTCCCGAAGGGGATCACGACGAGCTGCAGGATGGCCAGCACCTTGGCCGCCGGGGGCGCCCAGTCCTTGAGCGTGACCAGTCCCCAACCGGTGAGCCCGAACGCGGCCAGCGCTCCCAGGATGGCCACCACCCCGATCGACATGCCCAGAGTGCCGAAGATCATGCCGTGGAGATCGCCCCCGCTCCAGACCCCCAGGATCGCCAGGAACATGGCGATCAGGCCCAGCACGCAGCCTCCGGCCAGGATGAAATACCACACCGCGATCATGGTCACGCCTTCGGGTCGCCGCTGCATGCCTGCTGTTCTCCTTCCGCCGCCGGTACCGGTGGGAAGGTCCCGGGGAACGGGCCCTCCCGCGATCCGCCGCGATTGTAATCGGCGGGGACCGGTGGTACAAGTTCGCTCCCGGCCGGGCCGGTGCCCGGGGAAAGGAAACGCCGTGAACCCGGAGCCCCCTTCGGAGGATGCCCGCCGCTGGCCGGGGGCGGAGCACCACCCCACCGCCTACCCCGGAGCGCGGCCCCCCGGGAGCTTCCTCTACCACCGCGGACGGGTGTACCGGCCCGGCCCGGCTTCCGGCGGACTCGACGGGATGGCGGCGCTCCTCGCCCGGTTCCAGGGGGCTCCCCTGGCCGAGCGCCACGCGGTGCTCGCGGTGGGATCCAACGCTTGCCCCGGCCGGCTCCTGGAGAAGTTCGGGGCCGGCGCCCGGGCCGCGATCCCGGTGGCGGCGGGGACGGTGGACGGGACGGCCGCGGTCCACCTGGCGGGAGTGGCCGCCTACGGGGCGATCCCCGCCACCGCCTGGGCCGCCCCCGGATGCCGCACCCGGCTCTGGGCCACCCTCCTCGATCCCGCCGCCCTCGCGGTCCTGAACGCCAGCGAATCGGTGGGGAGGACCTACAAGCTGGTGGCGCTGGAGGCGCCGCTGTTGCTGGCGGACGGGACCCGGATCGGACCGCTCTACGCCTATGCCTCGGGGTGGGCGCTCGGCCTGGACGGAACCGCGGCCCGGCTCGCCGTCTTCGACTGCGACCCCGACGGCGGGCTTCCCGCCCTCTCCCAGGAGGAGGTGCTGGTCCGCGCCCTGGACGCGCTGGGGGAGATGACCGGCGCCCCGGCCGGGGAGCGGGTGCGGGCCCTGGGGAGCGATCCCGGCTTCCGCCGCGCGGTGGCGCGGGGGCTGCGGGAGCGGCTCTCGATCGCCGCCCCCGGCTTCGACGCGCTCCCGCCGGAGCCGCCCGCGCTTCGCACCCTCGTGGTCGAACCCTGCTGAACCTTCCGCCCCGGGGCCTCGGAGGGGGACGCGGAGGGCGGAGAATCTCCCCGCGCGCCCTACGACCGGGTGAGGCTCGGCAGGAAGTAGACGCTGTTCAGGAAGAGGCGGGTGAGCCCGTACCAGAACAGGCGGAAGTTGGGGTCCTCGACGTACATCACCACGTGTCCGCGGCCCAGCCGTTGATCGACCAGGAACGGCCGGCCGGCCAGCCGGTCCACGTTGGCCTGGGAAGCGTAACCCGAGACCCGGGGAGTGTCGGTGAACCAGGCCACGTTGGTGCCGGGCGGGCCCAGCTCCAGCTCCCGCGAGCTGATCTTGAGCACCCGGGCCTCGCCGGAGTAGCCGAATCCGAGCGGGTTCAGGGGATCCACCTTCACCCGGAAGATCGTGCCCGGGATCTCCTCCAGCCGCTGGCGGCGCTCGCGCTCGGCGGTGGTCTCCAGCTCGCGCTCCTTGCGCGCCGCCTCCTTCTCCTGGTCGGAGAGATCGGCGTCCTGATCGTCGGCGGGCACCTCCTTCACCGTGCTCAGGCCGGCCACGCCGGCGTCGGCGAAGAACCCGCCTCCGCCCAGTCCCACGTAGACCCCGCCCTCGGTGATCCACCCCCGCACCGCCGCCACCTGGCTGGAGTCGAGGGTGGATTGATAGCCGCGGCCTCCGGCTTCGTCGTCGGGAAATACCAGTACGGTATAGGAGCGGAGGGAACGCTCGTCCAGGCTGCTCCGGGGGATCACCGAGTAGGGGATGCCGTAGATGCGGTCGAGCAGGAACCAGCAGGCGCCCACCGAGGTGGGGTCCGCGGGATCGTCCCCCAGGACCGCCACCCGCGGGGTGCGCAGGTCGTGGATGCGGAAGCTCCCCAGGTCGGGCCCCTCCTCGGTGAGGCCGGAGTCCACGCCCACCGGATCCACTCCCGCCGCCGCCGCCGCCCGGTTCATGAGGTCGGGGAGTCCGGCGGGGTTCCCGGCCCGGAACACGATCAGGGTTCCCGGGCCGAAGCGCCGGCCGCCGGCGGTGAACTCCCGGGTGGTGAAGTGGATGCGCACCCCGCGGGCCTGGAGCCAGGCCGCGGCCTTGGGCGCCCCGTTCCGTTTCCAGGAAATGAGGTAGGCGTAGCTCGCCTCGGGATGTTCCACCTTGCCGGTTACCGCGGGGGGAGCCTCGAGCCGCTCGGTTCCTCCCACATCGGCGTCCTCGCTCCAGTAGGCGTCGATTCCGAAGGCGAGGGGGAGCGACCACGCGCTCACGTCGTAGAAGAAGGTGTCGGGAAGCGCGGCCTCCGGCTCCAGCACCGCCCGCAGGAACCGGTTCAAGGGCTGGTCGAGGGGGACCACGTAGGTCCCGGGGGGAAGCGGGGTGGTGACCGAGGTCCCGTCGTAGGCGTGGAGCCCCCGCGCGCGCACGCCGCCGGTGGAGCGATAGACCTCGGCCCCGTGGGCCATGAGCAGGCCGGCCAGTTCCGCGGTGCGGGGCGGATCCTCGCCGGGGGGCAAGAGATAGGCCGCCGGCCCGGCGTTCTCCTCCGGCTGGAAGAACCGGTAGAAGTCCAGGAACCGCGCCTCCCGGTTGTCCGCCGCGGTCTCCACCGTGGCCAGGGCCGCGGTGTAGTGGTGCTCGGCCCGCTCGGAAAGGGTGAGGGTGTCGCCCTCCTCGCGGCGGATGGCGAGCCCCGCGTAGCCGTGGCCCGCCTGCTCGTAGGTCATCCCCACCGCGCCGTGGAAGGTCGGCCAGGAGTCGCCGTAGCCCGGGTAGTAGAGGTCGAACGCCTCGCCGGTGTAGTAGGTCCAACCGCGGGAGTCGAAGGCGCGGGCGTTGCCGCGGCCGAAGATCTCGGACCACTTCATCACCGAGGGGGGGAAGTGGGGATGGATGGGCCGCTCGGGGGGAAAGAAGAAATAGGTGTCCTCCGCGTACATCTCGTGGAAGTCCACGTGGACCTGGGGATGCCACCGGAGGTACGCGGCGGCCCGGGCCCGGGTCTCCGCCTGGCTCAGCCACGCCCAGTCGCGGTTGAGGTCGAAGAGATAGTGGTTGTACCGGCCGCCGGGCCAGGGCTGATGGTGTTCGCGCCCCGGCCCCATCACGTCGGGAGCGCTCCCCACCACCCCGTTGAACCGGTTCACGAACCGGTCGCGCCCGTCGGGGTTGAGGCAGGGATCCACCAGCACCACCGAGTGCTTCAGCATGTCCGCCACTCCCGGATCGCGGGAGGCGGCCAGCCGGTAGACCACCGCCATCGCCGCCTCGCTGGACGAGGCCTCGTCGCCGTGGATGTTGAACGAGAGCCAGACCGCGACCGGGAGGTCGCGCGAGATGTCGCGCGCCTGGTCGAGCGAGGTCTTGCGCGGATCGGCCAGCCGGGAGTAGCTCTCCCGGAGGCGGTCGGCGCGGGCGAGGTTCTCCGGGTCGGACAGGGTGACGAGCAGGAGCGGGCGCCCCTCGTAGCTCAGGCCGTATTGTTCGATCCGGACCCGGTCCGAGGCCTCGGCCACCGCGTGCAGGTATCCGGAGATGAGATGGTGCGGCGTGAACCGTTCCCCCAGCGGGTATCCGAGGTAGCTCTCGGGGGTCGGAACCGCGGGATCGTTCGCCCCCTGCTCGTAGAACGGGGTGGCCGCGCGGACCGCCCCCGGAAAGAGAAATCCCAGAAGCAGGAGCGTCGCCGCGGCCGCCCCCCGTCCCCGGGGTCCCCGTCCACGCAAGGTCACCGGATTCCGCATCGTCGGTCGATTTCCTTTCTCAACGGGCGCCGCCGGCGCCCCCTTCCCAGTGCGCCCACCCCGAGGCCCCGGGGGGCGCCTCGTCCCACCGCGGCCGGTAGAGGACCGCGTTCCCATAGCAGGGCGACGCGGAGGCGGCCACCGTATCGGCGTGCGCGGCCAGGAACGGCCCCAGCTCCCGGCGGAGCCGCTCGAAGAGCGGGTCCCGGGAGTGGGCGTCCCCCCAGATCACGTACTCGGGGCGGGCCTCGAGCAGGTCCCCGGCCCGGCGGCGGTGGAACTCCAGGTAGGGATGGTCCCGGAGCGGGAACCAGGTCAGGAACGTTCCCGCCACCGGCGCCCCCGCCGGGACCGCGCGTTCGAACGGCGCGGTCCAGGCCCGGTAATCGCAATCGCGGTTCCGGACCAGGAGCGCGGCGTCCGCGCCCGCGAGCCACAGGATCCAGATCCCGGCCAGCCCCGCCGCCGCGAAGCCGCGTAGTCTACCGGATGATCCCTCCCCGCGTCGCCCGGCCCCGGCCACCCGGCGGCCGACCCAGGCGGCGAGGAGATAGAGATAGGGGGCGGCGAGGGTGAGGTAGAGGGGGCTCTTGTTGGGGAGCGCGGCCAGGCCCACCACGTAGACCCCCAGGAGCCACCCGAGCCCCCGCGGCGCGCGCAGCGCCGCTCCCGCCGCGGCCACCGCGATCCAGGCGAGGAGCGGCCCGGCCAGCCGCGGCCACGCGAAGTAGGCGGCGTACCGATGCCACTCCCGGATCCACTGCACCACGACCGGACCGGCGCGGCCGGCGAGATGGGGCGCGTTCTGTCCCAGGACGTCGGCGAAGGCGGCGCTCCGGTCGCCCCACAGGTAGAGCGCGAAGGGGAGGGCGAGCACGATCGCCGCCGCCGCCGCGCCCGCCGTCGCCCGCACCGAGTCCCGGATCGAGGTTCTCCGGAGGAAGAAGAGCCCGGTGACCGCGACCAGGGCCAGGAGCCCGTTGGGGTGGGTGAGGGCGGCGAGCGCGGCCGCCGTCCCCGCCGCCGGGCCCCGGAACCGCCGCCGGGGATTCCAGGCCAGGGCGGCCGCGGCCAGGGCGAAGAGCCCGGTCACCGCCTCGAACCGGATGGTGCGGTGGACCTTCCACAGGGTCGGGTCCAGGGTGAAGGCCAGGGCCAGCAGGAGGAGCCAGGGCCAGGCCGGGGTGGCGGGGGCCGGGCCGGGTTGGGTGTGGTCCCCACCCGTCCCCTCAAGGACCTGGCGGCCCCACCCCAGAAGGATCCACAGCGCGGCCAGCCCCGCCAGCATCGAGACCAGGCGCCCGCCGGTCAACGGATCCAGGCCCGTCCGGTCGGCCGCGCTCAGGACCAGGAACTCCAAGGGGGGCATCCAGTAAACACGATCGGCGAAGCGCTGCTCGGAGCCGTGCGAGGGATTTCCCAGCGGACCGCCCTCGGCCAGGGACCAGGCCGGCTCGGCGATCCAGCCCTCGTCCACCCAGACCGCGGGGTACCGGTGGAGCGCGACCAGGGTCGCTCCGAGGTAGAGGAGGGAAGCGACGAGAAGGATCGGCCGGAACCGCCCCGCTTTCTGTAATCTATTCAAATGGCGACAATTCCGGCTGTGTTAGCAAGTTTCTGGACCCGCGGATCATTTGTTCGTTGACTGGCCGATCCAACTTGGATAGTTTCCCCCGTGGGAGTTGCTCCCAATTCTGCCCAAGGGCGACCAACCGGAAACGGCATCGCCGAACCAGGGATGGATGCACGTGGGGAACCTGGACTTTGAAGCTCTGACCGGTAAGGCGGAGGTGGCCGTCGACGACAAGCGGCGGTTCAGCCTCCCCCCCAAGTACCGGCCCCGATTCGGGTCCCGGGAAACCCCGTCAGGGTACACCCACCACGCGATCCTCGTCCCCTGGTACGGCGGCTCCCTGGCGGTGATGCCGGAGAGCTACTGGGCCGAGATCCAGGCCCGGCTGTTCGCCCTGGAATATAGCACTCCAGATTTCCTGGAGGCTACGCGTCAATGCACTTCGTGTATCGAATACGTCCACACCGACCCGGAGGGACGGCTCAGCCTCACCCCGGATCTGGGCGAGTGGCTCCGCCTCCCCGCCCGCGGCAAGGCCAAGGTGGTGGTGGCGGGAGCGGTCCGGTACCTGGAGGTGTGGAACGCCGTCGAGTACGCGTCGGTGGCCAGGACGGGCAGGAACGACGCCACCCGGCCCGCGAGCGACATCGAGTACGACAAGAAGCTCGAGATGCTGATGCGGGCGGGGCGGGAGGCCGGGGCCGCGGCAAGGCGGCCCGAGGCCGGCGCCCCCGGGGCGGAGGGAGCGGATTCCGAAGGTTAAGGGCGCGCGCCCCCGGTCCGGCCCCGAAGAAGGGCACGGGGTGGACCGGGGGCGACTTGCCCGATCGATGAGCGTCCGGGGCCCCGCGGCGCCCGCCCGCGCAGGGTCGCTGCAGGGCTTCCGGACGGTTTTTCGGCGCGAAGCACGCGCCGTGCGGCGGGGCCGCGTCCCGGCAGCGGGACAGCGGGCGACTGGACGGGCCCGGGACTCCGGGAAGTCGTGACACGGCTCCGCCGCCGGAAGCTCCGACGAAGGAGGGCACATGCTCCGGACCGACCGGTCTGATGAAGGACGCGTCTGCCTGCTGGGCCTGGAGGGCAGTCTCAGCAGCGCCGACCTGGTGAATCTCGCAGCGCGGCTTCGCGGACTGGCGGCCCGGGGTATGTTGCGTGTCGTGGTGGATCTCCGGGGCGTCGACCACTGGGACTTCCGGGGGCTCCGGGCCCTGTCCGATGCGGTGGAGTTCCGCCGCCGGAGCGGGGCGGTCACCGCCTTCATCACTCCCAGCCGCTACCTGCGCGACATCGCGGTGGCGGCCGGCGTCGGGGATCTTCTCGACTTCTACGACGAGCTGCGGGTGGAGTCCGAAGTGGAGGCCTTCCCGTTGATGGTCGTGAGCGCGGAGCCGGAGGTGCTGGAATTCAAGCAAGCCTCCGGGCTGTGACGGTTGGGGGGTGAGCGGCTCCGCCTACCATGAGCCGGTGCTCGTGGAGGAGGCGCTCGCCACCTGGTACACGGATGCTTACGGGCGGTATCTCGATGGGACGATCGGCGGCGGGGGGCACGCCGAAACCCTGCTCTCCCGCCATCCCGACGCCGAGTTGATCGGCTTCGACCGCGATCCCGCCGCCCTGGAGGAATCAGCACGTCGCCTGGCGCCCTTCGGGGACCGGGTGCGGCTGGATAGGACGGATTTCGCGGACATGGAGGATGCCCTGGCCCGCCTCGGCCGGCCGCGCATCGCCGGCATCCTTCTCGATCTGGGAGTTTCGAGCCGACAACTCGACGACCCTCTCCGCGGCTTCTCCTATCAGGCCGAGGGCCCGCTCCGCATGGTGCTGGATCGGGATGAGGAACGCGGGGCGGCCGAGTGGCTGGCCGGGATCGAGGAGGGCGAGTTGAAGCGGATCTTGGCGGAGCTGGGCGAGCTGCCGGGAGCGGGCCGGGCCGCGCGGGCGGTCGCCGGAGCCCGCGACCGAGGCCGCCTCCGCACCACCGCCGATCTGGCCGCCGCCCTCCGTGCGGGGGGAGCGGGCAGCCCCCGCCGCCTCTCCCAGGCGTTCCAGGCCCTGCGCCTGGCCCTGAACCACGAACTGGAGTCGCTCGACCGGGGACTGGCCGCCGCCGCCCGCGTGCTCCCTCCCGGCGGCACCCTCACCGTGATCTCGTTCGAGTCCCTCATGGACCGCCGGGTAAAGCAGGCCTTCCGGCCTCCGCGGCTGGAACGGCCCCTTCCCGGGGTGCCCGACCCCGACCCGGTCTGGGAACTCCTGACGAGGAAAGTGGTCCGCCCGGGAGCGGAGGAGGCCGCCCGCAACCCGCGCGCCCGGAGCGCGCGCCTGCGCGCGGCGAGGAGGACGACTCATGCGCCGTCTGCTTGAGCGCCTCCCGCGGCTCCGGCTCCGCCGTCCGAACCCGGCCGCGTTCCCCCGCCGGAACCGCCGCTCCCGCGGCGGCTCGCAGATCATGCTGGGAGTCCTCGGCATCACCCTCCTGCTGGTCATGGTGTGGGAGAAGGCGTCGGTGGACCGGCTCCTGGTCCGGCTCGAACACGAGAAGGCGCTGCACCGCGACCTCGAGACCAAGGTGCAGGCCCTGAGCATGCAGGCCGACCGCCTCTCGACCCTGTCCCAGGTCCAGGATCGCGCGACCCGGGAGCTGGGCATGCGCCGTCCCTCCCGCGACGAGATCATCCGGCTCGATTTCCAGGGCCCCCGGGACGGGGACCAGCACTTCGCGGTGGGCTCCCTGGTCCCCGAGGCGAACGCGGAGCCGGGGCCGGTCAGGGACCGCCGGTGAGGGGCCGCTCCGCGCTGGCGCGGCTCAACCTGGTGGCGGTGCTGTGCGCGCTGCCCCTGGTGGCGGCGCTGGGGCGGGTGGCATGGCTCCAGGGGATCCGGGGCCAGGACTACCGCCGGCAGGCCGACTCCCAGCAGATGATGCGGGTGTACCTCGCCCCCGAGCGGGGCTCCATCCTCGACCGCAACAATGAGCCGCTGGCCTACACCGCCGCCAACTATTCCATCGTGGCCGACCCGGCCCTGGTCAAGAACCCCGCCCACACCGCGCGGGTCCTGGGCCGGGCCCTGGACCTGCCCGCCGCCCGGATCGAGCGCCAGCTCCGCAGCCACCGGCGCGAGGTCTACCTGGAGCGGCGGGTGATCCCTCCCATCGAGGACCGGGTGGACCTCAATACCCTGCCCGGGGTGAGCGAGAAGACCGAGCAGAAGCGGATCTACCCCCAGGGCGAATTCGCCTCCCAGGTGGTGGGCTACGTCAACGCCGACGACCGCGGGGTGGGGGGGATCGAGGGGGAGTACGAGGAGCTTCTCCGCGGAGACCCCGGCTGGGCCACCGAGCTTCGCGACGGCCACGGCAACACCTACCCCGCCCTCGGCAAGCAGACCAAGCCCTCGGTGTCCGGGCACAACGTGGTCCTGACCCTCGACTCCTCGCTCCAGGACGTGGCCGCCTCCGCCCTCTACAAGCAGGCCCAGGCCCTGGACGCGCGCGGCGCCGCCCTGGTGGTGGTGGCGGTGCGGACCGGCGAGATCCTGGCCATGGTCTCCTATCCCTCCTTCAATCCCGAGCAGGTGGGGATCTCCACCGCCGACGAACGCCGGAACCGCGCGGTGGTCGATCCCTACGAGCCCGGCTCCACCTTCAAGGTGGTGGCGGCGAGCGCTGCCCTCACCGACCACCTCCTGGAGCCGACCACCCCCATCAACTGCGAGAACGGGCGCTACAACTTCGGCGGCTACACCATCACCGACCACCACCCCTACGCCACCGTGACCTTCAAGCATGCGTTCGCAGTGAGCAGCAACATCGCGTTCGGCAAGGTGGGACGCCTGTGCGGCGACCGCCTCTACGGGATGGCGCGGGCGCTCGGCTTCGGTTCCCCCACCGGCATCGGACTTCCCGCCGAGGCCTCAGGCCGGGTCCCCAAGCCCTCGGGCTGGTCGGGGCGCACCGCCACCACCCTCGCCATCGGGTACGAGACCATGGTCACCCCGCTCCAGCTCGCCATGGCCTACGCCGCGGTGGCCAACGACGGCGTGCTCATGCGGCCGCAGCTGGTGAAGGCGATCACCGACGCCTCGGGGCGGCTGGTCTACCGGAGCCGGCCGGAGCCGGTGCGGCGGGTGATGGAGCCCTCGGTGGCGCGCACCCTGCGCACCTTCATGCGCGAGGTGATGACCGACGGCACCGGCCAGGACGCCGACCTCGACTGGATCGACGTGGGGGGCAAGACCGGGACCTCGGAGAAGCTGGAGAACGGCCGCTACACCGCGGCCAAGCACTACGCGTCGTTCGTGGGGGTGGCCCCCATCGAGGATCCCAAGATCGTCTGCCTGGTCATGATGGACGAGCCCAAGGGCTCGACCTTCGGCGGCTCGGCGGCGGCCCCGGTGTTCAAGGAGATGCTGGAGAGCTGGGGGCGGCTGCCGGGGGCGTGGCTCAAGCCCGACTACGACGTGGTCCGGGTCTACGACCCGCCCACCCCCGCCAAGGACGGCAACCTGCTCACCCCCGCCGCCAGCTACGCCTCGGCCGGGCTCCACAGTCCGCCGCCCCCTCCGTCTCCCGACGGGGGGCTGCCGGAGTTGCGGGGGCTCGCGCTCCGGGTGGCGCTCCAGACCCTGCGCGGTTACGGGGTGCGGGCGGTGGTGCGCGGTTCGGGAACGGTGGTGGAGCAGACCCCGCCCCCGGGGTCGGCGGTGGACGGTCCGGTGACCCTGGAATGCAGCCGCACCGGCACCCGGGCCCTGGTGGCCTCGCCGGCGTCGAAGTTCGGGCGCTCGGAGAGCGAGGCGGTGCCGGCAAGCACGGCCGGCGGTCGTTGAGGGATGCGGCTATCGGTACTTCTACCCGTACTTCCGAGTTACGAACTTCGTGGAACCGGAGACGCCGAAATCCGGTCCATAGAGCTGGACTCGCGGCGGGTCGGCGGCGGAGATATGTTTGTCTGTCTGGAAGGGCTGGCCAGGAACGGGCACGACTTCGCCGCCGCCGCCGTGAGCCGGGGGGCGGTCGCGCTGCTCTGCCGTCGTTGGATCGACGGCGTGCCGGGCGCGACCCAGGTGCGGGTGGAGGATCCGCGCGAGGCCATGGCGCGCCTCTCGGCCGCCTTCTACCACCGCCCCTCGCATGAGCTGACCCTGGCCGGGGTCACCGGCACCAACGGCAAGACCACCGTCACCCACCTGGTGGCGGCGATCGCCGGAGAGGCGGGGCTCAAGGCCGAGGTGCTGGGGACCCTGGGGACCGGATCCGCCGGGGCCTACCGCCCCACCGGGTTCACCACCCCCGAATCCCCCGACCTCCAGCGTCTCTTCCGGGAGATGGCCGGACGCGGCACCGAGTGGGTGGCGATGGAGGTTTCGAGCCACGCCCTGGCCCAGAAACGCGCCTTCGCCAGCGATTTCGCGGCGGTGATCTTCACCAACCTCACCCGGGACCACCTCGACTACCACCACGACATGGAGAGCTACTTCCGGGCCAAGGCGCTGCTGTTCACCCGGGAGGGGCGGGGGTCGGACACCGACGCGGTGGCGGTGATGAACGTGGAGGATCCGGCGGGGCGCCGGCTGGCCACGCTCGCCGACGGCCGGGTGGCGACCTACGGATTCGGGGGCGGGGCCGATTACCGGGCGCGGCGGATCCATGCCGGGGGAGAGGGCACCCGCTACGAGCTGGTGACGCCGCGGGGGCGGGCGGCGGTGAGGCTTCCCCTCCTCGGGCGCTTCAACGTGCTGAACGCGCTGGCCGCCCAGGCCGCGGCCATGGAGCTGGGCATCCCGCTGGGGACCGCCGCCCGCGGGGTGGAGCGGGTGGGACGGGTGCGGGGGCGGATGGAGGCGGTGCGCGGCGACCAGCCCTTCCTGGTGCTGGTGGACTACGCCCACACCCCCGACGCCCTGGAGCGGGCGATGGAGGCGAGCCGGGAGCTGGCCCGGGGCCGGCTCACCGTGGTCTTCGGGTGCGGAGGCGACCGCGATCCGGGCAAGCGTCCACTCATGGGGCGGCTGGCCGCGGAACGGGCGGACCGGGTGGTGGTGACCTCCGACAACCCCCGGAGCGAGGATCCCGAGGCGATCCTCGACGCGGTCCTCGCCGGGGCCTCGGGCGGCGACGCGGAGGTGGTGCGTGAGCCGGACCGCGCGCGGGCCATCCGGCTCGCGCTCGCCGGCGCCCGCCGCGGGGACGTGGTGCTGGTGGCCGGGAAAGGGCACGAGACCGTGCAGATCGTGGGTGAGGTGAAGCGGCCCTTCGACGATCGCGAAACCGCCGTGAGCATCCTCACCGAACTGGGTTTTCATGTTGATGACATCCAACGCGACCTTTGACGGCGCATTCCTGAGACGGGCGCTCACGGGGACCCCGGTGGGGGATCCCCACGGCGACCGCGTACTCACCGATTCCCGCGTTCCGGTGGCGGGGGCGCTGTTCGTGGCGCTGGCCGGGCCCCGGTTCGACGGGCACGCCTTCGTGGAGGAGGTCCTGGCCGCGGGGGCGGCAGGGGCTGTGGTCTCGGCGGCCTGGTGGGGCGCCGGGGGGCGGCACCACGCCACCGACGTGTTCGTGGTCCCCGACACCGCTCTCGCCCTGGGCGATCTCGCCCGCGCCCACCGCGCGCGCCGCCCGGTGCCGCTGGCCGCGATCACCGGCTCCAACGGCAAGACCACCACCAAGGAACTCCTGGCCGCGGCGCTGGCCCCGCTGGGTCCGGTGCTCAAGACCCGCGGCAATCTCAACAACCACGTCGGCCTTCCCCTCACCCTGCTCGAGCTGACCGGGGAGCACCGGGCGGCGGCGGTGGAGATCGGTCTCAACCATCCCGGCGAACTCCGGGTCCTGTCCGGGATCGCCCGGCCCCGGGTCGCGGTCATCACCAACGTCTCCGCCGCGCACCTGGAGGGGCTGGGGACGGTGGCGGGGGTGGCGCGGGCCAAGTCCGAGATCGTGGCCGGCCTGGAAGGCGGGGGGACCCTGGTCGTCCCCCACGGCGACGCCCCCCTCGCCGAGGCGCTGGCCGCCTACCGCGGGCGGCGCGTCACTTTCGGGCTCGACCCCGCCGCCGGCCTCCACCCCGAGCGGCTGGCGCCCCGGTCCGACGGCGGAACCGACGTGATTCTCCCCGGCGGCGTCATCGTTCCCCTCAAGCTTCCCGGCGAGCACAACGTCCGGAACCTCCTGGCCGCGCTGGCCGCGGCCCGGGCCCTGGGAGTGGAACCGGCCGCCGCCGCCCCGCACGTGGCCGGAGTGGAACCGGTGGCCGGCCGGCTTGCTCCCCGCCGCGCCGGGGGCGTGCTCATCCTCGACGATACCTATAACGCCAACCCGGCGAGCCTCGCCGCCTCGCTCCGGGTGCTTGCCGCCCGGCCCGAGCCGGGGCGCCGCCACGCGATCCTGGGCGACATGCTCGAGCTGGGCCCCGACGCCGCCCGCCTCCATCGCGAGGCCGGGGCCGGGGCCGCCTTCGTGGACGGGCTGGTCACGGTGGGCGCCCTGGCGCGCGAGATCGGCGCGGGGGCGGTGGAGGCCGGGCTGTCCCCTGCCGCCTGGCGCGAGGCTCCCGACGGCGACGCCGCCGGCGCGCTCCTCGCCGCCGAGCTGGCCCCCGGGGACGTGGTCCTGGTCAAGGCCAGCCGCGGTATCCGGCTCGAGACCGCGGTGGCGCGGCTCCTGGCCGCGCGGGGAGGGGCGGGCTGATGCTCTACAACCTCCTCTACCCCCTCCACGACGTCTTCTCGCCGCTCAACGTCTTCCGGTACATCACCTTCCGCTCGGCCTACGCCACCGTGACCGCGCTCCTTCTCTGCTTCCTGCTGGGCCCGCCGCTGGTGCGGCGGCTCCGCCAGTTCAAGGTGCGCCAGATCATCCGCCAGGAAGGGCCCCGGAGCCACCTCACCAAGGAGGGCACCCCCACCATGGGGGGGATCCTGATCGTGGCCGCGATCGTGATCCCCACGCTGCTCTGGGCCTCGCTCCTCAACCGCTACGTGCTGGTGGCGACCTCGGTCACCCTGGTCCTGGGCGCGCTCGGCTTCCTGGACGACTACCTTCACGTGGTACGGCGCGCTCCCAAGGGGCTTCTCGGCCGCTACAAGCTGGTGGTGCAGTTCGGAGTGGGCCTGGGGGTGGGGCTCATCCTCTACCTGTTCCCGGTCGACCCCCAGTTCGCCACCGCCACCACCATTCCGTTCCTGAAGAGCCGGGTGCTGGACCTCGGACTCCTCTACGTGCCGTTCGTGGCGGTGGTCATCACCGCGACCTCGAATTCGGTGAACCTGACCGACGGGCTGGACGGCCTCGCCTCCGGCCTCATGGCCCTGGCCGCGGCCGCCTTCGCCGGGCTGGCCTACGTGAGCGGCAACGTGCGGATCGCCGGCTACCTCAACATTCCCTACATGCCGGGAAGCGGTGAGCTGGTGATCTTCTGCACCGCGATGTTCGGGGCGGCGCTGGGCTTCCTCTGGTTCAACACCCATCCCGCCGACGTGTTCATGGGCGACACCGGATCCCTGGCCCTGGGGGGCGCCCTGGGCACGGTGGCGGTGATGTTGAAGAAGGAGCTCCTGCTCTTCCTCATCGGCGGCATCTTCGTGGCCGAGGCCCTTTCGGTCATCATCCAGGTCGTTTCGTACAAGACCCGGCGGAAGCGGGTCTTCCGCATGGCACCCATCCATCACCACTTCGAGCTCATGGGCTGGCCGGAGAGCCGGGTGGTGGTGCGCTTCTGGATCGTGGGGGTGTTGTTGGCGCTCCTGAGCCTCAGCACCCTCAAGCTCCAGTGAGGACCAGAACGGCGTGAACGCGAACCGTCCCCATAGCGGGCCCGAGGCCTGGCGCGACCGCCGGGTGGCGGTGGTGGGCATGGCCCGGAGCGGCCGGGCCGCCGCCCGGCTCCTGGCCCGCCACGGCGCCCGGGTGCGGGCCACCGACCTCAAGAGCGCCGGGGAGCTGGGGCTCGACGCCGGCCTCCTGGAGCGGGAAGGGGTGGAACTCCACCTGGGCGGTTTCGACCCCGCGGTCTACGACGGGATCGAGGTGGCGGTGGTGAGCCCGGGGATCCCCAAGACCGCGCCGGTCCTGGCCGAGGCCCGCCGCCGGGGCGTGCCTCTGGTCTCGGAGCTGGAAGCGGCCTCGGAGTTCGCGCGCGCCCCCATGGCCGCGGTCACCGGCACCAACGGCAAGAGCACGGTGGTGACGGTGGTGGGGGCCCTGGTCCAGTCGCTGGGCCGGCCGTCGGCGGTGGCGGGGAACGTGGGACGGGCGCTGAGCGAGGTGGTGGAGTCGGTCCCCCCCGAGGGGGTGCTGGCGGTGGAGGTGAGTTCGTTCCAGCTCGAGGACGTGACCGCGTTCCATCCCCGGGCGGCGGCCATCCTCAACGCCACCCCCGACCACCTCGACCGCTACGACTCCTTCGAGGACTACGTCCGCACCAAGGCGCGCATCTTCGCCCGCCTCGGTTCCGGCGACGCCGCGGTCATCCCCGCCGGCGACCCGCGGCTGGAGCCCTTCGTGGAGGGGCTCAACGCCCGGGTGCTGCGGTTCGGATTCGACGATCCGTTCCCGGACGGAGTGGCCGTCACCGGGGGACGGCTGATGCTGCGCGCGGCCGGGCGGGAGCGGCCGATCCTACCGGTGAGCGAGCTTTCGCTCCCCGGCCCCCACAACCGGGCCAACGTGGCCGCGGCGCTGTGCCTCCTTCACGGCCTCGGGCTGGACGTGTTCGACCCCCGGGTGAAGGAGACCCTGCGCACCGTCAAGGGTCTCCCGCACCGGCTGGAGCCGGTCGGCCGGGTGGGCGAGGTCGTGTTCTACGACGACTCCAAGGCCACCAACCCGGAATCGCTGGAGGTGGCGCTCCTCTCCTTCCCCGAGCCGGTGGTGCTGATCGCCGGAGGCAAGGCCAAGGGGGGGACTACGTCCGGCTCTCGCCGCTGGTGGCCCGGCACGCGGCGGAGGTGATCCTGATCGGCCAGGCCACCCCGCTCCTGGAGAGGGCGTGGAGCGACGCCGGCGTGACCCTCACCCGCGCCGGGACCGACTTCGAGGCCGCGGTGCGGCTGGCCCACCGGCGGGCGGAAGCCCGGCGAACGGCGGTTCTTCTCTCGCCGGGATGTGCGTCCTTCGACATGTTCCGCGACTACGAGGATCGCGGCGACCGGTTCCGGGAGCTGGTCCGGCGGCTGGAGGGCGAGGCATGAGGCTCCCCGGCCTGAAATTCTCCGACCTGGGCCTGTCCGAGCTGAGGATCAGGGAGCGCTTCCTGCGGGCGGCCCTCCCCCTGGTGCGCGGAGACGGGGTCCCGGCCACCCTCCTCCCGGCCGAACTCCGGGGGGGCGGGTGGGACAAGTGGTTGATGGCCAGCACCTTCGCCCTGGTGGCGTTCGGGCTGACCATGGTCTATTCCGCCACCGCGATCAAGGGGGCCCGTTCCAGCACCTACCTGGAAAACCAGGCGATCAAGGTGGGGGGGGGATCTTCGCGTTCGCCTTGGGCCACCGCTTGGATTATCATCGTTGGGGTCGGTGGGCCCCATGGATCTACCTCCTGGGTTTCGGCTCGCTGCTCCTGGTCTACGTCCCGGGTCTGGGACATACCGCGGGCAACGCGCGCCGATGGCTCTCGATCGGCGGCCTCACCCTCCAACCGGCGGACTTCGCCCGCTTGGCCCTCGTCGTCTACCTGGCCTTCCTGTTGTCCAAGCCGAGGGCGCGCCTGGAGCGGTTCGGGACCGGCGTGCTGCCGTGCCTGGTCGCGCTGGGACTGATGAGCGTCCTGGTGGTGAAGCAGCCCAATCTGAGCACCACGCTGGCCATGGTCTGGATCACGGGGCTGATGCTGGTGGCGGGGAGGATCCCGTGGCGGCACCTGGGGGTGTTGGCGGGATCGATTCCTCCCCTGGCCTTGCTGGCTCCCGTCGTGATGCATCACTACCAGCTCGGCCGGTTCCGGAACTGGTTCAACTTCGTCCTGCATCATGGGGAGCTGCAGGGCGCCAACTATCAGTTGCACCAGTCCATCCTGGCCATCGGTTCGGGAGAGTGGATCGGGCGGGGGTTGGGTGAGAGCCGTCAGAAGTGGTTCTTCCTTCCGGACGCCCACACCGACTTCATATTCGCGATCATAGGAGAAGAGCTTGGACTGATCGGGGCGGTCATGTTGATCGTGCTTCTGGGGATCCTCCTGTGGCGGGCCTACGACGCCGCCCGCCGGGCCCCCGATCGCTTCGGATCACTGTTGGCCGTCGGCATCGGTGGCAGCATCGCCGTCTACGCCGGGGTGAACCTGTTGGTCGCCACCGGAATGTTCCCGACCACGGGACTGCCCCTGCCGCTGGTGAGCTATGGCGGATCCGCCGTCCTCGTCATGCTCTTCTCCCTGGGAATTCTCGGCAACATTTCCTCGCAGGGCGATTCCTCGCTCCTGGCGGGGATCGGAGAGCAGGAGTAAATGAGCGACGAAAGAGATCCCGAGCGGGGCGAAGCCCCCTCGAACGAGGCCGGAGCGGGCGCGGAGAGCCGCGGCCGGTCCTCCCGCCGCCGCCGGCGCGCGCGCCGGGGTTACGAGGGCCGTCCCGAGTGGAACGATCGGGGAGAGGGAAACGCGCCGGAGGTGCGGACGGAGTCCGGCGCGCCCGGACGGAGCGAGGGCGAAGCGCCCCGGCGGGAGCTGGAGCGCCGGTCCGAGGATCCGGAGCGCGGTGAGCGGCCCGGTCGCCGGGAAGAGGGCGCCGGGCGCCGCGAGCCGGGCGGGGAGCGCGAGACCGCCGGTCCCGCGGGGGACGAGGATCGCGGCGAGCCCGGACGCGAACCCGGACGCCGGGGGCGCCGGCGCCGGGTCCGCGGCGGCCGTGACCGGCGGGAGGGTGCCGGAGGTGAGCCGGCCCGCGACGAGGGGGCCGGGCGCTCGGCGGAGGCCTCCGGGGCCGTCGAGTCCCGGTCCGAGGCCCCGCCCTCCGAGGGTGCCGACGGCGAGGGGAGGGAACGCCGCCGTCGCCGGCCGCGCCGGCGGGGGCGCGGCGGACGGTCCGAATCGGGCGAGGGGGCGGAAGTGGGGCCCGGGCCGGAGAGCGCTTCCGGGGCCTCGGAAGGGGTGGCCGAGGCGGGGGCGGCCGAGAGCGCCCGCCCCGCCGTGAGCGAGGGCCAAGGGGCCCGCGCCGAGGCCGGGCCCGCCGGAGGACGATCCGGGAGCGGCCGCTCCGAGGGCGGTCGTGGGCGCCGGAGCGAAGGCGGAACCGGCGGGCGGTCCGAATCGGGCGAGCGGCGGCGCGGCAGCCGGGGCGAGGGCCGCGGTGAGAGCCGGGGCGAAGCCCGGAACGAAAGCCGGGGCGAAACCCGGAGCGAGAGCCGGGGCGAGGGGCGCGGTTCGCGGGGCGGCCCCCGGCGCGGCGACGGCCGGGACCGGGGACGCGAGCGGAGCGGCGACGCGCGGGGGGCGGGCGCGCGGAACGGCTCCCGGGACTTTCGCGGAGGCGGCTCCCGGACCGGCGGCGGTTACCGGGGCGGGACGGGACGGCCCTCCGGATCGGAGCAGCCGCTCAAGCCTACCGCGGAGCTCACGCTCCCGCCCCAGCCGGTGCGGGTGATGATCGCCGGGGGCGGCACCGGCGGCCACGTGATTCCGGCGCTCGGGATCTGGGAGGCGCTGCTGAAGCGCAATCCCGAGTCCCAGGTCATGTTCCTCGGCAGCGACCGGGGGATCGAGCGCGAGATGCTCGGGAACGGCTACCGCCTGGAGGAGTTCTCGCTCAAGGGGCTTCCCCGGCGCCCGGACGTGAGTTCGTTCCGGGCCGCGGTGGCCATGGTCAAGGCCTACCGGCGGATCCGCAAGCTCATGGACGAATTCAAGCCGGGGGTGCTGGTGGGGACCGGCGGCTACGTGATGGTCCCCGCGGTGGTGGCCGCCCGCCGGGCCGGGGTGCCGATCGTGCTCCAGGAGCAGAACAGCGTTCCCGGCCGGGCCAACCGCTTCCTCTCCCGGTGGGCTTCGGAGGTCCACGTCCACTTCGCCGAATCGCGGCGCTACTTCAAGGACCGTGGCAAGCTCCGCCTCTCCGGGAACCCGGTCCGGGTGAAGATCGCCGAGGGGAGGGCGCTCCGCACCCTCCAGAAGATGCGGCTCTTCCCCGACCGCAAGACGGTGGTCATCCTCGGCGGCTCCCAGGGAGCCCACAGCCTCAACGTGGCGTTCACCGAGATGCTCCCGCACTTCCGGGGCGATCGCGCGGTGCAGTTCGTGATCCAGACCGGCAAGGAGGATCACCCCGCGGTGGTGGAGGCGGTGCGGCAGTCGGGGGCCCGGGTGGTGGCCCGGCCGTTCTTCAACCACATGGAGGATCTCTACGCCATCGCGCACCTGGTCGTGGGGCGGGCGGGGGCGATGACGGTGTCCGAGATCTCGGCCTGCGGGCTTCCCAGCATCCTCATCCCCTATCCCCACGCCATGAACGACCATCAGGCCCACAACGCCCATGCCCTCGAGGAGAAGGAAGCGGCGGTGGTCCTGGACGACAAGGACCTGAGCGGCGAGCGGCTGGCCGCGGAAATCCGCAAGCTCTTCGCCGATCCCGCCCGCATGCGGACCATGGCCCGGAACGCGTTCCGCCTGAGCCGGCCCGACGCGGCCCGCCGGATCGCCGAGGCGGTGGAGAAGCTGGGCGGCGGCGCCCCCCAGTCCATGCTCCACGTTCCCGAGGAGTACGACGCCGCCGAACCGGACGAGGAGGACTAGGCCGGGATGTACGGTGACATCGGTCGCATCCACATGATCGGGGTGGGCGGCTCGGGGATGAGCGGCATCGCCGAGGTCCTCATCAACATGGGATACGAGGTGAGCGGCTCCGACCTCTCCCGCTCCCCGGTCACCGACCGGCTGGTGGCGCTGGGAGCACGGGTGGCCCAGGGGCACCGGGCGGAGCACGTGCGCGGGGCTTCGGTGGTGGTCGCCTCCACCGCGGTCCGCGCCGACAACCCCGAGGTCTCCGAGGCCCGGCGGCTCAAGATCCCGGTCATCGCCCGGGCGGAGATGCTGGCCGAGCTCATGCACATGAAGCACAGCGTGGCGGTGGCGGGCGCCCACGGCAAGACCACCACCACCTCGCTGGTGGCGTCGGTCCTGGCCGGGGGTGGGCTCGATCCGACCATCGTGGTGGGGGGGCGGCTCCGCGCGCTGGGTTCCAGCGCCAAGCTCGGCTCGGGCGACTTCTTCGTGGCCGAGGCGGACGAGAGCGACGGGTCCTTCCTCCGCCTGGCCCCCTCGATCGCGGTGGTCACCAACATCGACCGCGAGCACCTCGACCACTACCGCGGGGGGCTGGAGGAGATCCAGGACGCCTTCGTCACCTTCTGCAACAAGGTGCCGTTCTACGGGGCGGCGGTGATGTGCCAGGAGGACCCCCAGGTCCGCGCGATCCTGCCGAGGCTCCTGCGCCGGGTCATCACCTACGGGGCGGAAGTGCCGGCCGACTACCGCCTGGCCGCGCTCGAGGCCCATCCGGACTACAGCCTCGCCTTCGACGTCTACGAGAGGGGATTCTTGCTCGGGCGCGCCCGGCTCCGCATGCCCGGGACCCACAACGCGCTCAACTCCCTGGCCGCGGTGGCGGTGGGGCGGGAGCTGGGGCTCAAGCCTCAGGTCATCTTCGGCGCGCTGGAGGAGTTCCAGGGGGTCTCCCGCCGCTTCGAGATCAAGGGCGAGGAGGGCGGGGTGCTGGTGGTGGACGACTACGGCCACCACCCCACCGAGGTCGCGGCGGTGCTCCGGGCGGCCAAGGCCCACGGCGACCGGCGGGTGGTGGTGCTGTTCCAGCCCCACCGCTACACCCGGACCCGCGATCTCACCCCGGAGTTCGGCGCCTGCTTCGGGAGCGCCGACCTGGTGTTCGTGCTCCCCATCTACGCCGCGGGCGAGGACCCGATCGAGGGGGTGAGTTCCGAGAACATCGTCCGGGCGGTGAATGCGGGGGGCCACGGCGGGGCCTCGCTCCTCCCCTCGGTGGAGGAGGCGCCCGCGCTGCTCGCTCCCCGGCTCCGTCCCGGCGACGTGGTGATCACCCTTGGCGCCGGAAACGTGTTCCAGGCCGGGGAGGCGCTGCTGGTCGAGCTGGCCGGCCGCGGCGCCGGAGCCGCGCGCCGGTGACCCCCCCCCGCGATCCGCTCGCCGCGGTGGAGGCCGCCGCCCCCGGGCGGTGCCGCCGGGACGTGCCCCTGGCTCCGTTCTGCAGCTACAAGGTGGGGGGGGCGGCCGAGCTGTTCGTGGAACCGGCCACCGCGGAGGAGGTGGGGGCGGTTCTCCGCGCCGCCCGCGCCGGAGGGCTCGGGGTGTTCGTGCTCGGGGGCGGGACCAACGTGCTGGTCCGGGCCGGCGGGGTGCGCGGGGTGACCCTGCGGCTGGGCAAGGCGTTCCGGACCGCCCGGGCGGAAGGGGAAAGGGTGACCGCGGGGGCGATCGCCCCCATGTCGCTGGCGGCCATGGCCGCGGAGCGGGCCGGACTCGAGGGGTTCGAGTTCGGCTACGACATCCCGGGGACGGTGGGCGGGGCGCTCCGCATGAACGCCGGGGCCCACGGCCGCGAGATCCGCGAGGTTCTGCGCGAGGTCCGTGGGGTGACCCTGGCCGGGGATCCGGCCGTGGTGGGAGTGGACGAGATCGGCTTCTCCTACCGCACCACCGACTACCCGGTGGAGATGATCTTCCTGGAAGGGGTGTTCGGGCTCCGGTCCGGCGATCGCGAGACCGCCGCCGCCCTCCGCCGCGAGTACCACGAGTTCCGGCTCCGGACCCAGCCCAAGGGGAACAGCGTGGGGTCGGTGTTCATCAACCCCCCCGGGGACCATGCGGGCCGGCTGATCGAAGCCGCCGGTCTCAAGGGGTTCCGGATCGGGAACGCGGTGGTCTCGGACAAGCACGCGAACTGGATCCTGAACGAAGGGGACGCGACCCCCGCCGAGCTGGAGGCGGTGATCCGCGCCGTGCAGGAGCGGGTGAAGGAGCGGTTCGGGGTGGACCTCCGCCCCGAGGTGCGGATCGTGGGCGAGCCCGAACCCAAGGAGGCGATGACCCGATGACCCGGTTCCTCCGCCGTCCGGTGGACCCCATGGGGGATGCGGACGCCCGCCGGGCCCTGGCCCGCCGGCGGCGGCGGCGGCGCGCGCGCATGGGCGCGGCCTGGGGGGTGGTGGTGGCGCTGGCGGTGGTGGGAGGCATGAGCCTGGCCCTGGGCTGGAACGCGGGAACGGGGTGGCTCCGGACCCATACCCGGCTCTTCCAGGTGCGCCAGGTGGACGTGAGCGCGACCCGGTGGGTGGCGCCGTGGGAGGTGGTGGAGCTCTCCGGGGTGACCCCGGGACAGGATCTGTTCACGGTGGACGAGGATTCGGTGGCGGCGCGCCTGGTGCGCCATCCCCGGATCGCCTCGGCGGAGGTGCACCGCACCTGGCGCCGCACGGTGAAGCTCACCGTCACCGAACGCCCGCCGCTGGCCCTGTGGCTGGAGGGGGGGACGGTGGAGGTGGCCGCCGACGGCACCGTGCTCGGCCCGCCCCCCCTCCGGGTGGGCCCGGAGTGGCCGGCCCAGAGCGGCGCGGGGGACGATCCCCGCGGGGTGGACCTGCCGCTCCTCACCGGGCTCGGCGGGGTCTCCGCCCGCCCGGGAACGCGGATCGACGACCTGCGGGCGAAGGAGGCGCTGGCGTTTTTGGCCCGGCTCCGCCTCTACGGGATTCCCGGGGAGACCTGGATCAGCGAGGTCAACCTGGACCCCCACCAGGGTCTGACCGCGGTGACCCTGGGCGGGGTTTCGGTGCGGATCGGCGACGGCCGGCTCAGCCGGCGAAAGGTGGAGGCGCTCATGGCCGCTCTGGACCAGATGCGCCGGGAGGGCCGCGAGGTCCGGTACGTGGACGCCCGGTTCCACGACCAGGTCGTGGTCAAGGAAGGCTGACGAAAGGCAGGAGATCGTCCGGATGCGCAACTACATCGGACTGGACATCGGCACCACCAAGACCGCCGCGGTGATCGCGGAGGGCGACGAGCGCGGCGCGGTCAAGGTGACGGGGGTGGGGCACGCCCCCTCGGGGGGGATCCGGCGGGGGGTGGTGGTGGACCTCGAGAATACGGTGCAGTCCATCCGCACCGCGGTGGCCGAAGCCGAGCGAATGGCCGGCTGCGCCGTCCGCCAGGTGGTCGCCGGGATCGCCGGCGAGCACGTCCGCTCCATCAACAGCCGCGGGGTGATCGCGGTGAGCCGGGGCGGGGCGGAGATCGGCCCCGACGACGTGGCGCGGGTGGTGGAGGCGGCGCGGGCGGTGGCCATCCCCGCGGACCGGGAGGTGCTCCACGTGATCCCCCAGGAGTACGTGGTGGACGATCAGGCGGGCATCCGGAACCCGGTGGGGATGAGCGGGGTCCGCCTCGAGGCCGAGGTGCACATCGTGACCGGGGCCGCCACCGGGGTCCGGAACGTGGAGAAGGCGGTCCAGCGGGCGGGGATCAAGGTGGAGAGCCTGGTCCTGGAGCCCCTGGCCTCGGCCTACGCGGTGCTGGCCCAGGACGAGAAGGAGCTCGGCTGCATCCTCATCGACCTCGGCGGAGGGACGACGGACCTGGCCCTCTTCTACGAGGGGGCGGTCCGCCATACCGCGGTCCTCGGCCTGGGCGGGAACAACGTCACCCACGACCTGGCCATCGGGCTCCGCACCCCCCCCGAGTCGGCCGAGGATCTCAAGGTCCGGTTCGGCTCGGCGACGGCGTCGCGGGTAGGGGCCGAGGAGATGGTGGACGTTCCCGGGATGGGGGGGCGGGAGCCCCGGCCCATTTCCCGGCAGATTCTCGCCTCCATGATCGAACCGCGGATGGAAGAGATCTTTACGATGGTTTATCGTGAGGTGAAGAAGAATAGCTTCAGCGATCTATTGGCCGGCGGGGTGGTGCTCACGGGCGGGGGCGCCTGTCTGGAGGGGGTGGAGGAGCTGGCCGAGCGCATTTTCGAGATGCCGGTCCGCCGCGGGGTGCCGCGGGGGGTGACCGGGATCCGCGAGGCGGTCGAGGACCCCCGCTACGCCACCGCGGTGGGCCTCGTCCTCTACGCCCGGGAGAAGGACGGGGAGGTTCGGCTGGAGGAGCCGCGCCTGCTGGGCCGGATCTCGGCCCCGATGCGGAGGTGGCTGGGCGAGTTCTTCTGATCGGAGGCCGGTGATGGTCTCCGCGGGCCGGTGATGGCCCGAAACGCACGTTCCCCGGCGGGGGAAGAAGGAGGGACGACATGATGCTGGAACTGGTGGAGCCCAAGACGCACGCCGTGCTCAAGGTCATCGGCGTGGGAGGGGCGGGCGGCAACGCCGTCAACGGAATGGTCCAGGGAGGGCTCACGGGGGTGGAGTTCATCGCCATGAACTCCGACGCCCAGGTCCTGGAGCAGAGCCTGGCCGGGCTCAAACTCCAGCTCGGCCTGGACACCACCCACGGGCTGGGCTGCGGCGGGAAGCCCGAGGTGGGACGCCAGTCCGCCGAGGAATCGACGGAGGAGATCCGGGAGGTGGTGCGGGGGGCCGACATGGTCTTCATCACCGCCGGCATGGGGGGCGGCACCGGGACCGGAGCGTCGCCGGTGGTGGCCCGGGTGGCCCGGGAGGAGGGCGCGCTCACGGTGGCGGTGGTGAGCAAGCCGTTCCTGTTCGAGGGGCGCCAGCGGGGACGGCAGGCCGAGGACGGCCTGGCCGCGCTCCGGGACGAGGTGGACACCCTCATCATCATCCCCAACCAGCGGCTCCTGACCGTCACCGACAAGTTGACCACGCTCCTCGACGGGTTCCGGAAGGCGGACGAGGTGCTCTTCCACGCCACCCGCGGGATCAGCGACCTCATCACCGTCCCCGGCCTCATCAACCTGGACTTCGCCGACGTGAAGACGGTGATGAGCGCCCGGGGCAACGCCCTCATGGGCACCGGCTACGCCGCCGGCGAGACCGCGGCCGAGGACGCGGCCCGCATGGCCATCTCCAGCCCGCTCCTGGAGGACGTCTCCATCGCCGGGGCGGAGGCGGTCCTGGTCAACATCTGCGGGGCGCCCAACCTGGGGATCCACACCCTCAGCGAGGCCATGACCATCATCAACGAGGCGGTGGGGGGCGAGGCCAACGTCATCTTCGGGGCGGTGATCGATCCGACCATGGAGGACGGGGTCCGCATCACCGTGATCGCGACCGGGTTCGGGCAACCGGCGGCCGAGGCCCCCGCGGCCGACGCCCCTTCGATCCGCGCCCGGCGCGAGTCGGTGCTCGACCGGGTCATGAACCGGCCGGAGCCCGGGCAGGGCGGGGAGCGATCCTGGACCTCGGGATCCGCGTTCGTGCGGGAGCGCTGGGACCGGCTCCAGGGCGGCGGCGAGAACCTGGACGTGCCCGCCTTCATCCGGAAGCAAATGGACTGAAGCCGTGTCGTTTCTGAGCCGCGTATTCGGACGCTGGAACAACCCGCACTACGCCCGCGGAATCATGCTGTTCAACCGGCGTGAGTACGCCGAGGCGGTGGCGGAGTTCGAGGCGCTCCTGGCCGGGGTGAAGGGCTCGTCGAGCCCCGACGTGGAGCTGGCGCGGTTCTATGCCGCCGAGGCCCGTGCCAACCTGGGTCTGGCCCTCTACCGCCAGGGGGAGTTCGCACGCGCGGAGGAGGAGTTCCGTGCCGCGGTGGAGGTGGAGTCGGAGTACCCGGACCTCCACTACTACCTGGGGGTCCTGGCCGAGCGCCAGGGGCGCCTGCCCGAGGCCCTCCGCGCCCTGGACCGGGCGCTGGAGCTCCATCCCTCCTACGCGGAGGCGCTGGCCTACCGGGCCCTGGTCCACCAGGCGCTCCGGGATGACGAGGCCGCCGCCGGCGACCTCGAGCGGCTCTCACGGCTCGACTTCCACCTCCCCGCCTCGATCAAGGTGCAGAACCGGCCGCCGATCCCGGTGCACGCCCTGGACGAACTCCGCGAGGCGGTGGCGTCGCGTTCCCGCGTCGACGACCACCTGGCCAAGGCCATCGAGGCCTACGACCGGGCGGATCTCCTGAGCGCGCTCGCCTTCATGGACGCGGCCGTCGCCGCCGAACCCGGTTACCCCGACCTGCGCTGCCGCCGCGGCCAGATCCTGGCCGAGCTGAACCGGCACGAGGAGGCGGTGGAGTCGTTCGACGCGGCGCTGGCGGTGAACCCGAAGTACCTGGATGCGTTGGTGGCGCGGGGGCTGTCGCTCCTGGCCCTGGACCGGCCGTCGGCGGCCCTGGAACCCTTCCACCGGGCCGCGGAGCTCAAACCCGGCTACGCCGACGTCGCCTGCTACGAGGGGGTGGCGGCGCTGCGCTCCGGCCGCCCCGCCGGGGCGCTGGCCGCGCTGGAGCGCGCGCTTTCCCTCAATCCGGCCTACGCCCGGGCGCGATTCGTGCTCGGGCAGGCCCTGGTGGCGTCGGGGGATCGCCGGCGGGGCATCGAGGAGCTGCGCAAGGCGCTGGAGGCCGACCGCAGACTGCTCCCCCAGCGCGCCTACCTGGGCGCGGTCTGCCTGGACGACGGGCGGTACAACGACGCCGCCGACGCCCTGGGCCAGGCCGCCGCCGCCCATCCCGACTATCCCGACCTGAGGGTGCAGCTGGGCATGGCCCATCTCGGCGCCGGCCGGGTCGACGCCGCCCGCGAGGAGTTCGATGCCGCGGTGGCGCTCAACGGGCGCTACGTCGCCGCCCACGTCTATCTGGGCAAGACCGAGATCACCGCGGGCCGTCCCCGCGAGGCGTTGCCGCACCTGGAGCGGGCGCTGGAGCTGGATCCGCGGCTGGCCGACGTGCGCGCGCTGATGGGCGAGGCGATGGTCGCGGCCGGGGACGAGGCGGGGGCCGAGCGCGCGTTCGCCGCCGCCCTGGAGGCGAACCCACGCTATACCGACGCGCTCCTGGGAATGGCCGGGCTCCGCCGGCGCCAGGGCCGGGATGCCGAGGCGCGCGATCTCTACGCCACCGTGCTCCTGGGGGCGCCCGCGCACCCGGTGGCCCTGGCCGCCATCGATCGCGACGACGAGGTGCTGCGTCCGGAGGGGAAGGGGAAGGAGTGAGCGGAAGGCGGGGGCGGCCGGGGAGGAGCCCCGCCCGTTCGAAGGCGGGGCGCTAGAGTTCCGGGGTGGGCGCGACGCGCGGGGTGCGCACGTTCTTCACCACTTTTCCCGAACGCAGGCAGCGGGTGCAGACCCGGATCTTCTTGGGGCTCCCGTCCACGATCGCGCGCACGCGCTGAAGGTTGGGCTCCCACCGCCGGCGGCTGGTATTGTGGGCGTGGCTGATCTTGTTGCCGTAAACCGGCCCCTTGCCGCAGATTTCACATTGCTTGGCCACGATGAGACTCCTTTTTTCCCAGGCCGGCTCCTCCAGGGACCCGGCGCAAAAGCCGGAGGAGAGTAGCATGCGGGGGCGGTGGGCTCAAGCCTCGGGTGGGGATGCCGCGGTTGAGGGGTGTTTCTTCGCCCGCTACACTATCCGGATGCTTAGCCGTTTTTCGCGTCCGGCGCCGGCGCCCTCCTCCCTCTCCGTCCCGCCGGCGCCATGAGCCCCACCCGCGCTTCCGCCCTCGCGCCGCTTCCCCCCGAGGCCCCGGTGGAAATCCTCCACGGGGTGGGAACGCGCCATGCCGCCGACCTGGAGCGGTTGGGGATCCGCACCGTGGGCGACCTCCTCCTCCACTACCCCGCGCGCTGGGTGGACCGCCGGGAGATCCGCCCGCTCTCGGACCTGAGCTACGCCGATACCCGCCGCACCGCCGACGAGGAGGACGATCGCGCCCGGAAGCCGGTGATCACGGTGATGGGGACGGTGATCAAGGCGGAGAAGGCGGGCCCGCCTCACCAGAAGCGGCTGTCGGTGGAGATCGGCGACGGCACCGGCATGATCGGGCTGGTGTTCTTCGGCGGCGCCTGGCGGCAGCGCCACTTCACCGCGGGGAGCAGGATGCTGATCTCGGGGCAGCTGGGGATGTTCGGGCGGAAGCTCCAGTTCCAGAATCCCGAATACGAGTTCCTGAACGACGCCGAGGAAGCCGAACTCCACTCGGGCCGGCTGTGGCCGGTGTACCCGCTCACCCGCGGTCTCACCCAGCGCCAGCTCCGGGACTGGGTGCGCGCGGCCCTGGAACGCACGCTCCCGCTCCTGGAGGACGCCCTTCCCGCCCCGCTCCGCAAGCGGTACCGGCTGCTCCCCCTGGACCGCGCTCTGGCCGACATCCACTTTCCCCCGTCGCCGGAGGCGCGGGGGGCGGCCCGGCGCCGGCTCGCGTTCGAGGAACTCTTCCTGGACCAGCTCTTCGTTTATGCGGTGCGGCTTCGCCGCGAGCGGGGGCGGCGGGCCCCGGTCTTCGACGGGGAGGGCCCGCTCCTCCGCCGGGCCCGCGCCGCCCTCCCGTTCCGGCTCACCGGCGACCAGGTCCGCGCCCTGGGCGAGATCCTGGACGACCTCCGTTCCGGCCGCCCCATGAACCGGCTGCTGCAGGGGGACGTGGGTTCGGGAAAGACGGTGGTGGCGTTTTTGGCCGCGGCGGCCGCCGTCGACGCCGGGTACCAGACCGCGTTCATGGCTCCCACCGAGATCCTCGCCGAGCAGCACCTGCACACCCTGCGCGAGCTGGGAGCGGGGTTCGGACTGGAGCCGCGCCTCCTGACCGGGAGCCGGCGGGCGGCGGGCCGGCGCGAAGTGCTCCGGGCCCTCGCCGACGGTTCCGCGCCGCTGGTGGTCGGCACCCACGCCCTCTTCCAGGACGAGGTCCGGTTCGCCCGGCTGGGGCTGGTGGTGGTGGACGAGCAGCACCGTTTCGGGGTGCTCCAGCGGGTGGCGCTCACCGGGAAGGGGACCGCCCCCCACGTGCTTGCCATGTCCGCCACCCCGATTCCCCGGAGCCTGGCCCTCGTCCAGTACGCCGATCTGGAGCTCTCGGTGATCCGGGAACGGCCGGCGGGGCGGGGGCGGGTGATCACCCGGGTCGCCCCCGAGCACAAGCGGGAGACGGTCTACGCATTCCTCGCCGAACGATTGGCGGAAGGACGCCAGGCTTTTATCATCTACCCACTGGTCGAGGAGTCGGAGAAGTCCGACCTCAAGGCGGCCACGGTGATGGCGGAACGGCTGGCCCGGCGTCCCGAGTTCGCCCCCTTCGGGGTGGATCTGCTCCACGGGCAGATGAAGTCCGAGGAGAAGGAAGCGGTGATGGCCCGCTTCGTCCGGGGCGAGTCGGGGGTGCTGGTGGCGACCACGGTGGTGGAGGTGGGGATCGACGTCCCCAACGCATCGTTCCTGGTCATCGAACACCCGGAGCGGTACGGTCTGAGCCAGTTGCATCAGCTCCGGGGGCGGATCGGCCGCGGGCGGCATACCTCCTATTGCGTGCTCCTCCGGGATGACCGGATGCCGCCGGGAGGGGTGGAGCGGCTTGAGACCTTCGCCGCCACCGACGACGGATTCGAGCTGGCCCGTCTGGACCTGGAAATCCGGGGCCGGGGGGACGTGGCGGGAACCCGCCAGAGCGGACGCCCGGCCTACCGCCTGGCGGATCCGCTCCACGACGTGAAGATGACCGAGGTGGCCCGGGAGGAGGCGCGCCGGGCCCTGGATTCGGGAGCGCTGGAGGGAGCGGAGGGTCCCGGCTGGGAGCCGCTCCGCCGCCGGGTTCGCGCCATGCTCGAAACCGCCGGTCCCCTGGTGGACGCCGGCTGAGGGAAGGGGTAGCCCGCATGATCGTGCGTTGCCCGGATTGCCGGACCAAGTACGAGATCGCCACCGACCGCGTTCCCGAAGCCGCATTCAAGCTCCGCTGTCCGCGGTGCAAAGCGGTGTTTCCGGTGAGCGGGGGGATGGAAGCGGCCGCCTCCGAGGTCTCGGAGGGGGGCGCGGTGCGCGCCCGGGAGACGGCGCCGCTCCCGCGACTCCCCCTCGGGAACGGATCGGGGGCGGCGGAATTCCCCCCGCCCCCCTCGCGTCCGCGCATCACCGATCCCGGCCTGGCCCGGCGCATGGCCCGCGCGATGATCTCGGAGATGGTGCTCAACCGCAGGACCGAGCGCGACGAGGCGCTCCGGACGGGGACGCTGCTGAGCCGGTTCGGCCCCGCCATCGCCGCCGCCTTCGAGATCTACGAGAAGAAGACCTCGCCCGACCTGGGCGCGGCGCCCGGGCTCTTCCGCGAGGCGGTGAACGAGATCCTGGGCGAGGGGGAGCCGGTCCTGTAGCCGCCCGGTGAAAAGCCGGATCCGGCCGCGACCGGGGCGGCCGCCCCCCGGCTCAGTCGGTCTTCCGGGCGGGGGCCCCCGAGGCGGTGCACCCCACCGGGAACGCCCCCACCGGGCCGCAGCCGCCCGAATTGTCCGCGGCGCACGGCGAGATGTCCTTGATGGTGAAGACCCCGGTGCCGCAGAACAGCGGATCGGCGTGGAAGTCGCCGGCGGGCGGGTCGGTCCCCATGTAGTCGCCGTTGGCGCTGGCGAAGAAGTCGTTGCAGCCGCTGGAGTCGGCGAGAATGGCGCCGAGCTGGCAGGCCACCCCGAAATTGTGCGACCGGTTCACGATGTTGTTGTGGAGATAGGCGCTCACCCCGTTCTGGAGGAGGAGGCCGCAGTCCCCGGCGTTGTCGATGGTGTTGCCGGCGGACTCCAGGTCGGAGTCGCCGGTCATCATGATCGAGAACGTGCCGGCGTCGCGCATGAGATTCCCGGCGGCCACGAGGTGGAGCCCGTCGCCGGTCCCGTGGAGCTGGATCGCGGCGCCCGCCACGAACCGGCAGTCGGAGACGGTCAGTTCGCCCGGGCCGGTGGCTTCGAGCAGGGCGGGAGACCCGGCGCCGGTGAAGCTGACCGCCTCGACCTTGGTTCCCGCCTTGGGGCTCCTGAATCTCAGGAGCGCCACCGTGCCGGAACTGGTGATCAGCGGGAGATCCTTTCCCCCCCGGATCACGATGGGGGTCTGGTCGGAAGCGATCTCCAGCGTGCGGGAGACGTCGAAGGTGGTGAAGCCCCCCTGGAGGAGCAGGGTATCGCCGGGAGCGGCGGCGGCGACCGCCTCCTCCAGGGTCATGTCGACCGGGACCAGGATGGTCGTTCCCTTGTGGGTGGCCGGCTTGGTGGAGTCGTTGCACGAGGCCACGAAAAGGGCGCTCACGGCGGCGGCCGCGAGCACGACGAGAGCGGAGATGCGCTTGGGGTTCATGGGGGTCGCTCCGTGATCAAGCCCGAAACACGCGGCCCGGGGCGGCCCGCAGGCTCTCATCATACGCAGGGCGCTTGGGGCCAACAAGGACGATATGGCGGGGCGGCGGGGAGCCCTCTACGCGAACGGGGAGCCCCTTTAAAGGCTCCCCGTCCTTGCGATTGCGCTCGAGGCCCCGATCAGTCGTTGACGCTGCTCGCCAGCAGCGAGCGGACCTCCGGGGCCACCATCTCGGACTTGGTCACCAGGATCACGCGGAGCTCGTCGGCGCCCACGTTCCGGATGACCTGGTCCTTCTGGGCCTTCACGAAGATCGAATCGCCCGGGTCCAGGACGTAGTTGTCGCCCTGAACCTGCACTTCGCACTTGCCGCGCAGCACGTAGAGGAAGTACTCCTCGGGCACGCTGGGCCGCGGGTTCATGCGGAGTTCCCCGGTGTCCACTTCCAGGAAGAGCACGTTGAAGGCGCCGGAGTTGGACCGCGCGGCGAGCACCTCGATGCTCAGGTTCTCCTTGCTGCTCGCGACCTTCCGGCCCTTGCCCTTCCGCACCAGCTCCACTTCCTTCTTGCGCTCGTCCTCGAAGAACTCGGTCATGGGGACGTTGAGGGCCTGGGCGATGCGGTGCAGGGTGGCCAGTGACGGGGAGGAGACCCCGCGCTCGATGGTGGAAATCTGCCCGTTGGTAATGCTCACCTGCTGGGCCAGCTCCAGCTGGGTCAGGTTCTGCTCCTTGCGGAGCTTGCGGAGCTTCTGCCCCAGGTAGAGCATGTGAACGCGTTCGTCGTTGGTGTACATCTCATCTCCTAGCCGCCCGATAAACCGGGGGGCCGGCGGGGACCACGATCTCGTCTTGCCGGCCTCCATGTGTAGGACAAACCATTACCTATTCAGATTCCGTGCCAATTCCATTACAGAGGGGAATATTCGCTAAATTGAGACGGCAGAAGCGATTAACCAGAGGCCACTCTAACCCTGTTCGAGCTTTGGCGGACCAGGATTGAAAAATCCATTAACTCTGGTGTGAGTTTTCTTTCAGTTTGTAGTCACGGATCTTCTTGCGGAGGGTGGGGCGGGAGACCCCCAGGATCTCGCAGGCGCGCCCCTGGTGCCAACCGACCGCCGCCAGCACCCGGGCCACGTGCTCCGCCTCGACCTCCTGGAGGCTCCGGAAGGGGGAGCGCTCGGGGTGTTCCTCCGGCGAGGCGATCCCCTCCAGGCTCTGGGCCGGGAGCTCCAGGACCTCGCCCTTGGACAGGACCACCGCCCGGGTGAGCACGTTCTCCAGCTCCCGGACGTTGCCGCGCCAGTCGTAGCGTTCGAGCCGGGCCATGACCGGATCCGGCACCTTGTAGACCTCCTTGTGCACCTCGGTGTTGATCTTCTGGAGGAAGTGCTCGACCAGGAGCGGCACGTCCTCCTTCCGCTCGCGGAGCGGCGGCACCTGGACGGTGATCACCTTGAGCCGGTAGTAGAGGTCCTCGCGGAACTCCCCCTCGGAGACCAGGTCCTCGAGGTTCCGGTTGGTGGCGGCGACCACCCGGGCCTCGGTCCGCAGTAGCTCGCTCCCCCCCACCCGGGTGTACTCGCGTTCCTGCAGCACCCGCAGAAGCTTGGTCTGGAGGTTGGGGGACATGTCTCCGATCTCGTCCAGGAAGATCGTCCCCTTGCCCGCCAGCTCGAACTTCCCCTGCTTCCGGTAGGACGCTCCGGTGAACGCGCCCTTCTCGTGGCCGAAGAGCTCGCTTTCCAGGAGCGTGTCCACGATCGCCGAGCAGTTGACCGAAACGAAGGGCTCGGCGGGGGAAGCGTTGGCATGGACGGCCCGGGCGATCAGCTCCTTCCCGGTCCCGCTCTCCCCGGTGATGAGCACGGTGGTGTTGCTGGCCGAGACCACGCCGATCGTCTTGTAGATCTCGAGCATGGGTTTGCTCTTGCCCACCAGGACGTTGGACTTGACCGGGACGCTCTTCTCCGCCTGCAGCCGGCTCACCGCCTGGGTCAGGCGCCGGTTCTCGCGCGCCTTGTTGATGACGATCTCCAGCTCTTCGGGGTCGAACGGCTTGTGGATGTAGTCGAAGGCCCCCTGGCGCATGGCGGAGACCGTGGTCTCCATGTCCTGGTAGGCGGTGATCATGATCACGTAAGCCTCGGGATCCAGCCGCCGGATCTCCGAGAGAATGGAAAGCCCGTCGCCGTCCGGCAGCCGTACGTCGCAGATCACGTAGGTGGGGTGAACGTCCTTGAACAGCCGGATGCCCTCCGCCTTGGAGAGGGCGGTATGGGTCTCGAAGTCCTTGGTCCGGAAGAAGAGCGAGAGCTCGCGGCCCAGGTTGGCTTCGTCGTCGATGATGAGAAGGCGTTCCATGTTCAGGCCTCGACCTCGGGAGGACGTTCCGGGATCCGCAGGGTGACCACGGTGCCGCGCCCCGGCGTGGAGCTGAGGGCCGCCTCGCCCCCGTGGAGCTGCATGATCCGGCGGACGTTGCTGAGTCCCAACCCCATCTGATTGGTGGTGGTGGAGAAGAAGGGCTCGAATACACGTTCCTGGAGATGGGGGGCCACCCCGGGCCCGTTGTCCCGCACCTCCACCAGCCACCAGGTGCCCTCGTCGAGGGGCTGGCGCTTGATCACGACGTGCACCTCGCCCTGGTGCTCCATGGCCTCGGACGCGTTCTGGACCAGCTGGGTGACGGCCTGGCTGAACTGCGCCCGGTCCAGGAGGAGGGTGGGCGCGGTCTGGGGGAACTGGCGGAAGAGGGCCACCGACTTGAGCACCAGGTAGGGCTTGGCGTCCTCCAGCCCCTGATTCACCGCGTCCACCAGCCGGGTCGGTTCCGGGCGCGGCCGGGGAGGGCGGGCGTAGTTGACCAGGGTGCGGAGGAAGAGTTCGGTCCGGTTCAGCTCGTCGCGGGCGATGGAGAAGTGGAGCTCCTCGTCCCCCTCCGGCTTCCGCTCGCTCTGGAGCATGTAGAGGCTCATCTTGATCGCGGAGAGATGGTTCCGCACCTCGTGGGCCACGTTGTGGGCGATGAGATCCAGCGTGCCCAGCTTCTCCTCCGCCACCAGCCGCCGCTGGAACGCGCGCTGCTCGGTGATGTCCCGGGCGATCCCCACCACCGCCATCGGCTCCCCGCCGCGTCCCCGCAGCGCGCTCGTTTCCAGGAAAATGGGGAAGGTGGATCCGTCCTTGCGGTAGCTGGTCAGCTCGCCGTTCCAGCCCCCGGCGAAGGTGGCCTGCAGGATCTCCTCCATGAGTTCGTGCGACATGGTGGGGCCGCACAGGGCGCGGATGTCGCGGCCGGCCATGTCCTCGCGCTCGTAGCCCAGGGCGCCCACGATCCGGTCGTTGACGTAGAGGAGCCGGCCCTGGAGGTCGGCCACCGCGATGCCGGTGGGGAGCGCCTCCACGGCATGCAGGATTTCCCGTAACTCGGCGGCGAGCTCGGCGGAGAGAGCCGGTTGGTCGGAAAGAAATTTCTTTTCCAAGAGACCCGGGTTCAAGGGGGCGGGAAATAGAATGGATTTAAATTGAAGATAGAGGGGCGGGCCGGAAACTTCAAGCCAAAGAAGGGAAGCGGTCAGGCCTGGCGGGCGGCCCCGTCTCCGGCCGCCGCGGCCTGGGGACCGCACCAGGCCTGGCAGTCCCGGCGGACCGGGCAGGCGGCGGCGCCTCCATCGTGCGGACACCCGCCCACCACCCGGTTGTCATGGCGGCAATAGAAGGCGGTGGGGGTCTGGGTTCCATCCGGCTTCCGAAACTTGAAGGTTCGCATGGTGCCTCCGGGCTCGAGGTCCGCGGCTCGACCGGCCGCCACCCCATGCACTTAGCAACCCTCGTGCCGCCGCCGCGCGGGGTGTGCCGGCGCGTGCTCCACAAGAGCGGATCCGGCGGCAACCTGTTTCGGATCAACGGATTGAAGCGCACGCCCTCGGCGCCCGGCGCGGCCTGCGGTCCGAGGCCCCCCCGGGCGAAGGCGGCAAAGGACCCACCCCGGGGCGGAAAAACGACCGGTGGGAAACCGGCCGGGAGGCTCGCTGCCGGAAGCCGGCGAGGCGGGGAGGGGGGGCCGGGGCCTCGGGCGGGATGCGTCCAACGCCAAGGACTTCAAGTCCGGCCCCCTCCCGCCGATATTGACCTTGCGAGGGATTCCGCCCGCTCCGGGCGGACGAGGACTGAAGGCCTTCATCGAACCAAGGGGGTTCGTCCCATGGTCGTAGTGTCGTACTCCGGGAAGGAAATCAACGCCAAGCTGGTCTACTACGGCCCGGGTTTGAGCGGAAAGACGACGAATCTCGAGTACATCTATCAGAGCGTGCCGACCAGCAACCGGGGCAAGATGGTCTCCATGAAGACCCGCACCGAGCGCACGCTCTTCTTCGACTTTCTCCCGGTGGACCTGGGCGAGCTGGGCGGATTCAAGACCCGCTTTCTCCTCTATACCGTCCCCGGGCAGGTCTACTACAACGCGACCCGAAAGCTGGTGCTTCGCGGGGTGGACGCGGTGATCTTCGTGGCCGACTCCGCCCGGGGCAAGATGGACGAGAACCTCGAGTCGCTGCAGAACCTGCACGAGAATCTGAGGGAGTACGGCCTCGACCTCAACAACATCCCCTACGTGGTGCAGTACAACAAGCGCGACATCGACGACGGCTATTCGATCGAGGAGATGGAGCAGGCGCTGAACCCCACCGGCGCCCCCTACTACGAGGCGGTGGCCACCACCGGCCAGGGGGTGTTCGAGACGTTCCGGGGGATCGGCCGGCTGCTGCTCCAGAAGCTGAGCAAGGAGATCAAGCTGGGCGACGGGCGGTCGATCGCGACCCCGGCGCCGTCCATCGTGACCCCGGCGCTGCCGGCCGGCTCCCCGGCGGAGACCGGGCCCGCGGCTCCGGCGGCGGCCGCTCCCGCGGCTTCCCCTCCGGCGACGCCGAGCAACCCGTACCTGCACCGGCCCGAGGCGGGGGCCGGGCCGGACCCGGCTCCCCGGCCCGCTCCGGCCCGCGCGGTAGGGTCCACTCCGCCTTCGGCGTCCCCGGCGGCGGCATCCACTTCGAGTCCGGAGGCCCCGGCCGGCCCCGCACCGGCGGCGCCGGCCCGGCCGACGGCTCCCGAACCTCCCGCCCCCGGTCCCGCGGACGAGGCTCCCGCCGCGATCCGCGATCCGGCCGGGACCGGACGCTCGTCCCGGTCCGGGGGAGGTGCCCGCGGGGAGAGCCGGCAGATGCCGGCGCCTCTCCGTGCCGTGCCCGCCGCCGCGTCCCATCACGAGACCGAGGAACCGGTGGTCGAGGCCCGGGTGGTGGGGGACGAGTCCGGCTCCTCGCCGGGATTCTGGGGACGCCTCCTGGGGCGCAAGTCCAAGCCCGCGGAGGAGGAAGGGCTGGAGGCGATTCCGAGCGCCCGGCTCGCCACCGTCACCCTGCCCGCGGTGGGGGGCTCCGGCTCCTCGAGCCCGGTCTTCATCGAGCGGCGGATCCAGGTTCCGATCACCCTCGGTCCCGAGGAGATGGTCCGGGGCGCCCGGCTCCGGCTGGTGCTCGAAATCCAAGTGGAAGCTTCCGAATCCAAGGACAGCCGGGTGGCCTGAGCCCGGGGTCCGGACGGAGCGATGATCCTCGACGGGGACCCAAGTGGTCCCCGTCGGTGTATAAGGGATGAGCGACGGGAGGGGGCCGGCCGGACACCGGTTCTCCCGGCGCGAGGACGGCTCCTCGCTTGACCCCGCCCGGGCGCTCGACTAATCTCAACTCCGTGGTTCGTCTATCCCTTGCGGAGGCTTTGGTCATGGCTCGATTCGCTCGCACTTCGCTGCTCCCCGGTCCCGCGCGGCTCGTACTCGGAGGGATCCTTGCCGCGGTGGCGGTGGCGGTGGCGGCGCCGGGCACGGCGCAGGCCGGTCCCGGCACCAATCCCCGGGCGTTCACCGGGATCGCGTCCGAGCCCTCCACCGGGCTCCTCAACTCCGGCCTCTTGGATCTTTCCCGTTTCGACGTGCGGAACAGCCTGACCTACGGCGTCTCCTCCTACTCGGGATACGGCACCCGGTCCGGCGGGCTCTGGACCACCGAACTCGGCTACCGCCTCTCCGATCCCCTGCGGGTGTCGGTGGACGTGGGCGCGGTGCTCGATCCGCAGAACGGCAACCTGTTCAGCGAGAAGAACGTCTTCCTCCAGGGTTTCAACCTGGACTATGCGCCGAGCCGCCATTTCCAACTCAACGTCTCCTATCAAAACGTCCCCGCGGCGGTGAACGACGTCTTCGGATACCGCGGTTCTCCGCTCGGGTCGATCGGCCGGCCCTGGGGTTCGCCCCTGAGCGTGGCCCGGTGAAGTTTCGGTCGGGTTCCAGTTCCCCCGACGCTTCCTCCCTTCCCTCCTCGTCGACCTCGGGGGCGACCCGCGACCTGCGCGGTCGCGCCCAGGATGCCGCCCGCCGCCTGAAGCAGGAGCCGGGCCGGCTGGACCTGGCCCTGGAGCTGGCCTGCACCCTGGAGCGCCTGGGCGAGTTCCGCGACGCCCTCCGGGTGGTGGAGCGCATGACCCAGCGCGGCGCCGCCACCCCGGAGCTGGTGCGGCTCCGGGCGGAGTGCCTGCGCCGGGTGGGCCGCGCCGCCGAGGGGGTCGAGGTCCTGGACGGGGCCTCGGAGATCCTCACCGACCATGCCGCGGCCTGGATCACCCGCGGGCGCTGCCTGACCGACGCAGGCCGGGTGGACGAGGCGATCGAGGCGGTGACGCAGGCCTCCCGGCTCGAACCGGCCAGCGCCGAGGCCCAGTACGCCCTGGGAGTGGCTCTGGCCCGGGCCGGGCGTGCGTTCGAGGCGGAGCAGGCCTATAACCGCGCGCTGCGCCTGGACCCCGAGATGGCCAAGGCGCACGTGAACCTGGGCATTCTCTACGACGGGCTCGGGCGCAAGGAGGAGGCGCTGGCCGCGCTCCGCCGCGCCACCGTCTGCGACCCCGAGCTGGCGGCGGGCCACGCCAACCTGGGCGCGATCTACGGCGAGCAGGGGCGCCGCGAGGAGGCGCTGGCCGAGCTTCAGCGCGCGCTGGAGATCGAACCGGCCTCGGCCGAAGCTCACTTCAACCTGGCCATCCTCTACCTGGACGAGGGACGGCTGGAGGAGGCGTCGGCGTCGCTCGCCGAGGCCCGGCGGACCGCCCCCTCCGACACCCGCATCCTCTACTACGCCGGGGTGCTCCACCTCCGCCAAGGGCGCTACGCGGACGCGGTGGGGATCTTCACCGAGTACGCCCGGCTCCGGCCCGAAGATGCCCGCGGTTACTATCATCTGGGGGTGGGGCAGCTCAGGCTCTCCCGCCTGGACGAGGCCGTCCGCGTGCTCCAGAAGGCGGTCCAGCTCGATCCCGGCCATCAGCGGGCCCATTACTACCTGGGCGTCACCTTCGACCGGAAAGGTCTCCGGCACGAAGCCCGCCTCGCCTACCACGCCGCCGACCGGCTCGACCGCGGCGGCCCCGGTCTGGGATAGAGAACTCCCCTCATGACATTCCTCGACGCCCTCATCCTGGGCCTGGTCCAGGGCCTGACCGAGTTCCTGCCCGTCTCCTCCTCCGGCCACCTGGCCCTGGCGGGACGGCTTCTGGGCCTGGGCGGGGGAGACGTGGCCTTCGACGTGTGGCTCCACCTCGCCACCCTGTTCGCGGTCCTGATCGCGCTCCGCCGGGACGTGTGGACCATGCTGGCCAGCCTGAGCCCCCGGGCGCCGGCGGATACCGCCAAGCGGGGGCGGCTCCTGGTCGCCGCGGTGGTGATCGGCACCCTCCCCGCGGTGGTGGTGGGACTTCTGGCCAAGGACGCGGTGGAGGCCGCCTTCACCAGCGTGCGGCTGGTGGGGGCCGACCTCATCCTCACCGCGATCATCCTCGGGATCTCGCGGATGTTCCCCGGCCGCGACATGCCCCTCTCGCCCATGAAGGGGCTGGGGATCGGGATCGCGCAGTGCATCGCCATCCTCC
Source organism: Candidatus Eiseniibacteriota bacterium (assembly GCA_963728475.1). Classification (GTDB taxonomy): domain Bacteria; phylum Eisenbacteria; class RBG-16-71-46; order JABDJR01; family JABDJR01; genus CAVSKL01. Next base: position 1,831,351 of record CAVSKL010000001.1, read on the forward strand.
CCGGGGTGAGCCGCTCCGGCTCCACCCTCACCGCCGGCCTCATGTTCGGTCTCTCCGGCGAGGAGAGCGCCCGCTTCTCCTTCCTGCTCTCGGTTCCCGCCATCCTCGGCGCGGTGGTGCTCGACTACAAGGAGATCGCCGTGCTCGCCCATCGTTCGCCCCTCCTCCTGGCCGGGAGCTTCGTGGTCGCGCTGGTGAGCGGCTACCTGGCCATCCGGGTGGTCTGGGGCGTCATGTCCCGGGGCCGGCTCGCCGTCTTCGCCCCCTACTGCGCGGCCCTCGGGGTGATCGCCCTGGTGGTGGGCGGCGTCACCCACGTGCATTGATCGCGGGGGCCGGAGGTCCACGCCGCTTCCGGGGCCGGAGCGCGTCCGCGGCCGGAACGCCGCGGTGACCGGGCCGGCGCTCGTCCTGGGGGGCGGGTATCTGGGAACCCGCCTGGCCCGTCGGCTGTCCGGGGAGGGCGCCGCGGTGACCCTCACCTACCGGTCGCATCCTCCCCAGGCTCCGGGCGCGCACACCGCGGCCTGGGACGCCTCCCTTCCCGGGGCCGGGGAGGCGGTGGCCGCGCTGGCCCGGGGGGCCGCCCGCATCTTCTTCACCGCCGCCCCCGCCCGGGGCGGGGAGTACGCGCCGGTCTACCTGGGCGCGGCCCGGGCCCTGGCCGGAGCCGGGCTCGCCCCGGAGCAAACCGTGGTCTGGATCTCCAGCACCTCGGTCTACGGCACCGCCGACGGCTCGTGGGTGGACGAATCCACCCCGCCCGCCCCCGCCTCGCCGGGGGGCGCGGTTCTCCTGGAGGCGGAGCGAATCCTTCTCGCCGCGCCGGGCCCCGCGCTCCGGATCGTGCGGGCGGCGGCGATCTACGGGCCCGGGCGCACCCCGGTGGAGCGGCTCAGCGCCGGGGGCCCGCTCCCCGGGACCGGCGAGGAGTGGTTGAACCTGATCCACGTGGAGGACCTGGTCACGATCGCGATCGCGGCGGGGGAGCGGGGGCAGGACCGGGACCTGGTGGTGGCCGCCGACGGCCGGCCGGTGCGACGCCGGGTGTACTACGCCGAGGCCTCGGTGCTGGCCGCAATGCCCCCCCCGGTCTTCGCCGGGGGAGCGGCCGGCCCCCACGTCGCGGGAACGGGCAAGCGGGCCCGGAGCCGGCGGCTGGAGGAGCTGGGGGTGGCGCTTCGCCATCCCGATTTCCGCGCCGGCCTCCGGGCCGCCCGGGAGGAGCGGGGGCCGGAGGCACGGGAGGAGCGATGACCGGATCCGAGCACGCCGATCGCGAACCGTCACGGCTGAACATGGACCCCGAGGCGATGCGCCGCCTGGGCTACGACGCGGTGGACCGCGCGGTGGCGCGGTTCGCCGATCCCGGCGCCGGGCCGGCGTGGCGGATGCTGGAACGGGACCGGGCGGAGGCGCTGCTCCGGGAGCCCGCCCCCGAGACCGGAACCGACGCCGGGGAGCTTCTGGACTTCGTGGAGCGCGAGGTGATCGGGGCCGGCGTCCGGGTGGGGCACCCGCGCTTTCTCGCCTTCGTGCCCGGCTCCCCGACCTTCCCCGGAGTGGTCGGGGAGTTCCTGGCCGCCGCCCACAACGTGTTCGTGGGTTCGTGGGTGGGCGGTTCGGGGCCGACCATGATGGAGCTGGTGGCGGTGGACTGGATCCGCGAGATCACCGGGCTTCCCCCCGGCGCGGGCGGCATCCTCACCTCCGGCGGCTCCGCCGCCACCCTGATCGCGGTGGTGGCGGCGCGGCACGCGCGGCTGGAGGACCGCATCCCGGGGGCGGTGATCTATGCCTCGGACCAGACGCACTCCGCGTTCGCGAAGGCGGCGTGGATCGCCGGCTTCCCCCGGGAGGCGGTGCGGCTCCTGCCCGCCGGCCCCGACTTCCGGCTGGACCCCGCCGCGCTGGCCGGGGCGATCGCCGGGGATCGCGCGGCCGGGCGGACGCCGTTCCTGATCGCGGCCAACGCCGGCACCACCAGCACCGGCTCGGTGGATCCGCTCCCGGAGCTGGCCGCGCTCGCCCGCCGCGAGGGGCTCTGGCTCCACGTGGACGCGGCCTACGGCGGGTTCGCCGCGATCACCGCCCGGGGCCGGGAGGTGCTGGCCGGCCTGGCCGAGGCCGACTCCTGGGTGTTCGATCCCCACAAGTGGCTCCATCAGGGATTCGAATGCGGCTCGGTGCTGCTCCGCCGGCCGGAGGAGCTGCGGCGCGCGTTCGGGGTCCAGGCCGAGTACCTCCAAGACGTGCGGCTCGACCTCGAGCGCCCGAACCTCTACGAGCAGGGCCTCCAGCTCACCCGCTCCTTCCGCGCCCTCAAGCTGTGGCTCTCGCTCAAGCATTTCGGGGTGGCGGCGTTCCGCGCCGCCGTGGACCGCGCGCTGGATCTCACCGAGGCCGCCGGGGCGGCCCTGGCCGCCGACCCCGCGTTCGAGGTCCTCTCCCCGCCGCGGCTCGGGGTGGTCTGCTTCCGCCTCCGGGCCTCCGACGACCGGGCGGCGGAGGCGCTGAACCTCGAGGTTCTCACCCGGCTCAACCGCAGCGGTTACGCCTTCATCTCCTCCACCCGGCTCGGCGGGCGCTACGCGCTCCGGTTCTGCGTGCTCAGCCACCACACCGGGCGGGGCGACGTGGAGGGGGTGATCACGCGGATCCGGGAGCTGGGCGAGGCGGTGCGCGGACCGGGAGCCTGAACCGCCGCGGTCAGGGCTTCTCCCCCGATCGGCGCCTTTCCCGGTCCTGGATCATCCAGCGCGGGTACCGGAGGGCGGGGCGGGTGAGCTCGTCCAGGCGGCGGAGGTCCTCGGGCTCCAGCGCCAGGCCGGAGGCCCCCAGGTCGTCCTCGAGCTGCGCGAGCTTGCGCGCCCCGACGATGACCGAGGTCACCGCGGGACGGCCCAGCACCCAGGCCAGGGCGACCCGGGCCGGGGTGGCGCCGCGGAGCCCGGCGATCTCGCGCAGGAGGTCCACCGTGCGCCAGCCCAGCTCGCGGTCGAAGGGGGGGAAATCGGAGCCGGTGGTGGCCCAGCGGCTCCCCTCGGGCGGGTTCTCCTCGTCCCGGCGGTACTTGCCGCTCAGGAATCCGCCGCAAAGCGGCGACCAGGCCAGGATCCCCACCCCCGCGTCCTCGCAGAACGGCACCACCTCGTCCTCGATGTCGCGCCCGACCAGGCTGTAGTACATCTGCGCGGTGGCGAACCGCTCGAATCCCCGCTCCCGCGAGATCCCCCGCGCCGTCGCCGCCTGCCAGGCGGCCAGGTTGCTGTACCCGACGTAGCGCACCTTCCCCCGCCGGACGAGGTCGTTCAGGGTGGAGAGCGTCTCCTCGAGCGGCGGGAACGGGTCCCAGGAGTGGATCTGGTAAAGGTCGATCCATTCGGTATCCAGCCGGCGGAGGCTGGCCTCGACCCCGGCCAGGATGTGGGCGCGGGAGAGGCCGGCCTGGTTGGGGCCCGGACCGGTGCGGCCGCGGACCTTGGTGGCCAGGATCACCTCCTTGCGGCGGGCGCCGAGAGCCTGTCCGAGCAGGGTCTCGGCCTCGCCGGCGCTGTAGACGTCGGCGGTGTCGAAGAAGTTCACCCCGCCCTCCAGGGCCCGGGAGACCAGGCGGTCGGCGTCGCTCCGCCCCAGCCCCCCCAGCTTCCACGCGTCGGTGCCGAAGGTCATGGCCCCGAAACAGATCTCGCTCACCAGGACGCCGGTGGTTCCCAACGGACGGTACTTCATCGCTCGCCTTCCTTTCCGGGGTAGCCCGTTCCCGATTGTATCGAATGCGGGACGCCCGCCCGGGGGGGAGCCGGGGCGGCCGGTTCCCGCGGCTTTCGGCCGCGGGCGGAGTCGGGTATGATTCCGCCCTGGCTCGACCCGCGTGAGGAGAGATTCATCGTGAGATCCGATCGGAAGTTGCCGGCCCTGGCCGTGTTCCTGTGTCTGACCGCTCTCGCCTGCGGCTCCGGGCGGCTCCCCCAGCTCCCGCCGGGGCCCACCTATACCGTGAGCGGACAGGTGAAGCAGGCGCAGGGCGATCCGTTGCAGTACGCGAGCGTGGTGCTTTCCGGAAGCCCCCTGGGCGCGCTCACCGACGACCAGGGCCGCTTCGGCGTCGACAACGTCCGCAGCGGCGGTTACGGCATGACCGTGCTCTACCTGGGGTTTCGTTCCGCCCCGGCGCAGTTCCGGGTGCCCGGAACCAGGGACAGCACCCTGACCCTGGACCTAGTGCGCGATCCCGACCTGGGGGCGGCCCTGGCCGACAGCATGCCGCCGGTCACGGTGTCGTTCTCGGTCCAGCGCGCGCAGTAGCTCCGTCCGGAGAGGCCGGAGAGAGGCCTCTCCCCGCAACCGAGGAGTCCGATGCTGGAGAGCGGCCAGCCCGATCCGAATCCGGCCAAATCCACCCTCATCCGGGAGCTGGCGGACCTTTCCCGGTTCACCGAGGGGATCCTCCGCACCATGGGTTCGGGGGTGGTGGCGGTAAGCCCGGAGGGACGAGTGACCTACGTCAACCCCGCCGCCACCGCGCTCCTCGGCCGCACCGCCCAGGAACTCCTCGATCGTCCCGCCGACGGGGTCCTGGTGACGCGCGGCGGCGGCAGCCTGTTCGGGGATGCCGTCCACCCCGAGGCCGCCTCCGGCGAGGTGGACCTGAAGCTGCCGGACGGGCGGGTGGTCACCGTGGACGTCCGCGTCACCCGGCACCAGGGCAAGAACGGCGAGGAGGAGGGGGCGGTGGTGATCCTCACCGACCGCACCGATCTCAAGCGCGCGGAGCAGGAGGCGCGGCGCAAGGAGCGGCTGGCCTCCCTGGGAGAACTCTCGGCCGGGGTCGCCCACGAGATCCGGAACCCGCTGGCCGGGATCGCGGCCAGCGCCCAGCTCCTGAAGTCGCGGCTCGGCGCCGAGCCCGACCGCGTCCGCCTGGTGGACATGATCCTGGAGGAGGCGGCGCGGCTGGACCGGATCGTGGACAGCCTCCTCCACTTCGCGCGCCCGCCCGACCCGAACCTGAGCGAGTCGGACCCCGCCCGCTGCGTGGAGCGGGCGGTGGACCTGGTCCGCGACGAGGCCTCGCGCCAGGGGGTGGCGGTGGAGATGCGGCTGGCGCCCGACCTCCCCCGGCTCTGGATCGACCGCGACCAGATCCTGCAGGTCACCCTCAATCTCTTCCGCAACGCCATCCAGGCCATGGAAGGGGGAGGGACGCTCCGAGTGGAGCTCCGCAAGGTCTCCCGCCGCCGTTACGTGCGCCGCCGCGCCGGCCGCCGGAGCGAGGACCAGGGACGGCTGCCCGGCGGGCAGGCGCCGTTCCAGGACTGGGTGGAGCTGGAGGTCACCGACACCGGCCAGGGCATCCCCCCCGAGGTGGTGGACCGCGTGTTCAACCCGTTCTACACCACCCGCCGCCACGGCACCGGGCTGGGGCTCTCCATCTCCCAGTCCATCATCCACGAGCACTGTGGCATGATCTCGATCAGCAGCGAACCGGGCCAGGGCACCAGCGTCCTGGTGGATCTCCCGGTGGAGAAGCGGCAACGCCGCCGCCGGGACGAAGGGTGAGCGGACGCGGGGAGCCTCGATGAGCATGGACGACAAGGAGACGCGAAGCCGCCGGCACGGCGTGCTGGTGGTCGACGACGAGCGCACGCTTCGGTTCACCCTGGCCGAGACCCTCCGCGACGAGGGCTACGCCGCCTACGAGGCCCCCGACGGGGCCGGGGCGTTCGCCGCGTTGCGCGAGCAGGACGTGGACGTGGTGCTGCTCGACATGCGGCTCAAGGAGAGCGGGGAGGACGGCCTCACCATCCTCAAGAGCATCAAGAAGGACTACCCCGAGGTGGAGGTGGTGATGATGACCGCCTACGGGAAGTTCGACCATGCGGTGGAAGCGACCCGGTCCGGCTGCTACCAGTTCGTGGGGAAGCCGTTCCAACTCGACCAGATCAAGATGGTGGTGCGGGGCGCGCTGGAGAACGTTTCGCTCCGCCGCGAGGTGGAGGTGCTCCGCCGGGGGAGCCGGGGGCGGTTCCCCACCGACCAGGTGGTGGGGGACAGCGAGGCCATGCGGGGCGTGATGGACACGGTGGCCAAGGTGGCGCGGAGCCGCACCACCGTGCTTCTGACCGGCGAGACCGGCGCCGGCAAGGAAGTGATCGCCCGCGCGGTGCACCGGGCGTCGGGGGTGGCCTCGGGCCCCTTCGTGGCGGTCAACTGCAGCGCGGTGCCCGAGAACCTGCTGGAGTCCGAACTCTTCGGCTACGAGAAGGGCGCATTCACCGACGCCAAGGCCCGCAAGAAGGGGATGTTCGAACTCGCCCACCAGGGGACGCTGTTCCTGGACGAGATCGGGGACATGGCCGCCGGGGTCCAGGCCAAGCTGCTCCGGGTGCTGGAGACCGGCACCTTCAAGCGGCTGGGAGGAACCGGCGACATCGAGGCCTCGGTGCGGGTGGTGGCCGCCACCAACAAGGACCTCAGGAAGGAGACGGCCGAGGGCCGCTTCCGCGAGGACCTCTACTATCGCCTGGCGGTGATCCCGATCCGGATTCCCCCCCTGCGCGAGCGCCCGGAGGCGATTCTCCCCCTGGCCCGGTTTTTCCTGGATCACCTGAACGCGGAGATGGGGCGCGCGCTGGCCGGCTTCTCGCCCGAGGCGGAGGCGGCGCTGGTCGCCCATCGCTGGCCGGGAAACGTCCGCGAGTTGCGGAACGTGGTGGAGCGGGCGGTCCTGCTGTCCACAGGGGACCGGATCGAGGCCTCGGTGCTTCCCCTCGAGGTCCTGGCCCCGGCCGCCCCCGCCGGCTCCGTTCGCCCCGCTCCCCCCGGAGACCGGGTGTGGAGCCTGGCCGACGCGGAGCGGTACGCGATCGAGATGGCGCTCCGGCGGTTCGAGGGGAACAAGACCCGCGCCGCCGAGGCGCTGGGCATCTCGCGGCAGACCCTGCGGGCCAAGATCAAGGAGTACGGCCTGGCCGACGGCGGGGGCGAGGACTAGGCCCGGATCCGGTCCGGCTTCCGGCGGTCAGCTTCTTACCGGGCATCGGGCACGATCCGGCCATGCGGCGGCCGGCCCCGGCCCGGCCCTCCCGTCCCGCCCCGGGACGGGGCCGCCGGGTGCCTCCACTCCTTCGCCCCAACGGCTAACTTCCTGCCGTCCACCTGCTTGGGCGGGTGAACAGCGCTTCGGGCCGGGCGTTTTGCGGCGGCGGCAATCCCCCTCCCGGCCCCTCCGTGTAGTCCGCAATCCCCTTGGCCCTGGTCTTGCAAGGTACAACTCCCGCAATCGGGGCCCGGACCGTTCGCGGTCCGGAACGAAGCACGCGACCCCCGACTCCCGGCGGAACCGCCGGGAACGGGGCCAAGCAGGGGGCGAAAACGTGGACGGACGGACACCATGCATGCCTGCCGCCGGGTCGCCCGGGGGGGCGCACCCGCGACTCAAGCTGGTCGAGGGAGGCCGCCGCGAGTTGCGATCTTCCTGCCGGACCGGCGGGGCCGCGCCCCGCCTGGTGGCGGTGGTGAGCGGCAAGGGGGGAGTCGGCAAGACTTCGCTCGCGGTGAACCTGGCCGTTTCCCTGGCCGAGCTCCGCCGGCGGGTGCTGGTGGTGGACGGGGACTTCGGGCTGGGCCAGCTGGACCTCTACGTCGGCGCCGCCCCGCCCCTCAACCTGGGCCATGTGCTGGCCGACCTCTGCGACGTCTCCGACGCCGTGTTCACCGGGCCGCGGGGGGTACGGTTCCTGGCCGGAGCCTCGGGCCGGCGGGAGCTGGCGGTGCTCGACGCGGAGCTGAGGCGGCGCTTCTTCCTGGCCCTGGAGCGCTTCCGGCACGACACCGACCTGGTGGTGCTGGACCTGGCCAGCGGCATCGGCTCCAACCCGCTGGAGCTGGCCCGCCACGCCGGCGAGGTGCTGGTGGTGACGGTGCCCGAGCCCGCCGCCTACGCCGACGCCTATGCCCTGATCAAGATCCTCTCCGCCCGGAGCCTGGTCGCGCCGCGCATCGTGGTCAACCGGGCCCGCTCCGAGGCGGAGGCCGAGGACACCTACCTTCGCCTGAGCCGGACCGCCGAGCGCCACCTCGGTCTCACCCCGGTCTTCGGGGGCTGGATTCCCGAGGACGCCGCCGCGGGAGACGCGGTCCGCAGCCGGATTCCCTTCACCCTCGGCGCGCCCAACGCGCCGGCCAGCCGCTCCGTGCGCGAGCTGGCCTGGCGCCTGGTCCGGGGGACCCCCGACGGAGGCGATCGTGCCCCCGTCACCGCCGGAGACGCCCTCACCGGGCTCGCCGGCGGGCTTGCCGCGCGGGCCGGTGGCGGCCCCGCCCGGTGGGATGCCGCGTGATGAGCCGTACGACTACCAAGAGGAGTGCCCAACCCATGCCCAGCCACCGTGCCGCCGTCGAGACCGCCGTCAAGACTTCCGCCAAGCTCCCGGTCTGGAGCAAGCCGACCAAGGACGAGGCGTACCGCCGTTACGCCCCCCTCATGAAGTACGTGGTCGATCGCGTGGCCTCCAACGTTCCCAAGTACGTCGAGCGGGACGACCTCCTGAACGCGGCCGCGCTGGGGCTCTTCGACGCCCTGGAGAAGTACGACAGCGGCAAGGGGACCAAGTTCGAGACCTACGCGGTCTGGCGCATCCGGGGGGCGGTCCTGGACGAGCTCCGGGCCATGGACTGGGCCAGCCGTTCGGTCCGGCGCAAGGCCCGCCACATCGACACCATGACCCGGGACCTGGACCAGCGGCTGGGGCGCGCGGCCAGCGACGAGGAGCTGGCCGAGGCCATGGAGCTGTCCTCCGCCGAGATGGCCCGGCTCCTGGAAGAGGTGCGCGGGGTGGTCCTGCTCTCGCTCAACCAGCCCGCCAACGAGGGCGAGGAGGGGCACGGGGGCGGCCTCGCCGAGGTGATCGAGGACCCCAACACCGAGGACGCCCTCGACGAGATCGAGAAGCAGCAGATGTCCGGGGTGCTGGTGGAGGTGATCAGCGACCTCTCCGAACAGGAGAAGCTGGTGCTCGCCCTCTACTACTACGAGGAGATGACGCTGAAGGAGATCGGCCAGACCCTGGGGATCAGCGAGTCCCGGGTCTCGCAGATCCACACCAAGGCGATTTCCCGGCTCAAGGGCCGGATGCGGCGCGCGGCCTGAAGCCGCCGGGGGAAACCCTGGCACGCGCCTTGCGTTTTGCATGACCGGCCGGAGCAAAGCGCCCCGGCCGCGGGAATCGACAGGGGGGGACGGAGCTCCGGCGGGGCGGAACGCCTAACCGGAGGCTCCGAAAGGGGTTCCGCGAGCGGAATCCGGGCCGCGGGGAGCGGCGGGGGCCTTCGGGGCTTCCGGCCCGGCCCCCCGGGCGCCGGCCGGAATCGGACCACCGCGGTGGTCGGATTCTGGCCACCGGACCGCGCTCGGCCCCGCCCGCCGAACGCTCCCCCCCGCATCGTCTGCCGCCGCGGTCCCGTCCGGTTCGGGGCCTCGGACACGATCCACGACCCTCGCTCGCACAGGGAGGACGCGCTCCGTGACAACCCAAGCCAAGAAGTCGACCACCACGAAGAAGACCACCACCAAGGGGACCCGGACCAAGGGCCCCCAGGCCAAGGCGGCCAGGGAGAAGCTGGCGCTGCTCGATTCGCTCCAGGGGATGGGGCTCCTGTCCGATCCGGACGTCGAGAGGCTGCAGAAGAAGGCCGAGGCGATCGCCGAAGCCGGCGACGAGGCCCTCGCCCAGGCCGCCGCGTTCGACCGCGGGCTGGGCCAGGGGCTGGCCGGTTTCGAGGCCGGAGCGGCCTCCGGGGCCGCGGCCGCGCTCCAGGCCCTGCTTCTCTGGCAGGGATCGGCGGCGGAGAATCCGCCCACCGGGGAGGGCCTGGCCGCCGCCCTCGCCTCGCTCCGCAAGGTGGTGCCCTACGACGGCGCCACCCTCTACCTGCGCGACTCCGAGCGGGGAACGGTCCGCCCCCTGGCCATGGTGGGGGCGGAGGTCGAACTCATCGGCCGCATCCGGTTCACCGAAGGGACCGGTTTCTCCTCGTGGGTGGCGGCGCGCAAGCGTCCGGTTCTCTACCCTTCCCTGCATCGGAACGAGGCTCCCGGCGAGGCGAACATCCGCTCCTTCATGTCGGTGCCGATGGTGGCCGGCGGCGAGTGCGTGGGGGTGGTCCACCTCGGACATCACGAGGAAGGCTTCTACGACCAGGCCGCGCTGCGCACCCTGGCCCTGGCCGCCTCCACCCTGGCCGCCCTGGTCCAGCGCCACGTCGCCCTGGCCCAGATCGCCGCCCGCGAGATCGCCGATTCCGCCACCGGGCTCGCCACCCCCGGCTACATCCGGTCCCGGCTGGAGGAGGAGGTGGTGCGATGCCGGGAGCTGGGCCATTCCATGTGCCTGGCCACCCTCCGCCTGGAGGGGCTCCCGGAGCACGTGGAGCGGTTCGGGCCCGAGTACCGCGAGCGTTGCCGGGCCGAACTGGCCGGGATCGTACGCTCCTGGCGCCAGCCCGCCGAGCTGGTCGGCCACGGGGAAGGGGATTCGCTCCTGGTCATCCTCCCCGCGGTGCGGCGGGAGCGGGCCGAGGCCAGGATCGCCGAGCTCCGGAGCCGGGTGGAAAAGCACAACTTCCCCCGCCGGAAGAAGATGGCGCTGGCATCGGGGATCGCCACCTATCCGGCCGATGCGGACGAGGCTCAAGAACTCTTCGATTGCGCCGATAAGTCGCTTTACGAAGGGGGGCCCGACCGGGGCGTTCGTCCCGGCCCGATCCCGACGGTAGCCACTTCCTAGGAAGAGGGGGGAAAGCGGCACCCCATGACCGAGCAATCCGAACAGAGCTTCCCCGACGGCTACCGCCCACGGCTCCTGGTGGTCGACGACGAGGAAAACGTGGTCCAGATCCTTCAGGACCTGTTTTCCGAGCGACCCTACGACGTGGACACGGTGGTCACCGGGGAGGAGGCGCTGGAGCGCCTGCATGCCAATCGCTACGACCTGCTCCTCACCGACATCAACCTGCCGGGGGTGAACGGGCTCGAGGTGGTGGCCGCGGCCAAGGAAGCGGATCCCGAGATGGTGGTGGTGGTCATCACCGGCTACGCCTCCACCGGCACCGCCATCGACGCGCTCCGCCAGGGCGCCTACGACTACATCACCAAGCCCTTCGACCTGTGGGAGGTCGACCAGATCGTGGCCCGGGGGTTGAAGAGCCGCCTCCTGGTGCAGGAGAACCGCCGTCTCCTCCAGGACCTGCAGTTCGCCAACGGGGAACTCCGCCGGCACGAGGAGGCGCTCAAGGAAAAGGTGGCCACCGCCACCCGGCGAATCCGCACCCTCTACGAGATCGGCAAGGACCTCAACGCCAGCCTGGACGTCAACAAGACCCTGAACTTCATCGTGAGCCAGGCCGCCACCCTCACCGGGGCGCGGCTGGGCCTGCTCTTCCGGAGCCGCGAGAATACCGGCACCTTCGTGGCCGAGATGGGCTACGGCCCGGCCTGGGAGGGCGCCGACGCCGCCACCGTCCGCACCGGGCACGGGGTGAACGGCGAGGTGGTGCGAAGTCTGGAGCCGGCGCGGGTGGCCACCGAAGACCCGGCCAGCTTCGGCGAGGAATTCCTGGCCGGCCTGGGGGTGAAGACGCTGCTGGCCGTGCCGCTCATGCACAAGGGCCGCCTCATGGGCGTGCTCGACGTGATGGAGAAGGAAGGGGGGGAGTTCACCGACGAGGACCAGGATCTGCTGGAATCGTTCGCCTCCCAGGCCGCCCTCGCCCTGGCCAACGCCGAGCTCTACGAGACCGCGCGCGAACTCGACCGCATGAAGTCCGAGTTCGTGGCGGTGGTCTCCCACGAGGTGCGCACCCCCCTCACCGCCATCCAGGGTTCGCTGGAGCTGGTGCTCGACGACCGCTACTTCGAGATGAACTCCAAGATGCGCGAGCTCCTCAGCATCTGCCAAACCAACGTGGAGCGGCTGCGGGTGCTCATCAACGACATCCTCGACTTCTCCAAGATCGAGGCGAACCGGCTGAGCCTCACCTTCCAGCCGATCCGGCTCTCCGAGGTGGCGGCGGAGGTGCTGATCTCCATGGAGGCGATCGCCGAGCGAAAGTCGATCCGGCTCCGGCTCGACGCCGCCGACGACCTCCCCCTGATCCAGGCCGACCGCATGCGGGTGGGCCAGGTATTCACCAACCTGATCGGCAACGCGCTCAAGTTCACCCCCTCCGAGGGGCACGTGGACGTGACCCTGGACCGGACGGCCGACGGCGGGGTGGCCTGCGTGGTCAGCGACACCGGCCCCGGGATCGCCCCCCAGGACCTCGGCAAGCTCTTCCAGAAGTTCCAGCAGCTCGACTCGTCCCTCACCCGCAAGCAGGGGGGCACCGGTCTCGGCCTAGTCATCTCCAAGGGGCTGGTCGAGGGGCACGGCGGGCGGATCTGGGTGGAGTCGAACCTCGGCATGGGAAGCCGGTTCTCCTTCACCCTCCCCGAGGTTCCTCCGGTCATGACCGAGGTTCCGGCCGGCGACCCCGGCGAGGACGCCGATTCGGAGACCCCGGAGGCCGCCGCCTGAGCCTCTCCTAGCCCTCCGCGGCATGGAAAAGGCCCCCCCGGGGGGCCTTCTCCGTTTCCGTAGGTGCAGGCGGGGGGGCCGGCGGGCTACTTGGCGTCGCCCTCCTTGTAGGCGGGCCGCCCCGGCTCCTGGGGCTGGGCCGCGATCGCCGCCTTGACCAGTTCGATGGCCTTCTCGAGCTGGGGATCGCGGCCGGCGTTCATCGCCTCGGGCAGGTTGATCACCTCGGCGTCGGGGTCCACCCCGTGGTTCTCCACCTGCCACCCCTTGCCGGGGATCCAGAAGCCGAAGTCGGGCATGGTCACGTTCCCGCCGTCCATGAGACGGATGCCCCGGCTGATCCCGACCAGGCCGCCCCAGGTGCGGGTGCCCACGATCGGCCCCAGGTTGGCCTCGCGGAAGAAGTAGGGGATGGCGTCCCCTCCCGAGCCCGCCCAGCTGTTGGTCACGCAGACCTTGGGCCCCAGGATCGCCGCCCCCGGGGTGCGGAAGTCGCGCCCCTCGCGCCGGGACCAGAACCCGAGGAAGGGCCGGCTCAGCCGGTCCACCATGTAGTCCGGGATGAACCCGCCGCTGTTGAAGCGGCCGTCCAGGATCACCCCCTTCTTGTCGGTCTGATTGTAGAAGTCACGGCTGAACCGCTTCACTCCGCCGATGCCGGTGTCGGGCATGTGGATGTAGGCGACCTGGCCGTCGGTGGCGTCGTAGACCCGCTGCCGGTTGGCCTCCACCCACGCCTCGTAGCGGAGCGGCGTCTCGTCGCGGACCGGGTCGACGGTGTAGGTGCGGGCGCCGTCCTCGCGGGGGGAGGAGTTCACCTCGAGCTTCACGTCCCTCCCCGCCTTGTTCTGGAACCAGGCGTAGACGCTGCGGTCGGTGGTGACCGGCTCGCCGTCCACCGAGATCAAATAGTCGCCCTCCCGGATCCCGACCCCGGGCTGGGCGAGGGGAGCGGCCACGTTACCGTCCCAGTCGCTCAGCCGGAAGATCCTCGAGAACCGGTAGCGGCCGCCGTCGGCCTCGAAGTCCGCCCCCAGCATCCCCACGTTCACGTGGGGAACGTCGGGGGTGTCGCCGCCGTAGACGTAGGTGTGGCTGGTGGAGAGTTCCCCGATGAGTTCGCCGATCACGTAGTTGAGATCGGGACGGTAGAGCACGTGGTCGACCAGGGGCTCGTAGCGCTTGCGCATCGCCTCCCAGTCCACCCCGTGCATGCCGGGGTCGTAGTAGAAGTCCCGTTCCAGGCGCCAGGCGTCCACGAACATCTCATGCCACTCCGCCCGGGGGTCGACCACCGTCTCCAGGCCGCCGGTGTCCAGGGTCCCGTCGCCCGGCTTCTGGTTCTCGGCCGCGTCCACGATTCCCCAGGACCGTCCCGAGCGATAGAGCACCTTGGAGCCGTCCGGAGTGAGCTGGTAGCCGCCGCTCAGCCCCGGGAGCACCGTCTTGACCTTGCGGGACTCGGTGTCGAAGTAGCGGAGTTCGTTGTCGCCGCGAGGCGGGCCCTCGTCGTCTTCATCGCTCATCCCCTCGCCGGCGGCCAGGTAGAAGATCTTTCCCTTGGCTGCGCTGAGCAGGGAGTAGTTGCCCGCGGGGACCGGGACCTCGGAGACGCGGTCCATGAGCTCCTCGGGGTCCACCTTGACCGCGACCGCCTTCTCGTCCTTGTCCTTGTCCTTGTCCTCGCCCCCCTTCTTGCCTTTCCCCTTCGCCTTGTCCTGGTCCTTGTCGGCGTCGTCGCCGGACTTGGAGGACTCCTCGTCGCTCAGGGGCGGGAACGGGCGCGGGGCGTCCCCGGCCAGGGTCACCGCGTAGAGCCCGGTGGCGTCGCGCAGCACGTACTCGAAGGCGAAGTTGCCGAAACTGGGGTTGAAGTGGCGGTTGGAGAGGAAGTAGAGGTATTTCCCGCCGGGATCGAAGGTGGGGGAGTTGTCGTCGGTGAGCTCCCCGGTCACCCGGAGGTTCTTCCCGCCGTCGAGCGAGTAGAGCCAGATCGAGTTGTAGTTGTTGGGATCGGACATGACGTAGGTGAGCCACTTGCTGTCCGGGCTCCAGGCGTAGTCGGTGATGTCGGTGACGTTGCTCCGGTCCACCTGGGTCACCTTTCCGCTCTCCACGTCCACCCAGTTGAGGGACCAGGTCTTGTCCGGGAACGCGATCTTGCGGCTGTCCGGCGACCACTGCTGGCTGAACATGAAGCTCTTGCGGCCGTGGGTGATCTGCCGGGGCTCGCCGGTGCCGTCCTGGGCCCGGACGTAGAGTTCGTACTCCCCGGTGGCGTCGGAGAAGTAGGAGACCCACTTCCCGTCCGGGGACCAGGCGGGGTAGCGCTCGTACTCGCCGGGAGTGGAGGTGAGCCGGCGGACGTCGCCGTGCTTGGCGGGCACGGTGAACAGCTCGCCGCGGGCCTCGAAGGCGACCCGCTTGGCGGAGGGGGAGATCGAGGCCCCACCGATCAGGTCCGCCACCTTGGTGAGTTCGGGCCGCGCGAGCACGGCGTCGGTCTCGACCTGGACCTCGATCTTCTTCGGCTTGCCGCCGGGGAGGTCCATGACGTAGAGCCAGCCGCCGTTCTCGAACACGATGGAGTCGCCGCCGAGGCTCGGCCAGCGGACGTCGTACTCCTTGAAGTCGGTGACCTGGGTGAACTGCTTGGATCCGACGTCGTAGGCCCAGAGGTTCAACTTCCAGTCCGCACGGTCGGAGAGGAAGTAGATCGTATTCCCGTGCCACATGGGGAAGCGGTCGGTGCCCTTCCAGTCGGTGACCCGGGTGCTCTTGTTCGCCTTGAAGTCGTAGATCCAGATGTCCTCGGCCGTTCCCCCCTGGTAACGCTTCCAGGTCCGGAACTCCCGGTTCAGCCAGTTGAAGGCGACGAGGTCCGTTCCCCGGGGGGAAAACGAGAGGCGTTCGCAGATCGGCAGATCCACCGGCTCCGGCCAGCCCCCGTCCACCGGGACGTGGAAGATCCGGTCGTAGCGGTGATTGGGACTCGAGCGCTGGGACCGGAAGTAGACCTCCTTCGAATCCGGGGACCAGGTGATCACCTGGTCGCTTCCGGGATGATAGGTCAGGCGGCGGGGTTCGCCCCCTTGGGCCGGAATGACGTAGACGTCGGCATTCCCGTCGTACTGGCCGGTGAAGGCGATCCAATTCCCGTCGGGGGAGATCCGGGCCAACTCCTCCATGCCGTCGTGGGTGGTGAGCCGCCGGGCGGTGCCGCCGTCCCTGGCCACCGTCCACAGATCTCCGGCGTAGGTGAAGACCACCTGGTCGCCGTGGATGTCGGGCATGCGTAGAAGGCGGCCTTCCTCGGCCGACGCGGAAACGGATCCGGCGAGGGCGGCCATCAGGACCGCCGAGGCAGCAAGGTACCGGGCTTTCATGGAAGTTCCCTCATCAGTAGGGTCGCGGCAGGACCGGGGGGGGGAGGAGCCCGTACCCTACTACGGTCCCGGGAAACGCGCCAGATGGGGGCGGGGGGTCAGCGGAGAAGCACGAGGCGGGCGGTCACCGCGCCGGTCAGCCCCGCCGCTCGTACGAAATACACCCCGGCGGGGCGGAGGCGACCGGACTCGTCCCGGCCGTCCCAGGCGAAGGTCCTGAGCCCGGGGGCGACCTCGCCGCGAAACAGGCGCCGCACCATCCCGCCGGTCACGTCGAACACCGAGACCTCGATCCGGTCCCCGGCGGGGGAGGTCCACTCCAGCCGGGCGGGGGCCCGGACCGGATTGGCCGGGACCCGCAGCACCGGGCGCACCACCGCCGCCGGCCCCCCCGGATCGGCCACCCCGGTGGGATCGCCGTCCACGTGCGTGTACCGCAGGACGCCCTTGGTCTCGTCGTAGTAGACCGCGTTGGGAAGGTCCCGGTTCTCCATGCGGATGCTGGAGAAGCGGCCCACGTCTCCCCCGGTGGCCACGGTGTTGAAGATCCAGGTGCCCCGGTACCGGGCGGCGTAGAGGAGATCGCCGTTAGTCTTGTCGTAATAGAGCACGTGCGGCCGCCCGTGTCCGTCCACCGCGACCGAGGTTCCCGCGCCGACGTCTCCGGCCGAGTCGACGGTGAGCACCAACCAGGACACGTCGTTGGTGCTGGAGGCGACCTTGAGGTCTCCGTGGGTCACGTCGTAGTAGGCGATGAAGGTCTCCTCGTCTCCGGCGGCCAGGGACACGTACCGGCCCACGTCGCCCACGCTGTCCACCCGGGTGATGGTCCAGCCCCCGCCGTTCCACTTGGCGAACTTGAGGTCGCGGTGAGTAAGGTCGTAGTAGGCGATCCGGAGACCGTCGTGGGTGGAGATCGCCGCGTACGGACCCACGGTGCCGGCGGTATCGACCAGGGCCAGGCTCCAGGAACCCCCGGAGGGCTTGGTGGCCAGCTTGAGGCCTCCGGCGCTGGCGTCGAAGTAGGCGATGTAGACGGTACCGGCCTCGTTGACCGCGATCGAGGTGAACTGCCCCTCGTTTCCGGAGACGTCCACCCGCTCGGTCCGCCAGGCGTTGAAGGCGGGGTCGAACCAGGCATGTTTCAGGTTCTGATCGAGCCCCCCCTCGAAGTAGGCGATGTGGGGCTGGCCGCCGGGATCGAGCGCGATGGAGGCATAGGCTCCGGTGTTGGGGTTCGGGTCCGCGGTCCTCACCGTCCACGGGCCCGCGCCCAGGGGGGATGGATTGTAGGCGTAGCGGAGGTAGTTTCCCCCCTCGCTGAACGCGTCGTAGTGGAAACCGCATGCATGGAGAGAGCCGTCGCTCCCCACCGCCAGGGAGCAGAACTGCCCGACGTCGCCGGAGCTGTCCACTCCCGCGTGCCGCCAGATCCAGGCGGAGGCGGAATGGGGGAGGGCGGCCAGGAGAAATGCGGCGGTGAGCAGGCCGCCTCCGAGACAACGTCTTCCCCGCCGGGTATCCCGGCCGGTCCGCGCGACACGAAAGTTGTGTGATGGCACCGGATGCAGCCCCTTGTTGCCGTGGACGCCCCGGCGATGCGGGACGCGCCCCCCGATCATGACGCCGGGTTGTCCCGGGATTCAAACAAAAGCGATTCGTACCTGGGAGGGAGGGGCTCAGGCCCCGCCCCCGGGACCGGGTTCGTGTTTCCGGGCGCGCAAGCGCCGGGTGCGTCGGCGGATCTTCGGCCGGAATCCCATCGTCCGGAAAGAAATCCGACTGCCGGCCGTGAAACTCGATCGATCTGTCCGATCTGTTGACGAGTATCCAATCCGGTTGACGATGTTGCCCCGTTCGGCGGATAGGACCTTGCAGGACCTCTTCCGACTAAAGAATAACGGAAAACTAATCATAAGACAGCTTGAATATCGCCGTCGTTGTTTGATAGAACTTTACTGCAGCCTGCGCTGTATCGGACGAGGTTCGGCGACGCACGCGGGGGGTTCGGGACGGAGCGCCGCGGTCATCGGTGTCGTCCCGGAAGCGGGGACGGCTTGGGCATCCCCGCATGCAATCGGTTCCTTCCCTTCACGCCTTCGCACCTTCCCGCCCGGCGGCCCGGGGTCCACGTGCCTGCTCCCGGCGCCGCGCTTCGTGACACGTCTTCCGATCGACGGGGGTGCGCCTCATTCCGCGCCCCGGAAAATGGAGGTCCTCGCCATGTGTACCAGCCCGACCGCCCGAACGGGCGGAAGGATTCTCGGCGCCGTCGCGCTCGTCCTGGCCATGATGCTCGTGGCCGCGGGGAGTCCGGCGTCGGCCGCCAACAGCGAGAATCCCGCTCTCTCGAGCGGGGTGAGCGCCAACCAGGTGCGCGGCGCCGCGCAATCCACCGTGACCGACCCCGCCGCCGACGTCCAGTACAACGGAACGCCGGTGGTGGGAAGCGGTTTCGACTACGGCCAGGTCTATCTCTGGCTTCACAACAACATCCTCTACGTCCTGGTCGAGGCCTACGGGCATCCCGGCGACTCGAACGCGGACGGCGGCTTCAACAGCATCAACGGCTGCGGAGCCACCGGCCCCGGGACCGGGGACGTGGGGGTGGTCGGCGTCGACACCCTGAGCGTGAACGAGACCTACATCTTCGAGATCAACCGGAACTGCGACGAGATCGCGCCGGGGGCCCAGCAGTGGGACCTGCAGTTCACCCTGGGCGGGTTCAACAAGGACCTGCTGTGGGTGACCTCGGATGATCTCGCCGGGAAGTCCGGGAACATCGTGGGGGCCTACAACGGGACGTGGGTGGCTTCGCCGCTCCAGGCGGGCGGGGACGCGCCCGGCTGCGATCCTTCGAGCCGGACCGGGGCGATCCTGTTCCAGATTCCGAACTGGTCGAGCTACTTCGTGGACGTGAACACGAGCCAGATTCCGGCGGGGCTGAGCCCGGCCCGGTTCAACTGGCGGGTGGACGGCGGGAACGGCCAGGACCTCATCTCCGAGGACGAGGTGACCGGCGTGTTCGACGACCTGAATCCCCAGATCTCGATCACCAAGACGAAGTCCGACTCGCTCCTGTGCGCGCCGGGCGGAACGACGGTGTTCACGGTGACGGTGGCCGACACCGGCAACACCCCGGTGACCGGGGTGTCGCTGGTGGACGACCTGCCCGCGGGCCTGTCCTACGACGACAACTACGTGGACGACCCGGTCACCGCGATCGGGAGCCCGAGCTACGACGCGGGTCTGAACCGGCTGACCTGGCCGGGGTTCGACCTGCAGCCGGGAGAGTCCCGGACGATCTCCTTCCGCGCCCTGTCCGGAGCCGGCTGTTTCGGCACCCAGACCAACACCGCGAGCGCCTCGGGCCAGTTCAACAGCGCCTGCGAGGGGCTCCTGGCGGTGGGGCCGGTCCAGGCCACTGCCGACGTCCGGTGCGCCTCCGCCTGCGTCCAGCTCGCCGCCCGGGATACCCTGGGCTGTGCCGGAAGCACGGTCAACCTCCCGGTCCGGCTCACCAACTGCAGCCTGGACCCCGGGACCGTATCCTCGATCACCGCGACGGTCGACGGCAGCCCGGGGCCCGGGATCAGCCTCCCCCCCGGCTCGTTGGCGGCCGGCGGGTTCTACGATTTCCAGGTCCCGGTCCTGCTTCCGGCGATCTGCGGCAGCCCGCAGGTTCTCCGGGTGATCGCGAACATCCACCGCACCGGAGACCTCACCTGCACCGACGCCGACACCGCGTACGTGAACGTGAGCTGCGGTTCGGCCTGCGTTTCCCTCGCCGGTAGCGACACCTCGGGTTGCGCGGGAAGCACGATCAACGTTCCGGTGACCCTGGCCAACTGCGGCAACCGGACGGAGACCGTTTCGCAGATCACGGTGACGGTGAACGGGACGCCGCTGGCGCCCCCGGTCTCCCTCCCCGGCGGGCCGCTGGCCCCGGCCGGGACCTACCAGTTCCAGGTGCCGGTGATCCTGCCCGCGGTCTGCGGAAGCCCGGTCGCGGTCCGGGTGATCGCCGGGGCGTACGACTCCGACGACCGGACCTGCGCCGACCTGGACACCCTGGACGTCTCGGTGAGCTGCGGCTCGGCCTGCATCGCGGCGACCGCGGCCGACACTTCCGGTTGCGCCGGGAGCACGGTCGGGGTGCCGGTGACGGTGACCAACTGCGGGACCGGGAACGAAACCGTGTCCCAGATCACGGTGACGGTGAACGGGACGCCGCTGGCGCCCCCGGTCGCCCTCCCCGGGGGGCCGCTGGCCCCGGCCGGGACCTACCAGTTCCAGGTGCCGGTGATCCTCCCCGCGGTCTGCGGAAGCCCGGTCGCGGTCCGGGTCATCACCGGGGCCTACGACGTCAACGACCAGACCTGCGCCGACCTGGACACCCTGGACGTCTCGGTGAGCTGCGGTGCGGCGTGCGTGACGTTGGCGGGTGACGACACGTCGTCGTGTCCGGGGACGGAGGTGCAGGTGCCGTTCCGGGTGACGAACTGCGGGTCGAGCCCGGAGGTGATCAGCAGCATTCTGTGCACGATCAACGGGACGCCGGTGGTGCCGGGGGTGACGCTGCCGGTGGACGCGGTGGCGGCGGCCGGGACTTTCGACTTCCAGGTGGCGGTGATGCTGCCGGCGGTGTGCGGGGATTCGATCGCGGTCCGGTGCATCGTGAACGGGTACGACGAGAACGATCAGACGTGCGCGGACAGCGACACGCTGACGGTGCACGTGGGGTGCGAGCCGCCGGACATCGACGTGGAGAAGACGGCGAGCCCGACGCAGACGGACTCGAACTCGACGATCACGGTGGTGGTGAGGAACACGGGCGCCACGCGGTTGAACCCGGTGCAGGTGGTGGACGAGCTGCCTCCGGGGTTGACGTTGGACGCGGCGCTGGTGGTGGGACAGACGGTGACGGGGACCTGCGGAGCGACGCTGGACTCGGTGAAGACGGACACGGGGATCACGTGGGCGTACTTCTCGGGGTTCGCGCTGGACGCGGGCGACTCGTGCACGATCAGCTACCGGGTGGACTGCGGCTCGTTCGACAACGCGTCGCGGATCGACACGGTGCGGGTGTCGGGATGGTGCGACGGCACGTTCGGGATCGCGGAGCCGGTGACGGCGAGCGACACCGCGCTGGTGGTCTGCACGGGTGGAGAGGCGTGTCCTCGTACGATCGGGTTCTGGCGGCAGCAGTGCGCGCAGAAGGGGAACGGCTCCACCAAGGTGTGCCTGGAAGGGATGTACGGGCTGTGGCGGTGCGTGATCAACGCGACCGGGGTGGTGCAGTTCAAGCTGAACGACGGCGGATACGAGACGACGGCGTCCCTGCAGGGGTTGAGCGATGCGGATCTGTTCGCGCATCTGTGCAGCCAGTTGCAGGGTCCGCGGCCGATGACGCTGCGGGACATGACCGAGGTGCAGTACCTGGGTCTGATGCTGAACTACTGTGCGGAGGCGCTGTCCGCCGGGATCCCGGTGGAGAACGCCTTCAGCGGCACGGTAGGGGCGGCGATCGACTCGATCGAGGCGGCGCTGAACAGCGGCGTGAACCTGGGTTACTGGGAGCAGGTGGCGGACCAGATCAACAACGGCATCGGCGTGTTGGCGCGGTCGTGCCCGGAAGGGGACGATCTGTTCCGGAACCTGGCTCCGTGTGGAACGACCACCTCGCCGGACGCGGGGTTCAACTTCCTGTCGACGGGGAACCCGGACCGGCTGATGGCGCGGGCGTACCCGAACCCGGCGCTGCGGAGCAGCGGGACGATGATCTATTACAACGTGCCGGCGGCGAAGGCGGACGGCACCGTGCGGCTGACGGTGTACGACATCACGGGCCGGCTGGTGCGGGAGCTGGTGAACGTGCCGGCGTCGGCGGGAGTGCAGACGGCGACGTGGAACCTGAGGGACGCCTCGGGAGCGCGGGTGTCGTCGGGGATGTACTTCTACCGGCTGGAGGCGGGCGGCGAGGCGGTGATCCAGAAGGTGCTGGTCCTGCCGAACTGATCCTCTCCCATCCGCAAATCCCCTGATCACGGCGGGGGCCGGGCTCGCAGCCCGGCCCCCGCTTCTTGGACGCCCGGGAAATCGTGGGTCCGGTCTGCGGCCGTCGGGGGGGATCTGCGGTGCGATCCGGCGACGGTTCTACCCGGCGGCGTCGGAAATCCCTTCTTTCGGGCGCGCTCCGGGGTCAGGTTTTCCGCCGGTCGCGGGCGCTTGACGATGTGGGATGTTCGTTCCAGACGACATCTGTAGCAAAACGGCGACAATCTACTCCTCTTGTACGCTCAACCTGCTCTGGAGCCAAAACTTAGGCAAGTCGATGGGCTCGTTTGCGACTTGTAAATGATATGGACAGTTTGCGGTAATGGTTGATAAAGTTGCGACTTCAATCGGATCAAGCTGGCCGGGGGGCTGGGCGGAATGACGCGAGGCAGGCCCCGGGGCGGTCAGGAATTCTCCTCATCCGCTCCGGTTGGAGCGTCCGGCTCCGGGGGTCCTGCCGCGAGTGCACGGCGAGAGGCCGCCCCCCCTTCGGGCACCGGTCGGGTCGACCGGCGCGAACAGCACTGCCGTGATCGCCTCAGGTTCGCGGCAGCCATTGCGATCATCATCCGGGGTCCGCCAGTCTGCCGCAGGCTCCGATACGGAGGTTCCAGCCATGTGTACCAGCCCGACCGCCCGAACGGGCGGAAGGATTCTAGGCGCCGTCGTGCTCGTCCTGGCCATGATGCTCGTGGCCGCGGGGAGTCCGGCGTCGGCCGCCAACAGCGAGAATCCTGCTCTTTCCAGCGGGGTGAGCGCCAACCAGGTGCGCGGCGTCGCGCAATCCACCGTGACCGACCCCGCCGCCGACGTCCAGTACAACGGAACGCCGGTGGTGGGAAGCGGTTTCGACTACGGCCAGGTCTATCTCTGGCTTCACAACAACATCCTCTACGTCCTGGTCGAGGCCTACGGGCATCCCGGCGACTCGAACGCGGACGGCGGCTTCAACAGCATCAACGGCTGCGGAGCCACCGGCCCCGGGACCGGGGACGTGGGGGTGGTCGGTGTCGACACCCTGAGCGTGAACGAGACCTACATCTTCCAGATCAACCGGGACTGCGACGAGCTCGCGCCGGGGGTCCAGCAGTGGGACCTGCAGTTCACCCTGGGCGGGTTCAACAAGGACCTGCTGTGGGTGACCGAGGACGATCTCGCCGGGAAGACCGGGAACATCGTGGGGGCCTACAACGGGACGTGGGTGGCTTCGCCGCTCCAGGCGGGCGGGGACGCGCCCGGCTGCGATCCTTCGAGCCGGACCGGGGCGATCCTGTTCCAGATTCCGAACTGGTCGAGCTACTTCGTGGACGTGAACACGAGCCAGATTCCGGCGGGGCTGAGCCCGGCCCGGTTCAACTGGCGGGTGGACGGCGGGAACGGCCAGGACCTCATCTCCGAGGACGAGGTGACCGGCGTGTTCGACGACCTGAATCCCCAGATCTCGATCACCAAGACGAAGTCCGACTCGCTCCTGTGCGCGCCGGGCGGAACGACGGTGTTCACGGTGACGGTGGCCGACACCGGCAACACCCCGGTGACCGGGGTGTCGCTGGTGGACGACCTGCCCGCGGGCCTGTCGTACGACGACAACTACGTGGACGACCCGGTCACCGCGATCGGGAGCCCGAGCTACGACGCGGGTCTGAACCGGCTGACCTGGCCGGGGTTCGACCTGCAGCCGGGAGAGTCCCGGACGATCTCCTTCCGCGCCCTGTCCGGAGCCGACTGCATCGGCACCCAGACCAACACCGCGAGCGCATCGGGCCAGTTCGACAGCGCCTGCGAGGGGCTCCTGGCGGTGGGGCCGGTCCAGGCCACCGCGACCGTGAGCTGCGGTGCGGCGTGCGTGACGTTGGCGGGTGACGACACGTCGTCGTGTCCGGGGACGGAGGTGCAGGTGCCGTTCCGGGTGACGAACTGCGGGTCGAGCCCGGAGGTGATCAGCAGCATTCTGTGCACGATCAACGGGACGCCGGTGGTGCCGGGGGTGACGCTGCCGGTGGACGCGGTGGCGGCGGCCGGGACTTTCGACTTCCAGGTGGCGGTGATGCTGCCGGCGGTGTGCGGGGATTCGATCGCGGTCCGGTGCATCGTGAACGGGTACGACGAGAACGATCAGACGTGCGCGGACAGCGACACGCTGACGGTGCACGTGGGGTGCGAGCCGCCGGACATCGACGTGGAGAAGACGGCGAGCCCGACGCAGACGGACTCGAACTCGACGATCACGGTGGTGGTGAGGAACACGGGCGCCACGCGGTTGAACCCGGTGCAGGTGGTGGACGAGCTGCCTCCGGGGTTGACGTTGGACGCGGCGCTGGTGGTGGGACAGACGGTGACGGGGACCTGCGGAGCGACGCTGGACTCGGTGAAGACGGACACGGGGATCACGTGGGCGTACTTCTCGGGGTTCGCGCTGGACGCGGGCGACTCGTGCACGATCAGCTACCGGGTGGACTGCGGCTCGTTCGACAACGCGTCGCGGATCGACACGGTGCGGGTGTCGGGATGGTGCGACGGCACGTTCGGGATCGCGGAGCCGGTGACGGCGAGCGACACCGCGCTGGTGGTCTGCACGGGTGGAGAGGCGTGTCCTCGTACGATCGGGTTCTGGCGGCAGCAGTGCGCGCAGAAGGGGAACGGCTCCACCAAGGTGTGCCTGGAAGGGATGTACGGGCTGTGGCGGTGCGTGATCAACGCGACCGGGGTGGTGCAGTTCAAGCTGAACGACGGCGGATACGAGACGACGGCGTCCCTGCAGGGGTTGAGCGATGCGGATCTGTTCGCGCATCTGTGCAGCCAGTTGCAGGGTCCGCGGCCGATGACGCTGCGGGACATGACCGAGGTGCAGTACCTGGGTCTGATGCTGAACTACTGTGCGGAGGCGCTGTCCGCCGGGATCCCGGTGGAGAACGCCTTCAGCGGCACGGTAGGGGCGGCGATCGACTCGATCGAGGCGGCGCTGAACAGCGGCGTGAACCTGGGTTACTGGGAGCAGGTGGCGGACCAGATCAACAACGGCATCGGCGTGTTGGCGCGGTCGTGCCCGGAAGGGGACGATCTGTTCCGGAACCTGGCTCCGTGTGGAACGACCACCTCGCCGGACGCGGGGTTCAACTTCCTGTCGACGGGGAACCCGGACCGGCTGATGGCGCGGGCGTACCCGAACCCGGCGCTGCGGAGCAGCGGGACGATGATCTATTACAACGTGCCGGCGGCGAAGGCGGACGGCACCGTGCGGCTGACGGTGTACGACATCACGGGCCGGCTGGTGCGGGAGCTGGTGAACGTGCCGGCGTCGGCGGGAGTGCAGACGGCGACGTGGAACCTGAGGGACGCCTCGGGAGCGCGGGTGTCGTCGGGGATGTACTTCTACCGGCTGGAGGCGGGCGGCGAGGCGGTGATCCAGAAGGTGCTGGTCCTGCCGAACTGATCCTCTCCCATCCGCAAATCCCCTGATCACGGCGGGGGCCGGGCTCGCAGCCCGGCCCCCGCTTCTTGCTTCCGGGCGGAAGGGGAGCCCCCCTCTCCGTGGAAACTGAAGAAGAGCCGTGACATTCCGTGCCGTCTCGGACATCATCCCTCGTGAAAAACCAGCGGCTCACGGGTCGGGAGGGCCTCCGGACCGGGTGGGGCCGGCGCCCCACCGGATCGATTCTGCACGCTGACGCCGCTCAATTTGCGTCGATCCCCTGCCGTCGCCGCCCCTAAATCATTATGCAAATGGAACTTACAACTTGGCGTAAGAATTGCGAGGTGACCCCTCCGGAGAGGTCTGCGGGGAGCCCACGTCCTTCCTCCCCGTGTTTCCTGCGAGGAGAGGTCATGAAAGCACTGAATCGGATTCGTTCCGGATCCGGCGTCCTGGCAGTTCTGGCCGCGGCGGCGCTCCTCGGAAGCGCGCTCGCGGCAGCCGCGGCTCCCGAAGCGTCCGGTCCCGGCCGGCTCGATCCGGCGCTCCGGCTCCTCGGCGGCGCCGGGTCCCCCCGGGGCATCGCCGGCACCGCCGCCGACGGCCGCATTCCCGTCCTCATCCGGGGCCGGGTGGATGACGCGGCGCTGGAGCGCCTGGGGATCCAGGCGGGGCCGGCGCGGGGATCCATCCGGACGGCGTGGGTGCCGCGAAGCCGCCTCGCGGACCTGGCCGGCATTCCCGGAGTGGAGCAGGTCGGCGGCTCCCACGTTCTCCAGCCCCTCATGGACAGCGTCCGGTCCGCGACCCACGTGGACGAGCTCTGGCAGGGTCCGCCGCCCGTCTACTCTCCCAGCGGCTACACCGGCCAGAACGTGGTCCTGGGCATCGTGGACACCGGAATCGACGTCAACCACTCCGACTTTCGCAGGCCCGACGGCACCACCCGGGTCCTCTGCCTGTGGGACCAGACCGCCCTCACCGGGCCGGCGCCGGCGCCCTACACCTACGGCCGCGAGTACACCGCCGACGACATCAACGCCGGCCGCTGCCAGGCCTACGACACCAACGGGCACGGCACCCACGTGGCGGGGGTGGCCGCGGGAAACGGGCAGGCCACCGGGAACGGCTACCCGGCGTACCGCTACGTCGGCATGGCGCCCCAGGCCGACCTGATCGTGGTCAAGGCCAACGCCACCGGCGCGCCGGTCACCGACGTCCAGGTCCTGGACGCGGTCGACTACATCTTCCAGCAGGCGGGGGCGCGCCCGGCGGTGGTCCTTCTGGCCTACGGCAAGCAATCCGGGCCCCACGACGGGACCGATCCGCTCGACGTGGGGATCGACGAGCGTTCGGGTCCGGGCAGGATCGTGGTGGCGGCGGCGGGCAACGAGGGGCTCTCCCGGATTCACGCCGAGGCCTCGGCGGCGCCCAACCAGACCGCCCGGGTGAGCTTCACCGTCCCGAACTACACCCTCTATTACATGGAAGTGGTGAGGATCGAGGGGTGGTTCAACGCGGGAACCGACTATTCCATCACCGTGACCACGCCCTCCGGGGAGGTGGCCGGGCCGATCCGGCCCGGCCAGCAGATCCGCGCCTATACCGACGCGGGGGTGGTGGACCTGCTCTACATGGACGGCGGCTCCGGACCCGACGAGTTCTACCTGAGCGCGGCTCCGGATCCCGCCGGCGCCATCCCCCTGGGGATCGGCGAATGGAAGATCGACGCGCGGGACATGACCGGCGCCGGCGGCGCCACCGACTACTGGCTCACCTACTACTCGATGGCGGGCGGGACCCCGGGCATGACCCAGGGCCAGTCCATCGAGAAGTGCATCGCATCGCCGGCCACCGCCGGCCGGGCGGTGGGGGTCAGCGCCTACACCACCAAGAAGTACTGGACCGACGTGAACGGCGGCCCCAAGTACTACATTTCGGCGGTCCTCGACCAGCTGGCCGACTTCTCGAGCCACGGTCCCCGGCGGGACGGCGTGGTCAAGCCGGACATCACCGCCTCCGGATACGGAGTGGCGGCGGCGCGGTCCGCCAACGCGTCCGTCTCCTCGAGCTACGTGGTGGAGGACGGGGTGCACCGCATGCTCTACGGCACCAGCGTGGCCGCCGCCGCGGTGGCGGGCGCGGTGGCGATCCTGCTGGAAGAGGAGCCGGCCCTGGACCCCGACGGGGTGAAGTCGATTCTCCAGGCTCGCGCCCTCCACGACGACGACACCGGCCCCGTGCCCAACCCCGAGTGGGGCGCCGGGAAGCTCTCGCTGGCCGCCCCCTCCCAGACCGGGGTCGGCGACGGCGAACCCCGGCCGGGGACGCTGGACCGTCCGGTGATGCTGGGCGCGCCCTATCCCAATCCCACCTCCGGGCTCAGCCAGATCGGGTTGTCGCTGGCCGCTCCCGCGCCGGGGATGGACGTCTCGGTCTACGACGTCGTGGGACGCCGGGTCCGCTCGCTCCACCGGGGCGCGCTCCCCGCCGGCAGCGTGACCCTGTCCTGGGACGGGGCCGACGACGCCGGCCGACAGGTCCCGGCCGGAAGCTATTACGTGGTGGCGGGGAACGAGGCGAACCGGGTGAGCCGGACGATCCTGATCGTGCGCTGACCGGCTGGATCCCCGGGGACCCGGCCGGCCGCCTCGCGAGCGCGGCCCGGATACCCTCCGGGCCGCGTCCGCGTGCGGCGGAAGGTGGCGGGGTGCTTGTAATTCTTCCGTAATTTCAAGTAACATTATGGTTTAGAGACTCCGCCAGCCACGGGGATCCCGGATGCCTTCCTCAGTCCGATGCGCCGCGGTCATCAGCCTTTTCGCGATCCTCGTGGTCGGCGGCTTTTCCGCGACCGCGGCGGACGCCGCGTCCCCCGATTCCCTCGCCGCCTCTCTCACCGACCGCGGATTCGAGAACGTCACCGTCGACGCCGGCCCCGGCGGGGTCACCGTCTGGTACGAGAACCGGATCTACCGCTACGAGATGGCGGCCCTGGGGGCGGTGGCCTGGCTCTCCGCCTCCGCGCTCGATCCCGGAACCTCGCTCGAGATCGTCCCTCTCAACCGGGCGGTGCCCATCGTGGCGGTCTCCGCCCCGGCGGGGGAATGGGTGCGTTTCCTGAACGGCGATGAGGACGCCGGCGCCTTCCGCGGCGCCCTTCGCGTTTCCACCCGAGGCTCCGGCGGAGCGTCGCCGCCCCCGCCGGGAAGCCGGCGGCTCAACCCCTCGCGCCTGCGCACCGACCTCGAGCTTCGACCGTTGTTCTCGTTCGAGCTGGGGATCGCCGACGATCCCTTCCAGTACTCCCTTTACGCCGCCCCGGAAGCGGTGATGAGCCCGGCCACCGGGTTCCTGGCCACCGTACAAGGCCAGATCAAGATCAACGACGACCTCGACCCGTTCGCCCGCGAGCTCTCCCCCGGCCGGAATACCCTCTCCTGGGGCGGGAGGGTGCCCGGGGACTGGCTCGCCGCCGCCAGCGCCGGCTATTTCTCCGATGACCGCTACGGGGCGGCGGTGGAGACGGGGCGGCTGTTCGGGGACGGTGCGGTGGAGTTCCGGGTAGGAGGGGATTACTCCGGGTATCTCCAGTTCTCCCGCGGCATCACCCTCTATTCGGGGCTCAACGCCTGGTCGGGGTTCGCCGCCGCCACCTACCGGACCCCGGGGATCGACTTCGAGGCCACCGTGACCGGCGCGCGCTTCCTGGAGGGGAAGGCGGGGGGGCGGGTGGACGTGGCCCGGCGGTTCGGCGAGACCACCGTCGGGTTCTTCGCGATCAAGACCAGCGTGCGTTCGGTGGCGGGGGTGACGCTGGCGGTTCCGCTCCCGCTGGCGAAGGACCCGAGGCCGGCGCGGGTGCGGGTGGCCACGGTGGACTATTTCCCGTTCAGCTACCGGGAGTCCGCGCTCAGGATCGGGCTCCGCGTGCCCCTCTTCGACAACCTGGACCGGCTGCGCAAGGGCCTCTATCCCACCTTCATCCGGAACAACCTCGCGGATCTGCGCGCGGCGCTCGACGACGTGCGGGGGAGCGAACGATGAGAACCGCGGTCCCGGCGCTCGCGCTCCTCGCGATCCTTCTCCGCGCCCCGGATGTCCGTGCCGCCGGAGCCGGGGAATACGACGCGGGTCCGATGTCCGGCGGCATGAGCGGGCTCGTCAACGTCCCCACCGCCGAGGTGCTTCCCGACGCGCACTTCCGCGTGGGTTACTTCCGGTTCCCCCGCAAGTGGGCCTACGAGGCGCGGGGGTACGACGAAAACGACGTCTACTTCCTCAGCATCGGCTTCCTTCCGCGGACCGAGGTCTCGATCCGGGCCACCGTCTTCCCGCACGGGCGCCTGATCCCCGACGCTCCCGCCGCCACCGTGGACCGGATGGCCAGCGCCAGATTTCTGGCCCGGCACGAGGGGAGATGGCCCGCGCTCGCCTTCGGAGTGGACGACCTGAAGGGAACGCGACGATTCCATTCCCTGTATGTGGTTGGAACCAAGACGCTTACCTTGATCCCCGGGAGCGCCGGTGTAAAATTTTCCGGCGGCTATGGGTCGGAAGTCCTGCACGCTCACCGGCACATTCTTCATGGTGGATTCGGGGGGGCGGAATTCGTAATTTCCGACTGGGCGGCGACTTCTCTTGAATACGACTCCGAAAAATGGAACACTGGTGTCCGGCTGGCGATCCGGCACCGCTTGGAAGTGCGCGCGGCGCTTCTGAACCTCGAGACCCTGGCCGGCGGCGTGAGCTGGCGGCAGGCGTTTTGACGGGGCTGAATTTCCCGCGCACGACTTGGAAAGCAATCGCCGGCATGGATGGTCCCGCCCCAATCGGGATTTGCCCTCTCGCAACCACCGGAACCGGGCGGCCATCCGATTTGGGGCGTATCCCCGTCCGTTAGGTAACTGCAATGCCAACATACTCAGGGGGGACCCGGGTCATGATTTCGAAGCATCGGTTCCACAGATCCCATCTCTTCGTCGTACTGGTCGCGTCCCTGGCGTTCTTCGCGCTCGCCGCCTCGGATCCGCAGTGCGCCAAGGTGTCCGACCGCGTGACCGCTCCCGACGCCTCCCTCGATCAGCAGGGCAAGGGCGGGGTCGCCGACTGCGTGCAGTCCTGCGTGTCCTTCGCCAAGACCGCCCGCGCCGACGAGCAGGATCTCCACAAGGCCAACGTCGCGGCTTGCGGCGACGATGCCCAGTGCCTGGCCCAGGAAGAGGCCCGTCACGAGGCGGCGATGGAGCAGATCGCGATGGACGAGCGCGACTGCAAGGCGCCTTGCCACAATCAGGGCACGGGCACCGGCGGCCAGTAGTTCCCGGGTTCCGCCCCGGGGGGGGCGCCGGACGCGGTAGTACGGCTCAATCCGCGCTTCGTCGGTGCCGATATTCGTGATAGAATGGATCGGCATTGACGCGTACGCTTGTCCGAAAGGCACCATGAGCCGCACGATCCAGCCGAACGCCACGGCCGCTGCCTCCGGGGCAGAGGCGGGACACGGCGCACCGAGTGCGCCGCGAACGCTCCCGGCACGTCCGGTCGCACCGGGAACCGGTTCCCGCCCCCCGGCGGCGATACCTCATCCCGACGTGGAGCTTCCCGATCGCGAGGATTCCTCGCGATCGCTGTTCCCGCACTCCACCGCCCACCGGCGCATGGTCCCCGAGGACCTGCTCCTGGTGCTCACCTACCGGTGCAATTCCCGCTGCGTCATGTGCGGAATCTGGGAGGCGGACCAGTCGGGGAAGGGCGAACTCACTCCCGAGGAGTACGCCCGGGTGGTTCCCGCTTCGCTCCTCAACGTGAACCTCACCGGGGGCGAGGTGTTCCTGCGTAACGACCTCCCGGAGGTGGTGGCGGCGGTTCGTTCCGCCGCCCCCCGGGCCAAGATCGTCATATCCACCAACGGGCTCCAGCCGCGGCGTACCCGGAAGATGCTTCCGGCCATTCTCGCCGCCGACCCCGGCATCGGGTTCGCGATCTCGATCGACGGCGACGAGGAGGTTCACGACGGGGTGCGCGGCATCCCCGGCGGGTGGAAGAAGGCCTACGAGACGGTCAAGCTCCTCCAGGAGGAGGGGGTGACCAACCTTCGCATCGCCTTTACCGCCACCGTGAACCGGGTGGCCGACAACACCTCGCACCTGGGACGGATCTACGATCTCGCCCGCGAGACCGGGGTGGAGTTCACCTGCGCGGTCGCCCACAACTCCGACCACTACTTCAAGACCGCGGCCAACAAGGGGGTGAACGTCCCCGAGCTGGCGCGGCAGCTCGACTACGTGGCCGCCCGCGAGCTGCGGAGCCGCAAGGTGAAGAGCTGGTTGCGGGCCTACTTCCACAAGGGCCTGGTCGAGCACGTCCGGGCCAACGTCCGGCCCACCCCCTGCGAGGCCGCCCACACCAGTCTCATGATCGACCCGGTGGGGGACGTCTACCCCTGCAACATCCTCAACCTCCCGGTGGGAAACGTGCGCGAGACCGCGTTCCAGGAGATCTGGACCTCCCGCCGCATGGAAGAGGTCCGGGGGGTGGTGCGCCGGTGCAACCAGCCCTGCTGGATGGTCTGCACCGCCCGGGCCAGCATGCGCCGGGACAAGCGCCAGGTGCTCTCCTGGGTGGCCGGAAACAAGATCAAGGCCCACCTCGGCCGGCCCATCATCCGCTGATCCCCGCGGGGGGGGGGTGAAAACCCTCAAACCGCTCCCACCGCGCTCTTTTCGTCAAAGCTCGACCGCCCCGCCGACGATACTCCAGACAGCAGGACTCCGAGGGTCCGGCCCCAATCGTCAGCGGAAAGGTCGCACCGGCGTGCACGTAGAAGCCTTGATCCTGGCCGAAGGCGGCAGCAACCGACTTCGACCGCTCACCGACCACCTTCCGGCCTGCCTGGTCCCGGTCGGGGGCACCCCGATCCTCGACCACGAGATCCAGACCCTGCGCGGAGTGGGCGTGGATCACGTCACGGTGGTGGGCGGCTACCGCGCCGCCCAGGTCGAGCAGGCCTGCCGGTTCTATGACGTGGTCCGGTTCCGCATGAACCCGTCCTTTTCCCGTGAGAATCCGCGGCTGGCCGCGATGCGCGCCGCCGGTCCCCTGGCTGGAGGACCGCTCCTGCTCCTGCGGGGGGAACTCATCTTCGACGGTGCCCTGCTCTCCGAGCTGTTGCGCTCCGGGTCGCCGAACGTGGCGGTGACCGACCAGGCGGGAGAGCCGGTGGGGCTCTGGAAGCTCTCCCCCCGGGCGGCGGAGGCCCTGTTCGCCGCCTCCCTGGAGGACCAGGACGGCGTGGCCCTGGATGAGGCCCTCCGCGGCGTGCTGGAAGGGCTCGGAGTCGAACCCCTGGAGCCGACCCGCCCCTGGGCCTCGGTCCGCAGCATGGAAGACCTGGCCCGGGCACTGCACGCTCACCGGCTGGCCTCCGAGGCCCACGTGGCCCGGCACCAGGAGCGGCTTCTGGCCGCCGGCCGGAGCGTCCCCCGGGTGCCGGCGGCGATGCTCAAGACCCCGCCTCCCAAGAGTCCGCCCCCCCCGCCCTGGGTCGCTTCCAGTCTCAAGGCCGCCCATCCCTGATCGACTCAGGCAACGCCCTAGGAGCCTCCCCGAATTCCCGCAAGTCACTGGAAGTATAGGTTGTTGTGGGGATTTCCCCATGATACGCTCGTGAGCACTCGGCCTGATCGGACGGACCGCGGGGGGGGCTCGCAGGCCCGAGTTTCACCCTCCCCAAGTCGGCGGTCCGGCCGGAGTTCCCGGAACAAGGTGCCGACCCGAGATGAGCTTGTGGACGTCCGGCCCATATGCCGGTGGGAGCAGCGTGTCCGAGAGCGACCCGTCGCTCTCCGGGATCCCGGCTCTCAGAACCCTCCCCGCCCGCCCCATCGCGGTGGGCCTCATCGCTACCGACGTGGTGGCCATCGTGGCCGCGTTCTGGGCCGCCCATCTGGCGCGGGACGCCGGTCTGGCCGTCTCCACCGCGGGCCGGGTCACCGCCACCGCCCTGGTGGCGGCGCTGCTCTGCGTGCCCCTTTTCGGCGCCTGCGGCCTCCACGAGCCGGCCAACGTGGTGCGCGGCTGGCGCCAGACCGGGCGCCTGTTGCGCGGCTGGGTGCTGCTCCTCGGCGTGGTCATCCTGGGCATCTTCATCCTCAAGGCGGGAGCGCCGCTCCGCTCGCGGCTCGCCCTCATCTACTTCTTCGCTTTCGGCCTGGCCGGCACCGAACTCTTCCGCCTGGGGCTCTGGCGCCCCTGGCTCCGCGCGCGCTACGGGCGTGAGCTCCGCGGCGCGCGGGTGATCGTCGGTTCGGGGCGGCTCGCCCGCCGGGCCGCCGCCGCCGGGGGCTACAAGGAGGGGACGGAGCCGGCGCTGGTGGGCTTCGTGGACGATCCCGAGGCCTGGTCCCGCCGCTCCCGCCACGCCGGCCCCCTCGCCGCGCCTTTCCTGGGCGGCCTGGAGATGGTTCCACGGCTGGCGCGGGAGCGGCGCATCTCCGAGGTCCTGGTGGCGCGGGAGGACCTTTCCCGGGGGCGGCTGGTGGAGCTGGCCCATCGCTGGCTGGACGAAGGGGTCCGGGTGAACCTGGTCTCCAGCGCCTTCGAGGTGATGGTCGCGCGCGCCTCGGGGAACCTCCTGGGCGGCGTTCCCCTGGCCGAGCTCCAGCGCTCCCCCCAGCGGGGATGGGGCCTCAAGATCAAGCGCTTGATCGACGTGGCCGCGGTCCTGGCCGGCGGGCTCCTCCTCCTCCCGGTGTTCGCGGCGGTGGCGGCCGGGGTGAAGCTCTCCAGCCCGGGGCCGGTCCTCTACCGGCAGGTGCGCGTGGGGCTCCACGGCCGGCGCTTCGTGCTCTACAAGTTCCGGAGCATGGTGGTGGGCAACGACGACGGGGCCCACCGCGAGTACGTCCAGGCGCTCATGCACGACGGCACCGCCGCCGGCCAGCACAACGGCCGCAAGGTGTACAAGCTGGTCGACGATCCCCGGATTACCCCTTGGGGGGCGTTCCTGCGACGCGCTAGTCTGGATGAGTTGCCGCAGCTCTGGAACGTGCTCAAGGGGGATATGAGCCTGGTCGGGCCCCGGCCCTGCCTCCCCTACGAGTGGGAGATGTACGAGGACTGGCAGCGGCACCGGATGGGGGTGCTGCCCGGGATCACCGGGCTCTGGCAAGTCACCGGCCGCAGCGAAGTTTCGTTCGAGGAGATGGTCCTCCTCGATCTCAACTACATCGCCAACTGGTCCCTGGGACTGGATCTGGCGCTTCTGACCCGGACGATTCCCGTGGTTCTGTCGGGGGCGGGGGGACACTGAGCGAACCCGTTCGCAAACCAGCAGCGGGGGAGGAGGCCAAGCGGATGCATACCGTGGGCGTCATCGGTTGTGGTTATTGGGGACCGAACCTGGTCCGGAATCTGGTGGAGAACCGGCGCTGCAAGGGGGTCGTGGCCTGCGACCTGGAGCGGACCCGGCTGGACTATATCAAGCAGCGTTACCCCCTGGCGGGGGCGACCAGCGATTTCCAGTACGTGCTCGACGACAAGGACGTGGACGCGGTGATGATCGCCACCCCGCTCTCCGCCCACTTTCCCCTGGCCCGGCGGGCACTGGAAGCCGGCAAGCACGTCTTCGTGGAGAAGCCGTTCGCGCACACCGCCGCCCAGGCGCGGGAGCTCATCGATCTGGCCGAGACCAACGGGCTGGTGCTCATGGTCGGCCACACCTTCGAGTACTCGCCGGCGGTCCAGAAGATCCGCGAGGTGATCAAGGCCGGGGAGCTGGGGAACATCTACTACATATCTTCCAGCCGGGTGAACCTCGGGCTTCACCAGAAGGACGTCTCGGTGGTGTGGGACCTTGCTCCCCACGACCTCTCCATGATCTTCGCCTGGCTGGACGAACCGCCCATCCAGGTGAGCGCGGTGGGCCGCGATTACGTGCAGCCGGGCCTTCCCGACGTGGCCTTCATCGACCTGGTGTTTGGGTCGGGGGTGATCGCGCACGTGCAGGTGTCGTGGCTGTCGCCGTCCAAGCTCCGCAACACCACCATCGTGGGGTCGCGGAAGATGCTGGTCTACGACGACACCGAGCACCTGGAGAAGGTCAAGATCTTCGACAAGGGGGTCAACTACCGCGACCCGGAGACGTTCGGGGAATACCAGCTGTCGTACCGGGCGGGCGACATCGTCTCGCCCAAGCTGGACTCCTACGAGCCGCTCCAGGCCGAGGCGGAGGACTTCCTGGGTTCCATCGCCGAGGGGCGCCGCCCCCGGGCGGACGGCCAGTCCGGGCTGCGGGTGGTCCAGGTGCTCGAGGCCGCGGAACGGTCGCTGATGAGCGGGGGCCGTCCCGAGACCCTGACCTGGGACGAGTCGTTCCCCCGTCCTCGACGCGTCCCGGTCTGACCGCGCCGGTATGGAAGCCATCATCCATCCCAACGTGACGCTGGGGGAGGGCACGGTCGTGCACGCCCC
The DNA here is from genome assembly GCA_963728475.1 of Candidatus Eiseniibacteriota bacterium. Classification (GTDB taxonomy): domain Bacteria; phylum Eisenbacteria; class RBG-16-71-46; order JABDJR01; family JABDJR01; genus CAVSKL01. The sequence goes on from CAVSKL010000001.1 coordinate 1,867,257, forward strand.
CGCGATCCTTGGATTCCCCCCCCGAGGCCGCGCCGTGGGCGAGCTGCCCCTGGCCGTCGGCCCCGCCGGGGTCATCCGTCCCTTCACCACCATCTACGCGGGCACGGTGATCGGCGCCCGCTTCAACTCGGGGCAGGGCGCGTCCATCCGCGAGGAGAACGTGATCGGGGACGATTGCTCGGTCGGGACCCACGCGGTTCTCGAGTACGGCAACCGCATCGGGAACGGCAGCCGCGTCCACAGCGGCTGCTTCCTGGAGGCGGTCACGGTGGGCGAGCACGTCTTCCTGGGCCCCAACGTGGTGTTCACCGACGACCCCCATCCTCCCTGCCCCCGGTACCGGGAGTGCAAGGGGGGGGTGATCGTGGAGGATTACGCCAAGATCGGCGCCAACTCCACCGTCCTTCCCGGGGTGCGCATCGGCCGGGGAAGCCTGGTGGGCGCGGGCTCGGTGGTCACCGAGGACGTGCCCCCGGGTATGGTGGCGGCGGGCTCGCCGGCTCGCGTGATCAAGCGGGTGGACGAGCTCACCTGCTGGCCCGGATTCTTCGAACATCCCTACTCATGGGAGTCCCCGCGCACGGCCGGCCGCTCCGGGCGGTAGAATAGGGCGGGAGGACCGTCCGGCCCCCCGGCAGCAGGACGCGCAGGGAAAGGAATCCGGAGTGCAGTACACGCCGCGCCGCGAGCTCGAGAGCCGCCTCGTGAAGTTCCAGGCCAAGCTCCGCCATGCCGAGCTGGAAGGGGCGTTCCTCCTCCAGAAGGCCGACCTCTTCTACCTCGCGGGGACGGTGCAGAGCGGCGTTCTCTACGTGCCGGCGGATGGGGAGCCGATCTTCGCGGTGAAGCGGTCGGTGCACCGCGCCCGCACCGAGAGCGCCTGGACCGAGATCCTTCCCATGCAGGGTTTTCACGAGCTGCCGGCGCTTCTGGCCGGGCGAGGGGCGGGCTCCTTCCGGCGGCTGGGGATGGAGCTGGACGTGGTGCCGGCGGGAATCTTCCTCCGGTTCGCCTCGCTCTTCGAGGAGGCGCGCTTCGAGGACGTGAGCCCCATTCTCCGCCAGGTGCGGATGGTGAAGAGCGCCTACGAGATCGAGAAGATCGAGCGGGCGGCCGAGGCGCTCCGGATCGTGTTCGCCGAGATCCCCGAGATGATGAAGGACGGTTGCGAGCGTGAGATCGATCTCGCCGCCCGTATCGAGTTCGCGCTCCGCCGGCGGCGCCACCAGGGGCTGGTGCGGGTCCGCCGGTTCGGGGCCGAGATGTTCTTCGGCGCGGTGAGCGCGGGAGCCACCGCCTCCTATCCCACCGACTTCGCCGGCCCCGACGGCGTGGAGGGGCTCTACCCCGCGGTTCCCCAGAGCGGCGGGGACCGGCTGCTCCGGCGCGGGGAACCGATCATGATCGACCTCTGCGGGGGCTACGACGGTTACCTCGCCGACAAGACCCGCATCTTCGTGGCCGGGGGGCTCCGGGACGAGGAGATGGTCCGCGCCCATCACGTGGCGCTCCAGATCCAGGCCGAGGTCCAGACCCGGCTCCGGCCGGGGGCCCAGGCCGGCAAGATCTACCAGGCGGTGGAGGGGATCGTGCAGGAGACCCCGTTCGCGGTCAACTTCATGGGCTACGGCGACAACCGATCGCGTTTCGTGGGGCACGGGGTGGGGCTGGAACTGGACGAGCTGCCCGTGCTCGCCGCCGGCGACGAGACCCTCCTCAAGGAGGGGATGGTGCTGGCGGTGGAACCCAAGTTCTTCTTCGGCGACCGGGGGGGGGTGGGAATCGAGAACACCTGGGTGGTGACCCAGGACGGCTGCCGGAACCTCACCGCCGACGACGACGCGATGGTAACGGTCTAGCCGGCCCCGCCCCTAGCCCAGGCTCCGCTCCGCCCACTCCCGGGTCCGTGCCGCCACCCCGTTCCAATCCACCATGGGCGCCAGGTGCTCGCGCTCCAGGTGGGTGGCCAGCGCGGGAAGCGGGGTCACCAGCAGCCGCCGCGTCCGCCCCGCCCGGAGCAGGCGCCGGCCCCCCAGTCCCTGGAGCCGCCGCCAGAGCCCTCGGTCGTCGGGGATCTCCGCCCGGGCCGCCCGCCGATGGAGCGGGGCGTCCTCGGACAGGGCCGCCGGCCGCACCGCGAAGCTCAAGCACGTGCTCTCGGCCGAACGCCAGTGGCGGTCGCCGGCGGCGTACACCCGCGCCCGGCCGCGGTCGGCGTCGTCGGTGCGGCGGTAACGGTCGGGATGGTCGTAGAGCGAGAGGTAGTCGGCCTCGGGGAGGGACGCCGCCGCCCCGAGGAGGCCGGAGAACGCCTCCGGAAGGAAGAGATAGTCGTCCTCGGAGAGATAGGCCAGGTCGTCCTCCCCCCGCGCGCGGTCCAGGGCCAGATCCACCGCCCGCCGGTAGGAGCCTCCGTTTCCCAGCCCGGTTTCCGCGACCACCTCTCCCGCCGCCGCCATCCACCGGACCCGCGCCTCGGGGAGGGGGCCGTCGTTCAGGAAGACCGGGGCCACCGGGGCGCCGGCCTCGCGCACCGCCCGCAGGAACGATGCCAGGCAGAGGTCCTTGTCGAAGAAGTCGGGGCGGTTCTTGCGGTTGGCGCCCCCCGAGGAGCGGTAGACGACGTGCAGCATCCGGCCGAGGATACACGCGGCCCGCCCCCCGGGCCAGCGGGCGCGTTGTGGCCGCGTTTCGGGCTCTGCTAGACTCTTGCGGCCATGTCCCAGCCCAGCGCGCCCCCGCCTCCGGCGGAGGCTCTCCTCCGCCTCGTCCTGGTCACCATGGTGCGTGACGAGGAGGCGTTCCTCCCCCGCACCCTGGCCTCGGTGACCGCCCAGACCCGGCTTCCCGCCGCCTGGATCGTGATCGACGACGGCTCCCGCGACCGCACCCCCGAGCTTCTGGCCGCCGCCGCCTTGCGCCACCCCTGGATCGAGGTGGTCACGTTTGCCGGGCGGCCCCGCCGGAACGCGGGGGAGGCCGCCGCCCGCGGCTTCAACTCGGTGCTCCCGCGGGTCTGGGAGCTGGAGCCGGACGCGGTGGCCATGCTGGACGGCGACACCGAGTTCGAACCGGACTTCTACGCCCGGCTCCTGGGGGCGATGGAGGCGGACCCCGCGCTGGGGGTGGTGGGGGCCCAGGCCCTGGAGCCCCATTCCGGCGGCACCTGGGGGCGGGTGCGGATCCCGTCCTATCACGTGCACGGCGCGGTCAAGGTCTACCGGCGGGAGTGCCTGCGGGAGCTGGGGGGATTGAGCCCGGGGATCGCCTGGGACACCGTGGACATCGTGCGGGCGCGGCTGGCGGGATGGACCACCCGCACCCTCCCCGACGTGAGCTTCCGCCACCTCCGGGTCACCGGGACCGCCGGCGGTCTCCGCCGGGCGCCCTGGATCAAGGGACGGGCAGCCTACCTCGCCGGCTACCATCCGCTCTTCGCCGGACTCCGGGCGGTCCGGAACATGCTCCGCCCTCCCTACGTGCGGGGCGGCTGGTATTTCCTGTCGGGATTCCTCTCCGGCTACCGGGAGCGCGCCGAGCGCGCCCTCACCCCCGGGGAGATCCGCGCCTTCCGCCGCGAGCAGATGAAGGCGCTGACCGGAAGACCCTCCTGGTGGCGATGACCTCCGGCCCGCCGCCCGCCGCGCTCCACCTGGTCTACAGCCACTACGCGAGCGACCCGCGCACCCGGCGCCAGGCCGAGGCGCTCCGGGACGCGGGATGGGCGGTGACCGTGCTCTGCCTGGCCCGGCCCGGCGACCCCCCCGAGAGCGCGCTCGACGGGGTGCGGGTCCTCGCGGTGGCGGTGCCGCGCTACCGGGGACGCTCGCTGGCGCGCTACCTGGTCTCCTACCGCCGGTTCCTGTCGAGGGCGCTGGCCCTCATTGTCCGGCGGCCCCGCCGCTACCGTTTCGTGCACGTGCACAGCCTTCCCGACTTCGCGGTCCACGTCGCCCACCCCGCCCGCTGGCGGGGGGCGGGAGTGCTGCTCGACGTCCACGACCTGGTCCCGGAACTCTTCACCGAGCGCTTCGGCGAGCGCCGCCGGCTGCTGCGGCGGGTGGCGGAGTGGGCGGAGCGGGTGAACTGCGCCGCCGCCGACCACGTGCTCACCGCCAACGAGCAGTTCCGGGAGCGGCTGGTGGCCCGGGGGGTTCCCGCGGGCAAGGTCTCCATCAACCTGAACCTTCCCGACGAACGCATCTTCTGGCGCGAGGACCCGCCGCCGGCCCCGGACCGCCCGGTGCTCGCTTACCACGGGACGCTGGTGCCCCGGTACGGGCCGGACCTGCTGCTCGAGTCCGCCGCGCTCCTCCTTCCCCGATTCCCCGACCTCACGGTGCGGCTGATCGGGGACGGGGATCAGAAGGAGGCGCTCCTGGCCCGGGCCGCCCGGCCGGACCTGGCGGGCCGGGTCTACGTGAGCCCGGAGCGGGTGGCGGTCCACGACATCCCCGCCGCCCTGGGTCCGGTCTCGGTGGGGATGGCGGCCAACCGGGCCGAGGGGTTCACCCGGCTGGTGCTCCCCACCAAGCTCCTGGAGTATCTGGCCCTGGGGATCCCGGCGGTGGCGACCCGGACCGAGACCCTGGACCACTACTTCCGGCCCGGGGAGCTGGCCCTGGCCGGGCGGGCCGACCCGGCGGAACTGGCCCGGGCGGCGGGAGCGCTCCTGGAGAATCCGGCCCGGGCCCGGGAGCAGCTCGAGAGGGGGCGCGAGTTCTTCCGCCGCCACTCCTGGGCCCAGGAGCGCGAGGCGTACGTGGCCCTGGCCGCCCGGCTGGCCGGCGCCTCCCCGTTTACCCTTGATTCTCCGGGCCGGTCTGGTTAGCTTGTGTGGCTGTCTCCCGCGTCCGTTCGAGGGGACATAAATCAGGAGCGGTAAACCACTTCCATGACCACCAGCAGCATCTCGCGGACGCTCGGCGCGGGTCTCGCGGTGATCCTCCTCGCCCTGGCCCCGGCCGGGGCGGGGGCTCAGGTATTCTCCGATACCCAGAGTTCCGGCGGGGAGAAGACCGCGACCACGGACCAAACCCAGACCCTGACCCTGCCCGAGGTCAGGATCCTGATGCTGTCCAGGGACATACCCGCCGAGACCATCGACAAGGTCCTCTCGGCGTTTCCCGAGGACCGGGTCTTCACCCCGGACGAGGCCCAGATCCTTCTCGACAGCACCGAAGCCCTGGTCCCGGGGAAGCGGGCGGCGGCCCGGCCTCCGGTCGCGCCGCCGGGGACGGCGCCGGCCCGGACCGCTCCCGGGACCGAGGTGCGCACGCCCGAGGTTCCGATCAGCGAGAGCTACCTTCCCCCCGGCAAGGTCCCGATCTTCGGACAGTCGATCTTCCGCGGGTCCCCCGAAGGCTACCAGCCCGCCGAGGACATCGCGGTGGGCCCCGACTACGTCCTGGGCGCGGGAGACGAGCTTTCGGTGGTGTTGTGGGGCTCGGTGCAGAAACACTGGACGCCGGTGGTGGCCCGCGACGGCACGGTGGCGTTTCCCGAGGTGGGGCCGGTCTCCGCCGCCGGATTGTCCCTGGGCGAGTTCCGCGAGACCCTGCGCTCGCGGCTCGCCGGGACCTACTCCGGTTTCAACCTGAGCGTGACCCTCAAGACGTTGCGCAGCATTCAGGTCTCGGTGCTGGGGGACGTGCGCCGGCCGGGCACCTACACCCTGAGCCCGCTCTCCACCTCCTTCAACGCCCTCTACTACGCGGGCGGCCCGCTCGACACCGGGAGCCTCCGGCGGGTGCGGGTGTTCCGCGGCGACAGCCTCATCGCGGAGGTCGATCTCTACGGTCTTCTGCTCGAGGGGGACGGGAGCAGCGACGTACGACTCGGCACCGATTACCGGGTGTTCGTCCCCCCGGTCTACGGACTGGCCGCCGTCCGTGGAGACGTCCGCCGGCCCGCCCGCTACGAGGTGAAGCCGGGGGACACCGTGGCCGACCTCGTGCATGAGGCGGGGGGCCTCACCGCCACCTCCTACGCGCCGCGCGCCGTGCTCGACCGGGTGAAGGGGGACGGCGGACGGGTGAGCCGCGACGTGGACCTGGCCGGGCAGGCCGACACCCTCGAGGTTCACGACGGGGACGCCCTCACCGTCTACCCGATCTACCACGTGGACCCCCACCGCTACGTCTACGTGAGCGGAGAGGTGCAGGCGCCGGGCAAGTACGAGCTCTACCCGGGCATGACGGTTTCCGACCTGGTGTTCCGGGCCGGCAACACCCTGGAGAGCACCTTCCTCGACCGGGCCGAACTTTCGCGGCTCTCCCCGGAAGAGGGGGACTCGGTGGCGTTCTCGGTGTTCTTCAACCTCGCGGACGCGCTCGACCGGCCGCACGGTCCCGCCGACCTCCTGCTCAAGCCCGAGGACCGGGTGTACGTCCGGCAGAAGCCGGGGTGGACCCCGCAGGCCACGGTGGATGTGATGGGCCAGGTGCGCTTCCCCGGCACCTACACCCTCACCCGCCGCGAGCAGAAGCTGGCCACGCTTCTCGACCGGGCCGGCGGGTTCACTCCGGAGGCGTTTCCCCAGGCGGCGGTGCTCTACCGCCCCGGCGAGGGGCGCATCATCGCCGACTTCGAACGGGCGCTGGACCGGCCCGAGGGGGCGGAGAACGTGGTGCTGGCCGACGGGGACTCGGTGTTCGTGCCCCGATACAACGAGACCATCCAGGTCACCGGCGCGGTCAGCCGCCCCGGCGCCCTCGCCTACCAGCCGGGCAAGACCGTGGATTACTACCTCCGGCGGACCGGCGGGCTCCAGGAGAACGCGGACGAGGGGCGCATCCACATCGTGCGGGTGGACGGGGTGGTGCAGAAGGCGCGGCGCCGGCTGTGGTTCGACCCCACCGTGCCCCCGGGGGCGGTGATCGACGTGGAGGCCAAGCCTCCCGGCAAGGGGGTGGACTGGCTGGGAGCCATCCGCGACGCCACCACCATCGTGAGCGGCCTGGCCACCACCATCTTCATCGTCACCCAGCTCAAGAAATGACCCCGGAACCCAGCGCCGGCACCACCGTCGCCGATTACGTGGCCATGCTCCGGCGCTGGCGCCGGACCGCGGTGGCGGCGGTGGGAGCGGTGCTGCTGGCCACCCTGGTGTTCACCCTCACCGCCGACCGGGTCTACACCGCCCGCGCCACCCTGCTTCCGGAAGCGGCAGGATCCGACGCCGCCGGCCTCTCCAGCCTGCTCGCGGACAAGATCGGCTTCTTCCCCGGCATGATGAGCGGCGCCGCCGCCCCCGGGGACATCGCGGTGTCGCTGCTCCAGAGCCGGTCCCTGGCCGGGGAGGTGGTGGATTCCCTGGGCCTGGTGAGAGCGTGGAAGATCGACGAGGGATCGCCCTCCGCCTCGCGCCTGGTCGCGGTGGACAAGCTCCAGCGCGCCACCCGCGTGGTTCAGGACGAGCGGACCATGGTCAAGCTCACGGTCCAGGACACCGATCCCGCCCGCGCCGCCGCCATCGCCAACGGGTACCTGGACGCCCTCGACCGGGCCAACAACGAGTTCTCGACCGGCTCCGCCGCCCACACCCGGGCATTCGTGGAGGGGCGGCTGAAGGAGACCCGGCAGGAACTCGCCGCCGCCCAGGATTCCCTCGAGGCGTTCCAGCGGCGCTACGGGGCGCTGGCCATGGATGAGCAGACCAAGACCACGGTGGAGGTGGTGGCCAAGCTCCAGGGCGAGATCGAGGGGCTCAAGGCCAAGCGCGACGCGCTCAAGTTCACGATGAGCGAAAGCTCGTCGGAGGTGGGAACCTTGAGCGCCCAGATCGACGCGCTCCAGACCCGCGTCCGGAGCCTGGTGTCGGACGGCACCGGCACCGACCAGGGTGGGGTACTGCTGTCGCTGGGCTCGGTTCCGGCCATGGCCGCGAAGTACGCCCGCCTTTACCTGGCGGTGCAGACCCAGTCCACGGTGTACGGCATGCTGGCCTCCCAGTACGAGCAGGCCAAGATCGAGGAGGCCCGGAACACCCCGTCGGTGCGGGTGCTGGACCGCGCGGCGCCTCCCCTCTATCCCACCCGCCCCCACCGGAAGCTCAACATGGTGGTGGGGCTGGCGCTCGGATGCTGCCTGGCGCTCCTCCTGGTGGTGACGCTGGACCGTTTGGCGCCGGCGGGGGAGAGCGAGGGAGACCGGTGGCGGCGGCTCATCCGGCGGTCGCCGTTCCCGCGAGCCGCCTAGGCGTGCGGCGCGGACCCGGGACGCAGGGCGCCCAGCTCCTCCCCGATCAGCCCGGTCCAGGCCCGGCCGAAGCGTTCGAGGGTGAACCCGCGGGCGAACTCCCGCCCGCGCGCGCCCAGTTCCTCCCGGCGCGACAGAGCCTCGGAGACCGCCGCGGGGAGCGCGGAGGGATCCTCCACCGCCAGCTGCCCCGCTCCCGCCAGCAGCTCGCCCAACCCGCCCACCGGCCGCCCCACCACCGGGGTGCCGGAGAGGAGCGCCTCGTGGGCGGTGCGGTTCCATCCCTCCAGGAAGCGCGACATGGCCAGCACCGCGTCGGCGGCGGCGAGGAGCCGGCGGTAGTCGTCTCCGGAGAGTTCCAGGTTGGGGGCCGGGAGCGCCGCCTCGCGCCGCCCGCTGGTCACCAGCTGCCATCCGAGGCCCCGGAGCGCGGCCTCGGCCTCGATCACCCCCTTGGCCGCCTGGCAGTTTCCCAGGTAGACGAGCGGCCGGTCGTCGAACCCGTGGGCGCGGCGGAAGCGGATGCGCTCCTCGGGGGTGATGCCGTAGTCGTCCACCGGGAAGCCGTTGGGGATCACCGTGACCGGGACCTCCGGCGCGAGCGGGGCCAGGGCGCATCGCCAGTATTCGGCCACTACCACCAGCCGGTCGGCCCGGGGGATCGCGCGGGCGAACAGCCGTTCCAGGCGGGCACTCACCCCGCGGTGGGGGACCTCGGAATGGTCCACGTGATGGATCAGGACCACCTGCCGGCCGCGCGGACGGCGGATCCCCAGGGCGAGGGCGGGGAGAAATCCCCGCACCGTGACCGCCCAGCCCGGATCGGGGACTGCGGCCAGGATCTGCCGGAAGCGCCGGCCGGGGAGGGCGAGGAGCCGGCGGGGGTAGACGTTTCGCACCCGGAGCGGATACGCGGCGGCGAGAGCGCGCTCGAGGTCGGTCTCGTAGGCCATGCCCCCGCCGATACCGCGCCAGGTATGGTAGAGGCCGATCGGTGGGGAGGCGGACGGTGACGGCAACGGCGTTCCAGCGGAAGGGGTTGGATGGAGCCCGGCGCGCGCGAGTCTAGCACCGGGCCCGATGCCCGGCAACGCGAGGCCCTCAGGGGCCGGCTCCTGGCCGGCTCCGCGGGCTACGTGTCCTGGAAGACCGCCACCGGGGCGCTCGGCATGCTGGCCGGGCTTCTCCTCTACCGGGTGCTGGGCCCCGACCAGGCGGGCCGGTTGCAGCTGGTGCTGGCCCTGGGGATGACCGCGGGCTCGATCGTGGGGCTCGGCTTCTACGAGACCCTTGCCCGGTTCGTTCCGGGGCGGAGCGAGAGCGAGGGCCGGGGGCTCTTCCGGCGCGCCCTCACCCTGAACGCGTGGGCGGCGGCGGGTGGGGTCGCGGTGTTCGCGGGCCTCTGGATGCTCCGGGCCGGCCTCCCCGAGGAACTCCGGCGGGCGGGCGCCCTGTTCGTGATCTACGCCGGGGCCTACGCCTTCTACAACACCGCCCTGGGCATGCTGCGCGGCCAGGGGCGCTTCTCCCTCATCCCCCGGCTCGACCTGGGGACCAATTTCGGGGGGCGGGTGGCCGCCCTGGGGCTGGTGGCGATCGTGCCCGGCTTTCTCTCCGCCTTCGCGGCGCAGGTGGCCGCCCAGGTGATCTTCCTCGCGGTGGCCCTGGCCCTGGTGCGCCCCGCCCTCACCGCGGGCGCGGTCCATTTCCGCCGGGAGGAGACGCGCTTCGGCGCCCTGATCCTGGTGGGGATCGTGCTCCAGCTGCTCCTGAGCACGGTGGACCTCTACGTGCTCCGCTTCCTGCTCGGACCCCAGGAGGTGGGGATCTTCGCCGCCGGCTCCCGCATTCCCCTCATGGCCGAGCAACTGGTGCTGGCGCCGATCGGGGTGCCGCTCCTCTACTACTTCAGCCATCCCGAGACCTCGATCATGCGGGAGGGGGTGGTGCGGCGGGGGACGCGGCTGGCCGGGGTGCTCCTGGGGCTGGCGGCGCTGGTCCTGGTGGTGCTGGCGCGCCCCATGATCCTCGTTCTCCTCGGCGGCGCCTATCACGGGAGCATCGCGGTGGCCAAGGCCTACGCCTTCCACCCGGTGGGGATCGGGCTCCTCCTCTTCTCGCTCCCCCTCTATGGCAGCGTGAACCACCCCGAGTACGGCATCGCCCAGGGCGCGGTCACCTTCGTGCTCAACCTGGGCCTGGACCTCCTCCTGGTGCCGCGCTTCGGTCCGGTGGGGGCGGCGGTGGCGGGGGTGATCGCGGTCGCGGTCACCGCGCTGGGGGCCTCGGTGTTCCTGCACGCGCGCTTCCGGGTGGACGTGCGGTGGCCGGTGGCCGGAATCCTCCTCCTGTACACTCTCGGCCTGGCGCTCTCGCTCCGGGTGCATCCGCTCCTGGGGCCCCTGGTCTACCTGGCGCTGGCATGGCCGCTCCGGCTCTTCCAGCGCGGCGACCTCGAGCTCTTGCGCCGCCGGAGGGGAACGGCATGACCGGGGTCGACACGGTGGTGGTCTCCTACAACACCCGCTCCCTGACCGAGGCCTGCCTGGACTCCCTGGCCCGATGGACTCCGGGGGTTCCGGTCACGGTGGTGGACAACGCCTCCAGCGACGGCACCCCCGGCGCGATCCGGAGCCGGTTCCCGGGGGTGCGGCTCCTGGCCGAGGAGGCCAACCGGGGTTTCGCGGCGGCGGTGAACCGCGGGGTGGCCGCGACCACCGCCCCGCGGGTGTTCGTGCTGAACGCGGACACCGAACTCCGCGCCGATCCGCTTCCCCTCCTGGCCGCCGCCCTGGACGGGGCGCCGCGACGGGCGGCCGCCGCCCCCGCGCTGGCCTATCCCGACGGGCGCCCCCAGGATAGCCGCGAACCCTTCCCCACCGTGGGCGCCACCCTGGCCGGGTTCGTGGGGGGCGGGCGCCGCCGCCCGGCGGCCGCCGGGGACGAGATCGCCGCCGGCACGCCGCGCCCCGCCTGGTACCCGATGGGGGCGGCGGTCCTCTTCCGGCGCGAGGCCCTGGAGGCGGTGGGGCCGCTCGACGAGGCGTACTTCTTCTACCTGGAGGAGGTGGACTGGTTTCGCCGCGCCGCCGCCGCGGGTTGGGGCTGGGTGCGGGTCCCCGAGGCCACGGTGATCCACCACCTGGGGGCGAGCCTGCGCGCCGCCGATCCCGCGCTGGAGGCCCGGGTCAAGCGCAACTGGTACCGGTCGCGCCTCCGGTATTCCATCCGCCACGAGGGGGGCGGCTCCGGCCTTCTCCTCCGGACGGGCTCGGTTCCGTTCTTGGCCGCCAACGCGCTCCGCCACGGACTCCGGGCGGCGGTGCGGCGATCCGAGGCCGACCGCCTTCGCGCCCGCACCGCCCGCCAGATCCTCGGCGACTACCTTTTCACCCGGGTGGAGCGATGCTGAGCGCCCGCGCGCCGATCGTCCGCTGGTGGGTTCCCGCCGCCTGGGGGGCGCTGGCCCTGGCCGGAGCCGGCGGGGCGGCGGCGATCGGGAAAGGGGTCCTGGTGTTCGGGCCGGTGCTCCTGGCCCTCCCGGTGCTGGCGCTCGTGGGCCTGATCGCGCTCACCCGCCCGGTGTTCGCGGTCTACGCGCTCGCCTTCACCTCGCCCCTCACCTCGGGCATGGCCCGGGGCCTGGTCGTACCCTTCTTCCGCCCCAACGAGCTGGTGCTGTTCGCGCTGATCGGGGTGGCGCTGGTCACCTTCCTCGCCCGCAAGCGCCCCTACCGCTTCCTGTGGGCGGACGGGATCCTCCTCCTCTTCCTCTTCTTCCGGGTCGCGCTGCCCACCATGGTGTTCCTGTTCCGAGGGGAACCCTGGGGGTCGTTCGCGGCCAAGACCCTGTTCGGCCCGGTTCAGTACTACGTCATCTACCGGATCGCGGTGGAGGGTGTGGAGGAACCGGGCCAGGTCCGGCAGGTGCTCTTCCTCATGCTCGCGGCCTCGGGCATCGTCTCCGCGGTGGGGGTGCTCCAGGCGCTCCAGGTCCCCGGCATCAACGCGTTCCTCGAAACCTGGTACCCGTCCGACAAGAAGATGTTCACCTTCCTCTTCGCGCGGCGGGTGACCAGCTTGTGGGCGGGGGACTGGAACGGGGCGGGAGTGTACCTGGCCATGTGCACGGTGCTGGGACTGGGGACCTTCCACCTCTTCCGGCGGCGCTGGCGGAAGTTCACGGTGGTGGCGATCTCGGTCCTGGACCTGGTGGTGGTGTTCCTCACCGCCTCCTTCACCGGCATCATCTGCGTCTTTCTCGGCCTCTCGGTCCTCCTGGCCCGGAGCCCGCAGGCCAAGCGCCTGGTGAAGCCGCTGCTGGCCGCCTCGCCGCTGGTGGGAGCGGTGCTGGCGGGCGCGTTCTGGAAGATCATCGCCGACCGCTTCCAGGTCCAGTTCGGCGAGGTCGCCACCACCTGGGTCCCCCTCACCTTCCGGGTGCGGGTGCGGATGTGGCGCGAGATCATGTGGCCCTGGGTGCAGCGCTTCTGGGTGTGGGGGCTCGGCCCCTACCGATGGGGGTGGCCGGTGGAGGAGAGCTATTATATGTTTCTGATCCTCAAGGGGGGCATTCTCGCCGTCGGCTCCTTCTTCCTCTTCATCGGCTACACGCTGGTCCGGCTGGCGCGGTACTTCCGCTTCACCCATCGCTGGCAGGGGGCGGTGGCGCTGGTACTGTGGATCCAGCTCGTGCAGGTCTCGATCGCCTGCATCACCGGGAGCCACTTCGAGGCCAACGGCGTTTCGGAGATCCTGTGGCTTCTTCTGGGGATGCTCATGGCCGCGGAGCTTCGGGGCCGGGGGCTGGCCTGGCTGGAGGCGGGAACGCCGGCGCGGAGCGGGCGATCGCGCTGATCGCCGGAACCGCGGCCTGGCCCGGTTCGCGCGGGAGCGACGGAGCAAAGGGGGCGCCCTGATTCGGCATCGCAGCTTCGCATCCAGACCGGCGGTGGTCGCGGCGGGATTCCTGTCCCTGGCGGTGGCGCTCGCCCTGGGCCCGGTATCCGTCCGCGCCGCCGACATCGCGGTGGGGGTGCGGGCGGGGGACCCCACCTACCGCGAGCTCCGCCTGGCCGCGGATCTGGGGCTCCTGGACGGGCCCCTTACCGCCCGCCGGCCCCTTTCCCGGGCGGACGTGTTCCGGCTGCTTCGCCCCGGCGCGGAGCGGCTGGCCTCGGGGCGGCCCCTCCCCGGGCCGGGGACGGTTCCCTCCGTCCGCTACCGCATGGATCGACTGCGCTGGGAGATCTGCCCCTGGGACGAGTTCTGGGCCCGGGGCGAGTACCCGGTGAGCCTCTGGGGCTGGCTGGTAAAGTCGGCGGTCCTGGAGGGAAGCGACATCCGGCGCGGGAGCTCGGCCCCGCACGACCTGGACCAAGGCACCGACCGGACCGAGGGCGTGGCGGGGACGCTGGAGAGCCGCTTCTTCGTGGAGGCGGAGGGGTTCGCGATCGACTACGACGCCCGCATCCGCTCCGACCGCTTCGGGACCACCTGGCGGCCGCTCACCTTCACCCTGCGGAGCGGCTGGCGAAACCTGCGGGTGGTGGCGGGGCGGGAGCCCTTGAGCTGGGGACCCGGGGTGCACGGGAACCTCCTTCTCACCACCAACGCCGAGCCGTTGAACCAGCTGCGGCTCGAGTCCGACTCCCCCTTCGCGCTTCCGGGCCCATTCCGGGACCTGGGCCGCTTCACCGTGACCTGGTTCGCCGCGCACCTGGACGATCCGCACCGCCACGACGCCCCCAGTCCCTGGTTGACCGGAAGCCGGGCGACTTGGTCCCCCGCCCGCTGGTTCGACCTCGGGATCAGCCGCACCGTGCTCCTGGGCGGGCACGGGCACGGCTTCATCGTCACCCCGGGGTCGCTCTTCGACGTGCTCACCGGCACCAACGAGAACCGCCGCGGCGGGGACCGCCGGAACGACACCGACCAGCTGGGGAGCGTGGACTGGAACCTCTATCTGTGGCCGGCGCTCCGCCCCCTGCCGCTTCTCGACGGCGGGCGCCTCTACGGCGAGTACGGGGGGGAGGACAGCCCCCAGAGCGGGCCGCTCCCCTCGACTCCCGGCCACACCTATGGGATCGAGCTGGTGGCGCGGGGGGTGCTGGTGCGGGCCGAGGCCTCCAACGCCATCGACGACTCCAACCTCTGGTACTGGCATTACCTCTACACCGACGGCTACACCCTGCGGGGACGGGTGATCGGGCACCCCATGGGCGGGGACAGCCGGGCCCAGTCCTACGACCTGGAGGTTCCGGTGGGGGAGTGGGGGCTGGTGACCGCGGGTATGGAGCGGCAGGAGCACGGCTTCCGGGCCCGCCCCGGAATCCCCCCCATCGATGCCGTGCAACCGGTGCCCCACGGGGTTCAGGACACCTTCAGCCTGGCCCTGGAAAAGTATCTGGGGCCTTTCCCGGGAGCGATCCGGGTCGAGGGGCGGGCGCTCCGGGAATGGGGCGACCCCGGCCGGCTGGGACCGCTCGAGAACTGGGGGGTGACGGTGGAGTGGCGCCGGTGAAGGAGTGCCCCAACTGCGCCACCGGCATTGCCGAGGGGGCCTCGGTCTGTCCCATCTGCGGTTACGAGTTTCCGGGGCGGCCCGCCCTCCCCTGGAAACCGGTGGCGGCGGCGCTGCTGGTGATTCTCCTCATCCCCCTCTTCTGGCTGCTCTCCCGGCTCCGCTGATCCCCGGCTGCACCGGATCGTTGCGCCCCGGGCCGCCATCCGTCCGTCTCCGTTCGATTTCGTGGATTTTCTCTATGTGGTTGTCTCGCCCATGCAACAAGTTGTTAATTCATGGCGAACCCTTGAGGCCGGGGGCGCCCGGCCCTCTCTTCCGGCACGTCAGTGGCGAGGCGGGCGGGAGCCGGGGCGCCCGCGGACGGGAAACCGATGTCCATCATGCCCCGAAATTCCGGTTCCGAGGCCGGGAAGGTCGACCTGGACCTTCTGCTCCAGACCATCAACGAAGCCCTGTTCACCGTCGACCCGCTCTGCCGGATCACCGCCTTCAACCGGGCGGCGGAGGAGCTCACCGGGTACCGGGCCGAGGAGGTGCTGGGGCGGCCCTGTGCCGAGGTCTTCCGGTCCGACGCCTGCCAGGTCGACTGCGCGGTGAAGAACTCCCTGCGCAGCGGGAGCCGCATTTCCCTGCGCAAGGTGATGATGCGCCATCGCGACGGCCGGGTGATCCCGATCTCGGTGTCCTCCTCGCCGATCCTGAACGGGGAGGGGGAGCTTCTGGGCGCGGTGGAGACCATCCGCTCCATGACCGAGGTGGAGCGGCTGAACGAGAGCCTGGCCCGCGAGACCGCCCAGCGCGAGGCCATCCTCTCCAGCCTCGCCGAGGGGGTGGTGACCATCGACAAGGACTGGAAGGTCACCTCGCTCAACGCCGCCGCCGAGCGGCTGCTGGGGATCCGCACCGGGGACGCCTCCGGCCTCTACTGCGGGCAGGTCCTGCGCGCCGACCGCTGCCGGGACGGCTGTCCGGTCGCCCGCACCCTGGAGGAGAGCGACCCCGCCCGCGACGAGCCGGTGCACCTCACCCGGGCCGACGGGCGGCAGGTGGAGGTCTCGATGAACGTCGCGGTCCTCCGGGCTCCTGACGGAGACGCCATGGGCGGTGTCCTCTCCTTCCGCGAGCTGACCGAGGTGGACCGGTTGCGGGCGGAGCTGGCCGGCGATCACCACTTTCACGGCCTCATCGGCAAGTCGCCGGCCATGCGGACGGTATTCCGGATGGTGGAGGAGGTGGCGGGGAGCCTGTCCACCGTGCTCATCACCGGCGAGTCGGGGACCGGGAAGGAGATGGTCGCCAACGCCCTCCAGGAGCTGGGTCCCCGGCGCGGCGCGCCCTTCGTGAAGGTCAACTGCTCGGTGTTCTCGGACGGGGTGCTGGAGAGCGAACTCTTCGGCCACGTCCGCGGCGCGTTCACCGACGCCGCCGCCGACCGCCGGGGCCGCTTCGAGCTGGCCCACACCGGAACCCTGTTCCTGGACGAGATCGGCGACCTCAGCCACCGGGTCCAGGTCAAGCTCCTGCGCGTCCTCCAGGACCGCCGGTTCGAGCGGGTGGGGGGCGAGGAATCGTTCCCGGTGGACGTGCGGGTGCTCGCCGCCACCCACCGAGACCTCGGAGCGATGGTGCAGGACGGCCGGTTCCGCGAGGACCTCTTCTACCGGCTGAACGTGATCCCGATCCCGGTTCCCCCGCTCCGCGACCGGCGCGAGGACATCCCGCTTTTGGTCGAGCACTTCCTGCGCAAGTACCAGCTGGTGACCGGGAAGCCGGTGGACCGGATCCACGACCGGGCCCTGGACGTGCTGGTGGACCACCCCTGGCCCGGGAACGTGCGCCAGCTGGAGAACGCGGTGGAGTACGCCTTCGCCCGCGCCCGCGGCGACATGCTCACCCTCGATCTCCTCCCCCCCGAGGTGCGCGCCCCCGGGATCGCCCCCGCCTCGATCGCGGCGGAGGAGGGGGAGGCCGCCCGGATTCTCCACGTGCTCGAGCGCCACCACTGGCATCACGGGCGCGCCGCCGAGGACCTGGGCATCTCCCGCACCACCCTCTGGCGCCGGATGCGGCGGCTGGGAATCGCCGACCGCTCCTGACCCGTTGCGCCCGCTGTTTCATCTGAAACGTCCGGTTCCATCTCCAGGCCGCTGACCGCGGTCGCGCCGCCGAGCCCGTCCGGCGGCGCCGGTTCCCCTTCCGAGGCCTCGGAGCCGGCTGCCGGTGAAACGGTCGGTTTCGCCGGCCCCCTCCGCCGGATTCTCGCCTACCCCATAACCGGTTGCCGGGAAGCAAGTTGGATCCGGGCACGCTCCATGCTCTTTATACCTCCGGTGATCCCTGCGGGAAGGGTGAAGGAGTTCGTGCGATGCCGGAGATGTTGGCCAATCGCTACTTCCGATCCGGTCGCTTCGGGGAGGCGGCGATGATCTACGAAGGGGTGCTGCGCAGGTACCCCGGCCACCTCCCGGCCCGCAAGAAACTCGTGGTGTCGTACGTGGCGCTCGGCCGGCTCCGCGAGGCGCTGGAGCTGGCCCTGGGGCTCCTCGACGAGGGGCTCGAGGTGCTGGCGGTGTCCGACCCCGAGACCGAGGGTTTCCCGTGTGGGGACGTGCAGAGCGTGCTCCGGGGGACCGAGCCGATGCTCCCCCCCGGGGTTCGCCATACCAGCCTGGCGCTCCTCCAGCTCTTCTGCCGGCCGGAGGAAGCGCTCCGGGAGCTGGATCTCGCGGTCAACGCGGAACCGGTGATTCCGGACGCTCCCAGGCTGCGATCGGCGCTCAAACGTCATCTGGAGGCTCGACATGTCTAGGTTTCGATTGATCTGGCTGGCGGCGGCGGCGGCGATCCTGGTCGTCCTCGCGGCCGCCGGGTGCGGCGGTTCCGGCGGGAACGATCCCGGAAAGCCGGTCGCCCTGAGCGGGACCTGCACCGGCTGCCATACCGACGCCGAAATGCTCCAGGCCACCGCGCTTCCCGACCCGCCGCCCGCCGAGGGCGACGCGGGCGAGGGGTGAGGCGGGTCGGTCCCTCCGTTGGAGGGCTGGCAAAAGGTCCTGATCGCGGGAACGGGGGCCGACGCGTTCTTCGCCTCGGACCACGGCAAGGCCGACTGCACCGACTGCCACCGGGGCAAGAACGGGAATCTGACCAAGGACGAGGCTCACCTGGGCCTGGTGGCGAGGCCGAGCGCCGAGCCCCAGCAGTACTGCGCCGGGTGTCATCCCATCGACGTTCAGCGGCACCTGGGGGGGCTCCACGCCAACCTGTGGGGGGAGAAGAACGTGGTGGCGGCGCGCCACGGGGTCGCCGACTTCTCGCTCCTTCCCGCGTCGGTACTGGCCGGCTACGAGGCCAACTGCAACAGCTGCCACACCTCCTGCGGCGACTGCCACGTGGGGCGGCCGGCATCGGTGGGCGGAGGGCTGGTGGCGGGCCACCGCTTCGGCGCTCCCGACATGACCGAGAACTGCACCGCCTGCCACGGGAGCCGGGTCGGGGCCGAGTATCTGGGCCAGAACGCCGGGTATCCCGCGGACGTCCATTACCTTCCGGGGGGCATGCGCTGCGATTCCTGCCACGACCGGATGGAGATGCACGGCGCCGGCGGGGTCCCCAAGGAACGGCTGTCGTCGTGGTATCAGACCACCTGCGGGGATTGCCACGGGGGCGAGGCCGCGGCCAACCCCTACCACGTCCGGCACTGGGGGGACCTCTCCTGTGAGACGTGCCACAGCCTGGACTACAAGTCCTGCAACTCGTGCCACGCCGGGACCGGCCTCGCCGAACCCTCGTACATGAGCTTCAAGATCGGGCGGAACCCGGCCCCGGACCGGCGGCCCTACCGGTTCGTGACCCTGCGCCACATTCCCATTGCCCCCGACACCTATGCCGCGTGGGGAACGGGGACCCTGGCGAACTTCGGCGTCGCGCCGACCTGGAGGTACGCGGCGCCTCACAACATCCAGCGGTGGACGGACCGCACCCGCGTCCCCGAGGGGGGAACCTGCTTCACCGCCTGTCACGAGAGCCCCGACGGGCCGGAGGGGATCTTCCTCCGGCAGTCGGACCTGGATTCCATGAGCCCGGCGGAGGCCGAGGCGAATCGCGACCTGATCGTTCCGAACGGGTCGCCGGTCAACTGGTAAGGAGGAACAACCGATGAGACGGTTCCTGGCACTGTGGATCGTTCTGGCGGTGGCCCTGTCCGCCGCTCCGGCCCTGGTGGGCTGCGGCGGCAGCGACAACGGCACCAACCCCGGCGTCAGCGAGTATTCGCTCGTGGCCGCGGTGGGGGACGCCTACTTCGGCACCTACACCACCGCCAGCGGGGCGACCCTGACCCCGGCCGCGGACGCGGTCTATGCCAACCTGGTGGACGGCAACACCGCCAACGACTACACCATCCTCGACTGGCGGAGCGCCGCCGAATTCGCCAAGGGGCACATCGCCGGCGCCCGGAACGTGGCCCTGGCCGACTTCGGCACGGTCATGGACGGGCTCCCCGCCGGGCACGCGGTGCTCAACGTGTGCTACACCGGGCAGACCGCGGGCTACGTGACCTCGATCATGAACATGCTGGGCACCGAGGCCCAGAGCCTGCGCTACGGGATGTGCGGCTGGACCACCGACGCCAACATCACCGGCTCCCGCTGGGAGAACGGGATGAGCAACAACTACGCGGACTGGCTCTCCACCACCGCCACCGTCTCCACCCAGACCTACTCGCCGCCCACGCTCGCCACCGGAGAGAAGACGGGGAAGGCCGTCCTGCGTGCCCGCGCCGACGCCGGCGCCGCCGCCGGGTGGAAGACGATCAGCGCCTCGACACTCTACGCCGACTTCACCGCCGGCCACGCCGGGGACTACTTCGTGATCTGCTACCAGGCCGACGCCAACTACAACGGCGGCCACGTCCCCGGCGCGGTGCACTTCGTGCCCAAGCAGGACCTGGCCTCGGCCAAGCTCCTCAACACCATCCCCACCGACAAGAAGGTGGTGGTGTACTGCTACACCGGGCAGAGCTCCGCCCAGGTGGTGGCGTACCTGAACATGCTCGGCTACAACGCGTACTCGCTGACCTACGGGGTGAACTCGCTTTGCTCCGAGAACGCCACCGTGTGCAACGTGAAGTTCACGCCGCCCACCAACAGCTATCCGGTGGTGCAGTAGCGGACTCGGACGCGGCGGCAAACGCCGTCCGTCCCCAGAGGACGGGCGGCGGGCCGGAAGCCGCCGCCGCGCCCGGCCGGCACCAGCCGGGGGAGGGGGCCCGCGAATGTCGGGCCCTTCTCCTTTTCCGGGGAGTTTCGGGGGGGCGGGCGCGGAGGGGCCGATCTTCCCTTCCGGGGAGGGAAGGCCCGGAGGGAGGGCGCGGAAAGGGCTAGGAGGGCTGCCGCAAGGCCCCGAGGACGGCCTGGCGGCCCTTGAGGAAGCCCCTGATGTTGATCTCCAGCGCCTTGGTCGGGACCCGCTTCTCGATGCCGCTGGTGAGGACGTCCTCATCCAGGTCCAGCTCCACCGAGAGCGCCCCCAGCATGACCACGTTGACGATCTTGACGTTCCCCAGCTCCTCGGCGATCCGGTGGGCGGGGACCATCACCACCCGGCCCGCGCGGCGGCGGAGCAGCGGCTCCACCTCCTGGGGGTAGGGCGCCTTGCCCCAGATGAGCATGGAGGGGTCGATCCGCTGGTCGTTGACCAGCGCGACGCCCCCCGGCTTCAGGTACTCCAGGTGGCGCACCGCCTCCAGGCGTTCGAGGGCGAAGAGCACGTCGGCGGCGCCGAGCCGGATGAGGGGGGAGAAGATCCCGGCGCCGTAGCGGATCTGGCAGGTGACGCTCCCGCCCCGCTGCGACATGCCGTGGACCTCGCTCTTGCGGACCGAGCGGCCCGATAGGAGCGCGGCCTCGGCCACCACCTCGCCCGCCAGCAGGATCCCCTGCCCCCCCACTCCGGCCATGAAGATGCTGGTGTTCATCGGCTCTTCCCCTCGAGATAGGCCCGGATGGCGCCGGCGGCCTTCCGTCCGGAGCGGACGGCGTGGGCCACGGTGCCGAAGCCGGTGGCGAGGTCGCCGCCGGCGAATACCCCGGCGAGGCCGGTTTCGGTGGAGAAGTCGGTGACCACCTTGCGCCCGTCGTTGCGCAGCGACTCGGGAAGGTCGCTGAAGCCGGCCCGTTCGCCCACCGCCGCCACCACCTGGTCGAACTCCTCGACGGTCTCGGAGCCGGGGACCGGCACCGGGCGCCGGCGGCCGCTGGCGTCCGGGGCGCCGGGCTGCATGCGGGTGAAGGTGACCTGGAGCCGGCCCCCACGCAGGACGATGGCCACCGGAGCGGTGTGCGGCACCACCGGGATGCCCTCGGCCACCAGGTCGGCCACGTCCTCGGGGATGGCGGGCATGTCGGCCACGCTCCGCCGGTAGGCCACGGTGGGGGCGGCGCCCCGGCGCTTCACCGAACGGGCCACGTCCACCGCGGTATTGCCTCCTCCCACCACCAGCACGTGCTTGCCGATCTCGGTCTTCACCCCCAGGTTCAGATCCCGCAGGAGTTCCACCCCGTGGACCACTCCGGGCAGGTCCTCCCCGGGGATACCCAGGGGGGCGGTCTCGGAGAAGCCGGTGGCGAGGAAGATCGCGTCGTGGTCGCGGTCGAGAGCGTCGAAGCCGATCTCGCGGCCCACCCTGGCCTCGGTCCGGAACTCGATCCCCGCGGCCCGCATCCGGTCCAGCGTCCGGTCGAGGACCTCGCGGGGCAGCCGGAAGTCGGGGATGCCCGCCCGGAGCATGCCCCCGATCTCGGGAAGCTGCTCGAACACGGTCACCCGGTATCCCTCCCGGGCCAGGTACCAGGCCGCGGTGAGGCCGCCGGGGCCGCTCCCCACCACCGCCACGCGCTCCTCGCGAGGCTCCGCCGGCGCGGGGACGGCGGCGTGCTCCAGGCCCCAATCCCCCAGGAACCGTTCCACCGAGCGGATGGAGACCCGGCCCGGCTTTCCGTTGCCGAACTTCGCGCCGAGGGCGGCGAACCGGGCGTCCACCACCCCTCCCAGGCCGTAGCCGAGGGCGTTGACCTCGGTCTCGCAGGGGTGGGGGCAGACGCGGCCGGTCACCGAGGGGAAGGGGTTGGTCTTGAGCAGCAGCTCGTAGGCCTCGGCGTAACGCTTCTCCAGCGCCAGCTCCAGGAACCCGGGCACGTCGTTGGCCGCGGGGCAGTCGTAGCACACCTGCTGGCACATGCTGCAGCCGTTACAGACCTCGGGGTCGATCGCCGGCACGTCGTCGGCGAAGCCCACCGCCGGGCAACCGATGGAAAGGCACGCCTCGCAGTGGACGCAGACGGCGGCGTCCACCTCCACCGGGGGGGCGAACACCGTCTTCTCGTTCAGCACGCACCCGTTCTGGACCACGATCACCGACGTTTCGTCCGCCTCCAGTTCTTCGCGGACCGCCTTCTCCAGCCCGAGAAGATCGTAGGCGTCGGCGGTGCGGACCCGGCGCACCCCCACCGCCCGGGCCAGGCCGGGGATGTCGAGCCGGGGCGCGTCCTCGCCGCTCAGGCGCTTGCCGGTGGCGGGATGGGGCTGGTGCCCGGTCATGGCGGTGGTGCGGTTGTCGAGGACCAGCAGGGTCTGGGCGCCGCCGTTATAGACCGCGTCCACCAGCCCGGTGATGCCGGAGTGGACGAAGGTGGAGTCTCCGATCACCCCCACCACCCGCCGCCGGTCGGCCTCGGGGAGCGCCCGGGCCAGCCCCGAGGCCATGCCCACGCTCGCCCCCATGCAGAGGCAGGAATCCATGGCGTTGAGCGGGCTCAGCGCCCCCAGGGTGTAGCAGCCGATGTCGCCGGCCACGATCAGGTCCAGCCGCCGGAGCACGGTGAACACCCCGCGATGGCCGCAGCCGGGGCAGAGCACCGGCGGCCGGGGGGGGAGCTGCACGTCGATCACCGGCGCCCGGGGGGGGGCGTCCCCGCCCAGGGCCATGGCGGCCACCAGGTCCGGATCGAGTTCGCCGGTGTCGGGGCGGAGTTCCCGCCCGGTCACCTCGATGCCCATGGCCCGGAGCTGCTCTTCCAGGAACGGGTCCAGCTCCTCCACCACGATCACCCGGTCCACCGAGGCCGCGAACTCGCGGATCAGGCTCTCGGGGAGGGGATTGGTGAGGCCGAGCTTCAGGTGCGAGGCCTCGGGAAACGCTTCCATGGCGTAGAGCCAGGCCGCGCCGCTCGATACCACCCCCAGGTCGGAGCGGCGGTGGCGCAGCACGTTCAGGCGGCGCATGGAGGAGGCGTCCACCTTGAGCCGGCGCATCCGGTCCTCCACCGCGCGATGGCGCCCGCGGGCGTTGGCGGGGAGGAGCACGTACTTGGCGGGGTTCCGGTGGAAGGTCCGCCGGGGCGGAGTCCGGGGCTCGCCCAGATCCACCTCGCCCTCGGCGTGGCAGACCCGGGTGGTGAGCCGGAGCATGACCGGGCTGTCGTAGGCCTCGGAGAGCTCGAAAGCGAGGCGGGTGAATTCCTTGGCCTCGTCGCTGGTCGAGGGCTCCAGCATGGGAATCTTGGCCGCCCGCGCCAGCCACCGGTTGTCCTGCTCGTTCTGCGAGGAGTGCATGCCGGGGTCGTCGGCGGAGACCACCACCAGGCCTCCGTTGACGCCCATGTAGGCGTGGCTGAACAGCGGGTCGGCGGCCACGTTCACTCCCACGTGCTTCATGGTCACCAGGGCGCGGGCGCCGCCCAGGCAGGCCCCCACCGCGGACTCGTAGGCCACCTTCTCGTTGGGGGCCCAGCGCGCCTCCACCCCGGGGTAGTCGCGGAAGGATTCGAGGATCTCGGTGGACGGGGTGCCGGGGTAGCCGGCGGCGAAGGTGACGCCGCACTCGTACGCCCCCCGGGCCACCGCCTCGTTGCCGGACAAAAGCTTTTTCATGGAACCTCGACGTGGTTCGGGAGCCGGGCCGGGGAAACGTCCGCCGCCACCATCCTAGTGGTTGGATGGTGGGGAAAGGTCCACGATAAGCGGGATAAACGCTATTCAAATGGTGAATGAAAACGAAGGGGAGAACGCGAAACGGCCGGTTCCCGGCCTCCCGGCGCCGTTTGCGGGGGGCCGCCCCGGCGCCGCCGGCCCTTTCCGGCCACCGGTAACATGGAATTGCAAAGACACCGGTGAGCAAAAAGCCTATAGTCGGTCGTACGCTGAGTTGCGTCCCAGGGGGGACGTGGGGGATCCTGAGGGATGCTTCCGCCGGAAGCGCGGAAACGCCGGGTCGAGCAAGGCGTTCCGTCCACGGGTTGGAAGAAGGGAGTAGAGACCATGGCCAAGTTGAAGGATGCACTCTTGCAGCGGATCGAGGCGGAGCGTCCGCGCATCGCCCGGTTGTTGAAGGACCACTCCGAAGTCAAGTTGGGTGAGGTGACGGTCGGCCAGGCGATCGGAGGGGCGCGGGGAGTGCGGTGCCTGGTGACCGACATCTCCTACCTGGACCCCATGGAAGGGATCCGGTTCCGCGGCAAGACCATCCCCGAGACCTTCGCCGCCCTCCCCAAGGTTCCGGAACGCGACTACGCCTACGTGGAGGGGTTCTGGTACTTCCTCCTCACCGGCCGCATCCCCACCATGGAAGAAACCCAGGAAGTGGTGGCGGAGTTCAAGCGCCGGGCCGAGGTGCCTCGGTACGTGTACGACGTGCTCCGGGCGATGCCGCGGGACACCCATCCCATGACCATGTTCTCGGCGGCCATCCTTTCCATGCAGCGTGAATCCCGGTTCATCCGCGAGTACCACAAGGGGATGAACAAGATGGACTACTGGGATCCGATGTACGAGGACTGCTCGGACCTCATGGCCCGGCTCCCCCGCATCGCCGCCACCATCTACCGGATGAAGTACAAGGGCGACACCCACATCGCCCCCGACCAGGACCTGGACATGGGCGGGAACTTCGCCCACATGATGGGGATCGGCCGTCCCTACGACGACGTGGCCCGCATGTACTTCATCCTCCACTCCGACCACGAGTCGGGGAACGTCTCCGCCCACGCCACCCACCTGGTGGCCTCCGCTCTCTCCGACGCGTACTACTCGCTGTCGGCGGGGATGAACGGGCTGGCCGGACCGCTCCACGGCCTGGCCAACGAGGAGGTGCTGCGCTGGACGCAGAACCTGATGGAGAAGCTGGGCGGGAAGCTCCCGACCGAGCAGCAGCTCAAGGACGCGCTGTGGGAGACCCTGAACGGCGGCCAGGTGATCCCCGGCTACGGGCACGCGGTGCTGCGCAAGACCGATCCACGCTACATGGCCCAGCGGGAGTTCTGCCTGAAGCATCTCCCGGACTTCCCGCTGTTCAAGCTGGTGAGCATGATCTACGAGACGGCGCCGCCCATCCTCCGGGAGCAGGGCAAGGCCAAGAATCCCTGGCCCAACGTGGATGCGCAGTCGGGCGTGATCCAGTGGTACTACGGGGTGACCGAGTACGAGTTCTACACCGTGCTCTTCGGGGTGGGACGCGCGATCGGGGTGCTGGCCAACATCACCTGGGACCGCGCCCTGGGGTATCCCATCGAGAGGCCCAAGTCGCTGACCACCAAGATGCTGGAGGACGCGGCCGGGCTCAAGTAGCCGTCGCGTCCCCATGAGGCGAGGGCCCCGGCCGCCGCAGGCGGTCCGGGGCCCCTTGCTATAATCCGGAGCCTCCCGGCCCCCGAACCCGGCCGGTCCGCGACCTCCCGGAAAGGAACGACCGCGTGAGCCTACCCGAACCCTCCCCGGAAGACCGCCTGGCCCGCCTGCGGGAAGGAGCGTCCGAAGCGGAGGCGGCGCGGGCGGCGGAGGACCTGAACGCGCTCCTCGCCCCCGGACCCGGGGACCCCGGGGAGGCGGCGGAAGAGGCGCTGGAGTTCGTGGCCGACGGCCGGCTGGACGAGGCGGTGGCGCGGGGCCTCGGGCTGGACGCGCTGGCCGCGCTCGGCGAACGCTGGGCGGGCTCCCTGGAACGGGCGGAATCGGAGGAGGCGCGGGCGGCGCTGGCCCCGCGGGCGTGGATCTGGCTCGACGCGGTGCGCCGCCCGGCGGTGCTGAAGCGGATCGCGCAGGAGAACGCCGCCGAGCGATGGATGGCGCTCATTCTCCGGCTGATCGACGCCTCCGGCTTCACCCTGGCCCGGCTCTTCCGGCAGCGGGTGGAGGACTACGGCCCGCGCACCCTCTTCCGGCTCACCGCCGGCGGTCGCGAGGTGAGCCACACCTGGCTCGCGGTGTCGAGCCAGGTCGACCTCATCGCCCGCGGCCTGCTCGCCCTGGGCGAGGAGGCCGGTCCGGGCCCGGTGGCGATCCTCTCCGAAAACCGGATCGAGGCCGCCCTCACCGACCTGGCCTGCCTGACCTCGGGCATCGTGAACGTGCTGGTGCCCGCCACCGCCACCGACGTGGACATCGCCTTCATCCTGGAGCAGACCGGAGCCTCGGTGCTGGTGGTGTCCGGCGAACGGGAGCTGGCGAAGGTGGAGCGTCACCGTTCGCGCCTCTCCCGGCTCGCGAGGGTGGTGACCTTCGATCGTCCTCCCGCCGCCTCCGGCGCCCTCTCCCTGTCCGAGGTCGCGGCGCGGGGGCGGGGGGTGGACCGGGACCGGCTGGAGCGGGCGCGGGACGCCGTCGATCTCCGGGGGGTGGCCACCCTCATGTACACCTCGGGCACCACCGGGAAGCCCAAGGGGATCCGCTTTTCCCAGAGGAACCTGGTGGCCAAGCGGTTCGCGCGGGCGCTCGCGCTTCCCGGAATCGGCGACCAGGACGTCTTCCTGGCCTACCTCCCCCTCTACCATACCTTCGGAAGGTACCTGGAACTCTGGGCCTGCGTGTTCTGGGGGGCGGTCTACACCTTCCAGACCGATCCCTCGCTGGAATCGCTGATCGAAGGGATGGGCCGGGCCCGGCCCACCGTGTTCATCAGCGTGCCCAAGAAATGGATGGAACTCTGGGAGGAGATCGGCCGCCGCGCCGACCTGGAGGACGACCCCGACGACGTTCTGCAGGCGGCGGCCCGGGCGGTGGTGGGGGAGCGGCTCCGGTGGGGGGTCTCCGCCGCGGGGTACCTCCCCCCCGAGATCTTCCGGTTCTTCGCCGCGCGGGGAGTGGAGCTGGTGAGCGGGTTCGGCATGACCGAGGCCACCGGCGGCATCACCATGACCCCGCCCGGAGGCTACCGTGACGAGAGCCTCGGGCTGCCGCTGCCGGGGATCGAGGTGCGCCTGGAGCCCGACGGCGAGATGGTGATCCGGGGGGCCTACGTGATGCTGGGTTACCAGGGGGCGCCGGACCGGGAGAGCTTGGACGCCGCGGGCTGGTTCCATACCGGCGATCTCATGGAGCGGGACGAGGAGGGGCACTACCGGCTCGTCGACCGCAAGAAGGAGATCTACAAGAACATCAAGGGGGAGTCGGTGGCCCCCCAGCGGGTGGAAAACCTGTTCCGGGACTTCGAGGCGGTGCGGCGGGTGTTCCTGGTCGGCGATCACAAGCCCTACAACACCGTCCTCTTCGTGCCCAACCTGGAGCACACCGAGCCGGACTTGGCCGCCATGAGCGAGCGGGAGCGCCGCGATTACTTCCGCTCGCTGGTGGTCTCGGTGAACCGCTTCCTGGCTCCCTACGAGCGCGTGGTGGACTTCGCCGTGCTCGACCGCGACTTCTCGGAGGAGCGGGACGAGCTCACCCCCAAGGGGACCTATCGCCGGAAGACGGTGGCGCGGAACTTCGCTCCGGTCATCGACACCCTCTACCGGCGGGTGCGGCTCAGGAGCGAAGGTCTCCGCGCCGAGATTCACGTTCCCAACTGGCTCTTCCAGGCCCTCGGCCTGACCGCGGGGGACGTGCGGCTCGAGGGGGGCCGCATCACCTTCGCCTCCACCGGGACCTCGCTCACCGTGGAGTCGCTCGGAACCGACGGCGAGGCGGAGGAGGTGCGGATCGGCTCCTCCCGGTACCGGGTGGAGGGGCGGGTGCTCGACCTGGGGACGCTGGCGGCCTCGCCTCCGCTGTGGCTGGGAAACGAGGAGCTGGTGCAGTTCGCGCCCCTCGAGCGGGCGCTTCGCATCCGGCGCGCCCGCCCTCCGCGGGACGTGACCCTCCTGGGGCGGGCGGTACCCTATCACCCCACCGAGGACGAGCTGGGCGCGCTCCGCCACACCCTGGTCGAGCCCGGCCCGGACCTGGACGACCTGGACCTGGCCGCCCGCACCCTCGCCTCGCCCGATCCCGAGCACGGGCTCCTGGCGCTCTCGGTCATGGCGCGCGCGCTCCGGAGCGAGGAGGGGATCCTGCTCGAGACCGCGCTTCTGGGGCTCCGGGGAGCGGGGGGAAACCCCTCGATCGCCATCCGGCGCCGCGCGTTCGAGATCCTGCTCCCCGCCGAGCGCGACCATCAGACCCCGGCCACCCTGGAACGATTCCTGGCCGGCCCGGATCTCCTCCTCGACGCCCGCACCATCGTCCGCCTCTGCGACGAGGGGTTGAGCGCGCCCAAGGTCGAGGCCCTGGTGCGCCATGCGCGCGCGGCGGCCGAGGCCGCGGCCTCGGACGGGGACCCCGGCGTGCCGGGGGCGGCGTCGCTGTTGCGGCTCCTGGCCGGGTACGGGGCGGGGCATCCCGCGGCGTTCGAGCCGCTCCGGGCCGCCCTGGCCCGGACCCGGGTGTTCGCTCCCGCCTCCCGGGTGCGGGCGGAGGCGGAGTCGTCCCTGGCGCGGCTGACCGAGGGGTTCCGGTCGTGGCTGGGACCGGTGCGGCCGATCGCGGTGGATCCCGACGAGGGGAACGAGTACCGGTGGGACGACGTGATCGGCTTCGAAGACGAGGTGCCCGGGCCCGACCGGGAGCGGATCCTGGCCGCGGTCTCCACCACCGGGCTCCTGCGCGAGGCGGTCTACCTCTTCTCCGGCGAGGCTCTTCTCCAGCTCTCCGACATCCCCCGGGGAGGGATCTGGGTGAGCCTGCTGGGGGCGCGGCACGGGAAGTCGGTGTACCGGCTGAGCGTGCACACCCGGCGGCAGGGGTCGTACGATCTCGCCTTGAACCTCAACGACGGGCTGAGCCGCGAGGACGTGCTCTCGGAGATCCGCTGGCTCATGATCACCGGGGGCGATGACGGGCGGGGCCCCCTGGTGGAGAAGTTCGGCGGCTGGTGGCCGGAGTTCGACCTCTGGACCGAGGAGTTCATCGCGGGCGAGACCCTGGACCGGGTGGTGCAGCGGCTGGTGCAGCGGCGGACCGAGGACACGGTGGACCGGGTGGCGCTCCTCTGGCCCTTCTTCGTCTACAGCGCGGCGGGGGCGTTCCTGGAGTTCTGGAACCGCACCGGGCGCACCCGGGTCCTGGCCGATCCCTCGGCCGGGGACGTGATCGTCCCCACCCACGACTACCAGACCGGAACCCGCATCGTCTCCATCGCCCGCCGCCGGCCCGCGGGAGGGATCGGCGAGCTCCTGGACGAGCTGTGGAACCACCTGGCGGCGCCGGTGGAGGAGCGCCACCCGCCGCTCGCCGGGATCGCGTCCGCCGGGGACGTGCTCACCGCATTTCTGGAGACGGCGGGGGTGAAGGCGGGGGCCGCCCTTCTGGCCGGGGCCGCGGGCCGGGGGCCGGTGTCCGCGCACATCGTCCCCTACCTGGCCTCGGTGGAGGCGAACGGGTTCGTGCCCCGGCGGTTGCGCTCCGCCGTCGACCGTTACCATCGCTGGGCCGCGCTCGCTCCCGACGCTCCCGCGCCGGCCCGCGCCCAGACCGTGCAGGAGCTGTTCGAGACCTACCGCCTTGGGGATCTCCTCCGTGAGCACCCCGACACCCGGGTGCGCTTCTTCCGCGAGACCGTCTTCCGCGATGCCCCCGCCGCCGTGGCCGGGGGGCTGGACGCGGTGATCGGGACCCTGCGCCGGCGTTCGCTGGGGTCCGACGAGCTGGTGGACCGGCTGGCCGGGCTCCGCGTGCACCTCGAAAGCGGCTCCGACCAGGAGTACTTCCTCACCCGGCTCACCTACCCCCATCTCCGCCCCGGCGACGAGGCGGGGTTCTTGTCCACCGAACTCGGCGGAGTGCGCCAGACCGACATCGTGGTCTCGCTCGAGGACAACACCGGCCGTCCGTACCAGGTGCGCCAGCCGGTGAATCCCAGGGAAGTGGGCCGGCTCCACCGGCTCTTCCTCGCCGCCCGGCTCGACGTGAGCTTCCGTCCCGAGCACCAGTTCCTGGTCGCGGTGAGCGAGCGGGGAAGCCTGATCGGCGGCGTGTTCTACGAGATCGACGGCGAGAGCCGCTCCGCCCATCTGGAGAAGATCGTGGTGGCCGAGCGCTACCGGAAGCTCGGGGTGGGGGAAGGGCTCATGAACGAGTTCTTCAACCGGCTCCGCGCGGCGGGGGCGGAGCAGGTCACCACCGGCTTCTTCCGGCCCAGCTACTTCTACCGGTTCGGGTTCACGGTGGGCAAGCGGCAGGCCGGCCTGGTGAAGACGTTGTAGCCGGGGGCGCGGCCCCCTACCAGCGCCAGGCGGCTTCCACGGTGGCGAGGGGGCGCGTCTCGTCGCGGCCGGCCACGTGCCGGGCGCCGGCCACCCGGACCGCGCCCGCCGAGACCGAGAGGCGCAGGTTGTCGCGGGGGGCGTAGCGGGCGCCCGCCTCCAGGCCGGTCCGCCGCTCTACTACCCCCCGGAAGGCGCGCCCGGAGGCCCCGGGATCGAAGGTGGCGCAATCCACCGGGTAGGGATTGTCGGTCTCCTGGCTGGCCGGACACCAGGGGCGGCCGTCGTTCCCCTCGCCCACCCGGCGGTGGAAGCCGTGGAGGGTAAAGGTCCAGTCCAGGTTCCAGTCCAGGTCCGCCCAGGCCTCGAGATCGGCGACGTCCGGTCCCAGGGGGTACCCCAGCGGCGCGCCCGCGTGATAGAAGTTCTGCCCGTAGAAGACCGAGTAGGTGTAGTCGTAGACCCGGGTGTACTCGGCCTGGAGCGTCAGCTCCCGGGAGCCGTTCACGGTGTGGAGGACGCCCGCCTGGTAGGCGAGCCGGGTCGGGCCCGGCTCCGAGGTCTTGACGTCGTCCACCGCGATCTCGCCGTAGATCGCCGTTCCCGGCCGTACCCGCCAGCTGAGGTCGGCGTCCGCGATGTAGTTGCTCCGGAAGAGGGAGTCGCGGTTGGCCCCCTCGGTTCCCCCCTGGGTGAGGAGCCGCTCCACCGCGGCGTAGGGAACGAGGTTCAGCAGGTAGAGCGGTTCGGGGGAGGTGCCGTGGTAGCGCACCCCTTCGCCCACCCCCAGCCGGAACCGGCCCAGGTTCATCTCCACCCGGTGGAATGCGGCGTAGCGCCCCTCGGCCTGGGAGAGCCAGCCGTGGACCGCGGAGGCGGTGACGAAGCCGCCCAGGTTCACCTTGTAGCCGAACTGTCCGAACGGGGGCGCGCCTCCGCCGAGCAGGAGCCCTCCCGACCGGCCCGGTCCCCAGCGGTTCCCGTCGCGCCCCCCCCACACCTCCCAGAACCGGGCGTGCCAGTCGAAGGTGAAACGCGGGGTGGTGAACTGGATGTCGCTCCCTCCGCCCACCGTGTTGCCGAACTCCCTGGCGTGGGCCAGGCCGGTCACCAGGTACTCCCCGTTCAGGCTCAGGCCGGGGGCGTGCCAGTAGTTGCCCCGGAACCCCACCACGCTCCGGCGGTCGATCGACGGCGCCACGTTCTTCTCGAACGCGCCGCCCAGGGTCACCAGCCCGTTGAACTTCGCCATGGACTCCGGCGGGCCCAGGGTGATCCAGGGGCGGGTGTCCTCGAACCCCAGGTCGAGCCCCATCATCCGCCCTTCCCACGCGAACTCGCGGGCGAGCCGCTCCAACCCCACCGAATGCCGGCCCGCGCCAAGGGCCTCGGCCACCCGGGCCGCGATCAGGGAGCGGGGAAGCGGGCGCGATTCGAACGCGAGCCCGGAGACGTTTCCGAGCGCGATCTCGCGGTCGAGCACATCGTAGACCCACGAATCCACCGGCTCCGCGATGTAGGGATAGGGGACCGAGGCGTCCCCGGCGCCGGCGCCCCACCACCGGGGCTCGTGGGCGGCGCCGGCGGCGCCGGCGGGGGAGGGCACGGCCAGCGCCAGCACCAGCGCCGCCAGTCCCCATCCGAGGCCCCGCCGCGGGGTCAAGCCAGGCCCTCGGTCTGGAGCTTGGCCCGGGCCATGCGGCCGAGCTTGGTGGAGGCGCCCTTCTTCACCAGCGACCGCAGGAACTTCGCTCCCAGGAGCTTGACCGCGCCGGTCTCCTCCAGGAGGCCGAACCCCACCAGGTAGATCCCCTCGGGACCCACCGCGCGCGCCTCCTTGCGGAAGCGCGCTTCCAGGTCCAGGGCGGCGTCCTCGGCCAGGCCGCGAAAGCCCCGCACCGCCTGCTGCACCTTGGGCGACTCCGGCGTCGCCTTCTTCCCCGCGTCCAGCAGGGTCATGAGGTGGAGCCGGAAGCGCGCCTCGGCGTCGAAGCGCTCGTCGCGGGAGATGAGGCGGAGGTTTCGCTCCGCCTCGCCGTAGCGGCGCGCCTTCCGGGCGGCGGCGGCGCGGTCGAGGAAGGTCCGGTAGTAGACCGCGGGGTCGGCGGCGCGGAAGAGATGGAGGAGCGCCTCGCCCCGCCGGTCGGCCTTGTCCAGGGCGGCGACCGCGGCGGCGCCCAGCTTGCGCACCTCGGCGGGGGTGAGAGACGGCGCGTTGGGCTTCACCAGGTGGACCAGCTCCCACACCCGGTCCGGGTCCTTCTCGGCGAGGAGCCTCGGGAGCAACAGCGCGGGCGCCCGGCCCGAGTTCTTGAGCGCGAACACCGCGCTCCGCCGGATCTGCTCGTCGCCGCCGTCCAGGAGCTGGACCAGGATCTCCGCGCCGCGCTTCCCCGAGGTCTCGGCGAGCTTGCGCACCGCGAAGGCGCGCACCGGGGGGGTGCGGCCCCCCACCAGCCGCTCCAGGTCCTTGTCGTAGGCGGCCGGGAGCCGGGCCCGCTCCAGCACTCCCAGCGAGGGATCGACCACGTTCTCGAAGTCGGGGTCGTCCAGGTAGGGGAAGAGCCCGGCGACCACCGTGGCCGGGGGTGCCTCGCCCTGGAGCACGGCCTTGAGCGCCACCAGGGCGTGCCGGCGGGTGGAGCGCGGGAGCCCGGGGGCGGTGTGCTCGAGGAGCGCGGGCACCGCGTCGGTTCGCGCCAGCGCTCCCAGGTAGATGAGGGTGGAGTTGACGGCTCCCCGGGACTCGCGGACCGGCTTGGACCGGAGGAAGGCGAGCGCGGTGGCGGTGGCGGCCTTTCGCTCGGTGGCGGTGAGCGCCGGGGCCTCGGCGCGAAGCGCGCGGCTCACCGCCTTCACCATCTCGAAGTTCGGCTCGAAAAAGCCCTGGAGAGCCA
This sequence comes from Candidatus Eiseniibacteriota bacterium, assembly GCA_963728475.1. GTDB lineage: Bacteria > Eisenbacteria > RBG-16-71-46 > JABDJR01 > JABDJR01 > CAVSKL01. The sequence goes on from CAVSKL010000001.1 coordinate 1,900,388, forward strand.
GGCGGAGCGCCCCCGCCGTGTGCATGCGGGCCAGGATCTCGTAGAGGACGCGCTTGCCGTCGAAGCCGGCGCCGGCCAGCGCGCTCTGGACCGCGGGGAGCGCCGCCGCCCCGCAGCCGGCCACCGCCAGCGCGCCGGTGTCGCGCAGGTCGCCGTCGGCGGTGAGGAGCGGGACCAGGGCCTTGAGCGCGGCCGCGTTGCCGATCCGGCCCAGGGCCCGGGCCGAGGCCAGGGCGAGCGGAAGGTTGTCCTCGCGGCCGAGGTTGGCGGCGAGCGCGTCCACCACCGCCTTCTCCCCGGGGGCCAGCGCCCCCAGCACCATCGCGGCGGCGATGGATTCCTCCACCGACCCCGTTCCCATCAACCCCACGATGCGCTTGAGCTGGGCGTTCATGGCCATGGGCGGGAGTCTAGGTCGGCGGGCGGGGACCGGCAAGCGGGCGCGGATCTGGCCGCCGGCGAACCCCGCCGGGCGCGGCCGCCGGCGAACCAACCGGCGCGGTCAGATTCCGAGCAGGACCCCGGCGGCGGTGGCGAGCACGGTGAACCCGCCCCAACCCAGCTCGCGCAACCCGGTCTGCCGGGCGCTGGCGGGTTTCCGGATCGAGGAGAGGCCGTAGAACGCCCGCCCGGCCAGAACCGCCACCGCGGCCGTTCCCAGCCAGGGAGCGAGACCGGTCGCGGCCAGGGCCAGGGCCGCCGCCACCGCGGTGGCCTGGGCCGCCTCGGCGACGCCGGTGGACGGCTCCTCGCCGCGCTCCAGCCGCAACCGGGTGCGGACGTAGAAGACCGAGGGCACCGCGCGGCAAGCCAGGATCCCCCAGAGTCCCAGGGCCGCCGCCGTTCCGCCGCCTCCGGCCAGGACGATCACCGCCACCGATCCGGTCAGGGCCACCGGCGCCGCCAGCTCCGAAATCCAGCCGCGGCCGCGATTGCGCAGGTCCAGGGCCAGCGCCGCCGCCCCCACCGGGGCGGCCAGGGCCAGCGGGTAGAGGAGCCTCGGGCCGGCCAGCGCCACCGCGCCGGCCAGGCACGCCGCGCTCCCCCCCGCCAGCGCGAGCAGCGCCCGCTCCGCGGTCGCGGTCCGGGGGTAGCGCTTCCCCTTCCGCCGGTCCGCCGTCCACAGCTTGAGCGGCTGGCGGGTGAGGAACGCCGCCGCCACCGCGAGCGCGGCCAGCACTCCCGCCACCGAGAACGCGGCGAGGAGGCCGAGCGCCAGGGGCTCGGCCAGGAATCCCCACGCCCCGTGCTCGGAGGGAACGATCACCCGCCGGAGCGCCGCCGCCCCCGGCCGGGCGGCGGGGGGGGCCGGGCGCCGCCGGACCGCCTGGCGGAGATGGAGGTGGAAGACGCTCATCGCCTACTCCCGGCCCCCGGCCTCGAGCCGTAGCGCCGCGGGAAAGAGCACGTTGTTCTCGAGGTGGACGTGCCGGTGGGTATCCTCCTCCAGCTCGCGGAAACCGTCCAGCATGGCCCGGAAGGTGTTGCAAGCGTCGGCGGGGGGCTCGTAGTCGTGGAGCAGGGTCCGGAACCGGGCCAGGTCCGCGCCGGCATCGTCGTGCTCCAGCATCATGACGCGAACGGGGTTGGCCACGCTGCCGCAGTGGAAACCGCCGCCTTCCCCCGCTTGGAGCTGCCGGACCATGGGGAAGAGGATCATCTCCTCTTTCTCCATGTGCTGCTCCATGGCCGGAGCGAAGGCGGTGAAGATCCGCGCCGCCTCCACCGTCTCCGGATGGCGGGCGCCGTGGGCCCGGGCCACCTTGGCCGCCAGCCGGGCCAGGCGGGGGAGCGCCTCCCGGAGGTAGGCGTGATGGGTGGCCACGACGTAGTCCGCCAGGGCCGCCGGGGTGGTGGCCTCAGCGTCCGGCCCGGGGTCGCCGGTGTGGGCGGCGTCGTAGGCCTCCAGGTCGGCCGCCACCGCCGCCGCGTCCACCCCCCGTTCCCCGCAGGCCTCGGCCAGGGACCTGGCCCCGCCGCAGCAGTAGTCGATCCCGTACTTCTCGAACACCCTGGCCCGCCCCGGCCGGTCGGCGACCAGGGATCCCACCGTGGCCTCATTCGTGTCGTTGGTCATCGTGCACTCTCCTTTCCGGCCCGTGGGCCGGCATACCTGGTCCGGATCAGCGGCGGTAGGCGCCCTGGGTGGCGGCGGCCCCGGCCGAGGCCCGCTCGGGGAACCCCGCCCAGCGGGTCCGGAGCCCCAGCACGAACGCGACCATGGTCACGATGCCCACCGCGAAGGTGACGTCGCCGAATACCCGCATCCAGCGCAGCGTTTGCATCACCGGGGTCTGGAGGAAGTCGGCCGAGCGGGCGTACCAGAGGCCCTGGTGCATGCTCGCCCACGCCTGCATGAGCCCCACCGGCAGCAGGCTCAGCGCGACCATCAGCACCAGCCCCGCGTTGAGCGACCAGAACGAGACCGCGAGGAGCCTGGAGTTCCACACCCGGTCCATGGAGAATCCTCTCAGGCAGAAGAGCATGAGGCCGATCCCCAGCATCCCGTAGACCCCGAACAGCGCGGTGTGGCCGTGCACCGCGGTGGTGTTGAGCCCCTGCACGTAGTAGAGGGCCACCGGGGGGTTGATGAGGAACCCGAACAGCCCCGCTCCCACCAGGTTCCAGAACGCCACCGCCACGAAGAAGTAGATGGGCCACTTGTAGGCCTGAACCCAGGGGCGGGTCCGGGTGAGGCGGAGGTTGTCGTAGGCCTCGAACCCGACCAGCACCAGCGGCACGATCTCCAGCGCGCTGAAGGTGGCGCCCAGCGCCAGCACCGCGGTGGGGGTGCCGGTGAAATAGAGGTGGTGGAAGGTGCCCAGGATCCCCCCGAACAGGAAGATGATGGTGGAGAAGAGCACCGAGGCGGTGGCGGTGGCGGTGCGCACCAGCCCCAGCCGGGTGAACAGGAAGGCGATGACCGAGGTGGCGAAGACCTCGAAGAAGCCCTCCACCCAGAGGTGGACCACCCACCAGCGCCAGTACTCGGCCATGGCCAGGTTGGTGTGGCGGCCCCACATGAGTCCCGCCCCGTAGAAGGAGGCGATGGCCACCGCGCTCACCGTGAACATGCCGAGAAGGCTCCGGCTCTCCGACGGCCGCCGGATGGCCGGCCACAGCGCCCGCACCATGAGCCCCAGCCACAGGAAGAGGCCCACGAACAGGAAGATCTGCCAGAACCGGCCCAGGTCGACGTACTCGTACCCCTGGTGGCCGAACCAGAAGCTGGCGACGTTGCCCATGCGCTGCTCCACCGAGAACCACTCGCCGGCCATGGAGCCGGCCACGATCACCAGGAGCGCCACGAACAGGAAGTTCACCCCGAAGCGCTGGAACCTCGGCTCGTGGCCGCTCACCGCGGGGGCCACGAAGAGCCCGGTGGCCAGCCACGCGGTGGCGATCCAGAAGATCCCGAGCTGCAGATGCCAGGTGCGGGTGACCGCGTAGGGGAGGTACTTGGCGAGCGGAATGCCGTAGAAGCTCTGGCCCTCCACCCCGTAGTGGGCGGTCACGATCCCCATCCCGATCTGGACGAGCATGAGGAGCGCCACCACCCAGAAGTACTTGAGGGTGGCGCGCATGGACGGGGTGAGGGCGAGGTTGCCGAGGGGGTTGGTCGCGGGAGGGGCCGCCGGTGGGGCCTCGGACCGGCGCTGGGCGGCGAAGAACCAGACCAGGCCCCCGATCCCCGCCAGGAGCACCACGAAGCTCACCATGGACCAGAGGATGATGCTCCCGGTGGGGGAGTTCCCGATCAGGGGCTCGGCGGGCCAGTTGTTGGTGTAGGTGATGGTGGCGCCCGGGCGGTCGGTGCCCGCGGCCCACGCCGTCCAGAAGAAGAACGCGTTGAGCTGGGTCCGGCGGCCGGCGGTCTTGATGACGTCGCGGGGAAGCGCGTAGGCGGTCCGGAGCCCGCGCATCTCCGCCGAGGGATCGTCGCCGAAGAGGGCGTCGTAGTGGGCGGAAACCGCGCGGATGGCCTCGGCCCGGAGCGGCGACACGGTGAGGGTCCCGGTGGCCGGGTTGTAGGTGTTGGCCCGCAGCTCCGACTTCAGGCGCGCCTGGAGCGCGGCCTGGGTCTCGGGGCCCAGCTCCGCGAAGGGGGCATCGTGGTCGCGCCGGCCCCAGGCGTCCAGCAGCCAGACGGATTCCCGGTGGAGCCAGTCCGCCGACCAGTCGGGGGCCAGGTAGGCCCCGTGGCCCCAGATGCTCCCGACCTCCTGGCCGCCCATGGACTGCCAGACGTTCTGCCCGGACTGGATGTCCCGGGCGGTGAAGACGACGGTGCCGTCGGCGGTGGCCACCCGCTCCGGGATGGGGGGGGCCTGGCGGTAGATCTCGTGCCCGAACCACCCCAGGACCGCGAACGAGGCCAGGGTGACGATGGCGAAACCGATCCAAAGCTTGCGGGTGTTCATGGTGATCTGCCTCTCCTTACCGGCCGGCAGGGCCGGGCTCCGTGGTACCCGGCAATTACATCGGATTTGATTAAGGGTATCAAGATCCTTTTGTCTTTAATAACTAACGTCCAGATAATAGAATGGTTACGGCGACGATGGATGATTGCCGGGGGGAAACCGGATGTTAGTATGCGCTTGTCCCGGAACGGCCTCCCGCCGGGCGCGGAGGACAATGATGATCTCTCAGACCGCCGAATACGCGCTTCGGGCCGTGGTGTTCCTGGCCGAGCACCCCGCCAACCGGTGGACGACCCAGGCCATCGCGGAGACGACGAAGGTGCCGCCCGGCTACCTGGCCAAGGTGCTCCAGAACCTGGCGCGGGTGGGGGTGGTGGACTCCCAGCGCGGGGTGCACGGGGGGTTCTCCCTCCGCAAGGCGCCCGCGGACCTGACCGTGCTGGAGGTGGTGGAGGCGGTGGATCCCATCCCGCGCATCCTGGAGTGCCCCCTCCACCTCGAAGCTCATTCCGACCATCTCTGCCCGCTCCACAGCCGGCTCGACCAGGCGATGGAGGTGATCGAGTCCAGCTTCCGCGACTCGTCCCTGGCCGACCTCCTGGAGCGCCAGACCTTTCCCCGGCGCGGGCAGAACGACTGAACGGGCCTTGCTCGCAACCTGCCTCAGCGAGACGCGACGCGGCCGCGATCCCTCGATCGCGGCCGTTTCTTCATTTTATTACGGTGAAACAAGTTAGATAGATGCTGGGAGGGGCTTCCCGCCCGCCGGGACCCGGCGCGGGGATGCCCTGAGGCCTCGGGCGTGGTACGCTGAGCGCCTCATGAACCGGCAACCGAACGCGCCCGACCGTTTGCCCCCCCGGACCGCACGGTCTGCGGTACCCCGCGGGCTCTAGCCCGCCGCCTGTCTCCGACGTTATTTATCCCGATCGGTAAACGAAAGCGCCTCCGATCCCGACCCTGCCGGTGAAGTCCCGGATCCGTTTCCAGGCGCGCCGGGGGGGAGGCGGCGGACGCACGGAGAGGCCATGAACCGTTCCGACTCGATGCCCAAAGCCTATGATCCCCGCGCGACCGAGCCCCGGATCTACGCGAAGTGGGAGAGCGCGGGGGCGTTCCGCGCCCGTCCCAATCCCGATAAGACGCCGTTCACCATCATGATCCCGCCCCCCAACGTGACCGGCATCCTCCACATGGGCCACGCCCTGGACAACGCGCTCCAGGACACCATGATCCGCTTCCGCCGCATGCAGGGGCGGGAGGCGCTGTGGCAGCCGGGTACCGACCACGCCGGCATCGCCACCCAGAACGCGGTGGAGAAGGCGCTCCGCGAGGAGGGGAAGACCCGCCACGACCTGGGCCGCGAGGCGTTCGTGGAGCGGGTCTGGCAGTGGAAGGAGGAGAAGGGCGGCCACATCCTGAAGCAGCTCCGCATCCTGGGAGCCTCCTGCGACTGGGACCGGACGCGCTTCACCATGGACGAGGGGCTCTCCGCGGCGGTGACCGAGGTCTTCGTGCGCCTCTACGAGGACGGCCTCATCTACCGCGGCGAGTACATCGTCAACTGGTGCCCCCGCTGCCATACCGCCCTCTCCGACGAGGAGGTGGAGCACACCCAGGAGGACTCCAAGCTCTGGCACGTGCGCTATCCCATCAAGGGAGAGCCCGGCGCGTTCGTGACCGTGGCCACCACCCGGCCCGAGACCCTGCTCGGCGACACCGCGGTGGCCATCCACCCCGGGAGCCCCCGGACCGCGCACCTCAAGGGGAAAGCGGCGATCCTGCCCTTCCTCGGCCGCGAACTCCCGATCATCGAAGACGACTACGTGGAGGCGGAGTTCGGCGCGGGCGCGCTCAAGGTCACCCCCGCCCACGACCCCAACGACTTCGAGATCGGAAAGCGCCACGGGCTGGCGTCGGTGGCGATGCTGGACGAGGAGGGGCGGGTGAACGGGAACGGGGGCGAGTTCGCCGGGCTGGACCGTTACGAGGCGCGCCGGCGCATCGTGGCCCGCCTGGAGGAGATGGGCCTCCTGGAAAAGGTCGAGGCGCACCCCAACGCGGTGGGCCGCTGCCACCGCTGCAACACCGTGATCGAGCCCCGGCTCTCCACCCAGTGGTTCGTGCGCATGAAGCCCCTGGCCGGGCCCGCGCTGGAGGCCTACCGCCAGGGCGAGGTCCGATTCATCCCCGAACACTGGGGCAAGACCTACACCCACTGGATGGAGAACATCCGCGACTGGGTGATCTCGCGGCAGCTCTGGTGGGGCCATCGCATCCCGGTCTGGTACTGCGACGGCTGCGGGAAGGAGATCGTGAGCCGGACCGAGCCCGCCGCCTGCCCGGAGTGCGGCGGCGGGAACCTCCGCCGGGATCCCGACGTGCTCGACACCTGGTTCTCCTCCTGGCTCTGGCCGTTCAGCACCCTGGGCTGGCCCGACCGGTCCCCGGACCTGGAGTACTTCTATCCGACCGACTGGCTCACCACCGGTCCCGACATCATCTTCTTCTGGGTGGCGCGGATGATCATGGCCGGCCTCCGCTTCACCGGGAGCGTGCCCTTCTCCGAAGTCTACCTGCACGGGATCGTGCGCGACGAGAAGGGGCGGAAGATGTCGAAGAGCCTGGGCAACAGCCCCGACCCCATCGACATCATCGAGGAATACGGCGCCGACGCGCTCCGCTTCACCATGATCGCGCTCACCCCGGTGGGGCAGGACGTTCAGTTCAGCGCCCGCAAGACCGAGCTGGGGCGGAACTTCGCCAACAAGATCTGGAACGCGGCGCGGTTCCTGCTCATGAACCTGGAGGACTTCGATCCCGAGGCGGAGAAGGCGGAGCCGGACTTCGCGGACCGGTGGATCCTCTCCCGGCTCGACCGCGCGACCGCCGAGACCACCCGGGCGTTGTCGGAGAACCGGTTCAGCGACGCGGCGTGGCTCCTCTACGATTTCTTCTGGAAGGAGTACTGCGACTGGTACCTGGAGTTCGCCAAGGCCCGGCTCTACGGCGAGGACGCGCCGGCCCGGAACCGGGCGCGGGCGACGGCGCTGGCGGCGATGCGGGACGCGCTTTCGTTGCTCCACCCGTTCTTCCCCTTCCTGACCGAGGCGATCTGGGAGTTTCTGCCCGGGGGTCCCGCGCTTCTCATCCGGGCGGGCTGGCCCGAGCCCGGCGGCGGCCGGGACGAGGCCTCCGAAGGGGAGATGGCGGTGCTCCAGGGGGTGATCGCGGCGATCCGCAACATGCGGGCGGAGATGAACGTCCCCCCTTCGGTGCAGGTGCCGGTGGTGGTGAAGGCGGGCGCGGAGCCGGCGGGGGTGCTGGAGCGGGGCGGGGCCTATCTCCGCGCCCTGGCCCGGGTGGAGCGGTTCACCGTGGCCGCGGACGCGGCCAAGCCGGCGCGCTCGGCCAGCGCGGTGGTGGAGGGGATCGAGATCCACCTCCCGCTCGAGGGGCTCATCGACCTCGATGCGGAACGGCAGCGCCTGGAGAAGAAGTCGGCGGAGCTGGAAAAGGGAATCCGGGCCGCCGACGGCAAGCTGGCCAACGAGAATTTCGTCTCCCGCGCCCCCGCCGAGGTGGTGGCGTCGGAGCGGGAACGGCGGGAGTCCATGGCCGCGGATCTCACCGTGGTCCGGAGGAACCTCGCCGCCCTCACCGGGGAGGAGTAGACCGGGGCGGCGACTGCCGTCCATCCTGGAGGATCGATCATGAAAGCACTTCGCTCGGTAATCGTGACGGCGGCGGCGGGGGCGGTTCTGGCCGGGGCGGCCTCGGCCGCGGACGCGCCGGCGCCGTCGGTGTCGCTGACCGTCTACAACCAGAACTTCGCCCTGGTCAAGGACGTCCGGGTCCTGGACCTGAAGCAGGGGAACCAGGAGGTGCGGATCGACGACGTGGCCGCGTCCATCGATCCCACCTCGGTCCACTTCGCCGCCCTCGACCACCCCGGGGCGGTGTCGGTGCTGGAGCAGAACTTCCAGTACGACCTCGCCTCGGCGGACCGTCTCCTGGACCGCTACCTGAACCTGGACGTGACCGCGGTGCTCAAGGACGGCACCACCCGGGAGGGGACGCTGTTGAGCTACGACGGTTCCAGCCTGGTGCTGTCGCCCAAGGGGGAGGGGGCGGTGCTGGTCAACCGGGCCGAGGTCCGCGACGTCCGCCTGGGGGAGATTCCCGGGGGGCTGGTGGTGAAGCCGACCCTGGTCTGGTCCCTGGCCAGCGACCGCTCCGGCTCGGAGCGCTCGGAGATCTCCTACCTCACCGACGGGGTGAACTGGCACGCCGAATACGTGGCGGTGGTGAACCAGGCCGACACCGGGCTCAAGCTCGACGGCTGGGTCTCGCTCGACAACAAGTCGGGGGCGACCTACCGGAACGCCAGGCTCAAGCTGGTGGCGGGGGACGTGCACCGGGTGCAGCCGCCGCCGCCGGTGTTCGCCCCCATGGCCAAGATGGAGAACGTGCGGTCGGCGGCCGCGCCGCAGTTCGAGGAGCACCCGTTCTTCGAGTACCACGTCTACGCCCTGGAGCGCCCGGCCACGGTGGCCGATCGCGAGACCAAGCAGCTTTCGCTCTTCCCCGGCGCCCGGGCGGGGGCGAAGAAGGTGCTCACCTACGACGGCGCCCGGAACCCCAAGGACGTCACCGTGCAGATGGAGTTCGTCAATTCCAAGGACAACGGCCTGGGGATGCCGCTCCCGGCGGGGAAGGTGCGGGTGTTCAAGGAGGATACCGACGGCGCCCTGGAGTTCGTGGGGGAGGACCAGATCGACCACACCCCCCGCGACGAGAAGGTCCGGGTCTACCTGGGAAACGCCTTCGACGTCGTGGGGGAGCGGACCCGCACCGACTTCAAGCAGATCTCCGACCGTACCCGCGAGGAAAGCGTGAAGATCCAGGTTCGCAACCACAAGCAGGACGCGGTGGAGGTGACGATCGTCGAGCACCTCTCCGGCGACTGGACGGTGACCCAGAAGAGCATGGACTTCAACAAGAAGGACGCCGCCACCATCGAGTTCCCGGTAAAGGTTCCCGCCGGAGGCTCGGTCGAGGTGACCTACACCGCCCGCACCACCTGGTGAGGCGCTCCCCGCCCGCGGAACCGGATCGCGGGGGGAGAGGCTCCGGCCGGCCGCGGGGAGCGGCGGGCCGCGCCGCATGAGAAAGGGCCGCCCCGGACGTCCGGGGCGGCCCCTTCGCGTACGTCGTTCCCGCCCGAGGCTACCGCCCGGCCAGCTCCCGGTGGGCGAGCAGGCTCAGCACGGCGCCGGGATCCACCGAGGTGGAGGCGCAGCCGGCGTACTCCTTCTGAAAGGTCCCGGTGATGGTGGCGTGGAAGTCGCAGGGCACGGTGCCGGTGCAGTCCCCGGTGTAGGTCGGATGGAGATCCAGGACCATGGTGAACTGGCTGTCGCTCACCACGGTCAGGGTGCCGGTGTAGGCGGTGACGGTGGTACAGCCGGCCTCGTTCACGGTGTCCCGGCAGGTGAAGGTGAACTTGTTCCCGGACTGGGTGACGCTGCAACCGCCCAGGTCGCTGCCGCCGGTGAAGTCGTCGCTGCCCGGATCGCACACGGTGTCGGCGTAGGCGTCGTGCAGGTTGAGCGAGCCGCAGAGCGGGTTGCTGCCGGAGCCGCTGGCGGCGTACTGCACGTTCCAGATCCCGCTCTTCAGGTTCAGGTTGTCGAACGTGCCGGGATCGGTGACGTTGCCGCCCCCGTTGTCGTTGCTGCCGCCGCAGCCGAGAGCCAGGACGGCCACCGCGCCGGCCAGCGCCGTGGCGAGGACGAATCGGGTCGCACGGTTCATGGGGGACACCTCCTCCTAAGGGTTGCGAGCGACGGGTGCGCCGGAACGCGCGCGATGATGCCGCGCCGCCTGCTCGATTTCAAGGGGGTCGGAAGCCCCCGTCCTCCCCGGCCCGCGGGGGCGCCGGGGTTTAGCGCCGGCGGAGGTTTCCCCCCGCCCACGCCTCCAGGAACCGGTCCACTCCGATCCGCTCCACCGGCTTGCCGTTGACGGTGCAGGTGTCGGCGCCGGCGGCGGAGAGCCAGTGCCCGGTGACCTCGGCGTGGGTGGTGCAATCGGGAGCGAAGCTCCGGTAGTCGATGCCGCAGGGGTCGTCCGGCCCGGCCAGGGTCACCCAGGTGTCCACGCCCAGGGCCAGCGTGGTGTCGGTGGTGGCGCCGCGGCCCCGGAGCTCCACCGAGAGCACACAGGGCGGGGCGTTCAGGAGCTGCCCCGTGCAGTCGAAGCTCACCGAGTCCCCCTCCTGGTGGATGGTGCAGTTGAAGACCACCGGGGAATTCCCCACCAGGCTGTAGTCGCAGAGGATGGTGTCGGCCACCGCCACCGTCTCCGGGGCCACCGCCAGGCAGGAGTCGGATCCGGCCCGGGTGAAGACGGAGTTCAAGGTCCAGGTCCCGTTCCGGAGCGAGAGGGTGAACGGGGTCTGGGGCGCGGTGCCGTGGTTGCTCCCGCAGCCCGGCGCCGCCGGCCCCAGGGCGGCCGCCAGGAGGAGGGCGGTCCAGATCGTGCGCGCGTTCCGAAGCAAATCGTCTCCTTCCCCGCGGCCGGGGCCGCGGGCGGTTCTCAGCTCCCCGCCGCGGGGCAGGGTCCGGCCGACGTCCACTGGCCGTGGAAGTCCACCGTGTAATTGCACTGCGTGCCCCCCCCCTCGGGGGTGACCGACACCGACATGACCACCGCGAACGACTTCCCGTCCTGGGCCACGGTCCCGTTCAGGACCGAGCCGTTGTAGTTGAAGTCGACGGTCCCGAACTGGATCACCCCGTGGCAGGTCCCGGTGATGGCCCGGTCGTTCACGGTGAAGCTGCAGTTGAGCCCCAGGCCCTGGGCCTGCTGATTCAGGTCGATCCCGTCGCAGAAGGGGACGTCGTTGCGGTCGACCGGCTGGATGGGGATGCACCCGGTTCCGGAGCCGGTGAAGTTCCCGATGATCTCCCAGTACCCCGCCGCCACGTCCAGCACCCCCGGATGGGTCCGGGGCGCGGTGCCGCCCGCCGGGGCCCCGCCGTCCCCGTTGCAACCGGCCAGGGCCGACAGCGCCAGGACCGCCGCCGCGAGCCGGGTTCCGGATTTCGTCATGGCGGAATTCCTTTCCTCGGGTCCGGGCGGGGACCGGCCCCCACCGCAAACGACGTATTGTCCCGGGCGACGGCCGGTTTGTCCACTCCCGGCGCCGGGGCGGGGCCTCGGGCCGGACCGCCGGGGCCCGGACGCTGTCACCGGGGCCCCGTGGAGCCGTATACTCGAATGCCCATGGCCACCCTCCCCGACCGCGCCGATTTCCGCCTCCACTCGAGGTACGAGCCGTCCGGCGACCAGCCCCAGGCCATCCGCGAGCTGACCGAGGGCGTCCAGCGGGGCGACCCCCGCCAAGTGCTCCTGGGGGTCACCGGGTCCGGCAAGACCTTCACCATGGCCAACGTGATCGCCCGCACCGGGCTCCCCACCCTGGTCATCTCCCACAACAAGACCCTGGCCGCCCAGCTCTACGGGGAGTTCCGCCAGTTCTTCCCCGAGAACGCGGTCGGGTACTTCGTCTCCTACTACGACTACTACCAACCCGAGGCCTACATCCCCTCCACCGACACCTACATCGAGAAGGACGCCGCGATCAACGAGGACATCGACCGGCTCCGGCTCCTGGCCACCGCCAACCTCCTCTCGCGGCGGGACGTGATCATCGTGGCCTCGGTCTCGTGCATCTACGGCCTGGGAAGCCCGGAGGAGTTCAAGGAGGGGATGGTCTTCCTGGAGGCGGGCCAGCGGATCGAGCGGGACGAGCTCCTCCGCCGGCTGGTCGAGATCCACTACCGGCGCAACGACATCGCCTTCGAGCGCGGGGACTTCCGGGTGCGGGGGGACGTGGTGGAGGTGCGCCTGGCCTACGAGGAAACCGCGCTCCGGATCGAGATGTTCGACGACGAGATCGAGCAGCTTTCGGTGGTGAACCCCCTCACCGGGAACGTGCTCCACCGCCTGAACCAGTCGGCGGTCTACCCGGCCAAGCACTTTCTTACCCCCCGGGAACGGCGGGGCGAGTTCATCCGCGCCATCCGCCACGAGCTGCAGGAACGGCTGGAGGTGCTGAACCGGGAGCGGAAGTTCCTGGAGGCCCAGCGGCTCAAGACCCGGACCGAGTACGATCTGGAGATGCTCCAGGAGATGGGCTACTGCCCGGGGGTCGAGAACTACTCCCGCCACCTGGCCGGGCGGGAGCCCGGTTCGCGCCCCTACTGCCTCCTGGACTACTTCCCCAAGGACTGGCTCCTGATCATCGACGAGTCGCACGTCACCGTGCCCCAGATCGGCGGCATGTACGAGGGGGACCGCTCGCGGAAGACGGTGTTGGTGGAGCACGGCTTCCGGCTCCCCTCGGCGCTGGACAACCGTCCGCTCCGCTTCGCCGAGTTCGAGAGCATGATGCCCCGCACCGTGTTCGTCTCCGCCACCCCCGCCGACTACGAGATGTCCCAGACCGGCGGGGTGGTGGTGGAGCAGGTGATCCGCCCCACCGGACTGGTGGACCCGGTGCTGGAGGTGCGCCCGAGCCGGGGCCAGATCGACGACCTCCTGGCCGAGATCCGCAAGGCGGTGGGCCGGAGCCAGCGGGTCCTGGTCACCACGCTGACCAAGCGGATGGCCGAGGACCTCACCGACTACCTGCTGGAGGCGGGGGTGCGGGTCCGCTACCTCCACTCCGACATCGACACCATCGAGCGCATCGACATCCTCCGGGGTCTCCGGCTCAGGGAGTTCGACGTGCTGGTGGGCATCAACCTCCTCCGCGAGGGGCTGGACCTGCCCGAGGTCTCGCTGGTGGCGATCCTGGATGCGGACAAGGAGGGATTCCTGCGGAGCGAGCGCTCGCTGATCCAGACCGCGGGGCGCTCGGCCCGCAACCTGGACGGGCGGGTGATCCTCTACGCGGACTCGATCACCGGCTCCATGCGGCGGGCGATCGACGAGACCGGCCGGCGGCGGGAGAAGCAGCTGGCCTACAACGCCCAGCACGGGATCACCCCGCGCTCCATCGAGAAATCCATCGACGACATCATGCTCACCACCGCGGTGGCCGACGCCCACGGGCGCGAGGAGGAGGACCCGGCCGAGAGCCTCGCCCACGCCCTGGAGGGGATGGACCGCGAGGAGATGATCGAGGTCCTGGCCCGGGAGATGCGGAAGGCCGCCGACGCCCTGGAATTCGAGCGGGCGGCCAGCCTCCGGGACAAGATCGAGGAACTGCAGGCAGGCACCGGTTAGCGCCCCGCCGGGAAACCGGTCCCGGCCGCGCCGGCCGGCTCCGGGGCCTCGGGGGCGGCGGAAGGAAGCGGAGGGAGACGCATGCGCGCGAACGCCCTGATTCCGGTCGTGGTCCTGTTGCTGCCGGCCTGGGCCTGTGCCGCCGGCGGCCGGGCCGAAGCCGCTCCCTATCCGGTGAACGAGGCCTTCGCCGCCGACACCCTGTTCGCCGACGGCAAGGCGGAGGTGGACGTCTACGACGCGACGGTCACCCGGGAGCGCGCGCCGCGGAACACCGTCGCCTACATGATCCTGGTGGCCGAGGACCTGGACCCGCAGAAGCTGGTGAAGGCCGACGACTGGCGGCGCCCGGGGCTCCTCCGGACCATGAAGTACGAACTCCAGCTCGCCACCCGGACCGGGATGATGGAGTACCACGAGGCGCTCAACCTCTGGCTTTCCTCCCCGGGGTGGGAACCGGTGAAGCTCGTCTATTCCCACCAGGACTGGTGCGGGATCACCCAGAAGCTGATCCTGAACCACGGGGACCGGAAGACCTTCCGCTACACCAGCTACTGGGACGAGGACGGAAGCCTGGGAGACCTGCCGTCGCCCCTGACCGGCCGCACCGTGCCCGCCGACGCCCTGCCGGCCTGGCTCCGGGGACTGGACCTCCGGGACGGGCTTCGTTTCGACCTCGAGGTCCTGCCGTCTCTGGCCGGGGGCAAGGTGGGCAAGCCCGAACCGGTCGAGGGGACGGTGTCGGTGAGCGGGCCGGCCGGCGAGACCGTGCCCGCCGGCACGTTCCGCTCCTGGGAGGTGAAGGTGGAGTACGGGGGGAAGAGCGAGACCTTCCGGCTGGAGCAGGCGTTTCCCCACCGGGTGGTCTCGTGGACCGACGCCGCCGGCCAGACCTTCCGCCTGGCCAAGTCGCTCCGGGCCGCCTACTGGACGCTTTCGCAGCCCGGCGACGAGAAGGCGCTCCAACCCTGAGCCCGGCCGCCCCGGCGCGTCGCGCTCGCTGCGCGTCTCGTGTAGGATTCCCGGCATGACGCCGTCCTTCGACCGCCTGGAACTCGTGTTGCCGCTCATCGAGGCCGCCCTCGCCGAGGACGTGGGTTCCGGCGACGTGACCACCCGCGCCACCGTGCCCGGGACCGCTCTCGCCTCCGCCGAAATCCTGGCCAAGGAGGAGGGGGTGCTGTGCGGGCTGGGGGTCGCGCGGGCGGTGTTCGAACGGATGGAGCCGCGCATCCGGTTCGAGGCCGACGCCGCCGACGGGGACGCGGTCCTTCCGGGGACGGTGGTGGCCCGGCTCCAGGGGCCCGCCCGGGGGATCCTCACCGCGGAAAGGACCGCGCTCAACTTCCTCCAGCATCTCTCGGGGATCGCCACCGCCACCCGGCGCGCGGTCCGGGCCCTGGAGGGGACCGGGGTGCGGATCCTGGACACCCGGAAGACGATTCCCGGCATGCGGCTCCTGGCCAAGTACGCGGTCCGGACCGGGGGGGGCGCTAACCACCGGCAGGGCCTCCACGACATGGTGCTGATCAAGGAGAACCACATCGCCGCCGCCGGCGGAATCACCGCCGCCGTCCGCCAGGCGCGGGAGGGATATCCGGACCTGGCTCTGGAGGTGGAGGTGACCAACCTCGACGAACTGGACGAGGCCCTGGAGGCGGGGCCGGACCGGGTGCTCCTCGACAACTTCGACCCGGCCGGAGTGCGCGAGGCGGCGGCGCGGGTGGCGGCGTGGGCCGGGCGCGCCGGGCGCAAGCGTCCCGAGGTCGAGATCTCGGGCCGGATCACCCCGGCCACCGTCCGGGACTACGCGGTGGAGGGGGTGGACTTCATCTCCTCCGGGGCCCTCACCCACTCGGTGAAGGCGCTGGACCTCTCACTGGAGCTCACCCTCCTCCCGGCCCGCGCCTCCGCCCGATAGGCTTCATGGAGCTCACCGCCGCCAACCTCCAGATCTCGTTCCGCAATTCCGACTTCGTGCGGCACTTCTACTTCTACCCCTCCATCGCCTCCACCAACGACAAGGCCCGCGAGCTGGCCCTGGTGGGTGCGGAGGAGGGGACCCTGGTCGTCGCCGACACCCAGACCGCGGGCAAGGGACGGCTCGGCCGCTCCTGGTACTCGCCGCCCGGGCTCGGCCTCTACCTCTCGTTCATCTTCCGCCCCGGCGTTCCGGCGGCGGGGGCGCCGGGAGTGCTCATGGCGATGAGCCTGGGCGCGGCGGAGGCGGTGGAGGCGTCGGGCATCCAGGGCGTGGTCGGGATCAAGTGGCCCAACGACCTGGTGGTGGAGGGGCGGAAGCTCGCCGGGATCCTGATCGAGATGGGGGTCCAGGGGGGGAACCTGGAATGGTGCGTGGCCGGGGTCGGCATCAACGTGAACCACGCGGCCAAGGATTTTCCGGTGGAGCTGCGGGAACGGGCGGTGGCGCTCCGCCAGCTCTGCCATCGCCGCCTGGACCGGCTGGGGCTGGCCCTGAACCTGGTCGCCCGCACCGCCTACTGGTACGAGACGTTCCTCCGGGAGGGGATGGACGCGCTGGCCCCGGTCTGGCGCCGCCGCTCGGCGATCCTGGGCCGGGCGGTCCGGGTGGAGACCGCGGGCGAGGTGGTGGTGGGCACCGCGGTGGCGCTGGAGCCGGACGGCGCGCTCCGGGTGCGCATGGAGAGCGGCAACGAGGAGGTCCTGCACGTGGGCGACGTGCACCTCGTTCAGTACCGTTGACCCCGGGGGCCCGCGTCCGCGCGGGCCGGGGCCGCGGCGCCCGCCCCGCGAGGGCGGACGCGGCGGCGGAGTGAGACGCACCCTATGAACCGATCCCCCCGAGAGATGGTGGAGGCGTATCTGCGCCGCCCCATCGTGGAGTTCTTCGAGACCGAGGCCTCGGGGGGGATCGTGCTGATCGCGGCGACCGCGCTGGCGCTGTTCTGGGCCAACTCCCCCTGGCGCGGGGCCTACCACCACCTCTGGCAGACCGAGGTGGGCTTCCGCGGGGGAGCCGCGGGGCTGGATCTCCCGCTCCATCGCTGGATCAACGACGGCCTGATGGCGGTGTTCTTCTTCTTCGTGGGCCTCGAGATCAAGCGCGAGGTCCTGACCGGGGAACTGGCCTCGTGGAGGCGGGCCTCGCTTCCCGCCATGGCCGCCCTGGGGGGGATGATGGTCCCCGCCGCCCTCTACGCCCTCCTCAACCGCGGCGGCCCCGGGGCCGCGGGCTGGGGCGTGGCCATGGCCACCGACATCGCCTTCGCCATCGGGATCCTGATGCTGCTGGGGAGCCGGGTCCCCCTGGCGCTGAAGGTGTTCCTCACCGCGCTGGCGGTAGTGGACGACCTGGGGGCGGTGGTGGTGATCGCGGTCTTTTACAGCACGGGGGTGGCCTGGGTCTACCTGGGGGCGGGGCTGGGGCTGGTGGCGCTCCTGTTCGTGGCCGGACGGCTGGGCATGCGCCGCCGGCTGTTCTACGCGGCGGCGGGAGCGGTGGTGTGGTGGCTGTTCCTGAAGAGCGGGGTCCACGCCACCGTGGCCGGAGTGCTGGTCGCGCTCACCGTGCCCCACCGGCCCTCGCGGCGCCGTCCGGGATTTCCGGATCGACTCGAGGAGGTTACCGACGATAGGTGGGGGCGGGAGCGCCGCGGCGATCCCGCGACCGGTGAGGAGGACGAGGCCGCCCTCCCGGCCGGGGAGCGGCTGGCCGGCGAGGCGGGCTCCCCGCTCCGGCGCCTGGAGCACGGCCTGGCCCCCTGGGTGGCCTACGGCATCATGCCGGTGTTCGCGCTCGCCAACGCGGGAGTGGAGTTCGAGGGCGGGGCGCTGGCCCGGGCGTTGGGGGACGCGGTGCCCCGGGGCGTGCTGCTGGGGCTGGTGGTGGGGAAGCAGGCCGGCATCCTGGGCTTCTCGTGGCTGGCGGTGCGGCTGGGCTGGTCGGCGCTCCCCGACGGGGTGGGGTGGCGAAGCCTCCACGGCGCCGCCGTCCTGGGCGGGATCGGGTTCACCATGTCGCTCTTCATCGCCGGCCTGGCCTTCGGGTCGGGCCCCCTCCTGGAGGAGGCTAAGATGGGGATTCTCACCGCTTCCTTGATATCGGCGCTCCTCGGATCGGGGCTCCTGGTCTCGGCACTGCGGCCGGGCCGCTCCGCCCCCGGCGGCGCCGCGCACCACGCTCGAGCCCGGGAGGATTGACCGCAATGCGGTTCGTGAAGATGGAAGGCTGTGGAAACGACTATGTCTTCGTGGACGGGGGACTGGACCCCGGCCAGGGCGCTCCGCCTCCCCCGGAGGAGATCCCCGGGCTGAGCCGCGAACTCTCGGACCGGCATCGCGGGGTGGGCTCGGACGGGCTCATCCTCATCCTCCCCGCGGAGGAGGGGGCGGTGCGGATGCGGATGTGGAACGCGGACGGTACCGAAGGGCGCCTCTGCCTGAACGGCCTTCGCTGCGTGGCCAAGTACGCCGCCGAGACCCTCGCGCTCCCCGACTCGTTCACGGTGGAGGCATCCTCCGGCCCGCTCCCGGTTCGGGTGCACCGCGGGCCGGGCGGGGCGGTGGACACGGTCGAGGTCTGGGTGGGCCGGCCCGAGTACGAGCGGTCGAAGATCCCCGCCGCGGGGATGGGGGACGAACTCTGGGGAGAGCAGTTCTACGTGGGGGGGATGGGCCTCCGAGGCTACGGCGTGAGCGTGGGCAACCCCCACCTCGTGCTCTGGATGGACGAGGAAGAAGCGATCTGGCGCGCCCCGCTGGAGGAGATCGGCGAGCCCTTCGAGGAGGACCCCCTCTTCCCCCAGGGGGTGAACGTGCACCTGGTGGCGCGGCGGAAGACCGGCGGGATCCTCATGCGCTCGTGGGAACGCGGCTCCGGCCTCACCCTGGCCTGCGGGAGCGGGGCGGCGGCCGCCTATGCGGTGGCCCACCGGCTGGGCAAGGTGGGGGAGCGGGCGGTGGTGCAGATGCCCGGAGGCGAGGTGGAGCTGCGGACCGAGACCGACGGCCGCCTGGTCATGACCGGTCCCGCCCGCGAGGTGTTCCGGGGGGAGTGGTTCAGGCCCTGATCCGGGCCGGGAGAGCGGTCTCGGGCGCGGCCACGGTGATGGGGCTTCCCCCCGGCCGGTGCTCGGCGGGGAGCCGCTCCAGCCGGTCCAGCAGCACCACCCGCGGCCCTTCGGGGAGGAGCGGGGCCATCGCCCGCGCGCTCCAGCTCAGGTAGGGGAGCAGGGTGGAGCCGGCGAGGATCGGCGCCGAGGGCTCAAGGAAGAGCGTGAGCCCGAGCACCAGGACCAGCCCCATGATCGCCCCCCGCACCAGCCCGAAAAGCCCCCCCAGGAGCCGGTTGGCGAATCCGAGCTGGGCCAGCTCGATCACCTTGCTGATGAGGTGCGCGATCAGCCCCACCCCCAGCATGGTGACGGCGAAGATGAGGATGAGCGAGACCGCGTAGTCGGCGGGGGCATTGTGGATCCAGTGCTCGAGGCGGGGGGCCAGGGACGGGCTCAGGACCAGGGCCAGCACCACCCCGGCCAGCACCCCCACCAGCGCGAAGATCTCGCGGACCAGCCCCTTCATGAGCCCCGCCACCACCGAGATCCCCACCAACAGGAGCAGGAACAAGTCGAGGACGTTCATGAACCGCCGTTCATGGCGGGCTTGCCCGGGCCCGCGTGGAAGACCTGGGCCCCGAAGACTTCGATCCGGGCGCCCTTCCGCCAGGCGTCGGTGGGCAGGCCGGCCTTGATGCAGGCCTGCTCCAGGAGCGTCTCCCGGGTCCACCCGTATTCCTCCGCGACCTGGGGAAGGAGGAGGCCGCGGCGTCCGCCCAGGCTCACGATCACCCCGTGCCGGCCCGGCACCACCTCCTCCGGGCTCGCGGCCCGGCGGGGATCCTCGAGAAGGCTCACCTCCACCGACATGTCGTCCATCTCCTCGGGGGCGACCGGTTCGAAGCGGGGATCGGCGTGGGCCGCCGACCGCGCCGCCAGCGCCACCGCGCGCCACCGGGGATGCCGGGCCTCCAGGCTGCCGATGCAGCCGCGAAGCTCGGGCCCGCGGCGGAGGGTGACGAAGGCGCGGCCGGGGCGGCGCAGGTTGTCGGTGATCCGGCGGAGCTCCAGGACGGGAAGAGGCGCGTCCTCGGCGGAGCGGGCGGCCTCGTAGGCCAGGCGGAGCAGGGTGTCCGCCTCCGACGGGGTGACCGCCGCGGCGTGGGCGGAGAATTCCACCTTCTGCGGGGGCATGCCGCGGTAGAAGGCGGCGGAGAGGTATCCGACCACGCTCCCGGTGGCGCCGGCGGCGTCGCCGCTGTCCCCGTAGCGCAAGACGCGCGAGCCCTCGGCGCCGGCGATGCCGGCCCCCAGCATCACCGCCACCAGCGAGTCTCCGCCGCACGCCTCCACCCGCCCCTCCCTCAGGTCTTCCCAGAGGGAGGTCGGCGCGAAGGCGCGGACGAGCTCGGTCACCCGTCCGTCCAGTTTTCGGGCGACTTCGCGGGGATGGTAGTGAGAGAGATCGGTGGAAGCGATGAGCACCACCTTGGGGTTGTCGAGGGCCCGCGACAAGACGTTGGCCATGAGCTCCACGTTGGTGCGGGAACGGAAACCCATGAGCACCGGCACGATCCGGACGCCGGGGAGCACCCGCTGCAGGAAGG
Source organism: Candidatus Eiseniibacteriota bacterium (assembly GCA_963728475.1). Lineage (GTDB taxonomy): Bacteria > Eisenbacteria > RBG-16-71-46 > JABDJR01 > JABDJR01 > CAVSKL01. The sequence continues at coordinate 1,920,749 of CAVSKL010000001.1, forward strand.
GGAGCTGCACCTCCAGGCAGTGCTCGCGGCGGTGCGCCTCGGGGGCCGCCCGCATCCCCGAGCCCGCCTCCAGGAAGAGCGCGGCCAGTTCCTCGTCCACGTCCACGTCGCCGAGAGGGGTGCGGAAGACGCCGGCGGGGTAGATCGCGATCCCCTCGAACCCGACGTAGTGGTCGGGGCCCACCAGGACCACGGTGTGGACGTCGCGTCCCTTCAGGCACGCGAAGGCCTCGGCGGCGACCGTCCCCGAGAAGGGGTAGCCGGCGTGGGGACATGCGAGCGCTTTGAGCTCCCGGTCGGGTTCGAGCTGCGTCCGCGCCCCGGCGAGGAGGTCGTCGACCAGGCGGGAAAGCGCCTCCGGATCGCCGGGATAGAACGCGCCCGCCACCGCCGGATCACGCACCGGGCGCGAGGAACCTGTCAAAAGTGGGTGCCTCCCGTGTGGATGCCAGAAAAGACGGTATCACCGGGGACTAGACCGCACAAGCTCCTCCCGCCTCCCCTCGCGGTGTCGGCTCGCGTTGACACCCCTTCCCCCGAAATCTATGCTCATGCCGCATTCCGTTCGTGAGCGGGGGCTCCGGCCCTCTCGCGCCCCCTTCGGTTCCGAATTCACGAACTCGAATTCCATAGACAAGGAGAGAACACCATGCCCGGTGGCGTCTTCGAAAGCATGGGCCGCAAGGACCATGAGCAAGTCGTTTACTGCTCGGACAAATCCACCGGACTCAGGGCCATCATCGCCGTTCACGACACCACCCTCGGACCCGCGCTGGGCGGTTGCCGGATGTGGACGTTCGAAAACGAGGAGGCGGCTCTCGAGGACGTGCTGCGACTCTCCCGGGGGATGACCTACAAGGCGGCGGTGGCGGGGTTGAATCTGGGTGGGGGAAAGGCCGTCATCATCGGCGATCCCAAGAAACAGAAGACCGAGACCCTCTTCCGCGCCTTCGGGCGGTTCGTCCACAGCCTGGGAGGCCGTTACATCACCGCCGAGGACGTGGGGACCAGCGTCCACGACATGGAGTGGGTCCGGATGGAGACCCCCTACGTCACCGGCATCGGCAAAGCGCTGGGAGGGAGCGGCGATCCATCGCCGTTCACCGCCCGGGGGGTCTACATGGGCATGAAGGCCTGCGTCCGGTGGAGGACCGGCAAGGACGACCTCTCCGGGCTCAAGGTCGCCATCCAGGGGATGGGGCACACCGGCTACTACCTGGCCGAGTACCTCCACGCCGACGGGGTGAAGCTCTACGTCACCGACATCGAGGAGGACCGGGTGCGAAGCGCGGTGGAGGCGTTCGGCGCGGAGGCGGTGGCCCCCGACGCGATCTACGACGTGGACGCCGACGTCTACGCCCCCTGCGCCCTGGGCGGGACCGTCAACGACCAGACCCTGGAGCGGATGAAGTTCAAGATCATCGCCGGGTCCTCGAACAACGTGTTGAAGGACGAGGAGAAGCACGGCCCCATGCTGCGCAAGATGGGAGTGCTCTACGCTCCCGACTTCGCCATCAACGCGGGCGGGCTCATCAACGTGGCCAACGAGCTGGAGGGATACAACCAGGAGCGGGCCATGCGCCAGGTCGAGCGGATCGACGGGGTGATCACCGAGATCTTCGAGATGTCGAAGAAGGAGGACATCCCCACCGGACAGGCCGCCACCCGGGTGGCCGAGGAGCGCATCCGCATGATGGCCAAGGTGAAGCAGTCCTGGGTGGGGCCGCAGGAATCCATGAACCCCCGGAACCGCCACCACGCGGGCTGACGGGCGAGGGGCGCCGCCACGGCCGGGCCCGGTCCGCGCGCGCGGGCCGGGGCCGGGTCGTGGACGCGGCGTGCCGGCCGGGGAGGGTGCGGGCGGGAGCACCGCAGCGGGGGACCCGGGAGCGCCCCGCATCCCGCCCGAGGCCCCGTTCAGCGGTCGGTGAAGGCCTCGAGGATTCCGGCCGCCATCTCGAACCGGTTGAACGGGGGCATGAGGTAGGCGCCCCGGCACATGGGCCGGGTCTCGCGCAGGATGTCGATGGCCACCGCGATCCCCTCCTCCACCCCCCGGTCGCCGGCCCGGCGCATGCGGGCGCGGACCTCCTCGGGCACGCTCATCCCCGGGATCTCGTTGTGGATGAAGTCGGCGTGGCGGGCGTTGCGCAGCGGCAGGATCCCCACGCAGAGCGGGATCGGGAGGTCGGGCACCCGTTTCAGCAGGTTCTCCAGGTCGCGGGGGTCGTAGATGGGCTGGGTGAAGATGAAGTGCGCCCCCGCCTCGATCTTCCGGTGGAGCTTGGCCACCTCCGCGTCCAGGTCCACCGCGGTGGGGTTGGCGGCCACGCAGATCCGGAACTGGGTGGACTCGTCCAGGGACTTCCCGGTGAGATCCTCGCCCCGGTTGAGGTTGGAGATGAGCCGGGTCAGCGACACCGAGTCCAGGTCGAACACGTCCGAGGCCTGGACGTAGCCCCCCACCTGCACCGGGTCGCCGGTGATGGCGATGACGTTCCTGATCCCCAGGGCGTAGGCGCCCATGAGTTCGGACTGGGTGCCGAGGATGTTCCGGTCGCGGCAGGAGACGTGGAGCAAGGTCTCGATGCCCGCGTCCCGTTCGATGATGTGGCAGAACGCGCTCGGGCTCATGCGCGGCCGGGCCAGCGGGCTGTCGGCCACGTTGATCGCGTCGGCGCCCTTCCCCTTGAGGTAGATCGCGCTCTCCACGTAGCGCTCCACGTTGATCCCCCGCGGGGGGTCGATCTCCACCGAGATCGCGAACCGCCGTCCCAGCATCTCGTAGAAGCCGGGGCGGCGCGCGGAGGCCGGCGCGGCCGCGGGGGGGGAGGGCTCCCAGACCTCGATCCGATGCGCTTCGCCGGGAGGATGGGGAACGAGGCCCGTGACCGCCTCGGCCACGGCGCGCACGTGGTCGGGAGTGGTGCCGCAGCAGCCCCCCACCGCGGCCACCCCCAGCTCCACCGCCCGGCGGGCGAAGTCGGCCACGTACTCGGGGGAGGAGAGATAGATGTAGCGCCCGCCCATGAGGCTCGGCAGCCCGGCGTTGGGCATGGCCACCACCGGCACCCCCGCCGCCGGAACCAGCTTCTCCAGCACCTCGAGGATCCCCTGGGGACCCACGCTGCAGTTGGCGCCCACCGCCGCCGCTCCCTCCGCGGAGAGGATGCGGGCCACCTCCTGGGGCTTGTTGCCCACCAGGGTCTTGGCCTCCTCGTTGAAGGTCATGAGCGCGACCACCGGGACCTCCAGGTCGCGGACGGCGCCGAGCGCCACCCTCATCTCGTCCAGGTTGGTCACCGTCTCCAGGACCAGGAGGTCGGCCCCCGCCTCCACCAGGGCCTCGGCCTGCTCGCGATAGGCCTCGGCCGCCTCCGCCGGGGAGAGATTGCCGATGGGGGCGAGGTGGCGCCCCAGGGGGCCCATGGATCCCGCCACCAGCGCCCTTCCCCCCGCGGCCTCCTTCGCCAGCCGGACCCCGGCGTGGTTGATGGCCCGCACCTGGTCGGCGTGGTTGGAGTCCAGGAGCCGGAACCGGTTGGCCCCGAAGGTGTTCGTCTCCAGGACGAGGGCGCCCGCGTCCACGTAAGCCCGGTGGATGCCCCGGACCAGGGACGGCTGGCCCAGGTTGAGGGCGTCGAAGCACTGGGAATAGGGGATGCCGGCGGCATAGAGCATGGTCCCCATGGCGCCGTCGAACACCACCACCCGGTGCCGGAGCAGCTCGGAGAACGATGGAAGGGAAGCGGCGGTCTTGGACATTTGACCGGGGAGTATATCAGCCCCGGGCCGATGTCCCGTGACCGGGCCGGTCGGGGATGGTACTATCGCGCGCCCGAAGGGTGCCCCCCGGGACCGCGACCGCGGCCGCCCGTCCCCTCCACCGGGCCAGGTCAACCATGATTGAAGTCCGACTCCAGGGAATCGAGCGCTCGTTCGGCGAGCGGCGCGTGCTCAAGGGGATCGACCTCTCCCTTTCGGGGGGGGACCGTCTCCTGGTCCGAGGCCCCAACGGGAGCGGCAAGAGCACCTGCCTCAAGATCCTGGCCGGGCTCCTCGGCCCCACCGGGGGGAAGCTCACCGTCACCGAGGACGGCGCCGAGGTGGACGGGGCCCGCCGGCGGCGGCTGACCGGCTACCTGGCCCCCGACCTGGTCCTCTACGAGGAGTTCTCCCCGATGGAGAACCTCACCTTCTTCGCCCGGGTGCGGGGGATGGCCCCCGATCCGGAGCGGGACGCCTCGCTCCTGGCGCGGCTGGGGCTGGGGAAACGGCTCCACGACCCGATCGGAACCCTCTCCACCGGGATGCGCCAGCGGGCCAAGCTGGCTTTCGCGCTCCAGGCCGGGCCGAGGCTCCTCCTCCTCGACGAGCCGGGGTCGAACCTGGACGCTCCCGGGCGCGGCCTGGTGGCGGGGGCGGTGGACGAATTCTCGGCCCGGGGAGGTATCGTGGTGGTGGCCAGCAACGATCCGGCCGAGTTCTCGATGGGAAACCGGACCCTTGAGCTGGCTTGACGGCGCCCTGGCCATCCTGGCCAAGGACGTCCGGTCCGAGATCCGGACCCGGGCCGCCCTGAACGCGGTCCTGCTGTTCGCGGTGGTGACCCTCACCGTGGTCGGTTACTCCTTGGGCGGGGCCAAGTTGAGCACGGAGGTCCACGCTTCCCTTCTCTGGATAATCCTGTTTTTTGCCGCAATGGCAGGGCTATCGCGTACTTTTGTGGTCGAAGCGGAACGGGGGACGGAACGGGCGCTCAGGCTGTCGGCCTCGGGGCCGCAGATCTACCTGGGAAAGCTGTTGTTCAATCTCGTGCTTCTGGGTCTACTTGACCTGATTCTCCTTCCCCTGTTCCAGATCCTGATTCCGATCCGCGGGGCGGACTGGGGGTTGCTCCTCGCCGGCCTCGCCCTGGGCAGCCTGGCTCTGGCCGCGTCGAGCACCCTGGTGGCGGCCATCGTTTCCCAGGCGGGAGTGAAGGGGGCGCTGTTCACGGTGCTCTCGTTTCCCATCCTGATCCCGGTCCTGGTGGCCGGGGTGGGGATCACGCAGAAGGCGCTGGACCGGAGCGGATTCGGAGCCGCGAGCGCCGAGTTCCAGCTCCTGGTGTCCTACGCCGGGGTGATGATCACCTTGGCGTTCCTGCTCGTCGACTTCGTCTGGCAGGAATAGAGGAGAACCGGATGGGCAAGTTGGCCAAATGGTTGCTTGGATTATGGATGGCGGCGTCGATCGTCATGTCGTTCTCGTACGCCCCCGAAGCCACCCGCCCCAACTTCGGGACCCTGGACGCGGCCACCGGGAAGCCGGTGATGGAGGCCTGGCCGGCGTTCCGCATCTTCTACTATCACGTCCCCGCGGCCTGGATCGCGGTCCTGGCGTTCGGGGTCGCGATGATCTACGGGATCCGGGTCCTGCGCCGGCCCGAGGCACGGCTGGACGACGTGGCCGCGGCCAGCTCCGAGCTGGGGCTCCTGTTCAGCGCCCTGGCCCTGGTGAGCGGGATGATGTGGGCCCGGATGGAGTGGGGGGCGTTCTGGAACTGGGACCCCCGGGAGAGCTCGATCCTGATCCTGCTCCTCATCTACGCCGGCTATTTCACGCTCCGGACCGCCGTCCCCGATCCCCTTAGACGGGCGCGACTTGCGGCGGTATACTCGATTGTGGCCTTCGTCACGGTCCCGTTCCTGGTGTTCCTGGTTCCGCGGATCATGCAGAGCCTGCACCCCTCGCCGATCATCAACGAGGGCTCGCGGGGCGGCTCCATGAACCCGAGGATGTTCCAGGTCTTCATGATGTTCCTCGTAGGGTATACCGGACTCTACGCATGGATTCTGGCCCTCAGGGTGAGGACCACGAGACTCCACCGGATGGTTCACTCCCAATGAGCGGTACCTATTTCATCCTCGCGACCATTCTGGTCATCTGGATCGGAGTTTTCCTGTATCTGGTGGCCCTGGACCGGAAGCTCAACCGACTGGGGCGGGAGGTGAGTCGCCATGAAAAGTAGAAAGCGCCTGATCATCGGCCTGGTGGTTCTGGCGGTGTTCGGGACCCTGGCCATGATCAACCTCAACCGCACCATCACGCCCTACGTGTCCTTCACCGAGGCCAAGGCGAGCACCCGGACCGTGCAGGTGGCGGGCTTCCCCGATCACGCTCACGCCCGGTTCGATACCCAGGTCGGCGTGTTCCGGTTCGACATGACCGACGAGAACGGTGAAGTGCTGCCGGTGGCGTCCAAGGGCGTCAAGCCCGGCAACTTCGACCAGGCCCAGAGCGTGGTGGTGATCGGCAAGGTCGAGGACGGGACCCTGAACGCGGATCAGATCCTGGTGAAGTGCCCCTCGAAGTACGAAGCCGAGGCCGAGCAAGGGATGAAGCACCCCGGTCCCACCGGCCAGGAAGGCACCGCAGCTCCGACTCCCACGGCCGCGAAGAGCGCGGCGGAAACGGACTGACCCCCATGTTCAACACCGGTTACCTGCTGCTCATCCTCGCGGCGGCGGCTACCGCCACCGCGATGCTCGCTTATCTCCCGGGAGTGAGGCGGGGCGAGGGGCAACCGCTGCTCCGGCTCGCGCGGCCCGCGGTCTATCTGACCACCCTGGCGACGGTGGCCACCGCGGGCTGGCTCTGGCATCTGATCCTGAGCCACCAGTTCCAGTACACCTACGTCTTCCGGTACTCCAACCTGGAGATGCCGTTCAAGTACGTCGTGGCCTCGTTCTGGGGCGGGCAGGAGGGCACCTTCCTCCTGTGGGCGTTCTACGGATCGATTCTCGCGCTCTTCCTGCGGTTCAAGGCGAAGCAGTACGAGGCCCCGGTCCTCTTCTTCTACCTGGGCATCAACCTCTTCCTCATGCTGATGCTTCTCAAGGCCAATCCCTTCGCCACCGGCGCCCAGATTCCGACCGACGGCAACGGGCTGAACCCGCTCCTCCAGGATCCGTGGATGACCATTCATCCCCCGATCATGTTCTTCGGCTTCGCCTCGCTGGGGATCCCCGCCGCGTTCGCGATGGCGGCCCTGGTCAAGGAGGACTGGGACAACTGGGTGCGGCGGGCGATCCCGTTCACCACCTTCGGGGTGCTCGCGCTCGGCACCGGCCTCACCCTGGGCGGGTACTGGGCCTACAGCATCCTGGGCTGGGGCGGCTTCTGGGGATGGGACCCGGTCGAGAATTCCTCGCTGGTCCCGTGGCTGCTGGGGGTGGCGCTGCTGCACAATCAGGTGATCCAGTCCAAGAAGGGCATCTTCCGCCGCTCGAACCTGTTCCTGGCCATGATGCCGTTCGTATTGCTCACCTATTCCACCTTCCTCACCCGGAGCGGAGTGCTGGCCGACTTCTCGGTCCACTCCTTTACCGATCTCGGCATCAACCAGTTCCTGGTCGCATTCATGGTGGTGTTCCTGGGCGGGGGACTGGCCCTGTTCACTTTCAAGTTCCGCCGCATCCCCACCGAGAAGGTCCAGGCTCCGCTGATGAGCCGCGAGTACTTCATCTTCCTGGGGTCGTTGGCCTTCGGCCTGTTCGCGGTGTTCGTGTGCCTGGGGACCTCCTCGCCCCTCATCTCCAAGATCTGGGGCAAGCCCGCCAACGTGCAGCCGGTCTTCTACAACCGCATGGGGCTCCCCTTCGCCGTCCTGATCGGAATCCTCATGGGAATCTCGCCCTTCCTCTTCTGGGGCCGGACCGAGATGAAGGCCACCCGGCGCCGGCTGGTGTGGCCGGCGGGAGCGGCGGTGCTGGCGATCCCGGTGCTGTTCTTGTCCGGCGTCCACCAGCCCGGGCACGTGGCGATGGCGGCGGCGGGCCTCTTCGCCGCCTTCGGCAACGCCTACGTGCTGGCGGGCGTGCTGAAGAAGAACTGGGCCGGAGCCGGCGGCTACCTCGCCCACATCGGGGTGGGGCTGGCGGTAGTCGGCATCCTCACCTCCACCGTCTACGGACAGAAGAAGACGGTCGTGATGCCCAAGGGTGAGGAAGTGATGGCGGTGGGCTACGGGTTCAAGTTCATGGGGGTCCGTCCGGTCGAGAAGGGCAGGAAGAACGCCTACGACGTGGCGGTGCGCACCTCGAGCGGCGCCTACCTCATGTCCCCCACCATGTTCTTCAGCGATTTCAACGCGGGGATGATGAAGAAGCCGGCCATCGAGTCGTTCTTCATGCGCGACATCTACCTTTCGCCCATCGGCTACGCCGAGGATCCCCTGAACGACCGGATCGCCAAGCAGATCATGCTTCGCGGCGACGAGCCGCAGACCGTGGAAGGGGTCACCTACACCCTCGAGCGGCTGGAGAACGGCACCGCGTCCGCCTCGGGCGGGACCGACAACGTGAAGACGGTGACCGCGGTGCTCCAGGCCACCGTCGACGGCCATACCACCGAACTCAGGCCGATGATCAGCACCTACTCCGACGGGCATCAGGACTCGGAGCCGGTGGAGGTTCCGGGCACCGGTTCCCGGGTGTCGGTGGCCGCCGCCGCCCCCTTCGCCACCGCGGCTCAGATCGGGGTCACCCCCCAGCCGCTGGTCCTGGGCAAGGGGGAGACCGGCTCGATCGGCGACTACCAGGTGGGGCTGGAGGGGTTCGACGTGGACATGCCCACCCGCCCCGGCGGTTCGGTCAAGGTCTACGCCCACGCCACCGTGACCGCGGAGGGGGAGACCTACCACCTGACCCCGGGACTCATCAGCCGGCCCGGAACCGACGAGCTCGAGAACATCGAGGCGCCGATCGGACGTACCGGGCTGAACCTGGTGCTCCAGGATCTGGAGTCCTCCAAGGCGCTCGGCCACTTCCAGATCGCGCCCGCGCCTCAGGAGTATCTCTATGCCGAGGCCAGCACCAAGCCGTTCATCGTGCTGCTCTGGATCGGAGCCGGGATCGTGTTCCTTGGGCTCGCGATGTCGACCCTGAACCGGGCGAGGATCGCGGGCCGCGCCGTGGCCGCGGTGGTTGGCGACCGGAAGAAGCTCTCCGTGCTCAAGAAGAACGGCAAGCGGCACGCCGCCTGAGCGCTCGCCGACACCGGCCGCCGCCCGCAGTTCCATAGGGCCGCCCCCGATTCCGGGGGCGGCCCCGTTTTTTTTGCCGTAAGATGGCAGGGTCCGCTCCCGCTCCCCCCGGGAACCGCCCCCGTTTCCGCGGGGCTTTTCCCGGCCCCCGGAGAGAGGAGAAGAACCATGGGATGGACTTTTCGTTTCTGGATCGCGCCGGTCATCTGTGTCGGAATGACGACGGGCGGCTGCGCCGCCGACGCCGTCCGCGACGGCGAGAGCGCCGCGGAGAAGACGGGGGTCCCCGCCGTGACCGCCCCCGAGGCCTCGGGAGGCGCGCAGGGCGCCGCGGGGGGGTTCTACCCGCTTGCGACCGGCAATCGCTGGACCCACGACCGCAACTTCACCGCCTGGGTGGTGAGCGCGGAGGGGGAGACCCTCGACACGTACATCACCCGGGCCGCGGTTGAGCGGGTGCAGACCGGCACCGAGACCCTCTTCGGCCGGGAGTACGTGGTGGAACGGGAGACCGGGATTCAGTCGGACGGCCACATCTACGGGGGCTGGACCTACTTCCGGCAGGACCGGACGGGGCTCTACGAGGCGGATCTCGCCCCGGTCGCCTCGGCCCGGTTCCCTGCTTCCGTGCCGGATCCGGCCGCTCCGGCCTCGCTCCTCGCCCGGCCCCACCCCGAGGCCTGGCTCGCGGCCTGGACCCGGGTCCAGGCCAAGCGGGCGGCCGTCCATGCGGCGCTGGCCGGGAGGGGCACGCCAGGGCATGCCCGGGGCGGGGTGCTGGAGAACGAGATCACCCGGCTCGCCTACCCGCTCCATCCCGGCCGGGACTGGACCATCCGCCCCGATCCCTTCTTCGGCTCCACCGTGGAAGGGAACGAAGTGCTCGACCTGCCCGCGGGCCGGTTCACCGGTTGGCGGATCCGGATCGAGAGCGACCTCTTCGGTCCGGATGACGAGGCGCACGTCTGGTACGGACGGTCGGGGTACCTCGAGATCCACGACCGGCTCTACGGCATCGCCACCGGACCGGGCGGGGAGGTGGTCGGGACGGTGATCGGGGAGGAGACCGAGGTCCTCACCGGCCTCGACCTGGTCTCGAACGGACGCTGACCGGCGGCGGCGAGGTCACCCGCGGGGGGCCGCGCCCTCCACGAACTCCCGGTGGAGCGCGGCCTGCGCCGCCCGGTACGAATCGCGAGGGACCAGGAAGGTGAGGCTCAGGTTCCCGGTGTGGAACCCCGCGGGCACGATCCCCGCTGCGCCCAGGGCGCGGTGGGCGCGGGCGGCGACGGCGGGGGCGTCGAGCATGCCGGTTCCCACCAGCGAGACCGCGGCGTGGCCGGAGTCGGCCCGGAGGGCTCCACCGTGCCCGCGGGCCAGTTCCTCCAGGCGGGCCAGAAGATCCTCGCCCTCGGGAACCACCGGGAGAAGGAACGCGACCTCGGCGCGGTCCGCGTCGCCGTACTGGTGGAGCGCGGTCATCTCGTCCAGCAGCGCGTCCAGCGCCTCGAACAGGGCCGCGCGCGACTCGCCCGAGAGGGCGAGCCCGGTCATCCGGACCTCCATCACCCGCGGGCGTCCGGTCACCCCCGCCACCTCGGGACCCTGCTCGATCGCGTCGCCTTCCACCATGGTTCCGCTCCTCTTTCGAAACGTCGAACGCACCTCGAAGGGAAGCCGCCGGCGGCGGGCCAGCGCCACCGCCCGCGCGTGCATGACTCCGGCCCCATGGCAGGCCAACTCCAACATGGTATCCCAGGAGGTCCGCGGCAGGAGCCGCGCGCCGGGCACCATCTGCGGATCCGCGGTCATCACCCCGGGAACGTCGGTGTAGATCTCGCAGCGGTCGGCCCCCAGCCCCACCGCCAGCGCCACCGCGCTGGTGTCGCTCCCGCCCCGGCCGAGGGTGGTCACCTCCTTGTCGCGGCTCACCCCCTGGAAGCCGGCCACGATCACCACCCGCCCCCGATCGAGTTCGGGCCCGATCCGCACCGGCCGGATCTCCAGGATCCGGGCCCGGGTATGGGCGGCGTCGGTGATGATGCCGCTCTGGCTCCCGGTGAACGAGATCGCGGGCACGTCCTCGTTGCCCAGCGCCATGGAGAGGAGGGCCATGGAGATGCGCTCGCCGGCGGTCAAGAGCATGTCCATCTCGCGCCGGCTGGGCCGCGCGGTGATGCCCGAGGCCAGGGTAAGGAGGCGGTCGGTGGAGTGCCCCATGGCCGAGACCACCACCACCAGGCGTTCGCCGGCCCGGTGGCGCTCGGCGATCCGGGCCGCCACCTTGCGGAGCCGGGCCGGGGTTCCCACCGAGGTGCCCCCGTATTTCTGGACCACCAGCACGTCCCGGCCTCCTTGCCTGCGCGAGCCCGGAAAGGACCTGCGAACCGTCGGGGGAGTTTAGCAGCCGGTCGCAAGGCCGGTCTCGGTCGCGCCGGCGCTTGCGAGCGGGTTCGGTTCTTGGATGGACGGCCTGGGCCGCCCCCCCGGTCAAAATCGGGTTGACGCTTCCGGGGCTGGGCTATAATGTCCCCGGTCTCCAAAGAGGCCTTCGAGCGGAAGTAGCTCAGTTGGTAGAGCTCCACCTTGCCAAGGTGGTTGTCGCGGGTTCGAGTCCCGTCTTCCGCTCCAGTTTCGATCCCCGTTCCGGCTCGCGAATTGCGTCCGGCCGGACCGGGCGCCGGAGCGGGCGCCGGATGACGGGGCCGCCGGTCAGGGCCCCTTCCGGGCCGCGGATTTGAAGTCCGGATGCGGCCGGCTCCGCCGGCCCACCAGCACCGCGCTCCGGTCGGCGCCCTTCCCGTAGGCCGACATCCGTTCGAATTCCCCGGCCTCCACCGTGACGTGGCGGGCCCACCGGACGTCGTGGACGTAGAACCCCTCGTAGGGATCGTGGAACGACACCTTGCCGTCGCGGTACCCGGTGACCACCACCCAGTGGGGGGCGCGGATGCCGTGCAGACGATAGGTGCTCATGAGCACGATGGGAACCACTCCCCGGTGCATGGCCTGGACCAGCGCCCGGTGGCCGAATTTGAAGTGCTCGGTCCGCACCCCCAGGGCCGCGGCCTCGCGGCTCAGGGCCTGGTACATGAGGGTGATGACTTCGCGCTTGGAGCGCGCGCGGACGCTCTTCAGGAACGGCACCCCGCGGCCGGCCCGGGCCACCTCGACCTCGAACCCCCGGCGGCGCGCCGCCACCGCCAGCCCCATGGGGCCGCAGCCGCCGAGCCCCGAGGTCATGTAGATGAGGGTGGCCTCCTTCCAGAGGGTGAGCTCGAGGGTCGGGGTGAGCTCCAGGGCCGGGTCCTCGCGCTTCATCGCCATCATCAGGCAGGCCGGCCCGCAGGTGAAGTCCTGGGACTGGGGGTAGTAGGGGACCTCGAGCTCCACCGGGGGAAGGATCGCCGGCGCCAGCTCCTTCCGCATCCGCACCCCGCCGGCCCCGTCCTCGTAGTACCGGCGGAGGCGGGCGTGGTCGCGGTAGCCGTGCTTCCGGTAGAAGGCCCGGGCGCCGGAGTTGTCCTCGCGCACCTCCAGGCTCATCACCGACAACCCCCGGCGGATCGCCGTCTCCTCCGATGCCCGCAGGAGCCGCGCCCCCAACCCCCGCCCCCGGCACTCCGGATCCACCGCGATGGAGTAGAGCCGTCCCGCCGACGCGTTCCGCCGCCACAGGAGCACCACTCCCGCCCGCACGCGCCCTTCGGTCTCCGCCACCAGCACCGTGGCCCCGGGCCGGTCTAGAAGCGCGCGATACCGGTCGCGGTCCAGCCGGTCGGTGGGAAAGCTCCTCTCCAGGCGAAGGAGCGCGTCCAGGTCCTCCTCCACCGCCCGCCGGATCCGGATCATCCCCACTCTCCGGCCAGGTACCGGATGAGCCGCTCGTACAGCCGCCCCGCCGCCTTGTCTTCCTCGCCCGAGGCGATGGTGGGGTTGTCGTTGACCTCGATGACGGTGAAGTCGTCGCCGGCCTGCTTGAGGTCCACCCCGTAGAGCCCGTTCCCGATCGCCGCCCCCGCCCGGCGCGCGGTCTCGATGAGCTTGGGGTCGGCGGCGGCCATGTCCATGGAGCGCACCGGCCCGTAGATGACCCGGCCGCTCTCGGTATAGGTGAGGATCTTCCACCGGCGCTTGGGAATGGTGTACTGGCAGACGTAGAGGACTTCTCCCGCCAGCACCCCCACCCGCCAGTCGAATTCCGAGGGGATGAAGCGCTGGGCCAGGATGCGGTCGGCCCGCCGGAGGAACTGCTTGCCCACCCGCACGAAGTCCTTGGGGGTGGAGACGCGGTCCACGTACAAGGAAAAGCTGGAGTTGGGGGCCTTGAGCACCAGGGGGGAGCCCAGGGTGTCCAGAAGCTCCTCGCCGGTGGTCTGGTTCACGTCCGGGCGCTTCAGGAACACGGTGTCCGGCATCGGCACCCCGGCCCGGATGAGATGCCGGTACATGTTCACCTTGTCGCAACAGATCACGATGGAGTCGGGGTCGTCGATCACCCGGAGCCCGTGGAGTTGCGCGGTGCGCGCGGCCACGTAGGCCGAGTTGAGCGGATCGGTGAGCGAGCGGATGAACACCGAATCGAAGTCGGGAATCTTGAACACGTCGGCCCGGAACAGGAATTCCATGCGGTGGCCGAGATGTTCCGCTTCCCACCCGAGGCGCATGAGGGATTCCATCTCCTCGGAACGATTCACGGTATAACGCTCGATGTAGACCCCTATTCGGGCCATGTCACCACCTTCTGCAGATGCGCCCGCTCCCGGGCCTTGAGCTTCTTCATGGGCTGGATCGCGCTCAAGAGCGGCGGCCCCTCCGGGGAAGCGATCACCCGCACCGTGGCCAGGGGGATGCGGAAGGTCCTCCAGACCGCCTCCGCCAGGGCCCGGTAACGCTCCTCCCGGCACCAGCCCAGCACCAGGCGGAAGGACTTGACCGAGGAACCCGGCGGGATCTCCTGGCAGCAGATGGCATAGGTGTAGTTGCGGCTCATGGACTTGGCCGCCCGTTCCTGGCGGCCGGGCTTGAGCACGATCTGCTGGCCGGACATGAAGGGGTTGATGGGGTCCACGATCACCGGGGGCTCGAAATAGCTGTTGGTGATGTAGAACTCGGGAACTGCGATCCCGGCCAGACGCGCCTTCTCCAGGAGGAGCGGGGTGACGTAGGCGTCGAGGATCTCCCGGCAGGTGGGAGCGACCGGGCGCCCCTGGTCCTCCAGATCCTGGGAGACGTAGTACCCGTCGGTCAGGTAGTCGTAGTCCCCGTGGAGGTTCACGAAGGTCTCCTCCGACGGGAGCCAGCCCAGGACTTTCAGGTCTTCGGCGGAGATTGCGGGTTCGCGGGACATGGGGGGGAATTGTGCGCGGGTCCGGCGCGGCGGTAAAGGGTTCCCTCGCGCCCATGGTATCAACCCGAGGCTCTGGCCCGTCTTGCTGGTGGGATGGCCGGCCATGGTGTAGCCTGCGCCGTCGTCCCCCCCGCCGGCCCGGGCCGGGGCGGCCGTCCCCGGGGACGGGCCGGAAGCGGGGAGCGAGCGGCCGTGCGGATCGCCGAAACCGTCCACGGTCAGGGAGGATGCATGCGAATCCAGTCGTTCCGGGCGGCGGTGGCCGTGCTCGCGGCCGCCGCTTCGGTGTTCGCGGCCGCCACCGCCTATACGGTTCCCCGGTACTCCGCCCGCTACGGGCAGGATTGCAGTCTCTGCCACTTCAACCCGGCCGGGGGCGGGGAGCGCACGGTCTACGCCACCAAGTACCTGGTGCCGGAGGAGATGGCGCTCCACCCGCCCGGCGCCGACGCCCTGGCCGGGATCGACCCCCAGATCTCCCGGACCATCACCGCGGGGGTGGACCTCCGCACGTTCTTCTTCCAGGTCAACCCCAACCAGTTCGACCGGCCCGACGACTTCATGCAGATGCAGGGGAACCTGTACGTGAACGTACAGATGAGCGACCGTCTGGCCGCGGTCCTCTCCCAGGGCATGACCGGCGAGTACGAGGTCTTCGGCCTGGCCTACTTCCTCCCGTTCAACGGGTACCTCAAGGCGGGACGGTTCACCCCCCAGTACGGCTGGCGCTTCGACGACCACACCGCCTACGTCCGGGAGCGGATGGGATTCATCCCTCCCGCCCACACCGACGCCGGGATGGAGCTGGGAATCCACCCCGGGGCGGCGGTGCTGACCGTCTCCCTGCTGAACGGCGCCCCGGGCTCCCTCCAGGATTTCAACCAGTCGATGGAGGTGGTGGGGCGGGCCGGGTACCGGTTCCGGGTAGGAAAGCTGGGGCTGGCGCTGGGGGGCTCGGCGCTCCGGAACAAGGATCCCCAGACCGACCGGCTGGCGGGGGGGCCTTTCGCCTACCTGAGCGCGGGGCGGTTGGTGTGGGTGGGGGAGGCGGACTTCCTGCGGGACCGGTCCCCGGGGGTCGAACCGGCCACCAGCTGGTTCACCTCGAACGAACTCTCGTTCCGGATCCGGCAGGGGGTGGACGCCGTCGCCACCTTCGACCACTACGATCCGGACAAGAGCGCCGACACCGGAAGCCAGCAGCGCTACGGAGCGGGGGTGCAGGTCATGCCCTACCCGTTCCTCATCCTGGACGGGCGGGTGAACTACACCCGGCGGACGGGGGCGGCGCTGGCCCCCGGCGACTACACCCAGACCGTCGTCCAGATGCACTTCTTCTATTGATGAACCGCGCCCCGGAACCGGAGAGCCCGGACCGGGGGCGGGGGGGGCGGAAAGAGACCATCATGACGTCAAGAGCACTAGCCGCGACCCTGATCCTGGCCCTGGCCGGCGCCGCCTCAGCCCGGGCCGAAACCTTCCGGATCGTGTCCGGGAGCAAGGACAACCTGGTACAGTTCGAGTCCAAGGCCGCCATGGAGAGCTTCAAGGGGAAGACCCACCAGGTGACCGGCACCGTGGCCTTCGACCCCGGCCACCTCGCCGACTCCGTCCAAGTCCGAGTGGAGGTGGACATGGCCAGCCTCGATACCGGGATCGACGTGCGGAACAAGCACATGCGGGAGAACCATCTCGAGACCGACACCTATCCCACCGCCACCTTCATCGGAGGGCGGATCGTGGACGCGAAGGCCGCGGCGCTGGCGCCGGGGAAGACGGTGGGCTTCGGGCTCACCGGCACCTTCACCCTCCACGGGGTGAGCCGCGAGATCACGGTGCCGGTGGCGGCCACCCTTCTCGATGCCGGCCCCGGCCGCCGTCTCCGGGTGAAGACCCGCTTCCCGGTCAAGCTCAGCGACTACGACATCGATCGCCCGCAGTTCCTGTTGCTCAAGCTTGCCGACGAGCAGGAGGTGACCATGGACCTCGTGTTCGAGCCGGCGCAGTGACCCCGTGCTGAGGCCCGCCGTCCCGGCGCTCGCCCTGGTCGCGCTCGCCGCGCTCTCCTGCTCACGCTCCCGGGAGGTTCCGATGTCCGAACCCGCCCGGGAACTGGCCGCCACCGAGCGCGCCTTCGCCGCCGCCTGCGCCGATTCCGGCCTCCACCACGGATTCCTCGCCTATCTCGCCGCCGACGGGTTCGTCTTCGCCCCGGAGCCGGTGAACGGCAAGGAACACCACCGGGGGAAGCCGGAGGGGAGAGGCCTCCTCCAGTGGGCCCCGGGCCGGGTGGAGGTCTCGCGAGACGGGACCCTGGGCTACACCGCCGGCCCCTGGCGGTACCGCACCGGCGGCCCCGGGGGGGACGTCGCGGCCGAGGGCCACTACCACTCGGTGTGGCGAAGGGACGCGGACGGGCGCTGGCGCCTGGTCGCCGACATCGGGACCGGGGGGCCTTCGGAGCCGTGGCCGGCGGAGCCGGCGACGGCGGGGCTGGTCAAGCGGGGCGGGGACGCTTCGTTCGACGACCTCCGTGCGCTCGACGCCGAGGCCTCGGAGCGGGCCGGCACCGAGGGCGCGGGGCGCGCGCTGGCCGCGCGATTCGCCCCCGACGTGCTCCTTTCCCGGGACGGGGCGGCCCCGGTCGAGGGAGCGGGACCGGCGGGGCTGGCCCTGGGGGACTCGCTGGGGGCGGCGGTCTGGACCCCGGGAGCGGGCGGGGTCGCGTCGAGCGGCGACCTGGGCTACACCCTGGGGCGGGTGCGGTACGCCGCGCGGGCGGAGGGCTCCGGGGGGAGCTACCTCCGGGTGTGGCGGCGGGATCCCGGCCGCGGGTGGACGATCGCCATGGACGTGGAGATTCCGGCTCCGGCAAAGGATTGACGGGCGCGCCCTCGGCGACTCCCCGGCGGCGTCCTCTCCGGGACGGCCCGCCATTTGACGGATTCACCGGGGAACCGTCACCCTTGTCGTAGAGCGCGGGCGGACGCGGGGGAGCCCGGCCGCCCGCAAGCTCCGACAAGGAGATTTCCATGACGAGCAATCGGTGCGACCTGGGCATGGTCGGGCTGGGGGTGATGGGCCGGAACCTGGTCCTCAACATGGCGGATCACGGCTTCGCGGTCGCCGGATACGATACCGATCCGGCCAAGGTGGAATCGCTCCGCCGCGAGGGAAAGGGCCAGGAGGTGGTGGGGGCGGACAGCCTGGAGTCCTTCCTGGGCGCGCTCCGCTCCCCGCGGGCGGTGATGATGCTGGTCCCGGCCGGGAAGGCGGTGGACTCGGTGGTATCCGAATTCGCCCCGGTTCTGGATCCCGGCGACCTCCTGATCGACGGAGGCAACTCCCACTTCACCGACACCGACCGCCACGCCCGCGAGCTGGCCCGGGCCGGCATCCACTTCCTGGGGGTGGGGATCTCGGGAGGCGAGAAGGGCGCCCGCTACGGTCCCAGCATCATGCCGGGAGGGCCCAAGGAAGCCTACCAGCGCGTACGGGCGCTGTTCGAGTCGGTGTCGGCCAAGGTGGGGGACGACCCCTGTGTGACCTGGCTCGGCCCCGGCTCCGCCGGGCACTACGTGAAGATGGTGCACAACGGCATCGAGTACGCGCTGATCCAGCTCCTGGCCGAGAGCTACGACCTCATGAAGCGCGGCCTGGGGCTGACCGAGGACGCCCTCGCCGACACCTTCGAGGAGTGGAAGCGGGGCGAGGCCGGCGGCTACCTGGTGGAGATCACCGCCGACATCTTCCGCAGGGTGGACGAGAAGACCGGGAACCGCCTCATCAACATGATCAAGGACCAGGCCAAGCAGAAGGGGACGGGCAAGTGGACGTCCCAGGACGCCATGGAGATCCAGGTCCCGGTTCCCACCATCGACGCCGCGGTCTCGGTGCGCGACCTCTCCGGCTTCAAGGACGAGCGGGTAGCCGCCGGCGCCACCCTTTCCGGACCCGACCCCCGAATCGCCGGCGATCCCGACCTTTTCGTGGGGCGCCTGGGCCGCGCCCTCTACGCGGCCATGATCCTGGCCTACGCCCAGGGCATGGCCCAGCTCCGGGCCGCCTCCGAGCGCTACGACTACGGGCTCGACCCGGAGGCGGTGGCCCGGATCTGGCGGGGCGGCTGCATCATCCGGGCCGCGGCGCTCGAGGACATCCGGGCCGCCTACCGCCGCCGCCCCGGCCTGCCCAACCTGGCGGTGGATCCCGATCTGGGTCGCGCGCTCGTCGCCCGCACCGGCGACCTGCGCGCGGTCGCCGAGGCCTCGGCGAAGGCCGGCATTGCCGCTCCCGCCTTCTCCAGCGCCCTCTCGTACTACGACGGATACCGGAGCGCCTGGAGCCCCGCCAACCTCATCCAGGCCCAGCGCGACTACTTCGGCTCCCATACCTATGAGCGGGTGGATGAGGAAGGCACGTTCCACACCGAGTGGAAGGACGAGTGACCCGATGAGCGATTCCTCCCCCGACCGGAGCCGGCCCACGGTCCTGGCGATCTTCGGCGCGGCCGGGGACCTCACCGGCCGGAAGCTCGTCCCCGCCCTCTACAACCTCTTCCTGGAGAACGAGATCTCGGACCGGTTCGTGCTCCTGGGGCTGGACGCGCAGAAGATGTCGCTGGCCGCTTTTCGCCGGCACCTGCGCGGGAAGGTGGACACCTTCAGCCGGCGCGGGAAGACCAGGAAGGCGGACTGGGAGCGGTTCGAGGAGCGGATCGGCGGGTTCCTCACCGGCGACTTCACCGGGGAGGAGATCTACTCCGAGCTGGCCGCGCGCACGGGGAAGGTGGAGAAGGATTGGGACGTCAAGGCCGACCACGCCTTCTACCTGGCGGTGCCGCCGGAGCTGATGGAGCCGATCACCCGGGGCCTGGGCAAGGCCCACCTCGCCCGGGACCGCGAGCGGGCGCGGATCGTGGTGGAGAAACCGTTCGGCCACGACCTGGGCTCCGCCCGGAGCCTGAACGCGATGCTCACCTCGGTCTTCCAGGAGCAGCAGATCTACCGGATCGACCACTACCTGGGCAAGGAGACGGTCCAGAACATCCTGGCCTTCCGCTTCGCCAACGCGCTGTTCGAGCCGATCTGGGACAGCCGCTACATCGATCACGTGCAGATCACGGTGGCGGAGTCGGTGGGGGTGGAGCACCGCGGCGGCTACTACGACCACGCGGGGGCGCTCCGGGACATGGTCCAGAACCACCTGTTCCAGGTCCTCTGCCTGGTGGCGATGGAAGCCCCGGTCTCGTTCGCCGCCGACGAGGTGCGGGGCAAGAAGGTGGACGTGCTCCACGCGCTCCGCCCCTTCCGCCCCGAGGAGATCCACCGGTTCGCGGTCCGCGGCCAGTACGGCGGCGGGTGGATCCAGGGGAAGAAGGTCGATCCCTACCACGCCGAGCCCGGGGTGCGCGAGAAGTCGCCTACCGAGACCTATGCCGCGCTCAAGCTCTTCGTGGACAACTGGCGCTGGCACGGGGTGCCGTTCTATCTCCGGACCGGAAAACGGCTGGCCGCCCGGGTGTCGGAGGTCTCGATCCTGTTCCGCCCGGTCCCGCACCAGTCGTTCCCCGCCTCCGCGCTCGAGGACTGGCAGCCCAACCGCCTGATCATCCGCATCCAGCCGGAAGAGGGGATCCTGTGGCGGATCCAGGCCAAGCGGCCGGGGCTGGATCTCCGGCTGAGCCCGGTGGACATGCACTTCACCTACAAGGAGGCGTTCGCCGAGGACCCGCCCACCGCGTACGAGACCCTGCTCCGCGACGTGATGCGCGGCGACGCCACCCTGTTCATGCGGGCCGACCAGGTGGAGGCGGCGTGGTCGGCGCTCACGCCGGTCCTGGACGTCTGGGATTCGGTCGTGCCGGTGGACTTTCCCAACTACCAGGCGGGAAGCTGGGGTCCCGAGGCCGCGGATCTCCTGATCGCGCAGGACGGGCGGAGCTGGCTCCTGCCCACGGTGGCCGAGGAGGAAGCGGAAGAGAAGATGGAGGGGTGACCGCCGGAGGACGGGATCCTCCCGCGCCCGGCCTGCCGGGCCCCCGGATCCGGGATGGCGCTACCAGCGGTGGTAGGCCGGATGCCCCGGTTTCACCGCCACGAACACCCCGCGGCAGGTGTCGCATACCTTGCCCCCCGCCTCCAGCGCCGCCTCCACCGTGGCCCGCTCGCCGGTGGAGTCCACCACCCGCGCCCGCAAGACCAGGTCCTGGTCGGAAGGGGTGGGGCGGAGGAGCTTCACCGTGAACTCTGCGGTCACCGTGCAGGGGGGAGCGTCCATGCCGTTCCGATCCATGAGGTGCATGGCCGCGCACCAGTTGGAGTGGCAATCGAGGAGGGTCCCGATGATTCCGCCGCTCACCACGCCCGCGAACGCCTCGTGGTGCTTCTGGGCGCGAAAGACGGCGACCAGTTCCTCCCCCTCGCGGAAGCTGCGGATGCGGAGTCCCTTCCGGTTGGCGGGGCCGCAGCCGAAACAGGCGTTTTCGGGGGCATAGCGTTCCTGCACGCTGGGATCCGGCATGATCTGGCTCCTGGTTCCGGGAAGGCTCCAGTATAGGCCGCCCGGCGGCGGCGGCCCAGGGCATCCCGCGCGCCGGATTGCGCGTCCGGGCCCCATGTCGGACAATAGAAGGCTAGGCACCCTCGCCGGCCCGGCAGCACGCCGGGGCCTCGGACGAGGATCGCGCCCCCCCGCCCCCGGCAAGGAGGAACTCTCGAACGTGGTCACCGTCAAGGCGCCCGAGTCGCCCGGCCGGGGTCCGTACTCGGAGGAGTGCATCGAGGCCGCCGCGCGCTGGCAAGGGATCAGCGCCAAGCCAGACTCGGAAAGCCGGAGGCAACGCGAGGGGATCCGGATCTTCCGGAATCCGGTGCTCGAGACCGGCCTCACCAAGGCGCCGCCGGTCCTTCCCTGGATCTGGAGCGTGCCGCTGATCGTGTTCGGACTCTACCGGGGGATCTTCACCGGCCGGGCGGGGTTGGCCGCCACCCTGGGGCTCTTCGTGGCCGGGATCCTGCTCTGGACCCTGATCGAGTACCTCCTTCACCGCTTCCTCTTCCACTTCCGGCCGAAGGGGGATCGGGTCAAGATGTTCTTCTTCCTCGCCCACGGCTACCACCACGAGTTCCCCGGGGACAGGATGCGCCTGGTGGCGCCGCCCTTGATGTTCGTCACCCTGGCCCTGATCTTCGGGGTCCTGTACCGGGTCGCCTTCGGCGGATCCTACTGGGCGCAGCTCTTCGCGGGGACGGTGACCGGCTACCTCGGCTACGACTGCGTCCACTACTACACCCACCATGCCACCCCGCGCTCCCGGGTGGGGAAGTACCTCCGCAGCTACCACCTTCTCCACCATTTTCAGGACAGCGACAACCGCTACGGGATCTCCACCCCGCTCTGGGACCTGGTGTTCGGCACCTTCCGGGGTCTCGGGCGGCGTTGACCCCCGCCGCGGGGCCCCCGTCCCGCCGGCGACCGAAAGGGCCGGCCTCCGGGAGGAGACCGGCCCCTTCGATCGTGTGCCCGTGCGCCCGATGCTCCCCGGGATCAGTCGGAGTAGCGCGACTTGAGCAGCCCCCAGCTGGTGGGAACGGTGGGGACCGGGGGCAGGCCGCAATAGGCGGCCCCGTTCAGGTTGACGGTGTAGTTCGGGTTGGTGACGAAGGCGCCCGAGGTGTCCCATCCCACCAGGGTTCCCCCGGCGTCCGGTCCGTCCGGGGCCCGCTCCCCGGGGCCGGGCGCGGGCTCCACCCAGATCGGGGCGGCGCCGCTCAGGGCCACCGCCCCCTGGCCGGTCACCGCCAG
This sequence comes from Candidatus Eiseniibacteriota bacterium, assembly GCA_963728475.1. Classification (GTDB taxonomy): domain Bacteria; phylum Eisenbacteria; class RBG-16-71-46; order JABDJR01; family JABDJR01; genus CAVSKL01. The sequence continues at coordinate 1,942,933 of CAVSKL010000001.1, forward strand.
GTAGTAGGTGCCGGCCACCGGAACCGAGGCGCCGGTGATCAGGGTGTAGCCGGACTGGCAGGTCTCGTTCTGGGTCACTCCGAAGTCGGTGGAGTCGAAGAGGAAGAGGTTGGGGTCCGCGTCCTGGGCGCAGAGGAGCCCGGCGAAGAAGGCCGCGGGGTCGGTGATGGTGATGCAGAAGATGTCCACGTCCGAGGCCGCGGACAGGGTGCCGGTGATGGTGTTGAGGGGGCCCACCCCCACGGTGGCCTGGGCGGAGACGATCTCGTCCCCCGCGTCGGGTGACTCGGACCAGGTCTGGGCCCGGGCCCCGGGGGGGGCGGCCAGGAGCGCGAGAACGGACAGGAAAATCGGCACGGAGAAGCGGGCGGTGCGATAGCGGGAAGGCATGGACGATCTCCTCCGAGGCTGGTGGCCGGGATGTGGGCCCCTTCCGGGGCGCGGAAGACGCGACCGCGGGGTTGGGCCCGATGCGACAGCCGATTCTAGCTCCGGGCGAATCCTCCACCAAGCAGGATCGCGGCCGGGAGCCTCGTCGCGGGCGCCTTGCCCGCCGGAATCAGTCCCGGTACCGGGCCTTCAGCACCCCCCACGAGGTGGGCCGGGCCGGGACCGCGGGCAGCCCGCAGAACCCGGTGCCGCTGAGCTGGATGGTGTAGTTGGGGTCGGTGAGGCTGGCCCCCGCCACGTTCCAGCCGGTGAGGGCGCCGGCGGCCCCCGCCCCGTCAGGCGCGCGCTCCACCAGCGCCGGCGGCGGCTCCACCCAGATCGAGTCGGCGCCGCTCAGCGCCGCCACCCGCTCCGCGATCACCCCCAGGTAGTGGGTGCCGGGGGTGGTGACGAAGGCGTTGGTGACGGTGGTGCCGCCCCCGGCGCAGCCGTCGTTCTGGCTCACTCCCACCCCGGTGGAGTCGAAGAGGACGAGATCGGGGGCGGAGGTGACGGAGCACAGGATGGATGCTTGGAAGCTGGCGGGGTCGGTGATGGTGATGCAGTAGAGGTCCTCGTCCGCGACCAGGACCAGGGTGCCGGTGATGGTGGTGAGCGGTCCGGTGCCCAGCGTGGTCTGGGCGGAGGCGATCTGGTTTCCCGCGTCCGGGGACTCGCTCCAGGTCTGGGCGGAAGCGGCGGGGGCGAGGAGGGTCAGGGCCGGAACGAGAAGGACGAGCGGCACGGAGAAGCGGGGGAAGCGGAACCGTGCGGGCATGATGTCTCCTCCGAGGCGGTTGGCCGGTTGGGAACCCTTCCGGAGGCCGGGATCGTTCGCGCGCCGGAACGGGCCCGACGAGAGAAACCGGATTCTAGCCTCTTTTGGTCCGATGACCAAGCCGGATCGCTTCCTCCCTCCCGTTCTTCCATTGTTTGGAATACCCTTATCGGATCAGGAGTTTTGTAGTCCCTTATCCGAGATGCGCCTATCCTCGGCCCCGAATTGTGGACGGGAGAGCGGGTAATTTGCCGCCGGCGTGAGCGCGGAAGGGGGATCGAGGCGATGAGCACGGTCGAAGCGGGAACCACGGGCGAAACCCTCCTCAAAACGCTTCCGGGCGACGAGGTCCGGCAGATCCTCTGGCGCTTCGCCGAGCGGTTCGACCTCCAGATGCTGGTGCAGTCGTCGCGCACGGTGGCCCGGGGCCCGGTGGCGCGGCTGGTGGCCGAGGGCGGCCGCAATACCCACGAGTGGAACGAGAAGAAGCAGGCGCTGCTCTCCTCGTTCGACGAGGCGGGGATCACCGCGCTGTTCGTCGACCCCGAGTACGGCGGGTTCATCGAGGGGCCCAAGAACCTGGCCATGGCGCTGACCGCCTTCGAGCTGGCCTGGGTGGACGCGGGGGCGGCGACCTCCTCCATGGCCGGGCACCTGGCCCTGGCCCCCATCCACGAGCGGGGGACCGCGGAAGCAGAAGGCCCTCTACATGGGCCGGTCGCGTGCCTCCGGCTTCCGGCGAGGTCCGGGAGCAGTGGCGCGGCTCGTTCTGCCTCACCGAACCCCTGCCCTTCGTGGGGGTGGACACCGGCGTCCTCTCCGGCAAGGTCCGGGTGGTGGAGTGGGAAGAGGGCAAGGAGCCGGTGCTCCAGGTGGAGAAGCGGGGCCGCTTCATCACCAACATGGACTTCGCCCGGTTCGTGACCGCGGCGGTGGACTCCGACGATCCCCGCATCAAGGGGAGCTGCATGGTGATCCTGGAGGAGTCCGACCCGGGGACCTACGACCGGGGCGCCCCCACCAGGAAGCTGGTCCATCAGCTCTCCTCCACCCGCGATCCGATCTTCAATCTTCGGGTTCCCGCGGAGCCGCATCATCGGCGGCTACACGGATCAAGGACGGGGTGCTCGATCCCCAACTACAGCCACTCCGAGGTGATCGAGTCGGTGTTCCGCCGGACCCGGGTCACGGTGGGCCTCATGTCCGCGGCCAAGCTCCTGTCCGCGGTGGAGCCGGTGGTCCGCTACCAGCGGGGCCGGTTCCGGGGCGGCGCCGGCGACACCCCGGGCTCCCCGCGCTTCGACCTCGGCCTCCAGATGAAGGAGGACGTGCTCCACCGGCTGGTGGACGTGTGGGCGGCGGGGGAGGCGGGCGCGTCCCTGGGCTTCGCCACCGCCCGTTTCTTCGACGAATTCGATCCGCTGGACCGGAACCGCGAGAGCATCTTCGCCGAGGCGGGAATCCCCACCGGCCGCGCCCGCATCCGGGCCCTGGTCGGGCTCCAGGCCCCGGCCCTGGAATACCTCCGGCTGACCGCGGAACCGCCCGAGACCCGCGACCGCGCGCGGTTCGAGGAACTCGCCGGCGACCGGGCGGTGCAATTCCTGGTCCGGGACGCGGTGGCGGGGGTGCTCTGCCCGGCGGTCAAGCTCTGGAACACCGGCCGCGCCGCGGCCATGATGCGCGAGGCGGTGAGCCTCATGGGCGGGTACGGGATCACCGAGGACTGCCCGGGGTTCCTGGCCCAGAAGTGGATGGACTCCCAGCTCGAGGCCACCTACGAGGGGCCCGAGGCGGTCCAGCGCCGGCAGCTCAGCGTCACCATGGTGAACGCGGTGTTCCTGGCCCAGTTCGACCGGTGGATGCGGGAGCTTCGCGCGGTCGGCGCCCTCCGGCCCGCGACCGGCGCCTGCACCCTGGCCTCGGGGATGGAGCTCTGGCGCTGGACCCTGAACCACCTGCTCCAGGCGGTGGACGCCGAGGGGAAACCGCTCTACCGCGACCAGCGGCAGGGGGTGACCTTCCCGATGGCCGACGCGCTGTGCTGGCTCCTGGCCTCGCGGCAGCAGATCCTGGACGTGTTGGAGCTGGAGGAGAAGGGCCCCGGGAACCCGATCGTGGCCGAGGGGCTCGGCGGCACCCTCGCTTTCCTCACCGACCTCTGCCACGTGCAGGCGGCGCGGTCGGTGTCGGAGACCGCGCGGATCTGCTCCGAGCTGGTGTTCGGCTACAACCGCCACCCCCGCTGGGACCGGGACGCCTGCGACTGCTACCAGGCGGGGGAACTGGACGCGCTGGAGGCCACCATGCCCGGGATCGCGGCCTGCGCCCGGGATTTCACCGACGTGATCGAGGCCGACGGCTCGCACGAGGTCAAGGCGGGTCCCTGCGTGCAGTTCCACGGGCTGGAGCCGTTCGTGCGCATGCGAGGCAAGCTCGACGGATGCCTGACCGGGGCCCAGCTGGCCAAGGACCGCGCCGCGCGCTCGCTGACCGGGGTGGCCATTCCCGAGGCCCTGGACTACCCGGCCTGACCGTCTTCGCCCAGGGGGGATCATGAAGCTCGACACCGCGAACCGGGAGGAGACCGCCGTTCCGCGCCAGACCCTGGGGGTGGACATGGTGTGCGTGGGGTTCGGCCCCGCCATGGGCGGCTTCCTCACCGTGCTCTCCCGCGCCCTGGCCGATCCCGCGGCGGCGGAGACCTTCGGGAGCCGGGCCATGCCGGGGATGCCGCTCCAGGTCCTCTGCTACGAGCGGGCCGACGACCTCGGCTTCGGGGTCTCCGGAGTGGTCACCCGCGCCCGGGGGATTCGCGCGGTGCTTCCCGGCCTGGATCCTTCCGCGATCCCCCTGGCCCAACCGGTGACCGCCGAGAAGGTGGTCTACCTGCTCGACCCCGTCGGGGCCAGCCGCCGCTCCACCGGGGTCCGGGTGGTGGACGGGATGCTGAGGGCGCTGCGCCCGCGGGACCATGCGGTGGAACTCCCGGTCGTCCCGTCCTTCCTGCGGAAAGCACGACGGCCTCATCCTCTCCATCGGCCAGTTCAACCAGTGGGTGGGCGTCCGAACTGATGGCGGCGGGGCAGGTGCAGGTGTGGCCGGGAATGCCGGTGGCCGGGCCCCTGATCGAGCGGGGCCGGGTGGCCGGGGTGCGGCTGGCCGACCAGGGGGTGGGGCCGGACGGCCGACCCGGCGCCGGCTTCATGCCCGGCATGGACGTGCGCGCCTCGCTCACCGTGGTCGCCGACGGGCCGGTGGGCCCGGTGGGGCGGCGGCTCGACGAGCACTTCGGACTCCCCGCCGGCCACGCGCGCCGGGAGTGGGCGGTGGGGATGAAGATGGTGGTGGATCTGCCCCCCGGCGGCACGCTCCCGCCGGGCCGGTGCTCCACACCCTGGGCTATCCCGAACCCGAGATCTTCGGCTTTCTCTACGTGCAACCGGGCGGGACGGCTTCGCTGGGGATGTTCATCCCCTCCACCCTCGACAGCTCCGGTCCGCACCGGCTACCGCTACCTCCAGCACTGGATGCGCCACCCGTACCTCTGGAAGCACCTGGACGGCGCGGTCATGCGGTCGTGGGGAGCCAAGTCGCTCCAGGAATCGGGGCGGGCGGGGGAGCCCTACCTGGCCGGGAACGGCTACGCCCGGATCGGCGAGGGATCGGGCAGCACCAACGTGCTCACCGGGAGCGGGGTCGACGAGGCCTGGACCACCGGCGCGCAACTCGCCGAGGGGGTGCTGGAGATCCTGCGGGAGAGGGGCAGCCGTTCACCCGCGAGGCGCTGGAGCGGACCTACGTGGCCCGCCGCCGGGCGAGCCGGCTGGAGCGCGAGGCGCGCGAAGCCGAGCACGCTCGCGCCGGCTTCGACCGCGGCATGATTCGCGGCATGCTGGGCATGGGACTGGCCGGGCTGTCCGGAGGCCGGCTCCACCTGGGGCCCTCCCGCCGCCGGACCCGGGAGACCGTGCCCTCCCTGGAGGCGTACTATCGCGGGCGCATCGCCCCGGAAGACCTGAAGCGCCTCCGCAAGCGCTCCGAGGCCTCGGGGGAGGCGCTGCACGACGCCGTGATGACCGCGGCGGGCTGGCCCGCCGATCGAGCCCGACGGAAAGCTCCTGGTCTCGCACCAGGACGCGCTTCTCCTGGGGGGCAAGGTGCAGGCCGCCCCCGGCTACGCCGACCACGTGGTGTTCGTGGATCCGGGCCTCTGCGAGACCTGCGGGGCCCGGCTCTGCATCGAGATCTGCTCCGCCCAGGCCATCACCCCCGGCGAGAACGGCGGGGTGCCCCGGTTCGACCGGGAGAAGTGCGTCCATTGCGGGGCGTGCGTGTGGAACTGCACCCGGAGCCCCGACGGCACCGACCGGTCCAACATGGAGTTCCGGGCGGGGGCGGGCGGCCTCCACTCGGCGGAGAACTGACCGGCGGCGGCCGGCGGTTCCGCGATCTTCCATAGGAGAGAAAAATCCATGATTCGTCCCTATCACATTGTCGTATGCGGGAGCCTGGTCCCCGACCCGCTCCAGACCCTGGAGCCGGCGGCGGGACCGGGGCTCAAGAACGAGATGATGCTCCCGTCGGTGCTTGATCCCTGGGCCGGCCACGCCCTGTTCGAGGCCGCGCACCTGGCCAGGAAATTCCCCGGGAGCAAGGTGTGGCTGGTGAGCCTGGGCCCCCGGGCCCGGCTCCAGCAGGTCATGATGACGGTGGCGCAGAAGGTGCCGTTCGAGCTGGTCGCGCTCGACGGGAGCGCGAGCGGGTTCACCGACCCGTCCGAGGTGGCGGCGGCCCTGGCGGGGGCGATCGGCGGCCTTGCCGGCCTCGACCGGGAGCGGGTGCTCCTCTTCGGAGGCTGCGCCTCGGCCTCCCGCGACGCGGGGACGGTGATGCCGATGGTGGCGGAGCGGCTCGGGATCGTCGACCAGTTCCTGGCCGTGGACAAGCTCACGGTGGAGGACGGCGGGACCCTCCGGGTGATGGAGCGGATCGAGGGGGGGCGCTACCTGGTCTCGGAATGCGAGGGGCCGCCGGCCATGCTTGCCTGGGCCACCGGCTCCCTCCCCGAGCCGCCCAACAACCCCCAGGTGGGGATGATGAACATGCGCGCGCTCATGCCCGCGCTCCAGAAGGCGGTGCCGGTTCCGGTCAAGCCCTCGGCCGGATTCCTGAAGGTGGAGCTGCCGGTCACCCGGCGCGAGACCCGCGTGGTTCGCGATCTGCCGGCGGCGGGGGTGGCGCGTGAACTCGTGGACTGGATGAGGAGCTGAACCATGGCGACCGGACCCGTTCTCTTTCTCGCTCACACCGAGACCGGGGGCGTCCTGCCCCGGCTCTCCCGGGAAGCGCTCACCGGCGCCGCGAAGCTGGCCCGGGAGCTGGGGGCGCCGCTGGCGGTGGGGCTCTTCGGCGACTCGCCGGAGGCGGCGGTGAACGCGCTCGCGAACTGCGGCGCCGCGTCCTTCCACGTGGTCGCCGGACCGGAGTTCGCGGTCTCACGCTACGCCACCGACGTGCTGGCGGCCGGGGCCCTGGTCCGCGCCACGGGGGCGACGGTGGTGGTGGCCCCGGGCACCTCGCGTTTCTCCCGCGCCCTCCCCGGCCTGGCCGGGCGGCTCGGGGGCGCGGTGGACACCCACGTGACCGGGATCGCCGTGGAAGGAGGCTCCGTCCAGGTCCAGCGCTGGTACTACCGGCAGCGTATGCTGGCCACTCTCATCCGGGAGGCCCGTCCCTGGATCCTGCTCGTCGACGGCGGCGTGTTCGAGGGATATGCGGGGGCTCCCGGTGAGGCGCCGGCGGCCGCGGTCGCGGTCGAGGTGCCCGGCACCGCCCGGCGCACCCGCGTGGTGGGCGAGGAGGCCGCGGCGGGAGGCGCCTCCACCATCCGTCCGGACGCGGCGCTGTTGTTCGTGGCCGGCGCGGGCTGGACCAAGAAGCAGGCCGACGGCGCGCCCCACGTGAAGAAGGCCGAAGCGCTCATTCACGACTTCCTGGAGCGGTCGCAGGCCTCGCTCGGGAGCAGCAAGTCGCTGGTCGACCAGGCCGGAGACGAGGGCGCGGTGATCTCGTACATGAGCCACCTCAACCAGGTGGGGCAGACCGGGGCCACTCCGCGCCACCCCAAGGGGCTCTCCACCTGCTGCCACGGCGAGGAGCCGCACGTGGTGGGATGGCGTTTCATCACCGAACGCCGGGCGGTGAACCTCGATCCCAACTGCGGGTGGGCCCGGGGCAAAACGGACGTGCTCTACGTCGCCGACGCGTTCGAGGTGGTGGAGAAGATGAACGAGATCCTGGCCGGGAGCTGAGCCAAGGCGCCGGTCGGGGCGGCGCCGCCGGGGCGGGATTCGCCCGGCCGGCAACCGTGCGGTCAGTAGAGGAGCCAGGTGAGCTTGCGCCGGTACTCGGGAACGCGCGGGTCGTCCTCGCCCAGGAGATCGAAGAGCGCCACCATCGCGCGGCGGGGGCCGTCCTCGTCGAGCTTCCGGTCGTTGGAGACCAGTTCCAGGAGCCCGTCGAGGGCGGTGGGGAAGTCGCCGCCGGCGGCGGCCAAAAGCGCGACGCGATAGCGGTCCAGCGACTCCGGGGATCCGTCCGGATGCGCCGGCGCCGCCGGATCCCCGCCCGCCCAGGCGATCCGGCCGCACAGGAAGAGAATGTGCTGCGCCTCCTCGTACGCCTCGTCCCCCTCGGCCACCGGCTCCAAAAGCTCCCGCACCGCGGCGATCTCGGCCGGGAAGCGGAGCCGGGCGAGCAGGAGCCGCACCCTCCCGTTCTCCGGCTCGGCCGCCAGCATCTTGAGCAACAGGCGGCGCGCCTCGTCGGTGCGGCCGGCGGCGATCGCGGCCCGCACCGCATCCATGTCGCTGGCGGGAACCGCGGGAAGATGCTCGGTCAGCCACTGGCGCACCTGGGGCTCGGCCAGCGCGCCCTGGAAGGCGGCCACCGGCTCGCCGCCGTCGAAGAGCATGACGGTGGGGATGGCCTGGATCCGGAACACCCCGGCGACGTCGGAGAAGGCCTCGGTGTCGACCTTGACCAGGTCCCAGGCCCCGTTCGCCTCGCGAGCGAGCTTCTCCAGCACCGGCCCCAGGATCTTGCAGGGGCCGCACCATTCGGCCCAGAAGTCCACCAGCACCGGGGCCTTCCGGCTCCGGTCCAAGACCTCCGCCTTGAAGTCGCGTTTCAGGTCGTAAATCGGCATGGGGTCGAGTGTATCCGGTTCGCGGCGATTTGGAAGCCGCTACTTCACCAAGACCACCCTTCCGGTCGCGGCATACCCGGGGCCCCCGAGCCGGAGGAAGTAGACGCCGGGCGCGAGCCCGCTCTCCCGCCATGGGAAGGACGTGGTACCCCGTGCCAGCGGCGCGTCCCGAATGCTCATGACCCGCCTCCCGGCGACGTCGTAGAGCGCAACGTCGGCGACCGAGGCGGCCGGGGCGTCGAGGGAGATCGTCATCCGCCCGCGGGTGGGGTTCGGGCTCGCCGCGATCCGCGCCCGGCCGGGACGGAAGACGTCCGGCGGCACCGCGGTGGTGAGGGGGCCGAACTTCTGGATCCGGTGGTTATCGGTGTCGCAGACGAAGACGTTCCCCACGGCGTCCACCGCCACCGCATGCGGGAGGTAGAACTCGCCCGGCCCGGACCCGGGTCCGCCCCAGGCGGTGACGTACCCGCCGGCCGGCGTGAAGACCTCGATCCGATGGTTATAGGAGTCGGCGACGTAGAGGAGCCCGTCGGGACCGAACGCGAGGCCGGACGGCTGCCTCAGCTCTCCGTCATGGGACCCGGGTGATCCGAGGACCCCCAGCGAATCCCCGGCCTCGGAGAAAACGTCGATCCGGTCGCGGTCCCACTCGGACGCGAATACCGTTCCCTCGCTCACCGCAATCCCGGTGGCCCCTGCGAAGGTCTCCACCCCGGTTCCAATCCACTTCGTGAGGAAGCCTCCGGTATCGCTGAACTCCTGAACGTCTTCGACGCCGCTATCCGCGACGAAGACGTGGCCCAGGCCGTCCGGAGCAACGCCGACCGGGTGTAGGAACTGGCCGTCGCCCCGGCCGGAGCCGCCCCACGCCAAGAGAAAGGTCCCGTCGTCTTCAAACTTGAGGACGCGCGCGCCACCGGGGTAGGGGTCGGTAACGTAGACGTTGTCCGCGGCGTCGAGGGCGACTTCCGCGATGGCGCTGAACTGGTGCCCACCCAGGTTGTTCGTGCTCCATTGGTCGAGGTACGTTCCGTCGCCGGTGTACTTCACGATCCGGGAGTTCCCCCAGTCCGCCACGTAGACGTTGCCCTGGGAATCGACCGCGACCCCGGTGGGAAACGAGAACCTATAGTCCCCGAGCCCCTTGGACCCCCACTCGGTGATGTAGCTCTGGGCCGCGCAGACGCCGGGGAGGGCGAGAGCGGCGACGGCGGGCAGGAGGACGGCGAGAAGTCGGAGACGCCAGGAAGTGAACACGGCCGGTCCCTCCGTTCTGGGCGAGCGATGCCCAGGTGCGCGGAACAGCGGGGACGGGAGGCTGCCCGGAGCGGCGGGTCCCGCGATCGAGCGTCAAGTGTGTGCCTGCACTGTCCGGTCCGCCGGGGGAAGGCGGGGGATCGAGTTCGAGGATGATCGCTCTTTCACGACCGGATTTGTCAACAAATATTGCGTCCGGCTTCAACGGCCCCGGTTCGGCCGGCCATTCCAATAGGAATAGAAAAAGCCGGGGGCGCGACGAGCGCCCCCGGCCGGGGCAGACAGGTGGGGCCGGTTCCGGGCCCTCGGGCCCTACGGCCCGAAGGTCCAACCGGCGGTCACTTTGAAGTCGGGCGCTTCGATGAATCCCACCTTGCCCTCCAGAAAGAACCGGCTGCCGCTGGCCATCCCGCGCTCGAAACCGCCGAGCACGTTCAGGCCCACGCCGGACTTGGAGACGTCGCGGAGTCCGGTGTCCTCGGATCCGAACACCTCATAGCCGGCGCCGGCTCCGATGTACGGGCTCCAGCTCTCCCAATGCGAACCCAGCCGGTAGGCGGCGTTCAAGTTCATGGAGAGAAGCGTGAGCCCGTCGCCCAGGCCGAGTTCGAGGTTGGGCTGGAGCCGGGCGTGGCTCCCCACCTGCCCGAAGTCGGCGTGGGCTCCGAAGTGGAACTGGTCGGGGTTCATGGTCGCGCCCAGCCGTGGGCCCCAACCCAGGTACTGCAGACCTTCCGCGCGGGCGGACCCGGGTGCGAGCGCCAGCACGGCGGCCGCAAGGATCATCCAGCGTTTCATGGCGACCTCCCTGCTACTCCGCCGCCGTCAGCGGCACCTGCACGGAGTTCTTGAGCTCGAACTGAACCTTCTGACCCGCGTCCAGCTTGATGCGGTGGTCCTTGGTGGCGATGGCGACGATGGTGCCCGCGGCGGCGCCGGCGCCGGCTCCGATGGCCGCGCCCTTCTTGCCGCCGAGGATTCCGCCGATCACGCCGCCGGCCACCGCGCCGCCGGCCACCTTCTCCACGGACTTCTCGGTCGAACCCTGCTCCACCAGCTTCAGCGGGGCGGAGTCCACCACCCGGCTATGGCCCGACACGTCGGCCACCGAGGTCGCGGTCAGGGTGAGCCTCGCCGGGTCCTTGTTCACGTCGGTGAGCTCGCCGTTGACGGTGGCGCCGGCCGGGAACACCACGGTGTCGCCGACCCGCACCGGGTCCACCAGGGTGCCGCGGAACGCATCGCCGGGATGGTTCACGTCGGTGTCGACGGGGGCCTGGAGCGACACCACCAGGCTCGCGCCCGCGGGAATGGTATAGGTCTCGACCGGGGTCGACTCCTGAGCGTTCTTGCTCATGTCGTTCCCGCTCTCGTCCTGCGTGTTCGCCTGCCGACCGCAGCCGGTGGCGAGCCCGGCGAGAAGAAGGCCGAGAACCGGCCAGGACAATCTTTTGCTGATCATGAGATACCTCCCGAGACTGGAGTGCACGAATGAATGCGAGGCATAAGACGCGGCCGGACGCCGCCCCGACGTCCGAAGCGGGGCGGCGCCGACCGCGGGGATCACGCGCCTCGAACCAACACCAATGCAAGACCGCGGCCAAAAACCCGATCAGCGGGATAGCGATCTATCCTAGAATGACTTGGCCGGGAAGCGCCGCCCCCGGCGCGAGGGCGCTCGTGTCGGAGCGGACACGGGAATTGTGTGCGAACGGACACAATCTCCGTGAGGTCTGCCCGGGCCGGGTGCGTCGGGTATGCTGGTGCCGCCCCCGGAGCGGCCATCCACCACGGAAAGCGAAAGCATGATCGAAGCCGGGTCCCACCTGGGCCCCTACATCGTCCTGGGCAAGCTCGGGGAAGGCGGCATGGGCCAGGTCTTCCTGGCCCTGGATCCGAGGCTCGAGCGGGAGGTGGCGCTCAAGCTCCTCCCCCCGACTTCGCCCGGGACCCCGTCCGGCTCGCCCTTTTCCGTCGCGAAGCGCTCACCCTGGCCGCGCTCAACCACCCCAACATCGCGGTGCTTCACGGGTTCGAAGAGCCCGAGCCGGGGATGCTGTTCCTGGTGCTGGAACGGGTGGAGGGGGAGACCCTGGGAAAGCGCATCGCGCGGGGGGCGATGCCGCCGGAGGAGGCTCTGTCGGTGGCGGGGAAGATCGCCGAGGCGCTGGAGGTTGCGCACGAACGCGGGGTCATTCACCGGGACCTGAAGCCGGGCAACGTCATGCTGGGGGCGCGGGGGGTGGTGAAGGTCCTCGACTTCGGCCTGGCCCGGCCGGCAAGCGCGCCCGGAGAGCGGCCGCCGGCCGGTGGGGGGGCCTCGGGGATGAATGCGATGGACGTGGGGGACGGCGCCACCCTGGCGACCCCCGTCGACGATCGCACGCTGGCCACGCCTCCGCCGCCGTCGCTCCTCGACCGGGATACCTCGGCCCGCTTCCCCCGGACCGGGGGAGTGCCGCCGGAAGCCGCCACCCTTCCGCCCGGCCCTCCCGGGGGCGCGGCCTCGCCCGACGAGGCGACCCTCCCCCCCTCCGGCCTCCCCTCGAGCGGTCTCTCCGACGGTCCTTCGATCGAGGAGGAGGGCGCGGTGGGGACCCCCGGCTACATGAGCCCGGAGCAGATCCGGGCCGAGCCCCAGGACGGGCGCACCGACGTCTTCGCCTTCGGCTCGCTCCTCTTCGAGTGTCTCACCGGAACCCGGGCCTTTCCCGGGAAGACCCTGGGCGAGATCTTCACCGCCACCCTCGAGAGCGGCCCCGACTGGTCGCTTCTCCCCGCCCGGCTCCCCGCGGGCATGCGCGAGCTGGTCGAGCGATGCCTGGCGCGCGAGGTGGAGAGGCGTCTGGGCTCCATCCGCGAGGCCCGCGTCGCGATCGAGGAGGCGCTGGGGATCCGGCGCGCCGCCGCGTTCCGCGAGGGCGAGGTGGCCGCGGTGCCCACCAATCTCCCTACCCCCGGGACCAGCTTCGTGGGGCGCGAGGCGGAGATCGAGGCGGGGAGCCGGCTTCTGGCCGAAGCGCGGCACCTCACCCTGACCGGCATGGGGGGGAGCGGCAAGACGCGACTGGCCATCGAGATCGCCTCCCGGGAGCGGGAAGCCTTCCCCGACGGGGTCTGGTTCGCCGACCTGGGTCCGGTGGCCGACGCGGAGCGGGTGGCCTTTGCGGCGGCCGGCGCGCTGGGGCTCCGCGAGGAGCCGGGCAAGACCTTCCAGGACGCGCTGGTCGAACACCTGGCGCGGCGCCGGGCGCTCCTCGTCCTGGACAACTGCGAGCACCTGCTCGAGGCCTGCGCGGAGCTGGCGCGCGCGCTCGGCGCCGGCTGCCCCCAGCTCAAGCTTCTCTGCACCAGCCGCGAGGCGCTGGCCCTGCCCGGCGAGCGGGTGTTCGCGGTTCCGGTGATGGAGGTGCCCGAGGGGACGCACGCCGGCGCCGCCGCGGCCGGCAAGCTGGAGGCGGTGCGGCTCTTCGTGGACCGGGCGCGGGCGGTCCAGCCCGGTTTCGCGCTCGACGACGGGAACGCGGAGGCGGTGGTGGAGATCTGCCGCCGGCTGGACGGGATTCCGCTGGCCATCGAGCTGGCGGCGGCGCGGGTGAAGGTGCTGGCGGTGGAGCAGATCCGGGCCAAGCTCGGCGACCGCTTCCGGCTCCTCACCGGCGGCAGCAGGTCCGCGCTCCCCCGCCAGCAGACCCTTCGCGCCACCATCGCCTGGAGCTACGACCAGCTCGCCGAGCTCGAGCGGCGCCTCTTTCGCACCCTGGGGGTGTTCGCGGGAGGCTGGACCCTGGAGTCGGCCACCGCGGCGTGGGAGGAGGACGCCGACGAGTTCGAGGTGCTGGACCTCCTCACCCGCCTCATCGACAAGTCGCTGGTGGCGGTGCGCGAGGTGGCCGGCGCCGCCCGCTACCGGTACCTGGAGTCGGTGCGCGCCTACGCGCGCGAGCGGGGAACGGAGGCGGGGGACATGGAGCCGGTGTCGGAGCGCCATCTCCGCTTCTTCCTGGGCCTGGCCGAGGCCTCGGAGCCGGAGCTGGTGGGCCCGCGCCAGGCCGAATGGACCGAGCGGCTCGGGGTCGAGAACGAGAATCTCCTGGCGGGGCTGGGCTTCGCCCGCGAACGCCCCTCCGGCCTCCGCTCCGCGCTGCGGCTGGCCGGCGCCGCCGCCCGGGCGTGGGCGGTGCGCGGCGCCTACGCCCTGGGGCTCGCCGAGCTGGAGAAGACGCTGCGCGCGGAGGCGGCCGCGGACGACGCCTCGCCCGAACGGGCCAAGGCGCTGGTGCGGGCGGGGGGGATGGCGCTCTACCTGGGCGACTATGCCGCCGCCCGGGAACCCATCGAGGAGAGCCTGGAGATCTATCGCCGCCTGGGAGACGAGAAGGGGATCGCGCGGTCGTTGAGCGGGCTCGCCACCGTGGCCACCTACCAGGAGGACTACGCCGCCGCGCGGCGCTACGGCGAGGAGGTGCTCGGCACCTACGAGAAGCGGGGCGACAAGCGGGGGGCGGCGGTGACGCTGCACAACCTGGGATTCATCGCGCTCTGCGAGGGGGACGCCGCCGCGGCGAACGGATTCTACCGGCGCGCGGTGCCGCTTCTCGACGAGGTCGGCGACCTGAAGGCGTTGGCGCACACCCTGGCCGATCTCGCGGTGGCCTCGGTCCGCCTGGAGGACGACGGGGCGGCGGCGAGCCAGCTCCAGGGCAGCCTTCACATCGTCCTCGAGACCGGGGTGGGACGGGAGGCGGCCTACACCCTGGACGGGGTCGCCCACTACGCGCTCCGGCGCGGGGATCCGGCCGCCGCGGCCCGGTTCTCGGGGGCGGCCGAGGGGTTGCGGGAGAGTCTGGGGGCGGCTCTGGCCGCCGCTGAACTCTCGCAGCGCAAGGCGTTTGTCCTGGATCTGGAGCGCCTCCTGGGCCCGGAGCCTCTGGAAGCGGAGCTGGCGTGGGGACGGGCCCTGGACGGAGATGCCGCGGCGGCCGAGGCCGCCCGGTGGCTGGAGTCGGCCGGCTGAAATTCCGGCCATTCACGATTTGACTTGTACATGATCGCAGCGGCCATTATAATTCGCGTACTTTCCCCCACCTGAACGATACCGTGCGGTGGATGGGGACGCGGGGAACCCGAGCCCGGCTCTCCGTCTGTTGTGCAACACAGTCAAGTCGGAACGCCAACCCGGCGCCTTCGCACCCTCCCCCCCAGAGGAGCAAGAGGCGCCTCGCCCGACAATGGCGAGGCTTATCGCCGGTCACCGAGGATCAACGATGCGGACTTCAGCTTTGGCTCTCCTCCTGCTACTCCTCGGCGCCGCTTTCGCCACCCAGGCCGGCGCACAGACCCTTCTTGTGGACTATCTGGGGTATGACTACGAGTTCCCCAACCCCGACACCACGCAGTTCGGGGAGATCGGCGCCGGCTATGTGGGGCTGGGGGAGGTTCCGGGTTTGTTCAGCCCGCTCGTGGCTGACACCTCCGCGAACCAGTACACCTACTACATCAGCGGGCTCACCGTCTCCGCCGTCACCCCGGTCGGCAGCTTCGTCATCGTCGACTACAGCGGGCCCGGGACTCTCGACGTCTACGAGGACTCCAAGTCCACCGGCACCGATGCCCTCTACGGGGTCTATCCCCCGAACGGCACCGCGCCGAGCACCTTCGTGGACGGCACCCTGTTCCTGAGGGGGAACCTGACCGGATTCCAGATCGTGCTCAACACCTCCACCGGGTCGGGAAGCTACTCGGCTACCTTCGACGCCACCGGGGGGTCGCAGATCGGGAACATTCCCGTGGGCCAGCGCTCGGGCTGGACCTTCGCCGGTCAGACCACCAATGACATCAACCGTCCGGCCGGGTACGCGCACCAGGTGGACGGCCAGGTATTCTTGAACGCCACGCCGGTCCGGGAAACGACCTGGGGCCGCCTCAAGAACCTCTACAACTGAGACATGGATAGAGCACACGGGGGTTTGGCATGAGATTCCGGATCACGGTTCTGAGTGTACTGCTCCTGACCACGGGCCTCGCGGGCGCGGCGTTCGCCGGTGCGATGATCGACTGGGACCCCCTCTACACGTGGGAGCCCAACGCCACTCCGACCAACTCCGTTGCCGGGAACGAGCTCCAGGGCGTGGGGATCGTGAGCAGCTTCGCCTCTCCGCTCGGGGATCTGGATCCCAACGATCCGGCCACCGAGTACACGATCTACATCCACGGTTTGATTTCGCAGGGAACGGTGCCGACGGGTCCGCCGTCGACCACCTTCTACACCACGAACTACTCGGGCGGGGTGATCGAGATCTATGCCGGTTCCCCCCGGAACTCGGTCTTCACCCCCAACCCCCCCAACGCGGACGTGCCTTCCACCTTCAACGACGGCACCCTGATCCTGAGCGGGACGTTCAACGGGTTCTACACCCAGACGAACAACTTCACCGCTTTTGACACCGGGAACATGGAAGGGAACATCCTCTGGACCGGGGGAACCCTCTACGACCGGACCATCACCGGCGGGCAGCCCTGCCAGGGGTTGTTCACCGGGGGAATCACCTGGTACCCGCCGGTCTCGATCCCGGGTTACATCTTCCGGCACGATGGGAAGATCGACCTCCAGTGCCCGACCGCCGCCGAGCCGAGCACCTGGGGCCGGATCAAGAACCTCTATAACTGATCTCGAGCGGGGCCCTCATCCGGATCCGGATCGAGCGCCCCGCTTTTTCATGCCCGCCCCCCTCCGTCTTCCTCCGCACCCCTGACAGCGCCGGCACCGCGTGGTAGCCTTTCCGGCTGCCGGTGCGCGACTTCCGACCCGGGTCCGGCCTCCAACCGTGAGGCCCCGTCCGCGTCGCTGCCAGGATCCCGACGTCATGGCCGAACACGCGGTGCTCACGGGGCTCGACGTCCTCGCGAAACGCCGTTTCCGCGATCTCGACGGTGCGCGGGTGGGCCTTCTCGTCCACCCCGCGTCGGTGAGCCGTGAACTGGTCCACGCCGGGCGCCTTCTCCGGGAGGCCGCCGGGGTGGACCTGCGGGCGCTGTTCGGACCCCAGCACGGCATCCGCGGCGAGACCCAGGACAACATGGTGGAGTGGGAGGGGTTCACCGAGCCCTCGGGGGAAATCCCGGTGTTCTCGCTCTACGGCGAGAGCCGTAAGCCGACCCCGGAGATGCTCGCCGGAATCGACGTCCTGGTGGTGGACCTCCAGGACGTGGGGGCGCGGTACTACACCTTCATCTGGACCCTGCTCCTGTGCATGGAAGCGTGCGCGGAAGCGGGGAAGCCGGTGATGGTGCTGGACCGTCCGAACCCGATCGGCGGCCTCGACCGCGAGGGGAACGTTCTCGATCCCGCCTTCCGGTCGTTCGTGGGGCTGGCCCCCGTGCCCATCCGCCACGGCCTCACCGTGGGGGAGCTGGCCGGGTGGTTCCGGTCCCGGTTCGTCCCCGGCGTCGATCTCCGGGTGGTGGAAATGGAGGCGTGGACGCGCGCCATGTGGTTCGAGGACACCGGGCTTCCCTGGGTGCTCCCCTCCCCCAACATGCCCACCGTGGACACCGCCACCGTCTACCCCGGATTCTGCCTGCTCGAGGGAACGCTGCTTTCCGAGGGGCGCGGAACCACCCGGCCGTTCGAGATCTTCGGCGCGCCCTTCGTGGAACCCGCCCGCCTGGTGCGACGGCTCGAGGCCCACGCGCTCCCCGGGGTGGTCTTCCGACCGCTCCACTTCGAGCCGACCTTCCAGAAGCATGCGGGACGGCTGTGCGGGGGAGCCCAGCTCCACGTCACCGACCGGCGCGCGTTCCGCTCGGTGCTGGCCGCGGTGGCGGTCCTGTCCGCGGTGCGCGAGCTCTGGCCGGAGAGCTTCCACTGGAAGCAGCCCCCCTACGAGTACGAGACGGAGAAGCTTCCCATCGACGTCCTCGCCGGGGGGACCGGCCTCCGCGACGCGGTCGACTCCGGCCGCGATCCGCGCGAGACCGTCGCCGCCTGGGAGCCGGAACTGGCCGCCTTCGACCGTGAGATCCGGGGGCATCTTCGCTATGACTGAAGGGGGGGACGCGGTGGGGCCTCGGGCGATGGTGTTGGCGGCGGGCTACGGCACGCGGCTCCGGCCGCTCACCGAACACCTACCCAAGCCGCTCCTTCCGGTGCTGGGCCGGCCGCTCCTCGACCTCATCCTGGAACGGCTGGAGGCGGCGGGGTTCACCGAGGCCGGAGTGAACACCCACCACCTGGCCGCCGAGATCGCCCGGTTCGCACAGCGGCGGGAGGGAAGCCCGCGGACGACGCTGTTCCCGGAGGCCGCCATCCTCGGCACCGGGGGGGCGCTGGCCAACGCCCGGGAGTTCCTGGCCGCCGGGGAGCGCTTCCTGGTCCACAACGGCGACGTCTACACCGACGCCGACCTCGGTCTGCTCTTGCGGGAGCATGCCGGGAGCGGCGCGCTGGCCACGCTCCTGCTGGTGGATTGGCCGCAGGTGAACACCGTGCTCCTGGCCGGGGACGGCACGGTGGCCGCGATCGGCCCCGGTCCCGCCCCCCCGGGCGGGCGGCGGCTCACCTATTCCGGGGTCGCGGTGTTCGAGCGCGCGTTCCTGGAACTCCTTCCCGGCGGCCCGTCCTCCATGGTGGACGCGCTTCGCCGGGCGATGGCGGAACGGCCGGGCTCGGTGCGCGGGGCCGCCCCGGCGCGGGTGTACTGGAACGACGTGGGGACGATGCGCCGGTACCTCGACCTGCACCGCCGGATCCTGGGGGGGGACCGGAGCTTCGCCGGACTCGACCGCGGCTCGGGATCGGTGCTGGCGGCTCCGGGAGCGTACCTGGACCATCGCGCGAGCTGCCGGGGGTTCGTGTGGGTGGGGACCGGGGCGAGGGTCGAGGCGGAGTGCGCGGTGACCGATTGCGTGATCCTGCCGGGGGTGCGGGTGGCGCCGGGGGAGCACGAGCGCGCGGTGGTGGGGCCGGGCTGGGAAGTGACCCAGGCCGAGAACGAGCGCCTGCGCCTGGTCAAGGCCGCCGGCCACGTGCTGGCCGACCGGTGGGAGGCGGAGCACATCACCGACCACGGCTCCGACCGCCTGTTCCGGCGGGTGCGGGAGGACGATGCCAGCGCGGTGCTCATGACCGTCCCCGCCGAGGACGCCGAGTTCGAACGGTACCTGGAGATCGGGCGGTTCCTGTGGGAGGAGCGGTTCGGTGGGCCGCGGATCCTCGCCGCCGACCCCGAGCGCCGGTTCGTGCTCCTGGAGGACCTCGGCGACCATTCGCTCTACGCGGAAGCGGTGGCCGGGCCCGCCTCCCGCGATGCCGCCCGCCGGCGGGGAGCGTACCTGGCGGTGCTGGACCGGCTGGTGGATCTCCAGGTCCGGGGCACCGAGGCCGCCCGGGCCGGGCGCTGTCCCCTGGGCTGGGACCGGGTGTTCGATCGGGCGACCCTTCGCTGGGAGACCGACTACTTTCGCCGCCGCTTTCTCCACGACTTCGCCGGAGTGCCGGAGGACGCCCACCCCGAACTTGACGCCGACTTCGAGCGGCTGGCCGGGCTCGCCCTCGAGCAGCCGGTGGTTCTCATGCACCGCGACTTCCAGTCGCAGAACATCTTCTTCTGCGAGGGGCGGGTGCGGCTGGTGGACTTCCAGGGGATGCGGCGGGGCCCGCTCCTCTACGACCTGATGTCGCTTCTCCGCGACGCCTACGTGGACCTGGGGCCGGAGCTCCGGAACGACCTCCTGGAGATCTACGGGGACCGCCTGGCCGCGGAGGGGGGGCCCGGCCTGCCGGAGCGCACGCTCGGGGAGATGGCGGTGGTGGCCGGACTCCAGCGCAACATGCAGGCCCTGGGCGCCTTCGGGTATCTCTCCCTGGTCAAGGACAAGCCACGCTTCCGCGACCACGTGCCGCTCGCCCTCCGGCACCTGGGGGAGGGGCTGGACGACGCCGCCCGGTCCGGGGTGGGGCCCTTCCCGGCGGTGGCCGCCGCGGTGGAGGAGGCGATCCGCCGTCTGCGCCCGAAGGGCTGACCCCGCTCAGAACCGTCCGAGGTTCTCGCTCAGGATCGCCCGCATGTGCGCCGGCTCCGCGTGCATGGCGGCCTGCAGGGTCTCGACGAACGCCTCCACCGCCCCGGGATCCCCGTGGGCCAGCCAGGGGGCGAGGTCGAGATGCACCCGGTCCCATCCCAGCCCGTCCACCACGGCGGCGAGCGAATCGGGATCCATGGGCCCGTCGAGCGAGGCCACGAAGAGGACGTTCTTTCGCGGGTACGCCCCGGGTTCGGCCACCGTCTCGCCCCGCCCCGGGCGGAAGCGGATGAGCGCCTTGGCCCCGGCGGGAATTGCGTTCTTCCACCGCGGATCGCGGTCCACCAGGAGCACGGCGCCGCCGGAGGTGAGCGCGGCCAGGTCCTTCCCGCCCGCCTCGCCCGGAGGCGCCCCGCGCCAGCGCACCACCCCCACCCGGAGGCCGTCGAGGAGTAACTCCCGCGAGGGGGGAAGCCCCTGCCCCGGCCCCGCGGCCAGGCCCACCACCACCGCGTTCCGGTCCACCCGCGCCGCGCCGTGGACGTGCCCCGGCGACGCCGCCACCGCCACCGTGTCCGCTCCGGCCAGCCTGTCGACCGCGTCCAGGTAGGCCGGGGCGGCGTACTGCGAGGCCGGGAACCAGCGCACCCGCCCCCGGACCCACCGCGGCAGCGCGCCGGTTCCGCCCTCGAAGTCCACCTGGTCCGCGTTCGCGAGCAGCGTGCGGCCGTTCCGGTGGGGCGAGGCCAGGGGCCTCGGCCAGCCGGCAAGGGTCCTCAGCCACCCCTCCGCGAACCGCCCCACCGAGCCCAGCACCTCCGCCTTCACCCACGCCGCCTCGTCGTCCACGTCGTGGTAGAAGGGATGGTCCCCCTCGCTCCACACGGTCATCGCGGGCACGCCGGCGTTCCGGAGGGAGGCGTGATCGCTGGAGTCGCCCCCCCACGCCCGCGCCACCGTCAGGCTCTCGGCCCGCGCCCCCGGCACCGAGGCCCGGAACGCGCGCCACACCGCGGGGTAGAACTCGCCGCCTCCCATCCCGACCTTGCCGTTCCCGTTCCCCTCCATGTCGAAGTTGGCCATGAACACCGCCCGCGACAGGTCGAAGGGGGGATCCGCCACCAGCGCCTTGGAACCCAGGAGCCCTTGCTCCTCCCCCGCGAAGGTGACGAAGATCATCGTGCGGGCGGGCCGGGGACCGGCGGCGAACGAGCGCGCCAGCTCCATCACCACCGAGGCTCCGGATCCGTTGTCGTCGGCGCCGTTATAGACCACGCCGTCGCCGTTCACCCCGATGTGGTCCATGTGCCCGCCCACCACCACGATCTCGTCCCGGAGCGCGGGATCGGACCCGGTGAGCACTCCGACCACGTTCCGGGCGTGAGCGCCGGGGATGCGCTCCACCGCCGCCATGAAGTGGAGCCGCTTGCCGGTGTCGAAGGGGACCGGATGCTCCTCGAGCGCCTTGGTATAGGTGCCGGGGTCCCAGCCGGTGGCCAGGAACACGTGCCGCATGAACCGAGGCCCCACCATGGCCTCGGGGAAGTCGGGGTGATAGACCCCGGCTCCGATGGCCGCCCCGTTCACCGCGTGATCGTCCGATCCCTGCTGGAACAGCACCGCCACCGCTCCCCGGCGGCGCGCCTCGGTGAGGAGGGAGTCCCGCGAGCCCGCGTCGCCCCAGGCGTAACCGTTGTCGGGGGAACCGCGCACGATGAGCACGATCTTTCCGGACACGTCCAGGCCGCCGTAGTCGTCCCAGCCGCGGGCGGGATCGGAGAGCCCGTGGCCGGCCACCACCAGCCCGGCGGTGACGTCGCCGCTCCCGCAGTGGGTGACGAGAGTGAAATCGTCTCCGTACTTCATCAGGGTGGGCCCGAGGGGGTCGTCGGGGAAGTCCATGGCCGCGGCGACCTCGCGGGTGGCGAGAAGGGGAAAGGTCTGGAAGAAGGTGCCGTTCCCCCCTCCGGGCTCCAGCCCCCACTCCCGGAAGTTCGCGGCCACGAAGTCCTCGGTCATGGCGCCGCCGGGGAGCCCGCTCCGGCGCCCGCGATACCGGTCCGAGGCCAACGTGTCGTCCAGCGCCTTGGCCCGGGCGCCGTCGAAGGCCCGCGCCGGGACCGGGGTGAGAAGCGCGCTCAGGGCGAGCGCGGCGAGGGTGAGACCGATGCTCCTACGGGACCCTGCGTTCCGGATCATGCGGCTCTCCTGCGGCGTGCATGCACTTCCGACCGTCCCCGAAGCCGGGAACCGGAAGCATCATGCCGCAGGCGAATCCGGGTGTCACCCCCCGGGAGGAAGGATCAGAAGGCGGCGGTTCCGCGGGCGGCGCCCGCCATCGCGGGCTCCGGGCGTTCCCGGGCGGCGGAATAGCCGACCAACCGGCGGTTCTTCTCGTCCCACAGCCGGTAGCCCAGGGACTTGAGGCTGGTGCGGATGGTGACCCGCGGGGCGGTCTGGAACTCGGGGTTCTCCCGGTGGCAGGCTTCGAGCCGGTAGTTGGGGATGCGGGGGCTCAGGTGGTGGATGTGATGGAAGCCGATGTTCCCCGAGAACCACTGGAGCAGGCGCGGCAGGTGGTAGTACGAGCTTCCCTTCATTCCGACCGAGAAGTAGTCCCACTCCCCCTGGCGGACCCAGTACACGTCCTCGAACTGGTGCTGGACGTAGAAGAGCCAGACCCCGGCCGCCCCTCCGAACAGGAACACCGGAATGTGGATGGCCAGATAGTTCTTCCAACCGATGGTGAGACAAAGCGCGGTGACGATGGCGCCGAGGGCCAGGTTGGTCCACAGCACCCCCATCCGTTCCCGGCGGCCGCCCCGCTTGGAGGGGAAGCGGTTCACCAGCACGAACATCAGGAACGGACCCACCGTGAACATGAAGAGGGGATTGCGGAAGAACCAGTAGACGGTGCGCTTCCACCGGGAAGCGGCCCGGTATTCTTCCAGGGTCATGGTCCACACGTCCCCGACCCCGCGCCGGTCCAGGTTGCCGGCGGTGGCGTGGTGGATGGCGTGCTCCTTCCACCACTGGAGGTGAGGGGTGAAGGTCAGGAGTCCGGTCAGGAACCCGACCCATTCGTTGGCCCGGCGGGAGCGGAAGAACGAGCCGTGGCCGCAGTCGTGGAAGATGATGAACACCCGGACCATGAATCCGCCCGCCACCAGGGCCAGCCCGAGCGTCAGCCAGTACGAGACGGAGAGGCTCCAGATCATGAGCGGCCACATGAGCAGGAAGGGGATCACCGAGTTGGCGATCTGCCAGATGCTCTTACCGGTCTGGGATCTCTGGTAGGGGGAGAGGCTGCGGGGAGTGGCGATGTCCGTCTGCGGTCGGAGGTTGTGTTCCAAAGGGTCGGCTTTCGGTTGGCGGGAAAGAGGAGGGAAGCGGGGCATCCCTAGGCCTACGAGAAATACCCCGTGGGCAGTAAAATGTTCCATCCCCTTGATTCTCATCGGCTTCTCACTGCCAACCGCATGGTGCCTCATTGGCGGCCATCGTGCAAGCAAATGAAGAAGATTCCTCGAAGGGAGCGGCGGCCCCGGGTGGTTTCCCGTGGGTCCGCCCGGGGGCTCCCCCGCCTCCACCCGCTCCGGCCGGGGCGCGGCCACGTTGAGGGGTATGAAGTTACGGTATCTCCGGGTGGAGGGAAGATCGGTTCCGGGGCCGTCCCGACTCCCTTCCCCCGGCCCGGCGGGGCCGGGCGAGGGGCCGCATTCCCGGCTCCTCCACGCCCAGGCCGGCAGCGGGGCCGCCTCCCCTCCGGCCGGGAGAGGCGCGGGCGCGAAACCCGGTTCATCCCGGAAATTGATTGTCCGTTCTTCGGTTGCGGGGCCGGTCACCGGGTCGCACACTTCCGGCGGCCGGGAACCGAGCCGGTCGCGGGTCCGAGCAGCCGCATCCGTGGTGCTGCCCCCTCGACGTCCTTGATCGACGGCCGGCCCCAGGAAGGAGCAGCGTCCCTGAGCACGTCCCGAACCCTGGGCAAGGCGCTCGCCTTCGCCGCCGTCTATCTCATCTGGGGCTCCACCTACCTGGCGATCAAGGTGGCGATCGAGACCGTGCCCCCGCTCCTCATGGCGGGGACCCGTTTCCTCATCGCGGGGGTGCCGCTCTTCCTGTGGCTGCGGACGCGCGGTGTCCCCGGGCCCACGCGCGCGAACTGGCGCGCCACCGCGGTGGTCGGCGCGCTCATGCTGATGGGGGGGAACGGGCTCGTCACCGTCTCCGAGCAGCTGGTGCCGTCGAGCCTGGCCGCGGTGCTGGTCGCCATGGTGCCGCTCTGGATGACCGCCCTCGACCGCTGGTTCTTCCGGGGTCCCCGCCTCACCCGCACCGTGATCCTCGGCCTGGTGCTGGGGTTCACCGGGGTGGCGGTGCTGGTGAACCCGTTCCACGCCGGCGGGGCGGCGGTGAACCCGGTGGGGGCCCTGCTCCTGGTGGTGGCGGCGGGCTCGTGGGGCCTGGGGTCGCTGCGCTCCCGCGGGGCATCGCTACCACGCTCGCCGCTGATGGCGGTGGCCATGGAGATGATGGCGGGCGGGGCGCTCCTGGTGGCGGTGTCGGGGCTCCGGGGGGAGTGGTCGCGGCTCGATCCCGCCGCGGTCTCCGGCCGGTCGGCGCTGGCGCTTCTCTACCTGGCGGTGTTCGGCTCCATCGTGGCCCTGAACGCCTACTCGTGGCTCCTGCGGGTGAGCTCGGCGTCCTCGGTCTCGACCTATGCCTTCGTCAACCCGGTGGTGGCGGTGGTGCTGGGATGGGCGATCCTGGGCGAGGCGCTCACCGCGCGCACCGCTTTGGCCTCGGCCTTCATCCTGGCCGCGGTGTTGATCATCCTGTGGTCCCGGGCGCGGGAACGGGCCCCGGGCGATCGTTTCCCCGCTCAGCGCTTCTGGTCGCGCAGGAGCCAGCCCAGGAACCAGGAGGTGAGCCCCAGGACCAGCGCCCCCACGAACGCGCTCCCGAACCCGGCCACCGAGAAGCCCGGCACCAGCCACGCGGCCAGGGCGAACAGGATCGCGTTCAGGACGAAGTAGAAGATCCCCAGGGTGAGGATGGTGATCGGCAGGGTCAGCAGGACCAGGATCGGCTTGAGGAGCATGTTCAGGAATCCGATCACCAGCGCCGCCACCAGGAGCGCGGCCAGCGAGTTCACCCGCACCCCCGGCACCAGGTAGGTGGTGAGCGCGAGCGCGGCCGCGACCAGGATCCAGTGGACGAAAAGCTTCTTCATGGACGCCTCCGGGTGGCAGGGGGTGTTCGGTCCGCCGGGTCAGCGTAGCCGCGGGAGCCTCGGGGCGGCAAGCATCCCGCCCGAGGCCCCCCAGGGGCCCTCCGGAACGGAATTCCGGCCGGCCGCCCCGCTCCGGCTGGAACTTCCGCCCCGCCCGGAACGGGTCCCCGCACCGAGCGCCCTTCCGGCCCGCCGCCGCCCCGATAGCCGCCTCCCGATCCCGGCCGGACCCGGTTTCGCGACCTCCTGCTAGAATGCCGGGAAGCTCAAGGCCGCCGGTCGGATCCGGGGCCCGTCCCATCGCTCCGGGAGGTTGTGCATGGCCCGCATTCTCGACACCGTTCTCCTCACCGCGCTCCCCGCGTCCGGCAAGTCGGAGGTGCGCCGTTACCTGGCGCTCCAGGATCCCGGGGCCGCCGTCCGCGATTTCCACATGGGTCCGACCGTCCAGCTCGACGACTATCCCTACGTTCACCTGATGCGGCGCATCTCCGAGGAGATGGCCGGCGCGGGGATGGAGCCGCTCTTCTTTCCGTCGAACGACCAGCCGTTCCGCGAGCCCCGGGACTGGGGAACGCTGGTGGAGCTGGTGAACGGGGACTACCACGACCTGCGCGCCAGGCCGTCCCTCGACCCGCCCTCGGCGGCGAAGTGGCTCTTCGACCGGCTGGACGCGGCGCGGAGGAAGGTGGGGGCGGACCCGGCGCTCGGCAAGCTTCCCGCCGGGGCGCGGGAGGGCCTGGCCGCCACGCTGGAAGAGGAGGCTCGGGAGCTGCTGCGGGAGAAGCTCGAAGGCATTCCCGACACCCTGGAGGGCAAGACCATCGTGATCGAGTTCGCCCGGGGCGGGCCCGACGGGTCCTCGATGCCGCTTCCCGAACCCTACGGCTACCGCTACAGCTTCGCGCGCCTCTCCGACGAGATCCTGACCCGGGCATCGGTGCTCTACATCTGGGTCACCCCGGAGGAGTCCCGGCGAAAGAACGAGGAGCGGGCGAAGCCCGGCCCCGAAGGGGACGCCTCCATCCTCCACCACGGGGTGCCGATCGCGGTCATGCTCGGCGACTACGGCACCGACGACATGGGCTGGCTGGTGGAGGCCAGCGACCGCCCGGGCACGGTGCGGGTGGAGACCCGGGGGAAGACCTATCACCTCCCGGTGGCGCGCTTCGACAACCGCACCGACCTCACCACCTTCGTGCGGGAAGACCGCGCGGCGTGGCCGGCGGACAAGGTGAAGGCGATCCACGGCGAACTCCGGCGGGCCCTGGAGTCGCTGTCCGAGGCCTCGGGCCGGGAATAGGGGAAGCGGGGATGGCGCGGGCGCCCTCCCCCCGGCTTCCGGCATCACCGCGCGGGCACGCGCGATTCACTCGAGGAGGCAGTCATGGCAAACGATCGGGCGATTCTGATCACCGGAGCGACGGGGAAGCAGGGAGGCGCGGTGTGCGCGTCGCTCCAGGGCAAGGGGTTCGAGCTCAGGGGCATGACCCGCAAGCCCGGCTCCGATGCGGCCCAGGCCCTGGCCCGGGCCGGGGTAACGGTGGTTCAGGGCGACCTCGACGACGAGGGCTCGCTCCGCGAGGCCCTGGACGGGGTCTGGGGCGTGTTCGCGGTGCAGAACACCTGGGAAGCCGGAGTGGAGAAGGAAGAGGAGCAGGGGAAGCGGATCGCCGGGCTGGCCCGGGAGGCGGGCGTCCAGCACTTCGTCTACTCCTCGGTGGGCTCGGCCATGCGGAAGACCGGGGTCCCTCACTTCGACAACAAGGCCCGGATCGAGGAGGCGGTCCGCGGACTGGGGTTCCCGTCGCACGTGATCCTGCGCCCGGTTTTCTTCATGGAGAACCTGGTCTCGCCCGGGTTCCTGAACGACGGGAAGCTCATGGCGGCGATGGATCCCAACACCTCGCTCCAGATGGTGGCGGTGGAGGACATCGGAAAGATCGGCGCCCGCGCGTTCACCCATGCCTCGGAGATGAAGGGGGCGGAGGTGGAGATCGCCGGAGATGCCGCCACCATGCCCCGGGCGGCGCAGGTCCTGGGCGAGGCGATGGGGAAGGAGATCCCGTTCGTGCCGCTTCCCATCGCGGCGGTGCGGAAGCAGAGCGAGGACCTGGCGCTCATGCTCGAGTGGTTCGACCGGGTGGGCTACGATGCCGACATCGCCGCCCTCGACGCCGAGTACGGCCGGATGACCCGGCTCCCGGAGTGGGCCCGGAAGCGCGTGAAGCGCTGACCCGGACCCGGCCCGCCGCCCACGATCCGACGGGAACACGGGCGTTGGCTCCGGGACACGCGCGGAGGATGGAGGGGTTGGCCGCGGCAATCCGCAACACCCCGTGCCCCCCGGCACCGCGCCCTTGCGAGGACGTCGCGGACGGACCCTCCATCCTCCGAAGGATCCGCCGCCGCCGTGTCATTCCCGGCGGATCGCGGCTCGCAGCCCGCTAGTGGCCGGTGCCGTGGAGTTGGAAGATCACCGGCATCATCACCCACACCTCGACCGGCTTGTTCTGGACCAGCGCGGGCTTGAAGATGGCGGTCTTCGCGCTCTTGATCGCGGCATCCTGGAGCGACTTGGGCCCGTCCACCAGCAGCACCCGCTCGACCTTGCCGTTCTTCCCCACCAGCACCCGCACCAGCACCGTCCCTTCCACCCCCGCCTCCCGGGCGAGTTCCGGATAGACGGGGGGGTCGATGTGGAGCCGCTCCGGCTGCACGTCCACCGCCACGAACTCATCGGGGGAAGGGCTTCCTTCGCCCGCGCCGTCCCCCTGCACCACCAGCGAGTCGCCGGTGCCGGCGCCCAGGTCGGACATCGAGACCGGGGCCACCGCCTCCGACATCTCGGTCTGGGTGGCGATGGTGGGGGCCTGGGCCTTGACCTCGGGAACCGGTTCGGGGACCCCGATGGAAGGCGGCGCCACCGCTTCGGCGATGTTGAGCTGGGGCGCGGCGGGCTTGGCGATCGACGGCGGCACCCCCAGCTCGGTGTAGCGCACGATGTGGACCTGCCGGGCCACCGGCGTCTCGTTCCGGGCGTGGCTCCACAGGTACCACGCCCCGAAGAGCAGGATCCCCACCGCCAGCGCGCCGCCGTTCGCCCACCACAGCCACTTCTTGAACTCGCGTTGGAGCGGGTGATGCTCGCCGGTGAGCGGAAGCCGGGGAGCGTCGGTGAGGGTGAACGCCCACGGGGTGTGGATCGCTTCCTTCCGGCTCATGGCTTCTTCTCCAGCATCTTCACGTCCTGGTCGGTCATCGGCACCAGGCTGAAGCGATCCATGTGGGCGTCCTCGAGAGTGTCCATCATGTTCACCATGTCGTCATAGCGCGCGTCCCGGCTGATCTTGACCAGCACGATCAGGTTGGGGTTCCGCTTCATCTGCTCCTCGAAGGTCGGACGGAGCGCGTTCCAGGCGATGGGAGCGAGGCCGGCGGTTCCCAGCCGGTAGACCATGGAGTCGTCGCCCTGGATGAAGATCGTCATCACGTTCCCCTCGGGGACCTCGACCTTGGCGTCCGACTTGGGCATGTTGATCTCCATGGCCAGCGGCCGCCGGAACACGGTGGTGACCATGAAGAAGATGAGGAGCAGGAACGCGATGTCCACCATGGGCGTCATGTCGATCCGGATGCCCAGCCGGCGTTTGCGACGGGGCCCGAACACCCCCTCGGCGGGGACGCGGCGGCCTTCGGGAGCCGCGGTTTCGGTTCCGGCCATCACGTCCTCCTAGGGTCGCCCGGGCGACCCGGCGTCGTCCGTCTTCTTGAGATCGGTCATCAGGTTGAAGCGCAGGGTCTTGGCGTCCACCAGCGCGTCCATGAGATCGGACACGGTGCCGAAGTCCACCTCGCGGTCCCCCTTGACCACCACCAGGGCGTCCGGGTTGCGGCTCCGCCAGTCCACGATCGCGCTCTCCAGATCGCTCCGGGGCACCTCCTGGATGTCGGTGCTGCGCTCGCTGGAGATGAAGACCTGCCCCGCCTTGTTCACGGTGAGGAGGATGGTGTTGGCGTCGGGGATGTGGATCTCCGAGCGCGAGGCGGGAAGGGTGACCGCGACCTGCTCCGGCGGCTTGAACTGGGTAGTGGTCATGAAGAAGATGAGGAGCAGGAACGCCACGTCCACCATGGGCGTCATGTCGATCCGGATCCCGAGCCGGCGTTTGGACGAGGCCACGGCCTACGACTCCCGCCGTTGCTCGAGGAGCTGGAGCACGGTGTAGCTCGTCTCCTCCATGGAGTTGGTGAAGTTGTCCACCCGGGTGGTGAAGTAGTTGTAGAGCACGATCCCGATGATGGCGGTGGTGAGGCCGAGGGCGGTGTTCACCAGGGCCTCGGAGATACCCACCGCGAGCTGGGTGGCGTCGGGGGCGCCCGCCCGCGCCATGGCGTGGAACGCGCGGATCATGCCGATGGTGGTCCCGAGGAGTCCCAGCATGGTGGCGATCGAGGCGATGGTGGACAGCGCGCTCAGGTTCCGCTCCAGGAGCGGGTTCTCGAGCGAGCTGGCGATGGCGATCGACTTCCGGGTCTCCTCCAGAAGCTCCTTCTTCTCGATCCCCTGGCCCTTGAGCGCCTGGTAGCGCTCGAGCCCCGCCCCGATCACGTTGGCCAGGCTCCCGCCCTGCTTCTTGCAGATTTCGACGGCCTCGGCGATGCGGCCGCCGTCGAGGGCGTCCTTCACATTCCTCACGAACGTGTTCACGTTGCCGCGCCCGCCCGCCCGCCACAGCACGATCAGGCGCTCCAGGGCGAAGGTGAGCCCCAGGAAGAGGAAGGTGAGGCCCAGGATGAGGAGCGGCCCGCCGCGCTTCAGGTACTCGGGGGCGTGGCTCCAGATGAACCACGACACCACCAGCGAGATCACGAAGATGGGAATCAGGATGTAGCTCTTCACGTCGGTCCTCCTCGGATGGTTCCTTCCGCGGCCGTCCCCTGGCCGGCCCGCCCCGTCCCGCTTCGCCCGCCGGCGGTCAGTTGCCGGCGCCCTGTTTCGCCTTCTGCAGGAGTTCCCACCCCCGCACGAGGGTGGGATTGTTCGGATCGAGGCTCCTCGCCTTCTCGAACGCGGCCTGGGCTCGATCCAGCTTTTCGAGCCCCAGGTACGAGATGCCGAGCCCCGCCCACCCGTCCGCGTCCCCGGGGTCGGCGCGGGTGGCCTCGTCGTATCGCTTCGCGGCGTCGGCGAACCGGCTGGAGCGGATCGCACAGAATCCGAGGCCCCGGAGCGCCTTGGCGTTGGTGGGCTCCGCCGCCAGCACCTTCTCGTACTCCTTCTCCGCCCCGGCCAGCGAGTCGCTCATGGTGAGCGCCTGGCCCAGCAGCACGTGTCCGACGGTGAGCTCCTGGTGGCCGGCCATCGCTCGGCGGAGCGCGGCCACCGCGTCCGCGCTCCGCCCCGCCTGGAGGTACGCCACCCCCAGGTTCAGGCCGTAGGCCGGTTCCTCGGGCTTGAGCGCCACCGCCCGCTCGAGCGGCGCCACCGCCGAATCCGCCATCCCCGCGGTGAGGTCCACGATGCCGAGCTGGTACCAGGCGCCGTCGGCGGTGGAGTCGGCGGCGATCGCGGCCCGGAGCTGCTCCCGGGCGGCGTCGGGCCGCTTGGCTCCGGCCAGCCACGTCCCCCACAGGAGATGGTCCTCGGCGGTGAGGGTCACGGTGTCGGGGAGCGCGGCGTATTCCGCCGCCGCCGCGGCCTGAATGGACGGGTCCTTGCTCTGCATGCCCGCCCGGGCCAGCACCGCCCGCGCGCCGGCGCGGGTGCTGTCGGCGGCCACCGCGGCCTGGGCCTGTTCCCGGGCCTGGTCGACGTCGCCGAGCTTCAACAGGATCCCGGCCAGATCCACCCGCACATCCACGTCGCCGGGGTTCTCCCGCACGTAACGGAGGTAGACCGGCGCCGCCTTCTCGGGCTGATCGGCGAGCAGGTAAAGCGCGCCCAGATCCCGGAGGGCGGGGGCGTAGGTGGAATCCACCGCGAGGGCGTGGGCGTAGGCGTCGCGGGCGTCGTTGTAGCGCTTGACCTCGCGGTACAGCGAGCCCAGGTCGTGGAGCACCGGCGCGGTGGGCTTCACCCCGGGCTCGGCCAGCGCGCGCTCGTAGGCGTCGATGGCCAGACTCGGCACCTGCTTCTTCTCGTAGATGCGGGCGAGGGTGGTGCCGTACTCGGGCTCCGAGGGGTTCATCCCGAACGCGACCAGGGCCTGCTTCTCGGCCCGGTCGAGGTCGCCCCGGGCGATCTCCAGGAGCGCCATCCCGTAGTGGTACTGGTCCTCGCCGTCGGAGACCCCACGCCGTTTCGCCCCTCTGTCCAGGAGCCCCTTCGCCTGCACGGTGTCGCCGGCGGCGATGAGGAGCCGCGCCTTGCCGTACTGCGCCGGCCACAGGTCGTCCTTCTCCGAGAGCGCCTTGTCGATCTCGACCGCGGCCTCCTGCGGATGCCCCTCGCGGAGCAGCAGCAACCCCAGCCCGGCGTGGGCCTCCGGGAACTCGGCCTTGCCGGTCTGGGCCACCTTGTCGCCCAGGGCCTTGCGGAAGAGGTCCTCCGCCTCGGCGTCGTGGCCCTCACGCACCGCGATCCCGGCCAGGCCGTAGTGGGCCTTGTAGACCTGGTAGCCCGCGTCGACCGCCTCCCGGTACCGGGCGGCGGCGTCGGCCAGGCGCCCCTCCTCCAGCGCCTTGTTGCCGAGACGGATCGGATCCACGTCGAAGGTATAGGTGGGCTGGGCCGGGGCGGGAAGCACGAGAACCAGGGTGAGGAGGGCGCCCAGGGCGAACCCCGCCGCCCGCAGCCTCCACCGAGGCCCCACCGCGCGATCCGGGGAATGCGTCGGAAACGTCATGGACAGTCCTCTTCCGTCACGATCAACCCGCGGCTCCCACCGGGCGCCGGGTGACCACGATTTCCCGGAGGGGCCGCCGGGCGGGAAGATACCCGGCCCGCTCGATCCGCCGCTGCCCCCGGGCGCCGGTCACCGCGGTCACGAACATCGATCCCGCCCCGTCGTCGCCGGCCAGGGAGGCCACGTAGAGCAGATGATGGAGGGGATACTCCCCGTAGCCGACCGCCTCGAAGGTCGGCGGCGCCGCCGGGTCTCCCGGCGCCCGCCGGACCCGAACCGGAGCGACCCCCCGCGCGGCCAGGTCGGAAGGCAGGGCCAGCGAGCCGGCGATCCCGATCGCGGCGGAATCGGCGGCCACCGCCCGCATCACCTGGTCCCGGTCGGCGAGAAAGACGACCGCCCCCGCGGGAAGTCCCGTCCCCTCCGCCGGAGCCAGGCCCAGGCAGGTGCGCAGGGCGTCCCAGAGTCCCTGGTTGGGGTCGGGCGCGTAGAGCCGGTCCCATCCCGCGCCGGCGCCGGTGCGCAGGAACTCCGCGAGCGCGGTGGAATCCACCGGGGCGGCGTCCGCCCCCCGCGCGCGCAGGATCACGATCGCGTCCAGCGCCACCGGGAAGGCGAGCACGCTGTCGCCGAGCACGCGGCGGAACTGCTCCTGTTCGCCGGCGGTGGGGGGCCGGTCCAGGAAGGCCACGTCGGCCTCGCGGTTCCCCAGATCCTCCAGCGCCCGGGCGGTGCCGCCGCCCCGAACCTCCACCGAGAAGCCCGGATAATCGTCGCGGAAGTCCGCGAGGACCCGGTTCACCAGCCCGGGGGCGAGATCGGAGCCGGCCACTGTAAGCGTTTTCATCGCCGGTTCTCCGGGGTTGAGGCGGCTTCGGACCTGTCGCCAGTTCACCCCGCCGCGCACGAGGAACAGGACCAGGATCACCGCCATGTAGATCGCGACCCGCACGTGGAGCGCGCTCAGCCGCCTCAGCGATCCGGCCACCGGCCGACCTCCTTCGCGTGAACGTCGAAGCGAATGCGGCCCGGTCCGCGCGGCGCCGAAAGGCCTCGGCGGTGACGCAGCGCCGCCGAGGGATACCCCCCGGGCAGGCGGCCCCCATCATAACGGGGCCCCGGCCGGGCCAAAAAGGACTTTCGCAAGCCCCGGACGGGATCCCGGAAGCCCGGAAACCGCCGTCGGATCCGGGCTTCCGGACCGCGGTCCCATGCCCTAAGATGTCGCCGATCCCCGAACGGACCGCGCGCCCCGGAGCGAACGGAGCCTTCGTGAACGTATACCGTCCCCGCTTGAATTCCGGTCCCCGACTCCGCGCCTGGACCCGGCTCCTGGCCGGAGCGGCGATCCTCGCGGTCGCCGCCGGGTGCCGGGCCTCGTCGACCCCCGCCCCCGGCGCGATGGTCGTGCCCGGCGATGAAAACGGTTTCCTGGACACCCTGGAGGCGCGCACCTTCCGCTGGTTCTGGGACCTGTCCGACTCCGCGAACGGCCTCACCCCCGACCGCTGGCCCACCCCGTCCTTCCGGAGCATCAGCGCCACCGGTTTCGCTCTCACATCGTATCCGATCGGGGTCGAACGTGGATACGTGAGCCGGGCGGCGGCCGCGGGGCGCGCGCGGACGACGCTGGAGTTCCTCTGGACCGCGCCGCAGGGGACCGCGCCCGCCGGGGTGATCGGGTACAAGGGCTTCTATTACCACTTCCTGAACCGCGACGACGGGATGCGGTTCCGGGACGTGGAACTCTCCACCGTGGACACCGCGCTCCTTCTCATGGGCGCGCTGGCCTGCCGCGACTACTTCGACCGGCCGGACCCGGCGGAGGCCGCCGTCCGCGCCCTCGCCGACTCGATCTATGCCCGGGTGGACTGGACCTGGGCCCAGGTCCGCCCCCCCGCCATCGGCCACGGTTGGAGCCCGGAGCAGGGGTTCCTGCCCTACGACTGGAAGGGCTACAGCGAGGCGATGCTGGTCTACCTGCTCGCCCTGGGATCGCCCACCCACCCGGTGGGCCCGGGGGCGTGGGACGCCTGGTGCTCGAAATACGAATGGGGCACCTTTCACGACCGGTCCTACGTGGGAATCGGCCCGCTCTTCTGCTACCAGTACACCCACGTGTGGGTGGACTTCCGGGGAATCCAGGACGCCTACATGCGGGGGCGGGGGATCGACTACTTCGAGAACTCCCGCCGGGCCACTTTGGCTCAGCGCGCCTACGCCGAGGAGAACCCGGGAAAGTGGCGCGGGTACGGCCCCGACGTATGGGGGCTCACCGCCTGCGACGGCCCCACCGACAGCACCATCGTGGTGGACGGGATGAGCCGGGAATTCCACACCTACTGGGGGCGGGGGGCGTCGTTCCTCGGCGGGCGGGACGACGGGACGATCGCGCCCACCGCGGCCGGGGGATCCCTCGCGTTCACCCCCGAGGCCTCGGTGCCGGCGCTCATGACCATGGCCAAGCTGTACGGGAGCGATCTCTTCACCCCGTACGGCTTCGTGGACAGCTTCAACCCCACCCTGAACGTGGCCGTGCCCGTCCGGCAGGGGAAGGTGGTGCCGGGCAAGGGCTGGTTCGACACCGACTACCTGGGGATCGACCAGGGGCCGATCCTGGCCATGGCCGAGAACCACCGGACCGGGTTCGTGTGGCGGCTCCTGCGGGGCGACCCCGACCTCGTGCGCGGGCTCCGGCAGGCCGGGTTCAGCGGAGGGTGGCTCGACTCGGTCACCGTGGGGCGATGACCCTCCCGATCCCCGCGCGTCTTCGGTGGGCGGCGCTGATTCCGCCTCTCTTCGGCCTGGCCTGCGGCGGGGCCTCGGACGGCCGCACCCAGGTCCGGTTCTGGGCGATGGGGCGCGAAGGGGAAGTGGTCCGCGACCTGGTCCCGGCGTTCGAGAAGGAGAACCCGGACATCCACGTGGACGTGCAGCAGATCCCCTGGTCGGCCGCCCACGAGAAGCTCCTCACCGCCATCGTCGGCCGCTCCACCCCCGACCTGGCCCAGCTCGGCAACACCTGGATCGCCGAGTTCTCCGCGCTCAACGCGCTGGAGCCGCTCGACGAACGGCTGGGCGCGCCCGGCCCCGACTCCACCCGGTACTTCCGGGGGATCTGGGACACCAACCTCATGGGGGGCACGGTCTACGGCGTGCCCTGGTACGTGGACACCCGGGTGCTCTTCTACCGGAAGGACATCCTGGCCCGGGCGGGCTACGACTCTATTCCCGGAGACTGGGCGGAGTGGACCGAGGCGATGGAAGCGGTGAAGCGCGAGGTGGGCCGCGACCGCTACGCGATCTTCCTTCCCGTCAACGAGTGGACGCAGCCGGTGATCTTCGGGCTCCAGGCGGGATCCCCGCTGCTGGCCGGCCACGACACCGAGGGCGCGTTCGCCGCGCCCGCCTTCCGCCGGGCCTTCGACTTCTACGTGAGCCTCTTCCGGAAGGGACTGGCCCCCGCGATGGGGAACAACGAGATCGCCAACCTCTACCAGGAGTTCGGCCGCGGCACCTTCGCCATGTACATCACCGGGCCGTGGAACCTGGGGGAGTTCCGGAACCGGCTCCCCGACTCCCTCCAGGATGCGTGGGGCACGGCGCCGCTTCCGGGACCGGAGGGGCCGGAGTCGGGGGTGTCGCTGGCCGGCGGCTCCAGCCTGGTCCTGTTCCGCGCGAGCGAGCACCCCGGCGCCGCCTGGAAGTTTGTGGAGTACCTCTCCCGGCCGTCGGTGCAGGTGAAGTTCTACGGGTTGACCGGGGACCTCCCCGCCCGGGTGGAGGCGTGGGACGACACCGCGCTCGTGGACGATCCCAAGGCCCGGGCCTTCCGGGTGCAGCTCGGCCGCACCGTCTCCACCCCGAAGCTCCCGGAGTGGGAGCTGGTCGCCACCCGCCTGCAGGAAAAGGCGGAGGCGGCGATCCGGGGGGCGGTTCCCCCCGACACCGCCCTGGTGCAGCTCGACCGCCAGGTGGGGCGGATCCTGGAGAAGCGCCGGTGGCTCCTGGAGCACGGCCGGCCGGCCGCCGGGGAGCCCGCGCCGTGAGCAGCATTCTCGCCCGCCGCCAGGCCCGCACCGCGGGCTGGTTCCTGGCCCCCGCCCTGGGCCTGATCGCGGTCTTCTTCGCCCTGCCGGTGATCGCGGGGCTGCTGCTCAGCTTCACCGACTTCGACATCTACGCCATCGGCGCTCCCGCCACCGCCCGGTTCGTGGGGCTCACCAACTACGTCCACATCCTCGGGAACCCCGACTTCTGGAACGCGCTCCGGAACACGCTCTACTTCGTGGCGGTGGGGGGGCCGCTGTCGGTGCTGGTGTCGCTGATCGCGGCCTTGTTGCTCAACGACAAGCTGGTGAAGTTCCGGAGCCTCTTCCGCACCATCTACTTCGCCCCGGTGGTGACCACCCTGGTGGCGGTGGCCATCGTCTGGCGCTACCTCTACCACCCCCGCTACGGGCTCCTGAACCTGGCCCTGGTCCACCTCGGCCTGCCCGCCATCGACTGGCTGGGGAACCCGCACTGGGCCATGCCCGCCATCATCATCCTCGCGGTGTGGAAGAACTTCGGCTACAACATGCTGATCTTCTTCGCCGGCCTCCAGACCATCTCCGAGGAACTCTACGAGGCCGCCTCCATCGACGGCGCCGGGGCCTGGAAGCGCTTCGTCCACATCACCGTGCCCGGCCTCGGGCCCACGTTCCTGTTCGTCGGGGTCACCACCATGATCGGCTATTTCCAGCTCTTCGCCGAACCCTACGTGATGACCCAGGGCGGGCCGCTCCAGAGCACCACCAGCATCGTGCTCCTCATGTACCAGGAAGGCTTCCGCTGGTGGCGGATGGGGAACGCCAGCGCCATCGCGGTGGTGCTCCTGGTCATCACCCTGGCCGGGACGCTTCTCCAGATGCGCCTTCACCGGGAGAAGCGGTGATGCCGAAGCGGCTCCGGTCGTTCGTCCTGCACGCCTTGCTGGTGCTGGGGGCGCTGGTGACCCTGGCGCCGCTGGCCTGGATGGTGTCGGCGTCGTTCATGCCCACCGGCGAGGCGAACTCGCTCCCGCCCCGGCTCCTCCCGTCGCACCCGACCTTCCAGCACTACCACGACCTCTTCACCCGGCTGAACCTGGCCCGCGACTTCCTGAACAGCGCCGTCATCACCGTGAGCGCCACCGTGCTCTCGGTGCTCATCAACGCCATGGCGGGGTACGCGTTCGCCAAGCTCCCGTTCCGCGGCCGCGACCGGTTGTTCAAGGGGCTGGCCATGGCGCTGGTGGTGCCGGCCCAGGTGGCCATGCTGCCGCTCTTCCTGCTGCTCCGGGAGATGGGGTTCGTGAACACCTACATGGGGGTGGTCATTCCCTATCTCGCCAGCGTGTTCGGGATCTTCCTCATCCGGCAGTACGCCCTCAGCGTGCCCGACGATCTCCTCAACGCCGCCCGGGTGGACGGGGCGACCGAGCCCCGGGTGTTCTGGACGGTGGCGGTCCCGATCATCGCCCCCATCGTGATCACCCTGGCCGCGTTCACCTTCCTGAGCGCCTGGAACGACTTCATGTGGCCGCTGATCATCCTCAGCGACAGCAAGAACTACACCCTGCCGGTGGCGCTGGCCAACCTGGTGGGGGAGCACGTGCAGGACACCGAACTCATGATGGCGGGCTCGGTGCTGACCATCCTTCCCGCGCTCCTGGTCTTCCTGGTCTTCCAGCGGGCCTACGTGCGCGGGGTAATGGCGGGGAGCATCAAGGAGTGAAACGGGTCCTCCGGCTTGCGATCCCGGCGGTCGCGGCGTTCGCGCTCGTGGTCGGGCCCGCGTCCCGCACCGAGGCCTCGGAGCCGGTGCCGCTCGACGCGTTCGAGAGCACCGGCGGCTGGTCCGCCCATCCCGCGGACGGGGTGGAGCTGAAGCTAAGCTCGGACAAGGGGCTTCACGGGAACGCCCTGCGCATGGACTTCAAGTTCCCGGGGGGCGCGGGCTACGCGGTGGCCCACAAGGCGTTCGACCTGGACCTCCCCGAGAACTACGCCTTCACCTTCGAGGTCAAGGGGGACACCCCGCCCCAGAGCCTGGAGTTCAAGCTCATCGACTCCACCGGAGCCAACGTGTGGTGGTACGTGCGGCGCGACTTCGACTTTCCGAAGGACTGGACCCGGCTCACCACCAAGAAGCGCCACTTCCGGTTCGCGTGGGGCCCGGCCGGAGGCGGCGAGATCCACCACGTGGCCGCGATCGAGATCGTGGTCACCGCGGGGAGCGGGCAATCCGGCACGGTGTGGGTGGACGACCTGGAGCTGCGCGCGCTTCCGCCGCCGGACGCCAACCCGCCGGCGCCGGCGGCGACCGCGTCGGGGGCGCGCCCCGGGTTCGGGGCGGCGCGGGCGGTGGACGGCGACAGCACCACCGCCTGGCGGAGCGCGGCGGGGGACAAGTCGCCGTGGCTGGCGCTCGATCTGGGCGAGGAGCGCGAGTTCGGGGGGGTGGTCCTGGACTGGGAACCGGGGCGGCGGCCCTCGGACTACGTGGTCGAGGGCCGGGAGGAGGGGGGCGACTGGCGCGCGCTGTACGCGGTGCGGGAGGGCGCCGGGGGCATCGACCACCTCTACCTGCCCGAATCCGAGGCTCGCGCCCTCCGGCTCCGCGTGACCTCGCCGCCCGGGGCCGGCGGGATCGGCTTGGGTGAGATCCGGGTGGAGCCGGTCGCGTGGTCGGCGAGCCGGGAGAGCTTCTACGCCGCGGTGGCCGCCGACGCCCGGCGCGGCGCCTACCCGCGGGGGATGAGCGGGGAGCAGTCCTACTGGACGGTGGCCGGGGTGGACGGCGATACCCGCGAGGTCCTGGTGAACGAGGACGGCGCGGTCGGAACCGGCGAGGGGAGCTTTTCCCTCGAGCCCTTCCTCTACGTGCGCGGACGGCCCACGGTCCGGACCCGGGGGAGTCTCCACACCTGGGCCGACGTGGCGGAGACGCAGTCCCTGGTGGACGGGTACCTGCCCATGCCCGAGGTGACGTGGACGGCGGGGAAGGTGGAGCTCAAGATCACCGCCTTCGGGACGGGGGCGCCGGAGTCGTCCTCGGTGGTGGTGCGCTACCAGATGGTGAACCGCGGGGACTCGCTGGCCGCCGGCGCGCTCTACGTGGCCGCCCGGCCGTTCCAGGTGAATCCTCCCACCCAGACCCTGAACCATCCCGGGGGGTTCGCGCCGGTCCGGACGGTCTCCGGAGCGGGGGGGGTGATGAGGGTGAACGGCGTCGTGCGCGCCTACGCGCCGACCCACCCCACCGGGTTCGGGGCGCTCGCCTTCGATCAGGGAGGCCTGGTCGAGGGCTACCTGGAGCGGGGGAAGCTCCCGCCCCACGCCGCGGTCGCGGACTCGCAGCACGCGGCCTCCGGGGTGTGGGAGTTCGCGTTCGCGCTCCGGCCCAACGCGGGGCAGGACGTGACGGTGGTGATTCCGCTCCACGACGCCTCGCCGGGGCCGCCCCTCGACAACGACAAGTTCGCGCGGCTCTATGCCGCCGGCACCTTCGGCCGGGCGCGGTCGGACTGGGAGCGGCGGCTGGGGACGGTGGGGATCGGCCTGCCCGCGAGCGCGGCGCTCCTCGACCAGACTCTCCGCGCCCAGCTGGGCTACATCCTGGTGGATCGCGCCGGCCCCGCGCTCCAGCCCGGGGCGCGGGCCTACGCCCGGTCCTGGATCCGGGACGGGAGCATGACGTCGTCGGCGCTCCTGCGGCTGGGGCAGGACGAGGTGGTGAAGGACTTCATCACCTGGTTCGCGCCCCACCAGTTCGCCAGCGGCAAGGTCCCCTGCGTGGTGGACCGGCGGGGGGCGGACCCGGTGCCCGAGCACGACTCGAGCGGCGAGTTCATCTTCCTGGTGGCGGACTACCTGCGCTACACCGGCGACCTGGAACTGGCGGGGGAGATGTACCCGCGGGTGCTCCGTGCCGTCGCCTACCTGGACTCCCTCCGGCACCAACGGCTCACCCCGGCCTTCGATAGCGGCGACAGCCTGGTCTTCCGCGGGCTCCTGCCGCCGTCCATCAGCCACGAGGGGTACTCGGCCCAGCCCATGCACTCCTACTGGGACGACTTCTGGGCCTACCGCGGGTTCGGGGACGCGGCCTACCTGGCGGGAATGCTCGGACACCCGGACGAGGCGGCCCGCCTGGATACGTTACAGGCGCGCTTCGGCCGCGACGTGCGGGCCTCGGTGGAGCTGGCGATGAAGCGGCACGGGATCCCCTACGTGCCCGGCTGCGCGGACCTGGGCGATTTTGACGCGACCTCGACCACGGTCGCGCTGGATCCCACCGGAGCGGCGGCGGTGCTCCCCGCCGCCGCGGTGGACTCCACCTTTGAGCGCTACTGGACGTTCTTCAAGGATCGCGCCCAGGGGAAACCCTGGGACGCGTTCACCCCCTATGAACTCCGGAACGTGGGCGCGTTCGTGCGGCTGGGCCGGCGGGACCGGGTGGGGGATCTCCTGACCTGGTTCTTCACCTACCAGCGCCCTCTGGGCTGGCGCGAGTGGGCCGAGGTGGTGGAGAGCGACGTGCGCAAGCCCCGCTTCCTGGGCGACATGCCGCACACCTGGGTGGGCTCGGACTACATCCGCTCGGTGCTCGACATGTTCGCCTACGTCCGCGAGGGCGACTCGACGCTGGTGATCGGGGCGGGGGTGCTCCCGTGGTGGGTGGACCGCGATCCGGGGGTCACGGTGACCGGGCTCCGCACCCCTTACGGCCCGCTCAGCTACGCCATGCAGAAGGACGGCAAGGCCACGGTGGTGACGCTGGAGGGGGGAATCACCCCGCCGCCCGGCGGGTTCGTGATCGTGCCACCGGCGGTGGTGGGCTTCCGGCACGTCACCGTCGACGGGAAGCCGGCCGTGCCCGGCCCCGGGGGCGGCGTGGCCGTCTCCGAGGCCCCGGCCACGGTGCGGTTCGCGCCGTAGACCGGCCCGGGCTCGATCCGGCGGCCGGTGAAGGGGCGCTTTCCCCGGGGACGGTTGTCCAGCAAAGAACATAATTTATTATTGCACAACGCGATACACGGGTAGCCCCGGACGCTCACTGGCCGAGCGACCCGGCGCCCGTCCGGATGACCTCGGAGTAGAACCGCGCGCTGGCCTTGGGGGTGCGCGCCTGCGAAGCGAAGTCCACGTGCACCAGCCCGAAGCGGACCGAGAAGCCGATCGACCACTCGAAGTTGTCGAACAAGGACCATGCGAAGTAGCCGCGAACGTCGGCGCCGAGCGCCCGCGCGTCCCGCACCGCGCGCAGGTGGTCGCGGAGATAGGCCACCCGGAGCGGATCGGAGATCCCCTCGGGCGGCGACACCGGCGGGTCGTAGAACGCGGCCCCGTTCTCGGTGACGTAGACCGGAAGCCCGTACTCGCCATGCAAACGAAGCAGCAGCTCGGTGAGGCCGGCCGGGCGCACCTCCCACCCCACCGCGGTATAGGTCGAGGATTCCTGGGGCACCGGCCTCGCCCGCACCGGCCACCCGGCGGGATCGAACGCGGTCACCGCGCGGGTGTAATAGTTCAATCCGATGAAATCCACCGGGGTCCGGATGAGCGCCATGTCCTCCCGCGAAGGCTCGAACCAGGCCTCGCCGTAGATTGCGGCCAGCTCCTCGGGGTAGCGGCCGGTGAGCGCCGGCTCCAGGAACTGCCGGTTCATGTAGGCGTCGGCCTCCCGCGCCGCCCGCACGTCCTCCTCCCGGTCCGAGGCCGCGTCCTTGGGCTCGACGTTCACCACCACCCCGACCGGGGCCCCGGTCGCCGCCCGGAGCGCCCGCACCCCCGCGCCGTGGGCGCGGAGGAGGTTGTGAGCGGCGCGGGCGGCCTCGAACAGGCTCCGGTGCCCCGGAGCGTGCACGGCGTGCACGTATCCCGCGTCCACGCTCACCCAGGGCTCGTTGAGCGTCATCCAGAGCGCGACCCGGTCCCCCAGCGCCCGCGCCACCGTGTCCGCGTACTCGGCGAACCAGCCGGCCACGTCGGGGTTCAGCCATCCGCCCCGGTCGTCGAGGGCCGCGGGGAGGTCCCAGTGGTAGAGGGTGGCGCAGGGCCGGATGCCGTGCTCCAGGAGGGCGTCGACGAGCCGCGAGTAGAAATCGAGCCCGGCCGGATTCACCCGGCCCCGGCCCTCGGGGAGGATCCGCCCCCAGGCGATGCTGAAGCGGTAGGCGCCGAGCCCGAGCTTCGCCATGAGCGCCACGTCGTCCCGGTAACGGCGGTAGTGGTCGCAGGCGGTGTCGCCGGTCTGGCCCCGGTAGGTCCGCCCGGCGGTATGGGTGAAGCGATGCCACATGCCGGGGCCGGCGCCGTCGGCCAGGGGGGACCCCTCCACCTGGTAGGCCGAGGTCGCCGCTCCCCAGAGAAACTCCTTCGGAAACGCCTCCGTGCCGCTCATCCACGCTCCTCGCCGGGGCCGAGCACGATCTCGACCCGGTGCTCGCCGCCGTCGTTCGTCAGGGGAACCCGGGCGGTGGCCTCGGCGACCGGCAGTACGGCGCCGTCGAGGGTGGCGCGAACCACGCCGCCCGCCCGGCCGTCCGGATTCCGCACCGTGATCGTGTACACCGTGGAGCCGCCGGGCACCCGGTAACGGACCGAGTACTCGGGCCACTCATCGGGGACGCAGGGCTTCACCACCAGAGTCTTCCCCTCTTCCAGGTTCAAGCCCAGCACCGACTCCAGCGCCACCCGGAGCATCCACCCCGCGGAGCCGGTGTACCAGGTCCAGCCGCCCCGGCCCACGTGGGGCGGCGCGCCGTAGACGTCCGCGCAGATCACGTAGGGCTCCACCTGGTAGCGGGCGATCCCGGCCGCGTCGGCGCTGTGGCGGATCGGGTTCAGGAGATCCAGGAGCGCGGCGGCGCGGTCGTTCCGGCCGAGTTCGGCCATGGCCCGCACCACCCAGAGCGCGGCGTGGGTGTACTGGCCGCCGTTCTCGCGCACGCCGGGAAGGTAGCCCTTGATGTAGCCCGGGTCGTGGGAGGTGCGATCGAAAGGCGGGGTGAGGAGGCGGATGATGCCGTCCCGCTCCGAGATCAGCTCGCGCTCCACCGCGTCCATGGCCGCGCGCGCGCGCGCCGGCGGCGCCGCTCCCGAGAGCACCGACCACGCCTGGACCAGAGCGTCGATCCGGCACTCGGTGTTTTCGCGGGAGCCCAAGGGCGTCCCGTCGTCGTAATACGCCCGCCGGTACCACTCGCCGTCCCACCCCGCGGTTTCCAGGGCCGCGCGCACGTCCTCGCGATACCCGGCGTAGCGCGCGGCCCGCCCCGCGTCGCCCCGCCGCTCCACGTGGGGAAGGAACGCGCCGAGGGCGGCGTAGAGGAAGAACCCCATCCACACGCTCTCGCCCTTGCCCTCGCGCCCCACCCGGTTCATGCCGTCGTTCCAGTCCCCGGAACCGAAGAGGGGAAGGCCGTGCGCCCCCCGGGTCATGGCCCGGTCCAGCGCCCGGGCGCAGTGCTCGTAGACGTCCGCGCTCTCGCCGGACCGGGTGACCGGGAGGTAGGCCTCGTCCTCGCCGGGGGCCAGGGCGCGCGCGGAAACGAACGGGGCGGCCTCGTCCAGCACCCCGAGGTCGCCGGTGGCGGCCACGTAGTGCGCGGTGAGATAGGGCAGCCACACCAGGTCGTCGGCGAAGCGGGTGCGGAGGCCTCGGTCCTGGGGTGGGTGCCACCAGTGGAGCACGTCCCCCTCCACGAACTGGTGGGAGGCGTTGTTCACGATCTGCTCGCGGGCGATCTCCGGCCGGAGCGCGCTGAACGCCGAGGCGTCCTGGAGCTGGTCGCGGAACCCGAACGCACCCCCGGACTGGTAGAACGCGGTCCGCCCCCGGATCCGGCAGGCCAGGGCCTGGTAGCCGAGCCACCCGTTCACCAGGACGTCCAGGGCGGGAGAGGGGGTGGCGACGCGGACCGCGCCCAGGAGTTCCTGCCACTGGTCGCGGACCGCCCGGAGCGCGTTCTCCACCGCGCCCCGCCGGGAAAACGTATGGAGCACGGTCATGGCCTCGGCCTCGTCCGCGCCTTCGCCGAGGATGAAGGCCAGCGCGACCTCCTCCCCGGGGGCGATCTGAACCGAGGCCTGCTGCACGAACGCCGGGTCCAGGCCGGCGCCGGTTCGTTCTTCAAGGCGCTGGCGCTCCAGGCCCGCGGGTCGCTCCGGGCCGCGGTTCCGGCCCAGGAAACGTTCCCGGTCGCCGCTCGCGCGGAACTCGCGGGCGGCCGCGTCCGGCGTGACCGACACCGAGGCCACCGCCACCGACTCCGCGTAGACCCCGGCGGCGGGGTTCCGGGCGGTGAGCCCACCCGGGCGCGGGCCGGGAGAGACGGTGATGAACCGGGCGGTCTCCTCGGGGGCGCTCCCCAGGACCAGCCGGCGGCTGCTGAACACGCTCAGCCGCCGCGTGCGCTCGCCGTCGTTCCGGAGCCGCACCACCGTCACCTTGGCCGGGAGGTGCGCGTCCACGAACACCTCGGTCCGGTGGGCAAGACCGTGGGCGTGGACGGTGAACGCGCTTACCCCGAACCCGTGGCGGACGGTGTAGTCGGCGCCGGCGGGGCAGGGGCCCGGGGTGGGCGACCAGTAGAAACCGCTTTCATCGTCGCGCACGTAAAGCGCCTCTTCGGCGGGATCGAGGACCGGGTCGTTGCTCCAGGGGGTGAGGCGGTGCTCCCGGCTGTTGCCGCTCCAGGTGGCGCCGGCCCCGGCTTCGCTGACCAGCGCGCCGAAGCGCTCGTTGGCGAGCACGTTGATCCAGGGGCGGGGGGGAAGCCGGTGGACGCCGCCGGGGCCCCGGGGCACCCGGATCACGTACTCGCGGCCGTCGGGGGTGAAGCCGCCGGTGCCGTTATCGAAGAGGAGTGCTTCCACCGGACCGGACCGGTCGCGGACCGGAGCGTCCGCGGCGCCGGCGGCCGCGTCCCGCACCGGGCCCGGGCCGCCCGCGCTCCCGGAGACGGCGTCGGCGGCCGCGGGCGGGGCCGCCTTCCCCGGCGCGGCCTCGGGGATCGGCACTTCGCCCCCGCCCAGGTCCGGAAGCGCGTCCCCGATCACGCCGCGGGCGCCGAGGAGCAACCGGGCCCGCTGCCCCGCGGAAAGGCTCGACGCGGGCACG
The DNA here is from genome assembly GCA_963728475.1 of Candidatus Eiseniibacteriota bacterium. Lineage (GTDB taxonomy): Bacteria > Eisenbacteria > RBG-16-71-46 > JABDJR01 > JABDJR01 > CAVSKL01. Next base: position 1,987,866 of record CAVSKL010000001.1, read on the forward strand.
ACGCGCACCTGGGAGGCGAGGTCGCCGGGGACCGGCGGCGGCGGACCGTCGCCGGTGAGAAGCACCAGGGTGAACGGCACCCCCCGCGCCGCCCACAGCCGGGCCGCCGGCATCAGCGCGGCCAGGGGGAAGGATCGCGTCCGGCCTCCGCCACCACCGTGGGGACGCGGCCGGAGAGGCCGAGCCCGTCGTCTTCGGCGAGCGCGCCGGGCGCCCGCGGTGCTCGGAGGCGCGGATCCCCGTAGAGGAGCGCGCCGGCCAGGGACTCGGCGTAGTCGGCCTCCGCCGCGCTCAAGCCCAGCCGCTTCCAGAGCGCGAGATCGTCGGCGGCGGCCTCGGCGAACGCCGTCTCCACCGCCCCCGGGGTTCCGAACCGCGCCGCTCCGGCCAGGGCGGACTCGCGGTCGCCCGCCGCGCCCAGCACGAACGCCACCGAGCGCGACTCCCCGGGGGCGAGGTCGAGCCGCGCGCGCAGGCTCACCACCGGGTCGAGCACGTTTCCCTGGGTCCCGGCGGGCGCCTCCACGGCCAGGGCCAGCGGGGCCGGCCCCGGGCGCCCCCGGCCCAGGAACCGGGCGCGATCGGTCTCGAACCCGGCCGCCGGCGCCCCGGCCAGGGCGTGGAACAGCACCGGAAACCGCTCCGTCCCCGAGCGCGGGCGCCGCCGCACGAGGAGCAGCCCCGGTTCCGGCACGAACTCGGTCTGGAGGAAGAGCTTGGAGAAGACCGGATGGGCGAGGTGGGCGGCCGGGTCGTTCAAGACCGCTTCGGCGAAGCTCACCAGTTCCAGCCGGCGGGGGGCGGCGGAGTCGTTTCGCACGGTGGCCCGGCGGATCTCGAGCCCCGCGTCCGGCCGCACCGCGACCTCGATCCGCGCGGCGAGGCCGTCGCCCCGGTCCTCGATCGTGAACGTGCCGGGGCCTCGGGTGGCGCGCACGGCGTTCGCGGGCTCGCGCGGGTCCCCGATCCGCCGGTAGCGGCCGCTCCCGAGGTCGCGGAGGAAGAGGAAGAAGCCGTCGGCGTCGGCGACCCGGTCTCCGGGCCAGGCGGTGAGCGCGAGCGGGCCGGCCAGGGAGAGGCCGGCCCCGGAAGCGGAGACCAGGACGCGGTAGGCCGCCGCCCCCAGCACCCGTGCCGCGGGGGCGGGAAGGTCGTGACGGTCGAGCGGGGACGGGCGGAAGCCGCCGGTCATGCCGGTCCCGCCCCGGAAGCGCCGCCCCGGGCCCCGGACCGGCGACGCGCGATTTCCCGGGGGGTTCCGGGCCCCGGCCGGGAACCGGGTGAGGTGTTTCGCATCGATCCTCGTCCTTCCAGGCGCGCGACCCGTCCTGCCGGATCCGAACCCGCGATCCGGCGACCCGCAGACAGTACGCGTGCGGTGGGGCCAGGGGAAGCAGGATCCCCGGACCCGGACCGGCGCGGGGGTCCGGCCCCGCCCGCCGGTCCGGCAACCCGGTTTCCGGCGCGGCACGGCTTGACATTCCGATGACGATTATGTAAACGTTTACATGTTTTGGCAACCGTCCGGCCTGCCGCGCCCAGGTTCGGCGCGCTCGAGGGATCACCTCGGGGGGGACCGGCTCCATCCCCTGGGAGTCGAAGTGGTAACGATCCGCGACGTGGCCCGAGCCGCCGGGGTGTCCATTGCGACGGTGTCGCGGGTCCTCAACGGCAGCTCCAAGGTCAACGAAGACACCCGTCGTCGCGTGCGCGACGCCGCGGCCAGGCTCGACTACTGGCCCAACGGCGCCGCGCGAAGCCTTACCTCCAATCGCACCAACACCGTCGGCATCCTTCTCCCCGACCTTTTCGGGGAGTTCTTTTCCGAGGTCATCCGCGGGATCGACAACGCGGCCCGGCGGGAGAAGCTCCAGGTCCTCATCTCCAGCTCCCACGCCGACACCGAGGCCATGCTCACCGCCGCCCGCGCCATGCGGGGCCGGATCGACGGCCTGGTGGCGATGGCCCCCGAGCGCGGCTCGCTCGACGCCATCGATCGCATCGCGCGCCTCTTCCCGGTGGTCCTCATCAACCCCCGGGGCGAGATCCCCGGCTGCAGCGCCGTTTCCATCGCCAACTTCGAGGGGGCGCACGCGCTCATCGACCATCTCCTGGGCCTGGGCCACCGCATGATCGCCATGGTCAAGGGCCCGGCCGGGAACGTGGACGCCGAGGAGCGGCTTCGCGGCTACCGGGAGGCGCTGCGCCGGGCGGGCCGCCCGCTCGATCCCAAGCTCGAACTCCAGGGGGACTTCTCCGAGGCCTCGGGCTACGGCGCGGCGATCGAGATCTTCCGGCGCCGCTCCCGGCCCACCGCCGTCTTCGCCGCCAACGACTACATGGCCCTGGGGTTCCTGAGCGCGCTCAGCGACCTGGGGGTCGAGGTGCCGGGGGAAATGGCGGTCACCGGCTTCGACGACATCGCCATCGCCCAGTACCTCCGCCCCCCGCTCACCACCGTACGCGTGGATTCCTACGCGCTGGGGGAACGCGCGGTGAGCCTGTGGGTGGAAGCGTCCCGCGGGGGAAACGGGACCGGAGCCGTCCGCGAGGAGATCCCCACCGCCCTGGTGGTGCGCGGCTCCAGCGGCGGGCTCGACGCGCACCCGGCCGACGCGTTCCTCCACCGCCGGTGGAGCCCGGCCAAGGCCGGCATCCCGGGGGGGGAGACCGGGGTTCGGGCCCGAGCGCGGAGCCTGGTCTCCGCGCCCAGCACCAGGCCGTACCTGTTGCGGTCGGAGGGCAAGCACCCCACCCGGGGAACGGACGGGATCATGCCGATGGAGCCGGAGACGCCGGCCCCGGCCTTCGAGAAAGAAGATACCTGATCGATGCGCCCCATTGTACGGGAGGACCGCTCGCACCGTGCTCACCCATCCACCAAGCAGGAGGCCTCAACCATGAAGGGCGGATTCATATCAGCTCTGATCATCATCGGGCTTGCCGCGGCCATGGCCCCGGCCGACGCGCAGGCTCCGCGCCAGGATCTGATCTGGGCGCGGCAAACCTCCGACCCCATCACCCTGGACGGCAACCTGAACGAGCCCGCCTGGGCCCAGGCCGAGTCCATGCTGGTCGTCTTCGGTAAGGACGCGGGCATTCCCGGTAGCGGCTGGAAGATCGAGGGGGGTGTGCTCCCCTCGGACTCCACCCACGCCGTGCTCCGGTTCCTGGTCAAGGACAACCAGCTCTACCTGGGCGCCACCATCTACGACAAGTCGATCGGCGGGTCCAAGGACTTCAACCGCTTCGACGGTTTGCTCATGAACATGTCCGACCACACCAGCCCCGCCGCCCCCAAGCCGCCGGCGGAGTACCTCTATTCGTGGTGGTACCCGGACGAGGCGGGGAGCGGCCCTCCCGGCCAGGCGCCCTCGTTCAAGGGGTCCTGGGCCCCGGACTCGGTGGGCGCCCCCCGCGACTCCACCCAGATCGCCAACTGGGACGCGGCGACCAGGGTCCACGGGCTGGCCAACAGCGACTCCACCCCCGACACCAGCTACGTGGTGGAAATGCGGTTCAACCTGACCGCCATGGGCTACGACACCGCCAGCCTTGACGGCGACGTGATCGAGTGGAACGTCTCGGTCTACGACTGCGACTGGCTGTGGCCGCTGGACGCCTTCCACCTGAGCTACAACCGGGTGTGGTGGCAGAACCCCTGGGGGAACGTGATGTGGTACGACGTCGTCCACATCTTCTCCCGCCCCGACGTGACCGTGAACTCGGGTCCGCCGCCCTATGAAGGTCCCGAGTACTACGTGCCGGACGGGAGCGCCTACGCCGCCCCCACCGTCGACGGCCAGCTCAACGAGCCGATCTGGAGCGCGATCCAGGGCTTCGACATCCGCTACGGCGACGCCTCGCTGCGGCAGACCTACCCCGGGATCGGACCCACCCGTTCCGGCGAGTACCAGCCCCCGGTGAACGGACATACCGCGGCGGTTCTCGACCCCGGCGACTGCACGGTGAAGATGTTCGCCCGTGACAGCACGCTCTACATGGGCTTCGACGTGCGCGACCAGGCGGTCCAGTACGTGTCCAATTTCGATCGCTGGGACGGGGCCATCGTCACGCTCAACGATCGCACCACCCGAGGCCCCGACAACCAGCTCCTGGGCCGGCGGCTCTCGTTCCAGGTCGGCCCCACCGGGAGCGCCCTGGCCCAGGACTACCTGGCCACGCTGGTTTCGGAGGGGAGCGCCCAGGTGGCGATCACCCTCAAACCCGGAACCACCGTGGATACCACCGGCACCAGTCCCGACACCGGGTACTGGGCGGAGCTCAGGATCGATCTGACCAGGTTGGGCTATCCGCCCGACCTGGGCGACCGGGCGCTGTTCATCGGCATCTGCCTCCTGGACGGCGACTCGTTCACCCCGTCCACCGACAGCTACGCCGAGCGCACCTGGTGGTTCCGGCAGTACGAGGGCGAATGCTGCCCGGTGTGGGCGCACATGGTGCAGGGCGCCCCGGTGACCGGGATCGGCCAGCCGCCGACCGAGAAGCCGGCGTACGCGCTGATGGGGAGCTTCCCCAACCCGGGGTCCCGCCCCTCCATCCAGTACGAGCTGGGAACTCCGAGCCGGGTGACCCTCGACGTGTTCGACGTTTCCGGACGCCTGGTCACCACCCGGGACCTGGGGCTCCAGAGCCCGGGCCTGCAGACCGCGGACTGGAACCGGGACTCGCAGGCGGCGGGGGTCTACCTGTACCGCCTCACCGTGAGCGATCCGTCGAGCGGATCGGTGCGGGCGGTGCTCCACGGAAGAATGGTGCTGACGAAGTAACCGGCGGATCCAGGACCGGCGGGAGGAAAGGCCGCTTTTCTCCCGCCGGCCCCCCGGTTCCACGTGAACGGAGGACATCCGGTGGCGGGGTTTCGTGAAACGGTGAAACGGGCGGTGTTGCTGGCGGTGGCGGCCGTGCTCCTCGCCCCGGGCGCGTCCCGGGCGGGCACGACCGGCAAGATCTCGGGTACCGTGCTCGACCAGGACGGGAAACCGGTGGTCGCCGCCACCATCCTGGTCACGGGAACCCGGCTCGGCGCCTATGCCGACGCCCAGGGCCAGTTCAACATCCTCAACATCCCCCCCGGCACCTACTCGGTCAACTTCAGCCGGCTGGGGTACAAGACCACGGTGGTCAAGGACGTCCTGGTCTCCTCGGACAACACCACCCGGCTGGAGGTGAAGCTCGAGAGCAGTGAGATCAAGACCCAGGAGGTGGTGGTCACCGCGGAGCGGCCCCCCATCGACGTCAACCTCACCAGCAGCCGGACGACGCTGAGCAGCAAGCAGATCGAGGATCTGCCGGTGCAGGAACTCGAGGACGTGGTGAACCTGCAGGCGGGGGTGGTGGACGGCCACTTCCGGGGCGGGCGCACCGGGGAGGTCCAGTACCAGGTGGACGGGGTGAGCGTGAACAACGCCTACGACAACTCCTCCAGCCTGCGTCTGGACCGGTCGCTGCTCCAGGAGGTCCAGGTCATCAGCGGGACCTTCGACGCGGAGTACGGCCAGGCCATGAGCGGGGTGGTGAACGCGGTGCTCAAGGAAGGCACCCCCAATTTCCAGTGGAACGGCGAGCTCTACATGGGAGGGTTCGTGTTCCCCGACGCGGGGGGGGACCGGATCATCACCGATACCGTCCGGCCCACCTCGATCCAGAGCTACCAGCTTTCGGCCAGCGGGCCGCTCCCGCTCCCCGGCACCGTGTTTCTCCTGAGCGGGCGGCATTACCACTTCGACGACTGGATCTACGGCACCCGGCGATTCGTGCCCACCGACTCCTCGAACTTCGAGACCAAGACCTTCGATCCCACCGGCGACGGGAAGCAGGTTCCGCTGGGGTATTCGCGGGAGTGGTCGGGAGTGGTGAAGCTCACCAACACCGCCCTTCCCAACACCAGGATCAGCTACCAGGCCCTGTTCAACCACATCAAGGGCCGGCGGGCGGACTGGGCGTTCCGCCTGGAGCCGGACGGGCTCTCCCGGCAGCGGACCACCTCGATCACCCACGGGATCGACGTGGATCAGACCCTGGGCAAGAAGACTTTCCTCAAGGTCTCGCTCCGGGAGAACTACTTCGACTACAAGGACATGGCCTACGACAACCTCTACGACCCCCGTTACGACGCCGCCGGGCAGCCCACCGGCACCTACGATTACGAGCTGGGGGCGTTCGTGCAGGGGGTGCAGTTCAACCGGTTCGTGCAGCGCACCAACGCGGTGCTGTTCAACGCTTCGCTGGTGAGCCAGGTCACCGCCCGCCACCAGTTGAAGACCGGGTTCGAGGTGCAGTTTCCGTACATCAAGTTCGGCTCCCCCGGCTACCTGACCTACACCACCGTGGACGGTCAGCTCACCCTGGTGCGGCACGACAACGACCCCCCGAATTTCCCGGGGGTAAAGTCCTACCGGCCCCGGTTCGGCGCCGCCTACGTGCAGGACGCGGCCGAGTTCAAGAACATCACGGTGCGGGGGGGGCTCCGCTTCGAGTACTTCGACGCCAACTCCACCATCCCCAGCGATCTCGCCAACCCCGCCAACTCCATTCAGGGGGCGCCGCAGTCGGTGCCCCGGGCGACCACGGTCAAGACCTCGGTGTCGCCGCGGCTGGGAGTGGCCTACCCGATCACCGAGAACGCCGCCGTCCACTTCGCCTACGGCCACTTCTACCAGTTTCCGGCCATCGGGCAGATTTTCTCCAACGCGGAGTACGGGGTGCTGGCCAACCTCCAGGCCGGGGGTATCGACTACGGGGTGCTGGGCAACCCCGACGTGAAGCCGGAAAAGACGGTCCAGTACGAGCTGGGGTACAAGCAGGCGCTGGGAGAGAACGTCGGCCTGGACTTCACCGCGTTCTACAAGGACATCCGGAACCTGTTGGGGGTGCAGTTCATCTCCACCTACAACGGAGCCGAGTACGCCCGGCTGGCCAACGCCGACTTCGGAAACGTGGTCGGGTTCACCGTCTCCCTGGACGACCGGAAGCTGGGCCCCGCCCACCTGTCGATGGACTACACCTGGCAGCTGGCCCAGGGGAACTCCAGCGACCCCCGCGAGACCGCCACCCGGGCCTCGGCGGGGGAGGACCCGCGCCCGCGGCTGGTTCCCTTCAACTGGGACCAGCGCCACACCTTCAACCTGACGGTGGCGGTGGACCACCCCGGCGACTACACCACCAGCGCGGTGCTCCGGGTCGGAAGCGGCCAGCCCTACACCCCGGTCCTCACCTCCGGATTCGGCGCGGGCCTGGGGGAGAACTCGGGCCGGAAGCCGCTGGGCATGGTGCTGGATCTGCGCGGCGAGAAGAGCCTGGGGATCTCGCACCCGGACGTGAGCATGTTCGGACGGGTCTTCAACGTGTTCGACGCCCGGTACTTCAACGGGCCGGTGTACTCGAGCACGGGTAGCCCCTACTACTCCCGGTTCCCGGTCACCGACGCGGTGGCGTTGGGCGACCCCACCCGGTACTACGCCCCGAGGCGGTTCGAGGTCGGACTATCCTTCCGGCCCGGATCCGAGGACTGAGAAAGGATGCCGGACTTGAAGCTGCGCGCGGTGAACGACCGGAAGTCGACGAGGCGGGGAGGCTGGGGGCCGGGGCTGATCGCCGCCGTCCTGATCGTGGCGGCGTGGGCCGGGCACACCCGGGCGGACGTGCCTACCCCGGTGCCGGCGGACCAGCGCGGCCGCATCGACGCGGAACGCGCCGGGACCCACGACGCCGCCAACATCCGCACCACCTTCTGGAACTACGGGATGGTGGGGGACTATCCCCCCGATCCCGGTAACGTGGACCTGAGCGTGTTCCATTCGGTGGAGGTCCCCAAGGGCAGCGGGATGGACTACAGCGACGGGATCACCCCCTTCGTGCTGGCCAAGATCAAGCAACGGAGCGGGGTCGACGCCTACATCATGGAGACCGGCTACCGCGAGCGGCAGGGCACCAGCCCCTACGGCAACTACATCATGCGGTACGAGCCGCGGCCGGGGTACTTCGAGCCCGACCCCAACCTGAACCCCGCCCGCTCACCGGCCATCAGCACCGACCCCCGCACCTGGCCCGGATTCTGGCCGGACAAGCTGGACGACGTGGACGATCCGGGCTGGAAGGGCGCCTGGAACGGCTACTTCGGCAAGCAGCCCTACGCCGACCAGGAGAGCTATTCGGTCATGGACGACCAGCTCTACGACGCCTGGGACTTCCGGCCCGACCGCCGGGATTCCACCCGGCGGGGCCTCGGACTGAGGGTCGAGGTCCGGGGGTTCCAGTGGGCGAACCCTCAGGCCCAGAACGTCATCTTCTGGCACTACGACATCACCAACGAGAGCACCACCGATTACAATGACAACATCATCTTCGGGCTCTACATGGACTCGGGGGTGGGCGGCTCCGCGCTCTCCTGCGACGGGATCTACGAGTCCGACGACGACAACGCCTTCTTCGACCGCACCGTCAACGACCAGGTCATCAACCTGGTCTATACCTGGGACCGGTACGGCCACGGAGTGGACCTGGCCGGGAACTGCTCCAAGACCGGATACCTGGGCTACGCCTACCTGGAGACCCCGGGCAACTCCACCGACGGCATCGACAACGACGAGGACGGGATCACCGACGAGAGGCGGGACGGCGGCCCCGGCGAGCTCATCGTGGGCAAGGAGAACATCCGGGCCTACGTGGAGGGCCATTACGACATGGCCAGGTTCACCGCCGCCTACGGAGCGCTGGAGGACCGGGCTCCCTACCGCCACGGGCGCTGGTGGACCGGCGACGAGGACATGGACTGGGACGAGGATCTCCACGACGTGGGGGCGGACGGGGTGGCCAAGACCCACGACACCGGCGAGGGAGACGGGATCCCCACCGCGGGCGAGCCGAACTTCGACGGCACCGACCTCAACGAGTCCGATCAGATCGGGCTGACCGGTTTCAAGATCAACCGGATCCGGGCCGGGCAGGGCAACCCCAACACCGATACCGACAACGTGCTCTTCTTCACCGACAAGAACAACTGGCCCCAGCGGCTCTACGAGCAGTTCACCGACCCCGATCCGCTCAAGCGGTTCGATCCGCCCCTGGCCTCCAACTACAACATCGGGTTCCTGTTCGCCTCCGGGCCGTTCGTGCTGGCGGCGGGGAAGTCGGAACGGTTCAGCCTGGCCCTGGCCTACGGAGGGGATCTCGAGGAGCTGCGCCGGACGGTGAAGGTGGTCCAGACCATCTACAACGCCAACTACCGGTTCGCGGTGCCGCCCGAGCTTCCCACCTTGCACGCCGAGAGCGGGGACCACTTCGTCCGGCTCTCCTGGGACGACGCCGCCCAGCTCAGCCCGGATCCGGTGACCGGGCAGTACGACTTCGAGGGCTACCGCATCTACCGCTCCACCGATCCCGAGTTCCGCGATCCCAAGGTCGTGACCAACGCCCGGGGCACCGGTCCCATCGGCAACGGCAAGCCGGCCGCCCAGTTCGACCTCGACGACGGCCGGAACGGTTTCTCCGACCTGACGGTGGAAGGGGTGGCGTACTACCTGGGGAACGACTCCGGCATCACCCACACCTGGACCGATACCAGCGTGACCGACGGCCAGCAGTACTACTACGCGGTCACCGCCTACGATTTCGGCTCGGACTCGCTCTCGTTTTACCCGTCGGAGAACGCGATCTCGGTGTCGCGCACGCCGCGGGGGGAACGGTGCTGCCCAAGAACGCGGTCACGGTCCGGCCCGAGCCCAAGGTGCCGGGGTTCGTGGGCGCGGTGCTCGACAGCGTGGAGCACGTGGCGGGGACCGGGACCGGCCGGGCCTCGGTCCAGGTGGTGGACTCCGGCCAGGTCCCCGACGGGCATCTCATGAAGATCACCTTCTCCACCGATTTCCCGGAGAGCATCCGGGCCACCGGGTACACCCTGGCGGACAGCACCACCCACCAGGTGTTCTTCCGGAGCGGCGCCGACTTCGACGCGTCCGGGAACGGCCCGGTGGGAACCGGGCTCCTGCCGCTCATCCGGACCCAGAAGACGGTGGAAGTGGACACCGCGGCCACCGGGTGGGCGGAGGGGAGCACCACCAACGCCAAGCTCAAGGTCGCCTACCAGCCGGTGCTGCCCATCAACCTCCGGCGCCCGGACTATCCGGCGGATTTCAGCGTGGAGTTCAGCGACCAGGTGGTGGACACCTCGCTGGCCATCTTCCCGATCAAGGCCGCCCCCGCCCGGTTCCGGGTGATCGCGCACGGGCCCGAGGGCGACCACCCGATGAAGTTCCGGTTCCGCGACACCGACCTGGACGGGACCCTGAGCGGGACCGACGAGTACATCGACGTGGTGACCTACCTGGCCTCGGATCCGGCCGCGCCGAAGATCACGTGGCGCATCCAGCTCGCTCCGGACAGTCCCACCGGGACCGCGCTGACCCGGCCCGGCGCGGGCGACACCTACGACGTGTTCCTCACCGAGCCCTACGGCGCGAACGACATCCTGGTGTTCCGGACCCACGGGGAACGCGTGGATCCGGCCCAGGCGCGACTGGACTTCCAGACCAAGCCCTACGTGGTGCCCAACCCGTACCTGGGCTCGGCCAGCTTCGAGCCGGAGCGGTTCGCGATCTCGGGCCGGGGGGAGCGGCGGATCGAGTTCCGGGGGCTGCCCGTGCGGTGCACCATCCGGATCTTCAACGTCAAGGGGGAGCTGGTTCAGACCCTGCATCACGACGGGGGGACCGAGGGGATGACCCCCTGGAACCTGAGGACCAAGGACAACCTGGACGTGGCCCCGGGTCTCTACATCTTCCACGTGGACGGGGGCGATCTGGGCACCAGCGTCGGCAAGTTCGCGGTGCTGAAATGAGAGCGGAGCGGAACATGAAGCGAGTGATGGGGGCGGTGATCCTGGCCGCGGCGCTGGCGGCGGGGCCCGCTCACGCCCAGAGCAAGGTCGGAACCACGATCGGGGCGTTCATGGGAATCGAGCCCAGCGCCCGCATCGCGGCCATGGGCAACGCCGGGGTCGCGCTCAACGGCGGCATCCAGGGGGTATACTACAACCCGGCGGCGATGGGATCGGTGCTCCAGCCCGGATTCCAGTTCACCCACAGCCTGTGGTTCGCCGACATCAGCTACGACTACGCGGCGGCGGCGCTGCCGCTTCACGGCAACGGCACCCTGTTCGCGAGCGTGACCGCGCTCAACTCCGGCGAGATCGACGTCCGCACCGTGGACCAGCCCCTGGGAACCGGGGAACGGTACACGGTGTCCGATGTGGCGCTGGGGCTGGGCTATGGACGTCAGATCACCCAGCGGTTCGCCGCCGGCATCCAGGTCAACTTCATGAACGAAACGATCTGGCACAGTTCGGTGCATGCCCTGACGTTCAGCGCCGGCACCGCCTACCGCCTGATGGAGAACGGGACCGTCATCGGAGCCAGCCTCTCGAACTTCGGCACCAACTCCGCTTTTCACGGGAGGGACCTGGCGATCCAGTACGACAACGATCCGTCCCAGTACGGGGACAACGGGGCCCTGCCCGGCAATCAAACCACCGACCAGTTCCCGGTTCCCATCGTCTTCCGGGTCGGCCTGAGCTTCCCGCACGACCTGGGGCCGGACAGCCGGGTGCTGCTGGCGGCGGATGCGACCCACCCCAACGACAACTCCGAGAGCGTCAACCTCGGGGGCGAGTGGTCGTGGAAGAACACGCTGGCCCTGCGCGCCGGCTACCAGACCCTGTTCCAGAAGGACAGCGAGCTGGGCCCCACCCTGGGGGTGGGGCTCGGCGGCAGCATGGGGGAGACCAAGTTCCGTTTCGATTACGCGTGGGCCCATCACACACGGCTCCAGGAAACGCACCGAATGACGTTTGCGCTTTCCTTCTGACGCCGGACGCGTCGCGTTCGCACCGAGGTTCGGGGAGGCTTGGGCGGCAAGGAGATCCAGATGAAGCTTCGTAGTTTGAGCAGCTTGGGAATCGTGCTGGTGATCGTGCTCACCGCCAATGCGCCGGTGAACCGGCTGCCGGTCGGAAAGGCGGAGGCATTGACCACTCCGGCCCTACTCGACACCCTGCAACACACCTCCTTCGACTACTTCTGGAACGAGGCGAACCCGTCCAACGGGCTGATCAAGGACCGGAGCACCACCTACTCTCCCTGCAGCATCGCCTCCACCGGGTTCGGCCTCTCCGCGATCTGCATCGGAGTGGACCACGGCTGGGTGAGCCGGTCCGCCGCCGCCGGCCGGGTGCTCACCACCCTCAACACCTTCTGGACCGGGCCCCAGGGGACCGCGGCGAGCGGGATCATCGGATACAAGGGGCTCTTCTACCACTTCCTGGACATGAACACCGCCACCCGGACCTGGGATTGCGAACTCTCGACCATCGACACCGCGCTCCTCATGGCGGGAATCCTGGATGCCAAGCAGTATTTCAACGGGCTGGACGCCACCGAGACCCAGATCCGGGCGCTGGCCGATTCCATCTACTACCGGTGCGACTGGGACTGGGTCCGGAACTCCACCCCCGGGATCATGATGGGCTGGAAACCGGGGACCGGGTTCTCGGGCTACGGATACTGGACGGGATACAACGAGGCGATGATCCTCTACCTGCTGGCCCTGGGATCGCCGACCCATCCCATCCCCGCGAGCGCCTGGAGCACCTGGACCAGCGGCTACGTGTATCACTGGGGCACCCAGTACGGGTATACCTACCTCACCTTCCCTCCGCTCTTCGGGCACCAGTACACTCATTGCTGGGTGGATTTCCGCAACATCCACGACAGCTACATGGCGGGCAAGGGCATCACCTACTTCGAGAACTCCCGGCGGGCGACCCTGGCCGCGCGGGCCTACTGCATCGCCAACCCCGGAGGTTTCAGCGGCTACGGCGCCGACCTGTGGGGCCTGACCGCCTGCGACGGGCCCAGCGGCTACAACGCTCGGGGAGCGCCGCCGTCCCAGAACGACGACGGCACCATCGCTCCCACCGCCGCCGCCAGTTCGATTGTCTTCGCGCCGGACGAGGTGATCCCCACCCTGCAATACATGTACGACAACCTGTCGGCGGGGCTGTGGGGGCCGTATGGATTCCGGGACGCATTCAACCTGACCCAGTTCTGGTGGGACACCGACTACATCGGGATCGACGAGGGCCCCATCATCCTCATGATCGAGAACTACCGGACCGGCTCGGTCTGGCGGCGGATGATGGCGAACGCCGACCTTCAGCAGGGGCTGGCCCAGGCCGGCTTCTACGCGGTGACCGGAGTGGGGGACGGAGGTGGGGTGGCCGGGGCGCGGCCGGAGATGCTGCTGCAGAACGCCCCCAACCCGTTCCGGACCTCGACCCGGATCTCGTTCCATCTCGACCGGGGGGGCGAGGTCTCCCTGGCTCTCTACGACGTGGCCGGCCGGGAAGTCCGGCGGCTGATCGATGGGTATCGCGAAGCCGGCGCCCACGACCTGACCCTGGATGCCGCGGGGCTTCCGAGCGGGATCTATCTCTACCGGCTCAAGACCGAGGAGGGAGACCTGACCCGCCGCTGCATCGTGCTGCGCTGACACGGTTTCTCGGACTGGGGCATATCACCCGATCCGGCCCCGCCGCCCAGGTCCGCGGCGAGGGGTCGAAGGCGGGGTGCGCCCTCCGCAAAAATCGTACAAACGGCCGTATTTTAATGACTTAGGTATTGAATTCGAGCCCAATGAGGCTCATGATGGTGGACATCCGGGACCCGGTCCAGATGGGCCGGGATCCAGGTGTCTTGAAGGGGGGCGCTTGCAAGCGCATAAGGAGGTTACGCAGCTATGAAACGGTTCTGCTACCAAGAAGGGATTCTGGTGGCGGCGCTGGTGGCTCTCTTTGCCGTCAGCCTCGCACCGGTCGCCTCCGCAGTCACGCCCAGTCCGACGAGCGCGGTCGTCATGACTCGCGTCTTCAACGACTGCCTGCTCGATACGGTCACCGTGACCAACTCCTATCCGGCCCTGGTCGGGATCCTGGATCAGGGGAACAGCTGCTTCGGGTTCGCCAACCTCAACGTCTGGCGGTTTTCGACCGACGGCGCGACCGAGGCGGACTTCGAGAACGGCTCCTCCTACTCCTACTCCGCCGATTTCGTGATCAGCGGGAACGGTGCGGCTGAAGGCGGACTCCAGGTCGCTCCCTGGTGGTCCGAGTCCGACGGCCGGTTCAACTGCCGTACCACCGACGGCGAGATCGCCTGCTTCGGCGGCCGGCTGCCGTTCTACAGCTTCACGGCGACCTACGGCCTGCACTACGTGATGGGCGACACCATCCACCTCGCCATCACCTATCAACCGCACAGCCTCCTCTCCTACGACCCGGCGACCATCGTGTACGACCTCGTGTACCACGGGGTTCCCTACACCAGCGGCCCGCTGGCCTTCGATCAGGGGAACCCGGCCGAGGACCCGCCCCACGGCCTGTGGGGCGAGCTGACGCCGGCCCACGTGGGCGGCCACTGCCAGATCTTCTGGCAGACCGGCGGCCCCAGCAGCGTGGTCAACGCCGAGTGGTTGAACATCCAGTTCGCCGAACAGCCTGTCCCGACCAAGGAAACCACCTGGGGCAAGCTGAAGAACATGTACAACAACTAGACCCTGCCTCTCGTTTCGGATCGAGCCGGGCCGCCCCCAGGGGCGGCCCGAGCTTTTTCCCCGCCCCGGAACGGGTTAGAATCGCCGCCGCGGCGACCGGGTCCGCACGGGGCGTTCCGGCGACTGGGGACCGCGGCTCTCGACCCAGTGCAGCCCTCGACCTCGGGAAACCGAGCTGAAGGAGTCCCGGATGATCGGCACCAGACTCGGTCCCTACCGGATCACCGAGCTCATCGGCGAAGGCGGGATGGCCACCGTCTACCGCGCCCACCAGGCCAGCATGGACCGCTACGTGGCGGTCAAGGTGATCCGCACCGGACTCCTTCTGGATCCGTCCCTGAGGGAGCGTTTCCAGCGTGAGGCGCGGCTCATCGCGCGCCTGGAGCACCCGCACCTTCTCCCGGTCTACGACTTCGACGGGGAGCACAATCCACCCTACATCGTGATGCGGTTCCTGGAAGGGGGGACCCTGCGGCAGGTCCTGGACCGGGGGGAGCTGCCCCTGGAGGAGACGCTCTACATGCTCCGGCAGGTGGCCACCGCCCTGGACTACGCCCATCGCCAGGGGGTGGTCCACCGCGACCTCAAACCCTCCAACATCATGATCGACCGGGAAGGGAACGCCTTCGTCACCGACTTCGGGATCGCCCGGGTCGCCGATTCCCAGGAGAACCTCACCGGGACCGGCATCCTGGTCGGCACCCCGGCCTACATGTCGCCGGAACAGGCCCAGGCCCGCGGCGACGTGGACGGCAAGGCGGACCTCTACGCCCTGGGGGCGATCGTGTTCGAGATGCTCACCGGGTCCCCCCCCTTCAAGCACGAGAGCCAGCTGGGCGTGCTCATGGCCCACATCAACGAACCGGCGCCGAGCGTCTGCGACCGCAAACCGGGCATCCCCGAGCGGGTGGATGCGGTCCTCCGGCGCGCGCTGGCCAAGGATCCCGCCGATCGCCATGCCACCGCCGACGCCCTGGTGGAGGATCTCGCCGCCGCCCTCCGGGTGGACGCCGCCGGAATCCCCACCCAGCTGGTCTCGCTCACCCAGACCCTCTCCCTGGACCAGCTCGCCGCCTTCGAGAGCCGGGCTCGGAAGAAGGACACCCCGTCCACCGCCACCCCCTCCGACCAGCAGCGGCAGATGAGCTCCGTCTATCTGGACGTCACCGAGCTGGCCGAGATCCTCTACGAATCGGGGGCGGACGAGGAAACGGTGCGAGGGCGCATGGACCGGCTCTGGGAACGCTTCGGCGGCATCGCCGAGGCCGCGCAGGGGGTGATCCAGAGCCGCACCGACCAGGTCGGGGTGGCGCTCTGGGGCCGGGAGCGGGCCAACGAGGACGACGCCGAGCGCGCGCTCCGGTCCACGTTCCGGATGAAGGACGCGGTGCTGGCGGAGACTCGCCGGCTCCTTGGAAAGGACTGGGAGCCGACCGAGGAGAATCCGCTCCCCTTCGCCGCCGGCGTCACCACCGGGCCGGTGCTCCTGGAGCGGGAGTCCGAAACCGGGAGCTACTCCGCCCGGGGGGCCTCGATCACCCTCGCCGGGCGCCTCAAGGAAGCGGCGCCCGCCGGCGCCATCCTGGTCGACTACGACACCTTCACCCAGGTGCGTGGGGTGTTCACCTTCCATCCCGCGGAGCCGCTCCGGGTGCGGGGGCGGAAGGAGCCGCTCGAAGTCTACGTGGCCAAGAGCGTGAAGCCTCGGGCGTTCCGCGTGCAGGCCCGAGGGATCGAGGGCGTCGAAACCCGGATGATCGGGCGCGAGATCGAACTCCGGCTCCTGCAGGAGGCGCTCACCCTGACCCTGGAGGACGGCGAGACCCAGGTGGTGACGGTGGTGGGCGAGGCGGGGATCGGAAAGTCGCGGCTCCTGTTCGAGTTCACCAACTGGATCGATCTCCTCGACGAGACCATCTGGCTCTTCCGGGCCCGGGCCACCCAGCCGTCCATGCTCCAGCCCTACTCGCTCACCCGCGACCTCTTCTCCTTCCGGTTCCAGATCCTGGACTCGGATCCGCTGGACGAGGTGCGGGAGAAGTTCGTCCGGGGAGTGGCCGGGTTCCTGGGGGAAGGGACCGAGGACAAGGCGGTCCTGATCGGGCACCTGGTCGGGTTCGACTTCTCGGACCATCCCGCGGTGGCCTCGGCCATCCAGAAGCCGGAACTGTTCCAGGAACACGCCCTCCGGTTCCTGAGTGAACTCTTCACCACCGCGTCGGAGGTTCATCCGGTGGTGCTCCAGATCGAGGACATCCACTGGGCCGACGACCGGTCCCTGGACCTCATCAACCAGCTGGTGCGGGACAACGAACGGATCCCGCTCTTCGTGATCTGCATGGCCCGCCCCAGCCTCTACGAACGGCGGCCGCAATGGGGAGAGGGGCAGCGGTTCCACGAACGGGTCCACCTGGAGCCGCTCTCCCAGCTGTCCAGCCGGCGGCTGGTGAAGGAACTCCTGAAGAAGGTCCCCTCGGTTCCCGGCGAGCTCCGGGACCTGGTGGTGGAGCGGGCCGACGGCAATCCCTTCTACATCGAGGAACTGATCAAGGCGCTCATCGACGACCGGGTGATCCTGAAGGGGGAAGAGGAATGGTCGGTGGACACCACCCGGCTGAGCGGGCTCCGGGTGCCGCCCACCCTCACCGGAGTGCTCCAGTCCCGGCTCGACACCCTTCCGCCCGCGCTGCATCAGCTGTTGCAGCGGGCCTCGGTGGTGGGACGGATCTTCTGGGACCAGGCGGTGGTCCACCTGAGCAACGAGGCGGGGCTCTCCCGGAACGAGGTCGAGGAGATGCTCGAGGAACTCCGGGCCCGGGAGATGGTTCTCCGCCGGGAGCAGTCCGCGTTCGGCGACACCGGCGAGTACGTCTTCCGCCACGCCATCCTTCGCGACGTGACCTACGAGACCCTCATCCCCCGCCAGCGCCGGGTGCTCCACAAGGCGACGGCGGAGTGGCTGCTGGGAGTGGGCGGGGAGCGCGCCGCCGAGTACACGCTCCGGGTGGCCGAGCACTTCGGGTTGGCCGGGGAACCCGCCACCGCGGCCCGGCAGCTGATCGGGGCGGCCCGGGCCGCCACCGTGCGCGGGGCGTTCGACGAGGCCTCGGGGACCCTGCAGCGGGCGCGGGAGATGGTCGAGGAGACCGACGACTCCGCGGCCAAGCTCGAGGTGGAGCTACAGACCGGCATCACCCGCGCGCAACGGGGAGCGCTCCGGGAGGCGCGGGAAGGCCTGGAACAGATCCTTGAGAAGGCCCGGACCGACGACCACCGGGCGGTTCGAGCCGCCGCTCTCGGCGAACTTTCCCGGATCGCCCTCCTGCAGGACGACGTGGCCCGCGCCCAGAACCTCTTGGAGGAGGCGCTCCCCCTCACCCGTGAACTCGGCGACCGGCGGGCCCTGGCCATCGTCCTCCGCTACATGATGAACGCCCACTTCGACCAGCCGGAAAAGGCGGAGCCCTACGCCCGGGAGGGGATCGCGCTGGCCCGGGAGCTGGGCGACCCCGACGCCGAAGCCGCCGGCCTGAACGGTCTCGCCATCATCAAGATGGTCCAGGGCCGGGCCGAGGAGGGGATTCGGATCGAGGAGGAGGCGCTGGCCATCTTCCGCCGGATCGGAAACCCGCGGGGGGTCGCCATGGCCGCCGGCAACATCGCGCTGGAGTACATGTACCAGGGTGACGTGGAACGGGCGCGCGAGCCGCTGGAACTGGCGCTGAAGTCCGGCCGGGACCTGGAAGCCAACCTCCGGGCCACCGGACTCGAGTACAAGGGACGCATGTTGATCCTGGAGAAGCGGGACGAGGAGGCCCTGGTCCAGCTCCTGGAGTCGCTGGAGATGGCGCTCGAGGCCGGGGCCAAGCCCACCGCGATGTTGACCCTGTTCGCGGTGCTCCGGGCCCGCCGGGGCGACCGGGAAACCGCGCTCCGATGGCTGGGACTCCTCCGCCGGCAGGTGGGGGCCTGGCAGTCCACCGACATCCTCAAGGACGTGGAGCGCTTCCTTCCCGAGGTCCGGGGGGACCTGCCGGACCAGACGGTGGACCGGGTCCTGGAGGAGGGAGCCTCCCTGGAACCGGGCGCGGTCCTCGAGGAGATCCGCCGCTCCCGGGGGTGAGATCGCGCCCGGGCGGGCGGTGGTGTATCCTGGCAGGGTTCCGGGCGGCGCCGCCGGCCCGGCGTTTCCTCCGCGCCCCCGGGGCTTCCGCCGCCTCCGGGGCTTTTCGACCACCGGCGGCCGGACCCGTGAACCGTATGAACCGACCGCTACCCAAGCTCGACCCCGACCTTCTCCGCGCGGAGATCCTGGGTGCCGACCACCTCTTCACCACCCCCTTCGGGAAGCGCCTCATGCTCTACGCGGACTACACCGCGTCCGGCCGGAACGTGCGTTTCATCGAGCGCTACCTGGTGCGGATCGAGGAGCGCTACGCCAACACCCACACCGAGGACGACGAGACCGGCCGAAGTACCACCGAACTCCTCCAGGAGGCGGAGCGGACGATCAAGCGGGCGGTGAACGGGAACGACGACACCCGGATCGTGGCAGTGGGGACCGGTTCCACCGGCGCCATCCAGAAGCTGCAGGAGATCCTCGGGGTGTACCTGCCGCCGGCCACCCGGGAGCGGCTGGGGCCCCACTTCTCCGAGCTTCGACGGACGGGGCCGGTGGTGTTCGTGGGCCCCTACGAGCACCACTCCAACGAGGTCTCGTGGCGGGAGTCGCTGGCCGAGGTGGTGGAGGTGGCCCTCGACCCCGAAGGCGGGGTGGACCTGGCCGACCTGGACCGGCGGCTGGCCGATCCGGCCTTCGAGGGCCGGCCGAGGATCGGGGCGTTCTCCGCGGCCTCGAACGTGACGGGAAGGACGTCCCCGGTTCACGACATCGCCCGCCTCCTCCATCGACACGGGGCGCTGGCCTGCTTCGACTTCGCCGCCTGCGCGCCCTACCTGAAGATGGACATGAACCGGGACGCGGAGTCGTACTTCGACGCGCTCTACTTCTCCCCCCACAAGTACCTGGGGGGGCCGGGGGCGTGCGGGATCCTTCTCTTCAACCGGCGGATCTACCGCGAGGATCTCCCCCCCACCTTCGCCGCCGGCGGTACCGTGGACTACGTGGGGTTCAACGGCCAGGAGTACACCCGGGACATCGAGGCGCGGGAGAAGGCGGGGACGCCGGGGACGTTGCAGATTCTTCGCGCCGCGCTGGCCATGCAGTTGGCGGAGGCGGTGGGGTACGAGGAGATCGGGCGCCGGGAGCGCGGCCAGGTCCGGACCGCCCTCGCCCGCTTCACCCGGCATCCCGGGATCGAGATCCTGGGGAATCCGGACCCCGAGCGGCGGATCGCCATCATCTCGTTCAACATCCGCCACGGCGACCGCTATCTGCATCCCAAGCTGGGGACGCGTCTCCTCAACGACCTGTTCGGGATCCAGTCCCGGGCCGGATGTTCGTGCGCGGGCCCCTACGGGCACCATCTGCTTCACATCGACGCCGAGACCTCGGGCCGCTACCAGGCCCAGATCGTGGCCGGCTGCCAGGGGGTGAAGCCGGGCTGGATCCGGATCGGCTGCCACTACACCATGGATGACGCCGACCTGGACTATCTCTGCAGCGCGGTGGAGTTTCTGGCCGGCCACGGACCGGACTTCATCCCGCTCTACCACTTCGACCTGAGGTCCGGCGCGTGGACGCACCGCGAGGACCGCTCCGAGCCGCCCCGGTTCGGCCTGGACCTGGCCCTGGAGCCGCCGGCGGAGCCCCGGCCGCCCCTCGCCCGCGCCGAGCGCGAGGCCGCCTACCGCTCCTACCTGGACCAGGCCCACGCATGGGTCCAACGCCTGGCCGGCGCCGCCCCCGCGGCCTACCGCCCCCTGCCCGAGGCCCAGGAGGCGCTCGCCTTCTTCCGGGTGGTCGAGTACGAGTAGCGCCGTCCTGGGAACCGGGGCCCTTCCTCAGCGCACTACGACGGCCTTCCCGGTCACGGTCAGGCCGGCAGCCCGGAGTCTCACGAAGTAGACGCCGGCGGCGGACCTTCCCGGCCTCTGAAAGAGCTCCGAGAACGCCACGGACCCGGTCGGTCCCAGGACGGTGCGCCTTCCCACAAGCCTCCCTTGGAGGTCCAGCACGGTGATGGTTCCCCAGAGCCGGCCCCCGAGGTCGTAGACGAGCGCTGAGGTCGATCGGATGGGATTCGGGGATACGGTCAAGCGTAGAAAGGGTTGGGCGACTCCGGCGCCGGCTCCGATCCCGGTCTGGTTGCTGGCCCGGTTGGCCTGGACGAACGTGACCGCTCCGAGGCCGGTGCCGTTCTGGGCGTAGACCGTCGCCCGCAACACGGTCGTGCGGACTAGGGACCTATCGGCGAACCCGAAGGGTGTCGGAAGCAGGGTCCAGCGGACGGAGGCCGAATCACCGCTGGCCAGGCTTCCGATCCAAACGGTGTCGCTTCCAGCCGCAGTGAGCACGGAGTCCGTAGAGATCGCGGCGTAGACACCGGTCGCGGACCCGGCGCCCACGTTCCGTACGACCCCGGTGACCCGGAAGGCGTGCCCGACAGACACCGAGTCCGGAGCCCGGAGCGAGGGCAGGAGAACCACGGGTACTGCCGGCGTGGTGAACAGGGCGGTGACGATGCTGTCTTGGCGGGCGGCGGCGGCGGCGGTCAGGTCGAGAGCCTCCTGTCCCTGGTCCAAGGCGAGCAGCCGGCCCTCGGCGTTCCCGGGGTCGGCAAGATAAGCGGCAAGGGCCAAATGGAACCGTATCCGCGCGAAGCTCGCTTCGAACACCGACCTGGTCAGAGCGGTATAGGTGGAGTCGTACGCGGGCACGCTTCGGAGGGCGGAGGCGTAGGCGGCGAGCGCGGGTCCCCCCGCCCATTGACGCCGGTCGGCCAGTTGATCGTCGGCGCCCACCAACCCGGGTAGACGGAGGGCGAGGGAGGTCGTGTCCTGGTCGCGGAGGTCATCCATGGCCTGCCGGGCCAGAGTCGCGTAGTCCGCTTGCGCGGTCGTGGCTTCGGCCAAGAGAGTCCGATACACGCCGGCCGAAGGCCGATGGGTCCGGACAACGGGCGCTCCGGCGGCGGCGACAATGGAAGGCCTCCCGGGTGACATCGACCCGTCCGGATGGAACGCCTCTCCCGCCATCTCCGGAACGTAGGTACCGGCGATGGCGCTCAGGCCTCGTGACCCGAGCTGGGTGTTTACAAAGTACCCTGCCGCCGAGGCCGCTTTCGTGATTGCACCGACCAGAGCCATCAGGCCCGTTCCCCATCCGGTCGTTATGAGGCTGAGAGCATCGGTCACATCCGCGATCGTTCCCAGGAAGTCCGCCGTGCTTTCGTTGGCTTGGATGCGTTCGTGATAGGCGCCGGAGAGGTTGCGGACGTGCGATACCGTGGCCGTCACCTGGCTGTCGGCATCGGCCTCTGATCCGGTGAAGTCGTCCGCCCCGGCCCACGAGGCGGACTGGTCCAGGTACCCCTGGGTCTGAGACGCGTAGCCGCTGAGGAGGACCGTTCCGGCGATGCCGTGAGTCGCGGCGCCGGCCGCGCTGCCGAACAAGCTCCCTCCTCCATCCCCGAACTGACTCTGGATCTCCCCAAAAGCCAGGTCGATGGCCTCCTGCAAGAGAGCGTCGTCCGGTGAGGCGACTCCCGGAGCGCAGCGCTCGTAGATGTATTGAGCAAGGGTAACCAAAGCACGCGAAAGTACCGGCTGGACCACGCTCTTGAGAAGCTCGGAGTTCAGGAGGGGCACCAGGATCGTGTGGCTCTCGAAGAGCGAGCCAACCAGGATATCGACGATACTGCCCAGGTTGCGGCCGGCGTCGTCGGCCATGGTGAGAGCCCCGGGTACTGCGTCCACCGGGTGGGGGTCCGACCCGTCGCGGGCGGGGTCGAAGTTGTACGCGTGACGCATACCGCGCAACGCGAAATTCAACCGGTGCAGGGCCAGGAGATCCGCTGGATCCGGGGTGGCGGTGTCGATTCTGCTCGCCAGAAATTCTTGCACCGATTGTACGTCGTAGGGGTGGCCCGGAAGCCCGAGTCCGGTGAAGAGAGTGTATCTCAAATCGTCCAACTCTCCGGAATAGTAGTGAGCTTCGTCGGATGCAATCTCCACGGGGTCGCTCTCCACGTACACGGTGGCGCTCCCGGAATCGAGGCCGCTTGCGGTTGCGGTGATCCGCGCTTGGTCGGGGCCGGTTCCAGCGGTGAGGGTAACGCTCGCCACTCCCCCGGAGGTGGCCGCGTCGCTCGCCGACAATGACCCGCCGCCGGAGAGCGCAAAGTGGATGTTGCGGCCGGTGTCGCCGGCCACCAGGTGGCCCGCGGCGTCCTCCACCCGGACCAGAAGGGTCGATTGGCTGGCACCGTCCGGTGGAATCGAAGCCGGGTCGGGAAGAAGCGCCAGCCGGGCAGGCGGACCGATCACTTGAGCGGTTACGCGATAGGTCACGACTCCGGAGACACTTGGGGTTGGCGCGGAAATGCGCAGCTGGACGGCATGGTCCCCAAGGCTGGTGGGAAGGAGCGGCCCCTCGGCCTGGAGTCCCCCGTTCACGTCCATCGCCTCCTGAAAGCTCCGCCAGCTGGCACCGTCGAGCCACCAGTCCCCGGTCACGGTTCCGGTGAAGGTGCCGGTAATGCGGGCTTCCGGAAAGAGCGCCGTCCCTTCGGGAACGATGACCCCGGATTCCGGTCCATATAGGGAGATCATGCTGATGGGCACGGCGGGAGGTGAATACGTAAAGCTCCCGACGGAGCTGGAAGGCCCATCTCCGCCGGAATTAACGGCCG
The DNA here is from genome assembly GCA_963728475.1 of Candidatus Eiseniibacteriota bacterium. Classification (GTDB taxonomy): domain Bacteria; phylum Eisenbacteria; class RBG-16-71-46; order JABDJR01; family JABDJR01; genus CAVSKL01. Next base: position 2,011,304 of record CAVSKL010000001.1, read on the forward strand.
ACACTCGCCAATAGATTTCGCCGTCTCTCGGAGCCAAGGTGACCATCTTCGAGGAGCCGATGATGTCGCTTTGCGACCAGGTCAGGTCCGAACCGGGAGGAAACGCCGGATCGACCGAGTAAGTCAGGTCGTAGGAAGTCGCCCCGGGGACATCGCTCCAGTCGAAAGGGATGACGTTGGACGCGACGCTTGCGTCCGGGCCCGGGAAGACCAAGTCGGGAACGCCGGGCGCGGGAACCGAGGCGGCGGCGCTGAACTGGCGGACTTCGCTCTCCATCCCCGGCTGGCCGGCCGGGTCGACTGCGGTCACGCTCCAATAGCCGAGAGAACCCGTATTGATGGTGGCTGCCGGCATCCGGATCGACAGATCCTGGGTGCTTTGGAGCCAGACCCTCGGGCCGGCGGGACTACCGCTGCGAGCCTGAACGACGTACGCCACCGCTCCCGGCACGGTCAGCCAGGAGAAGGTTTCGGGCAACTTAACGGTCGCCTCGGCGCCGGGCGTGTTCAGCGCGGGAGCAAGAAGACTCGCCGCTGTCGACACCAGCCGAAAACTTCGCGGTGTAGCAAAGGAGGTGAAAGGGCTCCCGCTGGCCGCCCGCACCGACCACCAGTAGGTGGAATCCGGATCGAGAGGAGTGTCGTAGGGGTAGGAAGCCGTCGTATCGCCGAGCTGTCGAGTCCACACGATCTCGTTCAGAGAGGGGTCCTTGGCCACTCGGACCACGTACCCGAGAGCCTCGGGCATCGTGTGCCAGGTGAACAGCGGCAACGCCGCAAGGGTGTCTCCGTCGGCCGGCGAGATCGGATCCGGAGAAACGCCGTCGGTGAGCGTGCCGAGGTAGATCCCGCTCTGTCCCCCGGAAGGTTGCCCCCTCCAGACGACCGCGAAGCGGCCCTGACCGTCGGTGGCGATGTCCGGGTCGTCCGCCGGAACCACGCCGTCGGAAACCGGGATGGAATTGTCGCTCAACGTGCCGTCGGCTCCCCACTGCCCGGCATAGATCCTCCCCGTGCCGGTCGAGGAGTCGACCCACACGGTCAGCACCGGACGCCCCCATTCCCCCGCGAGACGGGGGGCGCGGGACGGCCCGGGAGGAGGGCTCACCGCCGACTCGTGGTTGTTCGACACCCATCGGTAGATGTTGTCGCTTCCGGATGGATTGTCTTGGGCGACGATGTATGTGGAGAGCGAACTCAGAGAGAGAACGTCCGGGGCCCGAACCGTGCGGTTCAGGATCATGGAGATTGAGGGGGCGCCGCCTCCTGCGGGATAGACCGCCCGGTACAGGTAAGAACTGGGGAAGATGAACCCGTAGTCGTCGAGCCAGACCACCGTCGTACGGCCCGAAGCATCCACCGACACCGCCGGCGACTTGGTGGAAGGGAGTATTCCCCAATTCCCAGGAACTTCCGACCGGATCAAGTTTCCGGCAGCGTCGAGCACGCGGTAGTAGACGTAGTAGATGTAGGTGGTCCGTTGATATACGACGTGGCTGTCGCCGGTCGGGGATACGGAGATGTCGGGGTTGCCGCAATTTGTTCCGGTCTCGACGGCCTTCGGCGGCACCTGGAGGTCTCCGTCGGTGCCGACCCGGGCGAACCAGATGGTCCCGTTGAGCGATCCGCCCTGACGCCAGATGATGAACGTGCGGCCGGTGTCGTCGACCCCGATCCTTGGGTGGCTCGGTGCCGCCCCGGTGGAGGTGATTTGGATCGGGCCTTCGATTCGGCGCCCGGATCCGTCGAACTCGGCCCACTGAACCTCGTTGCCGCCGGTACGATCGTCGACCCAAACCAGTCTGATCAGTCCGTCGGGACCGATGGCAACGGCGGGATCCATGGCGCTGTACGGGGGCGAGGTCAAGCGGATGGCCGGCTCGGCCCCGGGGGCCGCGAGTACCAGCAGTGCTAGCACGGCGAGCAATACGACGGTCGGCGATCCCCCGTGGCGCGATGAGTTGGCTGGCATCTCCCCTCCGGCTCCAAGCGGCCCGCCCGAGGTGAGGGTGCGACACGAAGTCGCGGCGAGACGGGCTCTCAGGGCGACTGCTGACTACTTTGTCCTGCGGCGTCGAAGGGTCGTACCGGTCAATCCGACGAGTCCCATGCCCAACAGGACCAGGGTGGTCGGCTCCGGCGCGGTCCCTACGGGGACGTCGTTCACGATGAACCTGAGTACCGCCGGCGGGCCGCAGCACTCCGCGTAAGTCAGCGTGAAGTTGTAGAGCCCAGCGGAAGGAGCGACGACGTTGAAGGGGGTCGTGACGGGTGCAGTGGGGCCTGGGGTGTTGACGACGACGCCCAGCCCGTCGATCGTCAGCACCAGTCCGTCGTCGTGGGGGACGGAGAAGGAATTGTCGCCGGCGTCCAAATAGGTCTGTCCGGAGAATCGGAAGAAAGTGTTGTTGAGACTGGCATCGGGGTCGAAGTCCGTGGTCGTGCTGGTGAACAGCGGATTCCCCACAAAGAGCCGGGGGGTATACCCGGTGACGCGGCTGTCGTAGTCGATGGCGAACGACTGAAACTGCGCGTAGGGACCGGAAGTCGGGACGACGCTGGCATCGTTGGCGGTGGAGACGTTCTCCCAGATCTCACCGAGTATCATGGCCTGACCCACGGTGGGAAGCAGGAGGATGCAGGCCGATGAGAGGAGAGCGAAAGCTGTAGCCATGGAGAAGACCCGCATGCGCCGCGACGTAGTCATCGTAGGATTCCCCCTCTTGGTTCGCACGAGAGGCGCAGACGCAGCTCGGTGCAAACCGTCTTTCGAATGGAATTCGAAACTAGCATGGGAATCGGCCCATGGAGAAGCGCTTTCTGGTTGCCGTCGCCACGGGTACCGGGTCACGACGATGCCGTGAGGGCACGCGACTCCGCGTTCGTGCAGCATTTCGAACGAAATGCTGACGATGCAAGCCATAATCCTCCGGCATTCCGGCGGAACCTGCTGGCGGGTATGCAAATGGGTGATATGGAAAGACCGTCAAGTCTCCCGACGTTCTTTCGGCCCCCCGATGACCCGGCAGGGCTGTACCGCGCCGCGACGACAGGGGTTCCATCCGGCCCAGACCCGTCCAAGGGGCCGGACACCGTCAACGGTAGCGGCGGCTGCCGGTCCTGGCTGGCCGGATCAGGTCCTCGGGGTGGCGGGTGCGCCGGACGGTATCTCCGGTTCCGGTGAGATCGTGGCCGTTGCCTGCCGGCATGGCGACGGCGAGCCCGGCCCGTCGACTCCCTATCCCCCGAACACCACCACCTTGAGGATCATGAGCACGATCCCCATGAGCGCGCCGCCGGCGATGACGCCGGCGCATATGGTCTCCTGGTTCCCCACGATGTTCTCGCGGATCCAGGAGTCCGGGCTCCGGTAGCGCCTGGACAGCGCCCAGAAGATGAAGGCGCCGAGAAACATGGCCCAAGCGTCGGAGAAGCGGAGCACGAAGGCGAGCCCCATCCCCACCCCGGAGATCGGCCACCGGTTCCGGGTGGTGATCTTGAGCACCTCGAACAGGATCCCCGCGAAGGCGCCCACCACCACCGCCACCAGGGCGGTGGGATCCAGGATGCCGAAGCCCCTGGTGAGGACCTCCGCCACCGCGCGCCAGATCATGGCCGCGATCATCGGCATCCGCTCGGTGCCGAAGAGGCCGATGTTCCCGCGGAAGAGCACCAGGTAGAAGATCGGGGTGCAGGCGAGGCCCCCGGCGACGATCCCCAGTACGTGCCCCATGGCCTGGTGGCGGGGCTTGGCGCCGAGCATGTAGCCGGGCTTGATGTCCATGAGGAGGTTGGAGGCGTTGGACGCCACCTCGCCGGTGATCCCCGCGGTCATGAGGTTGGTGGACATGTTGCCGGGGTCCAGCGCCGCGTAGGTGAGCTGGGTGAGCTTGCCCAGCGCGCCGGTGGGGGTGATGGCGGTGAGCCCCGTCGAGTTGGCGGCGATGAGGGTGAAGATGAAGACCATGGGGATGGCCACGATCCCCAGCCAGACCTGGATCCCGAAGAACGCCCAGGCCATCCAGACGATGAACGCGCCTACTAGCGGAATCCCGATCACGAACACCTTCATCGGGAGTTCCACCCGGGCCAGGACGTCCTCCCTGGCCTTCCTGCCGTTCCGGCCCATCCGCAGGTTGCTGAACGCGGTGAAGATGGCCCGCGGCTTGGAGAAGAAGGCGAAGAGCGAGGCCGTGGTCATCATCGCCACCCCGCCCCACAGCGACCACATGGTGATGCCGCGAAAGCTCACCTCGGTGATGATCCCCTTGTGGATGAGAATCGGGGCGAGGATGAAGTAGTTGATCACCGCCCCGATGATGAGGGAGACCCCGGTCCGGATCCCCATGAGCCCGCCCGCCCCGATCATCACGATCTCGGTGTCGAAGTGGACGGTCATGTCGCGGAGCGGGGTCCCGAGGATCCTGGGGGTCACGAACTTGTAGACGACGTCGTCCCAGTGCTGCCCGTAGGTGTTCATCAGGTAGCCGAAGCGCTTGAGCCCCATGTCTCCCAGGAGGTCGCCGTCCCGCACCAGGTTGATGGCGCCGGAAAGCAGCGCAAAGACCCCCAGGAGCTTCCCCTGCATGACCCCTTTGGCCCCGGAACTGGTGTGGAGCGCGTCCATCACCACCCCGGCCGCGCGCCCCTCCGGGAACGGGAACTGCTCGTCGTTGATGAAACGCCGCTTGAGCGGGAACGCGAAGAGTACCCCCATGAGCGCCAGGCCCACCATCCACAGGAGGGTCTGCATCATCGGGATCACCCGGCCGGTGACCATCATGTAGGCGGGAAGGCTGGAGATGAGGGGAGCGGTCATGTAGCCGGCCGCGGTGGCGATAGACTGCATCTGGACGTTCTCGAGAATCGTGAATTCCTTGGCCAGCCCTATCTTGGCCATGAGCTTGTAGAGGCTGAAGGCGAGGATGACCGAGGTGATCCCCACCCCCAGGGTCCAGCCGGTCCGGATCCCCACGTAGAGATTGGTCAGGGAGAGGACGCTCCCCAGCATCATGCCGGTGATCGCCGAGCGGAGGGTGAGCTGGGGCATGTCCCCCCGGAACACCTCCCGGAACCACCAGGTGTCCTTCTCCTCCAGGGTCCAGTTCCGCACCTGCTCTTCGGTGAGTTGCTTGATGGCCATGACGTTCCTTTTCCCGGGGCCGCGGCCTGGGCGAGGGGCTTTCGGATGTCGCCGGCCGGGCGGCCGGATCGAACCATGGAACCACCCGGAGATCCGCGGTTCCGAGTCCATTCTCGGTAATAGGAAATTGCAGAAATGGGAACCGGACGCGGAATTCCCGACCGGCCCGGTCGGGGATCGGGCGCGGCGCCACCGCGATTTCATTCATGGCAAACCGTGTCTTCCTTCCCGCCTTCGGATGCGCTATGAATCCGGTAGGGATTGCTGTACGCGTTGCGGGGGGGAGCGGCCCGCGCGCACCACGGGCCCGGCGGCGGGCGGAGGAGGAAGTCGAGGTGACGGTGAAGATTCGTGGCACGATCATCATGGCGGCCGCCCTGGCGGCGGCGCTCGGACCGGCGGCCCGGGCGGGCGCGGACGAGGGGATGTGGCTTCTGAACCGGCTGCCCGCCGCCGCGATCCAGAGGGACTACGGCTTCACCCCGGCCCCGGAGTGGGCGGAGCACCTGCAGAAGGCGGCGGTCCGGATGGGGGGGGCCTCGGCCAGCTTCATCTCGCCCGACGGCCTGCTCCTGACCAATCACCACGTGGCCCGCGCCCAGCTGGCCAAGCTCAGCACCCCCGAGCACGATTACCTCGCCGACGGCTACCTGGCCCACCGTCCGGCCGAGGAACTTCGCTGTCCGGACGCGGTGGTGATGACGCTCCAGGAGATCGTGGACGTGACCGGCCGGGTCCGGGCCGCGGCCGCGGCCGCGGCCGACGCGGCCTCGGGGGAGGCGGCACGGAACGCCGAGATCGCCGCCATCGAGCGCGAATCGACCGAGAAGACCGGACTCCACTCCGAGGTGGTCACCCTGTACGGGGGCGGCCTCTACCACCTCTACCGCTACCGGCGGTTCACCGACGTGCGGGTGGTGTTCGCGCCGGAGACCGCGATCGCCGACTTCGGAGGGGACGAGGACAACTTCGAGTTCCCGCGGTTCTGCCTGGACGTCACCCTGCTCCGGGTCTACGACGACGACGGTAGACCCTACCGGCCCGCCGACTACCTGACCATGGCGCCCCGGGGTCCGGAGGACGGGGAGCCGGTGTTCGTGGTCGGGCATCCCGGCCGGACCCAGCGCCTGGACACCGCCGCCGATCTCCGGTTCCTGCGCGACGTGGAGTATCCGCGGCAGATGCGCCGCGCCCGCACCCGCGAGGTCGAGCTGGCCGTCTATTCCGGCCTGGGGCCGCGGGAGAAGGCGGCGGCGGAGCGGGAGTACCTGGGGGTGCAGAACTGGCGGAAGGGGACCGGGGCCAAGCTCCGCGCGCTGGAAGATCCCCGGGTTTTCGCCGCCGTCCTCGACCGGGAGCGCCGGTTCCGGGAGGCGGTGGCCGCAAATCCCGAGCTGCAGAAGGAGGTCGGGGACGCCTGGGACCGGATCGCCGCCGCGCGCAAGGTGAACGCGGCGATCTACGACGCCTACACCCTGATCGAGGGGAGCACGCGCTCGGCGCTGGGCGGGTCCGATCTCTTCCGCATCGCCCGCACCCTGGTCCGGCTCCCGGGGGAGAAGGCCAAGCCGGACGGGGAACGCCTGCGCGAGTATCAGGAGGCCCGCCTCTCCGGCACCGAGTACGCCCTCTATTCGCCGGCGCCGATCGCCGCCGATATCGAGATCGGCAAGGTGGAGAGCGCGCTGGCCTACGCCGCCGAGATCCTCGGTGGAGAGGATCCGCGGGTCCGGATCCTGCTGGACGGGAAGTCGCCGGCGGAACGGGCGAGGGAACTGGTCGGGGGGAGCCGGCTGGCCGAGGTGCCGGTGCGTCGGAGCCTCGCCGCCGGCGGCGCCGCCGCGGTCGCCGGTTCCGGCGACCCGATGATCCGGCTCGCCCTCGCCCTGGAACCCGCCGCCCGGGAGCTGCGCGCGCGCTACGAGAACGAGGTGGAGGCGGTGCTCCACGACGCCTACGGCAAGCTCGCCCTGGCCCGGTTCGCGGTGTACGGGGACGGGGTCTATCCCGACGCCACCGGCACTCTCCGGTTCTCGGCCGGGCGCGTCCAGGGCTACCGCCAGGAGGGGGAGGCCGTGGCCCCCTTCACCGGCTTCGCCGGGCTCTTTGCGCGCCGGGACGCCCGCGGACCGCTCCCTCCCTTCGACCTTCCCGCGGACTGGCTCGACGCCCGGAGCCGGCTGGCCGCGGACGTTCCGTTCAACTTCACCTCCACCAACGACATCATCGGGGGGAACTCGGGAAGCCCGGTGGTGAACCGGGACGGGGAGTGGGTCGGCGTCATCTTCGACGGCAACCGGTACTCGTTCGTGTGGGACGTGCTCTACCCCGAGAACGGGGAGGGGCGGGCGGTGTCGGTGGACGCCCACGGCCTGGTGGAAGCGCTGCGGACGGTGTACGGAGCCAACGCCCTGGCCGACGAGATCACCGGGGACTCGGCCCGGGCGCGCTAGCGCGGGAGCGCGCGCCCGGACACGCCGTGGATACAAAGAAAGGGGCGGCCCGAAGGCCGCCCCTTTCCAACGTCCGTTGTGTACGAAGGAGGCCGAAGCCTACCAGCGCGAACGGCCGCCGCGTCCGCCACCGCCGCCGGCTTCGCGAGGCTTGGCCTCGTTGACCTTGAGGTTGCGGCCTTCGTAGTCGCGGTTGTCCAGAGCGCTGATCGCCTCGTCCGACCCGTCTTCCATCTCCACGAAGCCGAAGCCACGGGACTGGCCGGTTTCCCGGTCGGTGATGATGCTGACCGAGCTCACGGTGCCGTACTGGCTGAAGAGCTCGCGGAGGGAGGCTTCGGTGGTGCGGAAGGACAGATTACCCACATACAGTTTCTTCGACATGGATTCCTCATTCGGCGACCGGGTTGGCGCCGGTCGCCCTGGATGCTCAAGATCCCTCGCCGGATCCGCCGGCGAGCGACGGATCGGCCGACGTCGACCGATCCCACTAACGGAGAACTGAGAACGGAGAGGGAGGATCCGGAGACGGAACGGAGGTTGGACCGACGGCTTCGGAATGCACTCGAACTTCGTACTAGTCTACCGAGAGGGCAGAATACCATAGCTCCGGTATCTGGGAAACATGAGTTTCCTGGGGAAAAGAGAAACCGGGGACGCCCCTACCGGGGTCACCGCTCAGGCGGGCGTTTCACCGTAACAAAAAGCTCCATAATCACTTAGGTTTGAGGTATTCGAGCTGGGCCGGGGCCGTCCACTCCGCGACCGGGGGTCCCGGATCGGCCGGGCTCCGCCCTTGTCACCGGTTCCCGGGGTGGAGCATGGTTGAGGGGCTGGCCGGGTCCCCTCGCCGCGCCTGGAGCCGCGGCCCTGAACGCCGGCCGTGAACCCGAAAGGAGGCAGACCCCTGCACGCGCCCATTCCCCCGCGCCCGCGAGCGCTGGTCCTCGAGATGCTTACGCTGGCTCTCCTGGCCGTCCCGGCCCGGGCGACTCCCCGCGCGGCCGGGGGCGAGACGCCGGTCGACATCGCCACCCTCGGGAACGGCGCGCCGGGCTCCTCGGCCTCGGCGACGCAGGTGCACGGGTTCGGGGTCCTCGACTACACTGCGGACGCCGCCACCGGCCGGAACAGCGTCAACATCTCGGCCCTGGCTCTCTCCCTCTTCCGGTCCAACGACGACCACCGGCTGGTCTTCTTCGGGCAGCTTACCGCCCATCCTCCCGAGATTGAGCCTTTCCTGGGGGCCGAGGCCCCCGGAGAGGACGTGGAGACCGAGATCGACAACCTGCTGGTGACGTGGTCGCTCAGCCCGCGAGCCGGCCTCGACCTCACCGCGGGCAAATTCGACTCTCCGCTGGGGGTGGAGCGCGACGATGCTCCTCTCAATTACCAGGCCACGCCGTCCTTTCTCCTCGACTTCGGCCGGCCGGTGAAGTTCACCGGGGCCATGCTCCACGACGCGTTCTCGCCCCGGTTCGAGCTCACCGGGATCGTGGCCGACGGCGAAGACGTCACTCCCGACAACAACCGGGCCAAGACCGGCGCCCTCTACGCGGAATTCAACCCCTCCCTCGGGGCGCACATGGGCCTGGGCGGGATCGCCGGGAACCAGGAGGACGGCCTTCTGCGCACCACCATGGTGGCCACGCTGCTTCTCCAGCCGTCGCCGGGGTGGGTGGCGGGAGGGGAAGGGGTAGCGGGCGCCCAGGATCGTCCCGCGGGCGCGGGCGGCCGGGACCGATGGTCCGGAGCGCTTCTCTTCGTGCATCACCGGTTCGCCGGCCGGTGGGCGGGAACCGTCCGGGCGGGGGTGCTCGACGACCCCGACGGCCTCCGCACCGGGGCCGCGCAGACGTTGGCCTCGGTGACGGTGTCGCCGCAGTATCTCCTGGGAGGCGGAGCCTACGGGATCTTCCACTACCTCGATGGGACCACGCTCCCGCTGGCCCAGGTGGCGGTGCGGCTCGACCTTCGCTGGGACCGCTCCGGCCGTGAGGTCTTCGCCGGCCGCCACGGCGCTCCCTCTCGCGACCGCTACACCGGCGACCTTCAGGTGGTCTATGTCTTCTGAGCCGGCCGCGTGAGCCTGGGACGCCTTCCCGCCGCGCCGGTTGAGGCGCGCTTGGCGGTCACGCTCTTCCTGTTGCTGCTGGGGGTGGCCGACCTCTTCGGGGCGTGGCAGGTGCGGAACTTCGCATCGTTCAGCCCCGCCGGCGTGGCGCGCACGATGGCTTCGCCGCACTCGCGGGGAGGGGAGTCGGCGTCGGACACCGTCACCGAGGTACCGGTGGACCTGGGCGCGCTGGACCGCCCCCAGCACCGCATCCACCGGGAGCTGCTGGTCCAGGACACCCACGTCCACATTCCGGTGTACGCGATGGCCGCAGCGTTTCTGTCGGTGATCGTGCTCGGGCTGCGGATGTCCTCGGGCACCCGCTCCACCCTGATCGCGCTCGCCTTCGCCGCCCCGGTCCTGGATTTCGCCGGACTCTGGGGAGCGCAGCTTGCCCCCCGCGCGAGCACCGCCTTCGGGGCGCTGGCGGTGGCGGGCGGCGTCGCCATGGGCCTGCTCTACCTTGTCGTGCTCGCCGCCACCCTGTGGCAATGCTGGTTCCGCCGCACCCGGGAGTGAATCATGCGTCGACTCATGCTGCTCGTCTCGCTCTCGCTTCTCGCCGCCGCGCCCGCGTTCGCCCACGTGACCCCCAACGTGCAGCTGGTGGGACGCGGGTCGTTCATCCAGAGCGCCCTTCCCGGCGCGACCCGCTTTTTCGAGTCCCACCTGGAGCTAGACCCGGCCGGCCGGGCCGCCCTCCGCGAGTCCACCGGCTGGACACCCACCGCTGACGATACCAAGGTCTACGTGGGCCGGACCGGCTCCGGCGAGCTGGTGGGGCGGGCGGTGTTCGTGTGGACCCCGTCCCAGCACGGCCCGGTCTCGATCGGGGTGGCCTTCGACCCCGACGGCCGGGTCCTCGCCGCCACCGTCACCGACGTGGGGAGCGAGCCCCTGGCCTGGGTCCAGCCGCTCCTCGACGCGGGCGGCATGCTCATCTTTACCGGGCTGCGGCCGGGCGCCCGGGTGGACCCCGACAGCGTGGCCGCCGGCGTCCATGGCGCCATGAGCCGGTACTACGCCGGGGTCATCGCCGGGGGGGTGGAGCGGGCGCAGGCGGTGGAGCGGGTGGTCGCGGCGCGGTAACCCCGAGGCCCCGGAACTCCCCGGAACCCCGGCCGGGCCTCGCCGTCCCCGGACCTCCCCGCCCCTTCGCGGGTCGTGTTTTCCGCCGGATCGGTCCGGTCTATACTGCGACCGCCCCCGTCGGGATTCCTCGGTCCAGTCTCCGATCAGTCGAAAGGGGAGACCCGTGAACGCCGCCATGAGACCTCTGGCCGCCGTCGTGGCCGGCCTCGCCCTGGGCGGCGCCGCCCTGGCCGGCGCCGCCCGCGCCCAGGAAGCGCCGCCGCTCCTTCTCCACACCCCGAGCGTCAGCGACACCCAGGTGGTCTTCGCCCACGGCGGCGAGATCTGGATCGCCCCTCGCGAGGGGGGCGACGCGCGCCGCCTGGTGACCGGCACCGACCGGCTGAGCGGGCCGGTGTTCTCGCCCGACGGGAACCTGGTCGCCTACACCGGGGACTACGACGGGAACGCGGACGTGTACGTGGTGCCGGCGGTGGGGGGGGAACCTCGCCGGCTCACCTTCCACCCCGGGTCCGACGTGGTCCTGGGGTGGACGCCGGACGGGAAGTCGATCGCGTTCCGCTCCCCGCGGGTGAGCTTTTCCGATCCGGAGCGGCTCTTCACCGTCCCCGTCGACGGCGGGCTCCCCACCGAGGTCCCGCTTCCGCGGGTGGAGGAGGCGTCCTATTCCCCGGACGGAACCCATCTCGCCTACGAGCCCAACTTCCAGTGGGAGCCGGCGTGGAAGGGGTATCGCGGCGGCCAGACCAAGGCGGTCTGGATCGCCGACCTGGCCACCTCGGAGATCGTGAAGGTGCCGCAGCCGGACAACTCCAACGACCGGAACCCGATGTGGGTGGGAGACAAGGTCTATTTCCTGTCCGACCGCTCCGGTTCGACCGCGCTCTACGCCTACGACGTGAACGCGAGGACGGTGGCCGCGGTGGTGCCCAACGACGGGGTGGACTTCACCTCGGCCTCGGCCGGACCCGGCGCGATCGTGTACGAGCAGTTCGGCTCCCTCCACCTGTACGACCTCGCCACCGGGAAGACCCGGCCCGTCCCGATCCGGATCGCCGCCGACCTGCCCCAGATCCGCCCCCACTTCGAGGACCTCGATCCCGGTTCCGACATCCTGAACGCGGGAATCTCCTCCACCGGGAAGCGCGCGGTGTTCGAGGCCCACGGCGAGATTTTCTCCGTCCCCGCCGAGAAGGGGGACATCCGCGACCTCACCCGCACCGCGGGGGCGGCCGAGCGGGATCCGGCCTGGTCGCCGGACGGGAAGCGGGTCGCCTACTTCTCCGACGCCTCGGGCGAGTACGCGCTCTACCTCCGGAACCAGGACGGTCTCGCCGACCCCCAGGTGATCGATCTCGGGAACCCTCCCTCCTTCTTCTACCACCCGGTGTGGTCGCCGGACGGGAAGCGGATCGCCTACACCGACAAGCGGCTGAACCTGTGGATGACCGAGGTGGACCACCCCCGGCCGGTGAAGGTGGATACCGACCGGTTCGACAACCCGGCTCAGGAGTTCGACGAGAGCTGGTCCGCGGACGGCCGCTGGCTGGCCTATACCAAGATGCTCCCGAGCCAGCTCCACGCGGTCTACGTCTACTCGGTGGAGAGCGGGAAGTCGGTGCGGGTCACCGACGGCATGAGCGACGCCATGTACCCGGTGTTCGACCGGAACGGCAAGTACCTCTACTTCGCGGCCAGCACCGATCTGGGGCTCACCGCGGGATGGCTCGACATGTCGAGCTACGAGCATCCGGTCACCCGGAGCGTGTACGCGGCGGTGCTCCGCAAGGACCTCCCCTCGCCGGTCCCGCCCCGGAGCGACGACGAGGAGGTCAAGGCCAAGGAGGAGGCATCCGGAGAGAAGGGCGCCAAGGCCTCCGGCAAGAAGGGGAAGGACTCGGACGAGGAGCCGGAGGAGGAACCGGCCGAACCGGCTCCGGTCGCCGTCGACTTCGACGGCATCGGCCAGCGGATCGTGGCGCTGCCCATTCCGGCGGGGCGCTACGTGGGCCTCACCCCGGGCAAGGACGGCGTGCTCTATCTCTCCGAGGGCCCGGTGGTGGATACCGGGGACGGCCCTCCCGCGATCACCGTCTCGCGGTTCGACCTGGAGTCGCGCAAGACCGACACCCTCCTCGACGGGGCCGCCCTCTTCCGGCTCTCCTCGGACGGGGAGAAGATGCTCTACCGGATGGGAGACGGCTGGTTCATCACCGGCGCCGACAAGGCCCCCGATCCCGGCGACGGCGAGCTGAACCTGGACGACTTGCGGGTCCGGGTGGACCCCCGCGCCGAGTGGAAGCAGATGTACGACGAGGTATGGCGGATCGAGCGCGACTTCTTCTACGACCCGCGCCTGCACGGGGTGGATCTGGCCGTGGCGGAGCAGGCGTACCGGCCGTACCTGGCCGGGGTGGGGAGCCGGGACGACCTGAACGAGCTGTTCCGGGAGATGACCGGCAACATCACCGTGGGGCACATGTTCGTCTCCGGGGGGACCTGCCGGAGGTGGACCAGGTCCAGGTGGGGCTCCTCGGCGCGGACTACTCCCGCGAGAACGGGCGCTACCGGTTCGCGCGGATCTACGACGGGGAGAACTGGAATCCGCATCTGCGGGCGCCCTTGACCCAGCCCGGGGTCAACGTGAAGGAAGGGGAGTACCTCCTGGCGGTCAACGGCCGCGACCTCACCGCCGCCGACAACGTCTACAGCTTCTTCCTCGAAACCGCGGGAAAGCAGACGGTGATCCGGGTGGGGGGCGACCCCGGCGGCAAGGGAGCCCGCGACGTCACCGTGGTCCCGGTGGCGGACGAGCACGGGCTCCGGCACCTGGCCTGGATCGAGAACAACCGGCGCAAGGTGGACGAGATGACCGGAGGCAGGGTGGCCTACGTGTACCTGCCCGATACCGGGGGGGGCGGCTACTCCAACTTCAACCGCTACTTCTTCGCCCAAGTGGGGAAGGAGGCGGCGATCCTGGACGAGCGCTACAACCACGGAGGTTCGCTCGCCGACTACATCATCGACTACCTCGACCGGCCCCCGATGAGCCGGGTGGCCTCGCGGGAGGGGGACGACTACACCGAGCCGGTGTCCGCCATCTTCGGGCCCAAGGTCATGATCATCAACCAGTTCGCGGGCTCGGGAGGCGACGCCATGCCCTGGTACTTCCGCAAGGCGGGGATCGGTCCCCTGGTCGGGGTCCGCACCTGGGGCGGACTGGTGGGGATCGGCGGCTACCCGGAACTCATGGACGGCGGCCACGTCACCGCCCCCCGCTGGGCGATCTACGGCCTGGACGGGAAGTGGGAGGTGGAGAACCACGGGATCGCGCCCGACGTGGAGGTGGAGCAGGATCCGGCGCAGGTCCGGGCGGGGCACGACCCCCAGCTCGAGGCCGCGGTGAAGACGGTGATGGACCTTCTCGGAAAGAACCCGCCCCGCACCTTCGAGCGGCCGCCGTATCCGGTCTACCACCACCCGCTCCCGAAGTGGCCGGAGAGGTCGCGCTAGACGGCCGCTCCGGGGCGGGGGCGCGGCCCGGCGCGCGCCGGGGCCTCGGAACTCCCCCGGAGGAGTCCGGGTCCCCGGCCGCACCGGCGGCCGGGGAATCCCCCCCAGCCCCGAACCCGACACTTTTCCCTTAAATCCCCCTCCGCGATGATGTAGAGTCCGATCCACCAAATTGCACGAGTGCCTGGAGTTGCGCCGGTCCTGGGGCGGCGCCACCCTCTCTCCGGCCGGTGCTCCCGAACGGGTCCCCCCCGGGAACGAGGAGCGACTACGTCATGAGCCAGATCGTCAAATGCGGACTCGTCCAGTGCTCGAACCCCGTCAACGATGAGTCCCGGCCCATCGCCGAAATCCAGAAGGCGATGCTGGACAAGCACTTGCCATTCATCGACGCGGCGGGAAAGAAGGGGGTGCAGATCCTCTGCCTGCAGGAGATCTTCAACGGCCCCTACTTCTGCCCCAGCCAGGACGCGCGGTGGTACGACGCGGCCGAGCCGGTTCCCGGCCCCACCGTGGAACTCATGCAGGAGTACGCCCGCAAGTACCGCATGGTGATGGTCGTTCCCGTCTACGAGGAGGCGATGCGGGGGGTGTACTACAACACCGCCGCCGTCATCGACGCCGACGGCAGCTACATGGGCAAGTACCGCAAGCAGCACATCCCCCACACCGCCGGCTTCTGGGAGAAGTACTTCTTCAAGCCCGGCGACGGCGGCTACCCGGTTTTCCAGACCGCCTACGCCAAGGTGGGGGTCTACATCTGCTACGACCGCCACTTCCCCGAGGGCGCCCGCTGCCTGGGGCTGAACGGCGCCGAGATCGTGTTCAACCCCAGCGCCACCGTGGCCGGCCTGAGCCAGTACCTGTGGAAGCTGGAGCAGCCCGCCCACGCGGTGGCCAACGGGTACTTCGTGGGGGCGAGCAACCGGGTGGGGACCGAGGGTCCCTGGAACATCGGCAAGTTCTACGGTTCGAGCTATTTCGTGAACCCGCGCGGCGAGTTCCTGGCCGTGGCCTCGGAGGACGAGGACGAGCTGGTGACGGCCGACCTGGACCTGGCCCAGATCGACGAAGTCCGCAAGGTCTGGCAGTTCTATCGCGACCGCCGGCCCGAGGCCTACGACGAACTCGTCCAACACTGATCGGAGATCCGCCATGTCGAACAGCTTGTTGATCACCAACGGTAGGGTGGTGACGGCGGTGGACGATTACGTCGCCGACGTCTACGTGGAAGGGGAGAGGATCGTCGCCATCGGCGAGAAGCTGGAACGGCGGGCCGACCGGACGATCGACGCCCGGGGGAAGCTGGTGATCCCGGGAGGGATCGATCCCCACACCCATATGGACATGCCGTTCGGCGGGACCATGTCCGCCGACGACTTCGCCTCCGGGACCCGGGCCGCCGCCTTCGGCGGGACCACCACCATCATCGACTTCGCCATCCAGACCAAGGGGAAGCCGACGCTGGAGGGGCTGGACACCTGGCATGCCAAGGCCGAGGGGAAGGCGGTCATCGACTACGGTTTCCACATGATCGTCACCGACATGCCCGACGAGCGCCTTCCGGAGATGAAGCAGCTGGCCGAGGCGGGGGTGACGAGCTACAAGCTCTTCATGGCCTACCCCGGCGTGCTCTACGTGGACGACGGGACGCTCTACCGGGCCTTCCGCCAGGCCGGCGAGAACCGGACCCGCGTCTGCATGCACGCCGAGAACGGGATCGTGATCGACGAGATCATCAAGCGGGCGGTGGCCGACGGCAAGACCGCGCCGGTGTGGCACGCCCGCACCCGCCCCCCCCGGATGGAGGCGGAGGGGGTTTACCGCTCCATCGCCATCGCCGAGGTGGCGGAGGTGCCGCTCTACATCGTCCACCTCTCCAGCTCGGATGCGCTGGAGGAGGTGAAGCGGGCGCGGGACCGCGGGGTGGACGTGATGGCCGAGACCTGCCCCCAGTACCTGCTCCTGGACCAGAGCTACTACGAGCGGGAGGGGTTCGAGGGGGCCAAGTGGGTGATGACGCCGGCCCTCCGGGAGAAGTGGAATCAGGACGAACTCTGGAAGGGGCTCCGCTTCGGCCAGCTCTCCACCATCGGCACCGACCACTGCCCCTTCTGCTTCAAGGAGCAGAAGGAGCTGGGGGTCTCGAGCTTCACCAAGATCCCCAACGGCGCCCCGGGGGTCGAGAACCGCATGAGCCTCATCTACACCTTCGGGGTGGGAGAGGGGCGGATCGGCCTCAACCGGTTCGTGGAACTCACCTCCACCGCCGCCGCCAAGACCTTCGGCCTCTTCCCCCGGAAGGGGACGATCGCGGTGGGCAGCGACGCCGACATCGTGATCTTCGATCCCGAGCGCGCCGAGACGGTGAGCGTGGACAACGCCCGCATGCACCACATGCGGGTGGACTACAGCGCCTACGAGGGGTTCCGGGTGAAGGGCGTGTCGGAGACGGTGATCTCGCGCGGCCGGGTGATCGTGGAGAACGACCGCCTGGCCGCCGAGGGCGGGGGACGGTTCGTGAAGCGGGCCCGCACCGGGGACCTGTTGAGGTAGGCGGGATGGCGTTTCACCCCGATCCCGGTCTCATCAACGAGGACATCCGCCCGGTCCCGCTCTCCGAGCGCCGCTGGAACGTGATCAGCATGGCCAGCCTGTGGGTGGGCATGGTGGTGTGCGTCACCACCTACATGCTGGCCGCGGGGCTCATCGACCAGGGAATGAGCTGGTGGCAGGCGATCGGGACCGTCCTCCTCGGGAACGTGATCGTGCTCGTCCCCATGATCCTCAACGGGCACGCCGGCACCAAGTACGGCGTGCCCTTCCCGGTCCTGGCCCGGGCCAGCTTCGGCATCCGGGGAGCGCACATCCCCTCGCTCCTGCGCGCCCTGGTGGCCTGCGGTTGGTTCGGGATCCAGACCTGGATCGGGGGTTCGGCCATCTACCAGCTCCTGAACGCGGTGGCCCACGGCGGGCTCGCCGGCCCGGCGCTCCCGGTGTTCGGTATCGGCGCCGCCCAGCTCGCCTGCTTCGCCGCCTTCTGGGCGATCCAGCTCTTCATCGTTTACCGGGGGGTGGAGTCGATCCGGATCCTTGAGATGTGGGCGGCCCCGTTCCTGATCGTGATGGGGCTGGCGCTGCTGGGCTGGGCCTACCGCCGGGCGGGCGGCTTTGGGCAGATGCTCGAGGCCCCCAGCCAGTTCGCCGCCGGCGGCCCCCGGGAGGGGCAATTCTGGAAGGTGTTCTTCCCGTCCTTGACCGCCATGGTGGGCTACTGGGCCACGCTGTCCCTGAACATCCCCGACTTCACCCGCTACGCCCGGAGCCAGAAGGACCAGATCCTGGGTCAGGCCCTGGGGCTTCCCCTCACCATGACCCTGTTCGCGTTCATCGGGGTGGCGGTGACCAGCGCCACCGTGTCGATCTTCGGCCAGGCGATCTGGGATCCCACCGTGCTCCTGGGGAGGATGGGCGGCGGGGTCGCGGTCCTGGTCTCGCTCCTGGCCCTCACCGTGGCCACGCTCTCCACCAACATCGCCGCCAACGTGGTCTCGCCCGCCAACGCGCTCATCAACCTGGCCCCGCGGCGGATCAGTTTCCGCACCGGCGCCCTCATCACCGCCGGGTTGGGGGTGGCGATCTTCCCCTGGAAGCTCACCGAGAGCACCGGCGGCTATATCTTCACCTGGCTCATCGGGTACTCCGCCCTCCTGGGCCCGATCGGCGGCATCCTCATCGCGGACTACTTCTTCCTCCGCCGCACCGAGCTCAACCTCCAGGATCTCTACCGGCGGGACGGCATCTACGGGTACCGCCACGGGGTGAACCCGGCGGCGGTGCTCGCCCTGGTTCTCGCGGTGCTTCCCAACCTCCCCGGCTTCCTGCACGCGGCCGGGCTCGTGGGCCGCGTGGCCCCGTTCTGGGACAGCATCTACACCTACGCCTGGTTCGTGGGCTTCGCCCTCGCCGGCTTCGTCTACCTGGTGGGAATGCGGATCCTCTCCGCGCCGGAAGCCGGCTCGGAGGCGGTTCCCGCCGCGACTTCGGAGGTTCAACCGTGAACGTGCTCACCAAACTCGATTTCACCGCCCGCGACTACGGGTTCACCCCCTACGTGGACTGCCCCAACTGGATCGACGGCAAGTGGGAGCCCGCGGCGAGCGGGGAGGAGCTGCCGGTGACCAACCCGCGCTACGGGAAGGTCATGGGCGCGGTGGCGCTCTCCGGGGCCTCGGACGTGGGGAAGGCGGTGGAGGCGGCGCGGCGCGCCTTCCCCGGCTGGCGCGACACCCCCTACAAGGAGCGCGTGCAGGTGATGTTCAACCTGAAGCGGCTCCTGGAGGAGCGGACCGAAGAGCTGAGCTGGCTGGTCAGCCACGAGAACGGCAAGACCTACGAGGAGTCGGCGGCTAGCGTGAAGAAGGGGATCGAGTGCGTGGAGTTCGGCTGCTCGCTCCCGAACCTGGCCCAGGGGACCCAGCTCGACGTGAGCCGCGGCATCAACTGCGAGGTGAGCTACGTGCCGGTGGGGGTGTGCGCGGGGGTGACGCCGTTCAACTTCCCGGTGATGGTGCCGCTCTGGATGCTGCCGCAGGCGCTGGTGAGCGGGAACACCTTCGTGTTGAAGCCCTCGGAGCAGGTGCCTTACGGCGGGATGCGGCTGGCGGAGCTGCTCCGGGAAGCCGGCCTCCCCGACGGGGTGTTCAACGTGGTCAACGGGGCGCGGGAGGTGGTGGAGGCGCTCTGCGACCATCCCGAGGTCGCGGCGATGGCCTTCGTGGGCTCCACCCGGGTGGCCCGGCAGGTCTACGCCCGGGGGACGGCGGCGGGCAAGCGCATGCTCTGCCTGGGCGGGGCCAAGAACCACCTTCTGGTGGTGCCGGACGCGGACCCCGAGCTGACCGCCCAGACCGTGGTGGCGTCGTTCCTGGGGTGCGCCGGCCAGCGCTGCATGGCCGCCTCGGTGATGGTGGCGGTGGGGGACGTGCAGCCGATCATCGACCGCATGAAGGACTACGCGGGACGGTTCGAGCTGGGGAAGGACATGGGTCCGATCATCAGCCCCCAGGCCCGCGACCGCATCAACGCCTACATCGACCAGGCGGAGAAGATGGGGGCCAGGGTGGTGGTGGACGGGCGCGGCGCCTCGGTGCCGGGCGCGCCGGGGAACTGGGTGGGACCGACCATCCTCGACAACGTGACCCCGGACATGCCGTGCGCCAACGAGGAGATCTTCGGGCCGGTGCTCTCCATCCTCCACGTCGACACCCTGGACGAGGGGATCGCGCTCGAGAACCGGAGCCCCTACGGCAACGCCGCCGCCATCTTCACCACCAACGGGGGGATCGCCCGCCACGCGGTGTCCCGGTTCCGGGCCGGCATGTGCGGGGTCAACATCGGGGTGCCGGTGCCGCGGGAGCCCTTCAGCTTCGGCGGCTGGTTCGAGTCCAAGTTCGGACACGGCGACATCACCGGGTACGACGGGTTCCGGTTCTGGACCAACCCCCGCAAGCTGACCGCGCGCTGGGAGCTGGCCAAGGACCGCACGTGGATGAGCTGACCGGCGCCGCGCGCGCACGGTCGAGAAGGGAGAACGCGATGGCGATGTCGTCCGAGGAAATCGTCCGGCTGTCCAAGCAGCACACCATGTACTCCTGGGCCAAGGGGGACGCGGTGGATCCGATTCCGGTGGAGCGGGCGGAGGGGGTGTACTTCTTCACTCCCGACGGGAAGCGCTTCCTGGATTTCAACAGCCAGCTCATGTGCGTGAACATCGGCCACGGCCACCCCCGGGTGGCCGACGCGGTGGCGGCCCAGATGAAGAAGCTGGCCTTCGTCTACCCGGGGACGGCGACGGAGCCTCGGGCGAGGATGGGAAAGCGGCTGGCCGAGCTGGTGCCGGGCGACATCAACACCTTCTTCTTCACCCTGGGCGGGGCCGAGGCCAACGAGAACGCGATCCGCGCGGCCCGGCTCTACACCGGCCGCCCCAAGATCCTGGCCCGCTACCGGAGCTATCACGGCGGCACCAACGCCACCCTGCAGCTCACCGGCGACCCCCGGCGCATCCCCAACGAGCCGGGCATGCCGGGGGTGATCCACGTCATGGACCCGCGCCCCTACGACTACTCGTTCGGGGCCACCGACGCCGAGATCGTGGAACGGAACCTGCGATATCTGGAGGAGGTCATCACCTACGAGGGGCCCCAAACCGTCGCCGCCATGATCGTGGAGACGGTGACCGGGACCAACGGGGTGATGCCGCCCCCCCCGGGATACTTTCCCGCGCTGCGGAAGCTTCTCGACCGCCACCGGATCCTCCTCATCTGCGACGAGGTCATGTGCGGGTTCGGCCGCACCGGAAAACTCTTCGCGTTCGAGCACTTCGGGATCGTTCCCGACGTTCTCACCATGGCCAAGGGGCTGACCAGCGCGTACCTGCCGCTGGGCTGCATGGGGGTGTCGGACCCGATTGCCGAGCACTTCCGCAAGAACGTGTTCTGGGGCGGGCTCACCTACAGCGCGCATCCGGTCAGCCTGGCCGCGGCCGAGGCCGCGATCGGGGTGCTCCTGGACGAGGGGATGGTCGAGAACGCCGCCAGGATGGAGGCGGTGGTGCGCGCGGAGATGGACCGGATGGCCTCCCGGCACCGCTCCGTCCGGACCGGCCGGGTGCTGGGACTGTTCGGGATCATGGAGATCCGGAAGAACGCCGCCGGCGATCCCATCGCCCCCTACAACGGGTCGCACCCGGCCATGGCCGAACTCGACCGGTTCTTCAAGCAGAACGGGTTGTTCACCTTCGTGCGGTGGAACAATTTCATGGTTAACCCCCCGCTATGCATCACCGAAGCCCAGATCCGCGAGGGGTTCGAGATCATCGACCGGGGCCTCGAGATCACCGACGCGGCGTTCGAGGGTTGAGATGAAGGTGCGTATTCCGGCCGAACGGAGCGAGGCGGGTTTCGAGGACTTCAAGCCCGCCTACACCCCCGCCCAGGCGGTGACCGAGGCCAACCGGTGCCTCTTCTGCGAGGACGCGCCCTGCGTGGCCGCCTGCCCCACCGCCATCGACATCCCCCAGTTCATCCGGAAGATCTCCACCGAGAACCTGGAGGGCTCCGCCCGCACCATCTTCGAGGCCAACATCCTCGGCATGAGCTGCGCCCGGGTGTGCCCGGTGGAGGTGCTGTGCGTGGGGGCCTGCGTCTACAACGCGATGGGGATCGCCCCCATCCAGATCGGCACGCTCCAGCGCCATGCCACCGACCACGCCTACGCCCGGGGTCTGCGGTTCTTCGCCGCGGGGCCCGAGACCGGAAAGAGCGTGGGGCTGGTGGGGGCGGGACCGGCGTCGCTGGCCTGCGCCCACGAACTCCGCCGGCTGGGCCACGCCTGCACGATCTACGAGCGCCGGGAGGTGGCGGGAGGGCTCAACACCACCGGGGTCGCGCCCTACAAGATGAAGGCGGACCGGGCGATGGAAGAGGTGGAGTGGGTGCTGGGGATCGGCGGGATCGAGGTCCGGACCGGGGTCGAGGTGGGGGTGGACGTGTCGTGGGCGGAGCTGGAGAAGCGCCACGACGCCCTCTTCATCGGGTTCGGGCTGGGGCAGGATCGGTTCATGGACCTCCCCGGCGCGGATCTACCCGGAATCGAGGGAGCGGTGGACTTCATCGAGCGGCTCAAGCTGGGCACGGTGGAGCTGGACGGGGTGAAGAGCGCGGCGGTGGTCGGCGGCGGCAACACCGCCCTCGACTGCGTGCGCGAGCTGGTGCGGTTGCGGGTCCCCGAGGTGCGCTTGGTCTACCGCGGCTCGGACTCCGTGAAGTCCGGCTACGAACACGAATGGAAGGCGGCCCGGGTGGAGGGCGCCCGCGCGCTCTGGCACACGGTGCCGGTGGGGTTCGAGGGCGGGTCGCGGGTGGAGCGGATCCGTTGCCTGCGCACCGACGAGCGCAAGCGGCCGGTTCCCGGGACCGAACACCCGGTGGACGCGGACCTGGTCTTGGTGGCCATCGGCCAGGACACCCTGGGGGAACTGGCGGCCGAGCTGGACGGGGTCCGGGTGGAGAAGGGATGCGTGGTCCGCGACGCCGACGGCGCCACCGGGCGGCCGGGGGTGTTCGCGGGAGGGGACGGGGCCAACGGGGGCAAGGAAGTGGTGAACGCGGTGGCCGAGGGGAGGGCCGCGGCCCGCGCCGTCGACCGCCGCCTCCGGGAAGGAGCATGACATGCCGGACTTGACCGCCCGCTGCGCGGGGATCGTCTCCCCCAACCCGTTCTGGCTGGCCTCGGCCCCCCCCACCAACTCCGGGGACCAGATCATGCGCGCCTTCGACCACGGCTGGGGGGGCGCGGTGTGGAAGACCCTGGGGGTGCCGATCCAGAACGTCTCCAGCCGGTTCGGGGCGGTGCACTACAAGGGCACCCGCGCCGTCGGCTTCAACAACATCGAACTCATCACCGACCGGTCGCTGGAGGTGAATCTCAAGGAGATCCGCGAGGTCAAGCGCCGCTACCCGAAGCACGCGGTGGTGGTGAGCCTGATGGTCGAGACCCGCGACGAGTGGCGGGAGATCATCAAGCGGTCCGAGGACGCGGGCGCGGACGGGCTCGAGCTCAACTTCGGCTGCCCCCACGGGATGTGCGAGCGGGGGATGGGGTCGGCGGTGGGGCAGGAGCCCAGGATCAACGAGCGGATTACCGGCTGGGCCAAGGAGTTCGCCTCGGTGCCGGTCCTGGTCAAGCTCACTCCCAACGTGGGCGACATCCTTCCCCATGGGCTCGCCGCCCAGGCCGGCGGCGCGGACGGGGTGAGCCTCATCAACACCGTGAAGAGCATCATCGGGGTGGACATCGACCGCATGACGGTGATGCCCCGGGTGGGGTCGCACAGCACCAACGGCGGCTACTGCGGCCCGGCGGTCAAGCCCATCGCGCTCCACATGGTGGCGGCGCTGGCCCGGGACCACGAGTTCAAGCTCCCGATCAGCGGGATCGGTGGGATCTCGAGCTGGCGGGACGCGGTCGAGTTCCTGCTCCTGGGCTCCTCCACCGTCCAGGTGTGCACCGAGGTCATGCTCCACGGCTTCCGGGTGGTGGAGGACATGATCGAGGGGCTGACCGTGTACATGCGCGAGAAGGGGATGGAGACGCTGGACCAGCTGGTCGGCCGCGCCGTTCCCAGCTTCAGCGAGTGGGGGGAGCTGGACCTCAACTACGAGACGGTGGCGCGGATCGACTCCG
This sequence comes from Candidatus Eiseniibacteriota bacterium, assembly GCA_963728475.1. Classification (GTDB taxonomy): domain Bacteria; phylum Eisenbacteria; class RBG-16-71-46; order JABDJR01; family JABDJR01; genus CAVSKL01. Next base: position 2,034,870 of record CAVSKL010000001.1, read on the forward strand.
GGACCTGCATCGGCTGCTACAACTGCATGGTGGCGTGCGAGGACGGCGCCCACCAGTGCATCCACCCCCCGCAGAACGGCAAGCGGGTGCCGGTCGTCGACGAGGCCGAGTGCGTGGGGTGTAACCTGTGCGAGATCGTGTGCCCGGTTCCCGGCTGCATCTCCATGGTGGAGGTCGAGAACGGCTTCGCCCCCGCCTCCTGGAACCAGCACGTGAACGACGGGGCGGCGATCCGGCCCAAGAAGGGCGCCCACTAGCCCGCCCGTCGAAGAACTGGAACTGGCCGCGTTCGGAGCGCCGCCGGCGGGGCCGGCCGCGTCGTGGGAAAGGCGCCATGACTCCCTCCGGCTCCCGCCGCTCCGGTGTCCTCACCGCCGCGCTCTGCGGGGCGGGGGCGCTGGCGGTCTACGCCGCCACCCTTCAGCGGTCGCTCCCGGCCGGGGACTCCGGCGAGCTCATCGCGGTGGCGCGCACCCTGGGGGTCGCCCACCCTCCGGGGTATCCCCTCTACACCCTCCTCGGGCACCTGTGGACGCTCCTGATTCCGATCGGCTCCGCCGCCCTCCGGATGAACCTCCTCTCCGCGGTGGCGGCGGCGGGGACGGTGGCGCTCCTGGCCGGGCTGGTGCGGCGGGTGACCGGGAGCGCGCCGGCGGCGGTGGCCGCGGCAGGGCTTCTGGCCTTCGCGCTTCCCTTCTGGAAGTATGCGCTGGTGGCCGAGGTGTTCGCGCCGAACGCGTTTTTGGCCGCGTGCATGCTGTGGGCGGGGGTGGCGGCGATCGAGACCGGCGGCCCGGCGCCCCTGGCCGCGCTGGCGTTTCTCACCGCGCTCCTTCTCTCCCACCACCACACCCTGGCGCTGTTGGCGGTGCCGGTGGACCTGGTCGCGCTGGCCGCGGCCGTGCTCCCCGAGCGCGCCGCGCGCCGGGCGTTTCCCTCCGTCCGGGCCGGGCGGTTGCGACCGAAGGCATGGAGCGCGGTGGCGGGGGCGGGGGGGGTGGGGCTCGCGCCGCTTCTCTATCTGCCGTGGGCGGCGGCGCGGCATCCGGTCCTGAACTGGGACGATCCCGGCACCCCGGACGGGTTCCTGCATCTCCTCCTGCGGAGGGACTACGGCACCTTCCGGCTCGACCCCGGGCAGGCCGGCCACGTGGCCGACCGGAGCCACGTGCTCCTCTGGCTGGGGGCGCTTCCGGCGGACCTGACCTGGCTCGGAGCGGCACTTCTGGTCCTGGGGTTGGCGGTGCTGGTTCGCCGCCGGCGGGGGCTGGCGGCGATGCTTCTGGGCTACTTCGCGCTCCAGGCCGCCTTCTTCACCGCGGTCCACTTCCCCGCGACGCCGCTCGTCTTCCGGGGGGTGGTGGAGCGCTTCTACATTCTCCCGGCGACGGTGGCGGCGCTTCCGATCGGCGTGGGGGCGGCGTGGCTGATCGGGCGGGCCGGCGGCCCGGCCGGGCGCCCCGCCCGCGGCCGGGCCCGGCGGCGCCCTGGGCGGGGCCGGGCGGCCGGAGCGCTGCTCGCGGCGGCCGCGGTGATCTGGCCCCTCGGGACGCATTGGCGGGCGGTGGATCAGCGCGGGAACACCTTCACCCGGGATCTCGGGCGGGACGTGCTGGCGTCGTTGCCCGCGCACGCGGTGCTGTTCTCCCAGGGGGACATGTTCCACAACGCGCTCGCCTACCTGCAGCTGGTGGATCACGAGCGCCCCGACGTCACCGTGGTGGACGAGGAGAAGCTCACGTATCCCTGGTACCTGCGCGCGCTGCGGGCGCGGGAGCCGGACCTCCTCCCGTCGTTCGGCCCCGCCGACCGCTACGACGATTCGCCGCCCACCCGGAACGTGCACTGGTGCGACCACCTGCGCGGCCGCCGCCCGGTGGCGTTCCTGGGGGTCAAGGACGGGAGCTACGCCGCCCGCTACGAGTTCCTGCCCCGGGGGATGGTGATGCTGGCGATCCCGAAGGGGAGTGCCCCGGACCTCGCCGCCCAGGCCGACACCGCGCTCTCGGTCCTGGCCGCGTGCCGGCTCGACGCCTATTTCCGCCCCTACGACCCGTGGAGCCTGGAGGCGGAGAGCCGCTGGCGGTTTCCGGAGCTGGTCTCGCGCACCGCGCTCCTTCTCTGCCAGCCGGGGACCGGGGGGCTCACCCCGGCGAACCGGCCGGGATTCGCGCGGCTCCTGGAGTTCGTGGAGCGCCACCGCGCCTCGCCCGACGACCCGGAACTCCTCCGGGCGGGCGGGCTCCTCTACGCCCTCCACCCGGCGGTCCGCGACACCGCCAAGGCGCGGTCCGACCTCACCCGCTACCTGGCCTCGGCGCCGGCCGGACCGGGGGCGGAGGAAGCGAGGCGGGTGCTGGCGTATCTGAACGGAGCCGGGGGAGGGCCCTGAGCGCCGGCGCGGAGACCGGCCGCGCCGGGGAGGACGCGTTCAGGACAGCAACAGCTCCAGGTCCTGGCGGGTGAGCCGGGGGCCGGCCCGCTGGTCGGCCCGGATGATCGACTCCGCCAGCTCCCGCTTGCTCTCCTGAAGCTCCAGGATGCGGTCCTCCACCGTGTCCTTGGCCACCAGCCGGTAGGCGAAGACGGGGCGGGTCTGGCCGATCCGGTGGGTCCGGTCGATGGCCTGCGCCTCCACCGCGGGGTTCCACCAGGGGTCGAGCAGGTACACGTACTCGGCGGCGGTGAGGTTCAGCCCCAGCCCACCCGCCTTCAGGCTGATGAGGAAGAGCGGGCAGCCGGGATCCTCCTGGAACCGGCGCACCACCTCGCCCCGGCGCCGGGTGCGCCCGTCCAGGTAGGCGTAGGGAACCCCCGCGGCGTCGAGCCGCTCCCGGACGATGGCGAGGAAGCTCGTGAACTGCGAGAACACCAGGGCCTTGTGGCCTTCGCCCAGGGTCTCCTCGAGGTGCGGGAGGAGCAGATCGATCTTGGCGCTCGCCTCGCCGCTCCGCTCCCGGTCGATCAGCCCGGGATGGCAGGCGGCCTGCCGGAGCCGGAGCAGCGCCTCCAGGATCTGGATGCGGGACCGCTCGATCCCCGCCTTCTCGATCCGCGAGCCGAGCGCGCTCCGGTAGTGGGCGAGAAGTTCGTCGTAGAGCCGCCGCTGGTCCCGCTTGAGTTCGCAGTGGAGGGTCTGCTCGGTCCGCTCCGGCAGCTCCCGGGCCACCTGGGCCTTGGTGCGGCGAAGGATGAAGGGGCGAAGCGCGCGGGCCAGGAGTTCCCGGGTCGCCTCGTCGGGCCCCCCCTCGGACCGGGTGATGGAGCGGAACGCGGCGGCCCTCCCCAGGACCCCCGGGTTCAGGAACTCGAAAAGGCTCCAGAGTTCGCCCAGGTGGTTCTCGATGGGGGTGCCGGAAAGCGCGAGGCGGCGGCGCCCGCGCAGGAGCCGCGCCGCCCGGGCGGCCTGGGTCTGCGCGTTCTTGACCGCCTGGGCCTCGTCGAGGATCACCACCTCGAACTCGGACTCCCGGAAGAGGGCCACGTCGCGCCGCAGCGTGCCGTAGGTGGTGATCACCACGTCGCAGCCGGTGAACGCGTCCGGGCCCCGCCGACGGGCGGGGCCGGCATGCTCCCGCCACCGGAGGTGCGGCACGAAGCGCGCGGCCTCGTCCTGCCAGTTGAACACCAGCGACCGCGGCGCCACCACCAGCGAGGGGTTCCGGTCCGGGGTGCGCCGCGGGAGCGAGGCGAGAAGCGCCAGGACCTGGATGGTCTTGCCCAGGCCCATGTCGTCGGCGAGGCAGCCGCCGAAGCCGAACCGGTCGAGAAAGCGGAACCATCCGAGGCCCTCGCGCTGGTAGTCCCGGAGCGTGCCCCGGAACGACGCGGGAGGATCCTCGGGGGCGACCCCGTCGAACTCCTGGAGTTCCTCGCGTACCCGCCGGAAGGTCGCGTCGGCCGCGACCTCGGACCCGGCGGGAAGGAGCACGTCGAGAAGCCCGGCCTGCGACCGCCGGAACCGGATGGCCTCGTCCTCGGTCCGGCCCAGCCGGGCCAGGTGCTCGAAGCGACGGAGCCAGTCCTCGGGGAGGATGCCGAAGCCCCCGTCGCCCAGCCGCACCCAGTGCTCTCCGCTCCGCAGTGCCCGCAAAAGTTCCGGAAGCGGCGCGCTCTGGTCGCCGAAGTCCGCGCCCCCCTGGAGATCGAACCAGTCCACCCCCGACACCACCCGCGCCCGGAACGCCCCCGGCTGCCGGATGAGCTTCCCCTCGGCCTCCACCCGCCAGCCCTCGGCGAGAAGGTCGCGGGCGGCCTCGGGAAGGTTGCGGGAGGGCATCTCGAGCGGCGCATCCCCCGCGCCGGCCCCCCGGCTACGCAGGCAGCCGAGGGCGTGGAGCCGGCGGAGGGCGTTGTTCTCCGCCTCCACGTCCCGGAGCACGATGCGGCGCGCGGCCGGATCGACCGGGTCGCCGGCGGGGTCGTCCACCTCCAGGACCGCTCCCGGGTACTCGAACCGGAGCCGGCACCGGAGCCGGGAACCGCCCTTGGTGCGGCGGCCGGGGGCGGCCGACACCTGGAGACGGAACTCGGGGACGGCGCGCACCGTCTCGAACCCCGCTTCCTCGGGGAGGTCAAGCGGAGGGTGGGGGCGGACGGCGTGGAAGCGGGTCAAGAACGGACCGAGGTCCTCGCGGGGGATGGCGACGCCGCCGGTCCGGCGAAGGAGCGCGGCCCAGGCGAACCCTCCGTGGTCGTTGAAGGGGGCGGCGTGGTCGTCCAGGAGGAGCGCTCCCCCGGCCAGGAGCAGGAGCGGCCGGCCCAGCTCCAGGACCTCGTCCCCCCGGTGGAGCGAGCCGCTCAGGCGGTACCCCGCGCCCCCCTCGGCCGGCGTGAGCGCGGTCCGGAACTCCCACCGCCCCGCTCCCGGCTCCCAGCGGAGCGGTTCGGCGGGGAGGATGTCGTCGCCGGCAGCGCCCAGGAAGCAGCGGCCGGTGCGGCAGAGAAGCGGGAGGATGGTGTCCGCGGACCAGGCGGGGAGGGTGCTTCGATCCGGGCCGCTGGGGCGGGTCCGGTACCGGTAGCCCTGGGAGCCCGGCCGGTCGGAGGCGTCGGGGTCGGCAAGGAGGAGGCTCCCGATCCGCCGGTCGTCGGCGTCCAGCGCGGACTCCTCGCGGGCCGGGTCCCGGACCGGTTTCGGTTTCCCCCAGGAGCCGTCGCGCCGTCTCTCCTGGACCGAGACCACCACGGCAAGGTCGCCGAGGAGGGCGGACTCCTCGACGTCGATCCGGTACACCAGGCGCCGCTCCAGGTCGCGCGGCGCCCGGGGGGTTCCGTTCGCCCCCTCGACGGTGTCGACGGCGTCCCGCCAATCCGGGGCGGCGCGGGTTCCGGCCCCCATCCCCCGGCCGCCCCCGCCCAGTGCCCGGGGCTCCCCGTCCTCCTCCGAGGCCTCGGGCGAGGTGCGCCGGGGCGACACGGTAGCCTGGGCGTCCTCCCCCCCGTCGCCCTCGAAGTCGTCGCCGGCGTCGAAGATCTCCTGGTAGAGGTCGCCGGTGTCGACGGTGACGTAGCCGGGAGGGTCCCCGGCGGGGCCTACCAGGAGGCCCGCGTCGGCGGCCGAGCGGAGCACGGCCCAGATGTGCTTGCAGAGGTCCATCTCCCGCACGAAGTAGGGGCAGGAGCAGGCGGCCCGGATGGTAGTGCCGGAGCGCTCCAGGGTGACCGGGTAGCGCGCGGTGCCCTGGACGGACGCCTTCACCCGGTGGGGGGCGCGTTCCTCGAGGGTCACCCGCCCGCGGTCGAGGTAGGTCTCGCCCCGGGCCCGGACTGCCGCCCGGAAGCAGTTCCGAACGGAGGTCGGAAGAGGGGAGTTCACGTATCGAAGCGCCTCAACCCGCCATCAGATACTCGACCAGGTCGATCTTGGTGAGGATCTGGCGTGGACGCTTGTCGCCGTCCACGATCACCACCCCCGGGGCCTGCTCGAACAGGGTGCCGAGCGCGCTCAGGGGGGTGTTGGCCTGCACGGTGGGGACGCTTCGTTCCATGATGTCGCCCACCACCACCTCGGCTTCCTTCTGGCCGCTCCCGAGATGGCGGAGGAGGTCCTCCTCGGTGAGCATGCCGGCCAGGACGCCTCCCCGGGTGATGGGGATCTGGCTGATGCTCTCCGCCCGCATGCGGGCGATGGCGTCGGCGAGGGGGCGGTCGTGCTCCAGGGTCACCAGCTCGCGTCCGGCGGGCTTGGCCGCGGCGAGGTCGCCCACGTCCCCGTCCAGGACCGGGCTGCCGGTGAAGTGGTTGGCGCGCATCCAGGCGTCGTCCACGAACTTGGTCATGTAGTTGCGGACGCCGTCCGCGAGGATGAGCACGCAGTTGGCCCCGGGGCCGAGCTTCTTGGCCTCGTGGAGGCCCGCGAAGAGCACGCTTCCCGAGCTTCCGCCCACCAGGAGCCCCTCCTCGCGGATGAGCCGGCGGGCGAGGAGGAAGCTCTCGCGGTCGGTGGTCTTGACCCACACGTCCACCAGGTCGCGGTCGAGGACGTCGGGGATGAAGTCGTAGCCGATCCCCTCCACCTTGTAGGTGGCCACCAGGTCGCCGCCCCCCAGGATGGAGCCCACCGGGTCCGCCCCCACGATCACGCAGCCGGGCGCGGCCTCCTTGAGCTTCTGCGCCACCCCGGTGACGGTGCCGCCGGTGCCGGCGCCGATCACCACCATGTCCACTTTGCCGTCGAGGTCGTCCAGGATCTCCTGGCCGGTCCCCTCGTAATGGGCGAGCGGGTTGGAGGGGTTGGAGTACTGGTCGAGGATGTGAGCGTTGGGAAGCTCCTTCTGGAGCCGCCGGGCCACCGAGATGTGGCTCTCGGGATCGTCGAAGGCGGCTTCGGTGGGGGTGCGGATGATCTCGGCGCCGAGCGCCTCCAGCACCACCTGCTTTTCCCGCGACATCTTCTCCGGCATGGTGATGATGACCCGGTAGCCCTTGACCGCTCCGGCCAGGGCGATCCCGATCCCGGTGTTGCCGCTGGTGGGCTCGATCAGGGTGTCGCCGGGCCGGATCCGCCCCTGCTTCTCCGCGTCGATCACCATCCGGTATCCGATCCGGTCCTTGAGCGACCCCCCCGGATTCAGGAACTCGCACTTGGCGTAGAGGTTGCATTTCAGACCCGCGCCCAGGCGATGGAGGCGGACGAGCGGAGTGCGGCCGATGGCTTCCAGGATGGTGTCGAGGAGCATGGGTCTCTCCGGGTGTCGAAGTGGGTGACGGGGCGAAGGCGGGGCCCTCGCCGGGATCGAAGGAGTATACGGGTTCCGGGGGGAGGTGCGCGACGCCGGACCCGCGCCGCGGTCCGGGGCCTCGGGCGGGGGTGGGGCGCCGGAGGGTTCCCCCGGCGCCCCGATCGCCCGGGACGCGCCCCGGGGGGGCGCGGCGGGACGGAGCCGGTTATCTGGCCAGGTAGACCGCGATCACCGCTTTCTCGGTGCGGGCGCGCACCACCATCTGCACGTGCGACACCTTGCGCCCGTCCGGGAAGTCGAGGAGCCGGTAGGTCCCCTCGCCCAGGGTCTTGTCGTTGAAGTCGATCACCTGCGAGTCGCCGTTCTCGAACACCACCTCGGCGAAGCTCACCTGGGCGGTGCCGGTGAGATGGAACACCAGGCGGTCGCCCCGCTCGCCCACCGCGTAGGTGGTCTCGGTCCAGTCGTCGTCGCGATCGAAGGTGTCGGTGTCCTGCCAGACCAGGACGTCCCCGGCCGGCAGCACCACCACCGCGGGCCGGAACGCCACCGAGGCCAGGTAGCGCCGGGGAGTGGGCACCAGGAGCCGCCCCCGGAGCGGATGGACGTAGACCTCGGGGAGGGCGCGGTGAAGCGGCCATCCCCGGCGAACCACGACCTTGGCGCGGGGGCCGCGGTGATGGACGACCACGGTCCGGCCGCGGGGGCCGTGGCGGACCACCGTGCGTCCGGCCCAGGCGGGGGGCGTGGCGAGGGCCAGGGTGAACGCGACCAGCGCGGCGAGGCCGCCGCCGGCAAGACGGCGCGTTGGATGGGACATGCTGGGATCTCCTCAGTTGGGGTCTCGGCGGGCGGATGCCGCCGCGGGTACGGAGGTCACTCAGATACCGCAAAATGAACCACAGGACGGCGGGATTGCGCCAGTGCCCTAGCGGCCGCTCCCGTAACGGGACTTCACCCGCCCCCAGGTCTGCGGGGACGCCGGGGTGAGGCTGCACAACATGTCGTTGATGTCGTCCATATAGGTGAGGAAAAGGACCTGGAGCGACTGCTGCAGTTGTTCCGAGGCCCCGGCGAGGAAGGCGGCGCGGGCGCCGGGATCCTCCTCGAGGGCGGTGACCAGGCAGGTATCGTCGCGGACCTCGAGGAGGTCGGGCTCCACCGTCACGGTGAAGCTCTGGGAGACCGGCGCGAGGCGCGTGCAGCCGGAGACGGTGAGCACCTGGAATTCGCCGGAGATCGACGCGGCGGCATGCAGGTACCCGTCGCCGGCGACCTCGCCCGAGGCCGGCTCCCCGGGGCAGCCCCCATGGTGGGCGCGGGTGGTCCGGAAGCGGACGTAGAGGTCGGGAGCGTCGAAACCCGCCCCCGCGGCAAGGCCGCCCAGAGCGGCGCCGGCCGAGCCGGCGTTGGCGCAGCCGAAACGGGTGACTCCCGGCGGAGGCGAGGGGAGGGGATCGGCCCAGGGATCGGCGGGAGCGCAGAAGGCGAAGCCGGTGACCTGGACGGTGACCTCGATCGAGTCCAGGCATGCGGGGGGCGGGGCCGGGTTCGGGGCGAGGCAGACCAGGGAGGGGTAGGAGAGGTCGATCTCGTTCCCGTTCATGCCGTTCAGGATGGTCTGGATGCTCCCCGCGATCTGGTCGGAGAGATCGGCGCGGGCGGGCGCGGAAACGCCGAGGCCGCCCAGGGCGGCCAGGGCCAAGGCGCCCCGGGCCCCCCGGAGGCGGCGCCGCCGGGCGGCCTGGGGGGGACGGTCCTGGATTCGGCCCATGACGGCACCTCCGGCCGGGGGGAAGACGGAGCCGGGAAAGGCTCCGGGGACCCCGGTCCGGCCGAAGTCTAGCACTCCCTCCAAGGGCTGCATCCGGGTCCTGGCGGCCCCCTCGATCGTCGGTAATTTTGACATTTAGTGTCATCATTTCGAAGTAATTTGGAATCACAGAGCGAATTCATTTGGTCGGCGATGGGACGAAGCCTATTCTCCCCCTCACGCGCCGACGCTTGCGCGAAGCCCGGCGGGAGAGCCTCAGCTCGCGCCGGGAGTTTCCCGTGTGAGGCAGCACCCGAGCGGTTTTTCATCCGTCCACGGGACAGTGGGGGACAATCCATGCGACTTCGGTCATTCCCGCTCCTGACGCTCCTTGCCCTTCTCGCCCTGACCGCCTCCCAGGCTTTCGCTCAGACCTCCAAGCTCAGCCCCCGTGCCCGGGTGGCGGTGGCCCAGCTTCGGGGCGGCGCGGACCCGCGCCAGATGATCGAGCTCAACGGGGCGCCGGTGAACGAGTCGGGCGATCTGGACGTGTTCATTCGCGGCAACGTCACCCGCGCCGAACTCGAGGCGGCGGGCGTGGTCGTCCGCACCGAGATTCCGGGAGGCATCTTCACCGCCTTCGTGCCGCTGTCGGCGATCGACGCGGTGGAGGCGATGGCCGGGGTCGAGCGAATCGAGGGCGCGGTCCAGCTCCACGAGAACCTCGACGTCTCGGTTCCGACCACCAAGGCCGACATCCAGCGTAGCGCGGGCCCGGCCTTCACCGGCGCCAACGGCGCCGGGGTCCTGGTCGGCGACATCGACACCGGGATCTCGTTCAGTCATGACGACTTCAAGGACGCGGGGGGCAACACCCGCATCCTCCGCATCTGGGACCAGACCGACGCGGTCGGCCCCAACCCCTCGAGCTACGCCTACGGCTCCGAGTGGTTCCCGGCCGACATCAACGCCGGCACCGGGGTCTGCCGCGAGCGGGACACCAACGGCCACGGCACCCACGTGATGGGGATCGCGGCCGGCGACGGCTCCGCGACCGGGGGCTCCATCCCCGCCTTCACCTACGTGGGCATGGCTCCGCAGGCCGACATCGTCGAGGTGAAGTCGGATCTGACCGACACCCACATCATCGACGGGCTTTCCTACTTCTTCGGTCTGGCCACCGGCCTGGGCCAGAACGCGGTGATGAACATGTCGTTCGGCGGCCAGTACGGCCCCCACGACGGCACCGACGCCTTCGAGTCCGCGATCTCGGCCCTCACCGGCCCCGGCCGCATCGTGTGCGTATCCGCCGGCAACGAGGGGGGGAGCACCTCCCCCCTCTACCACATCCACGCCTCCGGGAACGCGATCTTCCCCAACCCGGCCAGCGTGACCATGACCGCCTCGGGTTCGGGCAACGGGCGCATCATCGGCTTCGACGGGTACTACGAATCGACCGAGGCCATGGACGTGACCATCACCGGCCCCGGCTCCTTCGGTTCGACCGGCCCCATCAGCCTCGGCGGGATCAACGCCGCCTATCCCGGCGTGCCGATGGGAACCGGCACCACCAAGTGCTACGTGTACGTGGAGAACGGCGCGTTCCTCACCAGCACCAACGCCCGCGAGGTCTACGTCGAGATCCGGGGCGGCTCCACCGGGTCCACCTTCAACGGGACCTGGACGTTCACCTTCACCCCCACCGCGGCGCCGGGCGCCGCCAACGGGCGCTTCGACCTTTGGCGGTTCTACACCAGCACCACCGCGATCGCCGCCAACTTCGCGACCGGAATCGAGGACGCGCGCTTGGTCGGCGAACCCGGCTGCGCCACCGGCGTCATCACCTGCGGGGCCTGGGTCACCAAGACCGGCTGGACCAACTGCGCCGGCCTGGGGATCTCCTACAGCGCGACCACGCCGCCGACCACGGTCGGGGGGCGGGCGGTGTTCTCCAGCAACGGACCCACCCGGGACGGCCGGTTGAAGCCGGAGATCACCGCGCCCGGCCAGGCGATCGGCTCCGCGCGCACCCTGGACGTTACCCTCGGGAGCTGCACCACCTCCAGCACCTGGTACTCGTACCTGAACGACAACCGGATGCACATCATCAACCAGGGAACGAGCATGGCCGCGCCGCATGTGACCGGCGCGGTGGCGCTCCTCATGCAGAAGTTCGGGGCGCTCTCCCAGGCCCAGATCATGACCAAGCTGACTGCCCTGGCCCTGGTCGACGCCAACACCGGCGCGGTGCCCAACTCCGACTGGGGAGCCGGCAAGCTCCGGGTGGACGTCACCGATCCCGTCGTCACCGTGACCGGCCCCAACGGGGGAGAGACGATCTACGTGGGGATGCCCCACGCCATGACCTGGAACGCCAGCGATCCGGTCTGGAGCGGCGTGGCCAGCGTGGACCTGCGGCTCTCCCGGGACGGCGGCTCGACCTGGGAGGACATCGCGCTCGGCGCCGGCAACACCGGAAGCTATCCCTGGCTGGTGACCAACCCGCCCACCCCCAACGCCGTCTTCCGGGTGACCGCGCACGACGTGGCCGACAACACCGGCTCCGACGACTCCGACGCGATCTTCACCATCGCCAACACCCCGGTTCCGGTGGCGCTGGAGGTGTTCAGCGCCGAGCCGACCGACTCCGGCGTGAAGGTGAGCTGGAAGTACGCGGATCCCGCCACCTTCGTGGACACCTACGTGGAGCGGGGAACGGCGAGCGAGGGGCCCTGGACGCGGGTCCAGTCCCCGGTCTCGGTCACCGGCGCGGTGGCCTCGGTGGTGGATGCGGCCGGCGAGACCGGCACGACCTACTACTACCGTCTGCAGGCCACCGACCGGAACGGCACCCTGAACGCGTTCGGTCCGATCTCGGCGGTGGCCGGGCGGCCGATCACCGCGTTCGCGCTGCTCCCGGCGTGGCCGAATCCGGCTCACGGGTCGGCCCGGGTGGACTTCGCGGTGCCGCGCGACTCGCACGTATCGCTCAAGGTGTTCGACATCAAGGGGCGGCTGGTCTCGACCCTGGCCGACCGGGACTACGCTCCCGGCCGCTACCAGACCGAGTGGGACGGGCGCTCCGGCGACGGCGGCCAGGCCGCCAACGGGGTGTACTTCATCCACCTGGTGACCCCGGGCCGGAGCTTCGTCCAGCGGGTGGTGATGTCGCGGTAACCCCCGCGCATCCCGAGTGATCTCGAAGGGCCCCGGGGCGGCATGCTCCGGGGCCCTTCCCATTCGGGGCCGGAAGGACGAGGCGTTGGGTCCCCCACCGGCCGGGCGGTGTACACCCGAGGACCCGTCGCCTACAATGGCCGGGAGTGGGGGCGGCCGCGCGTGGGGGCGCGTTTGATGAGATTGCCGACAGGGAAACCATGCTTGGCGGCGGCGGCGGCGGCGCTGGCGCTGGTCGCCTCGTGCAGCTTTCCCTCCCAGGCGCCGGTCTGGGACACCCGCTGGATCCTCCCCGCCGACCGCGCCGAGATCGACGTCTCCGACTTTCTTCCCGGCGGCGTCACCGTGGCTCCCGGTGGGCGGGAACTTTCGGTGGCGGTGGATCCCTTCACCTTCGCCCGGTCCCTGGGCGACGTCTGTCCGGCCTGCGGCGAGCTGAACGGCCAGGTGGTGCCCAAGCCGGCCTTCCAGACCGGGATCGAGGGGGAGGGGGACCTTCCCGCCGAGGTGATGTCGGTCACGGTGTCCGAACTCTCGGTCCGGCTCGCGGTGACCAACGGGTTCGGCTTCGACCCCCTGCGGCCGGGAGGCGGCGCCACCGGGAGCCTCACCTTCTACCTGCTCGGCGGCGCCGACGGGCAGATCCCGGTGGACTCGGTCCGGGTGGACGGGGCCGGCACCGCGTTCCCACCCGGGACGACCCTGGAGCGGACCGCCGAGGTTTCCGGGGCCGAGTTCGGGAGCACGGTGCGGGTGATGCTGGTGCTGGACTCGCCGGCGGGGGACCCGGTGCGGGTGGACACCGGCGCCTCGATCCACGTCGTCGTGACCCCGGAGACGGTGCTGGTCTCCTCCGCCCGGGTATCGGTGGCGGGCCGGACGGTCTCGGTGGATCCGGTGGAGCTGAGCCTTGCCGACGTGGACCAGGACCTGGTCGACCGGGTCGAGTCGGGGGCGCTGGAACTCCTGGTGCGGAACCCGCTCCGGGCGCCGGTGGATTTCACGCTCCGGATCACCGGCGGCTTCCCCGACATCGTGAAGGCGGCGGCGCTTTCCGCCGCGGAGAACTCCACCACCCGGGTGGAGTTCACCCCGGACGAGCTTCACACGTTTCTGGGGAAGGACGGGGTGGAACTCGCCGGCTCCGGAACCGTCCCCGCGGGAACCCCTCCGGTGACGGTGACCGCCGCCGACACCGTGGTGATCCGCACCCGGCTCGACGCCGTGCTCCGGATCGGGGGCTGACGCGGTGGGACGCCGTCTTGCCGTCGGCGCCGGGGTGGCGGCGGCGCTCCTGGCCGCCGCCCCCGCCGGGGCCCAGCTCCCGCCCACCGCGGCGGCGTCGCTGGGAACCGCGGGCAACTACACCGCCCTCGCCCGGGGATTCTCCGCGATCGCGGTCAACCCGGCGAACCTGGCCCTTCCGGGGAATCCGGCCTACTCGCTCACCCTCCTCCCGGTCGAGGTGGAGTGGGGGCTGGCGCCGATCGGGTTCGGCACCCTGGCCGACTACGAGGGGAAGCGGGTTCCGGAGTCAACCCGGCTGGACTGGTTGAGGGCGATCCGGGGAGCCGGGAGGCTCACCGGGGATTCGGGCGCCGAGGCCTCGGAGATGGCCCTCACCGCGCACCGGTTCGGCTTCCAGGTGAGCACGGTGGGCCACGCGAGGGCGGTGCTCAACCCGGACGCGGCCGAGGTGATCCTGTTCGGGAACGCCGGGCGGACCGGCGCCCCCGGTGCCTACGACCTGGCCGGCTCGCGGGTGGACGGCTTCCTGGCCACCACCTTCGCCGCGAGCTACGCGCAGGAGCTTCCGGTGGCCCTCGGCCCGGAGGGCTCGGTGTTCGCGGCGGGGGCCACCGCGAAGATCACGGTGGGGCACGCGCTGGTGGTGGGGCGGGACGCAGGGGGACGGATCGGCGACGATCCGGTGGACGTGAACGTGGCGTTTCCGGTGATCGCGCCGGGGACGGACTTCAACGCCGGGAACAGCGGGACCGGGTTCGGGTTGGACGTGGGGGCGGCGCTGGAGAGCGGGCGGTGGACGGCGGGGGCGGCGGTCCAGAACCTGGTGCAGACCTTCAAGTGGAAGCTGCGCGACCACACCTATCGCCCCGGCGACGCATTCTTCAACGGGGATTCGTCGTCCACCGACTTCGACGAGCGGCCGCTCGCCGAGGCGCCGGCGTTTCTGCGAAACGCGGTGGACGGCCTCGGATTCCGGCCCAAGGTGATCCTGGACGGGGCGTACCGGGTGCGGCCCGACCTGGACGTGACCGGCGAGTTCCGGCACCGGTTCGGGGACGGATTGCGGTTGGAGGAGAAGACGCACCTGGGGGCGGGGGCGGAGTACCGTCCGGCAAAACGGCTGCCGCTCCGGGCCGGACTGGCGGTGGTGGACGGCGGGATGCAGTTGGCCGGAGGCGCGGGGATCGCGTTCGGCGGCTTCCGGGTGGAGGGGGCGGTCCTGGCCCAGACCGGCTCCGAGAAGCTGACCCGGGTGGCGGCGGGGGTGTCGTACGGGGCGTGGTGAATGTCCCCGCCCGGGATCTGATGCAATTCTTTAACTTATTGTAATTTAAGACGTTATCACGCCTCATCGCTTTCCGGTCAATCGGGGCTCAACCGTGCGCGCCCAGGATCGCCCTCGAGTTCGTCGTGCGGGCTTGGGGTGCGGGCCGGCACGGCGCGCCGAAGTCGCGCCCGGCAGCCTGGAAGGAGTTCCGACATGAGGCCTTATGTGCGTACGCTCGTACTTTCGCTGGTCATTCTCTGTTCCGCGGCCCCGCGGCTCTTCGCCGCCTCCTGGCTCTGGGACCAGAACCAGAACCGGATCGACGACCGGATCGAGTCGGTCCAGGCCGGCGGGCTCGCCGCGGCCCACGTGAACGGCGACCTCAACGCCCGCCTGATCTTCTTCGTGTTTCCGGACCAGACCCCCCTGGCGTTCGGGACCTACGTCGGGTTCGATCACATGCCGACCGACGGCGACGTCTCGGCGGTCGAGGCCACCGGCGCCACCATCCTCTGGCGGCCCCATTACATCCAGTACCTGCGGGTGAAGGCGACCTTCACCCAGATCCAGGCGATCGCCGCGCTCGCGGGAATCACCCGGGTCGAGGCGTGGCAGGTGATGTACCCGTTCAACGACAACGCCACCCGCACCCTCCGGGTCCGGGAGAGCGCGGGCGGGGTGGGGACCGGCTTCTTCCCATCGGTGTGGAAGGACCTGGGCTTCACCGGCAAGGGAGTCGTGGTCGGCATCCTGGACTCCGGGGTCAACGACGCCCCGGACCTGGCCTACCCCGGCCACGAGTCGCTGGTGGGCAAGTTCCTGGGCGGGGGAAATTTCTCCAACCTGGACAGCTCCCTCAACACCCCGCCCGATTCCAGCGCGAACCCGGTGGATCACGGCGCCGCGGCCTCGGAGTACCACGGGAGCCACGTGGCGGGGACCGCGATCGGCTCCGGCGGACCGCAGGGGATCCTGAACGGCGCCGCCCCCGGGCGCTACGCCGGCATGGCGCCGGAGGCGCGGCTGGTGGACTGCAAGGTCATCACCGACGCGGGGGTCGGCGGGGGCGCCGCCGAAGCCCTCGAGTGGTGCATCGAACACCGGAACACCGTGTGGGACGCGGGGGAACCCGGGGTGACCTATCGCGGGGTCCAGGTGGTGAACATGAGCATCGGCGGCACGAGCGCCTCGGACGGGACGGACGCGGACTGCGCGGCGGTGAACGCCGCGGTGAAGGCGGGCATCGTGGTCTGTGTGGCCACCGGGAACGACGGCAACACGGCCTACATGCCGAGCCCGGCCGCCGCCGACCAGGACGTCGCGGTGGGCGCGCTCCAGGACGCCAACACCCTCCAGCACTCCGACGATATCGTGGCGGACTACTCCAACGAGGGTCCGCGGGACTCGGACGGCGATCCCGACCATCTGGACGAGATGAAGCCCTCGGTCCTGGGATCGGGATCGGACATCGTCTCCGTGCTCGGCGACCCCACCACGGCGGGGAACGAGTACCAGAACATCAACGGGACCAGCATGGCGACCCCCTGCATCACCGGGATCTGCGCCCTCATCCGCCAGGCCAACCCGGACCTGACCCCGGCCGAGGTCCGCGACGTCCTGCAGAACACCGCGGAGCACCGGACGGACCACGGGAAGCAGCCGCCGTCGGCCTCGGATCCCTTCTCCGTGGATCCGAACTACCATCCGTCCTGGGGCTGGGGCGAGGTGGACGCCTACGCGGCGGTGAAGGAGGCGATGAACCGCGCGACCACCCAGGTGGTGAGCGAGGCGGCGACCGGGGTCTCGAACGTGGGCGGGCATCTCGAGATCACCCTCCGCTGGGTCACCCAGCGCGAGGTCGGGGTCAGCGGGTTCACGGTCTACCGGGCGCCCGACCTGGGCGGCCGGCCCGGCGGTTTCGCGCCGGCCAGCCCGGCGGTCATGCCTGCCGGGGGGCCGGTCATCGAGCGCGCCGCCAATCGTACGCCCTACACCTGGACCGACACCGACGCCTCGCTGGTCCCCGGCACCCCCTACTGGTATGAGGTCCGGTGGATGGACACCGCGGGCGCCCAGCACGTGGAGCCCGCGTTCGAGGTCGCGACCGACGTTCCTCCGGTCCGGGTCCGCGTGCGGTGGTCCATCACCCACAACGCGATCGACAACGACATCTTCGCCCGGTTCGGAAGCGGAGTGGACCCCGCGAATCCGGCGTTCGTGCGGCCGTGCGGGGGCTCCGGGGTAGCCGATTCCTCGGTGGTGGTGGTCCCGGTCGGGTTCGGGACCATGACCCGCTGGTACTTCCACGCGGACCTGACCGATCAGGATCCGGTGGCCGGCTTCCTGCCCCCCTCGAACGCGAACCCGTGGTTCCTGTCGGTGCGGGAGCAGGGTTACGTCAACACCGAGGGGATCGTGGACGATTTCTCGGTCACCACCTACGACGAGAACGGGGTGCCGTCGGCGGTCTACACCTCTCCGACTTCGAACGTTCCGACGGCGGAGCAGCAGACGACCGTCCTTTGGATCCCCATGGATCCGGTGACCCAGGCGAATCACGCCCCGGTGTTCGACCCGGTGGGGGACCGCACCGTCGGCCAGGGGCTGACCCTCAACTTCCAGGTTCAGGCCACGGATCCGGACGGCCAGCCGGTCGCCTACTCCGCCTTGGCGCTTCCTCCGGGGGCCACCTTCACCCCCGGGAGCCGGACGTTCGAGTGGACCCCGTCCTTCAGCCAGTCGGGAGAGTTCACCGCGAGCTTCCGGGCGGTCGACAACTTCACGATCCCCGCCGCCGATACCGAAACCGTGCGGATCCAGGTCTACACGCGCGCTCCGGGGAGCGACACCGCGCCGCTCTTGGCTCCCATCTCCGACAAGAGCACGCACGAAGGGATGCCCCTCTCGTTCGCGGTATCCGCCGCCGACGAGGAGGGAGGGGCGCTCCTGTATTCGGCGGCGCCGCTACCGTCCGGCGCGGCGTTCGACTCCTCGGCGGGGACGTTCGACTGGACGCCCGCATACGGGGCCGCCGGCACCTACGCGGTGACCTTCCACGTAATGGATAGCGGCGGAGCGGCGGACTCGCAGTCGGTCACCATCACGGTGGTCTCGAGCGGGCCCACCCGCCCCGCGGGTCCCTGCGACGCCGACACCACCCTGTTCCCGGGGACGATCGGGGCGGACGTGCAGGGGGCGATGAACGTCTACACCCTGGAGCCGTTCGACGTCCCCGCCGGCACCCAGCAGGTCGACGGGTACCTGAGCTGGAGCGGGGGCCCGGTGGTCGACCTGGACCTGTACCTGGTCGATCCGGACGGGAACATCGTCTCGAGCGGGGCCACCGCCACCGCCGACCCCGAGCATGCCGCCTACATCCTGCCCGGGCCCGGGACCTACCAGTGGAAGGTGGTCTCGTACGACAACCCGAACTCGTCCCTGGCCTATACCGTGACCAGCATCAAGTGCGTCTCGGTTGCGGCCGGGGTGCGGCCCCCGCTGGACGCGCAGCTCTTCGCGATGCCCCAGAGCCAGCCGAACCCATTCTCCCGGAGTTCCGTCATCCGGTTCGCCCTCCCCGAGGAGGGCCCGGTGAAGCTCCGGATCTACGACGTGGCCGGCCGCCTGGTGCGCACGCTCGTGGACGGCACCCTGGAGGCGGGCTGGCACCAGCGGGTCTGGGACGGCCGGAGCGACGCCGGCGAGCGGGCGTCCACGGGGATGTACTTCTCGAGGCTCGAGGGAAGGCCCGGGGTGCGAACCGGAAAGCTGATCCTGATTCGTTAGCAGGCGACCTGCCCGGGTCTTGTCGGGCGTAGTGGGGGGTCTGGGGGACTCCGGCCCGGCCGGGGTCCCGCCGGCCCCCCTATTTGCCGGGTGGGTGTGGGGGGGGGGCGCAGGGGGCGGGCGCGGGTGCGGAGGGCGAGCGCGGAGGGGGGGGATGCGCGAGGGGGCAGGATGCGCGAGGAGTTGTCCGGGGCCGATTGACCGGGCGCGGAGGGGGGGGATGCGCGAGGAGTCGTCCGGGGCCGATTGACCGGGCGCGGGGGGCATGGCAGTATCGATCCAAGGCCCGGAGCCGGTCGCGCGCTTCCTGGGCCGATTGCCGGACATGCATTTGTCTGCTTTGGACCGGGTCGATCATCCTTCAAATTGTGCCATGTCGTCATCTTTCAGCCTGAGAGAATTTTTCCGCGAGGCCGGCCGGGGCTGGACCGCCCCGGTGATCATTGTGATCGCGCTGGCGCTCCTGGTCACCGGCATCTTCTCTCCCATGGTGAGCATGGAGAAGCTCTTCTCCGATCCCAAGCCGTATTCCGCGGTGAGCGGCATCATCGAGTTCTTCTCGAGCGGCGACTTCGCGCTCGGGATCATCGTGCTCCTGTTCTCGATCCTCTTCCCGACCTTCAAGCTCGGGCTGCTCGCGCTGATCTGGTTCCAGCAGCCCTACCGGAAGCGAAGCCGTACGGTCTACAAGTGGCTCGAGATCCTGGGACGCTGGTCTATGCTGGACTTCTTCGTGGTCTGCATCATGCTGGGAGCGATCCAGCTCGGCATCCTGGCCGACGCCCACGCCCACTACGGCGTGTACGTGTTCGGCTCCGCAATCCTGCTTTCAATCCTGGCCACCGCCTGGATCCGCCACGTGGAGACCGAGCCCCGGTCCGCCCGGAAGTCGTCCTGGCATCCGTTCGGGCTGAACGTGGTGCTGGTGTCGCTGGTGGGGCTCTTGATGCTCTATCGCGGGGTGACGCATCCGGTCATGAAGGTGGAGAAGTGGATCTTCTGGAAGCACGACTATTCGATCCTCCAGGGGATTCGCGAACTCCTGGCCGCGCACAAGACGGTGCTGGGGGTGGCCTTCCTGCTCTTCGTGGTCCTGGTGCCGGCGCTCAAGCTCCTGGGGATCGTGGTCGCGTACGTGGTCTCGAGGTTCCGGGGAGTCCACTCCCCGGTCATGCAGGGCCTGGTCCTGGCCGACACGCTGGCTATGGTCGACGTGTTCGGCCTGGCGTTGGTGGTGGTGCTGTTCAAGGTCTCGGACATGGCCCACGTGACCCTGCAGTCCGGCGCCTGGTACCTGGCCGCCACCGGGGTGCTCTCCATCTACCTGTCGTGGGAGATCCAGCGAAGCTATCGGACGTAGGGGGGGGGATCCGTAAGCCGGCGCCCGCGGGAGCGCGGGTGGGGCGGCTTCACGGCCGGGGGGGGTAAGCCCGGGGCGCTGGGTTTCGGCGGGAGGGGCACGGCCCGGCGCGCACCGAGGGTCACGGTGCGGCGCGTGGGCACGGATTTCGCCCCCGAGGGGCACGACACGCCTTGCGCTCATTTCCGAGGCTCCTCGCCCGGCGGGAGTGAGGCCGCGTGGGCCCCCGAGGCCACACGCGCCGCTTGAGGGGGCCGCCGGGCATGTGCTAACCTCTTCTGCCGCTTTGAAGAGGCGCCATACCCAAGTGGCTAAGGGGACGGTCTGCAAAACCGTTATGCGGCGGTTCGAATCCGCCTGGCGCCTCCAGCCTATCTTTCTATGTCCGTAGGAGTTAGGTGACTGACTGGTGTGGCCGGTCCCGCGATGGGGCCGGTCACATCTTCGTTTTGGGTCGACGTGTTTCTACGGAGTTACGCCGTTTCCTCGGCGTGGGACCGGTCACAGGCAAGAGTGCCACCTGACTACGTTTCCCGCAGCCAGAGCCGAAGCGATCCTCCCACTGGCTACTCTGACGGCCCCACCCACATGACCCGTCAAGGAGAAGGAGGTAGTGCGCCTGCCTGTCTACGAGGAAGTGGGTGAGCCCGAATACGCCAGCCGGACCTCGCAATGGCTGGGCAGAGACTAGGGATCGTCAGGGTCGGGTGCTGCGCAGCGCATTGAGACTACGTCAGAGTTGGTCACAACGGATGAACGCATGATCAATGCCGCATCCTCCGAACTGGAAGGAAGCCGCAGTGCGCGCTTTCCGCAACCCGGAAGCGCTGGAACAGCGGCGACAAAAGGCGGTGGCCCTCTAGCAGGATGGGGCCGGGATGCCGCCCGACCCCGGGACCTTTGTCGGTCCATCCGGTTCGAGATCCTTCCGCTCTACGCGCCGGAGCTCAATCGGATCGAAGTCCTCCTGGCTCGGCTCAGCATGAGCTTAGCCGTGCAAGACAGCAGATGAACTGGTTCTGAATACCCGCAAGTACACTCGTGATGTCGGCATAAGATATTGTATACAAATAACTTAACTAGCAGATGTGCGGGGCGTCAGGGGGGGTTGCCGAAGACCCGTGTCAATGCTAACATCAATGCAAACGTCAACCTTGAGACTCGACTCCGGGAGACAAGGAACGCCAAATGGAACAGTTCCCTAGACTTCTGCACTTGGTCGGACCCCCGCTCGGACTCTACTTCCGTCCAGGACGCAACGATCATCGAGCACTGCTTCAACCGATCTCTGACGGCCATGCTTCGCCGACCGGGGTCGTATTCAGCCCGACGCTCCTCGGGCGCCAAGAGGAACTCCGAACGGAATCGAAAAGCCGACATCTGGACTGCATCCTAGACACTTGCGCGCTGGAGCTCGCTACTCCTGCGGGGAGACAGCGGCAAGACCTCGCTGCCTTGCCCTGGGCTAGTACGGCATCCTTGGTTTCGGACGAAATCGGCACGGCGGAGATCGAGGAGATGACCACGCGCATAGCGGAGTTTGTCGCCCGGAACTCCTTCAGCGCAGTTCTCGCACCGACTCACTACGTGACCGGTGCGTTTGACCCTTGGCTCGATATCGATGCTCGCGTGACGGTCGCCTTGCGAAGGAAACTCGACAGCTTGCAGCTTAGGGCTGTACCGATCTACTACCTACTCAGCCTGCCGATGAAGGCCCTTCGTGATCCCCAACATCGAACTTCGATTCTGGGCAGACTCCAACCCTTACCGTTTGATGCCCTCTGGTTGCGAGCGCACCCCTTTGGGTCATCGAGTTCAGGACCCAGCCTGGCCGGGTACATTGCGGCCGCGTGGGATCTGACAGCTCTGCAGCGCCCCATAATTGCAGAGCGTTCCGGCACTATTGGTCTCGCACTCCTTGCTTTCGGTGCGGCTGGTGGAATTGAGTGCGGGATCACAATGGGTGAGCAGTTCAACGTGCGACCGCTTCTCAAGCGTAACCGAAGCGGTGCGGGTTTTGTGCCATCACCGCGCGTGTATCTTCCGGAGCTTGGAGCTTACCTTAGCCGGAGCAAGGCGCGCTCCTTCTTTGAAACAAGGCAGATGAAGAGTAGATTCGCGTGCACTGATGAATCGTGCTGCAGACATGGGTATGAAGATATGATCCGCGACCCTCGGAGGCATTTCATCGTGCAAAGATGCGCAGAGGTGCGTCGCTTGAGTGCTGTTCCGGAACCGATGAGAGCGGCCAGCTATCTTGATCGGTTCCTGCGACCGGCCACAGATCTCGCAGTGAGAGCCGCGAAGGTAGAGCCAAGCTTAGTGAGCGTTAAAGAGAGACTTGAATCCTGGCGATACACGCTTGGCTCTCTTGACCAGACAAACGCACGTTTCTCTTCAGTCCCTGAAGGAAAGCGAATTGGATCTCGCTTCCGCGCCTGAATCAAAGAGGGAAGGTGAGCCAAATGTCCAACGCAGTTGCCAAGAGGCTTGATTCGATTCATAAGGCAGGTGGGATCCGTCAGAGGGATATTGCTCAGCTACTGAATACGACCCCGGAGACGGTCTCAAGGTGGAAGAGCGGAAGTGTTGAACCACACTTCACTCGTCTAAAGACGATTCTCGCTCTGGAGTGGCTTGTGACTGAACTAGCTGAGTTCTATGGGCCTAAGGAAGCACGCCTTTGGCTATTCACGCCACACAGGCTCCTAGGTGATAGAAGACCCGCCGATGTTATACAAGAAGGAAATGTGGACGATGTGGTGGCGATCATTGCACAGCTGCGCGATGGTGCCTACTCCTGAGGCTGAGAACACTAGGTGATCTACGATCCCGGGTTGCTGGACGCTCTGGAGGGGTTTGAGTACTCGGCATGGGCGGGGTCTGTCTTCCGCCATATGTTTGCAGGAGTACCCCCACTGCGCGAGAACACGAGCGGAGCGCGTTGGAACCCTAGGGATACGGCCGCTATTTACACCAGTCTTCAGCGAGAGACGGCGATTGCTGAGGGTGACTATAGATTGTCGCTTGAACCCTTCCGAATCAAAAGGCAGCGGGTCGTCTATGAGATCCGAATTGAGTTGGAGAAGGTTTTGGACCTATGTACTCCGGCGCGACTGAAAGCCGTGGGGTTGACGAGAGAGGACCTAAATGGCTCTGATTACTCGATGTGCCAGGTGATCGGTGGGGCTACCGCGTGGCTTGGCCGGGACGGCTTGCTGGTTCCCTCGGCGCGACGAAGAAATGGAACGAGGGTGTGCCATTCTTAGTTGAAAATTGAAGCGGCCCCAACTCCTGTGGTTTGATGGTGTTGGAAGACAACCTCAACCCGCAGAAGGAGGAGCCGTTCGATGAGCAGTTTGCCACGAGTCGTGCGTCGACGCAAGAAGGAGAAGCGGTTGGGCAAGGCCCAGGTTCTTCGGAGGGAGGAGGTCCCGGAGCTGGAGCTGGACGCCCGGGTGGAGCTGATCCGAGCGTTGGTCCCCCTGGCTTTGGCGGAGATCTCCGCGGTCCTGGACGAGGAGGTTCGAGAGCTGGCTGGAGAACGCTACGCGAGGACGGGAGGGAGCCGTCACGGGAGCAACTGTGGATCGGTGAAGTTGGCGGGCCAGAAGGTGCCGATTCGGGTCCCGCGGGTTCGTGGGGAGGGGGCTGAGATGCCGCTGACCTCATACCGGAAGCTTCGAGGGGAGGGGGAGGTGGACGAGGTGTTGCTGCGCCGGGTGCTGTACGGGGTGTCGTGCCGGAACTACGAGGCGGCAGCAGAGTCGGTACCGGGAGCGATCGGACTGTCGAGTTCCACGGTGTCGCGGCGCTTTGTGCAGGCCAGTGGCGAGAAGCTGAAGGCGTTGCAGGAACGGGACCTGGCAGAGGAGGACGTGGTGGCGATCTTCCTGGATGGGAAGACGTTTGCCGAGGACACGATGGTTCTGGCGCTGGGGATCACGTTGAAAGGCGAGAAGCGGATCCTGGGGTTTGTGGAGACGGGGACGGAGAACGAGCGGGTGCTGAGCCAATTTCTGCGGTCGCTAGTGGATCGGGGCCTGGATGTGAGCCGGGGGGTTCTGATGATCCTGGACGGAGCCAAGGGTCTGCGGTCGGCGGTTCGCAAGTGCTTCAAGGAACGGGCCTTGGTGCAGCGCTGTCAGTGGCACAAGCGGGAGAACGTGGTGTCGTACCTGCCCCGGAGCGAGCAGGCGGCGTTGCGGAAACGGCTGCAGAAGGCGTACGAGCGACCGACCTACGCCGAGGCCAAGGGAGCGCTGGAGAAGATCCTGGCCGAGCTCGAGGAAGTGAACCAGTCGGCGGCGGCCAGTCTCCGGGAAGGCCTGGAGGAGACGCTGACCCTGCATCGTCTGGGTCTGTTCGGGAAGCTGGGCCGTTCGTTCAAGACGACCAACTGCCTGGAGTCGATCAACGGCCTGGTCGAAGAGCGTTGCGGCAAGGTGGACCACTGGAAGAACTCGAGCCAGAAGCAGCGTTGGTTGGCAACCGCGTTGCTGGAGATCGAGCCTCGCCTCAGGAAGGTGATGGGGTACAAACAGCTTCCTGCTCTGCGGGAGGCGCTGATGAGGGAGTTGAAGATCGAAGCCGGCAGCCCTCGAGAGGAGGCTGCCTAAACATGGGTCGCGCAATTTCCACTAAGAATGGGCTTGACTCAATGGAACCAACCTAGTTGTCTACCCGACGGGACTGAATCCAGAAAGGGAGTTTGAAGTGATGACCAGCGAGGAGATCTAGAAGCCCGAAGGGCAGGCAGGCTAAGACTGCTCTTTGATCTTCGCCAGAGTTTCCTCTGACAGTTCGATTGTTGGCATGTGTTTGTTCGTTAGTTCTTAGGCTGATTAGATTCGTTCGGGTCGATCACCCCGGTGCCGTTGCAGGTGGGGCAGGTGAAACGTGCGACGGGCGGATTCATTACGGCGTCCAGCACATTGGTCAGTGTGCCCTCCCCACCACACCTAGGACATGTGTGGGTCATAGACCGGATTCGTCCGGATTACACTCGTGCATCTCTGTCGCGGTCCCGTTCTTGAAAAGCGAACGGACGCAAGCCTGGAAGAAAATGCCCATTAGGGCGTTAGGGGGAGTGCGCGAGCAAGACACCGTTTTGTTCCAGGCTGGCGTTGAGCCAGCGGCGCAGGCGGTGTTTCAAAAGGTCGTAGCTGATTACGGCGTAGCATCTTGTAGAGACTCGTCAAGACCGTGGAAACTTCATCCCTGTGTATAGCTGGGTGAAGTTATCAACAGGCTAGCGCCGGTGCGAGGCTGCCAGCCGAGGCGCGCATATGCTGCCGTTTCGGCAAGGGGGTTTTCAGTTATGAGGTTCGAGCTTCCAGGGATCGAGTTGAGGGAAGGCGTACGGGCACATGTCTTCCCATTTCAGATAGCAGAACAGGCGAAGGAGATGCTCGCTGCGATTGCGACCTACTTGTCACTCACCGGGAGTGCGATTGAGACGGTCAACGTGAACGAAGAGTGGTTCACAAAAGTGGCGGAGAAGCAGCGTGAATACCAATCGATTGAAGAGTTTGGTTATGGCGTGAGACAGATGGAGAAGTATGGTGAGTTCTTCGACAGCTACATTCGTCAGCATGCAGTGATCCTGATGGTAAGCGAGTGGGACTGGTACCTTGGACATCTGCGGCGGTTCGTGACGCGGTGCTGGAAAATGGAAAGCTTGGACGGGAAGACGAAGCGGCCAAGTGTCAAGTCGGTATCGGGTGATTCAAAGATTGAAAAGAGCATAAGAAAGCTGTTTGTGGAGTGCGAGGCGGAGAAGTGGCCGTTCATTCCCGAGGAAGCTGCCGCCTGGAAGGAGCTTGACCTTGTAAGAAACCTCGGAATCCACGGGCGCTGGGAGGTGAGCAAGAGCTACATGAAGCTAAGTGAGTTTGGCAAACATTTCGCTCCAGGCGATGTTCGCATCCCATTGCCAGAGGAAGTGGCTGGGTGGATGGATGTTGTGCGAAATGCGCTAACGTACACATCCATTTGGGCTGCAACGCGATTTGCTGATGCTCCGGCCTATTTTGGTCTAGAGGACTGATGGGGAGGAAGAACGTTCAACCTAGCGTCCGGTGCGCAAGTGTCCGGAGATGGCACCAGTGAGATAGGCAACAAAGCGACGAAAGTCGAGTTCGGGATTCGGTTCAGAATAGACTCCACGTAGGCCATGCCCGCGGGGAGAGAGGATCAAACAGGCAGCATCGTAGAGCTGTTCGCGAACCAGCTTCTCACAGAGGAGTTCGTAGCGGGTAGCATACGAAGCACCACGAAACTCTTCGCGTACTTTGAAGTGAGGCTCGTCGACGCGCACTTCCTCGGTAGATTTCTTGTGGTCCTCAAGGAGCATGAGGTAGCCGAGCCAGGGTTTTGGTGAGGGTTTGAAGGTTCCCTCGCGGTAGGCGGCAAGGATGTCGGTAGCGTTACCGAGGGCCTCCTCCGTGCGGTTGTTGTAGTTGTTACCGAAGGACGGGCCAACGTGGGATTTGAACTCCATTGCGGCGAGGAGATTGCCGTCCTGAACGATGACGAGATCCCACTTCTTTGTCGGGCGAAAGTAGCCTGGCAGCTCTAGCCGGCGATCAAGGAAGACATAGTCTCTCTTGCAACCGGCCTCGCAGACGATGTCGGAGATGAGGTGGATGAGGCCGTCCATCTGCTTTCCGCCGGTGACGGCGCTGCGGAAGCCGGCATCCTTCTGACCTGACTTCGCCCCCTGAGTCTTTCCCTGTGCATCTCGTGTTTCCCAGAAGAACTTGATCGCGTCCGTTAGAGCGGCATGCAGATCCTTCACGCCTTGCTGTTCCTCGGCTTATGGGCCTTCACCGCGGTTGTTCCAAAGATGTCTCGACTTTGTGAGGAGAGTCGAGTGTCTGCCATGTCGAAGTAGTGCGGTTCTACCTCGATACCGACGCTATTCCGTCCCCACTTTGCTCCCGCGAGGTTGGTGGTTCCGGTCCCCATGAAGGGGTCAAGAACTGTGTCACCAACGAAGGAAAACATGCGGACAAGCCGCTCCGCGAGCTGAAGAGGGAAGGGGGCAGGATGGTGTCTTGTAGAAGCCCCGGTGATGCCGAACCAAATCTGCTGGAACCACTCCTGGTGGTTCTTCTCAGCGATGACGGAAAGTACCCGCGTGGTGAGAGAAGGGCTACGGTAACCGCCTGGCTTCCGTGCCATCAGAATGAACTCCACATCATTCTTGATGACGGCATTGGGTTCATAGGGTTTGCCGAGGAAACGAGAGCCGTTCTCAACCTCATACACCGCGTTAGCGATCTTGTGCCAGATGATCGGTGCAAGGTTGTCAAAGCCAAGGGCCATGCAGTGGTCCTGGATCGAGCTGTGCAGCGGAACCACCGTGTGGCGCCCCTGGTTCTTTCGGCGGGAGAGACAAACGTCACCTACGACGCAGATCAGTCGGCCTCCAGGGACCAACGCACGGAAACAATGAGCCCACACCTTGTCTAGCTCGGTGAGGAACTCCTGGTAGTCCGCGATGTACCCCATCTGCCCTTCATGCTTTCGGTAATCCTTCAGGGTCCAGTAGGGAGGAGAGGTGAGGACGAGATGGACACTCTCCGGCTTCAGGAAGGAAGCCTTGCGGGCATCCCGAAGATGGAGGTCATGTGCCGTAGGGATGTGGCGCACCGCCTCTTCAATGGTCGCTGTGAGGCGCGGGTCCTTCGCTATGCGCGGAAGGTCGGTCTGGGCGTTCTTGAGTCGGCGGAGCTCGTCTGGGACGAACTCATCATGAATGTGTCCGGGCGTACCGGAAGCGGTCTTCGGAGACAACGTGAATCAACCTCCTGGACAGGAACCAGGGAAGCGTAGCCTGCATGTTGGTCGAAGGCAAGCAGTTATGCGGCCTTGGTGCGGTAGCGGCGTCTCCTGGCCGTCTGCCGTGCGAGGAAGCCCTTCTTGAGGGCCTGGTGCAGCTCTTGGTCGTCTCGGTCTGGAAGGTCCAGAACCTGCTGGAAATCCCGCAGGGCGGACTGCGTGTTGGCCACACGGAAGAGGGTGAAGCCGAGGGTCTTCAAGAAGTCATCCCGCCGGCGATCGTGATCTCGCTGCCTCTGGTCGAGCCAGTGCTGGCTTCCGTCGAGCTCAATGATGACCGGCTTGGCGGGGATCAAGAAGTCGACGATGTAGAAGCCGACGACGTGCTACTCGCGGTACGGGATGCCTGCTGCTTTGAGCCTGTCGCCATATCTGACCCGGCGGAGGCCGCTTCCAGGATGGAGAGAGACTACTACCCTGCACTCATCGGTCTCCTTGAGCATTTCGATGGTCGGTTGAGCCCGTTTCAGCTTGCGCCCGGGGAGTGTCCGGAACTTTGTGTAAATGGCCTCTTGCTCACAGCGGCACCCGACCCTCGAAGACGACGGCCAGGTGGTTCAAGGCGGTGGGCCAGTCCTTGACCGGGCGGCTCCACCGGGCCGAAGCCCGGGTCATGGCCAGGTACATGACCTTCCGCACCGAGTCCATCGTCGGGAACGCCCCCCGCTTCTTCGTCACCTTCCGCAGCTGGGCATTGATCGACTCAATCGCGTTCGTCGTGTAGATCACCTTCCGTAGCTCGGGAGGGTAGTCGAAAAACGGGGTCAGATGGACCCAGTTGGCCCGCCAGCTCTTGCCGATCGTCGGGAAGCGATCGTCCCATGCGGCGGAGAACGCGTCCAGGGCTTCCTCCGCGGCCTCCAAGGTCGGGGCGCTGTAGATCGTCCGCAGGTCCCGGGCGACGGCCTTGCGCTCCTTCCACGACACGTAGCGCAACGAGTTCCGCACCATGTGCACGATGCACAGCTGAACCTGGGCCTTGGGATAGACGCTCTCGATGGCGTCGGGGAACCCCTTCAACCCGTCCACCGCCGCGATCAGGATGTCCTGGACCCCCCGGTTCTTGAGCTCGGTCAGCACCGAGAGCCAGAACTTCGCGCCCTCGCTCTCCCCGACCCACAGGCCCAAAAGCTCCTTCTGACCCTCCAGGTTGATCGCCAGGGCCACGTAGACCGCCGTCGTCTGCACATGGCCCGACGACCGCATCTTCACGTGGATCGCGTCGAGGTAGACAATGGGGTAGACCGCGTCCAGCGGCCGTCCCTGCCATGCCTTCACGTCCTCGAGCACCGAGTCGGTGACCGCCGAGATCAACGACGGCGACACCTCGACCTTGTAGATCTCCCTCAGCCCGCCCTGGATCTCCCGGGTGGTCATCCCACGGGCATACAGGGCGATGACCTTGTCGTCGAAGCCCGGCAGGCGGCGCCGGCCCTTGGGCACCAGCGTGGGCTCGAAGCTCCCGTCGCGGTCGCGGGGAACCTCGATCTCGTGCTCGGCCTCCCCGGTCAGCAGTCGCTTGCGGGACTTGCCATTGCGGCTGTTGCCCCGGTTCCGGCCCTCGGGAGCATGCTTCTCGTAGCCGAGATGCTCGGTCATCTCGCCTTCCAGGGCACGCTCCACCAGGCGCTTGGTGAGGTCCTGAACCAGACCGCCCTCATTGAGGATGTCTTCGGGTCGGTGGCCCTTCAGCAGCTCGTCGAGCTGACTATTCCGAGCGATTCCGCCCCCCGATTCCGAGCGAAGACGCCCACCCTTCCGACTGATCGCGCCCGCTGATTCCGAGCGAAGCCGGCCACCGTTCCGAGGGAAGGCGCCCACCGTTCCGAGGGAAGGCGCCCACCGTTCCGAACGAAGCCGCCCACCCCGGTTCGGGGGTGGCGGCGCGGGGTAACCGGGCTACGCTGAGCCTTTCTCTCATCCCAGAGGAGGACCCCGCGTGCCAGCTAAGAGGTTACCCATGCGCAAGATCCAAGATGTGCTGCGGCTTCGCGCCGCCGGACTCAGCCACCGCCAGATCGCCCGCAGCCTGGGGCTGGGGCGGACCACGGTCCGAGAGTACCTGGCCCGGGCCCAGCGGGCCGGGCTGGCCTGGCCGGTGGCCGAGGACCGGAGCGAGACGGACCTGGAGCAGCTCCTGTTCCCCGCCGCCCACCCCTTCCCGGAGCGAGGGCGGCCCCGGCCCGACTGGGCGTGGGTCCACCAGGAGCTGCGCCGTCCCGGGGTCACGCTCTCGTTGCTGTGGCAGGAGTACCGGGCCGGTCATCCGCGGGACGGGTACCAGTACAGCCGCTTCTGTGACCTCTACCACCGCTTCGCCGGGAAGCTCTCCCCCTCGATGCGCCAGGTCCATGTGGCCGGCGAGAAGACCTTCGTGGACTTCTCGGGCAATAGGCCCGCCATCGTGGATCCGAAGACGGGGGAGGTGACCGAGGTCGAGCTGTTCGTGGCCGCCCTGGGGGCCAGCGGCTACGTCTACGCCGAGGCCACCCCCAGCCAGGATCTGGACTCCTGGATCACCGCCCACCAGAACATGGCGGCCTACCTCGGCGGTTCCACGGCGATCTGGGTCCCGGACAATCTGAAGAGCGGGATCACCACCCCCTGTCGCTACGAGCCGGGGGTGAACCGGACCTACGAGGAACTCGCCGCCCACTACGGCGCGGTGGTCATCCCCGCCCGGGTCCGGCGCCCCAAGGATAAGGCGAAGGTCGAGTTGTCCGTGCTGCTCGCCCAGCGCTGGATCCTCGCCGTGCTCCGCAACCGCACCTTCTTCTCGCTCGAAGAGCTCAACGCCGCCATCCGCGACGAGCTCGACCGCCTCAACGACCGTCCTATGCAGAAGCTCAAGGTGAGCCGCCGCCAGCTCTTCGAAGCACTCGATCGCCCCGCCCTGCGGCCCCTCCCCCTCGGCCGCTACGAGAAGGGCATCTGGAGCTACCCCCGAGTCAACATCGACTACCACGTCGAGGTCGAGAACAACTACTACAGCGTCCCCTACCAGCTCCTGAAGGAAGTGGTGGAGGCACGGACCACCGCCACCACCGTCGAGATCATCTTCCACTCCAAGCGCGTCGCCTCCCATCGGCGGCTACGCGGCCGGGGACGCCACTCCACTCACCGCGACCACATGCCCGCCTCCCACCGGGCCCACCTCGAGTGGACCCCCTCCCGGCTCGTTCGCTGGGCCGAGAAGACCGGCCCCCACGCCGCCGAACTTGTGACCCACATCCTCGACACCCGGCCCCACCCCGAGCAGGGCTACCGCTCCTGTCTCGGCCTCATGCGCCTGGGCAAGAAGTACGGTGAGGCGCGTCTCGAAGCCGCCTCCCGGCGGGCGCTCCACCTGCGTTCCTACAGCTACCGCACCGTCAAGAACATCCTCTCCGCCGGAACCGACCGGCTCCCGCTGGAGACCGAGTCGCCCGCCCCGGCCGCACCCTCCCACGAGAACATCCGCGGCGCCGCCTACTACGCCGCCCCAAAGGAGATCCCATGCTGAACCAAGCCACCCTGGACAAGATGCAGGCCATGAAGCTCTCGGCCATGATCGAGGCCTTCGAGCAGCAGACCGCCTCCCGCCAGGCCGCCGGCCTGAGCTTCGACGAGCGCCTCGGCCTCCTGGTCGACGCCGAGTGGACCCACCGCGAACAGCGCAAGCTCGCCCGCCGGCTCAAGGGAGCCAAGCTCCGCTACCCGGCCTGTCTCGAGGACGTCGACTTCCGCGCCTCCCGGGGGCTCGACCGCCAGGTCGTCCTCTCCCTCGGCACCTGCGGCTGGATCCAGGAGCACCAGAACCTCGTGCTGACCGGACCCACCGGCACCGGCAAGAGCTTCCTCGCCTGCGCGTTCGCGGAGCGGGCTTGCCGGCGCGGGTTCACCGCCACCTATGTCCGGACTCCCCGGATCCTTCACGAACTCGCCGTCGCCCGCGGCGATGGCTCCTACGAACGGCTCCTGGCCCGGCTCCTCAAGGTGGAGCTGCTGGCCATCGACGACTGGCTCGTGGCTCCGCTGCGCGACGCCGAGCGGCGCGACCTGCTCGAGGTCCTGGAGGATCGCCACGAGCGGGCCTCCACCCTCATCGCCTCCCAGCTGCCCATCACCGCCTGGCACGAGGCGATCGGGGAACCCACCCTGGCCGACGGGATCGTGGACCGGCTCCTGCACCGCTCGCACCGCATCCCGCTCAAAGGAGCCTCGATGCGCCAGACCGAACCCCTGACCCCGGCCACGGAGAAGAAGAAGAAGAAGAAGAAGAAGCCCCAATCCAGAACCCCGTGATCCGGGGGGGGTACCCCAGGTCCCGGCCGGGCCGAGATCGTCGCTCCTGGAGCTTCTCTCGAGGTCGGATCCCGGTGCCTGGACCCGAGACCGGAAAATCAGGCTACCAACCCGGGACCGACCCGGTAAGATGCGACCCACGACCCTGACGAGGAACCCAACGACACAATCCCCGCGTCGCTACGCTCCGACGGTGGCCGGAATCCTTCGGAATCGGTGCCCGCCTTCGCTCGGAATCAGTGACCGCCTTCCTTCGGATCGGCTGACCGCCTTCGTCGGAATAGC